>CAWIYB010000005.1:0-1108358 GCA_963840255.1 uncultured Chloroflexia bacterium | reverse complement strand
GGACACGCAGGTCCGCCCCTACCAACACGCTGTCCCTACCGCCAGCCATATAGGAGTTTTTGGGGAGGGGCCTGGGGAGGGCGTTTTTGCAAAAACGTCCTCCCCAGAAACTCTTATTCCCGCCCCTCTGCGCTCCTGCGTAACTAATTCCTACTTCCTTATCATTACGCGGGCGACGATGTATTCGCCCTGTTCTTCCACTCGGGCATCAATTTTGTCCGTATCAATGCTGTCAAGGCGCTCCGCGGCTTCGTTTAGGAGATCGATTTTGGCAAGGCCGGAGTTATCCGGAAGGTTCACTTGTATGTCTCGCAAATCGAATCTCAGGCCAGCGCCGATTGCCTTTACAAAGGCTTCTTTGAGCGACCAGAGCATCGTCAGCCGGACCGATTGGTCGTGATTATTGCCGGCGGACTGAGATTTCTTCCGGAGTGAAGTAGTCATTTATCCAGGCTTTCTTGCGTTTTTCCACTTTTTCGATGTCCACGCCCAGCCCCTGGAATGCGCCCGGGATTGATGCCGCGGCAAAGGCCAGGCCATTGGAATGGGAAAGCGAAATCTCGTTCAATCGGTCTCCGGTCGTCGCCGGCTATCTCCGCAGACGGATTGCCAAGATCGTCCTGAATTATTCTTATCATGTTTCGGTCCGGCGCTTTGTCACCATTGGAAGCAAGCGCCATCTGGACGCGTCTGTTTCAGGGCCACACGGCCCGCGAGCCACTCATTGGCCCTTTTCGGGACGGTTTTGGATGCATGTTCTCGGACCTCATCCTTATCGAGGTTTTCCTTTAGAAAGGCTTTGGGCTTCTTTTCCAGCTTCTTGACCACTTCCGCAACCGGCTGGAAGCTCTCGAAAATGCGTGCGGGAAAGCCTTTGGATGTCTCCAGCTCTATCATTTCGATATTTTCAAGGCGTATGATCGTATTGCCTTCCCGGTCCCTTATAATGCCGTCAAAAGTCAGGACAGCCCTTTCTTCGGGTCCCTCCAGCGTGGCCTGATCTCGAGCGACCAGTTGGCCATCCCAGGGGAGAGAATCCCGGGAATAGACTGTTGCCTTGCCTATGCCCGTGGGAAGCGCCATTATCGCCCTGGATTCCATGCCAAGCGCGGCCGCGGCCTGAAATGCCGCCTCAATGGCTGCAGGAACAGGGCTGGTGAACATGGCTGCTCGTTCATCCGAATCGGCAAATCGGAATCGGATTGACTTCCCGTCTCCATTTGCCGTCACATGATCGAGAAACCTGAATGCAGGCCCATGAAAGAATATTGAGTAGATATCTTGATTGACAATCCGCACCTGTTCGGCCCAGGTCTCGAAATCCACCGGCTCGGCCTTTTTAGCTTTCCCGACCACAAGTCGGCACTGATGATGAAGCCTCGGGGAGCCCAATTTTCGGCCTTCATTGTCCACAAACCATGAAATAATTTTACAATCGTAAACAGCGGCCTTATTTGCAGTTCCTCGGTTCCGCACGATCTCAACCTCGGCTTCAAAAGGCTCTTTCTTGAATATTTTTAGCGGGCTCCGGAACCGGACCTGTTCAAAATTCGCGGTTTTTGCCTCCGGATCGATGAGAGCCGCAGCGCTCCGCATGATCTCCAACCCACCCACGCCAGGAAGCACCGCGGCCCGGTCTATGCGGTGATCGTTCAGCAGCGGATGCCCGGGATCGAGCTGCACCTTTGCCCGTACAAATTCACCAGGAATTAAGCTTTCGATCCGAGCCTGCTGTCCTGCAAACACGGCCTCGGTAATCTGCTGAGATCCCGGAATCTCGAACGCATCCGGGTTAAAAGGTCCCATCCTGCCCGCGGCCATCATTTCCTGCGCGGGCGAGGTGCGCCCAATTCCTCGGAACAGAAATTCGATCCCCTGCTGAGGCGCGACGAAGTCTATGCCCGCGGCTTCAAGCGTGAGCTGGACGCTCCCCCGCGTAGCCATCCCAATCTGGGACCACGGGGCCCAATCGATAATGGATGCCTTTGCGTCCAACTCTTTATCCGCCCAGCGAAGCATGTGGGCAAGCCCGTCATTCGCCGCGGAATAGTCGATCTGCGCGAGGTTCCCGAATCGGCCCGCGACGCTTCCGAATCCGACGATCCGCCGCGGGGGCAGATCTCGGCGCTTGAGCGCTTCCAGAATCGCCAACATGCCGTCCACCTTCACGGAAACCACATTTTCAATCTGTTCGATGGATTTGCTCTTGAGGGCTCGGCTGATGTCGATCCCCGCTGCGTGAATCACCACGTCAATCCGACCGCAGAGTTCCCCTGCTTCCTTGATGGCACGGTCAACCGCCTCGCGGTCCCGTATGTCAACGGACCGGAAGATCACTTCGGAGCCGAGTGCTTTGAGTTCCCGGATATTGCGGAAAGCATCGGCTTCGGCTTTCAACGCGCCAAGCTCCCGCTCGACCATCACCGGTGTAGGCGCGGAGCCCTCCCGTTTCATCCGCTCCACGATGCGCTTCTTCTCTGCTTCCCATTGCTCCGGCCCGAATGCGGCCAGCTCCTCACTCCGCTTGGACAGCGATGTCCGGTCAAGGATCACGAATGTGAGCGGATGCTGCTCAGCCAGCCGTCGAATGCACGCGGCCGTAATCCCGCCCGCTCCACCGCTCGCGAGGACCACGTCACCCGGCCGAGTCCCGGGCTCGGCTATCTCGTCCACGTGCGGGACCAGTCGGATTGTCGCGAGCCTACCGTCAGCTCCCACCGCGGTCTCGAGCGGGAAGCTCTCTCGGAGGCTGCGCACGATAAGCCCTGCTTTATCCACCGGCGTGAGATCAGGATGCAGGTCCAAGCATACGCACCACGGCGTCCGGATACTCACGACCAAAGGATTTCGTCGCTCCTGCAACGATACCTGCCTTGTAGCCTTCTGCAGTGGGGTTCTCGAAGCCGTATGCGCCGTCCTCAGAGACCGCGGACACAAGGAACACAGGGCCCTTGCTCGAACATGTGGGCCAGCGACAGACACAAGCTCAAATGTCTTTTTCGGGGACATATCATCTTCCATGGGAAGAGGTTGATAACCCCGATGCGCTTGTCTGCCGATGCCTTCGGGATCTCGGGTTCAGTTACCTGCACAATGGAGCGATAGCCCGCTGATTTCAGAGCGGCCTCGGTCTTTTTCACAAGATCCGCGGGTCCACCTGCAATGATAACCTCGTCCACCATCGGGCGCCGGGACTGCCTCCAGCGGCGGCAGATACACAAGCCTTGCTTCCAGGAGCCGTACATCAGCTTCCGCAACAGGCAAAGCGACCGTCTTCTTCTCTTCCGCCGGGGATGCGGCCGCTTGACCGCTCTGGTTCGTTCGTTCAATGACAAACGAGATGATGTGGTTGATCGTGGGGAAATCCGCGATCTTCAGACCCTCGATGCGAGGTATGTTGAACGCTTCTCTGATCTCGGATATGAATTCCGCCTGCTTGACCGTATCAATGCCCAGGTCGGCTTCCAGGTCGAGCCCGGTATCAAGCATGTCCGCGGGATACCCGGTCTTTTCCGACAGCAGAGACAGGATCTTTTCCCTGACCTGACCTTCGTCCCCGGTGCGGCCGCGTCTCAACCGCGGCCGAAACTTCATCGAGAAGTCGACATCCTGGCCGAAGCCGCCAACATGCTGAAGCACGAAATTGATTATGTGCTCGATGGTGGGAAAATCCGCGATCTTTAGGCCCTCGATACGAGGAATATCAAAGGCTTCTCTCACTTCCGAAATAAACTCAGCCTGCTTGACCGTGTCAATTCCCAGGTCCGCTTCCAGATCGAGGCCGGTATCGAGCATTTCAGCCGGGTACCCGGTTTTTTCAGCCAGTAGGGCAAGTATCTTCTCTCTGACCTCTTGCGAACCGCCGGTCGTCGCTGACAGGCATCGCGACGTTGACCTCGCCAACTGCGGATGTTTGAATTCGGCCGATTCCGTGCGGTCGGGCTTTTGCGCTGGCAACACGCTCAGAAACCTTCAAAGTGCGGTCTTCGACCGAAACGACAGGGTCGGTGTATCCGGTGATGGACTTCAACCAATTCCTATGCGTGGCAAGGTCCACGATCCGGTTTTCTTCACGGCTCACTGCCTTGTACAAAGCCACCACGATTTGCGAACCGAATCCCGCGGCCAGTCTGAGAGCGTAATTCGCAGCGCAAGGGCCGCCTCGGCTCAAATTGAGATCGGAGAATTCCGGGTCAGGCTGTTTGAGATTCGGAATGGGCGGCAGAGTACGTTTCTGGAGACATCGCAGAGCCACGACATCTTCCACTCCCGCTCCCATAGTGTGCCCGGTAAAACCTTTTGTATTGGCGATGGGGATCAAAGTGGCTTTTTCGCCGAATGTATCACGGAGCGCCCGGACCTCCGCGGCCGAGCTGCCGCCCCGCTTGGGCGAGTACGTCTCGTGCGACATGAAGAAAACATCTTGCGCGAGCTGGTCCCTGGAAAGGCCGCTTTGCGTTTCCCACTTGGTCATCATACCTTGCAGCACGGAGGAGATGTGCTCTACATCGAGCCTGGTGCCATGATAACCGCTGTTGGCGATAACACCGGTCTCGATTGAGGCTATCGGCTCCATGCCGCGTTTCTTGACCAGCTCCTGGCTTTCCAGCACTATACCGGCCGCGGCCGAGCCGATTATCAATCCGTGTCGGCGATCGTCAAAAGGCAGGGCGGCTTCACCCACATTGCCGCTTGTCGTCGCGGCGCCCATGGCGAGAAATCCGGTGCCTATCCACGGGAAAAGCGCTTTGCCAGCAGCATCATCCGCGGCTATCACGATGACTCGCTTGGCCTGACCGGTGCGTATCCAGTCCCTGGCCACGAGAATGGCCTGAGTAGTGCCTGCACAGGCCGCATCCACATGAGTGGCCGGGCCTTGAGCTTTGATGAACTGAGCCAATTGGCCGTGCGCCACTCCGATCACCTTCAGAAGAAAATCTCTGTTGAACGTGTAAAGGTCGTCGGATTCGGCAGGATTGAGCCGAGAAAACTCTTCGGAGAACCATCCTGTAATGCGCTCCCGTTCCTTGTCATCGTGAATACGCCCGACCAATCCGGTATAGAAGTCGATTAATCTCTTCTTGGCTCCGGAACCGTACCGAGCCGCTGTCTGACGAGTAACCTCATCCACCAGCGATGCCATGCCGGGAAAAGCCGAGGCAAATATGATGCCGGTTTCGGACCTGAGATCGGGCGGCAACGCCCACGAATCAGGCAGCTCCCCACCTGTTGTAGTGGTGCGGGTCAAGCGGACCAGCGGAATGCCCGCGTCTCTGAGTGCCTCCAAGCCGGCGGCGACCGCGAGCCTTGTGGTGATGTCCATAGCCCGGACGACCCTCTCTTCAAAGCCGTACTGCTCGATAATATCGTCTTCGGAGAAGAAGCCTGCCAGTTTGATAACTCCGGAGACATCATCCACCACCTGCGTCTCGACCTCGCCGGAAGGTCCTTTGATCAGACGTTCCACATTCTTTTCGAGCATGCTCTGTCGGGTCTCCGGGCGGACTTTCTTGATATAGTTTCGTCCCTGAATAAGCTCATCCAGCGTTTCCCGATCAAAGGGAAAACGAACATCACTGGGCAGTCCCGCGGCAATTCCGCTAACAACCACCGGCGCGAAATCCATGCCTTCGGATTTCACGTGCATGGCTGTCTTTTCCAGCGGCAGCACGTTCGTGACAAATGTCTGAAACCCGGATTTGATAAGGGCCCGGACAGGCTCGCCCTGAATTTCCAGGAATCGAGCAAATTCCTGTTGAGATGCAATCCGTCGAAGTTCGTCATCAAGCAGACCATCCAGGAGCCCGGCCGGCTGTGCAGCGGCTCGGAGTCAGTATCATCCCTGGCTGTTGGCTCGGATCTCTTAACAATTTTTAGTTCCGGTCTCTGGCGATGCGGCTCTTTAACGGCTTGCGGGAAACGCCTCAGCCGCGGCAAAATCGACGGAAACCCCTTCCGCAACCAGCGCGGCCAGTGTTTCCATCAACTGGACCATCCCGCCCTTTTTCGGATGATTGGTGGGCAAGGCCAACGCATCAGCGGGAAGCGTGTCCTGGGTCAGGTTGGTTAAGACCCGTTTTGGACCGCATTCCAAGAAGATTCGAATCCCTTCGCTATAAAGGCGCCTGAGAGTTTTCACCCATTCCACCGGCGCTGCGAACTGCTTGCCCAAAAGATCGCGTATCCTGGCCGGCGCGGCCGGCCCTACAGGATAAAAATCGCCGGTCACATTGGACAGCACCGGCACTGAAGGCGGATTGATGGTGAGCTTTTCCAGGGTCTTCATGAAGGGCTCACGAGCAGGAGCGACAACTCCCGAATGAAATGCTGCGGAAACCGGCAACAGGATGCCTTCAAGACCTCTGGTTTTGAACAATTCCGCCGCTTTCTTTACCGCCGCGGTTTCACCGGAGATGACCGTCTGTTTGGGAGAGTTCTTGTTCGCAGCAACTACGTAACCGTCTACCTCAGCCAAAGCGTCCTCGACCAGTCGAGCATCCGCGGGAATACTCATCATCAGGCCGGGGTCCGCAATGCTGACCCTCGCCATCTCTCGGCCACGCACTGCCACGGCTTCCAGCGCGTCTCTGAAGGAAAAAACTCCGGCGGCTACGCAAGCGGCGTATTCGCCAAGAGAATGGCCTGCACACGCAGCCGGGAACACGCCCATCTGGGAGAGAAGCCTGAAAATAGCTGTATTGGCAGTCAGAATCATCGGCTGAAGCCGCTGGGTATCTTTCAGACTGTCCGCTTCAGCAACAGCGCCATCTTCGATGACCGGATATATTGCATCAGTCACCGCCGGAAAGACCGAGCGACCGTAAAATTTCATCGGCCTCATGTAGTGTGTGGGCAACCACGGGGAAGCGCTCTGCAAGGTCTCTGAGCATAAATGGATATTGTGAGCCCTGGCCCGGAAAAACGAATGCTATCCCTCCCTTGGCTTTATCAGAATGCCCCTGAGAAATGTGAATCCCCCGCGCCTTGAGAAGGGGCATTTTGGCCGGATTAGACAAGCCGTCCTTGAGCCGAGCCAGTTTTTCGGCTGTCGCATCAACGGTCGGGGCTGAAAATCCGCATCGGATCTCGAATCCCGCGGCTTGCTCCCTGTGTAGTAGCAGCAAGTTGAGCGGCGTTTGCCGGCGTAAGCTCGCGGAGAATCTCTTCAACTTTGGCCGCGAGATTTTCGGGATCACTCCCACCGAGCACCCAGGCTTGAGCCTCAAGATGCATCTCCGGCGGACGCGGCCAGTCCGGTCGAGAGGACTCGATGGTCGTTTCTGGGGCAGACATCTCCAGAACCGGAGATCGGTCTGTTCTGGTCTGGTTGGCTTGCACGTACCGCAACGCCCGGCAAATGCTCCTGGAGCACTATATGGAAATTGGTCCCACCAAAGCCGAATGCGCTGACACCTGCCCTTCGGGGATATCCGTTGTTTGTTTCCCAGGGCCGAGGCTTCGTGCTCAGGAACAGTGGCGAGGAATCCCAGTCGATGCAGCGGTTCGGTTGATTCACATTTATCGTGGGCGGCAGCATTCGATGATGCAGACTCAAGAGGACCTTTATTATTCCCGCGGAGCCTGCGGCTGCCTTGAGATGGCCTATCTGAGACTTGACCGATCCGATAGCGACTGAGCCCGAATTCATACCAGCTTCTTTGAAAATCCTATCCAAGCACCGTCAATTCGGTTTTATCGCCCACCGGTGTCGAGGTTCCGTGCGCTTCAATCAGGCTGATAGAGCGGAGGTCGATGTCGTAAGCTTCCAGGCAATTTCTAATGGCCCGCACCTGCCCCACTTCATTCGGGGCTGTGATTCCCTTTCCTCGGCCGTCGGACGAGGAGCCGATCCCTACAATAGTCCCATAAATCCGGTCGCCGTCACGCAAAGCATCGGAGAGCCGCTTCAGTACCATTATTCCAGCACCTTCGCCCATTACGAAACCGTTCGCGGCCTCATCAAAAGGCCGACTGCCGTCCGGAGAAAGAGCGCCGATCTTGCAGAATTTCACAAAAGAAGACGGGTGCATGGAAGCGTCAACCCCACCGGTAATGGCATAATCTATTTTCCCGTCTTTTAGCGCAGCGGCCGCGTTCATAACCGCTGCCATAGAGGACGCGCAAGCAGCATCCACAGTGAAATTGGGGCCTTCCAAATTGAATACGTTGGCGACCCGCCCGGAAATCACGTTGGCCAGCTCGCCCGGCAAAGAATCTTCGGTGATATCCGGTAAATCAGCCAGGTAACGGGAACGAAACGCCTCGATCGCGGATTCTTTAGTCGAGGCATCGAGGTCCAAAGCGGCCAGAGTTTGATTCAGATAAGCCAGAGTTTTGGGGAAATTGACTCGCTGGGCGAATAGATCGGTACTTTCGCCACCCATACTGTTCCCCAGGATGATCCCTACCTTTCGGCCCATCAGTTTTTCCGGCGAAAGCCCGGCGTCAGCCAATGCTTCGCCGACGCACGCGATCGCCATCTGCTGGGTTCGATCCATCTGTTTGGCTACCGACGGCGGAATGCGATACTTCAGGGGATCAAACTGAAAGTCTTTTACAAAGCCGCCAATCCTGGAATAGGTTTTATCCGGCGCCTTCGGATCAGGATCATAGTAGAGATTCGGATCACCCCACCTCTCTGTGGGCACGTCACTGATGCCGGAGCGACCACTGACGATCTGCTCCCAAAAAGTCTCCGGCGAATCAGAACCGGGGAAACGGAGGCCTATTCCTATCACCGCTATCGGTTCCTCGCGATATTCCATTTCCACAGCAGGCTCAGCCACTAGCCGCGTCACTATTTCAGCTTCGCTCTGTGCCACATCTGCTTGCTCTTCGAAGATAGAGCGGCCTTGTTCGATGATTTGCTCGTGGAGCTGTTCCGCTGTTAAAGGCGCATCCAGAAGCGAGACCACTTGACCCATCAAATATAGACCGCGTTCCAGTTGCTCTTCCGGCGGTAGATCGCAGAAGACAGGGCAATCCCAGGTCGCGGTCTCGGGGTCTATGGCGCAGCCTTTGCTCGCAAGCCTTAGCGCTCCAAGATTATCTTTTTCGTAAAGCTCTTTACGTTCCCGCAGCGGAACTCCTGTCCTGAGTCTTTCCAATTCGTTACGGATCAGGGCAGCTGCCATTGGCGATCCCGCGGCGCGGGCCCTGGTGTTTACAGTGCTGCCTATGACTGCGGTCCGGTCGCTTTCCAGAGTAAGCTTCTGATAAGTCGGTGTAATGGCGCAGGTTGCCACCGCCTCTTTAGTGGCGAGATATGCGGTACCCAGCTGAAGCCCGACTTTGAGGCCCTTGGAAGCGAGGTCGCCCTACCATGCCGGCCAGAAACGCCGAGGCTCTGGGCGAAGCTATTCCACCGGCAAAAAGCACTCGAACTTCGTCCAACGGGAGTCCCTTACTTGCCGCGGCCTCGAGTTCGATCAAATTTGCGTTCCAGAGATCCAGGCTCCCCAGGGTCCCAATATGGCCGCCGGATTCGCAACCTTCGAAAACGAATCGCCTGAGACCGGCTTTCAGGGCCTCAGATAGCATCGACGGGGCAGGACAGTGCAAATAGCAGCCGATACCCATGTCTTCTATCTGCCGGGCGAGATCCACGCTTCCTGCCGCCAGGATCGCGAAACGCGGAGGATCCTGCTTCATGGTTTCAAGATGGCGCTCATAGCAATGACGGTTCACTTCCAGACCGATGAGTCCCACGCCAAAATTCCCTTGGGTCTTTTCCCGTGCCAGCGCCAGCCCTTCGGCCGCGATCCCTTCGGGCATATTGCCCATAGCCATAAACGGGAGAGCGCCGGCCTGGACCATCGAACCGAGAAAGTCCGGATTATCGCTCACATGCGCCATCGGCCCTTGAACAATGGGGAAACGAGTCCGATGCTCGGATGCGAGTGCTGAATCAGCTGAAAACGGCCACGCTTGTTTCCGCGGGGACATCCATTTGCCGAACTCAGCAACAATTTCGCTCGCGGAATTGAACTGCTGAGCCAACTTCTTTGCCGTGCTTATGCCCTCAGATAACGGAAGAAGCATTTCATCGGAATCGGGCGCGGCTATGGGATTAGCGAGTGTTTTGCGCAGACGGTTCAGATATGACTCATGATCTTGAGGAGTAATTTTCTCTTCGGTTTTCCTCAGTTCTCTCACCGCGCGGGTGCCCACGCGTGAATAAACCCGGAGCGGCGAACCAGTAGCCTCCGCCAATACCACTGTCGCAGGAAAGCCGAGACCCCGGAGGAATTTCCGTAAGAATTGCGGACACGCCTGAATTGTTTGTGAGCAAAAGATGAACATCCAGGACTACGCCGGCAGCGCCCGCGGCGATCGCGCCTGCAGCGGTGCGCAGTCCGATACCGCCCTGCAAAAATACGGGAACGGTGGCGATTCGGAGCATCTCCTGAAGCAAAACAAAACCGCAGGTCTCGCTGACCCAGCCGGGACCTTCATTGCCCCTGGCGATAAGGCCGGCGGCCCCTGCGGCTTCGGCTTCTCGGGCCTGTTTTGCTCCACCCACCTCAACAAAGACCGGGACCGACCGTTCTTTGAGGGATCCGGGCCGCAGCCCGGAGACACTGGTTGCATCCTCTAACGGGATTAAAGCCATTACCACACCGGCGTGGCTCGTAAACTCGTCCAAATCTTTGACCAAAACACGCACGCCATGCGGCACATCAGGCGAAACGTTCCAGTCGACTGTGCCGGAAGTAACATGATCTACTATTCCCAAACCGCCGGCGCGGGATACCTCTTCCACAAGATCCGCATCAGGATTGACAGGAGGATTCACATACAACAAGCGGAATTTTCAATTCAAACGGCAGCGACAATTTCATGAGATCACCTTCAAATTACTATTTCTCGCTACACTGTCGGGCCGGTCCACAAAACCGTAGAAAAGGACCTCCTTCACAGTGTCTATTTCGTCCAGCAAGGAACCTTCAGCGCCCTCGTGTAACCATTTCTGGATCACACCGTTCAGGAAGCCGATGATTCCGAAAAACACAGTGAAATAATTCATCTGCTTCAGGCGACCCGTACGGGAAGCCTTCCAGCAGCGCCTTTTGAGTCCCGGCAAGGCCAGAATTAATTCGTTAATAAATTTCTCGGAAAACTCACGGCCGAAGTCTTTGTGTTCCTGGACAATTACCTTGAAGAAAGCGGAATTTTTTTCGAAGAAGCTCAGGTACATTCGGATGACACTCTCGATGATTCGCAGAACGTCCTCTTCGCGGCTGAGGTCCTGCCTGGCCAATTCGACGAATTCGCTTATAGTGTCCTCTTTCAACGCGTTAAACAGGCTTTCCTTTGTCTTGAAATATCGATAAACAGTGCCTTTCGCCATGCCGGCCCGTTCCGCTATGGAATCTATCGTGGTGGCGTGGAACCCTTTTTCAGAGAATTCATCGAGCGCGGATTGCAGGATCCTGTCTCTGGCATCCTTTTGTTTTCTGCGCCTGGGCGGCTCCTGATCGGATGGCCTTCGAAGGCTCTGGAACAGCAAATCTTCCAAAAGATTTTCGCGTGACACGCCCCCTGCCTGTGCAACATCCAGAACGCTGCGGTACAACTCACGGACGAGCGGGTCGGAATAGATAGGAGATGATGCGAGCGCTTCGGTGACCCTTTCAACAAACACAAGAACTGTGTCTTCCAGGGCTGCTTCGTCCCCTCGATTCTTTTCCAGCTCATTTTGTAGGATTCGAATGAGTCCGGGGATAGCGAAGGTGTCTTTGTGGATTTTCGTACGAGCGATTACTGCGAGTATTTCGTTTTCGAAGACCGAGTCCATTCAGTGCCTCCTAAAAACACAACAGTCAGTCGCGAAAAATTAAGGACTGACCAGTTAGTCATATATGTTTTGTACTGGACCAGACCGGTCTGTGTCAAGGATTTTTGAGAGAAAACGGTTACTCTTCAGTTACAGGCGGCCGAAAAATGTCATTGCGAGCGGAGCGAAGCAATCTCGCGGCGTTGGGGATTGCTTCGTCGTTTCACTCCTCGCAATGACAACCCACGGCCCCGCGTAACTGAAGGGATACTGAGGAAATGTGTAGAGCGCCGTATTCTTGCCAAAAATCCGGGCGCAGCGAAGAATTTCTCGTCGCTGGCAGGAACGAGGGAACGAAGGAACATGAATCGAATTCAAATATGAGAGGCGCGAAGGTAGGGGCGGACCTGCGTGTCCGCCCTTGATGGAGAATTCGCGCGGCATCCCGCGTTCAGTGCGGGACTAACGGCTCACGTAGGGCCCGGCGTCCATGTTGGTTCCGTAGGATGTGGTGAGCGCAGCGAACCGCATCGATCAGGAAAAATGACCGGACGCGAACGATGCGGTTCCCTTTGGTCACCGCATCCTACACGGCGAGGATATCCCGGGAGAGCCCGAGACAGAGTATGTGGCCGGCAGGAGTCTGGCACGACTGCCGATTCGATTGGGAACAATGTGCTACCGGCAGGCTGGAAAGCCTGCCCCACCTATTGCACTGCAGCCATCTTGCTCAGATTTCTTTTCTATTATCCAGTGCCATAGATAGGCTTAGCGGGTCCGCGTATTCCAGGGTGCCGCCGATGGGGATGCCGAAAGCAATGCGGGATACCTTGACACGGACGTCCTGGAGTTGATCTCGGATATACGTGGCGGTGGCTTCACCTTCAACGGTGGGATTGAGAGCGAGGATGATTTCCTTGATTCGTCCTGAATTCGCACGGTTAATCAGTTCGGCCAGGCGGATGTCCTCAGGACCGATCGCATCCAGGGGCGAAAGCACCCCGTGGAGCACGTGATAGATTCCGAAAAAAATACGCGGAGTTTTCCACAGCTATTAGATCCAGAGGCGTTTCCACAACCAATATACGCGACTTTTCCCGTTTGCGGCTCGCGCATATCTCGCACGGATCACGATCGGTAAGGTTATAGCAGGTGGAACAGAGGCGCAGCTTCTGTTTTACGTCCCGGATTGCGTCGATGAGGTCCTGAATCTCATTCTTGCGTTCATTCAAGATGTAGAACGCGTATCGGGTGGCTGTCTTTTCTCCGACGCCGGGAAATCGTTTCAGAGCACTGATAAGCGGTGTCCAAAGGACCACTCATTACGACGACCTCTCTGACGGCTAACGAATTATTCATACCGTCAAACCGGGTATGGGGAGTCCGCCGGTGAGCTTTGACATTTCCTGAGCCATGAGTTCCCGAGATTTTTTCAGCGCGTCATTGACCGCGGCCACTATAAGGTCCTGCAGCATCTCGGGGTCTTCCGGGTCCAGCAATTCCTTCTCAATCGTTATGGAAAGTATTTCCTGGGCCCCATTAGCTTCCACTTTGACCATGTCACCGCCGGAGCTTCCGGTAACAACTTTTTCTGCAAGCTCTTCCTGGAGCGCGGCAATCTTGCTCTGTAACCCCTGCGCCTGCTGAATCAAATCCTTAAGACCGAACACGGTGAAACCTCCTTGTTTGGAAGGGGATCTGGGGAGGAACTTTTTGCAAAAAGTCCCTCCCCAGGCCCCTCCTCAAAAACTCCTATAATTATGGTCTCCCACGGTCCGTGATTGTTGCCAACCTGGGAGACTCTCTTCGGGCCGGTGCATTGACCATCATCTACAAAGAAGAGCCTTGCTTGTCCGCGACTTTGTTGCAGTACCATTCCCTAGATCTGTTTAATTTCATATAAATAGATCGAAGGCAAGCAAACGATGAAAAGACCTGAAATTCTGCTTGTGAATCCCTGGATTCACGATTTCGCGGCGTACGATTTATGGGCAAGACCTCTGGGGCTGCTGATTCTGGCAACCAGGCTCAGGGAAGCAGGGTGGGAGCCTCGATTCGTGGATTGTCTCGATACCGACCACCCCGAAATGGAGCCGGTCAAGGTGCGGAAGCATTTCCACGGTCGTTTCGCAAAGAGGACCATACCAAAACCGTCTGCCGCTGGAAAATATAAGCCGGACCTACAGCCGGTACGGCGTCGATCCTGACATCATCCGCCGCGAGCTGGCCTCGATTCCGACTCCACGGGCAATTCTGGTAACGAGTTTAATGACTTACTGGTATCCGGGAGTTCGGGAGACAATAGCATTGCTTCGTGAGGCATTTCCCGGCGTTCCGTCTATTGCTCGGCGGGATTTACGCGTCTCTTTTGCCGGATCACGCCCGTGAAAATTGTCAGCCTGATGAAGTATTGATCGGTCCGGGCGAACGAGTTCTCTTTCAGGCCTTGCATCGCTATACAGGGATCGGATTTGCTCACGGATCCAGCTGCTGCTCCGTTGGAGTTCAGGCCCGCGCTGGATTTGATGCAAAATGTCAAGTTCTTGCCGTTGATCACATCCCGTGGATGCCCGTATCGTTGCGCATACTGCGCATCGCGGCAACTTGTTCGATGGTTTTATTCAGCGAAATCCAGAAGAAGTCATTCATGAAATCGAATCCGCTGTAATGAAATACGGTATTTCAGACATTGCTTTGTATGACGACGCCTTCCTCGTGAACGCGCGCGAACATGCTCTGCCGATTCTGGAAGCAGTGGCGCAGCGACTTCCCGGCCTGCGATGGCACACTCCCAATGGATCTGCACGCGGCCGCGATAACACCGGAAGTAGCCGCGGCCATGAAAAGAGCAGGATTTGAAACCATAAGAATCGGCCTGGAAAGCAGTTCCGATGATTTCCATTCACGCACAGGAGGTAAAATCAATCTTGAAGCATTCTATCACGCAGTCGAAAATCTTAGAGATGTCGGATTTGATCGGCGATCAGATCGGCGTCTACTTGCTGGTGGGTTTCCCAGGTCAAACCGCAGAGCAGATCGAAGAGGACGTGGATCGTGTGCTGGCAGCCGGCGCATTGCCGAAACTCGCCGAATATTCACCCATACCTGGCACTCGAATGTGGCGCGAAGCGTTGGAAGTCGCCGCGATATGCTATTGATTCGGAGCCGCTTTTCCAGAACTGCACATTATTGCCCGCGGCCGGTCCGGGTGTTGATACGGCTTTCCTTCAGAATTTGCGGCGACGAATCTCGTCCGATTTTAAAGTTCCTCGGTGGCTGAAATTCCGGACTGAAGCACATTGGACAAACCTTGTCCGGATGCCCTTATGTCGTAACTTCGTCGGTCTGTTGACAGAATGGGCTACTACTGGTAATAATAGAATGGTACCTCATCGTGGTCGGGATCAAAATCCTCTTCGAAAGGTGTAAGTGGTATGGCCCAGCCTAAGGACGTGGTAGGCGCCGCTCTAGTCGTCGGTGGCGGAATCGCTGGAGTTCAGGCGTCTCTGGATCTTGCGGAATCGGGTTACAAAGTATATTTGGTCGAGAGTGAGACAGGTATCGGCGGCCGTATGGCCCAATTGGACAAAACTTTTCCGACAAATGACTGCTCCACCTGTATTTTTTCCCCGAAATTGGTCACTGTAGGACAAAATCCTAACATAGAACTTCTATCATATAGTGAAGTTGACGATATTGACGGAGATGAGGGCCATTTTAAGGTCAAAATCCGTCAGAAGTCCCGGTACATTCGGAAGGACCGCTGTAAGGCCTGTGGTGACTGCGCAACAGTCTGCCCGGTTCGAGTGCCCAACGAGTTCGACGAGAAACTGGGTGAGTCGAGCTGCGACTTACAGATTATTCCCTCAGACTATTCCGCAAACATTCGTAATTGATAAGGCTGACCGGGCCCCCTGTGTTGTGGCTTGTCCTGCGCATATTAACGTCCAGGGCTATGTCCAGTTAATAAAGCAGGGCAAATATAAGGAATCCATTGAGCTAATCTATCGTAACCTTCCGCTTCCGGGCGTTCTGGGCCGGGTTTGTCCTCATCCCTGTGAAAAAGTCTGTCGCAGAGCCGAAAAGGAGCAACCGGTCTCTATCTGCAAGCTTAAGCGCTTCGCTGCGGACCAGGTCGATTATTCCGCTCTTAATCTTCCGGAAATAACCCCTCGGGAAGAGAAGGTCGCGGTGATCGGTTCAGGTCCTGCGGGTCTGTCTGCGGCCTATTATCTTGCGCTGGAAGGTTATAAGGTCACGATTTTCGAGGCCGCGCCTGTGCTGGGTGGCTGGTTGCGAGTTGGTATTCCCGAATACAGGCTCCCTCGTGAATGTGCTCGAAAACGAAATTCAACATATTCTCAAGCTCGGCGTGGAAGCAAAAACCAATATGGCTCTGGGAAAGAACTTCACCCTGGACGATCTCAAAAGCCAGGGTTATAAAGCGACATTCCTGGGTGTCGGCTGCCAGAACGGCGCGCGGTTAGCCATTCCGGGAGAGAATACTGAAGGCGTGGTGCAGGGCGTTGATTTCCTGCGCCAGGCTGCACTTGGTCAGCACAAGAACGGAATAAAAAAGGCTATCGTAGTGGGTGGCGGCAACGTGGCCATTGACGCTTCGCGCACGCTCGTTCGCACCGGCGCCACGGATGTCACGGTGCTTTACAGGCGGTCCCGAAATGAAATGCCCGCGTACGAAGAAGAAGTCACGGCCGCTATAGACGAAGGCGTCCAGATTCATTTCCTTGCCGCACCGGTCGAGGTGATGTCGAACAACGGCAAGGTCAGCGGCATGAAGTGCATAAAGATGGAATTGGGGCCAGCCGGACCAATCAGGACGCCGCAGACCTATTCCTGTGGAGGGCTCGGAATTTGTGCTGGAAGCAGACGCCATAATTCCCGCGATAGGCCAGATCATTGATCCTGCGCTTTGGGAAGGCGTCCCGGAACTCAATATGAGTCGCTGGAACACCATCGAGGTCAACGAAGTCACCTACGCCACCTCCATTGAAGGCGTTTTTGCCGGAGGCGACGCCGGAACCGGGCCTGCGACGGTGGTAGAAGCTGTGGCCGCGGGCAGGGAAGCTGCGGTATCCATTTCTCGATACCTCAAGGGCGAGGATTTGGTCGCCGGCCGCCCCTGGAATGTTCCCAAAAGATCGAAAGTATCCGCCGATACCGGATATTAAACCGGAAGCCAGGGCCAAGAATCCGGAGCTGTCGGTATCCGAACGCAAAGGATTTCAGGAAGTCGAGCTGGCTTTCTCCGAGGCTGAGGCCCAGAGAGAGGCAAATCGCTGCCTCAATTGCGGCGTGTGCTCCGAATGTATGGAGTGCGTCAAAGCATGTCCTGCGGAGGCGGTGGATCATACCATAGAGGATGAAATCCGAGAGGTGGACGTCGGCACGGTCATTCTTTCGACCGGCTATGAGCTGATCGACCCGGATCGGGTCCGAGGTGAGTTCTCATACGGCACAGCCCCCAATGTAATCACCAATATGGAATTCGAGCGGATGCTCAGCGCATCGGGACCGTTCGCAGGCGAGGTCAAACGTCCATCGGACGGCTCGCATCCGAGAAAGGTCGCCTGGATACAGTGCGTCGGTTCCAGGGACCCGCAGAAAGGGATGCCGCATTGCAGCGCGATTTGCTGTATGGCGTCGATAAAAGAAGCTGTTATAGCCAAAGAGCATGATGCCAACATCGAACCCACAATCTTCTATATGGATATGCGGGCTTACGGCAAGGACTTCGACGCATACTACGAACGAGCCAAGAATTCAGGCGGCGGTCCGGTTTGTCCGGTCCATGATCAGCCGGGTGGTGGAAGATCCGCTTACTAATAATCTCAACATCACCTATCTGGATGAGAACGAAAAGCTGGCCACCGAGACATTCGACATGGTCGTTCTGGCAGTCGGTCTTGAAAACTTCCGAGGCATCACGACAAATGGCGGAGAAGCTGGGGTTGGAACTCAATGAATCGCACTTCTGCTCGACCGATTCGTTTGAGCCGGTCCAGTCCAGTCGGCCCGGCATCTTTGTCGCAGGCATGTTGCAAGGGCCGAAGGATATCCCGCAGACCGTTATGGAAGCATCTGCGGCCGCCGGCGCTTCTTCGAGGACTCTGGCGTCAGCCCGAAACACGATGACGGTAAAGGAAGAATTTCCCCCACAGCGTGACGTATCCGGCGAAGAGCCTCGTATCGGCGTATTCATCTGTCGATGCGGCATCAATATTGCCAACACCGTTAATGTTCCCAAGGTCGTTGAGCATGTGAAGACTTTGCCGCACGTCGTCTATGCCGATGAAAGGCTGTTCACGTGCTCACAGGATACTCAGGAACAGTTTCTGGAAATTATCAAGGAACATAAGCTTAACAGAGTAGTGGTCTCAGCTTGCAGTCCCAGGACTCACGAGCCGATGTTTCAGCTCACTATGGAGAAGGCAGGTCTCAATCCGTATCTGTTCACCATGACTAATATTCGAGACCAATGCTCCTGGGTGCATGCGTCACATAAGGAAGAGGCGACCCTCAAGGCCATGGATCTGGCGCGGATGGCTGTAGCACGGGCCGCGTTGCTGGCGCCGTTGCAGAAATCCAAGATGAAAGTGGTTCCAAAGGCGCTGGTTCATCGGTGGCGGTATTTCCGGCATGACCTCGGCCCTGAACCTGGCGGATCAGGGATTCCAGGTCTATCTGACGGAAAACAGTGATCGCCTCGGCGGCAATGCCCTCTCAATCGAGAAAACGATTCACGGTGAAGAGGTCAAGCCCTTTGTCACCAATCTCATCCGACAGGTGGAAGGCCACCCGAGAATCGAGCTGTTCAAGAAGGCTGTTTTTTCGGATCTGAGCGGCCATGTGGGTCATTTCAAAGGGAAGATAACCCAGTTGGGGCATGGGCCTCGTGAAGTGGAATTCGGTGCGGCCATTATTGCCACCGGCGCGGTGGAATCCAAGCCGACAGAATATCTTTATGGCGAACATCCCGGCGGTAGAGACTCAGCATTCTCTGGAACAGCGCATCATAGAAGGCGATCCGAAGCTCGCAGAGATCAAGAACGCCGTATTCATTCAGTGCGTTGGGTCCCGATGTGATGAGCGGCCGTACTGTTCCAAGATCTGTTGTTCCGCATCGGTTCGGCTTGTCGGAGCGTCTTCGCGAGATAAACCCTGACGTGAAGACTTACATCATCTACAGGGACCTGCGAACGTACGGGCTTCTTGAGAAGTATTACACAGAGTCACGTCGTTCCGGAACGGTCTACATTCGTTATAACCCGGAAAACAAGCCCAGAGTCGAGGCCGACGGGGACAGGGTGAACGTGGTGGTGCATGACCCGGTGTTGGGTCAGGATATCACCATCCCTGCCGATGTGCTGACATTGGCGGCGGCCATTGACCCGGCTGAGTCCAACAAGGAATTGGGGCAGCTCTTCAAAGTGACGGTGCATTCCACAGGCTTTTTCATGGAAGCCCATATGAAGCTACGACCTGTGGATTTCACCACCGAGGGTGTTTTCCTTGCGGGTCTCTCGCATTACCCGAAACCAATAGATGAAGCCTTGGCTCAGGCGACCGCGGCCGCTCAGAGGGCTGCCATAATCTTGAGCAAGGATGAAATGACGTTCTCCGGTGTTATTTCCAAGGTTGATCCCGAAAAATGCGCAGTCTGCCTGACCTGCGTGCGGCTCTGCCCCTACGGAGCACCTCGTATCAACGAGGAGCACAAGGCGGAGATTGTTCCGGCCCTGTGCCAGGGTTGCGGGATCTGCGCGTCGGTTTGTCCGGGCAAGGCGATTGATCTACAGCATTTCAAGGACGATCAGGTAATCCAGGAGATTGACACGTTGCTGGGAGTCGCTTCTTGAGGCGAGAAACATAGAAAAGGAAATCCGGGAGCCCATTATCAACGGGAGCACCTCGGATATGAGGAGATAGATATGCAGCAAACCAGGTCTGAACCGGTCTATCGGGACGGTGACTCCGCCGTCCGGCGAATTGGCCGCAATAATCCATCAGTGCTATCAATGCGGCAAGTGTTCGGCCGGATGCCCTGTGGCCCCTGAAATGGACTTGTTACCGCATCAGCTGGTGCGGCATGCGGTATTCGGGAATGTCGAACCGATTCTTGCGTCTAAGAGTATATGGCTGTGCCTTACGTGCCATACATGCGGGGCACGATGTCCCAACGGAATAGATGTTCCCGCGCTGCTGGACCCGATTCGACATCAAGTATTAAAGCAGAAAATTGCCACGAAAGAATCGACAGTTCCTGCCTTCCACACAACCTTTATGGATAACATTCGCAGGTTCGGTCGTGTAAACGAGCTTTTCCTGATTGGCATTTACAAAATGAAAACCAAAACCTACTTCAACGATATGGAATTGGGCTGGAAAATGTTCCGCAGGGGAAAGATTCACCTATTGCCCCGTATAGCCAAGAAAGTCCGTGATGTCGCGGAATTATTCAAGGCGGCTTCCGTCTAGTGATCACAGAAGTCCGGATTTTCAGCTTTTGTTCAGTGTAAGATTTGAATATGCCGGTCCCATTTACGCACTTTGGGACTGTGGTTAAAGGACTTAAGAGGTCTACAATGGAATTCAGCTATTACCCCGGATGCACTCTCACAGGTTCCGCAAAGGAACTGGATGAATCCTTCAGGAGCGTCGCTGAGAAGCTCGGCGTCACTCTGAGTGAAATCCCCGATTGGACATGCTGCGGAGCTTCTTCGGCTCATATGGTGGACGCCTTCCTCGAAACGGCATTGCCCGCGAAGGATCTTATTACCGCAGAGAAGTTGGGTAAGGACGTTGTGGCGCCCTGTGCGGGTTGTCACGTGAGGATGAAAGCGGCCTCGATGAAAATCCTGGAAGAGAAGGAGCTTCAAGAGCAGTTTCCTTTCGAGGGAAAGATCAAAGTAATGTCCGGAATGGACATGTTTGATATGGCCGAGCTGCGTTCCAAGTTGAAGGAACTAGTGTCCAAGCCGCTGGAAGGGCTGAAAATAGCGCCTTATTACGGTTGTTATGCGGTGCGGCCGCCTGATGTGGTGGAACCGGAAGATGCCGAGAATCCGATGCAGATGGATCGCATTCTGGCGGATCTGGGCGCGGAAGTGCTGTCCTGGCCGTATAAGACCGATTGCTGCGGAGGTTCCCTGGCCTTGGCCAGAACGGACATGGTGCTGAAGCTGTACTGGAAAAATCCTCGATATGGCTCTGCTGGTTGAAGCCGACGCGATAGTGACCCTTTGCCCCATGTGCCAAGCCAACCTGGACACCCGGCAGGCGGATCTTTCTAAAGCGACGGGGAAGCTCTACGAGATTCCTATCATCTACCTTACTGAACTAATGGCCGTGGCCCTTCAGGATCCGAAGGCGCGGAGCTGGTTCAGCAAGCACATGGTATCACCCGAAGGAGTCCTTTCATCCAAGGGGCTCATTTAGGAAGAGTTCTTGGGTTTTTCTAAGCAGCCGAACGAGGGGGGATCAAGATGACGTCAATAAGATGGGAATCCGATTGGGAAACAACACTGTCAATGTCCAGGGTTCAGGAAAAACCTGTGATGCTGGATTTTTTCAATCCGGGCTGAGGCGCTTGCAGACAAATGGATACGGTCACGTATCCTGATTCCAGGACCGTGGAATTTGTAAATCGATTCATGATCCCATTCAGGGCGAATACCCAGGCGTTTGGCAATTTGGCGGGAAATTATGGGATTCAATATACCCCGACAGTGCTTACTGTGGACGGAGAAGGAAAAGAGCACCATAGAACCGTTGGTTTTATTGACCCGAAGGAATTTGTTCCATCCCTGATGTTTGGCGTGGCTAAGGCGAATTTCGGTAATAGTCTGGAAAAAGGGCTATAGCAATGTTGGACGTGCTGCTTATTGAATATCCGAGTGAGTGGAGTAGCGGCCGAAGCGACCAAACTGAAGCAGGAGTGGCTGAAGCAGGGAGTCGGCAAATAGGGGCAGGTATGTAATGCCACCAGGGCACTTTTTGGAGGGGTGAGAAGGCCCCTTTTGATTATAAGCGTTTCCGAGAAAGTTTTTAAAGAGTTCGACCGAAGGTGAAATTAATGGCTCAAGTGAACGATATGGTTGGCGCGGTTCTGGTGGTAGGTGGCGGAATCGCGGGAGTTCAGGCTTCGTTGGATTTGGCGGAATCCGGGATTCCGAGTGTACCTGCTGGAAGAAAAGCCATGTATCGGCGGTGTAATGGCGCAACTGGACAAGACTTTTCCGACCAATGACTGCTCAGCTTGTATTTTTTCACCGAAATTACAAACACTGGCCCAGAACCCCAATATCGAAATTCTTGCTTACAGCAAACTGGAAGGAATTGAAGGCGAGGCCGGAAACTTCAGAGTCAAGATCCGCAAGAAGGCCCGGCACGTGGACGCGGAAAAATGCACCTCCTGTGGAACCTGCGCGGGAAAATGCCCCATCAAAGTTCGTAATGAATACAATTTCGGGCACGATGTACGAAAGGCCATTTACAAGGATTACGCTCAGGGCATTCCGTCAGTGTACACGATCGATACGGAGCATTGCCGCACTTTTCAGGGCAAGAAGTGCGGTGTCTGCAAGAAAGTCTGTCCCGCCGGCGCTATTGACTACGAACAAACGGACGTGATCCAGGAACTTGAAGTCGGCGCTGCAATCCTGACGCCGGGCTATGAATTATTCGACGTTGCTCGAGTATCCGAATTCGGTTATGGCCGAATGCCCAATGTAGTGACTAACCTGGAAATGGAGCGCATTCTGAGTGCATCCGGACCGTTTGAAGGCCAGAAGTCAAGCGGCCATCGGACGGCGCTCACCCTCATAAGATCGCGTGGATACAATGTGTCGGTTCAAGAGACCCGAGAAAAGGGATGCCGCATTGCAGTTCGGTTTGTTGCATGGCCTCCATAAAGGAAGCTGTCATAGCAAGGGAGCATGACGCTTCAATCGAGCCGACGATCTTTTTCATGGACATCCGGGCTTACGGGAAAGGATTTCGACAAGTACTACGAGCGGGCCCAAAAAGAGGGCGGGGTGCGTTTCATCCGCTCGATGGTCAGCCGACTTGTAGAAGACCCGATTACACACGATCTCAGTATCACTTACCTGGATGAACAGAATAATCTGATTACCGAAACTTTTAACATGGTGGTTTTGGCCGCGGGTATTAAACCCAAGGCTTCTACTATCGAAACGGCGAAAATCCTGAATGTGACTTTGGATTCGCTGAATTTCTGTCAAACGGGGACCTTTGAACCAGTCCAGACATCGACTCCGGGCGTTTTTGTCGCGGGCGCTTTCCAGGCCCCCAAAGATATCCCGCAGTCGGTTATGGAAGCCTCGGCGTCCGCGGGCGCTGCTATGCGTATGCTCGCGAGCCAACGAAATACCTTGACCAAAAAGAAGCAATTGCCGCCTGAAAAGGACTTTACAGGTCAGGAGCCGAAGATTGGGGTATTCGTTTGCCGATGCGGTATTAACATAGCGCAGACCGTGAACGTGCCGGAGCTGGTGGAGCGGTTAATCTCCGTTCCGGGTGTGGTTTATGCGGGCGAGAACCTGTTCACTTGCTCCCAGGATACTCAGCAGCAAATCAAAAAGATCATTCAAGAATATGATCTGAATAGAGTTATTGTGGCATCCTGCACGCCACGAACCCATCTCCCATTATTTCAGGAGACCGCCCGCGAGGCCGGATTGAATAAATATCTGGTCGAAATGGCAAATATCAGAGAACACTGCTCCTGGGTCCACATGCGAGAGAAAGAAAAGGCAACCGAAAAAGCGTTTGATTTGATCAAAATGGCTGTCGCTCGAGGTCGGCGCCTTGAGCAGGTCGAGGACCAGCAGCTCCCGATGATCCAGTCTGCGCTGGTAGTAGGCGGAGGCGTAGCCGGGATGGCCGCGGCTTTAAACATCGCATCCCAAGGCTTCAAAGTTGATCTGTTGGAAGCGACGGACAAGCTCGGTGGAAACGCCTTGCGACTGTTTCACACTATCAAAGGCGAGCAAGTCAGGCCGTTTGTGGAAGACCTGGTAGGCAAAGTAACCACTCACAACGATATAAACGTCCACTTGAAATCAAAGATAGAAGACGTTCAAGGCTTCATAGGTAATTTCAAAACCCGAGTTGCCGGGGACTCCGGCGAACCTGTGGAAATCGAGCACGGGGTAGCTGTTATAGCCACCGGCGCGCACGAATGGAAGCCCGATGTTTACGGTTATGGCACGGATCCACGGATCAGGACTCATCTCGAAATGAGTGAGGCCATGAAAGCCGCAGGATCCGGCAGTCATGAAGGCTGATACGACGGTTTTCATTCAATGTGTCGGGTCCCGTTGCGAAGAGCGCCCGTGGTGCAGCAAAGTTTGCTGTAATCATACGGTCCAGGACGCTATTGCGTTGAAAGAGGCAAATCCTGCCGCGAATATATATGTCCTTTACAGAGATATCCGGACCTTTGGGCTTAATGAGCCGTATTACGAAAAAGCCCGGAGAATGGGCGTAATATTTATCCGTTATGAGCCCGACAATCCGCCTGCCGTCGAGATCGGAAAGAAGATCGGCGTGCGAGTGAGGGATCGCTCTCTGGCCCAGGACTTGGCCTTTGAGGCTGACAGTGTGGTACTGGCTGCGGCCATAATACCCAGTGAAGAGAACAAGGAACTGGGTAAGTTGTTCAAAGTTTCGACCAATGAAGACGGCTACTTCCTGGAAGCCCACATGAAGCTGCGGCCCGTCGATTTCGCGACTGACGGCGTATTTCTCGCGGGGCTGGCGCATTATCCGAAGCCATTGGATGAAACCATAGCGCAGGCTGAGGCCGCGGGCGCTCACGCTGCGCCAGGCGCTGGCACGCGGGTATGTCGAGGCGCCGGGCATGGTGTCGGTGATAGATGAGTTCCTCTGCCGCGGATGCGGGCGTTGCGTGGATGTGTGCCCGTTCCATGCGCCGGAATTGAAAGAGATCGCCCCACAAGTTTTGAAATCGGAGGTCAACCCTGCGCTTTGCAAAGGCTGTGGCGCTTGCGGAGTCGCTTGTCCCACGGGCGCGGCTCAAGTCCGCCATTTCAAGGATGACCAGGTTGGTGACATGATCGACGCGGCGCTGGCGTAGGGATTAAGCACGACGCTCACGGCATTTGAATCTAAGCAAATTTGTATCAAGTTCAGGTCGTCACCCCGGCGAATAGCCGGGTCCGGACTGGATTCCGGCTTTCGCCGGAATGACGGTAGGACCGGCCTCCGCGGTCACAAAATTCGGCGCTGACACTCAGAAATATAACCCAATGATGAAAAGATACATCCGGAGCAGATATGAACGAAGAGTTTGAACCCAAAATCATAGCCTTTGCCTGCAACTGGTGCTCTTATGCCGGCGCTGACCTGGCGGGCGTCAGTCGTTTGCAATATCCGCCCGAGTATAAGGCTGATCCGTCTGATGTGTTCGGGAATGCTCGTCCCATCATATCATTCTGAAGGCTTTTGAAAAGGGCGCTGACGGCGTTCTTGTAACCGGTTGACACATCGGAGAATGCCATTACCTGGAAGGTAATGAAAAAGCTCAAAAAGTGCTGGAGAAGACCTGGCAGCTGATGAAGCTCCTGGGCATCGAAGACACGCGCCTGCGGCGAGAGTGGATTTCCGCATCGGAAGGGACTCGATTCGCTGAAGTGATCCGTGACTTTACTGACCAGGTCCGCCGCCTGGGCCCTAATCCTCTCGTGAAGAGGGAGACCGCTGCATGAATTTACCGGAAATTGTCGATCATACAAAAGCCTATTATTGCCTGGATTGCGGGATCTGCACGGGCAGTTGTCCTGTCTCCAGGGTCACGCCCGATTTTTCGCCACGCCTTATGGTGGAAAAGGTTCTGATGGATGAAGAAGAGAGCCCTCTTGATGACGTGAACGTCTGGTCTTGCCTGTCTTGCGGCCAATGCAGCTGTGCGATGTCCCGCGAAAATCGACTATCCGGAATTCGTGCGTATGGTCCGGGAAGAAGCGGTGCGACAAGGTAAGGGAGGCGTACCTGCGCACAGAGGACTGTTCCAGACCATAATGCGGCTCCAGACCCTTGACATAAAGCAGAACAAGACCGACTGGGCCAGAGAAGCGGGTCGAATATCGGAAACCGGGGACACATACTATTTTGTGGGCTGTGCGCCTTTCTTTGACGTGGAATTTCGCAAGGATTGGGAGCTTGACGCTCTTGAAGGACCCAGAGGTGTGCTCAAACTCTTAAATGCTGTGGGCATTGAGCCGGTCATTCACGATGATGAGCGCTGCTGCGGTCACGACCTTTTGTGGAATGGTGATACGGAGAATTTCGCCAAGCTCGCCAAGCGGAACATGGATCTGATCAAGAGCCTTGGCTGCAAACGCATAGTCTTCCAATGTCCCGAAGGGTATCTCACTTTTAAGAAATATTATCCCGAAGTAGTCGGACCGATGGACCTGGAACTGGTCCACTTTTATGAACTGATGGCTCAAGAGGCTCAAGCCGGAAAATTGAGTTTTGAGCCTCTGGAAACTGCGGTAACTTATCATGACCCGTGCAGATTAGGTCGGCAGGCGGGAATTTTCGACGCGCCGCGAGCGCTTATTCAGAGTATACCGGGCATATCGCTGCGGGAAATGGAGCACAATCGAGAGAATGGTATCTGCTGCGGAACCAGCGCATGGATGGGTTGTTCGAGTTGTTCCAAAACGATCCAAAAAAACCGCCTCAACGAAGCGCTGGCCACAGGAGCGGAAACATTAATAACTGCATGTCCCAAGTGTAGACTACATCTGAGCTGCGCTCTGAGGGACATGGAAATCGGACTGAAAATACGTGACATAAACGATCTCCTGGCGGAGAGCCTTAAGATCTGATTTCGGAATATATGAACCAAGGATGGATTAATATGGCTTCTCAGGAAGTTCTCATCGTGGGCGGTGGGATAGCCGGCATGCAGGCCGCCTTGGATCTGGGTGACATGGGCATTCAGGTCCACCTGGTGGAAAAGAACCCGAGCATCGGCGGCAAAATGGCCCAGTTGGATAAGACCTTTCCCACTAACGATTGCACGATATGAATTCTTTCGCCTAAGCTGCTGGATGTCGGTCGACATCCCAAGATTAATTTGCTGGCGTACAGTCGGATAACTGAATTTTCCGGCCAAGTGGGAGATTTTCGGGTCAAGGTCCACCGGAAATCCCGATTCGTGGATGCGAGCAAATGCACCGCCTGCGGAGCGTGCGCGGAAAAATGTCCCACTCGTGTTCCCAATGAATTCAACTTCGGTCTCGATGAACGCAAGGCGATCTACAAGGATTATGCCCAGGGGATACCTTCGCAGTTTACGATAGATCCTGAGCATTGCCGTGTGATGCAGGGCCAAAAATGCGGAGTCTGCGCCAAGGTCTGCCAGGCCAAGGCTATAGATTACGAGATGAAAGACTCCGACGTTGAACTAAACGTCGCCGCGGTCATAATTTCAACGGGATACGAGCTGTTCGATGCGACTCAGATTCCCGAATACGGATACGGTAAGCTGCCGAACGTCATATCTTCGCTGGAAATGGAGCGGCTGCTCGAGCGCGGGAGGTCCCACCCGAGGCCATCTGACTCGGCCCTCGGCCATTCATGCGGAGATCCGCGGCAAAAGAAGTCGCTAAGCTGATCAAGAAAGCCGAAAAGGCTGAAGACGCGGCCAAGGCTGGCAGAGCTGCAGAAAGAACAAGAAAAGTTAGAGCAGCACGCGGCAAAGTATCATACCGCCAAGAAACTTGGCTTCATCCAGTGTGTCGGGTCAAGAGACTTCCGGTTCCACAAATATTGCTCCTCCTATTGCTGCATGCACTCGATCAAAGAAGCGATCATTGCAAGAGAGCACGAATCCGAGACTCAGTCCTACATTTTTTACATGGATCTGAGGACGGTCGGCAAAGGATTTGAAGAATACAAAGTCCGAGGCGCGAATGTTTCAGGGCTGAAATATATCAGGGGTCGTGTGGCGGAAGTAGCTCAGGATGAGGAACTGAACCCTGTCATCTATTACGAAGATACTGAACAACGCATGGTTCAAAGCCTGACTCTGGACATGGTCATTTTGGCCAATGCCTGCTCAGCGCCACGAGGCATAGTTGATTTGGCCAATCTGCTTGGTGTGGAACTGGAAGAGAACAATTTCGTAAAGACTCATCCAAATAGGCCTCTGGATACGAATGTTCCGGGAATTTTCACTTGCGGATGCGCTCAGGGACCGCTCGACATTCCGGAATCCGTAGCTCAGGCCAGCAGCGCAGCGGCTCGTGCGGCAGAGGTCGTGATGACCGGCGGCCGAGCATTGGCAATCTAGAATTTGGGTTGATCGCGAAGTTCGTAGAGAATTGTATCAGCAGGGCCGTGGCTATTGGTCACCGCCCGGTGTGAATATGGAGATAGAAATTTGAAAGACGAGAAATCGGATCCTCGCATAGGCGTTTTTATTTGTGACTGCGGTTCGAATATCGCCGGCTACCTAAAAATGCAGCAACTGGTCGACTATGCGAAGACTTTGCCGGATGTGGCATTCGTTCAGGAGAATCTTTACACCTGCTCCGAGGGCGGCATAAACGAAATCAAGGAAGCTATTCCCAGAGAAAACCTGAATCGCGTTGTAGTGGCTTCGTGCACACCGCGGACGCATGAGCCGCTATTCCAGAGTGCTTGCGAGGAAGCGGGCCTGAATCCGTATCTCTTTGAAATGGCCAATATCAGGGACCAGTGTTCCTGGGTTCACATGAAGGAAAGTGAAAAAGGCACCGAAAGAGCGCAGAAGCAAATAGCAATGGCAGTAGCCAAAGCCGGTCGGCTCCGGCCTCTAAGTCGCATTCAGCTGAGCCTGTTCCACAGGGCCGTTGTGATAGGTGGCGGCGTTTCGGGCATGTCCGCAGCTATGGCTCTTGGAAACATGGGCTATGAAGTGGACCTCGTGGAAAAACAGGATCGCCTTGGTGGCCTCCTCAATGACCTAAACATGATTTTGCCCACTCATGAGGCCTCCATCCAATCTGGTATCCGAGCTTGTCAGCCGACTCGAGAGCAATCCCAAAGTTGCGGTTCACACCAACGCTGAAGTGAAAGCGGTCGAAGGATACGTCGGCAACTATAAGTGTGACGTTATCCGAGAACGGCGCAGAAACCAAGGTCGATGCAGGAGTAATCGTCGTAGCCATAGGAGCGCGAGTGCTAAAGCCCGAAGGACTTTTCGGTTATGACGGCAATCAAGTGGTCACGCACTTGCGAGCTCGAAGCCATGCTCAAGCAAAATCGCCCGAGGCAAAGCACGTTGTCATGATACAGTGCGTCGGTTCCCGATGCGAAGAACGGACCTATTGTTCACGTATCTGCTGTATGACAGCGGTCAAGAACGCAATGCTGCTCAAAGAGAAAGACCCGGCCACCCAGGTGACCATCCTGTATCGTGACATGCAGATGTACGGAGTGGAAAATGAGGACATGTTCCGGAAATCCAAAGAAATGGGAGTCCGGTATGTGACCTACGATCCCGCGCGACCGCCGGTGGTGGAATCAGGGCTTGTTAAAGTCTATCACCTCCGCATGGGCAAAGATGTCAAACTTCCTGCGGACCTGGTGGTGTTATCTACGCCACTCATTGCGCAACCGGATGCAGGGAACATATCCACCATGCTAAAGGTGCCGTTAAACGAAAACGGCTTCTTCCTGGAAGGACACGTCAAGCTCAAGCCATTGGATTTTGCTACGGATGGGATTTATCTGTGCGGAAATGCTCGCTTCCCTTCCACAATTCGAGAGGCTGTGGCCCAAGGCTTGGGGGCGGCTTCCAGAGCCGCGGGCGTGCTCTCGAAGGACGCCCTGTTCACCAGCGGGATTGTGGCGGATATAAGTCCTGAAACCTGCTGCGGTTGCCAGGGATGTGTCGACGTGTGCCCATATGGGGCGATTAGCTACATGGAAGATCAGCGTATTTGTGAGGTGAATAAAGTTCTTGTGCAAAGGTTGCGGAGGTTGCGCTGCAACGTGTCCGTCAGGCAGTGCAAGACTTGACGGATTCTCCAACGATCAGATCTATGCGCAAATCGAACGTGCCCTCAGCGCGTAAATTGTAAAGGATCAGTTATGTCCAACGAACAATTTGAACCCACCATAATAGGCTTTCTCTGCAACTGGTGCGCATACGCGGGAGCAGACTTGGCCGGTGTCAGCCGCCTTCAGTACCCGGCCAATCTTCGAACTATCCGTACCCTTTGTTCCGCGACTGTGGGACCTCACCAGATCTTGAAGGCATTTCAGAAAGGCGCGGACGGCGTTTTTGTCGGTGGGTGACACGTCGGTGATTGCCATTACCTGTACGGTAATTACATGACGGTCAAGAGAACCAATTTTATGAAGCAGCTCCTGGAATTTTCCGGTATTGAACCGGAACGCTTGACGCTCAAATGGGTTTCGTCCGCCGAAGGACCTCGTTTCGCTCAAGGTGGTCACGGAATTTGTGGAGAAAATAAGAAGCCTGGGGCCGTCGCCCTCTGCGTCAGCCGGACAAACTTCGAACAAACCGGTTAATAAATTTCGACCGAGATCGAGACTTTGAACAAGCACGGATAATTTGCCTAATGGGAAAATGATATGATCGAACAGGTAAAACAACATGTAAAGGCGCTCCTGCAAGACGGCACAATAGGAGCTTTTGTGGGCCTCAAGGACCAGGACGGGAATATTGCCCCGCATATCTATGAAAAAGCTGAGGAACTGGACGATGGCTTCAGCCTTGGAGACTGCGAAGGGCCCGGGCGATTCCCGATATCCCCTGGCAAGAATCGCTCATGACCTGTTCCAGTCGATATCCGGACACGGTATTCGGTGTTCTGTTGCGAGGCTGTGACGATCGGGCTCTAAATGAGCTATTTCGGTGGAATCAGGGATCGGCTTCCGACAGAATTAAACGCGATGGGAATTGCCTGCCCAAAGGAACTCGCTCAATTGCATGAATGCCGCAAACCCTATCCGGACGAATTCGTTGCGGGTGAAAAGGCGGAACCGGTAGCCAATGTTACTGTTTCGGACCTTATGGCCAAAGATCTATCTGCCAGACTGTCGTATTGGGCGGAGGAATTCAACCGCTGCATAAAATGCTACGGGTGTCGGGATGTCTGCCCGGTATGTTTCTGTAACGTCTGCACTTTAGAGGAAGACAGCCTGATACGAACAGGCGATCTTCCACCGGAAAATCCGATGTTTCATTTGACCCGAGCGGTCCACATGGCCGGGAGATGTATTGACTGCAATCTTTGCACCGAAGTCTGCCCTGCTGAGATACCGCTGAGGACGCTTTACAAGAAGGTGGCGGAAATCGTGCGGGATGAATTTGGCTATGTCACCGGCGAGCCCGGCGAGGGAAAGTCTCCCCTCAACATTCTTGGACCAGCCCCGGTCACACTGCGGCAAATGACTAGAAGCGCTTGCAAAACCTTCTGAGGCATGCTACGGAAAATGCCGCGCAGAACGGGGACAAAAAGTTTCCCGCAGCACCCTTTCAAGAACTCCTAACTGCAAACACCCTTAGATGCAGTCAAGACCGCAGGCGAGTCGATTACGAGACGCGGCCCGAACTAACGCGAATGGAAGTAAAACCAAAACGAGCCAATTTTGTATTGCTCGACGATAGCATAGTAATTGAATGCCCGTTCTGCGGCAGGACTTTGATTAAGAACCAATTACAGGCGAATAAGACAATTGTTTAATCAAATAGGCGCTCCTCCAGGCAAATTGTGTTCCAAATGCGGAGGCGTGGCCGTACTCCAACTCGGTTCAAGAACCAGAAAAGAGGTTCTCTCGAAGATCGAGCGCATGAGATCGGAGAACAAACCCGATTCAGACGATATGCTTTGGGAATAGTACCGGTTGGATGCCGAAATCTCTGTGGCCGGCAGGATCCCCAGGCCTATCAAAGCAGGTAGCGACTAGCCTCCATGCCGGTCGGATGATTTGCACAGTCAACATAGAGGCGCAGAAAAATTGAGGAGGGAATTGTGCTCACACCGGAGAACACCATCCTGGTTATGATTGATATACAGGAAAAACTCGCCCGCGCGATGCTGGATAAAGAAGTCGCTCGTGCAAAATGCATCAAAGATGGTGAGCGGAGCGAAAATACTGGGAGTGCCCGATCATTACGGACCGAGCAAAACCCCAACGGGCTTGGTCGAACAGTTCCGGAATTGGAAGAATTGCTGCATGATGTCGAACCGATCACCAAACTAAGCTTCAGTTGCTGTGGCGAGCCTCGCTTCATGGAACGCATTGCAGAAATCTGGCACGTAAGCAAATCCTCATAGGGGGCATTGAATCTCATGTCTGCGTTTATCAGACGGTCTTGGATCTTGCCGCTTTAAATTACGAGGTCCAAGTCGCTGGCCGATGTCGTGTCTTCCAGAACCGCGGAAAACAGGAACATCGGCCTTGAACGGTGCCGTGAAGCGGGCGCGTCGATGACCAGCGTGGAAACTGTTTTGTTCGAAATGCTCCGAGCCGCCGAAGGCGATAAATTCAAACAAATGCTAAAAGTCGTTAAGTAATCCTCTATTTAGCTTCCAGCAATTCAACATCGAAAATCAAGTGTAGCATTTGGCGGGATGACGTTCCCGGCTCCATTCGTCTCCGTATCCCATGGCGGGCGGAATCGTGATTATTGCACGAGTGCCCACCTTCATTGCCGCGATGGCTTCATCCCATCCGTGAATAACCTTGCCCGGCGCCGAGGACGAAGCTGATCGGCTGTCGCCGATCCCTTGAACTATCGAACTTGGTCCCGTTGGTCAATGTGCCTGTATAATGAACAACCACTGTCTGGCCTTGCTTGGGTAAAGGTCCCTGGCCTTCCTTTACTATCTCAATTTTGACGCCGCCCGGTGTCATAGCAGTCCTCCCCGATGCTTCTAACATTGTGGCAGCCACGAGCATGATGCACAGCGCAAAAAGCTGCAATTGTCACAAATCGCTGTTTCAATAACTGTTCCTCCTTTTCTTCAAAGCATCGTAAACCTGAGCTTGTAGCAGGCCAAGCTTGAATGTCCAGCCGGTCAGCGTCAAGGTGATATTATAATTCTGAAAGTTTTCTGTCTCCGCGACTTCTTTTTCCCAGGGGCGCTTGTACCGTGAAATTGATAGAAGTCTCGCCAGTTTCTAACGGGACGAAAAGTAAAAGGTAGTGATGCCGCCTACGCCAACGTAAGTTCTTGGGTTTTGACGGGTCGCGTTGATGGCTTTCGCTTCACTAATGTCAGGAAACTCTTATCATAAGAGGCCGCCCATTTATAGCCGGTGGTCGGGTTAGCTTTAAGAGTTATATGAAATGGCTTGTTCTAAAGTGACCTTCTTGTCCGCAGCATCTGCCGGGGAACCAGCGGGTGCCAATAACAAAATTAGCGCCATCAAAGGCAAGATCGCCGATCCATCGAGGGAACATCTTTGAAAGATTGCGCCCGCGTTGCATCATGTTACATCTCCTTCCTGATTGGCGCTGTAAGCCGTTCACAAGTTACATTTAACCTCGAGGTAAATTTCCTACGCGCTTTTCGTCGGCATTTTCAAGATTTCTCTTGGCCCTACGCAATATCTCGCGAACTTCGTCGTCGGACATGTCGTGAAAATCCGTATAAAATGAGGCTACGGCAAAAGAGTTCGAAGCTTGGGTGATGAGACAATAAATTTCATCGAAATAAGGCTGCACTGCACTTATGGAACTACGCGGAGAGACCGGCACGCAGAGCACCAAAGATCTCGGATTCTGATTCCGGAGCATCTTGGCCGCGGCAATGGCCGTATATCCGGTTGCAAGACCATCATCGACGAGGTATACATCCATGCCTTCGACAGATGGCGCAAGTTCATGTCCCAGTGTATTCAACCGCACGACGGCGCACTTCAATTGAGTACTTCATCAGTAATGGATTCTATCTGTGATTCTGAAATACGCATGTATTTCAACATGCTTTCGTTCAGGATTCGACTTCCATCGATGGCAACCGCACCGAATCCCATTTCCGGAGAAGTTGGGACCGGGAGTTTTCTCACCAGTGCAAGTTCGAGCGGCGCCTTGAGCCTTGCGGAAAGGGGTTCGCCAACAGGAACACCACCTCGAGGAAGGGCCAAGACTATGGAATTCTCCTGCGGTTCACGATTCAGGAATTCCGCAAGCGCAACTCCAGCATCGCTACGGTTACGGAATTCCGGAAAGGGCCATAAGACCTGCTTCTTAATATGAACAGGTTCCGCATTACTCTGGGATTCCGCTTGCGCGTTCACTTGAGTCCTCCAGCGACCTAAGACGAGATTGAGATTTTTCCACCACATCACGACGCTTACTCTCTCTTCGCCAAGGCCGATCCGCTCAGGCGGCTTGCCGCAATCGGGAATTCCAAGTCGTTCAAAAGATTTACTAAATTCACCGATTTATCTCGCAGCCGGTCCGGACTCGGCATTTTTCCCAACCGCATCAATTCTTCAATCGCGTCCATTTCTTTTTCCCGATTGTTAGCCGCTGCCGCACAAACCTGATTGTTCCTCACATAAAACGCGATGAAATCCAGGGCGGCGAGATCGCCGTGAAAAATGATTTCATCCCATTGCTTTGCATGTCCCACATAACGGAAATACAAGCCAACCTGGTTCGTCCAGAAAAAGGGCACGCTCCGATATGGGGCGTCTATGCCGGCCATGTTGCGCCCCGCTACAAATCCCTGTTGTTCGGAAGTGCGCCAGTGTTCGATTCTCACTTCTTCACCGGTGCGCCACTCAGGGAAAGTCGCCACGTCCCCGGCGGCAAAGATGTCCGGCCCGGCTCGGAAATGGTCGTCCACTCTTATACTTCCGTCAGGCAATAAAATGCCTGTGTCTCGAAGAAAATCAGTGGCAGGGGCTCACCCCGACGCCCAAGACCACCATGTCCGCCTCGATCCGGTCGCCATTCTTAAGAACTACAGCTTGCACGTCCCGTTCGCCTTCGAATCGGTCTAATTCTGCCTGGAATTTGAAATCCACACCATTGCGTTCATGCAAATTACGGAACATCTTGCCCAATTCCTGACCCAACGCCGCTTCAAAGGGAGCCGCTTCTCGCGTGACTACCGTTACAGATCTTTTTCGCTCACGAAAAGCGTTAGCCGTCTCCATGGCGATGAAACTTGAGCCTACGATCACTATTTTGTCCGCTTTTTCGCTTGCCTGGAAGATTTTGTCGGCATCGTCGAAACTGCGAAGAGTGAAAATATTTCCCAAATCCGCCCCCGGTATATCAAGCCTCCGTGGAATCCCTCCGGTTGCTATCAGAGCTTTGTCATAGCTCATGCTCTGCCCGTTTTCGAATGAGATGATCTTCTTGCCGATATCAACCCCAGTTACTTTCGTTTGGAACATTAGCTCAATATCATGCTCTCGGTAAAACTCTTCAGGTCGGAGTTGCACTGCGCCTTCATCGGATTTCCCTTCCATATATTCTTTGCTCAACTGCGGTCGATCGTAAGGGAGCCGGTTTTCATGAGTTATCATGACTATCCGGCCTTTGAACCCGTCCTCACGTAAAGTCTGAGCTGCGGCGTTTCCCGCGGCCCCTGTTCCGATGATGACAAATGTCCGCTTGTCGGCTTCAGGATCGAATTTTGTCATATGGGGCGCCCGGCTTCCTTCAAACGGCTCCGGTACTCGCACGATTACGTTTTCTCCGTCAATTCGAGTCTCGTAATGAGCCAGAGCGTCGAGGGAAGGGGGCTCTTTCAGGTCCCCGGACCTCGCGTCATAAGCGGCATGATGCCAGGGGCAGACAATTCTGTGCCCGCTCAGAATACCTTCATCGAGCGGGGCCCCGTAATGGGGGCAAAGACCGCCCATAGCGTGGAACTTACCGTTAATCTTGACGAGCAGTATTTTCTGATCCTCCGCAATGTCGAAGGATTTCATTTCACCTTCATTCAGGTCGTTGATATTTGCAGCAACAATGTCCTTGAAGTTCATATCAATTTCTCCTTGGTCTTCAGAGCGCGGCCGCGCGGCTGAAGCGATGCTTCCTTTATCTTATTGATGCCAAGGAGATTATTAGGTCGCGGATTAAATTAGCGGTGAAACTAAGACGTGCTTGTACGTGGGCAAAGAGTGTCAATGCTATTCCCGTAGGGGCAGACCCATGCGTCTGCCTCTACGTCTCAGGATTATGAGCAAGCGGGATTTCATGTGTAGGGGCAGGGCTTGCCCTGCCCAACAGTGGGGCGCAGCAAGCGGCGCCCCTACAGATTTTCAGATTTACATTCACTTGGCCGGGAGCACGGTTATCCTGCGGCCTTCCGTTTTGCCGAAGCGTTCCGGATTATACATGAGAGAAATTCTGGACCCTCTCATCCAGAAATCCCCCTCAGTTACAGCTCTGGCAAGATACGAGTACCTGTATTGTCCGCTCCAAGCCCGATCCTTGAAAACCCGGACCCCGTCATCTCGGAATTCCATGTACGTCGGGGTAAAGTCAGCGAAACCTTCTCTCCAGCTTGGTCCTGCGCTTCGGCGGCTCTCGCCTGCTCCCTCAGTCGCCAGTTCCGAATTGACAGGCACAAGACCCGAGGGAACGGGGTCCTCCAACGCCAGGTATTCAAAAGTGTCGTAGGATCTTGGTTTCGATCGAGAAAGTATACCTATTTCGAGAGTCACCCGTAACACGTCACCGACCCGGATTTCATCCTTGCCGTTCAGGTTCTCAATCTTCTTGTTCAGAATGAAGCCTTTATTCAACGCCGAGGGATCAGTGGCTAAATCCGGATAGGTCACAGAAAGGTTGTAATTTATAAGCTCTTTCGAAGCCGCGGTAATATGGATCTTTCCTTTATCGAGAAACCTGCGAGGATCGACCTCCACAAAAGCCGCCGCGTCTGAAACAGTCACTTCCACAGGATTTTCTCCACCCTGGTCGATCTTGAGCTTGACAGGCTTGTGCTTGCCCGTGTCTTTGCCCCGATAGTATTTGCTAAGAGCCAACAGGCACCAGCCGGTGTCGGCAGTAGAAGTCCATTTTCCATCAGGTTGAAGACCTCTCAAGAGCATACCAGCCCATGAATCAGCTTTCTTGGCGGCGGATCCCGATTCCATTGCAGCCATGAGGCATATGGCAATTTCGCGAGCGCTTGAAACATCGTAACTGGTCTTTTCCACATCCAGTTTCGGATCGAGAGCGTTTACCATGTCGGCGATTTTCTTCTGCGGCAGGTACCGCGTCTTCTTGGCCGCCAGCAGTAAGAGGGCCTTAGCCTGATTGCTCAGTGTGTTGTAATCACGGAAGAAAGGTTCGAGTTCCGCGGCTGACAACATTTCACCCATAGCAAGGTTCAGCACAGCATATTGCCTCGTCCAGCTTCTTTCTTCCGCACCGCTCGTTTCCTCTCCTTTGAAAACACCATCTCGAATGAACTTTAGGGCCCCTTTCAATCTCGCTTCAGGGACCTTGAGGCCGGCCTGACGAGCTTCTATGAGAGCAAATGTGGCATACATGGTCCCCCACCACGAGGTTTCGGCCCCACCCGGCCAGTAAGAAAAGCCGCCACCCTGAAGCTGCATGGACAACAGCCGTTCGACACCTCGATCCAGGAACTGATCAACCTGTTCTATCCTTATTCCGGGAATTGTTCCGGCATTTACTAATTCCCTAATTCCCACCAGCGGTATAATCCCCGAACTCGTCTGTTCGACACATCCGTAGGGATAATTCAACAAATATTTCAAGCCTGGAGCTATTCTGGTCCAATTGGCGCCGCTCAGGCTGAGGTAAGCTTTGAAATCCGCGGGATTGATATCGGCCGAGTTCAACTGCTTGAGGACATCCGGTAGATCCACGGATAAATCCGTTTTTTCCGAAAATGAACCGATAACTACACGATTCATCGGGAGATAGCGGGAGTGGATGGGGAGGCTCTGTTCAATGGCGTCTTCATATGTCCCGGCGGGGATAACGAACTTGCCTTTGAAACGGAACCAGCCTTTTTCAGTCCCGCTCGTCACCTCGGCCGCAGTCTTCAGCACTGAGCTTGACCAGGGTTCGATTTTGACGGAATCCTGCGCAAGACGAACATTCATATTTTTCGAGCTTTCAGCGGTCAGGGTCGCTGCGCCTTTTTCTGCGGTCTTGTTGTGCAGGACAACGGGAAACTTGAGTTGGTCGCCGGGAATGAGGAACCTGGGCGTCGACGGTTCAATGAAGAATTCCTTTGTGACAACCATATTGCGCTGCCCGGAAGTGAAACCCGCGGCCTTATCGCAGACTACCGCATAAATCCGGTAAGCAGTTGTAGTGTCAGGGAGCTGAAATTCAACTGTTGCCCGACCTGACGCATCTCCCAGCGTTTCTGTTTCTCGAATGCTAATTCATCAATCTCTTGTTTTAATCTTTTTTCTTGATCTCTAAACGTAATTATTCCATTCACAATCCCTTTTATTGAATTGTCTACAAACAAAGCACCCTTATAAAAATATTCTATCAGAGCTGGTTGTTTCGATAAAATCAAGGGTTTTCCTAAACCCATCCCTTCAACAGCTCCTGAAGAAAGCGAATAAAGATCCTCAGACAATACCATTAGTGCTCGAGAAGAATTTAACCGAATCCAATAATCATCGCCCGAAAGGTAACCCGTAAACGTTACATTAGCAGGGGTATTCGATAATATGCTTCTATTCGCCAATGCTGTATCACCAAGTATGAAAAAGTGGATATCTGGTAGAAGTTTCGCGGCACCAAGTAACAATTCTACTGGTTCATCGGCTGAAAACGTGCTTATCAACGTTACTGTGAACTGATCCTTCACTTCTTTAAATTCACCTTGCTTCCAAGTTCTATTAAACGGGAAACGCTCAAGGAGAATTGTTTCCGCTCCCCATCATTCTAACAATTTCTTGAACCTAGTTTGATCCACAATATTGATGCATGCCCGTTTGGCAAGAATTCGCACAAGGGATATTTCCACTTCCATTTTCGAGATATGAGTGCCTGACCTCCAACATCCATGATGTACGGCACACGAGCAATCCGGCAATAGATAAAAACACTCAGGGCTGCGAATACAGGGGATATAAATACATACACAACAGAAGGACGCTGTTTAAGCAAAACTAACCAAGTTTTTAGACATTGAGGAATATATTTTATCGGAGCAAGGATTGGCCTTTGGTAGAGTAAGTAATGAATCTCGTAAAGCGACGCATGTAGAAGATTTGCAAAATCTTCTGTATGTCTCAAACTAGGCGCCCATACGATTGCTGCTATCCCACCTTTGCCTTGCATGAAAAATCCTCCTTAAAATCCATTAAGTGAAGTTGTATTTTGGGTGTATTCATTGGCTGTAATCAACGCGAGCATGATCCACAAATATTCGGCAGTTCCAGAATAAGTAAAAACCGCATTTGTTAGCCCACAAACTAGTAATACTGTTAGGCTAGCAATAGCAGAAACTGTAAGCGGATTCAACATACCATGATGATAACGAAATCTCTGTAATAACCATATCAATGTGGTCAAAACCCAAGCGAAAAACGCTATGAAACCAACCAAACCAAAACTGAATAAGAGAGTGATATATTGGCTTTCGGTGTACTGCCAAGAATAAGTAGTAGGAATAGTAGGATTGATTTTCCCAAAGTAAGTTTTGCTTTAATGCTGGTAGGAATATTCCTCGCCATACGTCAAATCGATAGACCAAAGTATGAGGTAACAAACCCCCATATCCAAATTGTGAATTCAGACGTTCTTGAATTAGTGGTTTAAATAGAATTACTACTCCAAGAACTATGATGATTAAAACGAAAAAAAGAAAAGTTGCCTTAATATTTATCCCCCGAAGGAGAATAGTAATTAAAACGATGCCCAATAGTAAACCAATAAGTCCAGCATAAGAGCCGCTTGCTACAATACAACCTGTACAAAGAACTAGTGCTGCAATAATGAGCACATTGTTCAGGTATGTCGGTTTTGAAATTGCAAAAGCCCAAGTAATAAATAGATTTATCATCATAAACATGCCAAGAACATTCCACGCTGACATGAGAGATGTTATCCGACCATAACTGGCAGCCTTAATTTCATGTGCAGAACTATACCAATTATCAAGCAAAGTTGTTATAAATCCAATTTTCGCTCCTTGTAATAAACCAACAACAGCAACGATCATGCCACAGAGTAGCATGAATTCTATTATCCTTCGCCTGTCAGTATTGTTTCTTGGCAAGTATGTAAATATAAAGAATAACAATATAAATTGTATTGATGATAAGAGTACTAAATAATCTTTAAATAATAGGGTTGTTCCACGTAACAGGTAGGAGATTCCTGGTATAACCATGGTACCAATAACAAGGGCAATAATGCCAATTATTATCGGTTCCAGATTCACATTGTGAACATATTTTCTTGCTAAAACAATTAAGACCGATATATAAGCACATAACATTAAAATAACTTCGTTAGGAATTAAAAACGGAATAAGTTTACCTCGTTGCATCCCAGACGTCAGAGAAATTCCTGCAATAAGTAGATAACACAATAGAATTGGTTTTACAAAGGAAGCTGCGATGATAATGATTCCGAACGCGATCGTAAGCGCTAGCCAGGGAGATACCAATAAGGATATCCCAATAAATCCGCCGATAAAGCAAGCGGCTAATATCGGGAACAGATTGATCCTCAGATGAGAAAATGGCAACCTGGTCTTAGAGCTTATCGCCTGATAAAGATCAGAAAATGTCGAGTTCATTTAATATTGATTTAAAACACCTAGGTGGTACACTACAATTAAAAGTTTAATAAAACTATAAGTTAGAAAACATCATCGTAGGACAATCAATTATCATTACAAAATATTTTTACCGCACCAGCCACTGTCCCAATCTCCTCATCGGTCAGTTCTGCGAACATCGGCAGAGAGATGATCTCGGTCACAACCTGCTCTGTTACCGGTAAATCACCCTGCTTATAACCCAGTGATTTCAAGAGCCGGCTGCAGGTGGTTGGGTACCGGATAGTGGATACCTGTAAAAATACCTTGCTCCTTGAGGTAGGTCTGCAGCTCATCCCGCCTTGGAACACGCACAACATATAAGTGGTAAATATGTTTGTTGCCTGCCTGCTCCACCGGTGTGACAACTTGAGAACCACTGCAAAAGCTGGTTATACAAGGATGCATGTGCACGGCGTTGTTGGTTCCAATCAGCTTAAGTGGGGAAGTTTGGCTCGCAATACCACCGCCTGGATTTCATCCAAGCGTGCGTTCATTCCCACCAGGTCATGATAATATCGACGCTCGGAGCCGTGGTCGCGGATCATTCGCATTCGGCGATACAACTCGGGGTCTTTGGTAGTGATAAATCCTCCTTCACCATAGGCTCCCAGATTCTTGGAGTAATAAAAACTGAAGGCAGCTGCATCACCCAATGAACCAGCCTTGCGACCCTTGTACTCCGCACCATGTGCCTGACAGGCATCTTCGATAATTCGCAAATGATATTTGGAGGCTAACGCCAAGTAATGGGTCCATATCGACGGTTTGACCATAAAGGTGTACTGGTAAAATTGCTTTGGTGTGTGGTGTAATTTTAGCTTCAACCTGAGCGACATCCATTAGATAAGTCACGGGATCAATATCGACAAACACAGGTTTGGCACCAGCTAAGCAGAATTGCCTCAACAGTGGCGATAAAGGTATGAGATACTGTGATCACTTCATCGCCAGGACCGATATCCATGGCTCTCAGGATGATGTGCAAGGGCAGCTGTGCCATCACTCACACCCACGCCATATTCAACGCCACAGAATTGAGCAAATTCCTTTTCCAAGGCCTGGACATTCTCTCCCAGGAACAGTTGCATACCATCAAGGACACGTTCAATTCCTGAGATGATCTCATCTTTCAATGGTGCATACTGTTTACGTAAATTAACCAATGGTATTGTCATGTAAATCAGCTCCATTTTGTAACGCTCTCACGAAGAAGGCGTGCTGGATTTCCAGCAACTACCGCCCCTGGCGGGACATCATGGGTGACCACACTCCCTGCCCCAACAATCGCTCTTTCACCGATGGTCACACCGCAGAGAATTGTTGCATTACTTCCAATCGAAGCACCCTTCTTCACCAGTGTAGGAATACATTCCCAATCCGCTTCGGTTTGCAACTCGCCTATCTCTGTAGTAGCATGTGGATATTTGTCATTGATGAACATGACTCCATGACCGATAAAGACATAATCCTCAATTTCAACACCTTCACAAATGAATGTGTGGCTGGATATCTTTACCCGACGGCCAATCTTTGCACCTTTCTGGATCTCAACGAATGTTCCAATTTTACTTTCATCACCGATCTCGCAGCCATACAGATTGGCAAAAGCATAGATTTTGACATCCCGCCCGAGCCGAACATCTAGGAGCAATCCGTACAAACTCCCCTATTACCATTGAATCACCTCCTGATGATTACCATTCTCAGTCATATGATCGTTGAGCTGCTTCGATTATTTTTACGACTTCTAATCCAGCCTGCCCATCAGTTTGCGGTACAGAATGATTGCTAATACAATCCAGGAAATGCTGGCACTCCTTTTGAAGTGGTTCTGTGAAGCGGATATTGGGAATAATTACATCCCCATAACGATAGCTAAATTGGAAATCACCAAAGGTATTAGTGTATGGCGGTTTTTCTACCCCTTTGTCATAAATCCTGATTTTTTCCAAACTCTCGACATCGTTATAAACCACCATCTTCTTACTACCAACAACCGTAACGCGCCGTACTTTACATGGATCTAACCAGCTCACATGAATGTGAGCCAGGATATGGTCTGGAAAAACCATATTCATATAAGCGACATCATGAACTCCTTCATTGACAAATGACATACCATGTGCACTAACAGATATAGGAGTGCGGTTTAGAATATAGTTAAGGATTGAAACATCATGGGGAGCCAGATCCCACAGCACATTTAGATCACGTTGGAATAAACCTAGATTTAGACGTGCAGCATCCACATAATATATCTGACCTAATTCACCACTCTCTATCAAGTTTCTAAGTGTATGAACAGCTGCATTATATTCAAATGTATGACCAACCATTAAAACCAAATCTTTTTCCTTACTGATCTCAATTAATTCCTCCGCTTGATGGCTGTTGAGCGTTATAGGTTTTTCAACCAAAACATTCAAACCATGCTCTAAACATTCCTTAGCTAACGAATAGTGAGTCGCAGGCGGGGTAGCAACAAGCACTGCGTCTAGATCCTTGTCAAATAGATCACGATAGTTTTTAGTCACATCAAGATTAGGGTAACTAACTTTGATTTTAGAAAGCCGCTCTTTCTTTAAATCAGCGACTATGATTACATCCGATGATGGATTCTCTACGAAGTTTCGAATCAGGTTTGGTCCCCAATAACCACATCCAATTGCACCTATTTTAATTATTTCCATTTTATTTCCCTCCTAACCAAATTGGCTATACAGCTCCTTTACAAAATAAGACTGCCTTGGGTGTTTTCATCAATATTTTCAAATCCAGCCAGAATGACTGCTGGTCGATATATTGAATATCAAGATTAATAATTTCATCAAAGTCCACTAAACTTCTTGCAGTCACCTGCCATAAACCAGTGATCCCGGGTTTGGTTTCTAACCGCCGATAATGCCATGGTTTATACATTTCCACTTCATAAGGAATAGCAGGTCTTGGTCCTACTAGACTCATCTCTCCTTTGACCACATTGATGAATTGGGGGATCTCATCGATACTGCTCTTACGTAGGAATCGACCTATTCGAGTCACCCGGTGATCATTTACTAGTTTTCGAATTTGAGTATCTCCACCCTGCATCATTGCCAAGCTTTCATGATCATTATTGATTAATGCCTTAATATAAGATCTGTGCAGAGAAGGATCGGCATTACACACCATAGTACGGAATTTGTAACACCGAAAAGTGGTCTTCTGCCAGTAAGGTGACGTGATTATATATCCTACGCCTTACACTCACGCGTTCTTGACGAAAAAATATCGGTCCTGGTGAATCTAGTTTGATTAAGATAGCAATGACGGCAATTACTGGGAATAGAATAATTAAGACAATTATTGATAGTGAAAAATCCAGTATCCTTTTGGATAAATAATATATGCTTCGACTTTTGCTGAGTGGAACCAAGGCATACGGATCGATTTCTCGTAATATCTCAAGACCAATTTCAGTTTCCATTTGATTCCCCTGTTCAAGTGCATAAATTTAAGTTGTTCCAGGCTTTTTTTCTTTACTTTTTTTGTAGTAATAATGGCTATCCTTCAATTCCGCTCGATTTACAATTACCCCGATCCACCGTATTTTGATTTGATTAAATTGTGTAATCACAGACTGGACGGCATGTGAATTCGATTTTCCCCGGCTGACAACCAACACAGCTGCATCAACTATAGGTGCAAGAACGCTTGCGTCAGTCACCGCTACTGCCGACGGGGCATCGATAATTGCTATATCAAAAACTTTCGAAATCTGCTCAATGATCTTTTTCATATTTTCTAAACCAAGTAGTTCAGATGGGTTAGAAGGTAATGGACCACTTGGAATGACATGAACTCCGTCATATTTTGTAGCTCGAATTGCTTGTGGAAAATGAGCAGATTCTTTTAGGATACTGGATAAACCGATCTGGTTATCAATATTAAATAACACGTGCTGTGAAGGTAATCGTAGATCAGCATCGATTACCACTACCTTCATGCCAGATTTCGCCATTGTATAAGCTAAGATTCGCTATAATGATCGACTTACCTTCTTTTGGACCAGCGCTGGTGATCATCAGAGATCGAATTGGGAAGTCCTTAGAAAGGATATTCATACGTACACGACGATAGGCTTCCCCAAACGATAGATTATTGTCCAATTGGGAAAACGAATTGATTTGATCCAAGTCTGGAACCTCACCAATCACAGATAAATGGGTAATAGATTCGATCTGATTTGTCGTGTAAAGAGTTGTATCTAAATTTTCAAATATAAATGCTAATCCGAATCCTCCCACAATACCAACAAAGAAGCCCAAGACAATATTCAATGCCTTATTAGGTTTAGCAGGTTTTATCGGAGGTGTGGCAGGTTCAACAACCGAAACCGAGTTTTGTCGTATGGCTTCACTTAAACGAGTTTGTTCATATTGGTCAAGTAGCGAGTTATACATCTGTTGCTCAAGATCTAACTTTTGTTTGGCAGTTTGAATCCCGTCAGCATTATTTGGGTCATTCGATAACAGTGATAAATAGTTTACACGTGCCTCATTTACCTGTTGCTCCATAACTGTAACTTGTGTGTTAAGTAGCTCGGAAGCACTCCTTCCAGTCCCGGTATATAACTTTACGCTTTGATTAATCAGGATATTAGCAAGTGTATTTGCTACGTTTGCAGCAAGGAAAGGATTATGATCCTCAACGGAGATTTCAATAAGCTCGGTATTTGGTATTGTTACCACTTTGATCTGGGGAAGGATGCTCAACCCGAGTTGTTGTTTAAGATCATCAAAGACAGGTGTCGTTGTTGCGAGCTCTACATATGTATTCATGAGCCTATCAGCATACATATAATCAGAATAAGATATCGTACCAGTCGCAGCAGCGGCAATCCTGATTTTGGTTGAGGCCGAGTAGACAGGCTTGGTGATAAATGTGCCGATAATCACGACAATCTCTGTTAATAAAATCGTGATTATAATGATCCATTTTCTGCGCCAAAGAATTTCGATATAGGTTCGAAGTTCCATAAATAAAATTATTCCATATTACAAAGAGAAAGTTATATACTTGAATGAGGCATTGTTTAATTATCTGATGATCACATATTACACAATCGTAGCAAAACAACCAAAACTATTCGCTTGATGATTTATATCCTCCTATGACAAGGAAAGGAAATAACAGGGATTGTTCTGGTTAATTGACTTAAATTTTTTTCCCCTGAACAATATCTCTATTAGTGTTCCATTATTACAAACAATAAAAATGCAACTAAATCCAGTTGATTTTTACTCTCGATTGATGAATTACCGCGGATAAATTCTAATTTAGGTGATTATTATACCGCCTAATCATTATAAATTAATATTATATTAGAATTACTTCATAAAGCATTAGACTTATATCCTATTTATCATGTTATTTTCCGACCATTTATCCACCATTTATCAGATACATTAAGACCATTGAATTAGGGATAAATGTGCCCCGAGATTTGTATATATATTTACCCATTGACAACGTCCGCTCGCTTATTCTTATTGACGGCCAATAGGTCTGATAGAAGCTTCGCTATATTTATTGTATTTGATATTTCTCATACTTATTCTCCCCCCTTTAGGCAGGGCTGCGGTTTGCATTTCCACCTTTATACCGGGTGCAACCGTGGGTAACCACGAAAGCATAGCCTTGAAAAAAAGAATATCTTGGACATCCATACCCCTAAAGGTGTGGTTATAAAAGATACTAGATCTCCATAAATAGGCATAGGAAGGTTTCGTGCACATCTAGTACATATCCAGAATTCTCCCGAATTCGTCACTGATAAAAAATCTTGATCGGTATTCAGAAAATTCACCTCGAAAAGGGCTTTGCGATCGCTGACTCACACTGCTAATGTGTCCAAGCGATGCCCGTTATGGCTATCGACACTTGGATAGATATTCAATTGTAATTACCCCCGCGCTCACTTTGTGTCTAGTGCTCCCCACTAATATGGTGTCCTCACTTTTTCTTTTTGAAATATGGGGGCATTCTAAGAGTAGTATTTTAGCTGTCTATGGTGACCTGACTACGGTTACAATTTTTGATTGGTTATAACTATTTCATAGAATTATCATGGATTACAGATTCTACTTTTCAACCGTTGTTGACATTGAGACAAAAACCATGAGGATTAGCAGGATCAGTGCGATAAAGAAGTCCATTGTATATACTCCCTTGTCGAACAGATTGTTGCAAACCTTATAATAAATAGACGATTATTTATTTCCACTAAATTTTGTACCCATTTGTTTCCCCAATTGCTCAGATATTCTGAGCCAAGTGGCTTCTTGCCTATGAATATGTCTTGTAATACATATTATCAGAATAAGAACCTAGGTTTCAAGATACCTAATAACCCTTTTCATTCTTTCAATATCTTCACCAAGGTTTCCAATTCCACTGTTACATTTCCTACACAGAAGTCCTCTTATCCTGCCTGTAACCTGGTCACGGTCTATTTCTAATGGATGATTTAGATTCTCTTGAGACACTCCGCAAATGGCACAGCAGCCATGTTGTTTATCAAACATAAGCTTGCCACTCGCTCCTTGTCAGCTTATAACGAGTATATATGGCGGCCCAACGATGGATCTCTTTTGATTTTTCTGATACGCTCATTCTCGTTATACAACCTAAATCTTTCCCAAAACTGTTCGCGTTTTGTTCGAGGTATTCTTTTTCACGGTTTGCCATAAACCCTCCGACATCTGAGTGGTCATTTTTCAACTCTAATTACGATTGACTACCCATAGACATCGATTTTACAGTATCTGAATGAATTTGAGGAGGGGTGGAGAAGCAAGGTGCTTACAAGATGTAAACAGGGCTTATGATAGCGAGGCTATTGGTAAAGTAATTAAAGTTAATAAATTGAAATGGGGTATTGGGTTTGATATACTCTATAGGCTTTATATATAGTGTCGCAAAATCTAGGAGTACAACGAAATCAACTCGCCTTTCACCTCCTTCGTATTTCCCCCTATGGACAGGGCTGCCAACCACATCTCCTCGCTTCATGTAGTGGTGCAATACGTGTAATTCAGGTAACACTGCATGGAATATATGATCATGTTGGATGAAATTCCCCGATATGGGGGTATATTGGATAATGATATTCGATATGTACGGGGTATATGTTAAGGGGTTCGGCTCACTTTTGGATAAATCAATTCTGTAATCCGCTTCCTGACCAGACCCTGGAAAAATAAAAATATTTCCTCTCCCTTGAGTGTGAGAGGAGGTGGTGAAATACATTATTTCTATCTTGTTCTTTTGATAATTTGAGAATTCTCCTATCTACAATTCATATCCGGGCATGTAATCCGATACTCCAACTGCCTGGCGGTATATACTGGCAATCGGAAGCTGCCAATATATTCTTAGTAAGCCAAACCTCTGGAGATGATAACATGTGTAGGGGGCAGAGCTTTTGACAGCGAATATACTTGCCTTCCAGCATCGAGAGATCTGATTGGGTACATTTCCAATTGGAATTGAAGGTAATGCCCGAACAGGTACTCACGGTGATCATTCTGAACGATGATTGGTTCTGCCATATGAACTCCGAGGCAAGTAAGATTAATAATTATGCAACTCTCAAGCCATCATTATGGATAGAACCCGTAGTAAAGTCTAATAAAGACCGGTAGAATCGAAATAAGGCAGGTGCCTCCAAGACAGCCACTCAATGGTATCAGGATAACCAGAGAGAGTGGGAATCCATTCGGAGCAGCGATGCGACGTCTGAAGAGCCAGAGACCCACGGCAACAAGCCAGCAGGGAATTAAATACATACTGATAGGAATATCCAGTAGTGCAGACCAAAAGACCTGGTCAGAAGCGTATTCCTGCCAGGAACAAGCCCAGGACCCATCGGTAAAGCCGTAACATTTCCCGTGGTAGGTAAAGACGGCAGATGCCAATCCCAAAATAAGCGGTGCCAGAATGAATAGGAGGGTGAGGACGGTCATGACGCAAAAAATGATACGGAAACGGATCATGTTTCTTCGCGTTTAACCAACGTTTTGATCAGCCAGCCGCCGGAGAAAGCGGAAAGACAGAGCAGAATGAATTCCAAAGGTGAAAAGAGGATGGGAACCATCACAGTTTGTACCATACAAAGCACCAAGTCATTGTTCCCATCACCATTATCCTGACCAACACACAGCGGGGTGAGATTTACCAGCCCCAAAGCCAATGTCGCCACTAGCCAGGCCAGCAAACCCTGGCCGAAAAACCAAAATATGGAGTGACGTTTCCAATGCGTTGGGGCGAGAACGGGAATAAAAAATCCAAGTGCAAAACTGACTACCAGGAATATGCCACTAACGACGAAGTATGACTTCCAAAAATACTCACTACCTGCTGATATGGAGATGAGCATGCATAATACTGTAGCAGGAAGCATAGTCACAAAGCCGGAGAAGAAGTGGAGGAAGATGGAAATGGCTGCTCCTGTTCTAATGAGTAAATTCTACTGGGTTCATACCTCCTTGAACTATCAAAATCTTCCAAAAACTCGCAAAAAATGAGATGATTACTGCATTAAGACGTTTTATGGGAGAATTGTAAATATTTTTAAGAGACAAGACCAAGATCACTATTCTGCATACCTTGACAGAAAAACAAGAAAATTATGAAATTATGATATTTTATTTTCACAGGGTATCACAACTTAATATTAAACATCATATTATTATTTCCCCCTATGGACAGGGTTGCCAACCACATCTCCTCGCTTCATGCAGTGGTGCAATACTGGTGTAATTCAGGTAACACTGCATGGAAAATATGGATATGTTGGATAATTTAACCACCACATATAGGACATAGAAGACTTCTATAGCACCATATGTACGGTATAGAACACCCGTTCTACGGCTCTTAATCAGTTGGTTTATGAGGTAATGGGTTCAAGTCCATCGCGGGTCATCTAATATACTGGAAAATTCAATAAAAATACCCCCATATTGACATACATGGGGGTATTGTTTATTAACCTGGTTACGGTTTAATTCAACCTTACTGCAACCGAACGACCAACCTGCCTAATATTTCAACGGCTTTTCCTGTAAGATGGGATGAATCTTCTAAGCTGACCCAGCGAAGATGAATATTGTTACCTTATTAACGGTGACAGTAAGTATAGTGGGTAAATTTTTTATGTATGTAATACCAGGTTTCTTCAGTGAGCAGGCATTCTTCGTTGTTCCTAAGTGAGCAGATGCCCAGGATATGGACTTTGAGAATGGTCATCTTTTTTTGTAGTGATGTCGAGCCATAAAGACTTGGCAGATTTCCTTCGAAAAGCGGTTGTATCAAGAAGGCTAATGAATTGGAAGATTAAATGGCATCATTCCACGATTACGGGTTAAGTTCAAGTGTTGTTTGGCTATAATTCTATGAGCTTTGTTCGACTCTCTCCTCGGTCTCCCATCATCACCTCAATAGCGTGTTCCTGCCCATCGTTAACCAGAGGAATGGTTTTTAGGTCCAGTACTTTTCCATCCAATTTCACGCGCTGGACGCTATGAGCAATATGCGTGGGATTGTTCACCTTTATTTGATAGCTTGTGGCTCCGAACTGATAGGTAATCTCAAACCCGTCCCAGGTTGGTGGTATGACCGGGTCGATGTGCAAGGTGTCGCCAGTCTTCTTGAAGCCTAGTAGAGCCGTCAGTCCAAGCCGGTACGTCCATGCGGCTGAACCGGTATACCAGGTCCAGCCACCGCGGTGCAAATGAGGCGGTTTGCTGTAGATATCCGCACATATCACGTATGGCTCGACGCGATATTCAGCCGCCTTCTCCTCCGAATCGGAATGGGAGATTGGATTAAGCATATCGAAAAGTTCACCAGCCTGCTTCCCATCGCCAAGTTGCGCGAAAGCCCAGGCCGTCCAGATGGCAGCGTGGGTGTACTGTCCGCCGTTCTCGCGAATACCTGGAAAATAACCCTTTAATATAACCTGGATCATGTTCAGTTGTGTCAAACGGTGGGGTGAAGAGCAAAGACAACCGGTCCTGCGTGAGAACCAACCGTTCCAGCACTGATTGCATCGCCTTCTGGCTGCGAATAGGATCGCCAGCTCCACTCAATACCGCCCACGACTGGGCAATTCCGTCGATCTGGCATTCAGTATCCTGGATCGAGCCAAGCGGGAAGCCATCATCATAATATGCACGACGATACCAGGCACCGTCCCAGGCTGTTTGTTCAACTGCGGCAGCATATTCCTTGGAGCGAGACCGGTAATAATTAGCGGTTTCGTCATCTCCCTGTTCGTCACATATTTTCGCAAAACGCTCAAGAACATCGCACAGGAACCATGCCAGCCAAACACTTTCACCTTTTCCTTCCTCCCCAACCCTGTTCAGGGCGTCATTCCAATCGCCAGTACCGATCAAAGGTAAGCCATGTATTCCACTGGTGGCACCTTTTTTGATCGCTCTGTGGCAATGTTCCATCAGAGGAAATGCTTCGTTCGTTTGCGGATATTCATTGTAGCGTTCGTGTTCATCCTTATTCAAAGGTGGTGCCTCAAGGAATGGAATTTTTTCTTCAAGAATACTCATGTCGCCTGTTGATTCGATATACAAGGGCAGTGACATAGGGAAGCCATAGCAAGTCGTCTGAGATGCGCGTTCGTACTCCGCGACCGGAAGGTGTGTGCCACCAATGCATTACATCACCTTCAGTGAACTGGAATTGAGCAGCATTGAGTATCTGGCCGCGGGAAATAGCCGGATCGACCGCAAGCAAGGCCAGAACATCCTGGAGCTGGTCACGAAAACCAAATGCCCCGCTGGGTTGATAGAAAGCTGACCGCCCCCAGATCCGGCAGGAGAGGCTCTGGTAGAGCATCCAATGGTTAAGGATTAAATCAGAAGCTGGCTCAGGAGTGTGCACCTGAATGGTATGGAGCAGATGGTCCCAGAACACGCGGGTGCGTTCCAGAGCAGCCCCGACGTATGCGGAGTCATGATATTTCTTTGCCAGCTCGAGGGCATGTCCCTTATTACTCCCTTGCCCCAGCACAAAGTAAACCTCTTCAACTCCGCCAGGAAGCAGATCGAGGTGCAGCTGGAGGACAGCGCATAAATCCTCACTAGGGGAAAGTCGGGTTTCCAGCCCGATACGATGCAAAGCAGCCGGATAGGTGAGTGTTCCACCTCGCCCCAAGAACTCAGTACGGTCGGTCGTCAATCCATGGACTGGTTTATTGGCGATTAGGAAGGCGGTTCTCTCACCGAATTCATCGTTGTAGGGGTTGGTAGCCAGCAGGCAGTACTCTGCCGCGTCATACTCTGGAATGATATATGGTAGTGAGGCGGCATGAGTAGTACCTAAGACCCATTCGATATATTGGGTAGCAGTAATCCGGCGGTTATGATTCCACGTGTTTTCTACCCTCAAGTGGATTATTTTAACCGGATCTTCTGGACTGGCGAATAACGTCAGGCGCTGGCGAAGACCGTGAGAATTATGCTCGAAGATGGTGTAGCCGGCGCCATGTTTAACGCGATAGGGTTGGTCTGCACCCGCAGGAAGAGGTGTGGGTGTCCAAACATCGCCGGTTTCTTCATCTCGCAGGTAGAGTGCCTCACCCGTTGGATCGCGTACAGGGTCGTTGGACCATGGTGTCAGGCGGTTTTCTCCGCTATTCACCGCCCAGGTGCACTGGCTGCCAGTTTCGCTAACCATAAAACCAAAATATGGATAACCGATAACGTTGACCCACGGGGCAGGAGTGGGCCTGCCGTGTGGAAGCTCGATAATATATTCGCGCCCGTCTGCGCTAAAACCGCCATATCCGTTATTAAACTGCAAAGCTCCTGTTGAGGGGAGGGGATCATCCTGACCAGGTGAGACAATGCCTTCGGGAGACCTGGTTGGAATAAATTCAGGCAGATGAGCAGCCTGTATTGTGTATTCCGGAATTTGATCATCCAAGGATCCGTGATCTCCCCTAAAAAGGATGCAGCCTGACGTTTGCAGCAAAATGTCTTCCTCAGGGCTGATCTGGTCTGTATAAAGGATGAAGATCCCCCCACGCTTGGTCAACCACTGCTCGCTATTTAAACGATTTATCAGACGGTAGAGCATCCCATTCAACTCGGCGCCGTAATCGGTCTGTTGATGATTGAGAATGACAAGATCCACCATAAAGCGGCGGCTACGCAAAAATTCATGAACCTGCAAAACCTCACGGATCAGGTCAATCTGCTGAGATTCCTCGATCTCGACCAGCAGGATGGGATAATCGCCTGAAATACCAAAGCGCCATAACCCGGCCTGACCAAGGCGATTTGCGGCAATCGTTTCAGGTGAAGCACGCAATAACTTGAAAGGATACAGGAGTGCTGAGAGCACCTTTAAAGTATTTTTATATGCCAGAGAATTATAGTTTTGCTTCCCCAGCCAGGCCTGGACGGAAATATTAGATTGATGATAGGAACGCTCCACCAGAGTCCAGCTAGAATATCGCCTGGCTAATGCCAGGATCGCTTCCCTGCTTTCTCCAGCGAAGGTCAGAAATGCCAGCTCAGCACTTTCGTGTGGGTTAACGTCGACCTCCATTCCAAGTGCAAAGATTGGGTCAAGGGTGGCGCCAGTCGTTCCTGTGAGGTATTGTTCAGAAATGAGTGCAGCTGGGTTACCGAGAGTGCCGCCTCGGCCGATAAATCGATTGCGATCTGCTTCATGACGGGCTGATGGATGGTTATACTGAAAATCCCTTTTATGATCGACTACCAGCATGTGTCCCATGAAGACGGGCTTTTCCTCACTGGAACGGAGGCGTCGTGAGAAAATTTGTAAATTTAGCTCAGGCTCAAATTCACTTTCGATGAATAGCTTGTTGTATGCTGGATGGCGCTTGTCTGCAGATTGTTGGGTGAGGATTACTTCCCCGTAGGATGTCAGGCGCAGGTGGTGCAGCTGGCTGTCTGTATTGTGCAAGTGAACCCGCCGAATCTCAACCGGGTCATCAGGACACACAGTGACTTCCATTGTGGATGCAATATCATTCTCTGTGCGGTGGAAAACCGCCATATGGGCGAAGTATGTCACCTGAATATTTTGTGCATTGGTAGGGATGGGTAAGTGCCCTGTTGACCAAAGCTTTCCTGTGGAAGCTTTCTCATCCTTTGTCAAATTCATATCCTGGATGTAGATCCAGGTTCCCCATGGGTCGAGTACTCCATCAGCCTGCCAACGCGTAAGGTCTATGTCTCGCCAGGTGCTGTACCCACCCCCCATGTTGCTAACCAGTACACCATAATTGCCATTGGAGAGGAGATTAACCTGGGGAATAGCGGTCTCAACTGGCACACTCCAGGGATTTATTTCAATGGGGGCTACTGAAAACCGCATGGTCCCTTTAACATCTTCAGCATATGGATTTTGCAGAGGAGCTGCCAGTGGGATTTGCTCTTGTAAAAGCAGTTCGACACTCTGGATGCGCGGATCGTTGTGCATTCGGCGCACCATTTTGTTTTTATAGAAATAATTTACCAAAGCCATTAAGATCATGCCCTGGTGATGGGCCATATACTCACGTACCACAGATGAGGTGTCGCCCACCAGCAGTCGGTCAGCTGTGAAATCAATCGACTCATACAGGCCATATAATCCAAAGCTGTTATGCTCCATCAAGCCGGTCAGGTTTTGGGCTACCGCGTGAGGGTTGTAATTAATTGCCATGAGCGAGGCGTAAGGTGCAACAACCAAATCGTCTCCCAATCCACGTTTAAAGCCCAGCCCTGGAACCCCAAAGGCACGATATTGATAATTTTGATTGGCGTCAAGCAGGTTAAAACCAGATTCCGAGATACCCCACGGAACGCCTTTCATTTTTCCATAGGCGATTTGATGGATGACTGCTCCCAGTGCGCTTTCTGCCAATAATGTACCTGAGTAGGAGCGCAAGAAAAGCGTCGGCATCAGGTATTCAAACATGGTCGCACTCCAGGAAAGCAGAACATATGTGCCTTCTACCCGGGTCAACGGTCGACTAAGCTGTAGCCAGTGGGATTGAGGAACATCTCCCTTTGCCAGGGCAATGATGGAAGCAATCCGCGCTTCAGAGGCCAGTAGATCGTAATAGTTATCGTCGAGCTGTCCAGTATCAAGGTTAAACCCAAGGTGAAATACGCGTCGCTGTGGGGAATAAAGAAATTGGAAATCCATCTCCATCACAAACCGCTCAGTGCGCAGCGCGCTTTGAGAGTATCTATTCAGCAAGGCATCAGCATTAGTTGTAGCTTGGGTCAAAGCCTGGTCCATAGCATCCAACCATTCTTTCGCTTTGCTTTCCTGATCAGAATTTCGTATGGCAATGAGTTGATTTTGGTTCAGAAGATTTCGTAGTTCGGCGTTACTGGTTAGGCCAGCAGTGGCATAGTTCCTAATCTGGCCGAGGTGTGGATTGTAAGGTAAATTATCTCTCAATGCGTTCAACCCTTGCACAAATGGCATCTCATTGAAAAGCATGGGAACCTGCTCCAGCAAATGAATCCAGGGCACCATTTCGGCGAGCGTTCGCTGTATAGCTAAGTGATGGCGTTCAACCTGGCCGGCGACTTCTTGTAGCTTGCGTAAGGCTTCTAAATCGAAAGCTACACTACCTGCCTCTATTAGCTCAATCAGGCGTTTTGAGAGATCTGGCCAAAACAGTCCATTTACTGTCTGAAAGAGGGCAAACCAACGATTAGGTTCAATCCGTACTGCCAGGATTTCTTCGTTCATCTTGGCAATCTTGTGGCTGATTTCTTGTACCAGGCTGTTATACTCAGCTTTCTGCATTTCTGATAATATCTCGGTCAGATTGGAAAGCGTATCCAGGTAACCCTGCCATAGATCCCAACGAAAAATTCGTTCTTTCGGCATACTCTTACACGCCTGAGCAGTTACGATCAGGCTGGCAGCCAGGTTACCGCTGTCAACGGTAGAAATGTAACGTGGTTTGAGCGGCTGCAGGGTCAGCGTATCATACCAATTCAAGAAGTGGCCTCGGAAACGTTCCAGCTGCTCTAAGGTATCAATCGTTATTGAGAGGCGGGTCGCCAGTCCGAGCTGATCCAGGTAACCCAAGTCATAAGCAGCCAGTGTGGAGGTAAGTAGCAGGCCGATGTTGGAAGGTGAGGTGTGGTGGGCAATTATCCCAACCGGGGCCTCCTGGTAGTGATCGGGCGGCAGCCAGTGATCTTCCGGGCCAACGAAACGCTCAAAGAAGCCCCACGTACGGCGGGCAACCTGTCGAAAGAGAATTATTTGATCCGTACTCAACGGTTTCGCGCGCTGTTTGATGGGCTGGTCGATCCATTGGGCGATTAACGGCGAAAACACCCATAATAGCAGCAATGGAATGGAGAAGGCCAAAGCGGGGGATAATCCACTTCCGGTAAGAGTGTGATCAAGCTGGATTGCGGCGGCTAAGATTATCACAACCAACGTTGATGCGATAAACCTTAGCCAGGCTGTGTTGCGATAGACCTGCAAGCCAAACAAGCGGGCAGTTTGGGCTGCGGTAGTCCACTGTAACAGGTTGCGGTGACTGATAAATAAGCGGTAAAGGGTGGTGAGAACGGCATCCAGAGCGTTATATGCTTCATAGGGTAGGAAGGCTATCGCTAATGCCCAGCGCACGAAAGACCATCTCATTGGATGAAATGCTGCGCCGATACTTTCGCCATCCAGGGTTTGTATAGCACTCCTAGCGATACTTGTCAGAACCGGGATGCCCAAGGAAAGCAGGAGAATTAACATCCAAAGTCCAACGAGATCCGGCATGGAAATTATGCCAAAAAAGAAGATAAACAGGAGGGAAGGAGCAAGCATTGCCCGCAGCAGATTATCAATCATTTTCCAACGATCGATACCGGTGAATTTAATCCTGAATTTTCCTGGCTGAATTAGCGAAGGTAAAAGCTGCCAATCTCCGCGGATCCAACGCTGTTGGCGCTTGACCTGGACAATATAGTTCGGTGGGTAATCCTCCACCATCGTGATATCCGTGACCAGCCCGGCGCGGCCTAAAATGCCTTCGAGCAGGTCGTGACTGAGCACAGAGTTTTCGGGGATATGTCTATCTACACTGCGCTCAAAAGCGTCTACATCGTAAATACCTTTACCGACGTAGCTACCTTCACCGAACAGGTCCTGGTATGCGTCGGATACTGCCCTGGTGTACAAATCAAGCCCAGTATCTCCAGCAAAAATTCGGGTAAACCATGAATAATTCGCGCTGCGGGGATGGATCTCCATGCGAGGTTGCAGTACGGTGTACCCAGAAAACACTTGGCCGGTGGTGTCATTGAACCTTGCGTGGTTCAATGGATGGGCCAGTGTACCAGCCAAACGTCTGGCCGCGCCGCGTGGAAGAATTGTATCTGCATCCAGGGTGATCACGAAACGGATGGATTGTAATTCTGCACTATCCGTCGCCTCGCCTGCGAGTGTAGAAAACGACGTATCCGTTCTGCCCCGCAATAACTTGTTCAGCTCATGCAGTTTTCCACGTTTGCGTTCCCACCCCATCCACCTGCCTTCCGATTGGTTCCATAAGCGTTTGCGGTGGAGCAGATAAAACAGTTTTGCGCAGTCCGCGATGGGCTGTGGTATTTCTTCTTCTTGCACAAGATTTGCAACCTCTAACAATGGAGCCTGAATACTGTCTACAGGTGTATCACAATCTAGGCTCGGTTGGCTGTACTTGGTGTTCAATTTCTCAATTGCGGTGGTGGCGTACCTTATCATTTCTTCGTCTTCAGGTAAGGTTTCACTGTCCGCGTCAGCGAAATCTGTCACTAGAGCAAATAGCAGACCTGGGTCCGAGTTGCGTAGATAAGTCATTTCGAGCTGGCGAGCCAGGTTGTCAATTTCACTATGGCTGGTGATCAAGGCTGGGATAACCACCAGTGTCTTGAACGGGTCAGGTATCCCCTCCCCGAAACTAAGCTTAGGGAGGATACGCGGTTTTATCATCAATGTGATCAACCAATTAACCAGGCTGGCGGCAACGATCAATACGGGAACCAACAATGCCAAAGCCAGTACAAGGGCGGAGATCCATTGCCATGGAGAACCTGACCAAAATATCTCCCTCAGACTGATTTCAATAAAGATGAGCACCATGAACAACAAGCTAAGGAAAAAGATGCCTACAAGGTATAAGGCACTTGAATGCCGTAACACCCAGCGTTTAAATATTGTTTTAGCATCCGGTTTGAAGCCAATCTTTTTCTCTAATAACAGTCGGCTTTTCCCGAGTAGATATTCGCCCACGTGCGAAACGGGGTATTCGGGAGAGCTTTCTCCCCCGATTGTTATTGAGATCTTTCCAGTAGGATCGTTTTCACCTGTGCCATTTTCCCGGGCCAGGTCGAGTGTGATTTTAGCCAGTTCATTTTCTTCGTGTTTGCTCGCAAACGATAGCAACTCGATTTCTTTTCGATACATGTCGCGGGTCTTAAAATCCATCACAGGGTAAATTCCAGCCGGGTCTTCACGCAGGGTCCGTTCCAGACTGCTTACTGCTTCAAAAAAGTCGTTCCAGTTTTGTTCAGAAATCGTACGTAAGCTGAGGATTATATTCGCCACGATTCCGCTGGCTAAAGTTTCGCCAGCTGCATCGTGGTTTCCTGAAAACGTATTACCAGAGCCAATGAGTTGTGGAGGAAAGACGGGTAACTTTGGTGCGGGCAGGGGATGAATTATCCATTCGAGTGTGCTCGCCAGCTTTTCTATAAGGCTGTAGCGCAGGAAAATCGGTAAAGCCCATAATTCACCCATTGTCAGGGGAACATGTTCCTGAACCTGGATCAGGACGGCTTGAAGGTCCATCACATTCAATAAATAGTTTTGGAAGAAAAGCACACCCCGACCAACTGCATAAATACGTGGCAGGCTTTTCAATGGTCCGCCTGCTAATTTAGGCAGTTGCTTATAATAACCAACGGGTAAATCCTCACCGATTTGCCGGAGTGCTTGCCGGATGATGTAGTAATTATCCAGCACCCATTCTGAGGCAAGGGTAAGCGTTAGATCCTTATTCGAAGCCTGCTGGAAATAGGCATGTGCCTTTTCCAACCAGTCTTCATACACCTTGAGCTCGCGTCCCCCTATTACGGTTCTCTTCCCAGGCTCCGTGAGTGACAAGCTAATTTCCTGATAATTACTTACCAGAAGATTGGCTAATTCCTGCATTTGTTCAGTTTTAGAAGAAAATGAATCTCCCGAGATAGGAAAGTCTGGTTCTCGGATTTTATTTTCAGGGTCTTCCGGCATACTTAACGTCTCCCGGATTTTTCTGATGCAACCTCCGCTGCGGTCGGTCTTACTTGAGAGAGCGGTACATCCTGAATAATCAGGAGGGGTTTGGTGCCTTGCTCTATGTAATTCCATGTAACGGTGCCGTAAGGCCAGGTGACCTGTCCGGAATAACCATGGGCACAAAGGATTACTATGTCAATATCTTCCTGCTCGGCTAATTCCTGAATTGCGGAAGGCACACTCGTGCTTTCGACTACACAGGTATCACATTTTACCGGCAAACGTTCTTTCATCTCGTAAAGGTATCGTTCAACAGCCTGGTGGCTTAGTCGTAACAACTTTTCGGTAAGCTGGCTAATCTCGATCGGGAAAGGTTCCGGTATAGGCACTTCGGGTGGTCGAATTACTGCTGCCAAGACGAGTATCGATTTATCACCGATGGCTTCTGGTGAGCTATCGGCAGACATTTCACCTCGCGCCAGCTCAATCGCGGCAGAGAGGGAGCATTCAGCGCGGCGTGAGCTGTCAATGGGGAGTAGTATTCGGCGATAATGTTTTCTGTTTTCATCGATGATGGATAGATCATAGGCGCGTACGATTAGAACAGGCAGATATATTAAATTAATCACTTTTTGGGTAATACTGCTGATATTCCAACGACTCAGGCCACTTGAACCATGTGTACTGATAACCAGCAGGTCAATCTTCTCGGTATGTGCAAAGTCGACGATGTTTTCTGCAGCTTTTCCTTCTCTGACAGAATAATCGACCCGGCTCTTTTTTTCATCTTCGCCAAAGATGGATTTTTCACCCAGATTTTCACGAACTCTACTTGCGATCCCTTGCAGATATGCCTCAGCTTCAGCTTTGTGAATTTGCCAGCGCAATGGATCAATAGCCTCAGGATTTTCATGATAAGAAATGGGTTCAAGAACCCGTAATAGATGTATGCTTGCCCCAAAGATTCGAGCAAACAGCTCAGCATGAGGAAGCACTGCTTCAGCGAGCGGCGACCCATCTAATGGCACCAGGATTCGGGTAAACATAGGATTTACTCCTTTCTACCAAGAAAATCTAAAGAGAGAGCTGTAATGGCTTGATTAACGCTGCACTTAGCTCATCAATAAGTATTGTCTCGACCTCGCTTAACCTGGGTGATAAGCAATACCACTCTATAGATAGTCACCCAAGCAATACATATGACGAAGCTGGCTATGAAAATCCAGAGGTCGGTGATGGAGCTAAGAGGTTGTATATGATTTTGGTAACATCGCTTTAACCACGAAGGTCAATGCGCAACAAGCCCCTAAAATCCAGGTGCAAGCCAGCTATCCACACCAGGGACGAAGCGATCACAGAGAAGAGAAAAATCAAATCGTCCAGTCTCTATTGTATCAGCAATGAAACGAACAGGCTGCGCGGTACGAAACCACGTCCTGGTAGCGATTTTTAGCAACCAGGCCGATGCTATGACAACCTTGAATGTATGGGTGAGATACAGCTCTGCTACTTGTGAATCGGACCTGTATTGCGTGCTTCTTGCTTCTGCCGCCGCACGTGTGTACGCTGCCCCTTGGAGAGTCGTTTTTTCTTCTTTATTTTTATAGTTTTGTCTATCATTGGTGTAACTCCTTTATAACGGATTGTGATGCAAATCCAGACGTTGGCTCATTGACCATGACAACCAAAGTGCACCGTTGCACACTGATGTGTAACAATCCTTCTCCTAATGCAAGGCGATCAGCCTTAAACAACATAGCTGGGTGTTGTCAATATCCACCCTGCGTACGTGGATGTGCTGGATACGTTCGTTTTCAAGCCCGCCATGCCTCTATCTGTTCTAAATGAGGTCATTGTCTTTTTTGGAAGGTTTGATGGATACAGGCGGTTCACCTTCAGCGGTGACCGGTAGGGGCGAGGGGATTGGCTCGGAAGATTCAGCCGGTAAACTGGCTTGCAGAATTGGTTCAGCTTTCTCCATCAGCTGGGTGAGCCGCTCCATGCTGCTGATCACCAATGGCAGCGGTGGTCCATCCATCACCTCTATTGCAGCCCACACTTGTGTTTGCCGCTCCTTCAGGTCTGATATCTGCGCCGCAGCCCCTGAAACAGCACGCCGGCTGACCAGGCAGCTCCACAGGATTTGGCACACAATGGATAAAAGCGGTGCGATGATGATGCCGATAAGTCCAAAAGCAGTTGCCATAAAAATGAGCAGGACCACAGTGAGAATGGGGTTATCCCATCTGCGGCTGAAAAGCCTTGGCTTGACCCATATTCCCAGGGCAGTCAATATGACAACAGCATAAAGAGTCGTAAACAGGCTAAGCTGTATGCCGGTCAGTAGCCCGACCAAAAACACTGGAATAATCACCAAGGCTGCTCCAACCACGGGCATCAGGCAAGCCAGGGCACCAGCCAGCCCCAAGAGTGCCGGGTAAGGAGACCCGAGCGCCCAGTAACCAAGGCCTAATAGCAGCCCGGCCAGGAGACTTTGGATTACCTGTGCGCGTGTGTAAGAGCCGATTTCAGGCTCGATCGTTCGCCAAACACCACGCGCTTGTTTGCGTTGATCAGATGGAAGCAGTGAAAGCCAGAGTCGTTCAAAATGAATTTGATTGATGCTCCAATAGAGGCTCAAGAACAGGATCACGATTGAAGCGGTCACGACGCTGCCAATACCCTGCGTGAACCCGAGGATGGCCGGCAGGACGAGCTGTCCCTGGCTGCCAATAATTGCATCGAAAAGCTTACTCGGCGGAGGTAACCGTTCTAAAAGAACCTGTTGGAATGAGCTGCCCTCCAACCATACCGGCAGCACCCACTTATCCTGCACCGACACACTATGAGCCATCAGTTGTATCTCATGTATGGCGGTATTGCCAATTACGAAGAGGAAGAAGACGAAACTCCCCACCGCCACCAGGTATAGTAATACCCAAGCGATACGCACCACCAGTCCTTTTCCTTGCAAGCGGCTGAACAATGGTCGAAGGACTGCGGCGAGTGTTAGTGATATCAGCACGTAAATGACGGCAATCCGGAGCTGCCAAAGCACCACCAACGCCGTTAATGTGATCATAACCGCCAAGGCGTATAAAACCAGTCGCTTTGTCATGAGGTACCTGGTGGTTGGACTTCAGCCAGCAGAGAATCCAGGTCGGTGGTTATGGTCTCGATCTCATCCAGCACTTGATCGATCTGCTTGACCATCAGATCCGAGCCCCCCTTTTAAGCCGGGTCTGCCTGCGCAAGTCTTGAGCCAGGTCCTGCGCTTCATAACGTAGCCGGCTGGCATAATCGCGACCGGTCGAGATCTCCGCCTCGATTGTCGCTGGATGAAAAACGAAACGATCGAGTAAGAGTTGAATAATCGCTGCCATGGGAATCGCCATGAGTGCGCCGGCAATGCCGAATAATGAGCTAAAGGCAAATAGAGATAGTAAGGAGACGAACGGATTGATCCCCACCGCCTTATGCATGACACGTGGCACCAGTAAGCTGTTTTCTATCTGCTGAATAACTATCGTGGCGACGATCACCCAGATCAGCTTGGAAGGCGCTATGGATAAGGCAATTAGCGCCGCAGGAATGGCACCCAGCAGCGGTCCAATCATTGGTACGGCTTCCATTACACCTGCAAAGAGGGCCAGGACCAGGAAATTGGGCAATCCGATGAGTACATAGGCAACCAGCGCCATGACGCCAATAACCAGGCAAAGGAAACCTTGCCCGGCAATGTAGAAACCGACCTTGATTTCCATCGAAGTGATCAGTTCGCGACTACTCTCGCGGTGCTCCTTCGGGATCAGCTGTACCAAGGATTGGATGGTTCGGGGTCCATCTAATGCCCAATGAAAGGCCAACAGCAGAATAGCTGTGAGTATAAAGATGGCTTTTGCTGCTGATGCTGCATAACTCAACGCCTGTACCGCTGAAGCCAGCATCTGCTGGACTGTTTGTGTTATCGGCACCAGACCGGGTAGCGTCGCCGGTAGGAACTCACTTAAGCGCACAATCAATTGATTGGAATTATTAACCATCGCCGCACGCATGCTTTGGTAGTAACCAGGCACCTCGGCAGCGATTGTTGTACCTTGCTCAACGATCAACGGGAATAATAATAGGATGAAGCTGATGATCAGGGCAAGCAGCAGGAGGTAAACAAGAATAACCCCCGCTATCCGGGGTAGTCCCCGCCGGTGCAGCCAGGTTACGGCTGGTCTGATCACCGTGCCCATTACAATGGCGATAAACAGGATAAAAACAACATTGTTAAACCGGTAAAGAAGATAAAACCCAAGGGCAACAAATACCAGGACGAGGGTCGCCCCCATGACGCGCCGAAAAGTCCATTGATACATTTGTGGAGGAGAATTGAGTTCCATGCTTTCGCTACTTTTTATAAATATTTAGATACACTACCCCAACTCTATATGCAAAGCAGTTAGTGCTCATAGCATATCGCAGTGCCTCATCCCCAGTGAGAAGAGGCGCGGTCCTGCAAAGCACAGGCTGGCTGTGCGAGGGCTTTACAACACCCCGAGTAGGCGCAATATAATGAGGATGATGGCAATGACAATCAGGGTGTGGATCCAATTGCCGGTCTTTGGGACCCTTGAACTTACATTCCGACCGAAAAAGCCTGCTAACCATAGAACTACCAGAACGATGATAACAATTCATAATAGTGTGCCCATGAAATCTCTCCTTGTTTTAGAAATCTATGATTTTATTGGCTGCCACCTGGTCGCAGTTGACCAGGGGACAGTTGACCTAAAGGTCATTAACGCCCTATCAAAATGAAGATACCGGCCGCAATGGCGAGCAGCCCCATGACCACATCACTGCCTTTAAAGCCCAAGCCGAACAATGCAATTAGCCCGTACAGGATGAGCCAGATGGCCAGCAAGAGCATGCCGATGTTTTTCGTGAATCTTTTCATGAAATTGTCCTCTTTATATATGGTTTTAGAATGCCGTCGTTTTATTCATCCTTCAACTTTAGTGCAAACACTAACAATGGTCTTGTTGGTTTGTGAACAGTCTTGATAGTAGCAATTGGTTCGTTTCGTGTTAGGTTCTCCTTCTTCTCCCAACAAATAATCGAATGACAAGGAGCAATACCACCGCCCCGGCGAATGCAATCAAGATCGACGGCAGGTTTATCCCAGACATCGGGTCACCCATATGGAAGAAATAGGAAGCAACGAAGCCTCCCAACAACCCACCTACCACGCCAACGATGACGTCACCAATACAACCATAACCGCCCCCTTTTACGACCAATCCGGCAAAAAAACCAGCGATCAAGCCAACCACAATCCAGGATAGTATTCCCATTTTAATCTCCCTACTTTTTTATCAGGTTTATCGATTGTTGTCATGCGAAGGGAGGCATACACCCTTCGCATGACTGTGTCAACATGGCCGCTTAACTTTGCTCAGAGCTGGAATCCTCGACATGTACCGGTTTGTGGGTCCATCCGTTTTCTGTCGTTACGATCCGGCTGGCAAACCAGCCTATAACAGCTCCAGCACTGAGCCATAAAATGAATTTAATCAGTTCCATTTTTTCTCCTTTCAGAGTGTTTCACAACCCCGGTTTTTCATAGTCGCATAACAAAACCATTCCTGTGTACCTACCTACCGACTAAAGGGTCCCGGGTGTTTGGGTATTCGTACTTTCGGTGACAGTCGTTTGAATGGCGTCAACGGGCGATCGAGTTGTGACCTATTTTCTTTCTGGATTTCGCCATGGGTCTGATCAAAGTGCCTCAAGCGCTCTTAACTTTCTTCTCAACATCTTTTATCCGCCGATTGAATTCCGTTTCGGCAGCCTCGCGGGTGTAGCCATACTTCTGCTGTAGTAAGCCAACGATTTGTTCGGCATTGCCGCCTGCCTGTTGCAGCTCATCGTCAGTGAGCTTGCCCCACCATTCTTTCATCTGACCGTGCAATTCCTTATACTTGCCTTCAACAATGTCCTTGTTCATTTTGTGCTCCTTTTTCCTTTATATAATTGCCTTTCTCTTATGTCCGTTTTATCTTCTTCTTATCAGGCGCAATACCAGAAGCAAAATAACTGATCCGACGAACGCAATCAGGATCGACTCCAGATTGATCCCCGTCATACTGCCGAAATTCAGCAAATTGACAGAAATCCAGCCTCCCAACAATCCACCAATTACGCCTACGATGATATCGCCAATCAACCCGAAGCCTCCGCCTTTAACGACCACTCCGGCCAAAAAACCAGCGATCAAACCAACCACAATCCAGGATAATATTGTCATTCTTTACTCCGTTTCTTTTATTTTTGATATCTTTATTTGATGTCATCCGATGGGATGAACCCATACGCCTGACCAATTCGACAAGAAGACTTATTTCTTCTTGGTGTTGCTGTTATTTAACGTCCACTCGAAGAGCAGCTCCTGGTTGGGAGGAAGCGGTATCGACTTGGCGTATTGCTCATAGCCAGCCAGGTTGACGCCGTGCAGTTCCTGTAGTTTCTCCCGATACCAAACGTCAAAGGGGAGATCTGAGGTGACAATCTGCCCCAGGGCCTGGGCCACATCGGGAGCTTCCAAGGTGGTTACCGCTGTCGACCCAAAAGTGGTTTCGACCAGCGCTAATCGTTCGCGTGTAATGCCCAACCGCTGGCGCGAGGTTTCGTAGGGCATGCGTCGAAAACCGCATAACTCCTGGCAAAATCGCCGCCAGGCTTCCACCTTACCGTCCAGAATGGGAAAAGTTAGAACAATACCAGACATTATTGGCCTTCTTCCAGGATACCTCTTTCTTAAATATAATATGCGGAATCTAAATCTATCTATTAATCATTAGCCTGAGTATAATGATGGAGAGTCTCAAAATCGTCACAAGGGGTTTTGCGATAGCTGACCAGGCAATACCATTACGTCTCTTTGCATTGGGACCACCCGAAGTCCACCTGGGTGAACACTTGGTGAGCTTTCCCACTCGCAAGACGCTAGCCCTACTAATTTACCTGGCGATAGCGTCAGACCCACAACCGCGCGAGTCTCTGGCTGCCCTGCTGTGGCCGGAAGCCAGCCCTGAGCGCAGCCACGGATCGCTGCGCAACACACTCGATCACTTGCAAACAGCCTTACGCCAGGCGAGTGGACAGGCTCAAACCTCCTATCTTCTCGTCACCCATAATACGCTGAGCCTGAATCCAGACGCAAATACCGATTTAGACTTGCAAACCGTAGAACGTGCGTATGCTCAAGCACGTGCCGATCGTTCAAGCAGGACGGTGCTGGAGGGCTCAGCCAGCCTGCCATTATTACAATCAGCGGTAGCCTGCCAGCGTGGTGATTTTCTGGCCGGATTTTCACTAGGTGATGCACCTGATTTTGATGATTGGGCTGCCATTCAACGCGAAGTCTGGAATCGCCGGTTGGGCCTGATCCTCGACCGCTTATCCGAAATCCAATTTGCACATGGCGAGTTTGCCGGTGCTACAGAGACAGCTTCGCGTTGGATTGCCCTGGATGCGCTGAACGAAGTGGCGTATCGCCGTAAGATGCGGGCGCACTTCGCGGCCGGCGAGCGCGGGCAAGCACTGGAGACGTATGAGGGATGTCGCGCCATTCTAGCGGCCGAATTGGGTATTGAACCGGAACCAGATACAGTAGCATTAGATCAGACCATTCGCTTACAAGCTCCCCTCGCTCATCCTAATGTCAGTAAAACTCCTCCTCATCCACGGCAACCAGACACTTCGATCAATTTCCTGGGACGCCTGTTTACCGGGCGCAATAAAGAATACCAGGCGATCATCAAATCATATGGACGCGCTACTGAAGGCCAGCCTCAGCTCGTAGTGCTGCGCGGCGAGGTTGGGATTGGCAAGACCCGCCTGGCCAGGAAATTCATCCATTGGGTCAGTGCCCAGGGAGCTGAATTGCTGCAAGGAAGTGCCTTTGAGAGTGGCATCCATTTAGCGTTTCAACCGCTGGTGGAGGCACTCCGAATGCGACTGGCGATTGAAAACTCGTTAACAGACAAAATAGATGAGGTCTGGTTGTCGCCGCTAAGCCAGCTGCTCCCGGAATTGCGCCAATACCATCCCCATATATCCCACCCTCCTGTGGAATCTCATCATATGCAAGCAGAGGACAACCAGGCGCAGCTGTACGAACCCCTGGTGCAAAGTATGTTGGCCCTGGCTAAACAAGCGCCCCTGGTACTGTTCATCGACGATTTGCAATGGGCGGACAGCGCCACATTAGACCTATTGCAATATGCCATACGGCGCTGGAAGGATAACGCTGCACGGATTCTATTTTTGGCCTGCCTGCGGTCAGATGCTTTGCACCCAATGACTCAACCTCTCCCAGCAGGCAGCCCGCAAGGCTTGAGTATATGGTTAGAGCGCATAGTGCGCGAGGTGACCCCGGTTCATATCGAGCTGGAGCCCCTCGATGAAAATGAGACAGTGAAGATGATGCTGTCCATCCTTTCTCCACCCGATACTGACTTTGCCCAATGGTTGTACGATGAAACGCGTGGGCAGCCTTTCTATCTGATTGAGACGCTCAAGGATTTACTCGAACGGAGTGTGTTACACCCAAAACGGCGGAGTGAGAATCTATGGACCTTCTCAGTGGACTCTGATCACGATCTGGGGAAAGCGGTGCGCGTCCCGTCTACCGTGCATGCGGTCATCCGCTCGCGATTAAACCGTCTCAGCCCGAATGCTTTCAGCATATTGGCAGGTGCTGCCGTGCTTGAACATCGCATCACGTTCGAGCGCATGTGTGCCATCTCCAACTTGAGCGAAGACCTGGCTTTACCCGCCCTGGATGAATTGATCAGCGGGCGGCTGTTATTGGAAGCAACGCAGGCGGGTGTGGTCGGTGAATACGCTTTTACCAACGATATGCTTCGCGATGTGGTGTATACCGAAGCTGGAGATGCGCGGCGGCGGCTTTTTCACCGCCGGGCATTGGAAGTCCTCGAAAAGGGTGGGGAGTCCGCTGCAATTCTCACCCATCACGCACTGGCTGCCGGGTTGTCACAAGAGGCTTTCCGCTACAGCCTGGCGGCTGGGCGAGAAGCATTATGTCTCTCAGCGGTGAGTGAGGCCATAGCCCACTTTGAGCACGCTTACCAATTCGTGCAGGAGGCTGCACCATCATTCATACCAGATAAGGCGGATTTAAGTGATTTGTACAAACAGCTAAGCCAGGCTTATCAATTGGCTGGTCAGGCAGAAAAGACTTTGGCTATTGAAGCTGAACGGGAAAGCTTGCTGCCGGATTGAAAATCGGTTAATTCACTACGAAAACGTAAATACCACCACGCGACTATTTTCGGATTATAATAATTCACCTACCCTTTATTCAGTCTATCCTATTAGTTATTAAATTGGTGATAGCCCTGTGATTACCTCTGGTGATAGTCCATTATTAATAGTCAGTGATCTAAAAACTTACTTTTTCACTGAAGATGGTGTAGTTAAAGCTGTGGATGGAGTGGATTTTACGGTCGGGCGGGGTGAGGTCCTGGGGATCGTGGGGGAATCTGGCTGTGGTAAAAGCGTGACCTCTCTTTCCATTATGCGGCTAATCGATGTTCCGGGCAAGATAGTAGAAGGGAAGATCATCTTTGATAGCGTTAACCTGCTGGAGCTTTCAGAGTCACAAATGGTAGAAATGCGAGGTAACCGCATCTCAATGGTCTTTCAACAGCCACAGTCAAGTTTAAATCCAGTCTTTAAGATTGGAAACCAAGTGGCGGAGGTCTTTCAAATTCACCAGGGCATGGGTAAAGGAGAATCCTGGAATAAAGCAGTCGAGTTGTTACACCTAGTTGGGATTCCCGATCCTGGCAGTAAAGCTCATTCGTACCCGCACGAATTGTCAGGTGGACAAGCACAGCGTGTAATGATTGCCATGGCATTGGCGTTAAACCCGCAGCTACTGATCGCTGATGAACCCACCACAGCGTTGGATGTAACGATCCAAGCGCAAATTCTCGACCTCCTCCGAGACTTACGTACTCACATGAATACCGCGGTCATTTTAATCACCCACGACCTGGGTGTGATCGCCGAGATGGCAGATCGGGTAGCGGTTATGTACGCCGGTAGAATTGTAGAACATGCTGAGGTTTTATCCTTATTTAAAAACCCATTGCATCCTTACACTCAAGGATTGCTAGCCTCTATCCCCATACTAGGCAAAGTAAAGGAAATACTGGAAGTAATCCCTGGTTCTGTGCCGAACCTTCTAAACCTTCCCCCGGGCTGCCGATTTGCGCCTCGCTGTCGGGCACGCATTGAAAATCAATTATTAATCTGCACCGAAGAAGAACCAGAGTTACTGCCTTTTGAGCCTAATCATTTCTCACGTTGCTGGCTCTATCAGGATCCTGAAGCTAAAGAGCTTCGGCAATAAGGTTTCTTGATCCTATCAACCTGGAGATATCAATCTTGACGGATCTTCCTTCAAACATTGATTACGGGAAAAACCTGCTAGAGATCAGGCAGTTAGTTAAATATTTTCCGGTAAAGGGGGGTTTATTTCAGCATGTAGTCGCTTGGGTGCAAGCGGTAGATAATATTAGTTTTAATATCCGCGAGGGCGAGACAGTTGGTCTTGTGGGTGAATCGGGTTGCGGTAAGACCACGGTTGGGCGCACTCTGCTGAGATTGATCGAGCCGACAAGTGGTTCGGTGATCTTTAATGGGGTAGATGTTGCCCGATTAAAAGGCAAGGACCTTAAAGGTATGCGCCGTAATATGCAAATTATTTTCCAGGACCCATACGCTTCTTTAGATCCGCGCATGCCGATTGGTGAATCGATTGGTGAAGGATTAAGGATTCACAACATTGGAACCGCGCAGCAGCGTTTTGAGGCCGTGACCGAAATGCTGCAAATGGTAGGGATGGACGCTAGCCATGCCCGCCGTTATCCACACGAATTCTCTGGCGGTCAGCGACAACGCATCGGCATCGCTCGTGCGCTGGCATTACGTCCGAAATTTATTATCGCTGATGAACCCGTTTCTGCATTAGATGTCTCTATTCAGTCACAGGTGCTCAACCTACTGAAGGAGATGCAGCATGAATTTAATCTCACATACCTCTTCATTGCACATAATTTGAGCGTCGTCGAAAATATCTCTGATCGGGTGGCAGTGATGTACCTGGGAAAACTGGTCGAGATGACCACACGCGAAGAGCTATTTCGCAATCCGTTGCATCCGTATACACAGGCATTAATGTCTGCGATCCCCATCCCTGATCCTACGCTTAACCGCAACCGCATTGTCCTGAAAGGAGATGTACCCAGTCCATTAAACCCACCTAGTGGCTGCCGTTTTCACCCTCGCTGCCCGGTTGCGCTGGATGTGTGTAGTATAACTGAACCAACATTCCGCGAGGTTAACAAAGATCATCTAGTAGCTTGCTGGGCTGTGGAATAGTTCGACGAAATGTTCCTTACACAGCTCGGAGAGCATTTTTGAGTAGTGAAAGAGTCAACCTTAAGGTTTTATAAAGTTTCTGAACAGAAATGTCGATATCTTTACCTAAACTCTCATAAAACCGGGAATTGATTACCCAACCCGGAATTATTGACCTTAGGTAAATATTCTGCTATAGTAATCATTGAACTAACCCGATATTTTGAAAAAAATTAACCAATAAGCAAGTTGTCGATGACATTTCAATGCCCTAACATTGCTTAGATAAATCCACAAAGTGTACCGGCTTCTTCCAACGATCCACCAGTGGATATTTTTGGATAGTATTTCAGGATGGGAGGAGAATTATGAAGATTTTACTTGTCGGCGTAGGGGGAGTGGGTGAAGCGATCGCAATTGTAGCTCAATATCAGCCCTGGCTGGAGAAAATGGTGCTGGCAGATTACAACCTTGAGCGTCTCCAGGCAGTTCAAAGTCGGCTAGGCAGCCCAGATAAATTTCCCATCGAAAAAGTAGACGCACGCGAGATTTCCCACATCATTCAAGTCGCGCGCCGATATGACATTGATCTTGTCATGAACGCGGTGAGTAATTTCTATAATGATACGATATTCGATGCTGCATTCGAAGCAGGCTGTGATTATCTTGATATGGCCATGTCGGATTATGGGGCGAATATGGGCAGCCATCAATGGGCTCTGGCTGAAAAATGGAAGGAAAAGGGTTTGCTTGCTATCCTAGGGAACGGCATGGACCCGGGCGTAAGTGACATCTTCGCCAAATTTGCCGCCCTCGAGCTGTTCGATACCATAGACGAAATCGGCATCCGCGATGGAGCAGCCCTGGAAGTGAGCGGTTATGAGTTTGCCCCGGCTTTCTCGATTCTGGATACCATCGAAGAATGTACCGACCCACCGCTGGTGTGGGAGGCTGGGCGTGGATGGTACACCATCCCAGCATTCGAAAGCATCGAATTGTTTAACTTCCCGCAAGGGATTGGTCCACTTGAGGTGGTGGATATTGAGCACGAAGAGGTAGTGCTTATCCCGCGCTACATCAAATGTAATCGGGTGACGTTTAAATATGGGTTAGGTGAGAAGTTCATCAATGTCATTCGGGTGATCAAAATGCTTGGGATGCACCAGAAAAAGCCTGTAAATGTGAAAGGGGTTATGGTATCCCCCATCGAGGTGGTGGCAGCTTGCTTGCCAGACCCGGCGACACTCGGCGACAGGATGAGTGGAAAGACCTGTGTAGGCACCTGGGTGACTGGGGTGAAAGATGGCAAAAAGCGTGAGGTCTATATTTACCAGGCAACCGATAACGAGGAAAGCATGAGAAATTTCGGCTGCCAGGCAGTCTCCTTGCAGACCGGCACCGGGCCGGTGATCACCATGGAGCTGCTAGCGCAGGGGTTATGGAAAGGGAGCGGGGTGCATGGACCAGAGGCATTTGACCCGCGACCCTTCCTGAACAAGATGTTGGAATATCACTTCCCTTATGATATACGTGAAGAGAAAAGTGAATACTCTCAGGCTAGCTAGCTTCACAGGGGCGTACTAACCATATGTAGATTTGTGAAAGGAGGCGCGAGAAATGAATATGAAATCAATGTGTTTACCAAGATTAACTATTTTACTTATATTTGCGATACTAGTTTCTGCGTGTGCAAAAAGTACAGGTGTGCCTGCCGTAGATCAACCGGTGACGGGAGAGACAATAGCAGCACCAACAGACACGGTCGCTCCCACACCTCTCCCAGCGAAAAGCCAGATCGTGATCGTCATCGCTGAAGATCCGCCATCGTTTAACCCCACCATTACCGATACAGGTTATGACTCACTGGTCATGAAACTGGTGCTATTAGGATTGGCGGACCTGGATGCGAACGGGAATCCCTATCCTGAATTAGCTGCCGAGCTTCCAACTATAGACAATGGTGGAGTTGTTGTTGATGATGTCAATGGGACCATGGATGTAACCTGGAAACTGAGGAGCGATATTCTATGGTCGGATGGTACGCCAGTCACTGTCGATGATGTAGTCTTCACCTATGACGCCTTGGTAGACCCGGAGAAAGGTGCCTGGATCCAGGGGATTGATTATATCGATGGGGTTGAAAAAATCGATGGCACCACGGTGGTGGTGCATTACAACACCATCTACCCGGGTTATCTGACCCAATTTGGCGGTGAGCAGATGGCCATCTGGCCGGCTCATTATTGTGATGCATCGCAAGGGTTCACCCAATGGGACTGTGCTTCCAATCCTTTGAGCGATGGTCCATATACGCTAACGGAATGGGTTCTCGGTGACCACATGACCTTTGCACGAAACCCCAATTACTTCGAGCCGGGCAAACCTGTCATCGATGAGATAATTGTGCGCGTCATCCCTGACGAGACCGTGCGCAAACAAATGCTGCTAAAAGGTGATGCTGACCTGGATATGTGGACGACTGAGCCGATCATTGCTGAGTTACAAAATCAGCCTGATGTTGAGGTGAGCATGAGCCCCTACAACCGATGGGTCATGCGTATCTTCTTTAATCTGGCAGCTAAAGGCACAACCGATCCGGCAGCCACACCTCATCCGGTGTTCTCGGATGTGCGCGTACGCCAGGCTGTACGCATGGCGATCGACGTGGAAACCATTTCGAAGGAATTCTTCCTCGGTTATGTCGTCCCCACCTGGACTGAATTCTTCCGACCTCCGTACAATACCTGTGATATCCCGGGACCGGTTTACGATCCAATAGCCGCAGCTACATTACTGGAAGAAGCCGGCTGGATTGATCAGGACGGAGATAGTATACGTGAATGCCACGGTTGTACCACCGGAGCTCCCGAAGGCTATAAGATGGAGATGGAATTCATTACTTATGGCGAGTATGGCGAGTCATTGGAGTTGACCCAGCAGTTCATCGCCGAGGATCTGGCAAATATTGGGATCAGTCTCGACCTCAGCGTGGTGGAAGGCAGTGTGCTTTGGGCTGCCTCAACCGACGGCGGGATTGAACAGAATGGCAATTTTGATATCGATATCTGGGACGATGGATATGGTGGAAGCGATCCGACTGATTTCTTGTGGAGCTATTATTCCAGCGAAGCAGCTGTTCCTGACACAGGTTATAACTATGGGCGTTACATGAACACACAGGTCGATGATCTGATCAGCCAGGCATATACACTGGATGAAGCTACACGCCAGGATGTATTCTGCCAAATGGCTAAGATTCTGGATCAAGAGGTACCCGAGCTGTTACTCTTCACCACTATCGATGCCAATACCCATACCACACGTCTACAAGGTGTTCAATCGAACCCCAATGACCTTGTAACCTGGAATGCAGCGGATTGGACTTTGAAGTAATTGTAAGTTTAATGGTTTTGAATTCGGGTAAGATGGAGGATTAGTGGGCTACTATGTAATCAGAAGGCTCTTGCAGGCAATTCCGCTGATGTTCATCGTCAGCATCGTCTTGTTTGCACTAGTCAATCTGGCACCTGGTGGCCCACTGGCAGGTAGGGGGTTATCACGCACAATGCGTCCTGAACAAGCCGCGATGCTTAAGCACCAATTTGGATTGGATAGACCCATCTGCGTTCAATATGTGTATTGGCTGATAGGAAATGATTGGACCCGCCCGGTGGAACAAATTGCCGCGCCAAAAGCGGGAATTTTTACTCCAATAATTCAATGTTTAGATCCTCGTACTTACTTGAATTCTGATAGTCCTGGGCAGGCGAAAGGCATCTTACGCGGCGATTTTGGGATTTCTTTCCGCACCCGTAAACCAGTCACTGATACGATCGGTAGTTATCTAAAAAATACCGTTTACCTGATGTCGGTGACCCTGATCGTTGTGGCAATCATCGCCATACCTGTTGGAGTTCTTTCAGCGGTGAAGCAGTACTCGATTTTCGATATCACAGTCACTACATTATCATTTATTGGACAGGCAATCCCAGAGTTCTGGCTGGGTCTGATATTGATCTTGGTTTTTTATGGATTGCTGAAAAACCCGCTGAACGGAGAACCACTGTTGCCCGGCGGGGGTATGTACTCTTTGGGGATGGGCTTTTCGCTCATCGACTGGACCAAGCATCTGATCTTGCCGGTCACCATGGGCGTGGTAGGCTGGGTCACCTGGTATTCAAGGTTTCTACGTTCCAGTATGTTGGATGTAATTCACCAGGATTATATCCGAACCGCCCGCGCCAAAGGTTTACAAGAACGGAATGTATTATTCAAACATGCCCTGCGTAATGCTCTTCTTCCCCTGGTGACGATATTTGCCCTGGACCTGCCATATATATTTGCCGGCTCCCTGTACGTGGAGATCCTCTTCTCCTGGCCCGGGATGGGCCGGTTATATTACCAGGCTGCGCTAGATCGAGATTATCCACTGCTGATGGCGATCTTAACCCTTGGGACGGTTGTCGTGATCATTTCTAACTTGCTGGCTGACGTTGTGTATGCCAGATTGGACCCGCGCATACATTATGACTGAGATCGCGATTCGATTATCAAAGCCAGAAACTATGCGCAGTCTCATCTGGAGGCGCTTCCGCAAGCATCCAGGCGCAATCATGGGTACAATTGTGTTGAGCTGCATCATCCTGGCAGTGACCTTTGCTGGTCTTTCGCCTTACGATCCAGAGAAGCGGGATATGACTGAACGGTACCAGCCGCCTTCCTTCTCTCATCCAATGGGGACGGATGCCCTGGGGCGAGATCTGCTGACTCGCGTATTGTATGGTGGCAGGGTTTCCCTTGCAGTAGGCTTCTCGGTCATGGTAATCACATTGGTGATTGGCGTGCCCGTAGGGGCGATTGCCGGTTATTTCGGTGGGCGGTTGGATAACATCCTGATGCGCATCACCGACGCAGCTTTGGCTCTGCCTTCACTGTTGGTGTTGATCTTATTAAGTGCCATATTGCGTGAGGTGGATGCGCCGTTTTTAAAAAGCAACCCGGTGCTGACCATTGCAGCAGTCATCGGTTTATTATCATGGATGTTTGTCGCCCGCCTGGTGCGCGCATCTTATCTGGCGATCCGTGAGATGGATTTCGTCACTGCGACGCGCGCTTTGGGGGCGAACAGTTTTCGCATCATCGCCGTACACATTTTTCCCAACGCCATCGGACCGGTCATCGTGGAAGCCACCCTGGAAGTGGCTTATGCCATTCTGGAAGAGTCGGGGTTGAGTTATCTGGGGTTTGGCATTCAACCACCCACCCCTTCCTGGGGCAACTTGCTCAGTGGGGCGCAGGATCATATGATTAAATATCCCTGGCTGGCGATTTTCCCCGGCATGATGATCTTCCTATCGGTTATTTCCATTAATTACATTGGCGACGGACTGCGTGATGCATTTGATCCGTATAAAGTATTACAAAAAATCGGGGAGGTCTAATGGAGACCTTGTTGCAAGTATTGTCAGCTGACGAATGCAGCCGCATTCATGAAGAAACTTTGAAGATCCTGTCTGAAACGGGTGTGCGGGTGGACAGCGGGCGCGGTCGAGCTTACCTACAGCAGGCCGGTGCAATCGTTGATGGAACTGCACATATCGTTCGCTTTCCGCGCGGTCTGGTAGAAAAATGTCTCAACCAGGCTCCCAAAGAATTCAACCTGGGCTCTCGTCGCCAGGGTAAGTCACTTACAATGAACCGCGGGGATTGTGGTGTGGTTCTGGATGGCGGCGCTATCTACACCTATGACGCGCAAAACGAATCCCGCCGACAGGCGACTTTAGAAGATTGGTATCTGGCCACTCGTTTGGGTGACTGCCTGGATGAAATCGATGTGTATTGGAGCGTGATCGAAGGATGTTGGGGGCATACTCCAGGAGACATCGTTGCCTACTGGAAAGCGGTTTTCCAGAATTTCTCCAAGCACGTGCAGGATGCCACTGTGACTCCTGAAGAAAGCCGCTGGATGCTGGAGGTGTTTCAGGTGGTGTTTGGCGGTCGGGAGGGGTTCAAGCAAACCCTACCTATTTCGTTCATCGTATGCCCGGCCTCCCCATTGATCATCGAAGGTGCTTACACCGATGCCTACCTGGAGACTCTCGGTTGGGGCATCCCATTGGCGGTGATGACCATGCCGCTATTGGGCATATCTGGCCCTGCTACCTTGATTTCTGAACTGGTATTGGCCAATTGCGAGACCCTCGCCATGCTGTGCCTCGCAGAGTCGGCTTCGCCGGGCACGCCATTTATTTACGCAGCTGCTCCAGTCATTGCAGACATGCGCTCGGGTAGGTTCGGAAGCGGTGAAGTAGAGCATTCTCTCCTGGGTGCGGCGGTCACTCAAATCGCAAGGATGTACAAGCTCCCGGTCGAATCTAGCGTGGGTGGATCTGATCATTATATCCCCTGCCTCCAGGCCGAGTATGAGCGCGCTTTGAACTATTCTCTGCCCATCCTGGCGCGGCCAGACCTGCTTGTTGCTCCGGGTCTGCTCGGAGGCTCCACCATATTCAGCCCCGAGCAGCTATTGATCGATGTTGAAGTCATCCAGCGCTGTAAACGCCTTAGCGTGGGGATTCTCAGCCATACGGATAGCTGGTTGGTCGAGGTGATCGCTGCAGTGGGACACGGCGGGAATTACCTGGCACACAAATCCACTCGCCAGGCTGTGCATTCAGGGGAGGTGTATCACAGCCATCTCGGGTTGCATGGCAGCTATGAGCAGTGGATCAGCTCCGGATCCCCCGGTTTATTAGAGGAAATTCATCAGGATGTTCTAGACAAGCTGGCAAATCATCACCCCTTGTCACTACCCGACGATGTCGAGCGTGAGTTGGTCACACTGGAAAGGCGAGCCCGAATCAGCGAATAGCCATGAAGAATTGTCGTGAGTAAATAACCGTAAACCCTAAACCTAGAAAAGAATACATTTTGTGGAGGATGAATCCTTGCCAACCCAATACCCCCCCCTTGAGCCGTTGAGAACTTCTTATCGCCTGAGGTTTCTCAGCAAAGAGCAACTGGAAAGTTTACAGCAGGCTACCTTGCAGATATTGGAAAAAACCGGGGTGCGTTTCCCTTCCAAACAGGCGCTTACCATCTTCGCCGAACACGGTGCGCAGGTGGATTGGCAATCTCAAATCGTCAGAATGCAGCCTGGTTTCGTTCTGAAGGCACTGTCGACCATCCCCAGGTATTTTAAGCTGGGAGCACGCCAGCCTGCGTATGACCTGCAGCTGGAAGAAGGGGTAACTTACTTCACCACTGATGGCTGTGGTGTTGAAACAATTGACTTTGAAACCCGCCAACGACGCCCATCATGCAAGGCGGACGTAGCCACCATGGCGCGCATCTCCGACTACCTGCCCTCGATCGGATTTATTTGGCCGATGGTCAGTGCACAGGATCATGGTGAGACAGCCCCACTGCACGAGATTGATGCCGCCTGGAACAATTCGGTTAAGCACGTCCAGAGTGAGACGGTTATGGGCGCCATCCCTTGCCGCTACGCAGTGGAGATGGCTGAAGTAATTGCCGGTAGCAAAGAAGAAATGCGCCGAAGGCCAACTTTTTCGCTGGTGGTGTGCACCATCGCCCCCCTGATGCAGGATACAGCGGGCATCGAAGGTGCTTTGGTATTGGCCGAAGCTGGTTTACCGGTTGGCTTCCTTGCTATGCCCACCCTGGGTACCACAGCCCCTGCCACTCTGGCTGGAGCATTCGCCATGGGTGATGCTGAGATCATCAGTGCTGCTGTGTTGATGCAGCTGCACGCCCCTGGAGCACCGGTATTCCACTCGCTGATGCAGGCATGGGTGGACCCCCGTACGGGCGGCTACATTAGCTATTCCCTCGACAGCCGCACACACTATGCCCCCGTGGAGATGGCCCACCATTGGGGTATGGCCTCCCTCGGGGCTTGTTATGGTACAGATGCCCATGAACCGGGCTCCTGGCAGGGGGCCGGCGAAGTGGCGCTAGACCCATTCTTGGCGGGGCTGTCGGGTGCGGATATCGTCACCGGCATGGGCCTTTCCGAAACCTACACCCTGCTTTACCCCGAGCAGGTCATCATGGATGATGACCTCTACCAGCGCGCCCGCTACCAGCTGATGAACCTGGATGTGAATGAAGACACGCTTGCCCTTGATACCGTGCACGCCGTCGGGCCAGGTGGTCACTATCTGGGACAGAGGCATACACGTAACCACCTACGTGAATCGCTGGTGAGAGGCATCACCCACCAGCTCGGTGACGATGGTAAATATCGCGACCCGCGCCAGGTGGCCATCGAAAGAGTGGATTGGATCCGCAAGAACCACCAGCCAGAGCCGTTGGAACCTGAAAAGCGAGCCGAGCTCGTGCGCATCCTTGCCTCTGCTGATAAAGAATTGTGCTAGAGGTGATTAGCATGAATAGTGATACCCCTGCCCTTCAACCGATCACTCCAGCCTATCACACTCAAATCCTGGAGGATGCCCAGCTGGATACACTGCAAACTGCCACTATGGAGATATTGGAGCAAGTGGGTATCCATTGCCCGTCGGAAAAAGCCCTGCAGGTATATAACGAGCATGGCGCAACCGTCGATTTTACCCGTATGTTGGTGAAACTACCTCGTGAGGTTGTGCTGGAGGCGATGAGCCATGCACCCCGTTTTTACACCATGGGAGCGCGCCTCCTCTCCTTCGATTTGCAACTGGATGGAAAAACCATGTTCTGTGCCACCGATGGCTGTGGGGTGGAAACCATCGATTTCACCACCCGTCAAAGGCGGCAGTCCAAAAAGGATGATGTGGCAACCATGGCGCGTGTTTCAGACTATCTCAGCGCCCTCAGCTTCTACTGGCCCATTGTCAGCGCCCAGGATTTCCCTGCCACGGCGCCCCTGCATGAATTGGATGCCTCCTTCAATAACACGGTGAAACATGTACAGTCCGAGACGATTATGGGTGAGTGGACTGCTCGCTATGCCATCGAAATGGCGGATGTGGTCGCTGGCAATACGCAGGTGAGACGGGCTCGCCCACCGCTCTCATTGCTGGTTTGCACCATTGCACCTTTGGCGCAAGACCGGGACGGTTTGGAGTCTGCCCTGTGCTTTGCGGAAGCAGGGCTCCCGGTTGGCTTCATGTCGATGGTCAATATCGCTTCCACTGGTCCGGCGACCATCTCAGGCGCTCTGGTAATTGGAGACGCAGAGATTGTCTCCGCTCTGGTGTTGATGCAGATGGCTCATCCGGGGGCGCCGGTTTTCCATTCACTGCTGCCCGGCAGCATGCATCCCCATACTGGAGCTTACCTTAGCTCGACCCTGGAAGGCTCCCAGCTATACCCCATCGGAGTTGAGATGGCTCATCGCTGGGGCGTGCCCAGCTTGGCTGGTATCTTTGGTACCGACGCCCAGGTGCCAGGGTGGCAGTCGGCTGCTGAGGCCGAATCATCTTTGTTGTTGTGTGCGCTCACCGGCGCAGAGACCGGCAGCGGACTGGGTCTGGTTGAATCCTGCACCTTGCTCTACCCCGAGTCGATCTTGCTGGATGCCGATGTGTACCACCGCGTACGTATTGAAGCCTCCCGCCTGGATACCAGTCCTGAGGCTCTGGCATTGGATGTAATAAAGGAAGTTGGTCCGCGGGGTAATTTCTTGGCTCAGAAGCACACCCGTACTCATCTGCGCCAGCGGCAGTACTCAGGCCTGACCGGTCAGCCGAATCCCACCGGTGGTTTTCGAGACCCGCAAGAAGTGGCGCGTGAGAAGGTTGACTGGATCCTGGCGAACCATCACCCCACACCCCTGGACGAGGTCCAAAAATCTGAGCTGACTCGCATCCTGGCGGTTGCGGATAGTGAAGCTAAATCGAAATCTACCCCATAAGGTCACCGAGTAATCAATCCCCGCGGCATGATGACCTGGAGGAAGTATGGAATTAACCGCTCAAATCCTGACTGAAGATGAGCAACACCGCATTCATAAGATGAGCCTGCGCATCCTACAAGAAGTGGGTATCCGCTTTCATGGTGACCAGGCACCAAAAATCCTACGAGAAAATGGGGTAAAAATTAACCCCGAAGATGGGATTGCCAAAATTCCTCCAGAGCTGCTCAAGCAGGCACTTAAGACCGCACCCCGGTCATTCGTGTTAGGCGCCCGCAACCCCCAATATAACTTTCCTCTACCCTCTCCCCATACCCGTTATTGCATCGATGGGACGGCCGCTTTCGCTCTTGATTTCCATACCGGCGAGAGGCGTTATGGGACAAGTAAGGATATCGAGAATGCCTTGCGTATCTTTCAGCAGATGGATATGGGGGTGATGGCATGGGCACCCACATGTGCTGAAGATCAGCCGGCGAATATCCGCGCCTTGTATGAGTTCTTCTGCATGGCGCGCTATAGCTCCAAACACGGCGAGCATGAGCTGCATACAGTGAAGCAGGTGCCTTACCTCGTCGAAGGCCTGTCTGCCATTCTGGGCAGCGAAGATTCGTTACGCAGGAGCAATGCCTATTCCCTCATCTACTGCCCAGTGGCTCCCCTCACCCATGATGGGCCGATGCTGGACGCCTACCTTGAGCTGGGTCAGGTTGGGCTGCCGGTGATGTGCATGCCGATGCCGGTCAATGGCACCACCGGTCCCGCCAGCCTGTACTCGAATATTGCTCTGGCGAATGCTGAGATGCTATCCTCCCTGGTGATCTTCCAGCTGGCCCACCCTGGCAGGCCGATTATTTATTCCAGCGCCACCGGCACGGTGGACTTTCGCAGCGGAGCTTATTTGGCGGGTGTGCCCGAGATGGGGCTGCAATCCGCCGCGCTGTCGGTGATGGGGAAATACTACGGTTTTCCCACCGGAGGCGCTGGGTTCACCTCCGATGCCAGGCAAGCTGGTCCTGAAGCAGTACTTGAGAAGCTGATCACCACTTTGCCAGCTGTGTTGGTAGGTATAGATCTCCTGGTGGGTTTCGGCGAGATTGAAAGTGACCAGCTTCTTATCCTGGAACAGATCGTGGTGGATAACGAGATTGCCCATCTTTGTCAGCGCCTGGCAGAAGGTGTGGATTGTTCTGCAGAGAAAGACTTGTTTGAAGATATCGCCCATGTTGGACCCGGCGGGCATTTTTTGGGTACCAGGAGCACACGCAAAGCAGCCAGGAGTACGGAGATATACACACCGCAGCTGATAGGTCATAATTCATATGAAGCCTGGATCGAACTTGGCAAGCCATCCATGTACGCCAAAGCACGGGAAATCGTAACAGGTATCCTTGAGGAAGCGGTTGTTGACCCACTACCTGGTGCGGTCTGCGAGGAACTGGATCAGATCTTGCGAAGGGCGGAAAGAGAAATCCTTAGCGATAGAAGAGGATGAAAGAGAAAAGGGGATTTTGGTGTTCAATACAAATATCATTGCTACTTTATCCCCTCTGGACAGGCCTGCTTACCAGATATAAGACATAGAAAAGATCAGAGCGCCCATTTACTGGTTGGACATCGGCGACCACGACCTTAATCAGTTGGTACGGGATTCGAGTTCTCGGTTGGAAGATTTCAAATGAGGTATTTTTATATAAGATTAAGAATCAATTTACCTGGAAAATCACGTTAGAATGATACCGGTACTCGCGGATATTTCTCCATCCTGTTTGTTATACATTAGCCTTCAAGTATAGATTATTCGCTATCTAATTTCCACCAATCATCACTGACAGTGGCTTTGTTTATGCTTTCCCCATGAGGTTGACGGAAAACATATCCTGGTTTAAAACCAATAAATCTGCCAAATAGCCAGGTACCAACCTCCCCAATTTGTTATCCAATCCCGCCGCAAAAGAAGGACCAACAGTATAGGCATGAAGGGCTTCATTTTCATCCACTCAGGCACGCGGTGTATTTATGGCGGCTACATTGGCTTTTTTGTCTTTAGGTGATGCGCTAGGCGCGTTGATTGGTCCGTTATTGATACGGAGTGGATTAGGCGCAAACGTAATAGGTACTGTGGTGATTAACATATGTGGATTGGTCGTTTTGGCACTCTTTGTCAGGCTGATTAATTTACGACAACAGGTCAGTAAAGACCTGGAACAAACTATTGAGAATATCTAAGAAGGATTTGGTTATCGGGACGATACCCTTTGGATTCTTTATTTCGGGTAAATTCCACTTGATTGATATTTCCTTTAAATGGGTCCAGGATGTTGTTTACTCCACCTCTATCATGATTAGGCAAGTCACCCCCCATGATCCGGAGGATGAAGGTGGGTACATCCAACCGCTGCTGCGATGCAGGCTGTCTGGATCATGAGCGAGGATTGAAGCAAATGTCAGACAGAGTATAATACTTTCAACTTATTGAACGTAATTGGAGAGGTATATCATGGAAAATGAACGGACCAGTTCGCTTATCATGACCGCCGCACAACTTCAGGCGGAGCTGCTGCGGTGCGAATACTGCGAAGAGAAACCATGCAGAGAAGCCTGCCCGGCTAATTGCTCTCCAGCAGATTTCATCATGGCTGCTCGCCTGGGAAACCCATCCGACGTCAGGCGGTCAGCAGCTGAGATCATGCACGCCAACCCACTAGGTGGGGTGTGCGGAATGGTCTGCCCGGATACACTTTGTATGGCAGCCTGCACGCGCAAGAAATTTGACGGCGCAATCAATATCCCGCTCGTCCAGGCAACCATCATCGAAATGGCTAAGCAACTGGGCGGTATCCCGGAATTCTCCAGGCCTCAATTGAATGGGAATAAAGTGGCAGTGATCGGCGGTGGACCAGCTGGATTGGGTGCGGCAGCGGTTTTGGGACAGCTGGGTTACACAGTGGACATCTTTGAAGGACGCAACCGCCTGGGTGGAATGATGAACCTGATCCCTGAACACCGCCTGGACCGGAAGGTGATCGAAACTGATATTCGGTTTCTCCTATCGCTGGGAGACATCAATGCAAAAACGGGGTTAAAAATTGAGCACCCCGAGGAATTATTGAATAACGATTACCAGGCAATATGTGTCACTGCCGGACTATGGAAGCCAATCGAACTGGGCATCGAGAATGAAGACCTGGCGATAAAGATGGCAGACCTGTTAGCTAAACCGTATGCCTACAAGTTTGACGGGCGAGTGGCAGTGATCGGCGGTGGAGCGACGGCGATCGACTGTGCCATCACAGCTAAGCAAAATGGTGCCACTCACGTCGAGCTTTTCATGCTGGAGAAACTGTCCGAAATGCCCTTGACTGCCAAGGAACGGAAGGAGCTGCTGGATTTTGATATCGAGGTAAATGGACGCATCCGGGTGAGTAAGATCACCAGGCGTGGCAAGAAAGTCGCCGGTTTGGAAACCATTAAAGTCGAGCTTCCCGACGATAAAAAATTTAGCCCTGCAAACATCCGGAACATCACCGGAAGCGAAGGAATGCGTACCGACTTTTCGGCAGTTATCGTGGCAATCGGTATGCGGGCAGAGATTTCCCGGCAGATCGGAGCTGGCCTTTTTTACGCTGGTGATATCTTGACCGGACCTAAAACAGTCGTCCAGGCGGTGGCTTCGGGTAAAAATGCAGCCCTTGAAATCGATGCCTATATAAAAGGCAAGCCTAATCCGGAGATCGAACAACCAACAAAGTCTTATTTTGCTTTACCCGGTTATGATCCTGTGCCAGTACCGTTGGAGGCCGAGTTCTTCAGCCGTTCGATCCGATCCCCATTCCTGATTTCGGCCTCTCCTTCCACCGATGGTTTGGAACAGATGACTCGGGCGTATGAGGCCGGTTGGGCTGGCGGGGTGATGAAAACTGCCTTTGATAACGTCCCCATCCACATCCCGGGCGAGTATATGTTCACGTATAACCAATACACTTACGCCAATGCAGATAACGTCTCTGGTCACACGCTTGAAAGGGTGTGCCGGGAGGTTGAGCAGCTCGTCAGGCAGTGGCCGGATCGTCTGACTATGGCATCTACTGGTGGTCCGGTGACGGGGAATGACGAGGCCGATGCGGTCGGTTGGCAATCCAATACCAGAAAATTGGAAGCAGCCGGGGTGATGGGGATTGAATATTCACTGTCTTGCCCGCAGGGGGGCGATGGTACAGAAGGCGCCATCGTCTCGCAAAATGCAGCCCTCACTGCCAGGATAATCGACTGGATCATGCAGGTTGGCGATCCAAACATCCCGAAGCTGTTTAAATTGACCGCAGCAGTCACATCCATCGCACCCATCCTGAGGGCTATCCGTAAAGTATTGGACCATTACCCCACTAAGAAAGCCGGCATCACCCTGGCGAACTCCTTCCCCACCCTGGCATTCCGCCCGTCTATGGGACGGATCTGGGAGGAAGGGGTCATCGTGGGGATGAGTGGTGAGGGTGTCACCCCCATCTCCTACCTTACCTTGGCGCAGGCGGTACCTGAAGGTATTGAAATATCTGGCAACGGCGGTCCGATGGATTACAAGGCTGCCATGGATTTCTTGGCCCTGGGTGTAAAAACCGTGCAGTTCTGCACCATCGTGATGAAGCATGGTTACGGTATTATCCATGAGCTAGAATCGGGCGTTTCTTTTCTGATGCAGCAGCGGGGGATTGGATCGATGAATGAATTGATCGGTATCGCTCAACCCAATCCTATCACTGACTTTATGGCTCTAACACCGGTTAAAAAGATTTCAGAAGCCAATCCTGATTACTGCGTCTCGTGCGGCAACTGTGCACGCTGCCCATATTTGGCGATTCAACTGGACGAAGACGGTTTTCCACATACCGACCCTGCCCTGTGCATAGGCTGCTCAATCTGTGCCAAGAAATGTTTTGTTGGCGCCATCTCGATGCGTGAACGCACACCCGAAGAGCTGGCAGTGCTCAGAGAGAACTAGAAACGAAAGGATGGTTATGGCTACTCGATTCGAAAACGGTATCGTTGTCACGCTTGGAGACAAGGACCAGGTCCTATGGAATGGCAGCGTCGTCACCGAGGGTGAGCAAATTATTGCTGTGGGCAGCTCGAGTGAGATGAAGCAGGGCTACCCCACCGCAGGTGCCATTGACTGCACGGGGAAAATCATTCTCCCAGGGTTCATTTGCACCCACCACCATTTTTACTCAACCATGGCGCGGGGGATGAGCATCCCAGGTGAACCAGCGGCGAATTTTGTGGAGATCCTCGAACGGCTGTGGTGGAAGGTGGATCGGGCTCTGGATGAGGAAGACATCACCCTATCTGCCCAGGTGCCCCTGATTGAGTGCATCCGCAACGGTACGACCACGGTCATTGACCATCATGCATCTCCGTCCCTGCGTGAAGGGTCGCTCGATATGATCGAAAATGCTGTCCGACAGGCGGGCATCCGCGCATCGTTGTGTTATGAGGTTTCCGACCGTAATGCTGCCGGTGGAGGCGTGGAGGAAAACAAACGCTTCATCAAGAAAGTAGGAAATGGTGATGGTCAGATAGCCGCCATGATGGGTATGCACGCCTCGTTCACTTTGTCTGATGCGACTATTGAAGAATGTGCAAGTTTCGCACGTCAAGCAGGAGTAGGCTGTCATATCCACGTCGCCGAAGATGCCGCAGACCGGGAAGATTCGATTGCCAAATACAGGATGCCGACCGTAAACAGGTTGGACAACCTGGGGGTGACCGGAAACAATTCAATTTTTGTCCATTGCGTCCACATTGACGAGGCGGAGATGGATATCCTGGCTGCCACCGGCACGAGCGTGGTCCACAACCCCGAATCGAATATGAATAATGCTGTTGGGGTGACACCATTGTTGAAGTTGTTGAATAAGGGAGTGTTGGTTGGGTTGGGAACGGACGGGATGGGTTCAGATATGCTGGTCCAAATGCGTTGCGCCTACCTGCTGCACAGGCTGGCTAACCATGACCCGCGGGTTGCGTTCCTCGAAGCTCCCCAGCTCCTGCTGCAAAACAATGCCACCATCGCTGAACGACAATTTGGCATAAGGTTTGGGGAGATAACTGTGGGTCATCCGGCTGATCTTGCCATCATGGATTACCGACCTCCAACGCCTCTCAATGAAGCGAATTTTCTTGGGCATCTCATTTTTGGTCTGGTTGACGCCACCATTGACACGACAGTCTGTAAGGGCAAAATATTAATGCTGGGCAAGCAAATACTAAGCATGGATGAGGAGCGAATCACTGCCCGCTCACGCGAGCTGGCTCCACGGATGTGGGAACGGCTGAACGAGCTTTAACCGACCAAATCCAACAACATACACTGGGGTCGGGGGAGATGGGAAGGATAATTATGGACCGTGTGGCTTTATACCTGCAGGATGCGCACGATCTGCGGGATGGGCTTGATTACGTCAGATACGCTGAGAGTAAAGGTTTCGAGGCTGTCTGGCAGGCGGAGAGCCGATTGGTCAGAGATGCTATTGTACCGATGGCCGCCTATGCAGCTGTGACGGAACGCATCAAAATTGGCTCGGGGGTGATTAACAACTGGACGCGCAACATCGGTTTATTGGCAGCCACATTCCTCACACTGGATGACCTGGCACCTGATCGGATCATCTGTGGCATCGGTGCGTGGTGGGACCCGCTGGCAAAAAATGTGGGGATCGATCGCAAGAAACCGCTGACCGCCATGAAGGAGACGGTCGATGTGCTGCGCCGCTTATTGAACATGGAGCGGGTTTCATTCGATGGAGAGTTTATCCACGTGAATGGTATCGAGCTGGATGTGGTCCATGGTCGTCGCGAGCCGAGAAATGTTCCGATCATGATCGGCGCTACCGGTGACCAGATGATGGAGCTGGCAGGTGAAATCGCGGATGGTGTCGTCTTGAACTACTGCGCACCGCCAGAGCATAATGACCACATCCTGGAGCTGCTCGAGAAAGGTGCCAGGAGGAGTGGTCGCAGCCTGGATGAAATTGACCGCCCCCAGCTGATCGTCTGCTCGGTGGATAACGATCATGACATGGCATATGATTCTGCCCGCGGACTGTTGTGCCAGTACCTGGCGCAGCAGCCGCATATTGCGAAAGCATCCGGTGTAAGTGACGAGGTAGTCCGTGAAATCCAATCCATTTTGGGCTGGCCCGCCACCGAGGAGCAGATCGACAAAGCCAAGCATTTCGTCACCGATGAGCTGATCGATCGCATCACTGCTTCAGGCACTCCGGCAGAAGCACGGGTATGCGTGAATGAGTACTTCAAGCACGGGTGTACCTGCCCCATTTTATATCCAGTATGTGGAGATGTAAAACTTCTGGTGGACACGTTCGCTGAGTGATTATATTAAGGTCGTCATCCGTGGCCAGATAAATATCAATACATGTACTGCCAACCCCCCAAAAACATGTCTTTTGGGGGGTTGGAGATTGAATTGACGAAGTGCAATTGATACTCTTGCAGATTTATTATTTTTCTTGATTTTCCGGCGCTGCCGTAGCAGCGTCAGATACTGGCTCATCCTTTGGGCTAACCGATGGCTCAGTTGTAGGTTCGATCATAACGGCTGCCCCTGAAGCTCTCCAACGAAGGGTGAATAATCGAATTACCTCGATCTGAGTGTAGACCACCCAGGCCAGGAACAGGCTGCCCAGTACAGCTATCAGGAATAGTGCCGCCACTGCGACTTGTTTTAATTGAGCCAGTCTGTCCTGTACGTTTGCCAGGCGAGTGTCCAGATCAGCCAGGCGGCTCCTGGCATCGCTCAGACGGCCAGTAATTTGATCCACTGCCTGGGTAACGATGCTGATCTTTTCGCTGGCACCTGCGCGGAACGCCGTGATCGCATTGGTCACTTCATCAACAGCTGATTGAATAGCGGTGATCGATTCCCCAAGTTTATCAATCTGATCCTGGCTAGGCGCCGGTAGGTTAACAAATGGGATTGAATCAATTGTCTGATAGATACCTCTGATGGATGTAAGCATATCACGCAAGGTGTTGATGGCTTCTTTTACAGATGTTGATAATTCGGATAGTTTCTGAGTTTGCTCTTCAGGAAGCAGGAGATTGATCAGTCCTTGATCCGCCACTTGCTGGCTTAATGATACAGAAGCCGTAGAAATTGAGCTGGTAATATCCTGCATGCTCGCTAATTTCTGATCTACGGTTTGAGCTGTCTGGCGCAAGCTACCTGTGACATTACTAACTGAGTCGAATAGCTGGACTACTGTGTTGGATACGGCGCGTTGGGTGACCCAGACACCTGCAATACCTGCTACACTCAGCAACACTACCAGGCAGGACAATACAATTGCTATTCCATACCAGATTCTGCGACCGGTTTTTCCCATATTTTCTCCTATTTTTACTCAAGCTGATATTTTAAAGTCCCGATTTGACCTGATTTATTGCTCTCGATCAATGGTGGCATCCTTCATTGAAATAGGATCATCGATCGGCTCGATATGGGTTACTATGTTGGCATTGGTGATGGTTTCGACGACGCGATTTTCAACCTGCTCAGCCAGTGCGTGGCTCTTACGGACACTCCAGTTTCCTGGTACGAGCAGGTGTACCACCATGAATTTACGCGCAGCAGCCTGTCTTGATCGCAAGGCATGGTAGCTAACACCCTGTTCTCTATAGGAATCCAGGATCGATTTCACCGAGGAAATCTCTTCCGTGGGGACGGCGACATCCAGCAAGCCGCGTCCCGAGCGTACGAGTAAACGGTAACCAGTGAATAAGATATTTATCGCAACCAGGATGGCGATGATCGGGTCCAGGCGAATATAACCAGTCACCCACACCAGCCCAATGCCCACCAAGACCCCGGCTGTAGTCCACACATCCGTCATCAGGTGTTTGGCATCAGCTTCCAATGTGATCGAGTTATATCGCTTGGCAGCCCGCATCAAGATCAGGGATACTCCAAGGTTAATTAGAGATGCAATTATCGATATAGCCAGACCCAGTCCAAGCTGTTCCAATGGGACCGGGTTAATCAACCGGGGAACTGCAGTAATGATGATCGCTGCTGCTGCCAGCAGGATCATCCCACCTTCAAAACCGCTGGAGAAATATTCTGCCTTGGAATAACCGAAGGTAAACTCGTCGTTGGCTGGACGCGTGATCAGACTCAACACCAAGAGTGCCACTATAGCTGAAGCCAGATTAACCATTGACTCCAGCGCATCTGATAACAATCCGACCGAGCCGGTCAGGAAATAAGCACTCGCCTTCAGGGTGATGGTTACTACAGCTGCAGCAATTGATAACCAGGCATATCGGGTGAGAGGGACTTGTTTCTCGACAGTATTATTGTTTGACATTCTATAGTCTCTCAGGTTACCACCGCTGTTATTATAGCGAATTTTAAAAAAAAAGTCCGATAGTAATTATGCCTGAATTAGTGCCATTCATTACCCTTATTCTGTCTTGATTCTCAGAAACGTCAACGCCAATCTGAGACGACATCCTGGCTGGGGTTCACCGTCAGGTTATAAACGTCTGTGGCGTTTGGTTTCGTGATATAGACTTCGCGGTTGCCGTCACGTTCTGAAGTAAAAGCAACCCAGGCCTGGTTGGGTGCCCAACAAGGTCCAAAATCAATGGCTGGGTTGTTGGTTATGTTTGTCGGATTGGCTCCATCGACCCTCATGGAATAAATTTCCTGGTTTCCGTCCCGGTCAGTCGCGAATACGATCAGGGATCCATCCGGTGATCCTTTTGCCTGTGTATCATTAGCGGGGCTTTGGGTCAGGTTGACCTGGTCCGTTCCGTCAGTCTTCATCCGGTAGATTTCCGGGTTCCCATCGCGGTTGGAAGTGAAGACGATCGATTCGCCTGCTGGATCGAAAGTTGTGCTACGTACCCAATTCGGCTGGGTATCATTTGCCGGATTGTTGGTCAGGTTGTGTAATTCAAGGTCACTCACCCTGAGAACATAGATCTCATAGTTTCCATCGCGGTTGCTGGAAAATGCGATCCACTGACCATCCACAGACCATGTTGGATACTGGTCATCGGCCGAGTTATTGGTCAGGTTTACCTGGTTCGTACCATCCGCATTCATCAGGTAGATATCATTCTGCCCATCGCGGTTCGTGGTGAATACCACCTGCTGCATATTCGTTGACCAGGCAGGCTGCATATCCACCGCCGGGTTATCGGTGAGGCGGCCGATGTGACCGGCATCATCCAGGTTATAGATTTCCTGATTTCCATCCCGGTCAGATACGAAAAGTATCACGCCACCGAATCGGGGGAGCTGCACCTGGGTTGGTGAGGCAGTAGCCTGTATCGTAGTCGTTATGCTTGGCATGAGGGTTGGAGTTAAGGTTGCAGTTTGTTGAGTGGCTACCGATGTTTGCAGGGCAGCGAAAGTCTCCGTTGCAGCCACTGCCTGTAAGGTACCGATGGCGGCGGTCTGGGTAGCACCAACTGCCTGCGCAGTCTCCGCAGTGGCCGATTGGGTGGCAGCAGCAGCCAGAGCTGTGCTGGCAGCCGCGGTCTGAGTGGAGCTTATTGCCTGTCCCAGCTCTGCGGCGAAGGTCTGAGTGGCTTCAAGTGCCCGCGCCGTACCTGCTGCAGATGTCTGGCTTATCCCGGTTCCCTGCGCAGTTGATGCTAAATAAGTCTGGGTAGCGCTGCCGGCTTTGGCTCCACTCTGACGCCCAAGGATGATGGCACCCAGGAAGACCAATATGCACACGAACAAGGCAAGCGGTATTAACCAGATAGGAATCAATGCCTGGCTGATCACCCGTCCCTGGAGAGGAGGAAACTGTTTTTGCGGGGATTTCACCCTGGCAGTATAGAGATAGGTAATCGCTCCACCAAGCAATGGGCGCTGCTGGGGATGGGCGGAAAATCTAAAGGCTGCTGACCCTCCCGCAGGGATGGTGAGGTTTGAATTGTCAACAGCAGAACCTGTTGAGGTCGCCTTGCCTGGGGAGCGCTGGGTTTCAGCTGGTATTTCCGCTTGTTTTGTCACTTCAGGAGGTAGAAATTCAAAGACCAGCTTGTCACTCTCACTCGTACAGCTGAGGGAAAACACCTGTGGAATATTTCCTTCGTTCTTTATGGTCAACGAGATAGGCTGCCCTGAGTTGGCAGTCTTGGGTTCCAGGTCTGTAGTGAACTGGCTGTACGCGGCTACGGTCAATATGCAGTCGACTCTAACAACCTGGTCTGGTGCAGCCTGGCTGGTCATCGTAATGTAGAATTTGTAACGTCCAGCCTGACTGGATGGCGAGAGGGTCGGGCGAATCAGGAGGGAAATCTCCTTGTTTTCTCCCGCTCCTAACGGAATGAGCGGAGTGGTGGTAGAAACCCAGTTAACTGGGATCCCCTCGACCCCCAGGCGGAAGGTATCGCTGTTCAAGCCGCGGTTCAATACACTGATGGGAATGGTCAAGATTTCTCCGGGTGGAGTGGAAAACTGGACTGACCCCAACTTTACTCCAACTCGCCCTTGTGACTCGAATGCAGCAATGGCCAGGGTGATCTCTACTTCTTCCTTGATCTGGAGATGTGTCTGGCTGGTGACGGAGATTTTCAATGGAATATTGCCAGCATGGATTTCTGGGGCAGCAGGAACCTGCAGGATTACTTCAATCTTTTTCTCCACACCTCCAGGTACGCTGACCACGGGCGAGGGTAAGGAGACCCAGCTATTGGGAACCCCCTGAACGGAAATTCGCAAGGATTCTGCTTCTGGTGATGGATTGCTGATTGTCAGTTGGATCTTAACTTCGCTGCCAGGATTGGCTTTGAGCTCACTTGAATCGACATGCAGCCCAATTTTCCCTTTCGTTTTTGCAGCAGGAAGGATTTTAAGAAGGATTTCAAGCTTTTTCACCTTTTCCGGGGCAGTCTGCCCGAATACTTGCAGGCGGGAGAGATAATTACCCGTGATGCCTTCATCAACTGTTGATGGAGAGATGGTGATAGTCACTTTTTCCTGTCCGCCTGCTGGAATCCAAACCGCTGGTGGACCCGAAACGGCTATCCAGCTCGGTGGGATGCCCAGCAGGTTAACTTTAAAGTAATCACCGGCTGCTCCCTGGTTGGAAAGCGTTACAACAATCTCAATACTGGAACCAGCGGTTACCGAATATTCTGATGACCCAAGGGTAACCATGAATGTATCGGGCAGCTTACCAACTGATTTATCGTCCATTTTATATTAATCCTTATCTTTAAAAACTTGAATTAAACCGAAGATGGATTGCAATAAGCTTTCCATAATCAACCATACCATACAATCAAGCGACCAAACTGTAATCCTTTTCTTGTTGATTTTCCCATCAACAAAATGTATCGACGCTGGGATAAACTTCCACATCCGTTGACTGAAATTCAGGATATCGGCAGAATTCGACCAGTTATCTGACACTCCCGGATGGAATCTCTTAACCCGGTAAATATCCACTATTTAATCCAAAAGACCGGCCGGATTGATTGTAAACCGGCCGATCTCTGTTATATCCCCTGAGTTGATACTAAAGCTATTGGACGTTTATAGTTATCCAGAAGGTGCACACGGTTGTGCCATTTGAAACGAGTGACCAGGCTTCACCATATTGGCCTGGCGTCGCAGGGGTGATCAAACTACCACTAACGGTATAGTCCTCGCCTGGTTCAACGGTGGTGGTGATGTCATATAAGTCATAGTTCTGGTGGAGGCGCTGTCCATTGATTGCTCCTAAAAAGACTAAGTCAGTGGAGTCTTGATTCCACGCCAGGGTGCCGGTGTTCATCAGCTCCCACTTCACACCAAAACCAGTACTGAGAGCGAACGTCGTGCCGTCTGCAGGCTCCTGTGAGACCAGAATACACATGTTGCTAGGCGGTGGAGTGGTTGGCACCTCAGTCGAAGGAGGTGGAGGTGCAGCGACCACCGGAACACTGTCTGTATTGGCGGTGGTTACCCAGTCTGCTGACACCCAGGCTAGTCCGGGGGCATAATAACTGGTGGGTATTTTAATCTCCCACCACAATCCGTCCTGGCTCTTCCCGGTCACCTCAGCGGTAGCACCCGGAGCAGCGGTTCCTAAAAGCAGATATTCAGTTCCCGGACCACTACGAACGTTTATATAGTCTATTGCTGTAGCAGAAGGTGCACCTGATGCCGGTGGTGTGGTTGTAACTGGTGGTGGTTGATTGGGAGCGCTAACAACGGGGACTGACTCGATGTTTGACGGCTGAGTATATGCTGTCGCTACCCAACCGTAGCCGAGTCCAACGACTTGCGGGTTGATGCGCACGGTCAGCCATGTTCCATCCTGGCTCTTACCAATTACGCGGGCCTTAGCGTTGGTCTGGGCGATACCGTAAGCCGGATAAGTGTCACCAGGACCATTGCGCACGTACACTTGGGTTAGAGCGATAGCCTGCGGGTCACCTTCGGCGGGTGGCACGAGCTCAACCGTTGGGGGTACTGGAGGTGTTGGTAGGACGGGTAAGCCGGATGTATCGCGAGCAATGACATATAGTGCAGACACCCAACCATTGCCATCCGGAGCTACCGGCACGCTGATAGCATACCACTGGCTATCTGCGCTTAAACCGGTGGCGATGGCAGTCTTGCCGCCCAGGAAAGCACCATAAACCACGTAATTGGTGCCAGGACCGCCCATAATGACAGTATTAATCGCTGCTTCCACCAGGGGCTGACCAGCTACTCCGGCAGGCACAACTGCAACCGGTTCGTCTGAATAATACATCGGGTCGGGTGCTGCTGTTGGCGGGACCGTGGTCGGAGGGACAGCAGTCGCTGGGACGGCGGTCGCTGGGACGGCTGTCGCTGGGACCGCAGTAGGCGGGATTGAGGTCGGTGCCACCGTGGTAGCTGCCGGACCACACCCAGCAAGGATGACGGCGATTATAAGAACCATCACTCCTAGTTTAGCGTAATTCATTTTTATCCTCATTATTATCTCCTAACTTTCCTTATCAAGAAAATTTACTACGTTTTCAAGCAGAATTCTAGATTGTAACCGATTTATTCTACTTATTGCCCTATCCTGATGAAGCTATGCGAACAGTTTCTGTTTGTTCTGCAAATTGATCACATACCCCAGGATCGCCACGGGGAGCATTTGATACAAGCTAACCCAGATGGATCCGGTCAGGACGATGGACATAGCAGTCAGGATTACGGTAGAGATGGTATATAGGTAAATTGCCCACTGTTTCCAGAGCCAGATTCCTACAGCTGCAACGATATCTACCAGAGATAAAAGTATAAACAATCCTAGAATCCAGGATCTTTGACCTACGTAATAATCTTTCAGAGAGGTGTAGCCCAGGTAGGTCGCAAAGATAGCATGCACACCAATCAAAATGATTAGGGCGGACAGCAAGCCACCTCTTCGCTTTTTTACTTCCTTTTTCGCCGAACTTTTCGATTTCGAATTTGATTTTGCTTGTTGCTTACTTTTGTTAGCTTGATTTGTTTTCGCCACGTTATCTCTCTACCTCATTCACTTTTTTTTGGAAGCTGTCTTCGGTAATTCTTTCTGCCCCTGCTCACTCTTCTCTTTAAGGGCTGCTGCCATGTCATCCATGACGAGCGCTGCACCGATAACTGCTGATCCGGATGAGATTTCGGACGCACCTTCAATAGCTTCTGCCTGGGCAGCATCAGCGATCGCTCCGCCGACGACCATTTCTTCGATCCCCTGGACGGCGAGATCTTCACTGGCCTTCGACCTTGCAACACTTTCGGCTGAAACCGCTTCAGATGTGGCCAGGCGCACCATCCCTTCCTCGACCTCATTTTCACCCAGGGTATTTATCCGTTGCCCGGCAGTAGACAGGATCTGAGAGACCCCATCGGTGCTGATGGCGATGCGGATTTGTTCCACCGACATCTCATGCAAGCGAGAAGACCTTTCAGACAGGAAGACTGCCATGACGGGCATCTTAAGCGCATCCATCATTTCACTTGCAGTAAGCAGCTCGCCAGACAAGCGTGCGAGTTCCAGCCCGTGCTCGAGATCAGCACGGCTCATCATCCCCACCAGGGCACTCATCACACCCACATCTTCCGATGCGGCCAGCATTTCGGCGCCTTCAGCCACATCTATTACGCCTGCAGTGGCGACCACATCGCTAAGAACTGCCATTCGTTGTGAAACCACTTTTTCGTCCACCGCGCGGGTGAGATCACTGGCACCCTTGGCAATGAATGCAGTTCCGACTGCTTCCATCTCCCTGGCCTCTTTCATCTGATCCACACCATGGATGACCTCTTGTTCACCGGTAATCGCAGCAACAATCGCGGCACCTTCCATTGCATCTGCAGTTTCAGCCAGCTTGCGCTTGCTGATTGATACACGTCTTTGTTTTGTTGTTTTTCCAGCAGTCATTCTATTTGCTCCAATTTTAAATTCTATTCAGCTATTGAAATTACTATGAACTATACCCCGGGATGCGGTTGCGGTTTCCGTAACCACCGCCAGCGTAAGAGGCGATGTCGGCGATGACACCCAGACCGAGCCAAACCCATTCAAAACCCACCACACCGCCAGGGAACACCAGCATATACATCAATGTCGTCCAGGGCAGGAAAATCAAGCCAAGGATCGGCCAGATGATGGTATTAAATGCTGACTGCCACAGGGCTGGTCTAACGAGCCACCAGATTACTCCGGCAACCCGGGGACCTAACACAACCAACAAGGTAAAAATACAGCACATGGAATTCCTCCTTTATCAGATTTGTAGATAAATGACTCGTGGAAATAGTCCACGATCCACATTGACCAAACCAACATCAGCCATGCAAAACAATAACAATCCTCGATCGAAATTCACAGTTCGCACCCATACAATAACTCCAAAAAGGCGGTATGTCGTCATTTGCCTGTGGAACTCACAATCAACAAAATTATCGCTGGTGTTTCTCCTCTTTCAACATAAGTTGAAGGAAATGTCCATTATAACGTCTATCGCTCCTGGATTATTGCCCTGTTTTAAATATTCACGCATTACGAGAAAATCTAATCATGCTGTTCTTCATCGTGAGCCAGGGTTGGATGGGCAGTCATACATGGGTCGGTTTGGAAAATATTATTTGTCCCCGTCCTTGGCTGCGAAGGCTTCACGTAGCTTGACCTCATCAGCTACGCTGAGGTTTTTACGCAAAAGGGTTGCCTTGTGTCTGGACAGCACTTCGATAATCTTATCTTCGTTCATGCTTGTGATGATCAAGAATAAGGCTGATGATCCGGGCATGATCGTGGCACCAGTTTCTTTTACAAAACTGTCACTTATCCCGTAGCTTGACAATTTTTGTACCAAAGCCTGGGTGATAGAACTCACACTCACGCCAATCCAGGGCATATAGAATAAGATACCGATCAACATCCCCCAGAATGGGCCACCCAGATCGCCTGAACCGACCAGGCTATTCGCCTGTCTGACCCGTATCTTACCGTCCAGCTTGCGGGTGACCGCGGCTGCATCCACAATGGCAATATACTTTTGTTTTTGCAATGACTGCATTTCATCAACCATCCGGTCGACACCCCCCTCATTGCTAAAAACAAAAACCAAAAAACTGCTCATTTTATATCTCCGCTCATTGCTAAGATCTGGTCTGTATATTTTGAAGTCAGCGGCAGTCTATCCATACAGCGTATCGCACAAGCTCCAGAAAGACATCCTGGGGAATACACGCTTAGGCAGTTCAGCCTGTCAGACACACGTATGCGAACGTCATCAGCAAGAGAAATTTCCTATTGCGCAAACAAATAAGCGTTTTAGAAATCCTTCCCCTATAATCAATACCTGTACAATCCCATATCACCAGGCGTGATGGGTTAGTGATTAAATCCATGTGAATATCACTGATCACAGGACCAAGCAGCTGACGAATCCGACCTGTTATTAGGTGACCATACTAATAGGTCATCAGTGGTTCAGATTCCTTGGCTTCCTTTACCCAGCCCTCAACTTCACCTAAAGTTGGCATTCTTCTGACCAGTTTATGAGCCTCATTAGCCTGTGCCAATGACTCATACAGGTTGAATGGGTTGCGGTTGCGGAGTTCCTTGACCGTATCTACACCGGCATGCTCGAGCAGCTCGCTGTACTCTTCACCGATCCCATGTATGCGCATCAAATCCGCCATGTTCACCCACTTGAGGATCAATAAAGAAGAGATTCCGGTTTTTTCGACCAGGTCCTCCCGCCCTTTCCGGCTTTTACCTTGATTCAACAGGTCATCAGTATACTTCACCTCAACCTCTAATAATTTTCGGGCATAGACCGGGCCGATGCCTTCGATCTTCTCTATGGGAATTAAGTGCCTGCGGACAGGATTTTCAGGTTGAGCAGCCTCTTCCGCAACCGGTTCAAGCGCCGGAACCTGCTCCTCCTCGAGCTCGGGTTCTGCGGATGATTCTTGGAGCTCAGCTACTTCCACAGATGGTTCTACCAGTTTTGGCGCAGCTGCCTGGGAACGAACCAAATTCGAGATATCGTGATATAAACCCAGCGCTCCCACTTGTTTTCCGCCCAGGATTACTGGAATCCCAAACACCTCCACATCTAAAGAAGTGCCATCCTTGCGTTTACGTTGGGTAAAACCCTGGACTTTCATCCCTCTGCGGACAGCATCCACCATCCCATTAGCTTCATAAGCCAGCTCTGGCGGTGTTATTAACTCATCGACTTTTGAACCAATGGCTTCTTTTCTGTTGTATAGGAACAAGCTCTCAAAAGCAGGGTTGCAGTCGATGATCCGGTCCTCCTGGTTCAGGGTTACAATGGCTACCGGGCTGTTCTTTACCAAAATTTCGTAATATTGGGTCAGGTGCTGTTGATCACGTAGTACCTGCTTTTGAAGAGTAATATTTCGAAATATATAGACCCATCCCTCCTGCCTGCCATCGACCAGGAGATGGCTCTTAGACACTTCGTACCAATCCTCTGTAAGCGGCAGCTTCATTTCCTTCATTCCTCCTGGTGTAGCCCCAACCAGGCTGGCAGAATCTTTGACGAACAATTCATCGATTCCGCGTCCGATGATCTGGCTGAAGCCAAGCTGGAAAACTTCGCCCGTAGCCCGGTTGCAGCGCAAGATATTTCCTTTTTCATCGGTCAAAACGATCAAATCTTCCAAAGCATCAAAAGTGGCTTCCCAATGCTGCTTCCCGCGCTGGATGATGGCCTCCAGATCCTGGAACTTCACTTTCTGATTGGTTATTAGCTCGTTGAGGCGCACAATTTCGGCCTGATACTTTTTATCCACGCCCTCACGGTTTTCCTGCGCCACTACCATCTCGTGCTGTTGATTCTGAACCAGCTTATCTGCATCGCGACGGGCATCCTCTGCCCGGTCTTTCTGATAACCAACATAGCCCCAGATCAAGGCACTATAGATGCAGATGATATCGATCCATATCATGATGAGTCTCGTCAGGTGCAGCTGGATCAAGTTTTCCAGCGTAACAGGTTGTTGAAGATAAACGACTAAAAGAACAGATGCTATCGCGATCAGGATCAATGCGATCAATAGTCCCAGGAAAAAGTAAGGAAATGCGTATCTTCTGCTCTTTTTAGGTTTTGGTTCCATTGTATATTTTCCTTTCGCCAGACCTGTCTTTAGAGGTGATTTAATTATCCTATTGGAGTGGCACTCAACTGCTGACCTTCGTCCATATTCTCCATTTGTGTATCAGGTTGAATCTCCGGGTGACGGCGCGAATTTGATAACATCCAGATAGCGCCTAATCCGAACAAGGTTGTAATCACTGCGATGAGCCAACCCAGGTAGGGTATGGATGCAAGTAGTGCATAGAGGAACACTCCGGTAAGGAACGGCCAGATTCGGACCTGAGAACGTTGAGGCAGAAACCGCTTAAAAATAAGCGTGCCAATCAGGAATGCAATAACAATTTTGCTAAAGTATGCAATCGAGAGCCAGAAAATGGACAGTGCGAATCCAAGCGTCATCAAGCCAATGGCTCCGGTGAAAAAGCCCAGATTTGGGAGCGAAACCCAATAAAAGAAGAATGCGAGGGCCAGGACCAGCACAAAAATCAGCAGAGCCACGATCCAACCGAGGACGAAAACTAGCAAACCGGTTAATAGAGCTCGCCAAGGTTTTAACCGGGTTTGCTCGCTTGCCATGTTGAGTTGCGCCGGTGCCAGCCAGATAATCAGCAATCCGAGGATAAGCAGGGAGACCAGGTTGCGCAGAAAGGGGACTGCCCATGCTTGCAGGCGTTGTACATCAATTGCCTTCGCCTGTGCACTTGCTGCTGCGTTTAATGTCGGCTTGTTTCCGGGTGAGGATGAAACCAGGATCACGTTCCGTATTGATGCTGCCCCGAATGCCAACCCAGGTGCAGGCTGCTGCCCGGGTCCAACCTGGAATGATCGCGGTTTTATCTGTAAAGATTCGGACCGCCAACCCTTGCTAAGCAGGAAGTCATAAAGCTTTTCAACCAGGACTAACGGACCGACCAGGGCATTCACGCGCCGGTTTACCGTGCCTGATAGCTCGCTTTCCAGACCCACCACATTTAGATCGCGGTTGATCGTCGAGCCGGCATGGGTATTAATACTATTACCGACGAAATAAACATCCTGTCCAACGCTCGCTTGCGGCCCCACTATCAGGAATAAGGCGCTGATATAAATATTGCCAGACACCGGACCATTGAGGGTCACATTTTTACCGATGACAGCCAGGTCGCCGTTTACTTCACCGTTGATATTGATATCGTTGCCGATGGCAAGTAAATCACCGTTGATCACGCCATCCATTACTACAGACGTACCGTTCAGGATCACATTTTGATCCAGAACTTCACCTTGATTTACCGTATCTGTGAGGTTTTTTCCGCTAGCCAGGGCAGTGGTTGGGAATATCAAAGCAGCGGTAATTAACAAGCAAATGGTTAATATGATCGATTTCCATTTTTTCATGGTTTTCATCCCTTTTCACCCTATCTTGGTAATGATCTCACAATAAAGATATCAGGTCGATCGACAACTGTCTTCAATTATATGTTGGTTTTCTAAAAAACAATAAATGATTTCATGCTGCCAGACATCAACAATTGTTCATGCCTGCTCAACAAATACTGTGGTCAATGAGGCTAGGTCAATTTCACTGGCGCTATTTGTTATAATGTTATTGGTACTCTGAATAAGAGCTGTATCGTGAGCAACCCTGGCATCCCGAGCGAAAGGACGGGACCTGCACTTTTTGAAGTCCCCGGCTATCAGATAATTGAAAGGCTATCTGAGGATGCAGGATTTAAGATTTTCCGTGCTCAACGTTGTCTGGATAATTCCCCCGTCATTTTAAAAGTCCTCAATCGACCGTACCCAACGCTTAAACTATTGGCTCCATTGTGGCAGGAATTTGAGATCCTGCGAGGATTGGACCTGCCAGGGGTTGATAAAGCATATGCACTCGAGAATCATGAGCAATGGTGGATGATCGTCCTTGAAGATATTAACGGTCAGCCGCTCAATGCCTTGGGTATCGCTGGTCATATACCACCTGAAGAATTTATCAACCTGTCCCTTAATTTGGTTGAAATTGTTGCAGCAATCCACTCCCGGCAGGTAATTCATAAGAATATCTCACCTGGAAATATATTTGTCAACTTTCCGACAAGGCAGGTGAGACTGACAAATTTCGTGAATGCTTCCCTGGTATCGAGAGAAAAAGCACCACTGCAGAATCCGTATAAGCTGGCACAATTCCTGGCGTATATCTCGCCGGAGATGACCGGGCGGATGAACCGGTCGGTGGATTACCGGACGGATTATTATTCACTCGGAGCTTCCTTATATGAGCTGTTGACCGGGTTCCCACCTTTTCTTGGAGCAACTCCGCTGGAGCTGGTCCATGCCCACCTGGCCGTTTTACCTGAATCGCCAGACGCAAGGATAGAACCCTGGGATACTTCTCCGAGCGCCTTCCAGATCGTTTCGTTGATCCTGCTAAAACTCCTGGCGAAAAACCCTGAGGATCGTTATCAGACGTCCGCTGCACTGGAAGCCGATCTGCGTCACTGCCTGACTGTGCTTCAGGAACCCCGCAAGAAAGGAACACATGCTCGGGCATTCGTCCCCGGACAGGCCGATCGATCTGTATATCTTGATATTACACAGCTCGTGGTTGGGCGTGAGCTGGAGACGGATGCGCTAGTGAAGTCTTTTAAGAATACGGTCAACGGGCCGAGGCATCTGGTCCTCGTCAGCGGAGAAGCAGGGATTGGTAAGACTACCCTGGTCAACCAGCTCATCCGCCCGGTGAGCGAGCGGATGGGTCTTTTCCTATATGGGAAATTTGATCAGGTTCGTTTGCTGAGTGTCTACAAGGAACTTACCCAGGTTTTGGATGAATTCTGCAGCCAGATCCTGTCTGAGCCTTCACATACATTTGAAATCTGGCGCGCTGCCATTCAGTCTGCAGTGACACCATACGGTCAGCTACTGATCGAGCTTTGCCCGCAGTTCGAGAAGATCATTACTCAGCAACCGCCGGTCGAAGCAGTTGATGAGGAACAAGTGCGCCCCAGGCTTCACCAGGTGGTGATCCGTTTCCTTGATGCTATCTGCCAGCCAGAACACCCGGTGGTGATCTTCCTCGATGATATGCAATGGATCAGCCCAAACTCATGCCTTTTATGGCAGAGCATCTTATCTACCGTGACCCTTAAGAATCTGTTGGTCGTCGGGGCTTACCGTGATAATGAGGTTGGACCGGAGCACCCGATTTGCGGGCTTATTCATGATGCAGAAAATGCAAGTGGCTTGATTACCCAGCTTCAACTCCAATGTATGGAAATTTCAATGGTCAACAAGCTGATAGCCGCTGCATTAGATTTTGATCCGGATGAAGTCTTCGATCTTTCCTCGGTGGTTTTCAAGAAAACGAATGGAAATCCTTACTTTACTACCGAGCTGCTCAAGTCATTAAATAAAGGACAGCTTATAACCTTTAATATTACTGATCAAAAATGGCGCTGGGATATCGCCACCATCGAAAAATACTTCGCTGCCAGCAATGTAGTTGATCTGTTCGTCAACGAACTCCGTAAATTTGACGAGGATACTCAAAAAACACTTCAATATGCTGCCTTGATCGGCACGCGATTCGATGCGGCCACACTGCTTTCCTTAGTTGGGCAAGACAAGGCCAGTTCATTGGCATACAGCCTGTGGGTAGCAATGAAAGCAGGCTTGATTCATCCTTTGGACGAGAATTATCGCTACCTGCTGGGTGGAACCACGAGTGGTGTGAGAGTGAAAAGCGGTGAACAGCTCCCGAGCCTGGCGATACTATTAAAAGAGCAGATTCAATTCGAATTTCAACATGACCGAGTCCAGCAAGCAGCTTTAGCCATGCTGGATGACAAGCAGATGATACTGACATCACTGCAGATGGGACGCCAATTGCTTGAAAAAGCCAGTTGGCGAGGTGAGGAAATTGTAACTGATAACCTCCTGGTGATCGTCGATCGCCTGAATACGGGTAGTCCCCTGATCGAAGATCCTGCAGAAGCAGCAATAGCTGCACATTTAAACCTGGTGGTGAGTAACCAAGCCCGGGCAGCCGGGGCATATGGGGTTGCATCCCGCTACCTGGCCATGGGAATGCAGCTGTTATCGGAAAATAGCTGGCAGGATCCGGATCAATATACACTTTCGCTTAATCTGTTTACTTCGGCAGCAGAAGTAGCTTTCCTAAATGGTGACCTCAAGAATGCTGAAGCCTTGTGCCTTGCGGCTGAACCGAATGCCGGCACCTTGTTAGAAAAAGCGAGGATCATGAGGATACGCATGGACTCCTACATGATCCAAACCCGCATCGATGAGGTTTTTGAGCTCGGGATTGAAATTATTAAGATGTTGGGATTTGACCTGGATGTAAGAACGTCCACCAGCTTTATCCCAGAGCGAGCGATGCAGCTGCCTGCGATGACCGATTCGCTTGCCCTTGAGGTGTCGCGGTTGGATGAATTAATGATCTCAGCTGGTTATGCCAATAATGATCCCCGGTTAGACCAGGTGGTACTTTTTTATATCGATTTATTTTCTCGGTTTGGGAATCCTCCCACAGCAAGCTACATGTATGTTTCGTACGCGGTTATTTTAATGCTCAGCCGATTCATTGAGATGAAGGAAGGCTGCCAATTGGGAAGGATGGCGCTTGAGCTGGCTGAAAAGGGTGGGCCTTCCAGGACTCTTTATGCTGTCCGGTATGTTTACTATGGTTTTGTTCATCATTGGTGGAGACCAGCCAGGGAGTGTATCGATCCCCTGTATAAAAGCTTTCAACCTGCAGTTAAGTCTGGAAATCTGTGGTATTCAATCAGCATGCAAGACCTGGCAGCTGAAATCAGCCTATTTGTGGGGGATAAGCTCGAAGATGTACGGGCAAGGCAGGTCGAAGCCTTGCAGCGGTTAGAGTTTCTCCATAATGTGGGCTATACCCAAAGGCTGAGGATGTGGTCGCAAGTAGTCATAAATTTGAGTGAGGAAACCAGTCGCCCATGGGAAATTAATGGAGAGTTATTCAAAAAAGATGAAGGGCTAAAACTCATCGATGAGAGGATAAATCATCAATACATATTTTACCTGTATACAGCCCATGCCTTCCTGAATTTCCTTTTTCGCCAACCCGGTAGGGCATTAGAAGACTCCACTGCAGCCGAGGTACATAAGGCCAGTGCTAAAAATTACCTGATCTATACTCTCCATCTTTTTATCTATTCCCTGGCGCTTCTGTCCGCTGAATTGGATTCAAGCGACCTGCCCGATCGTCTCGAGAAGGTGGAAGAGAACCTCAAGTTATTGCGCTTGTGGGCCAGCCTCGTCCCGGTTAATTTCCAGCATCTTCTTGAGCTGGTGGAGGCCGAACAAGCTCGCTGTCTCGGACGTTTCTCCGAGGCTGCCGAGATCTATGAGCGGACGATAGAGCAGGCAAAACGGAATGGTTATGTCCATGAGAGTGCGCTGGCAGCCGAGCTGGCAGCCGAATTTTACCTGGCACAAGAAAACTGCTCTATGGCTAAGGATCACCTGTTGATAGCGTATTTTTCCTATCAAACATGGGGAGCAAAGGCGAAGTTAAAAGATCTGGAAAAGCGGTATCCCGAATGGCTTCCTCAGAGACTACAGGAAGAAACTCAGAGTGACTTTGGTGCTGAAAGTGGAGGGCACTTAAAAGACGAGATTGCCTCATCTATCGACCTGAACACCATCTTGAAAGCCTCATTGGAGTTGGCACAGCAAACCAACCTGGATGAGCTGCTGTGCAGGTTGATGTCCTTTTTGATCGAGAATACCGGTGCACAAAATGGATCCCTTATCCTCTGGCGGGAGGAGGGTTGGTACCTGGAAGTCCAGCGCTCTGATGAATCTGGCGAGGAAAATACCTTGTTATCCATCCCCTTGAATGCGCAAATTACGCCCGGGGATGAGGTCCCGATCCCCGCTTCACTGGTGTTTTATGTAATAAATTCCCAGGTGGACCTCGTTCTCGAAGATGCCTCCAAATCAAGCCAGTTCAGCCAGGATTCTTACATCCAAAGCCGGCAGCCGAGATCAATCCTGTGTTCTCCCCTGATGAACCAGGGTGTGTTGCGTGGGGTGATTTACCTGGAAAACAACCTGATCTCTGGTGCGTTCGCTTCTGACCGGTTGGAAATTGTGCATCTGATCTCCGGGCAGGTTGCAGCTTCGATTGAGAAGGCCAGGCTTTACGAACAGCTGGAAACACTGGTTGAAAAACGCACACGTGAGCTATCCGAGACAAATAGAAAGCTTATTGAGGAGATCGATGCTCGGACCACAACAGAAGAAGCGTTGCGTCTATCTGAAGCCCGCTACCGAGCTGTATTTGACACTACCGGTACAGCAATGGCGCTTATTGATGAAAATGGAGAAGTCCTGCTCACGAATGATGAATTCGTGCGGCTGACTGGTTACTCAAAAGAGGAGTTGGGAAATCATTTCAACTCTTTAAACATCGTTGCTCCTACAGATCGATCCAGGATTATGCAGTTCAGGCAGGATCGGCAAACAAACCTTTCAGGAGTGCCCAACAGCTTTGAGTTCAAATTGATTGACCGTTTGGGGCACGAAAAAGATGTGATCAACACGGCAACAATTCTCCCCAGCTCCAAATCGATCGTAATTTCCTTGATCGATATCAGCCAGCGAAAATATGCTGAAGAGGCTGTACGCTACAATGAGGCAGTACTCAGGAAAGTATTGGAGATTCTGCCCGTCGGTGTGTGGATAGTGGATAAAACCCCAAAAATCGTCTCCGGAAATCCCGAGAGCCTGCGGATCTGGGCAGGGGCAAAATATGTGGAAATGCAGAAATATGGAGAATATTTAGCCTGGAAGCAGGATACTGGTGAACAGATCAAGGCAGAAGATTGGGCGGGCGGACTGGCGGTAACCGAAGGTAAGGTCACTTTGAATGAAGAGCTGGAGATTGAAGCATTCGATGGGACACACAGGTTCATCCTCAATTCCGCCATGCCGCTCATTGTGGATGGAGATGGCTTAATCGGGGCGATTGTGGTTAACCAGGATATCACCAAGCGTAAACAAGACCAGGAAGAACTTCAAAAAGCCCATGACCAGCTATCCACCCTGCTTCAGATCTCCCAATCTATCGTTTCTACCCTGGATCTCGACCGCCTGCTCAACCTGATCATCGAACAGCTTGGAAAGGTGATGCCTTACGATGCCGCCGCGATCTTGATCCTCGAACAGAACTTCTTCAAGTTCCAGGTCATAAGAGGCCCGGAAATTTTCCACAGCTTACTGAAGTATCAATTCTCGGTACAGGAACAGGCAGTGATCGCACCATTTATTACTGGCAAGGAAGCATTCTATTTCCCTGACATTATGGATCAGCAAGAGCTGATGATATACATGCAGGATAAGTTAAATTTAGCTTACGATCAAATAAAGTTATTACGCTCCTGGTTGATATTGCCATTAATTGTAAAAGATAGCTTGATTGGAGCTTTGGTGTTAGCCCATTCTCAACCCGATCATTACCCGCAACCTTCCAGGACGCTATCACAAGCTTACGCCAATCAGGTGGCCATTGCGATTCAAAATGCACAGTTATACAAGCGGGCACGTGACATTGCTGCATTGGAAGAACGAAACCGCCTGGCGCGTGAGCTGCATGACTTTGTCGCTCAAGCGTTATACAGCATCAGCCTGTTTACCGATGCGACTCGCCTAGCGCTTGAGATGAACAAACTCGATGTGGTCAATGATCACCTGGAGGATCTGGTTGAATTATCGCGTGAAGCAATGTCGGATATGCGCTTGATGATCTTTGAGCTTCGTCCTCCGATCATCGAGCGTGAAGGACTGGCAGCTGCCTTGCAAAGCCGACTTGATTCGGTTGAAGCCAGGGCAGGTTTTCAGGCTATCTTTAAAACTGAAGGGGAGATAAACCTTTCACCTGATGAACAAGGCGAGCTTTACCGGATTGCTCAAGAAGCCTTGAACAATGTGAGCAAGCACGCCCACGCAAAATTAGTGAAGGTCGAACTTAATGGAGAAGACGGCGCCGTACATCTGACGGTCGAGGATGATGGTGTAGGCTTTGATCCGGACACGGCTGAACAGAGCGGCGGTCAGGGTATTCGGAACATCCACGAACGCGCGGATAAACTGGGAGCAACTTGCCAGATCGTATCTGCTCCAAACCATGGAACCAAAATATACATTGAGGTGAAGCAATAATGGTCCAGGAACAGGTTATCCGCGTTCTTATTGTCGATGATCATACGATTGTCCGAAAAGGTATCAAAGCCTTGTTGTCGGAAAAGAGCGATATACAAATTGTGGGAGAAGCCGATAACGGGCTGGATGCCATCAGTCTATCGAGTCAGCTTGAGCCTGACGTCATATTAATGGACCTGTTAATGCCTAAAATGGATGGCATCGATGCCACCCGACAGATCACCACCCGGCAACCAAAAGTACGCGTGCTTGTTCTGACAAGCTTTGTGGGTGATGAAAAAATCTTTCCGGCTATAAAAGCCGGTGCGATGGGTTACCTGCTTAAAGATTCAGAACCCGCCGAATTAATCCAGGCGATTTATAAGGTCTATCGGGGTGAGCCTTCACTGCACCCGATAATTGCTCGGAAAATGATGAAAGAGATTCTGGATCAGCCCTCAACCAAACCCGCCTCCGAGCCATTGACTGCCAGGGAGATTGAAGTGTTGCAGCTTTTGGCAAAAGGTCTTTCAAACGACGAGATTGCTTCCCAGCTGGTGATAACAGAAGTCACCGTACGCACACATATCAGCCACCTCCTGGCTAAGCTGCACATGGCGAACCGGGTCCAGGCGACTCTGTATGCTTTGCGGGAAGGTATTACATCCATAGAGGACACAAAAGAATAGGTCCATAAAGGGATCCATTACACACTTGTTGACTTCGTAATCCAACTACGTTGAATGAGTGATAGTTTATACTCCTTATGTTGATTCCAATATCAACAAGTGAACGATGACATCCAGCCTGGTTTCAGGTAAATTATTATGAACGCATCATACCCGTTGAGATATACGCGTGAAAGCATGGTTCAGTGGAAAATTTCGCTTGAGCATAAATGAGGACAAGGGCAATTGTCTTGCCACTTATATATTTTGTTTTACTGCAGTGAACCTGCCGGGGAGTAACTTGACATTTTTAAATATTGATTTACAACTGCCGGAAGTCCGATTGGCTGGCAGCCTGATAGGAATGTGATACTTCATGAAACAGAATTGGGTTCAACCTCTGGTAACCAGATAATCCCCAGAATTGAGGATGTGATGGGTAATCACCCGATACAGGTGCTCATCGTAGACGATCATGTCATGGTCCGCAAAGGTATAAAAGCTTTGCTGAGTGAATACGATGATATCGGCGTTATTGGTGAAGCTGGGGATGGCTTAAAAGCAATCGAGATGGTTGAGGGTTTGAAACCGGATGTAGTCTTGATCGACCTGGCAATGCCTGTTATGGAAGGTATTGAGGCTATTAAGCGGATTATCGCCATACAGCCCGATCAACGTATCATTGTGCTCACCAGTTATACCGGAGACGATAAGCTTATCCCGGCGATCAAAGCAGGAGCCATGGGATATCTGGTAAAAGATGCTCAACCAGAAGAACTCGTTCAAGCGATCCGAGATGTATATGCTGGCGAGCCATCGGTTAATACAAATATTGCCTGGAAATTCCTGCGTAAAATGTCGGGCGCTGAACCTGCCAAACGATCTGCAGAGGAGCTCTCTGAACGGGAGACAGAAGTCCTGCGTCTGCTTACCATGGGTAAAACAGATAAGGAAATTGCAGAACAACTTGTACTCACAGAGGTGACCATTCGAACACACATCAGCCGGATTTTAACAAAACTGGGTTTAAAAAATCGGGTACAGGCAGCGTTATATGGCATTCGAACTGGACTGGTATCACTCGATGATACCTATGATATAGAATCTGATGGATATCGTGTGTAACGGACACGAAGGGGTGAAGGCAATTAGAACGGAAAGACCGAGCTTGGCCGGGATAGTCTGATGATTGGTTCAAAATCTGGAGCTAAACGTGGAAAACGATAAAATCAAAGTTATTATTGCTGATGACCAGTCGTCAACCCGGCGCGCCTTAATGGCTTTATTCATATTTGAACCCCGGATTGTAGTTGTTGGTGAAGCTGGAAATGGAAATGAGGCCGTCAAATTGGTTGGTGAAATAAAACCAGACCTGGTCCTCATGGATGTCCAAATGCCGCTAATGGATGGACTGTCAGCCACACAGAAGATCAAAACTACATGGCCAGAGGTCAAGGTCATCGTGTACACGATGTTCCCTGGCTACCAAGCCGAGGCATACCACGCAGGAGCTGATTACTTTCTTATCAAGGGGAGCCTGGGTTTTACACCGTCGCAAATAATCTTATCTTTCTTTCCACGAAAAGACGCTTTGACCCCCGATCCTTCAATGGGATCCTGACAATACGGTATCTTTATTTGATGTAGTCAATCCATTTCTACTGAATTAACATTTCCGCGAGCCGGTCTATTACACAGTGTTCAAGACCAACTTACCCTCGAAGATAAAGCAACTGGTTATAATTATGCTGCGAGGTGGAGTAATAGGCGAGTAAGCAATTTTCAATTGGAGGAAATCATGTCTAATATTTTGGTAATTACTTTCGATGATGAGAACCAGGCATTAGCTGTGCTTAAATCGCTTAAAAATCTGCAGCATCAAGACATGCTAAAACTCGATGATGCTGCTGTCATCGTTAAGGACAAAGAAGGGAAAGTGCAGATTAAAAACATGACCGAGAGCAATGTGAAGTCTGGAGCAGCGATCGGTGGATTGATCGGTCTGGCTGTTGGCAGCATTCTGTTCCCAATCGCCGGGATCGCTCTTGGTGCCGCCGGTGGCGCTGTGGTTGGGAAAACCCTGGGTAACGGCGTCGACAAACAGTTTGTCAAGGAAGTCACAGAGGCGATCAAGCCGGGGAATTCCGCAATCCTGTTCATCGTTGGACATGAGAATGCAGGTATGCTGGTTGCTGCCCTGGAACCTTACAGCGGCACGATCTATCAATCTTCTTTTGATAGTGAAATAGAAGAAGAACTCAAGAAAGCCTTGAAGTAAGGAGAAAAGGGTTATTTAGGAGAATTGGAACATCTGAAGGACATTCAGCTGGCAGCATTGCCAGTCGGTCTGATGATAATTTTATAGATGGCATTGACAACATCAGAATATTATTTTTTTGTTAGCTGTTTTGGGTAAAGCATGTTCTTATAAATTCCATGTTATTAGGTGTGCGTAATAAAATAAACATTCTGCTGGAGACTATTTTCCCGAGGCCTCCAGCAGATTTTGTTAGTTAGAAAATTAAATCAAGCCAGGATCATTTGCCAATACTGGCAGCCATATCCATTAATTCTTGCTGGCTCACGTTTCCGTCAGCGGTAATCAAGGCCAGGTACGTTGTTCCGACCTGCCAGTACAGGTTTTTCACCGGTAAATCATTCCTCCAACTGGATACCATTTTCCCACCGCCCGGTGCCAGGTTGTCTTTTACGAATTCAGTATCCCATCCGCCGTTTGTTAAGGCAGCAGGCTCACCATTGACCAGAGTATCGGTCACGACAGTGTTGGGTGCAATCTGCATCGGAATAAAATCGTTCCTTTGGCTCTGCAAGAGGGTGACTGTCTCACTCGAGGCGAGTGATGGGTCGGTTGAATTAGGCAAAGGCCGGGTGACAAGATAGGTCAAGACCAGCATTGTTTGGTTGGGGTCATAATATGCGCTTTGGTAATGATAGCCATCAGGGAGAAAGGTAGGTGTCAGGATATCCCATCCGATCAGGGGTGAAAGCTGGCTGAAACTAAGCGCACTCCCGTCGGAGATAATGGATTGTGCCGTGGTCGAGAGGTTGGTTCCTGGCGGGGTTGCACCCATTGGAGCAAGAGTAGGCAGCTCAACAGAAGGCGTTGTGCCAACCGATGGTGAGGGATTAATCGCTACCAGGGTTACTGCTACTGCAGGCATCTGGCTACTCGGAGCGATAGATAATCCCAGCCAGGTGCTCAAGGAAGCACGAACACCAGGGATGGCAACGCTAAGAAAAAGCAGCGCCAGGATTACGCCAACGATGATTAGCCAGATGTGATGAGTGGTTTTTTGGGGTTGATTGCTTATTCGAAACTCCTTTTATTACGGGCAGCTTATTTTTTGTTCCGCTCCGGGCACCGGTTTTTAGCGATTAGGAACGTGGCGTGTGCTGGTCCTGGTGATCGCCTGGGAATTTTCCTCGGTTGTTGTGTAGCTACTCGGTTTCTAAGGGCTGTTCGGTGGGCTGCTGGCGCATCGAACCGTAACGCCTGGCATAAATCCGGCTGATAATTGCCCCGAGAAGGAAGATTTGAGCAAAATAATAAAACCCGATGAGCAGGATAACAAAGGAGCCGGTTGCTTCTAAAGCTGAGGTAAAAGTAGTTTTTTTAATGAGAAAGGCGACGAGCCATCCTCCAATTGCCACCAGGGAGGCGGACACAACCGCACCGCCCCATACATCGCGCCAGGTAATCTTGACCTCGGGTAAAATCTTATACATCACAGCAAATGATACAGCTGCAATTAGAAAGAAACCGACTATTGTAAGTGAGGGTCGGAATCCAAAGAGGGTAAAAAATGAGCTTAGCCAGTTGGCGAAAAAACTTAAAAGGGCTGTTGCAACCAGCAGCAAGCCGAGTCCGATGACCATCAAAAAAGAGAACAACTGCTTTCGGATGGTTCGAAGCATTAATCGCTCTGTCGGGACGGGAACCCTCCACACTGTATTTAAAACGAATTGCAACTGGAAAAACACTCCTGAAGCCGCCAATAGCAGAAAGATAAAGCTTACCAGTGAAATAAACCACGTGCTGCCCGCCGTCTTTGTACTGACACTATCCAGCAATTCTTGAATGACCAGGGTTATTCCGTGTCCCAGCGTAGCTTCGACACTGGTCATGATTCGATCTAGTAATGCGATTTTATCGATAAATATACCAGCTACAATGAAAGCAATGTATATGACCGGGGCAAAAGAAAAAAGACCAAAATATGCCAGAGCGGCCGCCAGCTGGGTGGGTCGTTCTGATACCCAAATTTTGTAAATTTCTTTGATGAAATTCACCCCGGGTTGTTAATCCTTCTCTGCTACTGTTTTAGCTCCTGCCTTTCCTGTTCGACCGATTTTTGTCCTGAGAGGTTCTGAACCTGCTCGCGCCAGCCGCGCAGCAGGTGATGGACAGACTCAGCTCCAATAACAGGTGTACCATCATAGGGGAGGCTTACCGGACGCAGTATAAAGGGATGGTTTTGGGGACCTCCCATGCCTCCATGATGACTGACCTGGTTTTCAAAGCCTGCCAGCTCCTGGGTCTCAGGGTCATACACCGTATTTACCAGCAGATCGGGGCAGTTCGAAAAACTGCTTTCACGCCTCAGGTGTCTGGCGGCATTGGGTCCGAAGACTGCCAACGGATCGGTCCCTTCAACTTTGTCATCCACCAGGTAATGAATTCCACCTTTACCAACCACGAAATCTCCTTGCGATTCCGACTTTACCAGAACGAACCCAATCCCTGGGTGGTCTTTTAAGCCAAGCAGCAGTTCCGGGTATGAAGTTTGGATCTGTTCAAAGGTCATCCTTTGGGGAGAGTCTGTGAAATAAATCAATCCTGTACAGCCCGAACCCATCACGACAACTTTTGCTTTTTCGGCTTCTGCTTCTACCTTGTCTGCTGAAGCTCCTTTTTGGGCGACTTCGACGTAATCATCGTGAGCCCGGCTGGCTAGCATTTTCCGCATCAGCCCAGCCGCGCGTGTATTTGCGCTGGTCGACTCGCTAAGCATTGAATTAAGGTTATCCCAGCTGTCATTGTGAGCATCTGAATAAAACACTTCACTATCACTTTTTATGAACTCTTTGACCAATTGCTCTAATGATTTCCCATGCGCAGACGCGAATGTTGGTCCTAAACTCTGACCATGGTCTGCCAGGATAACAATGTGGTAAGGTCGAGGTGCGATCTTCAGGGCGTTTTCCACCCGGGCGAAATAGCGGTCAATTTCATGCAGCGATTCAAAGGATTCTGGGGCGGTCATTCCAGCAAAATGAGACAGGTCGTCATAGCCGGCATAGAGGGCATAAACAGCTGGCAATCCTCGCAATATATCGCTGATTAATGTATAGGTAACGATATCTTGTAAGACCGGCCCCATAAAACCTCGCAGGAGGCTGTAGGCAAAACCGCGTGCTTTTACTCTATATTTGTCTTTTCTCCGCCTTTGTTGGGAAGCCTGCCATAACTCTATAATCACTTCACTAATGAACCTTGTAACCAGCCGGGCAACCACATAGGGGCTAAACAGGTAAAAATAAAAACCCGGTCCCCTGGCACGGTCTCGTCTGCGAAGAGTGCTAAAGGTTAGCATGCTTTCGGTTGCATCACCAGAGAACATATTGCCCCTAGAAGCGCCCCCGTCTGAGCATAAGCCGATTCCGGTACTGAGACGTGCTTCGATCGCCTGGGCATCTATAGGCTTGCCAGACATCACCATTTTTTTCTCGGAGCGATCCCACCAGCGGTAAGCGGGTACATCCGTATTATTTCCCAGTAGAATACCGGTTTGCATTGCCCCGGTCTGCGAAGAAAAATCAGTCTCCCAACCTATCAGTTGATGACTGCCCTGATCGACCCAGCGCTTCATCGTGGGAGTGTCACCCTTCTCCATTGCCTGGCGCAGGAGCTTTTCGCTCAACCCATCGATCTCCAGGAACAGAAAACCGGGCACATCGGTTTTGGTGGGCTTGCCGAGGCGTGAGACCATTTGGCGGGTCACATTACGGTCGAACCTCGCATCTTCGTCGAGCGATAAAAGCTCACCCAAGATCGCATCAACGACTGCCAACCATAAGGCAATCAAAATCCCTGTGCCAACCGAATTAATCGAGATCCCATTTATGCGATTCCCAATCACGAGAACTAATACTCCGTTCAAGGCAAAAGTCAGGATCGGATACAGCCAGGAAGGCAGCCAGGCTAAGAAGTTGATGAATAACCACCAAAAAATAGATTGGCTGATTCCCATTACAATGGCGAAAACCACCAGCGAGCGCAGTGAAACAGAATCGAACCCGGAGAGGGTTCTCTGCAAGATGAAGAGAGTAATGACATGGACCACGAAGACCGAGATGACTTGAATGATTCTTGCACGGGTAATTTTCATGAGTGATACCGTTAACCATAATCCTTTCTACTTGGGTAATGAATTATACACTCATCATCCAAGGATAAATCATAACCCATTGATGGCGTAAATTATCCTTGTGGTGATAAATTCGTAATAATAAGAAGATGAAACAAATGTCGAGGCTGGCTCATTGAATGTTTATTGTCAAGGCGTTGTGATCGGTCAGAAATCGTTGAAATGACCAACGTGCCGAGGAATTTTCTATTGGAATAATATCTGCTGTGACCTCAGTGGTTTCTCCCTTCGGTTTTCGGTAAAAAATATAATCCAGTGAGGTCTCCCACTTAGCAGATACAAGCGGGAAAGGTTGGTAGGTTGGTCGGGGATCGCAGATGAGGGCATCGGTTAGCTCACTCTGTGAGACCATCAGCTCATAGGCTGGGGCTACCCGCGGAAAATTAAAATCGCCGCATACGATCACCCAGACGTCATCCGATTGAGCCCTTGCTAACTTAGCCAGGTAATTTACCTGATCAAATTGGATTTTTGTTTGAGTATTGGATGCTCGCCAGTCCGCCAGGTAATTTGCCTGAAGGTGCGTATTCATGATCACAAATCTACGCTCATTGACTTGTAGAAGTACCACTAGCACGCCTTTATTTAATGCCCAATCGGAAAAGCCGATACTTATTGGTCGACCTTGATTCGGGTATGGAAAAAAGTTACTCGTCACCACTTGTGCAGAGGAAGCCGTCGCAGTAAATAACCCTCCCTTTGGGGCGATAAAATTATGGAAGTATGCTAAATGCGAATAGTTCGTCAGATGATCTCGCAGTGGGGTAAGATAGGCATTCTGTTGGATTTCTTGCAGGCAAAGGACAGATGGGGCAAGCTGGTTTAATTTCACCGCTATGCGCTTGATCCGCGCGTGACTGATGAAGAAAGGTATTCCAAATGTATTGAGGGCTAGCAGTGAAAACTCAGACATTTATTTCGCATCCGTTAAGAGACCAATATAACAGGGAATCGCTTGATTTTTAACTGCTACATAGGTTCAACATTTGTCGAAGCAAATGTGCACAATTCCACAATTTGCTTAGGATATTATCATCATTCACACGATGACAAAATTCCGAACGGCAGATATCCTAATGTTAGCGACTGCTTTTTTAATTTAAAATATCATAACATTTACCTGAATATAAATATATAAAAGAGGACAAGAAATGGAACCTACAACTTCAGCAGCCTTTACATTTCGTAAATCACTAATACGTTCAATGGGAGCTCTACTGTGTGTGGCACTATTACTCACTGCTTGCTCATCCCCGACGCAGACACCGCCCCCCATTGCGACAAACACAGCTCCCCCACCAGCACCGACTCCGGTGGTAATCGACCTGAACCAGCTGTACGCAAATCCGTGGATCCTCGTGGCATATGGAGATCCTGCAAATCCCACCGTAGTCGCGGGAGGTGTAGACCTCACCGCGATTTTCACATCCGACGGCCAGATCAGTGGCTTTGGTGGCTGTAACAGCTTCAGCGGTTCCGTTCAGGCGGCAACCGATGGGACAATGACCATTGGACCCCTGGCAACAACCCTCATGGCTTGCGCAGAGGGCATGGACCAGGAAACTGCTTATCTGTCCGCGTTGCAGAGTGCCCAAAGTTTTAACTTCAGCAGCGAGGGTCGCCTGCAGATTACGTATGGTCCGGAGACTGGAGCCAACCAGGTGATGATTTTTATCGTTGGCGCAAAATCACTGACTGATACCAACTGGGTGCTGGTTTCTTACGGGGATCCAACTGCGCTTCAACCCGTGCCTTCAGGTCTCGTGATCACTGCCGCATTCACTTCCGATGGCTTTATGACCGGTTTATCAGGCTGCAACCACTACAACGTCCCCTACACTACACAAGATAGTCAGCTCACTCTCGGTCCTATCGCCATCACGCAAATGGCATGCCCGACCGGGATGGAAGCTGAACAAGCTTACCTGACAGGTCTTGGAACAGTTGGACAATATTCGATTTCAGGTCCAAAACTCACCCTTACCAACAGCCAGGGTACCGGAGTGCTGATATACACCGCAGCCAACCTGCCGCTGGAGTATTCACTGTGGACCCTGACTGCCATGAATGGGACAGCTGTATTGACCGATACGAATATTACAGCCGTGTTTACTCCAGGCGAAACACCTGATGCCGGTTCCATCGACGGGTCTTCGGGGTGTAATACTTATAGTGCCGGTTACACGAAAGACGGGAAAAACCTGACCGTCCAACCTGCAGCTACCACGAGGATGTACTGTGAAAGCGCCATGGATACCGAGCAGGCTTACCTGCAGGCTTTGCAAGCATCAACTTCCTACGAGATATTTGTAAACCAACTTGTTCTCACGAACCCCTCCGGTAACCTTACATATACAGCTAATCGCACGCCTTTAACTGGAGCATTGTGGAGCCTGGTTTCGCTCGGCGATGTAAATAAACCAGTGCAGCCGGTAGCCGGGAGTGCGTTCTCAGCCCAATTCACCGTTATCCAGGGATCTCCATCAGGAGTCTTATTTGGAACAACGGGCTGCAATGAATATACTGGTGCCTATACTGCTTCGATCGAAGAGATAAAGATCAACTTGCCTGCCAGCACACAAAACAAGAGCTGTGTCCCAGGTTTAGCAGATCAGGAACAGCAGTATTATCTCGCCTTGAACAACGCCACAACTTACCGGATATCAGGAAATACACTCACCATTCCTTATGACGATGGAAAACAAGCCCTCGTTTTTGAAGGAACGCAGCTTGAGGCTGCTAAAAGACCACCGTTGAGTGATCTGAATGGAACAAATTGGTACCTTTGGTACATCAACAACACTCCCATCATCGCTGGGACCACAATTAATGCCCAGTTTGTAATAAATGCCGATGGGGCTTCGGGAGCGATCAGCGGTTCCGCAGGCTGCAATACGTATGTGGCGACATTCGGCGACAACCTGGGAGTAAAGACTACGCTGAATGCTACCCAATCCTGTAAGACGCCAGCAGGGGTAATGGATCAAGAAAAAACGTACGTTGGCATGCTCTCACGGGCATATGGATACTGGCAAACCGGCGATCAACTGATCCTTAATACCGGGCAAGGGGTGTTAACCTACCGCAGCACAATTCCAGGGTCCAGCAATGATCAAACCCATTTGTTGGTCGGTCCAACCTGGTACCTGATCTCTTATGGTAGCACTTACAGCACACCTGGTACCCAGGAACCATATACATTATTCAAATCTGATGGCACCCTTGAAGGCTATACGGGATGCAATGCCTTCCAGGGAAATTTCAGCACCCAGACGCAAGGCATCACAATCACAAACTTGAATGCCACTGAGTCTGCCTGCCCGAATTCGACCTTGCAGGCACAGCAGGATGCCATGCTGAAAATCCTCGGCTCAGCGAAGACTTTCCAGGTAGCCGAGACGGTCATGCAAATCATTTCGGATAACGGCGTGTTGAATTACTCAATCGCTCCCCTGCATCGACCGGAAGAGGTCGCAGCACCCCTAGCGGCGTTTACTGCCCCCGATGAAGTACCGGTTAACTCAACGGTTACATTTGATGCAACCTCCTCCACCAGCGGAGTGCCCATCGTGTACTATGAGTGGGATTTTGGCGATGGTAACAGTGGAACCGGAATGATCGTCCAGCATGTTTATAATTCCGCTACCACTTATACTGTTGGACTAAGAATTACCGATGAGCTTGGAAAACAGAATACGCTGCAGAAACGACTGGTCGTTTATGAAACAATTACCCCAACGCCAGTACCTACTGCGCAACCTACTGCAACCACACCACCCACAGCCTCACCGGCACCTACTGCTACTGGTCAGCCAACCCAGCCACCTCAGCCGACCGCTACCCCTGAGCCCACCCAGCCTCCCGCACCTGTCCCACCAACGGCGGTAATACAAGGCCCAGGCAACGGTTATGTAGGCGAGCCGGTTGGTTTCGATGCTTCCGGCTCCACAGCAGGCAGCAGTCCGATAGTTTCGTATGCCTGGACGTTCGGAGATGGTACGAGTGCCGGGCCTTCGGATTCGCCGAGTACGATCACACTGTACAACCAATCTGGCAATTTCCAGGCCTCAGTGGTGGTAACCGACCAAAATGGGCTGAGCAGTAGTGCCACTATGCAAATTACTATCTCAACCCGTTTGGGGACGCCGGTTGTCTACCTGCTAAACAGTTTGAATGGGCAGGGTGTGCTCCCTGGTACTGCCATAACACTACAGTTCCTCCAGGGACAGCTGGCTGGGTTTGATGGATGCAACAGTTATAGCGGTACTTACACAGCCACACCCAATCCTGATGGAACCTATGCAGTAACGATCTCTGGTCTCATCGGTGGTGGCATGGCCTGTCCAACGGAAATCATGGACCAGGCAACAGCTTATCAAGCCCTTCTATCTGCGGTCACTACTGCTCAGATCCAGGGAACAGCTGTAACCCTGACCTCCCCCGATGGTACTTTGGAGTTTTATCAAGCCGGCACCTTATCGATCACACCATATTAATTAATTCGTCGAGGGCCACCAAAGGATGAGAAAAATAATCACTCTAGGTGGCCCTCACCTTCTCGCATAGGCATAATATGATACTCGGTTGTCCTATTGGAACTGCTGCTGTCGGTATTCGCTGATATTTAATTTATAATCTTCGTCAACCTGCGGTGCGGGAACTGCTCTTTATAAGCGTAACTGCCTGCTCACCCAGGCTAGCAAAATTTCTATATAGTAGAGGAGTGGAAAATGATCACCAGTATCGCAGTTGGTTCAAAAATAATATGTACGAATGGTTCAGGGGGCAAATCGACGGCCTTGATAGTCGATCCGTTATCACAAAGTATCACGCATATCGCGGTTGTGGAAGAGTCTCTGACTCATGGTGAAGAACGACTGGTTCCAATTGACCGCGTCACAAAAACGACGCGCGATGAAATTCACCTCAACTGCACCACCGCAGATATCTTGAAGATGGAACCCTTTACGCGTACTCATTACCTGGAATCAACCTATGGCGAGGACGGTTACGCCTATACCATGCCCTATATGACCACCTATTCCGATGTGACCATGGCACCAGAAATGGGATACATTACTGTGCAAGACCGGCTCGTCCCTGAGGGATCAGTAGCGATCCATCGCGGGATGGAAGTGGAGGCACTGGACGGGATGGTAGGCCAGGTTGGAGAGTTGCTCATTGATCCGAAATCCGGGCAGGTCACTCACTTTCTCCTCATGAAAGGTCATGGCGGGGGAGAAAAAGAGCTTGCCATACAGGTTTCAGCGATTGACCGTCTTGAAGAAGAGGTTATCCACCTTAATATTGATAAAAAGAAAATCAATGAGTTTCCTTCCCTGCCTGTGAAGCGCACCTGGAATGAGGTCGTGGCAACTGAAATCGAGCTCATGGTCTGGGTGTTCGACGGTAACGACCTTGCTGACCAGGCACTTGACAAAGTCCATAAGTTAGCCACGCAGTATAAATTGGACATTTTGAATGCCACCGTGCTTAAAAAAGACTCAAAAGGTGAGATCCAGGCACACGAACAGAAAAAGATACCTTCCAGGCGTAAAGTGGCTTTAGGGATCGCGTTGGGTGGATTGGCAGGACTGGTAATTGGCCCGGTTGCATTAGTGGCCGGTGCACTGGCAGGCGGAGCAGCCGGTAAGAAATCGGCGAAGAAAGTGGAAGTAGGTTTTTCCGAAGAAAAACTTCGCAAACTGAATGAAAGCCTCACTCCTGGTGGATCGGCGCTTGTGCTGGTCGTTGAACACCGCTGGTTCAATACCCTTCAGCTCGAGCTGGCAGAAAACGGCGGTAAGTTCATTCACGAGCGGCTATCTAACATTACTTATGATGAGCTGGTCGAGAAAATTGTGGCTGCTGAAAAAGGTTAACCAGAAAGGGCAAATCTCGACTGCTGGAATAAATAGTCTCTGATTAACTATGCGCGTATGAATATCAAGCACAGTCTAAAAATTCTAGCTGTCGCCATTCCCATCCTGCTTTTGTTATCGGGATATTCTGCCTCCCAAACGTTAGGGTTCTTTTTCAACGCGCCCACACGAGTCTATCCTGGGGCTAAGGCGCAAGGTAACGTTACACCTACGCCGCAGCCGCTGGTACTCACGGACCAACAGGAGAAATACGCTCTAGGTCAGCACCTGGAAATTCTCGTAGACCCAAGTAGTGCACTGACCATCGATGATGTTTCTTCCCCAGCGTATGATGCACAGTTTGCCTCCAACCAGGTTGCAGTGCCTAACTATGGCTACACTAACAATGCCTTCTGGGTGCGGTTCAGCCTGGATAACGAAACCTCCCAAACCAATGAATGGCTGCTGGAGCAGGGATTTGCCAACACGCAATATATTGACCTGTATACACCCAGAGCAGGCGGAGTGGGATTTGATGTCAGGCAAAGTGGAGCACTGAGACCTGTCTCCAGCCGTGATGTTATCTACCCAAATATCATCTTTAACCTAAACCTTCCCACTCACGACGAGCAGACCTTCTATCTGCGCATCAAAAGCGGTGCGTCGATGACCATACCGCTCACATTGTGGACGAAAAACGCTTTCATCGTCCAATCCGGGCAAGACCTGATTGTCCACTGGGTAATATTTGGTGGATTTCTCGCTCTATTGGTCTACCACATCTTTTTACTGATTACCCTGAGGGAGGCAAGCTACCTTTATTTCGTCACCATGCTTGCCAGCATGCTGGTTTTTCTGGTCGATTATTCTGGTTATCTGGTTGTATATTTGTTGCCCAGCCTGTATAACGTAAAATATTACGTAATCCCGTTGTACATTGCCGCGTTATATGCCTCGATCATTTTATTTTCCGATACATTCCTGGAGCTGAAGACCCGGCTTCCAAAACTCCATTGGGTGAATCTGGGATTATTGGCAGTTTGGGGGGTGCTGGTGCTGTTGACACCGTTCCTAAGCTATTTAGATATAGCCAGATTGATGACACCCTGGCAATTGGTCTCTATTGGCGCCACATGGATTATTGGCATAATTGCCTGGAATAGAGGCATCCGTCCTATACGTTTCTTCATGCTGGCCTGGCTGGGTATGGCTGCCAGCATTTTCCTCCTGCTGCTGGTTAGGCTGGGAATAATCCGTAGTACGGCATTTGATGAGAATATATTTATGGCCGGATTTATACTGATGGCGGTGAGTTGGTCTTTTGCGTTGGTCGACCGCATCAATGTGTTGAAGGAACAGACAGAAAACGCCAACCGCGGCTTACGCAACAGCGAACAGAAGCTTACTCAAATCCTGGAGGGTCTACCCCTCGGCGTCGCCGTGTATGGCAAAGACCAAAAACCAACATATATAAATCAACGCTCAGTGGATATTCTTAGCAACCCCGCCCAGGACAAAAAGGCTGATACTTCTGCCGGGCGAACTTTAGAGCAAGCGGTGAGCTATCTCTCCTTTCAAAAAGCAGGCACAGGCTTAGATTATCCGGTTGATGAACTTCCAGTCTCTAATGCGTTGAAAGGTACACCAGCCTCTGTCGATGACATTGAAATGGATCTGGGAGGTAAGCGTGTCCCGCTGGAAATCTGGGCCAGCCCGATCAAGGACGACGATGGAAACGTCAGCGCGGCAGTGGCTGTTTTCCAGGATATCACCCAACGCAAGCAGGCAGAAGCCGAGCTGGCGCTTTATCAAAAACAGCTCGAACAGCTTGTGAATGTAAGAACCACAGAGCTTGATCAGGTCAATCAGCGCCTGCAGCTTCGCCTGGAGTGGCTGTACCTGGTGATCAAGGTTCAACAAATGATCCAAGGCGTGGATAGTCTGGCATTGGTATCCGAGCAGATGTGCAACAAAATCTACCAGCTGCTCAAACCGACCGCTGTCTTAATATTACGGTGGGATGACAAACGGGACAGCGCAGAGACTTTTTTCTTTTACCCTAAGGATGGATGTACACCTGACTTAGAAACCTTAAAAGTTACTTTTCAAAAAGGCTCCCCGCTGCGACTCGCTCTCGAATCAGGTAAAACAATAGCCTTGTCTACAGATCACGGTGACTTTATCCCCGAACTATTCGGGGAGTGGTGTCAGGAGCACGATATCAGCCTGTCGATGTTCGCCCCCATGCTTATAGGTCAGTCGTTATTCGGGTTTTTAGCTGTACTCGCATCAGAATCGTTGCAGGAATACATCATGCAGCAAACAGATCTGATTGAGAGGATGGCGTTAGATCTGGCTAGTCTATACCAGGATGCTGTTTTGCTTGACCAAACACTGACTCTGGTTGCGTTGGATGAACGGAACCGCCTGGCGCGTGACTTGCATGATTCGGTAACACAGGTGCTTTTCACTGCCACGCTTCTAACCGAGGTAATGCCTCAAATTTGGCGACGCGATCCAGAACAAGGCTTCCAAACGTTGGATAAGCTGCGGCGGTTAACCCACGGGGCGCTGGCTGAAATGCGCACCATGTTGATCGAGCTGCGTCCTTCTGCGGTGATCAATACCCCCCTGAGTGAGCTGTTGGCCCAGCTGACTGAGGCCATCACCAGCCGGAGTGGTGTACCATTTCAGCTATTTATCGAGCAAATTCCCATCCTGCCGGATGATGTGCAGTTGAATTTTTATCGCATCGCCCAGGAAGCCTTGAATAATGTCGTCAAACACGCCCAGGCTATGCAGGTCTCTGTCAGTCTGAACGAAACCCAGGTACCTACCGTATCGAATAGTCTGTCATCGCGTATAGTTAAACTGGTTATTCAAGATGATGGGGTTGGCTTTTATTCTGGGAATACTCAATCTGGCCACCTGGGAATTGGCATCATGAACGAACGCGCCACAGCTATCAACGCAACCTTGGTGCTGGTAAGTGAACCAGGTCATGGGACACTCGTGTCGTTAACCTGGAGAAGTGATATGGAAGCGGAAACTCAAAATGAATGAAACGAATGCCATACGTATCTTGATCGTCGATGACCACCCAATGGTGCGCAGCGGATTACGCGATTTTATCCAGGTTTACGATTGGATGGAAGCGGTCGGTGAGGCTCAGAATGGGTTAGAAGCAGTCGAGTTTTGTGCCTCCCATGATGTGGATGTCGTATTGATGGACCTGGTTATGCCGTTGATGGACGGGAGCGAAGCCACCCGGCGCATCATGGCGCTTGATAAACCAGTGAAGGTCATCGTCATTACCAGCTTCCACGAACAAGACCTGGTGCAGAAGGCATTAAAAGCTGGCGCCACCAGCTACTTGCTGAAGAATGTCAGCGCAGATGAACTCGCCAAGGCAATCCAGGCGGCCCATGGTGGTTTCTCGATTTTTGCTCCCGAGGCTACCAAAGCGTTGATCCATACTGAACGTCAAAGATCCGGTCTTGGATCCGACCTGACCGAGACCGAGCGGAAAATATTATCTGCGTTGGTCAAAGGCTACTCCAACCAGGAAATTTCCAACCAGTATTCCATCAGCGTCGCAACGGTGAAATATCACCTGACCAATATATTCTCAAAATTGGGGGTCAGGAATTGGGTCGAGGTAACAACCATTGCCTTGGAACATAACCTGGTTGAGAATCCTAATCAGGAAACTGATCAGGATTCACTAAAATAATCATACCTATCCTTTCGGCTAGACGAATGGCGAACCGTTCGGACCGGAAATTCTAGACTCAATACCCCCCAGCCTGTTGTTGCCAGGCGAATTTGAATTTGTTATAGTCTTATAGTGAGCAGTTGTGTCTCTGCTATTCACTGGCTCATGTCTTATAGCACCTAAATGCTGTTTTCTACCTCATATTCCCTGGTAACCTACCAGAACAACATTTCTCCGGGTTATATGTTGCGATGTAAATATTGTTCACCAGGTAGCGTTGAAGGAATAAATATGATTTGTGGGATGAGATCGAACATATAGAATAAACGGCAGGATATCTGTCTCCGATACAATCGATAAAGGAGGACACGAAGCGAAATTATTCCAATTCAATTTGGTAGTAAGTAAATCCAAAAACACACTTTTGATGGAGGATTAGAAAATGCCTTGTTTATTTGCTTTGATTGCTGGAATATTCCCGAGACTTGGGACGATTTTCATCTGGATCGCTCGTCCGCAATTATTCTCAGCGGCTTTCAGCAGCTTTATTTGGCCAGTCTTGGGGATCATCTTCCTGCCGTTCACCACTTTGATGTATGTAATCCTGTGGAGCCCGGGTGTTGGGCTTTACGGCTGGGACTGGTTCTGGATCGTTATGGCAGTGGTGATTGACTTGATGCACTGGAGCAGCACCGCTTATCAAAACCGCAATTCAATTCCAGGATATGCCAGTTCATAGATCAGTAGCTGCCGCTTACAGTTGTGAACATTATCAGGTCAGCTAAAGCAGATTTCACGACTACGTGAGCATGGGGGTGTGCGGACTAAGGAAATCTTCCGCATACCCTCATTTTACGATTATTTGTGTAGTCCCATCGCTTAACCAAAGGAGAAACCAAATGACTTACGGACCAATCGACTTTCTTGCCCTTGAGTTCAAAGGCAACCAGTTCAAAGGTGAGATCATGCCGGCGCTGTTGGAGCTGGTAAATAAGGAAATCGTGCGCGTGATCGATCTGGTTATCGTCCAGAAGGATGCCGACGGCAAGGTGACCATGCGCGAGATGCAGCAGGTGGAGCCCTCGGTGGTGGCGATCTTTGATCCGCTCAAAGCACAGATCACCGGGATCATTCAGCTGGAGGACATCGAGATGATCGGAGAGAAGGTGGAGAACAACACCACTGCGGCGATCATGCTGTTTGAGAATTTGTGGCCGATCAAGTTCAGAGAAGCCGTGTTGAATGCCAATGGGCGCCTGGTGATGCTCGAGCGTATCCCTGATGCAGTGGTGCAGGAGACGACGGCGAAGTTCGCCAGTGTTGATTAATGATAGGAAAAATAATTTGATCAGGAGGTCGATATGATGCGAAGAAGGTCAGTAGGAAGATCGGTGGTGAGAGTTGCAGCAACCACAGCGGTTGTAGCCGGTACGGCCGGAGCAGTCAGTCACCACCAGCAGCAAAAATATGCCAATCAAGAAGCGGCTGCACAGCAGCAGTATGACCAGGCATATCAGCAGGGTGCCGCTGATAGCCAGGTTCAGCAGCAGCAGTATGCCCCACCCCCACCGCAGTATGCTCCCCCACCCGCGCCGGTACCACAGGATGACCTGACCGCCAAGCTTAAGCAGCTGGCGGATCTGCATGCTTCAGGCGTGCTGACCGATGAAGAGTTTGCCGCAGCCAAGCAAAAATTACTGGCAAGCTAATAATTGGTATATCACAATATAAATCAAGTAGATTGGTAGATATTATCCTCAACCAGTCAGACAAATGCTTACTTTGCCTGACTGGTTACGGGAATTATTTGAGCGCCTTATGTAGATAGGTTTTCTTAACCACCAGGGATAACTACAGGGCTGGGACTGTGCTCGCTGCAGGCGTCATTATCCTTAAATATTACTCTCACGTACCTGAAGCTCAAATATTTCCAAAAAGGATAGGAATGAAAATCTGTACTCATTGGGAGCAATCATCATGCGCATTATTCTAGCAGACCATCACACACAACCTTGTTGGGCGCTAAAGATGTTGCTCGAGGAGCAACCCGAATTTGAGATTATTGGCGAGGCGGTGGATGGGGAAGGTTTGATCGTTCTGGCTAAGACACATCTTCCAGACCTGGTCCTTGTTGATAGCGAGCTGCCTGGTGTTTACATCGAGGATTTGATAATCAGGCTGCATGCACTCGAACCCCCACCAATCGTCGTTGTCATGAGCAGTGAAATTGAAAACAGCCGCAAGCTGCTCAAAGCTGGCGCAGACGCCTTCGTTAGTAAAGGAGACGAGCCTGCATGGCTGCTAGAAACCCTGCAGAAATTTGAAAGCCGGTCAAAAAAAAACGGATAACATTTCTCTCTTAGAGTAAACGGTATTATTAAACGGAATTACAAAACGGTAAAAGCAAACATTCAATGGACATATATGGAGAGTGAAGAAATGGCTAACCAAAAAACAAAGAAAGCGTTTACATTTCCAACCGCATTCACGATTTTGTTCATTCTGCTGGTCGTGATTGCCTTCGCTACCTGGGTTGTGCCAGCTGGATCATATGACTATAACGAAAATGGCGAACCTATTCCAGGCACGTATCACCAGGTGGAGTCCAACCCTCAGGCATTGCTGTCCAGCGCGTTGAAAGGACCCATCAGCGGTATGTATGGTATCCAGGATGAGACCGGCAACGTGGACGTCTGGAACTCCGGCTCGCTGTTCGGTGCCATCGATGTTGCTATGTTCGTGCTCATCATTGGTGGCTTCCTGGGTGTGACGATGAAGACGGGCGCCATCAACTCGGGGATTGCCTGGGTGGTTTCGAAGCTGAAGGGCAAAGAGAAATGGATGTTCCCAATTTTGATGGTCATCTTTGCCATCGGCGGCACCTCCTATGGAATGGCGGAGGAGACATTGGCTTTTTATGCCTTGATCATCACGGTCATGCTTGCAGCAGGCTATGACGCACTCAGTGCAGGTGCCCTGATCCTGCTGGGAGCCGGGATTGGCTGCCTGGGCTCCACGGTCAACCCCTTTGCCACCGGTATCGCCTCTGGTTTTGCCGGAACCACCATCAGCGATGGCTTGGTCGGTCGAATAGTTTTGCTGGTGGTTGGCACGGCAATAGGCATTTTCTTCGTGATGCGCTATGCCGAAAAGGTGAAGAAAGATCCCACCAAGTCGTTGATTTATGATATGAAGTCAGAAAATGAGAAACAGTTTTTGGCTGCCAAGGCTGAAGGTACCGAATTCGAGAAATTCACCACCCGGCATATCGTGATCCTGGTGTTCTTCTTCCTGGCTTTTGTGGTGATGGTGTACGGTGTAATCCCGTGGGAAGACCTGGGTCTGGCAATTCCAACCTGGTGGTGGTGGTTCCCTGAAATGACGGCTAACTTCCTGTTCTTCGGCATCCTGATCGGGATCATCGGGAAACTTTCCGAGAAGGATCTGGTGGACACCTTCGTCAATGGCGCCAGGGACATGCTGGGTGTGGCCTTGATCATTGGAGTAGCACGTGGCGTGACCGTGATCATGACCAATGGACTGATCACAGATACAGTATTGTACTGGGCTGAACAAGCAGTCTCTGGGTTGAGCAGCGTGGGCTTCATCATCGTCACTTACTTGCTGTATATACCTCTGTCGTTCCTGATCCCATCCAGCTCCGGGTTGGCTACCGTGTCCATGCCAATCATGGCACCGTTGGCCAGTTTCGCTGGGGTAAATCCCGCCCTGGTTGTGACTGCCTACCAGGCTGCCAGTGGAATCGTGAATCTGGTTACCCCAACATCGGCGGTAGTGATGGGTGGTTTGGCTATCGCTCGGGTGGGCTATGGCGTCTGGTGGAAATTCGTTGGGCTTGTGCTGGCACTGCTCTTCGTGCTCACCATCATCGTGCTGGCTGGAGGAGTACTCCTTGGTGGATAACCAGGATGATCCGGATTTTAGCAAGAGGATGTAGGACATTGCGTTTCCTCGGCGAAGCGACCGGTAAATACCAATAAAATATCTAAAAGAGTTAAAGGAGTTAAAAATGGCATTCAATCTACGCAACAGGAACTTTCTGAAAGAGCTCGACTTTACACCCGAAGAGCTAAAATTTCTGCTCAAGCTGTCGGCAGACCTGAAAGCTGCCAAATATGGCGGCTTTGAGCAACAGACGCTCAAGGGCAAGAATATCGCCTTGATTTTTGAAAAAACCTCCACCCGCACACGCTGCGCGTTTGAGGTAGCCGCCTACGATCAGGGTGCCAATGTCACCTACCTGGGTCCTACCGGCTCGCAAATCGGTCACAAAGAATCGATGAAAGATACAGCCAGGGTCTTGGGTCACATGTACGATGGGATCGAATACCGTGGCTTTGGTCAGGAGTTGGTGGAGATCCTGGGTAAGTATGCCGGAGTGCCAGTGTGGAACGGTTTGACCGACGAGTTCCACCCCACCCAGATGTTGTGCGACATACTGACCATGATCGAACACAGTGACAAACATCTGAGCGAAATCGCCTACTGCTACCTGGGGGATGCACGCAACAACATGGGCAACTCACTCATGGTAACAGGCTGCAAGCTGGGTATGGATGTGCGCCTGTGTGCTCCAAAAGCACTTTGGCCCGCGGACGAGCTGGTCAAGACGTGCAAGGAGATTGCCAAGGAGACCGGCGCTCGATTGACCATAACCGAGAATGTAGCAGAGGGTGTCAAAGGCGTGGACTACCTGTACACCGATGTGTGGGTCTCGATGGGTGAAGCCAAGGAAGTCTGGGATGAGCGCATCAAGCTGCTGAAGCCCTACCAGATCAACGCGGACGTGGTTAAGAAGACTGGCAACCCCAATGTCAAATTTATGCACTGCCTGCCGGCGTTCCACAACCGTGAGACCAAGGTCGGCGAAGACATATTCCAAAAGACAGGTCTGGATGCCCTGGAAGTGACCGAAGAGGTGTTTGAATCGGAACGCTCGATCGTCTTTGCGCAGGCAGAGAACCGCATGCACACCATCAAGGCAATCATGGTCGCCACGCTGGGAGATTGATTCGATTATTCATGCCAGAGAGTACATTGTGGGAAATACCCACAGTGTACTCCCTGCAGCCAGATGTTGATTTGGAAGCTCGCGGAGAAACGTTATGCCTGAAAATTTCGATGACCAACTTGCGGCCCAGGAAGAACCATTAAAAGCGGCACTGGTGGAGCTGGTGCGGATCCCCAGTGTGTGCGAAGAAGGTGGTGGTGGGTTCCCGTTCGGTAAAGCCGTTGATCAAGCTTTACGCAAGGCATTACAGATCGCCGCTGACCTTGGTTTCAGGACCCAATACGGTGAAGGTGGGTATTATGGCATCGCCGAAACCGGTGAGGGGGCAGATATGCTGGGTATCCTCGGGCACCTGGACGTGGTTCCTCCGGGGAAGCTGAAGGACTGGAACCGTGACCCGTTCGATCCGTTCGAAAAAGATGGGTTGCTGTTCGGTCGTGGCACACAGGATGATAAAGGTCCTTTGTTGGCGTCTCTGTTTGCGGTAAAAGCTCTCATGGATGCCGGTGTAAAGTTTAATAAGCGTGTGCGCTTTATTTTTGGTGTGGATGAGGAGACCCTTTGGCGCTGCATCAATCGTTACAAGGTAAAAGAAGAGACACCCACATTGGGATTTTCTCCCGACGCCAGGTTTCCACTGATCTATGCTGAAAAAGGACTGCTCCAGCTAAACCTTGAGGGAAAAAACCAGACCAGCCTGCGGTTCTCCGGCGGTTCTGCCTTCAATGCTGTCCCCGATGCGATGTTCTATGATGATGTGATGCATGAGGAAATGGCGAATAAGCTTGATGATCTGGGCTATGCCTACGAGTGGAAAGAAGATGGGGTCGAAGTCAAGGGGAACGCTGCCCATGCGATGATCCCGGAAGAAGGGATCAACGCCATCAACCGCTTGTGTATTGCCTTGCACGCCGTCGGTGTCGAGTCGAAGGCGATTAATTTTATTGCCCAGGAGATCGGGGAAGATCCGAACGCAACCCGCATCTTTGGGGACTGCAGTGATGAGCCTTCAGGAAAGCTGAAGTTCAATGTGGGTCTGATCAACTTAGGTGATAAAGAACAGATCTCGATCGATACCCGCATCCCCGTCACGGTTTCCAAGCAAGAAATTGTCAAGAAACTTAGTGCTGCTGCTGCCCGTTATGGTTTGGAATATAAGGAATTTGACTGGCTGCCTCCGCTTTACCTGCCCAAGGATCATCCGGTTATTGCGACGTTGATGCAGGTATATCACCAATATTCTGGCGATGAGCATTCCGAACCCATTTCCCTGGGTGGCGCCACGTATGCCCGCGCATTCGATAACTGCGTCGCCTTTGGACCGCTATTTCCGGATGAGTTATTGACCGAGCACGAACCTAATGAACGCCTGGTGTTGAGCAACTTATTCCTGGCGATGAAGATATATGCACATGCTGTTTTTCAATTGACCAGATAGGGATTACCAAAGGTTTGGATAGGAGATAGATTGATATGTTCCGTAGAGGTGGTGGACTCGCCCGACCAGGTAGTACGATCACTCCCATGGCAGCACCCGCAGCTCAGCCCGCACCAGGTGTACAGCCAGCCCAGGGCATAAACCGTTACATCATGCGCCAGCGTATGTTTGCATTAGGGCAGGACTTTGATATTAAAAATGCATCCGGTCAGCCGGTTTATAAGATCAAGGGTAAAGTGCGTGTGATTAAAGAAGCGTTGAAGTTCTATGACATGCAAGGCAACCTGCTATATAAGCTGGATGAAAAGGTGCTGCGTATCCGCGAATCGTTTGACATCCAGAAAGCGGACGGCTCGCTGGCAGCCAAGGTGCATAACGCCATCATCGACCCGCTGCGCGAGAAATTCACCATTGAAATCCCTGGTGGGGAGAAAATGATCACCATGGGTAAGGTCATTTGGGCGCAATATGACATCCTGCGCAACGGCAAGCAGATCGCCAAAATATCCAAGCAATTTTCGTGGATCGGCCGCGACCAGTATGTGGTAGACATCCTGCCTGGTCAGGATGACTGCCTTCTCCTGGCAGTGACGGTGGTCATCGACATGATGGTCAGCAACGGGAGGTAGCTATGACAGTCGGACCAGTGCAAGTCATCATATTTGGTTTTGATCGCACGGACCAATTCCGCGGCGAGGTGCTGGAAGAGCTTATCAACCTGCGCGGACGTGGTTTGATCCGCCTGATAGACCTTTTCCTGGCGGTCAAGAATCCCTCCGGTGAAGTGATCGCCGCCGAGACGAACGATTTGACTGAACAAGAATCGGTTGAGTTTGGTCAGGTAATCGGTAAATTATTGGGCGTGACTGAATTGGAAACCGGAGAGGTAAGCGCAGAGGCCGTCGAAAGGACGCTGGCTGCCGCTTCCCATTCGGTGGGTCTGGATTACAACGGACTACGCCAGGTGGTGGAAGATTTGTTGCCTGGTAAAGCGTTTGGTGTGTTGATGTTCGAACACACCTGGGCGATCCCACTGCGCGATGCCATCCGCCGGGCGGGTGGTGTACCTTTGGCGCAGGGCTTCCTTACCCAGGAGGCGATGATTATGGTTGGCGAGGAGCTGCAGGCGATTGCCGATGCAGAACGGACGATTGAGGTAGCACAAATCGTTAAGAGTGCTGCGATTTTAGATACACTTGCCACCCTCCAGGAGGCCGAGGCGATCAAAACTGCCATTGCCGCGGATGTTATCCGCACTCTGACAATCGCCAACCTGATTGAGGAAGCAGCCGTTGCGGAGGCCATCGACACCCTGGCAACAGCCAACTTACTGGAAGCCAAATATCTGGAACAAGCCACCCGGGAAGATGAGCAGGAAGCTGCTGAGGACGAGATCGTGCTTAAACCTGAGGATTGAGATGCTCAATGGGAGAAACCTCCCACCCACAATTACCATTGTAAACAACATTTGTAATTATGGAGAACCACATGGCAGAGACTGAACTATCTACGGAAGGTACAATTGAGAAGAAAGGCAGCATTACCCTTATGGGGGCGATCTTCATCGGCATTGGCTCGATGGTTGGTGCTGGTATCTTCGCCTTGTTTGGCGAGGCCGGGAAGATCGCTGGTGCCGCAGTCTGGGTGTCTTTCCTGATCGCAGGGATCATTGCCTTACTGCAGGGATATTCCTTTGCCAAGCTTGGCGCCCGTTTTCCATCTTCAGGTGGGTTGATCGCCTGGATTGTGCGCGGCTACGGTAAGGGTTTATTTACCGGAGGGCTGGTTGTGTTGGGCTATTTTTCGGTGCTCATCGTAACTGCCATGGTGGCAGTGTCCTTTGGCAATTATTTGACCAGTCTGATATTAGGCGAAGGCGCACCTCAATTCTGGCCAAAAATCTTTGCCGTCCTGATTGTTTGTCTTGCTCACTTTTGTAAATTCGATTGGAGCAGAAACAGTAACCAAGGCACAAACGGCAATTGTCACCATTGTGCTGCTCGTCTTGAGCGGTTTTGCAATTGCCATGCTGGTGAATTTAGATCCTTCCATGCTGGCGCCTGCAGATTATCCACCTCTGAGTAAAATATTCGCCAGTGTGGCACTAACCTTCTTCGCCTACCTGGGCTTTGGGGTGATCTCATTTGTTGGGGGAGATATCGAAAACCCTAAAAAGAATATGCCCAGGGCCATGTACATCTCGCTTGGTTTCACGATGGTGTTGTACATTGCATTGTCAATCGGTGTCTTTGGCACACTGACCGTTCAGCAAGTTATTGATAATGCCGATACTGCCCTGGCCGTAGCTGCGTATCCGATCTTTGGAGATTGGGGTGTCACACTGATTACCCTTGCTGCTGTTTTTGCTACCACCGGCGCGATCAACTCACAGCTGTATGCTTCGATCGGCGCTACATATTCCATGGCCAAAGATGGTCAGCTACCTCCGATTTTTGCGTTGAAGCGCCGTCGGCGAGCGGGAGGCACGCAGGGTCTGGTGATCTCTTCATTGCTCATCATCCTGCTGTCGGTATTTTTCGATGTGACTGCCATCGCTTCGATCGGCAGTGCAGTTTCATTGACCATATTTGCTTTCCTCACCGTCGCTCATTTACGTATGGCTGAAGAGACAGGGGCTTCGAAATTTGTTCTTGTTATCGCTTTGATTGCTACAGTTGCAGCCATCCTACTGTTCTGCTGGAATACCCTGTTGACCGCCCCGCAAACCTTCATCATCCTGATAGCAACGATCATCCTGGCCTGGGTGGTCGAAGCTGTGTGGAGAAGCATAAGCAAACGTGAAGTAGTAGCAGAGCAATCGTGAACCACATGATTTTTGGATCGGAGTGAAAAATGAGTTCGGAACCAGGTGTCAAAGAAAAAGAGATCCGTGAGCCATCCATGCTGGATGCTCTGATCCCTCTGTTTTTCATGATCCTGTTGCTGGTTGCATCGATCGTGTTGTTTGGCATCGATGCAGCGACCGGTCCACTGCAAGTGGCATTGTTCATGAGTGCGGTGGTGGCAGCCGTCGTGGCGCACAAGAATGGACATTCCTGGCAAAAACTCGGCGAAGAGATCGTCAAAGGCATCTCCCTGGCGATGAGCGCCATCCTGATCCTGCTGATGGTTGGTTCGCTGATTGGCGTATGGAACATGTCAGGCACGATTGCCACGATGGTTTACTACGGCATTAAATTTATCGATCCATCCTGGTTTTACTTTGCTGCAGCTCTCCTGTGCGGTGTCGTTGGGCTGGTGACTGGCAGCTCCTGGTCAACTGCAGCAACTTTGGGGGTTGCATTCATCGGGATGGCGAGTGCTATCGGTGCTTCTCCCGCCATCACCGCTGGGGCGGTGATCTCCGGGGCATACTTTGGCGACAAGATGACCCCCCTTTCGGAGACGACCATACTGACCCCACAAATCGTCGGCAGTAATGTCTACACTCATATCGGCAGTATGGCAAAAGCCAGCGTGCCAGCTTATCTAATCACATTGGTATTATTCTTCTTCATTGGGAGAAATGCCGATGTAGGCGCGGTTCCAGTGGATACGACAGCTACACTACAGGCTTTGGCGTCTTCTTACCATATCAGCCTGCTAAACCTGTTACCCGTATTGGTTTTACTTCTGCTTGGAATTCGTAAGTATCCAGCTTTTCTCTCCATCCTGATTGGGACGTTGGCAGGTGCCCTGGTAGCTGTGGTCATGCAGCCTCAGATCATTACTGCTTTCGCCAATGACCCCAGCCTGGGCTACGGGTTAGCTGCAGTGAAAAGCGTGTGGATGGCAATGGCAAACGGCTTCACTGCCACAACCGCTTATGAACAGATTAATACACTATTCTCAGGTGGAGGTATGAGCAGCATGTTGACCACAGTCTGGCTGATCCTGGGAGCGATGTCTTTTGGGGCCATGATGGACTACGGTGGATTCAATAACCGCTTGATCACACCCCTCATTGGCCGGGTCAAATCAGTCGGCGGCATGATTGCTACTGTGATGCTCACCTCCTTGGGATTCAATATTATTGCCGGAGACCAATACATTGCCATCGTGCTACCGGCGCGCATGTTCATGCTTGAATTCCGTAAGCGTGGCCTTCATCCGGAAACCCTGGCAACGGCGGTGGAAAACTCAGGGACGGTCACCTCGCCCTTAATTCCCTGGAATTCATGCGGCGCCTACATGTCAGCTACTTTGGGTGTCTCCACGTTCGTTTACTTTCCCTATTGTTTCTTTAATTTCATTAATTTTCTTCTTGGTATGATCTTTGGGTTTGCAGGAATTAATGTCATGCGATTGGATCCGGAGGCTTCTTCACCAGCACTGCCACTGGTTGAAGTTCCGATGGTGGGATTGGATAAATGATGAGCGTTGAGTTATCTTCTCAGGCACTCGATCAGACTGCGACTGATGAGTCGGAGCTGCTTCAATGCTTGCGGAAAATTGGCAAAGGACTGATCGCCTGCGGCACAGCGGTAGGTGTAGTAGAGAATACGCTTACTGAGATTGCCCTGGCGTATGGGGTGAATTGCGAGATCATGGCTTTGCCGAATGTCATCATGATCCAGCTGGAAAATCGATCGCGTGCGCATGTCGAATTAGCAGTACAGCGCCTGACGAGTATGCAATTTGATAAGGTGTCTGCGTTTGCCGAGCTGGTCGACCGGGTGATGCATAAACAGGTCTCCCTGGCACAAGCCAGCCAGCAAATCGATGAAATCCTGGCAAAAGTACCCCGCTTTGGGCCGTTAATAATCATTTTCGGGTATTTTCTGTCTTGCATCGGCCTGACCATGCTTTTCCGCCCGGATATCCGATCCATGGTTGTCACAGGTAGTGCGGGTATCCTGGTGGGATTGATCACGTTGTTGTTTCGATGGAGACCACGCTTTGACCTGCTCCTTCCGATATTTGCTGCCATCGTGGTGTCAACCTATGTGTTCAGTCTGACCAACCTGGGTTACATATTTGGTCCGGCGAACCTCCTAATTACTCCTTTGATCACATTTCTACCCGGTGCCCTCCTGACCACTGGGATGATCGAATTAGCTTCCATGCATATCATATCCGGTTCATCCCGGCTGATTTATGGTGCAGCCGTGCTTTTATTGCTATTCGTCGGGATTTCCATTGGGTTGAACCTATCCGGGTTGTCCAGTTCCTGGGTGTATTCTTATGAAGCGGTTACCTTCCCCTGGTGGGCTCCAATCTTGGGAACATTATTATTCGGCGTTGGCACCTTCATCCGTTTATCTGGGGCGAATCGCGATCTACCCTGGATGCTTCTGGTCCTATATATTGCCATGCTTGGCCAGTCCTTCGGCGAGCAATACTTCAATTCCTTTGTCGGTGCCTTTTTTGGAGCAACGCTAATGGCTCTCGGCTCGGAGTACATTGCGCGCTCACCGCAGCGCACACCAGCACTCGTTTCTCAAATGTTAGCCTTTTGGTTCCTGGTACCTGGTGCCAGGGGATTACTGAGTGTAACAAACATTCTGACCGAAGATCTGCAGAGTGCGGCGGTTGGTTTGGGAGAGATGGTGATCCTCATTGTGTCGATATCAATGGGAGTTCTGCTGGGTACTTTATTGGTCTCTCCGCACAAATTCGTCCCGGTTTCTACACTCACTGACCGGCATCTTAGTCGACAAGGATAAGCATATGCTGACCAATATTTTGTTCATCATCCTTGGTATCTTGGTACTCACCACAATCTACGTTGTGGTGCGTACGATCATCTTCCAAAGGTCGATGGGTGCAGTAGAAAAGATTGAAGGTGTCCAGGTAGACGAGCAGAGTGTTGCACAGCACTTGTCAGCATGTATACGTTGCCAAACGGTACCCTTAGATGAAAACGGCACACCTGACCCACCGACATTCGAGCAGCTCCACCAGATGTTGCGAGAAACCTACCCACTGGTGCATCAGAAATTAAAGCGCGAGGTAATTAATGGTTACAGCCTGATGTATACCTGGCAGGGAACCCGGCCCGACCTGGAGCCGGTGATGCTGATGGCGCACCAGGATGTTGTCTCAGCAGATCCGACCGAGTGGACCCACCCACCATTTGAGGGAAAAATTGTAGACGGTTTCATCTGGGGGCGCGGCACTCTGGATATCAAGAACCAGCTGATTGGTATCATGGAAGCCGCTGAAGCCCTTCTCCAGCAAGGTTTCCGCCCGGAACGTACCATCCTGTTCGGTTTGGGACATGACGAAGAGACCGGCGGGGTGAATGGCTGTAAGATCCTCGGCCAGCAGCTCAAAGAGCGCGGCATCCATTTAGCTGGCATCGTCGACGAGGGCGGCGGGATCATGGCCGGCCTTGCCGCCGGGGTGCGCGGTCAGATCGCGTTGATTGGAGTAAGCGAGAAAGGCTACCTTACGGTTGAATTTACCGTACACAGTCAACCTGGTCATTCGTCCACTCCACCCCCCCAAACCTCCATCGGCATCCTGTCGCGCGCCCTTACCCGCCTGGAAGCACACCCCATGCCCACCCACCTGCGCCGGCTTCGTCCGATGTATGGGGGAATTGGTAAGGCAGCGCCAATTTACATCCAGGTTGCCTTTTCCAATGTCTGGCTGTTTGGGCCATTATTAAAGCGCTGGTTAGTTCCTAAGGCCGAGATGAATGCCAGCATGCGCACCACCACCGCTTTGACCATAATTAATGGTGGAGTAGAAGATAATACCATTCCCGCTGAGGCAAAGGCGATCGTCAATTTTCGCCTGCTCCCTGGCGACACCATCGCCGATGTATTGTGGCATGCCAAGAAAGTGATCAAAGACGAGCGGGTGAAGTTTAAGCCGGTTGAAGGTAAATTCAACGAAGCTTTACCGGTTTCCTCGACCAAATGCCTGGAGTATAAAAGCCTCCAGACAGTGGTGCGCCAGGTATTTGACAACCCCCCTGTTGCTCCGTTTGTGATGCTGGGAGGCACCGACTGCCAGCATTTTGTACCGGTTTGCGATAACATCTACCGCTTCACCTCCGTGGTGATGGACGAGAGTTTCATGGGTCTGGAGCATGGCATCGACGAGCGCATTCCGGTTGAGGCGATGGCAAGGATGGTTAAGTTTTATGCTCAATTGATGCAAGTTTGGGGCACTAAAGAGATGATCAATAAAAAAGGAAAGGAGTAATTTATGAGGATCGTAGTTGCATTAGGAGGAAACGCCCTACTCAAGCGTGGTGAGCCGATGACTCACGATGTCCAACGCGCCAATATCCGGGTCGCTGCGCAAGCCTTAGCACCGGTAGCTCTCAAGCACCAGGTAGTGCTGGCACATGGCAATGGACCTCAGGTGGGTCTGCTGGCACTCCAGGCATCCGCCTATAAAGAAGTTGAGGCTTATCCATTGGATGTGCTTGGAGCGCAAACCGAGGGGATGATCGGATATATGATCGAGCAGGAATTAGGTAATCTGCTCCCCTTCGAGGTACCGTTTGCCACCATCTTGACCATGGTCGAAGTCGATCCAGATGACCCGGCCTTTAAGAATCCCACCAAGTTTGTCGGTCCGGTGTATGTAAAGGAAGAAGCAGATAAACTTAAAGCTGAAAAAGGCTGGGTCTTTAAACAGGATGGAGCCAAGTGGCGCCGGGTGGTACCTTCCCCGCTACCGAAGAGAATATTCGAGCTCCGTCCGATTAAATGGCTGCTCGAACATGGCACATTGGTAATCTGCGCGGGCGGTGGCGGTATCCCCACTATGTACGAGGCAGGCAAACAGCGCACACTGGCAGGCATCGAGGCCGTAATCGATAAAGACCTGGCCAGTGAGCTTCTGGCGCGTGAATTGGGAGCTGACCTGTTCGTTATTGCCACCGATGTGGATGGGGTTTACATGGATTGGGGCAAGCCAGAGCAGCGTTTGCTGGGTCGGGTGACGATAAAAGACCTCAAGGAACATCCATTCCCGGCTGGCTCGATGGGTCCAAAGGTCGATGCCGCCATCCAATTCGTAGAGAAGACCGGAAAGCGTGCCGCCATTGGGTCGCTCAAGGATATCGAGCAGATTGTGGCAGGCGAAGCCGGGACAAACGTTTATCCATAACCAGTCAGACGCTGACATTTCATTACAGCCGATGGTATGGATTAAAAAACTTGATTATCAAGACATGATCATAAGGAGAGAGCTATGAGTAATGAATTTGGTGTTAATTCTGAAGTTGGCAAGCTCCGCAAGGTGATTGTTCACCGGCCGGATCTCAGCCTGAAGCGCCTGACCCCCACCAACCATGACGAATTGCTGTTCGACGACGTCTTGTGGGTTGAACGCGCTCAATGGGAGCATGACCAGTTTGTAAAAGCCATGCGTGATCGCGGTATTGACGTGTATTACCATGTGGACCTGCTCGGTGAAGCGCTGGAAGCCTCCGATGAAGCCCGCCGGAATGTGATCGATATGGTTGCTTCCGAATATACGGTCGGCTGGTCGTTGGTGGAAGAGGTGCGCGAGTTCTTATCCAAAATGAAACCAGATTTGCTCGCCAAGCACCTTGTTGGCGGCCTGACTATCGGTGAGATGGAGGCCGGTGGGTTCGACCTTGCTAAATACAGTCAGATCTCCCTCCTGGGAGCTGCAGCGGTGAGCGAGCCAGGCTACTTTGTAATACCTCCGGTACCGAACTCACTCTTCCAGCGCGATCCCTCCTGCTGGATTTACAACGGCGTGACGGTCAATCCGATGTTCTGGCCAGCCAGGCGGCGCGAAAGCCTCAATATGTTAACCATCTACCGCTACCACCCCATGTTCCAGGCGGCCAAGTTCAACTTCTGGTACCCGGAACAGACCGAGGACCACGGCTTCAACATCCAGGATTTTGGGCGTGCATCCATGGAAGGTGGTGATGTTCAGCCAATTGGCTTTGGCACGGTGGCGATCGGGATGAGCGAGCGCACCCAGGGAAGGATGATCGAGCTCGTGGCTAAAAAGCTGTTTGAAAGTGGTGGGGCAGAGCGCGTGATCGCCGCAGTGATGACCAAAGACCGCGCTCACATGCACCTGGATACTGTCTTCACACTCTTAGACCGCGATATCGCCACTGCTTTCCCCAGGGTGGTTAATAACATTCGGGCTATCAGCTTGCGCCCTGGTAAGAAACCTGGTGACTTCCACGTGACCGAGGAGAAGAGCTTCGTAGACGCAGTGGCTGACGCGCTACATATCAAAAAACTCAATATCGTCGAGACTGGTGGTGATGAATCCCAGGCACAGCGTGAACAGTGGGATGATGCCAACAATACCGTGGCACTTGAGCCTGGGGTGGTCGTCTCGTACGAGCGCAATACCTTCACCATCTCCAAGATGCGCCAGGCTGGTGTAGAGGTCATCGCCATTGCCGGTTTCGAACTGGGTAAAGGTCGTGGCGGTGGGCACTGCATGACCTGCCCGTTCTTGCGTGATGGAATCTAGCAATCAAGGAGGAGAATCCATGAAAAACATTTGGCGTTGGATCATTGGGATTTTCGTAGGTCTGGTCATCATCGGGGTCCTGTTTAGTATTCGATCCGACAAACAGGCTTATAACATAGCCAGGGGAGGTATTGAGCAGCGGACTGCTCTCACCCAGGATCGCATCGATGCTGTTACACAAGTAGCGATGACATCGGTTGACCTGGCGGTTAAACTGGCGGGTAATCTGCCTTCGCAGCAGGCAAAAGGAGACCTGGTAAAACAGGACATCCAGGAGATCAGTACACGTCTCTCGGAGGCCGCCGACTTGAAAGGCCAGCTGGCAGTCGATAAGTTGGACCAGACCATTGCACAGTTCGATCAGACACTTCAGGCGGTGGACCAGGCTGCGCAAGAGGCGGATACCCCGGCGGTTAAAGCGATCTTTGACCGCATCTACGGCGTCTTGTCGGCTACCGAGGAGCAGCTCAAACAGTTCCTTCTCACTGCTGGGCAGTAATTGGTTTTTTCCTGTGGTAAGGGAGTATGTAATATCCCTTACCATAGGGAAAAGGGAGTAATTGACGAGGGAAAAGGAATCTGAATATGCTTACCGCTATCTTATGGGGCGGGCTGGCTGCTGCTGCTCTGCTCATTGGATATGTCCTGGCAAATCGCGGGCTTTCCAACCGTACCATCGGAATTGTCATGGGTTTTGGCGCCGGGGCGTTGTTCAGTGCCATCGCCTATGAACTGATACCCGAGTCAGCCCTGGGCGGCTGGAAAATGGGCTTAGCGTTCATGATTGGTGCATTCACATTCTTTGGTGCGGATTGGTGGATTGACCACCGCGGCGGTTCTGATCGCAAGGACATTACCGGTGGACAGGTTGGCTCTGGCTCAGCGATCTTCATCGGCACCCTGTTGGATAATATCCCTGAGTCAATTATCCTTGGCATGGGTCTGGCGCTTGGCGGTTCAATCAACGCGGCTTTCATGGCAGCAGTGTTTATCTCAAACCTGCCGGAGGGGATCGCCGGTACCGTCAATCTTGAAGCTGCCGGTCGTTCACGGCGTACCATTTTTTGGATGTGGACTACATTAGTGCTCATTTCTGCTGCTTGTGCCGGAGTAGGTTATGCGATTATTCACCTGCTACCAGGTGCAGATGGGCGAATAGCTCAGGCATTCGCTGCCGGTGCTATGCTGACCATGCTGGCAGATGCGATGATGCCTGAAGCCTTCGAGCACGGCGGCAAGCTGGTAGGGATCATGACTGTGATGGGATTTTTAGTGGCTGCATTATTGGCATTTATCCAGTGAGGTTTTATTAATCAGCTGGAAATTGCTAACGGTGTTTATAAACCTGAATGTCTTTTTTGGAAGGCATGTGGGAACAAAATGAATTAGCTACAGGAAGGAGATCGATATGGCAAAGGATAAGAATAAGAAGAAAGGCAAGAAAGCGAAAGGTAAGGAAAAATCAGAAGTAGTCGTTACCCCGGTCGTAGCGGTCGGGGATATCTCATCAGTTACAGAGGCAGCTGTGGGAAGCCCGGCACCGGCGATGAGTAAGAAAGAGTTTGATAAGGAAATGGAAAAGCTCCAGGTTGAGCTGGTTAAGATGCAGGAGTGGGTCAAAGCGTCTGGAGCGAAGATCTGCGTTTTATTCGAAGGTCGCGACACGGCTGGCAAGGGCGGTGTGATCCGGCGCATCACCGAAAGGGTCAGCCCGCGCGTCTTCCGCGTTGTGGCACTCTCCTCACCTACGGACAGGGAGAAAACGCAGATGTACTTCCAGCGTTATATGCCTCATCTGCCTGCAGCAGGTGAAGTTGTGCTGTTCGACCGAAGCTGGTACAACCGGGCAGGCGTTGAACGCGTGATGGGATTTGCCACCAAGGAACAGGTAGAAAATTTCCTCAGGCTGACACCTCTGGTCGAAAGAGCCATCATCAACTCCGGTATCAACCTGATCAAGTACTGGCTGGAAGTGGATATGGATGAGCAAGCCAAGCGTTTCCACGAGCGCAATGAAGATTATCGCAAGATCTGGAAGCTCAGCCCGATGGATGTGCAGGCCCAGGCGCGTTGGTATGATTACTCTCGGGCGCGTGATGCCATGTTTGCTGCCACCGATACTCCGGAATGTCCCTGGTACGTGGTTCCCTCCAACGACCAACGCCGGGCGCGCTTGAACTGCATCACGCATTTCCTGAGCTTGATCCCTTATGAAGAGGTGCAGCGTGAACCGATCAAGTTCCCCAAGCGCCAGTCGAAGGGTGACTACAAAGAACCGAACTATCCCTTCCGCATCGTCCCACAGAAATATTAAAAAGGAGGTAATAGAGAATGACAGATTCGACTGATAAAAAAGTATTTTGGTACACCCTGTCACCTGAAGACGTTGGAAAGCAACTTCAAGTCGACCCGGCAAAAGGTCTGAGCTCAGACGAAGCGAAATCTCGCTTGCAGAAATATGGCCCGAATCGTTTGGCAGAGAAGAAGAAAAAGTCAGGCTGGCAATCATTTCTAGAACAGTATCAAGATTTGATGCAATTTGTTCTGCTCGGTGCAGCCATCGTCAACCAGCTTGCCACCCGTCAATGGGGAACTACCCTGGTGCTGGTCGGTTTGACGGTCTTTAACGCCATCCTGGGCATGCGGGGGGAAGCTAAAGCCGAGGCCAGTCTGGCTGCGCTAGCATCGGCAATGAAAAGCATCGCCCGCGTGCGCAGAAATGGTCAGGCAGTCGAGGTGGATGCTGAGGAGCTGGTACCGGGAGATATCGTACTGATGGAGGCGGGCAATCGCGTCCCGGCGGATGGGCGTTTGTTTGTAACCGCCACCCTCGAGATCGAGGAAGCCGCCCTTACCGGTGAGAGTGTTGCATCGCCTAAAGATACCGATACCATCGCCAAAGCCGACGCTCCCCTGGGTGACCGCCATTGCATGGCATATATGAACACCTCGGTTACCCGTGGACGTGCGGAGATGATCGTCACCACCACCGGTATGGGCACCGAGATGGGCAATATCGCTGATTTACTGAATAAGACCGAGGCCGACAAGACCCCCCTGCAGAAGCAGCTCGACCGCCTGACTGTGATCATCGCATCCTTGGCAGGTCTGGCTTTCATCATCATGGTGATCTTAGGCCTGCGTAACGGACAAGAGTTTGACACCATCTTTATCGCCGGTGTAGCGTTGGCTATCTCTGCCATTCCAACCGGTTTGCCGGCTGTGGTGACTACCATGTATTCCATGGGCACACGCCAGCTGGCTGCACAGGGCGCCATCGTTAAACGCCTACCTTCGGTGGAGACGCTGGGCTCGGTATCCGCGATCTGCTCTGACAAGACCGGCACCCTGACCCTCAATAAGATGACGGCGCGCGAGTTCACCATCCCCGGTCAGAACCGCTTCGCGGTAACCGGCGAAGGGTACGGGACGCAAGGAGAATATAAACTAGCCACCGGTATCGAAACTCTGCAGCCATGGCAGAAAAATACCCTCACCTACAGCAATGAAGGCAAGCTGTTGAGCGCAGGGGGTGCCAAGGTCGATCTCGAACAGATCCTCCTGCCCATGGCATTATGTGCTGACGCCCGTCTCGATGACGGTGCGTTGATCGGTGACCCCACCGAAGGAGCGCTGATCGTGCTGGCTGAAAAGGGTGGCATCAGCGTGGATGGCGCCCGTGAGATGTATCCCCGTGTGGCTGAAGTGCCGTTTGACTCGGATTACAAGTTCATGGCCACCTTCCATAACATGACCAACGAGCAAGGCAAGCCCGTGGTTCGTTGCTTTGTCAAAGGCGCACCTGATGTGTTGATCGCTCGCAGCAGTTATTTCTGGCTGCCCGGCGAAGAGAAACGACCCGTCACAGACGAGAACCGCAAACTGGCACTCGATGAAAATGAACGCATTGCTAAAGCGGGTGAACGAATTATGGTGGTGGCACGCAAAGACTTCGACCCGCAAACCTTCGATCCCAAAGCAAAGTTGATCGATCTAATGAATGATCTCACCCTTCTGGCTATGGTTGGCATCGTAGATCCACCCCGTACCGAAGCTAAGGATGCGATCGCCAAATGCCATAGTGCCGGCATCCAGGTACGCATGATCACCGGTGACCATGCTGTGACAGCCGCCGCTATAGGTCGCGAGCTCGGCATTACCGGAACAGCTCTGACTGGTGCCGAATTTAAAGCCATGAGTGATGATGAGCTGAAGAAGAAGCTGCCCGATATCGGTGTGGTAGCGCGTGTGGCTCCAGAAGATAAGATCCGTCTGGTGACCATGCTCCAGGAGCTGGATAACATCGTCGCCATGACCGGCGACGGTGTAAACGACGCCCCCGCCTTGAAGAAGGCTGACATCGGCGTAGCGATGGGCATCACAGGCACCGAGGTCTCCAAGGGCGCAGCCGTGATGATCTTGACCGATGATAACTTTGCTACCATCGTCAAAGCAGTTGAGTTTGGACGCGCCATCTATAACAATCTATTCAATTTCGTCCGCTTCCAGATGGAATCGTTGGTGGCGTTCATCGTTTCTTACCTGTTGGCAGCGTTCTTTATCGTCCTCGGCGGAACACCTTTTACCGCCTTCGTGGTTCTTTGGATCAACTTCCTCGTTCAGATCCCGGTGGCACTGGCATTAGGGTTCGACGATCCGGCACCAGATCTTATGGAGCATAAACCTCGACCGCTAAAGCAACCTATCCTTACCATTCCACAATGGGTACGGATTGTCTTCATAGGTATCTTGATGTCTATTGGTACCATTTACCTCGAGATGTTTTATGAGACTACCGATCCCCTCGTCGCGAAATCGATGGGATTTGTCTTCTTCTCCTTAGCCGTGGTTGTACTTGCCCTGAGCTCGCGTAGTGAGACCGGCAGCGCCTTCAACCGTGAGGTCCTGAAGAATTGGCATCAGCTCATGCTGTATGGTATTTCAGTACTTATGATCCTTTTACCACTCAACCTGGATTTTCTTCAGAAATTCCTGGGCTTAACCAATCTAAACACGAACCAGGTGATTATCTGCCTTGTGTTTGCGATTGTTTTGCTTCTGGTGGATGAAGTGATCAAGTTCTTCATGCGCCGCAGTCGCAAGTAAGCATAATACCCCGACTGGTGGTGGGTGATTTCTTCACCCACCACCGATAAATCACATAACATTTATATCGGAGAAGATATGGCTCAAGGACAGGCAAAAGCAATACCCGCTACCAGCGCAGTGCGTTTCAACCGCTTCCTGGCCCTGGTTTACCTGGTCATGGCGCTTGGAATGGCCATCACGGCAGTGGTTTCCACAGCAGTGAGCACCAATCCAGAGTTTATGAAGCGCATTCTGTTTTACCCATGGTTTACTTTTGGGCTGTTTTTATTGCAGATCGTTGTCGTGGTTTTTCTGAGCGCGGCCGTACAGCGTATGTCCACCGGTGCAGCGCTGCTTCTATTCCTGCTCTATTCTGCCCTCACCGGCCTGGCTCTCTCGTCGATCTTTATCTATTACAGCCAGACCACCATCGCCTATACTTTCTGGGTAACCGCCGGGATGTTTTTATTCGGCAGCATTGTTGGCCTATTCATAAAGGGCGACATGAGCGGCGTAGGCAGGTTCTTAATGCTCGCCTTGCTGGGCTGGTTGTTTGGATGGATTTTCGTCCTGTTCTTCCCGCACTCAGCTGGGCTGAACCAGGCGATGAACTTCACCGGCATCCTGCTCTTTGCCGGGTTGACAGTCTGGGACACCAATCGATTAAAGCAGCTCTCTTCCCAAATGGAAGGCAAACAGGGTATGGGAGGTATGGTAGTTGTTGGAGCACTGGCGCTTTACCTCGACTTCATCAACCTGTTTCTGCTGCTGCTCCGTACATCCAGGCGTTAGTCAATAAGGCAGAAAAGGTTGCCTTAAATAGATATAAATCGGCCAAATAATTAGCGCTGGTTCTTTATGCATCAGGTAGAAGAAAAATTAATCATCAATCAATTTTGAAAGAGAGGAGAAATAGAGCTAGATGAAACAACGTCCGTTTGGAGTTACCGTTTTGGCTATCCTGGCAGGGATCGCTGCTGTGTTGGCTGCAATCCACACGCTGCAAGCCCTGCATATCCTGCCGTTCTTCATCGGCGAATTCAAGGTCCATGCCTTCAGCTTTTGGTCGGCTCTAATGTGGGGACTGATGGTTTGGGTGTGGGCGTGGGTGGCTCAAATGCTGTGGGCTGTCGAGAAGCAAGCCTGGCTGTTCCTGGCAGTAATTACCGCCTTCAACTTGATCCTGGATTTCACCGTCATGCTAGGCGCAGGCAATTGGACAGATGTCAGCGTGAGCTTCCTGCTCAACGCCATCATCCTGATATATGCCATGCTTCCGGGAGTTAAACGCGCATTCGATGTAGCCTAACGATCCTGCGCGGATATCGATGAATTTCCGGTAAGATGGCAGCTGAATGTTGTAATATGCTGGGTAGTTAATGAATATCATATCCACAATTTATTGTTACAAAACTTTACGATAAGGAGTTTAATATGGCAACACTAACTGTACTCAAGTTTTCCACCCCCGAAGGGGCAGCGAATATGCTGGAAAAGATCAAAGGACTGCAAAATATGGAGCTGATCAAGCTCCAGGATGCAGCCATTGTTACCTGGCCGCAAGGTCAAAAGGCTCCGAAGACCAAGCAATTGGTCGATATGGCAGGCATGGGGGCGATGCAAGGAGCTTTTTGGGGTATGTTGTTTGGCCTGATTTTCTTCGTGCCTATCTTTGGTTTGGCGGTAGGTGCAGCTTTCGGTGCTTTGGGGGGCAAATCAGCCGATTACGGTATCAATGATGATTTTATCAAGAAGACACGCGATAAAGTCACAGAGGGTACATCAGCTCTGTTCCTGATGACCGCGGATGCAGTCCAGGATAAGGTATTTGCTGAGCTGAAAGGCAGTGAGTTCGAGCTGATCGCATCCAACCTGACCAAAGAACAGGAAGAAGCTTTGAAAGCTGCTTTCGCAGAGGAGTAACAAGTAATCCAAAGGGGCCGATGAGTTTTTTGAACCTATCTGCCCCACCAATGAATTAAGGAGGTTATATTATGCCAGGCAGACGAGAAGAACGACGTGAAGACCGCCAGCTTGGGCGACCAGGCGGAGGGCGCGAACCATTACCAGATGCGCCAGAAAATGGTGGCCATTGGCGATGATTTCTGGATCGAGAATGATAAAGGCCAGAAAGTTTTCAAAGTGGACGGTAAAGCGCTGCGTGTGCGCCAGACCCTGATCTTTGAGGACGCCCACGGTACCGAGTTGTGCAAGATCCAGGAAAAAATGCTGCGGATCAAAGATAGCATGGAGATCGAAGGCCCCCGTGGTGAGAATATCGCCACGGTGAAAAAAGCCCTGATCACTCCCATTCGGGAGCGTTGGGTGGTGAAAATCAAGGGTGGACCAGACTTGGAAGTGCAAGGTAATATTTTGGATCATGAGTACTCCATCGGTGAAGGTAGAGATAAGGTCGCTGAAGTCTCCAAAAAGTGGTTTCGACTGCGCGATAGCTATGGCGTAGCAATTGATCCTGGCCAGGATGATGTCCTTATCCTGGCGGTGGCAGTGTGCATTGACGAAATGGCCCACGCGGGCAAGTAAAGCACATTGACCAAATTGGTGGGGACGGCAGCTTTCACATTCCTGCTGTCCCCAAATAGAAATTTATCTGGAAATATTTGGAGGATTCAAAAATGCCTTGTTTATTTGCCTTGTTCGCCGGTATATTCCCACGTCTTGGGACGATTTTCATCTGGATCGCTCGTCCGCAATTATTCTCAGCGGCTTTCAGCAGCTTTATTTGGCCAGTCTTGGGGATCATCTTCCTGCCGTTCACCACTTTAATGTATGTGATCCTGTGGAGCCCTGGAATTGGACTGTACGGCTGGGATTGGTTCTGGATTGTCATGGCGGTGTTTATCGATCTGGGGCATTGGAGCAGCACAGCCTATCAAAACCGCAATCGCATTCCTGGCTACACCGAGCCAACTGCACCCGCGGCGTAAAATTGGTAAAGTCAGTACTTAGACTCACAATAGCGCCTCTGGCAGTGTAGCAATAGTTGCTAGTTAGCAATACAGATCCAGACCTGAGTTTGGTGGTGTGTGGGTGGGTGAAACCTGCTCACACATCGTCACTCTCTGGCTGAATTGGAACGACATATTGAGATTTAGGGAAGGAGAAACCAAATGACTTACGGACCAATTGACTTTCTTGCCCTTGAGTTCAAAGGCAACCAGTTCAAGGGTGAGATCATGCCGGCGCTGTTGGAGCTGGTAAATAAGGAAATCGTGCGCGTGATCGATCTGGTTATCGTCCAGAAGGATGCCGACGGCAAGGTGACGATGCGCGAGATGCAGCAGGTGGAGCCCTCGGTGGTGGCGATCTTTGATCCGCTCAAAGCACAGATCACCGGGATCATTCAGCTGGAGGACATCGAGATGATCGGAGAGAAGGTGGAGAACAACACCACTGCGGCGATCATGCTGTTTGAGAATTTGTGGCCGATCAAGTTCAGAGAAGCCGTGTTGAATGCCAATGGGCGCCTGGTGATGCTCGAGCGTATCCCCGATGCAGTGGTGCAGGAGACGACGGCGAAGTTCGCCAGTGTTGATTAATATTGGAAGAATATATATCGATCATTACAGTTGAATAGGAGGCCGAAATGATGCGAAGAAGGATGGTTGGAAGAAGTATCGCCCGGGTGGCAGTGGGTACAGCGGTTGTAGCTGGGACAGCCGGGGCAGTCAGTCACCACCAGCAGCAAAAATATGCCAATCAAGAAGCGGCTGCACAGCAGCAGTATGACCAGGCATATCAGCAGGGTGCCGCTGATACCCAGGTTCAGCAGCAGCAGTATGCCCCACCCCCACCGCAGTATGCTCCCCCACCCGCGCCGGTACCACAGGATGACCTGACCGCCAAGCTTAAGCAGCTGGCGGATCTGCATTATTCAGGCGTGCTGACTGATGAAGAGTTCACCGCAGCCAAGCAAAAATTGCTGGCAAGCTGACGGGTAAATTCCTGTTATACATTGGTTGTGATTTGAAATGGTTATTAATCCCAACCAATCGCTGGCCGGTGTATGCATTTTCTGTAAAAATTAACCGATGTTCCCTTTGGCTTCGTCATCAATTTGTTAATAACCGGAGGATAGCATTCATGAAAATCTACAAACGAGTTATCGCCTTGCTGGTGTGGCTGGTGGTCATGCTGCTTTTAGCTGCCTGCTCAGCGGCAAAAACAAATACTCCCTCAAATTCAATCACCGACATTGTTTGGCAGTGGTTGAGTGTAACCAATCAAACCACCAGCGAGACGACCACGGTGCCCACTCCAAGAATTTACACCATTACCTTCAATTCCGATGGAACCCTTGAGGGTAAAGCCGATTGCAACAACTTTAGTGGCACCTACTCGCAGGAAAGCGGTTTTTCCATCAAAATTGGTGCAACCACGCAGGCGTACTGTGGCGACACCTCATTAGATCAACAGTATCTGACTCTGCTTGGTAGTGTGGCTGCAGGTGGCCCTGATGGTGTAGGCGGTTTGGCATTGGAGACTGCGGGTGGTGAGCAGCGAATGTTATTTAATAACGGTGGCGCATCAAAGTGAGCTGTTTTCATCTATTCTCCGGCAATATACCGATTGAGTTGATTTATTTAGAGTAAGCAGAGCGCGCTTTGAAATCCATTAGATATGACCCAGAATGATGGGGCAGATATTCAGGTATGAGTGCAGATAACCATTTAACCAGTTCAACAATGACGGCATCCATTGCTACAACAATTGCTGGAATAATATTCTCCTTGTTGCTTATTTCCAGCTTGGTGCTTACCCAGCCTTCTGTCCATACCAACCCATTGGATACAGGAGATTTGCTCACGCGTAGTTGGACGGCATTCCCAGGTCTGGCGCTAGCCTCGTATCTACTGCTCCCCGAGGGTATCTTTTTAGGGGCAGCATTAATCTTTATGACATTTTTTCTGTTGATCAGTGTGCACATCCTGCGCGAGAACCTGCCACAGCAAAAGGTAGAGGTGTAATCTTATGGCACAGGAAGTTATCACCCCACGCCGCCACAGCAACGCTTATAACATTTTCATTCTCATCCTTACTATAATTTCCCTGGTTATCATGGTTATCATGCTGTTACCGCTCGATGATGCGACCCTCGGGTTGCTCCAGTTTTATGACAACCTGATCTGCGTCATTTTTCTGGTCGACTTTTTTCTCGCCTTGAGATCTGCTTCCAAGAAATCCGATTACTTTATTAAAGAGCGTGGCTGGCTGGACCTTTTAGGCTCGATACCCTCATTCGGTCATGTTTTTAAGTTCTCTGGGCTATTAAGATTGGCGCGCCTCAGCCGGCTTTTCCGAATTGTTCACCAATTCAGTCGTGAGGAAAGAAGGAAATTGGTTCGCGATGTACTCATGAACCGCAGCCAGTACGCGGCTATGATTACCGCCTCGCTGGCGATGATTGTCATGACAACCGCCAGTATACTTGTGCTCCAATTTGAGAGTCAATCTCCGCACGCTAACATCAAAACCGGTTGGGATGCGCTGTGGTACTCGATAGTTACCATCACCACAGTCGGATATGGTGATTTTTATCCGATAACAATGGGTGGGAGGATTACCGCGATATTCGTCATGCTCATGGGTGTCGGGATCATCGGCGCGTTGGCCAGTATCCTTGCCAGCGTCCTGGTAGGTTCTTCCCATGATGCTGAAGATGATGGAGCAACCAAAATTTTGCCCGAATCCACTGTCGAACAAGAACTCATGATGATTAAAAATGAGCTGGCAGAAATCCGTCAGCAATTAAACAAAAACAATCCCGATAATGCCGTAAAATAATGCTCTCCATACCTTAAAAAAGCTGACTGCATTACTGGAGCTTAGGAATCGATCTGAAATATAAATTTCAGGTGGCTCTCATGAATGAAAACCGATCGTGCTCGAGAAAGATCCGAAATGAATAATTTACCCAACCGATTGGTGATTTACCTGGTCGGATTCGCCAGTATCTTTGTGATCTTGTTTGGAATCCGCGCCTCAGCCTCAATCATCAACCCGATCCTCCTGGCTGTCGTGATTACGATTACGGTGCTGCCGGTTCCCAGCTTGCTAACAAAGCGAGGTGTTCCAGGCTGGCTGTCGCTGGTTCTAACCATCCTGATGGTAGCTTTGGTCCTGGGATTGGTAATTGCAACCGTTTTCTTCTCAGTCACCAAGCTGTCCACTGAACTTCCTGCCTACCTGGCAAGTGGTTCAGCGCAAGCCACTGAAGATCTTTCTTCCACAGCGATTCCTCAGTTGAACATTCAGGTAGAGCAGGTGACTCGCGGTCTGGGTACTGTGGCGCAGGGAGTGCTGGCGATTACGATAGAATTATTGGTTCAATTTGGATTAGCACTGATAATTTTCCTCTTTATGATTAGTGCCGCTATCGCTTTGCCTGTTCCCTCCCGCTTGGGCTTGGATCCTGGTTCGTCGATTATCAAACGGGTTGCTGATCTCACCGAAGATGTACGCAAATATGTATCGGTCCTGACATTGATCAACATGTTGGTGGGCATCGGAGATGTAATACTTCTCGTGATCCTGGAAGTGCCTTATGCGCTATTGTGGGGGTTGCTGGCATGGTTCATGGGTTACATTCCATCGATTGGTTTTTGGATTGCGTTGATCCCACCGGTTCTCCTTTCATATGCTCTCTATGGTCTACAAACCGCACTTATCGTCTTTATCGCCTACGTGGTTATAAATGGTGGCGTGCAAAACTTTTATCAACCTAAGCTTATGGGTCAGCGGTTAAGGATATCGCCAGTGGTTGTATTCATCAGCTTGCTTGTCTGGGGATACCTGTTGGGTGGCATCGGTGCCATCCTGGCAGTCCCAATGACTCTATTGGTACTGATCATCTTGGAGAATTTCGAAGGCACGCGTACGGTTGCGATTCTGATGCGCTATACAGGTGAAGAGAAAAAAGAAGAAAGAAAAGAAGCAGTCAAGCATGTGCAAGGCTTATGGGGAAAAGTGAAGGGCTCATTTACCTCTGGTCGCAACACTGAGGAAAAAGACAAGTGAAGCATACCCGTCATCACTCTCCATCAGCAGCTGATCATATAATCCAATTCGTTATCAGTACTAATCCATGCTTGAGTCATGATCGAAGCGAGCTGGAAAGGATTCTTTATTCGAGCAGGTTGTAGGGTTATTCAAGTTTCAATTATAATCAGCGTATCTCTCTACATCATTGATTGGGAGAAGATGGTTGGTACATCCGTATAACTATTAATTTAATAGGCAGGTATTATATCGAGATCTGTCTGCCAAAAATACTTCTCCCCAAAGACAGGTGTGTCTGGGGAAAAATGGAGAGTTATCAGCTTCTATTTGTGCACACAGCAAGACCTACTCTGATAAAAATTTGACTTTTATGATTATCACGGGTATTTTATACATAGATACATGCTCAGGTTACCCCGGTTGTTATAAAATGAGATTACCGTGAGGCGGTTCGTTTTCCTGTACTACATTGGAAGGTCATATGCAACCACAAGATGATGAATTCCCTTATGCCAGCGAAGACCCCAGCCTGGCACCACCCGAGGAAATTAATCCCGGGCTGAGTATTACCCCTCAGCCAGCTGGTGATATCAAGGCAACTCTTCGGTTGGTTCTCGGCTCCTACCTGAATGGACGAGACGTCTATATTGATCGATTAAGACGGATGCAAACATCCCAGGGTACCGTCAAACCTGAGGCAATAAAAACTAATGAGAATGAGACCTCTCAGGACCAATTAAGATATCTGCTCCTGGGGATTTTATTCGAGACTCCCGATGTCATCCAGCGTAGATTGTCGTCAGTAGATCACGCCTCATCGAAAGTGTTTGGTTTTATTTCAAAGATGATCTCTCCGCTTACCGATAGCTGGGTCTTCAGTCCTGTAAAGGATCAATATGATCATGCTGCAGCTCGGGGAGAAAAAGTAATCGATCGGTTGATCATGAAGGGGCGGGTGGAGGAACAGAACAGCCGCCATATTCTCCAACAAGAGACAATCGATGATCTGATCAATGAATTCGTGGAATATCTGGTTCTAAAAATAAAGGTTCAGGAAATCATCCAACAAGAAGGCACTACGATCGCGGTGGACGCTGTTGACGAATTTCGAGACCAAAGCTCGAATGTTGATTCAATCCTGGAGCAGAAACTTAAATCGATATTCCGCAAGAGTACTCCAAGTGAACCCACCGAACCACCCAGCACTCCAGCAGAAGGGGGGTAAAACGAGATGGCATTAAGCACACCAAAATTGACACAGACTGAAAATCTACCCTCGGTGGCGCATTCAGTACACCCGGCAGGCTTTTTCAGTCGCTTTGAGGCATTTGTTATCGATCTGGTCATACTAAGCATCGTACAGCTGGTTGCTTCGACCTTTATTCAGACCATCGTAAGATTCTTCAGACTCACTGGTCTGGTAACTAGCTTACAAACTCTATTGGATAATTCCACCTTTGAACTTGTTTCCGGTTCAATTTTAATGGTCCTCTTCGTAATCGGTTACTATTCATTTTTCTGGACTTTGGTGGGATATACCCCCGGCAAGGCACTGTTGGGTCTCAAGGTTATACGGAGCAACGGTGAAAAGTTATCCTTTTCTAGATCCCTCCTACGCTTTTTCTCATATTGGATCTCATTGATTCCTCTCTGTCTGGGCTTTTTTTGGATATTATGGGACCCTAAACGCCAGGGCTGGCACGATAAAATTGCCGGCACCCAGGTTTTATTCATTCCCAAAAAGGCGCACAAGTAGACTCCTCCATGGAAAACGGTTTCGAGCCATATCAGGAAAGACGCCAACCAGGCTTAATCATCCGCTTCGTTGAGATTTCGGGTGAGTTCTTAGGCATGGCATTGGGGGGCGGTATGGATTACGTCAGGCAGAAAAAAGCGCTGGGACAGCACCGCACCCTGGGTATTTTTCTCCTGCGCATTATCCTTGCCCTTGCCTGGCCTTTCCTCGATAAACGCATCGTAAACCTGCCTTTCCCCATCCAGTTCAGGCTGCGGTTGCAAGAGCTGGGACCGACCTACATAAAACTTGGCCAAATTCTCAGCCTGCGGGAAGATCTCCTCCCCAAGACCATTACCGATGAGCTAAAAAATCTCCTGGACAAGCTACCGGCTGTCTCGTATGAGCGCTTTAAAGAGCTGATCGTTGAAAGTCTCAAACAACCCCTCAATACCATGTACCGCTGGATTGATCCCATCCCATTGGGATCTGCCTCTCTGGCACAAACCCACCGGGCAAGATTGATCACCAATGAGAAAGTTGTGATAAAGGTGCTCAAGCCAGGAGTCCGCACGATTATTGAACGCGATACTCGCCTGCTCCATTTTTTTGGCAGGTTCCTACAGATATTCCTGGCTCGTTACCAACCAGCCAGGGTTCTCGACGAATTTAGCGCTTATACCTTGCGCGAAGTAGATTTACGCATGGAAGCTGATAATGCTGAAACTTTTACTGCCTATTTTATAAAAGAACCCGAAGTGCGATTTCCCCGTATCTATCGTAAATACAGCTCTCACGATGTGCTCTGCATGGAATATTTCCACGGTCTCAAGCCTGATGAAACCGCTTTAAAAAAATTGACCCTTGAACAACGCCGTCAAGCAATCGACCTGGGTGTTGGAGCTATTGTGAAAATGATATACCGCGATGGGTTCTTCCACGCTGATCTGCACCCGGCGAATTTGATGATATTTAAGAAACCCGGCACCACGGAGATAAGTGTTGGTTTCATCGATCTGGGAATGGTCGGTAGATTCAGTCGTGACATGCGTAAGAGCATGTTCTACTACTTTTACTCTCTGGTTACCGGCGATCCCGAAAGTGCCGCCCGTTACCTGACATCTCTCACGCTACCTGGAAAGGGTGCAGATATCGAGGGGTTCCGCCGGGCGGCCTCAGACATGTATGCCCGTTGGCTGACAACACCCAATTACACCGAATTTTCACTAGCCCAGGTAATTTTGCAATCCATTCTGATGGCCGGCCATTATAAAATCCAATACCCTGGAGAAATTATCCTCATGGTCAAAGCCCTGGTGACCATCGAAGGGGTGGGGCATATTTTTGATCCGGAGATTAATATTCCCTCTGCCGCCCGCCGGCACGTCCAGTCTATATTGATAAACGAATTTAATCCTCTAAATCTGATTCGCGATAGCGCCTTGGTATTACCCGAGATGGCTGATGTGCTTCGGAAAAGCCCGTTGATCCTGACGGAGGGAATGAGAGTGTTAGAGTCGAATCTAAAGAAACCTCCTTCGGGTCCGTTGAATGGTGTGCGCGGTACATTGCTGTCTGGTTTCTGCATTCTTGCAGGAGCTTTTGTCCTGGCATCGAATGGACCCTGGTATGCATGGGCAATTCTGTTTATATTGGCACTATTTCTAGCCTTGCGATCCTGAACTATCTTCTGATCTGAACTCCACATGAGTTAGTCGAAGTCTAAAAATGTAGGGTAAATAAAAATCCTTATCGGTAAAAGAGGTGCAAAATTTCAACCATCAAATTAAATAATGTAGATCTTGCCTGGCTTCGCATGGATAAGCCAATCAACCCGATGATGATCACGGTTGCACTTCGATTTACCGGTCAGATTAACCACGAACACTTTATTATGTTGCTGGAGGATCTATTTAAAAGATACCGCCGGTTCCGCCAGCGCATTGTTCGACCTACCGGTTTGTTTCAGCGTCCCTATTGGGAAGACGATCCTGCCTTAAGTATTGAAAATCATATTGAACGCGTAGATCTTCCTCTTCCTGCTGATGATGCTGCCGTGGAAGAGCTGGTAAACAAGAAGATGAATACGCCTTTGGATTTTGCCCACCCTTTATGGATCGTTACATTGGTGGATAATTATCCTGCTGGCAGCATTATCATCGTTCGTGTCCATCACTGCATCGCAGATGGCATATCCCTGATGCAGGTACTGTTGCATTTGACCCACGCTCCACTTATCGCACCTGTAAATCAGGCGTCGATTAGCAATACAGGTCAAGCTGAGCTGCCAGTTGATGGCGAACCGGTCGTTACTCCAACTATGCTGCAAGCCAAAGACAGCGATGCTGTCACCGCGACAGTTGCTGAGACAAAATCAAGTACTCCGCCACCGATGGCCGGTCAAAGAACAGGTTATCGCAATCCCGGAATCACCGATCTGCTTGCTGCAATTATACGCATTGTCACTCGACCTGCCGATCCACCCACGATCCTCAAAGGACCTCTGGGAAACGTCAAAAAAGCGGTCTGGTCGGAAGACTTAAGCGTACCTGAGCTCAAGAAAATTGCTAATACCAGGCAAGCTACGATCAATGATGTTTTGATGGCGGTTGCATCGGGAGCAATCCGGCGCTATATGGACCTGCATAAGGATAAAAGAACGCGAAATATCCGCGCCTTTATCCTGGTAAACATGCGCGCACGTTCCTATGATGACGAGCTTGGCAATAAATTTGGACTCGTCTTTCTTGGATTGCCTTTGGATAAAAACCAGCCCTTGGAGCGCCTTGAGGCGATCAAGAGCGGTATGGACAGCTTGAAAGCATCTGCTGAATATGCCGCCACCTATTTAATCCTCAATATCCTGGGACAGGTGCCTCAATGGGTGGAGGATCTGGCCGTCAGGATTTTGGATACAAAAGGAACGGTAGTGGCGACCAACGTCCCTGGGTCTCGCAAGCAGCTATATTTAGCCGACGCGCCCATTGAATTTATTGTTGCCTGGGTACCCCAGTCTGGTCGGATCGGTGTGGGATTAAGTTTCATCAGCTACAACAATAAGCTAGTTGTCGGTTTGAATGCCGATATCGGGCTGTTACCCGACCCCGAAGTATTCCTCCAGCTATTTTTAGAGGAATATCAATCGCTCAAATCAGCGATACCAGTCGTTAGCCCTTGACTTCTCACAACCCTGTGTTATACTTTATGACGTAGTGCGTCATAATTATCGTGTAAATTAATTTATAATAGGAGGAATTTAATGCCAACCAAACCGAAAGTTGAAGAAGCTGCAGAATCTACAGAAAAGAATCAATCTCAAATGGCGGAAATGGTGCGAAAGGTAATGCTGGCGACCATTGGTGCTGCCGTGCTTGCCCAGGAAGAAATCGAGGCGCTTATCAATCGATTGATCGAACGTGGTGAGATTGCCGAAAAAGATGGGAAAAAGCTCATGCACGAGATGATGGATAAGCGAAAAAACAAGACGATGAAGGTTGAGGACGAAATCAATAAAAACATCTCAGATGTTTTGGAACGGATGAATATTCCCACCAGGACTGATATTGATGCCCTCAGCCAAAAGATCAATGGATTATCGAAGAAGATCGACGAATTGAAAAAAGCCTGAGCCCTTGGCAAGTAATCCTAAGTAATTCTTTCAAGATGTACAATTTACATGCAAATTGTACATCTTGAAAAACACATTTGCAAATTCAAAGAAGAACAGATCGTTTATTGATCCTTGATCGTAAACGAGAAATGTCTGAACTTTTTGAAGCTTTCTACTATGACAGAACCTTCCCAACGATAGGGTCTGTCATAGTTGTTATTGGATGATATTTCACAAGTGGTAATTGCTTTTGTCCTGATTGCCGTAAATTGTTTTATTGACAGGCGTAGCATACTTTGATATATTATGTACAGACAAATTATTAATTGAGTACATGAATAAAAGTACTTACACGAATTAACCCTAGCCCATTCTATTAAATAAGAAGGAAGTTATTGGGGGATTTGGACCATAATAAGATGCCAGGTACATCCAACAATCCGATTCGTATCCTCCTGCTTGACGCTCATACCCTGTTTAGGGTTGGTTTGCGTTACATTATTGAGCGCCAACCGGGGATGGAAATCGTTGGTGAAGCTGGTGATCTTGATGCAAGCGTCGAATTAATCGCCAGCCAAAATCCGGATATTATCTTGTTTGAGTTGAATTTACCGGGTAATCCTAATTGCGATTTAGTTCCAATGCTGGTAAAGGCATCCACCAGTGCCCGCCTTATTCTCGTTACAGGAGTAAATGATCCAACGGTTCAACAGAAGGCTGTTGAAGATGGTGTCGTGGGGGTCATATCAAAAACTCAAACACCAGAGACACTCATAAAAGCGATCGAGAAAGTCCACGCTGGTGAGGTCTGGCTCGAACGATCGCTGATTGCTAATGTGCTGGTGCGCTTTTCACGCAGCCAACCGGTAACTAAGGTCGATCCGGAAACAGCTAGTATTAATAGTCTGAGCGAACGTGAAAAAGAGGTCGTTAAATTAATCGGCCAGGGGTATAAAAACAAGAGAATATCTAGCGAGTTATGCATCAGTGAAACCACAGTGCGCCATCACTTAACCTCAATTTATGACAAGTTGGGGGTATCGGACCGGTTGGAGTTACTAGTTTATGCTCACCGGTATGGTTTGGTTACCTCACACAGAGGGTAAAAATAAGCGTTCCCCCCTCTTTCTAACATTTTCCATCCATCTTAAAAGCCGTTTTACTAACTGGCTGCGCCCGTGTTCATGGCTCAAAATGTATCTCATAAAATCTAGATATTAGGCCCGCTATGAAGGAGGATATTATGTCTGACTGCATGCTATCCCCTGAACAACGCACTTTACGTGATGAAGCACGCAGGTTTGCTCGTGAGAAAATATCGCCTCAGTTGTTGCTTGATATGGATGCTGAGAAGGTCCATTATCCGCGTGAATATATTCAGCTGCTTGCTGCGCAGCAATTGCTCGGGTTGCGCTTCCCGCCCGAGTGGGGTGGGCGCGGTCTCGGCTGGACATCTGAGGTTTTAGCTCTGGAGGAAATCGGTGTGCTCGGTGCCAGCCTGGCATGTTTATTTTCCCTGCCATCCATCGTTGGTGAAGCAATTAACGTCTTCGGAACGTCTGAGCAAAAAGAGAAATATCTTAAACCGGTCCTGGCAGGCAAGCTGACCGTTGCAGAAGCTTTAACTGAACCGCGTGGTGGATCGGATTTCTTTGGTGCCACGGCGACGGTCACCCGCGAAGGCGATTTTTACATCTTAAACGGGCAGAAGCGCTTTATTGTCGGTGCAGAGGGAGCTGATCTATTCCTGGTCTATGCCCGTTCGAACCCTGATAGCACGAGCCATAAAGCCATCAGTACGCTGCTGGTCGAACGTGGGCAAGGAGTAGAAGTCCAGCATGTCTATGGGCTCTTAGGAACGCGCGGAGGTGGAACCGGACGCGTATATTTTCGGAATGTTCATGTTCCGGTGGAAAACCTGATCGGCCAGGAAAATGGCGGTTATGAGATATTTAATCAGATGATGATTCCTGAAAGAATGACCAGTGCCGCTGGTGCTCTTGGTCTGGCGCGGGCTGCCCTGGAAATTTCTGCCCGTTATGCAGATCGGCGCAAAGCGTTCGGGCAGAAAATCCGAGAGTTCGAGGGGGTCAGTTTTAAAATCGCCGACAGCTTGACCCGCTTGGATGCAGCACGTGCCTTGGTCCACCAGGCTGCCAGCGAAATTGATACACTTGGTGGATCGGGTTACATTCGTCGAATGGTTTCGGAAGCGAAAAAGTATGCCACAGAGACTGCCTGGGCAGTTGTGAATGATGCAATGCAGGTAATGGGAGGGATTGGCTACACCAATGTTTACCCTCTTGAGCGCATGCTGCGGGATTCACGCCTGATGACCATCTGGACCGGTACGAATGAGATCATGAACCTTGTTATCCAGCATGAATATTACCGTGAATTGCTTGCCAACGTTCCAACTTCCAGGGATGTGGAGATCGATGCTGTAAATGCTGATGCAGACTGTGAGAAAGTGTACGAATGAGGGGCTGCTTCCTCACTATTATTTCCTCATCAAGCACCCAGCCGGCGAAGACCCGTCCATAAGTTGACCTATAATCCTTACAAAACTGCAATTCCCACATGAATCCAGGACAAAAAACTCATTAAATATGTATTAGAATTGAGAAAATCAAATATTTATAATCTCATTAATTTATCGGTATGGTAAAACGCGGTCTGTGGTCGAGCGAGATTCCCAATTTGAAGATACTATACAGATGGATTTTTCCGAAGATGTCCATAATATATCATGTCAATTTTCTGAAAGACAGGATATAAATTGGGTGTTCTAGGCATATTGGAGCTTTGGCTAGTCACAATCATAGGAGAATAGCGATCAATGAATACGGACCATGTTGCCTCCACGATTGAGCAATTACAACAAGAAGTGGCTGACCTCCGCCAACAGAATGAAGAATTACGCCACCAGGCTTCATTCCTCCAATTGAATCCCAGCCCTATCTTCGAATTTAACCATAAGGGTCAGGTGGTCTATCTTAATCACGCTGCTCAGCAGATTCTTTCCCAGTTGGATCTCGCTGATCCACGCATTTTTCTCCCTGAGCGCCTCGATGAAGAGGTTTATGGTGAAGCAGATCGTATTCTGCAAGCGAATACCGAGTTAAGCATTCAGGACCAGATATTTGAAGAAACCATCGTCTATTCCAAAGAATACGATACTATTCGCATTTATTCCAGCAATATTACCCAACGACATCAGGCGGAGAAGGCGCTTAACGCAAAAACACTCGAGTTGGCTCAAACGATGGAATTCCTTGAAGCAGTGACCAAAGGAAATGATGTCATTATTGCGACCGTAGACACAAATTTCTGCTATACCTACTTCAACCAGGCATATAAGGAAGAAGTGAAGCATCTCAGTGGTCAGGATATTTACCTCGGGATGAGCATGCTGGACACCTTCGCCCATCATCCAGAACAGCAAAAAGTTGTTCTGCAGGAATGGGGTCAGGTCTTACGCGGTGAGACTACGAATAAGATATTAGAATTCGGAGACCCAGGTCTCTACCAGAGAATCTACAATGTTCTCCATACCCCAATTTGGGATCGTGACGGCAATGTGGTAGGTGCAGGGGAAGTGGCTTACAATATTTCCGAACAGATACGTGCCCAGGATGCACTACGTGAAAGTGAAGCACGCTTCCGCCTTGTGCTTAAAAATGCTCCTGTAACCGTTGCTGCCCAGGATAAAAACCTGCGTTTTATCTGGGCTTACAATCAGAGAACCGTCAATCCAGCGGAAGTGATCGGGAAAACAGACACCGATTTATTCCCGCTGGAGGTCGCAGCGTGGACAACCAGGCTCAAACGCCAGGTCCTTGAAACAGGAATGGAATTGCACGAGCAAGGTTGGGTAACTAGCGGCGGTCAGCGGTTGTTTCTGGACCTCTTCCTGGAGCCAATTCGTGATAAAGACAATCAAATAACCGGGGTCGGTGTCGCAACAGTTGATCTCACCGATATCAAACTGGGTGAGCAAGCATTAAAGGAGAGCGAAGAACGGTATCGTTCCTTGTTCCAGGTGATGTCGGAAGGATTTGCCATCCACGAAATTCTTTATGATGAAAATGGCAAGCCGACCGATTATCGCTTCCTTGATATCAACCCTGCCTTTGAACGGCATACTGGGTTAACACGAGAAAATGTCGTAGGTAAAACATCGCAGGAAGTGTTTCCAGGTGAGACTGATCGCCGGGTCAATATTTACGCGGATGTCATCCTCACCGGCGAGCCAGTCCAGTTTGAAAATTATTCCGCTACTTTAAATCGGTACTATGAAATTTTTGCCTACCGGTGCGCCTCGAATCAATTTGCTACCATCTTCCTGGATATCACCGAACGAAAGAAGATGGAAGATGAATTGAGGATCAACCTGACCAAGTATTCCTTGCTTTTTGATACACTGCCGCTTGGGGTTACGGTTACGGATCAAAACGGTCAAATCCTCGAATCTAACCAGGAGGCGACGCGCTTACTGGGGTTATCCGGCGAACAACAAAAAGGCAAGCTGATCCAAGGAGAGGAATGGAAGATCGTCCGTCTGGATCAATCTCCAATGCCACCTGAAGAATATGCCAGTGTGCGTGCCTTGAAAGAAAATCTCCGTGTCGAAAACGTGGAAATGGGCATTATAAAAAGTGATGATCAAATCAGTTGGATCAGTGTATCTGCCTCGCCCATTCCACTAACAGATTATGGGGTCGTCATCGCATATAACGACATCTCGAAACGTGTTCAAGCTGAAGAAGCCCTTCGCCATGCCCAGGAAAAGTTGGAAATTACCATCCAACAGCGAACTAAAGAGCTCCAGCAAGCGAATGATGAATTAAGGAAGGAGATCAGTGCGCGAAAAAGGATAGCATCTGAGCTCCTTGAACAAACGCAAGCTGTGGAAGCTGAGCGCCAGAGATTTAATGATGTCTTGGAAGTATTACCTGTCTATACCATCCTGCTTACCCCAGATTATCACGTAGCTTTTGCTAATCGTTATTTCAGAGAGCATTTCGGCGAGGATGACGGTCGGCACTGTTATGAGTATCTCTTCGGTTATGAGTATCCATGTGCAAATTGTGAAACCTATAAAGTATTTGAAACTGGGACGAGCCGTCGATGGGAATGGACGGGGCCAGATCATCGCAATTACGATGTCTTCGACTTCCCCTTTAGTGATGTTGACGGTTCTCCCCTGATCCTTGAGCTAGGCATCGACATCACCGACCGCAAGAACGTGGAGGAGAAGCTGCGTTCATTGAATGCTTATAACCGCAGCCTGCTCGAAGCTTACCTGGATGCCCTGGTGACGATCACCCCAGACGGAATAATTGGTGATGTCAATACTGTTACCGAAGCAATAACGGGCTATCCTCGCCAATCGCTGATTGGCACCGCTTTCCATAGTTATTTCACCAATCCAGAAAAAGCTCGGTTGGGGTACGAACAAGTTTTTGAGACGGGGACGGTTCGCAATTATGAGCTGGAAATCCAGCATCGCGACGGTCATATAACCCCGGTGGTTTACAATGCCTCGGTCTATCATGATGAGACCGGCAAAGTGGCGGGGGTCTTCGCTGCCGCCCGCGATATCAGCGAGCGGAAGGAAACTGAGCGACAACTCATTGTTTTGACTACTGCCCTCGAAGCGGCAGCCAATGGGATTATCCTCGTGAATAAGGATGGATCGATATTATGGTCAAACCCGGCATTCAGCCGCATGACTGGATACTCCAAATCAGAAATCGTTGGTCGAAATCCGCGTATCCTTAAATCTGGAATGCACGAACATGAATTTTATCGTGAATTATGGGAAATCATCCTGGCAGGGAAAGTATGGCACGGCGAACTTGTAAACCGGCGTAAAAATGGCAGCCTTTATTATGAAGAACAAATCATTACCCCGGTCATCGATCAAGATGGGACCATCGCTAATTTTATTTCGATCCGGCAGGATATCACCGAGCATAAGCAGGCAGAGGATGCACTTCGAAAGAGCGAGCAGCAGTATCGGTCCCTGGTCATTGCCAGTGCGCAGATTGTCTGGCAGACCAACGCGGCAGGCGAGGTGGTTGAGGATAGCCATAGCTGGAGAGGCTTCACGGGGCAAAGCCTGGAGGAGTTTTTGGGTTCGGGTTGGATCAACGCATTACACCCTGATGACCGGGAAAGAGTTGCTGATATATGGTCATGTGCCGTGGAGAATAAAGCACTCTATGATGTTGAGTACCGGATAAGAAATCGCCATGGTGAATATAACCATTTCGCCGTTCGAGGAGTGCCTGTTAAGGATAATGACGGCAATATCTCAACTTGGATCGGTACTTGCACTGATATCACTGAGAAAAAGAATTATGAGAACCAGTTGATTCAAGCTGAAAAGCATGCCGCCATCGGTCGCATGGTCGGGTCAGTTACCCATGAAATTAATAATCCATTGCAGACGATTAAAAATTGCCTTTATCTCATCCAGCAGGATGTCGATCCTGAATCTATTAGTAAAGAACCGCTGGATATGGCCCTATCAGAGACTCAGCGTTTATCCAATATCGTCGGTCAATTACGCCAGCTATATCGATCGCAAGATGTTCAAACGATGCGTGCTCAGGATTTGTTGGGCATTATCGATGAGGTCCATCAATTAATCACTCCCCATCTAAAAAACTCCCACGTAGTCTGGAAGCAATTGCCGGGATTGGAGCACTGCGAAATACGTTGTATCCGCGACCATATCATCGAGGTCTTCCTTAATATCACTTTGAATGCTGTGGAAGCGATGCAGTCCTCAGGCGGAATTCTATCCTTAAATATGGTCCACTCGGATGACAAAACTCAAGTGGGAATAGTCATCAGTGATACCGGTCCGGGGATAAATCCGGAAATACTGCCCCATATCTTCGAGCCGTTTATCACTACCAAGGAATTCGGCTTGGGATTGGGTCTATCGATCTGCTTCGGCATTATCCAAAAACATGGTGGGCAGATTACCGTGGAAAGTATGCCCGGTCAGGGTGCGAGCTTTACCATTTGGCTGCCCAGTTTGGTAGAATAATTTAGTAGTAAGGAGATTGATCCATGAGTACCAGTCACTCCATATTGATTATCGATGATGAGCCTAATTTAAGACGCAGCCTTGGGCTTATCCTGCAGCGCGCGGGCTACACGGTCACGACTGCCCCCGACGCAGCTGAAGCGCTCCATGTCTTGCAGGCTGGAGCATATGATTTGACCTTCCTGGATATCAAGCTGCCCGATCAAAACGGGATCCAGCTACTCCCCCAATTAAGGGAATTATATCCTGACATGCCTGTGTTTATCCTCACCGCACATGCCACCCTGGATACCGCCATAGGGGCGGTCAGGTTGGGGGCCAGGGATTACTTGCTGAAACCAATCGACCCTGAAACCATTCTCAACCGGGTGAAAAACCTCCTGAATGAAGAAAAACCGAAGAGGCGTCGTGAAATTACCAACCAATTGCAGGATTTATTGTCCGAATTACAATCCATTGATCACAAGGAAGCGCGTACTGAAGCGCAGGATAAACCGGTTCCTAAGGTAGACCCATCACGATACGTAAAATGCGGAGCTTTGGTATTGGACAGGCATACTCACTCGGTCACATATGATAACTCCTGTACCTCCCTGCCGCCCTCTGCATTTGATTATCTGGTCACCCTGGCGCGACACTCACCCCACCCAGTAACTTACGAGAAATTGGTCTCAGAATCGCAAGGGTACGAGCATATCAGCCGTGCAGAAGCCCGCGAAATCGCCCGCTGGCAGATGCACGAGATCCGTAAATTATTGGAACCGGATCCTCGCCAACCAAAGTTGGTCATCACAGTCCGCGACGTTGGCTATCGGCTGATAGTTTAATCATTAATTTCCCCTGAAAAGCGGGTAGCGACCATCACTGCCCGCTTTTTGCTTTAAAGGCATCCATTGGTTTCTCACCAATATATACCAACTATTTCAAATTATTCATCCCCTTATTATCTATAAAATAAGGATGAGATTAAACGCGACGGAGATTTATGAATCCTAAATTAATTGTGCTTGTTGAAGATGATCCTAATTTGCGCCAATCGATTGCACTTATCCTTCAACGTGCCGGATACTTCGTCACTTCTACCGATTGTGTTTACAAGGCTATGGACATCCTTCAATCTGGTAATTACTGCATGGCAATTACAGACGTCAATATTCCAGAAACCCGAAAGGTATTCCTTCCCACAGTACTGGGTAAGTATCCCGATCTGTCGATTGTGATACTCACCGACCAGTCATCTTCAGAGATTGAAAAGGAGAACAAGCTATTAAGTGCTCATTATCTGATTAAACCGATTGCCCCAGAACGTTTGTTGGATTGTGTCGGGACGATCATAGGTAAGAGTAATAATGGTAACCACGAGTAATCGTGTGTCTTGGCTACACGTCTCCTGACCTATGAATATTTCAATCAACCTTATTGCTGCAGATCTTCTTAAGACTAATCCGATCAACCATACCAGGTTTATTAAGGAGGCCATATTGAGTGATACCCAAACGATAATTACGAATAAAAAATCACCGCCTATGGTTTTTATAGGCATGAACGACCTCGGGAGAGTCACCCAACCCGAGTTGAATTCATTATTTTTAACATTTTCGCAAGAGGAGGTGCTCAGATCTATAGAAACAGGTAATTCAGCCCAACAATTCCAAATCATTGGCTCGAAGTATGTTATTGGTGATAGCAACGACCCCGACCAGATTAGAACCGCGAGTCTAACGGTAAGCTGCACAGGGGATCAAAAATTTGAGGAGATAGAAAAATTGGTTCAAAAAAAAGCACAAATCCAAAATTATTCATCGCTAAACACACCCAACTTTTATCATACCCTTAGGAGGTCATGATGGCTCTTCGAAAATTCTTTAGTTATTTCATTTTTACCATTCTGCTTGCTTCTCTTATCTTTGGAGCGGCAAGTAAAATCCAGACTGGCGCAGCGATGCCAATGTCGCCAGTAGACGAGACAAAGGTTCCCCACGCCTTTGGTCCATATTCCAACTGGGCTAACAGCCCGTTCACCCTGCCTGATGCCACCGTAGATATTGTGGGTGATGGCACCGGAGCAACCGCTACTGCCACCGTCGGTGGGAATGGTGCCATCACCGGCATCACCATCACCAACCCCGGATCTGGCTATACCGCTGCGACGGTCGTCTTTGGCGGCGCGGGCTTGGGAGCTGCGGCTGACGCAGTCGTCTCGACCACAGGTTCAGTCACTGCCATCACGGTTAGTCCCGGCGGCGCTGGTTATACCGCACCGAGCGTGGTCATTTCCGGTGGCGGTCCTATCGGTGTCCCGGCTACCGTTGTTGCCGTCACCTCAAATATGTACAGTGTGAGTGCTGGCAGCGCCACGTTTGGGACCTTCACCCTAACAGTGGATGGTGCTCTGACAGGCGCCATCGCCTATAATGCAATAGCAGCGGATGTTGCAACAGCCCTCACCAATGCCGGTGTTGCTACCAACTCAGTAACTGGTACCGGCACACTTCTCGACCCGTGGGTCATCGCCTTCACGTTAACACCAGCCTCTGTAGTACTTGACCCGGCTGGTCTCACCCAGGGTGTCGTGGATGCCAGCGCCGCGGTCGGTGGCACATCTGATGTGTGGAACGTGACCGCCGGCAGCGCTACGGGTGGCAGCTTTACGCTCGATGTCGACGGCCTGCTTGCTGGTCCAATTCTTTGGAATGCATCAGCCCTTGATGTCGAAACTGCGCTCTTGGCAGCCGGGGTTACCGCCACGGTTACCGGCACTGGTTCGATCGCTGATCCATGGGTGATCACCTTCGCCGCTCCACCATTGGCAGTCACGCCTGACTTTTTGTTGTTAACCATGGGTGTAACAGACTATACCACGGTCCATTATGCAGCTGATACCTATGTTGTAGATTTAGGCACTGCCTATGGTGGTACCTTCACCCTCTCCGTCGATGGCCAGACGACCACTCCTCTTGCCTGGAACGCCTCGCCTCTCGATATCGAAACCGCATTTTCGGCTTTTGGAGTAACAGCTTTTGTTAGCGGTGCCAGTCCAACTTGGAACGTTCTCTTCGCAGTTATACCAACAACTGTCTCGATAGACGGGTCTGGTTTGGCCCAGCCGCCCTCCCTGGGTGCTACTGCCACAGCTTATGGCTCAGTTGACCAGGTGGTCGTGACCAATTTTGGCTCCGGTTACCAAATGCCGACAGTAGATTTTGATATGCCGACTGATCCCAATGGGGTTCAGGCAAAAGGTCACGTCTTATGTGTTGAACCAGGCTGTCTGGCCATCCCTCCAGCCACTACCGTGACGATCACCGGTGTTCAGGTGGATCAGGTGGGGACCGGCTATACATTGGCTCCCGGTATGACCATCCGTGACGGCACCATCAACGACCCGGTTCCCGGTGGCGGTACTGGCGCCGAGGTGCATTCAACACTTGCCATCACATCCATCGGTCTGGATACCTTCGGTTCAGGATATACTTCTCTCCCGTCGGTGGTCATTAATGACCCGACCGGATCTGGCGCTGGCGCCACCGCTACTGTTGATATCGGCGCTGTCACTGCCATCAATTTAACCGCCGCTGGATCGGGCTACCTGACCCAGACCGGGATCAAGAAATTCCAGGATGGTCTGCCCGTGCTGTGCATTCCAGCAGCAGGCCAAACTTTCGCTGACTGCACAAACAACAACCTGGGCCAGCACATCCCGGTTGCCGTACCTGATACCACCACCTTCCCTGGTGCGGACTACTACGTGATTGCGGTCGTACAGCACCGTGAACGCATGAGTTCCTCCCTGCCTGCCACGGGTACCTTGGTGCGTGAGTACGTGCAGCTCGAGACCACTGACAATGCAATCTGGAGCAAGCATGTCGCACTAGCGAATGCCAACCTTGACCCAGCCTTGCCACCTACTCCGATCATGATCAATGGGCAGCAAGCCTATGCTGTCGATGATCCCCACTTCCTCGGACCAGTTATCGTTGCGACGAAGAACACACCCGTCCGTATCGTGTTCTACAACTTGCTGCCGACTGGCTCGGATGGCGACCTGTTCCTGCCCACCGACTCCACTATCATGGGCTCAGGCATGGGCCCGACCGGTATGGCTGACCCGGTGGACGCAGGCACCGTAATGGATGAAGTGCGTAACCCCATGTGTTCAGAGTACCCGAAGGGTATGGATTGCTTCCAGGACAACCGGGCTACCCTGCACCTGCACGGTGGTACTACCCCCTGGATCAGTGATGGCACCGCTCACCAGTGGATCACCCCAGCAGGTGAGGATACATCATGGCCACAAGGCGTGGATGTAGCTTCTGTTCCCGATATGGCTCCTGTAGCCGGTGTGCCCGACTGCACGGCAGCAACTGACGGCTGTATGACTTTCTACTACACCAACCAGCAGAGCGCCCGTCTGTTGTTCTACCATGACCATGCCTGGGGCATCACCCGCCTGAACGTATATGCCGGTGAAGCCGCTGGTTACCTGATTACGGACGCTACCGAGCAGAAGCTGGTTGCTCCGGGTGGTGCCCTGGCCAGCGTGGGTATCGGTATCCCACTGGTCATCCAGGATCGCACCTTCGTGCCCGACGCGGCCCAACTGGCTGCCGCCGACCCGACCTGGGATGCTTCCCGCTGGGGCGGTTATGGTAATTTCTGGTACCACCACGTCTACATGTCGGCTCAGAACCCCGGTGACCCGGGCGGCATGAGCGCATATGGTCGTTGGATGTACGGTCCCTGGTTCTGGCCACCTGCTACGCCTATGCATGGTCCCATTGCCAACCCCTACTACGGTAAAGATCCGCTCGGCCCAGATGGTATACGGCATACGGCAGATGACTTCACAACAGATCTGGCGGTGCCATGCAACCTCGACGACTCCGCCACCTGGCAGTATGATACTGACCCGTTCTGCGAGCCTCAGTATGTCCCCGGCACGCCCAACATCTCGGTCGGCATGGAACAGTTCAATGACACGCCATTGGTGAATGGGACTGTTTACCCAACGGTGACATTGGATCCCAAGTCTTACCGCTTCCGCATCCTCAACGCCGCCAATGACCGCTTCTGGAACCTGCAGTGGTACATTGCCGACCCGAGTACAGGCACCGACAGCGAAGTCGCCTTGAACCCCGCTCAGGTGGCAGCTGCACAACTGGATCCGGTTGTTTTCCCGGAGGCACTAAAGAGCATCGTGTTCAACGGCGTGACATATGATCTTACGGGTCCCGACTGGATCGCCATCGGCAGCGAAGGCGGTTTCTTACCTGCTCCGGTGGTCATCGATGGTCAGCAAGTAACCACCTGGATCACCGACCCGACCCGCTTTGACGTCGGTAACGTAGACTTGCATTCCTTGTTGCTGGCGCCCGCCGAGCGTGCCGATGTAATCGTCGACTTCTCCCGGTTTGCCGGTAAGACCTTGATCCTGTACAATGATGCCCCCGCTGCCTTCCCAGCCCGTGTGCCTAGTTACGATTACTACACCGGCTACCCCGATCAAAGCCCGAATGGACCTTCAGCCATCCTGCCCGGCTATGGACCCAACACCCGCACCATCATGCAGGTCAAGATCGCTGCAATCACTCCGGCTGCTCCTTTCAACTTGAATGCACTTAGGCTTGCCTTCTCTCATAAAGCCAATGGCTCAGGCGTGTTCGAGTCTGGGCAGCACCCCATCATCGTCGGGCAGGCGGCTTACAACACCGCCTACGGTACCAGCTTCGCTGGCAGCGGTGATTGCACCAATCCTCCCTTCCCCGCTAAATGCGACGGGCTCGCTCGAATCAATCAACAAGGCGGCCAGCTGTTCACCTTTGACACACTGAAAGGAGCAACGTCCAACACATGGGAGAAGCTTTCGATCCCATTCCAACCGAAGGCGCTTCACGACGAGATGAATTCGGTCGCCTTCGATGAGTTCGGACGGATGACCGCCAATCTAGGCATCGAAGCCGTCCCGGCTAATCCGGCAGCACAAAACGTCACGCTGTATCCATTCGTCAACCCGGCGACGGAGCTGATCGATGCCACCAACCTGCCAAAACTCGACGCGCTCGGTATCGGCATGACGCCCATCTCTGTGGCAGATGACGGCACCCAGATCTGGAAGATCACTCACAACGGCGTGGACACGCACCCCATCCACTTCCACCTGTATGACGTCCAGGTGCTCAACCGGGTCACCTGGGACAACATCGTCATCCCCAACGACCCCACAGAGCTGGGTTGGAAGGATACCGTGCGCATCAGCCCGCTGCAAGATACCATCGTGGCTTTGCGGCCGGTCATCCCGTACGTGCCGTGGGAGCTGCCTAACAGCATCCGCTTGCTGAGCCCGATGATGCAAGCAGGTTCGACTGTCGGGTTCAACAACGTTGACCCCCAGGGCAACCCAACTAATCCAATCATAAATCAGCTGGTCAACTTCGGCTGGCAATACGTCTACCACTGCCACATCCTGAGCCATGAAGAAATGGACATGATGCGCCCAGTCTCGGTAGCCTTACCTCCCATTGCACCCGATGGACTTGTCTTCGACAAGCTCACACAGACGTTGACATGGAACGACAACTCGATCAACGAGACAGACTTCCTTGTACAGAGGTCAATCGATGGTGGCGTGAACTGGGTCGATGTTGGCACCTCCCCATCACCGCTCGACCAGCCGAACACCCACGGTCCACGCAGCTTCGTTGACACAACATACGATCCGTACACCGATTACCAGTATCAGGTAGTCGCTAATAACACCATCGGCTATGGGGCAGAATTCCCAAGTATGACTGTAAAGTCAACAACCCCGGTGGTGATCGTCTTGAACCCCCCCAAGGCTCCGTCTAACCTCACTGCAGCCCTTACCTTTGGACCTACCATTACGCTTAGCTGGCAGAACAATGCCACAAACGCGACCAGCATTGTAATCGAGCGGTCTATCAACAACGGAGCTTTCACCACGCTGGCGACAGTCGGCCCTGGTGTCACAACATACGTGGACTTAACCGGCATAGCCAACAGGGATTATCGTTACCGTGTGTATGCCTTGAATGCCATCGGGCCATCCTTGTACTCGAACACGGTTCTGGTTGCAACACCGGATGCACCTGCTGCTCCATCCAACCTGACTGCGGTTCTGGCGGTTGGGCCTACTGTCAACCTGACCTTCCGTGATAATGCCAACAACGAACTCGGCTTTATCGTGGAGCGGTCTACGGATGGCATAAACTTCACCCTGCTCGTCACATTGGGACGCCGCAATGGCGTGGGCAACGTCTCGTACGGAGATAAATTCCCTTCGGTTCAGCCTGGAGTTACCTACACCTACCGTGTGGCTTCGATAAACGCCATTGTAAAGTCGGCATACTCCAATACCGCCTCGGTAGCCGTACCTCCACTCCCGCCAGCACCAACCATCCTTACTGCTACTGCTGCCCGGCAGGGGGCTAATGCCGAACGCATAACGGTGACCTGGACGAATATCGTTGGCGAAACTGGATACACGATCCAATGGAGTGCTATCAGCAGCTTTAGTATCATTGCTGGAACTGCCAATGTCGGAATTAACGTTACGACCTTCACCACCGGTAACCTTGCCAAACAGGTCTGGTACGTCCGTGTCGGTTCGGTGAACCAATCTGGCACCACCTGGTCAACGATTGTCACGGTGCCTGCTGTGGTCCCATAAGCCTGGTTATGGTATGGAGGATAACGAATTGATCTTAGACAAGATGTATTAGGTTCAAAATAACTCCCAGGGTTTCTGGCTGATGGAAACCGAAGGTGGGATACCAAGGGCAGCTCCTGGATACCCTGGGAGATAATCCTGAAATAAAATAAGTTGGGGACATCCAAAGGGGAGGCTGGTTGAGAAACCAGCCTCCCACCAGACTCTAAACAGTGTAATATAATTTGAACCAAACCAATATAAGGAGGCGGATATGAAAGTGAACGTTAAGAAAACGTCCATCATAAAGTTGGCAGTAATCCTTGGTGTCTTGCTGGGAATCCTGCTAATTGCCCAGGTTGCTTTAGCTCATCAAACCATCATTGTCGGCGACTATGCCGTCGAATACGGCTGGGTAAATGAGCCAGCCATCGAGGCTCAGTCGAATGCTGTGGTCATAAACATCACTTCGAATATCAGCTCGACAAATTCTGCATCATCTGAGATCGATACATCGGGGTTACAAATCTCGGCATCCTTCGGTTCCGAGACCAAGGTTCTCACCTTACAACCTCTGGGTGAGGATACTCCAGGTCAATTTGTTGCTCCAATGACGCCCATGCTCCCCGGAGTCTATAACATTCATCTGGGCGGGAATATTGGCACGACTACCTTCAATACCGATGTACAGCCTGAAGAAGTAAAGACTGCCGATGTCGTTCAATTCCCAGTCCCAACTTCTACCCAGACAACCAGCTCGTCTGGAAGTTTAGGCCTGGCAGGCTGGTTAGGGATTGTTGGTATTGTGTTCGGTTTAAGTGGGATCGTGGTCGGGTTGGTTGCACTCAATCGCAAACCTGCTTAGAAATAATGACACAGGAGCACAGGGTAATGAAACGCATCCACGCGGTGAAATTTTTTCTTCTGATCATCCTGCTTTTGGGGATTGGAGTTACTCCGGCGCGAGCGCATGCTCTTTTGGTCAGCTCTATTCCTGCTGATAATGCCACCCTCACCACTCCTCCTTCACAGGTTGAGCTGTTCTTCAGTGAAGCTGTCGATCCTAATCTAAGCAAAATAAGCGTCATGGACACAAATGGGAATCGCATGGATGCCGGAAATGCGCATCTTGATCCTTCTGATGCGACCCACATGCTCGTATCTCTCACCACGCTGGGTGATGGGATTTATTCTGTGGCATGGACAGCCGTATCCGCCACCGATGGTCATCAGACCACCGGGTCTTACCCATTTGCAGTCGGCAATATGGCGATGGTTTCGATGACAGGTGCCCAAGCAACACCTGCCAGTCCTTTTATGGGCGGTCTCGTCTTCACCAAGGCGCTGCTCTATCTATCCTCCGCCACGATCGTCGGTGCCTTGCTGTTCCTTCTCCTGGTGTGGAAACCTTCTTTGAGAAAAGCAGATATTAACCTTAGCGATCTGCCTGACTATGAAAGGTTTTCACACCAGTTGATCTTGAGTGCCCTGGTCCTGCTGATGATCACGGATGTGCTCAGTCTATTTGCTCAAGCCGGCCAGGTGAGTGGACACCTGGTTGGCTGGCCCTGGCAGCCTAATTTTATGACTGTGTTGTTGAATACTCGTTTCGGTGCCCTTACCATCGCCAGGCTGGGCTTGACATTTATCCTCGCCGGGTTACTTCTCCCCAAGGCAACCAGCTGGAATCGTTATCTTGCTCTCGCAATCTGCCCCTTACTATTGCTCACCTTTAGCCTGGAAAGTCACGCTGCATCCGAGCCGCTTCCAACCCTTCCCATCCTGTTTGATTTGCTCCACTTTGCGGCTATATCGATCTGGGTGGGAGGGTTGATCTCTTTCCTGGGTGCAATGGGGTCGATTAACCGGCTGGCTCCCAACCTTCGCACCAACCTGACCTCCATTCTAATCCCTCATTTTACAATCATCGCCATGAGCAGCGTGGGCGTCCTGGCACTCACCGGGATTTACTCGGCTTATTTGCGTATCGGACCTGTTGCATCGCTGATCGATACAACTTACGGTCGGGTGCTGCTCTTGAAGCTTCTGGTCATTGCCCCCATGCTCGCGCTGGGTGCATTCCACTTCCTGGTGACTACCCGGTGGATGAAAAGATCCGCGCAACAATCCGATGGAAACCTCAAATTAGTCCAATTGTTTCGTCGGCTGCTCACCGCAGAGGTGGTCCTGGGGTTGGTCGTCTTGATCCTGGCGAGCGTTCTTACCACCCTCCCGCCTGCAAGGTCAGGAGCAACCGCCTCAGGCTACTCCAAGACCACCACGGCGAATGATCTCAAAATTTACTTGAACATCGCCCCAGGTTATCCTGGAATGAACACGTTTACCACCAAGATCACTTCCAGCGGTCAGCCGGTCACGGATGCCAAGGATGTATCCCTGGAAATCTCCTCCAAGTCTGGCATGATGCCAGACAGCAAGGCTGCTTTAACCAATGCGGGTAATGGGGTTTATTCTCTAAGAGGGGGCTATCTGAGCATGCCAGATCAGTGGGATATTAAAGTGGTGGTACAACGTACCGGACAATTCGATGTCTATACTGACTTTAGTGTTCCCCTCAGCCAACCGGTAAGCAGGACGATAACGTGGCAGCCAATCACCATCATGCTGATGTTGGCAGCAGGAATCTGCCTGGCATTTTTATTCCTCATGCTGGCTATCTATCCTTCTCGCCAGTGGAGCTGGGTCTGATGGATCGATTGTTTTTTTTCTTTCACCTATGTGAAAATGGTCGAGGACTTATAGAGTAGCTAGCGATACTTGTTTCGACCAAATCACAATCATTACCGCATTTCTCCTCCCCTAATAACATGTTTTTGGGGGAGGAGGTAGGGGGATCCCCTTTTGAACGCGTTGAGGTTAATTATCAATCGGTGAGGTATTACAACCAATTTAAGCTGGGGAAAATGGGATTACTAAAGCTCCCAGATCTTCTCCGCCCGGATGAATGGCTCCCCGCGTTGGCTGTCCAGGTTCACCAATCCCTCCACCACGTAAGGTCCGGCAGTGGCTAAGGCTGCTCTTGAGTGCCGGTAAACTTCCGCTGTGATCACTACGTCGAGCATTCCTTCCAGGTCTTCCAGTGACATAAAATAGATGTAATCCCCGCGCGTGGTGATGCTGCGCCTCCAAATTTGGCGCATGCCCGCCACGCGCACGTGCTGCTCCAACCGTGCCGCCGCTTCCACCGTACTGAGCGCACCTGCTGCGCTAATTTTCGTCTCTGCCAGCTCTAACGGGTGAGCAACGACGCCCGTTCCCAGGATTTCCTCCTGTGCCGCCACTTTTTGAGCCAGATCCCAGTCTTCCTCATCACTCTCACCCAGGGCAAACAAGGAAAGCTGCCCACCTTGCCAACCTTCATGTTCAATCTGGTGGAGCAAGCTCGGGATGCTGCCGAAGCTTTCCAACGCACCCACCCTCACCAGGTTTTCCACTTCCACTGGGCGTGGGTCCACCCTCGTTAGGAAATCACCAAACGAGCTGAATGGGCGCTTGCGGGTAATGGCAGATTGTGTGCGTTGGGTCAGTTCACGCACCTGGTCCAGCCCCATGAACAGCACCGCTTCTCGGTCCAGCACCTTCACACTGAATTCTCGCTCCGCATGGTTGATCTCGGGTGGGCGCAGTCTTAATCCCAGGCGGCGGGCTTCATTCATATAAACCCTCTGGCTGTAATAGCCTCCCCAGTTCGCCAATACTGCTGCCATGAAAAATGCCGGGTAATGGGTCTTGCACCAGGCTGAACGCCAGCTCACCTGGGCATAGGAAGCAGCGTGGGCTTTCGGGAACCCGTACCCCGCAAACGCTGCCATCAATTCCCATATGCGGTTGGCGATATCTTCGGGAACCTTGCCCCTCTCCCATGCCCCCAACACAAATTTCTCCTGCAGTGCCTGCATCTGTTTACCCGGGTCGAAGTGTGACATTGCCCTGCGCAGCAGGTCGGCATCAGCCAGGCTGAAACCTGCCAGCTCGTGGGCGATCCGCAGCACTTGTTCCTGGTACAGGATGACGCCGTACGTGTCTTCCAGCAGCGAGCTTACTGCTGGGTGCAGGTGCTCGGTCGCTTCCTTACCCAGGTGTCGCCTCACAAATGCATCCTTCAGGCCGCCAGTGAGTGGCCCCGGCCGGTATAGTGACAGCGCCACCATCAGGTCATCCACGCTGCTGGCTTTGACCTCCTTGAGCGTGGCACGCATCCCTGGGCTTTCAATCTGGAAACAGCCGATAGTCCGTCCCTGGCTCAACATCTGGCTGACTGCCGGGTCTTCTCGGGGGATGGTTTCCAGGATCTCGGTCAGTATGGAGTTCTCTGGATGCAGGTTCTCTGGTGGTTGTTCCTTGGCGATAATCTCAACCACGTCACCTAATACGGTCAATCCCCTGATACCCAATAAATCAATCTTGACCAGTCCCAGGCGTTCAATCGATTCCAGGTCGAATTGGGTGATGACCACCCCTTTGTTTGCTACCTGGGTGGGTGCCAGGTCGGTCAGGGGTCCCGGGCTTATCACCACCCCGCCTGGGTGGACGGAAAGGTGGTGTGGAAGTCCGATTAACGCTGCCGCATCTTTGAAAATTGCCTGGTGGGTTGGAGAACGGTACCGCTCACTTAACTCGCTGAATGGATCATCCTGGCTGCTTCCCCGCTTGGACGGGCCGAACCAGCGGTATGGCAGGCTGTCTGCCAGGCGGCTGACTTCATCAGTCGGCAGCCCATACGCCTTTGCCACCTCACGCAGTGCTGACCGGCTGCGGAAGCGGTTGATGGTGCATACAGTTGCCACCCGGTCTTCCCCGAATCGCTGGTAGACGAAACGGATCACCTCATCTCTTCTCCGTGAACATAGGTCGGTATCGATATCCGGTGGGGTCGCCCGCGCCGGGTTGAGGAAGCGCTCAAAATACAGGTTTAGCCGGATCGGGTCTGGAGATGTGATCCCCAGGCAGTGCGCAACCAGGGATGACCCCGCAGAGCCGCGTGACGAGAATGGGATCCCCTCCCGGCGGGCGAAGTTCAAGATTTCTTCCACGATCAGGAACAGGGAGGTATACCCGTATTCCCCAATCACCGCTAACTCATGCTCCAGACGGGCTTGTATGTCTGGTGAGATTTTTCCGTACAGCCTGGCCGCTCCAGCTTGTGCTTTTTGGTGCAGCAATTCCTGGCTGCTTATCCCGGCTGATAGGGTGATTTCCGGGAAGTGCAGCACACCCAATGGCAGCTCCAGCTGGCAGCGTGAGGCAATCTCCTGCGTGGCCTCGATAGCCTGCGGAAAGTTCGGCATTCGTTCTGCCATTCCACTTGGGCTGATAAATTCAGCCTGAGCAGGGGCAGTCATTGCAGGCTTAAGCTCTTTAAGCGGTTGGATCAGCCGGATGGCTGTCTGTACTTGCTGCAGGTGTGCCTGCTCTGCGGTCAGGTAATGCACATCGTGGGTGGCGACGGTAGGCAGGTGCAGCCGGTGAGCCAGTGTGGTCAGGCTGACACATAACTCGAGGTCTTCGGCGGCATGGTTCTGCAGCTCAATGTATATGCGTTCATCGAAAAGCTCGCTGAGCTGTGCAGCCCAGTTTTCTGCCATTTGGCGCTGTTGTGAAGCCACCAACCTGGCGAGCAATCCTCTCCTTCCCCCGCTGAGACAGATCAATCCGTCGCTTTCATGCGCCAGCCTGTCGAAGGGCAGCACATCGTTATCTTCGCTGAGTGAGCTGCTGATCCGGCACAGGCTGCGCCATCCAGCCATATCCTTCGCCAGCAGGATCAATGAGCCAGCGCCGGCAGTTTCCATTTTTTGTGGAGGTGCTGTCTCCACTTCCAAACCCAGGATGGGCTTGATCCCTGCATGCAGACAGGCATCCTGGAACTCGACTGCCCCGCTCAGGCAGTGATGGTCGGTTAACGCCAAAGCTGTCATTCCCACATTTGCTGCAGTAGTTGCCAGCTCTCCAGGAGATGGCAAACCGCGCAGAAAGGAATAATATGAGTGGGTATGCAGGTGGACGAATCCCATGCTGAGATTGTAACCCTGCTTAAGTACAGCGGAAAGGCTTCGCGCTGTATAAAATTACCTGAGTATATTATCCAGTGCCATCACCAGGAGCACATGCTGGGATTTCACATTAGAATGTAAAGTTCTACCCCTGCACCCTTCTTTGTTAGGCAAAACATCTCCCATGTTAGGCTGTGGGCTGCAGGCTAGCGGATGGTAGCCAGGTCTTTTAAAAGTGCTTTCTTTTCTTCTGGGTCAGGCAGGGTTGCTGCCACCTGGTGCGCCTGGACGAGGAATTTTTCCATCTCGTCCACGTTGCCTGCCACGCGTTCTGCTCGAGCCAGGGCTTCGTAAGCATAGCCGCGATAGAAGGGTAATACGCCCTCGCCTCGAGCAGCCTCCAGGCATAGTTGCCCGTAATGCCTTGACGGGTCCGCCCGCTGCAAGAGAGCGTAAACCCTCGCTACCTGCCAGTATCCCACCGATAGATTGGTGGGGGTGCAGTCCTCTCTTTGCGTCCAGTGCCACAGCGACGCCAGGCTCAATTGGAGCATCCTGTCATCTTCCTCGCTGGTACGCACAGCTTTATCGATATAATCCCATGCCCGGTTGAAACATTCTGCTGAAAAGTATTTGTGGGCAGCTTGTAGGTCAAAATCTGGTTTTTTCACCATATATCCCTCATTCCTGAAAGTTTCCCTGGACCAATTATCGAGACCAGGTGCCTGATAGATCAAATCTTTTGGATTATAACGTTTGAGATGATCGGAGAGGATAAATGTTTTATGAGATATAAGAGTTAATGCAGATTGCTGGTGGGCGGTTACCCTTGATGGGCTCTGATCGCCAGTCCTCCCGCCACACTGTTGAACACATCCGACGCTTTCACCTTTTCCACTCCGAAGATCCTTACCAGCATGTCGGAGAATAGCGGGATGTTGGACGATCCACCGGTCTTGACGACTGCATCGATCTCTCCCGGTTCCATCCCCGATGCACTGACCGTCTCCATTAACACTTGTTCAATCTGGTTGCGGAATTCCAGGATGTCTTTTTCAAACTGGCAGCGCGTGTACAATTCCCATATATCCAGGTCTTTTTCCTTCATCCTGGCAATCGCTACTCCCCGGCTTGATAATGTGATCTTGGTCGCTTCCACCATGTTGTAGAAGGAGAAGGCCAGGTCATTAAAAATCAAGGATTCGAGCGCTTTCAGCCTGACCGGTGCAACCCCTTTCTGGATCGCTTCTTCCAGCGCGGCTTTGGCGCGCGGCGTCGATAGCTCGGGCAGGGCTGACCAATCTGGGATAGTTTGGATCAGGTTGAGGATTTCTGGGTCGTGCTGCACCAACCCTTTGCCGAAGTGCGCCAGCATGCGTTTTTGGACGATCATTCGGTCGAAGTCGCTACCGGCAATGCTGATACCTCCGCTGGCATACACCTCCCGGTGTTTTGGGTCGCCCAACCGCATGATGGTCAGGTCGAGCGTCCCGCCGCCAAAGTCGAATATCAGCACGGTTTGCGGTCGGCTGAGTGAGGTTTCATAATACAGGGCTGCTGCTACCGGTTCGAGCTCGAAATCAACCTGCCTAAACCCGGCCTCGGTTGCCGCCTGTAGCAGGGTGTTTTGAGCTCTCAGATCCTGCTCGGCATCCTGCGAGAATTTAACCGGCCTTCCCAGGGTTACTGTGCTTATCTCATCTTGGAGCAGATTCTCCGCCCGCTGCTTCAATGCCTGCAGATAGCTGGTGATAATGTCTGTCAGGTTGTAATACCGCTCAAAGACCTGCGTCCCCTGGTATTTTTCCGAGCGCAATGCTGTCTTGATAAACTGCAGCAGTCTTCCCGGCTGTAGCTCGTCCACATAGACGTATATATCGCGCACGTAGTGCATCTCCGCGCCGGTGTAATCGATCTCGCCTGACCATTTCTTGACGAAACGGCGCTGCCGGTTGATGTTATGCTTATAATAGTTCTCCACTGCTTCCTGCCCGATGAAATGCTTGTAATCCCGAGTGATATACAGGATTGTTTTGACTACTTCCGGCACGATGTTCTTATTATCGATGGGCAGGACGTGCACTTCGCCGTCCTGGTAGATGGCTACACCTGAATTTGAAGTCCCAAAGTCAATTCCTACCTTCAATCCCATTTTATTCCTCACCACTGCTGGTTTTCATGGGTAGGCTATTCATGCCTCTCGGGCAGGTGAAATGTTGAAAAGCTCACGATCGATGGTGAAGGCTGCCCTGATGGCACCCTTCCGGTCTCCAAAAGGTCTTTCACCATACAGGCATTAAGTGCCCCATCCGTCTCCAGGAACACGCCCCAGTCGGTTTCATCCACCGCAGCCGCTCCTACGATCCTTATTCCCGCCTCGCGTCTCTCCTTGGAGAGGATCGGTTGACCTCTAGACTTGAAAGAGTTGGCCGGTTCTAACCAGCTCGCTTCTCGGTGCACTGCTTTGCCATTTTGGGTGATGAACAGGATGGATGGCTCCCGGTTAACCAGGAATGCCGACACGATGTGGTCCGTGATCCCCAGGCGGATAACTTCTTCAATTGCTGTAGGCAGGTGTTCTGGCTGCATGCTGAAGATGTATCCCTCCTGGCTCACCAGGACAAATAGGCCATCTTTATTGGCAAATGTCAGCCCGCAGGTTTTATCCGCCGGCACTTTCACCCCTGTTCCGATGTAATCCTCGGCTAAATGTGAGGTGAAGGACGACATCCTTATCTTCTTCACGTACCCTTTGCGGCTGGCCTGGATGCAAATTTCATACAGTGGCATTTTAGCGATCGGTTGGATGGCAGCCAGCTCCTCCTTGATGCGCGGTTCTTCCAAAAACGCTCCATTCCACCCAAAGTCAGCCGCATCTGATAAAGGCAGCAGGGTGGCTGGGTGTGCCACAGTCCGCCCAGAATCGAACAGAAACAGCAGCTCTTCCTGTGAATTGATGACCAGCACAGCTGGCACAGCTCCGTCTGGGCAAACCTCACCAATGAAATTTGCCATGGAGGGTGAAGAAGCCACCTCTTCAGGGGGCATTTCCAACCTTAATACCTTGCCCAGCGGGTTGTATAACACGATGCTGATGGTCTCCTGAACGGGTGGGATGGCTGGTGCTTCGCTCGGAAGCACCACTTCACCCCCCAGCTGGCGCTTCAACAGATCCAGCTGGTATTCCAGGCTGGCAATCCGCCTCACGTATTCCTCCACTTTTCTCCCGCTGAGCAGCTCGATATTTTGTGCCGCCAGCTCTTCTTCCCGGCTTGCCAGCTCGCTTAGTCGATTGGCAATATAGCGAATGATCAGCTCCGCTGAAGCCGGTCTTTCTTCTACCTCGCGGATCCATTCATCGATCTTATCAGGACTGATCATGCTGCCTCCTTTAAAAGTCTGGTAGGAATGCCTGAGAGGTGAATATTACCAGATTTTTAATTCTCCAAACCTTCCATCTTGATCTGCTCACTATTCTGTATTATTTTTTGAATGCAATCAGAGGAATAATATTACTATTCATCCTGAGTGGTAAACTATATAATATTCCCAATTCGAATGATATTCCTGAGTACATAAAACACGAGGAGGTAAGTGCAATGAAAGGCAACGAGAAGATTCTTGAAGTGCTTAACAACCTGTTATCCGATGAGCTGACGGCTATCAGCCAGTACATGGTGCATTCAGAGATGTGTGATAACTGGCGTTATATGGAGCTGCATAAAGCCGTCGAGGAGAGGGCGATAACGGAAATGAAGCATGCTGAAAAACTGATTGCCCGCATCCTGTTCCTGGATGGGACACCCGTCGTCAGCAGCCTGAAGAAGATCAACATCGGTGCCGGTATCGAATCCCAATTCGCTAATGACCTGGCAGCAGAGTATGGCGCAGTCAAGGGCTACAACGACGGCATTCGTCTTGCCTATGAGCTCGGTGATAATGGCAGCCGTGAGCTGATGGATTCCATCCTCACCGATGAAGAGGAACATGTCGATTGGTTGGAAGCCCAGATTGATCAGGTCAAGGTGATGGGTCTTCAGTCTTATCTGGTCGAACAGGTCGATTGATTCGGGTCCATTCTTGGGTAGGGATTCGTCGATTGTTATATTCACTACCATTTGGAGTGTCACTGGTGGGATGATCGGTGATGGCGGCTCCTCCCTGGGAGGTTGGCGGAATATTGTGGTTTTATCTTATCAATGTAGATGAATTTAGAGGAGAATATTATGACCAAGACTATAGATGATTTAAATGCTGCGTTTGCTGGTGAATCTCAGGCTAATCGCAAATATCTCGCTTTCGCCAAGAAAGCAGATGCCGATGGGCTAACCCAGGTCGCCAAGCTGTTCCGGGCAGCTGCAGCTGCCGAGACGGTGCACGCCCAAAACCATTTTCGCGCCATGGATGGCGTGGGTTCTACCGCCGACAATTTGAAAGTTGCCATTGAAGGTGAGAATTACGAGTGGGTCACTATGTACCCTGAGTTCATTCAGGATGCTGAGGCCGAGTCTATGAAGCGCGCTCTCTTTTCCTTCAAGTATGCCTGGGAAGTAGAAAAGATTCATGAGGGGCTATACCGCAAAGCTCTAACCGCTCTCGAGAACCAGCAACCCTTGCCGGAAGTGGAATACTACGTCTGCCCGGTCTGCGGTAATACGCATGAAGGGCCGCTCGAGGGTAAATGCCCAATATGTGGGACTCCCGGCTCGCGATACGAACGAATCCCCTGAGATAAATTATTAAAATTAAAAGACGTCCCGGTAGGCAATGCTGCCTATCCGGGCGTCTTTCCATTTTAATTCTATTTATTGAGTTAGTCCGTTACAGCAGTCAATGTGATCGTGCAACCATGGTTAACCAGGTGGGTTTGTCGTTTTAAATGATACACCTGGTACGCCAGCTCAGTGCCCACGTTCCAGCAGTCCACCTTGCAGAGCCTTTCCGTCGCCGGAGTCTGTAGGATCTTGCAATGCTCTACCGTGCAAATTGCTTGATCCGCCTCTTGATTGGTTATCTCGATGGGCGTCATCCATTGCATCTCATATGCCCATGCCTTGATCAGGGATGCCCGCCGGTTTAACATGTGGTACAGCAGCAGGTCAGGCTGATCGTGCTGGCATTTATAAGACTGTAGCAGCAGCCGTTTATAATCCCCAACTCCATCTCGGTCCAGCTGATCTGCCAGGAAGTCGTGACTGCAGCGGGCTATCCATAACCAATTGTTGTATGCCCTCTGGTATTTTTCTTCATCCGGGTAGCTCTCGCGGACGTGAACGACACCCCCCTGCCAGACCGATTCCAGCTCGTGCATCGCCCCATAACCCAACCGTTGCCCCACGAATGGCAACACCTGTTTTTGGTACAAGCGCACCATTCCTAAAGCATGGGTATATTTTTCCCGGTCGGGCATGGGTCTTAGTCTATCCATTGGTTTATCATCTCTTCGCAGAACTCGTGGTGATATGATCTTACAGAAATAATCCCAAAAAGTCAATCTACTGAGGTTCCGTTTTTAGTCTTCCAGCTTCGACGACCGATATCTTCCTTATCCACACCGCCATAGTAAAGATCATAGATGTCCGATTTTCCGCAAATTATTTATTTTATTATCTCTGCTCTTATCTGCGTTCATCTGTGGCAAAATTATCTTTTCCTTTCTTTACGTTATTCTGTTCTGATTTGCAGTAAATTATTTATTTATCTGTTTTTATCTGAATTTACCTGTGTCAATATTATCTTTTCCTTATCTGCTCATTTCAGCGTTCATCAGCGGTTAAATTTGTTTCCAGGTATCTGTGCCGATCTACCCGCCCCCCACTGTACCTGGAGGGGGTATTTATCTGTGGCAAACCATCTATTCCTTTCTTTACGGTATTCTGCTTTGACTTGCGGTTAATTATTTATCTGATTTTATCTGTGGCAAAATTATCTTTTCCTTTTTTTACGTATTCTGTTCTGATTTGCAGTAAATTATTTATTTATCTGTTTTTATCTGATTTTATCTGTGGCATATTTATCTTTTCCTTATTTGCGTTTATCTGTGGTTGCCTTTGTTTGTACCTGTATTGGGCTACGTTCCCTTTAGCACTATCTGCATCTCTGGGTGAATCGATGATAAAGAATAGCTTTTCTCATTGACCTCCGTGGTATTTTTTTGCTCATAGCTAAAAGCTAACCGCTAACAGCTCATCGCTAACCACCGCTCTTTGGTATAATTTTCAATCAGATTTCCATGGAGGAAATATGAGCGAGCGAAAGATTCGAGTGTTGATCGCCAAGCCCGGGCTTGACGGGCATGATCGGGGAGCCAAGGTGGTGGCGCGCGCCTTGCGCGACGCTGGAATGGAAGTCATTTATACCGGTCTCAGGCAAACCCCCGAGATGATAGCTGAAGCCGCCTTGCAGGAAGACGTGGACGCAGTCGGCCTTTCCATCCTCTCAGGGGCACACATGGCGCTGGTGCCGCGTGTGCTTGAGCTGCTAAAAGCCAATCGTCAAGACCGTGTCAGGGTCTTCCTGGGGGGTATCGTTCCCGACGAAGACGTGCCGCTCCTGCTGGAAATGGGTGTGATTGGCATCTATGGTCCCGGCACCTTGAGTGACACCTATGTGAACGATATCCGTAAAGCCGTGTTGACTGCTGATTCTTGATGCCCTGGTATGAATAACCTTGACCTTGCCCAGGCAGTCCTGGCGGGTGACCGGCTGGCTCTGGCTCGCACCCTCTCGCAGGTGGAAAATGGATCCCCTGAAGGCCGGTCTGCCCTGAGCACACTTTTTGCTCACACCGGGAAAGCCCACCTGGTGGGGGTGACTGGTGCTTCCGGAACCGGGAAATCTTCCCTGGTCAATCAGCTGGCACGTAATTACCGCAACCCGGCCGCAGGTGTCCAGCCACGCCGCGTGGGAATTGTTGCGGTGGATCCCACCAGTCCATTTTCCGGCGGAGCCATTCTTGGGGATCGCATCCGCATGCGCGACCTGGCAGGTGATTCCGGTGTCTTCATCCGCTCCATGGCGACGCGCGGCTCGCTGGGTGGAATTGCCTCTACCACTGCTGCGGTGGTTCAGGTACTTGATGCCGCCGGCTATGACCTGATCCTGATCGAGACGGTCGGGGCAGGTCAATCTGAGGTGGACATTGCCCGCCTCGCCCATACCACCCTCGTTGTGGAAGCACCGGGTCTCGGAGATGATATCCAGGCGATCAAAGCCGGCATCCTTGAGATTGCCGATGTGCTCGTGGTCAACAAAGCCGATCTCCCAGGCGCTGATAATACCGAGCGTACCCTGCGTGGATCACTCAATCTGGCTCATCCCCTGCCGCACCGCTTCATACACGATAGCCTGCACAGCGAAGCAAGCGGCCATGGTACGGTCGATATGATCGCCGGGCAGGTGGATGACAAGGCAATTAGTGTGTCAATGTGGGTGCCGCCCATCCTTCGTACGGTGGCATTGGATGGTACGGGCATCCCCGAGCTGGTTAAGGCGATTGCCGACCATCGCGCCCACCTCGAAACAAGCGGAGGCTGGGAACAGCGCGAACGCTGGCGGTTGCAGACCGAGCTCGACCTGCTGCTTCAGGCCACCCTTGTCCAAGATTTCCGCTCTGGTCTGCCTGGTGGTGCCTACGAGCGGGCTGTGGAAGATGTCATGGCGCGACGTCTCTCGCCATTTGAAGCCGTCACAAAGCTTCTCTATGGGAAAAGCTGATCAAGTCTGGAGAAATTATGATCCATGGTGAGCGTATCCGCTTCAGGGCGGTGGAAAAGAGTGACCTGCCACTTTTTGTAATGTGGCTGAATGACCAGGAAGTGCGCCAGGGGATCTTACTCCACAACCCTGTTTCACAGGCGGAAGAGGACAGCTGGTACGAGCGCATGCTCGCACGACCTGCGGATGAACATGTGCTGGCAATCGAAGCAAGCTTACCCGCCGATGAGACGGGTGAACAGCGCTGGAAGCTGATTGGCAGCCTGGCATTCGACCATATCGACTGGCACGTCAGGGCTGCTGAGTTGGGCATCCTGATTGGAGATAAAAGCTATTGGAACCGTGGCTATGGCACCGAAGCAGTACGCCTGCTGGCGCAACATGGTTTCAATACCCTCAACCTGAACCGCATATTCCTCCATGTTTTCGAGAATAACCCGCGTGCCATCCGCGCCTACGAGAAAGCCGGCTTTACCCATGAAGGACGCGAGCGCCAAGCTGAGTATAAGGATGGAAAATTTATCGATGTGCTGCGTATGAGCCTCTTGAAAGGTGAATTCTTGCCCGCATGATTTACCTGCATGGTTTATCGGTTACTATCAATGGTAGGTTATTGGAGCATATATGATAAATGGCGAGCGTATTCGCTTCAGGGCGATCGAACGGGATGACCTTCCCAGCTTTGTGAAATGGATCAACGATCCCGAAGTCAAGCAGGGTATCGGAATTTACCTGCCTTTCTCCATGGTAGACGAAGAAGATTGGTTCGAGAACATGCAGAAGCGCCCGGCAGATGAGCACAACCTGGCTATCGAAGTGAAAGAAAATACCACCCAGGGAGAGGCAAGCTGGAAGCTGATCGGCAGCTGCGGCTTTTTCAACCTTGACCATCGTAATGCCAGCTCCGAATTTGGCATCATGATCGGTGATAAGCAGTATTGGAACCATGGCTATGGCACCGAATCGGTCCGCCTTCTGTGTCAGCACGGGTTCAAGACCCTGAACCTGCACCGCATCCATCTCAGGGTGTTGGAGAATAACCCGCGCGCCATCCGGGCGTATGAAAAAGCTGATTTCTCGCATGAAGGTCACCAGCGCCAGGCAGACTATCGGGACGGCCGGTACATCGACCTCCTGGTGATGAGCATGTTGAGCAGTGAATTCTAAATAATGCCATCATGATTCTTGAGCCTTTAAAATATGTCACAATAAAATTTTCCTCTGCAGAACAAGGCTCATCAGGTTTGCGGTCACGCGATATCGTGCGCTGACCAATAATTGTGATAGGCAATTGATTGTTATAGAAAATGGATAGGAAATGTAAGACTATGGTTGAATATGGGAGTACACTATATATTAATGTTGGAAGATAAACATGCCTGAATTGCCTGAAGTGGAAACCATTGCTCGGATGCTGCGCCAGGGTGGGCGCAACGAACCTGCCCTGATCGGCAGGCATATCCACGGAGTTGACCTGCTCTGGGAGCGTACCCTCGCCGAGCCTTCACCCACTGAATTCAAGATACGACTCATCGGCCAGGCGATAGAAGACATCGGCAGGCGGGGTAAATTCATCTATTTTCGCCTCACCCGCTACTGGCTGCTCTTCCACCTCCGCATGAGCGGCGATTTGCTGGTGAAACCCGCTGGCGTTCCACCAGAGACCCATGACCGCCTTATGCTGCAGCTCGAAGGCGAGCTCCAGCTGGTCTTCAATGATGCCCGCAAGTTCGGGCGCGCTTGGCTGGTGGACGAAGTCGACCAGGTAGTGGCGAACCTGGGTCCTGAGCCGCTGGATGAAAGCCTCACCGCTGAAGTTTTGTTTAATCGTCTGCATGCCACCCGCCGTCAGCTCAAGCCATTGCTACTCGACCAGACCTTCCTCGCTGGGTTGGGGAATATATATGTTGATGAAGCTCTCAACCTGGCAAAGCTGAACCCGCTCACCTCAGCCAATTGCATCACTCCCGTGCAAGCCGCCCGGCTGCTAGCCAGTATCCGCAACGTCCTGCGGGATGGGATTGCCCGCAATGGTGCCAGCATCGATTGGGTCTACCGCGGCGGAGATTTCCAGAATTACTTCCGTGTGTACCAGCGGACGGGGCTGCCTTGCCCCGAATGTGGCACACTGATTGCACGCATTACTGTGGGGCAGCGTGGCACTCATTATTGCCCAACCTGCCAGCCAAGGGAGTGAGCATGTCTCTTGGTAAACATGCAAGTAAGACAGTTGCCTTCCAAAATGGAGGTCGATAATGGATTCATCCACCTTATTATATCTAGCTGGTTTCTTTTTCATCCTCGGAGCCGGTATTATTGGCTTGATCTGGATCATCGTGTCTCTCGTGCGCGGTGTAAAGAATAAATCCAAAGGTAACTCTTCACCAGGTCCCGACCTGACTGTGCTGGCGCGCCTGATGCGCGACAACAGGTCGCAGGATTTGGTAGTGGAGATGGACGGTCAGAGCTTTAAGTCGGTCTCTGAGCTTTCGCCTGCCCAGCTGCGCCGCCTCGGTTTCACTGCCACTGTCCTCGCAAAATGGCTGGGTCAGCCTGCTCCTCCAACCAGCCCCCCGGTGACAGCTGACCAATCCTTGCCTGTTGCCAGTCCGGAAGTTGCAGAATCATCCGTTCCTGAGGTCACGCCCGAGCAGACCGCACTGCCCGTCGCTGCCGCTGAACCCACACCTACAGCTCATACCGATCCTGCATGGCTTGAAGCCCTGCCTGATATCAGTGATTGGATTCCTGCCGAAACTGCCCCCTTAGAATCCGAGGACCAACACGTTCCCCCGTTCTCAATGGACCCCACCCCTGAAGTTAAGCCCGTCAGCACGAAGCTCACTGATGTGGTGGGAGGCCTCCTGAACCCCACCCCAACCCCTACTCCAGTGTACAAGAGCATTGCCATGCAGATCGATGACATCCTTCAGGCACGGATTGCCGGGACGCCGTTTGAAAGCCGCCGCATCACCGTGAGTGATGGTCCCGACCACGGAGTGGTCGTTTCCCTGGATGGGCAGAAGTACCCGGGTGTCAAGGATGTGCCCGACGAAGAGGTACGCAACCTGATCCGCTCATCTGTGATGGAATGGGAGAAGCAGACCAAATCCTCCTCGAAGTAAACTAGATCCATAACATCCCATTTGTTTTGTAGCCGGGATCGGTGATCCCGGTCTCGATATGTTTTATTGCCGGTATCGGCCTGCCCCCCACTGCACTTGGAGGGGGCCTGCCCCCTTTGCACTTGAAGGGGGTTGATCCCGGTCTCTGTTCGTTTTGTAGCCGGGATCGCTGATCCTGGTCACGATTTGTTTTATTGCTGGGATCGGCCTACCCCCTTTGCACTTGGAGGGGGTTGATCCCGGTCCACTTGTTTTGTAGCTGGGATCGGTGATCCCGGTCTCGATTTGTTTTGTAGCCGGAATCGGTGATCCCGGTCTCGATTGACACGCTGGTTATATTTTGCTATTCTCTATCTATAACGCTTCAAAATTCATAATTGCTTCCATCTGAAAATGAACCAGCTTTACCAGCATCATAGGGAGATTTGCATGCAAGCCAGAATGGTCATTCGTCTCACTATCACCTTGATCCTGCTAATTGCTCTCGGTCAGTCAGCTGAAGCTTCATCCGGGCAAGCCATTGGTATGACCTCTGTAGGGACCACTGAGCGAATCTCGGTCTCTTCGGATGCAATCCAGGGAAATGCAGATTCTGTTTGGTCAGCCATCTCTGCAGACGGCCGCTTCGCGGCATTTGGTTCCGCTGCCTCCAACCTGGTGGAAGGGGACATGAATGGCGTGAATGACGTCTTTGTGCATGACCGCTTGACCGGAGAGACCACCCGTGCCTCAGTTTCCAGTGATGGGGAGCAGGCAGACCACGAATCGGGGGCGCGGATATCTCTGCGGATGGACGCTATATTGTGTTCCACTCGCTCGCCACCAACCTGGTGGACCGTGATACCAACTGGGTTGAGGATATCTTTGTGCATGATCGGGCGACGCAGCAGATCGCACGTCTCTCGTTGGCTTCCGACGGTACGGAAGCGAATGGCCGATCTAGCTATCCCTCCGTCTCTGCCAATGGGAGATTCGTGGCGTTTCAATCGTTGGCCTCCAACCTGGTCGACGGTGACGATAATGGAGTTGAGGATATATTCGTTCACGATATGCAAACCGGGCAAACCACCCGAGTCTCGGTTTCCAGCAGTGGTGAGCAGGGGAACCAGTGGTCCGATCAGGCTGCCATCTCTCCGGATGGTTTTTACGTGACCTTTCGCTCCTATGCCTCCAACCTGGTGCAGGGCGATACGAATAACGTTTGCGATACCGACCAGGATGGTGTCTACGATGATAACTGCCAGGATATATTCCTTCATACCATAACAACTGGTGAGACGATCATCGTTTCTGTCGCCAGCGATGGGTCGCAAGCAAATAATTGGTCTGGTTGGCCATCCGTCTCTGAAAACGGGCATTATGTAGCGTTCAAGTCCTGGGCTGAAAACCTGGTGGAAAATGACACCAATGCTTGGTCGGATATTTTCGTGCATGCTACTCTGACGGGAGAGACCACCAGGGTTTCGGTCGCCACCGACGGGACCCAGGCAGATAATTATTCTAATTTCCCTTCTATTTCAGCTGATGGCCGCTTTGTCGGGTTTGATTCTTGTGCTGCTAACCTGGTGAATGATGACTACAACGCGAGATTTGATATTTTCCTGCACGACCGGTTCACCCATCGGACGAGCAGGATTTCTGTGGCGAGTGATGGGACGGAGGGGGTCGGCGATTCAAGCAGGGCATACATATCTCAGTATGGGCGATACGTAGCATTTGACTCATCGGATTATAAATTGGTGCCCGGGGATACGAACGGGTTCTCTGATGTCTTTGTACACGACCGGGGGCTGTTATCCAGTGTATTTATCCCAATCGTCAATCGCTAAAGAAAGGGAGTCGTATAGGCCGGTTAGTCCCGCTGGTTGAACCGTTGATCCCAGCAATGTTCTGTCATTGAGGAATCCCCCCAGCTCTTGGGGGGAGTATGCCCCCAGCCCTCGGAGGAAGAATCCCCGCTGATTTTTGGGGAGCAATCTTCCTTTTTCAAATCTGAGCACGGTAATGGAGATGCGAATAAACCGATAGCAATCAGGATTTCAAGCCGATGATGATATCGCCGGGATTAGCGATTTGAGCTGGTTTTCATATCGACCACGCTTTAGTGATGCAATCTCCCCTACTTTATGAGGAATCAACGGGCAAATGCCCGAAAGGGGTTGACCCGGGTTAGTTGATCGATTATTCCCTCGCCCACTCCAGCCGTGCGGAGCTTTGGCAGGAACTGGTCTGTGATGTAAGTGTACGGCTTGGGAACACCGCCACCTGGTAGTGCCGGGTCATACCACCCCCGGTCATGGCTCAGCAGCAGCTGATTCTCCAGACCAGCATCCAACAATCGTTGTATGTGCTCCAGATAGTACTCGTCCGCTTGCCACTCGCTATTCCCGATTGCGTCATATTCGAGCCAGGCTCCACGGCGGGCCATCTCCAGGTGTAGCTCGAAATCTGGCTCCGCCTGGGTGTGTATCCAGATAAATCGTTCTGCCGTATAACCCAGCTGCTCGATGATATCAAGCTGGTCCCGCACCACCCGGCCTCTAACTGTGTGGCTGCCAATCACAGCATTTGTCACTCGGCCAGCCGCGGCAGCCGCTCGCAAGATTTTGGTTTCACCGGCAGTTAACCCATCATCCCCAGCGCTCAGTTTGATCCAACCGGCTTGCACACCGCTCTGTTCTATTTCCCCTTGCAACTCGCCCAGCATCCAACCGGTCAGTTCGGCCTCGCTGGCAGCGTGGGCCCAATCTGGGATCCAGGGTTCACGATAAATTCCCGTGGGTATCACCAGGGGTACACCGGTCGCCTCCGACACTGCCCGCTCAATATCCGCCCGCCGTCCCACGCCGACGGTGCTGCATTCGACGATGGCACTCACACCTGATTTTTGGGCTCTTTTTATTTCCGGCACCATCAGCTTGAGCACATCATCGACCTCAGACTGGGCGTAACCGGGTGTGTTCCAGGTCCGCAGGTCTACGAAGATGTGTTCATGGGGCAGGATCATCCCCAGTTCGGTCGATGATTTGGGACCCAGTGTAGTAATAATTTTCGCCATAACACTCTTCCTTAGTAGTATACAAATTCTAAACGGCTGGTTTAATATTCACCCCACGAGTTTGCGGAGGGCGTGCACTGGCACTGACCAGGAATCTCTTATCTTACCCAATAATGACCATGCGGATATCGCGGCATAAGGTTGTTCTAGCCGTTCTCTCGTCGCACAATAACCAGGGTGAAATCGTCCAAAAAGCCATAATTTGCGGTGAAAACCCCGGCCGCCCGGATAATTTTTAGAATTAAAATCCTCTGCATCCAATTGTTGGTTCTCCCTGATTACTTGCACCAGGCGCTGTATTCCGAAGGATTCATTATCCTGGTTCATCACTTCAGTTACCCCGTCTGTATATAAAACTAATATATCCCCTTCTGCCAGATGATTTTCCTCGTCATTGTGATGCAGGGTTGGAAAAATCCCGAGGGCAAGCCCGAGCGCAGGGTTATGGCGGTTTAGTTTTTCCATTTCGCCATTTGCGTGCAGGATAAGAGGCGGTGGATGCCCACAGCTGACATAGGTCAGGTCGCCTGATTCAGCGTCCAATACGGCATACAAGACGGTGACAAAATGCTTGTTTCCGGTAAATTCCGGTAGAAGCCGGTCTATCGTATTTGCAATATTGGCAGGTCTTGAATTCCCAAGCGCTTTAATACGTAGTAAAGCTCGAAACGCAGTCATTACCAGCGCGGCAGGAATGCCGTGCCCGGATACGTCAGCTACTGCCAGTCCAAGTCGGTTGTGGGATAAAGGGATGTAATCAAAATAATCTCCGCCAATCTCATCTGTTGGAATACAAATCCCGGCAATATCGTAACCCAATAGATCAGGTGCACTGTGTGGTAGCAGCCTGGACTGGACTTCTCGTGCAGTTTCGAGCTGCTTACCAACCAGCTCCTGCTCGAGCAGCTGCTTGTGCAGCATTGCTTTTTCAATTGAAATCGCCGCCGCATCGGCGAAAAACTGAAGTACTTCAACGTCGTCGGGCGTATAGGCGGATAACCGGTCACTCTCCAGGTTGAGGGCACCAATCGCGCGTTCGTTACGGATGATCGGTACGGTAATTTCAGAGAGTGTTGCCCGCCGTCCAACCACATAGCGCGGGTCCAGGCGTACATCGGGCACGATCACACTCTCACAATTCTGGATGACATAGCCCGTAATCCCCTGACCGCGCATGAGCATGGCATCTTCTTGTGGCGGGTTGGGATCAAAACCTCGTCGGGCAACTCCTGCGATCATCCCCAGCGGCGACTCATGCCGCCCGCGCACCAGGTCTTGATTAAGCACAAAGATGCCGGCAGCATCGTAATGGAGCACGGTTTTTACCATATCGAGTAAGTGCTCCATAATCTCGTCCAGGTCTAACGTGTCTCGCACCTTATGCGATATATCCAACAGCAGCTGATATTTATTTTCCAGGGTTAAGTTCATTAATTTAGATTATATACCCGAGTTATCGTTATTCTTACCCCTGATTTATTGGGGAAGCTGTATCCAGTCTAATCATAGCCAAGCAACCACTGATCGATAAACTTAGCAGCCATTACACCGCTACCATTATGCCTGTGACCCTTTCGGTCAATGGCTTGACAGCTGGTATACTCACCTGTAATAAGGTGGTCAGTAACACTCTTTTCTATGTCATGCCTATGGCTCATGCTATAACTTGATGCTTGACCTGGCAGGAGGTCTTACAAACCATGCATCACACCCGTGACGAAGTAATCGAGCGTGCCATCAGTGAGTTCAAGCTCCTGGATCAGTTGCTGGTGGGTTTAAGCGCTGAAGATTGGGAGCAGCTGTTGATCCGACCAGAGACAAAAGACCCATGGACGGTGAAAGATGCTGTCGCCCATATCACCCATTGGAAAGCGGACCTGGCCCGCTCCGCCCGGCGGCAAAAGCGACTTCCCGAGGAACGTGGGCTGGAGACGAATGACGCCAACCATCTCATCTACTTGCGCTGGCACAATCGTTCTCCCCAGGATGTGCTCGCCTGGCACAGGCAGGTCCAGCAGGACGTGCTCGCTGCGCTGAGAGCAGCCACCGATGAATGGTTCACCAGCAAGGAGCGTAATAAGGAATGGCCATATGACCTCGTCGGTCATTCTACCTTCCACCGGGTTCGCGACATCGAGCGTGCGTTGAAAGCCAGTGGGAACAGTTGAAGGGTTGGTGGTGGTTTTATATCTAGTCGCCCCTGCTGTTCCGCCAACCGCTACCCTACGCTTCCCTTAAATCTTCTTAAACCCCTTGTGGATTAGAACATTTGTGCTATAATTAGAATGTAATTACTCACTGTTCGCACTCGTAGGTAAAAATGTAAGCAAATTCGAATAATAATTTCCCATTAACTGTCATTGCGATGAGGGCGTTCTCAGAATCCAATGCTTATTACCACACTTTGAAGCCCGAAGAAGCAATCTGCCTTTTACAATATAGATCAATCGGTTTTTTTCTCGATTTCTGTGAGTAATTACATTAGAATACTTTCCTATGGTTAATTAAGATGAAAGCATTCGTATACCGGTTGGTCTTTACCGGTAGGACTGCCTACAAAAGTTGATATGGTGGTTTCCCATATCAAACAGTAGTTTCCTGTACCGATTGGGTTATATCGGTAAAAGGCAGTCGTGTACCGGTCGGTCTTTACCGGTAAGAGTGGTAATTACTCACCCCCTCGACCATTATTCGCCAAGAATCATTATAAATCCACCGCGGCGAACCTTTTAATTGTCGTTGCGGTATCCCCGTTGGTTTTCGGAGAAGGAGGGCGTTCACAGAATCCAATGCTTTTTACTAGATACCGAAGCTCGACGAAGCAATCCGCTCTTTCTTATTCACGATAGGTTACATAATGCCAGTTATAGTGAGTAGATACATTAGGATGTCATCTTTATTTCATTTTAGATAATGACATCCGTATACCGGTTGATCTTTACCGGTATAAGTGTTATTACTCACCAAATGAGGAATGACATTTGTAGAAGCGCAGGGGAGGAATCCCGAATGCAACATTAAAAATCCCTCCCCTGCGCTGTTGCAAATGTTAATCCTCAGCCAGGAGTAGATGGGGATTTGGCAGTATTTTTGCCGAAACCCAACGCATAACTGATATGCAATAGGTCATGCTTACGAGATCTTCAACCATTATTTCCCCCGCTGTTATTTTGGATATTCATCCAGGAGCTTATTTGAATTCATTTATTTTTTTTAATCAATTCAATTCATCCCAACGTACACACCTGTATGTTAGGAGTATACCAAATCGCAGCCGCTTTTGCTGCAATCTTCGTTCCGTTTCGTTTTCTGTTTTTTTTATGACAAAGTCGCCAACGTTATCTGTGAGCGATAACTGGGTTTCAATCCCGCCTGATCTAAAGTACCTAAACATTCCACCCTTATTGCCTAATCCTGTAATGGATTAATATTTATTATGCGTTTCCTTTGTGTACTTTGTGTCCTTCGTGTTAATCTTTATGTTGGTCGCTGACATTCCTACCTCCTATGCCTGCGCCTCTTCTGCGACTTGCTGAGCTGGGGTTGGTTGTCCTGCACACCCACCGGTTCTTCTTCGGCCTCAGCTTCAAGGTCAGCCCCATCTGCCGGCTGCTCCTCGGCTTCTTCCCCATCACCGCTCGCTGTGACGGCATCCGTCTCCGCCTCGAATTCTTCCACCGTGGTGGGTCGGTGCATCTCGCTCTGTACGCTGCTCATCAGGCGGGGGCGGTAGGTGAACATGCGCGCGATCACTCCCGAACGCATATCCTTGAGCAGATTCTGGAACAGCTCGAACGCCTTGCTCTTATACTGCACCAGCGGGTCACGCTGACCATATGCTTCCAGTCCGATGGAGACGCGCAAGCGCTTCCATCTGGGTCAGATAGTCCACCCACAGCTCGGTGATCACCCCCAGCAGCAGCTGGCGGTAGACCTGGGTGAGGGCGCGACGGCCCAGCTCGTCCATGATCTTGATGATCTGCTCACGGTCCAGGCTTTGCAGGGGTTGGGTCTCCAGGCTGGCACAGGTCTCTTCACCCAGCAGGCTGCAAAGTGTGTCGCGCAGTGTGGGATCGAGTTCTGGCAGCGTGGCATTCGCCAGGCGCGAGAATTCACTCGCTCCCCAGGCCCGGCGGATGGTCTCCTGTGCGCTCTGCAGATGCTTCAGCACCTCTTCAGTAATATCCTCCGGGGGGCGCCCCTCCAGCAGGCGGGCTGCCAGGTAGATGTAGCTCAAGCGCGTAGTACGCTGCAAGACCCGCCGGTGGGTCTTCTTGTCGAAGGAAGCCTTGGTACCCTGGGGCATCATCAACAGCAAGCCCAGCATGTGGTTGGTGGTGACGGGTCCGGTGATCTTCGTGAGCGCACTTTCCAGGTCATGTGCCAGCTGGCCGGATCCTGGTCCGGCGCCGTTGCCCAACAGGCGCTCACGCCTCTTGGTCAGCACAAGCTGGGTGGAATGGTAGACCTGGTCTGCCATCGCTTCCCAATCCGAGCTGTCCAGCTGGGTAACCTCGAGGTCGAGGGTGTCTTCCAGGCGCCGCTCAATTGCACCCACCAGGCGCATCACCGACTGCCCGGCGACCGCGTTCTCCACCTGGGTGCGGATGGTCTTGCGTACCTTGTCGGGGTCATCCCGCAGCAGGCGCAGTTCCTCCGGGGTCAGGCGGATGTTAACATGCACCATGCCCACCAGCTCATCCAGCAGGTCTCGCGAGGTGCGCGGGGCAGCATCGTCCGCCTCGCCCATCCTCAGCCCTTCGTAGAATGTGTCGAGTGCTTCCAGGCGTTCCTTCGCCTGGCTCTCCAGGCGCTCACGGCTCGTTTCCAGCAGGTTGTCGATGGTGCGTAATAAGTGTTCTTCCTCGGCTTTAAGCGCTTCGTTCGCCAACCCAAGCAGGGCATCGCGCAGGTCCTCCATTGAGTTGTAGCCCTTCTGTTGGCTGGCAAGATGGTCCACCAGCAGCTTGAGCGAGTAGGACGGGAAGAGTATCCCACCCAGGTCAAGCGGTGGCTGCACCTGGTCCAGCCAGGCGAGCAGCTTCCATGGACCTTCGTCATCTGCCAGCGATTCAGGTACCCGGCGGTTGACTTCAGTGCCCAATAGCTCGGTCACGTCCTCCGAGAGGTCAGCCTTGGTGAAGATTAAGTCGCGCTGACCATAGATGCGCTGGCGCTGGGTGTTGAGCACGTCGTCGTATTCGAGCAGGTGCTTGCGGACGTCAAAGTTGGCGCCTTCCACCCGCGTCTGAGACTGCTCAACCAGGCGACTGACCAGCCCCACTTCCATGGGCACGGCATCGTCAATCTTCATGCGCTGCATGATCGACTCGACCTGCCCTCCACCGAAGCGGCGCATCAGCTCGTCTTCCAGGGAGAGGTAGAAGCGTGACGAGCCGGGATCGCCCTGGCGGGCAGCACGGCCGCGCAGCTGGTTATCGATACGGCGGGCTTCATGGCGCTCCGAGCCGATCACATGCAAACCGCCCAGCTCTTTAACACGCTGCATATGCTGCATGTAGCTCAGGAAGCTGGCGATATCGGCTTCATAGATGCCGGTTTGCTCGGGGGTGAGTGCCTCGAGTGCCTGGCGCCGTTCTTCATGGCGCATGTCATATGGGTCGGCGTACCCGGCGCGTCGCAGGATGCGGTTGACCGAGTCGATTACGCCTTCAGGCAGCTCGCCTCCAAGCTTGATGTCGACGCCGCGTCCGGCCATGTTGGTAGCAATGGTAACTGCTCCAAAAGCACCTGCATCGGCAATGATCTGGGATTCTTCGGTGTGCTTACGGGCATTCAGCACCTGGTGGGGGATGCCCGATTCCAGGTCGGTCTTCAGCCGCTCGGCATCCTCAGCTGGCAGGTCAAGGATATCCAGCAGACGGGTGATGTTCTCGGGGTCTTCGGGGTTGAAGGAGATGCCCAGGTCACGCGCCATCTTGCGCATATCGGGCACCTGCAGCTGGTCGAGGGGTGCATTGAGCGGTTGCAGCTCTTCAACAATACGCCCATCCTCCTCGCGGTTGTTCTTCTCCAACCATGCCCGCCGCAGAATGGCTACCTGGGCTAGCTTGCGCAGGGGCTCAGCCCGCATGCGGGTGGAGAGGTGGTCGGAAAGCTCGACCGAAGTGGTGCCTACCAGCATCGGGCGACCCATGGCATGGAAGCGCAGGATTTCACTGGTGATGGCGCGGAACTTCACCTCCTCGGTACGGTAAATGACATCCGGGAAATCCTTGCGCTGGAAGAATACAGGCTGCTTCTGGGGATCTTTTTGCAAGGCATAATAGCGGAACTTGTAGCCCTGCTCATCCTTGTCTTCGAGCAGGGAGAGAGCAGACCCCTCGCGCAAAGCCTGGTATTCCAGGTTGGTGGGGATGGCGATCACATCCAGCTTGTAGATCTTGTCAAACTCCTCAGCTTCGGTGAGGGCAGTACCGGTCATCCCGCACAGCTTCTCGTACATGCGGAAGTAGTTCTGGATGGTGATGGTGGCGTAAGTGACGTTCTCCGCCTGGACGCGCACACCTTCCTTGGCTTCAACCGCCTGGTGAAGCCCATCCGACCAGCGCCGCCCTGGCATCAACCGTCCGGTGAACTCGTCGACAATGACAACCTTACCCGTTTGGACCAGGTAGTCTTTATTGCGTTTGAACAGGAACTGGGCGCGCAAGGCTTGCTCGAGGAAGCCTCTCAAGCGTGCCTGCTCGGGGGTGACGTCCTCTGGGCGTTCGGGGTCGCTTAGTGCGACACCCAGCAGCTCCTCGACGTGCAGCTCACCGATCTCGGTGAGGGTGATATTTCGGTCGCGCTCATTTAGCTCATAGTCTTCGGCACGCAGCTGGCGTACCACCTGCACCATGCGCATATACCATTCGGCATCGTCCTGGGCAGGTCCTGAGATAATCAGTGGGGTGCGGGCTTCATCGATGAGGATGTTGTCGACCTCGTCTACGATGGCGTAATAGTGGCCGCGCTGGACGCGTTCTTCCAGGCTCATGGTCATGTTATCCCGCAGGTAATCGAAGCCGAACTCCGAGTTAATGCCGTAGGTGATGTCGGCGGCGTAGGCTTCGCGGCGGTCCACCAGGCGCAGCTGGTGCTGGTCTTCGTGCGGGGAGGTTTTCTCCAGGTCAACGATGAAGGCTTTCTTTCCATTCTCTGTGCGGGCAGCCATCTGCAGCACGCCCACACTGAGCCCAAGCGCATTATAGATGGGTGCCATCCAGCGGGCGTCACGCCGTGCCAGGTAGTCGTTCACCGTCACCAGGTGGGTGCCCTTTCCGGTGAGTGCGTTCAAGTACAGGGGCAGGGTAGCCACCAGGGTCTTGCCTTCACCGGTGCGCATCTCGGCGATCTTGCCCTGGTGCAGGGATATGCCGCCGATCAGCTGTACGTCATAATGGCGTTGACCGTTGGTGCGCTTACTGGCTTCACGCACGGCAGCGAAGGCTTCGGGTAGCAGGGCATCCAGGGTCTCGCCATCGGCCAGGCGTGACTGGAATTCAACTGTCTTGGCAAGCAGCTCTTCAGAGCTCAACGCCTCGAACTCCGGTTCCAGGTTGTTGATCTGGTCGACGACATCGTTAGACTTGGTGAGCGCTCTCTTGTTAGGGTCACCGCCGAAAATGGTAACGAATTTCTTAAGCATATACACCCTTTCTGCGGGGGGATTATAGCATAGTTAGTTTAAGGGAAATTGAGAGCGGCAAGCGATTGAGGCAGGCTTGTATCGACCTTTACGCACCCCATGGTCAGGTTGGGTAGACTGCCTAATATGCTAACTTCTGTCCGCTTGGTGGATCATCCAGGCTGTGGATGGAGCGTGCATCGACCAGACTGCTGTCCGCCAGGATGTGCTGTATGGTCACTTGAGGGTATTCCATCAGCAGGTAGCCGGTGATGAGGTGGTGGCGGTGGCAGTTGGCGGGGTCCTTTTCAGCGCACAGGATGCAGGTGGTTTGCTGACCTGCCAGTACAAGCAGGTGCTGGATGCCCTCGATGAACCAGGGGCGCTGCATTACTGCTGGATAGCTGAGTTCGTTGATATAATCGGCAGCTTTGACTGGGATAGTATGATGCTTATAACAGGCAGGGTCTTTCGGACGGCCTCCCAGCGATTCACCCGCCCAGGTATATTCGATGCCATGCGCCTGCATAACCTGCTGGAGGGCATTTTTGTTGTACTGGGGATGGAAGCGGCTGTAAGGTGCACTTCTTACGTCCACCAGGCAAGCGATCTCGTGGTCGAACAGCAGCTGGTTGAATACGTCGATTGGATGGTTGCTGTGACCGATGGTAAAAAGCTGCATGTTGCGATCTATATCCCTACCAGCGCCACTGCTGCCTGGAAGGCAAAATATGCCGACAGCATATCCTCACTGGTAAAGGTCAGCCGCCTGCCGTCCCAGCGCTTGGAACCAGGCAGCATGGAAGCCTGGTCTGCCTGGTCGGAGGAGTTGAAGTCGATAGTGACGTGTACGGGTACAGTGACGGTGAATGGTTTTGGTGCCTCCCCTGCCTGCAAGCGTTTCACTGCCTGCCTTGCAGTCGATTGGATGAGCTCTTCAGTGATCTGCGGTGGGAAACACTCAGCAGCCATGCGGCTGACGGCAGTCTTCACCATCACCGTCTCGATCGGACCGAGAAGCTCGGTAGCCTGGGCGCAGGCAGTCTGATCTCCACTGAGCATGAGCACGGGGACGTTAAAATGACCTGCTACGGCACCATTCAACCCATATTCGCCCACCAGGACGTCATTCAACCACAGGTTAGCCACCCTACGGCTGGACCAGGTGTGGTCAAGAATGGCATTCTGCGAGCCAGCCCGGGCATGATAGCCAACAAAGATCAGCCCATCGATCCCCTGGTCGATACCCTGCACCATGGCTAAGGGGGAGTAGTCTCCGCTGACCAGGTGGGCGCATGGGTCGAGGTCTTCGATCAGGATGTTCGTGCCCCGATCGTGCCCGTCGGTGACCAGGATCTCTTTGGCCCCGGCTTCGCACGCACCCCGCACGGCCGCGTTTACATCGCTGGTCATTAAGCGGCGGAAGCGTGGGTATTCGGCATGGTTTGGGTCAACCTGGTCCCAGTTGGTCACACCCGTGATGCCTTCCATATCGGCGGCAATGAGGATTTTCATAGTTTACAAGCTCCTTGGTTATTTCTTAAGATGGTAGGGGACGTCGATGATGATGCGCTGGAAGCCCTGTGTACGTCGGCGGTAGAGCAAAGCAGCTTTGAGCAGCAGGGAAGTCTGGTTGTGCAGTAGCTGATGCCACCAGCGGGCAGGAACGAATTCAGGCAGCACCACTGCCGCCAATGTGCCATCGTTGTGCTGGCGGTCATCTTCGTCCAGGTAATCGAGAAGCGGTTGTATGATCGAGCGATAGGGTGAGGGCAGAACAACCAGGGGTATATCCGGCCACCAGCATTCCCATTCCTTGCGCATCTGCTCGCCTGATCCGGGTTCAAGCTCGATATAAACGGCGGTGATATCCTTCGAGATGGATTGAGCCAGGTCCATGGCGTCGATGATACCGCGGTGCACCCCTGAGACAGGCACAACCAGGCGCATGGGCGGGGAGGGTTTAATATCAGGAGGAAGACCACGCAAAGAGAGCTGTTTACCCACATCCTGGTAGTGTTGGTGGATGCGCTGGAAGACAACGACGATGATCGGGATAAGCAATATAACGATCCAGGCGCCTTCCCGGAATTTGCTGATACCGACGATGAGTAGTGTGGCAAATGTAGCAAGCGCACCGAAACCATTGATGGCCGCTTTTGGAAGCCAGCGTAAGTTATCCTTACGATCACGCCACCAATGCCTCACCATCCCGGCTTGTGAAAGAGTAAACGCCATGAAAACGCCTACAGCAAATAGTGGTATCAAAAGGTGGCTTTTCCCACCGAAAAGGATGATCAAAACACCTGTGGCTATCGCTAGTGAAATGATTCCATTGTTAAAGACGAGGCGGTCACCCAGGCCGGTAAACTGGCGAGGAAGGAACCCATCCTTGGCCAGGATAGCCGCCAGGCGTGGAAAACCCGCAAAGCTGGTATTGGCAGCCACCGCCAGGATGAGAAGGGTAGAGACCTGGATGAGGAAATATGCCGGTCCGCTTCCGAGCAAGCTTCGTGCTAAAGCGGAGAGAATAGTCTCCTGTGGACCGGCAATGATACCCAGGAATTGGGTTAAACCAATGCTCCCAGCGAACAGGATAGCCATTAGGACCGCCATCACGATCAGTGTTTGCCCGGCGTTCTTTGATTCGGGAGGCTTGAATGAAGGGACGCCATTACTTATGGCTTCGATGCCAGTCAGGGCAGTACAACCAGTCGCGAAGGCATGCATGACCAAGAAAAGGGTTAGCGGTTGCGTTGCCGGAGGTGCTACAGAAGCAATCGGGACCCGTCCATGGGTGAATAAAGTAATCATCCCGTACAGCAACATAGGTAGATAGGTGAACAGGAATAAATACACCGGGATGGACATCAAAGTACCAGTCTCGCGTAAGCCGCGCAAGTTGGCGATGGTTATAATGAGGAGTAAAACCAGTGCAATTTCGATCCTTATACCATAGAGTGCTGGGAATGCGGAGGCGATGGCTTCCACCCCAGCCGTTAGGCTGACTGCGGCGGTCAGCAGGTAATCGATTAACAGTGCAGCTGCTGCTACTAAACCGGGCAGGGTGCCTAAATTCTCGCGCGCTACAACGTAGGAACCGCCGCCTGATGGGTAACCCTGGATGGTCTGGTAATAAGACAAAGCGACAGCCGCTAGAAGGATAGTAATGGCTATGCCTATCGGCCATGCCAACAACAAGCCGGCACTACCGGCAACTACCAATCCGAGGTAAATTTCCTGGTTAGCATATGCGATTGAGGAGAGGGCATCTGGAGAGAAGGCTGCCAACGCCCGGATTTTATTCAGGCGTTTCTCGCCCAGCTGTGCGGTGGGAAGGGGGGAGCCGATGAGTGCGTTTTTGATCCTGGACAGCATACCGATGAAACAAAACCTGCTCTATCTATAGTATATACCACTCCTGCTTTTAAGGCAGGGTGCAATCAGGCCCAATATTAGGAAAGATATGTCCCATGCTATAATCACGATCATTCCTACTTACACTTGATGTGGAGGATACGATGGCTGGCAGTGGATTATTATTTCCGTTTACCGAAGAGCACGAGAGCATCCGTATGGCGGCGCGTAATTTTGCGCAAAAAGAAATCGCGCCGGTTGCGGCGGAGTTCGACGAGACCGGTGAATTTCCTTCCAAGACGATCAAGAAGATGGGAGAAATGGGTTTCATGGGGATCGAGGTGCCCGAAGACTACGGCGGGGCAGGGATGGATACCCTGGCTTACGTCCTGGCACTCGAGGAAATATGCAAAGTCGATGCTGCCCACGGCACCATCATGTCGGTGAATAACAGCCTGTTTTGCAACGGCATACTGAAGTTTGGAACCGAGGCCCAAAAACAAAAGTATGTGACCGCCGTCGCTTCAGGCAAGGCAATTGGAGCCTATTCTCTCACCGAGCCGATGTCCGGATCGGATGCTGGGACGATGCGCAGCCGGGCAGTTCGAGATGGGGAGGGGTATGTCATCAATGGGCGTAAGTCGTGGGTGACAAGTGGACCAGTGGCAGATTACGTGGTGATGTTCACCATGACCGACCCTGATAAGCAGCACCGCGGGATCAGTGCGTTCCTGATCGATACGAACAAACCTGGATTCGTGCGGGGAAAGAAGGAACCCAAGCTGGGTATCCGCGCATCCGCAACGAGCGAGATTCTATTTGAGGATTACCGCTGCTCCATGGAAGACCGCCTGGGTGAAGAGGGTGACGGTTTCAAGATCGCCATGGCAGTGCTGGACGCAGGGCGGATTGGGATTGCAGCCCAGGCATTGGGGATCGCCGAGGCGGCTTATGAAGCCAGTGTAACCTACGCCAGGGAGCGGGAAGCCTTCGGCTCCAGGATTGGCGAGTTTCAAGGCATCTCATTCAAGATTGCTGACATGAAGACACGAATAGAAGCCTCACGTTTGCTGGTGTATAACGCAGCCCTGGCAAAGGAGCGTGCCAAGACCACCGGTGAGCGTTTTACTCGGGAAGCCGCCATGGCTAAGCTGTTCGCCTCCGAGACGGCCATGTTCGTGGCTCATTCAGCCGTGCAGATCCATGGTGGAATGGGTTACAGCAAGGAGCTGCCTGTAGAACGTTACTTTAGAGATGCCAAGATCACTGAAATATACGAGGGAACGAGCGAGATCCAACGCCTGGTCATTTCAAGGATGGAGCTTGGACTACGATAGGTTTGGATAGGGATTCTGGTATAAAAAGAACAGATTGCGTCCAATCCTTACCTCTGCTTAAAGTGAAGGTACACTTATTCGAACACTGAACGCATCCATGGCATCTAACCCGGCAACCTTCGTATCACTCACCCCACTGACTCCCGGATCAGGTTCCTGCATTACAGATCGACTTAAGACCAGAGGCCAGAAGGCAATGATACAAAATTATGGATTATTTCAGCCAGGCTGCAGATGTTGTTGCTGAGCAGACACTCAGCATTTAGTAATTCGCTTGATATCCTCTTCTAATGAAATTATATTGTGGAGAAGCTGATGAAAGCTGTGTTATTTAAGACGCATGGCGGGCTGGAGGTGCTTGAATATACAGACTTCCCAACGCCTGAGCCGGCAGAGGGACAGGTGCTGGTAAAACTAGAGGCAGCTGCACTCAACCGGGTGGATATCTGGACCCGCGTTGGATGGCCTGGCATAAAACTGCAATACCCGCACATCCCCGGATCAGATGGAGCTGGGATAGTGGCAGCGCTGGGTGCGGGTGTAACTATGTGGAATATCGGTGACAGGGTGGTGATCAATTCGAACCTTGGCTGTGGTCACTGCCCGGCCTGTATTGCCGGACAAGATAACCGCTGCCGTGACTGGCATTTGTTGGGCGAGACGGTACGGGGTACTTACGCGCAGTATATATCTATTCCGGCAACCAACCTTTATTCGATACCGCCTGATTTTGACACCCACAAAGCAGCAGCTGCGGCGCTTGTATTTCATACTGCCTGGCACTCACTGATCGTTCGCGGTGGATTGAAGCCTGGCGAGAGTGTGTTGGTGGTGGGTGCTTCTGGTGGTGTGAATACCGCCAGCATACAGATAGCCAAGCTGGGTGGAGCGACAGTGTATGTGGTCGGCTCTGACATTGAAAAACTCAACCTGGCCGAAGCATTGGGAGCAGATTACCTCATCGACCGTTCAAAGGAAGAGAACTGGTCTAAGACCGTCTTCAGCCTGACAGCGAAGCGTGGGGTGGATGTGGTGGTAGATAATGTTGGGACGACCTTCCCACTAAGCTTTCGGGCGGCTGCCAAAGGCGGGCGCATCCTGACGGTGGGTAACTCGGGTGGGGCGAAATTCGAGATTGATAACCGGCAGATATTCGGCAAACACCTGTCGGTGCTCGGCTCATCGATGGGGACCCGGGCTGATTTTTCCACCGTTATGGATTTGGTCTTTGCAGGTAAACTTAACCCTGTCTTGGATCGTGACTACCCGTTAAAGGATGTGCGCGCTGCACAAGAACACCTCGAGCAGGGTAAGCAGTGCGGTAAAATCACCTTGACCATCGAGTAATTGACTTGGAATTTATCAGCTATGGATAGCTCGCAAACACCCAACGAAGCGGCCGTGCCCCAGGCGGAGATTCGGTCTCCGATTAACAAACGTCCGTGGAGCGTAACCTTGCTGGCACTGGGGGTGTTAATCATCACAGTCATCAACTTTATCAGACTAGGGCTGAGTATAAGGTATTGGAGTTTTCTAAGCTCTCGTTCGGGGATCTCCCCAATTTACCTTGCCCTGACTGGATTGATTTGGAGTGCGGCAGGACTGTTCTTAATATGGGGGTTGTGGAGAGCGAAGAAATGGGCGCCCAAGCTAATGCAAGCAGTTGGGCTTACCTATGCGCTGTATTACTGGATGGACCATATCTTTTTGATGGATCACCCGGTGAGCGGAGCAACAGATATTTTCCAGCTGATGCTGCCAACCAACTGGCAGTTTTCAGCTGGAGTGACCGTAATCTGCCTGGTATTCATGACCTGGACGCTGGGTCGCGCGAAAGTAAAAGCATATTTTGGTGTTGCTAATGCCGATATCGTTAATGACCAGGCAGGTAAGGATAAAGGCAATCGAGAAAATGATAACGCAGCCTGAAATACATCCTTAAGATATCCATGGCTGTGGGAGACGTCGTATGACAGATGATCCCAAAATAAGACGGCTGAGAGAGACAAAAACCAAGGGACGCCTTGGGGGTGGTGCCGAGCGGATTAAAGCCCAACACGATCGAGGCCGTTTGACCGCACGGGAACGGATTGACTTGCTGCTGGACAAAGGCTCATTCCGTGAGGTGGACGCATTTGTGACTCACCGGACGAGTGATTTTAATCTCGACCGGCAGAAATATCTCGGAGACAGCGTAGTCACCGGTTGGGGAACAATCGAGGATAGGCTGGTATACATATTTTCGCAGGATTTCACCGTATTTGGAGGCAGCCTGGGGGAAGTGCATTCAGCGAAGATCTGCAAAATCATGGATATGGCGCTTAAGAATGGGGCTCCGGTGATTGGATTGGATGATTCGGGTGGGGCTCGCATCCAGGAGGGTGTTGTGTCCTTGGGTGGATATGCGGATATTTTCCTACGCAACACCCTGGTGTCAGGTGTCATCCCTCAGATCAGTGTGATCATGGGTCCATGTGCAGGTGGAGCGGTGTATTCACCAGCGCTGACAGATTTCATTATCATGGTGCGGAAATCGTCATACATGTTCATAACCGGACCTGATGTAGTTAAAGCCGTGACTCATGAAGAAGTAACATTTGAAGAATTGGGTGGTGCTGACGTACATTCCGAAATTTCCGGCGTGTGCCACTTAGCTTCGGATTCTGAACCGGACGCGCTGTATCTGATCCGCAAGCTGCTCTCATACATCCCGCAGAATAATATGGAAGACCCGCCTTTCGTGAGCATTGATGATGACCCACTTCGGATGGATGAGCGATTAAACTCGATTGTCCCGGACGACCCAAGCAAGCCTTATGACATTAAAGAAGCCATCCGCATGGTAGTGGATGGCAGCATCTTCTTTGAAATCCAGGAAGCGTACGCGCAGAACATCGTCATTGGATTCGCCAGGCTGGGGGGTCACAGTGTGGGGATTGTAGCGAACCAGCCGATGGTATTGGCAGGTGTATTGGACATCAAATCATCTGAAAAAGCTGCGCGCTTTGTGAGATTCTGCGATGCGTTCAATATTCCGATCGTTACATTCGTAGACGTTCCGGGCTTCCTACCGGGAACAGCCCAGGAGCACGGCGGTATTATCCGAGCGGGTTCAAAATTATTATACGCATACTGCGAAGCAACAGTGCCTAAAATTACCGTGATCACCCGCAAGGCATACGGCGGGGCATATGATGTGATGAGCAGTAAGCACGTGCGTGGGGATGTGAACCTGGCCTGGCCGTCGGCAGAGATTGCTGTGATGGGACCGGATGGCGCGGTGAATATCATCTTCCGCAAAGAGCTCTCACAAGCCGAAGATACGGATAAAAAACGGGATGAGCTGGTTCAGGAGTATCGCGAAAAATTTGCCAACCCCTATATCGCTGCATCGCGGGGTTATATTGATGATGTAATTGAGCCTTGGGAGACACGCCAACGGCTGATTAATGCGTTGGAAATGCTTTCAAACAAGCGTGATTCAAACCCGCCTAAAAAACACGGCTGCATCCCGTTATGAACAGTAAGCCAAAATCGATTGTCATCACCGGCAGCACACGCGGGATTGGCTACAGTATGGCAGATGCGTTCCTGGAAAGAGGCTGCCGCGTCACCATAAACGGGCGTAAACAGGGAGCGGTGGATGAAGCAGTTGCAAAACTAAGTGCAAAGCACAACCGCGAACAAATCTACGGTGTTCCGTGTGATGTAACCGACTTCATCCAGGTGGAGAGGCTGTGGGGGAGTGCAAAAGACCATTTTAATACCATCGATATCTGGATCAATAATGCCGGCATGGCAGTACCCATGATGAAGTTTTGGGAGCTAACACCCTTGCAGTACGAAGAAGTGGTGCGGACCAACGTAATTGGAACGATGTATGGGATCAGGGTTGCCCTGGCAGGGATGATGGCGCAGGGTGGTGGAGCGCTCTATAACTTGGAAGGCTTCGGGGCGCGTGGGAGCAGGATGAAAGGGATGACGTTATACGGCAGCACCAAGGCAAGCGTGCATTTTATCAACAAATCACTGGCGCAAGAGATTGAACATACTCCATTGATCATTGGTGCGATTGCCCCAGGGATGGTAATCACCGATATGATCACCCGCCAATTCGAAGGGCGGGAGCAGGAGCTGGAAAATTCCAAGCATATACTGAATATTATCGCTGAGAGAGCTGACACCGTTGCACCAGTTCTGGTGGAAAAAATCTTAAAAAACCAGGTGAATGGTGCGACAATAGCATATTCCTCGAGTTCACGCATGATGTTGAAGTTCCTGACCGCGCCATTCAACAAGCGCGACCTGTTCACAGGGTGATGCATATGAGCGATGGTGTCCAGGTGTAGATTCTTTATGCTAATCAACGGTCACAACTTGAATGTTGAGCGAAACGGTCAGGAAAATAAGCCATGTGTGGTGCTACTGCACCACGGGTTGGGTTCGGTCAAGGCATGGCGAGGGCAGATACCAGCATTGGTAGCCGCAGGGTACCAGGTTATCGCTTATGACCGTTGGGGATATGGGGGCTCTGATGGCAGGCCGGATTTGGACCTGCCAACTTTTGCGACCGACATCGATGACCTCCACAGCTTGTTGGAACAACTCGGAGTCCGTAGAGCAGCCCTGGTGGGTCACAGCGATGGTGGTACCATCGCGCTGTATTATGCTGCCCAGTATCCCGACGAGGTAACCTGCCTGATCACTGTGGCAGCACATATTTATGTCGAAGCAAGAATGGAACCGGGTATACTGGGCATTCAACACGCGTTTGAGACTGATGAGCACTTTCGCACAGGTTTATGTTACGCCCATGGCGCCAAATATGAGTCGGTGTTTCACAACTGGTTCGATGGCTGGCACCGGAGCGAATACCTGAGCTGGGATATTCGTCCGATCATACGACAGATCAGATGCCTGGCATTAATCGTTCAGGGTGAGGAAGATGAGCATGCCACCCCGCAGCATGCTGAAGAGATTGCGGCAGAAATTCCTGGGGCAGAATTGTGGCTCATTCCAGGAGCCGGGCATATGGTGCCTCAGGAGAATGCAGAACTTTTCAACTCAAGGTTATTGCAGATCCTTCAATATCCTGAAGTGATTGCACAGCAGGATAGGTAATCTGACAGACGGAGTAATAGTATGTTCAATAAAGTTTTGATCGCCAACCGGGGAGAGATTGCGGTACGCATTATTCGAGCCTGCCGTGAGCTCGGCTTGGGAACCGTAGCAGTTTTCTCAGACGCTGACCGCCAGGCATTGCACGTCCGTTATGCTGATGAAGCTTTCCGCCTGGGGCCGGCGCCCTCGCGCGACTCGTATCTGCGGATAGATAAAATCATAGAGATCGCTCATAAGAGCGGGGCGAAAGCGATCCATCCCGGTTATGGTTTCCTGGCAGAACGAGCCGAGTTTGCACAGGCTTGCCGGGACGCAGGAATAGCTTTTATCGGTCCCAACCCATCGTCCATTGCAGCCATGGGTGATAAGGCAGTGGCACGCGCCACGGTTTCGCGGGCAGGTGTGAAGGTGGTACCAGGCACGGAAGGGGAGGGATCGCTGAGTGATGAAGAGCTATTGGCATTGGCACCTTCGATTGGCTTTCCGCTGCTTGTGAAGGCCACCGCAGGGGGAGGTGGCAAAGGGATGCGGGAAGTGAACCGCCTTGAAGATATGGCCATCCTGCTTAACGCCGCCAGGCGCGAGGCGGAAGCATCCTTTGGGGATGGAAATGTGTATCTGGAGAAACTTGTTGAGGGGGCGCGGCACATCGAAATACAGATCCTGGCCGATGGGCAGGATAATGTGATCCACCTGGGGGAGCGAGAGTGTTCGATCCAGCGACGCCACCAGAAGCTGCTGGAGGAAAGTCCTTCTCCGTTCGTAGGTGAAGATGAGGAATTCCGACAGGAATTAGGAGCTGTCGCAGTACGGGCTGCCCAAGCGGTCAATTATGTCAATGCAGGCACAATAGAGTTCCTGGTGGATAAGGACAAGAACTTCTATTTCCTGGAGATGAATACCCGCTTGCAGGTGGAGCATCCGGTCACAGAGATGGTTACCGGTATCGATATTGTCAAAGAACAGATCCGCATTGCGCGCGGCCGGTGTTTACGCCACCGCCAGGAAGATATCCACGCCAATGGCTGGGCGATTGAATGCCGTATCAATGCAGAAGACCCATACCACGACTTTATCCCATCCACCGGACGCATCACACACACCCTGTTGCCGACCGGGCCCGGTGTGAGGGTGGATACAGGGGTATATATTGGGTTCGAAGTTTCCCCATATTACGATTCTCTGATCTCGAAGCTGATCGTATGGGGCGATACACGCGGTGAAGCCATCCTGCGTATGCGCCGGGCACTGGAGGAATATAAAATCCTGGGAGTGCACAGCAACATCCCGTTCCACCAACGCCTGATGGATTCACACAGATTCATGGGCGGACAGTACGATACACGCTTTGTGGAGGAACGGTTTTCCATTGAGGAGGCGGAAGAAGGGAAGGAAGTATTCCCCGACATCGCTGCCATCCTGGCAACCCTGGTAGCACACCGGCAAACGGAACGCGCGGCGCATGTGATCCAACGTAATGAGCGCGACACCAGCAACTGGAAATGGTTGAGCCGGTGGGAGAGACTGAGGAGATAGCCATGAAATATGTGACTACGATAGAAGGACGCGAGTATCTGATCGACATCCTCGATGAGCACCAGGTTTGTGTAGATGGCGTCTTGCACCAGATTGATTTCATGCCGGTGGGTGACCAGCAGGTGTATTCACTGGTGGTGAATGGAAAGTCTGTCGATGCAAATGTTTATCTCAATGATGATACCTGGCAGGTGTTATTCCAGGGCAACCTATATTCTGCTTCCGTGGAGGATGAACGTGAGAAACGCTTGCGCGCGGCACTCGGTGGAAGGGTAGCGGAACATCAGGACTATCATCTAAAAGCACCCATGCCGGGTATGGTCATCTCCATACCGGTAGAAGAAGGTCAATCCATCCACAAGGGTGAAGTGCTAGCAGTTTTAGAATCCATGAAGATGCAAAACGAGCTGCGTTCACCCAGAGATGGTAAAGTAATCCGCGTGCGCATTAAACCAGGTGACCGGGTGGAGCAAAAAGAGACCATCCTCAGCGTTGTATAAGCGGAAGAAATGAACGAGGTGATATGAATATTGAAGGGAGTGAACTCGAAATGAAATTCTACATCTCCAGGCGCAAAGATCTGGAGGTGAAGCTGGGCACAATGGGGCGGGTGATCGCCCCCAGGGTATACGAGGTCAATTTGCGTTTCGATACCCCGGACCGTTCATTAACCTCAGCTGGTAAAGTATTGCGATTGCGGCGGGATACAAAAGTCAGGGTTACCTACAAGGCTGGTGGAACGTTGGAGGGCGGCGCAAACCGTCGCCAGGAGCTTGAATATACCGTATCAGATTTTGATACTGCCAAAGCTCTGTTTGAAGCCCTCGGCTACCAGGTCTATACGATTTATGAAAAGTACCGTACTACCTATAGCATGGGGAATGTGGAAGTGGTTGTGGATGAGCTGCCAACCGGAGATTTCCTTGAGATCGAAGGCCCGGATAGTAATAGCATCCGGGCAGCAGCAAAGCAGCTCGGGATAAACCTGGAAGCCGGCATTATGGAGAGTTATACAGTACTTTTTGAGCGTTTAAGACTGCGACTAGGACTTAGTTTCAGAGACCTGAGCTTTGAGAATTTCAAAGGCTTAGAAATCAGCCCAGAGGATTTGGGAGTGATGATCGCTGACCAATGATGGTAATGGTAAAGAAAATTAAAGACCCGGCGTTCTGTATTAGCCGGGTCTCGTGTTTTAGATCAAGGATTAATTCTGGTAACCAGGGGAAGGAATATATTGCGATCGAACTCAAGGGTAAGGCTCCAGTTATCAGATCCGCAGGTGTTCGCCACAGATAAGCCGGCAGTGTAAACTCCATAATCAGGATAGCTATGAACCGGGGCAGGATCCGAGCTTTGAGAGCCATCACCGAAGTCCCATAAATAATCAACTGCACGGGTGGATGAGACAGTTGGGGAGAAAGACAAAGTCAGCTGATTGATGTATTCGACGGTTACATCCAGGATCTCCGGAGGGGGGCAGATGACCGGACTGAGAGCAAAATCCTGCGTGACGGTGCCCGAAATCAGCTCGATCCCGCTGACCGTCACCGGGAGGTACCCACCAGCTGAAGCCGTGGCAGTATAAATCCCCGGTGGCAAGGTAAAAGTGTAGAAACCGTCGGCATCCGTCTCGGCTGAGGTGCCTGTGTCTAGCTCGAGCAGTGCGGCCTCGATAGGCAGCTGGGTTTCAGAATCGGTAACCTGTCCGTTGAGGCTCACCTCAGGTTGGAGAGCGAAATCTTGTACGATGACACCTGACCATAACTGTAAATTGGGCACAACGAGTGGGAAGTACCCCGCCATTGAGGCTGTGGCAGTATAGACACCCGCATCGACCGTCAGGGTGTAGTAACCGGTCGCATCTGTTGTGGTGGAACTGCCATTATCAAGGGATACATCAGCGCCAGAAAGGGGAAGAATACTTTGTGCGTCTAACACCTGACCGGTGAGGGTGACGGTAGTGGTGCTGTAGACACCGCTGGCCACAAAGATATCTTGCTGGCTATTTATAACCGTGGTATTCCAGGCTGCCATGACGGTGTTACCAACGGTATCCAAGCCCCAATAATCGCCAGCGGCATTACCGCTGTCAAGCGGGAAACCCAGGTTCAAATCAAATGCATCTTCACTCACCTGAGTATCAACTTCCCAGCTGATACCGTCCTTTGTAGAAGTGTGATAACCATGCCACAATTTATTCGCCGGGTCAGCACGCCGGTCGAGCCAGAAGGCATGCAGTCGCCCGTCCAGGCTCATTGAGAAAACGGGAGTGATATGGTCATTTACATTCGGGTTATCATGGCTGAGGGGAGCTGGGTCACTCCAGGTTTCACCGCCATCAACTGAGTGCGAATAGAGTACATCTGTTTTCCCGTAATAAACACTGTTGTCATCCGTCCAGCCGATCCAGAGATCATTGGCATTGATAGGATTGACTGCCGCGGTAATGATCGAGAAGAAACGGAACTGGTCAAATCCATTTTGGTTGATTGGGCTGCAAGGCTGCGATGCTAAAGCTGCATTATACGGTCCGGTGAAACTCTCTCCACCATCAGTAGATTTCACAAATCTAATATTCCCTCGTGCGCAGTAACCCCAACCGTCCATATAAAAAACGTACAACGTGCCATCCGGACCCACAACAGGATAGGGATATTCGGTATCACCAGGAGCAATCGTTGTGAGACTGGGCGACCAGTTAAGACCACCATTTACTGAGCGTTTGAATTGGATGCCTCCGGTCGCCCAGGCCACATACATATAGTGGTAATAAGGGCTGTCAGGATAATTGTCTATCGCCAACCATTCCTTATCATCCAACCCGCCACCGGTTTGGTTATGGGTGATCGCAACAGAAGGATCCTGCCAGGTGTTGCCATTGTCGTCAGACCAGGTGATGAATAATCCATGACCTTGACCGAAGTATTGATCATAGCCAAGGGATATAACATACATTCGCCCATCGTCCCGCGCCACAGCAACCGGATCGCTTTGGTTGGGTACGTCCGCAGGCAGACCTGGTATTTGGAGCTGTTTATCGAGCGGCCAGGTATGACCTCCATCTTGTGAGACATAGATCCACACTTGTTTATTGCCGTCACCGTTACGATAATCCTTGGCGACGGTGACGACCACATTGGGGTCAGTCCGGCTGATCGCCAGGTGAGGCTCATGCTGGCCAAAATTGGTCAAATCTGAGTTAGCCTTGGCGTTGAACAGCCAGGTGATGGGTGCATCCTGGTTGGTTCTTTGTGCCAGGGCGTCCATCCTGACACCGAGTATGAGTGTCCCCATTAGAAGCACGACTGCAACCATTAAGTGAAAAGATAAAGTACGCCTTCGATTCAACATTTAGTGCCTCCGGATACCATTAATTTATATGTGATTAATTACAGGTGGATTTAGGATTGTATCACAGTGAGATTAACCTGCCGTTTTGCCAGGTAAGAGGTTCGACCCGAGCTTTTTCTCCCAATAATTCAAGGAGCATGCTTTCCAGAACGGCAGCGTCTCCGGTGGTGGTGAAGCGCAGGAGTTGGCGCGGTTTTGCGGACCGATCGGCCTCAATTTTCAATTCCAGGTCGAGCAAGCTCCCAGCCACCAGCAGCCTTTGCGCCTGGCGGGCTACGGCAGGGGCGGGATCGATGACGCGTACATCAGGACCGGTGATCTGCTGGATAAGTGGAATGACGAACGGGTAATGCGTGCAGCCCAACACCACGGTGTCAATCCCCTGCTCAAGCATGGGTCGAAGGGCATCTTCGAGGATGCGACGGGTCTCGAGAGATTCCAAGGCACCGCTTTCGATCTGATTTACTAAACCTGGGCAAGTATCCTGGAGTAGATTCACTCCTTGGGCAAAACGTTCGACTACAGAGGCATACAGCTCACCCTGGAAGGTGGCAGGGGTAGCTAAAATGCCTACCACCCGGCTGCGTGTGTACTCAGCTGCGGGTTTGACAGCTGGCTCCATTCCGACAAAAGGCACATCGGGGAAGACTGAGCGCAGGTGTTTCAGGGCAGCTGCTGAAGCTGTATTGCAGGCAACTACGATTAGCCTGACACCCTGGTCCAACAAATAGCGGGTAATGGCTTCAGAAAATTGGCGGACTTCATCCAAGGAACGGGAACCGTATGGGACGTGTGCCTGGTCAGCCAGATAAACCAAGGGCTCATCCGGCATCAGCAGGTGAATGGCACGCAGAACGGTTAAACCGCCTATACCCGAATCAAAGATACCGATCGGACGCAAGGACTTAATGTTCACTTTTACCTTGATTCAGCATTTCGATCATCTTTTTAATTCGAGATTGGCGGGTTTGCTCGCGTTTCGCCTCCGCGATCCATTGGATATATTCTCTTTGATGACTGTAGGACAGGCGGCTGAAAAAGGCCAGTGCAGCTGGCTCTGCATCAAGTGTCTCCTGAATATCAACCGGAACTTCCACCTGCCGCAACTCAAGGTCCTCTTCCAGCTCGACTGCAACTTCATCCCCAACCGATTTGCCTATCTTCTCACGGATTTCCTTGAGCACCAGCAGCAAGTGATATGGAGTGCCCATGCGGACGAGTGAGCCGCGGTATGGCTGGCCATCGATGGTGGCTTGAATTTTGACGCGTTTTTTACCAAAGGTTTTCACCACGTCGAAAGGGACAATGACGAATGCCCCACCACTATCGCCTGGTTGGATTACTGCCTGAAATTGATATTTTTCGCTCATTGAGGTCCCTCATTGACTGGATTGGTGTTTATCGGTTGACAAGACCGAACAAATGCCTGGAATAACGCTCGCATTGGCGCGTGTTCCTGCAGCTCCTCGGGATGCCATTGAACAGCCAATCCAAATGGGTGATTCGCCAGTTCAATTGCTTCGACGAGACCATCGGAGGCAAGCGCGGCGATATTCAGTCCACGAGCGAGCTTGTTCACTCCCTGGTGGTGCAGGCTGTTGACCCAGGCAGGACTGACGGTCAGGATTGATGCCAGCCTGCTGCTCGATTGAACGTCCACGGAGTGAGCGAGGTAATTCCTGGGACGATCATGATTATCGTGCGGAATATCACCACGAAATTGTTCAGAGAGGTCTTCGTATAGGCTACCGCCCATGGCGACATTTAGCAACTGGCAGCCACGGCAGATCCCGAAGAATGGCTTGCCTGAGTGGATTAATTGACGGAGAAGGTGTATCTCCACACGGTCACGACCAGTATCCACTCCCTCGACTTTAGGGTGGAGGCGGCTGCCGTATAGGCGAGGGTGGATATCATAGCCACCGGTGAAGAGGATGCCATCCAGACTGAGCATGAGCAGGTCAAGATCTTCATTGAACAGGTTCAATGGAATGAGGACGGGTAGACCGCCGGCATCAACGATCGATTTCATATAGGGTACATTGGTACCAAAAACAAGTCCCCCGGAATGGTTGGGCATGCGGGAGGTGGTGATTCCGATCATCGGCTTTTGCATAAAATCATCTTATCATCTAGATGGCTGGGTAGATGGATCCCAGGTCGGGTAATAGAGCTCTATCTCTTCCATGCCTGCTATGCCTGGAAAGGTGGGGAAGTAAAAGTCTGTAGCGGGCCGCGCCAGTTTTCATTGTCAAGGTTTTGCTCCCGGTAATTATTCCTGGTATAGCGGGTGATAACCTTACGCCAGAATGCAAGCGCGGCGCGGTTTTCGGTGATCTGAGCGACCTGCCAATTACCAACGAAGCGATCGAAAATCTGGCAGGCAGTGTGCAGCCCAATGCCCTGATGACGGTACTTGCGCATAATGAAGAATTCTGCCAAAACCCAGGCGTCCTTCAGCCCGGTCAGGTAATTATAGCGTGCCACGAGGACAAAGCCTGCCAGATGACCATTCACGCGCACCAGGAAAGGTGAACGCTCAGGTTCGACCCAATAATGGTCAAGGTATGGATACTCAAACAAGCCCAATGGACCGATATCTGCCCCATCGAACTCACTAAAATCATACTGATAAAGCTCCATCAGGTGACGTAGGATTGGGCGTTCTTCAAACTTCGCCGTTGTCACATCGATGTCCATCGGGTTAACTAATTCCACTTGATTTGCTGCCTGTCAATATATTTTTATCTTACTTGTGCCTTCTAAGGATTATGTGATTTTATATGCTTCGTCGCGATGTATGCGCCGTCTCAGCTCGCTGGCGTAATGCAGACCTAATGTAGCCGCATGCTGCTTTGCCCAATTAATGAGCGAGGTTTTACCTATGGGAGGCGAATTAGTATACAGAAGGTCCTGCATCAAGCCGGTAATTTCATCCCGGGTGATCAAGACATCTCCCATCAACTGACCGATCAGCCAGCCAGCCCAATAGCCGAGGGTCGGTGAGACTGAAATGACTGGCTTATTTTTTCCAATGATCGTACCAATCGAACGGACAAGGTTATGATAGGTGAATGTATCCGGTCCAATCGCATCGATGATGCAGTCTGTCCGTTCCTGCCCCTGGTTTACGGCTAATTCAGCGAGATCGTCCACATATATAGGCTGAAGACGATACTTCCCGTCACCAAATACGCCGAACACAGGCAGGTGGCGCAGCACCCAGGCAATATTGTTAATCAGGATATCTTCTTTACCAAATAAAACCGCCGGTCGTAAGATGGCGTAAGATAAACCTGACTCTACCAGGCCTTTTTCTAAACGGGCTTTACCACTGAAATAGGGCAGGGTTGAAGCTTGAGAGGGGTTGGTGATGCTAATGTGAACCACGCGACGTACTCCAGCCTGTTTGGCAGCGGTGAACAAGCGCAAACTATTCTCAATGCCAGCTGCATGAGAAAAGTTTTTATAGTCAAAGCGCACCCAATAGGTGTTATAGATCACACCTGCGCCGCGCATGGAATCGGTCAGCTTATCGAGATTATCGAAGTTATATGGGAATGCCTCCACCTGGGCGCCGAACGGATTAGGTCGATTAATTGAATTGGTCAGAGTGTGAACGGTATGACCAAGGTCCAATAACCTGCGGGTGATATATTTACCCGAATATCCATAAGCGCCAGTGACAATATCGAATTCATTTGCAGACATGGTTATTTATGGTTCTTTTCTGCCGACAAACGCAGCTGTTCCATGGTTTCATGTGCAAGTTTATAGAGAGACGAGAGGGTGTGGTCGCCCGAGCGGAGTGTTGCCTCAGCGGCTTGTGCAGAATAAACACCTGAATAAGTAAGGCAGGAAAACCTGACCTGTCCCACCTCAGGCAGGGGAAATTCTGTGGTAAATCCCATCTGTGAAAGGTTGTTTTCAGCCTGAGCAACCAGTGCTTTGGATGTTTCAGCCACAGGTGCATAATCACCACTACCGAGCATGCCACCTCCAGTACTGAAATACAGGCTGGTAGTGCCATCCGCCAGAGAGACGAGGGTGGCTAAACCTACCGCGTAACCTGTTTCCATTAATACACCCCAGACATGTGGGGCAAAGGCGGATGGAGCAAGCCCAACATCTGCCGGTGCGAGGGTAAAGACACGTTGGCGGAGCTGTAGATAGATTTGAGTGGGTTCAGGTGGAGCATCAACCATGCAATACTCACGTTGCAGTAAAGAAATCCACCAGGTGCCGATTCACCGATTCTGAAGCATCGTGCTGCACCCAATGGCTTGCGCTTTCGAAATACACCAGTTTACCGTCATCGCACAGGTCCAGACTAAGCTGAGCCATCTCACGCCGTAATGCTATATCCTGAGCGCCCCAAAGGATCAGGGTGGGTACCTTGATGTGTATATCTCCCCTCATATCTGGGGGCATCTGGATGGCAGCCCGATACCAGTTGAGCATACTGGTGATGGCGCCCTTACGCCACCAGGCCTGGTGGTACTTTTCCAAATCGACGTCGGTGAAGGATCCGGGTGCGCTTCCAGCCAGAAGTATCCTTACCAAAGGTCCACAATCGTCATTACGCAAGATAGCATCAGAAAGGAAAGGGATTTGGAAGAAAAACATATACCAGCTACGGCGAAGCTGCTCCAGGCTGGTAGTAAGGGCTTGAACCATAATGGCTGGGTGAGGTACATTGAGAATGGCAAGTTTATTCAGGCGCTGGGGATATTTTTGCGCCATCCACCAGGCTACTGCTGCTCCCCAGTCGTGACCCACAAGGCAGCATTTTTCAACACCAGCAGCATCGATCAAGCCAATTACATCCCTGGCAAGCTCATCAAAACGGTATGCGGCAGTGCCGGCGGGCTTGTCACTCAGATTGTAGCCGCGTTGGTCGGGAATCCAGGCCCGCATACCAGCCTCAACTAGAGGTTGAATTTGGCGGCGCCACCCATACCAAAATTCGGGGAAACCGTGCAATAAAATCACAAGCGGGCCGTAGCGTGACCCGCTTTGCACTACATGAAGGCGAATATGGTTGGTCGGGAGGAAAACGTGTTCCAAATCGGGTAAAGTCATGATTACCTCGTACTCCACTGAGAACCACACCTGCACTTGATCATTACTGCTCGTGAGGTGATATGATTACTCAATGAACATTAATCAACAATTATACGCCGGATATCTGGACAGATAATATAAAGGTAAGAACGTAACTATTATGCTATTCATGGTATATATAGTACGGAGAACAGATGAATACAATGCTTACAGTAATTGTGCCTGTATATAATGAGCAAGAATTGATTGCAGGCTGTCTTGATTCTCTCCTGAACCAAACCCTTGACAAAGAAAAATTTGAGATTATCGTCATCGATAACAATTCGACCGATCTGTCGGCCAAGGTTGCCCTGGAAAAAGGTGTGAGGGTGGAAAAAGAGGTTAAAAAAGGTTATGTTCACGCCATCCGCAGGGGGATAGAAGTGAGTCAGTCGGAGTTTATCGCGTTTACGGATGCCGATTGCCGTGTTCCACCAGATTGGACAACAAAGATCCTGAGCCATTTCACCAGCGACACAAAATTCGTGGGGGTCGGAGGAAAGGTAGCTTTTTACGATTTACCTAAAATCATTGATAAAGCTTTTCAAGCCGTCCTGTATTTTAACCAGGCGCTGCCGGGAAACAATATGGCAGTCAGGCGAGCTGCTGTGAGTCAAATTGGGGGGATCGACCCGATGGTCAATTTAACGGTGGACTACTGGCTGACCCTAAAACTGCGTAAGGTGGGGCAACTCAAGGTAGATAAAAGCCTGCTCGTAGAGACTTCGGGAAGAAGGTTTAAGAGCTCCCTTGATTCGAATGTAAAATACTTCATCAACATGGTATCGATGCAGATCTCGTCCAAGCCTTTGTTTTATAACTTTCCTGATATACGTGACTGAGCAAGGAAGGTGCTTTTATGCTCAACGATATGGCGTATCATCTCATCATAAGCATCCTGGAAATCTTCATGTGGGACGGAGAATTGGTTGGTGAGGAAAATCTGCAGGATGGAGCAGGTGTTATCGTTGCCAACCACATGGGCGCAATTGGACCAGTGGGGATATGCTCTTCCTTGCCGATGCGCCTTTATCCTTGGGTCCAGGGAGAAACGGTAGATGAAGTAAAAGGACCGGAAGCAGTTCGTAAGGATTTTGTTGAAAAGGTATTGCACCTCCAACCTCCATTAAGCGGGAAAATCGCTGAAGGCATTTGTAAAATATCGACACCACTGCTGCTATCGCTGGGCTGTATCCCTGTCCCGGATACGCACCAGGAGCAGGAACAAACTTTTAAAACCAGCCTGGCACTGTTAAAACGAGGTAAATATGTGCTGGTTGTGCCTGAAGATGAAGACGGTGTACCCGACCCAATCACAGGGATCTGTCCATTTAAACGAGGCTTTTTACGTTTGGGGGAACAGTATTATCGAGAAACGGGTAAGCGCCTGCCATTTTATCCGGTTGCCATACATGAAGATGGACTGGTCATCATCGGAACTCCAATCGCATACAACCCGCTTAATAACGCCAAGCAGGAACGTTTGCGAATGGTGCATCTTTTGGAGGAGTCGATTAAGAGGATGCACCGAGAGGCTACCGAATGCATGGCACTTGAACCTATCCTGTTCAAGCACAGAGCCTCCTAATTTATAGTGACTGTATCAACCAAACTCGAAACCAGTTTGCCTGTTTAAACCAAGCAGATCTGGCAGAAGCATTGGACGGATGATTTCAGCCCGTTCGATCACCCGTCTGAGCCAACGCGTGCTGGGATCAGCAGCTGAGAGCTGGTCGAGAGCTTCTTCTGTAGTGAGCCAGCGAAACTCTGAGTGTTCCGGACTGATGGCGATTGAACCGGGTTCGTCCAGGGAACATAGATAAATCACTCCTACCAGCTCATTATCAGGAGTGGGATCACCGCGGTAAAAATGGGTGGTGCCGAGAATATATTCGACCTTGACAGCAACTCCCAGCTCCTCGCGCACCTCGCGATGCAGAGCATCTTCAAACCCTTCACCCTGGTCAACCCGACCGGTGACGCACTCCCAAATTCCCTGCCCATAATCACTCTGATCCGAGCGACGCAGGAGCAAATATTGGCTGGTGGCAGGTGACCGGATCAAGGCAGCAATGCCTGCATAAAACCGACCAATCGACATGTTGATCACTCCAGCTAACTATGATCGTCAGCGCTATTTTTCAGGTCGAGGAGGACCCTGACGGATGCGCTGGCGCATGCCCTCGATAGAATTCCGCCAGCGGTACAGGCTTTCCAACCACCAGGTCAGACCTGTGCCGGCATAACCCGCCATCCTTTTCCGCCCGGCTTTAAGGTCATTCCCGGGCGTCACGCCCATGATGACCAGATCAAATGGGAGCTGGCTTTGGCGGTGCTGTTCGATATAGGCTCTGATATCGCTCAGCGTGCCGGGGGGCGGAGTGTACGGACCACCCATGTTGAGCGGGAAAGCACCATCCCAGCGGGCAGCCCGCCGGAAGGGACGTTTATGGGGCCAGAACCCACCCACCCAAATGGGAATGCGCGGCAACTGGACCGGAGTGGGGAGAAAGGTACATTTTTTCACAACGTAATATTGACCATGATACCCAAAGGGTTTGCCACTCCACAACCCATCCAGAATCTCCAGGCCCTCATCCAGCATGGCAGCGCGCACTTTACGATCGGTGGGCCCATTAAAGGTGCCATAATCATCTTCGTCAGGGTCACCAACCCCCACCCCGAGGATCAACCTCCCGCCTGAAAGGTGGTCAAGGGTGACTGTTTCACGCGCCAGCTTCCATGGATGACGGCGGGCGATGGGTGTGACTGTTGTACCAATGCGTAAATGCTCCGTCCGCATGGCGATGGCGGCGAGAGTCACCCAGGGATCGTAAAGGGGGAGTTTTTGCTTCCGGCTGTAGACGATATGGTCCCATAAGAAGAAGCCATCCCAGTCGTAGTCTTCAGCTTCAGCTGCCAGATCGGCTAATAGCCTCGGAGTAGTTTCAGCACCGAAATTAGGCGTATAAATGCCGTAAAACATGACCCCTCCTGTAGATTTGGATGATGACCAAATCAATTATCGGGTGGCGTTGATGAAATCAGCCAATAATCCATAAGCGGTGGTTTCGGGTCCAGGATTGCCTTCGACGATGGAGAGCTGAGGCAGCACATCGGTCTCAAAAGTGACGATACTGGAGGTGCCGTTCACACCATAGAGGGGTGAATCGGTGCCGACTAGCTGGGGTGCAACCCGAGCTGTGACGGCGCTGCCTTCCTTCTGAGCGGTGCAGACCAGCTTCCAGCGTTTCGCCTGCTGGCGGGCTTGCGAGATATCTTGCGCAGTAAGGCTGCGGATACCAGTGCGCTCCACGTCCCCGGGCTTCAAGGGAATCCCCATCAGAACGGTGACCAATGCTGCGACCTTGACAGAAGCATCCCAACCATCGATATCGCCGGAGGGGTCCGTTTCAGCAAGACCGATTGATTGTGCATAAGCGACAGCAGACTCGAAGCTATCGCCATCTTCCATACGGGTCAGGATCAGATTGGTGGTGGAATTGAGGATGCCGTGGAAGGAATGCAAATCAGCGGCAGGCAATCCGTGGCGGAACAAGGAGAAGATGGGTGCGCCATCCATAACGGCAGACTCAAAATAGAATTTGCAACCATGCTGCAATGCCAAAGCGGTGAGCTCCTGGAAACCGTAAACCACCGGACCCTTATTGGCGGTGATGGCATGCATACCCAATCCCAGCGCAGTGCGCAGGTAAGTCATCGCTGGCTGACCATCAGCATAACTGACGGGAGTGTTTTCAAACAGCACGTCGGCACCACTGCTACGGATGAACTCGAGCGGATCTGGAATGAGCTGAACCGTGGAAAGAGGAGCGAGATTATTCGCCTCGTGAGATGAGCTGCAGTGCTCGATCGCCTTCCATGCCCTGATGGTCGATTGCCATACCGTGGCGTGCTGTGGCAATTCCGGCGATGGTGAAGCCGAGCCCATAATCGTCAAGGAGAAGCTCGCTTTTACGCAGTAGCAAGCGGAGAAAAGCCTGTCCGACGTTGCCAAAACCAAGCAGGGCGATGCGGTAATTTTTCATTGTGTTATAGAAGGGGCCACGGGAAAGAGCGCTCCTCAGGATCGGGTTGTGGGAATTGCCGTACCGAGACAAGGTCGGTGGCACGCCTGACCAGGGCATTGAGCTCTTGTTGATTCAACAGAGGTTGAATTTCCGTGTAAAAGGTGGTGTCAGGCATCAGAACCTGGCGGAAGCAGCGCAAGTCGTCCAGCAGTTTCTCGGGGATGGGCTGACCCGCGAAGTCCCAGATCACCGTACGCAGCTTATCGTCGGCGTGGAAGCAAACGCCATGGTCAATCAACCAGAGGTGCTGGCGCTCGTCGAACAGCAGGTGACTACCCTTGCGGTCAGCGTTGTTGATCAGCAGATCGAAAAGCACCACCGGGCGCAGGCGCTGGCGGTCGGTTTCGTTCAGGTTGAAGTAATGCTTCTCCGGATCATGTTCGATGAAGAGCTGTAATGAGCCTGGGCCGATGGGAGCTTTCTTGCGGTAAACCGTGGGAGGGACGAGCTCCCATCCAAGGGCTTCGCTCACCAGGTAGGCGGCGGCTTCGCGACGTGCCAGGCTGGCAGAAGGAAAATCCCATAGAGGGCGCTCACCACGACTGGGCTTGTATACGGTCTTAATGCTATCGCCATCCTGGGACACTTCAGCCAGGAAGGTATAGTTCGATCCCCAGACGAATTCGCCTTTGATCTTGATCTCACCATAGTGAAGCAGGTTTAAGATTGTGGGGAGATTTAACTCAGGCATTTAGCCTCGTGCATTGCCATTATTAATTCCCGGCGTGGTTTTTGTTCCTGGAAAGGCTACACCAACTAATGCTTGTGACCATTTTTCTTAGGGCAGAAATGCCCTTCAGGGTCCATCGGCTCACCACATTGGGGGCAAATGGGACGGCCGCGTGAAGCAACTTCGATACCCCAGCGCGCCAGGGCACGCAACTGGTCGCGGGTGCACCAGAAGCGCACCACTCCACCCTCTTCAGAGGGAGTGCCTTCAGGGATTAACTCGCGCGCCACTAAAACCATCAGGTCATTTTCGGCATCATAACCCAACCCAAACTCTCCGACACGGAAAAGTGGATCGACGGGCGGATGAATATGCATTTGATCTTCCTGGTATTCTGCCGAGGCTTCACCTAATCCTTCCACCTTATCCTGGACTTCTGCCAGGAACTGCTCTATACCCACAGCCAGGGTTTGCAGCTGAAGTTTTTCGATGATCAGGGTAATGGTACGCTCTCCCTGCCAACCCTGGATGTAGAAAACGCGTTTTCCCGGCTGACCGAGTGCGTCAATCAAGATATTGTCAACGGGATGCAAATCAATATCAATGGGTGTCATGAGTAAAGTATACCAATATTTACCCTGTTATGAATTATGGTAATGGATCAAGATTTTGAGGTTAGAGAAGGTTTCTCTTGTTTGGGTGGCTGGAAAACGTCCCAGGTGAAGGATGGATTGTAATTCAGCATGAGCAAGCGGCTGCCATTCTCACTGATCTGGAGGGCAGAAATGGAGGCCGGGTCTATCGCCAGGCGTTGGAACTGGTCAAGGGGTAAACCCAGGTAGTAGGCTATTGCCTGCTTGATCGGGTCGGCGTGGCTGAAGCAAGCCACAAGATCCTCGGGGGCGTGGATCAAGCGCAAGGATTCGACCGCCTGTACCATGCGGTGCTGGCATTCACCGATCGACTCGCCCCCAGGGAATGAGAATAATGAAGGGTGCTGCTGCACTGAGCGCCAGATTTTCTGGCGGCGGAGCTTCCTGACCGATTGACCCTGCCAGTCACCGCAGTCGGTCTCGAGGAAACCAGCCATGGGAATGACCTCCATATTCAAGGAATCAGCCAAAAGCTTAGCCGTTTCCATGGTGCGATCCAACGGGCTGGAGTAGATACCCTTGATGGGGGCATGAGAAAGCTGGTCGGCGACCGCCTTGGCTTGCCGGCGGCCATTTTTGTTAAGGTGGATACCAGGAAGACGACCAGGGAGGTGCATTTTCTTGTTGTAGTCGGTTTCACCGTGGCGGATGAATAGAAAAAATGGCATAAAATTACCCTCAGGTGGGTTTGTGCTTGTGCTTGATCTCCAGGATGGTTTCCTGGGTTAGGTCGGGGATTTCCTCGGTCCTGGTGATGCCCAGGGCTTTACGCTGGGCAGCACGCCAGCGTTCCAGGCGACCGGCAACATCAGCCTCGTAACCCTGGCTGGATGGGGTGTAGAAATAGGTGCCCAGCAGGGGTCGAGGCAGGTACTGCTGGGGAAGGAAATGGTCGGGAGATTCATGGGGGTATTTATAGCCGGCACCGTGACCCAGGGCAACGGCATCACGGTTATTATCCTGCAAGTGCTGAGGAACATCCCCCGTGCCTTCATCTTCAATCAGCTGGAAGGCTTTGAAGTAGGAGGTGGCGGTGTTGGATTTAGGCGCGGTTGCCAGATAAAGGGTGGCTTCCACGATCGGATAGACCCCTTCAGGCAGGCCGATATAGTCGAAGGCCTGGGCGGCGGCGCTGGCAACGACCAGACCCATGGGGTCACCCAGGCCGATGTCTTCTCCGGAGAGGATGATCAAACGGCGCAGGATGAAGCGAGGGTCTTCGCCGGCATACAGCATCTTCGCCAGCCAGTACAGGGCAGCGTCGGGGTCGGAGCCACGCACCGACTTGATGAAGGCAGATATCGTGTCGTAGTGGGCATCGCCATCCTTATCATAGAGCACTGCCCGGCGCTGGATGGAATCCTGGGCGATGGTGAGGGTGATATGGATATCACCCTGCTCATTGGGAGGGGTGGATTCAACCGCCAGCTCGAGGGCATTCAAGGCATTGCGGGCGTCACCGCCGGCGACATGGATGAGGTGGTCCAGGGCATCCACGTCAATATCGATCTTGCGGCTGCCGTAGCCACGTTCGGGGTCCTGGATGGCACGTTCGAGTAATGAGTGCACGTCCTGATCTTCAAGGGGGCGGAGCTGGAAGACACGCGAGCGGGAAACCAATGCGCCAATCACTTCAAAGTAGGGGTTTTCCGTGGTGGCGCCGATGAAGGTGACGGTGCCGTTTTCTACATGGGGCAGCAAGGCATCCTGTTGGGCTTTATTCCAGCGGTGGACTTCATCGACGAACAGGATGGTCTTCTTCTGGTAAAGCTTACGGCGCTCGGTGGCAGCCCCGAGCACTTCCTTGAGCTCCGCCTTACCCGCCAGCACGGCGGAGAGGGTGTCAAAGTGCGACTTGGTGAGGTTGGCGATGACCATGGCGAGGGTGGTTTTGCCGGTGCCAGGAGGACCCCACAGGATGATGGAAGAGAAGAGGCGGTCGGCTTCGATGGCACGGCGCAGGAGCTTGCCCGGACCGAGGATATCCTGCTGCCCGACGAATTCTTCGAAGGTGCGCGGGCGCATACGGGCTGCGAGGGGGGCTTCGGTACGCATGCGTTGTTCGTGGGCGTGGGAGAAGAGGTCCATGCGGGTAATTATACTCGGGTAGGGATTTTATCTGGGCGAAGCCTTAGGTGAATACCGGAGCCGAGGAACTTTTAAATTGGTAAAGCTGATGCTTCACCTTTAACCAAGTTTTACCATAGGTGAAAGGGTATAGCGAGTATTTAATAAAAAAACACAAAAAACGAAGAGGAACAAAGACCTTTTATTCAATCGGTGAACTTATAGAGTAATGAGTTGGGACGATATTTCCCATGGATATGTGTAATTACTCACTGCTTAACAATAGATTTTCACATAATTTGAAGAGAGCCATTTTTACCCGCACGTGGATAAATCCTATTGGGAAAATTCGAATGATTTCAATTGTCTATCGTGTAAACCTCGTAGATGCGCAGGGTAGGAATCCAAAGTGCCACATTTCAAATCCCTACCCTGCGCTGCTACATATATTATTCCTCAACTGGTGAGTAGTTACGGACTTACCGGTAAAGACCATACCGGTTCAGATCAACCGGTACAGAAGTACACTGACCGGTATACGGACGTCTCATTAAAAAAATTGTAAAATGAAGACGTCCTAATGTAACTACTCACCGTAAAGCTCGAGTCCTAATTATAGCACATAAGTTCTAATCCACAAGGGGTTTAAGAAGATTTAAGGGAAGCGTAGGGTAGAGGTTAGCAGAACAGTAGTGGATTTCTGAAGGCACTCTTACCGATAGGAAAGAGCACCATACCGATAGGGGAGAGCACTCTATCGGTACAGAAGATCGCTGATGTTCTAATTGTCAAGAGGGAATTTTCAGGTTCGGACAAAAGTTCGGACATAGTATCTTAAGCGGCTAATTTATGAGGTTTGCACATTCAAAAACTGCAAATTGGAGATTGCCACAGCGCAAGAAGAACACTTGCGCTTCGCAATGACGATATTTTTTTATAATTGTACGATGTTTTGTCCGAAGGTCAGGGAATTTTCTCATTGTCGAACAATAGTATGTACATTACAAGATGAGCAGTATTTTAGAAAGACCTATCATCGAAAAAATCGTCGAGTTGAAGATGGTCATCCTTCAAGACACTCGGGACCTGTGATCTGGAAGAACACCGGCCTCTCCCCCGAAAATCAACGGGGGCAGGCACAATGATAAAAAATGTCGGATGTTTTGTCAGAAGGGAAGTTTTAATGGGAGAATTATTGAAAGTCAGAAAAATATTAAATCCTGGCATCCAAGTACGGTAATTTGTTACAAGGTTTGCTAGAGAATCGGTTAGTGGTGGTTAGATTAAAAAAATGCATGTACAGAAACGAGGCGATATTGGGTGGAGGGGATGAGGTCAGTCATTTCTTGCCCTTAAACGGATTGAGCACCTGTACCGTGCCATACGCTTGACCATGGTTCAAATCTTCAGAAAATAACTGTTTACAGCCCAAATTTGCTGCGCTTTGGATCACGAGTGCATCCCAAAAGGCAAGTTGATACAACTCCTGAAGGTCAATCGCCTGGAGCAAGTCAGCCGCGGTGGGGGCATGCAAGCGCCATTGGGTCAAATCAGCCACGATTTGACGTGCGGTTTGAAGATCCAGCGGCTGCATGATTTTCCGTGTTACCGTAACAAAAAATTCTTGTAGTACCTGAAGACTGAGACAGCCATTCTCGTTTTCCCAACATCCTTGCACCAATTGAGCAGCCAGGGTGTGTTTCTGCCCGGCGGTATTATCATAGGCGTAAACCAGGATGTTGGTATCCAGAAAGTATTCCGCCTTTGGATCAGCGCTCATGGATTTCTTCCCGCTGTCCAGGTGATGTGCCCATTCGTACCCAGGTTAAAACCGTTTTTCAACAGGGCAAGATTGTGCTGCCGCGCCTGCTCGTAGGCTTCCTGGTGTGCGACCAGGTCGGTCAGGGTTTGGGTTAGCAGACCGGATAGGGAAGTATTTCTATTTACCGCCAGGATCTTTGCCTTGCGCAGGATATCCTTGGGGATAGACAGGGTCACATTTTGGATCTTATCCATAAGCACCTCCGAATATTATCACGGAATTAAGTATATCACGTGATTACGTGAATGGGAAGAGGAGAATAAGATATCGAGATATGGTGAGATTTGTTAGCTACATGCGTGTTTTTCGTGGGTGAGGTGGACAGGTGCATGAAAAAATATACTCGTCATTGGGATTATATCTGGGCGAAGCATTTGCCTATGAACGATGAGGCAGTGCTATAAATTTGGCAGGCAAATGCTTCGCCCTTACAATATTACCGGATGACCCAAAGCCTGACCTAGCCAAACTGTAGTAAACAAATTTATAATTAGCGGATAAAACCCTATGACTCCATTTGGACATATTGGCGGCGGACTGTTGGTGGCGGTTACGGCGGAAAAGTTGCTCTTAAAGAGGAATTTTCTGCGGCAGCAGTTGTGATGGTCGTATTCCTGAGTATTTTGCCGGACCTTGATGTGATCTTGGCGTTTTTATTCCGGGGCTGGAAACCGGGGGCGAAAAAACTAGACCATCACGATTATTTTACCCACACGCCGATTTTTTATGTCTGCTTATCGATTGTAATTTGGCTTGGTATTGGCATACAGCAGGCGATCCTGTTTTTGCTGGTTACGCTAACCCACCTGCTTTTAGACACCTGGCGAACCGACGATGGAATCATGTGGCTGTGGCCGGTGAGCAAGCGGAAGTTGAGCATATTCCGAAGCGACCTGCATGAGGGGGGTGTATATGGCGCCAGGTACTACCTGCGTTATGGGCGGCAATTGGGTTCATTACTACCTGAGATCATTTTGTTTGCGGGAGGTATCGTTTCAGTGATTGCCTGGTGGAAATAATATTTCGCCAGATCAATTTAGCCTTATGTATATCAGTTTATCTTTGCTTTGGAATATAATCGCATCACAGATAGCGAAGATTACGCGGCTGAGCTTGTGGCAGGCGTATTTGGTGTGGTGGTAGATGAAATAGACGATTAAGAATCTTGATGAATGAGCAATCAGAATTTCAATGAAAGCGACATGACTATGGACAAGGTCAATCTCGAGCCAGTACTCACATTCTTAAATGATATAAGCAATCACAACAACAAGAACTGGTTTGACCAGAACCGCCAGGCGTACGAAACCGCAAAGGCGGAATTTGAGCGTTTCGTCGATTTACTGATTGATGAATTCAGAGTTCCGGACGATTTGCAAGACTTATCAGCAAAGGATTGCGTCTCCAGGATTTACCGGGACATCCGCTTCTCGAAGGATAAAAGCCCATACAAGACCAATATGTGGGCGACGATCGCACCCGGAGGTAAAAAAGCCACCCGCATGGGTTATCACTTCGCCATCCAACCCCAGGGACGGTCAATGACTCGCCAGCGGTATGTGGGAGCCTTCTACTGAGCAGCTAACGATTCAGGCAAGCAATCGATCATACATGCAGCTGAGTTCAAGCACATTGTCGAGCGAAAAGCCCTGGTAGATTATTTTGGCGGCATCGAAGGTGAGAAGCTGAAAACCGCGCCGCAGGGTTATGACCGCAACCATCCTGAGATAGTGCTGCTGCAATATAAACAGGTGGTTGTGGTGCATCACTTCACCGACCAGGAGGTGCTGGCAGGTGATTTTCTTGACCTGGTGGTGACAGGCTGCAAAGCGATGAGGCCGTTTTTGGACTACCTGGACGGAATCTTGTAAAGTGCGTACCGGCAATATAGATGCAGATTATCGCGGAGCGAACCAATCCAAGAGCAGATTGCCACAGGTCAGGAAGAGCCCCCGACCTTTCCCCAGAAATCAGGGGGGATTCTCCCCCGAGAGCTGGGGGGATGCCGTGATGACAACTTCTGGAGATTGACCCAAGATGAAGTTTATCGCGATGCGAACTAGACACAGAGCAGATTGCCACAGGTCGGGAAGGACACCCGACCTTCGCAATGACTGATTTTTTTATAATTGTCCGATATATTACCAAAGGTCGGTTTTTGATTGTTTGTTGATCGTATGATTAGAGGAGTGAAGATGATATGAATTATCGAGAGCTTGGCCGGACTGGCTGGAATGTATCCACGATGAGCTTTGGCGCGTGGGCGATTGGTGCTGATTGGGGACCGGTGGATGATGCCGAATCGTACGCGGCGTTGAACCGGGCGATCGAGCTGGGGGTTAACTTTTTTGACACTGCAGACGTTTACGGCGATGGTCGAAGCGAACGTTTGCTGGCAAAATTGCGTAACGAACACAGAGAAAAGATAATTATTGCCACCAAAGCCGGACGCAGGTTGAACCCGCACAACGCGCAAGGGTATAACCGTTCCAATTTAACTGCCTTTGTGGAACGCAGCTTGAAAAACCTGCAAACCGAGGCGTTGGATTTACTTCAGCTGCACTGCCCTCCCACCCAGGTGTACTATACACCCGAGTTCTTCGGGGCGCTGGATGACCTGGTGAAAGCAGGCAAAGTAAGGTATTACGGGGTCAGTGTGGAAAAAGTGGAGGAAGCGCTCAAGGCAATCGAGTATCCCAACGTGCAAAGCGTGCAGATCATCTTCAATATGTTCAGGCAGCGCCCGGCGGAGCTGTTTTTCGAGCAAGCCGAGAAGCGCAAGGTAGGAATACTGGCACGCGTACCACTCGCATCAGGGCTGCTCACCGGGAAGCTCAAACCGAACAGTCCATTCGCAGCGAATGACCACCGGGCATATAACCGGGCAGGAGAGTCATTCGACCGAGGGGAAACATTCTCCGGCGTGGATTACGCAGCAGGCTTACAGGCGGTGGAAGAGCTGAAAGCCATATGCCCAGCGGGGATGAGCATGACCCAGTTCGCCTTGCGCTGGATCTTAGAGTTTAGCGCCGTGACCTGTGCGATACCGGGTGCGAAGCGACCGTCTCAGGTGGATGAGAACTTCACTTCCGCAGACCTGCCTCCCATCCCTGCTGAAACCATGGACCAGGTGCGGATAATCTACGACAAGAACATCCGGGAGCTGGTGCAGCATTACTGGTAAAGAATATTCATTTACAATACGATCTAAAACCCAGCATGCCCTTTAAAGGTGAAGTTGTTTTGAACGCGTCGACGTGGTGCGACCGCGACATGGTTCCATTTGACTTGATGAATAATGGAATATAATAGGAAACAAGTGATCCCAACCGGTTGATACCTCCGATTAAAAGCAATTCCATATCAATGACCCGACATTCCGTAACAGGCAAGCTGTCGTCCTGCGAGCTGGAGGGGAATGTAAAGCGTCCTCGGCCACAAGGTCCTGATTTTAAAAACACCTTGAAAGGCAGAATGCTTTTTGCATATACCCTGCCAATCCTGCTATTGATCGGTGGTAAGTGGCTGGCAAATTTCCCAATCAGCAACATCCCGAAGGATCCCACTGCTGCGATAATCCTGCCCGATATTCCGGGTTTAACCGATTTAAAAAATGTACTGAGTCTGCCGATCGAAATCACATCCAGCAGCAACTACTCGCTGGCAATCCTGCCGGTAGAAAATAAACCCATTGAACGGTACGATGTATTGGAATTAGATTTGCAGACCAACGCACCCGCAGCCAACCCTTATAACCCGAAGGAAATAGAAATTACGGTAAGGTTCACTTCTCCAACGGGTAAAATGATGGATGTGGGGGCTTTCTGGTACCAGGGATATGACCCGCAGACCAGGCAGTCCAAGGGTGAGCCGGGCTGGAAAGTGAGATTTACACCGGATGAACCCGGCGATTGGAGCGCGGTAGCTTACAATCCGAGGGCGGGGAATAGCAGTGAACCGGTTTCCTTCAACGTCATCCCGTCGGACCGGGCAGGATTTATTCGCACCGATCCGAGTGACGCGCATTACCTGGCATTCGAAAACGGTGATTTCTTCTTCCCCATTGGGGTGAACATGGCATGGTGGGGTGATATTGGCGATCCACTGAATCAATATCATCAATGGCTGAACCAATTTTCGGTGAACGGGGGCAATACCATCCGCATTTGGATGGCTGCCTGGTCATTCGGCATCGAGTGGAAGGACACCGGATTGGGCGATTACGGCAACAGGCAGTATGAAGCCTGGCTGCTAGACCAGCTGTTCCGCATGGCGGAAGAGCACAAGGTGAAGATCATCCTGGTGCTGATGAACCATGGACCATTCAGCCTGGTGGCTAACTCGGAATGGAAGGACAACCCGTATAACAGCGCGCTAGGTGGACCACTCACCAGCCCAGAGCAGTTTGTAAATGACACCGTTGCCAGGTCTTACTACCAGCAACGCCTCAGTTACATCATTAACCGGTGGGGATACAGCCCTGATCTACTGGCCTGGGAGTGGTGGAACGAGGTGGACCTGACACCCATTTCTGAAAAAGCGCTCGTCCCGTGGCTGCATGAGATGACGGCATACCTGAAACAGCGGGACGTAAACCAGCACCTGACCACCAATAGTTTTTCGGTCCGCAGCTGGTCGCCCGTGTGGAAACTGCCTGAGCTGGACATCATCCAGGTACACGAATATTCGGAGCATTACCCTGCTGCAAATAGAGACCCAGCTGACAGAGTTGGGCAGGTATTCCAGGACTTATCCCACAGCCTGCCGGCAAAACCCATCCTACTGGGGGAATTCGGCTACTCAGCGCACGATTATGGGGATGATGTCGAAAAGACGGGGATACACCTGCATAACGGATTATGGGCTACCACATTCAGCGGCTATGCCGGCAGCGGGATGTATTGGTGGTGGGATATCTATATTGAAGCTTATAGCTTATGGTCTCAGTTTAATGGGTTAGCGGATTTTATCAACGGGGTGGATTTAACCCAATACCGACCATTTTCACCATTGCAGATCAGTAAACAGGGAGGTGCCCCCGGACAGGCGATGGGCATGGGGCTGCGGGGTAAGGATATCCTAATATGGCTGCGGAGCAATGACTATACGGTCGATGCGTCGATCGCGGCACGTGACGCTCAGCAAAACCAACCGGTATATGTGCCACCAATATTAGATGGGTTATCCCTCACACTGGATGGAATGGATGATGGACGGTACACGGTGTATTGGTATGACCCGCAGACCGCGAGCTGGCTCCCCAAGGCGGACGTATCTGCCATGGGGAATGTATTAACCATTTCAATACCTTCCTTTCGCAGCGACCTGGCGGCGAAGATCGTCCGCAGCCCATAGGGAGCACACGATGGGAAATATTACGAAGGTAACCCGGCATAATTTTCAGATAGAATAAACCATTAGACTGCAATCATCCTGGAGGACGATTATGGATATGAAAAACATTCCTTTTGGCATCACGAATTGGTCGGAAATCGCGGCTGAAGAACATCCCGGTGAGACGGGTACGGCTTATTGGCATACCCAGCAATTTGACGTCGTGCGAGTGCGCATGGTAGAGTACAGCCCGGGTTACCTGGCTGACCATTGGTGCAAAAAGGGTCATATCCTGTTCTGCCTCGAGGGAGAGCTGCACACCGAGCTGGCAGATGGACGAAAATTCGTATTAACTCCAGGAATGAGTTACCAGGTGGCGGATAACGCTGAGGCCCACCGGTCATATACCCAGATGGGGGCACGGTTATTTATTGTGGACTGATTTGCAAAATGAGTTGATATCCGGATGAAGGCGTGAGAGAACTCAATGTTTTTTTGTAATTACTCACCAGGACCGACCATAACGTTAGATAATGAGTATTCCCAGGGGAAGATTGCCCCCCGAAAATCTGCGGGGACAAGCACTTCGGGCTTCGGAGTATGGGAGATATATTGGGTTTTCTGAATGCCCTCCTTCCCCGAAAACCAGCGGGGATTGTCCCCTAGATCAAGGGGGATTCCGCTTGTTATCCTTTCAATTATCAGCTTACTTTTTTAGACAACCTACAAAACCACCTTTTGATTGACCGTTCATTACATAACGCAGGAATATCAATGCCTGATGAATGAATAAGTAACATCTACTATTCATCGATTGGATATGCTCCTCAACCTTCAGGGAGCAGATTGCTACGAAGAGAATGACGAAAATGATGGAGCTGCCTGCGTGTAAGGATTTTGCGACGACAGCTTAGATATGCTCGATGGAACGAGGCCGGCTATGATCAGCGTATCCACCTGATGGACAATAGGCATAGCATATATCTGTGTTTATACCTGTCAAAAAGGTATTAACCTGCTGATCGGCTTATTCCTTGCAACAGGACAGGTTGCATCAGACAGGATATAATCATTCGGTCGTAAGGCGAACAAGCGGCTGGATGGGTTAAAACCTGTACACAAGTAAGACTTTGTTCAGATATGAATTGACCGATTAAATTTAATAAAATATACACAAGGATAAACAATGAGCAATGACGTGATTGACGCAATGATGAACCGTAAATCGATCCGCAAGTACACCGACCAGATGCCTGCTGAGGAAGTACTGGAGGCGGTGATTCGGGCGGGACAACAAGCTCCATTTGCGGCACAACTGTGCAGTGTGATGCTCACCCGCAGGAGGGGAGTTCCATTCGGGGCGCCTCTGCTGTTCACAATCTGTGTGGACCTCCACCGCATGGAGCTGGTCATGGAAAAGCGGGGTTGGAAAACGATGACCAATGACCTATCCTTTCTACTCTTTGGCATCCAGGATGCTTCGCTGATGGCGGAGAACATGGTCATCGCTGCGGAGAGTTTTGGCATGGGCAGCTGCTTTTTAGGGGTGGCACCCTATATTGCCGATCGAATAGCCAAGAAATATAAATTTCCACCGCGGGTGTTTCCCCTGGTACAGCTGGTGATGGGTTACCCAGCAGAAAACCCACCTCCACGACCACGCTACCCTGTGAGTTTTTCGCTCTTCGAAGACAAATATCCAGAATTCAGCGATGAGCAAATCGAAGAGGCGATGAAACAGATGGATGAGGGTTATATTGCGCAGAGTTACTATAGCAAGACGAAGATCAAGATCCCATTGGAACGGGGACGCGAGGAAACCTACACATATGATAACTATAGCTGGACTGAGCATATCTCGCGGAAATGGGGACAGTGGTATGAATCACCCAAGGAGATATTGAACCAATTAGCGATGCGAGGATTCAAAATCGGCCAGGAAGGGGAGGAGGAGGCGGCAGAGGCATATAAACCTCCAGAGCTGGATTGATTTCCGGGAAGGTGAAGATATGGAATTAATTGGACTGAGCGTGGAATCTCTCTCCACGCCCAGTGTTTCCCCCGATAATGTGGGATTAATCTATCACCACTGAATTGCCAGACCGTTCTTACAACTTACTAAGATAGCTGCTGCGCCTCCTTTCGCCTTGGTGTTACGCTCTGTACGGTTTACAACTTACACTCTTCAAAGAACTCGAAAAACTAAGAAAATCATCCTTGGTCGAAATCCCCACCGGTAAATGAAACGCTAAACTTTAACTATTTATATTTTAGACATATTTAACCCCGGAAGCATTTGCATTAATTAGGAATTATTGGGAAGTAGCCAACTAATTGTTATCAGTAATTTGCCGAGGAAACTTCTACAGACCTAAACGGTAAATTATGAATGGAAAACTGTTGCGAAATCTTGGAAAAGGCAGATTGTCACGACCAGCCAGCTAAGTACGCTGGAACGCTGGTCTTCCCCGGAAATCAGCGGGGATTCTCCCCCGAAGATCTGGGGGATATCGCAATGACAGAACTCTTTATCAAACCAAAAGAGAAATACTCCAAGTGGTGAGTAATTACCGCGGATAAGGGTCTGAAATAATCTTATGCCAGCAGATAAGGAGCCAGATACTCAAACTAAGCTCTTGTTACCAGCCTTTTAACCAAGTAATTCGTAAAATCAAGGGTAAAATAACTTCATCACTGCCAGCCGATGAGTGAAAAACGAAAGGAATCCTCAATGGAAGAGAAGCGGAAGAATCCATTTCCCTGGATAGTAATTGGAGGTGGTTTATTTTTAATCCTGGCAGCGCTGACATACATCCTGATGAATAGACCTATTGCACCGGTCATGACACCAACACCAGCCTCAGTGTCACAGGTGCAGCGGGTTTCACTGGAAGATGCAAAGGCAGCATATGATAGTGGAAATGCAGTCTTCCTGGATGTCAGGGATAGCAACACATTTGCAGAAGGGCATATCCCTGGAGCGGTGCTCATGCCCATTACCGAGATGCCCACCCGCTCGGGAGAATTAAATCCGAAATCGTGGATCATCCCATACTGCACCTGACCAGCAGAAGAATCCAGTGCCCGTGCGGCACTATGGTTAATCAGTCATGGTTTCCTGAATGTAACTCCTGTCAGGGGAGGATATTTTGCCTGGGTGCAGGCAGAGTACCCGGTGGAAAGAAGTAAATAATTCAATCCGGATAGCTTATTAATCCTGGCACACGTAACGAGGATTGTGCCAAACGGTGGCTTATGCTATGATTTCTGTGGTGAAGACTCGATGAGGCAGGTTAAGCGTTTCGTTTATTTCGTAATGCTTAATGTCATTATTTCAACGGTCACCGTGATTGCGGTGCTCCAGTGGTGGGAAACCAAACACCCACCTCTCTCTGCTGACATCACGCCGGTGGTGATCGTGGTCACTCCCACACAATCCGTAATCCTACCGCTCCTATCCAATAATTCCAGCTCAGATGAAATCCTGCCTATTGATGCAGGTGTGGCGGTCTCTGGCACGGTACAGGCGATACCCACTTACGAGCTGCTCACTTATCAAGTGAAGGAAGGTGATATTCTCGGAGCGCTGGCGGTCGAGTTCAACGTCAGCGTGGCAGATATTCTATCGGTGAACAACTTGACCGACCCCGACAGCCTGACCGTGGGGCAGATCATTTTTATCCCGACTGCTCCACTACCCAAACCCACTTCCACATCGATTCCACCCACGATCGTCGCTTCACCTACGTCCCGTCCGGCGACAGCTACACCAGGACCAACAGCGTCTCCCACACCCACACCGGTCGGGCAGGAACCACAGGTGGTGATTGAAAACGTGGTTGGGGTGGGTGTATTGGCGACAGAGCGTGTGCAACTGCTCCGCAGCGGAGACGGAGAGCTCTCCCTGGCAGGCTGGAAGCTGGATGATGGAAAAGGGAACGTATACACCTTCCCCATGCTTACGTTGTATAAAGGTGGTGCAATCAACCTGAATACCCGGACGGGGCAAGATACGGTGGTGGATTTATTCTGGGGTTTGGAAGCTCCAATTTGGAGGTCGGGCAAGACGGTGTTCCTATATGATGCGCAGAATGTGCTGCGTGCAACCTATGCAATCCCTTAATGAATGAGCAAGGTTCCATATTACCGGTAATGGGAGTGACATATGACCCGACATAAGACGATGTTCCTGGTTAACCCGAGCGCGGATAAAGGTAACGCCTGGCGATTGGTCGGTGACCTGCGGCCCCTGGTGGAAGAATTTGGTGGAGCAGATTGGGCAGGGTCAGTTTACCCCGCGCACGCCATCGAATTAGCATACCAGGCGGCAGAAGCTGGCTACGAGCTGGTGATCGCAGCTGGGGGGGATGGAACTGTCCACGAAGTGATCAATGGGCTGATGCGTGTTCCTTTCGAAGCACGACCGCACATGGGCATTGTGCCGTTAGGTTCCGGTAACGACTTCGCACATACGATGGGCATACATGGTACTCCAACTGAAGCGCTTAACCGGATTTTTACCGGCGAGCACAGACGCATCGACGTGGGCTTATACGAAATCGGGAGAGGCGGACGTGAGTACTTCAACAACACCTTTGGCATGGGGTTCGATGCGACCGTGACCATCCGCACCCAACGCCTGACGCATATTCGCGGTTTCATGATGTATCTGGTGGCGGTGCTTCAAACGATCGCCTTTAACCATGAAGCTCCCCGGATGCACATTGTTGCTGATGGAGAATCGTGGGATGAAGAGACAATCATGCTGGTGGCATGCAATGGGCCGCGTGAAGGGGGCGGTTTCGCTGTTGCCCCGAGTGCAGATATATCGGATGGGTACTTGAATTACGCCTCCGTCTGTCACGTGTCACGGTTAATGATGCTGCGGCTCATCCCTGAAGTGATGAAGGGCACGCACGGGCGATTCAAGCAGGTCAGGTTGGGGCAGTTCCGGCGGTTAGAGCTCCAATCTGAATCTCCCGTCACCATCCATGCTGATGGTGAAGTGATCTGTGGTTTCGGGACAGATGTGAAGAACGTCAAGGTTCAGATAGTCCCAGAAGCAATAGAAATCATCACGTAACCTGGTCCGATATCAGCCATGCCCGATTTAACTGAAAGCTTGCAAGGTCGAGACCTGGGGCATTTACACATCATCGCCGAGATGTGGGGGATTGAGCTGGAGGAACAAGAAACCAGCTCGGCTATACTTCATCTAGGAAAATCTCTTCTAAAAACACCGGCTGTGACCGACATGGTGTCTGGATTGCCCGCGGAAGTCAAAACCGCCCTGGTGGAGCTAACCCAGCAAGGAGGCAGACTGCCGTGGGCACAGTTTACCCGTACTTACGGAGAGGTGCGGGAGATGGGTCCGGCAAAGCGCGACCGTGAGCATCCGTACGCGCAGCCAATATCGGCAGCTGAAACGCTATGGTATCGTGCCTTCGTGGCGAGGGCTTTTTTTGATACCCCGGCAGGACCAGAAGAGTATGCTTATATTCCGGATGATTTACTCAAACTGATCCCGCTTGCGGAGGGGACGGGTAAACCGCAGTATGGGAGGCAGGCATCTGCAATGGAATATGCCAAAACTACCCTGGTAAACGACCGCATTCTCGACCACGCCTGCACGCTTTTAGCAGCTTTACGACTGGGCATCTCCATTCAGGAGCCATTCGCTTCAACGAGTGGAGAGGAATTAAACGATACTTTCCTAAAGCCTGTCCTGACAGCTGGCGGGCTGCTCGACCAGGCAGGCCAACCCATCCCGGAGCCAGTGCGGGTGTTCCTGGAAGCAAAGCGGGGAGAGGCATTAAGCCAGGTTTTTGTCAGCTGGAAGCAAAGCAGCGTAATTAACGAATTATGCCTGCTGCCAGGGCTGGTTATCGAAGGCAATTGGGAGAATGATCCTTTGCGAGCCCGCCGGGCGATCTTCGATTACTTAGCCACCATCCCAGTCGACACCTGGTGGAGCCTGGGGTCATTTCTATATGCGATAAAAACACGTAATCCTGACTACCAACGACCGGCCGGAGATTATGATTCCTGGTTCATCCGCAGTGAGGCTGGTGGTGAGTATTTACGTGGATTTGAACATTGGGATGAAGTGGACGGACGTCTCGTACGGTATCTGATCACCGGACCGCTGCACTGGCTGGGAGTGCTAGACCTGGCGCGACAGGATGAGGGGCAGGAGGTGACTGCCTTCCGCCTTTCTCGTTGGTCTAAAGAACTGTTAAAAGGAGCAGTACCCAAAGGACTACCGGTGGAAGCGGATACCCTGGTGGTGCGGTCTGATGCACGGTTGAGCGCCAGGCGCCTGGTGCCACGCCGGGCGAGATACCAGGTGGCGCGCTTCTGTGAATGGGTGAAGGAAACCCCAGAGGAGTACCAATACCGGATCAGCCCGGTCTCACTCGCCCGCGCCCGGAAACAGGGATTAACGGTGAGCCAGCTGCTCTCATTGCTAAGTCATTATGGCAAAGCCATCCCACCCAGCCTGATCAAAGCTTTGGAGCGTTGGGACAAGCAAGGGAGTGAAGCCCGGTTCGAGAAGATGGTCGTTTTAAGATTCGTCTCAGAGGATATTCTCCAGGCTGTGCGGAAATCGCGTGCCAGCCGTTTCTTGGGTGAAACCCTGGGACCAACGACGGTGGCGGTTAAACCTGGAGCAGTCGACAAAGTGTTGGGTGTGCTGGCAGAATTGGGCTACCTGGTTGAGATACGTGGAGATGTTGAGTGAGGTTATTTGAGAATTGCCGCGCGGAGACATTCTTCAATTAATTGGGCGGCCTCCGGCAGGGATGTTTCCACCTCGGTACTCAAGGCTTCCCCCAGGCTTAGCTGACCGGCTTCAATCCCAATCAGGATCAATTGTGCCGGTAAATTCAGCGGAGCCAGCTGCCTCCCGAGAGAAAGGGTTTCAGCTACCCCCCATCCATGGGCTGACCCAGAGCCCAGACCAAAAGACTCCAGCTGTTGTTCTGTTAACCGGTGGACTGTGCCCGGTCTGGCACTCGAATGGACTGCATCGACCAGGATAGCCAGCCTGGCACCTTCAAGTATATTCAAGAGCCCAATTCCGGGCAGCTCTACCAGCTCCACCTGCACTTGCGGGTGCAGAGCCTGGTAAGTGTCAACCCACAGGCGCACTGCGGATAACCCGGCAGCATCATCCCCGCGTAAGCTCTGACCAATGCCTATTATCTTGATAGTGCCGGTGGGATTACCCCCGGCGCCATCGCCAGAGTCGTTCATCAGCGCTCGATATTCAGACGCAGGAAGTGTGTGGAGCAGGAAATGCACGGGTCGTATGAGCGAAGCAGATGCTCGAAGGACAGTGAGGCTTCTTCCTGCGGCAGTGTGACCGCAGTGGGAGCAAGGGCCCATAAGTCAGCTTCCATGCGGGCGAAGTTTTGGGCGGTGGGTGGGGTGATCCTGGCAAAGCGGATCAAACCCTGCTCGTCGACTACATAGCGGTGGTAAAGCAGGCCACGCGGGGCTTCAGAAACCCCAACGCCTTCCCCGGGACGTACCTTGACCTCTTTGAAGCTTGGACCCTGGGGTTGGTAGGCATTGGCAAGCTCAATGGCAAGATCACAGGAATGCACCAGCTCGATGGCACGGGCGATCAACCCTTTATACGGGTTGCGAATGGGGATCTTAATCCCGCTTCCCCGGGCAGTCTCGCGGGCGACCTGGCGTAATTTTTTATAATTCAAGTTCAGCCTGGCCAATGGGCCGACAAAGTATGTGCCATTATCGACTGAATGACTGTGCAAGGCATTGGAGTGCTTTACCTGGCTCTCGATGTAATGTTTTTCGAATTCCAACGGGGAGATGCGCTTCCCCTTTGATGACAGGATGTCGCCTTCATAGATGGCATATTCGTCAATGCGGTTGAGGGCGACAAATTCATAATCCTGCTCGAAGTCAGGATAATTCAAGGTGGCTGCCCATTTCACAGTATCGATGGATGCCTGCAGCGCCCACTTCAGCTCGGGAACCAGGGCATGAATGGATTCTTCGGTTGGCCAACGGTAGAAGCCTCCAACGCAAGTGTTGACCGGATGGACAGAGCGCCCACCAATTGTTTTGAGCAGGTCATTGCCGATTTTTTTAAGCCTGAGCGCTTTTTTGACCAGGTCAGGGGCATCTGCTGCCAGGCTGATGGCACTTTCATAACCCACCAGATCGGGCGCCTGCAGCATGTAGATATGAAGGGCATGGCTTTCGATATATTCGGCGCAGTATAACAGCTGACGGAGCTGGCGAACTTCCGGAGAAATCGTTACCTGGAGAGCAGCTTCCAATGCCTGTACCGAGCTCATCTGGTAAGCCACGGGACAGATACCGCAGATGCGGGCGGTGATATCCGGCACTTCCTGGAAGTAACGTCCATGCAGGAAACCTTCGAAGAAGCGTGGCGGCTCATAGATATTCAGGATGATTTCGTCAACGGCTCCATCCTTAAGGCGGACGGTGAGCGCTCCTTCACCTTCCACACGTGCCAGAGCAGGGATGTGGATATCCTGGTTCATGAGTGCCCTCCTGTTGTTGGGGTAGGTGGTTGTAACGTCTCAGCTGCCTGGCGGAAAGCCGGCGCATTGTTGCTGATATTGGTGAGTAAATATCGAACTTCTCCGGGGTAACGCTCGACAGGTGCCAGCGCTGCCAGCACGGTTTTCATATCCTCGTTGGGGGCGGGACCGAAGCAGCCATAGCAACCGCGACCGTTGGCCGGGCAAAGAACACCGCAGCCGGTACGAGTGGCAGGACCCAAACACGGAATTCCCTGGGCGACGATCACACAGGTGATGCCTCTGCGCTTGCAATCCAGGCAGATGCTGTGGGTGGGGATATTCGGACGCCGTTTTTGCAACAAGGCTTGAATGACCTCGACAAGCTGATATTTGTTGATCGGGCAGCCCCACAGCTCGTAGTCGACCTTGACGTGTTCGGAGATGGCAGTCGAAGTTGGCAAGGCATGCAAGTACTCCGGATGTTCATAGACGGCGATTGCCAGGTCATCCAGATTTACAATGTTGCGCAAGGCTTGAATGCCACCAGAAGTAGCACAGGCTCCAATTGTTACCAGCGATTTAGCTTGCTTGCGAATCTCCTGGATGCGCTCAACTTCGTGGGGAGTGGTGACTGACCCTTCGACCAGGGCAATATCATAAGGTCCAGGCTGGGTGCTGCGGCGCGCTTCGAGGAAATAAGCAACCTCAACCACTCCCACCAGGTCCAGCAGCTCATCTTCCAGGTTCAAAATGCTGAGCTGGCAGCCATCACAGGATGAAAACTTATAAACAGCAACGGTTGGTTTGGACATTAGAGCTCCTCCACATTGACATACGGCTGCAGCTTGTCAAAACTAAATACAGGACCATCCTTGCACACAAAGAAAGGTCCAATCTGGCAGTGACCACAGGAGCCAAGCCCGCACTTCATATTACGCTCGAGGGAAACCAGGATGCGCTCAGCGGGCACGCGCCTTGCCAAAGCTTCGAAGATGACGAAACGGATCATGATCTCGGGACCGCAGGTCATGATGACGGTATTGTGTGGGTCAAGGCGGGTATTGTAGAACAGGATGGGTACAACCCCCACCCGACCTTGCCAGGCATCGTCACCACGGTCGACGGTCACCTGGAGCTCAATATCAGCATCCTGCCAGGTCTTATACTCACGGGTGAATTGCAGGTCATTCGACGTACGGGCACCATACAGGACGACCACCTTACCAAAATCATAGCGGTGACGGAGGATGTAATAGAGCACAGGACGCATGGGCGGTAGACCGATGCCTCCTGCAGCAATTACAATGTCCTTGCCTGTGCATTGGTCCAATGACCACCAGCTGCCGAAAGGACCACGGATCCCCAAAACATCTCCGACATCCATGCGGTTGATGGCTGAGGACACGTTTCCAACCGAGCGGATGGTGTGACCAATACGGCCAGAATCTTCCATATCTGAGCTGATCGAAATTGCCGCTTCACCCAAACCAGGTACCGAAACCATATTAAACTGCCCGGCCTTGAAGTGGAAGCCTTCCTGCAGGGCAGGGTCGAGGAACTTCAGCCAGTGAGTTAACACGCCAGGAGCTTCATGCACGATTTCAGTGATCTCAGCCCAATAAGGCTGCATTGGCGCTGTTGGAGAAATGGCATGGGGTTTTCCGATGGTGGGGATCATGCCTGCACCTCCTCGCGGATTGCCTGAATCTCAGCGGTGACATCGATGTGGGCGGGGCACCAGGTGATGCAGCGCCCGCAACCGACACAACCTGATGAACCGAATTGTGCATACCAGGAACCGAATTTGTGGGTTAACCACTGGCGGTAGCGCGAGCGGGCATTTGGACGCGAATTTCCGCCGACGATATAAGAGTAATCGGGATTGAAGCACGAATCCCACAAACGCTCACGGCGGGCTTTTTGACCGGTCAGGTTAGCCGAGTCACGGCTATCCCAGCAGAAGCAAGTAGGGCAGACCTGAGTGCAGCTGGAGCAGCTCATACAACGACGGGCAACATCATCCCATTGGCGAGCATCCAGGTTGTTAAGCAGCAATTCGGGTAACTCCTGTGGTCGGGGCAGGCTGCGACCCATCTTCGTGCTGGCTTCTTCCAGGCTCTTTTGACCAGCTTGCAGCCAAAATGCACTGGTTGGCAACACGGGAATACCTTCCATTACCATGCGACCGGCTTCAGAACCGAGCTCCACCAGGAAAACATCGTCCAGCTCGGTAAGGTTCAGGTCAAAGCCGTGGTTGGTTTTTGGACCGGTGCCCATAGAGGCGCAAAAACCGGTCCCGCAAGGATGGAGGCAGTTGACTGTGAGGATAAAAGCACTCTGCCGGCGAGACCAGTAGATGGGGTCTTTCCATTCTTCACGCAGGAAGATCCGGTCTTGCACCTGGATGGCAGCGAGGTCACAAGGGAATACTCCGAATAAGGCTAACGGGGTCAGGTCAGAGACCTGCTCATCCAGCTGCCAATGTCCCTTTTCATCCCGGGTAAACGCTGCCAGCTCGGTCTGAGGAGGGAAGAAGAACTGCTTCCAGGACTGGGCACCGGGGGTGACGTCAAAGTAACGGGAATGACCGCTATAAGCGAGGCGATAACTGGCAGAATCCTGCTGGCTGATGTAACCCTTGGGCAAGTCGCGGGCACTGGTCAGGGTCTTATATACAATGGCAGCGTCCTGGATTTGCGGTCCCAGGACGTGGTAGCCCATCTGGACAAGTTTGCCTATCAGATTCTCCAGAGCAGCTTTTGGTATCGCTACCGTTGAACCCACAGAAACATAAATATCTGCCATGCTAAACCTCTTTTTGCTCTTCGGGGTTGGCAAACATGTCCAGCAGCTGCAGGCGGGTGGTCATCAAACGACCGGCGACCACGTTTGCCAGGCGGCGCATCACAAAATATCCAAAGTCGTGGTCTTCATCACACAGCCTGCGCAGCTCACTGGCATCAAAAGCCACCAGGCGGCTCGGCAGAACTGCCCGTGCTCCAGCCGTGCGCTGACGGACCACCGGGGTCACACTCGACCAACCGACTTCATCCATGGCATCTGCAGTGAGGATGCGTATGCGCCCACGCCCGGGCACGGTGATCTCAATCGCCACCCGCCCTTCAAGGACGACATACAGGTAATCTTCCTTATCACCCTCATGGAAGATCACCTGACCCGGCTCGAATTTAAAGACCCTGGCAATATTGACGATTTTTTCGAAATGTTCTGCAGTCATCACCTGGAACCAAGGGATGGCTTGCAGGGCTTTGATCAATTCCTGCTGACTCGTCATGATGCACTCGCTCCTTTTTGAATAGACGCAGAAAACCAGGGAAGAGGTGACCTCTCCCCGGGTTGATATCGCTGAAAATTGCGTATATTTTCACAAAGTTTCACCGATTTGTCAGGTGTATTTGGTCATCAAGTCGTTGGGCAGAATGTCACTCAATGATATGAGTATGTACACGTGGTAAAGATTACCTGCAAACGTGATTATTGTCGCTTATGGGATACCGGTAAAAATCGAATCAGCCGACCATATGATGGATGATTGCATCACCAAACTCGGAGCATTTGAGCAAGGTGGCGCCTTCCATCTGGCGGTGGAAATCATAGGTGACTGTTTTGGCGGCGATAGCGTCTTCCATGCCTTTAATAATGCAATCAGCCGCCTCATTCCAACCCAGGTAACGGAACATCATCTCGCCGGATAGGATCAGCGAGCCCGGGTTGACCACATCTTTATCGGCATATTTCGGGGCAGTGCCGTGGGTGGCTTCAAAGACGGCATGACCGGTGGTGTAATTTATATTTCCCCCCGGAGCAATGCCAATCCCGCCCACCTGGGCCGCCAACGCATCGGAGAGATAATCACCGTTCAAGTTCATCGTCGCCAGGACGTCAAATTCGGTCGGACGGGTGATAGTCTGTTGAAACACAATATCGGCGATGACGTCTTTAATAAGCAGCTTGCCCGACTTGAGAGCAGCATCCTGTTCGAGGTTGGCAGCAGCTTCACCTTTTTCGTCCTTGGTGCGCTCCCATTGAGCCCAGGTATACACCTGATTTCCGAATTCGCCTAAAGCCAGCTCGTAACCCCAGTTGCGAAAGGCACCCTCAGTGTATTTCATGATATTGCCCTTATGCACCAGTGTGACCGAGCGGCGTTGGTTGTCTAATGCCCACTGGATGGCGGAACGCACCAGGCGGTATGTGCCCTGTTTCGAGACAGGCTTGATGCCAATTCCGGCAGTTTCAGGAAAACGCATTTTTTCATATTCTGCAGGGAAAGCTTCTCTCAGCAGGACCAGAAACTGTTTGTTGCCGTCAGTGCCATATTCGAATTCGATCCCCGTATAAATATCTTCGGTGTTCTCACGGAAGATGACCATATCCACGTATTCGGGGTGCTTAACCGGTGAAGGTACACCCTTGATGTATCGTATTGGGCGCTGACAAACATATAAATCGAGGGCTTTACGCAGGGCTACGTTCAGGGAGCGCATCCCGCCACCAATAGGAGTGGTCAGAGGACCTTTTATCCCCACCAGATACTCCTGGAAGGCTTGAACAGTTTCATCGGGCAACCAGGAACCAATCTTCTGAAAGGCTTTCTCGCCAGCGAAGACTTCCATCCATTCGACTTTACGCCTGTTGCCGTATGCACGCTGAACAGCGGCATCAAACACACGCACGGAAGACCGCCAGATATCACGACCTGTGCCATCTCCCTCCACAAAAGGCAGGATGGGATGGTCGGGGACCGACAGTTTACCTGCAGCGATGGTGATTTTATCACCCGACTCGGGCACACGAATATATTGATAGGTCATGGAAGTTCTCCTTTGGGTGAATCAATCCAGGTAAAAAACCTCAGATTACCTCAGGTTTTAACGCCTGTGTTAGGCTTATAAATTTTATCACCCTTCGCAACGTCTGCTATAATTCGTGTGCCCTCGACGAGCCATTGCGGGTAATCACACCCATTGCGGGTGCCAACACTCTGGAGGACCAGATGAGCATTAATAAACCAATATCTCAGCCCGAATCCCAGCCCCAGGAGAGCTGGCACGCCCTGACATCTGAGCAGATCATCAGGCAGCTGGCAACACCCCCGGAAACCGGACTGACTTCGGAGGAGGCTGCCCGGCGGCTTGAATCGTATGGACCGAACCAGCTGACCGAAGCTCCGGGGATTACCTTCTGGCAGATGCTGCTGGACCAATTCAATAACTTCGTGGTGATCATGCTGATCATCGCGGCTGTCATATCAGCGTTATTTGGAGATTGGATCGAAGCAGCAGCAATCCTGATGATCGTCATCTTAAATGCCACGCTGGGGGTGGTCCAGGAGCGGCGGGCTGAACAGGCACTGGCGGCATTGAAGAAACTGGCAGCACCAGACGCCAAGGTGATGCGGGACGGGGAGCGAAAATCGATCCCATCTGCACAGCTGGTGCCAGGGGATATCGTGCTGCTGGAAGCCGGCAACTACGTCCCGGCTGACATCCGGTTGTTGGAAGCTGCCAACCTGCGTATTGAGGAAGCAGCCTTGACGGGGGAATCGGTGCCGGTGCAGAAGGATGCCAACATCCGCCTGGAGGCAGATATCCCGCTGGGAGACCGAAAGAACACCACATTCATGGGCACCCTGGTATCTTATGGGCGTGGACGAGGCGTGGTGGTGAGCACAGGCATGCGCACCCAAATCGGGTTGATCGCCGAGATGCTGCAAGCTGTTGAAAATGAGCCCACACCGCTTCAGAAACGTCTGGACCAGCTCGGCAAGACATTGGGATGGGCAACCCTGGCCATTTGCGGGGTGGTATTCGTGGTTTCCATCATTCGCTTTACCGACCTCAGCCTGATCACTGCGCCAAACGGCGGGCTGCTGGTGTATTTGAAGTCAGCCCAGGAAGAGATCATTAATATGTTCATGCTGGCAGTGGGGCTGGCGATTGCAGCCGTCCCGGAAGGACTGCCGGCAGTGGTGACGATCAGCCTGGCGCTGGGAATGAGCCAGATGGTTCAACGACATGCGCTCATCCGCAAGCTTTCGTCGGTAGAGACGCTCGGTTCGACCACGGTGATCTGTTCGGATAAAACCGGCACCCTGACCCAGAACGAGATGACCCTCACCCGTATGTGGGTGGATAACAAGTATCTTTCGATCACAGGCAAGGGACGCACGCTAAGCGGAGATTTCATCGAGAACGGTGCTCCAGTGGCGTTGGACGAATACCCGGGAGTGCGGACTGCCTTGTGGGTGGGTGCCTTGAACAACGATGCCGAGCTGACCATCTCGGGATCGAGTGAGGAGGAGCAGACCTACCGGATGACCGGCGATCCGACGGAAGGGGCACTGGTGGTGGCAGCAGCCAAAGCCGGCGCATTGCCCCGACCACTAAACCATGCCTACCCGCGAGTGCAGGAAGTGCCGTTCGATTCGGAACGCAAGCGTATGATCACAGTCCACCAGGTGAGACAATCGGCACCTGATGATTTCTCGCCCTTCTACCAGCATGAAACTGGTGGATTCGTGGTGGCGCTCAAAGGAGCACCTGATGTAGTGCTGGACCTGTGCAGCCACTACCAGAGAATGGATGATACTCATACCCAGCTGACCGAAGAGCAGCGCATGCGTATCTTGAAGGCGAACGACCAGATGACCCAAGATGCCCTGCGCGTGTTAGCGGTGGCATACCGGGTGAGCCAGAGTATGCCCGTAATGGAGGACCTGGATAAGCTGGAAGAGGGGATGATCTTCGTGGGTCTGGTGGGGATGATCGACCCACCCCGCCCGGAGGTGACTCCGGCGCTGGCAAAAGCGAGCAAGGCGGGTATACGCACTATCATGATCACGGGAGATTTTCCCAATACGGCACGGGCGATTGCACAGGCGATCGGACTGCTAAAACCCAACCACCAGGTGATGAGCGGGGCGGAGCTGGACAACTTGAGTGATGAGCAGCTCAAGCAGCAGGTGGAATATACAGACGTTTTTGCACGCGTCTCACCAGAGCACAAGCTACGCATTGTGGATGCCTTGCGGGATGATGGCGAGGTGGTGGCGATGACGGGCGATGGCGTGAATGACAGCCCGTCGATCAAGCGCGCCAATATCGGCGTGGCGATGGGCATCACCGGGACGGATGTGGCAAAGGAAAGCGCCGACATGGTGCTGACGGACGACAACTACGCCTCGATTGTTTCGGCGGTAGAGCAGGGTCGGATCATCTACGATAACATCCGCAAGTTCGTGTTCTTCTTGATCTCGTCCAATGTGGCGGAGATCATGGTGATTTTCCTGGCGACGCTGGCGGGCCTGCCTGCACCCCTGACGGTGATCCAGCTTTTGTGGCTCAACCTGCTGACGGACGGGGCGCCTGCCCTGGCACTGGCGATGGAAAAGGGCGATCCTGAGATCATGAAGCGTCACCCTCGACCGCCATCCGAGCCGATCATCAACAAGCTCATGCAGGCGGGAATCGGGATCCAGACCATTGCCCAAACCGGGGTAGTGTTAGGGGCATTTGCGATCGGTTTGACCTGGCACCTGCAAGCGGGATCAGTTGTGCCGGCGGGGATGAACCCGCTGCTGTACCTGCTGCGGTATAACTGGCGCGGGGTGGATGTGCAGTCGGCGGAAACCATGGCGTTTGTGACGCTCAGCCTGTGTGAGCTGTTCAGGGCGTATACGGTGCGCTCGGAGAGGATATCCATTTTTAAGCTGGGGGTGTTCTCGAACAAGTACATGCAATATGCAGTAGGGATTTCCGTTTTCATGCTGATATTGGTGGTGAGCCTGCCGTTCCTGCAGCCGATCTTTAACACCCACTTCCCGAGCACGCGGGAGTGGGCGGTGATTCTGATATTATCGCTGGTGCCGGCGGCGGCGGAGGAGATCTTCAAGACATACCTGAGGTGGAGGGATGCGAGGAAGGCGGGATAGGGGGGTAAACCACCGAATCAAGAGTAGGGGCGGAGCGACGCTCCGGTCTTTGACCGGACAGGTGCGCCCCTACACAGGTTAATACATCAGACGGGCCGGGATCACCCCCTCCAAGTGCAGTGGGGGGCAGGTCCCCTCCAAGTGCAGTGGGGGGCAGGCCCCCTCCAAGTGCAGTGGGGGGCAGGCCGGTCCCGGCTACAAAAATCATCCCGCCCCTCCAGTAAATACACCAACAGCGCTGCATCTTGTATAATATAACTGCGTGATGTGGGGTCGTTCAGGTATAAGGATCGTTCCATTAGTAGAATATTCCCTGAAAAGGATGAGGCATGGCGCTTGATTTCCTCCAGGTAAGCCGGCAAGTGAAGCAGATGGGCGAGACCGCCCTGCAACGCCAGGCAGATAAAAACACCAGGCTGGCGGAGGCGCACTCGATGCTGGAGGGATGCGCCACAGACATCGAACAGCTACAGAATAAAGTGCAGGAGGTGGTGCGCAACCACGACCAGAGCCTGCGCTGTGCGGTGCCGGTTGATGAAGCATTGAACTCACGGCACGCTTTGCCACCCATGCCCGAGCCGGTGACGCTGATCGCGGCGGATGGCTCGCAGATCTTTGCCGACCGGCACGCCGAGGTGGAGTACTGCCTGGTGAACACCGGGGCGATCGTGATGCGATGCGGTTTGCCGGATGCACCCGTGACGAGCATCCAGAGCCGGCTGATCTACGCCGAGGAATTGGAAGGCATGTCGGATGACCGATTATCGCTGCAGCGTGACCTGGCTGAGAGGGCGAGGCTGCTGGAATTAGCCTTGCAAGCCCCGCAGCCTGTGATCACGCTTACGGATGGTCCGTTGGAGCTGTGGACCACCACGCTGGAAGAAGGCAGGGTGGCGGGGGAATTCAAGAAATCGCTAGAACAGTACCTGGCTGTGCTGCGCCGATTGAACGAAATCAATGCGACTACTGCCGGTTACGTGGATAAACCGGGAGCCGACCTGGTGGTGCGGTTGTTGGAGGTAGCCAAAGCTGAGGCAAGCGACCTGGCCGAGTTGCGCAAATTCAGACCGTTCAAAGGGGTGACCGACCGGGAGATTTATAATGAAATCCTGCTGCCGGGTGAGAGGTCGGCGGTCTTCAGCATCCAGTCGCGCTCGTCCAAGCCATACCAGGGAGGGCTCAGCTTACATTTCTTTTATCTCAACGTGGGAAAAGAGGAACACCCCTACCTGGCAAGGGTGGAAATTCCGGCGTGGGTGGCGGAGGATCGAACCAGGCTGGATGCGCTGCATGGCGTGCTGGTGACCCAGTGTCGGATGATCGGGGCACGCGCATATCCCTACCTGCTGCACCGGGCACACGAGACCGCGGTGGTCAGCCTGGATGAGAAGGAACAGGTGACGCAGATGATCGTGAATGAGCTGCGTAAAAGGGGGTTGGAGGTGGCGGGCGCTTCGGCCAAGCAGTATAACAAGGACGTTTCCGGAACAAGGACGAGGTACGGAGGATGAAACAATTCGAGATTGGACGGTTGTTACGGGCTGGAACCACCGGGTTCGTGGTGGGCTGCCGGGTGGCACAGATCGATGCGCCTTCGTTTGGAGCGCTGGTGAGAGTGTCATTGGATGGGGATTACCAGGTGTATGGGCTGATCCACGATATCCACATCGACGATGACGGGTTGGTGAGGCAGCTGGTAACGGCGGAAGGGGTGGATGAGGCGGTAATTGCCGACAACCGGGTGAACCGCAATGTGCCGCTGGAGCTCTCCGTGCTGACGGTGGGGTACCGGCTGGATGGGAAGGTGTCACATCTGCTGCCACCGCGTCCACCGCTCAGCCTGGACGTGATCTACCTGTGCTCGCCGGAGGAGGTGAGGCAGTTCACCGGGAGCGGGAAGTTCGGGTATTTCAGGCACCTGCTGCGGGCGGTAGACCTGCCGGTGGGGGAGCTGCTGGCAGCGCACATCCAGCAAGCGGGTGCAGCGCATGCAGAGGCGGGGGACGTGGAATGGAGAAATGCTGCCACGCAGGAGCTGATCACATTATTGAGGGATGATTACGCGACACTGATGAGTGTGCTTGGTGCGCTCGGGGATGCGGGTTGAAAATAAAGACACGAAGGACACAATGGACACAAAGGTAAATCCAAAAATGTATAATCAAAAACAAAAGCACACTGATGAATGTGCTTGGTGCGCTGGGCGATACGGGTTTAAAAAAAGACACGAAGGACACAATGGACACAAAGGTAAATCCAAAAATGTATAATCAAAAATAAATGCGACACCAATGAGTGTGCTTGGTGGGCTTAGTTAGGCTGGATGAAAAAAAAGACACGAAGGACACAATGGACACAAAGGTAAATCCAAAAATGTATAATCAAGAACAAATAGACACAAAGAGCACGATGGTCAGAACGAACACGAAGGAAAATATATAATCTTAAATTAATAAAAAAGTATTTAAGGACACAATGGACACAAAGGATTATAAGGTTCAAGAAATCATCAATAAGAAAAATATAGATAATCCTATTCCAAATCATACTGAAAGCGTTGCAAAGACAATCCTAGATGCTGCTTTTCAGGTCCACACTGCTCTTGGACCAGGAATGTTAGAATCTGTATACGAAACATGTATGATCCATGAGCTTGGATTAAGAAGTACTGAGGTTAAGTCCCAAGTCATTCTTCCGGTAATTTATAAGGGGGTTATGGTCGAATCAGGTTTCCGACTGGATCTGTTAGTCGATGGTTGCGTTATTGTGGAAATAAAATCTACTGAAATCATGAGTCCCGTTTATCCTGCCCAATTGCTGACTTATCTAAGGTTGGCCAATATCCGTCTCGGTCTTCTTATAAATTTCAATGTAGTACACCTTCGTGATGGAATAAAAAGAATTATAAATTAAGAAGACCTTTGTGTCCTTAGTGACCTTTGTGTCTTACTTGCCATGTGGTGGTCAATATGGAAAATGAGAATAAAAATATAGGATATGTGGTGGGAGGGGGGCTGAAGGAGAACCTGCGGGTGAGGTTGACGATCCCCTCACAGGAGGTGCAGGAGGGGGCATTCGTGGTGATCGAAAGCGGTAGCTGGCAGTTTTACGGGCTGGTGATCGATCTGCAGCTTGGGTCGACGGACCCGCGCTTCGCCGACGAGCAATCTGAAGCAAGATTGCCGCTTGAGATGGCGCGACTGCTGCATGGTCAGACGCTGTTCACCACGCTGGAGGTGCTGCCGGCATTGATGCTGGAACGTGGACCAGACCCTGCTTCACCGGAATATACAGCCTGGCGGGAGAGTCACCCGGAAGACGGACGACCCCTGCCGGTGAAAACCGTCCCGCCTCACCATGCGGAAGTGCGACTGGCGGAAGAGGGGGATATCGGGGAAATATTCGGGAAGAGCGAAGACGAAGGCAATTTTGTCGTGGGCTACACCCGCGAACAGGGTCATCCGGTGTGCATCAACCTGGATAAGTTCGTCCAACGCTCGGCAGGGGTGTTCGGAGCGACCGGAACGGGGAAATCCTTCCTTACCCGGTTGGTTCTGGCGGGGTTGATCCAACATAACGCTGCCAGCGTGCTGGTTTTCGACATGCACAACGAATACGGGTTCGATGACACCGCCTCAGACACTGGGTTACGGGTAATCGGGCTTAAGACCAAGTTCAGCAGCCGCGTGCGGGTGGTGGCCTTGGGAGCTGGGTCGCTTATCCGCGGCCAGGTTCCCGATTTCACCCTGGAGATCGATGAGCGGGACATCCAGCCGGGTGATATTGAAATGCTGACGCGGGAGCTGAATCTGAAAGAAACCACGCCGACCACGCTGGATGCGTTGGTATCTGAATTTGGACCTGACGGTTGGTTCAAGGCTTTTCGGGAGATGAAAGTCGGGTCGGTGATTGAAAACGATGAAGGTAAGAAAATCGCTGCACCCGATTCAGTGGCAGCCTGGGCCAACTCTGCAGGTGTAAATGTCATGGCAGCTGAAGGGCTGCGAAGCAAGATGCAGCGAGTATTCAATTTGGAATACATCCGCGAAAATCCAGCTGGCAATGGGATTAACGAAATTGTCAAGACGCTTGAGGTAGGGCAGCACGTGGTCTTATCATTTTATGACCATGAATCTGACCTCGACTACCTGCTGGTGAGCAATTTACTCACGCGGCACATTCGTGACGCGTGGGAGAAGAGCACGAATGATTTCCGCAGCAAGGGTGTCAAAGAGCCACACCCGCTGGTGATCGTGGTGGAGGAGGCGCACAAGCTGCTCAACCGCGAGATGGCAGGGCAGACGGCGTTCAGCACGATCGCGCGCGAGATGCGCAAGTACTACGTCACGCTGCTGATCATCGACCAGCGCCCATCGCAAATCTACGACGAGGTGATGTCACAGCTGGGGACGCGCATTTCAGGCTGGCTGGGGGATGAGGACGATATCCACAGCGTGCTCTCAGGGCTGGCGGGAAGGGAGGCGCTGCGCGGGATGCTGGCACGGCTGCAGCCCAAGGAAGAGGTACTGCTGCTGGGTTGGGGAGTGCCCATGCCGTTGCCGGTGAGGTCGCGCAGGTATGATGATGAGTTCTGGAGGGAGCTGCAGGGGAAGGATAAAGGGAATATGAGCAAGGAATCTGCGATCGAGGAGCTGGGGTATTGAGGAGGAAAGCGATTTAAAGTAAGGGCGAAGCATCCACCACTTGGATAATTGAGTTGGCTGGGATTATGGAGTGGATGCTTCGCCCCAACAAAGACGATCAAGGAGGAAGTATGGAGATATTAGAATCTGGGATTGGTGAGATGATCCAGCCGCCCGACATCGAGGGCTTCAGGGAGTGGAACCGGACGCATAAGACGCGTAAATTGGTGGACAAGCGGATGAGCGAGCAGGAAGCCATCAGCACGTTCGTCTACGACGGCTGCTACATCGGCACGGAGCTGTATGGAACGGTGAGGTGCCCGATGTCGCTGTCACGTGAGCTGGTAAGGCAGGGCAAGAAGAATCTGCGTGTGTGCGGGCAGGGAGTGCTGGAGTTGGACTTATGGATGGCAGCTGGGCTGGTGAAGAAATTGGACATCACCTATATCGGGTTGGAAGTCTACGGCACATCCAACGCGCTACGCAGGGCAGTCGAATCGGGGCAAATCGATACCTGCGTGGAGTGGTCGAATGCATCCATCTCATGGCGCATGAAAGCCACCGCCATGGGTGTGCCCTTCCTGCCGGCACGGTCGATGCTGGGCACCGACATGGTCAAGTATAGTTCGGCCAAGGTAATCGAAGATCCGTTCACCGGGCTGAAGGTGTGTCTGCTCCCGGCGCTGATCCTGGATGTGGCGATCATCCACGTGCACCGGGCGGACCGCTATGGGAATTCCCAGATCGAAGGCATCACCGGGTTTGCGGCGGAGATGGCGCGGGCCGCAAAGCGGCTGATCATCAGCGCCGAGGAAATCGTCCCAACAGATGAAATCCGAAAATATCCCGACCGGACGATCATCCCATACTACCTGGTGGATGCAGTGGTGCACGCCTCGTTCGGGTCACATCCGGGAGAAATGGCGTATATGTATGGGAGGGATGAGCCGGTGATCCGCGAATGGGTCGAATCGAGCAAAACAGCTGAGGGAGCCAAGACATACCTGGATAAATATGTATACGGGGTAGCCAACCACGAGGATTACATGAAGCTGATCGGTGAGGAGCGGTTATCACAGCTGGTTGAAGAACGGGAAAAGCGGGTTTAATGGGAGGCAGACAGATGACTGACCAAGACTATTCAAAAACTGAGCTGATGATCTGTGTGGCAGCGCGCCTGTTCGAGGACGGCACGACGGCGTTCATCGGGACAGGCATCCCCATGTTGGCAGCGATGCTGGCAACCAAGACCATTGCCCCCAACCTGGTGCCCGTGTTTGAATTTGGAGGATTGGGAGCAATCCTGGAGCAGCTGCCCAAGGCGGTGGGTGAGGCGCGCACATTCCATCGGGGGCTGGTGGCAGCGGGGATCTGTGAGCTGATGGAGACGGCCCAGCGTGGTTTTATAGACTACGGGTTCCTGGGCGGAGCGCAGATCGACCCATATGGAAATTTGAACAGCGTCACCATCGGTGAGCACGACCATCCCAAGGCACGCCTGCCTGGCAGCGGTGGCGGGAATGATGTGGGCAGCCAATGCTGGCGGACGGTGGCGATCATGCAGCACGATAAACGTCGCTTCGTCCCCAGGGTGGATTTCCTCACCACACCTGGCTACCTGACCGGTCCATCCGGGCGGGGGAATGCCGGACTACCAGCCGGGACCAAACCGATCAATGTGGTCTCGACCCTGGCGCTGATGGACTATGATGATGGTCCGGGAGGCACTTACCGCATGCGCCTGGCAGCCACGCACCCGGGAGTGACCGTCGCTGAAGTGGTCGAGAACACCGGGTTCGAGCTGATCATCCCTGAAAATGTTCCGGTCAATGACCCACCCAGCACCGAAGAGCTGCGCCTGCTGCGGGAAGAGATCGACCCAGACCGGTATTATATTTGAGGACAGCATGGCGGAATATATTTACTTGATCCACCCACTGCGCCATGAGTTCTTCGAAAGCCCGACGCTGCAAGAAGTAACCGCGATGGATGAACATTACGAGTACCTCAAAAAAGCAACGCTGGAAGGATCGGTGGTGCTCGCTGGACCTTGCCTGGATGAGACGTTTGGAATTGTGGTGATCACCGCGGATAGTGAAACTGTGGCCAGGGAGTTCATGATGAATGACCCGGCGGTAAAAAATAACGTGATGATGGCAGAGCTGCACCCGATGAAGATATCCCTGATGAGAGGATGTTGAGATTATACTGGTAGTGGTTGCATACCCGCCTGATCTGCTATCAGCCCGAGCAGCATAATTTTCTCCCCTGACAGCACGAGAGCAACCTGGTGACCTTCATCGGTGAAGAGATCGGTGGATGGCGGTCAGAAGCCTCGGTGGGGTAACAGGTCTGACGTTTGTGCTGGTGTGGGACTTAGCTTAATCCGGCCAGGCGAGCAAATTGTTCCAAGGCTTTGAGATGAGCAGTGGGTGTCTCAAACCCGCAGCCCATGGTATTAACCGTCAGATGGGTGGCGCCCAAGTCTTTGCACGAGGCGATGAAGCTGGTCCAGCCATCGGGTCCGACCAGGCTCATATTCAGGCGCAGGTCGATGCCGAAGGAGGCTTTTTCGCGCCCGATTCCGTCCAGGTACGCATAGAGGCGTTCTAAACTCGATTGCACTTGCTCAAGGGAGCGGATGTTCAACATCCAGCCATCACCGATGCGTGCCATGCGGTTCAATACCCTATCATCGGTGCCGCCGAACCAGATGGGGATGGGGCGCTGAACGGGCAATGGATTGATGCCAGCATCGGGAATGTTATGCCAGTGACCCTGAAAGTTCACCAGGGGTTGAGTCCATAGCAGGCGCAGCAGCTGCACCTGCTCCTCCATACGCTTGCCACGGTTGTGAAAATCTTCAGCGAGGGCATCATATTCGACGGCGTTCCAGCCATTACCTACCCCCAGGCGGGTGCGCCCACTGCTGAGCACATCCAGGGTGGCAGCTTGCTTGGCAACCAGGGCAGTCTGGCGTTGAGGGAGGATCAGGACGCCGGTAGCGAATTCAATTTTATGGGTCAACCCTGCCAGATAGCTGAACAGGACGAAAGGTTCAAAGAATGGGTGCTGGTGGGTGTAGGGTCCATGCCAACCGCCCGGGCGCTGAGGGTTGGCACCCAACACATGGTCATAGGCATGCAAATGCTCGAATCCCAGCCCTTCGACCGCTTGGGTATAATCGCGGACGGCGATGGGGTCGGGTGGAAATTCGGTTTGCGGAAAGATGACGCCGATCTTCATAACATGCCTCCCATAAACAGGATATGATTAAGTGAATTTTACTCGACTAATTGTGTTAATGAGATTTCTATGAACTCACCTTTTCTACTCTACGGCTCTTATGGCTACACAGGCTCATTGATCGCAGATCAGGCAGTCAGTCGTGGGATGCAGCCGATTTTATCCGGACGTGATGTCAATCGCGTGAAAGCCCAGGCAGACCGGCTTAATTTGGAGTACATTCCAATTTCATTGAGCGAACCTGGTGCATTAGAAGTTGCCCTCAAGGCAGTGCCACTGGTGCTGAACTGTGCGGGACCATTCCAGCACACATTTAAACCGGTGGTGGATGCATGCCTGCGGGTGGGTAGGCATTATCTGGACATCACCGGTGAGATCCAGGTGTTCGAGGAATTAGCCAGGCGTGATCGCGATGCCAGGCAAGCGGGAGTAATAATTTTGCCAGGAATTGGGTTCGATGTTGTCCCAACGGATTGCCTGGCGGTGCACCTTAAACAACGCCTTCCAGATGCGTCCATCCTGACGTTAGCCATCGGCACGTCTGGTGGAGGAATCTCTCGCGGCACTTTATTAACCACAATTGAAGGTCTCCCAGGGAAGGGCATTGTACGGCGGGATGGAAAGTTAACCCAGGTGCCTTTGTTCGAAATGAGGCGGGAGGTTGATTTTGGACGGGGTCCGCGGACAGCGATCAACATTCCATGGGGTGATGTATCCACGGCATACTACAGCACAGGTATTCCCAACATTGAGAACTATATTGCGCTTCCAAAAAGTGTTATCAGGATGACCCGTCTTGCACGGCCAGTGATCGGAATAACATCAAGAGCAGTGGTACAAAGGTTATTAAGGTGGGCTGTGGTGAGATTCCGCCCAGGTCCAACAGCGGAAGAGCGCACCCGTTCCCGGAGCAGGATATGGGGTGAAGTGAAGGATAAACAGGGTCACAGCGTTATATCCAGAATGGAAACACCAGACGGTTACACTCTCACTGCTGAGACTGCCGTGGCAGTGGTTGAGAGGGTATTGTCAGGTGATTTTAAACCAGGATTCCAAACCCCATCCCTTGCCTATGGAGCGGACTTCATCCTAGATTTTACGGGAGTAACGCGAGAGGATATCCATTCGGAATAAATATGAAAGAGAGCTACTTTACCGAAGAATCACTTGAGCGCACGGCGCAGGAAATGTACCAACAGGTGGCCGAGGTCACCCGGAAAAAACCGATCACTTTCCAGCCGTCACGAGCGGCACTGCTGGTATGCGATATGCAGGCTTATTTCCTGGACCCTGCCTCCCATGCTCACATTCCAAGTGCGAATGCAATCCTGGATGGAATCGTCGAGCTGATCAAGCTCACGACTGCGATTGGGATGCCAGTTATCTTCACCCAACATATCAACAATACCAGTAACTCCGGGATGATGTCTGTATGGTGGAAGGACCTGATCACGACTGAGAACCCGTGGCACGTGATCGTCCCTGCAATCGATGTGTCACATGGCACACTCATCCAGAAAAGCCAGTATGACGCTTTTTATCAGACCGACCTGGAAAAATTGCTGCGGGAGAAAGACGTGAGTCAGGTGATCATTTGCGGGGTGATGACCCACCTGTGCTGTGAAACCACGGCAAGGTCAGCGTTTATGCGCGGGTTCGAGGTGTTCTTCCCGGTGGATGGGACGGCGACGTACAACCTGGAATTTCACCGGGCAAGCCTGATGAACCTTGCGCATGGTTTTGCGAAAATTGTCCTGATCAAAGAACTAACGGCAATAATCAGAGGTGAACATGAAAGTTGAGCCGGTGATGATTATAGGGGCGGGCCCGGCCGGGTTAGCCACAGCGATCCAGCTCAAACGCTATGGGATCCATCCACTGCTGTTCGAGGGAGCGGAGGTAGGTGGGCTGCTGCGGAATGCAAACCTGGTGGAGAACTACCCCGGATTCCCAAAAGGCATCTCAGGGAACAGGCTGGTACATTTATTCAGACGGCAGGCGGAGAATTTACACATCGCTGTGACCCGCGAGGAGGTGCATGAGCTGGTGTATGACCATGACCTGTTCGAGGCGCAGACTGGGCAAAATGCATATCGATCGCGGGTGGCGGTCATCGCGACGGGAACCAAGCCCTGCCGCCTCAATAACCTTGCGATACCCGAGGAGCTCAACGGAAGGGTATTTTACGAAGTGTGCGATCTGCTGAACCTCGAAGATAAGGATGTGGCAATTATTGGGAGTGGTGACGCGGCATTTGATTATGCGCTTAACTTGAGCAAGAAAAACCGGGTGACCATCCTTAATCGAGGACAAAAACCCAAGTGCCTGCCTTTGCTGTGGGAAAGAGCCCAGAAAGTCTCAGCGATTACATACAAGGATAATATTGTCATCAGCAAGCTGAGAAAAGACCCCGTGGGAGGGATGTTCATGGATTGCCAGAGCCGGGAAGGTGAATTACAATTCCATGCCGATTATCTGGTAGGAGCCATTGGACGTGAACCACGATTGGACTTTCTGTCAGATGCAATGTTTGAGCAAGCACAGAGCCTTGAAGAGCAGGGAGTCCTATACCGAATCGGAGATGTGAAGAATGGGATTTACCGGCAAACGTCCATCGCAGTGGGCGAGGGTGTTTTAACGGCCATGAAAATCTGTCGCCTTATATAGGAGTCCGCATGATAAAAATCCATGCATCAGCAGGAAAAGAAGATATCGCCATGGTTTATATCGCCGAGACGAGCAGCGGGAACCTGGTTGAGTGCGTCGAATCAGTCCAACCACCCCTGCCGAGGGAGAAGAAATGGGTACTGTTAGTGTCGACGATGTTCGGCTGCCCGATAGGCTGCCTGATGTGCGACGCCGGTGGGTACTACCATGGTAAACCGTCGAAGGATGAAATTTTCGCCCAGATCGATTTTCTGGTGGGAAAGCGGTTCCCAGATGGGAACATTCCGTGCGAGCAATTCAAAATCCAATTTGCCCGCATGGGTGAGCCTTCGCTAAACCAATCCGTGCTGGAAGTGCTGGAAGAGCTACCCCAATGGTATCACGCCCCGGGATTAATGCCTTCGATATCCACGGTCGCCCCAGTGGGAACTGAGCGCTTCTTCGAACGGCTGCTGGAAATAAAACAGAAGCACTATACGGGGGGACATTTCCAATTCCAAGTCTCCCTACATACTACGGAGATCACTCTGCGGGACCGTTTTATCCCGGTGAAAAAATGGAGCTTTGCGCAGATTGGTGAATTCGGCGAGCGCTTTTTTGCCCAGGGTGACCGGAAGATCACGCTGAATTTTGCATTGGCGCAGGGGATGCCGGTCGACCCGGCAGTGTTGTTGAAATACTTCGACCCGGATAAATTCCTGGTCAAGATCACGCCACTCAACCCAACCTACCGTGCCCGAGAAAACGCTCTGACTTCATATATAAATCCACTCAGCGCAGTCCAAAAGTATGATATCGTCCAGGATTTGCAGGACGCTGGCTACCAGGTGATCATCAGTATTGGCGAGAGGGAGGAGAATAATATTGGCAGCAACTGTGGCCAGTATTTACGCCGCCATCTTTCGGCGGAAGCACCGATTGAGGATGGATATACTTACCAGGTCGAGGAGTGTTCATCATAGTGCTGCTGCCGGCTGATTTATTTGGACGCCTATTGCACGCATATTAATCTCCATGGAGTTCGGTAACGTATGCAGCTAGTTGCCCCAATCGCAAGGGGTTTCACGGCAGAAATTTATGCCTGGAAAGAGGGATGGATTCTGAAGCTGTTCAACCAGGGGATTTCACGTGCAGCCGTGGAGCATGAGGCAAATAAAACCCGCATCGTGCACGCCACCGGGCTGCCGGTACCCGCAGTGGGTGAGATCATTGATATCAAAGACCGGTATGGGATGGAACTGGAGCGTGTGGACGGAATCAGCATGCTGGATGCGCTCACTCAAAGTCCGTGGAAGTACACAGCGTTGGCGCGCCAGCTGGCGGAGCTGCATGCAGATATGCACACACGCCGAGTGTCTGGTCTGCCTGCCCTGAGTGAGACGCTGGACTGGAAGATCAGCCAGGCTGAAAAGCTGCCGGAAAACGTACGCCAGGCGGCATTAAAAGCACTGCAACAGCTGCCTGAAGATGACAGGTTGTGCCATGGAGACTTTCACCCAGGCAATATCCTGTTGAGCAGGCGTGGTCCGGTGATCATCGATTGGATTGACTGCTCGCGGGGCAGACCCATTCTTGACGTTGCGAGATCATCATTATTGTTTGGGGCAGGTAACATACCCTCCAGTATCCCAGGGGCAAGGTTGTTGCGGATTCTACAAGGCAGCTTCTACCGCATTTATCAACGAAGGTATTTTCAACTTAACCCTGTTAACAAGCAGGAGTTCGAACAGTGGGTGCCGGTTGTGGCAGCTGGAAGGCTAAATGAGGGTATATATTACGATGAGGACAGGCTGCTTGGGCTGGCCCAGCGGTTGATCCAAACAGTTTGAATTGCGAATATTGTTAGCTTGAGGTGAAAATGAAGCTGGCAACATTGTGTTACGTCAGGGGGGCGGGGAAAACACTGATGGTGCACCGGGTGAGGAAAGCCAATGACATGCACCAGGGCAAATGGAACGGGTTGGGCGGCAAGCTCGAACCCGGGGAGACGCCCGAGGAATGTGCAGTGCGCGAGATCTACGAGGAAGCAGGGCTGGTGGTGCGGAACCCAGAGCTCAAAGGTATTTTAACTTTCCCGGCATTCGACGATTTTGAGGATTGGTATGTCTTCGTCTACCTGGTGACCGATTTCGAGGGCGAGCTTATTGATTCTCCGGAAGGCGACTTGAGCTGGGTTAATAATTCAGAGCTGACTTCGCTCAATTTGTGGGAAGGGGATGCGATCTTCCTTTCCTGGCTGGACCACCCGGGGATCTTTTCTGGCAGATTTATGTACAAGAATGCAAGATTGATCTCACATGAGGTGGTCTTTTATGGGGGAAATTCCGCATGACCGTGTACCCTTTATCTGCTGTGCGGACGCTAGCGCTGCATGCCCAGGGTTTAACTATTCCGAACCAGGCAAACCCGGAGCCGGATTTAGCAGGAATCTACCGCACAGTAGACCAGGTGAACTACGTCCAGATCGACACGCTGAACCTGATCCAGCGCGCCCAATATATCGTGCTGTGGAGCCGCCTGGGCAACTACACCCCGGCAGATTTTGACCGATTGATCTACTCGCCGGTTGAAAAAAAGCTGTTCGAAGGTGTGCAGGGGGTGGCGGCAATCATCCCTCTGAAGGATTACCGTCACCAGCTACCGGAATTCGACAAACGGCGCCAAGACTTGAGCAAATGGTATGGAAAGTGGCTGGATGGGCAGGGCAACCGTGAATTGGCAACCAGCGTGCTCGAGCGCATCCGGCAGGAAGGTGCATTGCGGGCATCTGATTTCGAATATGATGGCCCGAGACGCGGCAGCTGGTGGGACTGGAAGCCGGCCAAGATCGCCCTGGAGTATTTATTCACCCGCGGTGACTTGATGATTGCCAACCGGGTAAATTTTCAACGGGTGTACGACCTGACGGAACGGGTGCTGCCGCAGTGGGTGGATACGAGCATGCCAGGTCTGGAGGAACGGGACCATTATTGGATCGAGCAGGGAGTGCTGGCGCTGGGAATCTGCCTGCCAAACCAGATTGCCGAGTATGCCTACCATATGAGACGCGCACTACCGAAGGCATTGAAGACGATGATCCTGGACGAGGGATTGGTAGTACCGGTGCAAGCGACTCTGGCGGATGGGGAGGTGCACGAAATGGTGGTGCATCGCGACCGGCTCGGAACATTGCAACAGGCAGCGGATGGGGTGATCAAGGCACAGCGGACGACATTCCTCAGCTTTTTTGATAACCTGTTTTGGTGCCGTGGCAGGGATATGCAGATCTGGGGCTACCGGAATATCATCGAATCGTACAATAAAGCCGAAAACCGGAAGTACGGATATTTCTGCCAGTCGATCCTGCACCACGACAGGGTGGTGGGGCGGTTCGACCCAAAAATGGAGCGAAAGTTGGGGGTAATGCGCCTTATTGCAATTTACCTTGAGCCGGGGGTAGAGCCGGATGAGGAGCTGGTGAGCGGGGTGGCCACCGCCATGCGGGATTTCATGGTATTCCATGGCGCGAAGGAATTGGTGATCGAGAAAAGTGAGCCGGCGGAATTTGGGGAGAAATTATTGAAAGCCTTGTAAACTCTTTTAATCCGGGTGATTTTCATTAGCTAATAAATGAATAAAGATATAGATATGCAAATGAAACTGAAAATAAATCCGTCAACAAAAAATCGACATTCCTTGCGAATGAAGGGATATGATTATTCGATCGAGGGTGCGTATTTTGTGACAATTGCCACATCTCAACGGGCATGTCTTTTTGGCAAGATTGATAATGGAAAGATTGATTTAAATAGCTATGGCAAAATCGCTTACGAGCAATGGATTCGGCTGGAAAAACGTTTCGTCCCATCAGATTTCCAAAAATTTGTGATCATGCCGAACCACATCCACGGAATTATCCAAATTGTTAGGGGCGCTGGGGAGGAATTTCAACTTGCTTCATCCGGGAGTCCTCCCCAGCGCCCCTACGATTATCCGCAGATTGCAGCCGGTTCATTAGGGGTTATCATCCGTGCTTATAAAGCCTCAGTTACTTTTCGTATAAACGCAGTACGGGGTTTCACCAATCCACCCATATGGCAGCGGAATTATTATGATCATATTATTCGTAACGAACGAGAATATAAGTCCATATGGGATTATATTGAAACGAATCCCGATACTTGGTTTGATGACCAATTATATCCACATTGAATTACTGGCTTAAATTAATAAAAACTTGATAATCTTTTAGACACCTTATTTTTCCAACTTGGTAACTTTCTCGATTTCGCGCTCAAAATTCAACACCGGCCTCTGGAAGCGGGCATGCGGCACCTGAAGGTTGTAATCTCGGATGCGCTTGTTGAGGGCAGTCAGTTTCTCCATGAAAGCTTGTTGGGAGCGCTCCCACTCGGCTGATGCTTTTTCGTCAGGCACATCAGCCGATAAATAGATTATTCGCCACTTCCAAGCGCGCAGCAATTCTTTGAGTGCAGTATCGATGTCGTTTTCAATTTCGTGCCGGGTTTCTATCCAGGGGAGAGTAAAACCACTTTCCTTTAGAATATGATAAGCCAGCTCCCATTCAGGGTCAGCGAGGGGGTTGGTATCATCCAGGTGGAGGGGTTTGCCTTTGCCGGGCAGGTTATTGAACTTGCCCTCTGCCATAGCCTGGCGTAAGAGCTCTTCAATGTTTGGCATGGGAATTCCTGTTAATAATGGCGCTTCAGCTCTGCCACGGGAAGGACCACCAGACCCTCAGACGCATCACCGAGGGTGGTGATTTCGAGGGGGTGTGTAGCGGCCTGCCAGGCAGTGTAAGCCGCCACCAGGGCATCCAGCTGACCTTGAGAGTAGAGGTCATCCGAGCGTAGGCTGCCCTGCAGCAGGCGCTGAGGGGTGAGCTGCTTAATGAAATCCATGGGGTCGGGCACGCCGAGCTTGTGTCTATGGAGTAATAATTGGCGTTGGAGCCTTCCCTCCAGGGTGTGCTTGGGCAGTGGGACGTGACCGAGCAGGGTGCAATAACTGGCGTACGGATATACTTCCAGCCATTTCCGGGCAAACTCAGGGGAGGGGTAAGGGTGATATCCCATCTGTTCGAGGCGATGGTACAGGTGGAAGCCCATCTGCATCCAATTGGGGCAGGCTTTTTCATCAGGAGGGGTCTTGTAACAGCTAATGCCATGCAGACGGAGCAGGTATTCGACCAGGCGGAAGTTCATCCAACGTCCGGGGCGAGGGGGAGGGTTGAGGCTATCGCGAATTTCCGTGCGTTCCATCAGGCGCTGGCTGGGGCGGCGGGGGGCACAGACTGCCACCATGGCCTCGCGCTGACCGGCGGTGAAAGCCAGTACTTCTTCCACGCTGCCGTGACCCAGGGCGGTGAGACGCAGGTTTGAATCCAGGGAAGCGTAGGCGAAGGGTTTACGCCCGGCGGTGGGATCCAGTCCGATAAATGAGGAGCTGCTGCTAAACACAACTTTATTATACGATAAACTATCTAAATCCCGGCTAAATTGAGCTGAACCCATCGGTTTTACACAAAAAACACAGTCACCTGCTGGCTTATTGCCCGGAGGCGGTTGAACTACTGACCCGCTTACACAGTAATATCATAAACCGCTATAGAAAGCTCGTAAATTGCTCGAAAACATGCAGAAGTTAAGTTGATTTCCTTCGGTCTGCTAAAGTTTGGGGAGTCTTTCCCGGCATGGTGCCAGCAATATCTGAATGGGAGATCGTTCATTCAAGGAAGAGAAAACATGGGATCACAAGTGCAAATATCTCGTATCTCCCGAGGTGAATTTTTAAAAATAGCTCTCACCTCCAGTGAAACGCTGCTGCTCCTGCCGATTCTGGAAGCTTGTGAACGCCTCGAGATAGCAACCCCCACCATAACGCCATCCCAGACGGCAACGATGGTACCGACCGCCACCCCGCTTAAGCCAACGTCGACCTCAACTGCCACGGCAACCCTGGCACCGACCGAGACACCTGTTCCTCTTACAGCGGGTCTGGAAAACCTTGATATCGATGCTTTCCTGGACGAATCGGTGAAACGCCTGTTCCTGCGCGACCCGGAGATGGTCACCATCAACGGCATGGCAACTCTATTGGGGGTAAGAAACGATCAGCTAACGAACGTCTCTGATAACTACATCCGGCAGACGCAACGCCTGCAGGCAGGAATCCTGGACCTGCTCAAAAAATATAGTAAAACATCTTTCACTCCAAACCAGGCAGTAAATGCCGCTGTCTATGAGTGGTATCTGGATGATATCGTGCGCGGCTTTCCCTTTATGTATGATGATTACCTGGTGACTCCTTTCCTCAACAGCCTGAACTGGAACTTGCAGTACTTGTTCACTGAGGCACAGCTGCTCACGAATGCACAAGAGGCTCAGGATTATATTGCTCGCCTGCTGCAGGTCAATGCGAAGTTCGCGCAGGTGAGGGATGATTTGGACCGGCGCAAAGATTTTGGGGTGATCCTTCCTAGTATCCTCATCCCCGATCTGCTGGACGACTTAAGCCAATATTCCGGAATTGTGGAATCACAGCCTTATTACATTACATTTTCCACGAAAACCAGCAAAATTAGCGGATTGAAGTCAGAAGACAGGCAGACCTTATTAGACCAGGCGAGGACGGCAATCAAGCAGAATGTTATCCCGGCGTATAAATCACTGAGCGATTATTATCGAAAACTTGAACCCATCGCTCCGGTTGATGTGGGAGTATGGCGGTATTCGAACGGTGATGAATATTATGCCTACCTCTTGCGCCACTATACGACCACCGATCTGACTGCCGAGGAAATACACCAGCTGGGACAGGAAAATGTCGATCGCATCCACGGTGAGATGCGCTCTGCGTTTGGAAAACTAGGGTATTCTTCCGGCGATAGCCTGGCAACGCTGATGAGCCGGTTGGGTGATGAGACCGGTTATATTGCCGGCGATCAAGCAGTAGCGGCTTACCAGGCGGCGATTGACCAGGCTACCGGGATGCTCGACCTGGCATTTGACTTTAATTTAAAATATAAAATTACGGTAATTGGAGGAAAAGAAGGTAATTATTACACCGCAGCACCGCGCGATGGCTCGCGACCGGCTACTTTTAGGGCATTAACAGACAATTACCAGCCGAAGTACCAGATCAAGGATATTGCCTTCCACGAAGCGGTGCCAGGGCACGGCTACCAGTTTGATGTTACCCGACAGCTCAACCTGCTCCTGCTGCGTGATGCGATGCAATATGATGGTTACGTCGAAGGCTGGGCGTTATACGCCGAACGATTGATGTGGGAATTAGGTGCATACGACGATGACACGGCCGGAAACCTGGGACGGTTGAGTTTGGAGCTGCTGCGTGCTGTGCGGTGCGTACTGGATAGCGGGATTCACGCAAAACAATGGAGCTTTGCCAGGGCGGTTCAATATATGTCCGAAGCCACCGGTTACCCTGGAGAAGGAGAGACCAGACGCTACATCATGTGGCCGGCTCAAGCAACATCCTACTACGTAGGCTTTTTGAAAATATTGGAGCTGCGCCAGAGGGCGAAAGATAAACTAGGCAGCCGGTTCGACCTCAAGAAATTCCACAATATCATCCTGGGCAGCGGCCAATTGCCACTGGAAATGCTGGAGCAGCAGGTGGATGCTTATATCGCTGCTTGATCGAACAGCTGCCGGGAATACTGCCCATTTAAAGATTAATTATTTGATAACCAGGCTGACCTCTATCTCGCCGGGGGTAACCGTTCCGGGGGGTGAGTCGCGCACGATGATCTCACACCTAGCGGGATTTAACACTACCTGGATGGTGGAGGACTGGATGATCTTGTAATTGAAGTTCTGTGCCCCTTCGCAGGTGATATAGACGTTGAAGGCACCTTTGATCACATTGGTGGTCAAATTATAGATACCCGCAGTGTTAACATTGAACATAAAGTCGGTGCTTTCGTATTTATTCCGGATGGTGAACGGCGTGGTACCGACGGTCCAAAATTCATATTTATCGGCAGCATTTTGCGAGTAGATGTAATGATCACCTACGGTGATATCCTGTTTCCAAAGAGTCCAGGATTCGCTATTCGGATTACAGCCAGCTGAGTAATTCTTAGAGTCGATCCAGATCTTACCATCGGCGGTATCGCCTGGATCACACACCAGGTGAACGTTTGCGGCGCCAAAAAGCGTCATGGGGTATGGCGTGGTGTTAGACCACGGGAAAATCTCGCCAGAACCGGAAACGATCAGGGAGGGAGGGATGATCCCTGAGGGTTGGGTGGGCTGCAAGGTGGGAGAAGCTGATCGAGTTTCAGTGGGTGCAATAATTTCGTTACCCATACCTGCCGGTTCCTGAGGCGGTTGGGTGGGCAAGCCGGCTTGCTGGGTTAATTGTGCCGTGAGTAAATTAAGCTGGCTGCTCAAAGCTTCATTGGTGGCTTGTAAATTGGATGTGTCTGAACTCTGACAGCCGGTGATGGATAGAGCTAAGAGGATGAACAGGGGTAGATAGAGGTGCTTTTTCATTTCTTTCCTCCGTGTATTGCGATTGATGGGTGGCGTTGTTCTTGGTCATCATCGATAGATAAAGGCGTTATATACCCACTTGTTTTACCATTTGAAGATCGCCCGAATATAATGCAATTATTGTTGCAAGTATCATTTACCCGCGCACATATAATTTACACCATATCAACGGTGAATGCAATAGGGAAAAAGTTATATTAATAATGGAGTATTAAGAGAATTTATATGGGTAAAGTTGAGAGATCTATATCATACTCAGCAGACGAGGAGACTTTTCCAAAAATCAAGAATAGATGTATCCAATGTTGGAAACCCTCTCCAGGTGATAACTTGTACTGCCGAGATTGTCTTAAGAATTGTCGAGAGGAAATCAATAAAAATTTGTCTATAGCAGGAATTAATTACTTGCAAGATTTCGGGATAATGGGATTTCTCCTTCCCATTGGGGAGAGGCGGGTCGTAAACGGGGTAACAGCTAGAAGGAACGATCAATAGCCTGAAAGGAATGGGAAGAGGCAAAACCTGGACGCCTTGAAGAGGAAAAAGAAAGTATTATCCATATAATTCAGCCATTGCTGCAAGCATTCACAATTACAAAAATTGTAAAGTTTTGCCATTGTTCACCCACCTTTCCGTCACTTTTGAAGAAGGGAAAGTATGTTCCTCGTCCTGCTTTTTTTGACGAACTAGAGAAGACAAGTAAGCAAGAGGTAAACTAATACTTCTACTAATATATTAATATAAAAGAGAGAATTATCTGCTATAATGACAAAGTCCATGACAATATACATGACAGTTTTATTGACATTATCAATGACAATTTATTTGGCAGGTTCTGTAACTATCACTAAAGTATACATCGGAGGGAATTATGACTGGTGAGATATTAAAAAGAAAGTATCAAGAAACGCATCCTTGGATAGTATTCCGTTTTGACGCGAGTCATCTAGATCACAAGATTTGGCTGCTTTTAGGAGAAGCCCAATCAAAATTTGTGCATATTAAAGGTGCACCTCTTCTACCAAACACTATACAGAATATGCTTCGGGTGTATTTAGCAAAAGGAGCATTAGCGACAACAGCGATAGAAGGAAACACATTAACTGAGATGGAGGTAGAAAAAAGAATTCAGGGCGATCTGGAACTACCTCCCTCAAAGGAGTATTTGGGCCAAGAGATTGATAATGTTGTTACTGCATATAATTTAATAGGTGGAAGATTATTAGATAGCGACATGTCCGATAAATTGAGTGTCGAACAAATCAAGGAATATAATCGCCTTGTATTAAAAAGCCTTCCTTTGTCTGAGGATGTAAAGGCTGGTGAACTCAGGACATATTACGTTGGTGTTGCGGGATACCGCGGAGCACCCCCTGAAGATTGTGAATATTTGCTTGATAAATTCGTTACATGGCTAAATGATGAATTTACCTTTCCATCTGATCAAAGGGTAATTTATGGAATTCTCAAAGCTATAATGGCACACTTGTATTTTGTATGGATCCATCCTTTCGGTGATGGTAACGGAAGAACAGCAAGGCTTATCGAATTCCAAATTCTCTTGTCAGTGGGTGCACCTCAAATCGCTGCGCATCTATTAAGCAATCATTACAATCAAACAAGGTCTGAATACTATAGAAATTTAGAAATTACATCAAAGTCGGGAGGAGATGTATCGGGTTTTATTCTATATGCACTTCAAGGCTTTGTCGATGGGCTAAGAGACGAAATTAACTATATACAAAGTCAGCAAATAATTGTTCATTGGATTAATCATATTCATAATTCTTTTAGTGGTAAGCACTCAAATGCAGATGAACGCAAGAAAGAATTGATGCTTGAAATTTCAAAAATTGGACCGAAAGAATATACTATTGAGGAAATTCGCTATGGCAGAGCTCGCATTGCAGAGATGTATGCAAATCTCTCAGTTAGAACAATGAGTCGGGATATTGATGAATTAGTGGAGATGAAATTATTAAATAAGGAACATGATAAATACTCATGCAACCTCGCATCGCTTACAGCTTATATGGTTCCAGTACGGGGTAATGTAGAAGGAAAAATTTAAAAACCTCTGTAAATATAAACCATTTCGTGTATTCTCGAATGATTTCTACAGTTGACGAAGTAGAATTCTCCTTATCAGCTTCTGCTTGAGGTTATAGTTTCCTTTTTCTTCCCGACGATCAAGAGTGATTTTGAGATTAAGGTATGGCTTCGTCATCCATCATGTTTTTCAAGTCATCCTGTTTTTAGCTCTCCACCAGATTATGTGATCCTTCATTTATCTCTCTGTGAAACATTTATTAATATTTTTCACGATATTTCATAACGGGGTGGATGTGGGGGAATTCTCTTTTGACGAGACGAGACCACGATGCTATACTACACCCACGTTTATCGTTAGGAGGAAAAACCAATGAATGAAAGTTTCAAACTTACTTATGCCACCATGTTCAACCCCCCCGAAGAGCTGCACATGCATTTCGATGAAGCCCTGGCGCAGCTGAAGGCTGGCTTGGGGAAGGATTACGGCATGCTGATCGGTGGGAAGGATCGTTTCACGTCTGAGAAGATCGAAGACCGTTCACCCGCCAACACCGATATGGTGCTGGGACTGTTCCAGAGGGGTGGAACACAGGATGCAGTGGATGCCCTGGCAGCAGCACGCAAAGCTTTCCCCGTGTGGTCTCGCATGAAGTGGCAGGACCGGGTGGCGTTGATGCGCAAGGCGGCGAATTTAATAAGCGAGCGCATTTTCACTATATCAGCGGCACTCTCGCTGGAAGTAGGCAAGAACCGCATGGAATCTCTCGGGGATGTGCAGGAAACCGCTGACCTGATCAGCTATTACTGCGACGAGATGGAGCGCAACAACGGCTACATCGTCGAGATGGGGCGCGACCCGCTGGTTGGATACAGCGCCACGAATATCTCCGTCATGCGACCGTACGGCGTGTGGCTGGTAATCAGCCCGTTCAACTTCCCGGCTTCACTGACTGGTGGCCCGGCAGGTGCGGCGCTGGTGACGGGCAACACGGTGGTGATGAAGCCTGCCAGCGATACCCCCTGGGTGGTACGCCTGCTGGCGGAGTGCCTGCGGGATGCAGGTTTGCCAGACGGTGCCTTCAACTTCGTCACCGGACCAGGCAGCACGCTGGGGCAGGCATTGATCACCTGTGCCGACGTGGATGGAGCGACCTTCACCGGTTCGTTCGGGGTGGGGATGGGCATCTACCGCGACTTCTCCAACTGCAGCTACATCCGGCCGATCATCCTGGAGCTGGGCGGCAAGAACCCGGTGATCGTCTCAAAACATGCCGACCTGGAGAGGGCTGCCACCGGCATTTTACGCTCGGCATACGGGCTGCAGGGGCAGAAATGCTCGGCGGCCTCACGGGTGTATGTGGAAGAACCGGTTTATGATGAGCTGACTTCCCGCCTGGTGGACAAGATCAACCAGCTGGTGATCGGCGACCCGACCAAACGGGAGGTGTACTTGGGTCCGGTGGTCAACCGGAATTCGTATAAGGACTTCATGAACTTCACTGAAGAGCTTTCGCAGGCGGGCAGCTTCCTGACCGGCGGGAAGGTGCTCACCGATGGTGAATACGGTAAAGGTTACTTCTGCCAGCCGACTCTGGTGGCGGACGTGCCCTTCGAGCACCACCTGTGGAAGGATGAAATGTTCGTCCCCATCACCACCATCGGACGGGTGAAAGACCTGGAGGAAGCCATGCAGCAGGCGAATGCGGTCAATTATGGCCTGACCTCCGGGTTCTATGGGTCGGAGGACGATGCCGATTGGTATTTCGACCATATCGAGGCGGGCGTGAACTACGTCAACCGTCCACAGGGAGCTACCACCGGCGCCTGGCCAGGCTTCCAACCGTTCGGAGGCTGGAAGGGGTCGGGGTCGACGGGCAAGAACGGCGGCGGGCATTATTACGTGCCGCAGTACATGCACGAGCAGATCCACACCGTGATACGGTGAATTCTTATGATCTGGGATATCCGGAGAAGGGCGTAAGGGAAGTAATCGAAAGGTAGATTCGGAATTTCTCCCTTACGCCTCTACAAATTAGGCAGATGGATTTTTAGAGTTACAGTATTTGGAATGCCGCGGTGAGGATTGAATGCAGGTCGGTAAAAGCAAAATCGGCAGGTTTTTGTTTTTCATTGGCGTGATCCTGCTGGTGGTATTTTTTGCCATGGACCAGGCCAAACACCCAGCCTATGGTTATTTCTGCGTAGGCGTAATCGTAGTATTCCTGGGTGGGATGCTCATGCTGCGCGGCCAGCGACCACCCGATGAAAGCATGCGCTTCCGGACCCTGCGCAGGTGGCGGGAGCAGCAGCGGCAGAGGAAAGCAGAGCGAAAAGATGCTGATAAAAATAAGCTGTGGTAACAGCGAGATCTATTGACAGGAGGAGCCAAACTGTTATGTCCAAAGTAATCCCTCTGGAAGAGGCTGTCCGCCAATACGTCAGGGATGGCGACCTGGTGTATGCAGCGGGTTTCACCCACCTGATCCCATTCGCCGCCGGGCATGAAATCATCCGGCAACACAAGCGCGAGCTTACCCTGGCACGCGCCACCCCTGACCTGATCTACGACCAGATGGTGGCGGGAGGCTGTGCGCGGAAAGTGATCTTTTCTTACATGGGCAACCCCGGGGTGGGTTCCCTGCGCATTGTCAGGTCAGAACTTGAAGCCGGCAGATTGGAGTGGGAGGAATACTCGCATTTCGGGATGATCTCGCGCCTGCAAGCCGGGGCGACAGGTCTGCCCTTCATGCCCATGAACCCGACCGCAGCGGGAGACCTGGAGCGGGTAAATAAAATGTATCGCACGGTGAAAGACCCGTACAATGGGGGAGACGTGGTGGTGGTTCCAGCACTGAACCCGGATGTAGCCATCGTGCACGTGCAGCGCGCCGATGCGGATGGAAATGCACACATCTGGGGTATTATTGGCGAACAAAAGGAAGCCGCTTTCGCCGCGGAACGAGTGATCCTGACGGCAGAGGAGATCGTGGATGAAAGCATCATCCGTTCGGACCCCAACCGCACGCTGATCCCAGGGTTCATTGTGGATGCAGTGTGTGAAGTGCCCCATTGTGCGCACCCATCCTACACGCAAGGTTATTACGACCGGGATAACAGCTTCTACCTCAAGTGGGATGAGATCAGCAGCAGCCGCGAGGCTACCCAAAGCTACCTGGATGAGTGGGTTTATGGAGTTGAGACCCGTGCTGAATACTGGGAAAAGCTGGGCAGTGAAGCGCACGAGCGGCTGAAAATTGCCAGCCGGCCCAGCGCCACTGTGGATTACGGGAAATATTAGACATGGCCGACTATACATCACCTGAGCTGCTAACCATCAATGCCTCCCGGTTATTGCGGGATGGCGACCGGGTGTTCGTGGGGGTGGGATTGCCCAACCTGGCGTGCAACCTGGCACGGCGCACGCATGCCCCGAACTTACTGATGATCTACGAGGCTGGAGTAATCGGGGCGCAACCGGAACGGCTGCCGCTTTCGATCGGCGACCCCACGCTGGTCAGTGGAGCGTTGGGGGTTTGCAGCATGTACGATATCTTCGCTTTTTACCTGCAGCGCGGCAACGTGGACGTTGGGTTCATGGGTGGAGCGCAGATCGACCGGTTCGGTAACATCAATGCCACAGTGATCGGTGATTATGACCATCCCAAGGTGCGTTTACCGGGGTCGGGGGGCTCGATGGAAATCGCCGCCTGGGCTAACCGCTGCTACCTGCTCACACCCCATTCGAAACGGCGTTTCCCCGCTAAACTGGACTTCATGACATCGGCCGGATTTTTAAGCGGGCGGGCAGAGCGCCAGGCAATGAAATTAAGGGGCGGTGGTATGTTGGCGGTGGTGACTGACCTGGGCATCATGGAACCGGATGAGACGGGTGAGCTGGTGCTGACTGCCCTACACCCGGGTGCGACGGCTGAACAGGCATGCGAGAATACCGGCTGGGAGCTTAAAGTGGTGCAGAATTTACGCATCACCCCACCCCCAGACCCGGAGGAGCTGCGCATCCTGCGTGAGGACCTCGACCCACTGGGAATTTACCTGAAGGGCAGTGCATGAGGCAACCCGGTTGAGCCGGGCTAACGTTTGACCGGTATTATTCATTCCAATTTTCATCAACATTATGCTCACTTTCTTTCTGGCATTAATCCCCATATTGCTGATCCTGGTATTGATGCTGGGATTGCGTTGGGGCGCGGTAAAGGCGAGCATCGCCGGCTACCTGGCAGCGATGGTGATCGCAGTTTTCTATTTTGGCAGCGGCGTCAGGCTGCTGGAATTTGCCCACGTCAAAGCGCTGCTCTCGAGCCTGGATGTGCTGCTGATCATCTGGGCGGCATTCCTGTTCTACCGGGTGACGGATGAGGCCGGAGCAGTGAAGCAGTTCGGTGAAGCCTTGCCACATTTAACGGCTGACCGGGGGATGCAAGCCCTGGTGATCGGTTGGGGGTTTGCAGCTTTCCTGCAGGGTGTGGGAGGGTTCGGAGTGCCGGTGGCAGTCGTCGCGCCCATCTTAGTGGGGTTGGGATTTGCTCCCATCGCAGCAATCATCATCCCGTCTATCGGCAGCGGGTGGGCGGTGACGTTTGGTTCGCTCGGTTCGGCTTTCCAGGCGCTGCTATCCACCACGGGCATGTCCAGCGCGGAGCTGGCATTCCCGAGCGCCCTTTTCTTAGGGATTGCAGCCTTGATCACCGGGCTGTTGGTGCTGCACTGCACGGTCGGTTGGGGCGGAATGCTGCGCCTGATCCCTGTAGCAATCTTGCTGGGGATCGTAATGGGAGCCGTCCAGCTGGTGGTGGCGGTATGGGGACCGTGGAATACGGCGGCATTTCTGGGCGGCATGGCAGGACTGCTGGCGAGCTTTGGGCTGGCACGCTTCTACCGGGGCAAGCAAAGTGAGAACGGCAGCCTGGATGGAAAGGCATTGATGATCGCACTTTCAGGATATGCCATTTTGGTGGTGATCACCTTGTTGATCCAGATGGTTGCGGAAGTGAAGCAGCTGCTGGGAGGGGTGGTAATCCAGGTGCATATCCCTGAGCTCAGCACCAACCTGGGGTATTTTATTAAAGCGGCAGCCACCAAACCCATCTCGCTGCTCAACCACGCCGGAGCTGTGCTGCTATATGCCTCCTTCATGGCATTCCTGATCTACAAAGTGGCTGGCAAGTACAAACCGGGCGCTTTTACTACTATCCTGACCGGCACGATGAAGCGGGTGTGGGCACCCAGTGCCAGCATCATCCTGATGTTATGCATGGCGACGATCATGGAATACTCCGGCATGACCGAGGCACTGGCGCGTGGATTGGCGAACCTGGCGGGAGGGTTATTCCCGCTCATCGCTCCGTGGATCGGTGCCCTGGGAGCATTCATGACCGGCAGTAACACGAACTCCAACGTGGTGTTTGCACTGCTGCAGCTACGCACAGCACAATTGTTGAGCTACAGCGCAGCGATCATCCTGGCAGGGCAGACCGCAGGGGCAGGCCTGGCGAGTGTGGTGGCGCCGGCGAAGATTGTCGTCGGTACGAGCACAGCCGACCTGGCGGGGCGGGAGGGCGAGGTGATGCGCAAAATGCTGCCCTACATCATCGTGCTGGTAGTATTGATCAGTTTGCTAACTTATCTCGGTGTGGCAGCCGCTTCAGCAGGAATCATTTGATATTATTTATAAGACAAGGAAAAACGAGGCAATCCATGAATAGTCCGACCACTCCCATCAACCAGCCGCTGCGTAAAGACCGGGCAAAGGACGATACCTGGATCAGAGCATATTTGAAACGGGTTCCCTTCGGGACGCTGGCGACTGAATATAAAGGTCAACCATTCATCAAACCGACACTGTTCGCTTATGTGGAAAGCGAGCATGCGATCTACATCCACGGGGCGTTGGTGGGACGCATGCGCACCAACCTTGAAATTAACCCCTTCGTCAGCTTTTGCATCGCTGAAATGGGACGACTGCTACCGGCGGACACCGCCATGGAGGTAGGGGTCGAATACGCCAGTGTGGTGGTCTTCGGCAGGGTGGATGTATTGACCGATGCTGACGAAGCACGGCGGGGATTAAAACTGCTACTGGACCGATATTTCCCGAAGCTGAAACCGGGGATCGATTACCGCGAGATCCTGCCGCAGGAGCTGGACATCACCGCGGTGTACCGGCTCAAGATCGACTCGTGGAGCGGAAAGGAAGAACATGCCCGGCAGGATTTCCCTGGGGCATTCAATTTTGAATATCCTGAGCAGCCTGCCAGAGATTAATGCGTTTGCCATGTTGAGGAATATTCAACTTGATGGATCGGAAATGAGTTTAACCAGGCACTTCGAAGAGAATTTCGAGCTGAAACCCACGGTCGAGGTACACGCACCGGGGCGGGTGAACCTGCTCGGAGAGCACGTGGACTACAACCAGGGTATCGTCCTGCCGGCGGCGATTGACCGGGAGGTGCGCATGACAGCGGCGCCAACCGGTGACGGCAGGGTGACGTTACGCGCCCTCGACCTGGCTGAGGAGACGGTATTCAATTTGAGTGAGGTTGAGAGTCGAATGGATGTGGCGGCAAAACCCTTACCTGCGTGGGCGCTTTACCCGGCGGGTGTGGCATGGGCTTTGCGAGCAGCCGGTCTCCAGGTGTGCGGTATGCAGGCAGTTTTCTCATCAGACATCCCCATCGGTGCAGGGTTGAGCTCATCGGCGGCGGTGGAGGTGGCATTTGCTTTCACCTGGCAGGCACTGTCCAGCTGGGAAGTGGACCGATTAAGCCTGGCAAAGCTATGCCAGCGGGCCGAGAATGAGTACGTGGGTGTTTCATCGGGGTTGATGGACCAGTTCGCCAGCGCATGTGGGGTGGAAGGGCACGTGTTGTGTTTCGACACGCGCAGCCTGGAGTGGAGGCCGCTCGAGCTGCCACCTGGCACTGCAATCATCATTGCCGATTCAGGTATCCGCCGCAGCCTGAGTGGATCGGCGTACAATGACCGGCGAGCCGCCTGCGAAAAGGCGGTTGTCCTGCTGCAGAAGTACCTGCCGGGGATTAAATCACTGCGGGACGTCTCGACGGTTGAGCTGGCGGCATATTCAGCCTTCCTGCCTGCGGAGATCGAGCGTAGAGCCGAACACGTGGTCAAGGAAATCCACCGTGTTGACCAGGCGATGCTCGCCTTGAAAAGAGGGGATGCGCGCATGTTTGGTGGGTTCATGTTTGCCAGTCATAAGAGCCTGCGTGACCTATATGAGGTAAGCATCCCTGAGCTGGACTGCCTGGTTGAAATCGCACGCGGACTGCCCGGGATTTACGGGGCCCGCCTGACCGGGGCAGGGTTTGGCGGCTGCACGATCAACCTGGTGGATGAAAATGAAGCTGAAGTATTCGTCAACGGCGTACAGGAAGGCTACTTGAAACATACGGGCAGGGAGGCGAAAGTGTATTTGTGCCGGGCGAGCAGCGGTGCGGAAGCAAGGCGGGTGAACTGGCAGGAATGAATTATTCAAAGATAACAGACAAGCTGTACATTGGCACGACGCCGAAAGGGGGGGATTACGCTACGCTGCGTGAGCTGGGGGTGGAGTTGGTGATTAATATGCGCATAGGCAAATCACCCCGGCGTGACCCGAATGCACCACCCATGAGAAGTATTTGGCTGCCGGTGGTAGACTCGCCCATTTTCCCCATCCCTATTCGCGCACTGCAGAAGGGTGTGCAAGAAGCGTTGAAGGTGATCGGCAATGGAGGGGTGGTATACACCCACTGCTCGAAAGGCAGGCACCGCGGCCCAGCCATGGGTGCGTGCATCTTGATCGCACAGGGGATGGCGCCCGAGCAGGCGTTGGAGCTGATCAAACAACAAAGACCGGTCTCCGATGCGCATATCTGGTATATCCGCCGGAGGATCATGAAATTCGCTGAGGTATGGAACAAAAGGTAACGGAATGCTGGCGCTGGTTAGCAGTGGCAGGCAGCGGAGGTGTGGTGGTGTTGAATCAGCGGGAGAAGAGGCGATACACCGAAGGAGCAGCATGTGAGGTGGGAGTGACTAGCCGCCAGACTCCAACTAATACCAGGGTATCCTGGTGCATTTACTGCCACCAGGAAACCCTTTCATTTTGCATAAAACCTTAACCGGCGAAGGTTGATTATTGTTTACTACCTTGTGAGTACCGGTAGGAACACAAGGTGGGTTGGGGCAAGCTTAATGTTATACAGGCAAGCGATACTCCAACCGTCAGTACAGAGCATCGGTGGGACGGGTGGGTTGGTACCATCACCCTGATGAGGGAAGCCTGTCCATATACTCTCGTTTACCGTATGGAACAAATCGGGCCGATACATGAGGGTGAAGGAGGGGATATCGGTCAGGTAGATCTCGGTGAGATCGGTATAATGCTGCTTCAGCACGACGGGATCGGTCTCGACAGGTATTGCTTGGATAATAGCGTCTGCCGCTGGATTAATGTAACCACCCCAGTTGCCATTCCAATTGTCATGCATGCCAACGAATTCAGAGCTGATCAAATGGCGCACCCGGCTCCAGGGCTGGGTTGGACCAGCGCCATCGCTCCACATCATAAAGATTTCATAGCCGGGTGGGAGAGGCACATCCGATGCGGTAACGACAGGCAGATACTCGGACGATTCAGGGTAGTAGGTGGTGATTTCAATCCCAATCTCAGGTCCAGCGGCAGCCAGGATCTCAATGGCAGCCATCCAATCGGTCCAGCCATTGGGGCAGGTCGCTGTATAGTGAAGGGTCTCCCCAAGGTACTCCCGCCATCCATCGGCGTTGGTGTCTACAATCCCGGCGGTGTCGAGCAACGCATTGGCGCCATCGATGTCACTGCCGGTCCACTGAAGGTCGGCAACTGCCTCATGGTCGTACAATGCTTGTTCATAAGGCGAAGGGTTCATGATCGAGCGCGGAACCTGTTCGAAGGTAGCCGATTGGTTGGTCATGGCGTCGGAAATGATCGCCGTATAGTCAATCGCGATGGCAATCGCCTTGCGAATAACTACATTGTCCAATCCATAGGCATTCAGGTTGTAGAAGGCTGTTGGGAGGGTGGCGCCAATTCCATACGGAGCCTCTGACAGGTAGGTGGAGACGGGCAACTTATTGACAAGCCACAGATCCTGAACGTTGGAAATGAAATGCTGGCTGACATCCACCTCACCAGCGATAAATGCGGCAAGACTTTCGTCGTTTCCGGTATAGATCACATGCGCCAGGTATTTGGGAGTGGGCAGCTTGCCCCACATGGATGCATCCTGGCCCCAATAGTTGTCATCTCGAACGAGGACAACCGCCGTATCATCCGCGGAGAATTTGTGATAAGGACCTGACCAAACGACGTCTTCTCCGGGGTCGGACTTAAAAGCATCCGGATCACCCCCTGTGCGAACTTCCAATATTTGGGTCCAGGCTTTCTGGATGACGTAGTTGCTGCTCAGGAAGTTAGCGACCATCAGAGGATTGATAGCTTCTCCATCCTGGTCCAGTGCTGCCTCGACCAATACTGTATGGGCGTCAACGGCGATGACGTTGCTGATGAAATCTCTAAAATTATTGCCAGCGTTGGTTCCATATTGGATATTGGAAGCCCAGGTGTAAGCAACATCCTCCGCAGTCACCGGAGTGCCATCGCTCCATTTTGCAGCAGTATTGATTGTGAAGGTGATCACAGTCCTTTCTTCATTCCAAGCGTAAGGACCATCAGCTAACAGAGGATACTGCTGACCATCGAGCATGTCAAACAAGTACGGGGTTTCGAACATGGTGGTGCGGGCACTGTCCTTTTGGGCGATAGCCAAGGTGTTATTCATGCCGTCAGAGTATGGATTCCAACCTGCAACCGCACCCCACTGTTGACCGTTGAAGTACAGGGTTTCCTCACGGGGCAATTCGGCTACCACTTCAGCGCCAGTCATACCAGCTTTGAGCGTGAAGGGCTGCGATGCCAGCTGCGGTGATTGAGCCATGCTGGCAGTCAAGCCTACCAGCATGCTGAAAATGACAATCAGGCTAATTGTGAAAAATACACACTTGCGTTTCATTTCACCCTCCTCATGGATTACTTTGTTTGATCGATTATTAGGACGAATTATTTTTCAGCTTTGTCGTTAAAATTCACCTCCTGACTTATAATAAGGTAGATGCCATATCGTGTGAGTATAAAAACACAAAAACCGACTTTACCGGCCGGTTTCGCTGTTAGCTCCCCAAAGACTTCCCCTCACGAAAAGGTTGGGCGACCAAATATGATCCTTGGTTCATCGCATCTATAAATAAATAGAATACCCCTTGAAAGTTATTTATTGTTATTTTTCTATGATCCACACTTTCTCATCCCACGCTAATCTGATTATTACTCTGAATCAGTCAAGAGTCAAGAAGGAAATTCTAAATTTCACAATCGATCAGGTTGGTGGGAAATAGATACAAAGGGTATCCCGAAAAGATTCGCTGAAATAGAAATCTACCCACAAGGGGTAAAGCTAGATGAGAAAGCAAAGAAGGAAACCCCATTCTCAACGATTATTGGTTAATTACCTCATCCACGTGGAATTTAAGCGCTTCCAAACCGGTGTTCGTGTCGGACAATTTCGATTGCACTTCATCGAGCTTGGTTTGCTCGGCACGCACGAAGCGGGAATAGGGGGCAATGGCATCCCTGATGTTCAATATCCCGCGCTCCATCTCGTGCTCGAATTGGGTGCGGAGTGATTTACTGAGCTGCTGGCGCAGGCTGGCGATCTTCTCTCGCAGCTCAGCCTTGGCCTGGCGCTTTTTGGCCGGGATGATGAACAGTCCCAAGAGGGCTACCAGGCTGGCGAGCATGATACCGGTGGCATCGGCGGCAGCGGTAGTGGCGAGGATAACGATAATCGCACCCAGACTGATAGCACCGACTTCAGTAGCAGCAAGCGCGGCGACGGCAGTTTGTGCACCTTCAGCCATGAGGCGGGCTTCTGCTTGACGGTCATAGCCCTCCACCACGCGCTGGGCTTCGCGTCCCACCCCATCGATGAGTTTTTCCCGGTCATAGTGGAAGCTGCCCCCGGCGGCATCGCCGATGATGCGCTGCTCATATTGGCGCCTCCGGTCGGCAATATGCTCCATCACTGCCTGCCACTGGCGCAAGTTGGCTTCCACTAACCAGTCGATCAGCTCGTTGACCTTAGTCTCGATCCGGTTGGGAACGTCAGCGACTACCCGCTGCTCGAACTCCTTTTGGATACGTGACTTGTTCAGCAAGTCAAGCACACGTGCAATACGCAAGGTATCGTCGAAATAATCCGTCCCGCGCTGCTCCATCTCGTAGAGCACATTATCGATATCCGACATGCGGAACTCAAAATCGCGGTGCATGTCCTCCTGGTACAACGTCAGCTGGGTGTCAATGTCCTGCAGTACAAGTGAATCAGTTTTAAGCAGCTCAAGGCGGGAAGCGGTAATATCCAGGTACTTGTTTACCAGGTGAGAGGCAACCCCCAAGGGGTTCATAAATTTCAATGACAGGCGACCCTTCTCATCCAGGGTGTCGTGGATGTAGCTTTCCAGGGCTTCGAAGCGGCTGGCTTCCCACAGGTTGGGTTCTCCCAGCTTGGAGCGCAGTGCCAGGCGGGCACTGACGGGGTAGATCTCGGGGGTGATACCGAGCAGAGAACGAGCGTTTTCGCTGATGAAAGCTACCACCTGCTCTAATTCTTCCTGGTTTTGGAACAGATCGATCTTGTTCAGCACAATGAGCACTTTTTTACCCCAATCGCGGATCTTCTCGAGGAATTGGCGCTCGCTTTCAGTAAAGGGACGGTCTGCTGAGGTGACAAACAACACCAGGTCTGAGCGGGGGACGAACTGCTGGGTGATGGCTTCATGCTGGCGCATGATGGCATTGGTACCGGGAGTATCCACGATGTTAAGTTCGGCTAACAGCTGAATGGGGGCAGTGAGAGTGTGCAGGTTCTCATTTTCCACGCGGTGTTCCTGGTTGTCAGCGAACTTAAGCACATTGATCTGGGTAGTGGTAGGAGTGACGCCTTCCTTGAGCAGCTTTTGACCAAGCAGAGCGTTGATAAAAGCGCTCTTCCCTGAATTGAACTCGCCTACAACCACCAGCAGAAACAGCTCGTCCAGCTGTCGGATGGAATCAGCCAGGGTCTCATAGTCTTCAGGCGTAGCCCCAAACTGGATAAGTGAAGACCGCAGGTCATTCAGCAAGTTGCGTGAATCTTTTAGCAGGTTTTCTTGGGCGTCAGTCAGAATTCGCATTGTGTGGCACTCCTCGAAGCTTGATTATAGTATTAAAAAATAAGTGCGGCGTCCGGATTGGGTATCACTCAACCCCGGTACACCGCAAAAATGAACTCGACTCACGGTCGATTTATTTAAGTCCCTCAGAGATTGCCCTTGCTGCAGCCTGAGCCGGAAGCACTGCCGAATGAAAACGTTCCAACTCCATTGGAGGTGGAGGAAAAGATGGAGATTTTCTTGAAGATATTTTGACTGTGGCAGGTGGGACAGGTTACCTCGTCCATTTTGCTCGTGTTCAAGACAAGCTCCTCAAACGGCTTGCCGCAATCTGTGCAGATAAATTCATAAACAGGCATATTTTACTCCGAGGCTAAGATGTCTGAAGGACAGGCCTTCGGTTGATGAACCATTACTAGTGTTATTGGGAACAAATAGTTCGATGCGAAATGTTCGAGAAGGATACATTTTTAATCTCTTAACCACATGATGTGCAGAAATTCCAAAGAAAGCCCGGTTTTTTTATCGGTCCAATAATTTTACGGAATAAAGGCGATTTCAACAGTCATACCCCACTTGAAGCTGGGATCGGGCTGATCCACAAGCAAGCGCACACTATAGAGCACATCACCAGATTGGAGATTGAACATATCAGCTATCTCGGTTACCTGGGCGGAAAGGTGCTGGTCGGGAAGGGCGTCAGGGGAGACGGTAGCTTTCTGACCCATGGTGACGTTGACCACTTCCTGTTCAGTCAGGTCGCTCGAATCCACGTACCACTCGGAGAAGTCAGCCACCAGAACGGCCCAGGTATCTGATCCAACCAGCTGACCATTGCTGACGTTCACGTCGACCACGGTGCCATTGAAAGGGGCTTTCAGGTCAAGGTTATTCAAAGCAGATTGAGCGGCAGTCAGGTGGGCCTGGGCGGTATCCAGATTCATTTGGGCCAGGGTGAGCTGGTCGGGGTCGGGACCCTGACGGGTGACATCATAATCATGCTGCGCATTGACTTGTACAGCCTGTGCCAGCTGCAAATTAGCCTGGGCGCGATCGCGGGCGATAATAAGCTCGTCACGCGCATGGACGGCGTTGTCGTAATCCGATTGGGCATTTTTTAGGTCAGTCTCCGCTGCCTTGCGGGTGGCGTTATCGGCATCCAGGTTGGCAACCTTGTCATACGCAGTCTGGGCGTCATCCAGGGCGGTCTTCATGTCGAATACCTTGAGCTCAGCATCATCGACCTTTTTTTGATATGCGTCAGTATCGATAGCAGCCCAGGCAGTTTCAGCCTGGATGAGATTGCTATTGGCATCCAGCAGCGCCAGCCAGGCATTGGATGAAGTGATATCGCCATTCGTGTTAAGGTCATTCAGCGCTTGCTGTGCATTTTGAACTTCCAGCTGAGCAGCGGTGACACTGGCCTGATATTGCTCGCGATCACCCAGGCTGGCAAGCACCTGCCCTGCGGTTACCTGGTCACCCTGCTTCACCATGACATTGGAGATATGACCTCCGCCGGTGAATGACAGGTACATGTAATCCTTGGGCACCAGGTGACCCTGGCTAACGACCCCTCCACTGGCTTCCACCGTGGGGACGGGTGTGGGGGTGGGTGTGCTTTTTATACCAATGGCACTGCAGCCGCTCAGAAGGACTGCGGAGAGGATCAAGGTCGTTATTAATTTTGCGTTTTGTTTCATATTCCACCTCAAAATAATAGTTGCTATTCGTATGCCAGAACTTCACGAATGGTCAAGCGGGCGGCACTCCTCGCAGGCAGGACACTGGCGACTGCTGCTAAAATCAGCACCAACCCCAACCAGATGATAAAACCAAACGGGTTGAGCAAGAATTGGCTTGGGGAGTTAAAGATTGCCAGGCTAATAATTCTATTCAGCAAAAAAGTAATCGGGAATGAGACGATGGCTGCCAAGAACCAGCTGATCATCCCGATGATGATCCCCTCGACCATGACCGTTTTCATGATTTGCCCATCGGTTGCGCCGATGGCACGCATCACACCAATCTCGCGCGTTCGTTCCATGACGTTCATACCCATGGTACCGGTCAGGCCGATGCTGCCGACGACTGCCGTGAGCAACGCCATGATGAGCAGGAAGTTGATCAGGATTGCCAGGCTCTCTGAAGCAGTTTGCATCGTAGCTAACCCTGCCTGAGTTTCACTCACATGGTAACCAAGGTTGCGGAGATAACTGTCGATGGTGGCACTCATTTGCTCTTGATATGCAAGGGTGTGTTCGGCTGTAACAATACGAAAAGAAAATGACTGGTTGGGCAAATTGATTAGTTTGGAGACGTAGTCATATGTAGCATAGGCGATAATCTGATTACGGTTGAGGAAGCGGAAGATGCCTACTATAGTCCATTCGTCTTCCTGACCGTTAATCTTAAGTTTTAGCTGGTCACCTGGTTTAAGATCAGGGTAAATGCTCCAAATAGCTTCGCTGACCGTGATGGCAGTTGTATCACCTGGCTGCAGCCAGCGTCCTTCCAGCATGACCGGGGCGATTAATTTACTATCCACCGGCGGTGCCAGGACGGTTAAATAATCGGCAACACTATTATCCGAACGAATAATATCCGCAGATAAGAAGGACCAACCCTCCACATACTGCACATCGGGGATGCCCATGACAACCTGACGGATCTCATCAATGCGGTAAGGCCGGTCAAAATTAAGTGTTACATCGGCGATGAAATATTTCTCCGTCATGGCCATGAAACCATTCAAAGACTTCTGGACATTAAAGACACCGATAAAGATAGCACCACCGATGGTCAGGGTGAACAGGGTGAGCAACAATCGGCGTTTACGCCGGAAGGTGTTGCGCAGTGAGATGAGCAATGGACGCGAAAGCCATTTAACTCGGCTTCCCAGGCGTTCCACCCAACCCATTGAGGTTTGCCCACCACCTTGTCCACTGCCACTGATGGCGACCTGCACTTTAACCCGTGAGCCATTTATAACGGGTATCAGACCGGCAGCCAGCGGCACAAGTATGGCGACGAAGATCTGCAAGAGATATGCTACAGGTACAATGCGATAACCTTGAAGATTAAAATTCAACTTATCGGCAATGTAGGCTGAGAGCAGATAAGCTGCCTGGCCACCGGTTGGCAGGGCGATCAGTAGCGCAATCAACCCAAAAAACAGGATGAGAACGATATACATGCCGAATATCTGTTGGCTGCGTGCACCAATCAACTTCATAACCCCAATGTGGGGGAGATGTTGGGTGAGCAAAGAGTTAAGCGTATTGGCAATCAATGAGCTGCTCAGAAAAACAATCAGGATACCCAATGCCATCAGGATGCCCAGGATGGCCTGAACGGTGGATGCCATGGGGTGTTCATTCGTTTGGTTTAATTGCGTGCGCTGTACCTGCACATTGCTTTTCTCCAGCTTGGCAGAGACCCTTGCCGAAACATCACGAATGTGATTGATGTCGTTGGAATCACCATCCACGGTGACAAACAGGCGGTTGTAAGTGGCGGGTTGCCCAAGCCAGGGAAGAGTATCCATGGTGATGTAACCCAAGGGTGGTGATAAGAAATCGCCTGCAGAGGTGGTCTGGTCTTGAACGATCCCCGCCACGATCATGGTCTTGATGCTGCCGTTGGGAAGCTGAAATTCCAGCTTATCTCCAACTTTAGCAGAGAGATGATCTAAAACCTGGGTTTGCAGCAACACTTGTTTATCGGCTGGGATGGAACTTCCCTCGACGGGAAGCAGCAGGTTGATTTGTGTCGTAGAAAAGTCTTTAATTGCGACCAGGTCGATGTTTGACCAATCACCGCCTGGAATACGGATGCTGGCTGATAAGACTCTCCGCCCCTCCGCTTGTTTCACACCTTCCAGGTTTTTGGTGGAATCCAGCAGAATACCACCAAACGCATCCGTGTGGAGGTCAATATTCGCTGGATTCGCAGAGCCATAGCTGGCTCCCATATCTGTGGAAATGATCTCGTATGTTCCGGCGATCATGCCAATCGAAAACACACCCACAGCGATGGATGCCACCACCAGCAAGGTGCGCGATTTGTTGTCCCATAGATCGGAGAGGACTTTACGCCAGCGAGGTCTCATTAAGCTACCACCACCCCGTCTTCCGATCGGCAGTGCGGTTTTGGGCCAGGCGTGCCTGGACGATGCGGGAAATGGCTTCTTGGGTCATTGGGGAGCCAACCACCATCTCGGCAAAATCCTTATGTGGCAGGGCGATGAGCTCGACGGGCTCATCCGGTCCAGCGCGGACGCTGGCGAGCGAATCACCCCCGTGAATCAGCTCTATCTCACCGAAGAATTCCCCAGGTCCGAGCTGACCAAGGGTGATCTCCGGGCGCTTCGGATTTTCCAATACCACTTCCACCTGACCACGCACAATGATAAAGAAATTATTGATATTTTGACCTTTGTGGATGATTATTCCACCCGCGGGCACTTGCATGGGTTTTACAAGGTGACTGACTTTAAGCATTTGCGCGTGGCTGAGCAGCGGTAGTGCCCGGGCAATGGTCTCATTGATGATTTCGCCATCCGATATGATCAATGTGCGATAGGTACGCTTGGTTATCGATGGGTCGTGTGTGACCAGGATGATCGTCTTACCCTGCTCAACGAGGCGGTTGAACAGCTCAATGATTTCATCGGAGGAGCGAGAATCCAGGTTCCCGGTAGGCTCATCGGCGACGATAATGGGAGGGTCGGTTGCCATCGCACGGGCTATGGCGGCGGTCTGCTGCTGTCCGCTGGACACGGCGGCAGGCAGCTTATATGCCTGTCTTTCCAAGCCGACCATCTTGAGCAGCTCCATGGCACGCTGCGGCCGCTCAGTCAGGAGTGAAAATATTGCAGTAGTCCATCGGCAACATGGTGTTTTCGAGCAAGGTGAGCATGGGCATGAGCTGGAAGAATTGGAACACGATCCCCAGGTTGCGCCCACGCCATTGAGCGCGCTGGCTTTCGGTCATGTTATAAATATTGACCCCGTTAACCAACACATCACCGGTGGTGGGATGGTCGATGCCAGTGATCATGTTGAGCAGGGTGGATTTTCCGCTACCCGATTTACCCACAATAGCCACGAACTCGCTGGTCGGAATGTCTACATTCACACCACGCAGGGCGAGATATTCACCTGCTGAAGTCTTGTAACATTTGACCACCTGACGTAATTGGATCAAAGAAGGATTGTAGGCACTGTTCACTGCGGCACTTGAGCGTCAGGCAGGTGGAAGCCCGAATCCGAATCGATCTGTCCATCGGTAATCATTAAGCGGCGGGTGAAGCGCGGCGCAAGGTTGTTGTCGTGGGTGACCATGATGATGGTGCGCCCTTCTTCAATCAGCTTTTCGAATATTTCGAAGATGGTTTCAGCGGTGAGGGTATCCAGGCTGCCGGTGGGTTCATCGGCGACGATGATGGGGGGATCATTGACCAGCGAACGAGCTATGGCCACCCGCTGCTTCTGCCCACCCGATATGTACGCTGGCAGCTTGTAGGCATGCTCCTCTAACTCAACCAGCTTAAGCAGCTCGATGGCGCGCTCCTTGGTCGCCCTCCCTCGGAACTGACCGCTGAAATCTACGGGCAGCATGATATTCTCCACCAGGTTGAGCATAGGCAGCAGCTGAAATGACTGGTGGATAATGCCCACATTACGCCCGCGCCAAACTGCCAGGGGATTTTCGCTAAGCTTGTGGATGGAAGTGCTATTACCATCTGGAGCGGTAAAAATAACTTCGCCTGAGCTGATCTCATCCGCACCAGTGATCATATTGAGCAGGGTGGTCTTACCCGCCCCCGACTTGCCGATGACGCCTACAAATTCACCGGCATGAATATCAGCCGTGATGCCGTTGAGCGCGGTGAAATCACCAGCCACAGTTTGATATATCTTGACCACCTGGCATAACTGAATGAGCAGCCTGTGATTACCAGACAGGCCAATAGAAGAGGAAGCGAACAATGTGTCCATCAAAACAGCTGTCTAAGCTAAGAGGGTTCCCAGTTTGGAAGCGCATGATTTTATCATATATAAATGTCAGCAATCCTTATAATCACCTTAAGGAAGATTGATTTTTCCCCACCGTAGAGAACTACAGGGGCATTGATCGTATTATTTATCTTTCTTTGGCACAACCTCACCTGGTCCACAGGTCACGCCATCCAACCCATATTAATTAAAGAATGAGCAAGCTGACCTCCCTAGGTATAAGCTGGCCAGAGGCACAGATAGGCCGCCTGGCGATTCACCTGTGCATGGGGAGTAACTGAGTCATTGCATACTCCCCAGAATGGTTGCATCTTTAATGCCTGTCCAACTCATATGCTCAATAGATCAAATTGATGAAACTCTAATGTTATTAGAACATGTGTTCTGGTATAATCTAGATATGGAAACTTATACACAACCCGCTTTGGACTATGGTAGGAATGTGGATTATCCACTTCAGCTTTCTCCCAAGCAGCTTCACCTGGTGCTTGCGCCGCACCGTGCCCAGCGCCAGATGATGACCATCCTGACCGCCCGCCTGGCGGTGACCGGCAGGGTGCGCCTGGTGGATGCCGGCAACTGCTTCGATGGCTACGGGCTGGCACGCCAGCTGCGCCAGCAAACGTCTGCCTGGCAAGCGGCGCTCGAACGGGTGAGCGTGGCGCGTGCCTTCACCTGCTACCAGGTGGAGACCCTGCTGACGGAGTCGGTGGCAGACTCCTCGCCTACCCTGGTGCTTAACCTGCTGGACACTTTCTATGATGAAAACGTGAAGCTGACCGAGCGGATGCGCCTGCTGGGGGTGAGCCTGGCTGAGCTGCGCCGGCTGTGCCGGACGGCTTCGGTGGCGGTGAGTGCCAGTTTGCCCACCCGCGACCAGCCCGCCGAGCTGCTCGATATGCTGGCAGGGGCTGCGGGTCAGGTGTGGAGCTTTGAAGAGCCACAACCTGTTGAGCCACTGCGTTTATTTTAAGGAGGTTTTCTTATGGGACGTACACTTCCATCTGCTACACAAGTTTTTCTGAAGGAGCAGGAGTCATTTCTGCGCTTCCGGCGTGCTTTGCGCCGCAGTGACCAGAAAGCGCTGGACGACCTGTTCGCCGCAGCCCATAAACACCTGGCAGCCGCGGCATATGCTTCCCATGCGCTGCCGTTTGAGGTCTTCCTGCTTTCAATGCTGCTTGAAGAGCATAAGCAGGTGCTGCGCATGCGCTACCTGCTGAACCCCAGCGATGCAGCTGCCCTGGAGCAGCTGGAGCGGGGCGATTCCACCGCCTACCTCGATGCGCTCAATGCAGCAATGGAGGCAGACAGCGCTGCCCCACTCCCCGCGCCGGATGAAGAGGGGCAGGCTGACCCGCCAGCCGACCCTGGGGGGACGGAACCCTCGACTTCGTTGCCTAATTTGATCAACTTCCATGGCTGAGCTGACCGGGTGGCTCCTGGACTTGTTCGCCGACACGCAGCCCGGGATCGTGCTCTGGCTGGTGGGGGAGGACGGGCAGCGCCATCGCCTGACCCAGGATTTCCCGATCACCTTTTATGCGGCTGGCGAGTCTGCCCGCTTACGCCAATTGTGGCGCTTCCTGCAGGCCCAGCCGGAAAAGGTGGAGCTGAAGCGCACCGAGCGACGGGATATCTTTGCGCCCGAGCCGGTGCAGGTGCTGGAGGCAACCATGTCTCAAACGGCTGCCCAGCCCTTTTTATTCCAGCGCGTGGCACGGGAATTCCCCGAGCTGCCCTATTACGACGCCGACCTGCCCCTAACCACCCGCCACGCCGCCATCTATAACACCTTCCCACTGGTGCACTGCCGGGTGGAGGTGGATGAGAAGGGACGGGTGCAGGCGCTGGAGGCGTTGGACACTCCCTGGGAGTTGGACCCACCCGCGGCGCCCGTACGCCTGCTGGCAATCGAGCCGGACATAGACCCAGCGCATGCCACGCCTAAAACCCTGTACGTGCGCTCGATGAGCGTTTCCTACCGCCTCAGCCTGGAACATCCCCGCCCTTTGCTGATCAACCTGCGCGCCATCCTCGAACGCCAGGATCCGGATGTGCTGATGACGGCCTGGGGAGACACCTGGCTGCTGCCGTACCTGATCGACCTGTCGGAGCAGTGGCACATCCCACTGCCCTTGAACCGCGAGCCGGGCAGGGAGATCATCCGGAAAGAAGAGCGCAGCTACATGGCCTACGGGCGGGTGATCTACCGCGGCAGACAGGTGCACCTGTTCGGGCGCTGGCATATCGACGGCTGCAACGCGATGCTGTTCCACGAATACGGGCTGGAAGGGGTGTACGAGCTGGCGCGTGTGACTGCCCTGGCGGGGCAGGTGGTGGCGCGTGTTTCGCCGGGCAGCGGCATCTCTGCCATGCAGATGGTGACTGCCCTGCGCCTGGGGATCATGGTGCCGTGGCACAAACAGCAGGCTGAGCGCCCCAAAAGCGCCCTCGAGATGATACAGGCTGACCAGGGAGGCATGGTCTATCAGCCCCTGATCGGCTTGCACCGCGACGTGGCGGAGGTGGACTTCATCTCGATGTACCCGAGCATCATGCGCCACTTCAATATCTCTCCCGAAACGGTGGCAGACCCGAATACCGTGGGTAGAGACCAATACGCCCGGCTGGAGCGGGTCTCAGAGCTGGGCTTATGGATCGACCAGGAAACCTCTGGCCTGATCCCCCAGACACTGGCGCCGCTGCTGGATAAACGCCTGGAACTCAAGCTGCGCCTGGCTGAGCTGCCTGCCTGGGACCCGCGCCGCCAGACCTACCAGGCGCAGGCTACGGCGCACAAGTGGCTGCTGGTAACCTGTTTTGGCTACCTGGGTTATAAGAATGCGCGCTTTGGGCGCATCGAGGCGCACGAGGCGGTGACAGCCTACGGGCGTGAGATGCTGCTGCGCGCCAAGGAAGCCGCTGAAGACCTGGGTTATACCGTGCTGCACATGTACGTGGATGGGCTATGGGTGAAGAAGAAAGGGTTGGCAGATGTGCCCGCCTTCCAGCCGCTGCTGGATGAAATCACCAACCGCACTGGGCTGCCGATAGCCCTGGATGGGATTTACCGCTGGGTGGCATTCCTGCCCTCACGCCTGGATGAGCGCATACCGGTGCCCAACCGTTATTTTGGTGTTTTCCAGGACGGCTCCTTGAAGATGCGCGGGATCGAAGTCAGGCGCCACGACACGCCTACCTGGGTATCGGATGCGCAGATGGAGATCCTCGATATCCTGGCGCACACCTCCAACGTGGATGACCGCTCCACCTACCTGCCCAGGGTATTAAAAATGCTGCGCAAGGCACTGACCAGGCTGCGCACGGGCAAGGTGCCGGTAGAGCACCTGTTGGTCTCGCTGACGCTGAGCCGCGAGCTATCGGAATACCGCACTCCCTCTCCGGGTGCAAGAGCGGCGGCGCAGCTGGCAGCGATGGGGACAGACCTGCGCCCCGGGCAGCGCGTACGCTTCGTGTACACGCTGGGAAAGCCAGGGGTGCATGCCTGGGATCTGCCGGAGCCTGTGGATGTGCGCAGTATTGACCATGAGCGGTACTGTGTGCTGCTGCTGCGCGCAGCGGCTGCCATCCTTCAGCCGTTTGGTCTGCAGGAAGAAGACCTGAAAACGCGGGTTTTTGCCGATGCAAGGGATGTAACCTTTTTTACACCAGTGTATCTAAATGTTTAGCGTCAAAGATAGCACCGAAAAACCAATTGAATTGAGTGTATAAAAAGGAGAAAAAATGGGATTCGCACGCTTCATGTCTTCGCTGTCCGGTCGTATACTCCGCATTCTGGCGGGGCTTGCTTTCATCGTAATTGGGTTGGTCGTAGTGCATGGTACGGGTGGTATTATCCTTGCAATAATCGGGTTGGTGCCTTTGGTGGCAGGTGTGGGTAATTTCTGTGTCTTCGCGCCACTATTTGGAGGGCCATTCCTGGCCAAAGACATCCAATAACATTAAATGTTTCTCACCCGGTGGGCAGTCTGAACTGCCCACTTTTGAATTAAATATGGGGTAAAATTGCTCACCAGAAAGGAGGAAATTATGAAACTTTATGTTGGGCAGGCAGCCCCTGATTTTACCCTGCCATCGCATTTGGAAAAGGATATCAAGCTGAGTGACTACCTGGGTAGAAACGTGGTGCTGGTGTTTTTCCCCCAGGCATGGACGCCCGTCTGAACGGGCCAGATCCCTTCATACGAAGCCGATACCGGCAAGTTCGAGGGATTAGATGCCCAGGTCCTGGGCTTAAGCATAGATCATGTTCCCTGCTTGAAAGCGTGGGCAGAGTCATTAGGTGGGATTAACTATCCGTTGATGAGTGATTTTTGGCCGCATGGCAGGGTGGCCAAGATGTATGGTGTGTTTCGTGAGCCTGATGGGTATACTGAGCGCGCCATTTTCGTGATCGATAAACGCGGCTACATTCGCTATATCGATATCCACGATATTGATCACCAGCCCGATAATGACGTCGTACTGGAAGTACTGCGCCGTGTCGATCCCGAGGCGGCCTTGCGCAACCCGGCACCTCCTCCGATTAACCTGGAAGATGTTCAATTACCCCATGGGGGTGTAGTGATGTACTGCACCCGCTGGTGCCCAGGCTGCCGTAGAGCACGTGCCTGGTTCCAGGCGAATAACATTGAGTATACCGAGGTGGATATTGACGTCACCCCAGGAGCCGGTGAGCAGGTGAAGAAATGGGCTAACGGCTTCCGTACAACCCCGGCTTTCGATATCGAAGGGACAATCCTGATCAACTTCGACGAGAAAAAAGTCGAGGCTGCCATCAAGGAGAAAATCGGCAAGTAAGTTCAACGCCCGGAAGGATTGTCCTTCCGGGTTATTTTTTTGAAGGAAGTTGCTATGGCAATTGAATTTGTGGTATCAACGTTACTACCGGCTACACCGGAGGAAGTATATAATGCCTGGCTGAGCTCTAAAGGACATGCAGCTATGACTGGCAGCGCGGCATCCGTCTCGGCAGAGGTGGGGGGTGAGTTTGACGCCTGGGATGGCTATATCCATGGGAAAAACCTCGCGCTGGTACCGAATAAACGAATCGTTCAGTCGTGGCGGACCTCTGAGTTCAGTAAGGATGAGCCGGATTCCCGCATTGAGATCACCTTGGAACCAGCAGGCGAGAGTACAAAACTCACCTTGCGTCACACCGGTCTGCCACCGCACGGTGGTCAGTATGAATCAGGCTGGGTTGAGTCTTACTTTGATCCGATGAAGGAGTATTTTTCGTCGATGAAGTGAAGGCGCACCCCTGGCTGACCGCTAGCTCTTTATAAGCTGAGCGGCTGCCTGGGTGGCATCAACGCCAGCATTAGGGGTAAATCCATATCCACAACCTGCCAGGGCGGTTTCGATGGCGCTGATCGTGGCCAGTACGTCACCCAAGGTGACCGCACCCATATGACCGATGCGGAAGTATTCATTGCGTATAGCCGGCAACAATCCGCCTGCCAGGGTCACACCTGACTGGAGGACACGCGCCAGGAAATCGGCTCCATTCACTCCCACCGGGTAGCGCGGTGCGCTGAGGGTGTGGGCGGCATATTCCGGTCGAAGAGGCACCTGAGTTAGGCCAAGTGCCTGGATACCCGCTTTGCAAGCCTGGCTGATGAGACTGTGACGGGCAATCCGCTCAGGCATGCCCTCAGTAATAATTTGCTTGAGGCTGGTATTCAAGGCGAAGATCAGGTTCACCGGTGGGGTGCCGAAATAGCTGGTTTTACGGGCTTCATATGCCTGCATGACCGGCAGCCAATTGGTCCAATCGGCGTAATAGTTGAGCACGGGGGTGGTGCGCTTCTGGAAAGTTTCCAGGGCGCGTGGACCAATCATCAGCAATGCCAGTCCTGGCGGCACACCAATGGCTTTCTGTGAAGCTGTGAGGGCCAGATCTACCCCCCAGGCATCCATGTGAAGCTGCTCTCCCGCAACTGAACACACCCCATCCACAATGACGAGCACCCCATGCTTTTTGCCCAGCGCGGCAATCTGCTCCACTTCAGCAATGACGGCAGTGGAAGTGTCCACATGAGTAATGGTCAGCAGCTTAAAAGAATCAGATTCCAATACCGATCTGACCTGCTCCAGGCTGGGGCGGCTGCCGGGTGAGACAGAGATGCGGGTCACCTGCGCACCATAACGTTCCAAAATCGTGGCAAAGCGCTCAGAGAAATAACCCGTGTCCACCACCAGAGCTTTATCACCCGGCTCAGCCAGGTTTGCCCCGGCAGAATCCATTGCCAGTGTGCCTGAGCCAGCCAGCACCAGCGGCTGCCCCAACGGGCTTTCGAAAACCAACCGCAGGTCTTGCAGGGATTGTCCAAACGCTTCGATAAAGGAGGCTGCCAGGTGACTGGTGGTGGGTTCTCCCATGGCAGCCAGGACGGCCGGCTCGAACTCAACCGGTCCGGGGATCATCAGCAGGGTTCGATTTTTCATGCAAGCTCTCCGTTCTTGATATTCATATCAGCAGGTTCATGGATGACAACGCCTCCATCGATGCTTACCAGGCTTCCAGGGAGGATTTCGTGGATGGGTAGCTGGTCTACACACACGATTTCAGCGATAATGCAGCCAACAGCGGTAATGGTTTCACATTCAGCGTTCAGGATGGCGAGGGGAGCGTGACCATTGTGTTTGAGGCGGTACAAGGTGTAAGACCCGACGGTGGAGCCTTTCCCGGTGGGGAAGACCAGCACTTTGCCGGTGATACACTGACCTTCGAGCTCATGCCCACGCTCGACCACCACCCCGGTTTCAGGGTCGATGCCCCCGAAGAAAGAGATCGCCTGGGTGGTGACCAGGGCTTCCCCCTGGACGGTGCCTTGGAAAATGCTGCGACCACGAAGTTTCATTTCAGTGCCAGCTTCACTACATCGTCAAATGGCAGCAGTACCGTCTTGAGCCTGTTCTTGGCAGAGGCATAATAGCAGGCCTTGGCGCTGTCGGTTGCCATGGCGGTGAATCGACCCTGGATGGGAGCAACCACACAGCAGGTATCGGCAGCAAACCTGGCGCCAGCCGCTTCGATGATCTGGGTATACCCCAGCCGGTCAGCCATGTGCTTGATCGGTCGGGCAGTGGTGATCCAAAACTCCCGCTTTACCTGCCTGCCTTCAATCAGGTCAGCTATCCGTGCGATTTCATCAATGGTTAAGTGCGGGCAGCCCAGACTGATAAAATCCACATCAATATCGGCTGCATCGTTCATCGAAGCAACGGCTGCCTGTATGTCAGCCTGGGTGATGGAGACCACCTCGCCAGGGGGTATGTACTGCCCGGCTTCCGGGGTGATTCCCGACAGATGGAAGAGGGCGGCGCCTCCGTAGGTGGCAATGCTGGCGCAGAAGGATTTTAGGTTCTCCAGGGTGGCGGATTCGATCCCCTCTATGTATGGAATCGCTTTGGTCGCTTCGATCTTTTCACCCACCAGCTTGCCCAAAGCCCCAAAATCGCTGTTTTCACACAGGCGTGCATTCACTTCAAATGTAATCCCTGGATGGCGGTTGCGGTCTAAATGCAAGCCATATTCGGGAGTGCGACCGGTGAGGGCGGATGCTAATGCAGACGGACCTCCCTCGCGGTTGGTACGTGCCCCAATGACCGAATTGGCATAACAGACGGCGGAAGATTCAGACCATGCCAGGTGATCGCCAAGATTGGGAAGGTTACCGGTGAGATAGGGAGTGCAGGTACAGGTGGTAGTCACCCCCATGCATGAAAACGCCTCGAGTACTTGCATCTGCTTTTTGGCGAATTCAGCCTGGATCCCCAGGGCAGGCCAATTTTCGATATCCATCCCGGCAGGATTGAGCGTGGCCAGCACGCGGGCCTTGCCTCCGCCTTCGGCCATCTCAGACAAGAATTGCAGCCCAGCCTCGCCCAGGTTGTCGTAGCTTACCCCGGCAATCTGCACCGACGAGACCGGGATCATTCGTTCAGCTGCATAAATATTACCGAGGGCGACCAGGATCTGCATGGCTTTCTTGACAGCCTTACCCTGCCCACCGGCAAGCATACTTTTTTCTTCTGCAGTCAGGTGCATATTTTCTCTTATTTCAAATACTGCTCAATATCCACGACAGGGAAGAGCGCTTTTTCAAAATCTTTACCCTGGGAAATGAGCGGTTTGGTGAGGTCAAAGCCCAGGCGGGTGGTGAGGTGTGCACCAGCACTGTCGCGTTCGGCGGATGGGTCGAGGCTGGAGCCTGGAGCTTTCGGCATAACCACCAGGTCTTCATCGCCCTGGAAGCGGGTCGCCATGGCCCATTCCACCTCCGTTGGGTTGTAGATATCGATATCCTTATCAACAACGAAGACATGCTTGCACGAGCGGTGCCCAGAGAAAGCTGCCTGGATGGCTTTTTTGCCGTCGTCCTCTGACTGCTTGTCGATCTGCACGATGGCATGCAGCCAGGAACAGCCGCCCGGGTTGACATTCACATCCAGGCATCTGACGACTCCATTGACTTTTTTGAAGATTGTCGGTTCACGCGGCATACCCATCAGCAACTTGTGCTCGAGCGCACCCGGCAGCAAGGCGTGCCAGATGGCATCCTGCCGGTGGGTGATGGTTTTAACTTCAAAAACCGGCTCGCTGCGCACGATATCGTAAGTCTCGGTCAGGTCGACGAACGGTCCCTCCGAGTGACGCCGGTCGTTATAGACGGTGCCTTCGAGGACGAATTCAGCTTCCGCGGGTACAAACAGGTCGACTGATTTAGCGTGTACCAGGTTGAGCGGTTCATCCAGGAATAGAGTGGAGAGTGAATTGGCAATCTCCAGCTCATCGACGCCCAGCTCCACGGAGGTGGCAGCAGCCGCCAGGACTTGCGGGGGTACACCGATACACACCGCCACATCCAGGCTGCCTTGTTCTTCTAAAAACTTGTGGAAGTGGCGCCCGCGTACCACTCTGACAGCCATCTCGGTCTTTGAGAACTGCATGGCACGATGGAAATCCAGGTTCTGACCATACTTAGGATGGCGGGTGATGAATACCCCTGAGCTGATGTAATTGCCACCATCCAAGGTGCAGTGACGCAGGATGGGTAATGCATCCAGGTCTGCTGGATCGATAACCACTTCCTGGCAGGGTGCAGACGCAACCACAGGGCAAGGTGTACGGCTTTCGATGGCACGTGACAAGGCAGGGATAATCTCCTTCACCTGGAGCGAGAAGTAGCTGGCAAAGGCCGCCTTGGAGCTGAACAGGTTACCCATCACCCGAAAGGGACCTTTGTCCACATTTTCAAACAGCACCGGGTGAGGCTCCAGCTTTTTCAGGATACCGGCCATTTCATAGACGGTGGATACTGGTGCCTTGATGGTGAGCATTTCGCCCGAGCGGCTCAGCTGCTCAAGGTAGGAACGCAGGGTCAGCGGGTACGTTTTGCTTGGATCCATGATTAGTGCTTATACCACGTAATTTAATTTAATTGGGTGAGGATTATGGAAGTATTGAGGAATCACCCCAATCTACAACCGGTAGCGGGACAGTTTCCCAGTACAGCCCACCATCCAGCGTCTGCCAGAGGGTACGTTCAACCTGGCAGGTGACACCAGGGGAGGATTTTTCTCCCGTACAACGACCCTCTGAAGAGGCTGCCCAACCAATGCTGCCCGACTGCCATCCGGACAGTGCTGTGCCAGCGGGGTAATTGGTCTGGGATCGTGGAGCTTCGCTGAGCTGTACCAGCGTCCAGGTGAGACCGGCGTCGATGGTGTGATAAAGCTCGTCGGTCGCACTGTTCACAAGCCAACCATCTTCCTGGGAGGGGAAGCGGATAACTCCAACAGTCGGGAGAACATAATTTTGCCAGGTAAGCCCGCCATCCGTGGTTTTCATCAAAATAGCAGAGCTGAGAGCCTGACTTGTCATTTGCTGAATCACCATCCAGCCTCTGGAGGGTGAGGTGAATTGCAGCTGCATCGGCCACCAGTCACCAGATGAAAGGCTGAGATCGATACTCTTCCAGTTCTTACCTGAATCGGATGATCGATAGAGACCCATTCCTTCTCGGTTTGTGGTGGACAGTGCCCAGGCCTGGCCCGTAGGCAAGAAAGATGCCAGGTTTACCGCTGCAGGTGAGACGTCGACCCAACTTTCACCCCGGTCTTCCGTCCAATATAAGCGATCTTCCATGACCAACCAACCTCGCTGTGCAGACAGCCAGCCGGCATCCTGGATGGAGGGTGAAGAGCTGATAACCGGATTGGAAAGTGATTTTGCTGGCGGCATAGCCACCATACCATCGGCGACATTGATGTCAATATTAAGCGTCACGCCTCCCCAGGTGTTGTTCAGCTCACCGGCGTACTGGCGGATGCGCTGGTGGTTATTCCACAGACTATCTGCGAGGCACGGCATGTTGAATACCGAGGCGTTCGGATCATAGTTATCTCGGTACCAGAAGGCTGCCCAGGCATCATCCGGGACATTCGGGATAGCAGACCAGTCGGTGAGATAAGAAGAACAAGCCCCTCCATAACCTCCAGCGAGGCTGCCCAATTCATGCAGGTTTTCAACCCAGCCATTCATGAAAGCTGCGACCGCCTGACGGCACGCCAGGTTGCCACCGCTAAATGGTTCCATGTCGTAATAAATAATCGTGCCCCCCAAACCGTAATTGGTGAGACCCAGGGAGGCAGCCACGACCGAGGCAGCCCTGGCTTCCTGGCGACCTTCGAGATAGGAGACAGCCGGGTCAGCGCTCATCCTGTAATGGTAGGTTGTACAGGGGGCTTGTGGACCGACCCAGATGGGCAGGAAGCTCCAACCCTGCTGATGGACTGTGCTGACCCACGACTTACTTGCGACGGTGCACATGGAGGGTAAGTGAATACCGCCGATATAGAGACCATAAAATGAATAAGGACTTTGGTTCCACCAGGTCTGCATTTTGGATATCGACGGCAGGCTGCATGCATCAAAGCCTTGTGCCTGGACCACCCCCACATCCGGAGGCGGTTTCCCGGAAGGGTCAGTGTGGTGCACCAGAGGCAGGTAAACCTGGGGCCGCGAAAGCCGTGTAAATGTAAAGCGCATGGCGCTGAACGAGACCGTGGTGCTGTATTCCACTTCTCCATTCAGGTCAGACAGGTTTACATAACCGGTGGAACCTGGCTTGAAATAAAATTCACCCAGGTTGAGCCACTGGTTGCTGAGCGGGTATTGGCTGAGGGTGCGGGCAGAAACGCCATAAGCATGATGGATTACATAGCGTGCCTGGGTGGTATCGTGTGGGATAGTGCGACCTTCACCGGTGCACCAGGTGATCGGATCATGACCGGCAATATAAGCCTCCACCTGGTAATATCCGGCTTGTGGGATGAGCGGGTGCCACTCCCCGTAGTTGGTGGAATGGCTGGGGTCATCGGTATTGAGGGTGAGGTAAGCAGTATGACCGCGGTTATTGGCGAAGGGGTACCAATAAGAATCAGGGCATGGACTGTATATAGGATGAAGCTGAGGGTCTTCGACGATCACCTCGACTGCTTCAGCTGCCGCCGGTGGAGGAAATGACGGCATAAGAATGCCAACGATCAGAAAGAGCAGGGGAAGGCGTCGTAGTATAACGGTGGGAATAAATTTTCTAAAATCCATAGGTCCTTGATTCCGTGATGAATGTTGTTTCTTCCTGGTTAGGTTACATGGCGATGGTAGAAACTTCGGATGCAATAATGTTGCCTGTTTACCAAGTATATCGTAATAGCAGTGCCTGCTCGATCGGGCAAAATCTGGAATGATAACTTAAGCGGGGGATGTATTCGGCTGTAAAAGTCATAAATTTGATTAATTCTCTGACCAATAAAAATATTCTTAACAAGTATCTTCAGGAAGTGGGAATCGTCATGATATAGCCATTAAATCCACGTCCGCTGGGACGATATCGGTATATTGGACGAGCAAACGTGTAGCCTGGTCACAGTAAACAGCTTATCAACGCAAAATGGTGTCCACAGTGTCCTGAATGATCCATAAGGTCATCATTTGCCCGAGAATGGACTGAAAATTGCATCGCAGTGGTTATGCATTGGGAGGTGATTCTTCCATGGTTTTCGCCTACAGCGGGATGGCTCTCATTCCCTCGCAGTCCTGCAGGGTTGGTCATCTGAGAAGGAGAATGATATGAGAACGAAACTTAAAAAATCGATCCAATTAATCACCATTATTATTATTGGTATCCTGATGGTGGCGACGGTGGTGGCTTTTGCCAGCAAGGCGTCAGACCGTGTGATCGCCGCCGGACCAATTCCACCACCAGTGGGATACCCCAAGCTGACCTTATCCACCAAAGTGGTCAGCCCAACGGTTGCGTCTCCGGATGGAGCGATCCTGGAATACAGCCTTAAAATCCTCAATACTGGCGCGTACTCAGCTACTGACGTGACCCTGACAGATAGCATCCCGCCCTCCACAACCTATAACGAGGATGTTCAGTCAAGCACACCTCCCACACCGGTATTCACCGATGGGATGATCTTGTGGGAGCATGGTGAGGTTGGCTTTGATGCATCGGTAGTCATCACGTTTAGCGTCACCGTCACGCCGGGATTTGAGGGAACGATCGAGAACACCGCCGTGATCAGTGACCCGATGATTGCAGCGCCAGTTTCAGTCATGGCTGAGACAAATGTGACCGACTACCCCATTTTCGATATCCAAAAGACGGCTTCGCCTGCCCTTCCCGGAAAGAACAAACCACTTACCTATGAGTTAACCATTACCAATGTCGGACAGGATGCGGTAAATACGCCTATTACCATCACCGACTTTGTGCCCACGGATACCACTTTCCTCGATGCTGGTCAGGGTGGCTTCGAAAACCAGGGTGTGGTCACCTGGTACGACTCGGTTAATCTTGGGTTTGATGAGACCTCCGCGTTCACCTTCAGTGTGCAGGTGGGGGATGTACCCAGTGGCACAGTGATCAATAATGCCACCTACCTGGTGGTTAGCCCGGAGGAAATCCGTGCAGGTGAGGCGTATACCACCAGTGTGGTTGATCCACTCTTCATCCTATCGAAGGGCGTCTTCCCAGACCCCCCTGGCTCGAACAGTGAGATGACCTACACACTAACGGTATTAAATATCGGCTCGAAGGCGACCGATTTAGTGATCACCGATACCGTCCCTGCTGACGTGGAGTACAGGCGTGGGGGCGATTCGTACAGCGATGGGGTAGTCACCTGGCATCTGGACAGCCTGGACACGCGTGAATCAGCCCAGATGACCTTCACTGTGTATATTGGGGACATCGCTGAGATCATCGTGCTGAATAGCGACTACAGTGTGTGCAGCGCCGAAGGGGCGTGTGCCGCAGGTCTCCCCACGCCAAGCTTGATCGTGGGACCGACATTCGAAGCGACTGCCACCCTCGATCCGGTCGCTAAAAAGCCGGGTGGTGGCACCGGACCCGTGACACCCACCCTGACGGTGCACAACCTGGGACCAGGAAATGCCCTGGATGCAACTGCGCTGATCAATTTCGGTCGTATCAGCGTCAGTATGAATGACATGCTGGTGATACCCCCGGATGCTGGAACACTGGTAGAAGGTCCAGCATGCGATGAAGGCTTTCCATGCACAAACTTCACCTGGACGGGAGACATGGCAGTCGGCGATGTGATCACCTTCACCACCATCGAAGGACAAAGCACGATTGGTGGAGAAGAGGGGACGAACTATACCGCCACTGTGGTTATCACCGATGACCTGAGTGGTTTCGTCACTGAGCCGGTAACCGGGACGGCAATTGGTCATATTACCCATTTTGCCAACTTGATCCCGACCAAATCCGCACCCGCTGAAATTGGACCCGGTCAGATCATGACCTATACCATCCAGGTGGTTGACAGTGGGCTGAGCACCGAGGAACCACCTGCGCCTGTCTTGACCGAAACCGTTCCGGCGAGTGTGACCCTGCTCAGCATCAGTGACGGTGGGACGTCAGATATTATCGACGGTCGCGAAGTGATCACCTGGGAGCTGCCCCCCATGGGACCAGGCGACACCCTGTACCGTTCTTTTGAAGTCAGGGCAAATGAAGATCTGGTGAGTGGTACTCTGATTGTCAACGACGATTATCGCACCACGTGGTTTGAAAGTGAGCTGACCGGCACTTTATCAAACCTGGGTGTGCCTGTGACTACCACTGTACATGAGGTGGGGTTGATCGATTCGTACAAGACGGTTACTCCCGTCTGGGCACTGCCAGGAACCGGCACAGTATTAACCTACACGGTGCACGTAGTAAACTCAGGACCTTATGACCTGAGTGATGTGCAGGTGAGTGATATCTTCCCGTGGGAGCATAGCACCTACCAGCGCGACGCGGTGGCGAGTGCCGGAACGCTTGCCAGCGATATCGTCAGCCTGGAGTGGACGGGTGACGTGGACTCGAACTCGGAACAGGCGATCACTTTCACAGTGCTGGTGGATGACTTCTTCGAAGGTGTGGTGACGAACACCGCTACCATCAGCCACGAAAGCCTGCTCCAGGATAAGGTGATCACGGCAATTGCCTACATCACCGATAAACCAGTACTGCGCATCTCCAAGACGGCTACTCCAGACCCGGTGGCGGTGGGCAGCCCACTGCTGTACCAGATCGAAGTCACCAACCTTGGGCAGCAAGCGACTATACTGGTGGTCACTGACACCATCCCGGCGAATACATCCTACATCTTTCGGCAGTGCCAGCTCAGGTGGGATGCTGGTGGGTGATATGGTGCAGTGGTATCTACCTGTACTCGATCATGGTGATTGGTTGACTCTCACCTTCCGGGTAAAAGTTACAGGCGGGAATGAAGTGATCAACGCGGTATACGCAGTGCGTTGCGATGAAGGCGTGTTTGCTTACGGTGAGCCTGTTACTACACGCGTGACCTTCCCGGTGAAAAGAGTGCTGCTTCCAATAACAATGAGGAAATAACCTCCTCATAATACAAATACACCCCGGTCTATTCGATCGGGGTGTTTGTATTTTAATATCTCACATCGAATTCATGGTGAACCACAGGATAGAAATGGGATGACACAATCAATCCATGCCAGCAACCTGCCAGACTTACCTTTGACAATCTGGATAACCCTGCTATAATTTTCGAATCCGGGCGGTTGGATCATGTGACCGCATTATTGTTAAATCTGCCAGGATCAACACCCCAAGAAAAGAACCTTTTTGGTGAGACAAAGGACAGGGATGGTGAGATAGGCAGAGCAAACCAGGTTCACCCCAAGGAGGACGTAGCATGATTTCGGTAGAGCTGCTTCGAAGGTATCCATTTTTTGGTAAGTTGGGTTATGAGCAATTAAAAGAGCTGGCGATGATCGCAAGCGAGATAGAGCTGCAGGACGGCCAGGTGGTGATCGAGGAGGGGAAGCCAGCGGATGCGCTGTTTTTCCTCCTGGAAGGCAGTGTGGCGCTGTACCATCCGGTGAATAGCCCGCATACCACGAGCGGCAGCGCTGAAGTGGTGGTGTGTGAGATCAACCCGGGCGAGCCGTTCAGCATCTCCGCCTTGATCGAGCCGCATGTGCTGACCTCCACGGGACGCAGCACAGGGGTCAGCCGGGTGATCCGCCTGACGGTGGAAGACTTGAAAACTGCCTTCGAGAAGGATGCGCGCCTGGAGTGCATGATGGTACGCTGTGTGGCTGAAGCGGCGATGGGAAGGTTGAACTCCACTCGCGTCCAGCTGGCAGCAGCATACGCCTGATATACTACTAAAGCGAAAAATAGCCCCGATGAGGGGCTATTTTGGTTGGTGGGCCCAGTAGGGATCGAACCTACGGCCAAACGGTTATGCATCCCACTACAGTTTTCACTGCCCCTTTCGGGTTTGTGGGCTGGACTATCCCTTCACCCTGAAACAAGGTGCCTGCCGTCTAGTCTCTACACCTTCCCTGAGAAGGGTTTGGCTCGGGATTACCATATCATTATTACTAAGGCTTCCCCGAATTTGACAGGATTCACCAGAAATTCCGGTGGCCCTTTGCAGAAAATCATATCAATAACCAAGCAGGATCACCTCCATATTGATGTAGATTTACTGCTTTAAGCCGTCCGCTCTGCCGCTGAGCTATGGGCCCATTTTAAGGTACAGGTTCCGCAAAGTGCGGAACTTCAAGAGCGGGCAACGGGAATCGAACCCGTCTAAGTAGCTTGGAAGGCTACCGCACTACCACTATGCTATGCCCGCAATGGGGTGCTGCCTGATAACCTGAAAGGCGGATGCCTTTCCAGTTGGCATCGCACGCGATTTTGCGCCATAATTTTATCATGAATCAAGTAGACGACAACCTGGAAGGATTAACTGGAACCGAATTCAGGATCCTGGTAATGAAACCCTGCTTTACCGTAAAATCTGGAACAGATTGCTGAAATCATCTGTCCATAGACGGATGTTGGTACTGTAACCGTCCAGAGGGAAAGCCCTTTCGGCGATGGCTGGAGCTTGCAACTCTGTCGCGGAAGGAGACATCAATACCCACAAAGATGAAGAAGCTAGCTTACCATCAGAGTCCGTTGGGATCACCACCATGTTCAAGTTGAAGTGTTTGGAAAGCTGCCACATCACGGGTATCAGGTCAAGGTAGCGGGTGGAGATGTTGGCAGCCAGCATGCCTCCAGGGGCAAGGTGTTTCAGATAGATATCGAAGGCTTCCTTGGTAATCAGATGGACGGGCACTGAGTCGCTGCTGAAAACATCCATTACCAGCAAATCAAAGTTGTTCGAGCCATGCGTTGCCAGCTCATTCTCCAATGAAATACGCGCATCCCCAAGGACTATGGTCTTGTTGGCAGGGCTGTCTGGCACGAAAGTGAAGTAGCCGTCCTGTCCTTCGGCCAGATCAACCATGATCGGGTTGATTTCATACAGCCGGTAGTCATCCCCGGGTTGACCGTATGCAGTTAATGTCCCGATTCCCAAGCCAAGGATCCCCACGCGCATCCCATGACCATACTTGGGATTATTTAAGATCGCCAATCCGATCCCACTTTGCCTGGCAAAATAAGCCGTGGGCTGATCGCGTTTATCATCTGCGGTGAACTGCAGTCCGTGGATGGTAACTCCATGTGACACGTTGTAACCATGCCATTCCGGGTCACCAGGATTGACTTCCTTTACCCGCACCACACCGTAGAAATTACGGGCTTGAAATACATCACCGTAAGCATTCTTGCCCATTAAACCATAGATGCTGAAGGCAACTACCAACATAATGGTCAGGGTCACCATGATATTAAAGATAAACCGCACCCGTAATTCTGGTTTTGCACTTTTGCGGGTAACAAAGACCGCCAGCGCTAACGCCAGGGCCAGGCCAAAACCAATGATTAGTTCCCAATATCCTTTGAATACGACCGGTGCAATGAGGGTCACGAACACCCCACCCAATGCACCACCGATGGACGTCATCAGGTAAAAACGCGTCAGGTGGGCCGGCTCCGGACGTAAACGGTAGATTTCACCATTACATATCATCACGCTCACGAAAAGGAAGAAACAATAAGCAATCGTGCGGGGGATAAAATTCGCTTCAGCACTCACCAAAGCCCACAGAAATGCGATGCTTGCAACAACCATCAATACCCCAAATACTTTCTGGTTGTACCAGCCTCTACCCGAATAAGTCAGGATAAAGGTAAGTAGATAAATGGAAAGCGGCAGTACCCACAAGAGGGGAATGGCTGCCACTTCCTGGGTCATTTGGCTGGTCACCGCCAATAGCAGGGTGGTCCCCAAGGCACTCAATAAAATCCACAATACTTGCGACTGCCGGGATGGTTTTATATCAACCGTGGATGCGGCTGTGGCTTCAGGAAGGCTGTCTTCGGTTGGCTGGGCGCGTGCCGACTTAATTGCCGCATAGCCTGCCAGCAATGCAAAGAATATATAGCCAGCCGCCCACATCCAGCCCTGGGCTTTCAGAGTCAGGTTAGGCTCAATCAGAAACGGGTAAGCCAGCAATCCCAGCAGGCTGCCGATGTTTGACACGGCGTACAACCAATAGGGCGAGCGTCCTGGCAGGGAGCGGGCGAACCAGGCTTGCATCAGCGGGCTGTTGGTGGAAAGTAAAAAGAAAGGCAACCCTACTGCTACCAGCAACAACTTAAAGATATCCAGGATGGGAGTGTCCACGCTTTGCGGCTTCCAACTCGCACCCGGTGTTACCGGTGTTGGCCACAAAAATCCCAACGCCACAACCAGAACCAATGACATCAACAGCATGGCGATGTGCACTCGGGTTTGTTTTTTAGGCGAAATGCGGCTGATCAGCCAGTAAGCGTAGGCATAACCACCGGTAAGAAATATTTGGAAGAACAGCTGCACCGTTGACCAGACCGCAGGCGTCCCGCCAAAGAATGGGAGGATATAGCGCGAGATCATCGGCTGGACTTGAAAAAGTAAAAATGCGGAGACGAAGATGCTCACTACAAATAAGATCATGTCTGACTCCTATACATCGCAGGGAGCTCGAAAGGATTTCGAAGAGATAAGCTGTTTGAACATTTAACCGGTCGGATATATATGCTAATTCATTCCAGGCAGTAGGATTTTTACCTGCTTGAAAGGGTTGCAAGTGCCATGCCTTTTACCAATAAACGAATCAACCACAATACGATATAGGATCTTCTTGACTTTCCTGCCCAGGTGCGGTTTTTATTCCTTCGACCGCACACCGAAAGTGATAAAGTATTTTCACAGGCGGGTGTTCATTTGTTTCATCGAATTCCTTCAGCAAACGCCTGCCGAATTCAGCGGTCAAGCGTCGCAAAAGCACGAATAATTGGGTTAGCTGACTTGATTGCTTGAATTTACACCGGTAATGTTATCCAATAAAATCGCAGAGAGCAGATCATTATAGATCGAGATGATTGCTTTTTCATTGAAGCCTGTCGACCGCTTCCCCAATCTGGGTGATTGCCTTATGGATATTCTCGATCGAATTCGAATAAGTCAGCCGCAGATAACCCTCTCCATATTCGCCGAAATCTGAGCCGGCCAGCACCGCCACACCGGCTTGTTCGAGCAAAAATCCGGCCATTTCAGATGAGGAAATTCCGAAGGACTTGATATTGGGGAAGACGTAAAATGCTCCTTGCGGGCGCTGGCAGGTGACTCCTGGGATGGCATTTAAACCGTGCACGATTGCATCGCGGCGCACCTGGTACTCGCCCACCATCGCCTCCACCTGCTCCTGTGGACCGGTCAATGCTTCCACCCCGGCAATTTGGGTGAACTGTGCAGTACATCCGACTGAATGGGTGAGCAGTAGCTGAACGGTCTGGGCCAGGCTCTCCGGCATAATGCCGTATCCCAGGCGCCAGCCGGTCATGGCATAAGTCTTGGAGAAACCATCCACGATGATGGTTCGCTCCATCATCCCAGGCAACGAAGCAATCGATGGAACGTGCAGCTGATCGTATACCAGACGGGAGTAGATTTCGTCCGTTAACACCCAAAAATCGAATTCCTGGGCAGCGTGGGCAATCTGCTGAAGGTCTGAAAGCGGCATTACCCCACCCGTGGGGTTGCTGGGTGAATTCAAGATCACCAACCTGGTACGCTTGCTGACCAGGCGCTTAAACGCCACCAGGTCGAAGGAGAAATTATTCTCCTCCTTCAGTGGTACGGGAACAGGCTGCCCACCTGCCACGCGGATGATGGCTTCATAAGTTGGGAAGCCTGGATTGGGGTAGATCACTTCATCACCCGGCTCGACCAGCGCTAGTACCGGGAAGAACAGGTTAGGCTTGGCACCCGGGCTCACCACCACCTGGTTGGGATGGATCTGCAAGCCGTGCCGCCTGCCGGCATCCGCTGCGATCACCTCGCGCAGGGATTGCATGCCGATGGGAGGGGTGTAGCGCGTCTGCCCTTCTGCGATGGCACGCATCCCTGCCAGCCGGATGTTGTCGAAAGTCTCAAAATCCGGCTGGCCAATTTCAAGATGAATGATGTGCCGCCCGGAGGCCTCCAGCACTTGGGCACGCGCCAGCACCTGGTAGGCACCTTCCGGTTTAAGGTGGCTCGTCCGGGAGGTAAAGCTCATAACATGCCCATCAGCTCATCGTATTCTTCGTCCTTCATGGTGAACCAATTCTCTGGCTGGGGGAAGGTCTTATCGGACACTTCCTGGACGTATTGCTTGAGACCGTTCAAGATCACTTCTCCAGCATTGCCGAACACCTTGGCCATGCGCGGCTTGAAGCGCGGATAAAGCCCAAACATGTCGTGATAAATGAGCAGCTGCCCGTGGGCGTTCGGACCTGAGCCCAGGCTCATGATGATACAGTTCTCCGCCCGCTCGGTAATAATCTGGCATACCCTGTCTGGCACCATCTCGAGCAGGACGGCAAAGGCTCCGGCTTGTTCGAGTGCTTTGGCAGCTTCGATGATCTTTTTAGCGGAGCGGGCTGCACGACCTTGAACGTGGTAACCACCCAAGGCAGATGCACTTTGCGGCGTCAGCCCCAGGTGACCCATGGCAGGTATGCCTGAGTTGACGATCCCACGGATGCGATCGGTCATCTCTATGCCGCCTTCAAGCTTAATCGAATCGCAGCCAGCCTCGGCCATAAAACGGCCCGCATTGCGAATCGCAGTCTCAACACTGGGCTGATAGCTCATATAGGGCATATCACCAACGATAAAGACGTTAGGGGCGCCACGTCTGACTGCAGCTGAATGGCGGATCATGTCTTCCATCGTGGCAGGAAGCGTGGTTTCATAACCCAGCATGGTCATTGCCAGGCTGTCTCCCACCAGGACCATGTCCATGTTGGCTTGTTCCATTAAGAACGCCGTTGGATAATCATAGCAGGTCAGCCAGGTAATCGGCTCGTGGTTGGCAACCTTATTGAATAAATAAGGAAGAGTAACTTTCTTGCGATCAGTCATTTAAATCCTCCGATATTCGATATTCTTCGGTCAGCTATATGGTATATCTTATTATATTCTCTTGCTGCAAAGCTGTGCGATCAAATATCTATTTTAGAATATGCGGTTAATGGTTGGGTTGGTACCCCCAAGCTGGTGGAACTTGCTTTCTATTTGTCTTCCCAAGATGCTTTTCCAAGGATACAATGCACACTTATCTTCCCTGTTGGAAAGAGTACGATTCTTGATCGACAGTTCAAACAAATACTACAGGTAAAAGAAATGCACACAGAATCCATCTCGCAGTGGCAGCATACCCATATATTCGGTCAAGACCAGATCCGTTCGGGTGAGCGGCGAACCTTGATCGTCATTATGATTACCTCGCTGATGATGGTGATCGAAATCATCGCCGGGTTGGCATTCGGCTCGATGGCTTTGTTCGCCGACGGTATCCATATGGGCTCGCACATGGTTGGTTTGGGCATCAGCTTCATCGCCTATATCTACGCCCGCAGGCATGCACGCAGCCGGCAATTCAGCTTTGGGACGGGCAAAGTGAATGCCCTTGCCGGTTATTCGAGCGCAATTTTCCTGGTGATCATTGCCTTGTACATGGGCTATGAGAGTATATCCAGGCTAATAAACCCTGTGACGATTGAATACAACCAGGCAATCCTGGTAGCGGTCGTCGGATTGTTCGTGAATGGCATCAGTATGGTCATCCTGGGAGAAAAGGGAAAAACTCATACCGATAGCGGAGATCACGTCCATGACCAGGATGGGCATGAGCACGATCACGAATCTGATCATAATCACGATCATAATCATGTCCATGATCCGGGAGAACATACGCATGCCAAAGGAGCTGACCACAATTTGAAAGCCGCCTACCTGCATGTATTGACCGATGCCATGACCTCAGTACTGGCTATTGTCGCCTTATTAGGTGCCAAATATTTTAAGTTGAATTGGATGGACCCCATCATGGGTGTAGTCGGTGCCATCCTGGTAATTCGCTGGTCGATAGGCTTGATCCAGGGCACGATCAAGGTCCTGCTTGACCACCAGATCCCATTCGAAGTGCAGAAAAGGATCACCAGTATTTTGGAAGGTCACAAGGATACCAAGGTTAGTGATCTGCATATCTGGTCCATCGGTCCCGGGATTTATTCAGCAGAGATAGGCGTGGTGACGAAATATCCCGAGTCGCCCAACATTTACAAGGCACTCATCCCCGAAGAAACAGGTGTCGTGCACGCAACCGTTGAAGTGCACCTGTACGCTGAATAAATGAAAAAAACATATCTAACTTACCGGTTGGCTGATAATTAATTCACCCCGACTGTAAAAAAAACATCAGATTCCCATCCTGATTTATAGTGAAATAAGATATAATTTATCTCATTATAGGCGAGGTGCGATATGGATAATGGGAACAATAAATCTTTGGACGTGGCAACCCTGGCAGGGGGTTGTTTTTGGTGTCTCGAAGCCGTATACGATGAGCTCAAAGGGGTGGTGGATGTTGTATCCGGTTATTCAGGGGGACTCAAAGCCAACCCATCCTATGAAGCAGTTTGCACCGGTACAACTGGTCATGCCGAGACCGTTCAGGTGACCTTTGACCCGCAAGTGGTCACATTCCGTGAACTATTGGAAGTATTTTTTACTATCCACGACCCAACCAGCCTGAACCGGCAGGGTGCTGACGTGGGGACGCAGTACCGCTCGGCGATTTTTTACCACAGCCCAGAGCAGAAGGCTACTGCAGAACAGGTTATCCATGAGCTCGAGGCAGATCAAGTTTGGGGGAAACCGATTGTGACGGAGCTCGTCCAATATAATATCTTCTACCCGGCGGAAGCTTATCACCAGGAATATTTCAAGCGCAACCCCTACCAGGGGTACTGCATGGCGGTAATTGCCCCCAAGGTATCGAAATTCAGACATAAATATCTGGAAAAGCTAAAGGCGTGATCTCCTGGTTGCCAATTGGTAAAGGTTGGTGATAGACTTGGCTTGCCGGCTGGCAATGACAAGGAGATCACCATGATACCATCACAGGTTATTCCGGAACAACTGCCAATCTTACTGGGGGATGGGTTGGTGCTGAGGCGCTCGTGTGCACAGGACGCAGAAGCGCTGGCAGATTTCAATGCCAGGGTGCACTCCGATGAGGGAATGGACAAACCGGACGAAAGGTTGGGCGCCTGGACTTATGACCTGATGGCGAAACCCCACCCCACATTCAAAGCCAGTGATTTTACCCTCGTAGAGGATGAGACCAGCGGGCGGATCGTATCAGCGATGAACCTGATCCCCCAAACCTGGAGTTTTTCCGGCATCCCATTCAAAGTAGGCCGGCCAGAGCTGGTGGGCACTTTGCCCGAATTCCGTAACCGTGGCCTCGTCCGGCGCCAATTTGAGGTTGTCCACCAGTGGAGCGAACAAAATGGTGACCTGGTGCAGGCAATCACCGGCATCCCATATTATTACCGTCTATTCGGTTATGAGATGGCGATGAACCTGCAAGGTGGACGGGCAGGTTATCCAACCCACATTCCCAGACTGAAGGAGGGGGAGATCGAACCCTATCGCTTTCGACCTGCTGATGAAGCAGACATACCGCTCATCTCCCGGTTATATGCCTTGGGCTGTAAAAGGTCACTGGTTGCGTGCCAATGGGATGACTCCCTGTGGCGTTATGAGCTGGTTGGTAAGAACGAGAAAAATGTGAACCGGGTGGTTATGCGGATGATCGAGACCGCCGATGGAAAACCATGCGGATTTATCACCCACTTTGGAGCTTCATGGGGAGATATGCTGGCGGTCCAGCGCTATGAAATCCTTGCGGAACTATCCTGGTTGGAAGTAACACCGTCGGTGATACGCTATCTGGAAAGTACCTACCAGCAGCTGTTGCCGGAACATGGAGAGAAAAAACCGTTCGGTGCCTTTGGTTTTTGGCTGGGAGAGGACCATCCGGTGTACCACGTCATACCCGACAAGCTGCCGCGCATCCGAAAACCATATGCCTGGTATTTACGAGTGCCTGATATTGCCGGTTTTCTCCATACCATTACACCCATATTGGAACAGCGCCTGGCTCTAAGCCCCATGGCAGGCTATGCCGGTGAGGTCAAGATCACCTTCTACCGGGAAGGCGTACGCATTGTATTCGATAAAGGCAGGCTGGTTACGATCGAAACATGGGTCCCCACCCCACTTGGTCACGCGGGCAATGCTGGCTTCCCGCCCCACACTTTCCTGCAGCTCCTGTTTGGATACCGCAGCCTGGAGATGTTGAAAGCCAGTTTTGTTGACTGCTGGACCGACGGGGACGAATTCCATGTTTTATTGGATGCCTTGTTCCCCAGGCTGCCCTCAGACGTGTGGCCGATATCATGACCATCGTGGGTGTTCTTGCCGATACCCATATCCCTGACCGGGTGCCGAACCTGGACCCGAAAATGCTCCAGACCTTTAGGGATAAAGGAGTAGCTGCCATCCTGCACGCGGGAGATGTATCCGTTCCACGGGTGCTCACCGAGCTGGAGCAGATCGCACCGGTCTATACAGTCCGCGGGAACCGGGATATTCTTTATCTCAGACACCTTCCTATGCGGGTCCACTTAAATATCGATGGGGTATCGATTGGTATGTCGCATGGTCATGGGACGTTCAGCCGGTATTTGATTGACAAGATGCAACGGGTAGTTTCCGGCAGGTATGCAGCAAAGTACATCCGGCGCATGCTGGCAACCTTTCCAGATGTGGAGGTGATTGTATTTGGTCATCTGCATGTGCCATGCAATTTTCACCTCGATGGGAAACTGCTGTTTAACCCCGGCTCAACTTGCTATCCATGGCCCAGGAGCTTCCCGCCCAGCTTTGGTTTGCTGTATCTCGAGCCAGGTAAGCAACCCATGGGAGAAATCATCGAGATAGGCTGATCAATAAAAAAACCGGCAGGTGTTAAAAATAGCCTGCCGGTTTAGAGGGTGGTGTGATTTACCTGTCGTAAACGGGTGTAAGCCAATGCTTGTATTTGGCCAACCGGCCGCGCAGAATGTCTTGATACATCTGGTATAAGCGAGCCGTGACCAGGCCCATTTTCCCACTGCCCACTGGTCGGAAGTCCACCCGAGTCACCGCTGTGATCTGGGCTGCCGTGCCGGTCAGGAAAAGCTCTTCGCATAAGTAGACCTCGGTACGGTCGACGGGACGTTCAACAACGGTCAGCTTCAATTCCTCACGTGCCAGCTCGATGACGCTGCGCCGGCTGATACCTTCCAGGATATTTTCAGTCACGGGGGGTGTAATCAGCTGCCCATCGCGCAGCATGAAGAAGTTCATCGCGCTGCCTTCCGAGATGTGCCCCTCCTGGGTGAGCACCAGGGCTTCATCGAAACCCGCCCTGACGGCATCGGTTTTAATGAAGGCCGAATTGGCATATGCGCCCGAAATTTTCCCACGGGCGGGGATGATATTATCATCCACACGTCGCCAGGAAGAAATGGTAACGTGGGCATTGGTGTCATCCGCGAGATACTTATCAAATGGGAGCGCGCAGATGGATAATTCGTGGTTCAACCCGTGCAGCTTCACTCCGATGACCTCATCACATTTGTATGCCAGGGGTCGGATATAAATATCCTGCTGGTAACCATCGACTCGTAATAAATCGACTGTTAATTGGGTCAGGCTCTCCGGAGTGTGATCAAGGTCCATACAAAGCAGCTTGGCAGAGTTGAGGAATTGCCTGTAGTGGTCAGGTGCTCGAAAGATATATAGTTGTTTTTCATCCTCGTTCCAATAGGCGCGCACACCACCAAAAGCGGCTGTTCCATAATTTAGTGCATGGGTAAGCACTCCAACTTTAGCTTCAGAATAAGGGACGATTTTGCCTTGGAAATATGCATGCTTGGGAAGTACCACTGATTTTACCTCCATCAAAGTATGTTTTGGCGCTGCCGCCGTCAGAACCACCTGGCAGTTACAGGAATTATATCCTTTTCAAGGCGATTGCCAAAGGATTAATCAAATTCATATCTTTATCGATAAATAAAGCGGCCATGATTAGCAGATGTGTCAAGTTGGGGTATCTTATCAAGATACTTGGGGTTCTACTAATATGCCGGAGGGGAGTATACTTCCGGCTGTTGTGAATAGCTTGAAAATCTCCCGGAGACGGTCAACATGAAGCATGCAGTAAGTATCAGCATTGGTTCTTCCAAGCGCAACAAGGTGGTGGAAGTGGAGCTGTTGGGTGAAATGGTGCGCATCGAACGTATCGGCACCGATGGCTCAATGGAAAAAGCAGCCCAGCTGTACCGTGAGCTGGATGGAAAGGTGGATGCGTTTGGTGTGGGAGGTACCGATATCGGTCTGACGGTAGGCACGAAGTATTACCCACTGTATTCCATGCGTCCGATGATCCGCTATATAAAGCAGACACCGTTTGTAGACGGTGCAGGCTTGCGAAATACCATTGAAACCCGCATCGCCCCATTTCTAGATGAAAAAATCGGTGGTTATATCAAAGATAAGAAGGTACTGATCACTGCTGGAGTTGACCGTTGGGATATGTCCATGTCTTTTACCAATGCCGGGTATGAATGCGTTTTTGGTGACCTGATGTTCGGCCTGGGGATACCCATTGCCTTACACAGCGTCTCCTCGGTGAAACGCCTGGCAGCCATCATGATGCCCGTGGTCGGCAGGCTTCCATTTGAGTGGATTTACCCAGTTGGAGATAAGCAGGAAATATGCACTCCAAAATATGAAAAGTATTACCAATGGGCAAATGTTATCGCTGGTGATTGCCATTATGTTAAGAGCCATATGCCATACCGGTTGGAAGGAAAGGTGGTTGCCACCAATACCACCACAGCGGAGGATGTAGAGCTCTTCCGGCAGGTGGGAATCAAGTACCTGGTGACTTCCACACCCGTATTGGATGGCCGTTCTTTTGGCACGAATATGATGGAGGCCGCCTTGATCGCTGCTGCCGGGAAAAACCGCAAGCTGACTCACGTTGAGCTGAGCGAAATGTTGGACCAGATAGGATATCAACCAACGCTGCAACAGCTGAATTAATCCCATTGGCAGCATAGCTGATATATCAGGAGGTGAGTGATGGATGTAGTTGTTACCGCTGGCGGTATCCCGCAGCCAGATGAGCTGTTGTATCCATACACCCTGGGGAGACCAAAAGCATTATTAGAGATTGAAGGTAAACCGATGGTGCAGTGGGTCTTGGATGCGCTGAGCGGGGCTGCGAAAGTTGACAATGTGGTGTTGATCGGGCTGACCGAGGATAGCGGCGTTACATGCTCAAAACCACTCACCTTTATACCGAATAGAACTCTCGATGATCGAGAATATCCTGGGGGGGATCAATAAAGTGCTGGAGATCAATCCATCTGCAGTGCGCGTAATGATGGTTTCCTCCGATATTCCCGCCATCACCTCCGCAATGCTGGATTGGGAGGTTGAGACGACCCTTCCCACGGACGTCGACCTGTGCTATACCGTGGTGAAACGCGAAGTGGTTGAAGCCCGTTACCCAGGCTCCAGGCGGACGTTTGTGAAACTCAAGGACGTGGAAGTATGTGGGGGAGATTTGAACGTCTTACATACCTCGGTTGTCTCGCTGAACCCGGAAATTTGGGAGAGATTGGTCGCAACCCGTAAAAATCCAGTCAAACAAGCCGCAATTATTGGTTTTGATACGCTCTTTCTGATGATGTTCCGCACGCTGACGCTGGACGCGGCTGTAAAAAAGGTGACTGGTCACCTGAATATGACTGGACAAGCAGTCATCTGCCCATATGCTGAGATCGCCATGGATGTGGATAAACCGAACCAGCTCGAGATGATGCGGGCAGACTTGAAGAGTCGGCTGATTGGTCGGACAACGAGTTGATTGAGTTAGACGCTCGCTTATCTGAACGGATGCGGATTGCCGGGCAGCCTGGAGTGTTGCGCACTGCGGCAGTTATTTTGGCACATTCAGGTGATTCATGGTACTGGTTGGCAGGGTTGGGCCTGGTATGGTGGTTCGGGTCAGATTATTGGAAACAATTAGCCCTCACCTTGATCATCGCCATCCTGCTTACTGCGGGGGTGGTCTTTCTGGTAAAGTTCACCGTACGCCGAAGAAGACCGGAAGGGGAATGGGGTAAATTTTATCGCAGCACAGACCCCCATTCGTTTCCGTCCGGGCATGCCGTCAGGGCGGTCATGCTGGCGGTGGTCAGCCTCGGGCTCGGACCGTTGTGGCTTGGGGTGCTGCTGTTAATTTGGGCTCCACTGGTAGGATTGGCGCGCGTCGCCATGGGGGTGCACTATCTGTCCGACGTTTTGGCAGGGATGGTATTGGGTTTGATGGTCGGGGGTGTGGTTTTGCTGATCGCCTAATAAGGCATCTCACCCGTATAATTTTCGGTGGACGATGCTCAGCTCACGGACCTGCTCGGCAGCATGGTAGGATGACCTCACCAATGGTCCGCTTTCAACCCATTGGAAACCGATGCCCAAACCATACTCCTTGATCTCTGCGAACTCTTCCAACGTGTAATAGCGCTCGATCGGCAGGTGTTTTTTACTGGGCTGCAGGTATTGCCCAACGGTCAGGATATCCACTCCCCAGCTGCGTTGGCAGCGCATGACCTCTTTTATCTCATCCATGGTCTCACCAAGACCGACCATAATGCCCGACTTGGTCAGCACCTCGGGGTCGAGCTTTTTGGCATTGCTAAGAGTGGCAGCCGCCCACTCGAAGTGGTCCTGCGGCTGGACGGCTTTAAACAGGCGAGGCACCGTCTCCACGTTGTGGTTGAGGATCTCCGGCCGGGCAGACATCACAATCTGCAGCGCTTCCAGTGAACCCTTGAAGTCAGGGATCAGCACTTCGATCGAACAGCCGGAGTGCAGCTGGCGAATGCGCCGGATTACCATGGCGAATATGGGAGCACCACCATCCCTACGGTCATCGCGGTTGACACTGGTGATGACCGCATGTTTCAGCTGCATCGATTTTACCGCCTGAGCCACGCGCTCCGGCTCCAACCAATCCAACGGGGTGGGTTGTCCGTGTTTGATATCACAGAATCCGCAGGTGCGGGTGCACACATCCCCAAGCATCAGGAATGTAGCGGTTCCAGTGCCCCAGCATTCGCCCATATTGGGGCACATGGCTTCTTCACAAACGGTGTGAAGTTCTTTGCTTCGCATCAGCGTTTGCAGCTGTTGGTAAGTTTCTCCGGAGGGGGCGCGCACCCTGATCCAATCCGGGCGCCGGAGGGGGGTGGTGATATTTTTATCGGGGTCAACCCGGTCACGCGTGGGAATGTATGCCATAATCTGCAGGAATGAATTTTACTTCAATATTTGTCATTGCAGCTTAAAGTGTATTAATCGTAGAAATGAGTTTAAATAGACAGACAAGTTGGAAGCAGTACTGCCTGACCAGAGGGTGTAAAATAAACACGCCACCATCTCATCGTCCTCACCGGGATGAATGGGTTGATACATTTGGCAGGAGGGCTAAGTGAAATTCCTAAGGTCTGTCCTGTTCTGCCTCGCCACATCGCTGATCTACATGGGTATCTCCCTTCTCGGTTGGGGGTTGGATGACCTGGCGGGATACTTCTCGCTGCCACCTCGCCTGTGGTATGCTGGGGTTGTGTTTTTGTTCAGCCTGGCTGTAGGCATCCAGGCTTATGGCTCCACTGAAGGGATCCGCGGCAGCAGGGGCGAGGAAAGCAAGTTTGTTTTTCGCCAGCGGGTGGTCCGTGTTGGATTGGTGTTCTCCCTGTATATCGCCCTCTTTTTCATCCCCTTCTTTGACCGTCGAGGGATCGCGGTGTTCGATGATGGCAGCCTGGCACGCTGGTTGGGGGTTGGGCTCTCCGCGCTGGGTTACGCCCTGATTTTTTGGTCAGGGTTGGCGTTGGGGAGGCAGTACAGCGCCGATGTCACTATCCAATCCGGTCATCGGTTGATCACCAGCAGCATTTACCGTTATATACGTCATCCCCGCTATATGGGGGTTATCGCCTTATCGGTAGGGATATCTTGCGTCTTCCGCTCGTGGATTGGGTTGGCCGCCAGCGTGGTCTTCCTGGCGGTCCTCCTATTCCGCCTCCGGGATGAAGAGGCAGTGTTGCACCAGGAGTTTGGTGGCGATTGGGAAGCATATTGCACGCGATCATGGCGTTTAATCCCCTATTTTTACTAGCAGGAGTATCGAAGGTTATTTACCAATGACAGATGGCGTGGAACAGAAAACCATTTTAATCCTGGGAGGATACGGCAGTACCGGCAGACCTCTGGCCCGGCTTCTGCTGCAGGAATCAAACGCTCAGCTGGTGCTGGCAGGGCGGAACCTTGATAAAGCCATGCAGTATGCAGATGAACTAAACCGCACATTTGAGGGGAGCCGGGTGCGTGGTGCCTGTGTGGATGCATCTGATCTGCCGGGCATGCGGAACGCTTTTGCTGGGGTCGATTTCGTCATTGCGGCTTCCTCCACCACCCAATTTACCCGTCAAATCGCTCAGGCTGCCCTGGAAACCAGGATTGGTTACCTGGATATTCAATACTCATCGAAGAAAATCTTACTTCTCAAGTCAATTGAGTCAGTGATCAAGCAGGCTGGGTGCTGTTTTATCACCGATGGCGGCTTCCACCCCGGGCTGCCAGCTTTTCTGGTGCGCTATGCCGCTCAATTCTTTGACCGGCTGGAAACTGCCAGGGTGGGCAGTGTGATCAAGGAAGATTGGATGCGCCTTGAAGTTGGTGATTCCACCGTGGACGAAATGGTGGAGCTGATAAATGACTTCGACATGTCGATTTATAAGGCAGGCAAGTGGAAGAAAGCCAGCCTATACAGCACATCGGATTTCATCCGCATGGATTTTGGGGCAGAATTTGGTAGGCAGTACTGTGCTCCCATGTTGTTGGAGGAGATGCGCTCACTTCCGGTCATCTTCCCAACATTAAGCGATACTGGGTTTTATGTGGGCAGCTTTAACTGGTTTGTGGATTGGTTGATCATGCCCCTGAGCATGGTTGCCATGAAACTTTCACCTCATGCGGCTAAACGACCCATGGGCAGGTGGATGCATTGGGGTTTAAAGAAGTTTTCCAGGCCTCCCTATGGCACTTTGCTCCAGGTGGAGGCAACCGGACAGAAAAACAACCTGCCCAAGACGGTGCGAATTACTATCTCTCACACCGATGGGTACCTGTTTACCGCCATCCCGGTGGCAGCATGCATGCTGCAATACCTGGATGGGTCGGTCACCAAACCTGGACTGTGGCTGCAGGCGAATATTGTTGAGCCCAACCGCTTTATGCTGGATATGCAGCGCATGGGTATCACGGTTCGTACTGTTGGTGGAGATTGATATGAAATGGACTCGCAGCGAGATTGACCGTTTATCACCCATCCTGGAACAGTTATCTTCGGACCTGGTGCCTGTGGATGGCAAACAAATCCTTGTGCTGTGCAGCGCAGCTGGAGAAGTGGCGTTTCGGCTGGCTGAGATGATGGAATCGGGCAAAGTCACGGGCATGGAATTGGACCAGGAGGCACTTGAAATTTCGCGCCGGGCTGCACACGAGATTGGGCTGGAAAATATGGTGGAGTTTCTACCCGCCGAAAAGGATCAGCTCCCCATGATCGATTCTAGCTTTGATGCCGTGGTGAGCGAATTCATCGTTTACCCCACCTCCTCGCCGACTGAGATCAGTCAATCAGAGATGGCACGCGTGCTTGTACCGGGTGGAAAGTTGGTCCTCACCGATGTGATCACCACCCGACCTCTGCCTGCGGAGGTACGCCAGGAGCTATCCTTGATCGGGCTGGATTACCTGTGCGACGCCACCCAGAATGACTTCCGGCACTGGATGAGCGAGGCCGGGCTGGTCAATATCGAGCTGATTGACCTGACATCCACCCTTCGATCGGTTTGGGAATCCCGACGGGAGATGGATATGTCCTCCGCCCATGAGCAAGGCTATGCCTATCTACTGGATGATTTATTATACAGGTTGGGGAAGACGATTTTCTATATTTATGTGCGCGGCCAGAAACCGAACCCTCTCCCCCAAAGCAAAATACGTTTAGTGTGAATTATTAGATTATTCTGGAGCTTGAGTTTATGACCATCGACGCATATCTGCACCAGCTGATGACCCTGCCCAACGTTACTGATGCCAGGCTGTCCCCTGATAAATGTTGGGTGGCATTTAGCTGGTACCGCAGGCATGAGAATTTTGATATTTTTCTGGTGCCATCAGATGGCTCACAAGCCCCAATCGCGTTGACCCACACTCCTGAAGCAACCGAGCTGGTGAGCTGGATGCCCGATTCGACTGCCGTGATCGTCTCGGAAGACCATGATGGGGATGAATTCGCTCGTCTATACCGGGTGGATATTCGCCATCCTTTAGCGATGCAGCCGCTTACCGACGAGCGCCCGCTGTACTTCATCCGTGGCGGCATGCTCCACCCCAATGGCAGGTACCTGTTCTACGGGGCGAATTATGACTTCGCAGCTGGCAAGGTGATCGAGCCGACCTGGATTTACCGGCATGACCTGGTCTCGGGGGACAGGCTGGCGATCGCCAAACCAGCGGCGGCGAACTGGACCGTCCCAGAGCTGAATAAGCCTGGTACGCACCTGATCTACCCACGACGCGATATCCATCCTGGTGGCAGGCAATATTGGCTGGTGGATATCGATGGCACCCGGGATGAGGAAATCCTGAACTTTGGTGACCAGGTGAAGGTGTTTGCCGATTGGCACCCGGATGGTGAGCATATCGTCTTCCTGAGCGAATCGACCGGTGATGGAAATATGGACCATTTCAGGTTGGGAGTGTATCACTGGCCCACTCACAACCTGCGCTGGCTCATCGATGATCCCCAGCGGGTCATTGAGAGCCAATGGGTGACGCATGATGGGCTCGTGGTGGTCGATGAGATGCGGGATGCGAACCACCTGACCACCTGCCTGGATATCACCACCGGTCAGGAGACCCCTTTCCCACGCCTACCCGGCAACCTGCTGCCGGTCGGTCAGGCGGTGGATGGCACCTGGATCGCCTTATATTATTCAGCCACCTCAACTCCAGACCTGGTGCGTTTGCCGCTCAACGCACAGTCTCCGGCAGAATTGGTTTCATTGACCAGGGTATGGGATCACACCGGTATATCCCCCCAAGAGCTAAATCCGGCTGAGGATTTCCGCTGGAAATCGGTCGATGGGATGGAAGTGCAGGGATGGCTCTACCGGGCATCCCCCAACTTAAAACGCGCCATCATCTATATCCATGGTGGTCCCACCTCGCACACCGAAAACCGTCTCAATCCCCAGATCCAATACTATGTTCGTCGTGGTTTTACAGTGTTGGATGTAAATTATCGTGGCAGCACCGGGTTTGGGCTCAAGGTTCGCAATGCCATCAAGGAGGATGGCTGGGGCGGGCGTGAGCAGGCGGATATCGCCAGCGGCAGTGAGGCGCTGATGCAGGCAGGATTGGCACAGCCTGGAAAAGTGGGCGTAACCGGCACATCCTATGGCGGGTACAGCGCCTGGTTCCTGATCACCCATTACCCACCGGAAACCATCACCGCTGCTGTGCCCATCTGCGGCATGACTGACATGGTGGTGGATTACAATACCACCCGCCCTGATCTACGCCCATATGACGAAGAGATGATGGGCGGGAGACCTGACCAGGCACCTGAACGGTACTACGAGCGCTCGCCGATCAACTACGTGCAGGATATACGCGGCAAGCTGCTCATCGTCCAGGGGGCACTGGACCCGAACGTAAGCCCTGAAAATGTGCGCCAGGTTCGCCAGCGATTAGATGCGCACCAGATACCTTACGAGGTGTTGGTGTTCGAGGACGAGGGACACGGAATTATAAAACCAGCCAACCAGGAGTTGCTGTATCAGGCGGTTGGCGAATTTCTTTGAACAGGCTTTTGGAGGTTGAAGCATATGCCTGATATTCTAGTGGTTGAAGATGATACCGCCCTGCGTGAGACCCTGGTGTATAACCTGTCTCGCCAGGATTACAACGTTCAGGCAGTGGGTGATGGTCTGGTTGCCTTAGAGACAGCCCGTAAAAATCCCCCCGACCTGGTGTTACTCGACCTAATGCTGCCGGGGATGGATGGCTTCGAGGTCTGCCGTATCCTGCGCCAGGAAATGAATATCCCCATCCTGATCCTGACTGCGCGGGATGACGAAATTGACCGGGTGATTGGGTTGGAAATCGGAGCGGACGATTACATCACCAAGCCGTTCAGTATGCGCGAGCTGATGGCGCGCGTCAAAGCTCACCTGCGGCGTGAACGCCTTATCCGCCAGGAAGTTGATTCTGAGCAAGACACCGCCTCGACGGATGCGCTTACCTTCGGCAACCTGACCCTTGACCTCAGCCGCCGGGAAGTGTTGCTGGATGGGACTGCCATTGCCATGAAACCGAAGGAATATGACTTGCTGTTGTTCGTGGCTCAACACCACCGGCAGGCGCTTTCACGTGCTTTCCTGCTCGAGCGTGTGTGGGGGTGGGATTTCGGCGGTGGCACACGAACAGTGGACGTGCATGTCCATTGGCTGCGTGAGAAAATTGAACCAGACCCATCCCACCCGACCAGGCTGGTCACCGTGCGTGGATCCGGGTACCGCTTCGAAGGATAATCAAGCATGTTTCACTCTATTCGCTGGCGAATTGCCCTGCCTTATGTCTTGCTGATCCTGATCACCATGCTGGCATTGGGTGCCTATCTCTCCAATTTTATGCGCCAGACATATGTGAGCGACCTTAAATCCAAACTTGCTTCTGAAGCACGCATGATTGGCGATGTGATTACGCCAGACCTGGAATTGGCTGGTGCGTCCCCAAACCTTGACCCACAAGCCAAACATTGGGATGAGATCTTAAATGCGCGGGTGACGATCATCGCCTCTGATGGCACGGTGTTGGGCGAATCGGAGCAGGACCGGGCGACGATGACCAATCACAGCGATCGACCGGAAGTCATCCAGGCTCTCGCCACGGGTGAAGGCAGCAGCATACGTTACAGCCAAACGCTCGGGTTGGACATGCTGTACACAGCCGTCACGGTCGACGAGAATGATAAACCTCTGGCTTTGGTCCGGGTGGCAATCCCCCTGGAGCAAGTATCCACCAACGTCGCCAGGCTGCAGCGCGTGTTGGTCGCCGTCACACTCCTGGCGACTACACTCGCAGTGCTCCTGGCGGTGATCATTGCCGGGCGCATCACCCGCCCGGTGCGTGAACTAACCCAATCTGCCTGGAGGCTGGCTTCAAGCGAACCGGCAGTCCAACCTATCCCTTCCAGCCAGGATGAGATCAGCCAGCTTGCACAGGTCTTCACTCTCATGTCTGCCCGGCTAAATGGTCAGATCAACGACCTTGAAACTGAACGCGCCACCCTGGACGCCGTCTTGAAAAAAATGACCGATGGCGTTTTGATCGTGGATGACCAGGGCAGAATTCAGCTGGTCAACCCTGCGGCAATAAAAATGTTTTCCGTTACCCAGCCCGCGCCCATCGGTAAACCATTGATAGAAGTGGTGCGGCATCACCAACCATCCGAAATGTGGGAACGTTGCCGGGCGACTGGACAAGCCCAACAGGTTGATTTTGAGGTCGGTCACAAATTATCCTTGGAAGGGATTGCTACCTCTCTCAGCCCGGCCATCTCGGGCAGCACTTTGCTGCTGTTCCAAGACCTGACTCATCAGCGCCAGACTGAAGCCATGCGGCGTGATTTTATCAGTAATGTCTCGCATGAGCTGCGTACACCCCTGGCAGCACTGAAGGCGCTCACCGAGACCCTTCAGGCTGGTGCGTTGGAAGACCCACCCGCGGCACACCGCTTCTTGGAGCAGATGGAAACCGAAGTGGATTCACTCAGCTTGATGGTCAATGAGCTTTTGGAGCTGTCAAGGATCGAATCTGGCCGGGTACCGCTTAATATAAAACCCACTGATCCGCTCGATATCGTCAACCCAGCGGTCGACCGGCTGCGCTTGCAGGCAGAACGTGCCGGTCTGACACTATCCATCGAATGTCCCGACGAACTACCGCTTGTGCTTGCCGATTCAACCCGCGTTCAGCAGGTGATGGTGAACCTGCTCCACAATGCGATCAAATTTACCCCACAGGGTGGACAGGTGAGTGTACGTTGTGTTAAGCAGGATCAAGTGATCCAGTTCGCAGTTGGAGATACCGGCATTGGGATCGCCGCGGAAGACCTGCCTCGTATCTTCGAACGGTTTTATAAAGTTGACCGTTCGCGCGCCACCATTGGCACTGGTCTTGGGCTGGCAATCGCGCGCCACCTGGTTGAAGCCCATGGTGGCAGGATTTGGGCGGAGAGCGATGTGGGTAAGGGCAGCACTTTCTATTTCACCATCCCACTAGATTAGGTTCAATTCTCACTAAATCACCCGTACAATTAAATGTACGGGTGATTTTTTGTTAACAAACGGTAACAATCCGATAGCAATACCTTTACAAAATAATAAATAATTGAAAATGATGGGGTGATATTCTATAAATATGGAAACTAACATACTAATCACAATACTGTTATCAATCTATATCCTTGCCTTGTTGGCAATCGATGTAGTTGCCTACCGAATTCTATATCTACAGATGAGGTTGGGTAAATGAACATTCTCGTTACCAACGATGATGGAGTGACCGCTCCTGGCTTGCTAGCTTTAGCTCAGGCAATGCGAGCTGTTGGAGATATTAAAATCCTGGCCCCTGATCGAAATTGGTCTGGTAGCGGGCATGTTAAAACACTGGATCGTCCACTGCGGGTGAAGGAGGTGAAGCTTGACGATGGATATCCCGCCTGGGCCAGTGATGGTGCCCCTTCTGACTGCGTTGCCCTGGCGTTGCTGGGATTCTTCGACGAAAAATTTGACCTGGTGGTATCAGGCATCAACCCCATGCCCAATCTTGGGCATGATGTGACCTACTCAGGCACCGTGACTGCCGCCATGGAAGCGATAATCTGGGGAGTTCCAGGTATCGCCTTTTCCCTTGGTTCAGTTGAGAATGGGCTGGTTGTATCTGATTACCAACCCACGGCACATGTCGCACAAGAAATTGTGATTTCCACTATGGAACATTCTCTTCCAGAGGGAACCCTGTTTAATGTCAATGTTCCCTTGCTGCCTGAGGACCAGATCAAGGGGTTTCAAACCACACGCTTGGGTTTGCGGGTGTACCGGGATCGACTCGACCGGAGAATGGACCCACGTGGACGCCCGTATTACTGGATTGGTGGTGAGACTCCTTCTGGCATAGCTGAGGAGGGCACAGATATCGGTGCACTAACTGAAGGATACGTCTCGATTACTCCGTTGCACCTTGACCTTACTGCTTATCATGCCATCCAGGGGATTGGAAAGTGGCAGCTTAGCGTTAACAATTCGATTACAAATCAATTACCAATACTTAACCAAACTTTGGTTGAACGTTAAACACCCCAGGGTATGATTACAACGCTAAATAATCTGATTATTCTTGGAGAATAAGAAATGCCTAGAAAAATTTCACTGATTTTTGTTCTTGTTACAATCCTGTCTTTGGTGCTGAGTGCCTGTGCCGCGGCCACAACTGAACCCGCTGCGGGAACTCAAGCCCCGGCCACTGTTGAAGTGACTCGCGTCGTCGCCGGTACGCCACAAACCATCATAATTACTGCCACGCCTGGACCTACCCAACCACCAGCATCAACCCCTCTTCCAGCCGGTTCCGTACAGATCAACGGCGCCGGAGCTACTTTCCCTTTCCCCGTGTACACTGAATGGATCTACGCATACCAGTACGTTGACCCATCTGTCACTTTGAACTATCAACCCATCGGCTCGGGTGGTGGTAAGAAGGCAATTATCGATAATACCGTTGACTTTGCCGGATCAGATTCGGTGCTCAAACCTGAAGAATATACCGCCGGTAAAGACCTTCAGATGTATCCCACAGTCGCCGGAGCTGTCGTTCCAATCTACAACGTAGAGGGTGTTACTCAGGCCCTTACTTTGGATCGTGATACCTTGGTCGGGATATTCAATGCCACCATCACCAAATGGAATGACCCAGCCATCGTTGCGCTCAACCAAGGTATAGCGCTGCCGGATAAAGCGATTACCGCAGTCCATCGCTCGGATGGCTCAGGTACTACTGAAATATTCACCAATGCCCTGGCCGCGTTCAGCGCAGACTGGAAAACAAATGTGGGTGCCGGGACATCGGTCGAATGGCCAGTGGATAAGGCTGGTAATGGCATCGGAGGTAAAGGCAACCAGGGAGTGGCGGCTGCTGTGCAAAATACCCCCAACTCGATCGGTTATGTCGAGCTGTCTTTCGCCATTGCGAACAAGATACCATTCACTAATATGGTCAATAAAGCTGGTACTAAGGTTACAGCAAATGCGGATACTTTGGCATCTGCCATGAATGACTTTGCCAATAACTTTACTCCTGAGCTGACCAATATCATCGTAGATGCTCCTGGCACCAATAGCTGGCCAATTTCTGGATACACCTATATGATTCTGCATACTACCAGCATGACTGATTGCCTCAAAGCACAAAAGTTTCTGGAGTTCTTCAAGTGGGCGCTTACCGATGCAGGCGCAGCCACACGCGCCGGTGACCTTGGGTACTCGGTACTGCCCGATGCCGTTCGTACTCAGGTGATGGCAAAATTAGGTGAAGTCACTTGTAATGGAGTTCCAGTATCCCCGTAATCTTCTATCAAATCCTTCTCCTCCTGTAGAATGTTGCGCAGTCATTAAGGCTGCGCAACTTCTTGAAGCAAGGATTACTAATAAGGTAATTTAATGATCAAAGAATCCCACTCTCTTTCCAATCACCGTCCTCCTCCCCGATGGGTTAGCCAGCTGCGCTTGTTTCTTCATTACGGAGACCGCCCCTGGAATATATTGACTATATCCATGGCTGTACTGGTCATCCTGCTGGTGCTGGCGATAGGCTATTTACTTTGGAAAGATTCAGCCGGATCACGGGCAGTTTCTGGGCTAAACTTCCTTATACCCACAACTGATGCATCCTGGAATCCGGTGAGTGGTGAATTCCAAGCCTGGCCTTTCATTTACGGCACAATAATCACCTCGCTGTTATCTCTGGTTCTTGCTGTGCCCATCAGTCTGGGTGTAGCCATATTTTTAGCTGAATTATGTCCGAACTGGCTTCGTCTTCCCTTGGGTGGCATGTTTGAGCTTTTAGCTGCTATTCCGTCTGTTATCTACGGTTTGTGGGGCATCTTTGTTTTTTTACCAAAAGTGGTTGATCCAGTTGGGAGACTCCTGGGGGCAACCTTAGGCAAGCTACCGGTTCTGAATGTATTATTCAAGGGACCTATACCTGCAAGTGGTGCAAGTTTACTTGCAGCCTCATTTATCTTAACTATAATGATTACTCCCACAATTGCTGCCATCACGCGCGATGTTTTCCTGGCCATCCCCGTCAGCCAACGTGAAGCCTCGCTGGCCTTGGGTTCCACCCGCTGGGAGACGATTTGGAAGGTGCTGATCCCGTATGGACTGTCAGGTATCCTTGGTGCTGTTATCCTGGGTCTTGGGCGTGCCTTGGGTGAAACCATGGCTGTGACCATGGTGGTTGGCAATAGCATTGGTGGATCGTTATCATTGCTGAAACCTGGCTATACCATGTCTAGCATCATTGCCAATGAGTTTGCTGAAGCCGTCTCACCGTTGCACACTCAAGCTCTAATCGAAGTTGGTTTGATATTATTTTTCCTGACCTTGCTGCTCAATATTCTGGCACGTTTGCTGGTGTGGCGGGTTGGTCGGGGTAATGTTCAAGGAGCACGTGCATGAGCTCAGATACAAATGTCTGGCTTGGTGCTTCCACCAGGCAGTTGATTCAATCTCGTACAGGTTACCGGAAGCGGAAATTCACCAATACACTCATGTTGGTGATCACCGCCTTGTGTACATTAGCAGCATTGGCTGTTCTTTTCTGGATCATCATCTATGTTGTGATTAAAGGACTGCAGTATCTAAACCTTTATTTCTTCATTCATTTACCGCGCCCGCTTGGTGTAACTGGTGGTGGTGTGTTGAACGCCATTGAAGGCACAATCATTCTAACGATCCTGGCATCCCTGATTGCGGTAATACCGGGTATATTAGCGGCCTATTATGTCTCCTATAATCCCAATACCCCGCTAGGTGTTGTTGTCCGATTTGGAACCGACGTATTATCTGGAGTGCCTTCCATCATCATCGGCCTGTTTTGCTACGCTCTGATCGTTAAGGCCCAAGGTCATTATTCAGCTCTGGCGGGTAGTGTTTCCCTGGCCATCATCATGCTGCCCACCATTATTCGCACCACAGAGGAGATGATCAAGCTGGTGCCGCACTCACTTCGTGAGGGATCCCTTGCGCTGGGCTCGCCAGAATGGAAAACAGCGATCAAGGTATCACTGCCGGCTGCCAGCCAGGGGATCATCACGGGTATCCTGCTGGGAATCGCCCGTGCATCGGGTGAAACTGCTCCATTGCTTTTCACTGCCCTGGGCAATGATAACTATGATGTGGGTAGGATCATCCGGGCAGGCATCGCCAACCACCAGGGTGTCTTTGCCATCCTGGGCAGTATCATCACCCAGCCGGTAGACTCACTTCCATTGACGTTGTGGAAATATGCCCAGCAACCCTACCCTGAGCGTATCAACCAGGCCTGGGCAGCTGCCCTGGTTCTGATGATCCTTGTTCTCTCTTTGAATATTGTCACCCGTGTTTGGATGCAGGTCCGGGCAAATCGTATGCAAGGTAAATGATCCTATGTTAACTGATTTGGAAACTTCTATGACAGACGAAAAAATAAGAGTACCTCTATCCATTCCGATCGCCATCTCTCAGAAAGCTGAAGAGCCTCCGCTCGTTGGAGATAACAAGATCGAATTCCGGGATTACTCCTTTTATTATGGCAAGTTCAAAGCCCTGGGGAATATCAGCTTGCAGATACCCTCCAACCGGATCACTGCCATCATCGGACCATCAGGCTGTGGTAAATCCACCCTGTTACGATCCATCAACCGCATGAACGACCTGGTACCTAATGTTCGGACAGAAGGTCAAATCTACCTGAATGGGGAAGATATTGTGGGTACAGGTGCGGATGTTGTGGATATACGCCGCAGGGTTGGCATGGTTTTCCAGCGCCCCAATCCTTTCCCAAAGAGTATTTATGATAATGTTGCTTATGGGCCGCGCTTGTACGGGATCAGCCGCCGTTTGGGGCTGGATGAGATGGTCTACAATGCTCTAAAGCGGGCTGCCTTATGGGATGAGGTCAAGGATAAACTGCATCAATCCGCCATGGCACTCTCAGGTGGACAGCAACAGCGACTATGCATCGCCCGCGCCTTAGCCGTCGAACCGGAAGTAGTGCTGATGGATGAGCCTGCCTCAGCTCTCGACCCGGTGGCTACCTTAAAAATCGAAGAGCTGATGCAAACACTCAAAGAGGCATATACGATTATAATTGTCACGCATAATATGCAGCAGGCTGCCCGCGTTTCTGACCTTACCGCTTTCATGATGATCGATAGTCCCGAGACTCGCACCGGCATTTTGGTGGAATATGGGCCGACCTCCCAAATTTTCACCAACCCGAAGAACAAGCAGACCGAAGATTACGTCACAGGTCGATTTGGCTAAGCGGCGGAGAATACTATGGCGCGTGAGACATTCGAACGGCAATTGCAAATGATGGTGGATCAGGTGCTCATCCTTGGGAGCATGGTGGAGCAGGCAGTCCTTGATTCACTGGATGCTCTTAAGCATCGCGACCTGAATGCCGCGCGTCGAATAACCGAGGCTGACCACGAGATCAACGAAAAACGCTATGCGATCGAGAGCGGCTGTGTGACCCTGATTGCCACTCAGCAGCCCATGGCGCGCGATGTGCGTTTTTTAGCTGCCATCCTCGAAATTATTACCGAGCTGGAACGTATCGGTGACTATGCCAAGGGGATTTGCAAGATCACCCAGATTATCAGTGAAGAAACGATTGATCCGGTTTTGGTCGACGATCTGCAGCAAATGGCCACCCTGGGATTAAGTATGCTGCGTCGAGCCCTGGATGCGTTTGTGATTGGCGATGCTGATGTTGCCCGCGAAATCCCGATGGAAGATTCAAAAGTTGACCAGCTATATAACCAGATCTATCGCAAGCTGATGGAGCAGATGACTGCAGATATCTCTACGGTCGATCGTGCCAACCATATCATGTGGGCGGCGCATAACCTCGAGCGAATGTCAGACCGGGTGACCAACATCTGTGAGCGTATCGTCTATGTAGCCACGGGGGAAATGCGAGAGCTGGATACAACCTGAAGCGGGTTCGAGGACAAAATAATGACCAAGTCACGTGTGTTATTCCTGTGTACCGGTAACTCCTGCCGTTCACAGATGGCAGAGGCTATCGTCAACGACCGCCTGGGTGATCGATGGGAGGCATACAGCGCTGGTTCCCATCCAGCCGGTTATGTTCACCCGCTGGCTTTAGAAGCTTTAGCAGAGATAGGTATCAACCTTCAAGGTCGGTCAAAATCCATCGATGAGTTTCGCGGACAATCGTTCGATGTAGTGATTACATTATGTGATCAGGATGATGAAGAGTGTCCGGTGTGGCTGGGAAAGGGGAAAAATTTGCACAACCCATTTTTTGACCCTGCCAAAGTGACAGGCAGCGAAGCAGAGAAAATGGCAGCCTTTCGTCAAGTAAGGGATCAAATCAGCATGCAGATACCCGGACTGTTGGTCGGCTAGATTTATTGCCTGGGGGTTATTCGGCTATTCGGCTTTTCGTACGATCAAACGCAAGCCCTCAACTTTAACCACTTCGACCCGCGTCCCGGCATACAGCCTGGCGTCGTCTTGCTCCAGCTGAGCAGTCCACAGCTCACCGCCCACTTGAACGCTGCCTTTTGGGTCGAGGTCGGTCCGGGCAGTGCCAAAACGCCCGGTCATGCTTTCCTGACCGGTGTGAATCGGCGTGCGTTGAGCCCTGACTGCAATCATCATGATGGCAAAGAAGATAGCTCCACTGGCTACAGATACGCTGAGCACCAAAGGGACTGAGACGTGCTGGAACCTGGGTGTGACCGGGGTGTTGAATAAAACCAATGCACCCACGATGAGGCTTCCCACTCCGGCCGCGGTAAGACCCCCATGAGTGGGTGCCTTAATATCCAGGATGAATAACACAAATGCAGTGGCAATGAAAAGCAGCCCAAAATAATTGACCGGCAGGATGCCCAGGCCGTAGGTCGCCAGTGCCAGGCAGACTAAACCGATGAAACCAGCCACCCATCCGCCGGGGCTGGAAATCTCGATGATGATGGCTTGCACGCCGATTGTGATCAGCAGGAAGACGATGTTGGGATCGGTGACAATCAGCAGCAGCTCTTCTATGAACGAGATGCTCACCGGTTCAAAGCTGGAGTTGGCAGTGTGGAGCGTTACCGGCTGCTGGTTTACGGTAACCGTAAAGCCGTCCAGCTGGCTGCGCAGTTGGTTTAAATCAGTGGAAATGAAATCAATTAGACCGCCTTGTAGCGCTTTGACTTCTGTAAATGCGGCTGCGTTTTGAACAGTATCTCTCGCCATAGACTGAGCAGTGGGGCCTCTCCGCAGGGTGAGGGTATCCGCCGTCTCAGACATGGCATTTTTAGTTTTTTGCTCCTCGGTCGAAGCCAGGTTTTCACCCTGACCACCCACCGGGCTGGCTGCTCCAATTATTGTGTTGGGTGCCATGGAAGAGGCGTGTGCTGCAAGAGTGATGATCGTGCCTGCGCTGGCAGCCATTGCTCCAGATGGAGCGACGTATACCACCACCGGGACTTTGGAGGCAAGGATCGCCTGTTCCATTGCTACCATCGTGTCTAGTGACCCGCCCGGGGTGTTGAGCTGGAAGATCAGCGCTTCCGCCCCCTCTTGCTCGGCGATCCGGATCCCTCGCGACAGATACGAGGCCATGGCGGGGGTGATCGGACCATCGGCAGTTAATACGATGATCGGTGGCGAGCTGGTCTGGGCTTGTGCCGGTCGACTGTAAAATGAGCCGAAGACGATCACGCTTAGCCATGTAAAGAAGGCGATACGTTTCATCCAAATTTTCACAGATTTATTGTACCCTACATTAATATATCGTAACCCATATTATCTGTGTATCCCTATTACCTCTCTGGTCGTGAATCCCGGGTGCGGCTTATTAAATAATTGTCATTGCGAGCGAGTGTAATTTACGACGAACCTGTCCCCGCTGTTTTTCAGCGAGTAATCTCCTAATTGCTTACCGTCAATCCAAAATAATTGGATAGCATCTGACGACTGCAGTTTATGAAGTAGATATTGTGCTTGTCGGAGATTGCATAGAGACCGCAAATAATCCGGGCTCTCTAATGACAAGTGCTTGCGGTGTTATAATCCCGCCATGCGTTTCCGGTCTTCAGCTAAATATCTCCTTGCTATCCCTATTCTTATCGTTGTGGCATTGCTGGTGTACAACCTTCCCTTTGTTCACAGCCGGCTGGCATGGCGCGTCGATAACCTGGTGGCCCGCATCCAATACGCCATCAACCCACCCCAGAAGGTGGTCTTCCTGCCCCAGGAACAAGCTCAAATTGATCAGATCGTACAGGCCACCCTGGCTGCTGTGATGCCCAGTGCCACACCCAGCCCAACCTCCACGTTGGAGCCCACTCCTACCCAGCCCGGACCAACGCCCATCCCGACCCTGACAGCCACTACGACACCTGAACCGACTGCCATTCCAGCGGTTGTCCAGCTGACCGGTGTCACGCATGAGTATCAAAAATGGAACAACTGCGGTCCTGCCAACCTGTCAATGGCGCTTTCCTTCTGGGATTGGAAAGGAGACCAGCTCGACGTTGCAGGCGTAGTCAAGCCAAATTCACGTGACAAGAACGTGATGCCCTACGAGCTGGCTGATTTTGTAAATGGGAATACTTCCCTGCGGGCAGTCGTACGCGTGGGTGGCAGCCTGGAGCTTCTCAAACAGCTGACCGCAGCTGGTTTTCCGGTGATTGTCGAGAAGGGCTTCGAGGGAGATGGATTCGATGGCTGGATGGGGCATTATGAAGTGATCAGCGGTTACGATGATGCCAAGAGTGCTTTTTGGGTCTATGATTCCTACGTCGGTCCTGACCATGATTTCACCATTCCATATTCCACAGTGTTATTCCACTGGCAGGCATTTAACTATATTTACTTACTCATCTATCCGCCAGACCGAGAGCAGGAAGTGGTCGCGCTTTTAGGCTCGCAGTGGGACGAGACTTCCAATTCTCAATACGCTGCCCAAATATCCTCAGACGAGATCTATTCGATGGCCGACCGGCAGGAATACTTTGCCTGGTTCAACCGGGGCACCAACCTGATCCGCCTGCAGGATTACGCCGGTGCAGCTGCAGCTTATGACCAGGCCTTTGCGCTATACCCTGCAATCCCCGAAAACAAGCGCCCCTGGCGAATGATGTGGTATCAGACCGGTCCTTACTTCGCCTATTATTACACAGGTCGTTATTATGACGTGATTAGCCTGGCTACGATAACACTTGAAGCTGCCACCGAGCCGGCCTTGGAAGAGAGTTATTACTGGCGTGGAATGGCAAATCTTGCCCTGGGTGCCACGGATAGTGCCATCGCTGATTTCCAAGAAAGCTTGAAATGGCACCCCGATTTTGAGCCGAGTATGGTGCAGTTGGAGGCGTTGGGTGTTACTCCATAACGGCTCGCCAGTGGATGGATAAATACCGCTGTACGTTGTTCGCTCGCGTGTTGGGGTTAAATTAACAATCTCCATCCCGTGGTAGGATTTCGGAATAACTGGGAAGCGAATTTTGACCATGCTTAAGATACTGCACTTTGCCGATGCACACATTGATATGGCCAACTACGGCCGGCATGACCCCGCGACCGCATTGCCCATGCGCGTGCAAGACTTCCTCAAATCGCTGGACACGATCGTTAATACTGCCATCCAGGAAAAGGTGGACCTGGTTCTGTTTGCCGGGGATGCTTACAAGGACCGCAACCCCGCCCCCACCATCCAACGCGAGTGGGGCAAGCGCATCATGAGCCTGTCGCGGGCCGGGATCCCCACCCTGCTGCTGGTCGGCAACCATGATACCTCACCTTCCCTGGGTCGCGCCCATACCCTCGACCCATTCAGCACCCTGGAAGTGCCCAATGTGCTTGTAATGGAACGACCCTCGTTCCTGCGCCCGGCTGACCTGTGGGGGCTTCCACTGCAGGTCATTGCTCTGCCTTGGATCTTCCGCTCGGGACTGATCGCCAGCCAGGAGCTCAGCTCCATTGAGCCAGGAGCAGTCGACCGGGCGATTGAAGAACGGCTGACTGTGATCGTCCGCGCGATGCTGGATGAAGCCGACCCAGAGTTGCCGATTGTGTTGACCGCCCATGCCTCCATCCAGGGAGCGGTATACGGCGGAGAACGCACAGTCATGCTCGGAGGCGACCTGGTACTGCCGGGTTCCCTTGTGCGTGACCCGCGCCTGGATTATGTGGCGCTTGGGCACATCCACAAGTGGCAGAACCTGAATGAGGGCTCCCACCCGCCGGTGATTTACCCTGGTTCAATCGAGCGGGTGGATTTCGGTGAAGCTGAGGATGACAAATATTTCGTCATTGCCCATGTTGAGCGCGGCCACACCGAGGTGGAATGGCGTAAGCTGACCGGTATACGTCCATTTATCGATCGCCACCTCAGGCTGAAAAGCCAGGAAGATGTCACGGGTCAAATCCTGCGCTCTCTGCCGAAAGCTGACAAGCTAAAAGATGCCATTTTCCGACTCGTCCTGGAGTATCCACGCGACTGGGAAGCGCTCATCGATGAAGCCGCCTTGCATGAATATACCGCGGAGACATTCGAGTTTCACCTGGTCAAGAAGGACCTGGCGGATGCCCGTGCCCGGCTGGCACAGGACGATGGTGTGAGCAGCCTGACCCCGCTTGAGCTGCTGGATATCTACTGGCGCTCAAGTAAAGTCGCTCCTGATGACGAGGCCGGCTTGCAGAAACTGGCGCAGGAGATCATGGATGAGCCAGAAGACTCAGTCTGAGATATTAACCTAAAGGCGGGAAGTTTATGCAGGCTGTCATTTTTATCGGGATTCAAGCCAGTGGGAAAAGCACTTTCTATAAGGAAAGGTTCGCCGATACGCACATCCGGATCAACCTGGACATGTTAAAAACCAGGCACCGTGAAGAGATCCTGGTTAATGCCTGCCTCCAGGCTCATCAAAGTTTCGTGGTCGATAACACCAATCCCAGGATTGAAGACAGGCAGCGCTACATCCTCCTGGCGAAAGCCTCTGGCTTTGAAGTAATCGGATATTATTTTGAGTCAAAAATTACGGCCATCCTTGAACGGAATCGACTCAGGCTAGGGAAAGAGCGCATTCCGGAGGCTGGAATTCGTGCTGCATACAATAAGCTCCAGTTACCCACTTTGGGTGAGGGTTTTGATAAGCTCTATTACGTAAAGATCGATCCACAAGGATCATTTTCGGTTGAGGAGTGGCCGGATGAAGTTTGATGAATTGGAATACCTGGTTACAATCCGAACCAGCGATTCCGGCGGCTGGAGCCGAATTCTTGCTTATCACGCACAAGATCGGTAGAGGCCTCGACGAAGCTCCCTGTGGGTGAAGGTCCCGAAAGGAAGTCTACATCGATCCGCCCAATACGTCCTGCCCCGAACTCGACATAGCAGATGCCCGCCCCAGCGTAGGGCAAGGGTGCTTCGCCTCCCTTCATTTTCGCAATCAGTGATGCAGCGACCACGCGGGCAGCCCCTTCGGCAAATACACCCGCTTTGGCCGTTCCCACACTGGTTACATCTCCGATTGCATACACGCCGGGGTATCGCGTTTCGAGGTTCTTCGGGTTGACCGGGATCCAACCGTTCTCTGCCATACCGCTCGCGGCAACGACTTCTGGGACGCGGTGCTTTGGAATACCGAGAAACAGGTCATAAGGTAGCTCATTCTGATCATTAAGAACGACCACTCCCCGCTCTGGGTCGAGGGCACGCACGGTTCGATCGGAGATGAAAGTGATGCCTCGTTCAGCAAAGGCACGTAGCAATGCCTTGGATGATGCGGGTGCTGGCGGAATCGGGACGCTAAACGGCATAACCAGCGAAATCTTGCAGGCATGGCGCACTCCGCGGGCAGTCAGATAATCGTGCAGCAGCAACGCTGCTTCGCTCGGTGCGGGTGGACATTTGAATGGTCCTGAGGTTACACCCACAATTGCATGACCTTTTGTGAAGGTGGGGAGCACCTCTCGCAAGCGTTCAGCGCCGGCGAAGGAGTAATACTCGTTGCCACCACTCACCAGCCCCGGTGTAGCTTCGAGATCGTAATCGGCACCCAGCGCCACGACCAGCACATCCGCCTCGTACGTTCCATTATCAGTTGTAACCTGCCGGTTTGCGGGATCGATCGAGGTGATTAATTCCTGACGGAAGCGCACGCCGGTTTTTATGATTTTAGAATATGGGAGCAGCACTTCGTGGGGAGACTTGCGACCGAACATCACATCGAGTTTTGAATAGCCGAAGAAAAAAGTGTCGCTCGTGTCAATCAGCGTGAGGTCGAGGTTTTCACCGAGCGACTCAGACAAAATGGTGCTTAATTCAAGTCCACCGAACCCCGCACCTAAGACAATTATTCGTAGTTTCACAGGATCTCTCCTTTATGATTATATTGACCCCATTGATATTCGCCCCTTATTTATTCTAACAATCATATAATTTTACCGCCAATGGGGCAGCCCAACAGCAGCGGTTCAGTCCGTGACAACTGCCATTAACCGTGCAGGCTGCAAGGAATCGACAAAGGATATTTCAAACGCGGGTGTGCGATCCTGTAAACAGGCTGCACTTTATGTGCAATCATCCGTATCTCTACACTACTTCCTGATTATGTTTTATTCCAATTTTGTATAAAGTACCCGGGCTGCTACAGTGACTGCGATTATACTTAACCCCACAGAATGGAGGTTCGATGATCCCGATCAAGCTCACAATTACAGGTTTCCTTTCCTACCAGGATACGGTCGAGCTCGACTTTACCTCGTTTGACCTGGCGTGCATCTCCGGGTCGAACGGTGCCGGTAAGTCGTCCCTGCTGGATGCATTCACCTGGGCGTTGTTCGGTCAGGCGCGTAAACGCGATGAATCGCTCATCAACCTCCAATCAAGCCTGGCCGAAGTGGCGCTCGTTTTTGATTATGAAGGCAACACCTACCGCGTCCAGCGCACGTTGCCGAAAGGTAAAACCACGCGACTTGAATTCCAGATATTACAGCCCGCGGATAACAAATGGAAAGCGCTGACCGGGGAGACGCTGCGGAATACGCAGGAGCATATCGAGCACACCCTGCGCCTGGATTATGAAACATTCGTAAACGCATCCTTTTTCCTGCAGGGTAAAGCTGACCAGTTCACCCAGCAAAAAGCCGGTGACCGCAAGCGTATCCTGGGCAGCATCCTGGGTCTCGAAGTATGGGAGACCTACCGCCAGCGCGTGAATGACCGGCGGCGAGGGGTCGAAGCGGAGATCCTGGGTCTTGACGGACGTATGGCTGAGATCAACGCTGAGCTGAAGGAAGAGGAAACTCGTAATGAGCGGTTGGCTGCCCTGCAGTCTGAGCTAAAAAGCCTGGCAAAAGCGCGTAAAACCCAGGAACAGCTGCTCGAGCAAGCCCGTAAGGTGGAAACGTCTCTCATCGAGCAGCGCAAGCTGGTGGATATGCTCGCTCGCCAGCTTGAGTCAGCTCAGCGCCGCCACACTGAGCTCTCCACACGCCTCACCGCCCGAATCCAGGAAAGGGAGGCGTATGCGCAGCGGGTGGCGAGGGCTGAAGAGATCGAAACCGCCTATAAAGCCTGGCAGTCACAGCGGGCAGAGCTGGAGCGCTGGGAGAAAGTAGCCGAGCGCTTTAGAGAACACGATGCCCGCCGGCATGCGCCCCTGCTGAAGATCGAAGCAGAAAAAGGACAGCTGACCAGGGAATTGGAACAGCTTGTGGAGGTAGAAAAGTCGCTGAAAGACCAAAGCGTTGTCGCCGTGGAAGTCGAATCCCAGCTCAAAACCGCCCAGCAGGCGTTGGCGCAAGCAGAAGAGGCTTTGAGCCAACGAAAAGGTCTGGATGTTGAGCTGCAGTTTGCCCAGCAGAGGCAGGCAGACGCCAGGGCTGAAAATCCCCGCCTCAAAGCCGAGATGATAGAGCTGAAAGAGCGCGTGGACAAACTCTCCGGGACCGAGGAAGCCGCTTGCCCGTTGTGCGGTCGTCCCATGGATACCTATGAGCGCACCCAGCTGATTGAGCAAATTACCACCCAGGGAACTGAGCTGGGTGATCGCTACCGCACCAACCAGGCCTATCTTCAGGAAGCAGATCAGCTGGTGCATGAAATCGAAGCGCATATAGCGTCATTGAGCGCCGTTGAAGATCAGCGTATCGTGCAGATGCAGGTGATCACCCGTTTGCAAGGTCAGCTGGAGCTGTTCCACCAGTCGCAGGAAACCTGGCAGCAAGTAAGTGCTCCGCGGTTGTTGGAGGTCCGACAAATACTGACCTCGGAGTCATTCGGAGGTGAATCTCGCCAGGTCTTGGCACAAATCGATGCCGAGCTGAAAGCGATCGGCTACGACTCTGCTGCCCACTATGCCTGCCGCCAGCAGGAAGCCCAATCGCGTCCTGCTGAAATTGAGTACCATGCTTTAGAATCTGCCCGCGCCGCCCTGCAGCCTCTTCAGCGTGAAATCGAAGAGGGTCAGTCCCAATCAGCCAAACTAGTGGACGATGTCTCCCAACAGAAGCATGACTACGACGAAGCCGCTGAGCGCCTGACCGCTGCCCAGGCTGTGGCTCCCGATCTGGATGAGACCGAACGCATTCTGCACGACCTGCTGGAGCAGGAGAACACTAAGCGGATGGAAGTGGGAGCCGCCCAACAGAAAGTGATGGTGTTGAAGGACTTAAAGGTGCGCTTGAAGGATATCACCACCCAGCGCGAGGAGTTTGCCAGGCTGGTGGGGCAGTATAAACTGCTCGACCGTGCCTTCGGGAAGGATGGAGTGCCAGCCCTGCTGATTGAGCAGGCTCTGCCGGAGATTGAAACCCGCGCCAATGAGCTGCTCGAGCGCTTGAGTGAAGGCAATATGTCGGTCCGTTTTGCCACCCAGGCGGCGTTTAAAGATAAGAAACGGGATGACCTGAAGGAAACCCTCGATATCCTCATCTCCGATGGCGCCGGCACGCGTGACTACGAGCTCTACTCAGGTGGTGAGGCTTTCAGGGTGAATTTTGCCATTCGCCTTGCATTGTCGGAGCTGCTCGCCAGGCGTGCCGGGGCGCGCCTGCAGACCCTGGTGGTCGATGAAGGTTTCGGCAGCCAGGACGCACAGGGCAGGCAGCACCTGATTGAGGCAATCAACATGGTTAAACCGGATTTTGCCAAGGTGCTCATCATCAGTCACATCGATGAGCTCAAAGAGGCATTCCCCAACCGCATCGAGGTGGAAAAGACCGAGCGAGGCAGCACGATCAGGGTGGTGTGAGTGTGTCGTCCATCATCATCCTATCCACCGTTTTGTTAGGGCTGGGTTTACTCATCACCTGGCTGCTGCACGCCCGGGCGGGCATGCAGATCGTGGTTGATCTGCAAACCGACCAGCCCAATGCTCCATTAACAGAAACTCCACCCCTGATATCGGTGATCATCCCCGCCCGCAACGAGCAGCGCAATATCCAACGCTGCGTCCAGGCGCTGCTCAACCAGACTTATCCGAATTACGAGATCATTATCGTCGATGACCGTTCGTCGGATGCGACCCCTCAAATCCTTGCCCGGCTGGCTGATGCTGATACCCGCCTGCGGGTGATCGGTGGCGCTGAGCTGCCTCCGGGATGGGCAGGTAAACCGCATGCCCTGGTCCAGGGGGCAGCGGATGCCCGTGGGGATTGGCTGTGCTTCATGGATGCCGATACCTTCGGTGAGCCGGGGTTGCTGTGGTCCACTTATCGCCAGGCGGTCAAACTGCAGGCAGATATGTTCTCCATCCTGACCGACCAGGAGCTGGGTAGTTTTTGGGAGCGGGTGGTGCTGCCCCTGGTTTTCCTGGGCCTTTCCTTCGGTTTCCCTGCTGACAGGGTGAATGACCCCTCCAAACCTGATGCCATTGCCAATGGTCAGTTCATTCTCATTAAACACAATGTTTATAACCAGGTGGGCGGGCATAGCGCGGTGAAAGATCGAATTGATGAGGATAAAGCCATCGCCGTGGTGGTCAAAGGGGCAGGTTATCGCCTGGTGGTTGCTGACGGGCGTAAGGTGGCTACCACCCGCATGTACACCTCCCTGGTAGAGATGTGGGAAGGCTGGACGAAGAACATTTACCTGGGTCTGCAGGATCGACTGGGGTTGCTGCTATTCGGCGCTTTCATCGGGCTGGTGGTTTCCATTGTGCTGCCGGTGTGGCTGTTAGGTGGATTGGTTTGGTTCGCCAGCTCCGGTGGGTCGGTCGCGGGGGTGGTGGTAATCGAGGCGATGGTGTTATGGGGGTATTTGCTATGGAAGCGTTTGCTGGCATGTCGAGCATTTGGCATCCCTGGCGGTTATGCGCTGACCTTTCCCCTGGGGGCACTCGTATTTACCGCCATGATGGTTGCCTCTGCCTATAACGTGTTATCGGGGCATGGAGTGAGCTGGAAGGGGCGGCGTTACCGCTGATTTTTTCCAGTCGTGATTATCTGGGGCCAGTAAAAGCAGCCTTATTTAACCAAGGTTTTATAGTTCCGTCGCTTGTGCTAAAATTAACAAGCTGAGAGAGGAGGGCATACATGGATCAACCTTCCAAACCTTTGAAGACTTTGCGGGTTTTGATCATTGGTTTGATTGCGGTGGTGGCCGTATTGGGGGTGGCACTCATTGTCATTGTGATCGGTAATGCAGGGCAAACAGTGAACCTGGAGACCGTGGACGTCCTGGCGGGCAGCTCGGATGAGTGTGTCACCTGCCACCGGACGGCTACCCCCGGGATTGTTACCCAGCTGAGTCACAGCACCATGGCCGCGGCCGAGGTGACCTGCCGCGACTGCCACGAGGTGGCTGCGGGTTACCCGGGTGCAGTCGAGCATGAGGGGGTGTACGTACTCGCCGCACCTACCACTGCCAAGTGTCAAAAGTGCCATGAAGCTGAAGTGGCGCAGTTCTATCAGAGCCGTCACAGCCTGCCATCTTATGTGGCAGTCGCCGGATCAAAGGATCTGTCACCCACCTTGATGGCGATGTACCAGGCAATCCCTGAGGGTTCTTTCGCCCCCGATAAAGGCCGGAATGCCATCGCCGTACTCGAAGGACCTGAGATTACGCCCTTTGCCTGTGAGAATTGCCACAGCGTCGGTGCACCTTCGGTTGATGAGTCGGTTGGGCGCTGCCAGAAGTGCCACATACGCCATGAGTTTAGCCTGGAGCAGGCGCGGAAGCCTGAGACATGCAACAACTGCCACATTGGTCCTGACCACCCACAGTGGGAGATCTACCAGGAATCTGCCCACGGCATCCTGTATGCCACCATGGGGTCCACCTGGAATTGGGATGCCGAAGCCGGCAATCTCACCGTGAACGACTTCCCCGCCCCCACCTGCGCACTGTGCCACATGAGTGGGTTTGGGACCACCGGCACCACCCATGATGTGGGCGATCGCCTGTCGTGGTACCTGTTTAGCTCCATCAGCCAACCACGTCCCAATTGGGAGGACAACCGCTCTCACATGCAGAGTGTATGCTTCGAATGCCATAATAAGAATTTCATCGCAGACTTGTACACCGGTGCGGATGGCGCTACCAGGCAGGTCAACGAATGGGTGACGGAGAGCAATGATTTGGTTGCCCCATTGCAGAGCCAAGGTTTGATCAACACGGCGAACTTTGATGAACCCATCGATTTCACCTACTTCGACCTGTGGCATTATTGGGGGCGCACGACCAAATTTGGCACCTGGATGCAAGGTCCGGATTACACCCAATGGCATGGAGCCTATCCACTCCAGGAGACGCTGGCAGACCTGAAGGAAATGGTCAACGCCAAGCTGCAGGCGGCGGGAGGTACGCCTTAGCCATGTATCACCTGGCGACCGTCTTCCCCCCACTCCGTCGCGTGCGCATCCCGGTCACCCGCGACCAGGCGATGCTGTTAATGCTGGCATTCAATGAGCTCCTTTTGGGTGTTGAGACCTACCTGGCACACTCCATCAGCGGCACAATCATGACCAAGGAATGGATTCCAATCATCTTCGGTCCGGTAGCCGGCATCCTATTGTTCCTTGCAGGCGTGTTAGCCATCCGTAAACGCTCGCTGGCGACCCTGATCGCCTCGGTGATCTATCTTGCCAGTATCATGGTTGGGCTTCTGGGCATCTACTTCCACCTGGTGCGGGCAGTCCTGCCCTATGCACCCCTGGGAGAACGGGTATCCATCCCGTTGATTGTATGGGCACCTCCCCTGCTCGGACCGCTCACCTTCGCCTTGGTGGGTCTGATGGGAATCAGCGCCGTATGGATGGAGCAGCCACCCGATAGCGGCATATTGACCCTTTTTCGTGGGCGGAAACTCAGTTTACCCTACAGCAAGACCAGCGCCTTTTTCTTCATGGTGGGTCTGGGCACCCTGGCGACCGTGATCAGCAGTGTGTTGGACCACGCCCGTACCAATTTTGAGAATCCGTGGCTGTGGCTGCCGACGGGGATCGGTATATTTGGAACTGTGGTGGCACTGGTGCTGGGAGCGCTCAGCTCACCTCGCCGAACTGACCTGGTGGTCTACGTGGTGGCGATGGTCTTGCTGGTGCTGGTGGGCCTGACGGGGGTGTTTTTGCACATCCAGCACAACCTGGCCCAGGAAAACGCCATCGTGGTCGAGCGATTTTTACGCGGTGCCCCGTTCCTGGCACCCATGCTGTTTTCAGATATGGGGGCATTAGGGTTGGTCATCCTGTTGGACCCGAGGGAGATAGACGAAAAAGAGAAAATACCGGCTTAATGGACCGGCATATCGACTAAATGTGTAGGGGCACGAACATGCCTGCGCATGCAGGATTTCGTGCCCCGTCTTTATTTCACAACTAAAGCATGAATAAATAACCTTGATTCCGGATGATGATTATGGAGAAATGTGATCTCCGTAGGGGCTCAGGGCAGGAATCTCAAAAATTTCCTGTTCAAATTTCTCCCCTGAGCCCCTACCTTATTGTTTTAAAATAAACCAACCTTTTAGGTTATAGAGAATTCAGTCCTTGGGAACGAAATCAAGCATTCGACAGGATGATCGTGCCCCTATGCAATTCAACAGGTACAGAATGACTACCTAGCCCAACCGCACCTTATCCTGGCCGCGGCTGATTTCCCATGGGTAGACGATGTGCGCATCGGTGATGGCAGCGTAATAGTCAGGGCATAGGCTGCCGAACAACGTCCGGTGCGGGTTGAAATGCAGCACGCACGTATAAGGCACGCCTCCGGCAGCTGCAATGCGGTTCTTGACAGCCGTAATCGTACGTCCAGAACCCCACACATCATCCACCACCAGGCAGCGTTTACCGCGCAGCAGCTCATCATTGGGGAATTCAAGGAATCTCGGCCAGACGAATAAACCTGTTTTCTGGCGTTCCACCTCGGCTGGAAAATCCACAGCCGCCGTCAGCACGGTTGGGATGCCGGTGGCTTCAGCCAGAAGCCCGCCCGGGATGATCCCACCGCGGGTGATGATGACCATGATTTCAAATTCACCCTCGAACTGCGGCAGAAGGTGGTCAATCAGTTTATCAACCTCATTCCAGGTCAGGGTTTCATGGCGAATTTGAGGCATATATCTCTCCGTGTCAAATCAACCTGCCTGTTACTGGAGAGCCGCAGCCAGAGGGGTGGGTGCAGCAATTGCATTTGCATCCCCCGCCAGGCGGGCACGCTCCACATCCCTCGCCCACAGGTACAGACAGGTATGGTAGGCAGTCGCTGTGTAAGTACTGATTATTGTGGCGAATAAGATGAACGGTGTGGCAATCAGGATCCCCAGCGTCACTCCGGTAATCAGACCCGCCGTGGAAGCCTGGCTGATCGAGACAATCCCGATCCCAATTCCCAAACCAAGGGCAACTCCGATGGCGCCCAACAGGAAGCTGACAAATCCGACAATCGCTTTTACCCCTACTGTGCTGATGCCAACTAAAAGCAGGTTATCCTTGATGATCTGGGTGGCGCGTTTAACCCCGGCCTTCAAGTTAATGTTTTCAATGACCATCGCCGGCAGGATCAGGAAGGATGCTTCAGTCCAGATTGTCTCTATAATCCCGGCTACCAATCCTCCCCCCGCATTTCTGCCCCTTCCCCTTAGAGCGCTGGCAAGTAAATTGACCGCCGTGGATGCGGCTGCCAGGCTGGCGATATCCCACACGTCCCGTTTGACGATCACCCAGGCTTTATCCATCCTCCCATCCCCTTCTGCCAGGTAACCGTAGATGAGGTACACCGTCATGGCGGAGAAAACATATCCGACGGTGTATTGGATGAAGATCACGATTGCCCACAGGATATATACAACGTATCTCCCCCAGCTGCTATCTTGTATCAGAAAAGTGACGAACCCAATTGGAACAACCAGGATTAATGTAATGATAAATCCTGCGATCAGGGTATAGAAAGATGGTTTGATCAGGTCTCTATCTTTCCCGACCATCTGCCAGGATTGCTTGAGAAAAGCCCAGCCCCGTTTTAAACTCTCCATATGGACCTCCTGCCAGGTTAAGTGCTCCCAGGAACGCAATTTTTATTCACTTATACCAGCGTGCAAAAACCCATCAGTTATTATAGCAAAGAAGGCGGGTTTACCTCAACTCGCCAGCCTCCCAGATTGCGACCGCGCAGCAGGGAGGCTGGGTCAGGCCCGCGCAGCACGATCTGCCAGCGGTACATGCCCGCAAGGCGCGAAAAAAAGCATGGCGTCGGACCAACCAGCTCGGTTTCGGTCCGATTTTCTTCCATCAACCAGCCACGCAGCTCGCGACCCATCGCATCTGCTGAGGCTTCCGCATGCATAGGGTCGCGGTGGCGGTATTCCAACCGCACCAGGCGGGAAAAAGGTGGGTAGTGCAGCTGGCGGCGGTATTCCAGCTCCTGCTGGTAGAACGATTGGTAATCATGCCGGGAGGCAGCCTGGATGACGTAATGCTCAGGTAGGAAGGTCTGCAGGATCACCTGCCCCCCCAATGGGCTGCGTCCGGCGCGCCCGGCAACCTGGGTGAGTACCTGGAATGTTCGCTCAGCCGAACGCAGGTCCGGCAGGCTGAGACCCACATCGGCCAGCACCACCCCCACCAGGGTCACCAGGGGCAGGTCGAGACCCTTGGCGATCATCTGCGTGCCGATCAGCACATCAGCATGGTGATTGACGAAGTGGCTGAGGATGATGTCGTGGGCACCCTTCTGGCGCGTCGTCTCCCAGTCCCAGCGCAACGTGCGCGGCATGCGGGAATTGCTGCTGCACTTCTGCTTCCACCTTTTCGGTGCCGGTGCCGTACTGCCGGATACGCTCGCTCTTGCAATTCGGGCAGGTGAGCGGCATCTGGCGCTTATAGTAGCAGTAGTGGCAGGTGAGGGCATGCTCGCCCATATGGTCGGTTGGTGGTCGTTTTGGAGTCAGTAATATGGTAGGTGAGCGGCAAGTCGCAGCGCGGGCACTTAAGGATGTAGCCGCAGTCGCGGCAGAAGATGTACGTGGCGCTGCCGCGCCGGTTGAGGAACAGGATCGCTTGTTGCTCATGCTCGAGTGTTTCTGCCAACGCTGTCTGCAGCGACCGGCTGAAAATCGAGCGGTTACCTGCCTGGAGTTCGTTGCGCATGTCCACTACTTCTACTGGTGGCAAGTCAATCATTTCTGCTTGCTCGCCGATTGGGCGGTACCGCGTGCTGATCCCCAACTTCCGTACCTGGTTTTCCACTGCCTGGCGATGTGCCAGGATGCGCTGGGGCAGGCTCAGGTAGTGCCATTCCCTTTCGGCGGCATGGTAACGGCTGACGATATCAGGCGTGGCAGACCCCAGAACGCATACTGCTCCGGTCAGCTGGGCATACCTCACCGCCACCTCGCGGGCATGGTAATGCGGCTGGGTCTCGGATTGGTAGTAGGTATCATCATGGAATTCGTCAACCACAATGAGTCCCAGGTTGGCAAACGGGGTGAACAGGGCGCTGCGCGGACCCACAATGACGGTGATCTCACCCAATCGTGCCCTGCGCCAGGTGTCGAAACGCTCGCCTGGTGATAGACGTGAATGCATGCTCCCCACCACCCCGGGGAAACGGCTGACGAAACGCCGGATGGTCTGGGGTGTCAGGGCAATCTCAGGCACCAGCACGATCGCCTGGCGACCCTGCTTCAAGGTCTCCTCCACCGAACGGAGATAGATTTCAGTTTTACCAGAGCCGGTCACCCCGTGCAATAAATAGGGTTGTACAGGTTTCCCTGTGGCAGCATCTTCGAACCCAGACCGGATCGCACTCCATGCCTCCAACTGATCGCTGGTCAGCTGAGGGGGCTCGTTGGCGACAAACTCCATCCCCTCCAGGGGGTCGCGCCACACTTCAGCTTCACCCAGCCGCACCAGGCCGCGCTTTGCCAACGCCTGCAGGTCAGCCAGACTGCCACCGCTCTCGGCATACAGCCAGGCAACATCCACCGTCCCTGCTTCGCGCATCAAAACGCGCAGCATGGTCTGGCGGCGCGCTAATGCCGCGCTTCCCGCCCTTGACAGGTCGGGCATGGCTGTCTCCGCCTGTTCAGGGGTACAGGACAATACAGCTGTACGCACGGTCTTGGGATGGACAGCGGGTGCAGGCAGAACAGTCTGCGTGCTTAGCAAGCCCTGGTTGACCAGCGACCTGGCTGATGGGCGCCAGTCCACGTGGCGGAAAGCGCTGTCCAGCTGCCGCCCCCGTAGAGGGCCGCGTTCGTCGAGCAGTTTGAGCATACGGTTTTGGAGCGGGGTGAGGCGGTGAGTGACCGGGAATATGGGGGTGCTTTTCTGGTATAGATTATCGGCTTGCTGGGCGAGACCGGGCGGGATCATGGCATCAATGCAGGCTGCCAGGGGTGCCAGGGTGGATTCAGCCAGCTCACCTGCCAGCTTGATCTGCTGTGGGGTGAGCACCACTAACGGGTCGAACAGGGAGAGCACCGCCTTGGTCTCAGGCACCTCAGGCTGGTCGACAAAGCGGAACACCACCCCTTGCACGCGCTGCCGTCCAAATGGCACTTCCACCAGGTGCCCAGACTGCACCATTCCCTCCAGCTCGGGAGGCAGGTGGTAGTGAAAGGTACCGCTCACTTGCGGTACATTGACGGCGACTTCGACATAGGTAGTCATTTATTCGGAAGACGTATCGTTCAGGCGCACCAGGCTTAACTGGGCGATGCGCAGCCCATCCATCTGCTCGACCTTCAGCCTGACCCCGCCTGACTCAACCTCGTCGCCGATCTTGGGGATGTGACCGAGCTTGCCCAGGAAGTAGCCCGCAATCGTATCATAATGGGGGTCGATCAGGTTGAGCTCCAGCTGCTGGTTTACCGCCTCCATCAATGTCAGTCCATCGATCAGCACGCTGCCGTCCGGCTGGCTTTGGATCTCCGGGGTCGAACTCGTCGAACTGGTCGCCAACTTCCCCGACGATTTCTTCCAACAGGTCTTCCAGGGTGACCAGTCCCGCAGTGCCTCCGAATTCATCCAACACAATAGCGATATGCTGGCGGTTGTGCCTGAACTGGTGCAGTAGCTCGTTCACCGGCAGGGTTTCAGGGATGTAGAGCGTCTCGCGCGCCATCTCACGGGCAGTCGTTTTTTGGCATTCTGGTTGTTCCATCACCCGCAGCACATCTTTCACATGCAGGATGCCGATGATTTGATCCATGTCGGTCTCGTAGACCGGCAGCTTGGTGTAGCTGTGCTGGGTGACGGTGGCGATAATCTCGTCCAGCAATGTCTCGGCATCGAGAGCCACGATACTCGTGCGCGGCACCATCACCTGGCGCACGAGCAGCTCGCCGAAGTCGAACACCGATTCGAGCATCTCGCGCTCCGGGGTTTCGAGCACCCCGCCTTCCTCCAATTCGTTGATCATCTGCTTGAGCTCATCCACCGTATAGATCAGTGAGTGCTCGCCCACCAGCTGCAGACCAAACAGGCGCAGCACCAGGCGCGTAGCCCAGTCCAGCACATCGATGAACCATTTGAAGACGGTGGTGAACGACTCTCATCGGCTGGGCTGCCAGCATGGCGACGCGTTCGGGTTGGTGCAGCGTGGCAACCTTGGGCACCTGCTCACCGAACACGACGGTTAGGCTGGTGATAATGATCAGCGAAATCAACAACGGCAGAGCTGCCATAACTGAAGTCAAGCGCTGAAGGTTGGCCGGAAGGGCAGATCTGGTTGAACCAGGGGGTGAGCAGTGTCTTGAAAGACGTTTTCACCGACTGCGCCGAGGGTCAGGCTGACGATGGTGATGCCGAGCTGCGAGGCGGCGATCAAGCGGTCACGCGTGGAGGGATTTTCGATCCACGATTTCACGATATTGGCGGCGGTATTGCCTTCCTCGGCAAATAACTCGATGCGCGCCCGTCGCGACGCCACTGCAGCAAACTCCACGCTGACGAAGAAGGCGTTCAGTGCAATCAACAGCAGGATCAGCAGGAAATACCACACAAACATAGAGTTATTGATCCAGGTAAGCGAGTTTTGGACCGGTAATAGACTTCACGGTGAGTAGCTCAAGCTGCTGCCGCCTGGCGCAGGACTACGGCCGCGCCGTACCCCACCACCTGGGAGGTATCACCGGTGACATCGCCCGAGGTGGCGTGCTTGAGGATTTTAACCTTGTTCGCACCCAGCTCCTTGGCTGCCCACAGCACGGCTGCCAGGGCACCCCTGCCGCAGGCAAAACCGCGACCTTCCTCCTCAGCCAGGATTACCGCCTCCGGGTCAAGCGATTCGATGCAGCGCAGCATCTCGGTATCCAGCTGGTTGGCGATATCCAGCGGGTAAAAGTGTGACAGGTCTGTGCTGGCGACGAGCAGCGCATTACGATCGCTGAGTAATTTCGCCAGGCACTGCCCCAAAAGGTGCGTGGCTCTTTGGGTCTGGTCGCGCACCATCACCGGCAGCAGCTGAAACTCAGTTTCAATTACCCGCTGCAGGAAGGGCAGCTCGATCTCCAGCGAATGCTCACGGTCATGCCTGACGCGGCTCAGCCCGTATCCCAGCACCGGTTCTAAAAATCCATCAAGAGCCTGCACCGCCTCGTCATCCACGCGGATGATGCCCAACGGGGTCTCGTAGGCAGCGTGGGCGGTGGTGAGCAGGGGGGCGTTATAAGGGTAATGCATCGGTGAGACCACCGCCACCAGGTCGGGCTTCAAGCCGCGCAGGGCAGCGAAGGCGTAGCCTGCCACCGGACCGGAATATATGTGCCCGGCATGTGGGGCGACGATGGCAACCACCTCACCATCCAATTCGGGTAGCACAGCGTCGTGGATGTATTGGTCCACACTGCCCGATAGGCGCTTGGGGTCACCCGGGTACCACTGCCCGGCGATCGGAGATGGACGGACATCCAAATTCGCCTTCATATTTCCTCCTGTTTATGGATAAATTGTAGCATATTCAAGACAGGATGCGGGCAATGAGTTCCGATCATTCTGGTTGACTGTAATGATTTGCAGATGTATAGTATTGGTAATGCCAGGCTAAAACTCATTATATGATAGATACAGAATAAGGGATATTAAACCTTTTTTGATTCACCGACGAATTGAACCCAAAATATTAAATACTTCATTACTTCCCTTATATAATGCTTAGGATACAATAATCAATACGAGGGTATGTATATGGATACAAATCGATTTAACCGGAGTGGTTACATGATTTCTGCTCTGCTAGGAGCAATAGCAGGCGGATTGGTAGTGGCATGGATCACACATGCCATTCCCAATATGATGAAAGGCATGATGGCTGGCATGATCAACAACATGAGGGCTCAGATGAGTGCAAGCGGTTGCAAACCGGAAGCTGTTTGAATGCAGATGATGGGCTTCGGTGAAGCCCAAGCAGGTCAATAGATCTATTAAATAAGTAAGAATGGGAAGATTTATTTAAGGTTACCGAAGTTAAGATAGATGACTCGATTATCTACTCTCCCCTGGTAATCGTTGGGGTACCACGTAGGGAAATTAGATCAGGCAGTATGGCTTCAAAGAATTAAAAACCAAGAGCTACGGACAGGGAGATCCATTTATCGGCGATCTGTCCTTGCTTGAGATCTAGCTTCTCAAGCAATATCCTTTTTGCATCTAGTTGTTACAATTATCAGTTTCATCTATCATTATAAACTCTTATGGATTAAATCCAGCGTAGACAGCTGGGTGCCAATCCCCCTGGGTTGTCAGTGTTTGACAGATATAACAGGCACTCTGCCTCAGGTTTTAAAGTTCAGATCGAGGTCATTATCATGATCGACATCCGATCGCCAAATTGTAATATGAATAAAATTAGTCGCCAATACCTCCTTTATTTACCGCCTTATCATTTAAAAAAACCACAGCGATGATTTGTGCTGTTTTTATCTTTACACATCACTTAGGATATTCATGTTGCGGTACAATAGCGAAATACCGTTTGAAAAAAATAAGGAGAATAACATGATCACCAAAGCCATGGTTGACGATTTTCTTGCCCAGCGATCGCTGGCCATTGTTGGGGTGTCGCGCACCAACAAGAATAAGTTTGGCAATGGAGCCTATAAGGATCTCAAGGGGAAAGGCTATAAGATGTTCATCGTGCATCCGAGCGGGGAGGTCATAGAAGGTCAGCAGAGCTATACGGGCTTTAAGGCTTTGCCTGAGCCGGTAGGCGGTGTGTTGGTGGTGGTCCCACCTGACCAGGCAGTCAAGGTTGTGCGAGAAGCGTATGATGCCGGTATCAAGCATGTCTGGCTGCAGCAGGGGGCAGAATCACGGGAGGCAATCCAGTTTGCCCAGGATAACGGAATGAACATGGTGCATGGCAAATGCATCATGATGTTTGCCCAACCCCAGGCGTTCTTCCACAAGCCCCATCGCTGGGTGATGGGATTGTTGGGTCAGCTGCCGAAGTAGGGGCAGCCATCTGCGAGTGCGATGCAGACCTGACAGGTTTTCAAAACCTGTCAGGTCTTAATAATGGCAAACCGAATCGGTTTCTAAAACCGGATCGTTTTTACGATTGCAGACCTCACAGGTCTCCAAGACCTGTGAGGTCTATTTATTGGATATGTCGTGTGGATGGGGCATTAACTCCGCCAGGCTCTCGAACAGAACTGTCATTGGGAATGGAGGTCGCTCGGGCGAGGTGTAGGTCATATGGACTAGAGCGAATTGAGGTGGATCATCCACTTCGAAAAGAACATCGTCACGATCGCGCCGGTGGGCGATCGCCCTTGCAGAGCGTTGAAAGAGAATGTGACCAGGACCGATTTCTTTGTGAAGCTCATCCTCAAGCAATGGACCGCACCATGGGGTCGGTGATATAAAACCACGGTTCAAGCCAATGTAGGGTGCGCAATTTTTGCATCTAAGAGATTATTTTCCCCCATATTCCATTTATGATATACTATTTCGAAATCATAAAAATAGCGATGAAGAGGACGAGTAAACGCAATAGCGGCTGTCCAGAGAGCGGTAGAGGCTGTAAAACCCGCCAGTATGCCTGCGTTGAATGGACCTCGGAGCTGCAGGGTGAAACCCGATTGGGAGTAGCCTGTGCCGGAGCTGCCACCGTTATCCGGGCAAAAGGTATCGTTGACCTCAACCGTACTTGATGTGTGAAGCTGGCTTTTTCACCCCCGTCGCATCACCGGCGGGGGTGTTCATTCTAAAACATGGAGGTTTTTAATGTTAATGAAAATCGACCTGGTTTACTGCGCAGTCTGACACTATACCGAGCGAGCTGTCGGTCTGGCAGCAGAGCTGATCAATGAATTTGAACCGGAGATCGAGTCACTCACCCTGGTACCGTCGGATGGAGGCCAGTATGAGTTTTCGATCAACGGGGTACTTTTGTATTCGAAGCTGGAGACTCACCGGCATGCCGACCCGGGTGAGATCACCCAGCTGGTAAGGAAGTATTTGAAATCTAAGTAATGTAATTGTCATTACGAGGCGGTTTTTGCCGAAGTAATCTTCTATTAACTAAAAAAAGTCAATTGGAGTTGTAAAGGAAGTAGAAGTATCTTGTATTGGGTAGGTTGCTTTAACAGTCTAAGAACATCTTCCTCGAAATAACGGAAGGAGAGATTATGGTTCAAGCGAAGAAAGGACGCGTATTTTCTGGTGCGCGACCCACCGGGAAGCAGCACCTGGGCAATTACCTGGGTGCGATCAAGAATTACGTGGCATTACAAGATGAATACAACTGTGTTTATTGCATCGTTGACCTGCATGCACTGACTACCGTTGAAGATACGCTCAACCTGCGCCAAAACACGCTGGATATGGCGTTGGACTTCCTGGCTGCAGGTATCCGCCCGGAAGAGACGATCATCTTCATCCAATCCCACGTGCCGCAGGTGGCTGAGCTGCACCTGATCCTATCCATGGTATCTCCACTGGGCAAGCTGACCGATCTGCCTACCTTCAAGGAGAAGGTGCGCCTGCAGCCAAATAACGTGAATTATGGATTGGTCGGCTACCCGGTGCTGATGACGGCGGATATCGTGCTGTACAAATCCAACGTCGTGCCGGTGGGGATCGACCAGGCGCCTCACATTGAATATGCCCGTGAGACGGTGCGTTCGTTCAACTACCGCTATAACACTAATGTGCTGATCGAACCGCAGATGAAAAACACGGAGGTACCCAAGGTGCTGGGCATCGATGGTGTGGAAAAGATGAGCAAGAGCCTCAACAACCACATCGAGATTGCCGCCACACCCGAGGAGACGATCAAGCGCGTGAAGATGATGATGACCGACCCGGCCCGCATCCTGCGCACTGACCCGGGCAACCCGGATATCTGCAACGTGTTCACCATGCACAAGATATTCTCGTCCCCAGAAGACATCGCCATGGTCGACCGGGAATGCCGGCGGGCAGGCATTGGCTGTGTGGACTGCAAGATGCTGTATGCCAGGAATTTAAATGCGCACCTGGCACCCTTCCGTGAGCGGCGCAACGAGCTGGCGAAAGACCCAGGCTACGTCCAGGGTGTGCTGGACGATGGCGCCAGGCGGGCGCGCACCATCGCCGAGCAGACCATGGTTGAAGTGCGGCAGGCGGTCGGTTTAGCCTGAGGCAGTTATGAAACCCTGGCAAACCCACTCCCGCCGGGTGGTATTTGATCAACCGCCCTGGCTGCAGGTCGAGTACCACGAAGTTGAGCTGCCTGACGGGCGCCTCATTCCGGATTGGACCTGGATCAAAACACCTGATTACATCAACGTGGTGGTGGAAACCGAGACCGGCGCCTTCCTATGCTTCAGGCAGCGTAAATATGCCGTCGCTGAGCCCATGCTGGCGGTGGTGGGAGGCTATATCGAGCCAGGAGAAGCACCACTGGCAGCTGCCCAACGCGAGCTGTGGGAGGAAACCGGTTACATCTCCGATGATTGGGTGGACCTGGGTACTTACTTGGTCGACCCTAACCGCGGAGTCGCCAGGGGATACCTCTTCCTGGCGCGCCGTGCGCACAAGTCCTATGCAATTAAAAGCGATGACCTTGAAGAGCAGGAGATATTGTTGCTGAGCCGAGACGAGCTGGAATCAGCCCTCGAGGAAGGAAAATTTATAATATTAGCCTGGGCGGCGGCAGTGGCTTTTGCGCTGCGCCATCTACCAGGAGAATGAGGATGCTATGCGCTTGGTCTTACAGCGGGTGAAATCTGGCAGGGTGTTGGTGGCGGGTCACACGATCGCCGAGATCAACACCGGGATGGTAATCCTGTTGGGGATTGGTCCGGGAGATGGCGAGGAACAAGTCGGCGTGTTAACCGAGAAGATCGCCCACCTGCGCATCTTCGAAGACGAGCAGGGCAAGATGAACCGCTCGCTTCTGGATGTGGGAGGCCAGGCGATTGTGGTGTCGCAGTTCACCCTTTATGCCGATACTCGTAAGGGCAGGCGGCCGTCTTTCACTGATGCCGCCCTGCCGGAGGCTGCCCGACCTCTGGTGGAACGATTTGCCCAGCTGCTGAACGAGCTGGGTGTGCCCACCCAGACGGGAGAGTTCGGCGCTCATATGCAGGTAGAGATCCTCAACGATGGACCGGTGACCATCTGGCTGGAAGCATAGCCCGGGATAAATTTTCCTTGGTAAGCTCAAGATTAATATATCTACGCATACCCCCTTCCCAGGTGCAGAAGGGGGATCAAAAGAGATAATTGAGTGGTTGCGAAAGAACTCCTGGATCACCAGGAATTCACTCCCGCTGGTGCCTGGAGCTGGCTATTGCCTCCCAAATAAAGCACTGAAGAACAGCTTGCGGCTGAACGGCTGACCGGAAAGTATCGTCTGGGCACGGAACATGCGGGCTACAGACCGCACGATCATGACCGCTGTAACAGCCAACAGAACTGCCGAAAGCGACGTCTGCCACAGAGGTACATTGCCCGCCGACAGGCGGGTCATCATCGTTACCGGGGAGGTGAGAGGGAACAGGCTGAGTATGACTGCCAACGTGCCGTTCGGATCATTGATCAGCACACTGAGCAGGACGATGGGAATGATCAAGGGGAAAATCACCAGAATCGTTGCCTGGGAAGCCTCGCGCAGGTTAGGCACCAGGGCACCCAACCCCGCCATCAGGCTGGCATAAACGGCATAGCCCAACACGAAGAAGATTAATCCCCAGATTAAGAAAGAGGGCGGAAGCTGGAAGGCAATTGGGAGGTTGAAAGTCGTCCCACTACGGGCTAACAATATTCGCCCGGTGCCGACCCAGACGATAGTCTGGAGCAGTCCGACCATCCCCAGGGCGACGATCTTGCCGGTGAGCAGCTGGCGGGGAGTGACTGAGACCAGCAAAATCTCCATCATGCGGTTTTCCTTTTCCTTGGCTACGCTGCTTAGCAGCAGGCTGGCAGCACTCAGGATAATGATATAAAACAGCATGGTGACGGCGTAAGGCAGGAAGAAAGTCAGCATGTTGCTCTCTTCACGCTGGGGGACAGCGGATAGGGGATTGGGATGCACAATTGCGGGCTCATTGATCCGGGAGGCAAGCTCGGGATCTTTGCTCAACAGGTTGTAGGTCAGAATAGTCTTCAACCAATGCGACTGTCCGGAACTACCCAGTGGATTGAAATCGGGGCGAACATTGGTAATATCACCGCTGCTCAGGTAGTCTGATGGGATGAGGTAGTAAGCGGAAATTTTACCTTGATTTAAAGCCAGGATGGCTTGAGCCTCATCAGGAAACGCCACCAATACATCCTTTGGCACGTCGGTGGGGATTTGCTTGATGATGCCGCTTTGATCTACATAGCCTTCGGTCAGCACTGCCGGCGGGCTGCTGATCAGCTGGCTGAGGATGTTTTGGGTTGGATTGCTGCCCTTGGAGAGCTGCCCGGCAATAACAAATACTGCCGCACCGATGAAAGGAATGCCAAACAACGCGAACAGGAAAGATGGTCGTGAAAAGATGGTGATGATCTCGTTTCTTAGGATTAACCATGTCTTATTCATAGGTTATGCTCTTTGTTGGCTGAAAATTTCCTTCCAGTGCACGCGCTGGCCATATCGCAGCATGCCCAGGCGGAAGGCTCTCCCTGCCAGCCACACAGCACCTACTGCAGAAATTAGCAGGAGAATGAGGCTGGTTATATACTGCCAGGCAGGTATGGTGGTAAAACCCATCCGAATGGCAATCGTCATCGGGGCGGTGAGCGGGAAAAGGGTCATCGCAACTGCCAGGGGACTGTTTGGGTTTTGAATAAATACACCGATCAGGATATATGGAAGCCAGATGGGGATGGTGAACAGACCCATGATCTGTTGACCTTCACTGCCTTCAGTCACGGTCGCCCCAACCGCTGCCATCAGTCCGGAAATCATGATAAAGGCTGGCACCATCACCGCAGTGAGAATGGCGACTGTCTTCACGGGAAATGTGAACCCGCTTAGGAAAGAAACATATGATTTCCCAATGATCAAGATCACCAAAATGAAAATTGACCAGACCAACAGCTGGGTGAGACCAACTGCCATATCTGCGATGGTTTTTCCGCTCATCAGCTGATTGGGAGATACAGAGGTTACCATGATCTCCATGGTCCGGTTTTCTTTTTCCTCCACCACGGCTTGCAGCAGGTAACCGGAGCTGGTGCTCATGGCGACGATAAACAATATCCCGGCGATGAATGGCAGGACGATATTGATGATCTGGTCCTGAGAAGCCTGGCGGGTTTTATCTGCGGATACGACGATGATCGTCGTTCCCGCCTGGATGCGGTTGGCAATCTGTGGAGAAACATTAACCAGCAAATTAATGGTCAGAAATTCGGTAAATTGCTGATATTCCATGCCCTTGGGCTCTTTATTGAAATATTCCTCAATCTTTCCAGTTTGCATGTAATTTTTCGGAAGTACGTAATAAGACTGGATTTCTTGGTTATCCAAGGCGGTGCGGGCGCTGGCTTCGTCGGGAAATGCTTGCATCCGAACGGTCCGCTCTGGAAATTTAGACGGTGGCTGAGGGATGGCGTTTACCAGAAATCCTGACTGGTCGACATACCCGACCGGCAGTGAGCTGGTGCTGGTCCAGACTATCACGATGACCAACACAGCCATGAAGGCGATCATGATGGGCACACTTAAAAGAGCGAACAAGAATCGCCTTCGCAATACATGCCTGGAGTACTCCTGCCAGGCAATGCGCCAGAATTTATTCATGCCATTTCTCCTAACGTTTGGTCATCCTGCTGGACGACGCGGATGAATATCTCATCCAGGGTCGGCGCGGCAATCTCGAACTGCTCGATTTCCACTCCACTCTCAACCAGTTTACGAAGTATGTCATGGGTGGTGGTGGTCGGTGCCAGGGTCAGCCGGTAAGCGGATGAATTATGTCGTTCCACGTGTTCTACGCCCGCCAGGTTTGGCAGCTCGCCCGGTGTGCGAACGATGACCGCATGCCCGGAAAATTGGTGCCGGATTTCATCCAGGCTTCCGTAGAGCACCGTGCGACCATGGTCGATCAGCACGATGCGGTCACACAGCTCCTCAACCTGATGCATCTGGTGGGTGGACATGAGGATCGTTACCCCTCTGTCACGCTGATCACGTAAGAGGTCTTTTACCATCTGGGTGTTGATGGGATCAAGACCGCTGAACGGTTCGTCTATGATAACCAACTCCGGCTCGTGGATCAGGGTGGTGATAAGCTGAGCTTTTTGCTGCATACCTTTACTCAGCTCCTTGACTTTCTTATGGCGTGATGAAGCAAGGTCGAATTTCTCAAGGTAGCTGGAAATCCTTAATTGGGCTTCTGATTGAGACAGTCCTTTGAGTGTACCCAAGTATGTCAGGCAGCGGTCGAGGGGTATATCCTGATACATACCGCGTTCCTCGGGCATGTAGCCGATTTGATTTTTCTTGGTTTCCGTCATTGGACCACCCAGGATGCTTACAGCGCCAGAATCAGGTTTGAATATATCCAGCAGCACACGGATGGCAGTAGTCTTGCCAGCACCGTTCGGTCCTAGCAAGCCAAATATTTCCCCTTTTTCAACGTTGAAGGAGACATCATTGACGGCTTTCAACGTGCCAAAGGATTTGCTAATGTGCGAGATTTCAACAGTAGGCATATGAGCTATCTTCCTTCCTATGGATACGAATACATTATATTATTGATAATTGTATAGCATTGTGAGAATTACCAGCAAAGATTTTCTGAGGTTATTAACTGCCCATGGGTTGATGGGTGCTGAAAAAGCACGAAATATGGGATTCTTATCAATGCTATAATTGCCCAATTCGTTTACTGTCAGGATGAGGAAATAGTTCATGAAAACGGTCTGTGTGTACTGCGGCTCTTCAGATAAGATGAGTGAGACCTACCTGCTGGCTGCAAGTGCAATGGGTGCTGCGATTGCCCATCGCGGCTTGACCCTGGCGTATGGTGCAGGATGCACCGGGATGATGGGCGCGGTGGCTGATGGGGCTTTGCGCGCCGGTGGTGAGGTCATCGGTGTCATTCCCAGGATGTTTGCCACTCCAGCACTGATGCACCAGGGGCTATCGCGGCTGGAGATCGTGGACAGCATGCATGTGCGGAAACAGCGCCTGGCAGACATCTCCGATTCGTTCATCGCCATGCCCGGAGGGTATGGGACTTTTGAAGAGCTGTTTGAGATTCTCACCTGGGCCCAAATTGGCTTGCATCATAAGCCTGTTGGGATATTAAACAGTCAACATTATTTCGTTCCATTGTTATCTGCCATTGAGCAAGCCCGCTCAGCAGGATTCATGTATGCAGAGCACATATCACTATATGTATGCGCTGAGCAGCCAGATCGATTACTCGATATGCTGGAGAGTTACCAATATCCAGGGGGGATGGACAAGTGGATAACGCGTGAGGAATGAGTTACGTGGTCTGTAGCCGGCGTGGTTTGATAAAAATCAACATAGCAGCCAAAATATACACACCATAACTTAATGCTTCCGTCAACGAGGGGCTGCCATGGTATCCGAACAGGGTACTGAAGACCACACCCAGCATGGACTGGTCATTCAGTAAGGGGTTGAGATTCCAGATGGGATTGATCACCGCTGGAATAATGCCTGCTTCATTGAACTCAGCCACGCTGTGGGCGATTAAGCCGGCAGCAAACAGGATGAGGATAACCGAAGTCACCTGGAAGAAACGTTGCAGGTTGAGCCGCAGCGTGGTGGTATACATCAGATAACCTAATACGAAAGCCGCTGATAAACCAATTACCGTACCGAGCAAGGTTTGGAGAGCACTGGATGCAAGTGCGGAGGCGGTCAGGTAGAGGGCGAGTTCGATACCCTCCCTGAGCACAGCGATAAATGCAAGGAAAAACAAGGCTCCCCCGCCTTTCCCAAGCTCTGCTCGGCTTACCTTGCCTTCCAGCTCGGATTTTATGTTTCCCGATCGGCGCCGCATCCAGAAGATCATCCACGTCAGCACTCCAGCTGCCAGTAGAAGGGTGACGCCTTCGAATATCTGTTCCGCCGTCCCTGTGAGCTCTTGATCAACGAGGCGCAGCAATAAGGCAACCAGCAAGCTTACCAAGGATGCACTGACCACACCTGCCCAGAGATAGCCGTTCAGGTCCGACCGTCCGGTGCGTCTCAATGCTCCCAGGACAATCCCAATGATTAATGCCGCTTCGAGACCTTCACGCAGCGAAAGTACCAGGCTGGAGATCATGCCGGACCTTCGCACGGAATAAGTGTCAGGCGATAGGGCAGCCTGCCTACCCTTTGGGCAAGCGGATAAATCCTCCTGGGGTGGGGCGCCATTTCTGACCATATCTGCCGGAAGGGAAATTGCACAAGCGCATGCGGAGTAGCTTGTGCATTTAAATCAAAATGAACCAACGTGGAGGGGAAACTCGCCATTCCTGTTCCTTTCAGGGGAGTATTATACCTGACAAATTAGAGTTAATATAGCAGGAATAGATGGTAATCATAAGGACCAATTGCTTTCAAGAGGCTATAGCCTGGAGTTTGATGCGTGGGTGATGCGAGCGATGCAGATTGGGTGTGAATCAACACGGCGAGTGGCTACCACTCGCCGTGAGATATTATCACTAGGCAATATTAATCATCTCAAGCGTTTCTGTCGCTTGGTGTGTTTAGATCGACCTCCAGTGTAACCCGGGGCATCGATCAAGCAAACGGTACACAGGCGGGTGTCATGGATGCGGCTAAGAATGCGCGCGTCCAGTCCTTCCAGGAATTTAGCCGTGGTAATTACAGTGGGTAATTTGTTGAGATGGCGATAATCGATCAATTGGAACAGTTTTTCATTTGCCCAGGGGGTGGGTGATTGCTCGCCTAAAGCGTCCAGGATGAGCAGGGGGGTGCTGCGGATTTCCTCGAACCGGCGGTCGAGGCTGACTGTGCTGGAAGAGCTGAAAGTTGCACGCAAATGGTCCAGCAGGTCAGCGACGCTGATGAGCATGGGTGGTTGACCGATATCGGCGCGCGAATTGGCGATTGCAGCTGCCAGGTGGGTCTTACCACAAGCATAAATGCCGGTAAATACCAGCCATCCATTGGGCGCACGAGCATAATCGGTAGCGATTTTCAGAGCTCTTTCCAGGCTCTTGCATTCTTCGGGAGAAAGATTCTCCGACTGCCGATCATCCCAATTGCTAAAAGTCTGTTCGTGGTGCATCGCCAGGGAAGACAGATCTGAATGGATGGAGTCATCTGCTGGACGGCGGAAGTCGGGTGCCTGGATGAAGACGCGGGTAACAAGCTCAGGGTCTTCGAGACGGGAGCGGATACGCCCTTCGATCTGTTCCAGCAGCAGGTTGGTAGTCACCACCAGCGGCAGGCGGTTAATGTAGCGGTAGTTCAAGATCTGGAAGAGCTTCTCCTGTGCCCAGGCAGTGGCATTCTGGGTGCCGAAATCGTCCATGATGAGCAGCGGTGCGGTGCGGATCTCTTCGAAGCGCTCCTCGAACGTGCTTTCAGGGTTATCATAAGTGAAGCGCAGGGCATCCAATAAATCCGGAACTGTAATGAACAAGGTTGGTACGCCCATGCCGACGGTGAAATTGGCGATGGCGGCTGCCAGATGGGTCTTGCCACACCCGAAACCACCCTGGAGCAGCAGCCAGCCATCCGCTTTTTGAGAAAACTGCTGAGACTGATTATAGGCACGTTCGAGCGAATCAGCCTGCCATGGTCCCATACCCACCCGTCCCCGAGGTTGGAAATTCTCGAAAGTCAGGTGTTGAAGGTTATCCAGGTTGCTGATGGAGAATAAGCGCTGGTGGATCTGTCGAGAGACTTGCCCCTGGCGGCAGGTGCAAATTTGCAGCCGGCCAAAATCCGGATGACCGATGGGAAGGTCGCGGCGCAGGTATCCCAACCCATGACAATAGGGACAATTGATATCACCTGCCAGGTCGGTGGTAGAAAGAAACTCCGCCTCACTTAGCTCGGGGGATGGCTCACTTTTCCCACTCTCTGTATTTTCGGCGAGCTTCTTCAGCGTTGTATCGATCCGGCTTATCTTTTCGGTCATCACGTCCTCCTTCCTGCCAGCGGTGCAGGATGGCTTCAATATAGTGCCAGTTGCGCTTGTTGCGTTCAACTGCAATCCGGAAGGCTTCTTCAATCCATTCAGCTTGATAGGTTTTTTCTGCATCCCTGAGTGCATCGGCAATTAATGGTGTCAGCGGTCCAATATTGGCTTCATAGAGCTGGAAAATATTGGGATGCTCCGGAAAAATCTCTATCGGCTGCTGCACACTATCTGTCGCCCGCCATTCCCCATGTTGGATGGCATCCACCGCCGCACGTCCTCTGGCTGAATTCAAGCAGATGATGGTATCCTGTCCATTATCCATAGAAATGTCCGCTTGAACAAGTGCCCCGTGCTTGACTGCTCGGTTGAGGGAAGCCTTGATTGACGGGCGTGCTTTGGCGGGGTCTTTTGTCATGGAACCGACCAATTGAGTGTCCTTTAGCAGGTCAGAAAAACGGATGTAGTGTAAAGGTCCTTCCATGCGTTCCAGGCGCCAGAATATGTATAAGGTCAGTTTTAGCTCAGACAGGTTTTCGATATGGAGCAAAATATGGCGAAAGAACTGTTCTGGGATGCGGATTTGGTTAGTGGTTTCTTCAGGAAAACCGGGAAAAGTCATGGCTAGATCTTCCGCAAGTCGATGATCTGAGTGGCGGCATTCTCAAACTTGGTCAGGTTCTCGCGGAAGACCAGCTCGATGTTTCCAACCGGTCCATTGCGGTGTTTAGCTATTTTAATTTGCACAAGGTGGCGCTTGAGGGTGTCCTTTTCGTACAGCTCAGGACGGTTGATGAACATGACCACATCCGAGTCCTGCTCAAGGCTGCCCGATTCACGTAAATCTGATAGCTGAGGCTCTTTATCTGCCCGCTGCTCGATGGCACGTGAAAGCTGTGCTGCAGCAAGTACCGGTACATTCAGCTCGCGCGCCAGGATCTTCATATTTCGTGAAATGAACGAGACCTCCTGTACGCGGTTTTCAGAACGTACACCACCACTCATCAGCTGCAGATAATCAACCAGGATCAGGTCCAGGTTAAATTCCATGTGCAGCCGGCGGCATTTTGTGCGCAGCTGAATGGGGGTAAGACCAGGTGTATCATCCAGGAAGATCATCGTGTCGTTAAGCACCTCGATGGCTTGGGCGAAAAGTGACCATTCATCATCGGAGAGCTTCCCGGTGCGCAGGTGGTGGGCATCGATGCCGGTTTCCTGGGCAATCAATCGCTGCGCCAGCTGGTCATTCGACATTTCCATCGAAAAAATAGCGATATGCTTTTTATGGATCAGGGCGGCATTTTTTGCCACGGAGAGCATGAAGGATGTTTTTCCAGTGCCCGGTCTGCCAGCGATGATCAAAAAGTCGGAAGGCTGTAAGCCACCCAACAAACGGTCTAAATCGATAAAACCAGTGGGAACGCCGAAATAATCTTCCGCCCTCTTCGATAGCTGATCGATGCGGCTGTAATAATCACTCAAGACGGTCTTGATGGATTGGAGGTCACGCGTCATGCGCCGTTCGCTGACCCCAAAAATGGCTTTTTCGGCTTCATCCATGACTGCTTCCAGGCGATTTTCTTCCTGGTAAGCCAGCTTGGCAATCTGGTTAGCGGCTTCTAACATACGGCGCCTGATGGCAGTCTGCTCGATGATCCGCCCATAGGCTTCAGCGTGCAATGACGAAGGGACATTGTTGATCAAGGTGGTTATATAGACTGGTCCACCCACTTCATTCAACTGCCCGACCTGATCCAGCTCTTCAACCACGGTCAGGAAATCAATCGGCGCACGGCGTTCCTGCAGGCGCATAAATGATTCCCACAACCAGCGATGGCGAAGAATGTAGAAATCCTCCGCCCGCAGGAATTGGGATACTTCATAATATGCTTCCGGGTTGATCAAAACGGCGCCTAAAACCGCCTCTTCAGCTTCCCGGCTGTGGGGTACCACCTGAGGTGCGGGTGAAGGTGTTTCATCGAAGGATAATATGTCGCTCATTATCGTCTTTCGTGGATCAGAACGAATGGATTAAAAGCAGAGGATCTCGCCTATTTATGCTCTTGCTTTGCGATGATATTTTGCTACTTGGATGGCTTTTTCTTGCCTTCATCGTCTTCCTGATCACCTTTATCTTCGTCATCGATGTCAAGGTTTTCTAGGAAGTCTTCGAATACCGATAAATTGTCCTCATCAATATGTTCACCCGGAATTTCGGGCTGCTGACCCGGTTCTTCGGTGGTCTCCTGCATATCCTCTTCAGGGGTCACCCCAACAGAGTCCAGGATGGGGCGTGAAACCAAAATGGGTACATGAGCCCTCACCGCTAAGGCGATCGCATCGGATGGACGTGAATCAATATCAATATTCCGTCCATCCACTTCAGCAACGATGTTGCCATAATAAGTGTCATCATGCAGCGAAATGACTTCCACCCTCAAAATGCGTGCATCCATCAGGGTGAATATATTTTTCAACAGGTCCCATGTCAGAGGGCGGGCTACCTCAACATCTTGAAGTGCCAGGGCGATGGCTTCAGCCTCGTATATACCGATCCAGATAGGTAAATACCGATCAGCATCCACCTCACGCAAGATAACAATCCGCTGTTGTGAGATCAGGCTGACCCGGATACTGTCTATAACGACTTCAACCATATCTGACATAAGATGCCTCCGGCACCATTCATCCTCAGTGGGGTGATTCTAACATGGAATAAGTGCGCTGTTGAACGGGTATCGGACCTCGGATGTGATTAATATATATTATGGACCCGGTTAATGTTAAAAGAATCCTTTAACATCTTGCTTGAAATAAAGATTACGGTATAATTGCTCCACTCATTTTACAAGCGGGGAAGGTCAATCGTTGGGTTAGTTTATATAGTGGAATATGGTGGATGAAAGCAAGAATATTATGGGTGGAGGGGACGCGGACGGATAACTCATCCTTCGTGCCCTCCTTAAGGAAAAAAGAATTCTTGGTGGAAATCGTGCCAACAGGTAGCGCAGCATTGACGCGCCTGGTGGAGATTGACCCCGATTTAGTCGTGGTCAATGCAGCTGCTCTCAGGAGCAGTGGAAAGAGAATTTGTAATGAAATCCGCCAGCAATCTAACAAACTCCCGATAGTATTAATCGCTTCACCGGAACACGCTATCTCTGGGGCTACTACCGCGAATGTGATCCTTGAGCTTCCATTCACCTCACGCAAGCTGATTAACCGAATTACGCCTCTGCTGCCTGGCGACGGGAAGAATATCATTCACGTCGGCCTGATCCGCCTGGACCTGGAGCTGAAACGGGTGAGATGCAAAGGTCGCGAGGCTCGTTTAACACCCAGGATGGCTCATTTACTGCAGGTACTGCTGCATCACGCGGGTGAGGCAGTCGAACGGCAAAAGTTGTTTTCTGAAGTATGGGAGACCCAATACACCGGCGATACGCGTACACTGGATGTACACATCAGCTGGCTGCGTGAGGCGCTCGAAGAAGACCCACGCCAGCCCCAGTTTCTGAAGACCATCCGTGGGGTGGGTTACCGGCTGGATGCGTAAAATTCTTTCTTGAACCCATCTTTGCGCCCGTCATTATATGGACGGGTTTTTTGTTTAATAATTAAGCTAACACCCCGGGCGTTGACGAACCACGCTGCAAATATTTCCGTGGATATCCACCACTCGGACAAGTATCGGTAGGCCGTTATTGCCCGCAGGAAGGTTTAGGTGATCGACGAATCCACCTTTGCCTCTCGGTCGAAGTGCCTGAGCGGCACTATGGAATAGCCTTCCATCCCAGGCCGGGTCTACTTCCCAGTAGTCGATGTCATCCGGTTGTTCGGTCGCCAGGAACACAACCTCACCTTCAAGTCTGATGTGAATGGATTGAGCCAATCGGGGATTTTCTTCTGGGAGTGCCCTATCGATTAGTTGCTTGATCACAAAGACAGGGAAGCCTGACCGGACCAACCTGAGACGCGAGGTGTGGACTGCACGAAAGCTTGAATCGATTGCCAGGAAGCGCCGCTGGTGTTTGGCTGATACAACGGCAGTGGTTCCAGAACCGCAGAAAAAGTCTGCCACTATATCCCCTGGGTTGGAGGATGCCAGGATCATGCGCTCCAGCAACATCTCCGGTTTCTGGGTGGGGTACCCGATGCGTTCAGAATGCAACCGAGCCACCACCGGGAAATACCACCAATCTTCGGGCACTTTTCCGCGCGCCAGATTGGGCACCTTACCAAAACCAGCCTTGGGAGAAGAAGCGAAGGTCTTCACTGTAACGGGATTATACGGTTGGCGTACCGCATCGACGTTGAACGTGTACTCCTCGCTCTTAGTGTATACCAGGATGGTGTCATGCTTGCGGTTGAAAGCCGAGCGGATGGGCGAAGGACCATGATAAACCCAGACTATCTCATTCAGCAGCCGGTCGGAGCCAAAAATCTCATCCAAAAGCAATCGGGCGTAAGCGCTTGCATGCCAATCGAGGTGCAGATAGAGCGTACCCGTAGGGGCAAGCAGTTCGTACATCGTCCTCAGCCGCGGATAAAGCATATCCAGGTAGGTATCCATATCCGCCCAATGATCGGGATAACCTTCAGCCAGCTGCCAGTCTTGGGGGCGGCGAGAATCCTCACCCCTTCCGATACGCATGGGATAGTGCCGGTTGGTAAAGAACGGAGGGTCGGCATAAATCAAATTGATCTTGTTGCGGAATTCAGGCAGCAAGGCAGACATTACCATCAGGTTGTCGCCCAGGATCAGCTGGTTTTCGGGCGAGGCGTCAGGATAACCAGCGCCCTGGGGATAGACGATCGAATCGATCTCCAGGGCGGCATGTGGAAGTTGGGGTTCAGACTTTGTAGCCCAGTTTAATGAGGGCATCAGGTTCAAGCCATGCTATTCAGGCGCATCACTTCTTACCGAATTTTGCTCTCAGTATATCTTCCAGGGTTGGCTGACCGATTTCCTGCAGCTCATAGCGCACACGTTGAGCAGGTTTGTTGATCTTGATGATGCGGTTCAGGTCAATCGGGGTGCCGATGATCACCATATCCACATCCGACTGGTTGATGGTGGCTTCCAGGTCGCGCGTCTGGGATTCACCATACCCCATGGCGGGCAGGATGGGTCCGGTCTTGGGGTATTTTTCGTAGGTGGCTTTAATGGACTTGACGGCGAAAGGTCTCGGGTCGACGATTTCAGAAGCACCAAACCGCCGGGCGGCGACATAACCTGCTCCATACGCCATTTCGCCATGCGTCAGGGTTGGACCGTCTTCGATCACCAGCACGCGCTTGCCGCGGATTGAATCCGGGTCATCCACGAATAGCGGTGAGGCTGCTTCGATGACGATCGCACCGGGGTTGAGCTGGCGCAGGTTCTGGCGCACCTTGATCACATTCTCAGGGTCGGCAGTATCCACTTTGTTGATCACGAATACGTCGGCAGCGCGGACGTTGGTCTCGCCGGGATGGTAGCTCATCTCATGACCAGGCCGGTGGGGGTCAGCCACTACGATCTGCAGGTCGGAGACATAAAAGGGGAAATCATTGTTCCCGCCATCCCATAGGATGATGTCCACTTCCTGCTCTGCCTGGCGCAGGATCTTTTCATAATCCACACCCGCGTAGACGATGACCCCGTTATCCAGGTGAGGTTCGTACTCTTCACGCTCTTCGATGGTGCACTCGTGCTTATCCAGGTCGGAATAATCGGCGTAGCGCTGCACGGTCTGCTTCACCAGGTCACCATACGGCATGGGGTGCCTGATGGCAGCTACTTTATAACCCATCCCGCGCAGGATCAAGGAAACCCTCCGGGTGGTCTGGCTCTTGCCTGAACCGGTGCGCACCGCGCATACCGAAACCACGGGCTTGCTTGACTTCAGCTGGGTGGTCTTGGTGCCCATCAGGCGGAAATCAGCACCGGCGGCCAGCACTGCGGAGGCCTTATGCATGACTACTTCATGCGGCACATCGCTGTAGGCGAAAATAACCTGGTCCACATTTTTCTCGGCGATCAGTTTGAGCAGGTCGCTCTCCGCGAAGATGGGGATGCCCTGCGGGTAGAGTTTGCCGGCCAGGGCAGCAGGATAGGTGCGCCCTTCGATATCCGGGATCTGGGTGGCGGTAAATGCAACCACTTCATAGTCGGGGTTGTCACGGAAGAAAACGTTGAAATTGTGGAAGTCGCGCCCTGCGGCGCCCATGATGAGTGTACGGATAGCTGACATTAGCTGGTTATACTCCTCTTAGTGATATTTTTTAAGGGGGGTAAAGTGCACAGACCCCTTCCTGGCTACATAACTTGTGGTGCTTCGATATCCAACAGTCGCAACGCATTGGCGAGCGTCTGCCGGGCGGCTGCCACCAGGCGTAAGCGGGCTCCACGCACTGCGGGGTCTTCCGTCTGGATGACAGCGACAACATGATAAAAACTGTGAAATGTGCTGGCAAGCTCATAAACATAGTTGGTAATCATCAGCGGGCGGTATTCCTGGGCAGCTTGCTGGACAGTAGTGGGGAAGCGTGACATCAGGTCGATCAGCTGCACTTCATGGCCGGTCAGAACATAGTCGTACTCCGCTTGGGCTGGGTAACCACCAGCTTTATTCAGGATGCTGTTAGCGCGCACGTGGGCATTTTGAATATACGGACCCGTGTGACCGTCAAAATTGAGCGCTGTTTCCATATCATAGACCATGTCTTTATTGTTATCCACGGAGAGCATGGCAAACGCCATTGAACCCAGGCCCACCTGCCGGGCAGAAATCTTGCGCTCAGCATGATTTAAATCCGGGTTTTTTTGTTCGATCTCCGCCAGCACCCTGCGGATGGCCTCATCGGCGACATCCTTGAATAACACCACCCGTCCCTTTCGGGCAGACATGGCACCTTCGGGCAGGCTCACGAAGCCATAACCTAAATGATAACATTTACTTGCCTGGTGGAACCCCAACAGCTCCAGGATTTTAAATGCCTGCTGAAGACTTAAGCCCTGGCGCACATCCACCACGTAAATCGAGCGATCGGCGTGATAGGTTTCGAATTTAATTTTTGCCAAAGCCAGGTCTTTGGTCAGGTAAAGCGTGGTGCCATCACTGCGCAGGATGATATTACTGCGGTACTTCTCCTTCTTTAATCCCAGTTTTTCGTCGATGTGAACGATGACCGCACCGCCTTGAGGGCGTTCATCATCGGCAATCCCTTTGGCAATCAGCTCATCCACGATAGCCTTGGCGGGTTCATCCACTTCGCTTTCAAAGAACCATACATCCATCTTGATCTCGAGCATGCGAAAAATATCATTGAGCTCGTCCAGGCTCCAACCTCGCAGCTTCAACCACAAAGCACGCACTTCCTGGTCACCAGCATCCCATTTACGGTAAAGCTCGCGGCGTTCAATCTCATAGGCTTCACGTTGAGCCTTCTCCTCGGGTGTTTCGCCTGGTTTCTCCTCGAGCATGGCAACGGCTTCAACATAGATCTTGAGCAGCCACTGCCCACGCTCATGGATACCATCCGGTTCCAGTCCCTGGTAGAATTTCTGATACATCCATACAACGGTGATGACGCCCAGACCAATATCCCCCGGGTAGGTGGCGCGGATGGTGTCGAACCCGGCGAATTCAACAATGCGGGATAAAGATTCTCCCAGGATGGCATTGCGGAAGTGTCCGATATGGAAGGAGTGCAGCATGTTGGGTTGGGCGTACTCGACCATCACGCGTTCACCCTTGGGCTCGCCGCGCCCATATTCGGAACTTTGTCGGATAATTGTATCCACCAGACTCTTTGAATACTCAGCAGTCGAATAGTACAAATTCAGGTAGCCTCTAACAGCCTCTTTACGGGCAAATCCCGGAAGATCACCCAGGTATTCGGCAATATCTGCTGCCAGCTCTTGGGCGCGTTCGGCGACGTTGAGCGACCGGCCAGTGGCTTCCTTAACAGCCCGGCTTTCCTGGGCGGCGAGCTGGAAGAAGGAAGTGGTTATGCCCCACTCACCTGAGAACGGGATCGGGTTCCAGGTAATTTCACCGAGCTGCGGCAAATGGTGATCGGTGCAGTATGAGCGGATTTTATCCGCAATGAGCTGTTGCTGAGACTCGTACATAGGCATATTGTAGCAAAAAAGCGGGAGTACCTGAAACTCCCGCTGGCATATAAGCCTTGAATTGAAAATGGTCTTGCATGGTGCGCAAGATCAGCTTCAGGAATATCAGGCGGCTGGTTTTTCCATTTGAGCGAGACGCCGCATCAAGCGACCCTTGCGTCGGGCAGCGTTGTTCTTATGGATGATGCCTTTTTCAGCGGCTTTATCCAGCGCGCTGATGGCTACCAACGTAGCTGTGCGTGCGTCTTCGGGGGTGCCACTACCAATGCTGGTGCGGGCATTCTTGACAAATGTGCGGGCGCGACCGGTGAATAAGCGGTTGCGCAAGCGGCGTTTGTGGTTCTGTTTGATGCGTTTTATTGCAGATTTCGTATTAGCCAACTCAGTCCTCCAAAAAGTCCTTCATTATCACGGCAGGCTATTTTACTTGACACAGGCGAATTTGTCCAGTTATCCTTGACCCCAATCATCAGGGATGGTAAAATCCGACCGCTTGGAACCCGCCCCCATCGTCTAGGGGACCAGGACGCAGCCCTTTCAAGGCTAAAACTCCAGTTCGAATCTGGATGGGGGCACACCCGCGAAGTAGCCTCAACAGTTTAGGGTAGGGCTAATGTCTCCGTTTCGAGAATTACTCGAAACGGAGGATTTATTCTATGCTGCTCTCGAAAGAAATCGAGGTTTGATCGTTGCCGCGAAGCTACTGTTCACTTTGTAAACCCAGTTACATCTATAAATGGAGTTCCACTAGTAACAACCGGGAGAACACCATCCCATTTCGTAAGGGCGAGATATTCAAGGTACTCCGGAGTAAGTGCTCCAGTGTTCTTTAGAGCTGCCTGAGCGTCAGCCTGGCCTTGTGCCTGAGCAACTGCAGTCTGTGCTTCGATCTGAGCCTTAGCAAGTAGTTGCTTGGCTGTTTCAACCTGTTGCTGTGCAACCTGTTTGGCTTCAATCGCTGCATTGAACTCGGGGCTGAAATCAAAGTTGATGATGTTGAAATTCTCTACGATCACATGGTAGACAGCTAGCTGTGCCGCTAGTGCCTCCTCTGCTTTCACCCTGACCTGTTCACGCTTGGTGATTAGTTCTTCTGCAGTATATTGGGCTGTGACTGCCTTAAAGATATTCTGTACCGCTGGTGCGATCAGTATGTCTTGATAGAGCATGCCCACATTCTGATAGACATTGGTGGCATACTGTCCGTCAAGGTGGTAGTTCACCGCTATTGTAGATGTTACTACCTGTAAATCCCTGCTGGCAGCAGAGGCGTCCACTTGATCTTTTTGAGTACGCACATCCATCTTGCGTATTCCCTCAGCAATAGGTATCTTCCATGAAATGCCTGGGTATACAACTCGATTCACGGCTCCCCATCTGGTAATGACTCCAACATAACCAGCATCTACGCGATTAATCGACATTAAGAACAGCACAACCCCGATCAGGATTACCACAAAGATCAGGGATACACGACCTACCTTCGACCCTCCACTTTTTGTAAACATATCATTTCTCCTCGACTATTGAATCTACCCTGATCGCTTGGCTATCAAACCACCAGGGTTAGCTGAATGAACTACGCCATGAAAATAAAGGTCAACATATCGTCTCAATCATTTATGAAACTCCTCGTCACCAGCGCTGGCAAGAACACCCATCCGAACAACCATTATCAATTCCTTGTAATAAGAATATCATATCGCCCTTTACAAACCACGTTAATGAGATTATCTGAGTAATTAATTGGAACCCGCCCCCATCGTCTAGGGGACCAGGACGCAGCCCTTTCAAGGCTAAAACTCCAGTTCGATCTGTGTATGGGGCATGGGTAAACGACCGGAAAACCACCGGTCGTTTTTAGTTCTTGTATCTTATTATGTAATATAATTTTTAGAAATCGGAGAGAAACCATGCTCAAATTCATCCTGCCATTGATCGTGGTGGAAGATGTTGCTGCTTCCCGGCGTTTCTATGAAGACTTCCTCGGGCAAAAAGTGCTGCACGATTTCGGGGAAGACGTGCAGTTCGAGAGTGGCTTTACGATCCACCAGAGAGCGCACTTCCAGACTCTCCTGGGTGACGAAAATCACTACACCATCACCCTGAAATCCAACTCTGGCGAGCTGTACTTCGAGACGGAAAACCTCGATGAGGCTCAGGCGCGGTTGAAACTTTCGGGGGCGGTCTTCATCCACGAAATTGAAGAACAAACCTGGGGACAGCGGGCAATGCGCCTGTACGACCTCGATGGTCACATCATTGAAATTGGCGAAAGAATGGAATCGTCTGTCCTGCGGCTGTATGAGCAGGGTCTGTCAACGGAAGCAATAATGAAGAAGACGGGGATGCCGAAAGAATTTGTGGAGGGGGTACAACACTGACATTGCCCAAGCATCTTTTGCATTGATAAACAGCCCTGAGCAGGTCATGCTTGTTTAATACCTGTGCGGATGACGAACAAAAAATCTCAGCAGAAATTCCATCTTAAATAGGAATCCGGAAAAAGTCGAAACGTGACAATCTCCATAAGTTCGACCTTGAAAGACGCATGCAGAGCGCGACAGGGTGACGAAACCGTTGAAAACAAATGAGCGGGCAGCACCCGCTCATGCAGTTAATAAATTCAACGCTCTTCGGTAGTCTGGCAGTCATGGCTCCAATTTAATAAACCAGAGCTTTAGACCCATAACTTTGCGTCGCCAGTTTTCACTGGTTTTGCCTGTTCGGTGACCTGGCTGTCATGACCAGCAAGCTGGTTTTAGATCCATGGCTTTGCGTCCTAAGTTTTCACTTAGTTTGCTATTATCGGCGGTCTGGGATCGTGTCCACCAGGGGAAATGGATTTAGACCCATGACTCTGCGCACTATGCTTTCACACAATGAGCCTTTTCGGAGCGTTGCACTTTAATTATAGAGAGATGCAGGAATAAGTCAAGCAAAACCCATAGTGAATTATATAACTATGAGCAAATTACCCTGATATTTTGGCTAAATCGCATAAAAGTTGCGAACACCTGGGTGAGGGGGGCACCCAGATGTTCGCAATATTATTATGACATAGTTCCAATGAAAAGGCAAGTTAAAATCCGGTGAATGTATCTTCATCTTGGGGGATGCTTGACAATCAGCATGCATCTGGTAAAATAAGCCCGCATTCTTGAAAATCTAACGAATGGGCCGAGATAGCTCAGTTGGTAGAGCACGCGACTGAAAATTGCGGTGTCGTCAGTTCGATCCTGACTCTCGGCACTCCTGACCTGGGTGGTCAGACCTGCGGGCGTAGTTCAGCTGGTAGAACGTCTCCTTGCCAAGGAGAAGGTCATGGGTTCGAATCCCACCGCCCGCTCTCCAAATCGGTTGCTGATTGTTGATTTATCCGCTGGGGGCCGGGGCGAAATCTTCAGTCAGCAATTTTGACTAAAGCAGGCACGGCGTCGTGGCCAAGTGGCAAGGCAAGGGTCTGCAAAACCCTGATCACGGGTCCAAATCCCGTCGACGCCTCTCGAAGCTGCTCGCAAGAGCAGCTTTTTATTTAAATTTCCTTTGAAGGTCAACTAGGGGCTGCGGACCTCTTTGACCGCACCAAACGGATTGATTCCCAAAATCCATCGCGAAGCAATATCAAATTGGCTGAACTCGGCCATATCAGCCGGAGTGTAGGTGTATGACTGACCATCGGCATCAAAGATGACCTGGTAGGTCTCGTGCCGGTCCCCTTCCTGCTGGCTTGCTGTCATGCTGAGCACGGGCCACAGCGGGTTATTATCACTGCCTTGCATAGTCGGTGTGTCGACCACCACCCAGTCTTGCACGGTGAAATCGCAATAACTGGTATAGATGAGGTATTCGCAGTCTTGCACCACCTTGCCAGCGCCACTGCCAGTATCAACCGTGTAGGGTGTCCCGCATACTTCTGTGGATTTAGGAGAGGGGTTGCTGCTGGTTTCTTTATATTCATCCCGGCACACAACCTCCTGCGCCTGCGCTGGGACGTCTTCACTCCAGGCGCTTCTTTGAACTGGCTGCTGTTCCAACACGTCAATGGAGAGCTTCCAGCGCAAATCTGCGACACTGGCAGTCACATCGCTGGTGCGGTTGCTCATGACGATGTAAACGATCACTGACGCCAGGCACAACAATCCAAGCGCAGCTCCTCCTATGATCAGCCAGACGGGTGTTTTCTTGGGCGAGGATGGTATGCTGGCGATTGGAGCAGCATCAACCAGGCTGCCGCCGCAGTGCGGGCAGCGCTGGGCGTTGGCTTTAACCGGCTGGCCACAGAATGGGCAGGGTTTATCGGGTTCAGCGGTGGTATCAAATGCGCCGAGTACTTGCCCAGCCTGCCTGGCAATGCCTGCCTCGATATCTCCGCCGCACTGGATGCATATCTTTGTGCCGGCTGGGTTGAGCACACTGCAGTACGGACATTGGATGGCAGGACCGGACTTTGCCTCATCCAGCTTGGCTTTTTCCGTGATCAGCTCCTGCTGGTCGGGCAGCTCGAACTCGTCATCCTTTGAAATGGGTGCTCCGCAGGAGGTGCAGACACGCGCCATTCCCGGGTTGATCGTGCCACAGCGCTTGCAGGTCCATTCCAATTCGACATAGCCGAGCTCTTTTTGTGTCATGGGAGATACTCCTCGCCGGTTTACTCTGGGTGATCAATTTTCGTTTTAAACAACAGGTTTCTGCCGGCATACAGTCACGTCGTCGATACCGGGGTTAATTATGTCCGTGCTCTCGCTCCACGATGCCCACACCTTTATCCTCGCCCTGGTAGAGCAGGACGATGCCGAAAGTTTTCAGCAGGGCTTCGGGGGTCAGGATTTCATCACCCGGACCGACGGCCACTACTGCGTGGGCGAGTAACATGGCCTGGTTGCATTCAGAAGCCAGCTGGATGTCATGCGTGGCTATCACGACCATGGCGCCCCGCATGCGTTCTTCATCCATGATCTTTGAGAACAGCTCACGTCCCGAAGCATCCAGGCTGGAAGTAGGCTCGTCCAATACGATCAAGTCCGCCTGGCGGGCGAGCACTTGCGCCATATAGGCGCGCTGCTGCTGCCCACCCGACAGCAAGCGCAGTGGGGTATCCCGCAGGTCTTCGATGCCCATGCGCTTAATGGATGTGGAGATGATCTCCTCATCCAATTCCGTCATGCGACCAAATAAACCCTTATCGGTATAACGCCCCATCTGCACCACATCCTTTACCCGTAACGGCAGGATGAAGCCTGATTCGTGGAATTGGCTCAAGTACGCCAGCTGCTTGGGATTTTTCCCGGGTGGGTTACCCAGCACGTTGATATCGCCCTTGATGGGGGGCAGCAAGCCAACAATGGTTTTAAGCAGGGTGGTTTTTCCAGACCCGTTGATGCCCACCAGAGCCAGTGACTGCCCGCATGTCAGTTGGAAATTCACATCTGGCACAATCACCTCACCCTGGTAACCAATATCCAGGTTCTGGGAAACCATGCACGAATTTGAAGGATTGAATATGATTTGAGGCGCTGGTTGCATAACTCAATCTCGATGAGCGGAACCGAATTGTGATTTAGGACGGCTGCGGAGCAGGAAGACAATGAAGAAGATCAGGGTCGCAACCAAAACGATCGAAGCTCCGGCAGCCAGGTTGAAATGATAGCTGGCGAGCAGACCTAAATAAACTGAAATTGAGCCGAAAATTGCGGCCCAGACCATCATGGTTTGTACACGCCGGGCAATCAACGCGCCTGCTCCAGCGGGCGCAAGCAGCATACCGAACACCAGCAAGGTTCCCACCGTTTGGAAGGAGGTGATCACCGTCAGTGCGATCAATGCCAGCATGATGTTGTGGTATAAGCTGGCTGAAAAACCAGCCACCTGCGCTTGCTCGGGGCTGAAGCACAACATCAGGAACGGCCGCGAACAGATGATGACCGTGATCAGGATGATAATCGTTGCTGCCAGCTGCACCATCAGGGCACTCGGATTGATACCGAGAATTTCACCAAACAGCACGCGCACCAGGTCTCCGCTGAATGAGCTCGAGCGTGAGACGATCACCACACCCATGGCCAGCATGCCCACAAACAGCAGCCCGATGGCCGTATCAGAACTGAGGCGCGTCCTGCGTGTGATCAGGCTGATCCCGCCAATCATGACCACCGCTCCGACCGTGGCTCCTAGGATGCCTGGGAAACCTAGTAGCAGTGCCAACGCAATCCCCGGTAATACGCCATGGGCGAGGGCGTCGCCGATAAATGCCAGACCCCGTAAGACAATGAAGGTGCCAATGACCCCGCAGGCAATTGACACTAATACCCCTGCTATCAAGGCGTTGACCATGAAAGTATTGGAGGCAAATGGGGTGATGAATATGTCCATGTTCAGCGCAGGTTATCGACGATCGTTTGAGCCAGGTCGCGCATGAATGTATAGTATGAGCCGTCGGTAGGCAGGATGTGAGTGGCCAGATCAACCACTTTAACACCCGTCTCCGCACCGATCGCATCGGAGATCGTTTTGGGTGTGCCGATCTCAGAGAAAACTGCTTTCACCTGGTTTTCCTCGATGGCTGTTTTCAGTGCAGCCATGTCGGCTGCCGAGACTTCAGCCTGGGAGTTCAAGCTGGGAATAATTGCCCCGATCAATTTAAAACCATAACGCTCTGCAAAATATCCTAGCGACTCATGCCCGGTGACCAGCTTGCGGTCAACTTCAGGCAAGCTGTCAACCATGGTTGTGATTTCAGTATTCAGGCTGTCGAGCCTGGCTTCTTGGTCCTGTGCCTGTTTTGATACGTCCAGGCCCAGGTCCGACTTGATCTGGTCTGCCAGCGCAGCCGTCACTTGTTTCATGGTCAGCGGGTCTGTCCAAATATGGGGGTCCGGGGCACCCACGGTTTGGTCTGCGCCTGCATTGGGAATGCCTTCTCCCTGACCCACCTTACGGACGTTGATATGGTCGGTAGCGACGAAAGATTTCACCCCGGCTGCTTCCACCTGGGTTAAAGTCTTCTGCATTTCACTTTCCAGGCTCAACCCGTTTTGAACGATCAAATCCGCATTCATCAAGGTCTCGATATCTTTGGCGGAAGGTTCCCACTCGTGGGGGTCCTGCCCGTTAGGGATCATCACAACGACGTTCGCCTGGTCACCAACCAAATCCTTGACCAGCGCTCCAAGGATGGAATAGGTGACCACAATCGTCTTTTTGGCATCCTGCCCAGCGAGGGCACCAGGCTGGCATGCAGCTATCAGCAGCACAATGAAGAGGGTGAAATAGATAGCTTTTCTCATTATCCTGCCCTTATGCTCCTTAATTTCATTATAGCATGGCAAAAATGCTTGGCTGGTGAGATGAATTATATCCATGATTTGAAAATGCACTTGAAGAAAGTATTATTGACCGGGAACGATGGGCATCTTTACATTGTCTAAATACCCTCTAAATGATGTTCTAATATCTATTTGCTATCATTTTCACAAGTAAGAAAACAGAATTAGATCCAAATTGGTGACATTTTGTGCAGTCAAGCCAAAGCTTTGAATGCCTGTGGTTATCATAAACCATCCAATTAGATAGGACATCAAATGAAGAATAAATATATCATCCCGATTTGGTTACTCATCATAACCACAATTTTCCTGGCTGGTTGCAGCGGCGCAGCAGCGGCTACAGCATCTTCCAGTGGTGGACTATCGACCGCCACCCGGCTGGCAGCAGGAACGCTCAAGCTGGAAGGTACCTCCAAGGCGGTGACTGCCGTGCAGGCGGCACAATTACTCACTTTGTGGGAAGGATACCAATCTATAACCAGTAGTGACACCCGCTCACAGGTGGAGCTGGATGCGTTGCTGACGCAAATCCAGGCCGCCCTGCCGTCAGACCAGCTTCAGGCGATTGAGGCCATGGATCTCACCGAACAATCAGTCAGCGAAATGATGCAATCGATGGGAGGTAGTATCAACGTAGTGCAGCTGCCAGCACACCGGAGAGCTCTGTGCTCAGCCAGGCTGCCCCCGGAGGTGGATCGGGTGGCATGCCAGGGGGAGGCGGAGACAGCGTGATGAGTGCTATCAGCGGCGGTATGACCACTCAGAACACACCGCCATCCACCCAGGCCGCCACCAACACCGGGTCTGGCCAGGTGAGCCCGTTGTTAATCCAGGTATTGATCCAGATGCTCCAAACAAGGAGCCAGACATCAGGCTAGATCGGCTGGAATATTCAAACCTGGATTCAGTCAGCGGCAGCCATGGATAGACATGGCTGCCGGTTGGTTATAAAGAGTCAGAGACGTAGGACTGTTGGAAAATGCTCAACCAATATGACTCATCGTACGCTAGGAACACTTTTCAGCTTTCTCCCGCTCAACCAGTAATTGCTCAAGATCATTGGTAACGTCAAATCCATCCTGATCTTCACGATACGAAAGATAACCCATAATACGATCCGGAATGTATGAAGAACGATCAGGTGATTCCTGGTCATGGAAATAGGGATTCGCAAAGTCAGGGATTTCCGTTGCTTTTGTCTGATTCTCTGTTGTTGCATCCGGCTCTACTGGGAAGGACAGGATGATCTTACCATTGCCGGTGCTGCGGCAGGTAAGGGCGGAAAGGTCCTGAAGCTGGGACAGGTGGCGGTTGAGCCTGGCAGGATGAATGCCGATGAGTGAAGCCAGCTCTGGAAGAGAAAATGGAGGTGTGTTCCAGCCTCTCCACGCCAGGCAGCGCAGCTGGATCCAGGTGACCAGGACTGCAGACGGCAGCTGGGTGTTGAAGATCATTTGAGTGGGGACGAAAATCCCTCGCGCAGGCAGCAGAGAATCGTTCATAACCATATTATAGCACAAATGTTCTAGAACACAAGGGTAATTACTCACCGAGTTCTCCTTAATACTTACCAGAACTATAATTTGGTAAATCAAATAAATTAACCGAAATGAAGGATCCCCCAGTTCTTAGTGGGAGAATGAAAATCCCTTATTGTGTCATTGCGAGACGCCTTTTGTCGAAGCAATCTTCCACGAACTTAATTGATCAATTGTGAATGGATAATCTGTTGAGCAATCTTGATAAAGGCAGATTGCCACGACCAGCAAAAACGCTGGTCTTCCCCTAAAATCAAGGGGATACCGCAATGACAGAATCCTTCTAGCAACCAAAAGAGAAATACTCGAAGAGGTGAGTAATTACACACAAGGGTAATTACTCACCCGAGTCCTTTTTTCACTAACAGGAACAATAATTAGGAAATAATGCACTTAAATTGTCATTGCGGTATCCCCGTTGGTTTTCGGGGAAGGAGGGCGTTCACAGAATCCAATGCTTTTTACTAGATACCGAAGCTCGACGAAGCAATCCGCTCTTTCTTATTCACGATAGGTTACATAATGCCAGTTATCGTGAGTAGTTACATAAAAGAGTAACTACTCACCGAGTTCACTCTAACTATTACCATATCCAATATTTGGAAAATCAAAAAAATTTCCTGTCTTTGCGGAATCCCCCTTGATCTTGGGGAGAATCCCCGCTGGTTTTCAGGGAAGGAGGGCGTTCTGAAAATCCAATATTTCTCCCATACTCCGAAGACCGACGTGGCAATCTGCTCTTAATAATAATCATAATCTACCGATGTCCTGGATTACGGTGAGTAGTAATAAATAAGAGTCATTACTCGCTAAATGTGGAATGACATTTGTAGCAGCGCGACTTGTCCGGTCGGTTTATTGACCGGAGGGGAGGGATTTTTAATGATACATTCGGAATTCCTTCCCTGCGCTTCTACGAGGTTTATACAATAGAAATCAATTTTCACCTGTTCATCTGTTTGTCATCTTTACTTGATATATTATGCCTTCTAGATAAATAATATCTTGTTTCGCAGAAGGGATAACACTATGAAACACGCTTCGGCAATAACCACCGCATTGATCATCACCGCCATCATCGGATTAGGGATGATGGTGATCGGTGTGAGTGCCTTTACCAATAAGAATGTCGTACCACTCCAAAATTCCCCCAATGCTAGCCTAGCTGGGACCTCCGCTAATTCAAACGCGAATTCGTCCCAAACGTCTGCCTCCACTTCGGCGCAGGTCCAGCAGCTGCAGCAGCAGGTAACTGACCTGCAATCTCAGCTGACCCAGGCGGGTCAGATCATCTCGCAATACCAAAACCTGTTAGTGGTGCTGCAGCAAAGAGGGGTCATTTCCATCGATTCGAATGGAAATATTTACCTTCCCCAAGGTACCTCAGACCATTAAAGTAAACCATTATGCATAAAGCCCAAGGGAGATACCACTTATCAATTCACCTGAGGGTACATTAAAGAAAGGCAACGAATATGAAAATCGTCAAGAAAAGCTTGCGTTTATGGATCACGGTCGCCTCTGTATTCAGCTTCCTGGGAGGATGGATTCTTCTATCTCACTCCAATAAACCTGCCCCCCTTCAAATTAATCAGCCGGTGATCAGCGCCCCATCGTCTAATTCATCCTTTCAAACATTCAGTCGCAACAATCAATCGAGCGGGTTCCCGTTTTCGAGCCAATCACAATCACGCTCTTTCAGCCCGCGGCTGAGGACGGGTGGATCATAGAATGATGTACGATGAATTCCGCGCCATGAATTCAGACATCGTCCTGGCAGCAAGTGGAAAAGATCCTGCAGCCATCAATAATGGATTCTATGAATCGCGCCAGTTCATCAACCAATGTGAGACGCGCTTCACCAGATTCACCCAAACCAGTGAGCTCGCAGATCTAAACCGGTCAGCTGGAGCATGGTTCCGAGCTTCCGCACAGATGTTTGAGGTGATCCAGCTGGCATATCACCTGGCAGCTGAGACGGATGGGTTGTTCAACCCTGCCATCTTGCCTGCCTTGAAGCGGGCAGGCTACGACCGCAGCATGGATGAAATTAGAACCCAGGCGCCACGAATGGAACCCGTCGTGGCTGTGGAAATGATGGTGGATGATAATCTGGATTTCCGGAATATTCAGCTCGATACGAAAACGAAATCCATCTTACTACCCGTCGGGATGCAGGTCGACCTGGGAGGGATTGCCAAGGGATGGATCGCCCAGCAGGCAGCCCGCAGGCTGGCGAACGTTTCCACTGCCTGTGCCGTTAGTGCCGGTGGAGATATGTTCCTTGTCAACCTTCCGGAGGGTGAACCGGACTGGGAGATTGGTCTGGAGAATCCGCTGTCGCCAGAGGAGAACCTGGCTGTTCTGCACGTCCTGCCGGGAGCGGTGGCTACATCCTCCATTACCAGGCGGCAGTGGAAGCACAATGGTCGCTTCCAGCACCACCTGATCGACCCGCGCAGTGGTGAGCCGGCACACACCGAATGGCTCAGCACCACCGTCTGGGCGGAACAAGCCGCCGAAGCGGAAGTGTATGCCAAGGTCCTGCTGATTGCCGGACCAGACAATGCAGACGCGTTATTTAAACATCAATCATCCAAAGCTTACCTGGCCGTAGATAAACAGGGCTGGGTGCATGGTTCAAATAACTATCACGAGGTGTTCCATGTCTGATCTTAAAGCACTATCCGTAGAAGCCATCCATAAACATACCACCGCCTGGATCATCGCAGGGGTTGCTTTAATGGCAGCCTTGCTGGCTGGGGCATTTGGATTCCTGGTCTTTGGGTACCCACCTGTAGGGGTTGCCCTGAAAAACATGCTCACCTGGCTCTTTGCCACCAACAGCGTGCATACCACCTGGTATATCACCCGTGCTGCGGGTTGGGTGGCTTATTTCTTGCTCTGGTTCTCTATGGTATGGGGTCTGGCGATACCCACTAAATTTTTTGAGCGTATCATTTCTCCAACTTTCGCCGTCGATTTTCATGAGTACTTATCCTTACTCGCCATCGGGTTTGTCATTTTACACGTCACCGTGCTGTTGTTTGACCAATACCTGCCCTTTACTCTCGCCCAAATATTTATCCCCTTCCTATCCACCTACAAGCCAATCTGGGTCGGCTTGGGTGTAATCGGTGCTTACCTGAGCTTGCTGGTAACGGTCACTTTTTACCTGCGCAAGCGGATCGGTCAAAAAAAGTTCAAGGCAATCCACACGCTGAGTATTGCAGGCTACCTGGGAGTGGTACTGCATGCATTCTTCGCCGGGAGTGATTCTTCGCTTTTTGCTGTGCAGCTGGTTTACCTGGGCACATTCATGGTGGTCGTATTTCTCACCTCCTACTGGCTGATCAACGCCCGCCAGATGAAAAAAGAAAAAGAGCTACGTGCGTTACCTTCCAGGCAGTCCAGGCCGATGAGACGCTAGACCAGGATCGTTGTATAATTTTGCTATGCGCCTGCTGGTCGTCGAAGATAACCAACACCTGCGTAACTCCATCAAGCTGAGCCTGGAAGAATCGGGGTACATCTTGGATGCTGCGGCAGATGGTGTGGAAGGTCAGGAACTGGCCGAGTTAACCGCTTATGATGCCATCATCCTCGATATCATGCTGCCCAAGCGCGATGGACTGGAGGTTTGCCGCAACCTGCGCCAACAGCATCTGCGCACCCCCATTATCTTATTGACTGCCCGCGACACGGTTGACGACCGGGTGAAAGGTTTGGACAGTGGAGCGGATGATTACCTGATCAAGCCATTTTCACTGGATGAGCTGCGCGCCCGCTTGAGAGCGCTGCTGCGCCGTGATGCCCCCGATAAGAGCGGTGTGCTCACAGTAGCCGACCTGGAGCTCGACCCGGCAACCCATACCACCCAACGGGCAGGTATTCCCATCGAGCTTACCAACAAGGAATTTGCCCTGCTTGAATACATGATCCGCAATCCTAACTGGCTGATCACGCGGGATATGGCTGAAAGACATGTGTGGGATTACGGCGGAGCCAGTGGGTCTAACCTGGTGGATGTGTATATCCGCCGCCTGAGACGTAAGGTGGATGACCCTTTTGAGGTTAAGCTGATTGAAACCGTACGCGGATCTGGTTACCGCTTGATAAAGCCAGGAGTATGACGGCTCAACGCCTGTCCCAACCTGGCTCCCAGGTGGGGAAGGAGATTTAGTAAAACTTATGCACATCCGGGAAAAGTTATCCAAACGTTCGATCTCCCTTTTTATACATAGCATCCGCTTTCGGCTGGTGATCTGGTTTGTATTGATCCTGAGTGTGGTAATGGTGTTCTTCAGTGCGTTCATCTTCTTTCGCCAGGCAGAAGACGTCCGGTCGATAGCCTTGGGGCGGCTGAATGTGACCATTGAACGAACCTTTGACCAATCCGAAAACGAGCACAGTTACGAGCAGGCTCAGAACATCTTCTCAGTGCTGCCAGGTAGAACCCCAGACCTGCAATCCAACTTTCTCGATGACAGTGTCGTGGCACTCCAGGCGACTGATGGGACCATCATCCAAAGTGCGGGGCTGTTAACGGTCGACCAAATCAAGCAGTTAAATCTACCTCTCCCAGGTTGGAATGGTGTGGAGCAAGCCCGTATCCCAAAAATTGCTGCCATACAAGACAGCCGGTTCCTGTTCATCAACCCGGCGATTCTCCAAAATGGGACTATCACCGGCTACCTCTTGGTGGGTGTTCCGCTGGATGCCAACAACCAGCTGGGTCGATTGTTGGTCACATTGGTTATCGGGAACCTGCTTACCCTGGCGATCGCCCTGACCGGAGGATTCTGGTTGGCAGATCAAGCCCTGCGCCCGGTGCAAACGATCACCCAGACCGCCAGGCAAATTGGTGAGACAGACTTAAACCGGCGTCTGCATCTGCCAGGCAGAGATGAGCTATCTGAGCTGGGCAATACCTTCGATGATATGCTCGATCGCCTGCAGGCTGCTTTCACTCGTCAAAAACAGTTTACCGCCGATGCCAGCCATGAGCTGCGCACTCCTCTGACCATTATCGAATTGGAGACCAGCCGCATGTTGTCCAACCGCCGCTCGGTGGATGAGTACGAACAAGTGTTAAAGACCATCCAATCGGAAAATAAGTTCATGATCCGCCTGGTGACCAACCTGTTGTCCCTGGCGCGCATGGATGCAGGGCAAATGAGCTTGAAATTCGATCCGCTTGACCTGGGCGGGCTGGTTTCAGAAGTGATCGAGCGCATGGAGCCGCTGGCGAAAGCCCAGGGGGTGAATTTAAACATTGGCGACTTGCCCGAAATTACCATTACCGCTGATCGCTCCACTCTCACCCAGATGTTCACCAACCTGGTGGAGAACGCCATTAAATACTCGGCTGGGGTGGTTAACCCTCAGGTGCAGGTTTCAGCTGGCAGGCGGGATGAAGCTGGACGCTCCCTGGCGTGGGTGATGGTGCATGACAATGGAATCGGCATTGCCGTCGAACACCAGGGTAAGCTGTTCGACCGATTTTACCAGGCAGATTCTTCTCGCACTCGCGCAGCTGGCTCGGAAGGAGAATCGGGCGAGCCGGAATCCTCTGGGACGGGACTGGGATTGGCAATCGCCCAGTGGATCGCCCACGCTCACCACGGTGAGATCCAAGTCGAAAGTGTCGTAGGACAGGGTTCCACTTTTGAGGTAATTCTACCAATAGCTTACGACAGCAATTGAGAAAACGTTAACCAATTCTGCCTTCGGGGATTGTCCAGCACAGGATCTGACAACCAGGTAAATTTTATCCTGGATGATGTTCGCACGTTATTCAGCGTTATTTATATTAAAATAATAGCCTACAGAACTCATCAAAACAATCCATAACAAAGAGGAAATGGCTTATGAAAGAGAAGATCCTGGTAACCGGCGGTGCGGGCTTTATCGGCAGTCATCTGTGTGAGCTGCTGGTGCATAATGGGCATCAAGTGGTGGCGATCGATGACCTTTCCACTGGCAGGCTGGAGAACATTCAACATCTGCTGCCGATTCCCAGCTTCCAGTTCGTGCGCGAGACCATCACCAACAGCCAGGTGCTTGACCGGCTGACCAGCGAAGCAGATATCCTCATCCACCTGGCGGCAGTGGTGGGGGTCAAGTTGATCGTAGAGGACCCGGTGAATACGATCGCCACCAACATCATGGGGACGGAAGCAGTGCTAACGACTGCCAACCGTTACCAGTGCAAGGTGATGCTGGCATCCACCTCCGAGGTATATGGCAAGGGGTATAAAGTGCCTTTCAATGAGGACGATGATTGCGTCATGGGTCCCACCAGCCACAGCCGCTGGTCTTACGCCACCTCGAAAGCCATCGACGAGTTCCTGGGGTTGGCATATTACCACCAGTTCGGCTTACCGGTGGTGGTGATGCGCTTTTTCAATACGGTGGGTCCACGCCAGACTGGTCGTTATGGCATGGTGTTGCCGCGCTTTGTACGTCAGGCGCTGGCAGGCGAGCCGATCACCATCTATGGGGATGGCGAGCAAAGCCGCTGCTTTGGGGATGTGTCCGATGTCATCAATGCGACGATTAAGCTGGCATATCATCCGGGGGCAATCGGCCAGGTGTTCAACATTGGGTCGACCGAAGAGGTGACCATCCGGGAGCTGGCTGAACGGGTGATCGCAGCTACGGGTAGTTCATCCAAGATTGTCTATGTACCATACGAGGAAGCATACGCACCGGGGTTCGAAGATATGCGCCGCCGGGTTCCAGACCTGAGCAAGATCCACCAGCTGATCGGGTACGAGCCGCGCTTCACCCTCGAAGATACTTTACGGCGCGTGATCGTATATGAGCGCGAACAAAACCTTAAACAGAGTAAAGAGCCTACTTTGCCCAGAGTAGCCAGGTGATCTGGGCAACCAGCAGACCCAGGATGATGCCGCCCAGCGCTTCCAATGGGGTGTGACCCAACACCTCTCCCAATTGTTCCTGTTTTAAAGGGTTCCCGGCTGCCAGGTCATTGATCATGGCGTTGATCCGTTCGGCGTGTAAACCGGCCTGCCGTCGGATGCCGGTGGCATCATAAATGATGACCATGCACATGACAAATGCCAGGGCGAACAAAGCCGAATCGAAGCCGACGGAGAGCCCGATCGCGTGAGCCGCACCCACCACCAGGGCGGTGTGGGAGCTGGGCATTCCGCCCGCCTCAATGAACAATGCCCAATTCCATTTATGAGTCTGTAAATACTCTATTGGCACCTTGATGATCTGCGCGATCCCCCAGGCAATCAAGGCAGCAATTAATACATAGTTTTGCAACAGGGGCATACTGGGTCCTTATCCTTCGACATTATTTAGATCCACCATAGAATCACCCGACAGCTGCTTCACCCGCAGCTCTGCCTTGTCCAGTAGTTCCACACAGTGCCGGGTCAGTTCCTGGCCGCGCTCGTATAATGACATCGTTTCTTCCAGCTGGAGTGTGCCCGATTCGAGGGAGGCGATTATGGCCTCTAATTCAGCCAACGTCTCTTCGTAGGATAGCTCCTTCACTGGAGGTAGTGCCGTTTTTACTTTTGGTTTTGCAGGAGACATGGATTACTCCTTAACTTATTGGTCATTGCGAGGGCGTACTTTGCCCGAAACAATCTGCTCGAAACGCCGATTTCGTACCATTCTGTATTGATACTGCTATCCGGAAATTTTTCATATAAGTCATCCCGATTAATCTTTCATCGCGGAATCCCCGCTGATCTTGCGGGGAGAATCCCCGCTGATCTTGCGGGGAGAATCCCCAATTCTTTTTGGGGGAGGGCGTACTTTGCCCGAAGCAATCTGCTCCTATGGATATTGTCATCCATCCACATGCACTCCAAAACCCCCATCACTGACCTGCACATCCAACGGCTCTCCCGCCCTCACCTGACCCACACGGGTGACTGTTTCACCCACCTGATTGGTGACGATGGAATAGCCACGTTCTAGCACCGCCCGCGGGTTGAGCGATGCCATATGTTGCACCAATCCCCTCAGTTGAATACGCCTCAGCTGCAAACTATGGTTCGTGGAAGCGCTCAGCCTGTGGTCGAGCTCGTCAACCCGCTGGCTGTTGGATTGGATTTGGTTAATCGGTGAATACTTCTCCAGCTGGTTTTGCAAATCCTTAAACGCCCAACGCATCTCGGCGGTGTGACCCTGAGCGAGGCGATAAAGCTGTTCACTCAGCTCCGCTAAGTCAAGCCGCAGGTCAGCCTGGCTGGGAGTGGCTAGCTCCGCCGCTGCGGTAGGTGTGGGAGCGCGCATATCAGATACAAAATCAGCGATGGTGAAATCAGTTTCGTGACCCACGCCGGTGATGATAGGTACAGGAGATGAGGCGATTGCCCGTGCAACCCGCTCATCGTTGAACGCCCACAGGTCCTCAATCGAGCCACCTCCGCGTGCCAGGATGATCACCTCCGGGCTGGCGATCCGCACCAGGTCATGCAAGGCGGCGATAATCCTGGCTGGCGCTTCGTCCCCTTGCACAGGAGTGGGCGCCAGCACCACTTCCACCAACGGGTAACGCCGGCGCAACGTGTTGAGGATATCTTGCAGGGCTGCCCCGGTGGGGGAGGTGACGATTCCGATTCGCCTTGGTTTTTCCGGGATGGGGCGTTTGCGTTCGGGGTCGAACAACCCTTCCGCTTCCAACATGGCTTTCAAGCGCAGGAATTCCTGGTACAGGGCACCTTCGCCCGCCGGGCGGAAGACGTCGGCATAAAGCTGATATTGTCCACCCAGCTCATACACACTGATGCTACCGTGGACCTCGATGGCATCGCCATCCCGCGGGGTGAAACTCTGCCTCAAGACGGCATTCCGCCACATCACACAGCGCAGGGAAGCAGTGCTGTCTTTCAGTGTGAAGTATAGATGCCCGGAGGCCGGGCGGGAAAAATTGGACACCTCCCCTTTCACCCATACATCCTGTAGCAGCTCATCCGACTCGAGCAGCTCGCGCAGGTAGCGCGTCAGGTCGGTCACCGACCACGACGCAGGCAGGCGAGGTGTGAAAAGCGGCATCTGCGACATGCGTATTAGGATACACGTATTGGGGTGTGATGTCAACCGTAACATGTTTTTTGTGATATGTTTTTTCACCCCTCCATATTTTTTTCTTCGTCCAAGCTCTGACCACATGGCTGAGGTGTACCCATAAGTATGTACCGGGCACGTCTGGGTTGTCGCTATTCCGTAAAGACTGATTCTTTGCTACAATAATGATGGATGATGGATTATCTTTGGTCACCCTGGCGTATGGAATATATATTATCTCCCAAATCTGGTGAAGGCTGCATTTTCTGCGAGGGTCTAAAACAAGCTGACGGTGCGGATAACCTGATTGTCTACCGCTCTGAGTTTGCATTCGTGATGCTCAACCGCTTCCCCTATACCAGCGGTCACCTGATGATTGTGCCTAATGAGCACCAACCCTCCCTGGAGCTGTTGAGTGATGACTCGCGTTCCAACGTCATGGATCTGTCCGCCAGGGCAATCCAGGTATTAAATGGCTTGTATACCCCCCAAGGTTACAATTTAGGGATGAATATCGGCAGCGCCGCTGGGGCTGGGATTTCGGAACACGTCCATCTTCACGTGGTGCCGCGCTGGGTGGGCGATACCAACTTTATGTCCAGCGTCTCCCAAACGCGGGTGCTGCCAGAACTATTGGAAGAAACCTACCGGCGGGTGAGAGAAGCCTGGAAAACCTGATCCATAAACTAGATCAGGGCGGATCGAGAAATTAAAAAGGCTGAATGATCTTCATAAACAAAGTAGTCGTCGAATCCAGGAGAGAAAACGATGAGTAACCATGACACTGAGGCGGTAATTCTGAGTGCGGTGCGCACACCTTCAGGCAGTTTTCAAGGTGGGTTCAGCAGTTTATCGGCAGTAGACCTGGGGGCATGGGTGGTGAAGGCGGCAGTGGAACGTGCATCCATACCAGACCCTTCAGATATTAATGAGGTTATCATGGGGAATGTGGTGTCAGCAGGCTTGGGGCAAAACCCGGCCCGCCAGGCTGCCATTCATGCCGGGTTGCCGGTATCCGTAGGTGCATTCACCATCAACAAAGTATGCGGGTCAGCCTTGAAGGCAGCCATGTTAGCTGCTCAAGCCATCCGGGCTGGGGATGGACACCTGTTCGTGGCGGGCGGCATGGAGAGCATGAGCCGGGCGCCTTTCCTGGTCGATGGACGCACCGGCAGCCTGCGATTTGGGCATGGTCAGCTCACCGATGCCCTGCTCAAGGATGGTTTGTGGTGCGCCCTCGAAAATTGGTCCATGGGAGATGCGGCCGAGTTCATTGCCAATGAGTACAACGTCACGCGTGAAGCCATGGATGAATACGCTTATGAAAGCCACAAGAAAGCCATTGCAGCCATCGATGGTGGGAAGTTCAGACAGGAGATCGTCCCCGTGGAGGTGAAAGGTCGCAAGGGGCAGGTAAGTATTGTCGATACGGACGAGACACCCCGCCGCGATACCACCCTGGAAGGTCTGTCCAAACTACGCCCTGCATTTCAGAAGGATGGCAAGGTGACCGCCGGGAATGCGCCTGGTCTCAACGACGGCGCCGCAGCAGTGGTGATTGCCAGCCGGTCAAAAGCTGAGCAAATGGGAGTAAAGCCCCTGGCACGCATCTTAGGGTACGGGAATGTTGCCCTAGAGCCGAAATACTTGTTTGCTGCCCCTGCGAAAACCATCCCGGTGGTGTTGAAGCAGGTGGGCTGGAAGCTGAGCGAGGTGGACCTGGTTGAGCTCAATGAAGCTTTTGCCGCACAGGTACTGGCAAACGGCTATGAGCTTGCGGACCAGGGCTGGGATTGGTCTAAGGTTAACGTGAACGGCGGTGGCATTGCCCTGGGGCACCCGATCGGCGCCAGCGGGGCACGCTTGCTGTCCACCCTGATCTATGCCCTGAAAGACCGTGGATGCAGCAAGGGGGTCGCTTCTCTGTGTTTGGGTGGCTCCGAGGCTGTGGCAATGGCGGTTGAGCTGGAATGATATTCGTAGGGGCGAAGCATCTTGTTTTGATGCTTCGCCCCTACGTTTGGCAATGACGCTATACTGAGGAGTATCACATGGACATTCGATCGATATTCGTGCTGGGGGCAGGGACTATGGGGAACGGCATCGCCCAGGTGGCAGCCACATCGGGCTACCAGGTGGCGTTGATGGATGTAGTCCCGGGGCAGGTGGAACGTGCCCAGGCCACTATCGCGAAATCCGTTGACAGGCTGCTGGGCAAGGGAGTGATCACCGAGCAGCAAAAGCAGGCTGCCCTGGCGATCAAAACCAGTATGACCCTGGATGGTGTGGCTGCTGCCGACCTGGTCATCGAAGCCGCAACCGAAAACCCTGACCTGAAGCTGAAGCTGTTCCGCGAGCTGGGCCAGGTTTCCAAACCCGAGGCAATCCTGGCGAGCAACACTTCATCGATCAGCATCACCAAGATCGCCGCAGTCACCGGGCGTCCCGATCAGGTGATTGGAATGCATTTCATGAACCCGGTCCCGCTGATGAAACTGGTGGAGGTGATCCGCGGTCTGGCAACTTCACCTGAGACCACCTCATCAACCCTAGAGGTGTGCCGTACGATGGGCAAGGAACCGGTGGAGGCCAACGACTCACCCGGCTTTATCTCCAACCGCATCCTGTGCCCGATGATTAACGAGGCTATATTCGCCCTTCATGAAGGCGTAGGGACTCCCGAGGCGATCGACAACGTGATGAAACTTGGGATGAACCATCCCATGGGACCTCTGGCGCTGGCAGACCTGATTGGACTGGACGTGGTGCTGTTTGTGATGGATGTGCTGCAGCGCGACCTTGGGGACGACAAATACCGGCCCTGTCCGTTACTGCGTAAAATGGTGGATGCTGGATATTTAGGCCGGAAGACGGGTAAGGGTTTCTACCAGTATTAACTCTCACCAGGTTTGGTGGAGAAGTCATAGTCTGGGTGTAAGGATTAGGGGAGATTTAAGCTTATGGACCCTGTATATGATTTTGTGATCATTGGATCGGGTTTTGGTGGGAGTGTCTCTGCCATGCGCCTGGCTGAAAAGGGATATTCAGTGCTGGTGTTGGAGCGGGGTAAACGTTACGATGATACGGATTTCCCGAAAACCAACTGGAATATCAGTAAATCGTTATGGCTTCCATTCCTGCATTGTTTTGGCACCTGGGAATTGTCTTTCTTGAATGGGGCTATCGCTCTACGCAGCAGCGGTGTGGGTGGTGGAAGTTTAATGTATGCTAACGTCTTGATGGAGACGGATGACCGGCTCTTCGAAGCATCCAGCTGGCACCATCTGGCAGACTGGAAGTCAATTCTCCGTCCGCATTACGACACTGCTAAACGTATGTTGGGAGTCACCACCAACCCTCGCTTATTCAAAGCCGATGAAACTTTACGGGAAATTGCTGCAGAGCACAATGCAGCCGACACGTTCCACCCTACCGAGGTGGGTGTTTTCTTCGGTGGGGGCGAGGAGACCGTCCCGGACCCCTATTTTAATGGTGAGGGTCCTTCCCGGGCAGGTTGTATATATTGCGGCGGCTGCATGGTTGGTTGCCGCTACAATGCCAAAAATACCCTTCCTAAGAATTACCTGTTTTTCGCTGAGAAGTTGGGGGTGCGCATCCTGCCAGAAGTTACCGTTAGAAATATTCGCCCATCGACGGGGCAATTGCCAGATGGTGCCCGTTATGAGGTGGAGTATCACAAGACGACGGGATGGGTCTCCCATCCGCCTCAGACGGTTCAGGGTCGTAATGTCATCCTCGCCGCGGGTGCGCTGGGTACCCTGGATTTGCTGTTCCGCTGCCGTGAGCAGACTCATTCTCTACCGCGCTTATCTCAGCGGCTGGGTTTCAATGTGCGCACCAACAGCGAAAATCTCCAGGGAGCAATCAGCCGGGATAGAGAGATCGATTATTCCAAGGGCATTGCCATCACCTCCATTTTTAGCGTTGATGGTGTGACCAACATCGAGCCAGTCCGATTTTCAGACGGATCATCGTTACTGCGCAATATCACCGCCCCCCTGGTAGATGGTCGTAATATCCCTGTCAGGATGGCCAGGACCTTATGGGAAATCATCCGGCATCCCATCGACTTTTTCTATTCCCGTTTCTTCTCGCGTTGGGCACTCCATACGACCATATTGTTAATGATGCAGCCAGTGGAAGAGCTGCTGCGCGTACGCTTCGGGCGCAATCTGTTTTCATTATTTCGCCATGGAGTCATGTTTGATACCGGAGGGGGCTTGCAGCTGCCTAAATCGCCCGCCATCAGCAACACCATCACCCGCAATTTTGCCAGGAAAATCAATGGGATTCCCACCGCCACTTTTATGGACAGCCTGTTCAATTTCCCCATCACAGCCCACTTTATGGGCGGAGTGCCGTTAGGTGTAGATGCAAATGAGGGTGTGGTCGATGTGAATTTTCAAGTCCATAATTATCCCGGTTTGTTCGTGGTGGATGGTTCCATCATGCCAGGCAACCCGGGAGTTAATCCATCCCTCACCATCACTGCCCTGGCGGAATATGCGATGAGCAAGATCGCTCCCAAAGCTGCATAAATTTAGGAATTATTCACCCAGCCAGATAGCATCTAAATATATAGTATTCAATCGTATTCAACCGAAACATGACCTTTTATCCCTCGATGCTGTCCAGTCACATCATGACAAAGATGATTTTCCTCCCCTATCCCGAATGATTTTATTCGGTAGAGGGGAGGTAGGCGAGTCCAGCGTTCCCTTCAGCTGGGAGGGGGTCCTTGTGAGTAAATTACTTAATATAAATTCCTCAAATAAGCTAATTCCTTCTCATCACCAGCAATTTGTCAGCCTGGTGCGTCAACCTTGTCCACAGGTTGACGATCCCGCTCAGGCGTTTAAAATAGCTCGGCATCTCCGCCGGATTAACCACCTCGAACCCGAATTTTTGATACATCGGACCCAGCTCGGCGCGGCAGGTGAGATAAAGCCTGCCGGGGTGCTTTTCCAACAGGTGCTCGATGACCGCGCGCGCCACGCCCTTACCGCGCCACTCGGGGATCACGGCTATTGATGCCAGCTCGAGCGTGCCATCGCCGTGGGGTTTTAATTGCCCGCAGGCGATCGTTTTTCCCTGCTGATCGACCGCCAGGATGAAGCGCTGCCATGCCAGGCCGGTTGGGTTGATACGTGCCTGAGATATGATCTGGCGGATGGTACCGGCATCAGTCGAGTCAGCTTGCCGTAGGGTATATCCATTGGATGGGGAGGGGGCAGTCATCGGTTTATATTTTCCACCTATTTACCCCCATGCGTCAAGAGGCAAGCCTTCATTATTAATTCCAAAATAATAATTTAGGATAAATCTAGTGTATAATGATTATTCACAATTAAATCTAACCGGAGTATACATATGGATCAGACGAATGCCCCCACCGGGCAGGAGGAAGTACCAGAAGGACAAATAGACGCAAAAGAAACAGACGAACGCCCAACAACTTCCACGGGTTCAATGGAAACACTGCTGCAAGAAGAAGGATTGAACCTTGATTTTCCCAAGCAGGGAGAGATACGCACAGGCGTCATCGCCAGTATCGGAGATAACGAGATCCTGGTAAGTGTGGGCACCAAATCAGAGGGGGTGATATCAGGGAAAGAGAAAGAATCGATCCCCCCAGAGATTTTAGCAAGCTTGCAAATTGGCCAGGAAATCCCCGTATATGTTCTAAATCCCGAAGATCCAAGCGGAAATTTAGTCCTCTCATATAATCGAGCCCGTGAAGAAACAGATTGGCTTGATGCTGAGGCTATGAAAGCTTCTGGCACAGCCTATGAAGCCAAAGTGATCGGTTATAACAAGGGTGGGCTGATCGTGCCCATCGGTATGTTGCGCGGGTTCGTCCCGGCCTCACAGGTCAGCGTCATGCGGCGGGTGGAGAGCGATGAAAGCCCGGATGCGCGTTGGAGCAAAATGGTGGGTGAGCCGATCAAGGTTGTGGTCATTGAAGTAGACCGTGCCCGGCATCGCCTGATCCTCTCCGAGCGTACTGCTTTACAGGAAACACGCGAAACCATCAAGGACCGCCTGTTGGATGAGCTGCAGGTAGGTGCCATCAAAACTGGGCGGGTAACCAGCCTGGCAGATTTTGGCGCATTTGTCAATGTCGATGGTGCTGATGGTCTCGTCCATCTGTCCGAGATCAGCTGGGAGCGTATCGAACACCCGAGTGAAGTCTTGAAAGTTGGGCAGGAAGTCAAGGTCAAGGTGATCGCAGTAGAGCTGGAGCGCAAGCGTATCGGTTTGTCCATCCGCCAGCTTTTGCCTGATCCATGGGTAGTCAAAGTGTCCAACCTCAAGGAAGGTCAGCTTGTGGAAGGTACCGTCACCCACCTGACCAAGTTCGGTGCGTTTGCACGTCTGGATGAAGACCTTGAAGGTCTGATCCATATTTCTGAGCTTAGCGATCAGCGCATTAATCACCCAAAGGAAGTAGTTAAAGAAGGCGATGTGGTCACCCTGAGGGTGATCAAGCTGGATACCGAACGACGGCGCATTGGGTTATCCCTGCGTAAGGTCAATTCGATGGCCTATGCCAATATGGATTACGAGATGATGCTATCCGGGCAGCCTAAAGCCGCCCAGTCTGAGGAAGGAACGGCTGAGGAGGCTGAAGAAGCATCCGCAGATCAGTCCGTTGAAGAACCGGCTCCTGCGGAGGCACTAGCTGAACCCATCGTAGCTGAGGTGGTTGCCGTAGAACCCGAGGTGGATGCCGTAGAACCTGAGGTGGTTGCTGTAGAACCTGAGGCGGTTGTCTCCGAACCTGAGGTGGTTGTCGTAGAACCTGAGGTGGTTGTCGTAGAACCTGAGGTGGTTGCCGTAGAACCTGAGGCGGTTGTCGCCAAACCTGAGGTGGTTGCTGTAGAACCTGAGGTGGTTGCTCTAGAACCTGAGGTGGTTGCCGTAGAATCTGAGGTGGTTGTCGTAGAATCTGAGGTGGTTGCGTAGAACCTGAGGTGGTTGCCGTAGAACCTGAGGCTGATGCCAGCATTCCAGAGGAAGGCGATAAATTTAAATCCAACCTGGAATATATCGAAGGCATTGGGGAAGTTTATGCCGCCAAACTGAATGAAATGGGTATCAATAACCTGCTCGACCTGTTGGAGAAAGGTGCTGACCCGAAGGGTAGGGAAGAGATTGCTGAAGCCAGCGGGATCAGTCACGACCAGGTCTTGAAGTGGGTCAACCACGTCGATCTTTTCCGCATCAATGGCGTCGGATCAGAGTATGCCGATCTATTGGAAGTGGCTGGCGTGGATACCGTGGTGGAGTTAGCCACACGCAATCCAGAAAATCTGTTTGCGGCCTTAGAGTCGGTGAACGAAGAAAAGAAACTGGTACGTAAGCTGCCGGTTCTCAGCCAGGTGCAGGATTGGGTTGAGCAAGCCAAGGGTCTGCCGCGCAAGATCAACTACTGATATTTCACCGTGTAGAATTCAAAAATAAATAGCTGAGCGGAGCTGTTGAAGCTCCGCTCACTTTTATCCCATGCTTAAAGGACTCTAACACAAAATATACATTCAGCGGGAAATAAAGATGGTAAAATTACAGGCAATCGGACAATTTATATCCTGTTATAGTAGCTAGTGAGGCAATTGTGATGGCTGGAATGGAACGTTTTACACAGCGAGCCAGACGGGTCTTGAGCCTGGCACACCAGGAAGCAGAACGGATGCACCAGAATTATATTGGCACCGAGCATCTGCTTCTGGGTTTGATGAAGGAAGAGGGCGGTGTAGCTGGGCGTGTGCTGCGCGAGCTGGGTTTGGATGCTGTACGGATGGAGGAAGTGATCATTCGTATTACGGGCACCGGGCAGTCAAGCACTGCCAAGCTTGACCTCTCCCCAGGAGTACAACGGGCTCTCGAAAATTCGGTGGAAGAAGCCCGCAAATTGGGGCATCATTACATCGGCACTGAGCACCTCCTGCTTGGACTAGTTCAGCTCGGAGAGGGCGTAGCCCTGGACGTGCTGCGAAAAATGGGCGTCTCAGCGGAACAGATCAGGCGCCAGACCCGCCGGGTGTTGGACGAGAGCAGCCACGCTTCTCCCGCCGAAACATCCACGCGACGGTCGGCAGTGGGGGCTGGCGAGCAGGTATCCAAGGAAACCGGTAAGACCAAGACTCCCATGGTAGACCAGCTGGCAACCGACTTAACCAGCCTGGCAGAAGAGAATAAGCTGGACCCGGTAATCGGGCGCCAGATGGAAATCGAGCGTGTGATCCAGATCCTGGCGCGGCGCAATAAGAACAACCCGGCGCTGATCGGTGAGCCGGGAGTTGGCAAGACCGCTATCGTGGAAGGTCTGGCACAACGCATCGTCGAGAATGATGTCCCCGCTCCTTTGATGAATAAGCGTGTCATGCAGCTGGATGTGGGTTCGCTGGTGGCAGGCACCATGTACCGCGGGCAGTTCGAAGAGCGTTTGAAACGCGTGATCGATGAGCTGAAATCCTCCGGCGCAATCCTGTTCATCGACGAGGTACACATGCTCGTCGGAGCAGGCGCAGCCGGCTCATCGGTGGATGCCGCCAATATCCTTAAACCTGCCCTCTCACGCGGCGAGCTGCAGGTGATTGGTGCCACCACCATGGATGAATACCGTAAATATATTGAAAGCGATGCCGCTCTCGAGCGGCGCTTCCAGCCGATTATGGTGGATGAGCCGACGGTTGACGAGACCATCGAGATATTGCGCGGGGTGCGCACAGCATATGAAGAGCACCACCGCCTGACCATCTCCGATGAAGCGCTGAACGCTGCTGCCCATTTATCGGCACGCTACGTCACCGAGCGTTTCCTGCCGGATAAAGCCATTGACCTGATCGACGAATCCTCGTCCCGCGTGCGCATGTACAAAAGTCAGGCGGCAAAAACAGCCAAGGATCTGATGACCCAGCTCAAGGGTCTCCGTCAAGACCATGCCCTGGCTCTCGAAGATGGGCGCTCAGATGATGCCCAGGAGCTGCAGGAGCGCATGGATGAGCTCGAGCGCCAACTGGAATACCTGCGCACAGGCTGGGACCGTGCCACTGCACCCACCGTCACCTCCGAGGATATTGCCGAGGTGGTGGCGATGTGGACGGGTGTGCCCGTGATGCAGATTGCCCAGGCTGAATCGGAACGCTTGCTGCAGATGGAAGACGACCTGCAGAAACACATCATCGGTCAGGATGAAGCCATTCAGGCGATATCCAAGGCCGTCCGTCGGGCACGCGCAGGATTAAAAGATCCCCGCCGCCCCATTGGCTCATTTATGTTCCTCGGACCGACCGGGGTGGGCAAGACCGAGCTTACCAAAGCCCTGGCGCGCTTTATGTTCGGTAGTGAAGACGCTCTGATCCAATTGGATATGTCGGAGTTCATGGAGCGCCACACCGTCAGCCGCCTGGTGGGAGCACCCCCCGGGTATGTGGGTTATGAGGAAGCCGGTCAGCTGACAGAAGCCCTGCGCCGCCGGCCTTATTCAATCGTTGTATTCGATGAGGTGGAGAAAGCCCACCCTGAAGCCCATAACATGCTCCTGCAGATCATGGAAGAGGGTCACCTCTCTGATGCCCGCGGACGCAAGGTGGACTTCCGCAATGCCATCGTCGTGATGACCTCCAATATTGGTGCCGAGATGATCAAGCGCCAGACCTCGCTGGGTTTCCCGCTTAAAATGGACGAGCAGACGGAGGAAAAACAAGCCTACGACGAAATGCGGAAGAAGCTGATGGACTCGCTAAAACGGGTCTTCCGCCCTGAGTTCATCAACCGTCTGGATTCGGTTATTGTATTCCGTGCCCTCTCCAAGGAAGATATCCAGGAGATCGTCAAGCTGGAGCTGGATAAGGTGGCTGACCGCTTGAAGGACCATGACATCTCGCTGGTCGCAACTCCCCTGGCGCTGGAAAAACTGGCCGAATTGGGTTACGATCCAGAGATGGGTGCCCGACCCCTCAAGCGTGTCATCCAGCAAAAGGTGGAAGATGTGCTTTCGGATGCCCTCCTCTCGAGCAACTTCTCCGATGGTGATGCCATCATCGTCGATTATCGTGAGGACGAAGTAGTCCTGCGCCGCGAGACCGAAGAAGTGCCTGCCCCCGAAGGGGTGTAAAACCACAATTAATCGTCATGGCGAAGCATCCGAAGTAGGATGCTTCGCCATTTTTTAATTGATTTGTAGAGTCGTCCCATCCGGGCGTCTCCGTGCTGCCTTGCTCTCATTTCATCACTCGTACGCGACTCGCCCACTGTTTCTGGAACATCCTGTCCCGAGCGCAGCATGTAGGTTGGTGTTGAGAGCGGTGCTTTCCCGCTCGAAACCCAACTGTTTATAACATACCCCGATCGATCATCACATTGCGCCTATCGCCCGAACGAGTCGTCCCCCACGGCATATAGCGTATCTCCGTATTCCTCACCCCGCTGCTGCTGGTGGTGATCGCATTACTGCCCAACGTGTCCCGAGAAACGAGGGAATGGTCCCCCAGTTCGTTACGTTGAGACGCAGCATGCTGCGTCTCTACTATGCTGCTCCCTATCCTCATCGCCACCTTTATGCTTCCCGCGTTCCTGCTAAAAGACATTTCATCTACCTAACTTAACCTTATATTTTCCCAGGCGTTAATGAACGGTATTCATCCTTTTCCCACTGGAAAGGATATGTTTCAATATATTAAAATATCTGCTGGTACACTTGTTCATCCCGAATGATATGTTCGTAATAATTCCGCTGCCATATCGGTCATCTGTCGATCCCTGGCAAAGCCCAAATCCGTTTAGTCGCCCGCGATTTAAATTGCCCAATGAATGTCCCCAATGAACCGTGGAGCGGACCATTAGGCTGATTGATCTCCCGTAGGGGCGACCCATCACGATAATCCTCGGTCTGGTTTACCCATCGAATATCGCTATCCATGATCTCATTTTTCGTAGGACGGGTCGCCCTTACGTTTTGTTCCAGCCCATCACGACTTTCCTCGATTTGATATATCCGTGTAGAATTTTTGTCCACGATTTCATTTTTCATCGGGCAGGTCGCCCCTACTGTTGATGTGTCTTCTATACCAATAATCCCATGCACATGGTTAGGCATGATAACGAACGCATCTGCTCTGATATTAGGAAAATGATCAGTCCAATTCTCGCCACTCTGAATCGATGATATTTCCTATGAGATTCAACCTCATTCTTCCCTCGCATCACCTCCCCAAACAAACACTCACGCTGCCAGGTGACCAGGGTTAAGAAGTACGCACCTGGCAAACGGTAATCATATCCTTTTAGCCGGATGGATTTCCTGTCGCGACAATGTTGATGCTCACAAATCATTGTTTTAATATTTCAAACTATTGGCTGAATGATTGTATATCATTTTACAATATTTCCACCGTTTGTGATCAGTACCCATAAGCAATAAGCGCTCGTAAAGTTAATATTTTCTGTCAACGTATTTCAGGACTATACACTAATCACTAACCACTGATCTCTACCCTACGCTTTCCTTAAATCTTCTTAAACCTCTTGTGGATTAGAACAATTGTGCTATAATTAGGGCGTGTTCATATGGCAATATATATAAATAAACACGCCCGTATACCGGTTGGTCTTTACCGGTATAGGGGCCTTAATTATTTCATTTTGGATAAATGCGTCCGTATACCGGTTGGTCTTTACCGGTAGGGCAGCCTACAAAAGTTGATATGGTGGTTTCCCATATCAATCAGTGCTCTTATGTACCGATCGTTTTTTTATCGGTATGATTTTTATCTATATTGGACGCATTCATATGTTTATGGTTTATTCAATAAATGCGTCCATATACCGTTCAGTGATCTTCCCTGCCCAGAAGGTCTTTACCTGTAAAGGTGTGATTATTCATTGGCTTAATAAGTCTGCTCCCGCTGTTGCTGAGGTCCATCATCGCGGCCTGCACCTCAAACTGCAGATATCCGGGACTTAGTGCTGATTTGATGTCGACCTCATCTGCTCTATAGGAATATTTACCAAAAGGCGAATTGAGTTAATTTGAATTACTTAGGTTCAATTACTCGAGGTGGATATAAAAATGTCTGCAACACTTTGCGTTCTGATCACTGTACTCCCATTCTGGAACGGGTGATGATTTCCCACACCGTTGAAATGTGGAGACGATTTCCAACTGCCTTTATTTCCAAATTGCGTTATTAATTCCTTCCTAATAACCGATTTGTTCCTCTTCGAATTCTCTTTTTTTATTAATAAATCCCTCCAAAGGTATAATCTCTCTATGCCAAAAACACACACTCAATATGTCTGCCAGCAATGTGGGCGCACCGCCGCCCGACCCATGGGGCGCTGCCCGCAATGCGGTGCCTGGAACAGCATGGTCGAGGAAATTATCGCCTCACCCGCCAAACCCGTACATACCGCCGGGCGTGGGCTCACCGGTGCCTCCACCCCCGTCAGGCTCACCGAGATTGAGGGCGACGCCGACGAGCGCTGGGCATTATCCATCGGCGAGTTCGCCCGCGTGCTCGGCGGGGGCATCGTGCCTGGTTCGATCGTCCTGGTGGGGGGTGACCCCGGCATTGGCAAGAGCACCTTGTTGCTGCAAGTGGCACTCGAGATGGCTCGCACCGGACTGGTACTGTACGTCTCGGGCGAGGAGTCGGAGCGCCAGATCAAGATGCGCGCCTTGCGCTTATTAAAAGACGAACCGGGTGAGATGCCGGAGGGACTGCTGCTCGTCACCGAGACCAACCTTGGGGCAATCCTCGATCATATCGCCGCACTAAAGCCCAACCTGGTCATCGTCGATTCGATCCAGACCACTTACATGCCCGAGCTTGAATCGGGTGCCGGCAGTGTCACCCAGGTGCGTGAGTGTGCTTCCCGCCTGCGTGAGCTTGCCAAAAGCTCGGGTGTGGCCGTTTTTCTCATCGGTCACGTCACCAAGGAGGGCACCATTGCCGGTCCACGCGTGCTCGAGCACATTGTAGACACGGTGCTCTACCTGGAGGGCGACCGCTTCCAGTCCTATCGCCTGCTCCGCTCGGTCAAGAACCGTTTTGGTGCCACCTCCGAGGTGGGGGTGTTCGAGATGCGCGAGCGTGGCATGGTGGAGATCACCAACCCGTCGGAGGCTTTCCTGGCGGAGCGTATGGTGAATTCACCCGGCAGCGCTATTGCCGTCACCATGGAGGGCACACGCCCTATCCTGGTGGAGGTTCAAGGGCTCTCCAGCCCGACTGCCTTCGGTAACCCGCGCCGTACTCCCAACGGGGTTGATTTTAACCGCCTGCTGCTCATTACCGCCGTCCTGGCGCGCCGCCTGGGGCTGCGCCTGGGCGACCAGGACGTTTTTGTCAACGTTGTGGGGGGCATCCAGGTGGAGGAACCGGCTGCCGACCTGGCTGTAGCGGCTGCCATCGCTTCTTCAATGCGCGATCAGCCGGTGAAAGCGGATACGGTGCTGATCGGTGAGGTGGGTCTTTCAGGCGAGCTGCGCATGGTGGGTCAGCTGCCTGCCAGGCTGCGTGAGGCTGCCAAGCTGGGCTTCAAGATCGCCATCGTTCCGAAGAGCATTCGTAAAGGTGAGCCCTGGCCCAAGGGTATTGATGTCGTCGAGGCACGCTCCCTGCGCGAGGCCCTCGAGCGGGCGATGGTGAAGGGTGATTAAACTGTTCGAACAAAAGGATCAGGCTATACTAAAACGATGAGTACATTGTATTCCTATACACCTCCTACAATAAATATACTTTTAATTTATCAAGCAGCGTAATATAATCATCTTGACTGCCGTACAAATATATAGTATAATGTACGGCAGGAGATAGTCATGGAAGATTCTAAACTAACCGTTCGTATACCACGCCAGCTTATTGAGAAAGCCAAGCTTTATGCGGCGCAGAACCATACCTCGTTGACAAACTTGATCGAAGCATATCTTCAGAATATCCCTGCCCAGGGTTTATTGGAAGATGCTCCGATTGTTCGGCGATTAACCGGCAGCCTATCACAGGATGTATCAATCGAGGATTATCATCAACATTTGGAAGATAAATATGGCAGATAAACTTATTCTGATCGACCTGAATATCTTGCTAGATGTGCTGCAAAAAAGAGAGCCATTCTACGATACATCTGCTAATCTGCTGGCAGCGGTTGAAACGGGTCGAGTCGGTGGTTATGTAGCCGCTCACAGTATCACAACATTGTTCTACTTGGTCCGGAAAGACCGGGGGATGGCAGAAGCTAAAGCTGTGATCACTAATTTACTGCAATTTCTCAAGATCGCCTCGGTGGACCAGGTGACTATAGAGCAGGCACTCAACCTGGAGTATCCTGATTTCGAGGATGCCGTCCAAATGATGAGTGCAGTGCAATGTAAAGTGAATTGCCTGGTAACCCGTAATGTTAAGGATTACCAGCCTTCCTTATTACCGGTGATGCAGCCAGTGGAATATCTGGCGTCTTTATAACAAGGATTGGTTACTGCAGGAAAGATTAACCTTTTAAATAATTGATCAGGTTACCCCCTCGAACAAATCCCTCTCCCGCAAGCCATTCTCAGGCACGGGATAGGCACGCATGAACGATTCGGTATTCCCAAGGTAGCGCCGCAGCGTGGTCATCGGTCCTTTGCGCCCGATCGCCCCACCCAGCTGGCTGGTGTGGCACGCAGTAGCCTCATCCCTGATCGCGCTCACACTGCGGCAGTTGATGCGGGCATGGGTGGGAAAGTCACCTTCCGCCACCAGGCTTGCCAGGTCGATATCTCGGTTGCGTCCAAAGTGATGTGGGTCCATGCGCAGCAGCGGGGCAATCCTCACTGCCCAGCGGATCAAGCCTTTTGGCATGGTCTGGTAATACAGTTTCTGCGGCTTGAAGGCTGGCAAATCGGACGAATAGCCTGCATCGGCAGCCAATTCGAACGCCCGCACGGTGGCACGGTGCATAGCGATATGGTCAGGGTGCTTATAACCACCGATGGGGTCATGGGTCACCACGATTTGCGGGCGCAGTGTCCTGATGTAATGCACCACCTTCGCCGCCACCTCATCTACAGGCTGGGCAGCCAGTGCATTCGGATGGTGGTTATCTTCAGAGCCGGGCATGCCCGAATCACGGTAGCCCAGGAAGTACACTCCAGTTAGACCCAGGATGCCGGCGGCACAGCGCAGCTCCGATTCCCGCCGCTCTGCTACACTGCTGAAACCTTGCATGAGCTCGCTATCCACATCGCCCACATCACCCCGCGTAGCGCATACCAGGTGCACCTGCACGTCACGCCGGGCATAGAATGCCAGCGTACCGCCCATCCCAAATGTCTCGTCATCGGGGTGAGCCAGGCATACCAGCATGGTAAAGGGATGGTTGATATGGATCGTCATCAATACAGCGGCTGGCTTGGGTCCACTTCCCTCGCCCAGGCGTTGAGTCCGCCCTTCAGGTTGTGCAGCCTGCGGAATCCCGCCCCCAGCAGGATGTGCAGGGCACGCGTAGAGCGCACGCCGGCTTTACAGATCAGCACGATCTCATCCTGCGGGTCGAGCTCAGTGCTGCGCATGGCGAGTTGCCCTAAGGGGATGCTGACCGTGCCGTCGATGTTCGAGATCTCCCGTTCATGCGGCTCGCGCACGTCCACCAGGGTAAGCGGGTTGCCAGATTTCAGCTGTGCTTCCAGCTCCATGGGGGTGATGTCCCATTCCAAACCCGCTGATCCCGTCTCCACCTCATGACCAGGCACTCCGCAGAAAGCGTCATAATCGATCAGCTGGGTCACACTCGTGTTTTCCCCGCACACCTTGCACTTCGGGTTCTTGCGCAGCTTGACAAACTCGAAGCTCATATCCTGGGCATTATACAGCAGCAGCCTGCCGATCAGCGGCTCACCCGTGCCGAGGATCAGCTTGAGGGTTTCCGTTGCCTGCAGCGTTCCAACTGTCCCCGGCAGGACGCCCAAAATGCCGCTCTCAGCACAGGAAGGTACCATCCCTGGTGGGGGCGGGTCAGGGAACAGGCAGCGGTAGCACGGACCCACCCGAGCGTCGAACACGCTCACCTGCCCCTCGAAGCGGTAAACCGACCCGTAAATGTTGGGCTTGCCGGTCAGCACGCACAAATCGTTGGTCAGGTAGCGCGTGGGGAAGTTGTCGCTGCCATCGACGATCAGGTCATACGGTTCTGCGATCCCGATGGCATTCTCGGAGGTAAACGCCTGGTTGTAGATATCCACCTGGATGTCTGGGTTGAGGTCGAGCATGCGCTCGCGCGCCGATTCAACCTTGAGCCTGCCGACTGTGGACGTCCCATGGATCACCTGGCGCTGCAGGTTGCTGCGGTCGACCATGTCGTAGTCCACCAGACCGATGCGCCCCACGCCGGCTGCAGCCAGGTACAATGCCACCGGTGAACCCAGGCCCCCTGTGCCGATGAGCAGCACCGCAGCTGCCTTGAGCTTGCGCTGCCCCTCCATACCGACGTCTGGGATGAGTAGGTGGCGCGAATAACGAAGGATCTCTTCGTGGGAAAGGTTTGGCAACATGAAATGAGTATAATCTATTTCTATATTGAAGACCTGACAGGTTTTTCCTCATACCTCACAGGCTTTTCCCCAGACCTCACAGGCTTTTCCCCAGACCTCACAGGTTTTTCCCCAGACCTGGCAGGTTTTTTTAAAACCTGTGAGGTCTCTATGAGCTTTTATATCGAAAAATCTTCACCCTGCCACGTCCCATCAGTGGGGGCATGGATATGGGGCTTCCCGTTCGAGAGCCCGTTCCCCTTAGCTTCGAGTGCCTCCACCCGCTTTATCAAGTCAACCAGCGAGAAACCCACCAGGTCTGGCATGGCAGTATGGTCCAGGTCAGGCGCATCATTGGCATTGTGCGGCTTGCTGCGGGCGATGTTCAGCCCAGGCACACCCACCACCACCGAGTTCGCCGGCACCGACTTCACCACCACCGCGTTGGCGCCGATTCGGGTGTCTGCCCCGATGGTGATCGCTCCCAGCACCTTGGCTCCCGCGCCTACCACCACCCGGTCTCCGAGCGTGGGGTGGCGTTTACCCTTTTCCAGGCTGGTCCCGCCCAGGGTCACCCCATGATACAGGGTGACGTCTTCACCGACCTCGGCAGTCTCGCCGATCACCACACCCATGCCGTGGTCGATGAATAACCCCTGCCCGATCTGCGCTCCGGGGTGGATCTCGATCCCCGTAATGGTACGCACCAGCTGGGAGAGCATGCGTCCCATCAGCTTCAAGCCATGCTGCCACATCCAATGGGCAACCCGGTATCCCCATAAAGCGTGCAAACCGGGATACAGCAGGACGATCTCCAACGCTGAGCGGGCAGCCGGGTCGCGCATCAGCGCCGATCGTATGTCGCGCCGCAGCGTGCTGAGCCCGCTTTCGTGCCTGGTTTTAACAACCGGTGGAGTTCCAACCGTTTGGATTTCCATAATTCCTCCGTTCACCCGGACAGTCAGATTGATCTCTCACTGCCCGCTAAAGGCGATTAGTCTGGATCTTTCCCATCCATCTACGCTGCCAGGTCGGCAAACAGGGCAGTGCTCAGGTAGCGCTCACCGAAATCTGGGGCGATGACCACCACCAGCTTGCCTGCATTCTCGTCACGTTTCGCCAATTGCAAGCCAGCCCACACTGCCGCGCCGGACGATATCCCCACCAGCAAACCCTCCTCCTGCGCCATCCGGCGGGCAGTCTCCAGGGCTTCATCGTTCTTCACCCGGATGATCTCGTCATAGACGCGCTGGTTGAGCACATTGGGGATGAAACCCGGCCCGATACCTTGCAGCAGGTGCGGACCCTTCTCGCTGCCCGAAAGCACCGCCGATCCATCCGGTTCGACCGCCACCACCTTGAAGGATGGCTTGCGGGCCTTGATTACCTCGCCCACACCGGTGATGGTGCCGCCGGTGCCCACACCGACCACCAGGATATCTGCCATGCCGTCTGTATCCTGCCAGATTTCCTCGGCCGTGGTACGGCGGTGGATCTCGGGGTTGGCAGGGTTATTGAACTGCTGGGGGATGAAGTAGTGCGGGTCGGTGGCTGCCATCTCCTCGGCTTTACGGATGGCACCCGCCATACCCTCGCTGCCTAGTGTGGCAACCAGCTCGGCACCGTAAGCCCGCAGGAGCATCTTGCGCTCCTTGCTCATCGTGTCGGGCATGGTGAGCACGCAACGGTAGCCACGCGCCGCGCACACCATGGCAAGTGCGATGCCGGTATTGCCGCTGGTCGGCTCAAGGATGATCGTATCGGACTTGATCAAGCCTGCCTTCTCAGCCGCGTCGATCATGGCGACCCCGATGCGGTCCTTGATGCTGTGCGCCGGGTTGAAAGACTCGAGCTTGACCACCACGTCTGCCTTAGAGCCGTTTGTCAGCCGGTGTAGGCGCACCAGGGGCGTGCCGCCGACCAGCTGGGTGATATTATTAGCTATTTTCATTGCGTATATTCCCCTTCTCCTTAATGGTTGACTGACAGGTAATAAAAATAGGTGGCTAACCAGCCAAGCAGGACATATCTCGCTTGCGGGGTGCAACCACCTACTCGTCAGTTTGTCAGTCTTAGATTAAGGGATTAACTTGACGGCGAGTCGGTTAGTTACCCCGCCTCGGACAGATGCAAGTTAGTGATTTTTGAACTACAAAATATGACATTAATGAGTACATTAGGCGCAATTATATCTGCTATTAATGATGTGTCAAGAGTTCGTGCAATTAACCTGGAATCCAGGCAACACGGTGTTTACAAGCATTTCAGGTTAGGGTCGCATCGCCTGCAGATCGGCTTCTGTCAGGCGACTGTCAGTTGCGCTGAGGATGTGATAGTAGCCGCCCGCTTCCCATTTATAGGTTACCGTAGCGGTGGTTCCTTCGCTGCGTATTTCTTGAATGCCCCCAGAAGATGCAACGGTTGTGACGATTACAGTTTCAATTGTATTAGATATAGCGCCGGGTTGGTCAAACGTCTCTGTGGATGTGGTTACCTCGCCGTCAGAGGGCAGGGTGATCGTCCCATCCGACGACCCCAAAGAATTCACCTGACCGAGTCCTTGGATCGGGTTGGAATTGCGTTGGTAGGTGATAACAAGCCCGGTGGGATCGGTCCAGGTGAACAACAGGCTTCCATCGCTCATGAGCTGAGCTTGAGGCTCCAGGGTGTAGCCTGAAGGCGCATTGGGCAGGGTCAAGTCGGGGTAGCGACTGAGCAGGTCACTCACGTTCACCATCCCACCATCCATCTGGGCTTGTGCGATACCAGCACCTGCGACTTCGCCGTTTTCGCCCTGGATCGTGACTTCGTGATCGGTTTGTTGGATGATTGCGTCCGTATTACCACTGGTGATCAGTTTGCCGGTCTCTTCATCAACACCGACGGTAACTCCGTTGAAGGTAAAGAAACCCTGGATGGCAGCACGGGCGGCTGGTGAGAATGCGAAAGTTAGCACGGCTACCAGCATCAGCGCCAGGAAAACAAGCAGTACGGGACGAAGATTTCGTTTTGGCATCAGGAAGGTCCTTGGCAATTTCCTTGAAAAATGTTTCCCTCTCATTAATTACTGATTGGCAGGGATCTATAAAAAGGTGGCTGACCCGCCATGCAGGTAAATAAACGATTGCCGGATGTAAGCAGTTGAAGGTCACTTTGTCAGTCGTGGATTACACAATTAACTCAATAACTGGTTTTTCACCCCGCATCGAACAGCTGTTGGTTAGTGATAAGTGATCTACAAATCACGATAAACAAGAGTACATTAGGTGTAATTATACCCTTCGTAGATAGCCTGTCAAGTACAAATCGAAACCCGTCAGCTATTCAAGAGCTGTCAGGTTTTCAAAACTTGACAGGTCTAATGCCTGGGGTAGCGGCGATAGTAAAAGTCGGGTATATCATGGCTGCCCAGGGGTTAAGGGGGAACCACGAGCAAGTGCAGATCGTGGTTCCTTTTTCCCTATTTATTTAAAACTTCAGGTTCGTCAGGTTCACCGGTTGGCTGGGCAGGCTCACCGGAACCAATTCCCAGGGGTTTCCACTTACTCGGGTCTTTCAGGCGGTGCTGGAAGCCGCCGCGCTCGTGGAGCTTATCGAAGCCGTCCGGCTTGATGAACATTTCCTCGCCATCCAGCAGGGCGGTGAGACCCTCCTGACCGGGCTCGGGGCGCTTTTCGCCGTGGAACTTGGCGGCTTTCTCAGGCACATAGTCGGTGGGCTCTTCGTAGGTGGTGATGTAGCCTTCGAAGTTGCGCAGGATGATCTTGTGGTCTGACATGCTGATCAGATAGTTGGGCATGACAGGGATCTTGCCGCCCCCGCCGGGAGCGTCAATCATATAGGTAGGCACTGCGTAACCGGATGTGTGGCCGCGTAAGCCCTCCATGATCTCGATACCTTTGGCGACAGGGGTGCGGAAGTGACCGGCGCCGTGTACCAGGTCACACTGATACAGGTAATAGGGTCTCACGCGGATGCGCACCAGGTCTTGCACCAGCTGCCGCATGATATGGACGTTGTCGTTGACGCCTGCCAGCAGCACCGACTGGTTGCCGAGCGGGATGCCGGCGCGGGTGAGCTTGTCTGTGGCGTGGGCGAGCTCGGCGGAGATCTCGTTGGAATGGTTGACGTGGATATTCAACCACAGGGGGTGGAACTTCTGCAGTGTATCGCACAGCTCATCAGTGACGCGCATGGGCAGGAAGACCGGCACACGCGAACCGATGCGCACGATCTCGATGTGGGGGATCTCGCGCAGGCGGGTGAGGATCTCCTCAAGGATCTTGGGTGCCAGCACGAGCGGGTCTCCTCCTGAGAGCAGCACGTCGCGTACCTGGGGAGTATGCCTGAGGTATTCCAGCTGCATTTCGAACTCGGCGCGCGAGAAAGTAGCGGAAGGGTCACCCACGATGCGCGAGCGTGTGCAGTAGCGGCAGTACGAGGCACACTGGGTGGTGACGAGCATGAGCACGCGGTCGGGGTAGCGGTGCACCAGTCCGGGGACCGGTGAATGGGCATCCTCCGAAAGCGAATCAGCCATCTCAGCGGTGAAGGGCACCTGCTCACAGTCGTTGGGGATGACCTGCTTACGGATGGGGTCCTCGGGGTCATTGGGGTCAATCAGTGAGATGAAGTAGGGGGTAATCTCAACGCGGAAGAGGTGAACTGCGGAGAGGGCATTTTTCTCATCCTCGGTGAGGGTGAGCACCTGGCCGATCTCTTCAGCCGTGTTGAGGCGGTGAGAGAGCTGCCAACGCCAGTCATTCCATTTTTCGTCAGGGACGTCTTGGAAGATGGGCGCTCGCTTGGATAGAAAGGGGTGGTTTGACATATCGGTCTGCTCCTGTTGAGGATAGGGTCCTCCAAAAGTACGAGGAGTATATCCTGTTTATTACGAAATGACAATAAAAGGAGGTTTAGAAGAATTAACCGTATTGATCACTGAAGACCCGGTCTTCAGCCACAACCGAAATCTTGTCGTAACGGCACAAGGCTAGTGCCCATTCTGTAGCCGGGACTGGTTACCCTGATTAAACTCGAGACGCCCAAAATGGATTCCTCTCTAGGAATTCTTTACCGTGTCAACACAAAACTTTTTACGGGGCCCCTTTTTTTAGTGTGGCTATCATGCCACTAGTATCGTGCAACAAACCATGTAGGAAATATCTCCACTAATATCGCCGATTGTCAGAGTATAGCTTTTTGGACCAGGGCCAAGAGGGTCCAAAAGTCCTGAGCTGTAGAGCATGTCACGGGTTAAGGGCAGGTCGGGATTAATCGGATTGAGCACATCGGGGTTGATCAGCAGGAATGGCGGTCCAAGTGGGTTGGGAACCGGGATAATGAAACTGATATCCGGGAAACCGTTGAGGAAGCTGATCGTGTGGGGAGCGACATTGATTGAGCTAAGCATAAAGGTGACCGTATCTCCCGGGTGGACGACCAGCTTCCCGGGGAAGAAGCCCATCAGGTCAAATTGACCTTGAGACCAGCCTACGAGGACGGTGAAGTTTGTGGTGCCATCCGGGTTATGCTGGGGAGCTGGGACTGCGGCCATTGCTTGCCCAAATAATACAGTGGCGCGGGCGATCTGCTGTTTTATCAGGAGTTGTGCCTGCGCGGAGACAGCAGCCGGAGAGGGAATATTGACCGATGGCGGTTCAACCATGATCGTACCAGACATCATCACGCCATGAATTATGCATAAATAAGCGAAGGTCCCTTGTTGTGTGAAGGTAAGGCTGAACTGGGTTGGATCACCCGGGTCGGTGGACATAATTCCTGAGTTAGCATAAGTTGTTCCGTCATACATGCCGTCTTGTGGGGCGGTGGGGAAGGCAACCAGCGGGTTGAGCATCAGCGTCCCAGGTGGGAAGGGATCGGGTGCCGGTATGATAAGCGGGGGCTGATCTGTGCCAGCGAGGAATGTGACGGTGTGGATCTCGTGGGTATTCTGCTTCCACAGCACCGTATCACCCACGTGAATACGCAGTGTTGCGGGGAAAAAAGCCATCACGCCACTGGCAGGGGAAAGGTTCTCTGCGCCGACAATGACGGAATAAGTCTGGGTTGATGTGACTGCTGCGGCGGGCATTGCCAGACCAAAGGCGTTAAATAAAAAAGCAAGTATAACGATTAAACTGAGTGTGGATACCCTTTTCATTAATTTCTTCCTATTGAAAATTTAAATTGGGAATGTACGGCTAGATTTCCTATGTACCCAGTATCGAATTCATTAAACTTAGAATTTTTTAGAGAATTCAATTAATTTCTGATGAGTGTTTGGTGGCAAGGGTTGCGTTATTTTCCCAGAACATGGGCAGAATTTTGACCAGGATTCAGGAGATGGCAATACAGCTGAAGATAGGCGTATAAAAAATAAGACTGCTGGTTGACTAATATCGATCTTTATTCGCATTGAATCCGTCTCCTATAACAGGTTTTCACATATTCGTTCGGTGAAAAAAACGAAACTAAACGAAGGAATTTTGTGTTGTAGTGGAGGACAGGCACCCTCCGAGTGCAGTGGGGGGTAAGCCCCCTCCGAGTGCAGTGGGGGGCAAGCCCCCTCCGAGTGCAGTGGGGGGCAAGCAGAGAACACGGAGAAACACCAATTAACCACAGATAAACGCAGATAAACACCGATAAAAATTTATTTTTTGGTTTATACAGGGTGTGGTATCCGATTTGCAATTCTACCGCGGTTGCCCGATATGCCCTCATACCGGATTCAGTGATTTTTACGAAACCCAATATCTTTTTCTGGTGTAGGGGCGGTTCCTGAGCCGCCCTGATTGGTTTTTGTAAGTGCCTAACTCTCTCAATTAACATATCAACGCCGAGTATGCAGAGAAAAAATGATTTTGTAAGGGCGCAACGCTTGCGCCCATTGTGGTTGTAGCCGTGGACCTTCCCCCTCCAAAGGCAGTGGGGGGCAGGTCAGTGGGGGGCTGGCCCCCTCCAGGTGCAGTGGGGGGCTGGCCCCCTCCAGGTGCAGTGGGGGGCAAGCAGAGAACACGGAGAAACACCAATTAACCACAGATAAACGCAGATAAACACCGATAAAAATTTATGTTTTGGTTTATACAGGGTGTGGTATCCGATTTGCAATTCTACCGCGGTTGCCCGATATGCCCTCATACCGGATTCAGTGATTTTTACGAAACCCAATATCTTTTTCTGGTGTAGGGGCGGTTCCTGAGCCGCCCTGCATTGGTTTTTGTAAGTGCCTAACTCTCTCAATTAACATATCAACGCCGAGTATGCAGAGAAAAAATGATTTTGTAAGGGTGCAACGCTTGCGCCCATTGTGGTTGTAGCCGTGGACCTTCCCCTCCAAAGGCAGTGGGGGGCTGGCCTCCTCCAAGTGCAGTGGGGGGCTGGCCTCCTCCAAGTGCAGTGGGGGGCTGGCCTCCTCCAAGTGCAGTGGGGGGCTGGCTGATCCCTGGTTTTTTATTATTCATATGGTCTCTCCTACAATCCCAAAAAATAAGCAGTGATTTGTTTCGCGAAAAAAATAAATCGCAACAATTCTTCCCGCTCAAAAATTCTTCGCGATTTTCGCTCAAAAAATCTTTGCGATTTTCGCTCAAAAAATCTTCGCGATTTTCGCTCAAAAAATCTTCGCGATTTTCGCTCAAAAAATCTTCGCGATTTTCGCTCAAAAATCTTCGCGATTTCATGCTCGAAAAACACAGTGCGAACATGGGGACATCCGGTAGAGAGAACCGGACTGGCTCGCAGGCTTCGCGATTTCGCCAAAGAACGGCTCACTCGCTCGAAATACGCGGTGCGAACATGGGGACACCGCAGGCTTCGCGATTTCGCCAAAGAACGGCTCAGCCGCTCGAAATACGCAGTGCGAACATGGGGACATTGCAGGCTTCGCGATTTCGCCAAAGAACGGCTCACTCGCTCGAAATACGCTCGCGATTTCGCCAAAGAACGGCTCAATTGAACCAAACATAATTCAATTAAACTCAATTCTCTCCTTGCTGAAGATGAGGGGTTGAGGAGGGTAAAGCGCCGCCCATCCCGACGGCAAGAAGCTGGGTAATAGAAGGTTGTTTGGCGGTGAGCCGGGCGTTGACCTGCTGAACAGCGGCTTGGATATCACTGTCGAGGATGGATTCACTATCGGTGACCAGGAAATGGACACGCAGGATGCGAGTGATGGCGGTGGAAGATATACAGAGAACGCGTAGAACCTCAGTGAGCTCGGAGGTATCGGCAGAGGGGTCGAGGTCCCCTCCAAGCCTAGTGGGGGGCGGGCAACGGTCAGCCTGTCATCGATCAGACGCTGCGCGAAGACACGGATTAGGGCGATCTCGTCGGCGAGGCTTTTGAGGACGGTGGTTTCGTCGGCTGAAGGGGGGCGCTTTTTGAAATGACTGGAATAAAAACCGTGTTTAAAGCTATTGGAGTTACCGATAGGTGCGCCGCGGCGGCGAGTGGGGGAGGAGGGGGGCATAGGAGCTCCTTGGGGGGTGAAAAGTGGTTAGCGGTTAGCGGTCCGGTAGAAGAGCAAACCGGACAGGTTAGCAATATAAAAAAATAGGCACGAGAATCAATAAACATAATTCCCATGCCAGCCGCTTGCTTTGCTGCGCTTGCCAGGGAGATGCTCTTTATCGGTAAAGATCGACCGATATACGGATGCTTTTATTGAATAAAACATAACCATATGAACTTTTGTAGGCATTTCTACCGGTGAAGATCAACCGGTATACGACTGCCTTTATTGATATGGAAAATCACCATATCAACTTTTGTAGGCAGTCTAATTATAGCACAAATGTTCTAATCCACAAGGGGTTTAAGAAGATTTAAGAATTCTAAATATTTGGAATTTTACAGGAGAAATCAGGCGCTTTTTAGAGAAATTCTCTGATTTTACACAAGGGTATAAGAAGATATAGGATTTCTCATTTTCGGGGGAGGTAGGAAAACCCGGTAAACGGATTTTATAGCGAATTAGCGGATAAACTAACCAGTATAGGCAAATTGGTACACGGATGTTCAGCTATTAAAATATCCTAACTCTTCCAATCTCCGGTGTGCTTCCTCGATTTGATCCTTACAAAACAGAGATTGAAAATGCTCTTGAACAACCAGGGCTTCCATGGATTTGTCCAGTGCACGCAATTCCCAAAGCCTGATTAACCCGGTTTGTATATCGTGATCCGCCAGTAACCGTTTAGCAGTTTCTACCGCGCCAAATTGATCAATCATCTGGCGGAAACGGATACCGAACTGGTACTAATTTGCATAGTCAGCAACCCCAATCATGGCATGGTGAAACTCGTTTTCACTGCACATAATTTTTAACTCATTTACTCGGATGGAGTCCCATTATCTCCGAGTTCCTCAACGATCCCCTTGAATTGCTCGAGGGCTGCTTCCAATTCTTCCAGGATTTCTTTCGCCAGAACATCCGGGTCGGGGAGGTTGGCGGAATCTTCGAGCGATTCGTCACGCAGCCAGAAGATATCCAGGTTGACTTTATCTCTGGATATCAATTCTTCATAGGTGAACATGCGCCAACGACCGTCAGGGTTCGTTTCTGACCAGGAGGGCTGGCGCTCATGGCGATTCTGAGGATTGTAGCAAGCGACGAAATCATCCAAATCGGAGCGGACAAGCTGCCGGGTTTTGAGGGTGAAGTTCATGTTGGTGCGAAAGTCGTATATCCAGACCTGTTTGGTCCAGGGAGTTTCGCTGGCGGGTTTACGGTCGAAGAAGAGCACATTGGCTTTGACGCCCTGAGCGTAGAAAATACCGGTGGGAAGACGCAACAGGGTGTGCACATCACATTCATTGAGCAGACGACGACGGACGACCTCACCTGCACCGCCTTCGAAGAGCACATTATCGGGGACAACGATGGCAGCACGACCATGCTGCTGGAGGATGCTGCGCACATGCTGGACGAAATTGAGCTGCTTGTTGCTGGTGGAGGTCCAGAAGTCGTCGCGGACGATGTTCTGGGATTCTCGCCGCATTTCGCCTTCGTCGGTGACAAAGGTGACGCTGCTCTTCTTGCCGAAGGGTGGATTGGTGAGCACCATTTCGAAATATTGGCCGGGATGGGCAGCGAGGGAATCGGCAACGTGGATGGGGGATTCAATAGGGCGATCATAGATCGCCCCCACAGAAGTTGAGGCAATGCCGTGGAGGTAAAGGTTCATGACACACAGGCGAGCAGTGGCGTCGACGATCTCCCAACCAGACAGAGCGTCATGGTTCAAGTGATGCCATTGATCTTGATCCAGCTGGTAATTTTTGGCGATAAAATCATGGGCGGCCAAGAGAAAACCACCGGTGCCACAGGCGGGGTCGCAAATCGTTTGACCAGGATCGGGGCGCATGACATCCACGATGGCTTTGATGAGGGGGCGAGGGGTGAAGTACTGACCGGCACCCGATTTGGTATCCTGGGCGTTCTTTTCGAGCAGTCCCTCGTAGATCTCGCCTTTGACGTCAATATCCAGCCCAATCCAGGTCTCGCCATCGATCAGCTCCACCAGACGTTCCAGCTTGGCGGGATCCTGGATCTTGTTCTGGGCTTTGCGGAAGATGACGGGGATGAGACCGGAACCCTGACCCAGAGAAGTCAGGATCTGACGGTAGTGACTTTCAAGCTCATCACCGGATAAATTTTTCAGGCTAGCCCAGTTGTATTCAAGAGGGATGAGCGCTGGGTTTGTTTAGCTCATGAACATTTTCATCATCCATTTTGAGGAAGAGCAGATAAGTGAGCTGTTCGACGTAGTCACCATAGGACATGCCGTCGTCACGGAGGACGTTACAATAGTTCCAAAGGCGTTGGACGATGGTGGAGGATTCGGTAGACATTTTATTTGGGTGAGCTCTCCATATTTTCCTGATCTTCACACCACATACGGGGGTTCTCAAGGATATAGTGGCGGATCTGGTCTAATTCTTTTTGGTTACGGATGATATGGTCGTAGTAATTTCGTTGCCAGATTGGATTTGGGCGTCTGGGCGAAGCATCCGCCTGTCTGAGTAGCGGTGCTGCACGGTAGATGCCAGCGGATGCTTCACCCCTACCCTGGTTTATTTTGCGCGTGGTGACGGTTTTAAAATTCTGGATGATGGCACCCAGGGAGCCGCGACTGGTTCCGGCAGGGCGATGGAGGGGCGAAGCATCCTGCAGGGTATCCCAGGGTTGCCAATCTGACGGGTGTTGGGATGCTTCGACCCTATCCAGATCGGTGATCCACAGGATGGCATGGAGGTGATTGGGCATAATTACCCAGGAATCCTGTTCGATTGGGAAATAAACAGGCAGGCGCAACCAGGCGGATTGGATGATCTCACCGAATTGGTCCAGGCACATTACCCCATCGGTGATCTCACCGAACAAATTGGCACGCTGCTGGGTGACGAGGGTGATGAAGTAGGGACCGGGGAGGGTGTAATCATAACCTTTCAGGCGGATGGAATGTCGGTGGTGGAGTTGGGGATCGTAATTAGTCATTTTTATGGTTATATAACACCTGCTGGTAAAGGACATGATAAATATTCTAGAGGCGCTGGACGATGGTGATCGAATTATTATTCATCATAAACTTTATTTGAGTGCAAAATTTCATCTACAGCAGAAAATATCTCAATTTCAAGTTTCTGAAGAACGTTTAGAGCAACTAGATAATCGATATTAACTTTATACGTCAATAAAAAAGCTGTTGTCTGTAATAAAGAGTACGCAGAATCCATTAATGGATTTTCGAGACCAAAAACACTAGGACCTGCAAGAAGTAAACCCTTTTGAGATTCATCCAGTCCAAGACGATATTGCAATGCCCATGACCCTGAGTGGACATTTAAACAAGCAAATTTATATACCGGACGCATATGATCAAACTTAGCTAAATTTTCTAGATCACTAAACGTAGGCCTTCCACTTTTGATTAATTGTGACGCCCAACCATTATCATTTTTATAATCCTCCCCATATAATCTGACCAACTCACTGATAGAATCGGAATAGAATTTCATTTCATCTGGAGGTATAGGTTCATAACCAAGTTCTTTACAATGATCTTGATATGCGATTGAATACTTGTACTTTTGAACAATCTCATGTTTTAAAAATCGTTTTGCCAGATCATCATCGTGACTACTTATGATGCTTGCTGATACTGCTATTTCATGTAAAGTTCTCCATCTGGCGTGAGCACCGTCTGAAAATCCACCTTTTAACAGATGGAGAATTTCAGAAGCTACCTGACAACTTCTTGCATGTGACCTTACAAGAGCCTCATATCGGGCATATGTTTTCTCTGGCGTGGACAGATTATAAATAAAATCATTGTATTCACTACCAATGTTTTGAGATAAGAGAATAAATAGTTCTAATAGATTTATTGGTATACCCCACTTTTTGAACAAATTCTTTTCAACTTGAGAATTCTCCCTCTGATGATAGGAGATAAGTCGTCCTTCATTTCTATGAAATTCAGTTAGATATTGTTGACTATACTCAGCAACATAATCATTGATTAGGATTGGGATTTGATCAACTAACCGATCAAGTTCTATATCTGCTGCCTTGCTAATATCAATACAAGCTCCTTCACCATTTCTACTTGCTGAAACCAGCATCCTTCCATCATCTTCAAGAGCCACATGAAGACCATTTGAAAATTCGTTTCTGTTTATATATTTTCGGAGACCTTTACGAAGTTGTTTATATTGATCATCAGATAATTTGATTCCCTTTTCTTCATTAAACCATTTTGATATAAGGTAAGCTGAAAACTCTTCCGGTTTTATTTTGTCGTGCAAGTTTTTTTCAAATAAATCCTGTAATGTTCGCATAATTCACTCTTAGTTCAATTTGCCCCCGAAGGCACGCTCGAGGATCGCTTGGCGAAGACTAGTTCCGGCAGGGCGATGTAAGGGCGAAGCATCCCCTATGGTCTCCAAGGTTGCCGATCTGACTGTCTAATCTTCCCCCTACCAAATAACTATTTCTACCGGTGAAGATCAACCGGTATACGACTGCCTTTATTGATATGGAAAATCACCATATCAACTTTTGTAAGCAGTCTAATTATAGCACTAATGTTCTAGTCCACAAGGGGTTTAAGAAGATTTAAGGTTTCTAATTATTTAGAATTTTTACAGGAGAAAACGGGCGTTTTTTGAGGAAAAATGCTGATTTTACACAAGGGTATAAGTAGATATAGGATTTCTCATTTTCGGGGAGGAGGGAAGCTCGGAAAGCGGATAATATAGCGGATTAGCGGATAAGCGGATAAACCACCCGGTCCAGGCGAATTGATATACGGATGTTCAGCTATTAAAATATCCTAACTCTTCCAATCTCCGGCGTGCTTCCTCGATTTGATCCTTACAAAACAGAGATCGAAAATGCTCTTGAACAACCAGGGCTTCCATGGATTTGTCCAGCGCATGCAATTCCCACAGCCTCATTAAACCGGTTTGTATATCGTGATCCGCCAGTAACCGTTTCGCAGTCTCTACCGCGCCAAATTGATCAATCATCCGGCGGAAACGGATACCGAACTGGTACTAATTTGCATAGTCAGCAACCCCAATCATGGCATGGTGAAACTCGTTTTCACTGCACATAATTTTTAACTCATTTACTCGGATGGAGTCCCATTATCTCCGAGTTCCTCAACGATCCCCTTGAACTGCTCGAGGGCTGCTTCCAATTCTTCCATGATTTCTTTCGCCAGCACGTCTGGGTCGGGGAGGTTAGCGGAATCTTCGAGGGATTCGTCACGCAGCCAGAAGATATCCAGGTTGACTTTATCTCTGGATATCAATTCTTCATAGGTGAACATGCGCCAACGACCGTCAGGGTTCGATTCTGACCAGGAGGGCTGGCGCTCATGGCGATTTTGAGGATTGTAGCAAGCGACGAAATCATCCAAATCCGAGCGGACAAGCTGCCTGGTTTTGAGGGTGAAGTTCATGTTGGTACGAAAATCGTAAATCCAGACCTGTTTGGTCCAGGGGGACTCGCTGGCGGGTTTACGGTCGAAGAAGAGCACATTGGCTTTGACGCCCTGAGCGTAGAAAATACCGGTGGGAAGACGCAACAGGGTGTGCACATCACATTCATTGAGCAGACGACGACGGACGACCTCACCTGCACCGCCTTCGAAGAGCACATTATCGGGGACAACGATGGCAGCACGACCATGCTGCTGGAGGATGCTGCGCACATGCTGGACGAAATTGAGCTGCTTGTTGCTGGTGGAGGTCCAGAAGTCGTCGCGGACGATGTTTTGGGATTCTCGCCGCATTTCGCCTTCGTCGGTGACAAAGGTGACGCTGCTCTTCTTGCCGAAGGGTGGATTGGTGAGCACCATTTCGAAATATTGGCCGGGATGGGCAGCGAGGGAATCGGCAACGTGGATGGGGCTCTCTGCAAGGGCGGGTCCCGACCCGGTTGAAGGGAACACCGGGCTCGCTCCACCCCTACGATCTGCGGCAATACCATGGAGGTAGAGGTTCATGACACACAGGCGGGCAGTAGCATCCACGATCTCCCAGCCGGACAAGCGTCATGATTTAATGCCCCCATTGATCTTGATCCAACTGGTAATTTTTAGCGATGAAATCATGGGCGGCTAACAGAAAACCGCCGGTGCCGCAGGCAGGGTCGCAAATCGTTCGACCAGGGTCAGGGCGCATGACATCCACGATGGCTTTGATGAGGGGGCGAGGGGTGAAATACTGACCGGCACCCGATTTGGTATCCTGGGCGTTCTTTTCGAGCAAGTCCTTCGTAGATTTCACCTTTGACGTCAATATCCAGCCCAATCCAGGTCTCGCCATCGATCAGCTCCACCAGACGTTCCAGCTTGGCGGGATCCTGGATCTTGTTCTGGGCTTTGCGGAAGATGACGGGGATGAGACCGGAACCCTGACCCAGAGAAGTCAGGATCTGACGGTAGTGACTTTCAAGCTCATCACCGGATAAATTTTTCAGGCTAGCCCAGTTGTATTCAAGAGGGATGAGGCTGGGTTTGTTTAGCTCATGAACATTTTCATCATCCATTTTGAGGAAGAGCAGATAAGTGAGCTGTTCGACGTAGTCACCATAGGACATGCCGTCGTCACGGAGGACGTTACAATAGTTCCAAAGGCGTTGGACGATGGTGGAGGATTCGGTAGACATTTTATTTGGGTGAGCTCTCCATATTTTCCTGATCTTCACACCACATACGGGGGTTCTCAAGGATATAGTGGCGGATCTGGTCTAATTCTTTTTGGTTACGGATGATATGGTCGTAGTAATTTCGTTGCCAGATTGGATTTGGGCGTCTGGGCGAAGCATCCGCCTGTCTGAGTAGCGGTGCTGCACGGTAGATGCCGGCGGATGCTTCACCCCTACCCTGGTTTATTTTGCGCGTGGTGACGGTTTTAAAATTCTGGATGATGGCACCCAGGGAGCCGCGACTGGTTCCGGCAGGGCGATGGAGGGGCGAAGCATCCTGCAGGGTATCCCAGGGTTGCCAATCTGACGGGTGTTGGGATGCTTCGACCCTATCCAGATCGGTGATCCACAGGATGGCATGGAGGTGATTGGGCATAATTACCCAGGAATCCTGTTCGATTGGGAAATAAACAGGCAGGCGCAACCAGGCGGATTGGATGATCTCACCGAAATGGTCCAGGCACATTACCCCATCGGTGATCTCACCGAACAAATTGGCACGCTGCTGGGTGACGAGGGTGATGAAGTAGGGACCGGGGAGGGTGTAATCATAACCTTTCAGGCGGATGGAATGTCGGTGGTGGAGTTGGGGATCGTAATTAGTCATTTTTATGGTTATATAACACCTGCTGGTAAAGGACATGGTAAATATTCTAGAGGCGCTGGACGATGGTGATCGAATTATTATTCATCATAAACTTTATTTGAGTGCAAAATTTCATCTACAGCAGAAAATATCTCAATTTCAAGTTTCTGAAGAACGTTTAGAGCAACTAGATAATCGATATTAACTTTATACGTCAATAAAAAAGCTGTTGTCTGTAATAAAGAGTACGCAGAATCCATTAATGGATTTTCGAGACCAAAAACACTAGGACCTGCAAGAAGTAAACCCTTTTGAGATTCATCCAGTCCAAGACGATATTGCAATGCCCATGACCCTGAGTGGACATTTAAACAAGCAAATTTATATACCGGACGCATATGATCAAACTTAGCTAAATTTTCTAGATCACTAAACGTAGGCCTTCCACTTTTGATTAATTGTGACGCCCAACCATTATCATTTTTATAATCCTCCCCATATAATCTGACCAACTCACTGATAGAATCGAAATAGAATTTCATTTCATCTGGAGGTATAGGTTCATAACCAAGTTCTTTACAATGATCTTGATATGCGATTGAATACTTGTACTTTTGAACAATCTCATGTTTTAAAAATCGTTTTGCCAGATCATCATCGTGACTACTTATGATGCTTGCTGATACTGCTATTTCATGTAAAGTTCTCCATCTGGCGTGAGCACCGTCTGAAAATCCACCTTTTAACAGATGGAGAATTTCAGAAGCTACCTGACAACTTCTTGCATGTGACCTTACAAGAGCCTCATATCGGGCATATGTTTTCTCTGGCGTGGACAGATTATAAATAAAATCATTGTATTCACTACCAATGTTTTGAGATAAGAGAATAAATAGTTCTAATAGATTTATTGGTATACCCCACTTTTTGAACAAATTCTTTTCAACTTGAGAATTCTCCCTCTGATGATAGGAGATAAGTCGTCCTTCATTTCTATGAAATTCAGTTAGATATTGTTGACTATACTCAGCAACATAATCATTGATTAGGATTGGGATTTGATCAACTAACCGATCAAGTTCTATATCTGCTGCCTTGCTAATATCAATACAAGCTCCTTCACCATTTCTACTTGCTGAAACCAGCATCCTTCCATCATCTTCAAGAGCCACATGAAGACCATTTGAAAATTCGTTTCTGTTTATATATTTTCGGAGACCTTTACGAAGTTGTTTATATTGATCATCAGATAATTTGATTCCCTTTTCTTCATTAAACCATTTTGATATAAGGTAAGCTGAAAACTCTTCCGGTTTTATTTTGTCGTGCAAGTTTTTTTCAAATAAATCCTGTAATGTTCGCATAATTCACTCTTAGTTCAATTTGCCCCCGAAGGCGCGCTTGAGGATTGCTTGGCGAAGACTGGTTCCGGCAGGGCGATGTAAGGGCGAAGCATCCCCTATGGTATACCAAGGTTGCCAATCTGACTGGTCTAGGGATGCTTCGCCCCTACCAAGGATGGAACGGTGATGGTGGAGATGGGGATCGAATTTCATACCAACTTGCCCTCAAACGCCTGGTTGAGGATTGCCTGGCGGAGACGATTCTGCCCGCTTCAGGTTAGCTTCGATGGTTTGCTCCAGTTCTTGAACTACCGACAGCCGACGCTCGATTTCAGCAACAATCCGATGCTGTTCTACGAGAGGCGGTAGCGGAATATATAATTTTCCAATCTTGGTTGTGCCAATAAACTTTTGTGTACTGCCGCTAATTTGTGCTTCATAAATATTTGACAGAAACCCAAAACGTAATGCAAAAGCTAAAAAATTACTATCAACAATTTCGTTAATTGGTTTTATTAATGCAGTATTGACGAATAGACTAAAGACAGTATCAGTGCTTACTACAGCAGTCAATCCAATTGTGCCAACTTTAGTAAGTAATACATCACCTTTTTCTGGATTACATCGTTTATAAAGATCATTATGCTCTTCTAGACTTATGAATTTAGTTTTTAGAAAATTAATGACACCATTAAATGAAATATTATTAACAGAGATAAATGGTATTCCATCTTCCACATATTGGGGTGTCTTATGAGTTCCATCAGTTACTTTGCTTGCCAAATTATTAATAGTCACCCAACACCACCCATCCGGTAATCTTGAGAGACCATCTTCTTCAAATGGCACTATCTTAAACTTCTTGAGCAGTTCTATCGATGGTTCATCTGAGGAATTCTGCGGTATTAGTCTGCCCTCGCATGCGGTCTTCAGAACAGTGGCTTTGTAGCGTTTGAGAGCTTCTTGAACGCGCATTAACCCTGCAATGCCAACATCAAGCTGGGTGAACAGGCTCTCGATGCGCTCGACGATGCACTCTTGCTCGGGGACTGGGGGAAGAGGAATACATAACTGGCGTAACTGCCCGATTGGTAATTGATGCAATGTACTGCCTGTTTTCAGTATCACAAATTGACTTTGACAAATATTACTAGCCAGCGCATACATAAAAAATTTGGGTATAAAAATATTCCCAGTATTAATCCTAACAATTTGAGCATTAATATTGCAATTCACAAAAGGTTCAGTTACGATTGCTACTTTTCCAATCTGACCTCTTGTAACAATTAAGATATCATGAAGCAATAAATGCCCTCTCTGCAGCTCGTCATGCAGCTTTGGCGAAATATAACGTAAACCATTGGGTACTATTAAATAATTATTTCCAATATTGGTAGCACGAATGAAAGGTATACCTTCTTCAATAAAATTTGAAGCTTTAGGATATTTTTCTGCATAATTTCCATCTGATATATCAATATCTAGCTCTCCAAGAACAACCCACTTCCAACTAACGGGAAGTCGAGGTAAATTTTGCCTAATCTCTACAGGCGAATCATTCCTCTTTTTTCTCTTTATCCTTGGTGTATTAGCATCTTTAGGATCAATTTGTGCTGTCGTTTTCCATTCCAACACTTCCGGCTCCATTTTTATTTTCCCAAAATCCTATTCAATTCGTCTAGAAGTGGCATTAACTCCGATCCAAACAGCCGCTTTGCTGCCACTTGCCCACCACGTGCTTGAAAGCCATAATAATTCAAATCTTCCACATTGATAGAGACATTGATACCAATGTGGCGAGCGATCTCATCCAACCATACACGCTCTTGGGGGGTGAAGGGCGGGCGACCAGCTTGGTCGCCCCTACGCAACCAATCATGGTATCGAATTTCCACCCTTTCGGGGTAAGGTACCAAGTCCTCAGACATGGCAGCGTGACGAACCAGGGAAACCAGGTCTGACAGGACGCGTTTCTCACCGGCCCCGCGCACATGGTCTTTCTCCAACTGCATATAAGCCTGCCATAACTCCTGGGTCATATATATTGGGTCGGCTTCTTTTAGATCCTGACATAAATGCTCGGCCAGCTGCCTTACCAGGGGAAAATCCAACTGGCGCTGGGAATAGGGACGGCTGAAGAGAATTTGCAAGGCGGTGATCTCGTCTTTATGTGTCTGGATGAACTGCTGGAAGGATTCAATCAGCTGGCGGGAACGGGCGGTGGCATCCTGGTCGAACCCAACCTTCACCACTTCGTCGATGCTGGTTTCATCAATCAAGATCTCACGTTCCTGCAGGTAGTTACGCAGGTCAGGACTGGCGGCGAGGGGCAGGATGGCGCGCTGGACCAGCATTTGACGGGCGGCATTCAAGTTCGGCTTCGGAGGGGGGGATTTCAGGGTGGGTCTGAGATCCGGCTGAAGGACCGCCGGATCTCGCTCCACCCCTACAAGAGATGGCGGCGGTGTAAATTGCGTCGGGGTCGATGGCGTCGAGCATGGCGTTGGATAACCCGCGCAGGTCGGTGAAAATTTCGGGTGCAGTGGGAAGAGCCAACATTTTGGTGATCTCGGCTCGCTGAGAAGCGGACATGCGTTTTTCGAGCATGCCCAAACGGCGAGCCAACGAGCCCAATAAATCATCATCGACGGCACCGAGGGCAACCGCTTCCAACAGGCTTTTGAGGGGGGTGAACGGTTTTCGATCCACGCTGCCGGTCTCGATCAATTCCTGCTCGGTGACACCCACAGCATCCACAATCACGAAGCGGGTCTTATGAGCCTGGGGGGTGGTGGTGACGGATTGGAAATCGGTGTCAGAAATGACACGGGTACCACGACCCAGCATCTGCTCAAACAAGCACACGGGAACGGACGAGGCGCATGAACAGCAGGACTTCGAGGGGTTTGATATCGGTGCCGGTGGCGATCATATCCACGGTGACAGCGAGGCGGGGGTTATAGGCGGTGCGAAAGGCACTGATCAGGTCTTCAGGCTGCCCGGTGGCACGGTAAGTGATCTTTTTACAGAAATCATCACCTTTGCCAAATAACTCGCGGGCAATGCGGACGATCTCTTCGGCGTGGTTATCATCTTTGGCAAACACAAGCGTCTTGGGGACCTCGTTGCGACCAGGGAAGAGATCGGGGAGACTTTGATGGTAGGCTTTCAGGATGGTGCGAATCTGGCTGGGGGAGGAGACATTGCGATCCAGCTGATCTGGGTCGTAGGAGAAATCCTCTTCAAGCTGTTCCCAACGCTGCTTGCGAGTGCGCTTGTCGCGCTTGCCCACCACCCAACCCTTTTCGATGGTACTGCCCTGTTCGGTGATGCGGGTGCGAATGCGGTAGACCTCACCGTCGACATTGACACCGTCAGCGACAGCGCGCTGGCGGGAATATTCCATCACCAGGTTCTGGTTGAAGAAACCCAAGGTCTGCTTGCCGGGTGTAGCGGTGAGACCAATAATATAGGCATCGAAATATTCCAATACCTGCCGCCAGAGGTTATAGATGGAACGGTGACATTCGTCGGTGATGATGAAATCGTAATATTCAATGGGGATGCGTGGGTTATAGCGAACATCCTTGGGAGGCTGACCTTCAAGGGCGGTACCTGATTCCCAGAGAGAGGTTTCCTCGTTGGCAGGGTCAAATTCAGCTTCACCAGAGAGCATGGAATAGAGGCGTTGGATGGTGGTGATATGGACCTTGCTGACATCATCGAGGACGTTAGATTGAAGATGCTGGACGTTGTACAACTCGGTAAATTTGCGGCCATCATCAGGGGTGACGAACTGGTCGAATTCTTTGAAGGATTGGCGACCGAGGTTGTTACGGTCGACGAGGAAGAGGACGCGTTTGGCTTTGGCGTGCTTGATGAGACGATAAACGAAATTGACGGCGGTAAAAGTCTTACCAGAACCGGTTGCCATCTGGATGAGGGAACGGGGACGGTCTGAGGCAAAGGATAGTTCGAGATTAGTGATTGCCTCCACCTGAGCGTACCAAAGGTGGGTGGAGATCAGGGGATGGTCTTGGGGTATACCTTGCAATCGGTGACGCAAGGTTTCGGGTTGAGCCAGCCATTCTGCCAGGGTTTCTGGACGATGAAAGGCGAACAAACGGCGGGAACGGGGCTCGGGGTCGCGCCGATCACAGAAATAGGTTTCTACCCCGGTGCTTTCAACCATAAACGGTAGCGGGAGGGTTACATGAGGAATGGTGGGTGGTAAACCAACCGAATATTTACCAGCCTGATCCGCCACACCGGAAAGGGTGGTGCCTTCAGGCTTGGCCTCGATGACTCCAGCCGCTTTTTGATCTACGAAGAGGAGATAATCGGCTTCGCCAGTTTCCAGAGGAAACTCGCGAACGGCGACACCACGACCGGCATATAGATTGATGCCGGTGCGGTTCTGGATTTCCCAGCCACAGGCAGCGAGTTGTTTATCTATATTTTGACGAGCAAGCTCTTCAGGAGTGGACATGAATGGATTATTTTAGAGTAAACGGACATAAATATAATACTCCATGTCAGAATAAGATGCAAGAAGGGGACCGATACGACGAAGAAGGGCGATCGCCGAACGCCCCTACAATAGATAAATGCGTTATCCATGGAAATCTGTGTTCACCTGGGGATAAACTTCTCTTATAAGCTTGTTCTACATCTTATCAACACCTAATATAGATCTTCGGGTGGTTTATACATAGGCGTTTATAATAGAAGGATAAGGAAAGGGAAAGGAGATAGATTATGCGAAGACGTGGGATAGGTGGTCCGATGAGACGGGGTATGATGCGCAGGCATCGCCGGATGCGCCGGCGAATGCGACGAAGACTGATCATCGGCGGTGCTGTGCTGGTTGCGGCTGGGACGAGTGCGGTGAAGATGTCGCAAAGCGAAGTGCAGCAAGTGGAGCAACAGACTGGACAGAAGGTTGAGAACCTGTCGGAAGAGCAGCTGGATACCGCCATGGCCGACCTTGGCATCGAAGGTCAGGAGCCAACCGACCAGGAGATTGCTGCCCTGGAAGCGGAAGAGGATAAGAACCCATCCGTCTGATCATTAGATTTCCAGATTAAATACGGGTGGCGGGTGCCGGGTAGCCGGTAAGGCCCGGCACCAGTGTTAATAATTCTATCAGGAGTAAACCCTGACTGACTGTTAATAGCTCTCAGTCAGGGTATATATTGTTTCGTGGGAAACGAACGGGACAAGGCAAACGCATTAATTCGCACCCCCAGCTGAAATGACCTGGTTATAAAACAACCCTTCACTATCGACTGCTTGGTAATGAGTAGTATTAGCAATTATAAGGAGATAAATAATGATTCAAGGTGAGCGGCTAATTTCAAAAAAAGTACTGATCGTCGATGACGAGCTGGCAGCCCAGACAGCCTCGGGGCGGGCGATACGTGCTCTAGTGGAAGAACTGCGTGAAGCGGAGATCAACGTCATTGAAGCGACCTCGGCTGACGATGGGCAAGCAGTAGTCAGGTCGGACCCCTCAATTCAAACAATTTTATTAGACTGGACATTGAGCGACGATGACACGGCACACGATAAAGCTAAAGAGTTGCTGAGGCTGATCCGTACGCGCAATACCCATGTTCCAGTATTCCTCTTGCTTCAGCGCGGCGATTCAGCCAGTCTCAACGCGGCTGTTTTGCGCGAGGTGGATGAACTGCTCTGGAACTTGGAGGACACGACCTTCTTTATTGCCGGACGAATCCTGGCGGCTATGCAACGCTACCGCGAAGCCCTGGCACCCCCCATGTCTAGGGCGTTGATTGCCTTTGCGGCCAGGTATGAGTATTCGTGGCACACTCCGGGGCATGCCGGAGGGACAGCCTTCCTTAAATCACCCGTGGGGCGGATTTTCTACGATTATTTCGGTGAGAACCTGTTGCGCTCCGACTTATCGATCTCGGTCGGCGAATTGGGATCGCTGCTGGATCACAGCGGGCCGATCGGTGAGAGTGAGAAGTACTGCGCTCGGGTCTACGGTGCCCATCGATCCTATACGGTGACCAACGGGTCATCCATGTCCAACCGGGTGATCTTTATGTCATCGGTGACACGCGGTGACTACGCACTGTGTGACCGCAATGCCCACAAATCGACCGAGCAGGCGCTGACCATGACCGGCGTGATCCCTACCTATTTGTTGCCATCGCGCAACCACCTCGGTATCATCGGGCCTATCTATCCAGAGCGCCTGACTGCGGAAGCGATAAAAGCCTCGATCGAAGCCAACCCACTGGCAGAGGATAAAGCCCAAAAAGCCGTTCACACGATCATCACCAACTCCACCTATGACGGCTTGACTTACCTTGTGCCGCGGGTGATTGACCTGCTGGATGCCAGTGTTGACCGCATCCATTTCGACGAGGCGTGGTACGGATATGCCCGTTTCAACCCCATCTACAAGGACCGACACGCCATGTATGGCGATCCGAAAGACTATCCAGCAGATAAGCCCACGATATTTGCCACCACCTCCACCCATAAATTATTGGCTGCGTTGTCACAGGCATCTCTGATCAGTGTCCGCGATGGGCGCAAACCAGTGGAACACGCCCGCTTCAACGAAGCTTATATGATGCACGCCACCACTTCACCGCAGTATGCCATTATCATGTCGAATGAAATCTCGATGGCGATGATGGATGGTGTGGGCGGTCACACCCTGACCACCGAAGCTATCACAGAAGCGGTGGCATTCCGTAAAGTGATCTGGCGGGCGCATGGCTATGCGCGTGCGGCGGGTGATTGGATGTTCAAAACCTGGAATGCTGAATATGTGACCGATCCGGCTACTGGGGAAAGGGTTGCCTTTGCCGATGCATCCGAAGAGCTATTGGTTACTAACCCAGATTGTTGGGTGCTGCATCCAGGCGAGGCATGGCACGGATTTAAAGACCTCGAAGATGGTTACTGCATGCTTGACCCGATTAAAGTCTCGGTGGTGACCCCGGGTGTGGCGGATGATGGCTCGTTCGAGAAAATTGGCATACCAGCTACGCTGGTCACAGCTTATCTTGACCAGCGTGGCATCGAAGTTGAGAAGACTACCGATTTCACGATATTGTTCCTGTTCTCAATCGGGGTGACCAAGGGCAAGTATGGCACATTGATCAATGCGCTGCTGCATTTTAAAGAGGATTACGACGCCAATACACCTTTGGTTGAGGCGACTCAGGCGATCGTTGAAGCCGCGCCTGCCCGCTATAAGGGCATGGGTCTGCGTGACCTGGCTGATGAGATGTTTTCCCAGCTGAAAGAGTCGAACCTGTTGAAGTGGCAGGCAGAGGCGTTCTCTTCACTGCCGGTGCCGGTGTTCACCCCGGCCGACACATATTCAAAGCTTGTCCACAATGAGATTGAACTGGTCGCCGTGGATAAAATGGCGGGTCGTGTTCTGGCTACGGGAGTCGTTCCTTATCCACCTGGCATCCCCATGCTCATGCCCGGTGAAAAGGCTGGCGACGAAAATAGCCCCTATATCCGTTATCTAAATGCCTTGCAGGCCTGGGATCAACGTTTCCCTGGCTTCAGCCATGAAACCCATGGTGTGGAAAATAAGGACGGCATGTACTACGTGTATTGCCTGAAACAAGCTTGAATTTGGAGGAGCAATAACCATGAGCTCGCCTGCTTTAAAAGACATCTTGATCCGACTCGATACGATTGACCAATTATTTAATGATCCGGTGCTCAATCCTTTCTCAGATAAAACATCGCTTGTCCTGGGCGAAGCAGCATTACCCTCCGTTATCCGGCAGAGTCTGAGTGGGGGGTTGCTTGGCAGGCATGCGAAGCGGCTGATCATCCAGTTACCTACTGATCAGATTACCCCTGGCCTACAATCGCAGGTAATTAATTCAATACTGAGATATGCCGATGTAAAGCGAGCGGATAATGACGCTTCAATCCGGATTTCACGTTGGCGTAGCCTGAGAGGGTTGATCATGGCGGTCATCATTGCCGGGATATTGCTTGCCATCCTGGGGATTTTAACCAGCACCGTCTTAGCAAACTCATCCGACGTGGTAAAAGGCATCGTAGCCGGTTTAGTGACCATATTCATCTGGTCTACCGTGTGGAATCCGTGGGACAGGCTGGTGTATGAGTGGATGGATCCGTGGTTGGAAAACCGCATTTTACACAGGATCACCTTGATGGAAATCATTGTTCGACCGGAGCCAGGCTCAGCGGACCGTTGACAAGGAAGATGATGCCTTGGAAGAATCTAAAGTTCCTTAGAGCGTGGAGCATTTTGCAACATGGGATGTATGACTGGTAATTAAACGGGAAACCTTATGGGTCGACGCTGTCCATGCCATCCTTATCATGTTATTAAGCAAACTCTTATGATAAGTTGCTATAATGGTCAACTTGTTGTTTTTTTGCCAGGAGGAAATCAATGAATGCTGAACAATTACGGTTAGAGGAAGCAAGAACGAAGAAAGCCCATTGGAAGAAGTGGGGACCTTACCTGAGCGAACGCCAGTGGGGCACCGTCCGCGAAGATTACAGCGAGACGGGAGACGCGTGGAATTTCTTCACCCATGACCAGTCTCGATCGCGCGCTTACCGCTGGGGTGAGGATGGCATTGCCGGTTTTTCCGATGACAAGCAGCGCCTGTGCTTCAGCCTGGCACTGTGGAATGGCAAAGATCCCATTCTCAAGGAGCGCCTGTTTGGTTTGACTAACAGTGAGGGCAACCACGGTGAGGATGTAAAAGAGTACTACTTCTATCTAGACAGTACCCCGACCCACTCGTACATGAAGTACCTCTACAAATATCCACAGGCAGCCTATCCTTATGGCGACCTGGTGATAACGAACCGCGGTCGTACCCGTGAACAGTTCGAATATGAGCTGCTCGATACCGGCGTTTTCAATGAAGACCGTTACTTTGATGTTTTCGTCGAGTATGCCAAGGCTGGTCCGGAAGATATCCTGGTGCGGATCACTGCCGCCAATCGTGGACCGGAAGCTGCCGAGCTGCACCTGCTGCCGACGCTGTGGTTCCGCAACGACTGGTCGGCGTGGATTGCCGAAACCAGCCGTGCCTCAGAGAAACCTAGCCTCAAGCAGAACAAAGCCGCAAAAGACGCTAATTCGGTCACAGCTTCGCACCCGCTGCTGGGTGAATTCGTCCTTTCCTATGATGGTGAGCCAGAGCTGCTCTTCACCGAGAACGAAACCAACCATGAAAGGCTGTTCCCTGGGCAAAAGAATGAGAGCCCCTACGTCAAGGATGGTATCAATGACTACGTGGTGCAGGGTGATAAAGGTGCGGTAAATCCCAAGAAGCAGGGTACCAAGGTAGCTGCCTATTACCACCTGGTTGTTAATCCAGGTGAATCGGTATCCGTTCGGCTGCGCCTGACCCATCAGGTTGGTGGGGGCAAGGGTGCGAAATCCAAGACTGTTCCATCTGGCATCGGCGTTGAGTTTGATCAGACTATCGCGCTTCGTCTGCGAGAGGCAGACGAGTTCTTCCAGTCGGTGACCCCGTCAAGTGTATCCCCTGAGGCGGCGAACGTGATGCGCCAGGCTATCGCCGGTATGCTGTGGAGCAAACAGTTTTACTTCTTTGATGGTTACAACTGGCTGGATGAGCACAACTCCAACCCCCTACACAGCGGATATCGCAACTCACGCAACTCGGAATGGTTTCACATGCTCAACGAAGACGTCATCTCGATGCCGGACAAGTGGGAGTACCCCTGGTACGCCGCCTGGGACCTGGCGTTCCATACCCTACCACTTTCAATCGTCGACCCTGACTTTGCGAAAGACCAGATGAAGATGATGCTACGCGGAGTTTATATACACCCCAGCGGGCAAATGCCGGCTTATGAGTGGAACTTCAGCGATGTGAACCCACCGGTGCACGCCTTTGCGACTCTATTCCTACTCCGCACCGAGCAAGCAATGCGAGGGGAGATCGACCATGAATTCCTGACTGCAGCGTTCAACAAGTTGCTTTTGAACTTCACCTGGTGGGTGAACCGCAAGGACCGCTTCGGTAAGAATGTATTTGAGGGGGGTTTCCTGGGTCTCGATAACATCGGTGTGTTCGATCGCAGTGCCCCGTTGCCCACCGGGGGGCATTTGGAGCAGGCGGATGGCACGGCATGGATGGCGCTGTTCAGCCAGAATATGATGGAGCTGGCGGTGGAGCTTGCCGCCGCCGATCCAACCTATGAGGATATGGTGATTAAGTTTGCTGACCATTTTATCTATATCGCCGCTGCGATGAACAAACCTGGGCAGGACGGCATGTGGGACGAGGAGGACGGTTTTTACTACGACCTGCTGCGGCTCCCCGATGGCAGCTCACAGAGGCTTAAGGTACGATCAATGGTGGGACTACTGCCCTTGTGCGCCACCACGGTGACCGAAAAATGGCAGCGGGAGCGCGTCCCACGGGCGTTGGATGCTATCGCTGCCCGCATACGGCATATGCCTGAGCTGGGGGAGTCCATCCACCCCACGGGCACTCAGCACCTGGGTGTGGCGGAGCGAGGGATTATCGCCCTGGTTAACCCTGAGCGGCTGCGGCGGATACTCACGAAAATGCTGGATGAGGATGAGTTTTTCAGTCCTTATGGCATCCGCTCGCTCTCCAAGTACCACGAGCAGCACCCGTATATCTTCAGGGTAGGCGATCAGGAGTTCCGAGTGGACTACCTGCCGGCTGAATCCAATACCGGCATGTTCGGCGGCAACTCCAACTGGCGCGGACCGGTGTGGATGCCGGTAAACGCTATGATCATCCGGGCATTACAGAATTTCTACCTGTACTACGGCGACAACTTCAAGATTGAGTGCCCAACAGGTTCCGGCAACCTGATGAACCTGTTCGAGGTGAGCAAGGAGATTGCTGAGCGGCTCAGTCGGATATTTTTACGGGATGAAAACGGTCACCGACCTGTATACGGCGGTATAGAGAAATTTCAGAACGATCCAAACTTCCGCGACTACGTCCTGTTTTACGAGTATTTTCACGGTGATAACGGTGCCGGGCTTGGCGCAAGCCACCAGACCGGATGGACTGGACTCGTCGCCAAATCCATCCAGCTCTACGGCTTGCTCGATGCCCAGCGCTTTCTGGAGGCGGGTAGAGAATTAGGGTTCGTGAAGGGTTCGAAAACTAGGAAATCAAAAGGATGAAACCCTGGCCTGTACATCCCGTCATCTACGAGATTAACACCTGGGTATGGCTGATGGAATTGCGTCAGAAATACCACAAGGCAGTAAATCTCGGCACGGTGCCCGTGGCGGAGTGGGATCATCTTGCCTCGCTGGGTATAGACGCTGTGTGGTTCATGGGGGTATGGGAGCGGAGCCCGGCAGGGACGGAGATTTCTATGCAGAACCACGGATTGCTGGAGGACTTCAAGCGCGCCCTGCCAGACTTTGTGCCAGAGGATAACGTGGGCTCGCCGTATTGCGTGCGTGGTTACACTGTAGACGATCACCTCGGGGGGGCGACCGGGTTGGCAATTGCGCGGGAAAAACTGGCTGAGCGCGGTCTGCGGCTCATCCTGGACTTTGTGCCCAACCATGTCGCACCCGACCATCCCTGGGTGCGCGATCACCCTGAATACTTCGTCCAGGGCAGCACCGAGGATGCGATTAACGATCCGGCATCTTTCATCGAGATTGGTGGGAAGGTATTCGCCCGCGGGAGGGATCCATACTTCCCGGCGTGGGCGGATGTGCTCCAGCTCAATGCCTTTCAGCCAGGGCTTCGCCAGGCGGTCATTACGACGATCTCGGAGATTGCCAGGCAGTGTGACGGTATCCGCTGTGATATGGCGATGCTCATGCTGAACGATATCTTTGCTCGTACCTGGGGAAAACGTGCGGGAGATAGGCCAATGGTCGAATACTGGACAGCGATAATTACTGCGACTAAAAGCAGCCAGGCGGAGTTCAGGTTCATTGCCGAAGCTTATTGGGACCTGGAATGGGAGCTTCTTCAAAAGGGTTTTGACAACTGTTACGACAAGAAACTCTACGACCGGATGGAACACGCCGATGCTGTGAGTGTACGACAACATCTCCTGGCAGATCCTGCCTACCAGCGTGGGATGGTGCGTTTCCTCGAGAACCATGACGAGCCTCGGGCTGCCGCCGCATTTCCAGGTGAGAAGGAGCGCGCTGCAGCTGTAGCGATGCTTACCCTCACCGGGGTCAAGCTCTTGCACGAAGGTCAATTCGAAGGCAGGAAGGTCAGGCTGCCTGTGTTCCTGGGTCGCCGTCCTGAAGAGCCGGTCGATATCAACCTGGTAGATTTTTATAATCGCCTGTTGAAAGTGATTAACCAGGATGTCTTTCGAAATGGTGAATGGCGGCTCTGTGAGCGGAGCGGCTGGCCAGACAATCAAAGCTACAAAAATATATTAGCCTGGTGCTGGGTATGGGAAGGTGAGCGCTACCTTATAGTAGTGAATTTCTCAGACGTAACATCCCAGGCGCGTGTCTATGTGCCATGGGATGAGCTGAGAAGAAAGGCCTGGCACCTCAACGACCTTTTGTCAGGTGAAACCTATGACAGAAGTGGAGATGAGATGCGTGACGACGGCCTGTATGTTGACCTTGGGCCGTGGAAATATCACCTATTAAAGCTGCAGAAGATGTCTGAACGAGAAAAATGATTTTAAACGGTTCACTGACGCATACTTCGTGGAAAAATTGTAATCGAGTTTGACATATAACTAATCTAAAAGGATATACTGGTATGGCTAAAAAACAATTAGTACTAGCATTCTTTGCAAATGAAGGCGCTGCTGATTCAGCAGTGAATAATATCAAGATGTGGGACAAGGCCAGTAAGGACGTCAAGCTGGGCGCGATCGGCGTTCTGGTCAAGGATGATAAAGGTAAAGTAAAATCCCATAAACTGGGTCAGAAAAAGACCGGAACGTTCGCGGTCCTGGGTGCCCTGGCGGGTGTTCTCTCCGGCGGTGTTACCGTCTTGGGCGGCGCGGTCGTCGGTGGTATCCTGGGCGCCTTCTTCCATAAAGGCTTGGGGCTGTCGAAGGAAGATATTGCCAGGATTGGCAGTGAGCTGGATGGTGGTAAGGCAGCTGTAGGTGTCTTGGTAGAATCTGGTGAGGCAGCTGGTGTATCAGCCAAGCTCACCGAGCTGGGTGGAAAGCCTGAAACGCACGAAGTGTCTGAAGAAGCGTTAGATCAGGCCCAGACAGCTACTGAAACTGCAGTCGAATAAACCGGTATCATGTAAACTGGTATTGAAGGGTAGCTCAGCTCACATCAAACCAGCGAAAATCAGTGTCGCGGTTGAGATCAAAAAGGAGCCGGCGGATGACCCAAAGCGTTGTGGGATCATCCACCGGTTTTTCAATGTGTGAGCTGTTTTGAAGAGAAGAAAATAAGACCGGTATCAACGAGATAAAATGAACGGGTCACAACCCGCCCTTTCAATTAATGTACTATTTTATCTGTTTAAATCTGCTTTTATCTGTGGTTAAAGATTCTACGGGCTGAGCAACACTTGCACGCTCGATAAATGGTCGATACCTGCGATACGCGTACTGCTCTCGCTGATCTGCAGCAACACCCAGGTAGGTGTTTCCACCTGGTAGGGCACTTCAGCAGTGTAGGGCACATACGCACCATCGGCAGAGGCAGTGATGAACACATCGTTGTAGCCGACCACTTTCCCATCGGCCGTCACCAGCTGTATCGTTATGACATCTTCGGTAGGATTGGCAACCCCACTGACGATCAGCTTGCCGCCCACGATGAGCTGGTTCGGGGTGGGCTCGCGGATCACAATCGGTGCGGTCTTCGGAGAGGGTGGAGTGATGATGCTCGATCCCATCGATAGCAAAATCAGGTCGACCGAGTTGATTGCAACTGCACGACCAAATGTATCGTATACGCTGATACGGAGCTGACCGAACTCTGATACCCTGGTTAACTCGAACTGGATATGCTGGTCCAGGTATAACCAGTCAATGGGATTGCTGATGATCCTCTGCACTTCTCGGTACAGTAGTCGCGGCTCACCACCCGGAAGGAGCGGCTCGATCCACAACTCGATGTGGTAATTGCCCGAGGCTTACAGTATGAATATTGCCGGTCAGCTCCAGAGGCGAGACCACCCGGGACATCGGTCCCGGCGAGTTGATCTGCACACCGCCAGGTGGTGTGGTAGGCGTGCGGGTAATGGTGGGAGTGCGTGTAGAGCGTGGCGGAGAGGTGGCACTCAAGTCAGGTGTGCGGGTTGCGCTTGGGGTAGGGCTTATTGTCGCAGTCTGCTCATTTGCCAGGGGTGTGGGAGTATACTGCGATTGGGTGATCTCCGCTTCATTACTCGGGGTGGGCGATAGCGGAGGAAAATCTGCCAGAGTATTTGCCAGGGTCGCAGTCGCAGACGGTGTGGCGGTCTGTCCGGCATTGAGAGTTTGCTGGACCACCGTGGGGATGTGTTCCAGGGGTAGAGATGTGGGGATGGGCGTGCCGGTGGAGCTACTGCAGCCCACCCCCAGCACAATCAGAATGATGGCGGACAGAACGAGGGTTAACCTTCTCATATCCGGTGCTGTGATGGCTGATTGATATCTCGTTCTCTCACAATGGGATTCACAAGCCGTAGATGTCGCTGAATTTCTTGGTGAGGTAGCGCATGTAAGGCGCAGGGTCGATCTTGGTGCCGGTCACGCGTTGGATGAGCTCTTGGGGCTCGAACTTGCTGCCGTGTATATGGATCTTCTCGCGTAGCCAGGCTAACCAGGGAGCGAACTCTCCGCGGCGGATCTGCTCGGGTAGGTCAGGGATATCCCTGTTGATCAGCTCCCACAGCTGGGCGGCGATCAGGTTGCCCAGGGCATAACTGGGGAAGTAGCCGATCATCCCGCCCGACCAGTGCACGTCTTGTAAGACACCTTGGGCATTATTGGGTGGGGTGATCCCCAGATATTCCTGGAAGCGACTGTTCCACGCCTCAGGCAGGTCCTTGACTGCCAGGCTGCCTTCCATCATCGCCATCTCCAGCTCCATGCGCAGCATGATGTGTAGATTATAGGTGGCTTCATCAGCTTCTACGCGGATGAGCGAGGGCTGTACCTTGTTGATACCCTTGTAGAAAGCTTCCAGCGGGAGGCTGCCCAGCTGGGAGGGGAAGTATTCCTGCAGGCGGGGGTAGAAGTGCTGCCAGAAGGGTAGCGAACGCCCGACCAGGTTCTCCCACATGCGGGATTGAGATTCGTGGATGCCGGAGGAAGATCCACCGAGCAGGGGTGTGCGGTCAAGCGAGGGGTCGGACCCAAGCTCATACATGGCGTGCCCGGTCTCGTGCAATGTGCCGAACAGAGCCGGTGCCAGGAAATCGGGATAGACGCGGGTGGTGATGCGCACATCACCCAGCCCAAAGCTGGTTGAGAATGGGTGCAGGGTCTTATCCTGCCGTCCGTGTTTCCAATCGTAGCCCATCTTGGTGATCAGCTCAACTCCAAAATCCCACTGCTTCTGCTCATCATATGTAAAGTGCATGAAAGAGTTGTCCACCTGTGGGTGGCTGGCGATCTTCCGTATCAACTCCACCTGTTGAGGGCGCAGGGTATTGAAGATGGCTTTTATATCAGCCGTCTTCAGGCCGGGTTCGAAGATGTCCACCAATGGGTCATAAACGTGGTCAAAAGGTGCAAAGAATCCGGCATACCGGTGAGCCAGGTCGAGAATCTTCTCAAGATAGGGCTGGAACGAAGCGAAATCATTCTCGGCACGGGCCTTTCCCCAGGCTGCGTAGGCTGCCGTGGTGAGCTCGGAAAACTCAATCACCCACTCGACAGGCACTTTGACCTCTTTATCATAATTACGGCGGGTCACCCGAACCAGGCGGGCGTCGAGTGAATCGGGATCGAGCTGGGAAACGTAGGGCTGTAGGTCGTCCAACAGCCTGCCGATCTCGTCGGAGACGAATTTGGTGTGGGCAATCTGCTGCAGGGTGGCAAGCTGCTGACCGCGGTTCACTGCGCCGCCGGGCGGCATATACGTCTGTTGGTCCCAACCCAACAGAGCAGATGCACGGTTAATGTCAAAGATTTCAGCCATACGGGTTTTCAATTCTTGAAGTTGTTGTTCGGGTTGCATGATGGTCCTTTGTGATGCGAAAATTTTCGAGATACCCAGATCAGGGTTATGAATCCTGCACCAGGGTTGGAGACGCCTGGAAGAAATTAACCTTAGCACCAGGCAAGTTGATCGGCTCAGGTAGGCAGCATAAGGATTACCATTTAAAGAGGCAAATTGGTCGCTCTACGGATGGTAACCTAAACGATCTTCCAGCGGAGGGGCTCGCCACGCAGGGCGTTGAGTACCTCAGAGGCAATATCTTCGGCAGCGCGGTCCTGGGCTTCCTCTGTCTGCGCACCGATGTGTGGTGTGGCAACCACGTTGGGATGGGCGACCAGGGCAGTGAGCCCGGGTGGCTCAGCGGTGAAGACGTCCAGCCCGGCAGCTGCCACCTGCCCCGTTTCAAGGGCTGCCAGCAGGGCAGTTTCGTCGATAATCCCACCCCGGGCAGCATCGATGATGCGCACGCCACGCTTCATCTGAGCAAAGACCTGACCGTTCACCATACCCTTTGACTCTGGCGTTAGCGGCAGGTGGAAGGAGATAAAGTCTGCCTTGGAGTACAACTCTGGCAGAGATACCGGCTTAGCACCACGCAGCTTGATCTCATCCGCCGGGACGAGGGTATCATACCCGATGACACTCATCCCAAGCCCGGTAGCTCGCGCCGCAAGCGCTGTCCCGATATTACCCATGCCAACAATACCGAGGGTCTTGCCGGTAAGCTCAATACCTTCGAGCTGCTTCTTAATCCACAAGCCCTGTTTCATGGTGCCATCAGCCTTAGGGATCATGCGTGCCAGCGCGAACATCATCCCCACCGCCAGCTCTGCTACCGCCAGGGAGGTGGACTTGGGTGCGTTGACAACCGTTACCCCATGGCTGCGGGCAGCCGTCAGGTCGATATTGTCCACGCCCACCCCGGCACGCCCCACCACCTTAAGCCGGTTGGCAGACTCGAAAACTGCCGTGGTAACCTTGGTGCGGCCGCGCACCACCATGGCGTCATACTCACCTGCTACCTTGAGCAGGTCTTCGGCAGAAATATCGGGTTTATTGTCCACCTGGGCGGCGGAAGCCAGGATGGCTATACCCTTATCTGAGAGGCCATCTGTGATAAGGACCTTCCAGGTTGTCATAGAATACCTCCTTAGAATGTGAGTTCCTGGGAATATAGATAAGCCAATTTTACACCAAAAGGGGAGAAGGCGAATGCAGGAGGAGTTTTGTCTGTTTAAAATGTGAAGATGGGCACTTTTAATGAGGTTAAAATATGGGATTGTGTTAAACTATATACTGCATGATTAATTGCGTTATCCAGGATACTTCTTCTCTATCACCGTCTGGCTCAGTTAGAAGTTGGGTGGCGCAAAAAAAACTCAACCTGGTATGAGAAAAAACCGGATAGCCCCATCCGGAAAAAAATCGGGATAATTAGGATCGCCATTGCATCATGCATATATCGCTTGCAATTTTGGACAGATGGCGTCCTCAGGAGCAGCAACAATGAGATACGATTTCGATCATGTGCCAGACCGCCGACCTACTGACAGCGTCAAATGGAATAAATATCAGATGGATGTGCTTCCTTTATGGGTGGCAGATATGGATTACTGTGCCGCTGAGCCCATCCAGCGTGCCTTACGGATGCGTATCGAACATGGAGTGTATGGTTACCCGGATACACATGGCGATCTCTGCCTGATATCAGAACTTCGGCAAGTGTTGGTCGAGCGGATGTTAAAACTGTACGAATGGCAGATCTCACCCGAGGATCTGGTCTTCCTGCCGGGGGTGATTACGGGCTTGAACCTTGCCTGCCGGGCAGTGGCAGAACCGGGCGGGAATGTGCTGGTGCAAACACCTGTTTACCCACCGTTCCTTACCACACCCCAAAACGCGGGAATGGAACAAGGAGATGCTGAGCTGGAACGACGCAGTGATGGACACTATGAGATCGATTGGGAGACATTCGAAGCCGGGTTAACCAAGCAGACCAGGATGTTCATCCTGTGCAACCCGCATAACCCGGTAGGCAGGGTTTTCCGTAAAGATGAGCTGGAGCACATGGCAGAGCTATGTTTACGACATGGTGTGGCGGTCTGCTCCGATGAAATCCATTGCGACCTGATTTACAAGGGGATGAAGCACATCCCCATCGCCTCACTCGACAAAGAGATCGCCCAGAACACAATCACCCTGATGTCACCCACTAAAACCTTCAATATCGCCGGTCTGCAGTGCTCCTTTGCCGTCGTGCAGAACCAGGAGCTGCGCAAGAGGTTTGAACAATCTACAAAGGGGTTGGTGATGTGGATTAACTTGATCGGGCTGACCGCAGCCCTTACAGCATACCGGGAAGGTGGGGAGTGGCTTGAGCAGGTATTGCATTACCTGGAAGGCAACCGAGATTACCTGTTTGACTATGTACGCGACCAGCTACCCATGCTGCACATGGTCAAACCCGAAGGCACCTACCTGGCGTGGCTAGACTGCCGGAATTCCGGAATCCTAGGCAACCCGTGTGAGTTTTTTCTCAAGGAGGCGCGCGTCGGTTTAAATGACGGGGCAACTTTCGGCTGCGGTGGAGAGGGGTTCGTCAGGCTCAACTTTGCCTGCACCTGGGTGATTCTGACGCAGGCACTCGAGCGGATGAAATCAGCCATAGACAGAGTTGTTCGATAAGCTGGCTCATTCGTAGCGCAAAGCTTCGACCGGCTCGAGGTTGGCAGCCCGGTTGGCTGGGTACAATCCGAAGAACAGCCCCACTGCGGTGGAGAACACGGTGGCTATCAGGATAATATCGATGCCTATGGACGGGGTGATAGCGGCATTGTTGGCTTTGGCGATCTGCGAAACAATAATAGCAATACTGTAGCCGAGGATAATGCCGATCACTCCGCCGACCAGGCTTAGCACCGCCAATTCAGCCAGGAACTGAACCATGATATCCGCTTTATGAGCTCCCACTGCCTTGCGCAGTCCGATCTCGCGGGTGCGTTCAGTCACTGAAACCAGCATGATGTTCATAATCCCGATACCCCCCACCAGAAGTGAGATGGCAGCTACACCACCAAGAAAAATGGTCAGCACATTAGTGATGGTGCTGGCAGTGGAGAGGAAATCCTGCTGGGTCAGGATAGTGAAATCATCTGCGCCTATGGCAGTACGGTGGCGCGTGCGCAAGATCTGGGCAACTTCCTCGCTGGCGGTCGGTACATCTTTCGGGCTCACTGCTTCCACCAGGAGTAGATCCACCTGGTCGGAAGTGTTGTGGTGGATCAACCTTTCCTTGGCTGTGGAAAATGGGACCATCACCTGGTTATCTGCATTCGAGAATCCCGAACCTCCCTTGGATTCGAGCACACCAATCACGCGGAACGGCTGACCTTCGATGCGCACGGTTTCACCCACCAGGCCTTGCTGGCGCCCAAAGAGCTTGTCGGCGACTTCCGATCCGAGCAGTACGACTGACGCCTGACCCAGCATCTGTTCCTGGTTGATGAACTCACCCTCGGTGAGATTGTATTTGCGCACGCTGGCGTAATCAGGGGTCACACCGGTGATGCTGGTGGTGGTACTTTCTCGCCCGAAAGTGACTTTGCCTGTGTCTTGGATGACGGGGGCAACCGCCATGACAGACGGTGCCTGGAATGGATCAGCAATGGCAGCTGCGTCTTCAAGAGTGATTGGTTTGGGATTGCGTACATCCTCCGAACCGCCGCGGAACACGAAGACCAGGTTTGTGCCAATACCATTGATTGATTCGGTGATCGTTGCCTGCGCGCCTCGACCAATGGAAACCATGGCGATGACGGCACCCACTCCAATTACAATACCCAAGATGGTGAGCCCGGCGCGCAGCTTATTGGCGGAGAGGCTTTCAAATGCTTCGAGTACGGCCTGTCCGATATTCATAATGCCTCCTCCACCACACCATCGCGGATGCGGATGATGCGTTGCGATTGGTTAGCGATGTCAGGTGCATGGGTGACGATAATGAGCGTGGTGCCATGTTCCCGATTGAGATTAAGCAGGAGCTCCAAAATCTCGAGACCTGATTTGGTGTCCAGGTTGCCAGTTGGCTCATCCGCCAGGATAATGGCAGGGTCATTCACCAGGGCACGCGCAATCGCAACCCGTTGTTGCTGTCCACCTGAAAGCTCATTGGGGCGGTGGTGGACACGGTCAGACAGCCCAACTGATTCGAGCGCCTGGCGTGCTTTCTCACTCCGCCCTTTGGTGAGATTGGAATAACGCAAGGGGAGCTCTACATTCGCCAGTGCAGTAGCACGTGTGAGCAGGTTGAAGCTCTGAAACACGAATCCAACCTTTCGGTTGCGGATTGTTGCTAGCTGGTCATTGCTCAATCTGGCTACGGGTTCCCCATCGAGGATATACTCACCGGAGGAGGGGCGGTCAAGGCAGCCGATTATATTCATCAGGGTTGATTTTCCTGAGCCGGAGGGACCCATTATAGAAACGACCTCACCACGGGCAATTTTTAATGAAAGGCCATTCAGGGCGTGGACCTCCACTTCACCCATTTTATATACTTTGGTCAGGTTTTCAGCTTGTATGACCCAACCGTTGGAAGGAGCGACCTCACGGCTGATATTGGTGCTGCTGTTGGTCATGGTCACCTTCCCGAGCTAAAAGGACCGTTCAATCCGAATAAATCCTGTGGAGGGTTGAGCACAATCTGGTCACCGACCTGTATACTACCGTTCGTTACCTGGCTCTGGCTGTCGGAAGAAGCACCCAGGGTAACTGGGGTTTCCACCAGCTGGTCATTATTGAGCAGGTAAACTACCTGCTTCCCATTCACTACCCTGACAGCCCGATTGGGCACGAGCAGCGCATCCGTGATCTGGTCAACGATGATGTTCACTGCAGCGGTCATGCCGGGCTTGACGTCCTGGTCAGCGTCGGTCAGCTCGACGGTAACATCGAAATTGACCACACCCTGGACTACATCTCCGACCGGCGCGACCTGGCTTACCACGCCCTGGTATTGTTTATCTTGAATTGCATCGAAGCTCAGCGTGACCGGCTGTCCTACCATGATGCTATTAATATCCACTTCGGAAAGCTTTACATCCACCAGCAAGCGGGCCAGGTTGTCCACGCGGAAGGCAATTGTGCCGGGGGAGACTTGATCACCCGGCATTGCATCCACCTTGGTAATCGTACCCGCAAATGGAGCGGTTAATTTCACCATTGCCAGGGTGGCCTGAGCGGCGGCAATGCGGTTTTGCAGGATGGTGATGTCATCGGGGTTGGGACCATCCTTCACCTTGTCGTAAGCACGCTGCGCATCAGCCAGGGCGGCATTGGCGGCATCTAAATTGGTCTGGGCAGTCTGCTGCAAAAGCTCAAGCTCATTCACTTTGCGGACAGCTTCACCATACGCGATCTGGGCATCGGTCAGGCGCTGTTCAAAGTTCTGGCGCGTAATGTTGGTAGGATCCCAGTCTTTGTAAGGGTCAAAATCTTTTTGTGCCTGGTCAAGCGCATCCTTTTTATCCACTACATCGTTCTTGGCGCGATCCAGGTCATCTTTGAAAGTTTTCTGGTCGAACCTTACAACAGCACGTTGGGCGTCATAGACTGCCTGCTGACTATTATTGACGCCTTGTAGAGCTTGATGGGCTACATTTTGACTATTCTGCAGGTCGCTCAGCTGGCGTTGGGCGGTGATCAGGTCGGATTGAGCCAGGATCACAGTTTGGGGTAGGGAAGATTGGGTCAGGCTGGCAAGCTCCTGACCGGCAGTGATCACCTGCCCGGCTTTCACGGATACCTGGTTCACATCTCCGCTGGTTTGCCAGGTGAGCATAGCGGTTTGGTCAGGGCGGACAGTACCGGTTGCCCCAACTGTGGCGGTCAGGCTACCCTGGTTTGCAGTGATGGTTTGCAGACTGCTGATGTTATTTGCCTGGCGTCTGTTTTGATATATCTGGTATCCAAAATAGCCGATGGCGGCTAGAGATAGGATAACGATGATTGAAATAGCAACTTTTCTCATATTATTTCCGTCCTCTCACCGGTGTAAACCGGAAAGGGAAAAAGTTTTTATAACGCATAAAAGTTAAGTCTGGATTGTCAATCATAACTCATCGCGTCAAAGCACACTAATTATAATCTTGCAAGAATCTTACCAGTTTACATGTGACAACCGTCACAAAATTATATGACAATAGGGACTAAAATTTTACCTTTAACCCCGATAATATGAAAACAGGATTAGGCGCAGGAGGTATTGGATGGGAAAAATTTCAGGTGAATCCTTAGCGATCGACCGAAAGGCACGGGCACGCTTACCGAGCCTCGATATCAGCCACCGTGCGGTCAGCCAAAGGGTGTGTGACTTTGATGATATTTGCATCCCGATGACTCCTGAGGAGGCGATGTTCGAGGCATCACGCTGTGTACACTGTCCTGATCCAGCGCCTTGTGCTGAAGCATGCCCTGCCCACAATGACATTCCTTCTGCCATGTGGTTAATCGAGCAAGGAGAATTTCTTGAGGCCGCCAAGCTTTATCGCCAAACAAGCAGCCTGCCTGAAATCTGTGGTAGGGTTTGCCCACAAGAGCAGCTCTGCCAGGGTTCGTGCTCCCACATTAAGTCACATGCTTCTGTCTTGACCGGACCTCTTGAAGCGTACGTCACATGTTACGAACGGAGAACTGTCGGTGTGAAAGTGCCTGTCGGAGAACAGACCGGGAAGAAGGTGGCGATCATCGGCGCCGGTCCGGCCGGGCTGGCATGTACTGAGCAGCTACTGCAAAAAGGTCATGATGTGACGGTGATCGAATCCAAGCCTGCACCTGGCGGTTTGTTAGTATACGGCATCCCTCCGTTTAAAATCCCCAAGGAGATCGTCTTTTGCCGCGTAGGTGATATGCAAGCCGCAGGAGCGAAGTTCTCTTTTAACACTTATGTGGGCAAGGATATCACCATCGATGAACTGTTCGAAAAAGGCTTCGATGCAGTCTTCATCGGAGTTGGCTCCAACGTCGACGCTCCCATGGAAGTGCCAGGCGAGGATCTCTCCGGCGTATATAAAGCCACAGAGTTCCTGGCGCGCAGCAATGTGGACATGGAATTATTGCCTGAAGAATGGCGCTCACGCCCGGAGATTGGAAAGAAAGTAGTTGTTATCGGGGGTGGTGACACTGCCTCGGATTGCCTGAGAACGGCGCTACGCCTGGGCGCTGAAGAAGTGACTTGTCTCTATCGGCGGACGATCAAAGAGATGCCAGGCGGAGTTAAAGACCGCGAGCTGGCGTTGGAGGAAGGTGCGCATTACCAGTTCCTGACCCAACCGGTAAAATTCATCGCCGATGAACAGGGACACCTGGCGAAGATCGAGTGCATCCGCATGGAACTGGGGGAGCCGGATGCGAAAGGACGCCGGAAACCAGTCCCGATCGAGGGGTCCAACTTCGTCGTTGAAGCCGATACAGCTGTATTAGCCCTGGGGTATTGGCCGAATCCTATCATCGGCGATACCACCCCGGAGCTAAAGACCCAAAAGTATGGGTTGATCATTGCCGATCACGAAACAGGTGCGACATCGCGCCCGGGAGTGTTTGCGGGTGGTGATGACGTCACCGGGCCTGACCTGGTGGTGACTGCGATGGTGGCAGGGCGTAAGTCGGCTGCTGCGATAGACCGTTATCTACACAGCCAGTGAGGATACCAACGGATTCCCAGCCGGATTTCTCAACGATTGATCGAAAAGCCCGTATCCGTTTACCTTCCCGTGGACTGCCAACCAGGTCACCAAACGATCGCGTAAGGGATTTTCTGGAAGCTCGCGCACCCCTGGACGCAGAATGGGCAAAGTACGAAGCTTCTCGCTGCATCCACTGCAACGAAATGGCACCCTGCAGGCGCGCCTGCCCAGCGGGATGCGATATCTCAATGGGCTTGTATTTGATTGAGCAAGGCAATTTCCTCGAAGCCGCCAGCCTATTTCGAAAGACGAACTTCCTGCCCGAAATATGCGGGCGAGTGTGCCCTCAGGAAAAACTATGCGAGGGGGCGTGCGTTATCCGCAAGGTGGGAGATCCTGTACTGGTGGGCGTATTAGAATCGTTTGCCTGCGAGTACGAACGCAGGGAAAAGGGAGTGACTGTCCGCCCGGGAGAGCTGACTGGACGGAAAGTGGCAATTGTAGGAGCCGGTCCATCCGGCCTGGCGTGCGCCGATGTATTGGTGCGTATGGGACACTGGGTAACGATCTATGATACTCGCTCCTATCCTGGTGGGGCTTTGACCTATGGGTTCCCTAATTTTAAGCTTCCCCACGCACTAATCTCGGATATCTGGGAAAATTTAAAACAAGCCGGGGTAACATTTGTCGGCAATACCTATATCGGCAAAAAGAAGAAAACGGTCAATGACCTGTTCACTGATGGATACGAAGCTGTGTTTCTGGGGGTGGGAAGTGGTATTGATGCCCCCTTGGAAATCGCTGGCGAAAACCTGCCAGGTGTCTATAAAGCAACGGAATTTTTGATCCGGGCGAATGCTGATAAAAACCACCTACCACCACGGATGCGGATAAATCCTGAAGTGGGAAGGAGAGTGGTGGTGATCGGTGGAGGTGACCCAGCGACGGATTGCGCTCGCACTGCCCTACGCCTCGGTGCAGAAGAAGTAACCTGCTTGTATCGTTATACCGAACATGAAATCCCAGGCAGAGCCAGGGACAGGATGCTCGCAATCGAAGAGGGCGCTCATTTTGAGTACCTGACACAACCGGTCAGGCTGATCCCCGGACCAGATGGGGAATTGGCCTGGATCGACTGTGTGAAAATCGCAGTTGGTGAACCTGACGAAGCCGGGCAGCGTCATCCGGTCTCTGTGGAAGGCTCAAATATCATCATTGATGCTGACACTGCGATCATCGCCATGGGATATTACCCCGACCCGATCATTACGGCAACAACTCCGGGCTTAAAAACACAAAAATGGGGCATGATCATCGCCGACCGCGAAACCGGGGCAACCAGCCGGTTCGGCGTATTTACCGGTGGTGATGTTGTCACCGGTCCAGACACAGTAGTGACGGCAGTAGTTGCCGGGCGTAAAGCCGGGTATACTATCGATGCGTATTTAGGTTAAATTACTCTCAACTCAATTTTCTCTCCGAGCCGTTTTCCAACAGGGAGAAGCAGGTCAGAATTCATTTCCGAGGAGTAAATTTTATGGATATTCCAAGGGATTTTTCGAGTGTGGACCGCAGAGCACGCATGGCCCTCCCCTCACGTGGGTTGCCCACGCGCCCGGCATCGGAACGGGTTAAGGATTGGGATGAGGCCATCATCCGCATTGATGAGGAATGGGCGAGATATGAAGCCAGCCGCTGCATCCACTGCCCCGACATGGCTCCATGCCAGAAAACCTGCCCGGCGAAAAATGACATTTCGTATGCCATGTGGCTGATCGAACAAGGTGAGTTCCTGCAAGCCGCCAGTGTATACCGGCAAACCAGCAGCCTGCCTGAGGTGTGTGGGCGTATCTGTCCCCAAGAAAAGCTGTGCGAAGGTTCGTGTGTGCGGGGAAAGAAGGGCGAAGTCCCCGTCCCAACGGGTGTCCTGGAAGCCTTTGCGACCCATTACGAACGGCGAAAAGTAGGGGTCACGATACCGGTGGGTAAATTTACCGGAAAAAAGGTGGCAATCATCGGCGCAGGACCTGCTGGGCTGGCATGCGCCAAGCAGCTGGTAGGCTGCGGTCATTGGGTGACGATATTTGATGCGCGACCGGCACCTGGAGGCCTGCTAATCTATGGAATCCCCAATTTTAAACTGCCCAAGAGGATAGTCTTTGACATCTGGGATGACCTTTTGAAAGCAGGTGTGACTTTCGTCGGTAATACCTATATCGGACCGAAAATCACTGTAGATAAGCTGTTTACCGGCGGTTATAACGCCGTATTTTTAGGAGTGGGTACCACCGTGGATGCCACAATGAACATCCCGGGTGAACATCTGCCGGGAATCTACAAGGCGACCGACTTCCTGATTCGTGCCAATGTGGATATGGATTTACTACCCCACGAGATGTGCACTCGCCCGGAGGTGGGGAAGAAGGTAGTTGTGATTGGCGGGGGAGATACCTCTTCGGACTGCCTGCGGACAGCCCTGCGCATGGATGCAGCTGAAGTTACCTGCCTGTATCGGCGGAGCGAAGCCGAGATGCCAGGCGGTTATAAGGACCGCAAGATGGCAATCGAGGAAGGCGCAGAATATCACTTCCTGACCCAACCGGTGCGCTTCATTGCCGGAGCAAATGGACGCCTGGCACAAATTGAATGCGTCCGTACCCAGCTGGGCGAGCCGGATGAAAATGGTCGGCGCACATTCTCCAAGGTCGAAGGCTCAGATTTCATCATCGAAGCAGATACTGCCGTCATGGCAATCGGATACAAGCCTGACCCGGTGATTGGTGAAACCACCCCCGGGATTCAGACGCACAACTCTGGCTTACTGATGACAGATGAGAATACCGGTGCCACACACCGCCGAGGTATCTTTGGTGGAGGTGATATGGTCACTGGTCCGCACCTGGTGGTAACCGCCATGGTGGCAGGGCGCAAGGCGGCCGCTTCCATTGACCGATATTTAGGCTGGTAGCACAGCGAAATAATTCGTTTATAATTCAGATGTGTGCGCCTACTGGCGGACACATCTTTTTTGTTATCGAGTGGAGTAAGTAATATATACTTCCGAGGCATAACAGAAATCGGTGGAATCAGACTTGACTGTAGAACGGCCTTTCACGTCAGGTTGATGGATTGAGGTAATAATGGAAATCGGAAACGTTGAACAAGTGGATATCGACCAGCAGATGCGGGCGGCGTACCTGGATTATGCCATGAGTGTGATTGTCGCACGCGCATTGCCGGATGCCCGCGATGGGATGAAACCCGTGCACCGGCGCATCCTGTTCGCCATGCATGATATGGGCATAGGCGCAGGTACAGCTTATAAAAAATCCGCCCGCATTGTTGGTGAGGTGTTGGGCAAGTACCATCCGCACGGTGATGCTGCGGTGTATGAATCAATGGCGCGCATGGCACAGGATTTTTCGATGCGCTACCAGCTGGTGGATGGGCAGGGTAACTTCGGTTCGGTAGATGGGGATGCACCGGCTGCAATGCGTTATACCGAAGCGCGCCTTTCACGCATGGCTGAAGAGATGCTGGCAGATATCGAGCAGGAGACAGTTGATTTCATTGATAACTTCGATGCCACTCTCAAAGAGCCGAGTGTGTTACCGGCAAGGCTGCCTAACCTGCTGCTCAACGGCTCATCCGGGATTGCCGTGGGTATGGCAACCAATATCCCACCTCATAACCTGGGCGAGCTGGCGGCAGCCATATCTTATCTGATCGACAACAATGAGCGCATGGAGGAGATCACCAATGATGAGCTGATCAAGCTGGTGCCCGGACCTGACTTCCCGACAGGAGGTGTGATCGTTGGCAGCGAGGGCATCCACCAGGCTTACAATACCGGGCGGGGGAGGATCGTGCTGAGAGGCCAGGCTCATATCGAGGATATGAATGGCAGCAGGCAGCGGATCGTGATCACCGAAATCCCCTACCTGCTAAATAAATCCAGCTTGCTCGAAAGGATCGCTGAGCTGGCACGTGAAGGTAAACTGAGCGATATCTCTGATTTACGCGACGAATCTGACCGGCGTGGGATGAGTATTATCATTGAGCTCCGTCGAGGTGCCCAACCAGCAAAGGTATTGAACCAGCTGTACAAGTACACTCCGCTGCAGTCCACCTTCGGCGTGCAAATGTTGGCATTGGTTGATGGTGAACCCAGGCTGCTCTCGCTTAAGCGCATGCTGCAGGTGTATATCGATCACCGACAGGACGTGATCGTGCGGAGGTCACGTTTTGAGCTCAATAAAGCTCGAGCGAGGGCGCATATTCTGGAAGGCTTGCTGATTGCACTAGCCAACCTGGATGAGGTGATACAGATTATCCGCCAGAGTCCCGATGCCGATGCAGCCAGGGAACGCCTGATGGAACGATTCAAGCTCAGCGAGCTGCAGGCACAAGCCATACTGGACCTGCAATTACGCCGTCTGGCAGCTCTCGAGCGCCAGAAGATCGAGGACGAACAGCAACAGACCCTGGAGCGGATCGCTTTCCTGGAAGACCTGCTCGCCAGCCAGCGCAAGGTGCTGGATTTGATCAAAACCGACCTGGCGGAGCTGGTTAAGAAATACGCCGATAAAAGACGTACGCGCATTGCCCACGAAGCTCGCGAAGACTTCAGGGAGGAAGACCTGGTTGTCGATGAAGCCGTGCTGATCATTATCACCCAACGCGGATATGTGAAGCGTGTGGCAGCCAAGAGCTTTAAGCTGCAATCGCGCGGAGGGCGTGGTGTTGCGGGTCATACCACCAAACAGGAGGATGAGGTGATGTTCCTCTTCCCCGCACGCACGCTGGATACCATCCTGTTCTTTTCAGATAAAGGCAAAGTATACTCAGAAAAAGCCTATCAAATCCCTGATGCCGACAGGACAGCACGCGGAATTCCAATAGTCAATATACTTTCCATGAATACCGGTGAAACGATCACTGCTGCAGTAGCGGTACCTGATTTTGTGGCTGCCGAGTACTGTACTATGGCCACACGAAACGGAAAAGTGAAACGGGTGGAGCTGGCTGAGTTCAGCGCTGTGCGCCCATCAGGATTGATTGCGATCGGCCTTGAAGAAAAGGATGAGCTCGGTTGGGCCAGGCTGACCGATGGAGAGGATGAAATCATCCTGGTCACCGAACATGGGCAAGCCTTGCGATTCGCTGAAGCCTCGGTGAGGGCGATGGGACGGGCTGCCGGCGGTGTGAATGGGATCGGATTAGCCCAGGGGGACCATGTGGCAAGCATGGAAGTGGTGGAGGAGGGGGGTGAGCTGCTGGTGATTACTACCGGGGGCTGGGGGAAACGCACCGCCCTCACGGAGTATCATCCCAAAGGCCGAGCCACCGGGGGCATGCAATCCATCGACCCGAAGAGCTTGAAGCAGATTGGTAATATTGCAGCAGCGAGAGTGGTTCAGCCAGTCGATGAGCTAACGATCATCTCAGCTGGCGGGGTAGTGCTGCGCACGCGGGTTAAGGATGCTAAACGGGGTGGGCGGACAACAAGGTGCGATTTATTGATCTCCCTGGAGCCGGAGGATTATGTGGCTTCGTTGGCTAGGATTTCTACGGTTGAGCTACTTCGTGCAGGTGTGAAGGAAGGTGATTGATCTTTAGAAAGTCCGTGAAACTCTATTTCGGGTTGACCGAATAAGCAGGGAGGATTAATACATTGATGGGGGCACGATTTTAGACGTGACGAGCAGGAACAACACGCCCAGCATAGCGGTGATGATCAGTAGCATAAACGCAAGGATGAAACGCTGGACAGGAGACATGCCGAAGATATATCCCCTATCCTCTTCCTTGACTTTATCAAGTGACTCTCCAACTTGATCTTCATCTGAGAACGAGCTGTCGTCGATTTGCTTGCGGAAATCATCAAACATTTTGTGCCTCCAAATCAATCCTGCCCAGAGATGGGTGATAAGTGAAGCTCACCAACCTGTACGGTCGCCCATTCGCCTGACCTGGTGAGTAATTTTAGCGATCCATCCATCGCAAGTCCAATCACTTTTCCAGAATAGACTCGTTGAGAAGTAGCTGCCTGGGTGGAAGCCTGTCCTGGGTAATCCATACTAAGCTCCACCCACTGATCCTTGTATGCCAGGCTGTCTTCCCAAGCCTGGATAAAGCCTGCGGAATCAAGGCGAGGAAGCCAGAAGTTAATCGCATCAAGAATGGCATACAGCAGCTCCAACCGTTCTACCTTATGACCCAACACACTTTCTATGCAGGTTGCCGGGAAATTCAATCCCGCGGGTGTAAAGTTCACCGGATTGACAGACTCAGGTGCAATGTTAATGCCAATCCCGATGACAGCAGCATGTAATATTCCTCCATCCCAGCGCGATTCGACCAGCACGCCGGCCGCTTTTCGCTGGTTGATCAGAACGTCATTGGGCCACTTAACCTGAGATGGCAATTTATATTTTGTTTGCAGCGCCTGGCTGACTGCCAGGGCACCTAAGCCGGACAGGGATTGCACTGTCAGGGGGTCGAGCGGAGGCGAACGCAGGACCAGGCTGATTGCCAGCCCGCTGCCAGGCGCGGTCACCCAACGCCGCTGACCCCGTCCACGACCCGCCGTCTGCTCTTCGGCGAGGACGAGTGCCAGATGCGGTGCTGCCTCATCGATCCACCTCCAGGCTTCGTCATTGGTGGAGCCGATACTTTGTAAATAGCGAATGGCTGGCAGGTCTAACCTGGACAGGAAGGATTCCACGGATTGTTGATCCATGATCTCGATTTTACCTCATGCAGAATGAGAGAAGTAATTAGTCGTTTATAGGCGGCTGGGTCTGTTTCTTGGCTTGCTGGCGGCTATTAATAATTTCGATAACCGCGGGCATGACAGAGATAAAGATGATAGCCAGGAGCACGAAACTGAAATTCTGCTGAACGAAAGGCAGGTTGCCAAAAAAGTAGCCCCCAAACAGGAACAACGCCACCCATGCCATTCCCCCCACGACGTTGTATGTAATGAATTTTGGGTAAGTCATCGCTCCCACCCCGGCCACGAAAGGTGCAAATGTGCGGATGATAGGGATAAATCGGGCGATGATGATCGTCTTTCCACCGTGTTTCTCGTAAAAAACGTGCGTACGATCGATGTATTCTTTTTTAAGGAAGCGTATGTTCCCACTGAAGGCGCGTGGGCCAATATAATGACCGATCCAATAATTGACTGTGTCACCCAGGATGGCAGCACTGCAAAGCACGAGATATAAGACCCAAATATTCATGTACCCCAAGCCAGCCAAGGTGCCAGCGGCGAAGATCAGCAAATCACCGGGCAGGAAGGGCGTAATCACGAATCCTGTTTCCATGAAGATTATAATGAAAAGGAACAGGTAGGTCCAGATACCGTAGTCCTGGATAATTTGACCAAGGTACTTATCGAGGTGGAGAACTAATTCTATAAAGTGTTGGATGATATTCATGGATTGGTTTTTGTTGCGGTTGGAGGACCTTCACTCGTTGGATGGTCTTGGGAGGGCGTTTCTATGGATGGCGGGTTATCGCTGGGTGGTATGGGAGCAGTGCTGTTGCCCTCGGTAGCTGGCTGGAAAGTTTCGCCTGTGGGAGAAGGCTGGGATGGTTCAACCGGGACGTAGGATGGCTCACCTTCCCCTGCCGTGGGGGATGCTGAGGGAATCACACCTCGGCGCAAGACTGAATTGAATGCGAAGAATGATACAAAGACCAGCAGCCCTAAAGCGAAAATTCCAACAGTCGCAAGTATTCCAATTTGCTGCATCCCGGCAGGTAGCGGCACCGATGTCGTTCCTTCCAGGGAGGCAGCAGCGCTGAGGACTGCCAAACCATTCCATAATCCGTGGATAGACACAGCGATAATAAAACTGATGGCGAGTCGTAGAAAGCGGCGTTGAGTCCAGGCGGAAGCCAACGCCCAGCCCACCAACCCGGCGGTGAAGCTGTGCAGGAGAAGGGTGCTGATGCGCGAGGTTACCAGGAGCGCCCATCCTGTTCCTGCACCGCTGGTATTCCCCAGGTTCTCAAAAAGACCAAACGCAGCGCCGCTTATAACTCCGAAACCGAACCCCTGGGCGGGGGTGATTTTTGAACCTGAAAGGAACCACACCCCCAGGGGTTTTAAGCTCTCTTCGATGATGGGTACCAGCACAGATATAGTAGCGAAGCCTAAAAAGATAATCACAGGGTTGAGCAGGAGTGGCAATAAGCGATTGATTATCACCTGGGTATCTGGAACACCATTCTGCAGTGGAATAGTCAGGTCTTTGAGCTGGCTCGAAAGCGATGGATTTAGCGTGATCCATAGCACTGCAGTGATACCCACTACTAGTAGGAGCAATAGCTCCAGGATCAGGATGATCACTGGTCCTAAAATCAACCCACTGGCGAATACTCCCCATTTGAACCGGGGTATATTTGGCAGGAGCCCACGCGTGCCGAAATAGATAACCCACAGTGCGGGTAAACCAGTAGCGATGACGTTGAGAGGTGGCAGTACGAACCAGGCGATGCGGTCATTTTGAACTGCCCAATTTCCGAGCAGGAGGGCTCCACCCACCACAACCAGGACCACTACTGTTAGTATCAAGCCATAGTAGCGTCGTTCAGGTCGAGAAACCGGCTCGATTTCCGGATGAGCCAGGTATCTCCACGCGTACCACGCGGATGGAACCACCAACGCTCCGGCGAAAGCCAGGCTACCGGCGACCATAAACGGATCAATGGAGACAGTGCGGCTAGTTCCATTGGTGAAGAATTGTGCGAAACCGCTCAGAGCAGCAACACCAGCCACTCCCCACAGCAGGAGTGCAGCCAGCCCGCTAAAAACCAGCTGAATGATAGAAGGCCAGTGAGGTTGAGCTCTGGATGATGTGATGGAATTGGGTGGAATAGACATGGTCTTATTCGTCATTCCAGGAGGTGAAAATTTTCATCTCCTGGTTTGGGATCGATTATTTCTCTTCGATGGTCACACTGAGGATTTTATCGCCTGGAGGAAGGTCCCCACTTTGCGATGGATCACGGGGGGTGAGGCTGGTTGCCACATCCATCCCCTGGATCACATGCCCGAAGACGGTGTACTTACCGTCCAGGGTAGGTTGGGCGCTGTAGGTGATGAAGAACTGGCTGCCGTTCGAATCAGCCCCGGCATTAGCCATACCAACCACACCCGGTGCATCGAAGTTCAGGTTAGGCGAGATTTCATTTTTGAAGGCATAACCGGGTGTCCCATAACCGGTGCCGCTTGGGTCACCTGCCTGGGCAACGAAGCCGGGGACAACGCGATGGAAAGTGATGTTATCAAACCAGCCGTTGCGTGCCAGGAAGATAAAGCTGTTCACAGCCAGCGGGGCTTTATCGGCTGCCAGCTCGATGACAATGTCACCCTTATCGGTATGAAGTGTGGCGATGTATTGCTTGGTAGGATCAATGGTCATGGGTGGGCATTGTGTAAATTGGCGGTCTTCCAGCAGCGTCAGCTTGATAACCGAGGCAATATTTCCCGTATTCATGGCGACGTTGCCTGGCCAGGTCTCTCCATTAATAAATAAGCTGGGTGTACCTTGGAGCTGCATCGCATTACCGTCATCCCATGCTTTTTGGGCAAAATTAACCAATTCAGTGCTGGTCAAATCGGCAGTGAATTTACTCACATCGAGATTGAGCTCACCAGCCTTTTTGAGCAGCCACTGCTGGAAATCGCTGACCGATAATACCGACCATTCAGCCTGGTTATTAAACAGCACGTCGTGCATTTCCCAAAATTTGCCTTGTTCGCCAGCAGCTTCAGACGCCTGGGTGGCAAGAGCAGCTTTATCATGGAAAGGTTTTTCGGGTGTGCCGATGAGGGGGTACTGCCGGTATACAAAACGCAAGTCATTGGGGAATTCCTTGAGGAGTTGCTCCATCACGGGAGCAATCTGTGCACAGTAGGGTCACTGGAAATCGGAATATTCCAGAATGGTCACCTTGGCCGTATCTGGACCTTTGATCCAATCAGCACCTGTGATGGGTGGGTAAATCGTTTCTGCGGTCGGGCCAGGTGTAGGCTTCTGGGTGATGACCGTGCAGCCCGAATCAGGAAGGATGGAAGCCTGGGCAGGGACGGTCACGACGGTCGTCGGAGCTGGATGGGCAACCGTGGTGGTTGTGGATGTTGGGCTAGCTTGCGTCTGTGGGAGACATCCCGACAGCACCACAGCTATAAGCATTAGAAACAATAATACTATCTTTCGCATTCACTTCTCCATGTACAGGTATACCGTGCAATTTTACCAGTGAAAGGGTTAATTTGGAAACTAGCAGACGCACACTCAGGCCTGTTTAATGTCGATTTTGTTTAGATATCTTGTGGTAAACTCCAAAAGTGCTAAAAAAGGTAGTCTTTGCCTGTCTGTCTTTATTTCTGTTGTCGTCTTGCCAGCAGGCCAACCTGGTACCAACTGCTAGAACCTCCACTCCCACTCTAATGCTGGAAATGCCCATCTCGTTACCGAGAGAGACGGTTCCTGATGCGCCAACGGTCACGGTTACCCCCACCGAAAATCCGCCCACGCCAACTCCGACTTCCACCCGTACCCCGATGCCCTACACACCCACACCCACCCTAACGGCGTGCATGCAGGCTGGAGGTAAGGTTGATGTGTTCGAGTTTTCTACGGTTCTGTTGCCCGATCCGTTGATCTACCGTATTTACCTGCCGCCCTGCTATGATGAAGAGCCTTATCGGGCATACCCTGTATTGTACCTGATCCATGGTCAAACTTATACAGATACTCAATGGGACCGTCTTGGAGTTCCGGAGAGCGCTGACCGGCTGATTGCAAGGGGTGAATTGAGCCCTTTCATTGTAGTGATGCCCCGTGACAGAGTATGGACTGAACCCACCGTGGATAACTTTGGGCTGGCGGTGGAACAGTCGCTCATCCCGTGGATCGATGAGCATTACCGCACCATCCCCGACCGGGCTCACCGGGCAATCGGCGGGTTGTCAAGGGGTGCCGCATGGGCGGTCCATATTGGTCTCTCCAATTGGGACAGATTCGGACGGATTGGGGTGCATAGCGGTTTTGTGTTCCACAGCGACGTCCAACCGATTTACCTGTGGCTGAACAGTATTCCTGAAGGGATGGCACCCCTCGTTTATATGGATATTGGGAATGACGACCGTCCGGATATCTCCATTGGTTCAAAGTGGCTGGAGGATTTGCTCACCAGATTCGACATCCCGCACGAGTACCATATGTTCGTCGGCGAGCATGAAGAAGAGTACTGGCGGGCACACATTGAAGATTATTTGCGCTGGTATACCTTGGATTGGAACCAGTAATATAGCCGAAGTATTCACCGACCAGGGAGGAAACCTGGATCACTCCATCAGTATGAAAGGAATCGTAATGTTCAAAACGCTACCGAAAGACCCCGCTGTGTTCATGCACTGGAGCTGGAACGATATTAACCCTTTCGCTGCAGATCTCGAAAAACGCTCAGTATCTCAAGCCAATATTGACCAATGGGTAATGGATTGGTCGGACCTGAACCGGTTAATTTCGGAGATGTTCGCCCGGCTGTGGGTAGATACTACATTGTTCACAGCGGACCCAGATGTGAAAGCACGCTTCAACACCTTCCTGGACGAGACTTTCACCCCATCAATGGCTGCCAACCAAGCGCTCAAGCAGAAGCTGCTCACCAGCGGTTTACAACCGGCAGGTTTTGAGATAGCCCTGCGCAATATGAAGGTCGAAGCTGAGATTTACCGGGAGAGCAACCTGACCCTGCTAAATGAAGAGAAGAAACTGGTCAATGAGTACGATGAGGTCATTGGGGCGCAAACTGTACAGTGGGAGGGCAGGGAGGTTACCACCACCCAGCTGCAGCCGGTTTTCTTGAGCGCAGATCGTACGAGACGTGAGCAGGCCTGGCGATTGAGCATGGAACGAAGGTTGGAAGACCGGCTCAGGGTTAATGGGCTTTGGGGTAAGCTGTTCGATATCCGTCGCCGAATAGCCGCAAATGCAGACTTTCCCGATTACCGTTCCTACCGCTGGCAAGAACTCCTGCGTTTCGATTACACACCTGAAGATTGTGCCTGGTTCCACGGTGCCATCGAACAAGTGGTCGTTCCGGCTGCCCGGCGTATTTATGAGAAACGCCAGATCCGGCTGGGCCTCACGTCATTAAGACCGTGGGATTTGTTCGTTGATCCATTGGGTCGGGAGGCGCTAAAACCGTATGCCACTCTCACAGAGCTGGAGGATAAAGTTTCAGCTATTTTCCACCGTGTTGACCCTGAGCTGGGGGATTATTTTGAAATAATGCGTACCGGCGGTTTGCTTGACCTGGAAAACCGCAAGGGGAAAGCCCCCGGTGCATACTGCAATAATTATGACATGTCCAGGCTGCCATTTATCTTTGAAAACGCGGTAGGTATCCACGAGGATGTTGAAACGTTGATCCATGAGGGTGGGCATGCCTTCCACGTATTTGAGGAAGCACAACTGCCCTATTACCACCAGCTAGCGGTGGGGATGGAATTCGCCGAGGTGGCTTCGATGGCCATGGAACTGTTAGCTTCACCTTACCTGTTGGCAAGTGAGGGCGGCTTCTACACCGAAAAGGAGGCAGCCCGGGCGAGGATTGAACACCTGGAGGAAGCGGTGACCTTTTGGCCGTATCTGGCTGTGGTGGATGCCTTCCAACATTGGGCATACACCCACCAGGATGCCGCGGCCAACCCGGATAACTGCGACCAGCAATGGGCAGAGCTGTACCAGCGTTACATGGTGGGAGTGGACTGGACTGGGCTGGATGCAATCATGGTCACCGGCTGGCAGCGTAAACCACATATCTTCGAAGTACCGTTCTACTACGTTGAGTATGGACTGGCATCCCTGGGAGCGTTCCAGGTGTGGCGCAATGCGATGCATGACCAGCGTAGGGCGGTGGCGGCTTACCGACACGCGCTGGCGCTGGGTGGCACCGTGCCGTTACCGGTGTTGTATGAAACCGCTGGTGCCCACTTTGCCATGGATGCCAAGACACTTTTGGATGCCGTCAGCATGGCGGAGGAGATGATCGGAGAGCTGGAACGAGTGTAGGTTAATGAGCGAATGCCGAGTAGGTGCGGGTCGCGCGCCACCAAAATGGTGGCACAATGCCCGCCCTTACATTTATCATCATGTATCTTACGCAAGATGTTGGGATCCGATCAAGTTAGCGCATTCTAGATATCTTGCTCCTACTCATCTCTCCGAATATCGGCGGGGGATAGGCGCAATGAAAATCAGTCTGAATTCGCTAATTCGTCTGCAGAGAAGATGACCTCCTCCTTGCCAGTCAGTTTTTCCTCCACTTTGAGCGCCACCAGGTCGAGATGGCCTGGATGGGCGACGTAATCCAGTGTGTCGGCAGGGACGGTGAGCACCGGGCACAGGCTGAAGTTGGCGATCCACGCCTCATACAGATTGTTCAGCTGCCCGAGATAGTCGGGGGTAATGGTACGCTCATAGTCACGACCGCGCCGGGAGATGCGTTCCTGCAAGGTGCCCACCGAAGCACGCAGGTACACCACCAGATCGGGAGGGGGCAGGAATTCACTAAGCACACAATAAAGCTCGTGGTAACTCAGGTAGTCACGCTCGTCCATCAATCCCTGCAGGAACAGGTTCTGGGCGAAGACTTCCGCGTCTTCATAGACGCAGCGGTCCTGGATAGCGGAGGTGGGGTGGTCAAGCAGCTGGCGGTGGGAGCGCAGCCGGCGGGTGAGGAAGAAGATCTGCGAATGGAACGACCACTGGTGCATATCGCGATAAAAATCTGCCAGGTAGGGGTTGTCGCCTACCGGCTCGAAGAAAGACTGCCAGCCCAAGCGGTTGCACAGCATGCTGACCAGGGTGGATTTGCCGACACCAATGTTACCCGCTACAGCTACGAATTTTTTCATTGCTACTCCTCCTCGAGCTGGGATAATTTAGATATAGAATATTTAACCACTGGTACCTATTCGTCTGGCACCAGGTACGCCACGCCCTCACCCTTTTCGTCGTCCATCACCAGCTCCAAGTGCGAGCCGAGCCGGAAGGAAGCTACCTCGATCAGGCGTATCGTCTCACTGCAGTCTTCCGATTCAGGCAGATAATCAACCAGCAAGTTGGGAGTGTCATATAAAAAAGAGTGGTTGAGCTGGACGTCCGGGTCATCCAGGTATATGGCGAGGGGGTATATATTGGCTTCGACCAGGTCCTGGAAGAAGTGCGTGCCGAAGGATGGCTCAGGGGCGGCGCTGATGCCGTGCCCGGACACCTCTATTAGCGATCGGGTGTTGTAAATATCACCGTAGTTGATCGGGACTCCCAGGTCAGGGTTGATCGTTCCCCAACGACCCGGTCCGATGGTGATGAATACTTTCCCCAACAGCCTGGCATTGAGCTTGCTGATCAGGTGCCCGATATGTGTGCGCTCTGCCTGGGTGCCAAGGGAGAAGTAGCCTTCCGGGGTGACGTAGATTACGTGGGTGATGCCTTCCACACGCCCATCGGGAACCAGGCGGCGGGTGGAGAAGATCACATCGGCAGGATTCAGGCTGCTGGGCAGCCGCACCTTGCTTTCCTTGAACTGTGACTGCGGGCGGCACTGCAGCAGGCATATATCTACTTCAGGCTGGTTGGAATCGGGGTTGAGCAGCTGAAGGGTGAACTCGGTATCCACCGGGGAGTGATAATTTTGCTCCAGCGTGGTCAGCAGCTCGCGATAGCGGATGGCGAAGGGGGTCCGGCGAAGCAGCTCGTCAAAGGTGATCACCAGCTGGCTTGATTTCCCTTCGAGTAAATTACTGCGGATGGGCAGGATGAATTCGTCATTATAGATTTGGGCGATATAGCGCAGCCCGGGCATGCGAGCAGAAAGCACATCCTCGACCGGAACGGACTTGAGCTGGTTATCTTCGAGGTCTATCAGGTCCACCAGGTGCTGGGAGTACTGGCTGATAAGGACCGGGGAGGCTTCGGGATGCAGCAGTGGGTGACTCAAGGCAACCATGCGCGGGTAGTCGTTGCCCATGCGTTCCACAGCACGCGTGCCGAGCCCGTAGACCAGGCGGATGAAACCATCTTCCCGGCGGATCTGTGGATTCCACCTGAACTGGTTGCGGCTGAACGCCACCCCCGCGCCGTTGGGAAGGAAGAAGTGCCCCAGCTTCTCCCCCTGGACGAGTTGGATGAGGATAGCCATGCGCTCATCGTAATCCTGTAAACCCTTGCTGCGTCTGTAAAGCAGCACTTCGGGGTTAAGGATGCTGGCATAAATGCGTTGGATGGCCTGGGTGAGCTGTTGGAGGTTTTCTTCCAAGGTACCCTGGTTGGGGCAGAACAGGCTCTCATATTTACCAGCGAAGGACGTGCCGAAATTATCTTCCAGCAGGCTGGATGAGCGCACGATCAAGGGCCGCAGACCGATCTTCGCCAGCAGGATGCGCAGATCACTCAACGTCTCGGGGGGGAACTTCCCCGCCAGAAAGTCCTGGATGATCTGAGGGTATTCCGCCCTAATGCGCTCCTCGGTCTTGTATTTCTGGTCATTCCAGTGCATCAGGTTGTTCATCGCCATAAAGGCATAGGTGACGTCTGCCCCTATGAAGTATGATTCGGGGATAGTCAGGTGTGCATTGAGCTCGGAAGAAGCTACATTTTCAAGGATACGACGGGCGAGGAGTATGCCAGCGGATTTGCCGCCGATCTTACCACTGCCGATCTTATGCTGGTAGATCTCGCGCAGGTCGCGGATGGTGAACCAATCCTTGGCGATATTGACGTACGCCAGCTGGTCGCTGATCAGGGTACGGATAAGAACCACCTTGATCTCACGCAAGTGAGGCTCAGCTATGATGCGCTCATCGGCAGGCAGGTTCTCAATGGCAGTAGCCTGCTCGAACAGCATGGACTGTGGAGCGAGCTCAGCGTTGAAAGAGACCATCAGGTCTTGGGCACGAACACCGCGTTCCGCCAGGGTATCGCGCACCAGCTGTTCGAACAGCTCATAGGGCAGGTTGTAGGCAAAATAGAAATCCGTCAGGTGGTCGCGCAGGCGCGAGAGACGCAGCTCCCAAACACCGGCAGGCTCCTCTGCCAGGGGATCATGCAGAGCTTCGCGTGACTGTGATTTAATCGCCTGCTCCTGAACCTCGGTCTCGAAATCCTGCTGGGTGATCACCCCATGCTCGAAGATGGCGCGGCGCATGCGGGCGCGGATCTGCGTACTGAGGATGGGATACTGAGCCAAGGCCAGGTAGATGCGGAGCGTTTTTTCGGTGCTAACGGATGGCAGAGTCATAATTTATATTCCTCCCCCAAATTGGTTTTAATTTGGGGGAGGCGGGCGGGGGTTGATTTCAGCAGGATAATCATGCTCGTAGAAATATCCACCATTTTACAGCAAGGCGCAAGGGAAGAATTATGGATGTTAATTGTTCAAATTCCTCCCTTGCGCCCCTACATTTTTAATAGAATTTGGATCTGTCTGACTTTACCCACCCAGGTGCGTTTCACCCACCCAGGTGCGTTTTACCCACCAAGGTGCATGGGCATGATCACGTGCAGGAAGTTATCTTCACCTGCCGGGCGGAAAACCCCCGGTGTGGTTTCAATGTTTGTCTCGAGGATCACGTTAGCTGTCTTGACTACGTCCAATAGCTCGCGTAGGAAACGCACGTTGAAGGCGATAAGTAGCGGTTTGCCCTCGATGTTAGCATCAATCACCGTCTGGTTGAAACCGGTCTCTTCCGATTGACCGGAGATTTCTACCGTCCCGGGTTGATTATCGGCACCGGGCGTGATCTGGATGCGGGCGATGTGCGAGCCCTCACGGGCAAATATCTCCGCCTGCTTGCAAGCTTTGAGGATGGCGGGAGTGGAAATGACCGACCGGGTCTGGTGAGAGCGCGGGATAACCTGTTCCAGATCTGGGTAGGAGCCTTCGATCAGCTGGGAAACCAGCTCGACGTCCTTCATGTGGAAGATGACCTGGCCACGCCCGGAGGGCAGCACCATGGTAACAGTGGTCTCGCCATCGCTGGCGATGCGGCCCAGCTCTGCCAGGGCGCGGGCGGGGATGATGGCTTTGATCGGGCGGGGAGGGGATGAGGAGAGCTCAGTTTTGCGGATGGAGAGGCGGAAACCGTCAGCAGCTTGCAACGTAAGCTGGTTGCCCTGGGTGGTGAGCAGCACCCCGGTGAGCACCGGGCGGGCTTCATCAGATGAGGCGGCGAAGGCCACCTGCTGGATCATCTCTTTTAGCGCGGTGACGTTGAGCGGGATGCCTTCAGCCAGGTCGGGCACCGGCATGGGGGGAAACTCCTGTGAATCGATACAGTTGATGTCCGTGTTTGAAGAGCCGCAGCGCACGTTGAGCTTCTGGTTGCGCACATTGAGGCTCATCTCCACCTGGTCACTGGGTAAGGTGGCAACCAGGTCGGTGAAAGTGCGCGCTGGCACGGTGGTGGAGCCTTCCTCCACGATCTTGGCACCGATCCAGCAGGTGATGCCGAGCTCCAGGTTGGTGGCGGAGAGACGCAGGCGCCCTTCGTCGGTAGCCACCAATACGTTTGCCAGCACGGGAAGAGTGCTGCGCGGCGATACGGCACGTGAGACGATGCTCAGACCGTGTGCCAGATTCTCTTGTAAGACAGTAACTCTCATGGTAATACTTCTCCTCACTAGGCTGCGTTGAGTATACAACGAGAAGGGGAAATTATCCAGTACTTGTCAATCCACGGCTGACATTCTTGGTCTGTCGGGAAGATGGTTGTGTTGAGACGTCTCAGTGGTTCGTCTCTAAAAGTGTCGTAGGGAATTGTTTTGAAAAAAAATAAATGCATTCAATTCATCTTTCCCAGGGACGGCGTCTTAGCGGTCACAGATAAGACAAACGGGAAAGCGCAAAAATCCTTGGATGACCGATTTGGTTGATGTAGAATAATTGGTTCCTCGAAAGAACGAATAGAAACGACTGGATTTCCTGGTGAGAATTTAAGTTGGTAATGTGCGGAGAAGGACAAATTAAGAAATGATTTTGAACTCATTATCCTCATCTTTGCCAGAAAGGTAGTCCGGTGAGTAATTACACTTCCATGTACATACTCACCGCTTGATGATTAACTTCTACACAATGAAACTGTGAAGCGTTCATTCCTGTTAGAGAGACGTAGAAAAAACGGAATACCCCCTCCTGCCTCCCCCAAAAACAAAAAAGCATGTTTTTAGGGGAGGAGTATTAAGGTAAGGACTGAATGATGGTCGAATTAATATGAACATTTATAAAATGGGTGAGTAATTACCACTCTTACCGGTAAAGACCGACCGGTATACGACTGCCTTTTACCGATATAACCCAATCGGTACAGGAAACCACTGTTTGATATGGGAAACCACCATATCAACTTTTGTAGGCAGTCCTACCGGTAAAGACCGACCGGTATACGAATGCTTTCATCTTAATTAACCATAGGAAAGCATTCTGCATCGGGTAAAACCTCCCGATGTACGGGTGCGTTCATTTAAAAAAACATATCATAATTGAACGCACCCTAATTATAGCACATAAGTTCTAATCCACAAGGGGTTTAAGAAGATTTAAGGAAAGCGTAGGTTACGGGTAGCGATCAGAATATGATCCTTTCGATATTTTACCAATCGGTTTTACCTGATTAATGCTATATATAGCATGATCGTCACAGTTTGGAATAAATTGAGGGCGGCTGGCATCACCGAGACGCCCCGCCGGGGCATGTATACGATGATTATTGCTGGGTTTTGAACAGGAGGAAACTGCAATCAACCGACAACGGCGGAGGGGTTGACTTCAACTCTTAGGGATGAAATCCCCACCTTCCGCCTCTACACGCATATTGGATATCTATATAAAACAAGGATATAAGGAGCGATCCTTATATCCTTGTTATACTGCCTTATGTGTATAAAATATTCTAAATCCAGCCGCGCAACTCCATGGCTTTAACCACACGGGCAATGGCGACCATATACGCCGCATCGCGCATGTAGACCTTTTCCTTCTCAGACATCTCGAGCACCGAATGGAACGCCTGGGTCATCTTGGTGTCCAGCTTCTCCAGCACCTCTTCCTTGGTCCAGTAGAAGTTCATGTCATTCTGAACGCCTTCGAAGTAGGAACAGGTGACCCCACCGGCATTACACAGGAAGTCTGGAATATTGAAGATATTATTAGCCTTGATCACCTCGTCCGCTTCTGGGGTGGTGGGTCCGTTGGCGCCTTCGGCGATGATGCGCACGCGGCTATGGATCTTTTTGATCGTATCACCCGTCACCTGACCTTCGATGGCGGCAGGGACCAGCACGTCAGCTTCCTTGGTGATCCAATCGTCGCCATCTTCGAGCACGTAACCGGCTGTCTTGGCTTTGGCTTTATCGATGGTGCCGTACTGGTCGGTGATGGACTGCAGGAACTTGGGATCAACTCCCTTTGGGTGGCTGAATGTGTATGAGCATTTGTCTATCCGGTCCCAGCAGGACACGCAGGTGACCTTACCCCCCAGCTGCTCGATAAAACCGATCGCAGCATATTGCGAGACGTTACCAAAGCCCTGAATTGCAGCGACCGATTTGGTGGGATCGATCTTGAGGTGCTTCATGGCCTCACGCACGGTATAAATGACACCGTAACCGGTGGCTTCGGTACGGCCCAAAGAACCGCCACCGCCGAGGGGCTTTCCGGTAATTACACCAGGAGTAAAATGACCTACCAGCTTGGAGTACTCATCCATCATCCAGCCCATCATCTGGGGGGTGGTGCCCACGTCGGGTGCCGGGACGTCTTGCCGGGGGCCGATATTGCGCCACATCTGGTCAACCCAACCGCGGCACAGTTTTTCCTTCTCGAATACCGAGAGGGTTGCCGGGTCAACCGGAACGCCGCCTTTACCGCCGCCCAGGGGGATATCGGCTACGGAGCACTTCCAGGTCATCCACATGGCAAGAGCGCGCACTGTATCGAGGGTCTCAGCCGGGTGGAAGCGGATGCCGCCTTTGTTGGGGCCACGCACATCGTTGTGCTGCACCCGGTAACCGGTGAATACCCGCATAGAACCATCGTCCATGTGCACCGGGATAGTGAACTTGAACTCACGCGCAGGCCAGCGAAGCAGCTCGGATACCTGTGGGTCGAGGTTGAGCTGTTTGGCAACGCCGTCAAACTGGCGCTGTGCCATTTGAAATGCATTGATCTGTTCGGTCATAATTTACTCCTGTAGGTTAATGGATATTTTAAATTTCAGCAGGTGCCCTGTTAGGGAGCCCGCAATTTTGCAGGACTTTATATAGGTGATTCCAATACATGGACGATCGCGCCAGTGGTGCGCTTTAAGATTAATCAATGTCTGACAGATCGTCAAGTGACGAATGCCACACCTTTACAGTGCCGGATGGTGATGTTTCGTCCTTAAGGCCATGGGTGATCTCTCATCCATGGCGGTGCATGAAGTTCTCCATGCGCCTCAAGGCTTCTTCGATCTTCTCGTAGGCAGTGGCGTACGAGCAGCGAACGAATCCTTCTCCGCCCGCGCCGAAGGAATTGCCCGGGACAACTGCCACACGCTCTTCCTCGAGCAACTTTTGAGCGAAAGTTTCGTCATCCATGCCGGTGATGGACACGTTGGGGAAGGCGTAGAATGCCCCGTGCGGCTCGAAGGTGGGCAACCCCAGCCGGTTCAAGCCGCCAACGATCAGCTTGCGCCGCCGGTCGTACTCTTCACGCATCTCGTCGACAAACCTGGACCCGTGCTGGATGGCTTCGAGAGCTGCCAGCTGAGACATGGTGGGGGCTGACATGATGGTGTATTGGTGGATGCGCACCAATCCCTGGATGATATCGACCGGACCGCAGGCGAAACCCGCCCGCCAGCCGGTCATGGCATAGTTCTTGGAAAACCCACCCAGCAGAACGGTGCGAGACTGCATCCCGGGCAACGAGGGGAAGCAAACGTGCTGGACGCCATACACCAGCTGGTCGTAAAGCTCGTCCGAGATGACGATCAAGTCATGCTGCTCGGCGATGCGGGCGATCTCCAACAGGACCTCACGCGAGTAGACTGCGCCGGTGGGGTTATTGGGATAGCCCAGCAGGATCGCCTTGGTGCGCGGGGTGATGGCGGCTTCGACCCGTTCGGGCTTTACTTGAAAGCCATCGTCGACGAAGGTGGGAATTTCCACCGGCACGCCCCCGGCGAGGATGACCTCCGCCTGATACGAGACGAAACAGGGGGTGGGTATGATAACCTCTTCACCGTGGTTGAGCAAAGCGGTCATGGTTAAATACAGCGCTTCAGACACCCCGACCGTCACGATGGCTTCAGTTTTGGGATCATACTCGACATTATAAGAATGATAAATGTGATCGGTGATGGCATGCCGAAGCTCGAACAGCCCGGCATTGGAGGTGTAATGGGTCTCGCCGGTACGCAGGGCTTTGATGCCAGCTTCGATGATGGGCTCGGGGGTAACGAAATCCGGCTCACCGATGCCCAGTGAAATAACATCCTTCATAGTGGCGACAATATCGAAGAATTTGCGAATACCGGATGGCTTCAGCCCGATGACGTGGCGAGCCAGGTAGCTATGATCCATGCTTGCTCCTTAGGTTAAAGTGGTTGAACAGACCATTCGTCTGTGTGGTTATCATAGTCAAGCTTAAATATACCAGAGGAGGCAGTCATTACCTGGTAGGTGATACCCAAGGGAGTACGATACCGCACCAATATATCGGTAACCTCCAGGCGCTGGTCCTGCCAATAAAAGGCCAGTGGTCGCCCGGAGTAGTCCTGGTCAGAACGGCATTCCACCCGGTCACCGGCCATTACAGGCTCAGCACCGATTGATCACCGACATTCAGGGTGTCTGCCTGACCGCTGATCTTAACCTCCCTACCGACCAGGGAGTGTTCGAGAACCACATTGGAGAGGTCGGAGCCGTCGTCGATGATGCTGTCGCGGATGATACTGCTCTGAACTTTGCAGCCGGCGCCAATCACAGCGTGAGGTCCGATGATAGAACCATCGACCGAAGCGCTGGGGTGGATGTAAACCGGGGGCTGGATGAGTGCCGTTTTATGTGTAAGGGCGTCTGTAGTATTAGCGTGCCCATGTTCCAACAGATAGCAGCTGGTACTCAAGACATCGTCAGGTGTACCAGCATCAAGCCAGGTAACCACATGTTCCACACGCATCTTCAAGCCATGCTCGAGCATGATATTGATCGCATCGGCGAGAAAGAATTCACCCTTGAGGGTGATATTGCGCTCAATCTGCTCGTCGATAGCATGCAGCAAGTCCTGCGCGCTGCTGAGGTAATAACAGCCTACGATTGCCAGGTTGTTATCCACGGTGGCTGGTTTTTCAACCAGGTGGTCCACCCAGCCATCCGCCCCCAGGCTGGCGACACCGAAACGGCGCGGGTCAGGCACGGCCTTCACCCAGGCAATGCCGCCGGCGGTGTGTATGGAAAGGAAGGAAAAATCGGCCTCGATGAGAGTATCGACAAACACCATCAGCATTGGACCTGCAAGGTATTCCTTTGCCAACCAGATGGCGTGGGATTGACCGCGCATCTCAGGCTGTTGAACAAATGTTACGTGGAGATCGGGATAAGCCTGGTGAATGTAAGCTTTAATTTTTTCCCCCGGGTAGCCCACGATGAAGATGAACTCTGAATTCATTAGATCCGGCAGGGTGCTTAATGAATCCAGGACGTGGTCGATCACCAATTTGTCTGCCAGGCGGAGGAGCGGCTTGGGCCGGCTCCAGGTGTGCGGTCGTAACCGGGTGCCATACCCAGCCATGGGGATGACGATTTTCAAGCTTGAGCTAGCCATTGATTTCCCTCCGTTGGTGAATATCGTGACAAACCGAGCTATCGCTGCAAGATTACAGCATTATTATACCTTAGGGGAATTGGAGGCACTCGACTTCGAAGATGCTTTCAAAGGCAGCGATTACCGCCCGAGAAACCTGCTGCATGGAGGGAGGGGCAGGAAGAAGTTGTGACAGGCTGGTGACAGGAAGACCCTCGAGCCCGCATGCGATAATGCCATCCCAATAGCTCATATCGGGGGCTACATTCAATGCAAATCCATGGCGGGTGATGCCGCGTGCATCCACCTTCACACCGATGGCGGCAATCTTCGCACCATCGACCCATACACCGGTAAGGTTCTTGACTGTATCGGCGTGCACGCCAAATTCATTCAGGGCAAGGACGAGCACCCGTTCCAATTGACGCAGGTAGCCGGTGTAATCTACCCGGGGAAGAGGGGAGTCACTACCCTGACTGGGAGCTACCGGACTAATTATTGGAAGGGGAATCAGCGGGTAACCGACAAGCTGGCCAGGTCCGTGGTAGGTCACGTCACCACCACGGTCAACCCAATACACCTGTATGCCACGCTGCTTGAGCTCATCTTCGCTCCACAGCAGGTTGGCAGACTGACCAATGCGACCGAAAGTATAGGTGTGGGGATGCTCCAGCAGAAGCAGGGTGGGAGGAACACCACCGGCAGCAATCTGCCCGGCAAGCTCGACCTGTAAATCCCAGGCTTGCTGGTAGGGGACCGTGCCCAGGCAGCGAACGTGATATACCTGCATCTGGCAAGTATAACATCTGGGAATATCGCCAGCCCGTTGGGTGAGGGTCTTGATTGTAGGGGATAAATATGATAGAATATATCCACAAAAGAATTTACGTTTGCGTACAAAGGGTGGTGTAAAACGCAATGATTTCTTTGACGGGGGTTTAATCGTACAACTTTTCAGAATCACTGCCAAAGGAATCTCAACAAAGTTCGATAGTTATGATTAACGAATAACAGACCTCCAGCGGATTATTTCTGCTGATAAGGTCTTTATCTTTGCGTTCAGATATAGGAGAATTTCTATGGATAAAAAAGATCGATCAACTTTAACTGGCGTCAGCCAGGAAACCGATTCACCAACCGCTCACTATTCCCGGCGGGAGGTTAACAGTGTTCGAAAGGCAATTGGAGCATTCATGCTGGTTGCCACACTAGTTCTTTCGGCGTGCAGCTCATCGACCAGCACTGTCACTCCAGTGATGACCGTGCCGCCTGCGAGCGTACGGCAAGATACAGCGACTCCACAGGTAATTGCTCCAACGGTAACGAAAGCGCCACAGAATACAGCGACACCAGTCCCGGCACAAGCGTGCCAGGTCAGGCGACTGTAAAAACCCAGCTCGACCCATGCCAGCTGATCAGCAGCCAGGAGGCGTCAGCGCTTGCCGGTGCTTCGTTCGGGACTGGCGTAGAAGGGTCCACCCCAGGCGGCTTGAAAACCTGCACTTATGGTTCCCAAACCACAAACGTGTTCACTGTAGATGTCGTCCAGGCGCCGGATGTGAATACAGCGAAGGTAGATAAAGCGCAGTTCCTGGAGGACCTCCAGGCATCTCTCCAGCAATTGACGAATGAGGGACTGAATGTAACCCAAGATCCCAACTTCGCCGATGGAGCTGTATTAGCTACTGCGAGCGTCAATGGTGGTGGAATCATTATGAATGGCAGCGCAATTGGCGTTCTGAAGGGTACGATCTTCTTCGGTTTTAGTGATATTGTTGTGGGTGGCGGTGCAGCACCTGATACTATTGCTCTGCGCTCAGAGGCAACGACTGTGCTGGGAAGGCTACCCTGAGTGAGGCAATTATAGCAAGATGATTTTACACAACCATCGCAGACCATAGTCTTTAGGTAAAATAAACACATAAAATGGGCTGGCTCATACCGGGCCAGCCCATTACAACTTCCTGCACTTCCTTGGATTTGGATTTTTATATCCTAGATATACCCCAAAATGATTTATTATTTGTTATTAACTTTGCCTTCGATCATTTTCTGTTCGCCGACCTTAATGGCAATGCGCTTCGGCTTGACTTCCTCTGCCTTGGGTAGGCGTAGGTTCAACACGCCATTCTGGTAAGATGCTTCAATAGCATCACCCTTTATCTTTGTCGGCAGGCTGATACTGCGGGCAAATGAGCCGTAACGGCGCTCGCGCAGGTGATACTGCTTTTCTTCAACCTCGTTTTCCGATTTGACCTCACCCTTGATGGTCAAGGTGTCGTCAGCGTAGGAAACATCAAGGTCGTCCGGATTAATGCCGGGGACGGAGGCTTTGACGATGAAGTCATCCTTGTTCTCAACCACATCCACGGCTAAACCCCACTGCATGGGCTGCCACTCATGGTCAGGGTTGGCATTATCAAACAAACGATCAACCGTGCGGCGAAGATTTAACATTTCCTGGAATGGATCCCAACGAGTTAACATAGTATTTGCCTCCATATTTTTTTAATAGTTATGTGGTTATATTTTCTATAACTATCCACACTATAGAGTAAAATTGTTAATATCAAATATAAAAAATATCTGAGAACTGTAAGAATCAATCCCATCCTTGTGCTTGCCTACAACGAAAAATCGCCGAACCAATGGCTGTAAACCCTAAAGGCAGTATGATGCACCAGCAAGTAAAATGGCATGGCTGAAAAACGAGGACTGGTCCTAACCCTGGTTATCGGGACCGTGGTCATTTTTATCGGTTTGGTGTGGGCAATTTCCACCTACCTGCCGTTGAATTTATCGGCCTCTCCCAGCCCCACGATTACAGCCGATGCCCCGCGGGTGGCGATGAACTGCGCCTCACCGGTTGCTTATTGGAAGGAGCATCCAGAGCTGTATCCGCTCCAACTGGTGATCGGCGGACAGGTATACAAAACCAGGGAACTTAATGCGATCTTCTCTGGTGCAATAGAGGACCTGCCGGAGAAATTACAGGCTCAGTTAACAGCAGCATACTTGAATATCATATCCGGTGCTGACCAGAGCTATATTGAGACGACCATTTTTGAAGCATATGGATGGGTAGCTCTGCACCCGGCAGGAAGTCAGGTGGATGATAGCGCATTAGCAGAGGGGACACGTTTATTCAACCTCTTGGAGGCATACAACCTGGGATTGACGGGAGTCAAGCCGTGCGAAATCGCCTTATTAACATTAACCGAACCTATAAAGACGACAGAAACCGCGACTTTAATTTTCACAGTGACACCCAGCCAAACGAATACCACCTCACCCAGTGAGACTCCCATCCCGACGAATTTTCCAACTGAACCCATATATACAGTGGTCGTAGCCTCGCGGACGCCGAGTCCGACAACAAGGGCGACGCAGCAACCGGCATCCTCACCCACGAACACAATTGAGCCAACTGCAACAAAAGCGCCAACAAATACCCCCGCACCTCCAACAGCAACAAGTACCAAAGCCATCGAGCCGACACTTCCACCCTCCAATACACCTGAACCGACAATACCGAATCCTTAATCATTTAGGGGAAGTGGTTCTGGTGAGTGAGAAAACAAGAGTAATTATCGAGCAAGGCAATTCGTCTTCCAATTTACCGATATCACATTTCGACAAAATAGCCTGGTTGAGGTCGGCTGAGTAGGGAAAAATTTATTCATTGGTGTATGTCCATACACGCAATTAAAGAGCGATCCCCTTTTCGCATACGAATTAATATAAAAAGGAAATAGCGTATAATCTGAGCAGAGTGAGGTGAGTTTATGAAGAAAATCATAAACCTTGTTGTTCCGATAGGGCTGGTAATAGTTTTATTCATAATCATCCTAACAAGTACACTGCCAGCAAAGGCAATTTCAAACAACTCTAACTCTACCCATGAAATTTCCGGGCCTGCACAAGATGGACCACCCTGGTTTGACCCGGCGTGGCATTACCGGCGAGCCGTGCTCATCACCAATAGTGGAGCTAGCCTTCCCTATTATCAAGTACTAGTCAAACTTGATACCAATAATTTCGATTTCAGCCGGACGAAGCCGGATGGTGCAGACCTGCGGTTTACGCACAGTGATGGGACCACAGAATTAAAATTCTGGATTGAATCTTGGGATAGCGTGAACCAACTGGCATATGTGTGGGTGCGGGTGCCATCTGTATCGGCAGGAGAGACGACAATCTACACGTATTTCAACAACCCCGCAGCAAACCCGGTGGGTGATGGGAATACTACGTTCGATAGCTTTGATGATAATTGGAACCAATTCAATCCGGAAGGATTAATTCGAGCAGCTGAAACTCAAGTTAAGGGAAACGTGAAAGGTTTATACAGCCCGTTTAGCTGGGATATCATCAGTGGGATACCCGACGCATCAGGTGGGATTTTGAGCATTGCTGATGGTACGGGGATTAAATCCACATCGAGTTACCTATATCGTGCTGTTGGATTAAGGGCAAACTACAGCTTGAATTCGACTGATGAATGGATGGGTTTTATTGATGGTATCAACGGTCCACGGACATTGATCAGTGACTATAAGACCGGTAATGTGGATGACTTGTACCTGCAAGACTCTCAAAATGGCACAATCTTTGAATATCTCGTTATCCCAAAAGTGGGTGGAGAAAACTGGCACGGTGATTACCACGTCTATGAAGTGCGCTGGAAATCTAATGAGAGCAGCGGTGATATTGATCATGGTGCATCTGGTGTAACATCCACTATGCCAGAGACTGTACCGAGCATTTCCTTACCGGTGAGCTTGTATAATGATACAGATTCGGGCGGGACACTGCTGGTGGATTGGGTGTATGTGCGCCAATTCCGGGACCCAGAACCGACATCTTCCGTTTATCCAGAGCAAGGATTAGTAGAACTAAGCATTGGAAATACCGATGAACCCGATCCGGTTCTTCCGGCTACACGATTAACTTACCAACTCACCATTTCAAACACCGCCAGCATCGAGGCACCGACTGTGGTCGTTACCGATACGCTCCCAGCAGGTGTTGAAATTGCTGAAGTAATCACATCAAAAGGAAGCTGCGATCGTGGGAGTATTGTATTTTGTTATATACCCAGTATAGGCGCACATTCAACAGAGTGGGTGACAATCGTCGTCACGACCACAAACGGCGGGGAAATCACCAACACTGCTGAGGTGGGTTCACCGGGTTATGAGCTGGATTTAAGTGATAATTTTAGCCAGCAGACAACCCTGGTCGACGAAGAACCGCCTGTAGTAAATTGGGAAAGACCTGTAGGACCTGGGGGAACATTCTCCACATTTGGTGGATTGGTTACATTGGAAGCATCAGCTACCGACGTTGGGGGTGTGGCATGGGTGGAATTTAAATTATGGGATCATATAGGAAACACATGGGTTTCCATCGGAAAAAGTTATAGTTATCCGTACCAGGTGCCGTTTGACAGCAACATCCTTGTAATTAATGAAATATACCAAATGTTCGTCATCGGGGCGGACAGAGCGGGGAACCAAACTCCTCTTGACCCACAACAACGGATTTTTATAGAGAGGAAAATATCGGTATATTTACCCCTCCTTCGTAAATGAATAATTATAGAAGGAATGCTAATTTAGATTGGGCTAATGCACAGCGCGCAAGGCAGGTTGGAGAGATTCCTGACTACCGGTGAGGAATCCAGCAGGCAAAGCTAGAGAAGCCATGGTTTCGGCCGGTTGGCTCAAGCTGGTCGCGGGGGCGTAAAACATGCTGACTTCCCCACCTGGCTCAGGCTGGTAGGTATATAACAGGTATGTTCCATCGGGGCTCCAATGGGCGTCGCGGTAGCAACACGACCCATTGGGTGCAAGCTCCTGGCTTTGATCTATTGCCAGGTTGTACAGCTGAAGATCGCCAAAGCCTTCCTTCACGTAGCCATTCAACAGGAGCTGGTCATTCCCATTCCACGAGAGGCTGGTTATTTCCGGATGGTCATAATAGTTGCGCAAAGTAAAAAGGAAGTGTGTAGGAAGGATGTCTTTTACCACTAAAGGGGAAGCTGAGCACTGGTTAAAGTCCAAAACACTGACCTCATCGCGATAAATCCCATCCACCAGGGTAGAAAGAAGCATTGCCAGGCGATTATTGGCCAGGGACCACACAGCAGCTTTCAAAACTTCACCTGTACTGTAGGGAGCATAATAAGAACAGCGCGCGATAGATTGAAGATCGGCAGGCAGGCTCTCCTGGCGCAGGCTGAACAGCTGCGAATACGGAAGCAGGTACAGTTTAGATCCTTCCAGCCCCAAGGCAACTTGCTGACCATCGGGTGAAATGTCAAACGCGCTGATCGTCGGCGTGGGAACGCCGGTAAAACAGGTCAGAGTGAGCACCTCCTGGGTTTGCAGACCGACTAAATTGATGCAGTTGTCAGATATGTAGATCACCGATTGTCCGTCGGGTGTCCAGTGCAGATTGGATTTCTTTTCCCCATCGGTGGTCAGCTGGACGAGGTCGCTGCCATCCAGGTTGGAAGCCCAGATATCTGAGGATTGCACAAAAGCCAGCTTGTCTGCCTGACCAAGCACCAGGGGGGATTGTCCGGAGGCGGTTACAGTGCCTATTGCTTGGGATGGCTGCGTTTCCTGGATGTTCGGGTTATCGGGTTTGAGTAATGATCCCGAGGCGGAATTAAAAGGAAATACTCCCTGGGTCCATAGGATGATCGCCAGGGAAAGAACGACGATCACGGCAGCGCTGAGCAGCCAGCCCCAGACCGGGATGATGAACTTTTTTTTCAGGAGCGGATCGGGGTGGGACGGGGATGAAGACAAGCGTGCTTTCGATTTATGCGCTGGCGGGGTGGTCACAGAGGCAGACGGGGTTTTAACTGCAGCGATAGTCCCAGGGACGGGTGTTTGAGCGCCATTCTTTGCTTCAGAGGCGGTCGCTGCAGTGCTGTTTCGTTTGGACGAATCGGTTTTTGCTGGACTTCCTCGGAGGGAAGGTTTGCGATGTACCCCGGTGGTTACTGCCTGGATCGCCTTGGCGAATTCGCTGGCTGATTGATAACGATCATCCGGTTTTTTCGCCATGGCGGTATCCAGAACCGTCTGGATTCCAGTGGGCAAGGTGCTGTTATTCTCAAGGATTTGGGGCACCGGGTTGACCAGGTGCATCATCATCACCGAGGCAGCGGTGGTGCCATAAAAGGGAACAACACCGCTCAGCATCTGGTACAGCACTACTCCCATGGAATAGATATCTGAACGACCGTCGATTTCACGATCGCCTTGAATTTGTTCAGGGCTCATGTAGGCTGGTGTGCCCATGATCGTGCCATCACTTATATTGGCAAAACCGATGGTTTCTCTTAAGCGGGCCAGACCAAAGTCTGAGAGGAAGACGTTGTCATACTTGTCGAAAAGCAAGTTATCTGGCTTGACATCGCGGTGGGTGACCCCGCGGGCATGGGCGGTATCAAGGGCCGGCGCCAACCGCAGGTACATATCCAAACATTCTCGAAGAGGAATGGGACCTTTTTTGAGTTTATCTGCCAGTGAACCCCCTGACATGTAACGCATGACGATATATGGCTGGTCTTCATCCTCGCCCATATCATAGACCGGAACGATTGCGGGATGTTCCAGCAGGGCAATCATGTATGCTTCACGATCAAACCGTTCGCGAAACTTGGTGGAATGCAAATAATAGGGAGGCAGGATCTTGATGGCGACTTCACGCTGGGCACGTGGATCATAACCCAGGTAAACGGTGGACATACCACCCTGCCCAATCATTGATTTGATATCATACCGACCAATATGTTGCAATTCCATGAGGTTTACTATTTTAGTCAACTACAGGGTAATCGACAAGGTTATAAACGTGCAGCTAACAGCTTTGATAGGAGGGCAGTCGTCTCACACCTGCCTTCACTTACCTGAATATCCAGGTGAGCAACTACCCAAATGGACGATGCAGCCGAGGGAGATATGCCCTATACTGAAGAGTGAGTATGTAAAAAATCTACAGCTCACGTTAGCTGCAGAAATCCGGTCAGTTTTGGAGGTAATATATGGTTACAGGTAGTAACCCCTTAAGCGCATTTTCCGATTTGCTGGTTGGGGCAGTGTCCAGGGCGGGTGAATCGACAGTAACAGTGAATGGACGGCACCGAATGCCGGCAAGCGGAATCGTATACGCAGCCGATTTAATCCTGACGGCTGATCATGTGGTCGAAAGAGATGAAGATATCTCGGTAACGCTTGCCAACGGCACGAACGTCACGGCAAGCATCGCCGGGCGCGATCCAGGGAATGACCTGGCGCTGCTGCGCCTGGAAAAGACGAGTATCACACCCGCTGAGAAGGCAAGCCAGGATGCCAGGGTTGGACAGGTGGTAATTGCACTTGGTCGGCCGAGCCCGGAAGGGATCGAAGCGAGCCTGGGGATCGTCAGTGCAATCGGTGGACCGGTGAGAACCGGGCGGGGCGGACTGTTGGAGCGCTACCTGCGCACAGATGCCATCCCCTTCCCAGGGTTTTCCGGTGGACCGCTCATCGATACGGAGGGGCACGTGGTCGGTTTGAACACATCGGGACTGGCACATGGGGCTGCGATCACCATTCCGGCCTTCCTCGCCTGGTCGGATGCAGAAAACCTGGCTAAGTATGGCTATATCAAACGCGGTTACCTGGGCATCCGCTCCCAACAGGTGGCGCTTACGGCTGATATTCGCAAGGAACTGAGCCGTGAGCAGGAAGCAGGCTTGCTACTCGTATCGGTCGAAAGTGGAACCCCAGCGGAAGCAGGTGGCTTGATCGTCGGAGATATCCTGGTGGCGATCGAAGGACAGGCGATCGCTGACCACGACGAGCTGATGGTGCACCTGAGTGGGGATTCAGTTGGGAAACCCCTTGCAATACAAATACTGCGGGGCGGGAAACCGGTGAACATCTCCATAATGGTCGGCGAACGCAAGTAATTGGGAATAACCCTCCCGGCCAATAAAGTATGAAGATCAGGAAGTGGTAAACGTTCGATATAATAAACCCACGAGGTTGATTTGATCCGAATAACCATCATTGCGCCTGCAATTGCGGTCAGAGCGGGACTGAGGGCACTCCTGAGTGACGACCCTAACTTGAATGTCATTGCCGAAGGAGCGAACCTGAGCGAGATGGCAGAGGCGCAATTTGAAGCAGACGTTTTGGTATGGTCACCTGGGGCTTCATTGGACCTGGCAGCAGCGCTCGCTGAATTATCGAGACTGAAGATCGATGAAACAGTAGCACTGCTGCTGGTCTATGACGACCCTCAAGTATTCGCTTCTCTTTCCAAAATGCAAGTGAGATCGTGGGGTATGGTGGATTCGGAAGCAACCCAGGCTGAACTGATAGCCAGTATCCAGGCACTGAACGAGGGGCTGAGCGTACTCAACCCGATGTGGTTAAACCAGGTGTTGAAATATTCAGGCAGCAGTAAAAATGGAAATACGAAACTGGTAGAGCCACTCACGAACCGTGAGATTGAAATCCTACAACTACTGGCCGTTGGGTTGACAAACAAACAAATCGCAGTGAGACTAAAGATTAGCGCACATACTGTCAAGTTCCATGTGTCCGCAATTTTCACCAAGCTGGGGACGACAAATCGCGTGGAAGCAGTCAACCTGGGACTAAAAAATGGGTTGATCGTCCTATAGACTACATCCGTTGGATGGGAACAATTCATCCACCACTATGAATTCAGCAACCAGATGATCTAATTGCAAAGGGGGATTATTCACTGACCAGAGGCCAGGTACTTAGCCTGTGCCACTTGCAAGCTCTTGGGGAAGGATAATTAAATCCATCATTGAGACCTCAGCATCATCCGGACAGCTGCGAATGGGGCTGGTTCCGGCGGTATAATGCAGTGAATTACTCGGATCCAGCTAATTCATAACATGACGAGGTGATGTGGCAGGCTTAAAAGATATATCTTCAGTGTGGAATAATATCAAGGAGATCGATCTGAAACCGATCCGGGATGCCGCTATATATCCGCTCAGGATCGTGGTGGTCGGCGCACCGGGAGCAGGTAAACACACCCTGGCTGAACAAATGCGCAGCGACCCAGCAAGACCGGATATCCACACCCAATCATCGATAGCACTCATCACCATAGATGCAGATACGCCGGTGCCTGTGGCACACCTGACCATTCTCCTGGTCGATGCAACAAGTTCAGAATTTGATATCGAACAAGCCCTGGTAAAAAAGTGGAGCGAAGCGGGAAAAAATGTGCTGGTGTTCATCAACAAGACCGACCTGTTAAGCGTTGATATTTCTAATGCAACCAACCAGGATTGGTTGACTGCCAATGTGATATCCGGCTCGGCGAATGACACCATTTCTTTGCGAAAGGTATTTGTCCCTGCAGTCCTTGAGCTCCTTCCCCAAGTGCACATCGCATTAGGCAGGCAATTCCCGCTGTTCAGGGTGACGGTTGCAAACCAGCTGATCAATGAGACCTGCTTTTCAAATGCAGCCTATTCGTTCAGTACTGGCCTGGCCGAAATTGTGCCTGTTTTGGATTTACCGCTAAATTTAACCGACCTGGTTGTCCTGACCAAATCTCAAGCTTTCCTGGCGTATAAACTTGGGCTGCTGGTTGGGTTTTCCACCAATTGGCAGGATTATGTGACTGAATTTGGCGGGGTGATCGGCGGAGGTTTCGTGTGGAGGCAAGCAGCACGCAGCCTGATTGGACTCGTCCCAGGGTGGGGAATTATTCCCAAAGTGGCAGTGGCATATTCGGGCACCTATGTGGTTGGGCATGCAATTTTAGGCTGGTACCTCTCGGGGCGGCATTTATCTGCAAAACAGATGCGGGATTTATCCATCCAAGCCTTCACCAGGGGAAAAGAATATGCGCGTAAACTGGTCGATAGGCTACCCAAGCGAAAGCCTGGAAATGGGGATCAGCAAAGCTTACCGGTAGGACAGAAAAAGCCTCGCTTGCTGCCTGAAATTATCGTGATCAAGAAAAAGAAAGGGATTCAACAGGTGGAAATCCTGGCGGAGAATTCAGACGAATCACTGCTCACTGCCACTGAAACTTCCACTTTGTTTAATTCGCCAGTGGTGAAAAGACCTGCGCGAAAGTCACGCCTGGTAAAAAGAAGCCGTACCCACCGACATCAGGTAGAGAAGACGAATGTATTGATTGACGAACGAGTCTGTTCACAGTGCGGCCGATCCTCTTCTAACGAAGCGCGTTTCTGTCAATTCTGCGGAGCTGCGTTTGAAGGCGAGCAAGATGTTTCACCGGTTTGACAATTCAGGTAAAGTTTATTAATATTGGTCTACCAGTCATCTGGGCAAGGACGATCGATTGATTGTAAAAAGGAGGAGAATATGGCAGGAGCACAGTATCGCCTGGTAATTCGGCAGGGACCCAATCCTGGTCAGATTTTTGTATTGGACCGCAGTGAGGTTTCCATCGGGCGGGATATTGCCAATGATATTGTGATCAACGATGCGGAGGTCTCACGGAAACATGCCCTACTGACCCTGGAAGCGGACCGCTATAAAATCGAGGACCTCAATTCAACCAATGGGACCTACATTGATGGACAGCGGTTAATTGGCCCGCATATCCTGGCAATCGGTGAAGTGATCATGTTTGGGGATAACGTAGGCGTTGTTTTTGACGGTGAGCCGATCGACCTGGATGCGACCGTCCCAAGCACGATCGACCTTCAAGTTACACCTGTGGCGGCTATACCTGTCTCGGCTGAAAATCCACCAGCAGAAATAGTTACGCCCTCAGTACAGGTGATTAATACTCCCAAGCCACAACCGATCACACCGAATGTTTCGCCAGCAGAAGCACAAGAAGTGGATAAAAAGCCAATCAACTCGTGGCTGTTGGCAGGGTGTGGGTGCTTATTGGTGATCGTTGTGCTGATCATCGCAGCACTGGTTTTTATCGACCAACCATGGAACCCAGGGGGAGGCTTGTATTGTGTTTCACCCTTTGATATTATCTTTTCGGCATTAGGATTTTGTCAATAATTATACAAGATGAGCACCAATGGTGAAATAAAAAGGTCAAAGGTAGACCTCCTGGCGGTGTTGTTGGCGTTTCTTGGGGCAATCATATCCTTTTTGGGGGTAGTCGTCACATACTCATCAGTGGCCCAAGTCCCTGATACACCCTTATGGCCGCTACCCGGGTTGGTGCTTGTAGATTGGCTGCTAATCGGATCAATCAGCTTCATAGCAGCATTTTTCAGCCTTCGAAGGAAATCTACCGGATGGCTAAATCTCATATGGTTTATGACGGGTACCTTCATCCCCGTGATCATCTTGGGTGCGTTTACCATCGGTCTAATGGTGTTGATTGCGTTCTTTTTTATTGTGATCTCCACGTTTATTATCGCCATCAAGCAAGAATCAAAATGGCTTACCAGCTTTGGCTATTTGATGCTCGGATCCATTATTAACCTGGGGGTATTGGCTGTGATTCTTTTTTTGAGCAGTCCGGGATATCTGTAATTTCGAACTCGAAATCTGATGATTGGTCCCTTTTAGGGCGTGATGGACCACTCACCACCCGTCCGGAGGAGATACAGGGGAATTAACCCTGGTCCGGTGGGGAGAGTGACAGAGGTAGAAGCAGTATCCCCCGTGACATAAATGTTTTGCACTTCATACCCTTGGTGTTGAAGCGAATCAGAGATGGCGAGATAATCGGCGGTGATTTGTGAAACGGAGAACGGGTCTGCCTGGCCGTGGTCGATGCCAGCCAGAACGGAGTTGATTTCATCCAGGGTTTGGCTGGCTGAAGTGAAATCCTGCCCGATCATCTGCTGGTGAGCAGTGATGAACAGCGTTTCCAGGGCCAGGTTGGTGGGGGTATGCGGATGGCGCAGATAATCAGCAACAATGCCCCGCTCACGCATGGATTTGTTATCCAGCAACCAGGCAGTGCGAAAATAAGCGGAAGGGTCCAATAACTGCTGATAACGGCGCATGGTGTCGTAATAAGTGACGGTCAGCCGGACGTCATCCACCCAGGTTGAGGTATCCGGCTCTGCCTTCAACGCTGAAAGGAAATCCTGTTCAAGCTGAGAGAATGAAATGGAAAAGTGGACCTGAAGGGCTGAATTAATCGAGTCTGATTGGGTTTCACCCTGGCGATTATGGATGTCTCTGTAGAAATCAGAGAACTTCTCCCAACCGTAAGTATCAACCATATACTCGACCAAGGAAGCAGCTTCCAGATATCCAATCTCATGCTGGGAGGCGTAAAAGTCATCTGCCAGGGCTTTCAAGGGGATGTACTGATCCAAATAGGCTGGCAGCAAGGCAGCTGCCCGGGGCATAAGCGGCTCAAATTTATAGTGACCACCCGTCAGATAGACAGCCAGCCCTTCGACAAAAAGGGTGGGACGGAAATCTCCCCCGAGCTGCCCATCGAGGGTGTGCACCATTTCGTGATGAACCACCAGCTCCCACGAGTTCGAAGCATAGTTGCGGTCGAGGTACGATACGCTGATCTCGGAGCTGGTAAAACCACCGTGCCCCAACAAACGAGGGAGGAGGGTAATGGTGATCGGCTCTGTGAAGCTTGCCCCCATCTTTTCAATGACATCCTGTGCCTGGGCATCCACCAACCTGGTCAGGGAAGACAGGTCGCGTTCGGAAGCGGTATTCGTAACGTAAAAAACGGTGCAGCACTGTGTTTGCGTCTCTGCCCAATGGGCTTCTGCCTGTGATGACGGCATATCAGCCGACGGCAGGAGATTGACTTCTTCAGTCCAGGTTGTTCCCTGGGGTTTAACCTCGAACGAAAGGGTATGCACTCCAGGATCCAGGTTTTTGGTGTCCCAAACCCAGACCATCGCAGCTTCAATCCGCGCTTGGATACCCCATTCACTGAAGTCGACCGGTCCTAAAAATGGACCGTCCGGAGGGTCGACCTGCACCATTACGTTGGAACCCTTAACATTCATACCTGGGGGCGGAATCACTTCGAAGCTAACCTGGTCACCCACATAGAGCACATCATCCGGATGATATAAGACGGCAAATGTTTGTGGGACCAGAGTGGGGGTAAAAATAGGTCCAGGAATGGATGAGGGTACCAGGGTGGGAGTGAATGAGGGCAGGAAGGTAGGCGTCTGCGAGGGTTGAGTTGTAGAAGCAATGGTGGGTAGAGAAGTAATCGTTGCTGTAGGAAGAGGCGGGAACATTGAAACCGGTACACCGGCGCATGAAACAGCTACGATGAGGATGAATATCATTCCTAAAATGCGACGCATGCACATATTATAAAATACATAGGGGTGGTAGAATAAATCTAATTCAATGAGAAATTTCACATATAAAATCTGAGGAGGTTCTTATGTCACCGATGTTCGTTCCCGGTCCGGTAGATGTATCACCGGATGTGCTGCAACAACAAACGAGGGCTATGATCCCGCACCGCAGTAAAGATTTCGAGACCATGTTTCAACGCTCAGCCGATAAATTACGCCAGATATTTTTTACCCAATTCCGCATTTTCATCATGACCAACTCCGGCAGTGGAGCGCAGGAATCGGCCATACGCAACCTGGTAAAAGAGCGGGTGCTGAACTGCGTCAACGGGTCTTTTGCTAAACGTTGGTATGACGTGGCGATCGCCAATGGCAAACTGGCCGACAAGGTTGAAGTGCCCATGGGTCAGGCAATCTTACCCGAAATGGTCGAGGAAGCGCTGACGAAGCAGAAATACGACTTGATCACCCTGGTGCATAATGAGACTTCGACAGGAGTACAGAACCCGGTAAAGGAAATTGCTGAAGTGGTCCACCGGGTGAGCCCGGATACCTTAATTGCAGTAGATGCGGTCTCTTCTTTGGGAGGGGTGAAGATCGAGATGGATGCATGGGGATTGGATGTACTGTTCACTTCGTCGCAAAAATGCATGGCATTGCCACCTGGGATCGCATTAGTCGGGGTGAATGACAGGGCCATGGCCCGGGCAGCTGAGGTGCCCTACCGCGGTTGGTACTTTGATTACCTGTTGTTGGAGAAGCACCGCCTCAAAGATTCCACTCCGATGACCCCGGCGATGTCACTGATCTATGCACTGGATTACCAGATCGACCGCATGTTGGCTGAGGGAATCGAAAACCGGTTCGCTCGCCATAGCGCCATGGCAAAATACTCAGCGGAGTGGGCTGCCAAAAAAGGCTGGCCACTGTTCGCTCCGGAGGGGTACCGCTCACAGACCATCACCGTGGTAGTCAACCCGCCCACATTTGACTGCGCAGAGTTCAACAAGTTTGTCGGACCTCGCAACCTGCGATTGGCAAATGGTTATGGGGATCTGAAGGGGAAAACTTTCCGGATTGCACACATGGCTGAGATCCAAATGGGCGATCTGGAAAACCTGCTGTGCGGTATTGACGAGTTTATGCAGGGAAAATAAAACAAGGAAACCTTCCAGAGACGTCCCCGAGTGGGACGTCTCTGTGGTTAATCAAATCGTTATGGCAAATCTATGACAGGCACATTTGACGTCAGGATCGAAAGACTGGCATATGGTGGGGATGCGATTGGGAGGCTGCCAGATGGAAGAGTGGTATTTGTTCCTTATGTGATCCCTGGCGAGCTGGTGAAGCTGCGGGTGGTGGAGGATAAACCTCAACGAGCAACCGCGGAGTTGGTGGAAGTGTTAGAACCTTCATCCGACCGGGTTGTCTCACGGTGTGCACATTTTTCAACCTGCGGAGGCTGCCATTATCAGCAGATGAATTATCCGGCTCAGCTTAAAGCCAAGGGTGATATCCTGAGGGAGCAGTTGGAACGGATTGGAGGCTTCAGGGGATTACCAGATATTGAGATGCATGCGTCGCCAGAGGCCTGGTACTACCGCAATACAATCCAATTCCATGTTACTGACGAAGGCAAGTTGGGATTTCAAATAGCGCATACCAATCGGCCTTTTGCAATTCGGGAATGTCACCTACCGATGGAAGCGATCAACAGGCTCTGGCCGCAGATTGAGCTAGAGCCCTCTCCCAGCCTGGAACGCGTGAGCTTGAGGATGGGACTGGATGAGGATATGATACTCATCCTGAAGAGCTCAGACCCACAAGCGATGGAGTTCAGCATTGAAAACCTGCCAGTCTCTGCTGTGCAGGTGGGTGCGTATGGAAGCATTGTATTAGCCGGAAGTGACTATGTTGTGATGGATGTGCTGGGGAGGCAGTTCAAAGTATCAGCGAGCTCTTTCTTCCAGGTAAATAACCTTCAAGCGCAAGCCATGATCGGACATTTAATGGATCATCTCCCAATCAGCAGTGAGATGACCGTTGTGGATGCATATTGTGGAGTGGGATTATTCAGTGCCTTCCTGGCTCCTAAAGTGAAGCGTTTGGCAGGGATCGAAGTATCTCCCAATGCATGTGAAGATTTCTCCACCAATCTGGACGAGTTCAATCAGGTGGAATTATACGAAGCCCCGGTGGAAAATGTGATGTTGAATGTCGACTTCCACGCGGATATGATCATTATGGACCCACCTCGAGCCGGCTTAGGGGCAAAAACGGTGGCAGGGATCATCACCCAGGGTGCAGCCCACCTGGCGTACATCTCCTGCGACCCGGCAACATTGGCGCGAGACGGCAAGCAATTGGCAGAAGGGGGATATTCACTGACCAGTATCGCGCTCTTCGATATGTTCCCCCAGACCTATCACATCGAGAGCATCAGTTTGTGGGAGAAAAAAGCCTAAAATCAAAAGGTGGCTATCTCATAAGTCTTGCTTTGGTTTCGCTGGCCTATTTCCGTAGAGGCGCAGGGGAGGATTTCCGGGCATATCCGTAAAATTCCACCCCTCCAGTCGAAAATCAGACTGGACAGGTCGCGCCACTACTTTTAGGGCAGCCTCTTGCAGGAGGATTTATTGTCTCAAATTTAATGGTAAGAAGATAAGCTCTCCTGCCGAGATGGATGTTTGGTATTCAACCATTCCACATGGACCGCTCACAGTCAGATGAACGGAGTATCTTCCCGGTGCGGGATACAAGTGGGCGGGAGACGGCACATTACTGAAGGGGGATCCATCCCCAAAGTCCCAGGAATATGTGAGCGGTTGGGTTCCCGTGCTCAGATTGGTGAAAGTTACCGAAAGGTTTTCCTTTTGCCAGGTAAATAATGCCGTTGGCGCTGTGCAAGTGGTGGTGACCTGATCAGTGAAGCTGCCTGTACCGCACAAATCGGTGGCATTCAAGCTCACAGTAAAGGTATCAGGCAAGCTATACTCGTGCACAGGTGAAGAAAGAGTGCTTGTAATGCCATCACCAAAATCCCATAAAAAGCTAAGGGGGAATCGCCCGCTGGTTTGATTGGTATACGTGATGGTTAATTCCTCGTCCAACCAGCTAAAACCTGCCTGAGGGGCGGAGCAAACGGCAGCCACCGGATGACTTATCCCGCCTGAACCACACAGATCAGCTGCACTCAGGGTGACGATATAGTCACCGGGAAGGGCGTACTCGTGGACAGGTGAGAGTTCCGTGCTGGTGATGCCATCGCCGAAGTCCCAGATATAATCCAGGGGGGTCGTACCTGAAGTCTCATTGGTAAAGGTAAATACAAGCTCTGAGCTTACCCATGAAAATTCGGGGGCAGGGACAGGACCGGTAATAATACTGGTAGCCGACATGGAAACGTCGACGCCCTGACCTGTGGTAAGGAGTGCGTTGTTGGTTATCGGTAAGCAGGAAGCAGCGGTAGGAGTGACTGCAAAGGTGATGGTGATTGGTACAGCGATTGTTAGATCACCATTCCAGGTGACGGCTCCATCGGAGAAACCGACAGTACCAGACGATGCCCAAACAGAGCCAGGAACATAGGTGGTTTCTGGCGGAATAGGATCGTGGACCTGGTTGCTGGGGACATTGTCAAGGCTACTCAGGACGACAGAGTACGTGAAGGGCTCGAACTGATTTAACCATAAAGGGGCGATCTTTTGACCATGGATATGATACACCCGTTGGGTAAAGATATCTTCCTGATTGCGGCGTGTGTCTACCCAGGCGGGGTAGACGAAATCATTGGTTGCCGCCAGGCCACTATAATCACCGATGAAGGGAGGGTTAAAACCACCGATACTTGAGTCAACAGTGACTTCGCTGATGCGCTGGTTGGGACTAAAGCTAAGACCTCCATCGTTAGAAACGGTGACATACTCATCATAGAGCAGGGGTTGGTTAAAGGGGGTGGGGTCAAGCCGGGAATCGAACCAGCCAACATACAGCTTGCCATTGGGAGCGACGTCCATCCAGGGGAAAAATTGGTGGGCATCGTTGTACAAAGGGTCGTCGTTAATTCGGACCGGTTCGCTCCAGCTGGCACCACCATCGATGGAGCGGGTTAAGTAAATATCGGCATCTGCATTACGATAATCACTCCAGGCGACATAGATATTGCCATTAGTCGGGTCCACCGCAGCAGTCGGGAAGGAATTATCGCGAAAACCACCTCCAGGTAGCGGGCTGGGGATTTCATCCGCCGAGGCGACATGGAAAGGCGTCCCGAAGGTCTGCCCACCGTTGGTGGATTTGGCCATGCGTATTGCGCCAGTATTGTAATTAAACCAGGCGACGTATATGTCGCCGTTAGGACTGACAACGGGCACAGAGCCCTGGTTGGATGAGTAACTGGTATCACTGATACGGTATGGAACGGAAAATGAAGCCCCTCCGTCGGTTGAACGCGAAAAGTAGATGGGTGCCGAAAAGTCAAAATGGGTCCAGCTGAGGTAAACATTGCCATCATAAAGTCCCCCGGTTGCATCCACAGTCAGATATTCTTTATCCTGTAATTCTGAGGCCGAATTCCAATCCACTACCACCGGATCCAACCAGGTCAGACCTCCGTCAGTGGATTTAGAGACTGCCACCCCGCCGTCATCGGTGGAGCGGTTAAAAGCAATATAAGAATAATAGACATTATGGATGTCGTGGATAGCAATGGAAGGGTCACCTGCCGCGAAGGTGTTGGGGATGGTGGAGATATCGATAATGCCGTCACCAGGCCAGGTATTGCCGCCATCGAAGCTGACGTAATAACCGGCGCGCACATCGTGTTCGGGAGGGGGATCGACGCGCAAGCGGTAATCGTTGGAGGTGGCGATGATATGATTGGGATCGGTGGGGTTGACCGCGATGCTGGGCTCATTCTGTGCCTGGGTGGTCTGGTCTTGATTGCACAAGACATCGGGACCCAGTGGGACATCTCCCAGGATATTGAGAAAGTCGTTGAATACACCAGGCAGTGTAAATGGTTGGAACAGTGAAGGGCTGATCCAGGCAGGATCGATGACGAGGATGCCCGAGAACATATCCTGAAATTCGGGGTTGTCACGGGGTGAAGGAGCGGCGCTGAGCGCAGGGCGCCAGGAAGAAAAGATCAAGCCGAAACCAAATAGAACCAATATAAGATGTATATACCGTAAATGGCGGGACATGTGGGGAGCCTCCGGGGGAATTAAACGAATTTCCCAATTGTAACTGTGAAATGACATATAAATGGTTAAGAAAAGCTGGTATGTATCCTGCACAATAGGGGGAGAAAACTCCTTGATGAATCCTCAGGTTCGGAAGAAAGTTCGGACATAGCATCTTAAACGGCTAATTTATGTGGTTTGCACCTTGAAAAAACGGCAAATTGGAGATTGCCACAGCGCAAGAAGAACACTTGCGCTTTCCCATAAAAACATTGGGATTCCGCAATGACGAGATTTTTTATTATTGTCCGATGTTTTGTCCGAAGGTCAGAATCCTCTTGAGTAATTACTCACCACCTTGATTAGTTCTCATTGGATGAAATAGGGATTTTGTCATTGCGAGACCAGCGTTCCAGCGTACTTTGCTGGCTGGTCGTGGCAATCTTCCTGATTCAAGACTGATCAATAGACTTTCCATCCACAATTTACCGATCATGTTTCTAGTAGATTGCTCACTGAAAATCTGCAGGGATAAACACGAGGATAAAAAGGAATATGTTGGGTTTCGTGCGGAAGATCACCGCACTCAACCCAACCTACAACTTCCCCGAATATCAGCGGGGATAAACCGCAATGACAGAACATTTCTTGCAACTAAAAGAGAGATTCTCCAAGTGGTGAGTAATTACGCTCTTGACATAGAACAAATGTTCTGTTATAATGAAAAGCGTGGTAATTAGGTAATTAGGTAATTAGGTAATTAGGTAATTAGGTAATTAGGTAATTAGGTACTGTTGGCGGAGGTTATGAAATGAACATCGGAATGTTGTGGTATGACAATGATAACAAGTCTGACCTGGCGACAAAGATACAGAGAGCGGCGAACTATTACCATCTGAAATATGGGAAAGAACCCAATCTTTGCCTGGTGCATCCACGGACACTAGGCAATGCTTCATGGAAAAACACAGGGATGGAAGTACGCACCACGCGTTCGGTCCTACCGAACCACTTTTGGTTGGGGGTGAATAATAATGGGAACCCGGTTAAATCGTGAGCTCGGTCACCAACAGCTCGAGGGCCAGGTCTGCATCCATTTGACCGGTCTTAATCGCTTCATCAAGGGCTAATAACCGATGATAGATCATATCGAGGGATTTACCAGTAAAATGAGCAGCACTTTCCAGAGCCAATTTAGCGGGGTAATAAGCAATTTTCAATGACCTGGGGATATCATTGATTGTTCCATGATCGTCGATTAATTCCTTGGCGATAATCAGCACTCGAAATTGATAGACAATACTTTGAAAGATCCTCAGTGGATCATCCTCCTGCAGGCTTCGGTGTAACAGGGCTTGTGCCTTACGTGGGTCACGGTCCCGCAGGGCATTCACCAGCTCAAAATCACCAATTTTAGCGGTCAATGGAGTAAGGTGCTCAACATCGTCGGTATCGACCGGGCGTGTGTAGTTGACGTAGGTCAACAGCTTGGTAATCTCCTGAGAAGCGAGGCGGGTGTCGTCGCCGATCTGATTAGCGAGTGAAATGGCTGCCTGGGGAGTGATCTGCCCGCCGCCTGATTTCACATGTTCCTGGATCCACTTGACCATTAATGCACCCCCGGGCTGGGGATGATGCCGCATAAAGACCCGCTTCGATTGCTCAGGTGAAGAAGCCCATTTTTCCAGCCAATTAAGCCAGCCATCCTTGCGCTCCCTTTCACTGGTCAGGAAGTCATATTCGACCAGGACCAATTTGGAGGTGGGTTTTTCAGCCGCCAGATAGTTAATAAATTCAGCCTGCTCTTTTTTATCTTTTATTCGGGAGGTTGGGTGACTGAGAATGACCAGTCTTTTTGCAGCCAGGAATGGCACCGTTGCAAGCGCGTCTTTGAGCTGGGATAAGGAAGCGGACCGTCCATCCAGACGAGTGGTATTCATCCCGGAGATGCTGGCATCACCGAGCCGGCTGGTTACTTTGTCGATAGATTCATTTATGGCATATTCGTCATCGCCATCAAAGAGATATATCTCGGGACCTTCCTCGGCCACGTTTAGCCTCGAGTATGGATGCGATGGAAAGTGAGCCGACCTTGTTCGCGATGGGTGATGGAGATGACTTCGAGAGAGCCTGGATCGCCTGAGGTAGTCACGCGTCTTTGAAGCTCCAAGCCGAGGGGCTGTGAGAAAATCAGGGCGATGGTTGCCAGGACAGCAGCAAAGGGCAAGCGGGCAAGTTTATCCTGCCAGCGCCTACCACTTCCCAGCATGGAAGCCGCACCTGCCAGCCCTGCCAGTGCTCCGGCAGTAGCGTAGTTGGTCCCGCAGTTGGGATGAATTGCCAGCTGGCGCTCACCAGCTCTCAGACGGGCAGCAGCTTCCTGAACAGCTGCATGGAGCAGTTCAGCAGGAACATCACCAATGATCCAAAATCCACCAATATCGGAGTGCCCTACCAGCATGGTATGGGGTAGATAGTTGGCCAGAACGTGTAACGTGGCATGCTCCAAGCCGTGATTACGGCGGACGTGTGAAATCACCGGTAGCTCAAGAATATTTGAAATACTATATGCTTCAGTCTGCGCCATGGATACCTCCGATCCAAATGATTATACCAGCGTGCAATGCACCATAGATTGGACCGTAAGTGAGCTGAGCCCTATTGAGTGTCGTCTACCATCAACCTGGCAGCCTTGCGCCCGATCTCCACAGCGAAGTTCGTACCCCGATCCCACGGATAGACCTGGCTCATACTGGCAAAGTACAACCCTGGTATTGGCGTTTGAATAGAAGGTATGTTGGCGGAATGGTTGAGCAACGGGACGGGTTGGGCATAATTGGTGCGGAACAGCCAGGTCTTATTGATCCATCCTGGCTCGAATTTAGGATTAAAGCGATTGATCGAAGGCAGGAAGCGCTGCAACAGCTCATCCTGGCTCAACTTGAAGTACTCATGGTCAGTTTCAAGATAGTCACCACAATAGACGATATGGTCGCCACCGAAATGCTGGGATGAAACAAAGTTGGTGTGTTCCACCAATGCCAGGAAAGGGAATCCGGCTGACTTGGGAAGGTTATACCAGTAATAACCCTGCTCGGAGAGTTGGTGTTTCAGGGAGAGTGTCATTACCACGGCTCCCATTGACTTTAGCTCGAGCAGTCCCTTGAGATAGCCTGGGGGAAGGGATGGAGCTAGGCGGGCAAGCAAGTTGGGAGAGGTGGTAACCATACATTGGTCGAAGTGCAGCTGACCTTCGGGTGTAATAAGGTCGACCCCGCCACCGGGAGAGGGGCTGATTTGCGAAACGGGGGAGGATCGTTTAATGGATACACCCAAATCACCCAATGCGGCTGCAAAGCGGTCGGCGAATGTTTGAAAACCACCCTGAAAAGTGCCAAGGTGAGTGGTCCGAGCTTTCAATCGAGCCCACATCCAGGCCATATTGACCTGCCTGGCATAGCTCTCACCAAATTTGCCCACCATAAGAGGCTCCCACATCAGCTCATAGACACGGTCACCGGCCCACTTACGCATCCACGTGTCTACGGTATATCCTTCAAGGGTTTTCCAGTTGTTAGTCAGGCGCAGGAACAACCCGACCAACCCGAAACGTACTTTATTGACCCCCCAACCCAGCCCTGGAAAGATGATGGCTTTAAGGATTGAATCGAATGGATAAAAACGATCTTGATAATACATGACCGTGAATGGTCGGGGGAAGATGACCTGATCACGCCAACCCAGCTCATCAATCAAACCCAGAATGTGGCGGTCTGAAGCGAACCAGTGGTGGTAGTACTGTTCAACTGACCAATCCCAATGCGGCTCCTTAAAGCCGCCTGCCAACCCACCTACCTGGGAAGAAGCCTCATAAATAGTGACCTGGTGTCCCTGCTTGACGAGATCATAAGCAGCGGACATACCCCCAAAGCCTGCCCCTAATATTGCAATATGCTTCATGGAGAATTAATCCCTCCTTGTTGGGCAGGTTCTTCTTTTGTCCGCATGGCTTCCGACCACGAGATACCTTCGCGGACCATATAGTAAATGCCCAGAGCGGTGACGGGGAACCACAGGGCAAAATGCAATACGAAGGTATAACTGGCAGCTATTTCGCGGGGAATATTGTAAGCCTGCAGTACGGCGATACCAGGCAGGTCAAAGGTGCCCAGATAGCCTGGGGCGGAGGGAATGGTGGTGGCTAAATTAACCACCCCGTTCATCAGCATCAAGGCGAAGAAGCTGACCGAGAAGCTGAAGGCATGCATCACGAACCAATATTTAACCGTCTCAAGCAGCCAGATCAAGACTGACGTAAAAAAGACCATCAACACGTCAAAGGGGGATCTGAGGAACTTGAGACCTTCAAGGAAGCGTCGGATAACCCCGAGTGTTTTTTCACGGATCCGAACCGGAACCAGGTGGGCGATTAACCAGGTCACAAGGCGGTCGGTGGGAGCAGGGAACATGGCAGCCACCAGGAACAGCGCCAAAGCACCAAAAAAGGCAACACTGCCCCATATAGCAACCTCTCGAATGCCGAATTTTATCCCCGCTACATCAAGGCTAACACTGGTGAGGCGGGTTAGCTCAGCCAGATTAACGAAAACAAAACCGAGCATCACAATACCATCAAACATGCGTTCGATGATGATGGTTGCCAGGGAAGCCGGGATATTCACTCCTTCCTGGCGTTTGAGTACCACTGCCCGCAGCACCTCCCCAGCCCGGGCAGGAAAAATATTATTTGCCGCATAGCCCATCGTGACGATCGGAAACAAGGTGCGAGTGGTAATGGGTTTAAGTGGGCGCAGAAGGTAATGCCAGCGCCATGAGCGGACCCATAAGGCGATAAAGTATACTGCCACGCCGGGTATCAGCCAAACATAATTTGCCTCAATCAGTACCAGCCACAGCTGCGGGAAGTCAATTTTTCTTAAAACCAGGTATAGAAATAATGCGCTGATTGCCAGGCCAAACCAGAATTGCCAGCGTTTCATGGGTCTCATTCTACCATAGCGAGTAATTTTGACATGATTGTGAAAAATCTCTAGTCGATCACGTGAATAAATATAGAAACGAACCCTTTTTTAGAATATGACATTTTACAATCCCTAGGTGAGGGCTGATAAAAAATAAATGTCAACGGGTGGATTATAATTTTCGTTATGAAGATAAAGGTTGCGGTAGCCGGGATCGTCCTGGTGCTGCTCATCACCGCAGGGATGGTGATTTTCGCATGGAGCACCCGGCCGCGATTAGTGGAGATCTACCCCCCGGTGGGGGCAACCAATATTCCAGCAACTACAGTAATTCAATTGGTCTTTTCAGTAAAAATGAAAGCTGGCACTGTGGATCCAAGATTAATAATTGAGCCAGCCATGGATGGGAAATTCAGCTGGGATCAGAATATCCTCACCTTCTCTCCCGCCCAAGCCTGGCCTGCCGGGCAGGAGATCAAGCTATCACTGGAGGGTGGAGCAAGATCAGCGAATTTGATTTCCTTCCCAATGCGTGGGGAGTCTTGGTCATTTTCTACCAATGCAGCCATGCTTGCCTATTTGTGGCCAGCGAATGGTAGAGCTGATATCTATGCCCTGACACCTGATACAGGAGAAATCGTGCGGTATACGAGCGGTATGGGTGTGTTCGACTTCTCAGTCAGCAACAACGGGATCATGATTTATTTCAGCGCAGTCAATCAATCTGGTGGAGCCAGTCTTTACCGGATCGACCGCACACAGAATAGTCCCTTGGGAGGAAGTGCTTTTCAGGCGCAGGAGCTACTTGATTGTGGAGCAGCACAATGCAGAAATCCAGCTATCTCGGCTGATGACAAATACCTGGCCTATGAATATATTCCCACAAATGAAAGCGGAGCAGCGGGTAGCGCACAAATCTGGTTACTGGACCTGACCTCCATGCAAGCAAAACAAATGAGTATGACTGACCATGAAAGCGTTCAACCGGCCTGGTCGTCAAAGGGATTGCTGTTATCTTATGATCGAACCAGCAGCGGGTATGAAGTGATCAATCTCCTCACGCAGGGAAGGATTCTTCTGGCTAACCAAACCGGTCAACCAGGAGACTGGAGCCCGGATGGGAGATACTACCTGGCGCCAGAAATATTTTATTACCAGGCGCCTGGTGAAACTGAACGAGGAACGAGCCACTTGATGCGGTATAGTGCAGATACGAGCAATGCAGAGGACATTTCAAGCTCAATGGATGTTGAAGATGCAGAGGCAAAATATTCGCCAGATGGACGCTCAATTGCTTTGGCGCGAAAATTCCTGGATGCAACCCACTGGTCGTTGGGCAGGCAGTTATGGCTCATGAATGCAGATGGATCTGATGCCCACCCCATCACCGATGAAGCGGACTACAACCATTATGACCTGGCATGGAGCAAGGATGGTTTGAGGCTGGCTTACGTCCGCTTTGATGAATCCAAATTATCCAGCCCGCCTGAGCTGTGGATGATCAACGCCGACGGGAGCAATGCCCTGCAGCTGGTGATTGGAGGCTTTTCGCCCGTATGGATACCATAATTAAAATTGGAGCGTTAGCTCCACATTTCCAGCTCCACGATTTAGGGGGTGAAGAACACACCCTGGAGAGGTACGCGGGCTGGATCGTCGTGATGAATTTCTGGTCGGCTGAATGTGACTGGTGTAAAAGGGTGGATGAAGAATTAATTACCTATGTGGACATATGGAAGGATAGGGTGAAGGTTTTTTGGATTGCCTCTAACCAAAACGAGAGTCTGGGTTTGATCGAGAAAACAGTAGCCGAAAGGAAAGTACCCACAGTGCTGATTGATCTTGAGCATAACGTGGCGGACCTGTTCGGAGCACTAACGACACCGCATTTTTTTATCCTGGATGGGAAAGGGATCCTTCGCTACCAGGGAGCATGGGATGACATTACTTTCAGGAACCGGACTGCAACCCAGGTATACGTCCCTGCAGCTATCGCAGCGTTAAGGCATGGCGAGATTCCTACAGTAACATCCACACCGGCGTATGGATGTACCCTGGTTAGGTTCCCAGGATAAGCCTATAATTCCGATTCTCCTCGGGCAAGCAATTCCTGCGGCAGCAAGCTGTGATAAATAAATGAATAAACCGGAGTGGGGATATCCAGCATCTTACCCAGACGCACAACAGCACCAATCTGTGCTTCCAGTTCAGATGGACGTCCAGCCAGGATATCACGTTGTAAGGAGGGAATTTCAGTCGGGGGGTATTTATCAATCGCCGCCAGGATGTTGGTAATGCTATCCGGTGGGAGCTGAATGCCTTGGGCGATTCCCAGCGAGTAACACTCGTTGAGCGCGTCTTCAAGCATCTTCCGAGTGCCAACCAACGTACGAAATGCTCCCACAGGCACGCGGGTGACGGCACCGATACCGCTTAACGCGGACACAAAGAGAAATTTTTTCCAAATGGCAAGGTTAATATCAGCGGGAATTTCTGCGTCTACCCCGGCGTGTTTAAAAACATGTAGAAGCTTTTGCGCCCGCGGACTGGGGCGATTATTCAGCTCTCCAAAGGAGACCCATGGCTTAGCCCCGGTATGCTTAATTTGACCAGGTGAGGCCAGGTGACTAAAGATGCCACATACCCCACCCAGGACGTGCTCTCTGCCGAGGATTTCTGCCAGCTGAGATGGAGCATCAAGTCCATTCTCCAATGGGATGACAAAAGTGTCGCGATTAAGCATGGGGGAAATCGCCTTGGCAGAATTAGCTGTTTGCCACGCCTTTACGCAAACCAGGACGACATCCACATCTAAAACCGTGGTTGTGTCATCCGTAGCATTAACGGGTTGGACCGAAAAATTTCCATTGATACTTTCAACATAAAGCCCATTGGCGAGCATGGCTTGCAAATGTTCCCCACGAGCAATGAAGGTGACATATTCACCGGCTTGCGCCAGTCGACCCCCGAAATACCCTCCTACTCCACCTGCTCCAAAAATCACGATGTGCATGGGAACCTCCCAAGGTCCAGTTCTATGATTTTACATTATCATTATGATAATAGGAGGAATGAAGCGAATGTGCCACAACTGGTATAAAATCGAGTAGAATTGTTTGGAACTATCATCTACGAATTTACGTCTATTATCTTTGATGATACTGGATCAGGAAACCTTGGATCCTTCGTTCGCGAGGAGAATCAAATGAGCGAAAAAGAATCACCCCAAAAGGTAATCGAAGCACACCGCAAGCGCCAGCAAATGCGGCAAAGCACTCCGGTAGCCGTGATGGTAGGGGCTGCAATACTTCTAATTGCAGGAGCAGCAGCGCTGATCTTCTGGTTGTTAGGGGATAATTCTCCATTTAAAGGAGCAACACCGACGCCAACCGTAACGTTCACACCGACTGCGACCAATACCGCCACGCCCTTACCCGCTACCAATACACCCACTATTACTCCAACATCATTGCCTACTGAAACTGCAACGCCAACCATTACGCCTACACCATCAGGTCCATTTGAATATTCCGTCCAACAGGGAGATACCCTGGGTGCGATAGCGACGCGTTTTGGTACGGATATACCTACCTTACTAGCGCTCAACCCATCGATTGACCCAACGATACTGGTCATATACGTTGGCCAGAAGATCCTGGTTCCGCCACCCAACATGCAGCTGCCTACACCGACGGCTGTGTCAACCCTGGTACCTCCGGGAACACTGATCTCCTATACCGTTCTATCTGGAGACACACTGGGTGTCATAGCAATCCGGTTCAACAGCACTGTCGCTGAGATTGTAAAGGAAAACAAGCTGGCGAATGCAAATGACATCTTTGCAGGCCTGATCTTGAAAATACCGGTCAATATTGCCACACCGGTACCATCCGCTACAGTAGGCACGGTCTATCCAACGGTGGTCATCCCGACGAATACGGCTCTTCCCCCCTCAGCGACACCATAATCAAAACGGCAACAGTAAAGCCAGATGCCACAGCGAGAGTAAGCATTCGCTGTGGCATTTTTGATATCTGGAAAAATAGGATAAATTTTAATACTTTTCAGAACACCAGCAGTGGGTTATTTTATAAACAATACTCTTGAACTTATCCCTTGTTAATAACCGATCCATTCGATAATGGTAGCTTCACCCTGACCGACGCCGACACAAAGGGCGGCGAGACCATAGTATGGAGCGCGTTCAGCAGCAGCCCTGCGGCGCATTTCATGAAGCAGGGTGGTAAAGATGCGGGCGCCTGAACAACCCAAAGGATGACCCAACGCGACTGCTCCGCCGTTGACATTGGTGAGATCAGCAGGCAGCCCAAGCTCCTTGATCACTGCGAGGGATTGGACGGCAAATGCTTCATTGAGCTCAACCAGGCGGATATCGGATAAGCTTATTCCTGCCCGTTCGAGCGCTTTACGTACCGCACCGACTGGTCCCAGTCCCATGACGCGGGGAGGTACACCTGCTGCTGCCGAAGAAACAACGCGAGCCAAAGGCTTGAGACCAAGCTCTGCCGCTTTTTCTTCACTCATCAAGAGCACCGCAGCAGCCCCATCGTTCAATCCGGACGAATTGCCCGCGGTCACGGTGCCATCCTTGCGAAAAGCAGGCCGTAAGCGGGAAAGGGACTCGAGGGTGGTATCGCGGCGTGGGCGTTCATCGGTGGAAACAATGACCGGATCGCCTTTCTTTTGAGGAACGCTGACAGGGACGATTTCCTCGGCAAATTTTCCTGAATCGATCGCAGCAATGGCATGTTGATGACTCGCCAGGGCAAAGGCATCCTGCTGCTGACGGGTGATTTCCGGCATCATTTGAGCGATATTCTCAGCCGTTTCACCCATTGAATCGGTACCGTAGAGTTCCTGCATCCTGGGATTCGGGTAGCGCCATCCCAAAGCGGTGTCCCAGGCAGTTAGATTTCCAAACGAGAAGGGCTGTTCAGCTTTTGGGAATGAATAGGGTGCGCGTGACATACTTTCTACTCCCCCGGCAATGAAAACATCCCCTTCTCCAGCGCGAATCGCCCGGGCCGCCTGGTTGATGGCATTCAACCCGGATGCGCACAAGCGGTTTAAGGTGACGGCAGCGACTTCGACCGGAAAACCTGCCAGCAGTGTTGCCATTCGGGCGACGTTGCGATTGTCTTCACCAGCCTGGTTGGCGCAACCAAGATATACTTCCTCAACCAGGGCGGGATCTAACTTATTGCGCGTGATGATGGCTTTTAGCACATGAGCGGCAAGGTCATCAGGACGGACCAGTGCAAGAGCACCACCCAACGCACCGATGGGAGTTCGGATAGCATCGATGATCACAGGGGTAGACATAAAGTATCTCCTAACTCATGAGAGTATCTTAGAGAATGAACAGGATGATTTTACCATTCCATGGAACTTTTAATCCAAGACAGCAGGTCAGGATAGATGTGTTTTTGGATTAATCAGTTTTATTTAGGTTCAGACGAAAGATCGGACAGCGGTTTTTTTGGGGTATTTTTTAGGGTCCAGTCCTTTTAAAACCATCGAGTGCAGATTGCCACAGCGTAAGAAAAACACTTGCGCTTTCCCATAAAAACAATGGGATTCCGCAATGACAAGAATTTTTGTAGACTTGTCCGATGATTTGTCCGAAAGTCATGTTTTAGGCTTGCATATTGCAAGGTTTTCCAGTATCCTTGTAGCTTATCAGGTGTTTAGAATCGGTGAGGAGAGGACGATGCAAGAGAGACGAAAATACCCACGAAAAGACCTGCTCTTGTTTGCCAATGTCTATGATTCGAAGAGCGGGACGATCATTGGCACATTATTGAACATCACCCTTGAAGGAGCCATGGTTTTGAGCGAGAACCGAGTCGATGCGAACAACACCATGGAACTGCATATTAAATTACCTGAAAACTTCGTCCAAAAAAATGAGCTGGTTTTCACCGCCAGCACCAGATGGTGTGGACCCGACATCAACCCGGAGTTTTTTGATGTGGGGTACCAATTTGCGAATGTCAGTGATGAGGATAGGCAGATTATCCAGGCAATTATTGAAAAATATGGGTTTAAAGAATAGGAATTAGAGGATAAACCGCCTGCGAGCATCATGCCCGCAGGTTTTCCTTTTAATCAGGTACGATTAGCTTAGAGTCCATCATCCACTTTCTGCCCTCGGTGATTAGGCAGCTTGTTGCTCGAGGTTCAAGAGCCAAGCTTTTAGCTTGATCCCACCAGGACCACCATATCCGTGCAATGAACCATCTGTACCCAGGACACGATGGCAAGGTATGACCAGGGGGATAGGATTGGTAGCTTCGACACGACCCACAGCACGGGCAGCATTCATTTTTCCGACCTGGAAAGCGATGTCTTTATAAGTTGAAGTGTGGCCGTATGGGATCTCATAGGTGCGATTGAGCACCTGCTGCTGAAATTTAGTTAGGGATGATAAATCCAATGGCAGGTCAAATTGACGTCTTTTACCCGCCAGATATTCTGCGAGCTGGCGGAGGGGCTCTGCGGTGCGGGATTCGTCGTAAGCAACAGCGGTACGGAAACGCATCTCGACCAGTTGTGAGAAGTCAGGCTGAGACATGCTCCATTCGACTGCCACCAGACCATGTGCCGATACTGCAACCCATAGGGGACCAATCGGACTGGACGAGAGCATACCGATATAAACTGTGGGCTTGACCTGAGAAATTGATGAAGAATGCTTCAATACAGAGTTTTTCATGGATAAATATGTTGCCAACTTGTCAAATTAATAATTTGTTACCATATCGAGTAGACCTCTTTCTCGAGCAATATGCTCACAATAGCGAAAGAGGTAATAGCCGACAACTCCAAAGACAATGGTTAATCCAATCAGGATAGCGACGATCTGCTGATTGCTTAAATTCTCGAATGTCGGAAAAGCAGCGGCAACCTCACCAACCAGGGCACGCCGGAGAATTTCCAGCCAATAAGTGACGGGATTCAAGTAGCCAACCCAGCGGATCCAGACAGGCAGGACTTCCAACGGAAAGATGGCACCGCTGAACAGGAAAAGTGCCCCGGCAACAGCATCTCCGATGAACCAGACATGGTTCACGATCATCAAGCTGATCCCGGCGAGGATCAGGCCCATCATGGCAAGCATGACAATGCCAATACCGAGTGATCCCACGAATAGTGGCCAATTTATGGCAGCGACGACGATGTTTACGTGGAGGAAGAGCACGCCGAAGATGATGGTGATAAAGACCGAAATCGAGCCTACCAGGAATTTGGCGACGCCCCGCCCTATGAGGTAGGCTGGGATGTTAATCGGCGCAATGTACATAAATTTAAGCGTCTTATAGTGCTCGCGATCATCGATCACTGCCCAGGATATCCCGGTCATTACAGAACCCACATAGATATAAAATGCGTTTCCAAGATAGATATAGGTAAAGATAGGGTTAGAAAAATCACCGCTGGTGATGACGCTGTACATCACCACCAGGATGGCAGCTCCCGCCAGGGGCTTGATGATGGAATAAATCGCGAACAGGAAAGGGTCGGTCCAATTGGATTCAATCTGCCAACCCAGCCAGGCAGCGATACGAAATGAACGTGTGTAGGTGAGCATTTTTTTGGGTGTTGTTTGGAGCTCAGTTGATTCCATATAAAGCCTCGAGGCTATTTAGCGACGGTTTTCGGTAAGGCGTCCTTCACGGATAGCCAGCTTTTCCATGTGGGCGAGCATCAATTTGGCGGCGAAGAGAAAAACGACACTCAGCACCAATAAGATGATGATCTCAACTTGCACGGATAAGAATCCCAAGGAAGGTCCGGTAGCGAAGACAAGCTGGCGCATCGCATCCATACCCAGGGTGAGGGGAATAAATGAAGCAGCAGCAGAAATCCAGAAACCAAAATTGCGGATTGGAAAGTAGAAGCCCGAGAACAGGTAAACCGGCTCCTGGGCCAGGTTGGAGATATGCCAGGCTTCACGGCTGAGCAGTAGATAGAGCGAGGCAGCCATCATCCCAAGACCATACAGGGCAACCATGGTCAGGAAAAAGACGGCAAAAAGTTGCGCGAAGCTAGAGACAGCATAATCAACTTGAAATAACAGACTCCCGACCACGATAATCACCAGTGCACGAAGTGTTGTAGCCAGTAAACCACCCAACGCCATTCCCAACAGGATCGCCATCATGGAAGATGGGCTGATGATATACAGCGCCAGGTTGCCCTGCTCCTTCTCCCAATACAGCTGGCTGGACATGCTCCACAACACGTTCATCCAAAATGCGATCATCGCTCCACCGACGACGACGAAACCAATATAGTCTTCGGGTGCCTGGATGGCGCGGTAGACAAACACATAGGCAAATACGGATAGAAGAGGCATCAGGATGTCGAAAAACAGCCAGGATTTTTCCCGTTGCTGGCCGATCAGGCGCGGATAAGCCCGGGCAAACACACACTGCAAATAAAGCCTCCATCCGGTGTTCTTATGTAAGCGTTCCTCACCAGTAGGCTGTAAACCATTCTGATGCGCAAGAGTCAGGGGAGCCGTAGAAGAGTCATCACTCATCTGATACTTCCTTCTGCTCAACTTCTTCCATACTCTGCCCGACGAGCTTGACGAAGACATCCTCTAACGAGGGTTCGTTCTTTTTTAAGTTTAACAGGCGGATATTGGCCGAATTTAAAGTATTAATCACGCCTGCCAGGGCTTGCTCTTCTTCAAGGATCAAATCCAGTGCATCAAACCCTTCCTGAGGGTGGTGAATGGCATTGCAAACCCCGGGAAGCGTTTCGAACTGAGAAACATTCAGGCTGCCATTAAATGGACTGACTTCCAGATGAAAGATGGCTTCCTGCTGCAGCTGGTGTTTGAGGTTGGCGGGAGTATCGCATGCCAACACTCGTCCCAGATTTATGATGGCGACCCGGTCACACAGCTCATCTGCCTCAACCATGTAGTGGGTGGTGAGCATCAGCGTGCGGGTAGGGTTATTATCCACCCATGAGCGGATGAACTGGCGCACTTCGCGAGAGGCACCCACATCCAGACCAAGGGTGGGCTCATCAAGGAAGAGCACATCCGGATCGGTCATAAAGCCACGAACGATATTCATCTTCTGGCGTAAACCGGTGGATAAATCAGAAGACTTGGCATTGGCACGATCTGATAGACCAACAATATCAAGTAATCGCTTGATGTTGGCGTTGGCAACATCGGAGGATAGTCCATAAAACTGCGAGAACATCCACAAATTCTCACGAACGGTGAGCAAGCCATAGCCGGAGGTTTCACCACCTGAAACCATATTGATGCGTGGGCGGACTTTATCAGGCTCGGCAGCCACATCATAACCAGCCACCGAGGCATGACCAGTCGTGGGGGCGAGTAAGGTGGTGAGAATCTTGATCAAGGTGGTCTTGCCGGCTCCATTGGGTCCGAGCAAGCCGAACAGCTCACCAGGGTAGATGTCGAGATTTACATCGGTGAGAGCTACCAGCGAATGGGGTTCTTCTTTCTTACCACCGCGGATTTTATAAGTACGTCCCAGGTTTTCGGTGTGAATTGCAAAATCCATAGAATCTTTTTACTCATTTCTCAATATTGTTGGTAATTCGTAGGGTAATCGTAGGTTACCCGTCAAGTACGAACTCTCAGTATCTGCTATGATGTTAGCTGTAGGGCGATTTCTCTTCTTCTCCTCCTTTAAAGAGAGCCGGTAGTGGCGTACCCGGCTCTCGTTTATTATGGAGAACCCGATCAGCCAGCCTGATCAGCCTTGGTTAAATCGAATTGATAACAAACCAGCTGGCGCAGATCCTTAAACCCCAGCTCACGATACATTTTTAAGACCTCCAGTTTATCGCCCCACGATTCCATCTCGACTAAAGCCTGACCTTGTTGATGCAGCCAGGCGATACCAGTTAGCACGAGGGCACGGTATAGGTCAAGCCGGCGGTGCTGGGGGACGATTCCTGGGGCGTCGATATAACCTGTGGGCAGCCCATTTTTCAAACTCCGTTCTGGAGAGTGGTCCACCCGACTGATTCCCACTCCCCGACCTTTTTCGGAAAATACAAGGAAGATCCCATCCGGGTTGAGCTCCGTCAGCCATGAGGTTATTTCTTCCTGGCTGATTGCGTGATGCCCCCAAAGGGGTATATAAGCAAGATTTAACACCTCGGTAAGGAGAGATACATCGCCGATCTCACCATAGGGTCGCATGGTGTAACCAAAGGGCCAAATGACCGGGGGCAAACGGATGCCCTCCGTAAGGCGCAGCTCAGTATAGGCGCCTTGGGCAATGAAACCCCGTTTTTGTAGGAAACCAGCTGCATCAGGATGGCCTGCGCTAGCATAGATTAGCAAGGCGGTAGAATCCAGCACACGAGCATGGTCCATTACCCTGATTAACAAGGCGGAACCGACTCCTTGGTGACGCCAACCAGGATGGACTGCGATATTACCCTCAGTCAGATGCGTTTCTGGAATCACTTTTACCAATGCAGAGCCGATCAATTTTGATGGTTCGTCAGGGGACTCCACAACCCACCGGTCTCGGAGGGGGTCATGCCCAGGTGAACCCAATTGATCCCGGAGAGCTTGTTCGCTGATCACATTCCCAATCTGATCAACTGCTTCAACGGCATTGTAAAGGTCTAATAACCGAGGGATGTCCTGGTTTGGCGAGAATGAACGGATGAAGAGCTGATTCAGGTCTATGGTCATACTTACGCGATGATTTTAGAAATTTGATAACTATATATTATATTCTCCACCCCTGGTTAGGTGGTCAATACACTTCAGGAAAACGAATATATCTTGTTTCCCGATGCCCATAAAGGCTAATTATTGTACCACTTTCCATAAACTGGTGAATTTTCCTGCGGTATAGACTGGATGGTACAACGGGAATTCTAATCTGTCAGTGCAAGAATTTCCTGATAACGAAAACAATCGGTGGTATGGTCATTCACCATACCCACCGCTTGCATGTGAGCATAACATATGGTAGGTCCGACAAAATGAAAACCGCGTTGGATCAGGTCTTTACTCATCTGGCGGGAAATTTCCGTCTCTGCAGGGATCTCATGATCCGAGGTCCAAGAGTTGACGATGGGTTTGCCACCTACGAAGCGCCACATATACGCATCAAAGCTACCGAACTCTTGCTGGATTTTTAAGTAAGCCTGGGCATTGTGGATGGCGGCGTTTATCTTGAGACGGTTACGGATGATGCCTGGATTTTCCAGCAACTCTGACACCTTAAGCTCATCGTAGACGGCAATTTTCTGAGGGTCAAAACCATCAAATGCTAATTGATAATTTGACCGCTTTTTTAATATGGTATACCAGCTCAGACCTGCTTGCGCGCCTTCCAAAACAATAAATTCGAACAGCAAGCGGTCGTCGTGGACTGGAACCCCCCATTCCTGGTCGTGATAAGCCTGATATAGTGGGTCATCCGTATTGGCCCAAAAACAGCGGGTGGGCATTAGGTTCACTCCTAGCGACTAAGTTGTGGATGGTGGATTGGCAGCGGATTGCATAGCGATCGCCCGCTGATTTTTGGCCAGACAGTCTCTCAAGTACCGGAGCCGTGTATTGTAGCTCATCCGCGGATTTTGGATCATCCGTCTCGGAAAGCATCAGGATGGTGTAAAAGTAGGGGAAGCCATGCCATTTTCCCTTCCCGTCGCGATAGCCTTCCAGCTGAGCCAGTAATTGGCTCAAATGCCCAGAAGCTTCGCTCGTATTAAGTGAAGCTAAAAAGCGCATGTATGCTACTGTGAGTGATCGACACTCCCCCTTGGAGCAAAATTGACTATAACACATCGTATTCATACGCTGGATGGAAAGCGAGATGGACCGGGTAACAGCCGGATTATCCAGAGCAAGCAGGGAAAGCACCCTGGTAGCCTCGATGAGCTGCAGGTGGCGGCAGGCAAATTCAGTATGGAGAGTTTCCCCAGTGAAAAGCCTGATTTGGTTGCGAGATTCAGATGCAAATGGGATAAATTCTCCAGAATTTGACCCCGTTATTATCTGCCGGCTGATAATCAATGAAGCAAGTTCATCACGAAGGGAAGGAATGATGGAGCGACGAAAGAAGAATACCTCCGCGGCAGAATCAAGTGTATCTGATAGGCTGGTTGGATGGACGATAATCATATTCACCCCTCTTTCGTTCAATGATTAAATATTATATCTCATGATTGGGCGGGTCTCGGACCGCCTGAGAACCTCGGTGAAACCGGCTTGCTTGAACGCTGAATATAACCCGGTGTAAACGAAGACATCCGGGGCTTTACCGACTTTTGGCTCGACTGGATACCCTTCAACAATGCGAGCACCGTTCACCCTGGCATATTCGATGGCTGCCTGTAAGAGCATTACGGTTAAGCCCTTCCGCCGATGGTTACGGGCAGTAAAAAAGCATACCACTGACCAGACGGGTTGATCGTCTATTGGCTTGAGGATGCGTGAGCGTGCCAGGGTTGGATACTCATCACGTGGAGCAATGGAACACCATCCAACAGGCTCACCGTCTGAATATGCCAAAATGCCAGGAATATTATCAGAATCCACCAAAGCTTTGATATTACGGCGGTTAAGTTCTCCATGCTGCTGTTCATATTGGGTACGGGATAACCGCCAATACATGCACCAGCAGCCTCCGCAGGCTCCACGTGGGCCGAATAATTTTTCAAAATCTGACCAGCGTTCTGGGGTGAGAGGGTATATAGCTAACATCTTATTTGTTCCATAAAAAAAAATAAATCGATTCAATTCGCTTTCAGGTGATGTCTAATTCGCTGTATTCCGGACCTTTTTCGGCTCGATCCGTAAAACTATTAATTGGTGGAGCAGGTTTGGCCTCCCGATGAAGGGTGTGAGATAACGATGTAATTTCAGGCATAGTGGTAGTTTCTAAGGCTTTGAGATCCTGATCATCTCCAAAGTCGTCCTCGTCTTCGTCATCATCTTCATCCCAATCGGATTCAAATTCATCTTCATCGTATTCATCTGCGTCTGAATCATCATCCTCTTCTTTTTCAGGCCCTGGGATATCATCTTCTTCGTTTAATTCCTCACCGCTGCCAAGATCTTCCTCACCATCATTTTCATCGTCCTCTTCGGTGAGCCCGAAATCCCCGTCGTCTTCATCACCGTGTTCATCCCCGGCAATACCGTCTTCTTCTCCAATTTCGTTATCTTCATCCAGTTCTTCACCATCCTCACTTTCAGGATCATCAGCATTCATTGGTTTCATGGCATTATTGATAGGGAAGAAGGCCGGTTTTGCGGTTTGGATGATCTCATCCCTTCCCCACAGTTCGATAGAGATGCCGTGAGGGGTGCGGAAAGAGCTAATTTTCAAAGTTGAACCTGGGTGCAGTGGTTGAGGTGTGTGGTCAAAAGAAATACCCCGCTGCTGCAGAGCTTGTGTGCTACGGGCAATATCCTTTACCATAAATTGAAGACGGATGGCGTCTGGCGGTGTGGACTGTTCATTCGACAGGGTGGGAATAATAGAGATAAAAAATTCTGCTTGAGGAGATGTGAACATGGCGTATGAAGGGTCCAGGGCATTGACCGAGAAACCGAGTATGTCAATGAAGAAACCCACTTCAGCTGGAAAATCATCTACCCGGTATTCCACACACTGCTTCCAGGATTCACCCCAGGCAAATGGAAATGAATAGGGAGGAGAGATCCATTGTTTTTCCCAATCACTCTGGTTTTGAGCACGCCCGGCAAAATCGAGACGCGCCTTGCCAATTGCACGAACACGAGGATTTATTGGATAATTTGTCACCATAATATAACTTCCGATTCCAGGTGTGGGAGGCTACTCCCAAGCGAGGAAATTGAACTAAGTGGAATAAATCACCCATCTAGAAAATCAAATATCTGGATGATCAATCAATCCTTTTTGGATGGACCTTCCCACGTATATATTTTTAAGTCGACCCGATCGTGGTCATCAAAAACCACGCCTTCAGATTCGAGCAGCTCACGCTGGTGGGCGCCACCTCCACCGGGACGGAGGCTGACTTTTCCTTGAGAGTTGATCACTCGTTGCCAAGGCACGTCCTGTGGGCAATCTGCCATGGCACCTCCGACCCAACGCGCCCCAAAAGACAGGTATGACTTGGGGTCCATTCCAGGAGGTGGGGTTAGAAGGTCAGCAATGCGCCCATAAGTGGAAACCTTGCCAGCAGGTATCTGTCTGACTAGAGCCCATACCTGGTGATTGAACTCATCCCGTTTTGGTGGAGAGACATAGCGTTGAGCAGAATGAACGGCTGATGGAGTCATATTTCCCATCCTTCTTATGTATTATACTATACCAGAACGCATGTTCTACGTCAAGTAGTTTTTGCCTTTTTAATCATACTATAAACAGGATGTGGCTAAGGTCGCTCACCCACTACCCACTTATTCGTTTAGATGTGCCAGGTTTAAATTAGATACGCCATTAATCATAGGAATAATGTAGGCTGAAATACATAATAATGTTCACCCCTTACTAGATGACCGACCCTGGGATATCGATTACAATAAGGTCTGTCCGACAACCCTGATCATGCTCAGAGAATAAACCGATGGCAACTGACACACCCTCCAGCTACCGCAACCTCGTGATTTATGAAATATACGTGCGCAACCATGGAGTAAATGGCACATTTTCGGACGTGGAGAAGGATTTACCACGCCTGCGTACGTTGGGTGTGGATATATTGTGGTTCATGCCGATACACCCTATAGGAATGGAGCGTAAAAAGGGAAGCCTGGGATCCCCATATTCGATCAGAGATTACCGGGAGGTAAACCCGGAATACGGTTCTAAAGATGATTTTAAACGGTTGGTTAAACTGGTGCATGAACACGGTATGCAGGTGATGATCGACGTGGTATACAACCACACTGCACATGATTCGGTGCTCGCGGAAGAGCACCCAGAATATTTCCACCGGGATGAGAATGGGAACCTGGTGACCACTGTACCTGAGTGGAGTGATGTTATCGATTTGAAATATCCAGACGCGGAGCTGAGCGAATACTTGATCGAAACTTTGCGGGGATGGGTGGAGTTGGGGGTGGATGGTTTCAGGTGTGATGTGGCATCGCTGGTGCCGCAAGAATTTTGGCGGCAAGGGCGAGAAGAAATCGCAAAAGTAAAAAAAGGGATAATCTGGTTGGCTGAGTCGGTGCATGCCAGCTTTGTGGGCTCGAGGAGGACGAATGGGCTGACCGGGCTCTCAGATGGTGAGCTATATAGCGCATTCGATTTCACTTATGATTACGATATCTGGCCGATCTGGCAGCTGGCAGTACAAGGTAAAGTGCCAGTGCGGCGATATATCGAGATGTTACGCTACCAGGACTGTACCTATCCGGAGACTTACATTAAATTGCGTTGTGTGGAAAACCACGATCAGGTGCGTATAATGCGGCTGGCTCCTAGCCGCACGCAAGCCATGGCATGGACAGCATTTGAGGCTTTTAATAAGGGTCCCTTCCTCATCTACGGTGGGCAGGAATCGGGTACCAAGCACACTCCATCACTTTTCGATATCGACAAGGTGGACTGGGGTGATTATTCACTGCAACCATTTATCACCAGGCTGACGAAACTTAAAAAGGACCCGGCTCAAGTTGAAGGTAAGTTTGTTGTTATCCAGGCTGATCCAGCCATCCAGGCGGTGTGGGAATATCAGGAAAAGAACTTGTATGGGATTTTCAACACAAGTGGGAAATCAGGCTTCATCATGGTCAGCTTGCCGGATGGGACTTACCGAGACATCCTTAATGATGGGCAAGTGACGGTTAGGGGTGGTAAGACACTGCTCCCGGAAGCCGCGGCGATAGTACGCTACCCGCACAAGATTGTGTTACGCCCGGCATACAGCGAGCTGCTGGATTATACTGTTTCCGGAATCAGTGCCTGATCTATTCTTTCCCACCATGCGAACGTAATACCTCAATCAATTCAACCTGCTTTTTTTCCACTGCCATGGCCAAAGGTGTTTTACCATCATAGATAGGATTAGGGATGACCCCGTGGGCAAGCAACCACTCAGCCATTTTAGGCTGGTCGAACATTACCGCGCCATGAAGTGGGGTAATCCCACCTGGGGAGGCAGCATTAGGGTCAGCGCCATGCTGGAAAAGAAATTCCGCCACCTCAACCCTGGCACGGATGACGGGGAAATATAACAGGGGGATGCCGTGGGCACCGCGGGCGTTGATCAGATTGGGATCCAATTTTAGAAAATCATCCATACAATCCAAATTCCCGAGCATGGCAGCGGTACAGATATCGTAATCGGCACCATGATCGATCAAGTAATTGACGATCTCCACCTGACCCATCTGGGCAGCAGCCTGGATAGCGGTTTCAGTCCAGCTGGCATCGGAGCTGACCATCGCCGGGTATTTTTCGAGCAGCTCCTTGACTACGGCGAGGTTACCATGGGCATTACCGACGAACTGGTCAATGGTTTCTTGGGTGGGTGCAGTTATTACAGCCATAGAATTCCTCCTTAATAAGCTACGGATTTATATAGGTCATGAAAAAAATTTACCGCAGAATAACGCTGATAAAATAAAATTTGACACAGATGGCTCCCCTGAAAAAAGGGTCGCGTGATTGGTAAAAGTTTAATATAATTGGTAAAACTCTACCGATGGACAAAAACATGTACAGACGAAACCAGGAACACCTACAACCCCTGTTAATCAGCAATGTGAGCGAGCTGCCCGAAGAACAACAACAGCGACTGGAGACTTCTTGGGCGGGGGTGTTTTACCGTGATTTCTTTAGTCGGATCAAAGAAGACAGCTTTGCAGTGCTTTACTCAGATATCGTTTCCCGGCCGAATATTCCGGTGAACGTTTTGCTGGGCTTGGAGACGTTGAAAGCGGGTTTCGGCTGGAGCGATGAAGAAATGTACGATCATTTCAACTTCGATTTGCAAGTGCGATATGCTTTAGGCTATCACAGTCTCAGAGAAGGTGGATTTGAGCTGCGAACCTTGTACAACTTTCGGAGGCGATTGAGCCAGTATAATCAGGCATGTGGGAAAAACCTGGTGGCGCAGGCTTTTGAAGACATCACCGATCAACAGGTGGTGGCATTGAAGGTCAAAACCAGCATCCAACGCATGGACAGCACCCAAATTGCCAGCAACATCATGGCGATGAGCCGCTTACAGTTATTGGTGGAAGGCATCCAGCGTATGCACCGCCTGTTGAGTGAAGAAGAGCAGCAGGCCTACCAGGAATGGTTAGCGCCATATGTGCAAAACAGTGCTGGTCAGTTCGTTTACCGGGTGAAGGGCAAGCAAGCCACTGCGGCTCAAACCCAGCAAGTAGGTGAAGTGATCCAGCGCATGTTACAGGAGTTCAAAAATGTATACGGCGGAACACCAACTTATCAGACCCTTGAGCGGCTATTCCGTGAGAATTTCATGCTGATGGACGAGCAGGTCCACGTCAAGCCCAATGAACAAATTGGAGCGGGATGCTTGCAATCCCTAGATGATCAAGAAGCTACTTTCCGTCGCAAGGGACCAGCAGAATTCAAAGGCTATGCTGCCAACCTCAGCCAGACCTGCAATCCTGAAAATAAAATCCAGCTAATCACCAACGTGCAGGTGGCGCCCAATAACGTAGACGATGCGGATTTGTTAGAGCAGGCAGTCCCTGACTTAAAAGAACGGACAAAGATTGAAACCTTGTATGCTGATGGCGGATATGGCAGTCCGTCAGTTGATGAAAAGCTGGTGGATCAAAAAGTGGAGCTAATTCAAACCGGTATTCGTGGTAGAGCACCAGCTGCGGATAAACTGAGTCTCTCACAGTTCAGCTTCATCACCACTGAAAAGGGAAAGCCTGTCACGATTACCTGTCCCAATGGCCAGGAAATCGCAGTTGAACCCGCTCGCACCACCGGCTACATTGCTCGCTTCGATCCATCCATTTGCCAAACCTGCCCCTTCGCCTTACAGAATCGCTGCCGGGCTACCTCGCACAAGCGAGATCCAGCCTTCAAGCTCAGTTTTACCCAGAAAGAAGTCCATTGGGCCAGACGCCGCCAAAGGTCTGAAGCTTTTTACCAGACAGGCAAAAACCCGCGAGCAGCTATTGAAGCCATTGTTCGGGCAGTCAAGCATCCTTTCCCGAGAGGCAAGCTTCCCGTGAGGGGTTTGTTTCGAGTGACGTGTATGGTGGTGAGTTCGGCAGCCATGGTGAATTTACGAAGCATATGGCGATCTGAAACAAGAATGGCAATATAGAAGTCCTGGAAATCTCTTGTTTTTCTGTTTTAGCTTGCTCAATTAATCACGCCTTGCGTCAGTAGTGTTGAAATAGGTTCGTCTTGTATATGTTCAGTTGTTAAAGTGCTGTTTTTTCAGTCAAGCCACAGATAAACACAGATAAAAAAAGTTAAACACGGATAAAAATAGAAATTAACTCTTAATAATTTCAAATAGCAATACCGATTTATTAATATCCACTGTTCCTCATATAACTAGTTCGCAGTGATGGGGAATAGAAACGATCGTCGGAATTTATCGAGGGGGTGAACCGTATATGAGGTTGTTAAAGTGCAGTATTTCATAAATAAGCCCATATTAGACCATAATAATCTGAATTTACAAGAGAAAGTTATAAATATTTTAATCTGAAGGGATATTTTATTTATTTGGAACGATATGGGGGTAGCGGTGAACGGGTGTTTTTTACTATGTACAAACGGACATTTGAGTATGGTTGCGTGCTAAAATAAAGGCTGAACGATAAAAAATTCCCTCATGGAGATAACAATGGCAGGAAGAAAATTAAGAACTATCACAGCCGAAGACCTGTACGAGTTCAATAGCGTGGCAGAGGTACGCATCGCACCGGACGGACAAAATGTGGTCTATACGGTCCAAAGGGTGGATCGGAAAACTGAAAAGAAATATACCAACCTGTGGGTCACGCCAACGGAGGAGGGTGAGCCGCACCAGTTCACCACCGGAGATCAGCACGATGGGAGTGGACGCTTTTCTCCGGACGGTAAATTGATCGCCTTCCTGTCCGACAGGCGTGACAAGGAAAAGTCAGCTCAAATCTACTTGATCCCATTTACGGGCGGGGAGGCTAGCCGGCTTACTCAGATTGGCGGAGAGATTGGCGAAATGAGCTGGTCACCGGATGGGAAGCAAATCTTGTGCACCGTGCGTAAAAAGGATGCTGAAGCGCTGGAGAGAGAAAAAGACGACCAGAAGAAGAAACTTGGGATTGTGTCCAGACATTATGAACGATTATTTTACAAGCTGGACGGATATGGCTATCTGCCCCATGAGCGCACTCACGTCTGGACCGTAGATGCCCGGACAGGAAAAGCGAAGCAGATCACTGATCATGCAGTATATGATGAGCAGCATCCCACCTGGTCGCCAGATGGAAAATGGATTGCGTTCATGTCCAACCGGAGTGAGAACCCTGACTTTACTCCCGAGCGAACAGACCTGTTCGTGATGCCAAGGGAAGGTGGAAAATTCCGCAAGATCGAGACGCCTATCGGAGATAAATATCTATGCTCTTTCTCACCTGATGGGAAGTGGATTGCTTACATGGGGGTCGAAGGGGAGGGGTTATCGTATAAGAATGCCAGCTTGTGGGTGGTGACAGCGGATGGCACAAAACCAACTCGCAACTTGACTGAAAAATTCGATTTGCACGTTGATTCCAGCACGATCAATGATGTGGGATCACCGGAGACCATGGCACCAACCTGGTCTAAAGATGGAAAACGAATATATTTCCAAACCGTGTTGCACGGCAGTACCAAGCTGGCATCCATCTCGGTCAAAGGAGACGATTTACGAGATGAGATCGGCGAAGGTGGCGTGGTGGGTTCATTCACATTGGATAAAGCTCAAGAAAAACTGGCTTACTTCTACGGGCGGATGAATGACCCTGTGCAGATTTATGTTCGGGATATGACTTCAGGCAGGGAGCGACAAATCACCAGGTTGAATAAACTGCTGGACGGAATTGATTTAGGGAAGGTTGAGGAAGTGTGGTTCAAGGGTCCGGATGGGAATGACCTGCAGGGATGGATCCTTAAACCGCCCGGTTTTGAGGCGTCAAAAAAATATCCCTCAATCATGGAGATCCACGGTGGACCGCTTACCCAATACGGTAAGTTCTTCATGCACGAGTTTTACTTCCTGGCAGCACACGGCTACGTGGTGTACTTCAGCAACCCACGCGGTGGGCGTGGGTATGGGGAGGAACATGCCAAGGGTATCTATGGGGACTGGGGAAATGTGGATTATGCCGACTTGATGGCGTGGGCAGATTATATGGAGAAACAACCGTATATCGACCCCAAGCGCATGGGAGTGACAGGAGGAAGCTACGGTGGTTATATGACGGTTTGGATCATCGGGCATACCCGGCGCTTCGAGGCAGCAGCCACCCAACGCTGTGTGAGCAACTTCGTCTCCATGTGGGGCTCGAGTGATTTCAACTGGACGTTCCAGATGGAGCTGGCGAATAAACCGCCTTTCGAAGACCTGCAGAATTTCTGGGCGCACTCACCGATTGCGTATATCGGGAATGCGCGCACACCCACCCTGGTGCTGCACAATGAATTTGACCTGCGTTGCCCGATCGAACAGAGTGAGCAGGTTTTTGTGGCATTGAAAAAGCTGGGAGTGGACAGTGAGATGGTGCGCTTCCCGGATGAATTCCACGGGTTGTCCCGCACCGGGCGGACCGATCGCAGAATGGCGCGGCTGAACCATATCTTGCGGTGGTTTGACAGGTACTTAAAGGATTAAATATGAGGCGCCTCGCTGTTTCTTGAAACGAGGCGCCTGTGTTTTAAAATCAATCCACTGCTGAGATTGCCGGTATCCCGGCGACAGGTTTGGCTGCCCGAACACCACGCAAGATCGCCTGGGAAAATACCTCAGCAGCGTAAGCCCCCACGATATTTACGTCTGCGGAATGCCTACCGGTGGCGAGGCTGAAGATGGTGTCGCCATCCAACATGGTATGAGCGGGACGAATGGTGCGTGCCAGACCGTCATGAGCCATCTGGGCGACCTTATTGATTTCTTCCTTGTCCAATTTCGCATTGGTGGCAACTACACCAATCACAGTGTTACCACGGCTGCCAAAGCCGAGGGCAGTACGCCCGATAAGGGTCTGCATCACCTGCAACGTGTCGGCAAAATAGCCAGGAGCGCCGATATGTACTGGACCGACGTCCATGCAACGGGCACCGGCGATGATCTCCCCGCTGGCAGGATCGATGACATCTCCAAAGGCGTTGACCGCAGCGATGGCGCCGACGATCACCCCGGCACCAATTTCCATGCTGGCAGTCCCTATCCCAGATTTCATACACTGCGACGGTCCGAGGATCTTGCCTACCGTGGCACCTGTGCCTGCACCTACGTTGCCCTCTGCAGGAGGCTCGGTGGAAGCATTCTGGCAGGCGAGGTAGCCCATGGCGGCATCCGGACGTACGTCAGATTTCCCGATGCCCAGGTCGAATAGAATTGCAGATGGGACGATGGGGACCCTGGCGATGCGTGTATCGAAACCGACACCTCGCTCCTCAAGATAGCGCATGGCACCCGTGGCTGCATCCAGACCAAAAGCGGAGCCGCCGGCTAGGACGATACCATGAACTTTGCTGACGAGATGCATGGGATGGAGGGCATCGATCTCGCGTGTTCCGGGGGCGCCACCGCGCTGATCCACACCTCCGACGGCACCCTTCTCATATAGTATAACTGTACAGCCTGTCAGGGCTTCATCGTTTTGTGCATGCCCGACCTGGATGCCAGGAATATCGGTGATGGCATTGCGTAATTTCATGTTCTGTCTCTAGTTTGGGGAATCAGCTCATTCCCCCCGGCAGGTCTATTTATGCAGTAATCTGGTGACCTCCGCCAGGACCTTATCAGCGACTTCTGATTTGGTCAGTAATGGCAAAGATTCAGTCTTCCCATCAGGGTACAAGAGGGTTACCTGGTTGGTGTCGACCTCAAAACCTGAATGGGGATCAATGACATTATTCGCCACAATAAGGTCCAGGTGCTTGACGTTCAACTTGGCGCGGGCGTTGGTGACCAATTCCTGAGTTTCAGCAGCAAACCCAACGACCAACTTGGGGTGACCGGTGTGTTGACGCTGCTGCCACACAGCCTGGAGAATATCAGCGGTGGGTTCCAGCTCCAGGTTGGGGATCCCGGAATCTTTTTTGATTTTTTGGGTAGCTTTCCAGGTAGGACGGTAGTCGGCGACTGCAGCGGCCATGATCAAGACGTCTGCCTGTGCGCAGGTGTTAAGCACGGCAGATTCCATCTCACTGGCACTGGTAACCTTAATCAACTCCGACCCGTGGGGAGCTTCGAGGGAGACAGGAGTTGAGATCAAGGTGACCAATGCTCCAGAGTCGAGAGCTGCCTGGGCAAGGGCATAACCTTGCTTCCCGGAGGAGCGGTTGGTGAGTAAGCGGACGGGATCGATAGCCTCCTGGGTGCCTCCGGCAGTGACCACTACCCGGCGTCCCTGGAGAGGTCCATGACGTGTGAGCAAGTAGCGGATATGCCCGAGGAGATCAGATGGCTCGGTCATGCGACCGCGTGCCTCCAGACCAGAAGCGAGATGTCCAACGTCTGGACCGATGATGACCGCCCCGCGGCGGCGCAAACATTCCAGGTTTTCCTGAGTGGCAGCATGGTTGAGCATGCCTCCATCCATGGCAGGGGCGACCAGTAGAGGATGGTCAGCACTGCCAGGACCGAAGGAAAGCCCGGTTAGGACAAGCAGGTTATCGGCGATACCATGGGCTAATTTGGCGATAGTATTGGCAGTGGCAGGGGCAATGACGAACAGGTCGGCAGTATGACCCAACCCGACATGCAACACATGAGCCTGTGCACCCCACAGGGCTTCATCGGTGAAAGCCGGTCGACCGGTGACAGATTGGAAGGTGAGAGGTGAGACGAATTCGAGTGCAGCCGGGGTTAGGATAACATCCACCAGCGCACCGGCCTGGGTGAGCTTGCTGGCCAGGTCGGCAGCTTTATAAGCAGCAATCGAGCCAGTCACTCCCAGGATGATATTCTTTTGGTCGAGGTATTTTTCTGCCATAGTTTCTCGTAAGCCGCCTCCCGAATATACCATCCGGGAGGCAGCGGACTTCGTTTTGTCATCCCCAATCCCGGAGGAGGACTGTGTGGTAATCGTCTTCCCGATTATTTACCCAGGCGCTTTCTGAACGCCTCGGTGAGGGCAGGGATGATTGCATAAAGATCACCAACCACCCCATAGCGCGCCAGCTTAAAGATGGGAGCCTCGGCATCGCGATTGATGGCGATGATGACCTTACTGGTACGCATGCCTGCCTGGTGCTGGATGGCACCAGAGATACCGCAGGCAATGTACAGGTCGGGTGAGACCACTTTACCGGTCTGACCGACCTGATGGGCGTAGGGGATATACCCGGCATCAACAGCAGCACGGCTGGCGCCAACCGCAGCGTGTAGTACCACAGCCAGGTCTTCGATCAGCTTGAATCCCTGCTGTGCTTTCCAGATTTCGGCCTGCTTTTCGTCCAGACCTGCAGGTGGGGTCAAACCGGGGTTATTGGAAACACCCCGACCGCCTGAAATTATCACAGATGCATCTGTCAGGCTGACACCAGCCTCACCCGCGGCATAGGATTCCACCTTGGAGGGAATATCAGCTTCAGTCATCACCGGACTAACCCTGGAGGGAGTCCCTGTGCGGGATTCATCTAGCGGGAGTTTGTTGAAAGCACGCCCACGCAAGGTGACCAGCTGTGGGCGAGTGAGGCATGAAACCTTGCACAACAGCTTCCCAGCATATATGGGACGAGTGGCGAGCAGTGAGCCATCTTTTACTTCCAGGGCGATCACATCGGGCAAGACGCCGGTGTTCAAATCGATGGCAGTCATGGCAGCCAGCTCACGCCCGCGGGTAGTAGTGGGGAATAGTATTACTTCAGGCGAAGCTTCGCCCGCCAGTTTAGCCAACAGAGCAGTATAGGGCTCGGAGCGATAATCGTCCAGAGTTGGATCATCCGCCAACAGGACTTCATCAGCACCATACTGGAATGCCTGGGAAGCGATGGGTTCTACGCCTTTACCAAATATGAGGGCGGTGACACCTCCTCCCAGTTGGTCTGCCAACATTTTGGCAGCCCCAATGCCTTCCCAGGAGGTTGGCAGAGCCTGCCCTTTGAATTGGTCTATGTAGACCCAGATCTTGTTCATAGGATCTTCTCCGCCATGATTTTATCAGCCAGAGTATTGGCAATTTCCTGCGGGGAGGCGCCGGTGATCATTTCAGTGGTGACCTGGCGCTGTGGGGGATTTATGAGCTCAGGCCAGTTAATATTGGCTTTGAGACCGCTGAGTCCCAGGTCGGCGAGAGACCAAACTGGGATAACGGCACGAGAAGCTTTGCGGATACCCATAAAGGAAGGGTAACGCGGCTCGCCGAAATCCTTAACGATGCTGAGTACTGCTGGCAGCCTGGAACTCACGGTGAGCCGGCCTTCTTCTGCACTGCGCTCGACCCGGATGGTACGTGCAGCTGGATCTACACCTTTGATGAGAACCACGAGAGTTAATGCAGGCCACCCCAGGAGACGGGCGGTCTGAGCAGCGGTCAGACCAGCATCAGTGTCAATAGCCTGACGTCCAAGGAATGCCAGGTCGACTTCGCCAATCTTGTTTACAGCAGCAGCCAGGACCCGTGAAGTGGCCTGGCTATCCAGCTGTGCCAGGGTGTCATCAGATATCAAGATGGCATCCGAACAACCCATAGCGAGGGCGTGTTTCAGGGCTTCCTGCGAGTTATCTCCTCCAATGCTCACGGCAATGACAGTGCCCGCATGTGCTTCAGCTTGCTGAAGGGCAGCTTCGACGGCGTACTCGTCCCAGGGATTAATGATCATGGAAGAATCACCCCAATTGGCTTTACCATCCACTGCCACGAGCCTGGCCGCTGAATCGGGGACTTGTTTGACACAAACTACGATTTTCAAGATTTACCTCCTTTCGATGTTTGCGTTAATGGTTACTAAATCTAGAATAACATGATCCGATCGACGATCATCATTATAGACGATTCATTATACAGTGAAATTTGAGAAAAAGTGACCCACCCGATAGATATTATAAGTTTCCCGACCTATATTATAATATGACCACGTATCCGCGATAATTTGATAAGGAGGTCAGCATGAATAAAATCGTTAGTTTCCTTACGGGTGCAATTGTTGGAGGACTGGTTGGTGCGACCATCGCCATCCTTATGGCGCCAAGCTCTGGTGTGGAGTTAAAGAGGACAGATCCAGGAACGGTCGATCCAATTAAGGGACGAAATCAAGTCAGTGGCCGAAGAACGAAGGGCAGAGCTGGAACGAGAACTGGAAACATTGAGAGCACCACACCGAAAGAGTGAATAAAAAGGAGGATCTCGTCCAGTAGGCTGTATCATAGATACAATCCGCCCAGATGAACAAATCTGGATGATACCAGATTCAGACTGTTAGATAAATATAAAAATCGATCAGGCACAACCTAGTACGTGTACGGGGCTGGTAAAGCTATTGAACCAGCCCTGTTTTATTTACCCCCATGGTTCATGGTTTATCAATGCTAAAGCGGTAAGGGGCGAGCTCACGGGTAAAGCGCGTGGTCCCTGTCACGACGAGGATGACATCATCGACACCACTCCCAATTGTGAACGGGATATCGGCACTTATATCGGGAGAAAGGGTGATGTTTTGAACACTGGTATTATCGCCTTCAGTAATGAGCGCCACTCCATAACTCTGGGGGAGCACATTCTGAATGCGAGCCCAGCCATCTGCCTGCCAGCCGGCATCATCCTTCTCAAAACCGGTAGTGTAACCAATCTCGGGGATGGACAGGTCGTCGAGCAAAAAACCCTCGCCGGTCACATTAGAATCGGTAACATATTCAAAACGCAGGCTCAGGTTTTTCCCGGCAAACTGCGATAGGTCCACTGTCTCATGGATCCAAACCGGCGAAGAACCTCCACCGCTGGCACCGGTATATCCCCAGCCATAGCTGTTCCCTTGCGGATCGGTGGAGGTGCCAGATGGTGTGCTGAGGATTTGCCAATTAACACCGTCTGTTGAGGCTTCAAGGTAGGCATAGTCCCATCCGTTTTCAATGTCATACCAGGCCCAATAGGAGAAAGAAAGCGGACCGGAATAGTTGGTAAGGTCAAATGTCTGGGTAAGAGTCGTGTCAGACTCATCATTTTTATTAGACCAAAAAGCAAATCTTCCCGAGTGGGGGTCTTGAGGTAAGAGGTCGGTCTCGATTGAGCCTTCAAAGTGTAAGGTGTAGCTACCAGGACATTTGATGCGGATATAGTCCACACCGTACTGGTGCACTTCGCGGGTGAGATCACTTATGGGGCATGAATTTATGGTTTCGGTGGGCTCTGCACGGGGAGCACCCTTGTAGCTGGTGTATGCATAGCGACCGTCGCCAACTTTTGGGTCCATCAGGTAATTGGTGACAGCCCAATCGAGAAAGAAACTATCTGCAGTAATCGGTTTGCCCGTTTGTGGATCCACCACATTGATCTGGTATAAGGTGGAATCCACACTCTTCAGGTCGTTGTCCTGGTTGGCAGCCAACGCCTTGGTGCCAGATTCGCCGAAACGATCCAAGAAATAGGAAAGGAATAAAAAACCTGCCCCATAATGCGGAGTGGTATCCTCCTGTGATTCATCCGGCCAGTTGTTTAGCTGCAAATCGGGCTGGCTGGTGTAAAGGGCATCAAAACCACCCGAATAGAAATCATTCAACATTACAGCCAGCTCAGAAAAACCTTCACTGACCCAACTTGATTCATCCCGGTCCTGGTACCAATGGATCATATGCTGAAATTCATGCGCAAGGATGCCAAAGGTATATCTGTCATTGAGGGGTGAGTTATCAGCATTGACGAGGAACATCTCGTGTCCATTAGAGAAGCGATTCACCTGTTGCGGATACTCATCGGCAGAGGAAAAGTAACCGGCATTCTCATCACCGATCCCATGCGCATATAGAATATAAATATGCGGGTCTCCATCTACGCCAGGCGTCCATTCACTGCCGAAAAACGAGCGGTTGGTAGGATATATTTGGTTTTCGAAGGCATCTGCCAGGTCCCGCAGATCACGGATCCTATAGTACACACCATCTTCAATCCAGAAATAAGCATGATCGGTGACGTACTGCAAGGTTGCCTCGACACGAAAATTATTCACATCACCATTACCAACCCAAAAGGATTGCTGAGAACCTGTGGAGAAAAAAGAAGCCGGAGGCGGTTCGGTGGGAGAAAGATCATTCAACCCAAGCAAGCGGCGTCCCAAATCAATGGGATCGTTGATCGGAATGAAGGTATTTTCCAGGGTCTTAATGGTATCGGTGAGTACCACCACAGGTAGCGGGGTAACACCCGGAACCGGGGTGGCACTAACAGGCGACGAGTTCGTCGGATCCGATGGCGAAATAGACGTGGAATCCACTTCCTCGGATAAGGGACGAATTACATGAGGCGTAGAGGTAGGTATTCCGGAATCCACCGGAAGGGCGGGAAATTTTTGTGATATGTCGGTGGCAACTGAGCGATATGCGGCAATACCTATCAGGCTCACCATCACGCAAAAAACACAGGCACAGGAAACTACAATCAAAACAATAATACAGGCATACCAGCCATTTTTAGACATATAATATCCTATATGAGTTTTTCAAGAATGGCGGGATTATAATTCAAAACAAACCTTTACCACAAGGTGGATGATCTCAGCTTCAGCAGTGCTCGGTCGGGTGGATCAGTCGGTCACAGGTGTTAAAAGAATGAGCGGGTGATAATCCTAATCACCCGCTCATTCTTTTTTGGCTGGGTAAAAAAACTATGGGTTGAACGTGATGTCGAACGGTTGGGTGTAGAGCACGAGGACATAATTACCCAATGATTTTGTGACTGCAACGCGCCACCAATAATTTCCAGCGGTAATGTGCGTGCCATCGGTCAGGGTGCCGTCCCACAAGTAACTTGTTGCGGCCTGCTGACCGGTGATAAAAGTTGGTTGGTCAACTCCATTTGGACCGAGCTCAAAAGAATATGAACCTCCCTGGTTGTAAAGCGACCAGCTGAATGGAAGCGGAGTAGATGCATTTATGGCTCCCGCTGGATAGGCAACTCCATCTACCGGGGATAAAAGGGCAAACAACATCCCACTTTGATTAATACTGATCTCCAGATCTGGTATGTCGATGGGATTCACCGCGGTGGGAAGAGTGCCTTTGATCAATGCAAGGGAGGTGATCTCGGCGGCAGGCGTTAGGCCCAGGTTATCGGATTGCTTGAAGGTCAGAAGGAAATTGGAACCCGGTGCGAGGGTGACGAAGGAGTAATGACCGCCGGCGTTCGTGGAGGATTGGCGTTGGGGAGTATCATCCTCGAACCTGATGACTACATTAGGCATGGGCGTTCCATTCTGGATCACCCGACCAGTCACGGCAACCTCACCCGCGGAGAGTGTCGAGGTGGCAGTGGCAGAGGTGGAGGCGGTGGGGGAAGTGGTTGGGGTTTTGGGGGTTCCGACCGTGGCTGAAGGTGGAGTGCCGGTAATGCGCAGCGTTCCGCTCGGCGACGCCCGGAGAGTGCCGGGTGGTGTAAGGCCAGGTGTAGTTGTAAGGGGTGACGGAATTTCAGTCATAATTGGTGGTGTTGACGGTGTGCCGAGCGCCGGGGTCAGAAAGAGAGCCAACGGGGTATAAGAGGTACGGCGGGTGGGAGTTGGCGTGGTGGTTATGGCTGTCTCGACCAAGACGATGGGCGTGGGGGTGCTGGTGGCAGGCACAGGCATAAAAGGGAGAGGATTGCTGGGGTTTTGCAGCAGGTAGAACGAGAAAGCTGCCACGAGCAACAGCACAGCAGCCAGGGCGATCAACACTAGTTGATTATTCGTCAAGTTCTTCATCATTTATCCATAATTGAATGGGTAGATCATGACCGGCGCGGTCCGGCAAATTTATTTGTTCTAAATGCGTTGGCGATCAAGGATAATGCCAGCTTGAGACCCATTAGCAGATAATAGAACCAATTAAACAGGAAAAAATAGTCCCTGGCAAGGTTTTTTCGGTAATATAGGTAATATGAACGGTGCCATTCATAGATTGACCGGTAGGGTTGGACACGCGAGCCTCCCTGCCCGCCAAAATGAATAATCTGTGCATCAGGGAGATAGACCACTTTCCACCCACGTAGCTTTGCCTGGAAACAGTAATCTGCATCCTCCTGGTAGGCGAAAAAGCGTTCGTCCAGATAACCAATTTCCTCGATCACCCTGCGGCGGATGAGCATACAGGAGCCAGAGATTCCGTCCACTTCGTGGGTTTCATCCTCAGGGAGATAATTCAACAGGTAACCACCAAAGAATATACTATGCGGAAACAAGGCAGATAAACCCGAAAAATAGCTAAATGCAGCCCAGGGTCGGGAAACCCCTCGCCGGCAGGCTTTTTGCAAGCTGCCATCACGATTCAAAACCTTGGGACCACAGATACCAACCCCAGGGTTGGATTCCAGATAAGCAACCAGCTCGTTGATCGCGCCGGGCAGGACGATCGTATCGGGGTTGAGCAGCAGCATATAATTACCCAGGCTGGCATGCAACGCCTGGTTGATCGGACAGGCAAATCCGAGGTTGATGGCGTTTCGGATCAGCCTGACTGTTGGATACTCAGTCTGCAGCATGGCGATAGTGCCGTCGGTGGAGCTGTTGTCGACCACGATCAGCTCGACATTCAGGTTAGGTTGGTCCGGTGGATGGCCTGCAGTGACTGAATCTGCAGCATCTACAATATTAAGTGAGGATTGCTCGGTGATCGATCGCAAGCAATTCCGCAGGTAATCGCAAGCATTGAGGGTGGCGATACAGATGGAGAGGTCGATCATGATGTAGCGTGGCAACGAATCAATATCATTTACCAGGGATTGAGGGCTGACCTTTTGAACGTACTGGATTGCAGATCGTAGTCAGCCCCCAGCCTCCAGGATGGCACTTACGATTCGGGAAGCGGCCTTGCCATCCCCATAAGGGTTCACTGCATGCGCCATCTGGGCATAAGCCTGCGGGTTATCCAGCAGCTGGCGAGCCTGGGACAGGATCGCTTGCGGATCAGTGCCTACCAGGCGGACAGTGCCTGCCTGGACACCTTCGGGACGTTCCGTTACCTGGCGCATCACCAGTACCGGTACGCCGAACGCAGGTGCTTCCTCCTGTAAACCGCCAGAATCGGTTAAAACGAGGCTGGCATGTCTCATCAGCTGCACCATGGGAAGATAATCCAGGGGCTCGAGCAGGACGATGTTGGAAATGCCATGTAATATTCGATGGACCGGTTGCTGGACGTTGGGGTTGAGGTGTACTGGATATACGATACAGACCGAGTCCTGGTAGATTTCGGAGAGCTGCTTCAGGCTGGAACAGATATGTTCAAGAGGTGTGCCAAAGTTTTCACGACGATGGGCGGTGACCAATACCAACCGTCGCACACCCGCAGTCCTGTTTATTGGAGAATTATCCTGTTGGTAGGGTATATCCAGGCGCTCGAACAGCTCAAGCACGGCGGATGTGGGGGCTTTTTTAACCACAGCTTGTAAGGCATCGATAACCGGGTTGCCGGTTACAAGCACCTGCCGTGGGGGGACGTTTTCACGCAAGAGATTCTGACGGGCCCATTCAGTGGGGGCAAAGTGCAAATCTGCCAATACACTGGCAAGGCGGCGGTTGACCTCCTCCGGAAACGGCTGTGATTTGTCATGGGTACGCAGCCCGGCTTCCACGTGCCCAATATGGATATGGCGGTAGAAGGCAGCGATGGAGGAAGCCATGACAGTGGTCGTATCACCCTGGACCAGGATCCAATCTGGTTTGAGGCGGGCAAGCACAGGGTCTAGATGGATTAATATTCCGGCTGATAAAGATGCCAGGTCTTGATCTGGCTGCATCAGGTTGAGATCCACATCGGGACGAATATCGAACAACCCCAGCACCTGGTCGAGCATCTGGCGATGCTGGGCGGTGACACACACCTGGGAAGTAATCCCGGGAGTAGCTGCCAGCGCCTGGATGACCGGGGCCATTTTCACAGCTTCCGGACGTGTGCCGAAGATGGACAATACCCGCAGGGTCATTGGGTCTCCATGGCGAGCTTCAGGGCGCTTTGCCAATCCGGCAGCCGCAGGTGAAACGTATCAGTGAAGTGGTCACAATTTAACGCTGAGAAAAGTGGACGGCGGGCGGGGGTTGGAAATTCCGAAGTCTGTGCCGGCTGCAGTTCTGAGACAGTGTGTTGCTCACGATGTGGATCCAGTTGCATTACCAGCGCTCCCCATTCATGGCGACTACAGAAGCCTGAACCAGCCAAATGGTATAAACCGTGATATTCGGAGAACCAGTTATACAAATCTTCCCGCCCCAGGGTGAGGAGCTGGGTGGTAGCCTCCGCCAGCATGCGTGCCCAGGTCGGTCCGCTGACCTGGTCGGTCACCAGTCTCAGGGGAGGCTTGCCACGCGCCCAATGGAGCACCTTGGTGACAAAACTATCGCCGCGCAGGCTGTAAACCCAGCTGGTGCGCAGGATAAGATAAGCGCCTCCGACGTTCTGAACAGCCTGCTCACCAGCAAGCTTGGTGCGCCCGTAGACGTTTAGAGGATTGGGTGAGTCGCTTTCCAGGTAAGGAGAACCTTTCCGTCCATCGAAGACGTAGTCAGTGGAAAAATGGACGAAGGCTGATCCCACCCGAACCGATTCCTCCGCCATGACCATAGGTGCAGTGGAGTTAACCTTTTCTGCCAGGTCAGGCTCCGATTCTGCCCGGTCAACAGCGGTATAAGCAGCAGCATTGATGAGCACATCTGGCTGGCAATCGCGGATTAACCGGCGGAGATTAGAACTATCCGCCAGGTCAACTACAGGGTAATCGCAGGTATTAAGCTCGCCCAAAGGTGCCAGGCAGCGTTCCAGTTCCCAACCGAGCTGACCCGTATTTCCAATCAGGAGTATGCGCATAGGTATCGAATATTATAAGGGAGGAAAATATATTGACTGAAATTACTATCCATGAAAGGGCAGCTTATCTTCCAGCAGTTGTAATAAGTACTGCCCATACTGGTTGCTGTCCATTGTCCTGGCCTGCTGTCGGAGCATTCCTGCATCGATGAAACCGAGGCGGTAAGCTATCTCCTCCGGACATGAAATCATCATCCCCTGGCGGTCCTGGACCGTCTGGACAAAGTTACTGGCTTGCAGAAGGGCTTCATGGGTACCGGCATCCAACCAGGCGACCCCGCGCCCAAGCACTTCAACGCGCATCTGCTCACGTAACAGGTAGATCATATTCAGGTCGGTGATCTCGATCTCACCGCGGGCAGAGGGTTTGAGGCTGGCAGCCAGCTGAGCAACCTGGGAATCATAGAAGTAAATGCCAGGGACGGCATAATGAGAGCGGGGTTGAGCAGGTTTTTCTTCGATACTCAGCGCACGACCATTGGCATCGAATTCGACCACACCATAACGCTCAGGGTCTCGCACAGGATAAGCATAGATCAGCGCGCCACCGGTGAGCTGGGCAGAGGTGCGCAGCTGGGCAGGCAGCCCATGCCCAAAGAAAATGTTATCTCCCAGGATCAGGCAGACCGGTTCATCGGCAATGAACTCTCGCCCGACTAAAAAGGCATCCGCCAACCCGCGTGGTTCAGCTTGCTCAGCATAGGAAAATTTCAACCCCAGGTGGGAGCCTTCTTTCAACAAAGTGCGAAAAGCTGGCAGGGCATCTGGTGAGCTGATGACCAGGATCTCGCGAATCCCGGCCAGCATCAGCATGGAAAGCGGATAATAAACCATGGGTTTATCGTATACCGGAAGGAGCTGCTTGCTGACCCCGATAGTCAGGGGGTAAAGGCGCGTGCCCTTACCACCTGAAAGGATGATGCCTTTCATTACTGCCTCCTTAATTTATTAGCGTTTATCGTAATTGCGCTCCAGCCACTCCTGGTAGTCCTGTTGCTGGCGGATGGCTGAGACCCACCCAGGATGAGTAAGGTACCATTGGATGGTTTTACTTAAGCCGCTGCCCAATGATTCCTTAGGCTGCCACCCCAATTGGGTTTTGATCTTTGTGATGTCCAGGGCATAGCGTCGGTCATGACCCGGTCGATCAGGGACAAAACGTATCAGGGATGAATGCGGAACGGAAGGTGAATCGGGTAATAACTCATCCAGGGCGGCGCACAACTGGTGAACAACCTCCAAGTTGGTAGGCTGCGAGCCGGCGGCAATGTTGTACGTCTGGCCAGGGATGCCCTTACGCAGGACCATCCAGATGGCTTCACAGTGGTCCTCCACATACAGCCAATCGCGGATCTGGGCACCATCGCCATAAATGGGCAGGGGCTTTCCGTCCAAGGCATTCAAGACCATAAGGGGGATCAGTTTTTCGGGGAACTGGTAAGCGCCGTAGTTGTTGGTGCAGTGAGTGATGGAGTAAGGTAAACCGTAGGTATGCCCATAAGAACGCACATAATGGTCAGCGGCAGCCTTGGAAGTGGAGTATGGAGAGCTGGGTGCGTAGCTGGTATCTTCGACCCAGGCAGGCTCGGAAGGCTTGAGGGTGCCAAATACTTCATCGGTGGAGATGTGATGGAAGCGTAATTCATCAATGGGGAGCGATTTTTCCTGCAGCCAAAACGCTCGGGCAGCTTCCAGCAAGGTAAAGGTACCTATGACGTTTGTGCGCAGGAAATGCTCGGGATAGACGATCGAGCGATCGACGTGGGTTTCAGCAGCGAAGTTAACCACAGTGTCGACTTTATATAAACGTAACAGGTGGTCAACCAGTGGACGGTCACAAATATCTCCCCTGATGAAGGTATGACGCTCGGGGAAAGGTAAATCCTTGAGATTCTCCTGGCTTCCGGCGTAGGATAGTAAATCCAGGTTGATGACATGAACGAAAGGCTCTGCTTGCAGCAGGTAGCGTACGAAGTTCGAACCGATGAAACCCGCGCCACCGGTGACGAGGATATTTTTCATCTTATCTCCTGATCATAAACTTCAGCATCAGATAGCAGCCTGCCTTGCTTATCCCTGGATGAGAGAATAGGCGCTTCGCCTGCTGGGATCGGCCAGGTTATATTCAACATGGGGTCATTCCACAAGAGGGTGCGTTCCCACTCGGGGGCATAATAGTTGGTGGCTTTGTACACCACCTCAGCCCAGTCACTGAGCACATAGAAGCCATGAGCGAAGCCAGGTGGTACCCACAACTGGGTTTTATTATTTGCAGACAGCTCAACCCCCACCCACTGGCTAAATGTAGGCGACCAGCGGCGGAGATCAACCGCTACATCGTAGATCACACCAGCGATGACGCGCACGATCTTTCCTTGCGCCTGGCGCACCTGGTAATGTAAGCCACGCAGAGTGCCATGCTGCGAGCCGGAATGGTTATCCTGGACGTAGATGAAGGGTAAACCCGCTGCACCAAAGCGCTGTGCCTGGTAGGTCTCGAGGAAAAAGCCGCGTTCATCTCCAAACACCTGGGGGGTGATCAGGATGATATCGGGAATGGTAGTTGGTTCAAACTGCATGCGGTTGGGTCTCCATTTGTGGCATATTCTGTTGTAATATCATCTAAGATTATATCAATTCAAATCAGGGGTTGAAGATTTGGTGTAATCTCACCCGCAACTTTAATGGCAGCCAGGCATAGAACATTCGGCGGATGAACCAGCGAATGCCGAGCAGTGAGAGCTGAGATCCACCTTCGCGCTGGTATACGCGGATCATCTCTGGGTAGCAGCGGTCATCCATGGCAATAGATTTTCCCGCTCCGTGAAGGCGGAAATTAGCCCATAAACCAGGGGAATATACCAAGGGTGCCAGTTTCGCCAGGCGCACCCACAGGTCATAGTCCATGGCAAACTGAAAGGTTGGGTCGAGCGGAGCGACCTGATTCCAGGCACTTGCTCGAAAAAAAGCCGTCTGCTGGGGGATGTGGACCGAGCCGCGTAACAACTTGTTCAGATTCGTCTGGCGGGAGGGAAAGCGACCGATAATGCGACCGTCTTCATCTACCAGGTTGGCGTCGGCATATACCAGGGATGCTTCCGGGTGAGCCTGCAAGCAGTGCACCGCAGCTGAGACTGCACCTGGCAGGTAAGTGTCGTCTGAGTTAAGCCAGGCGAAAATCTCACCCGTAGCGCGGGCAAAACCCTTGTTGATCGCATCAGTCTGGCCACGGTCGGGCTCGGAGACCCACCAGGATAGACGCTCGGCATAACGTCGGATAATATCCACCGAGCCATCGCTGGAGCCACCATCGACAATGATGTATTCCAGGTTGGGATAATCCTGCGTCAGCACCGACCGGATGGTCTCTTCAAGAAATCGCCCCTGGTTATAAGACGGAGTAAGAATGGAAACAAGAGGTTGTTGTGTCACGATGAATGTTGTTATTTAAGATGGCTGAATTAAAGATTAACCAGATGGACACCCTGCTCATCCACGTGCAGACCCTGTCCATGGTGTTGTAAGCGCCGGCGGGTGTTACGGTAAGCCAGGAAAAGCTTTTCGAGACCCGAGGGTATTCCCCACAGGCCTGAACCACCTTATACCAGCTACCCAATACGACCCTGGGAGCCAACCCCCAGGCTTGCTGAAAATGGTCCAGTGCCAGGCGCGATTGCCCGGCATCGATCAGCCGCTTGCCTGCGAAGACATGCAAGCCGGCATAAATCTCCGCTCGCTGCTGGTTGAACAACGGCTCAAAGAGAGGGTCACTCTCCCGTGATTGGACGAATTGGAAGGCCTCGTCGACGAAACGGGCTGCCTGGGCGATCGTTTTGGCATCAGCATGGGTACGCTCGACGGCCCAAAATTCACCCACGTGTAGTAGGGGGAAGCGGGCAGCAATCTGCACCCACAGCGTGTGGTCGAGGATCAGGTTGAACCCGGTGGGCAGGAGGCCGGCTTGCAGCAGAGCATCCCTGCGCATGAAGACGGCGGGCTGCAAGAGGACGTTGAAGGATAGCAAATCCAATAGAGAATACTGGGGGTAATGATGCCAGTCTAATACACGTAAGTCAGCATCGACCATGACACCGTCGGCATACACCATACCGGCATCGGGATGAGATTGTAGAGCATGCACTGCCTGACTCACTACATTCTTATTGTAGTACAAATCGTCTGAGTTCAACCAGGCCAGGATCTGCCCGCTGGCGTGCTCGAAACCCTTGTTGATGGCATCAGCCTGACCGTGATCTGGCTCGGAGACCCACCAGGAAAACCGGTCGGCGTAGCGCTGGATGATCTCAAGGCTGCCATCCTGAGAGCCGCCGTCCACCAACAGATATTCGAGGTTGGGATAATCCTGGCACAAGACGGAATGGATGGTCTGCTCAAGAAATTGCACCTGGTTGTAGGAAGGGGTGATGATGGATACCAGGGGGAGAACTGGGTCAGGCATTATGGAGCGGGTTCCAAGGGCTTGGTCAGGTCGAAAATGAGGAAGCCATCCCCCTCAGAGTAGATAGGATAATGCTCATATAAATACCTCTTCAGCATGGGTAAGGCATTGAAATCGTTGAACATAGTCACAATAAAATATTCTTGACCCTTGATCCCATTTTCGAACACAGTTTTGAAGGCTGCCTGGGGATCTGCCGCACTGCTGAGTGCCTGCTCATCGCCAGCCGTGAAGAGCCAGGGAATGACCTGTCGCCAGCCGTAGTAGGCTATGCGGTAACCCTGTTCGTGGGTAAGACCGATCATATTTCCGTCTTTTGGCAGGTGCTCACCCATCTGTGTCCAGGCTACGGCATCAATGCGGTAATCCTTTCCCAACAGGATAGAACGTGCCATCCAGCCTGAGTAAGCAATCGAGAAGACCAGTATCCCGACCACCGCCCAACGAGCCAGGTGTCCCCGATCGCTGAGGCGGTCAAAGATCAAGCCTGCTAGCGGGGCAAGCGACAGGGCAACCGCAGGGATCAAAGGGATGGAATAATACTCGTGGGTGGTGATATGGTAGGAGAAAGCCAGACCATATAAGATATAACCCACCCATAATGCCAGGGGGATGATACGAGCTTTTTTGGGCAATAACCAGACGCCAACAAAACTGATAAAGGCAACCCCCAGATCCACCAGTCCTCCGGCAAAGATGATCCAACGGATGTAAAATGACGGCGATATTAGATTTTTGAGCAACCCGAGGCTAAAACTTATCCATCCGCTGGATTGACCTGGGATGACAAACATGTAGTATATGGCTGGAAAAATGATAAGTAGTCCTGCCATCGTCCATACCTGAGGGTGTTTGACTGCCTTTTTTAGCCCGAGTGTGGTGAGCACTACCCCCACGAGCATCAACACGATGGGGAATATCGCCGGCAGCTTGACGTACGCAGCCAGACCTGCCAACAATCCGGTTGATATTGCCCATTTCCAGGAAGGGCTCTCTCCCCAACGGTACAGGGTGTAAGCCACCCATAGGGTTAGCATCACCATGATCAGGTCCGGTTGGAAGATGCGGCTGAAGATCACACTCCATGGGAGGAAGAAGTAGTATAAAAGTGATGCAATCGCGGCCAGGGGGGAGGTCATGCGGCGGGCGAGGGCGTACAACGCAATCCCACCGAGAAGCCAGAACAGGATTGAATATACACGCGCCACCCACAGGTGCTCACCCCCGGTGACCAGGTAGGTAACTGCCACCAAGGCCTCAAATACAGACGGCTCGCGCGGGTCCATCGTATTCGCCAGGTACACTGCCTGGTCTCTCGTTGCAGGGTCGGCGGAAGGCAGCAGCTGGTAGTAGATCGCCCGGGCAATGATCGCCCCGCGCAACTGGCGCTGCGGGAAGTAATCCAGGGGAGGGTCCGTCAGATCCAAAAGGCGCAGACCCGTCCCGAGGATAAATATTGCGATCACGCAGATACTAATCCAGATTGGAGTGCGTTTCACCGCACCTGCAGGTGATTCCAATTCAGTCATTGATCGATATCCTGATTACCTTGTGCTCGCATGCACCCAAAAGAACATAAGTCTTATATTACTCGAGGGATTAAATTTAACTAGTATTAAAAAGTAAGGCCAACCGCTCAGAAAAGTGAAAGGTAGTCGACCTTGGGAAATATTGTCAGCTTGCCACCGACCGTCGCATCGACAATCCGCCGGCCGTTTCTCGTGTAGACCTCACCCGCCCTGGTATAACCCCGTTCTGATCCGGCCAGGTCAGGCAGCTGCCATTTAAATCCTTTGCCGAAATAATTCGAGGCAAAGTGGTTGGGATCATCTCCTTGCGAAACGACTGCCTGATTGGCAGCACCCTGGGTGACGTAGTTGTGGTCCACCCCGATAAGGATGACCTCCGTGAATCCCATATGATATGCCAGCTGAAGTGCCACATTCGTGACGGTGAAGCCTTCGAAAATACGACCGGTTAAGCCTGGTGAAAAGCCCTCTTCCCCGGTGAAGTCGGTATCCAGATAGGTAATGTTCGGGTCCGGGTGAAACCAATAACGCGCCCGCCAGGTGATGAACTTGGGCAAGATGAGATTTTGAATCTCGGCGGCACATTGTTCAATGACCATATCGTTCACCGCCAGCAGACAAGACGTTGAAAAGCCGAGCTCAGGAAAGAGCAGGTATATACGGTTGAGACCGAAGGTGTACTCCTCTTTGAGCAAGCTCAAATCGGTCTGGCGGAGACTGGGACCGTTGCCGATAATAAAACAACGCCTGCCAGCATATGTATTTTCCAGTTTTTTTAGCTTAAGAACACTCTCAGACCAACGATGGTCATATATACGTGCCAGACGGTGCCGGCCGCGGTTACGCCACCACCAATATGCGTCTGAACCCATTCCCCATACCGGTGCGGGGGTGATCCTTTTTAGAGATTGGCGGATGCTCATTAAATCATCACCGGACTCTTCGGATTTAATTTCATTCTGTGCTGAGGCGGGCAGTGGCGCCTCCGTCGACGATCATTGCCTGGCCAGTCATGAATGATGACTGGGTGCCATCGGCCAGGAAGTAGATGGCGTGAGCGATCTCCTCAGGGGTGCCGATGCGCCCGTTAACCGTTTTTCGCGCCAGGTTATCCAGGCGTGTCTGGATATCACTGCCCTGGACGTGATCGCGCACCAGACCTGCTCGCAGCATGGGCGTATCTACCGCGCCGGGCAGGATGGCATTTACCCGGATATTATTGGGAGCAAACTCGATTGCCATGGCACGGGTGAGGGCAAGCAAGCCACCTTTGCTGGCGGCATACGCAGCGATGTTGGCGGATGTCGCCACCGCATGGACAGAGGACACATTGACGATGGCGCCTCCATTTGCGGCGATAAAGAGCGGGAAAGCGAGCTTGGCACTTAAAAAGACGGAGCGCAAATTGGAGGCCATGACCGCATCCCATTCCTCCACGCTGGTCTGGATGATGGGCTTGGCAACCTGCACGGCGGCGTTGTTGACCAGCGCGTCCAGATAGCCGGTATGTGCATTTGCCTGGTTGAAGATCGATTCCAGGTTGCCGCCGATGGAGATATCAGATTGGATAAAAAAGCCATCCTCGGGGAAGGGTTCGCCGAACGGTGAACGGTCCACACCGATGACGCGCCAACCCAATGAGGCAAAGTGATGGACAGTGGCGCGGCCTATCCCGCCTGCAGCCCCGGTGATGAGCACGGTGCGTGGTGCGGAAGAACTTTGGCGATCAGTTTTAGCATTTAGCGACATCAGGTTTCCTTCGGTAATGTGATGTTCAGACCGTCGAGCAAATTATCGATCGTATTCTGGTGCACCCTTTCCCAGGCTTTTGGGCTGGAATTGGCATTATGGGAAGCAAGCAGGACGTTATCCATCTTTGTCAGAGGGCTGTCTGCCGGGAGAGGCTCGAACCTCGAAGACGTCCAGGGCAGCCCCAGCGAGCTTTCCTGCCTGAAGGGCGGAGATCAGTGCCGGCTCATCGATGACTGGTCCACGCGAAGTATTAATGAGTATGGCAGACGGATTAATTTGGGAAAGAGCATCCATGTTTATCAGGTGGATGCTGGATGGGTTCAGGTCACAATTCAGGCTGACGAAATCCGAGCGTGCCAGCAGGTCTTCAAGTGTGGTCATTACAACCCCGTTTTTGATGAGAAAGACCGGATCGATGGGGATAATATCATTACCGAGTAGCTGCATGCCGAAGGCATGTGCCCGGCGGATGACTGCTTTACCGATCTTACCCACACCCACTACACCCAGGGTACATTCACTGAGTGAGCGGCCGGGGATTTTTTCCCATTGACCCGATTTTACCGCCCGGTCCATCCAGGGGAAGCGCCTGGCAAAGGTGAGTATATAACCGAGAACCGTATCCGCAACCGGCAAGGTAAATGCATTAGGCGTATTGCGTACCTGGATGCCCAGACCTTCAGCCTCCGTGCGGTCGATCGAATCGATCCCTGTGCCCCACTTGGAAATAACTTTAAGCCTGGGGGAGCATGCCTGTAATACGCGGGCGGTGTAATGATCATCCCCGCAAATGGATCCATCGAATGTGCCTGCATAGGCAAGAAGCTGGTTTTCGTCCAGGCGCTCGTGCACCTCGGGGACGATGACCTGCAAGCCGAGACCTTCAAGCAATGGGCGGTAGCGGGGCAGCAGGGGGATCATGTACGGTGCAGAGTAAAGAATGGTCAGCATAGGTTCATCCAATTGTGGCTATGGTCTGCTGCATTAGAAATTCACTGATGGCAAAATCCAGCTCATCATCGATATCCCAGGCTTCAGAGGCTTCCATACTGAACATCAAGGGGCGCTCCCCAATCCGGTTGAGGCGCTTCGATAATATTTCGCGGGTGAATATATACATGCAAGAATTCTCTTCATAAATTGGGGGTAAATCCTGGGTTTGCAGCAGGATGGCAGGGTTATGATTAATCGCTCGCCCCAATTGGTCCCACAAACGGACCTGGAGTGGGGTGACCGTGAAGAGTGAATCATGTTCAGGTGCACTGGTGAGCATGGCAAGGATGGCACGCGAGATGGTAGATGGGCGTAGAAGCGGATTGGTGGTGTGGGTTTGCAGGTAATAATCAGCCTCCACCTGGGATGAGTCGTAGAGGAGGATTTCATTCATCGAAACAGCATCGCCGCAGAGATGAGTGGGGCGCTCTAGGATACGGACCTTGGGGAAATGCTCCTGCAGTCCATCCATGACCGGCTGGCTATCTGTGTCGACCACCACCTGGGATATTTGCGGGCAGGCAAGCAGCGACCCGATGATGTGGTGGAAGAGTGGTTTCCCTGCCAGTGGACGGAAGTTCTTGCCTGGGATACGCTGGGAATGGTGTCGCATGGGTACAAGGGCGGTAATTGTGGGCATATTACCTCTGGTGAGATCGTGTTCCTTCTATTGAATCATATTGAATGGGGGAAATTTCCCTGGGAGCAGAGGACGCTGGTAAATTTGCGCCGCGGGGATAGTAAAATGTCTGGCGCAGCTGCCAGGTGAGTGGTCCTGACTGCCGGTAACCTTTATATGTGCCCCAAAACTGCATCCAGCGGAACCAGAATATTTCTGCGAAATGAGAGACTAGTTCACCCTGGCGGGCAGCATGCGAGGCATCACTGGTAATATTGGTGGTCAGGTTATGGAACAAGTCCCATAAGTTGTAATGTTCATGGGGAAAAAGGCGTTTAAAAGCCATGGCCTCCCGACGATAGCGGTTGTAGACCGCGGTGGGAGTCTCTTCATGGATATGCACCACTTCAGCCTCGGCCACATAGCTGATCGCAAAGCCTTGTGCAGTGATGCGCTGAGCCCACTCCAGGTCTTCCAAACCGGGCAAGGATTCATCGTAATGGAAACGCTCCCACAGAGAGCGCCGGACAGCGGCGTTGGCATTGTTGCAGAAAGGGTGCGGCTGGCAAAGCTGGGAGCTCTCCGGATACCAATGGAGAAATATCTGTCCTTCGGAGAATTTATTAAGCCTGCTCAGCGCGCTGTTTGCCGTAGGTGAGCGCCACTTGAGGGTCAGCAAAGGGTGCCAGCAGACTTTCCAGCCAGTCAGGGTAAACGGGATAGACGTGAGCACTGGCAATGACGATGAACTCTCCATGCGATTCCAATACCCCCTGGTTCAAAGAGTGACCAAAGGTGAAATCCTGTGGCAGGATATGCACCACCCTGACGGGGTACCGCGAGGCAATTTCGAGGGTACCATCGGTCGAGCCCGAATCTACCAGGATAATCTCATGGTCGGGGAGGGATTGGCTCGCGATACCCTCCAACAACTGGCCGATATGTTTCTCTTCATTGCAGGCACGGATAACGATAGAAGTGAGCATGGTAAGTGAGATTAAATTGGCAGCTGAACTTCGAAAATCAAAGGTCTGACGAGAGCAGGAAATCACCGTCCTCGAGGATGCCAGCCAGGATGGATTTCATGGCGGGTGAGGAGGTGGGCGATAGAGATTGCAGAGCAAACTTTTTAAGCCTGACGAAACCAGGCCAGATGCCATCTTCCTGAATGAAATCAGTAAATGGAAGGGAGGAACGGTAGAGCTGATAATACAGGAACCGCCGGGCATTGTGCTGGAACTCTGGAGGAATCGAAATTTGATCCACGGTCAGGAAATCTTCCGCAAGCCGGCGGTATTCCTGGAGTGAGCCAGGGAAAAAGACGGTGGGGAGTTGGGTGAAACGGGCACGACCGGCACATAACACCGGAACACCCATGATCGAGGCTTCAAGACCGATGGTAGAGTTGTACACCATGATGAATTTTGATCGCTGGATAAGCTCATATGAGCTGAGGGGCTGCTCTGAATCGACGAAGATCAGGTTTACCAGAGAATCAGCATGGTTTTGGGAGACCCATTGGCTAACGCTTTCCTGGCTGGCTTTGCCAGGGCGGGCTTCATCGGGATGGGCACGCACCACGAATAAAGTATCTGGGTGGTCACGGGCGATCTCCAACAGCATGTCGAGCCAGGCAAACATGTGCGGAAAGAGTACGTTGGAGTGTGGCTGGCTGGTATCGAAGATGACATTGGTAAAGACAGGCACAATCTGCTTGAAGACACTGGCTTGCTGTAAAAAGTTTGCATCCAACCCCTTCATCTCCGGCCAGAACTGGACACCGGCCATGGAAAACTGACCCTGAAAGCGCTGGCTGAGATAAGCATCCAGACGTTCATCCTGTGCCGGGCTCAGTGTGAAGTCATCGGGGACGTGCAGTGGGTAAGCGGTGGCTTCACCCGTGGTGAAGAATGCACTGAACGGCTGCAGACCCACTTCATGGGTGATGGTGCGAATACCTCGTTGGGATGCCACCCAGCGGGCGGTTGCCTCTGGGAAGAACTGCCCGTTGAAAAGGACTACTGCCTGGGGAGAGGTATTATCCAACAGGGTGGAGAATTCTTGAGCAATGTGATAGGCAGACAGGATATATTTCTGATAAAGGGAGCGGGTTGGCACATCATCCGGCATGTGATAGCGGCGCAGCACCCACCGCATCGAAGGGAGAACCAGCCGGCCGAGAGGCAAGTCCGGAGCTATCGCTCCGTAGGAAGAACCAGTTTCTGCTCGAGATCGGTACTCAAATCCCATCAAGTCGTCCAGCGAGAGTCCGCGCATCAATTCGATGAGCTCCGGCTGGTTGTGGTAAGTGAAGGGGATGGTGAAGCTGCTCGAATAGAACCAACGCGATTGTGCTATGCAAGCTTTACAGGGGGGAGCCTTGGAAGGATCATTCCGGTCGGTGCCTAAAACACACCGGCTCATACCAGCCTGGCAGACGAAGTGAACCACGGGGACTTTTTGAAGACGGAGTGCCCAGGCAGTGAGCAGCGAAAATGCGGCATTCAAGCTCATCCCCACCAGGCGGGTGGAGGCATTGAACAAGACCACCGGTTTTACCTCAGTATCGGGTCGGGCGAGGCGGCTGACCTGAGAGCTATAGTTGAAAGTCTGCAGGTTGATTTTTTGGCGCTGAAGGCGCTGACGCAGCACTTTACCGAATTGGAGCTTATCTGGCATGGTTAATTTATTGGCTGGGAATTAACGTCAATTATTGAGTGGAATTGTAGGAGTATATTTAAACGATGTGCGGAAGAACGACAGGTAAAAACCTGAGGCGATTAATTAACTAATAATTATAGATTAGGGTTATTATTCGATGATGCATTAAGTTATGATTCTATAAGGTCCTAAGAGGGAAGTATCCATATTTGGAGATTGCCACGCCACAAGAAGAGCACTTGTGGCTCACAAGAAGAACACTTGCATCCCGCAATGACAAAATATTTAAAATTTGTCCGATGATTCGTCCGAAAATTTATACTTAGTCTTTTACCCGGCGCAGCTTGCGCAGGGAGGGGACTTCGCTATCATAGACCCGCTTGACTCCATCTCCCAAGGCCTGCTCGGTGACACGGATATACTTGACCAGGCGTTCCATTCCGCCGGGCTCGACTGAGGCTGCCTGGTCGCTGCCCCACATGGCTCGATCAAGGGTAATGTGTCGTTCAACCAGGCAGGCGCCCATGGATACAGCGACGACGGTGGGGATCAAACCAACCTCATGACCCGAATAGCCGATCGGGCAGGAAAACTCTTCCACGAGAGTACGGATCATCTTCAGGTTCAGCTCCTCAGGGTCGCATGGGTAAGTGCTGGTGGCGTGGGTGATGAGCAGGTCATCCTCAGCCTAATATTTTTACTGCCGCCTTGATCTGGCGCATGGTGGACATACCGGTTGAAAGGATGACCGGCTTGCCGGTGTTACGGGCATGCAACAAAAGATTTTTATCGGTCAGCGAGGCGGAGGGAATTTTATAACAGATGGGGTTGAATTGTTGGAGAAAATCAACCGAGGGTTCATCCCAAACCGACGCAAACCAGGGCATATTCTTCTGTTGGCAGTAACGGTCAATCTCGCGGTATTCATTCAAGCCTAACTCAACCTTGTAGCGGTAGTCCAGGTATGAGACATAGCCCCAGGGAGTCTCACGCATATGCTTCTGCTGGTCAGGAGGGACGCACAATTCAGGAGTTCGTTTTTGAAGCTTTACAGCATCGACACCTGTTTTCACAGCAACATCGATCAGCGATTTTGCGATTTCGAGACTGCCATTATGGTTAATACCAATCTCAGCGACGATAAAAGTCGGGTAGCCCTCACCAACTTTCCGATTACCGATCATAATTTCACGCGGCATAGTAATTCACCTTTCTGGTCTATTTATCTCCGGGAATAATGATTACCACGAACGAAAGAGTACAAAATTTACCCCTGGTTTTGGAGGATACGGTCGCACAATTCCCTCACCGCGCCACGTCCACCAGGGCGAGCTAACACCACATCCGCCTGCGGGATTACGTCCGGGTGGGCATCCGCAACCACCACTGCACAACCGACCAGCGGAAAGCACGACAGGTCATTGACATCATTACCCAGGTAGACCACGTGCGCTGGATCAAGCTGACGTTCGAGGATAAGCCTCTGCAAGGCGGCTGATTTATCGGATAGACCCTGGATGACGGGCAGGTTTAATTTTAGGCAGCGGGCAGCGACCACCGGGTTCGTCTCGGTGGAAAGCACAACCATGGGGATTCCGGCTTTATGAAGCATTCCAATCCCTAATCCATCCCGGCGGTTGGCGGCAACCATTTCATGCCCATCCTGGTCCACCCACACGCGGTCATCGGTCATCACGCCGTCAAAATCCAAGACAAGCAGGTCAACCCTGGGCGGCAGGGGTCGTTTACTGCTGCCAGGATGGATGATCGGCAGGTCGCCCTGGGAGATCACCCATTCCGCACGCTGCCAATCACGCAACGTGTCAATATCGATGGCATAGCGAGGATCCATGTGCAGCGGCAGGATGACTTCTCCACTCAATGAATTCTTTTTGAGGATGGTGGAGACCCTTATGGCATCGATGTGACCAGTCTGCCAGTAGGTTTGAGGCAGTGCCTGGCGTGGAGCATTGAAGGGCTCATCCACCCCAGGTAAGGTAAGTAAGGGAGACATTTGACCCTGGTCATCGACGCGCCACATCTTATATGGATTTTGACCAGCGGGGATCACACCACGCACCGAATCGGCTTCGGGATGCTCGAGCAGGATCTGCAGCGCCTGGTTGACGCAGTCTGGTGGGCGAAGGGGAGAGGTGGGACGAAGCTGTACCACCACATCTGGCTGGTAGCCTTCCTTTTCTTTGAGCCAATGTAGGGCGTGGGTGAAGACGGGCAGGTCGGTGGTGTCGTTCCGAGCGAACTCCTCTGGACGCAGGAAGGGTGCCTCAGCACCGTAGCTTTGCGCAGTACAGGCAATTTCATCATCATCCGTCGAGACGATGGTGCGAGTCACCTGGCGGGATTGCATGGCCGCAGCAATCGAGTATGCCAGAAGCGGGTAACCGGCTAGCGGCTTGATATTTTTGCGGGGAATGCTTTTTGAGCCACCCCGGGCAGGGATAAGTGCAAGGATTTCCATCTGGGTCTGTCCTATTGTTGACTACCAGGCAGTCCAACCACCATCGACTACCAGGTTGGAACCGGTCATATAAGATGAGGCATCCGATGCCAGGAAGAGCAGGGCGCCGTTCATCTCATCATTGTTAGCCATGCGTCCCATAATAGTACGGGCGGAGTAGGCTTTTAGGAATTCCTCATCGTGGTTATTATAGATGCCACCCGGAGTGAGGGCGTTGACCCGGATCTCGCTGCCAGCATAATAGGCGGATAGATAGCGGGTGAGTCCCAACACCCCGGCTTTGGTGACTGAATAATACACCGGTTTATAAGACTCCTGCAGACCACCACGCTGGTAGATGCGCTGGTCGGGGGCGACCAAGCCATAGGTCGAGCAAATATTAATGATGGAGCCTTTTTTCCCCTGGGCGAGCATCGGCTTGACGGCTGCCTGGCAGCATAGGAACATGCCGGTCAGGTTCACATCCAGGGCAGCTTTCCAGGCCTCCAGCGGATAGTCTTCAAATGACCCGGAGAGGGAACCGCGTTTTGCCATCTCTGCCAGTGCATGCGGGTCAAACTTGGGGTCCAGGGCAGCAGAGTTGACCAACACATCCAACCGACCGAAAGTCGCCAGGGTTTCATCAACCAGGTTATGGACCGACTCAGGCTGCGTGATGTCGGTAGTGATCCCCAGGCAGTGGAAACCATCTTGGATCAATGAGGTGGTAAGTATATTGACACCATCAGCATTAAGATCGGCAATGACTACCACGGCACCTGCTTCGGCGAGGGTACGGCAGAATTCCTTTCCCAGCAAGCCCGGTCCACCGGTGACGATGGCGACCTTACCAGTGAGGTCGAATTTTTGCAATACAGCATTCATTTATGTTCCCATTCCCTTTAATTAAACTGCATTATTATCAGCGAGGTGTACCACCCCATGGAAACCAGTAAACTATCATCCCTTTTCGGTTCGTTCAAGGCAGCTGTGTGGGTGAATAAAAGTAAATTTCTCCATCCGGGGTTTGGGCATAAAGAGACAAGTCTCTGGTTAAATTTTTCAAACGAAGGATGGATTGATTTCCATATAATTCCTGGAACTGTTGGTAACGGGTATTAAATAATACCAAAGCGGCTCCATTTTCGCGAAATATGATCTGGGCAGGATCTGCAAGGTCGTCACCATAGCGATTGGTTATCGTCTGGATGGATTGGTCAACTAATTCCGATAGCTCATAGGCAGGACGCCCGGTATAGAATAATAATAATGCTGTCTCGTTCGAAATGATCGAAATGTTCCCAGGAAGTTTTTCAACCAAACTCAATATGGATGCATTTCGCCAGGCTTTAGCGGTGTAACCGCCTCCTTCCCGGTGATAAAGAGAGACCAAATCGGCAGTATCATGCAAGTAAGAGATAGATATCCCTACAACGAAAACGAGGGGGAAGATATACAGCCACCTGGCTGATTGCCAGGGTCGAATAATAAAAAGGACTAATGCGAAGATACCCAATAAAACAGCAATTTGGACAGGAAGAAATGTGCGACTGATGAGATCGGGTGCGGGAGAGGTAAAAATGTAGCTAAATCCAAGGACGAACAGGTAGGCAGCAGCCAATACCAGCAATACTATACTTAATACCAATCCAATATCAGGGTCGAGTAGCTTCTGGTTGTTCTTTCGCATTTTCCAGACTGCCAACGAAAAAATGACCAGAAAAATGAGGATAAAAACAACAATTAAATTCCGAGCCAGATTGTATGAGTAGCGAGGTAGGAGTGAACTAAATGGAAGCCAGGACCAGAATATTTCCATGGCATCCAGCTTGAATTCTGTAAATCGCTCGCCAAAATTTATCTGAGTCGGGTAACTCCTTACGCCGAGCGATTGAAACCTTAACCAGATCAGCCAGAAGATGGTCGGAACAATGCCCATAACCCCATATATCAATGTATCGATGACCCGCTTTTTCCATGGCTTTTGCTCAAAAATCAACAGGATGAACACGCCGGTGAGAAGAAAGGCCAGCCCGGAATAGCGGGTAAGCATCGCCAGTCCAACAGCTGCTCCAGCAACAAGCAGCAGAAGAGTGCGGTTGGACTTTAAGAAGAGTAAGAGCAAGCATAAACTTGATAATCCAGTGAACAGGAACAGCGGCTCAGACATGGCCCCGCTGAAGACATCCACCACGACCGGCATACTAAAAAGCATCAGGCTGCTGATAATGGAAAGCCATGCGGATTGGGTGTAAGCAAAAATCGTAATTCCCACGATCAGGATGGTTGCTCCGAACAGGATGATATCAATCCAACGGGCTGTGGATACCAAATCCGCACCAAATATGCCAAAGAACGCCAGGACGAGGGAATAAAACGGGGGATGCAAGGACAGAGGATGGAATGCGCCTGATGCACCGTAAAGACCCAGTCCATGACCCTGGATCAGATTGCGAGCGGAGACGATATATTCGGTGGAATCGCTGTATACCCACGGTCCCCAGACAGTGCTGTAGAATATCATGACTGATCCCATCAGAGCGATGATGACGACCAGCACTGCGGATAGGGTTTGCTTGCTCAAACCTTTCATGCGAAATTTTTATTTGGCTTGCTGTGCGGATGCAAGCGCCATCAAGGATAAGCGCAATGCTTGAATACCATCCTGCAAGCTGCAGAGCGGTTCAGTAGCACCATTCAACAGGTCACGGAAATGGCGCAGCTCATCCAGGAACATCCAATTACGCTCAAACCCTTCAGGTGGGTGGATTTCCTGCAAAGTAACTGCTTTAGCTTCCATGCCAATCCTGGTCAGCCGGACGATGCCATCGGCATTGTCCCAGCGTAAGCTGCCCTGTGTACCGATAATTTCCAGCCAATGGGAGGCAGGACGCTGTAAGTAATCGAGGTGGACGCTGCCAACTGAACCGTTGGAAAAAAGGAGTGCAATCTCGGCGGTATCTTCCACCGGCAGGTTCAGACCTTCGCGGCTGCTATATGCCGACAGGGATTTAACCTCCCCGATGAGCCAGCGCAGGTAATCCAATGGATGGGATAAGGTTAGCATTACGCCACCGCCCAGCTCAGGACGGGCTGCATATCCCAGTTTATAATCCTCCCAAGGATGCCAATCGGGTAGATATTCACCCCAATGAGCATGGGCGGAAACAGGTTTTCCAATCGCTCCACCATCCAACAGCTTTTTTACTTGCTGTAAACCAGGGTGGAAACGGATCTGGAACCCGACCAACACCTGACAGTGGTTCTGTTGGACGGCTTCTTCCAGCTCATCGAGCTTTGCCAGGGAATGGGAGACGGGCTTTTCGATCAGTAGATGGCAGCCGCATTGGGCAGCGGGAATGGCGACATCCATGTGCAGGGCGGTGGGATTGGAAACGATCACTGCGTCGGGCTGATAAGCCAGCGCAGCGCGCAGGTCATTCTCGACCGGGAAGCCTTCCAGCTCGTCCTCGGGGAGAGTGGATTGGTGCGTATGGTAGACCAGTAGATCCCGCTCTCCAAGGGTGAGCAAGTTGCGAAAATGGCGCCGGCCTATGGATCCGAACCCTGCGATAAGGTACTTCATGAGTTGATCAGGATGTGCAAACGGTTGTACAGCCCAAGGGCCAGGCGTTTGATAAGAGGATTACGCATCATCCGGTTCTTTGAGTGGTGCGAAGATAACGATACTGCACCGGCCTCGGCTGAAAGACCGAGGCGTTTCGCCTCGGCAGCATTCTCGGGGCTGATCACATTTCCAAGCAGACGGGTAACCGGAGTATACGTGCTCAGGCGGAGATAACCACGCTGATCGACTGAGTTTTCGAGCTCGATCATTTTCCCCATCAGGTTCTTATCCCAGGGGGGTAACACTTCCAGCATGAGCTGGCGACTGGTGACGAACTGGTGGTGCCCGGCGGAAGCCAATGCATTCACGCCTCGGTAGCACAAACCGATATCCTCCAGACCACTGACTTCGGTCTGGTAGCTTTCCCAGCTGCGGCCCATATTATCGATATAGTGCTGTTCGAGCTCGTGTGGGATGAGAAAGCCGCGCGACACCTGGACGTCTGATTGCTCCGCAAATGCTTCAATGGTCTGCGTGGCATATCGCAGGTGGGAGCGGATGTAAAAACCGGTCACCAAACCCACACGCGGGTATGTATCCATGATCTTCAGGTGTGCATCCAGCCAACCCGGCAGGAAGAACACGTCATCATCCGAGTAGGCGACGATCTCACCCGGGGCGGCTCGAAATATCACCTGAAGGGCGCTGATCTTGCCTATGTTGCTGCTGGAGAGGATCAGGTAGTTAATTTGGCCTTGTTCGCGCAGCTGGCACAGGTAGCTCACCAACTCTGGGCAGCTGCCATTATCGAAGACGATTAAATCATGTGGCTCGGGGGTATTGGCGATCAAGCTCTCCAGGCTCAAGCGCGTGACTGCCAGGCGCTCGGCGAAGTATCCCGCCTGGTTGGGTAGATAGGTCAGCATCGCCAGGGTAATGCGCGAAGGGCTGTATTCGGTGAGCTGACCCCGGTTCGGGTTTATTCCTATTCTAGGCATTTGTATTTCACATCATGAGGTGACAATGGGAAGCCAGGCGCGTTGTGGAGCAAGGCGCTCGGCAATATGGCGGCGGAAGAACCCGTACTGGCGATGGAGGCGCACCCGGCGATCGGGTCTGAATACATACTGCGTGCTGCTATCAGCCTGAGCCAGGAGGGTGAGATAAAGGGGGATGAGCTGAGAACGAGGCTGTCCGTGGGCACGCAATTGGGTAACCCGGAAGCCAGCTTTCTGCACTACCTGGGTCAATGTGTGTGCGCTGAAGGAGGTAAGGTGAGCCACTTCGAAGCAATCATGGGCATACAGGTTGGGCACTTCCAGGAGCAGCCAGCCACCAGGCTCGAGCAACCTGGTGCGTAGGTTAAGAAGATACTCGACCGGGTCTGGCAAGTGCTCCAGCACATGCATCATGCTCACCAGGTTGAAGAGCGGCAGACCTGCGTTTTGAAGCTCATCCAGCGAGGTATAGACCTCCAGACCCAAGGAACGGGCATATTGGCTGTAAACGGTTCCTGGTTCAACCCCATACACCTCAGCCCGATAGCGGGCTAGAAATTGCTGCAATAGGATGCCTGTTGAGCAGCCAATATCCAGGATTCGGTCAGCCGAGCTGATCCACGGAGTGATAAATTCCAGCGTGGCTTTGGCACGCTCAGACTGCACCGAAAGATCTTTCGGGTTGGGACCTTCCTGCCCCTGGTAAAGCAGACGATATTCAGCCTCGTAAAATGCCTCGCTTTCCGTTTCGGTCATGCGTGGAGATTGGTAGACCAGCCCACAGCGCCGGCAAATTATATTGATCACCAGTTGGCCGCGGAATTCGCGCTGGTCAAACTGTGCGCTCGAGTTTGCTGCACATAGAGGGCAGTGGGAGACCATCTCAGTCATCAGCTGCTCGAAGTTGACCAAGCTTGTAGGCAGCCCGACCGCGGAATTCCTTCCAGGCTTTTACGGGATGGAAAACTGAGAAGAATAGGTGGGCCAGTACCATCGAGTGGAGCTTGACCAGAGGGAAAATCTCGATTTCACGCAGAAGCTTTTGGGAACGGAGAGGAATTTTTTGAAGCTGGTCATCCCCGAGGGTGTAATCAGCATCCATGAGAGTGAAAACCGTCCGGCGCCCGCCGGCTAAACGCAGGTTCTCGAACGATTCGGGAAGCCGGTAGTGCGGCTGACCATTAGGTAGGTGGGCGTAGTCGTGGTCCTGGTGGATTACCGGGATGGTTGCACTCGCCTCGATGACCGGCATCTGCTGAACCCGGGCGTGGTAGATCATCCAGTTATCCCATCCGGCACGGCCGATGGCGAACCCTGGCAGGTCGGTAAAACAAGAACGCGGGAAAATAAAATAATCGCTGCCAGCAGGGGGGTGGAGGCGTCCACGGGATTTTACATCCTCAAGAAGGCGTAAATCCCAACCGACGGTAAATTCGAGCAGCTGCTTGACATCCAGGTCATAGCGCTGACCGACGATGAGGAATTGTTTTTCCTGGCAATATACCTGGCTGGCCGCGGTAACGAATTGAGGGGTGAGCAGGATATCGGCGTTGACATATGCCAGCAAGGGGGAGGTGCTGATCTGACGAGCCGCAGAGAAAAGAGAGCTAACCAGCGGCGTACCGGATTGATTTCTGGCGACATCCGGTAAATGTTGGATGCCTGTTTCGGCGGCAAATTCTGCCACGCCTGGTTCATCCCCGATCATAACCACATTTACATCGTCTCCCAGGTTCTGCCACGAAAGGATGGCGTTGCGTTGGATCAGGTTTATATACGGGTGGGTAAAAGGCTTGGGTGCGGTGAAGATGGTGATTAAGGGATCGGGAGAAGCCATTGAATTATGCGCCTGCATTGCGCTGGTCGATATCAAAAGCAGATTTATGCGGAACAGCTGCATTGATGAATGCTAGCTCCGGCTCGATCTGTAAGAGAGCGAGAACTTCCTGCCAGCCGAAAACCTCAAATGAATCAAAGTGTGAGTAAACCTGGTGTACGAATTCAAGATCTGCCGGGGTATCCACCGTCCAGCGCAGGGAACCAAGATCCGGAATGTGGTTGAGTAAAGCGACGCGGAAGCCGAGGGGAGTGATGCCTTGCTCCACATACCACACAGCTTCGGGTGGCACGTCAGGTTGGGGGAAAGAGATGCCTTCATAGATGTATGGCATCACATGCTCACGCTGGTAGACCTGGTCAGCTTCCTTCCAGGCGCGCTCCAAGGCATCGAAGGAGCATACTTCAACATCAAGACCGATGGGGAGCGTCCGGCGCCAGGGTGGGGGCAAGCGGTTGGAGGCAAAATCATTTGGATAGCTAATCGGGGATGAGGTATAAGGTGTGTGGTAAGAAATAGTTGAAGCTTGCTGCACAGGGTTTCCAAGAAAGGCATCGACGGTGAGATCTATCACAGCTGGATCAAGCAGAGGGCAATCAGCTGTCAGCCGGATGATTACGTCGGCGTTGAACTGAACGGAGGCGAGATAGAAGCGGTCGAGCACATCGTGGAGGCTGCCTCGCCAGCAAGGGATACCCTTGGCAAGGCAGTATTGCTCCAGGACATCATCCGAGGGATCTGTGGTGGTGGCAATGACAATCCCATCGACCGACCTGGCCTTCATCGTCCGTACTACAACGTGCTCGATCATCGGACGACCGGTGATATCCATCAAGACCTTCCCCGGTAGGCGGGAAGAAGACATGCGGGACTGGATAATGGCTAATTTGTTCATTGTTATATTTGTCTACTGAGCAGATTCTGCGATTGATGGGATTGCTCTGTTGCGAGCCACAAACCACCAGACAGCAATTCCCACCAGGGAGCCCCCAACCAGTGCAATTGGTAGCCATTCGATCACCTGATTGAGGATGATTTTTTGAAAAGCAGCACTCCATTCCTGCCAGAAACCGACCTGCTTTGCTCCCAGAATGAGCAGATGTTCCATGTTCGGTAATCCCCAAAAGGCAAGGAGTAGCAGGTAAAAGACGTAATAGCTGGCGATTGAGCAAGCCCAACATAAGGCTCCTGCCATCGCGGACCGGGAGACAGAGCGTGAAGTGCGACTTTCATGGAATGTGACTGGTAGGACCGGCACCAACCAGATTCCATAGTTCAATAAGATGATCAAGGGGATGACAATCGGGTTATTTTGCAGCTTCCCCCAGGGGAACTGCGATAACATATTCAGGTAAAACCAGTCGGCAATACCGAACAGGAACCCAACCAATACATAAATCAACCAACGTTTTTTTTCCTGCATATCTTTATCCAATCCAAAAATGAATCTAAATTTGACCACATCTGGGATAAAAAAGCACCATAATCAACGATCACACGCTGTGTTTTATTGCTATCGAATAAGCTTTTTCGAGCTGGGGGAAATTTTTTCCCCAATCGGCACGCGCTTCAGCAATCTGGCGTGCTTTGTTTCCCATCCCGGTAAGGTCTTCCCGATGATCGAGAGCATATAGGATGGCTGCGGCAAGCGCTTCAGCATTACCATCAGGGAACAACCAGCCGTTCTCACCCGGGGTGACCCATTCGCGGTTGCCGGGAATATCGGGGACAACGACCGGTGTTCCGGTAGCAAAGGCTTCCAATAAGGATATCGAAGTGCCATCGCTGTGAGATGCGCCGATATATAGATCTGTGTTCTGGTAGTAAGTGGGCAGGTCTGAATACGATACCTGACCGGGGAATATTACTTTGTCGTAAACGCCGCCGACTAATAAAATCTGTTTTATGAGGGCTAATTGGGAACCCCCACCTAAAAGGGTGAGGTGGAGTTCAGGGCGTTTCCGAGCTGCGATCACGAAGGCGCGCGCGATCACATCGATACCGTAAATTGGTTCCCAGCTGCGAGTGGAGAGCAGGTTAAAGCTTGATTTGGTTAATGGTGTATCGGGCGTAACGTCAAAGTGAGAAAGGTCGATGCCCCAGGGGAAGGTCACGATCTGCTCATTGGGCATGCCGTAGGATACTGCCAGCTTGCGGATGGTGTCACAATCACCAATGAAAGCATCGCTATGATACAGGGTATATCTCGTCGCCAGGCTCCAGAAGGGATTGATATTGGCATCATGCAGCAGGTCATAGCCCCATGATGCGCTGACCAGGGGGTGAAAATCTGCCAGGGCAACTAATAAGGCGGAACGCTGAATGGGACCGGCATGGATCAGGTCAGGTTTGACTTGACGGATTACCTCGCGCAGGCTCTCGAGTAAGCGGAAGCCGTCTTTCAACCTGGCTGGCTGGTTGCCCCCCACCCATTGGACCGCTTCAATCCCCGGAGGGAGAGGACGGTCTTCGAGCGTGTGCTTGCCTCCTTCCAGGCGCAAATAAAACACCTGGTGGTCCGTTTTCGCCAGGGCAGTGAGAAAGCGATGGTCGTGGGTGGTGTAATCGCGGGAGAAATAGATGATCCGCATGGATCCTTATAAGCGACTATCTATTGCCTGGCTGAGACGTTGAATCAACAGTTTATCACGTTCATAATCGAACACCATCGAATCCATTTCAGACTGAGGGTGCGACCAGGGAAGACCTTTGCGCAGTGTCTCTGGTTCGGTCATATAGCGGGGAACAATATGGGCGTGCAGGTACGGATCTGAATTGCCAGCGATAGCGTAGTTTATCCTATAGGCACCGGTAACTTCTAGGAGAGCGTCTCCAACGGTTGCCATGTCGCATAAAAATTCCGACCGTTTCGCCTGGCTCAGATCATTTAAACTGGATATAACAGGGTCAGCCAGCAAGATACAGTAACCGCTGAGAAATTGTAAGTCGCACAGTACAACCCAACCTGAAGGTACCCGGCTGATGACAGTTGGGTTGGTTCCTGCTCGAGCGGTTTCAACGCGTTGTGGAATCGGGATCGGCATGCTTATTCTCCCAAACCGGTCCAGCGAAGCTCTTTTCCGAATGGCATGTCTGATAATGCCCGTTTACCGATCACTGCGCCAATCTCATCCGGCTTGATGGCACCCGGCGTGGCGGGGCGAAGCACGTCGATCATTCCACGCGTGAACACTTCTCCGGCTTTGATGTCGCGAGCGGCACGCAGGCAGCGGCGCTGGATGACGGCTGTGTCGACTTCATTTCCGGCGACGAACTTATCGCTGCTTCCAAGGCTGCGCTCCAAAATTCTTGTCTCCTCGACCATTGCCGCCCACTTGTGGGGGTCCATGGCGAACTTATGGTCAGGACCCTGCCGGTCATTGCTGTCGGTGAAATGGCGTTCGATCACCCGGGCTCCAAGCGTCACCGCTGCCAATACGGGTGCAACGGCATGGGTGTGGTCGGAAAGACCCAGGATGACGTCTGGGAAGAGGGTGGCATAGGTTTTGAGCACATTGATGTGAAGGTGGTCGTAGTTATTTGGGCTGGCAGTGTAATTGGTGTTGCACTGCATCAGCACAAGCTGAGGGTTGATCTTGAGAACGGCATGCACTGCACGCTGGACTTCGCCGATATCGGAAGCACCGGTGGCAATGAAAAAAGGCTTGCCCTTGGCAGCCATGCGCTCGAGGGCTTCGATCCAATCGATTTCGCCCGAACCTGCTTTATACATTTCGACGTACGGGTCGAGCATATCGATGGCTTCGAAATCATACGGTGCAGAGAAGAAATTGATTCCCACCTCGTCGCAAGCCTGTTTCAAAACGGGAGTCCACTCAAATGGGATGGAAGCATCGGAGTAGACCTGGAAAACCGACTTCTTCCAGGCCGCCTGGTGGGAAACCTGCCCATCCATGTGGGAAAAGCCATAATCTGAAACGATGTGCGGGGCGCGGAAGTTTTGGAACTTGGTTGCATCTGCACCGGCTTCCTTAGCAAGGTGGATGAGTATTTTGGCACGCTCCAGGTCTCCATCGTGGTTGGCAGCTATATCCGCGATGAAATAGGTGGGGTGACCTGGGCCGATAGTATGAGAGCCAATCCGAATTTCCATAATTTTCTCCGGGCTAGGATGGACAGATTAAATTTGTTAGCCAGTACCCAGACTGTGCAGCATGTGTGGATAACCCTGTTGATAAAGCCTGAACAACTTGTCCAAACCTGTGGATACCCTGGGGAGAGTTTCTCCCAATTCATGCGCAAGCTTGTCAGTGCGAAGCGACAGGTTGGGCGAGCGAACAGCTTGCAAACCCGCCTTTGCTATGGAAGTAGGGTTGATCAAACTGGTATCCAGGTCAAAGCGGTGGGCGAGACGGATACCAAAATCATACTTGCTCAAGGAATTGGAGCTTACCACGTGATACAGACCGCTCAGACCCTTCTCAAGCATCCTGACGAAAATATCTGCCAGGTCGTTGGCAAGCAGGGGGCAGAAGCAAACGTCGGTGAAACCCATTACCTGCTTCCCCTGGCTCAAGTTATTGAAGAAAAATTCTGCCAGGCTGCGGTTTCCACCCAGCGACCAACCGAACAGGTTTACCCTGGCGATAATAGCGGTTGGGTCAGCTTCAGCCACTGCCAGTTCACCTTCCAGCTTGGTGCGGGTATATACACCGACAGGGTTGGGGCTATCTTCCTCACTATAATTTCCTCGCCGTCCATCGAATACCGAATCGGTCGAGATGTGAACCAGGCGCGCTCCGCTCCTGGCGACATGACTTGCCAGTGATCGGGGGAGGTCGGTATTCAGCTGCTGCGCCAGGAGGGGGTCAGCCTCACAGGCATCTAAATTTGCCAAAGCGGCACAGTGGATGACCCAGTCGGGTTGAGCTACATCGAGCAGGCGCTCCACTGCGCCAGGAACCAGGAGGTCGGTCTGGATCACCTTGAAGGCATCGGTTTTTACCACATGTTGGCTGACCGTACCAAAAACCGTGTGCCGGGAGGTGGTTTCCAGTGCCAGGTTGAGACCGAGCAAACCACTGGCTCCGGTGATGAGGATGCGCATATTACCTATTCTTCAACATAACCATTTACCTGGCGACCTTCAAAGGGCGCCACCATGTCACGGATTTGATCGACGTTTAACCACTGCGGGTTATTATCACTACCGAAGCGGAAACCAACGGGTAAACCCTGCCCTTCAGACTGCCAATCATGACCGAACCAGGCGTTTGGGCTGGGCTGGACAACATACATGTGTTCCATCTCCACTGCGGAGCGAGATTCATCTTCAGAGATCAATACTTCATGAAGCTTCTCACCAGGACGGATACCGACTACTTCAAGCTTCGCAGCAGGAGCGATGGCTCTCGCCAGATCAATGATCTTCATGCTGGGAATCTTGGGCACGAACACTTCGCCGCCGTGCATTTGTTCGATGCAGCTAATGACGAAGCGGACTCCCTGGTCGAGAGTGAGCCAGAAACGGGTCATACGCTCGTCTGTGACGGTGAGCTTGCCCGAAGACCTCTGCTGCAGGAAGATGGGCACCACGCTGCCGCGTGAGCCAACCACGTTGCCGTAGCGGACGCAGCTGAAACGGGTCGCCATCCCGCCGGCATAGGAATTGCTCTGGATGATCAGTTTTTCAGCGGCCAGCTTGGTGGCGCCATAAAGATTTACCGGATTGACTGCTTTATCTGTGCTGAGGGCAAGGACTTTCTTGACACCTGCATCCAGAGCTGCTTCGACCACATTGCTGCTGCCCAGGATATTGGTCTTGATGGCTTCCATCGGGTTGTATTCACAGGCAGGCACCTGCTTGAGAGCGGCGGCGTGGACAACGACGTCCACACCGTGCATGGCCCGACGCAAGCGTTCGATGTCGCGCACATCCCCGATAAAATACCGCAATGAGGGGTGATCGAAACCTGCCACACGCATCTCATGCTGTTTTAGCTCGTCGCGGCTGAAGACAATCAGCTTGACGGGATGGTATTCCTTCAGCATCGCCTCGACAAATTTTTTACCAAAAGACCCGGTTCCACCGGTGACGAGGATGACTTGTTCGGTCCAGTTCATGGGATCTCCATTCGTACAAATCTTGATAATATCATTTTATTTCCCCATCTCGACCAACGGGTACTGCCCGTACCTGCCTAGAAAATGCGGGAAAAGTTCTTCAAGTTGGTAGATCAGTTTGAGCAGGAATTTACCAGCGAAGCGCTCATGGATAAAAGTGCGCAGGAAACGCACACTGACGCTCCGCCAGCAGTATACGTTAATCGGCATCGAGCTGCCGACTTCTTTTTGTAACCAGGCTGCATTTTCTTTGCGCACATATGTGCCGCGCTGTTCTACCTGATCTGCTGGGTGATGAATTGCCTGGTTGGGGTTGGCAGGCATGGGTTGAGGGCGAATGATTGCGTATAGCCTTTCGGCCAGCATAATCCAAAAGTTCAGGAAAATGGTCAGTGGAGGGTTATCCCAGCCGTTGACAACCACACCTTTACCGCTTGCTGCCAGGGTGCGGTGCAGCTCGCGATAGGCACGAACATGGTCGACGGGAGGCAGATGATGCAGGGTGTGCAGCGATACCACGCCATCAAACGCCTCCGATTTAAAGGGTAGGTCGGCGACATCGCAAACCACATACAATCCATGGCTGGCAAGGCGTTTACGAGCTTCCTGCAAGGCTACGACGGAGATATCAGCACAAATCCGGCGCATGTACCCCCTGGAATATTCAAGGTACTCCGGATACTGGATTGGTCCGCAGCCTGCATCGAGTATGAAGCGACCTGAGGGGTTCAGATGGCGAAGCACGCGCAGGTGGCAGTTATGGATGTAATCATGCGAGACGGGTCGCAGGTCTTCGTATGAGGCATTCTGGTAGAATCCATCACTTTCGGTCTGCCAGCCAACCCGGTCATAAAATTCACGTACCTGATTTTTTATATCGGCGTCTGAGATCATTGCTCACCAGCGGACAGGCTCGCCGACCAGGTAGCGAAAGGTTTGCTGATAGGCAGAAAGGCCATCACCGCTGAGCAATCGCGACAGCGGCCAGGTTTCCAAGTCTTTCCAGAAATGCACCAGATGCCAGGGGAAAGGGTGCGGGTACTCGAAGAAGAAGCGGTAGGCATAATTCCAGGCTCGGTCTACCTGGACCTGGGTTAGACGAAAAGAGTCAGGATCCGCCAGGACGTTGGATAGCAGCTCAAAATAGGCTTCCCAGCTGGTGGGGTCAAGAGTAAATCCTTTGTCGCGGTAATGGGTGTTGCCAACCACGATTACCGGCACACCGCTCATCGCCATTTCCATGCCCACCGTGGTTGTGTAAACCAAACCCAGGTCGGCGGTCTCCACGATATCGTAGGTATTCACTTTGGCATCCGCGGGTACCAGGTGAATATTTTCAGGGATGGACGGTAAGGCCTGGTGAACAACATCAGCAACGGAAGGACCCTTGGTGATCAATTCTCCCGGGTGGATGCGGACAACCAGCTGGATATCCGGGCGACTGGCAAAAAAGCTCACGGTCCGTTCGAGCCATTCGGTCATCGAATCACTGAAAACCTGCCGTCCTAAAGTGAGGCTATCACCGATCACATTGGTTGCCAGCAGGACGATCGGACGTTGATCTAAGGATAGTGCCAGGCGCACCTGATCGCCTCCTTCCGAAGGCACACCCTGCCATCGGCGGGCGAAGTTTTTCCACTGGATGGCACCTTGGCGGGCTGCAAAAAGGTTTACCACCTGATCCTGTTGCTCTGGGGTGAGAGGCTGATCCTGGCGGGCATGCCACAATTGGGCGGTATCCTGGCGCATGACTTCCGCATTCTGAGCCAGCCAGATGCGGTCGCATTGCTCGCCGAATTCATAGGTGACGGTTGGGATGCCCAGGTAACGCGCAACCTGGTAAATCACCCCAAATTCGAGGATGGTCCCATTGGGGAGGATGACAATATCCGGTTTATGACGTACAAGGTAGGAGAAGGCAGCACCGGCCGCCGCCAGATTACGCTGAAAGCGCAGCTTATACAGGTCACTATCCAGGCTCACCTGTTCCACTTGCAGAGTATATTGCGTATCACGCAAGGAAACCAGCTCAACAGCCTGATTCAGCTCAGGCGGCAGATGCGAAGTCTTCGATTGGCTTAACAGCGGCACGATATTTAGCAGAGGTGCCGCTTTCGCCAGGACGCCCTCGGTGTATACATTTTGCCGCCGCAGGTTGAATGCCTCAATAGGCTCCTGCCAGCGGGCATAAGGCAGGTATGAAAGGCTGACGGAATGACCCAGGCCTGCCAATGACATCCCCAACAGGGTGGCATGCTCAAGCCAGTAGCGCAAGGTGGCGAAAATGAAGATGTTCTGTGCAGGTAAATCCGATGAGCGGCTACCAGATGCATACACCTCAGATGCCATTACCTGGGTGCGCCACTCAGGGATGGAAGACTCCAGGCGGTCGAGGGTAAATTCAGCGGTCACTGGCTTCCCCGGCTGGCGCAGGTACCAGTACGCTTCGGCGGTGAGCGGGATTTGACCCAATATGGATATAAGATCCTGCTTGCTAACCATTCTCATAAGCGCTCAATCGTCCATTCCAGGGCTGGTCGAATGGACCCCATGCGGGGCTCAGGCCACTGCTTACCTGGGGCTCCCGTGGCATCGACGGTGAACGCCAGGGAGTGGTCATCCCAAAAATAGCGCTTAATGCGAAAGCTGCTGGCATTGACTGCCAGGACATAGCGGCCCTCATTCAAGGTATTGGCTGGGATGGTACAGCGGCTGGTGTAGTGACCTGCCGCCCGTACACCCTGCTGCTCGAACCGCTGGGGATCATCCAGGTCAAAGGAGGTGAACACATATTCGCCGCGCATGGTAAGGAGATAGATCCCAACTCGTAAACCCGTGATGGATTGGTCCAAGCGGTATTCGATCTCGACCGTGAACGGCTCGGTTGAGCGCAAGGTATCTGCCACGCGTGAGTTCTTGTCCCGCAAGCGCAGCGCAATCGGAGCAAATGGGGCAGCATCTGCCGGGATTTCGGCAGAAGTCCAGATGCGCTCCCCTGAACCGGTGAACCCGGCTGCCATGTAATAATCCACCGCTTGAGGCGTGGGGGCACAGTAGACCATGTGTCCTTTGTCCAGCACCATGGTCTCCTCGGTGAGGCGCAGTACAGCCGACATATTATGGCTCACGAAGATCACCGTACGCCCTGCCTGGGCGACGTCAGTCATCTTGCCCATGCATTTTCGCTGGAACTCAGCATCACCCACCGCCAGCACCTCGTCCACTACCAGTATTTCCGGTTCCAGGTGGGCGGCAACTGCGAATGCCAGGCGCAGATACATCCCGCTCGAATATCGCTTGACGGGTGTGTCGATGAACTGTTCTACTTCAGAAAAAGCGACGATTTCATCGAATTTATGGTCGATCTCCAACCGTTTCATACCCAGGATGGCGCCATTCAGGTAGATATTCTCACGCCCGGTCAGCTCGGGATGAAAACCTGTGCCCACTTCCAATAAAGAGCCCACCCGTCCGTGGATTTCGGCACTGCCCTCGGTGGGCTCGGTGACCCGCGATAGGATTTTAAGCAGCGTGCTCTTCCCGGCGCCATTCCGCCCAACGATCCCAAGCACCTTGCCCCGCCGGACTTCGAAGGAGATATCGCGAAGTGCCCAAATCGAGCTGATTTCGGCAGAGGTGGATGTGACTGCTGAGCCACGTCGCAGCCGCTGGATGGGCGCGTTTACGCCTGCTGCGATGGTATCCCGCAAGGTTTTATAACGTTCAGGAGCAGCCCCGATGCGGTAGCGCTTGCCAAGATTATCAACGCGGATAGCAATATCATTCATACGGTGGATAGAGACTCAACCAGCGAACAAGGTAATATAAGTGTTAGATCTCATCAGCGAAAGTCCGTTCCATGTTGCGGAAGTAAACCAACCCGGTGATGAGCAGGATCACAGCAACCCCTGCTGAGACGGCTGTCACCTGCCAAGGCAGGCTGTGAATACCCAACAGGCTCCAACGGAAACCTTCAACCACGCTGGTGAGGGGGTTGAGAGCGTATAATATTTGCCATTTGCCCGATACCGCCGAGGCAGAGTAAACGATCGGGGTGAGGAAGAACCAGATTTGGGTCAAAAACGGGAGGATGTGACCTACATCGCGGTAGATCACATTCATGGCGGATAACCACAGGCTGACACCCAGGGTGGCAACCAGAGCCAGGAGGATGAATAAGGGTAGCGTAAGGATTGCCGGGGTGATTTGATAAGTGTACGTGGAGCTGGGTGCAAAATTATAGTACAGGATAATAAGGATGTACACGATGAAGCCAATCCCGAAATCTACCATGCCAGCCAGGACGGATGCCACGGGGATGGTCAGGCGGGGAAAATAGATTTTCGTGATCATGTTGCGGTTGGTGACGAGAGAACGTCCGGCGTCATTCATCGCTTTCGAGAATAATCCCCAAGGTAAAAGTGCGGTGAAGTTGAAGATGGGATAAGGCACGCCTTCTGAAGAAAAGCCGGCAGCATTGGAAAAGATTAAGGTAAACACAACCATCTGGACGACGGGTTGGATCACTGCCCAGGCAGCACCCAACACAGTTTGTTTATAGCGCACCAGGATATCGCGCCAGGTGAGGAAAAGAACCAGCTCACGGTAAACCCATAGATCGCGCAGGTTTAATGCGGCCAGGCCATGCGAGGGTCGCAGGTAGGTCACATCTGAGCGGGGATTGGATAACGGGTTGGCAGTCATAGAATGTGATTAAATCTTCCGGTTTTCCCGGTACCAGGCGATCGTCCGGCGTAAGCCCTCTTCAAAATTCACTCCTGCCCGCCAGCCGAAATATTCTGCTGCACGGCTGGTATCCAGGCCACGGCGAGGCTGCCCATTCGGCTTGGTGGTGTCCCAAACCAACCGACCCTCATACCCAGTAAGGTGGGTGATCAGCTCTGCCAGGTGTTTGATGCTGATCTCTTGCCCTGAGCCGATATTGACAGGTTCGCTGCCATCATAGAACTCAGCCGCAGATAGAATCCCATCTGCCGCGTCGCCAACATAGATGAATTCACGCGTGGGAGATCCATCTCCCCACAACACAACTTCCTTATCGCCACGCTCCTGGGCTTCGATACATTTCCGCACCAGAGCTGGGATGACGTGGGATGTCTCGAGGTTAAAATTATCCCCGGGTCCATATAGATTGACCGGCAGCAGGTAAATGGCATTATATCCATATTGCTGGCGGTAAGCTTGAGCCTGGACGAGAAGCATTTTCTTTGCCAGCCCGTACGGAGCGTTGGTTTCCTCAGGGTAACCATCCCATAAATTTTCTTCCTTGAAAGGAACCGGGGTGACCTTGGGGTAGGCGCAGACTGTGCCGATGGCAACGAATTTGGATACCCCGCGCTTCCAGGATTCATGCATCAGCTGCACGCCCATCATCAGATTAATATAGAAAAAATCGGCCGGCCTCGCCCTGTTGGCACCAATCCCTCCCGCCAGGGCTGCCAGGTGGATCAGCAGGTCCGGCTGAGCAACATCCAGCATCCGCTGGATATCAACGGGATTAACCAGGTCGTACTCTTCAATCCTGGGAACAAAGATATCATTGGCTCCACGCTGTGCCAATGCTTTGAGAATGAAAGCGCCTAAGAAACCTGCCCCACCGGTGACGCAAATGCGTTTATTTTGCCAGAACTTTGGATCAGATTGATATGCCATCATTACTCCTAATCTTGTGCCTCACCCACCTTGCTGTGAGCTCATTGGACGATAAATTGGGCATTCCGGTAATGCTGGTCGTGGGGGTTGCTGATCAAACCTGTCCGGATGGCATGCAGCACTTCTCGGATGCCGTCGTCAGGTGAAAGGCGGGTCTGGAATCCCAGGCTGCGTTGGACTTTTTCGTAAGACACAGTGATATCCCGCATATCCCCTCCGAAGGTCATATCCTTATAATTGACCACGGTTTCAGGCATACGCTTGAGAACCATACCAACGATTTGATCCTTGGTATAGTTTCCTTTTTCGGAACCCAGGTTATAAATCTCGCAGCGGACCTTCTCGTCGGGTGCCTGCAATCCCAGGATGATACCTCGCACTGCATCGTTGATATGAATAAAGGAGCGTGAATATCCACGCTGATAGATAAGCAGCTCGCGCTTCGTATATGCATCGAGAACAAACTGGTTAATGATCAGGTCAAACCGGGGACGGGGAGAAATGCCATACAGGGTTGCCAGTCGGTAGATCAAAGGTGCGCAGGTTGAGTCACTCTGTGCCAGGAGGAAGCGTTCAGCTGCGATTTTTGTCTCTGCATACAGGGATTGAGGGGTAAGGGGGGTGGTTTCGGTGACAGGCTGACCATCGGGTGAGAGGCCGTAATTACTGTAAGACGAAGCATACACCATTCGTTCCATCCTCAATTGGACGGCCTGCTCATAAACGCGTTCGGTGGCTTCAACGTTATAGCGCCAGGCAACTTGCCTTCCTACAGACTGGCAGGCGGGGAAGCCCACAATGGCAGCCAGGTGAACCAGGGCGGAAGGTTTATCCCAATCTGAGCGTAAACTGGTGCGCATGATGCGTGGCTCGATCACATTCGCTTTGGTGAAGTGAAAATTTGGGTGAGCCAGGTAGGCCATCAGCGATTCACCACCATAAATAAGGTCGTCGATCACCGTAACCTTCATCCCAAGGCGCAGCAGCTCACCGGTCAACAAAGAACCGATATATCCAGCGCCGCCGGTGATAACGATATGTTTTAGTTGAGCAGGTTGCATATGCGTCTCTCCCTGGTTCACACCTTCACCTCCATCCGCAGGGTGACCTTTACGCCGTGAACGAACAATGTGGGGTCAGATGGGTACTGGCTGATCTTGACACCCTGTTCCAGGCAGGTCAGGCGACAAATGTCGACGATGTCATTGGTCTGGCTCACGCCGTTAGGGTCTTCAAGGCTGGTCTCAGTTTCGATATGGACACGATCGTACCCGTTATGTTTGAGCTCAACCAGCAATTCACGCACGCGTTTACGGATGTTCCGGTAGAGCAGGAAGGATTGTTCTATATAATCGATGGTCAGGTGGGCTCTAAATGCGATGCCTTCGGGGGTGATGATATAGCGCAGTTTGCGCCTTTCAGCGCGCTTTACCTTGACATAACCTTTGGCGATCATCCGTTTAATGTGCCAGTTCACTGTGCCTACTGCCACGCCCAACTGGGTTGCCAGGGACGCTTGAGTGACATCCGGATCGTTCTCGATCTTTTCGAGCAGGATCATTTCACGGGTGGCTTCAGGGTTTTCTGCCATTGGAGGATCAGGGTTGTTGTAGCTAGTTTATGATAATATAATCAATATTCAGTGATTGAAATTCAATGACTGAATTATAACTCATATTTGCCAATTATGGGATGGACCGTAGTTAAATCCACTCGTAAAACCAAGAGCGATTAAACCGAATCAAAATTACCCACAATGCGCAGGATGTCGAACCCTTCGGCATAGGGAAGCTCTGCCAGGGCGCCATGGCGGATCAACGTGGCACGCAGCACCTCGCGGCTGAAATAATATTTATCGTCGTAGGTGGCATATTCTGCCAGCGCGTTTATTTTTCGTTCGACATCCTCAGCTGTGACTTCCACCAGGAAGTGGGGGAAGAAGCCATAACTGCTGCGCAAGGCGTCAAACCCCAGGACGGTAGTACCGCGGAAAGCACGTAAAACTTCTTCCGTGGTCTGCTGGTGATCCTGGTGGATATCTGCGCGCGAATGGGTAATAACGATATCGGGCTTATACGCGTGGTTGAGCTTATATAGATATTCAAGGATTTCCTGGCGAAGCTCCGGGAATCGACGGGTGACGAACGACTCCAGCTTTACTTGCTCCCTTCTTACCCCCAGGACGGACATACTGCGGTAATGCTCATCCACCACGTGAGCGAGGGCAGGATTTTTTTGGTTATCGGAGAGGGTGACGCATAAGATATCCGCCTTGCCGATGATATTGGAGATAAATGCACCGCAGCCCAGCTCGATATCATCCGGGTGGGCTCCAATGAAACATACTTTTTTGCCGTGGAAGAGCATCATAGTCCGTCCTTTTCGAGAAGAATCCGGTAAGGGAATATCGGCGAAACCAACCGGCGGAGAAAAATCCAAATCTGTTTTAGCAATGTGCGAAAATTTCTATAGCGCAGCGTATAGAACCCTCTCTGGAGGAGGGTGGGGTATTGTTCCTGTTCAGCGCTGCTCCAATAAGCTGGCGGTGATTTCTCAGGTGATAATTTCGAATCCAGGGTTTTATGCTGGAATTTAAATTTATTTGCCGTGATCAGGTCCAGGATATCAACGAGTTGGGCAGCCCGTACCTCGGGGTGGTAGCGCAGCAGGACATCCTGGTATGCATTGACACCCAGTTTTTTCCGCAGCTCCGGCTCTTCAATTAGCGCCTCCAGATAATCAATCCACTCCTGCACGCTATTCGCCAGATAGCCATTTTCTCCCAGATTGATCGCCATGGAATAGGAATTGCTTGGGCTGGCTACAGTCGGAACCCGTAATAACGCCGTTTCAATAACTTTGTTCTCGCTTTTGGATTGCCCAAAAGGGTTGTTGAATTCAAGGGGAGCCAGGTTAATATCAAACTTTACCTGGGTCGATGGCAGGTTGCGCCAGGGCATAAAACTTAATTTTTTTATCTGACCCGTCAAATTGCCCCAGTCATTACCCGGGTCCAGGCGACCAACCAGCCACAACTCCACATGGGGATGCCGGGACAGGATTGACTTCAGGGCTGGTGCGACCAGGGCAAAATCGAGGTCGTGGGTGGGGGTGCCGCTGGCATAACCGATCACCACCTTAGTTGGGTCGGTTATCCGTGACTGATAGGCACGCTCAGCCAGGTGCAGCATTTCCAGGCTGAACGCATTGCGGTGAACGTATGCAGGTTTCCCAATCTGGCGGACGGCATTTGCCAGGAACTCACAGGAGGTAATGACCGCATCACTGACTTCGATCGTTTTCCGGCAGAGGCGGATATCTTCCTGGTATAGTGACCGCCGGACGGGGTCAGCGAAATCGGGACTGTGGATATATTGGACCACCTCCGGGTCGAATACCAGGTCGTCAAGGTCACAGATTAATACCCCACCTTTTTGGTGCATGATCCTTTCAATCCAGGCGATTTTAGTGTCAAATGAAGCACGATGAATAATGACTACCGATGCCCGGTTTACTTTTTCTCGCAACCCAGGGTCTGTCACATGCGACAGCTCGCAGCTCAGACCTACCAGGCATGCCTGCTCGTATAAATGAAATGTGCGGTAGCGCCGTGGGTCACCCTGGACGCCGCTCAGAATCAACAGGGAAGGCTGTTCACTGGTCATGAGGTCTCATCAGATTATAAATGCATCGTATTGGTTGGCATAAATAACCAAAATGCTTATTGCTCACTTGATTCTGTCAGAATTCTTTCAGGATCTATTGAATCAGTCTTTTTTATACCCCAGATGATCAGGGGAATAGAAAATAGCATTGAAATTAAATAAATTGAATATTGATATCTTAGGGCTTGAAGCTGAGTAGTAAACATGATCACCACTGTTTGAGCGATAACTGGCATGGATAATAATAACCACTTCATTCGTCTCTTTCTGACCACGAAAAACCCCAAACTTATAAAAAAGAGATACATATATGCAGCTGGTCGCCAAAGAAACATCGAATTATCTCTACGCCATTCAGCACGTATTACACGATTGATCAATCCACGAACTTCTGGCAACAATGAATTCTGAGTTACCTCGTCTTTGTAAACCAGCCACGAAGGTGTTTGATTTAAATCGTAATTATCTAAGAGTACCGTTTCTAAATAAACATTATGAGGCTGGCTAGGCTGCCAGACAAAGGAGCTTAAGCAGATAAAATGATTAAGTGCGATTTTCGGATCATGGATAACCAGGTGGGTAAAAATCTTAACCATCATTAGAGGAGCTTTAATTACAGGCGACAAATTGGTATTGTTATAATAGAAAACAGTGGCATCATAACAGCTATACGGCCAGGGGCGATTTATTGGATAGATTTGATTTAAATATTCCTTTTCAATTTCCGATAAAGATAAAAAATCGGTTTTGGAATTCACATACGGTACGACAGGGTGGATAAATGCAATTCCATAAGTCATTTTTTGGGTTTTATCCACCTTGAATAAAGTGTAAACAGGGCCATTGATCATAAAGATGATCGCCAATGTAATCAGTGATGCGAATGCAAAATACTTGAAATTCTTTTTATAGATGATGACTGTGATAACCATACAACCTAAGACGACTGGATAACCGTTGAAACGAATTAACCAGATACCAGCCAGGGAGAATCCCATTAATATGAAATTCTTGGGTTTTAAGATCCATTCACCATCACTGACAATTAAATTAAATAAAAATATTGAGACTAAAAGTACCAGAAAACTATATAACACATCCTTCCACAAAGTAACATCCATGATTCCTACCATGGGATTGGCGCTAATCAAAATGGCAATGACGATAAATAAATAACCTGGTAATTTACTCGCATTTCGGATTGAATTCAAGCCATAACCGATAACGAGACTTGCTATAATGACCTGGAATAAAGAGATAATGGCGGGTGAATTCCATATGCGGGTCAGCAGCCACAATAGAATTGTGTGGATTGCAGGATGCCAATTATTAATTTGTAATGTAGAGAGCTGTTCCCACTGATAAACCGAATCGAAGGACATGATCCCTGGGAAAAATGCCAACCAATAGGTCAATCCACAAGCAAATGGGACGAAATAAAACGAGAGCATGAGCAATCGACCCGATTTATTTCCTGTTGGATTACTTAGTCTCGAGTTATTCACGGAACGAATCCCCACATGGGTCAATCATGAGATTGCCTATGCCAACAATGGAAAATTGCTGTTGGTAAGGATATTCGGCATAATTCGGTCGAATCAAGAGTGCCCTGGTTTACTCAAAGACTTAATCAGCTCGACCCAATCGGTTGCATGTTGTACCAGAGTACGTTGGGTATATAAATAACGGGAGCTGTTTTGGGCAATATTCGAGCGCATGGTGGGGTCATTGATTAAGCAGTCCAGCGCTTCCACCCAGGCTTCGGGGGTGTTCGCAGCCAGCCAGCCATTTTGTTGGTGTTGAACGCTGGATGAATAAGCCGGGGATTGACTGAATATTCCAGCTGCACCAATGGAAGCATAATCAAGGAATTTTATATCGGACTTGCAGTTATTAAACGGGGTGTTCTTCAACGGAGAGATGGCGATGTCCCAGTGGATGTACCCGGTAAACCACAGCATAAACAGCGGGTATTCGTGTTCCTCACGCCTGGGATAAACGTAGCGCACTGGCAGACCCAGCAGTTGATCTTTAGTATCTTCTTCATTCACCACACCGACCACCTGGATTTCGATTCGACCGGGGTAGCTCTGATGGATGGATTTAAGCGCCGGTAGCACCAACTTGAAGTCTTCATCATGGGTGAAAGTGCCCATATAACCAATCACAACCCTTTTTCGATCCAGCCCGAGGTTTGTACTGATTGGATAATGAGTCACCAGCAAGCGCTCATCCAGCTGGTTTGGCAGGACTTGAATATTTGGGTTGAATTCCAACAGTCGCTGGCGTAGAGCTGGGGTAGTGACCACCACCGCATCTGCCTGGCGGAGCAAAAAAGTGACCACGGGTAGAATTTCACTGATAGGTCTGGTATGCTCATAAAAAGCCAGGTCGAAGTAATCATCGTCGAGGCAATACACGATCCGGCTGCCCCTGAGGCGTATCCTGTTTACCAGCTCTTCTGCCAACTGTAATGTGATATCGAACCTCCACAGGCGATCGATGATTACCAGATCGGCCGGCTCGTTATTGTAGTCCAACCCGAATGTGGTATCGACGTGAGCCAGCACCAGCGGATGGGAAAGCGGTCGGATCAAACGCAGGAAAGAGCTGGAATAAGGTCGATAATCCGGGCCATATTCATAAATCACATGGATGCGTCGCCTGTTGGGTTGAACAGGATCAGTCATTTGTCCCCCTGGAAGAGTACTTGAAGCATTTTAAGGGCTGGTGCTTCGGCATACAAGCGGGCAGCAGCAGACACGGCACTCCTTTGAAGTTTCAATCGGAGCGCATCATCTTCGATCAACCGCTGGAGCGCTTCAAAACTGGCTCCCTGGTCATGGGTATCGACCACCAGGCAGTTTTCCTCATTTTGGGCATAATCCTGTGTGCCGCCATTCGATGGGACTACCACTGCCAATCCGGTAGCCATAGCTTCCACGGCAGTCAGCCCGAAAGCCTGGAAATCTGAAAAATCCACAAAAATATCGGCTTCGTTAAATAAATTTGCTACCTGGGATGAACGAAGCTGCCCGGCGAGCTGCCAGGCGAAGTCTTGCTCCAGTGAGGCAAACCCCGGGTCGGTTGGGTCACTGCCGAACAATCTGATCTGCACCTTGGAGGAATACATTTTAAAGGCTCGCTGCAGGATCGCCATGGTCAGTTTTGGGTTCCGACGTGAAGTAGCAGGCCGGATCATGGCGGTGACTCTTAACGGACGGTCTGGCCAGGATGGGTCTGTACGCGGGCGTGGTTGGAACAGGTCTGTATCGATGTGCCCGCCAACGATGGTACTTTGGATGTGGTGATGGAGCTGAATTTGCTCGGAAATCCATGGAGTGGTCACCATGCGCACCAGGTTTGGAATGAGGGTGTAAGAGGCTGTGGCTTTCTGGAATTCGTGCGAATCCTGAGGGTAGAAATACGGCTCATAGTCCTGGATATAATATCCCACCTTCAAATCAGGTTGTTTTTGCGCGGCCGGGGCAATCCAGGCGATGGTCGGGTTGGACGTGGCGATGACGGAATCGAAGCTGCCAGCCAAACGGGGAAAATCCTCAACATCGGCAAAAACCACCGGCAGCTTGAGATCGGGATAATTCCTTTCGAACCAGGGGCGATGGACATTCAGGTTCATGATCTGCGCATCGACGCCCATGCGCTGCATCGCCTTGGCTGCCAGGAGGATTGAATTGGCGCCACCGCCCAATACACGGATCGGTGAAACGAACAACACCCGCCGGTTTTCAAAGTGGCCGCGACCCTGTTGAACCAGCCTCTCGCGCTCAAATAAATTTTGATGATGGCTAACAAGACCTGTTTGGACCAGCTCGTCGTGGTACCCGGAAGGTGGTCTGTATTCGGGAAATTCTGCTTGATCTTTTTGCTCGAGGGGTGATGTGAGGCGAACATCCTCAACCTTGAGAAATTGGCCATTCCCGCGCAACGCCAGTTTCATGCGCATCGACTGGTATGCGCTCTTCGCCTGCCAGCTAATTAATTGGTAAAGGCGTTTGAAAAAATATGCCAAACCATCCTGGCGAATAATGGTGAATCCATAACGGATATGGCGGATAGATGACTCCAGCCAGCTGGCTTGGGGAGGGAGGCTGTCAGCGGGGGGCCTGGTTTCATTCATGATGAGAGGAAATTTCCACGGACGAAGATATCCATTCAGGAATTAACCCAATCATAGCTCTTCCGGAAATAGTCCCTTGAGGATATTATAGGCGGGCAGCTCAGGATAAAATTGAACGCCGGTAGATATGGCATTCTTCTGCAGCTTCTGCCTGAGTGTATCGTCTTCAATCGAGCGCTGAAGGGCCTTGAAACAGGCATCCTGATCCTGGGTGTCTACGACCAGGCAATTCTCTTCATGCCTGGCAAAAGCGCCGGACCCGCCGTGGGAAGGGACAATGGTGGCTAAGCCGCAGCACATCGATTCTATGGCTGTCAGCCCGAACCCCTGAAATACGGAATAGTCCACAAATATATCTGATTGGTTGAGCAGGTTGACGATTTGTGCCGGACGCAGCTCTCCGGCAAGTTGCCAGGGGAAATTCTTAGGCAGTGGGGCAAAACCCGGGTCATAAGGTTCACAGCCGAAGAGCAAGAATTCCAATTTGGAACCATACAGTTTACTGGCTTGCTGGAGTATCTGCATGGTCATTCTCGGGTTGCGCCGCTCCGAGCTGGGACGGATCATGGCAGCAATCCGCAAAGGTTGGTTGGATTGTGCAGCTTCTGGAAGTGGCATTGGACGAAATAAATCGGTATCGATGTGACCACCCACCAGATCGCTGGAGATGCCGTGGTGTTGCTCAATCTGGTCATAGATCCATTGGTTGGTCACACAGCGCACCTGGTCTGCGATCAGGTTGTAAGAAGCCGCTGCAATACGGTAACCTTCAGAATCAGACCGGTAGAAATACGGCTCGTAATCCTGGATATAATAACCAACCCGCAAATCGGAACGTTTAGCCAGCGCTGGGGCGATCCACGAAACGGTAATGTTGGATGTGGCAACCAGTGCATCATAGCTGGCAGCCATATCAGAGATATCCCTCATCTCACCAAAAAGGATTGGCACTTCTACAGCAGGGTAGGATTTTACGAAAGATGGACGGTTGATCGAAAGGTTCATGATTTGAGCGTCCACTCCCATTTTCCGCATTGCCTGGACGGCGAGAAATACCGAATTCGATCCGCCACCTGCCCCTTTTACCGGTAGAATGAACAGCACTCGCCGACCGCCGAAGTGTTCGCCTCCTGACCTGATCAGATTTTCTCGTTCAGCGATATGACGGTTGTGCCAGTAAATGCCATCGAGAACTCGGTACTGGCGACTAAAGGTTTTTCCTTCATTGATATCGCTGTGTTCTTCATCCTTTGCCAATAGTGTACCAGGCAGTTCCAGCTTTTCGTGTGAATTGTCTGGGTCAGTATGGTCAGCCTGGACGATATTGACATATGCACTATCTACGAGGGCGGTCTGCCATCCCGCTTGAACTACTCGTAACCAGTCATCCTCTTTAAAAACACCGGGCTGGTCAATCATCTGGCGTCGAACAAGCAGGCAGCGGTCATCCAGTTTATTCACTGGTGGGTAAATACGCCTGGAATATCGAGAGATCAGTTCACCGGTTGGGTTTGGAAGGCTGTTTTCCGGGAGAGTCAGTCTTGCCGGATTGATTGTGGATCGATTATCCAACCTGACCAGGTCGATTGACCGGTTGGTTAACGGACCGACCAGCCCAATCTTGGGATTGCTCTGCATACAAGCCAGCATGCCATCCAACCAGCCTGGGGTAACCCGTATATTGCTGTTAAGCAGGACCGCGAATTCAGTCATTGACACCTGTAAACCCTGGCTTAGTGCTTGTGGGTAACCCAACTTTCTATCCTGCCAGACAATGGGGAAAGAATCACTCAAGCCTGCCAGGTATTGTCGAGTTTCCTCATCACTACCGTCAGCAACCAGGGTGATTTGATAAGGAAGGGGAGTGTTTTTTTGGACCGATTCAACACATTCCTTGATACCTGCAGTCGAATTGTGAATGTAGATGAAGATATCGACCGGTGTTTGGTGGGGTGACGCCGGGGGGTTAATATGGATATCTCCAAGGGTGATAACTTTAGCTCCCTTTGGCATCGTTCCCTTGAAACGCAGGATATAACCAAAGCGGATTAATTCCCAGTAGATCCGCTTTACAATAAGCCCGACGAAAGTGAATAGCCCCTCATTACGAATAATATCCAGCGCATGGCGGATCGGATTTCTAGCATTTTCTGCCTGACTGCCGGATGGAATGAGTCTTTGGTTGTGTTGTTTCGATGCGGTCATATGGAGGGTTGAGCTCTGGCGGTGCACCTTAGCTGGGGAATAAAGTGTTCAATATATTCAGCGCAGACTGCTCAGGGAAAAAAGCACAAATATCGTGGATGGCGTTGTGTCGCAGCTGGTGGCGAAGTTTTTCATCTTCGATGAGACGCTGTAAGGCATTCCATACACTATCAAAAGTGGCCGTGTCGACGACTAAACTGTTTTTTTCATTTATGGCGTAAGTGGTTGCACCGCCATTCTGTGGGACAATCACCGCGGAACCGCATGCCATGGCCTCCATGGCGGTTAACCCCATCGCCTGGTGTGATGAGTAATCCACGAATATATCGGTCTGGCTGAGCAGATTAGCCACCTGGGAAGGAGAGAGAATCCCGAATAGTTTCCATGGGAAGCCTTGCGCCAGCTGCTGAAATGCAAGATTATCATGAGTTGTCCCGAACAGGTTGATCTCGACCTCGCCTCGATATTTTTGGGAAGTTTTCCGCAACAGCGCCATGGTCTTTTGCGGTTCCCGATATGCAGCTTCAGGCCGGATCAGGGCAGTGATTTTCAAAGGCCCGTTCGGCCAGACCGGCGAATTACGCGGGCGTGGACGGTTGAGATCAATATCCACGCTGGCGCCAATCACTCTGCATTCGCGGCCGGTGGATTGCCTGACCTGATGCCTGGTCCAATCAGTTTTCGTGAAAAGCACCATCTCATCGATGGAAGTATATGAATCAAGGGCGGTTTTATAACGCTGATCGACTGATTTGTACATCAATGGTTCAAACCCCTGGATGTAATATCCAAGCACCAAATGAGGCTCAGTGGATTGGACTGGTTTTAACCAATTAACAGTTGGGTTATAAGTAGCAATGACTGCATCATAATTTTGAGATGCAAACCTCAGGTCATCTTCCCTGCCAAATATCGTTGAAGGAGCCAGATCCGGGTAGGCCTCAGTAAAACTCTGCTTATGCAAGGCCAGGTGGAAATAGGATACTTTAACTCCCATCTCCTGCATGGCAAGGCTCTCACTGCGGATGACATTAGCTCCCCCACCTGGGCTGTAAATGGCATCGAATACAAAGAGAATTTTCTTTCCAGAAAACTGCGTTCCTGCAAGGATACATTTTTGTCGGTCAAAAGCAGCCTGAGCCCTGGCGCGAATCCCTTCCAACACGCTGTCTGCCAGGCAAAAGCGTACGCTCTCCGAAAGCATCTTTTCGCCGTGTTTCTTGCGCAGGATTTTCTGGGCGCGTTCTGAAAGTGCGAGGCGCTGGTCGGTCGAATAGCTTTTCGATTGGGCGTGATAAATATATGCATCATCAGCCAGCGACATTTTCCAACCCTGGCTTCGAGCCCGCAGGATGAGGTCATCTTCTTCGCCGTATCCCAGGCTGAAGCTAGCCTCATCAAACAACCCCACTTCATCCAATAATTTCCGCCTGATCAGCAGGCAGAAGCCGTTCAATAAGGGCATATCCACATACAACCTGGCTGATTTTGAGGCGACCAGGCGTGCCATGTCAGCGGGGGATAATCCCGCCGGCAATGGGTTGGATGCCCAATCCCCGTTATCCTCAATTTTGGGAACAGACTGCCACGAGGCGGTGTTCGATAGCGGGCCAACTACTCCGATCGTCTCATCGGTTTGTATACATGCTACCAACCGGTCCAACCATTCTGGTGTCAGGATGGTGTCGCTATTTAATAATACGAGCAACTCGGCCGTAGATGCACGCATTCCCCGGTTGGCAGCGCTTGGATAACCCGTAGGTTGTTCCGATCTCAGCAGCAGTGAGTGATGTGAAGCGGCAAATTCGCCCAGGTATTGTGCTGTTTGTTCACTTGAGCCGTCATCAACCAGGATCAGCTGGTAGGGTTGAGCGGAGTGCTCAATGAGGGAATCCAGGCAGCGCCGGGTATCTTCGAGGGCGTTATGGACGCAGATAATAATATCAACATTGGTTGTATGAAGTCCAAGTGGTGGGCGGTCGACCAGACCGGCAATCTCACAGACCTGACCAGAAGCGGATAAATTGGAATGCCTGAGCCGATATTTATGCCAAAGTACACTCGTTCTAAGGGCAAGTCTTCCATAAAATTTCTGCCAGGAGAATACAAAAAAGCCGATGAAGCCTTCACGGCGGAATACCTGATACCCTCGAAATACCTTACGCATGGCTGATTCCCGCCGGCTGCCCAACGGGATAACCCGCTCTCTGAATTGTTGCAAGTGAGTAATGAAGCGCCAGCTGGTGCTGTTCCTGATCGCATCCAGCTCTGCCTGTAGACGCTTCGGCTTCCAATATTGAAGCTCCATCTCCTTTCGGGCAAGCTCATTTTTATATTCCACACTGAGCGCGCGCCTGAGGGCAGCCTCCTGTGAAACCTGCCATATCTTCCGTTCGTAGATGGTTATTCGATCTTCTAATTGAAGCTCGGCTTTCAAGAAGCGCATCGCCCAAGGAGCTATGAACGAAGCGTCGAACTCGATGTCGTGTATGAAACCAAACCGGTTAAAGATGGTTACCCACTCCTCGGGAGGTCGGGTGGTCATATGGGTCGAATGATTAGAATCGATCGGTAGGCAAGAAAAAAGAATGTCATCCGTATGCAGGCACAGGTTTTCCAATGCACGGGCTGCATCGTCGCCGGTCAGGTGCTCGATGACATCGATACAGACGACCAAATCGAAATGTGGTTGGGGTAGGGGCTCGAGGAGTGACCCTTGCCGGTAATATGGCTGGTTTTCGGCCGGAATACTGTCGATGGCGGTTTTGGAGCTTTCGATTCCCCATGCCTCTATGCCACGGTTGCGCAGCGCTCTTACCAGGAGTCCGCTTCCACAACCAGCATCCAGAACTGTGGTGGGTTGCAGGTCAAGTATTATTCGTTCAGCCAGACTTTCGAACAACCCCATCGTGGAATCATCGGGTGACGCATGATCGCCCCATCGCATGGCGTGGTAGATCGGGTTAAAATTTTCCTGGTGGTAAGATGTCATGATTGCTTATCGCCCCATCGGATTGCAGAAATCCTGCATGGGTCCAGCATTTTTACAGCAGGTGCCATTCACCGCTCATGGTCATAACCCCATAACGATCATGAACGTTATGTCCATGGTTGTTTATTCGGAAGGTGTAGTAATGGTCGTGGTAGTCCAGGATAATATTTCCCAGGCGGTTAACCAGCGCTACGGATAATTGGTACATACCTTCCATCAGGGGGATTGAGGGGATGGTATAAACGATCCCGCCGATCCCTGGCTGAACTTTTATATCCAGACCATCGAAAGCCGTGTTCGGACCGGTGATGTGAACTCCATCCTGCCGGTGGATGGCAATCCCAACCTCGAGTGAATTGACCGGTTCGTGGGCGACATACTCGATCTGCACCTGCATGCATTCGCCGGTATGGAAAATTTGCTGCTCCCGGTCCTGGATATTTAATATCCTCACTTGCCTGATTTCGATGGATTTATATTCTTTCTCCTCTGGGTTATCCCCCGCCTGGCCCTGGGCGATAAGCTGACGGTTTTCTTCTTCCGAGACGAGACCCAGGTAGCGATCGACCACCGCCTTGGCATTATCCATGGAGACGATTTGCCCGCGGTGAAGCCAGGCGGCTCTCTGGCACATACCCTCAATCACACTCATCGAGTGTGACACGATCAGGATAGTCGCCCCTTGAGATTTGATCGCCTGGATGCGGTCATAACTTTTATGCTGGAATGCTTCATCGCCTACCGATAAAATCTCATCCACAATCAGGATATCGGGCTGTGAATCGGTAGCCACAGCGAAGCCCAGCCGGGCAGTCATGCCGGAAGAATAGGTGCGCAGTGGGGCATCGATGAAATCACCCAGCTCTGAAAACTCAACGATGCGCGGGAATTTCTTGTGCATTTCTTGTTGGTTGAAACCGAGCATGGCACCATTCAGGTAGATATTCTCGCGGCCGGTCAGCTCAGGGTGAAAGCCGGCACCGACTTCGAGCAGGGGTGCCACACGCCCTCGCACAATAACTCGTCCCACGGTTGGTCGGATCACCTTTGCTACCAGCTTGAGCAGCGTGCTTTTCCCGGCGCCATTATGACCGATGAGACCGAATACTTCGCCCCGGTATACGCTCAGATTCACCTGGTTCAGGGCATTAAAAGTGCGCTGCTTGACCTTACCTTCCAGCAACCGGATAAAGTACTCCTTGAAAGTGCCAATCTGCTCCTGGGGAACGCGGTACTTCACCGAGACGTTATTGAGCTCGATGATCGTTTGATCGGTTATCAATGCGGCAGGATTTTCAGTCATTTTCCTATATCCTGTAGGCAAATTCATCCGATTTCTTGGTGAAAACCAGCCAGCCAAGGGTCAGGAAAAATACAGAGATCCCCAGCGGTATCAGGAGCTCGGTCATGGTAGGTAATCTACCGAAATAAATGGGTATGCGGAACAGGGTAACCATGTGGTACATGGGATTGAGCGTGGTGAGATAGAAGCGGTAAGCTTCAGGCAAGATCGTAACTGGATACATGACCGGGGTGAGGAACATCCACGCCATCATAAGTATCTGGTACATCTCGGCAATATCCGGGAAGTAGACCGCCAGGGTGGAGATTAATAACCCAATACCCAGGGCAAACCCTGCCAGGATCAATACCGATATGGGGGTAAACAAAATCGACCAGTGAAGCTTGAGCCCGGTGATAAACATGACCCCAATCAGAGGCACCATCGAGAGCGTAATGTTTACCAAACCCGTGCCAATGGCAGCGATGGCAAATGAGGTCCTGGGCATGTAGATGCGGTTAAGCAAGCCACCCCCCCACACCAGGTTGACCATTGAAGCGGTCGTGGTCTGGCTGAAAAATGTCCAGGCCAGCAAACCGCTCAGCACATAGGCTGGATAGGACGGCAGGTCACCGGCTTTAAAAAACTGGGAGAAGGCGATTGTCCACACCAACATCATGCCGAGGGGGTTGAGCATCGTCCAGGCAACACCCAGGAATGACCTCTTGTAGCGGGTCAGGATGTCTCTACGGATCAGCTGCAGGATCAGGTAGCGGTAATTAAATATCTCGCGCAGCTCTTCGAGCACGACAGAGCCCCGGCGAGTGCTATCATAAACCACAGAAAGATCAGGTTGAGACTTCATTGATTTCCTTATGATGATTCCTGATTATTATATAACGTGTTGCGCCTAGAGGTGGATTGATAAGAAGGCGTCCATCTCCAAGGGATCACTTGGTGGCAAGAAATCCACCGACGACCTTGGTCATCACTAATTTGCCATCGCGTGCCAAGCGCTGCTCAGCAACGTTTCCGATGGCCTGCATCACTTGTTCGAACCCCCCTGAATCATCAAACAAGTTTTTCCACAGCCGGCGATCTTCAGATAAAGACGCCCGGGTATAGGCAAGAAATGGATCAACTTCATCGAAAGTCAACGGGTTTTCGAAGATGTGCAGCTCGACGGTAGAAAACAGGGTTTGAATGTTCTTATGGATCAGGCTGGAATAGCGTGAGCTGCCCGGCATGGGTGGGATGGGTTTGTGCGTTGCCTCGAAGATAATGTCGTAAAACAGTTTTTTGTTTTCCAGCATGGGGCCGGTGGTAAATAAATGCCCACCTTGATTAAGTACCCTGTGCATCTCGGCGATGGTGTTGGGTATATCCTCGGAATAATAAATCGCAAAACAGGAGGTCACCAGGTCGAATTCGTCATTATTTATTGGAAAACGCTGGTTGAAATCGAGATCGATGAACCTGATCCTCTTCCCAATTTTGGCATTTTCCTGGCGTGCTCTTTCAAGCAGCTCAGGGTTTACGTCTCCTCCGGTAATATCTGCCTCGCCTTCCAAAGCTTTATAGAAAAGGAAGCATTGTTTACCTGCCCCACAGCCGATATCCAGGATTTTTGAGCCTTTCTGTGGATTGATGATATGCAGCATCCATTCATCGATATCGCGACTGCCATATTTCTTATGGATATCGATGCGGGCGAGCAAGTCATTGGTCGTTTCTTGATATTCGATTTTCATAATGTAACCTCTTCATAATTTTCCTTACGTAGAATATTTCAATTGAAGTTGAAATATAACATTTACGGGTTGCATGCACTAACGTCGATCAGGAGGCGGAAATCCTTTTTATCATCCTGCTCGCGTTGGTCAACGATATCGACGCATGGCAGTTGGTAATACTCCTGCTGAGACCGGGTAAGACCATCCCACCAGGTCTGGTCCATATACACGAAATCATACCCTGCGGATGCGATGCGGCTGGGATTGGGATCGGCGATCAGGGCTTGCCATTCGGGTAGCGGCTCATAAATTCCCGCGCTGGCTCGCGTGATCTGCCCGAAGATGGTTACGGAACGCTCGGGAACACGGTCGAGAACCTGGGTACCGGAAGGTAGTTTGTTCCAGTAATCCACTGCGAATCGGGCATCCAATCCATCGATGTAATAAGCTAATTGCGGGCTGTTAATCGAATACAGCTGTACTCTGAAGATGACCACCCCTGCCAGCACGCATATCAGGAATCCAACGGATAGTCCCTCCCTGGCAGCAATATTCATGTGGGGAAGTGCTCCCCACAAGATGGGGAAACTTATAACCAGCGCAACCCACAAGCCTGTGGCTGGCATGCGCGTGATCGACCGGTCGATTTCATATTGAAAAAATAGTGGGAATACCAGGCTGATCACCACACTGATTAAAAGACCGATGGCAAACAGGTTGCCGTATTTGAGGTCTTTCTTGAGCCCGAAAAAGATCACCGGAATGATGAGTAAGACCGGACCAAGCTCAGCTAATAATGCCGTGAGCTGACCCGGATTGGTTACTGAGAGAGAACCCAGGTGGGCAGATAGTAAACCAGGTGGTATTCGCAAAGAAAACCCACGAGCGTTATAGCTCCCGGCGGCAGTTCCAGTAATAGCACTGATTAAATTCCTGGCAGTCTCCGTGATGAACCCACCCTGGACCAATGCCAGGATACCGGTCGTTACAAGGATGATTCCCCACTGGGTGACCAGCAACTTAAAAAAGGGAATATGCAGTTGCTTCCTGTATATGAGCGCAAGACCGATTGCCAGGAGAATACCCACCCATACGACTGCGAAAAGGTGCTCTGCGCTCAAAGCTAGAGTGGCGAAAATCAGGCTCCAAATGATCAAACCAGCACTCGAGAAACGCCCATGCGGGAGCAGTAAAAGCAGTAGGAAAACAGTCATGAATGGAAGCGCACCAGTGCTGCCCAGGTTAAAGAAAACCGGCACGAAGATCCCGTTATGAAATGCGAATGGAAATGCGACCGGTCCACCGCCTTCAATCACCCACGGGCTGTGTAGTGCTTGAGTTAATGTTCCCGCCGTATCAAGACCTGTATTAATGAGACTTACACTTTGGCTGACACGATTTAGCCAGGACGAAGGTAAGAGCAATAATAACCAGCGAGCTCCACCAGCAAAGGTGAATAAAAAAGTACCCAACCAGGCTGCCAACCGGCTTCCGGTGACTTTGCGCACCCAAATCCATCCCAGCACCAGGGTGAACCCGATTGCCAGAGCACGGCTGATATCCCAGGCGCTCCATGGGAAAAAGTCTCCCAGGCGGACCAGGCTGGCAGCGTAGACCTGGAGACCATAATGATAGGCAAAATAAAATGCCGGGTTCAGGTAAAAATGGGGTGGGATATCACCGCTCGCCATGATGGAGACGAGTGGAAGATGCTGGTATTCGTCGAATATGGATTCGCCCCGCAGGATTAAAGTGAACAAGATGGTGATGACTGCCAACCCGACCAGCAGCGGGATGGAATGCAGATCACTTTTATTGAACCCGGCCGGTTTGTGCGATCTCCAGGCACAAAGAATTCCAACTGCCAGGATCAATATCGATGCAGCCCAAAAAGCAGCTGTTAGCGGTAAGACGTGCGCCAGCAGATTGCTTAAGCCAATAAAAAGTACAAAACCGGCGGCTAATCCGGTCACGATGCGCTCAGTGCGTCGTAAACGGAAAGCATACCTGACGAGCAGGATGCCACCCACAGCCCACCCGCCGGAGAGCAAGAGGTAGAGGGCTATATCAACCAGATTGTTGTCACGAAACCAATACATAATAAATATCAGCTCATTTGCACGGTTCGGGACGGGGGGTGTATAAAACTACGCCAATAGTATCCAATGTAATCGCCGGCTGGTAATAGCACAATACCGGCTCGGAGACGCGCTTCACCCAGGCATCATTCTCCTCGCCAAAACTGTGATTTCTTCCTTGATACTGGATAACCAACGGTTCCGATACGATCATGTCGAAGCGCTGATTGCTGATATCCGTATTAAACGCATCCATATAGGCGTGGTTATCAGACATCGCCATTTCCATCAGAAAGACAAGCTCATCTTCTGGCACCAGGGGTATATTCTGTACCTCATCGAAGGTCAGCAGGTGACGCTGGGAGATAAACAGAACTTCACCACCCTTATCTGCAACCTGTTGTGTGGCAGTGTTGATCGCCTGCAATGTAGTTTGGGCAGCCGCGAAATCACGCCGCGGGATTGGACCGCCTGTGCTTAAGGTGAAATACATGGGGATGATCAATGCACTGGCGACAAAAACATTTTCGATGGTGCCCAGTAACTGACTGGGCTTCGGAGGTGGAAGCTCCTCGCCATTTTCAACCAGTTGACCTGGATGATCGGGCTCGAAGCGATCAAAATAAATATAGCTCCCGATGACGAATAGCAGGGCAAGATACGCATCGAGGTTGTGCAAGTTGCTCCCGCCGCCAATCTTGAGGCTGACGATCACCCCGCCGATAAAGAGCACGCCCAGGATGGCAGTTAGACCTGCCAGGCGGAGGAGGTGAAATTCCCGCCAGCGGCTGATGAGACGGACGCAAATGAGACCGATGATCGGTAGAGACACCAGGATGGCGCTCAGTAAAATACCCATTGGGTATGTTGGGTTGGGGAAGAGGCGGTACCACAACAGGTCGGAGCTGAAGCTGGATCCAAACCAGGCAGGCGGATTACCTGACCACTGCTGGTATGCCGATTGGCTAATGAAACCAATTCCCGTCCCTGCCAGTACCCAAACAACCGGAGGGATGAGGTATTTGATAAAGGATTTTTCTTCCACCCTGGCTTCGAGCATATATAGTGCCGATGCCAGCAGACCTGGCACAGGCAGCCAGTTGATCCGGCTGATGCCAGCCCACAAGGAGGCGATCAGCACCAGGATAAGGTTACGCCAGAAACGCTGCCGGTTAAAACCCCATAGGATTAAAATTACCATGAACTGCAGGTGGTAATAGACCGGACCTTGAAACAGGAAGATAAATCCCCACAATATCATGCTTAAGGTGACAACCAGCGGTTTTCTGCGGGCTGGCAAGGACAGCCGGCGAACCAGCAGAAAACTTGTGAGGGCGGTGGTGACGACCCATAAGATTACCTGCCAGAACCGGCTGAACCACAGCGAAGAACCGGGGACCAGGAAGGGCAGCGCCTGCAGCAGGTAGCGGGTGGGGTGGAGTACCGACGGAGGCACGGACAACCCATACACCTGGTTGGATAACCACAGGGAGGCGTAATAATATCGGCTGCCTTCCGACCAGCCCAACGAGAATGGGTATGAAGAGACATCAGGGATGAAACTAGCCAGCTTATAAATTGAGGCATAACCCAGCGTGGTGATCAGGAGAGCCGCTCCCCAGCCTTGTTTCGGCCATGCCCGGCGAAAGAGGAACGCCCCACCGACGGACAGGAGACAAAATATACCCAAGCGCAGGGGTAGGCTTGCGGTCAGGTTGACTCCAGGTGAAAGCACCAAGGCGGGGAAAATAATGAATGAAACGAAGTAAATGATGCCGAAAATTTTGCGCTGCATAAATTATTATTTATTACCCGCGACGATATCCGGGATGAACAGGGCTCCTGGAAGGCTGGCGATCATTTGTAACAGGCGCATCAGCAAGGCTAAGGTGAGCCCAGAGGCTGGGGAAATACCTCCGACAGACGCATAGAAAAATGTCATGGCCAGCTCCTGCACCCCCATGCCGTTGATGGAGATGGGCAGCAAGGTAATGAAGTAAGTCGCACTCCACAAGCCCATCACCGACCAAAAGGAGATTTGCTCGCCCATTCCAACCAGCAGTACACTGACCGTGCCGAATGTGCACAGCATGTGCACCCAGGTGAAGCCGAGTGCACCCAGCAGTGAGCTTGGTTTATTAAGCCAAATTTTGACTGCCTGGGCAAGTTCTTGTAAAAAGCCCTTTATTCTGATTGCCAATGGCCGTACCCATGGGATTGCCAGGGCGCTGCTCGTGACAGATGGGGTGAGATACTGTTGGTAGACAGGGATGCCAAATGGGAGTGCCATGGCCATCCCGGTCATTCCCACCAGGCGGTCTACCACCAGCGAAGCCAGGCTGATTGCATTATCGAACCCCAACCGTACTGCCCCAGCATAACGGACCACATCTCCGCCAATGGTCGTTGGCAGGAAGTTCGAGGCGAACAGCATGGCGAAAGTCAGGCGGATGGATTGGCGCGGAGTGATCCCCGTTCCCGCAGAGTGCATTAATACGTGCCAGCGGCCGGCAACAGCCAGTCTTGAGACCATCACCAGGACGAGCGCTACAATAAATCGCCACCAGGCAATCTGCTTGAGTGCAGTCGCGATCGCCGCCCACCCTTGTTGACTCAACAAATAGATCAGCAGCCCTAATGCCAGCAGTGTGCCAAACCAGCGCAGCCACGAGGGGTGAACTTTTTTGGCTGCACCCTTACCAGGGGGTGAGTCGGTCTGATAGGTCAGGTTTTCGTTCAGGTAACCTCCCCCCCAAGGCGTTTCAGGTCAGCATCCACCATCATCTCGGCCAACCTTTCGAAGTCGACTTTTGGCGACCAGCCGAGTGACTGCCGCACCCTGGTCGAGTCTGCAACCAGCAGGTCCACCTCTGCCGGTCGGATAAACCGTGGATCCTGGACTACGTAATCCTGATAATCGAGGTCGAGGTAGGAAAAAACCTTTTCACAAAATTCACGCACAGTATGTGTTTCTCCGGTACCGACGACAAAATCAACCGGCTGATCATTTTGAATCATGCGCCACATGGCATCCACATAATCACCGGCAAATCCCCAATCACGGCGCGCTTCCAGGTTGCCGAGATGCAGGTCTTTTGCCATTCCCAACTTGATCCGCACTGCACCATTGGTGATCTTGCGGGTGACAAATTCTGTCCCGCGGCGAGGGCTTTCGTGGTTGAATAGAATTCCGGAGACTGCGAACAGGTTATACGATTCACGGTAATTGACAGTGATCCAATGCCCATAGACCTTGGCGACACCGTAGGGGCTGCGGGGGTAGAACGGAGTAGTCTCTCGTTGGGGCACTTCGTGGACTTTGCCAAACATCTCGCTCGAGGAAGCCTGGTAATAACGCGTTTTTGGGCTGAGCAACCGGATGGCTTCCAGCATACGCGTAACACCCAGGGCGGTGACTTCACCGGTCAGCACAGGTTGGTTCCACGAGGTGGGCACAAAGGATTGTGCGGCGAGATTATACACTTCTTCAGGTTTATACTGCTCGATAAGGTCCATCAAGGAGCTCTGGTCGTGAAGGTCTCCCTGGATGATATCTATCTGGTCCTGGATATGCTGGATGCGCTCGAAAGTTACCACGCTGGAACGGCGCATCATTCCTATCACGCGATAACCTTTAGACAATAATAGCTCAGCCAGATAAGATCCATCCTGACCGGTAACTCCGGTGATGATTGCTGTCGGCACGCTTATTCTCCTTAAAGGTCAATATTCAATGACTGAATTATAAACTAAATTCACCGGAAGTTTGCTTTGGCTTATGGACCCGATCCCAGATCAGTCCACCCACCAGGATTGACCCACACACTGCCAGGGTGAGCAGCGACATCCACTTGATATCCAGGTGGACAATTCCCGGGTAATAACGCCCAATATACCATTCGGTAAAAAATCCAACGAAAACCAGCTCGACCGCCAACCAGCGGTACAGCCAGGCATCTTTCCGTGAGCGTGCCCATTCCCATGCCCATGCTGCCAGCACAACCTGCCAAACCAGAACGATTGCCCGGTAGCGCGGGTTATCCCACTGGTCTGCGCCGGCATTGAGAGCAGATACCATGATCCATGCCCAATTGACCAGACTGATCCAGATCAGCTGGTAGCGGCGGGCTTCCTGACGACTGCGTAGTGCTCCGAACGCACCGTAGATAAGGAAAAGGGCCAATGCATACCAACCAGCGGCGCGCAGGAATCCAATGATGCGCAACATCAGCTGGGCACCAGGGTCACCCACCACCGCTGGCAGGACGGGCTGGGCGATCCCATACACCAAAATAATCAACCAGCGCCACTGCTCACCGATGCTGGTTATCAGGCTTTGAAATATCCCGGAGTTGCGCTCGAGCAGGTAGCTCTGGAAGGTAAAGTTGTTTTTGAACCATGTTTGATATACACTCAACACCCCTGTACTTTGCAGCGAGGGCAGATTTACCAGTACCGAGCCTGCCACGAGCATCCCGATCAGGAGAATCCCGAGCGACAGTACGATGATCAGGATCGTCCTGCGCTGCTGTAGGGATCGTAGGGTCCTGGGGTCGAAGAACCACGCCCCCATCAGGATGATAAATGAGATAACCGCCACCAGGGGTTGGATGAGCAGCATGATTAATCCGGAGAGGATGATCCACAGCCAACCCGAATTCTTCCCTATCTGGATTTCTGTCAACCCAAAGAATGCAACTGCGACCATCGGTATGATGATCGCTTCACGCATTTGCGTGCTGCCTAACAGAACACTCTCAGGATACAGAGCAAAGATCCAGGAGGCAAGCAAGGCAGTTTTTTCTCCAAACCATCTGCCTGTCGCCTTCCACAAGGCTAACACCCCCACTGCAGAGGCGACCGCGTTCAGGATGAGTATCACGAACGGGCGGTGGGCATCTGGGCTGAGGAAGCGGTAAATAAACGCGCTGATGGCAAGCAGGCCGCCATATTGGTCTCCCGAGAAGCGACCGGAGAATGCAGAACCCAACGATTCTCCAGAGATTGCCAGGTCCCAAGCCTGGTTGTCGCGGATAGATGAATCGGTGTAGAAATAACCGGTGTGGTGTTCAGCGTTATCCTGGTAGCCGAAAACCGGCAGCAGCAAGGTCAGGGCGACCCCAATTCCCAGCCGGAGGAAGAAGGCGATCAAGGCTATCTTCGTAACGCTTCGGCTGGCTTCAACTACCTTCCCCAGCCCATATATACAGATTGCCGACAGCCCAAGCAAGATGGAATACGCGATCCAACCCCTGAATGGGAGTCCGCTTTTATCCACAAAAGTCAGCAGGGCTGCAATAAGAAATACCCCACTAATCGTGATCCAGAATGCTTTGGAAAACCTTATTGTCTTCATATCAGGAATGGTGAAGTGTCAGAAATGAATCAAGTTAAATTCAGGCTCGGAGGGATAACCTGATTTTTGGTCGAAAATTGATAGATGAAGACTGCCACCCACAAGACCACCATGGATTGCAGAGGTACCAGGAAGCGAGGATTATCACCGTGGTCGATCAGGGTTTGTAGGATGGAGGCAATCCAGATATTACCAAGCAGCATCCACAGAAATGGATACACAGGAGGCTGAGAAAGGTGGATGTGCAGTGGAGATGGTTTTCGGCGCAAGGCAAATAGACATTCAATGAGGGCAAATGCAATCGAAGTGAAGATAAACACCAGGTTGCACAGGAAGAGCAATCCCCGTTCGAGCAGGACGAGGAACCTGACTCCTCCAGCAAGCCAGGGATAACCCAGGGAATCGGCGGACCAATAGAAGGGGACACGCCAGAACATCCACCAACCCGAGATTGCATTTTTTATATATAACATTGGATGATGCAGGATAAGGTCGATTGAAATGCGTGCCAGCACCCGCGAAAGCGCGTAAAAACTATACCCCGACACTTTGCTCATCTCGGGGATGGCATCCCAGATAGCGTTGGTCTGGGTGCCAAACCGGGTTATTTGTGCATCACGATATTTGATGTATGTATCCCGCAGGGAGGCATATTCGTCGGGTACATATTCAAAGTAATTCCCCGTGTGCTGTATCAGGTTATATCCCGTCATGGTGGTAATTGCCCATTCGCCAAAGTTCTTGTGGATAAAGGTGACCCAACCGCCGAGGAGCAGTACCACTGGGAGTAGAAATGCGAGTCCAAATCCCAGGTGTGCATACCTGCGAACAGGTTGGTTATCAAAGCTCACCTCACTCTCACCGGGATTTTTAGCCCGTGAAGATGTGAGTCTGGACTCGATCCATAGGAACAACAGCAGGTAGAATGGCAGGTAGATGAATAACGGTCTGACCAGGAGCGTTGCGGTAGAAGACAATCCCAATAAAAACCCCAACCAGGGTCGGCGATAATTAGGATATAAAAGCCAAACCAAAACTCCAGCCATGGTCAAGGTCATGAGGAAGGTGGTCAGCGATTCGGTGAGTAGGTTGGATTCAAAAAAGAGCTGTCCCAGGTTGAGCGTATGAGCCAGGGCAAGTAAGCCCCCCAACCAGGGTTTATCCGTCAGCTTCCAGCCCATAAAAAATAAGAGCAATGTGGTAAAGAATCCCACCAGGAGCTGAATAAGCCAGACGTGTTGATCGCTGCCTGACAGGGCTAAAAAGACCGGATAACCGGGTGTGCGCGTCCCATCATAACCGGCAAATCCGTTTAATACTGTTTCTGCCAGCCGGCGGTAGCTGGGAGTGTCACCATATATAATTGGCTGGTAAAACAGGATGGTGAGCAGCCGGACCAGGAATGCTGCAGCAGAAACAATGATCAACCAGGCGATGGGTGACGAAGCGTACTTTCTAAGGTTCATTGGCAATGATACGGCCTTTAGATGGATATTCGGCTGGATATGGGAAGCCATCAAGCGCTTTATGGGCCCGTTCCAACCAGGTGTATTGCTGAATATCCTTCCAGGCTTGGGCGGCCAATGTCCTGCGCTTCTCTTCATCGATGATCAAATCTCCTAAGGCTACCGACCAGGCTTCGATATCTTCTGCAGGGCAAAGCACAGCATTCGAAGGGTTCAACACCTCGCGAATGACGGGCAGGTCGCTGGAGATGATTGCCCGTTTACTGGCCATGTACTCAAACATTTTCATCGGGCTGGCGTAAGTGGATGAGTTTCCACCACTGCTGCCGGTGATCACCCTTTCATATGGCATCAGCAGGATATCTGCAGCCGCTTGATATAGCGGAAGCTGCTCGTTTCTGATGAATCCGGTCAGGGTGATATTCATCAGATTATTATTTTCCATATGCCCGCGCCACATTTTTACATCCTGCTCATTGCCACCCACCCACAAAAAATTGATGTTGGGGAAACAGCCGGCAAGTTCGGTAAGCAGTGCCATCCCGCGCCCCGGGTATAGATGCCCGGTATAGCCAACGGTCAACGTGGGTGGCAGCCTGAGCAGGGCACGTGCAGCTGCTGGGTCTGGCAGGTTCGAATAGCGCTCCAAATCCACCCCATTGGGAGCGATTTGGATGATGCCCTGATGATCAAGATTGGAATTAAATTGTTCAAGCAGGATATTTGCCAGAGCCCGGGTAATGGGCAGCAGGCGTTTTTTTCCAGGAGTTTTCTGAAACAGGCGGAATAATGTTGGACCAAACCTGCCTTCCGGAGGACCATGCAGCTCGATGATTACTGGCAGGCGTGCCAGGAGAGAAAATATCCCGGCTTGCAGGAACCACACATAAGTAAGATCTGCCTTGATGCGTTGAGCCATCCGGACCGCTCGCCAGGCAAAATCATAGCGATGTAATCCGGGTGGGGAGGACAACCAATCAATCGAAAACTGTGTATTCAAGCCATAATAAGAGACCAGGTCAGTCTCATTGAGTGGATGCTTGTGCTTGGGCAGAAACAGATGGACTTCGTGTCCCTAATTGACTGATGGCCTGGCAGGCTTTCATCAGCTGGATACTATTGGCCGTGGTTGAGGGTACTCTTGAAGCAGAAATACAGGCAACTTTCATTGGCTTATCCAATAAAGGGTCATCGGATGTTGTTCGTGGCAGGCTCGATGGATATTCCATCCTGACCTTCCTGGTCTTTGATCTCACGCCAACCCCGCCAGGCAGTGATACCCACTGTGATAGCTAAATAGGCGGATAATATTGCCGCCATCATCAAATAACCATATTGGGGTACGAGCAATAATATGAGCAAGATTTCAATCGCCCCAACAGACACAGATACGATGAGGGGGTAAGAGGGTTTTCCGAACGCCAAGAGTAACGGTCGGTTCCAGTTAAAGATATTCGCCACACCATAGCCGACAAGCAGGATGAGCACCACCGGGTAAACAGGCAGTGTGGCAGGTCCATATACCAGAGGGATCAGCCACCACCCAAATATTGCTATCCCAGCTGCAACCGCAACCGTCCACGCCCCGGCGATAGAGCTAACCTGCCTCAGCAGGCTGCGAGTGCGCTGCCACTGGCGCAGGGCAATCGTGCGGGTAATTTCGGCATATGTCGGCCAAATAAATGGGTCGATGGGTAAGGTGATGAAATTGATGATGGATAATCCCAGCTTGATGTAACCAACATAAGTCTGGGCAATATATGCTGGGCTTAAATATGCCAGGTAAAGGTAGGCACTGTCACGGGTGATCAGGTTAACTGTGCCATTCAGGTTGGTATTAATTGCAAAACCCCAGATGCTGCGCCAATCCTGCACCAGTTTGAGGGAGGCACGCCACCATCCACGACCCGCCGTCTCATTCATCTGCCTGAATGCCAGTATAGAGATGGCGATCCCCGCGAAGGCTTTACCAATCAGGTACGCAGCTAGGATTGCAACAATACTGCGGCTCAAGAGGAATGCCAGCAGGATGAGGGCAGTGGTGAGGATGCTCTGGATGGTACTGATGAGTGCCAACCAATCAAAGCGTTTATGAGTTTGTAAAACTCCTGCGGATGTTTCATAAACAAGGTTTGCCAGCAGCATCAATCCATAAAATGGAATTAAAACCACCGCCGATGGGTCTTTTATTAGCTTTATCGCCGCCCAGTAAGCAAGCAGGAGAACAATCAAATATGCCAGGGTGGATGTGGCAGCTTCAACCAGACCAATGCCCTTGACCAGGGCAGCAGCTTGTGCGTTATGATAAGCCCTTTGCTCAACACTCGTCGAGTCATGGATCTGCTCTGACGCCTCCTTGTGCTCATCTGCCAGCACCTGTCCCAGGTATTTAACCACCACCTCACTCATGCGGAACGACAGCAGCCGATTTATATTGGTTACAAAGGTCTGGACAATGGTCACCACACCCAAACCTTCCACACCCAGCAGCCGTGTGGTGAAAATGGAGTTGAGCATGGCCAGGGCGGCAGAAATCGTATTACTGCTGAACAGAAAACTGGAGTTTTTCAACACCCCTCTGAGCAGTTTATCGTGCCACCAGGCGCGCAGCATTTTCAACATAGTTGGGTGTGATTAATTAATCGTATCGATGTAAAAAAGAGGGGGAAATCATTACGTGGTGATGATCGCGCTCGCCCATGATCGTTCATGGTTGTACCAATCCACCAGGTGAGCAACACCTTGCGCCATACCGGTGTAAGGTATCCAATCCAATACCTTACCCGCCTTACTGATATCTGCCCAATTTGTAGTCATATCTGCCGGGTGGGCAGGGAAATGCTCAATATGTGCTTTTTTACCCGTTAGCGCCTCGAGCATACTGATCAATTCATTGATCTTGATCACTTCATGACCGCCCAGGTTGATGATCTCGTACCCCAGTGGTTTTAAACCAAGCAGCGTCCCTCTGGCGATGTCTTCCACAAAAGTAAAGCCGCGTGATTGCTCTCCATCACCATTCACTTTGAGAGTCCGACCTTCACTCAGCCATTGGGTGAAGCGGAACATGACCATGTCTGGGCGTGGCGCAGGACCATAGACGGTAAAGTAGCGGAAGATGGTGACATCCAGACCGTATAAATAATGATAAACATGACACATCACTTCGGCGCTTTTCTTTGTGGCTGCATACGCCTGGAGCGGATGGTCACTACTGAATGTTTCGGGGGTCGGTAAGGGAGCATTGCTGCCGTATACACTCGACGTGGAGGCAAGGATGAACTTTGAGATGTTTAGCTCACGGCAATATTCAAGCAAGTTCAATGTACCGGTTATGTTGGTATCTATATACACCCATGGATTTTCGACCGATTGGCGCACGCCCGCCCGGGCTGCCAGATTGATCACCGCATCGTAAGCCAGCTGCCGGAGGGGTGAGGTGGTTGAAAATGACATGCGATCTGCAATATCCAGCCGCAGGAAATTAAACCCAGGATCTCCCTGCAGCTTCTTCAACCGGTATTCCTTCATGCGCACGTCGTAGGCATCATTCATATTATCCACACCTACAACGGTGTGACCTTGATCCAGCAGCATTCGTATCACGCTGGAAGCGATAAAACCAGCAGCACCGGTTACCAGATAATTCCCCATACCTTAGAGACGAACAACCTTGGGATTATTCTTGCCCAATTTCCCCAGGGCATTACGGCTGTCAAAGATGAACTTAGCTTCTTTGAGGATAGCCTTGTAGTCGTATATTGAGTGATTGGTGATTATGACAACACAATCTGCATGGTGGACAGCATCCATTACATCAGTGACGCTCTCCATCTCGATATCATCGTGGGTGCGCAGGTGCGGGATATACGGGTCATGGTATTCCACTTGTGCCCCTTTCTTTTGGAGCAGTCCAATCACGTCCAACGCGGGAGATTCGCGGATATCGTCAATATCAGGTTTATAAGCTGCTCCCAAGACCAGGCATTTGGCGCCTTTCAGCGTCGTACCGCGGTCATTAAATGCGTCGATTACTCTACTGACCACATAGCGCGGCATGTTGGTGTTGATATCCGCAGCTAATTCGATAAAGCGGGCATTGTACTGGAATGCCTTCATTTTCCACGATAGATATAATGGATCAATGGGGATGCAATGTCCTCCAAGACCAGGACCGGGAGTGAACTTCATGAATCCAAATGGTTTGCTCGCTGCCGCATCGATCACTTCCCACACGTCCACACCCAGGCGCTCACACATGATCGCCAGCTCATTGACCAGGCCGATGTTGATCATGCGGAAGGTATTCTCGAGCAATTTTGAGAGCTCAGCTGTCTCAGCGGATGATACCTGCACCACCGTCTCGAGGGCTTCCGCATACCAGGCTGCCGCTACTTCGCTGCATTCCTCGGTGATTCCGCCGATCACCTTGGGGGTATTCAGGGTGGTCCAATCCTCGCGTCCTGGGTCAACCCTTTCAGGGGAAAACGCCAGGAAAAAATCTTTTCCAGCGACGAGTCCCTTTTCCTTGCCAAGTTTAGGCAAGAGTACCTCACGCGTCGTGCCGGGATAGGTGGTCGATTCGAGCACAATGATCATCCCTGGGTGGATATATTTAGCCAGCTCTTCAGTGGCGCTCAAGATGAACGACATGTCGGGATCACCGGTTTTCCGCAGTGGGGTGGGGACGCAGATACTTACTGCATCGCACTGGCGCAGGGCTGAGAAATCGGTGGTGGCAGATAACTTTCCCTCCTTCAACAGTTTGGCTATCTGTTTATCAGAAACATCCTGGACGTAACTTTCTCCTTTGTTCAGAGCATTTACTTTACGTGGGTCCGGGTCGATACCGATAATTTGAAAACCTGCCTCGCCAAACGCGGTCGCCAGAGGTAAACCTACATACCCCAGGCCGAGAATTCCAATTTTGGCAGTGTGCTCTTTCAAGGATTTAAGCAATTCAGCTTTTACAGTGTTCATAACTCCTCTTTAACGAATATCAGAACAAGCTCAGCTGGGTTGGTTCTGATTTATCTTCAGGTGGTTTTACTTCTTCGATTGTAGGGGAATTGTCTTTCCTGGCAATTAGATCAGGCAGGTTCAAAAAATCGCGTTCAATAGACGTCTTCAGCGAAGGTTGGTGTAAAGCTGCTGCGGGATGGAACATGGGTACCACCAGCCTCCCTTTAATGCGGAAGGACTGGCCGTGTACATCGCTGATCTTGGCATTGGGTAGAAACCGAGCCATCGAGTACCGTCCAAGTGTGACGATGACTCTTGGGTTGATCACCTGGATCTGGCGCTCCAGGTAATCGCTGCATGCTGCCAGCTCCTCAGGTAAGGGATCGCGGTTATTGGGTGGTCGGCATTTAACCACATTGCCAATAAACACTTCCTGGCGCTGCAGGTTTATTTTTGCCAGCAATTCTTCCAGGTATTTTCCGGCTGCGCCGACGAAAGGGCGGCCTTGTTCATTTTCGTGAAACCCGGGTCCTTCTCCGATAAACATAAGCTCGGCATCCACCGGTCCCTCGCCTGGGACAGCCAGTTTTCGGGAATGATGCAGCATGCAACGCTCGCAAACTGAAACCTCCCGGGCAATTTGAGCCAGGGTTGCTTCAGCAAGATGCTTTTTTTCTTCGTCCACAGGCTGCCTCCTTGAAAATGTGGCGTAAGTATAAAGGATATCCCCTCAATATCCAAGGTCGATTCCTTATCTAAATTCCTACACTATCCAACCAGGTCAGGTATCCCGGTCCTAATTTATTAAGGGTCATCAAAACGGCATCTTCATTATTATCCTGGTAATATCTCAATCGGCGACCTACGACTTCAAAACCAAATTTGATATACATCTGCTGGGCGACCAAGTTATGTTCGCGGACCTCCAGGGTGGCGAGAATTGCACCCCGCTCGACGGACTGGCATAAAGTTTCAGATAGTAGTTTTTTTCCAATCCCATGACCACGAAATTGCGGATGAATGGCGATCGTAGCTATGTGCGCTTCATCGATCAACACCCACACGACAGCCATCCCGATGGTGATGGACGTAGCTCCCGGCGGCAGCAGGTCAACGACAATTGCCAGCGAGGTCGGGTTTTTAGTCAGCTCGAATTGGTAAGATTTCTCGGGCCAGGGTAATGAGAAAGATAATACATCGATCTCATGGACCCTGGGGATGTCGTCCAATATCATCTGGCGGAAATTTAGAGAATACATCTGAGCCGTGTGATGTGAGTCAGCCCCACTTGCAAGCTGGGTCTATTTTTTACAAAATGCTGGAGAATTAACAGGGCAAGCAGGTTAATTCGGTATTGGGTCCCCCTGATGCAGGTAGGTTGGTGAAATGGTTGCCGGGTCGTCGACATCTCCAGCCTCCCAGCGCTTCCAGGCAAGCTCAGCCAGGAAAGCAGGGCGTCTCACCGAATGAGCGGGTGAAGCCAGGATGACATTCTTATATTTCCTCGCCAGAGTATGCTGCTGCGTTTCAGTTAGTTCACCACACACCAGGGTGGGTTCGTGGATTTGATGTGTGAGCTTGAGGGCGTCCATTATCTCGATGGGGGGGAGCAGCTGCCAGCGTCCATCAGCAGCGGTGTACCATCCAACAGCCAGCCGACCCCGACCTGCCTGGAGTACGGCGGCTAATGTGATTCCAAGCGAGACCGGCTGCGATTCAGCCACAATATCCAGGGTTGGAATTCCAATAATCGGCAGGTGACATGCCAGGGCAATGCCTTTCGCCAACGCCAGACCGATCCGCAGCCCGGTAAATGACCCTGGTCCCGTCGCCACAGCTACAAGCTTGAGGTTATGGATGTCATAATTTGCACGAGACAGTGTCGCAGCAATTGCCGGGGCCAGCTCTACGGTATGGTAATCCTGGCTTGCCCAAATGGTCTCACTGACCACCCGGATGCCATCATAAATGGCGATGCCCACATTGTGGGAGGAGGTATCAATGGCTAAGAGCACTCAGCCTCCATAGACCAATTTGCGGAACCGAGACAATAAATCCTGATAATAATCTCCCCGACCTGAAAAAACCAGGTCTCGCTGGACATCATCGATGTAGTTCAAGTGCACCCACAACCCTTCTTCTGGCAGCACATTCTGGACGCGCTCCGCCCACTCGACAACCATGGGACCCTGGTCGAGCATATTATCCAGATCGAGTTCTATTGCTTCAGCCGAACCGTTCAGACGGTAAGCATCCAGGTGAAATAAACGCAGACCATCTGTATGGCGGTATACATTAACTAACACGAAAGTTGGGCTGGAGACCTGGTCGAAAGTTCCCCAACCCGCTGCAATTCCTTGTACCAGTGTGGTTTTTCCTGAGCCAAGATCACCTACCAGGGCGACCAGATCGCCGGGCTTGAGCAGTGCACCGAGCCGCATGCCCACCCGCCGGGTTTGTTCTGTGCTTCGGCTGATGATCTCCAGGGAGTGTGAATCGAGGATGGGCATAGGAGGATTATACAGCGGATTATTAAAAATGGATAATAATATCCACTGGACGGACGCTTGCGTGAAAATACTGAAGTGGTAATGGCTATCCTTTCGTTTTCAGATTCGCCAGAGAAGCAGCAACGCGTTTCATCCCAATATTTTCAAAGAATATATCCACAATCTCATCATCATCCTGTATGCGGCTGCTTAAAACCATCCCATCACCCCAGACGGGATGCACGACATGGGAACCGGGTTTATATTTTTGTGTATTGACCCGCGCACTTCCAGGGCGTTTTGAATCCCATCTCATCGCGCTTGAATCAAAGCTGGCCAGCCTGGATGGACGCATTGCACGCATGGAGGCAGTCTCATCCAGCATCTGCTCCGGGATATCGGAAAGAAAGCGTGATGGCTCGACCGGTTCCGGGTAGCCGAAGGCACTCCGGTTTTGGGCATAGATCAAATACAGGCGGTCTTTTGCCCGGGTGATACCCACGTACAACAGCCTTCGTTCTTCTTGCATCGATTCGGGGTCGTCAAATGAGCGTGAATGGGGAAGCGTACCATCATTCAATCCGGCAATAAAGACTACCGGATACTCCAATCCCTTGGCTGCATGCAGGGTGAGCAGCGTGGGCACATTGGCGCTGGTTTCAATGGTATCCTGGTCGGAGACCAGGGCAATATTTTCAAGGAATTCGCTCACCGTCCGTTCCTGGTATTCAGCTGCCAGACGCCGCAATTCCATCACGTTTTCCCAACGGTCGCTACCTTCGTCAGTCCCATCATCGATATAGCCGTGATAATCGGTTTGATCGATAATTTGGTCCATGATATATAAAGGAGCAAGCTCATTTACCTGGCTAGTCAGACGAATAAATAATTCGCCAAAACCTGACAGGAGAGCCAGTGCCCGGTGTGGAAATAATTCTTTAAACGGTTCAGGATTGCGACCCATTTCGAGTAAAAGCCTGCCTGGGGTCAGGTTGACTTTCTTGGCTACTGTGCGCAGAATCTGCAAGGTCTTATCACCAATCCCGCGTTGTGGCACATTGATCACTCGGATGAGACTCGGCTCGTCATCGGGGTTATGCACCAGGCGCATGTATGCGATGATATCTTTCACTTCGCGGCGACCATAGAAACGTTGCGCTCCGACGAGTTTGTACGGCACACCGGCGTGGAGAAATGCTTCCTCCAGCAGGCGGGATTGAGCATTCGTACGGTACATGACAGCCACGTCACCCGGTTTGATCTGGTTCCGTCCAACCAGGCTGGCAGTGGTATCCACAATGAACGAAGCTTCCTGGCGGTCATCGTATGTTTCGTGCAAGATTACCTTAAGACCTTCAGCGCGCTCGGTGAATAATTGCTTAGGAGTGCGGTTTGGGTTCGGGTCGATGACAGCCATGGCGACATCCAGGATTTGCTGGGTGGAGCGATAATTTTGCTCAAGCAAGATGATCTGGGCAGCCGGGTAATCCTGCTCAAACCGCAACACATTACGATAGTCTGCCCCCCGCCAGCGATAGATCGATTGGTCAGCGTCGCCAACCGCGAAGATATTATTGTGATAAGACGCAAGCCTGCTCAGCAGGGTGTATTGCGCCAGGTTGGTATCCTGGAATTCATCCACCAGGATGTGCTCGTAGCGGCGGGAGTACCGTTCTCGCACGGCAGGGTTATCTTCCAGCAGGGCTGCGGTATAGAGCAACAGGTCGTCAAAATCCACGGCGTTGTTGGTCAATAGCATCTGCTGGTAGCCAATGTACACCCGCTTGACGACTTCGTCTCGATAAGTTTGCACCGGGTATTCATCCGGAAGGAGCAGCTCATTCTTGGCATTCGAGATCGAATTCAAGATTGCCAGGGGCCGGTATTGTTTATCGTCCAGGTTAAGATCAAGGATTACGCGTTTGACCAGACCCAGCTGATCATCTTCATCGAAGATGACATAGTTTGAGTTGAACGGCAGGTTCTCAGCTTCACGGCGCAGGATCCGCGCACAGATGGCGTGAAACGTGCCCAGGGTCACCCCGCGGGCATTATCCTCCCCGAGTAGATTGAACACCCGGTTTTCCATCTCGCGGGCAGCCTTGTTGGTGAAGGTGACTGCCAGGATGTTATAGGGTCGCACGCCCATCTTGCCGATCAAATAGGCAATGCGATGGGTGAGGACGCGCGTTTTACCAGAACCAGGTCCCGCCATCACCAGGACGGGACCCAAGCCAACCATGACAGCCTGTTGTTGTTGTGCATTTAGACCAGTGAGGAGGTCCATCCGGCAAATTCTACCATAATTACAAATTCGGCATCTTTTAAGATGAAAAGGTGTTGCCGGTTGTCAAGATGTTGGCTCTGGGCTAAAATCACATCATGGATTGGTCTATGATCGGGCATCAATGGGCGGTCGATCTCCTCGCTGAACATGTCGCCATGCGGCGGGAGCGGCACGCTTACCTGATTACCGGTCCTCAAGGCGTGGGGCGGAAAACACTGGCGTTGCGTTTTTCCCAGGCTCTAAATTGCCCAACTCCACTGAGGCCTGGTCAGCCGTGCTTGAATTGCTCTACCTGCAAGCGGATGGGAACTCTTCTGCATCCTGATCTTGCCACGGTGGAAGCCGGGCAAGAAGGCGAGGTTTTACGTATCGACCAGGTGCGCGAGCTGCAGCATAACCTGTCTCTGGCGCCCTACGAGGCACGCTACCGCATCGCTCTCATCCTGCGCTTTGAAGAAGCCAACAACAACACGGCGAACGCCATGCTCAAGACATTGGAAGAACCCCCCTCCCAGGTGGTGGTGATATTAACCGCCAAGAGTGTGGAGAATCTTCTACCGACCATCGTCTCACGCTGTGAAGTCCTTCGTCTACGCCCGCTTTCCGTCGAAGAGACCTCTGCCGGGCTGCAGAGCTTTCGAGGTGTGCCAAAGGAAGAGGCTGACCGGTTGGCACATATCTCCGGAGGGCGCCCTGGTTACGCACTTAGATTATATGAAGAGCCCCAACTGATGGAGCAAAGGCAGGCGTGGTTGGAAGAGCTTTTACGCCTGTTAGCCAGCTCACGCGCGGAGAGGTTTGCCTTTGCCAGGGAAAGCGTTGAGCGGCCTGATGAGCTGCGTAACCAGCTGCAAGTCTGGCTGACTCTATGGCGCGATGTGCTCATCACGGCTGCGGGTATCTCCACCTCGCTAACAAACCTGGACCATTTAACAAAAATTAACCAGCTGGCAGATGAAATTGGACTGCGAAATGCACAGTTCTACGTCAATGCCATCGAGAGCACAATGGAACGGATTGACCGTAACGTAAACGCACGCCTGGCGATGGAAGTACTTCTGATGGACTACCCCCGGATTAAATTAACAGGCTGAAGTGGAATTATGCTATACTGAGCCTGGGTCACAATTTTGATGAATGAGCTGCTTCCAAATATCAAAGAAGACAATTCAACCCGTGCCTCTCTGGAATTGCTGTATAACATCAGCCGCGAGCTGAGCTCCGCCCTCGATTTGCGGAAGTTATTGGAGCGCGTCCTTTTTTTATCCATGCAAAGTGTTGGAGCAATCAACGGGTCCATAATTGTTTTGGATGACAATGGCATCCCCATCGATTCGGCCATAATCGCGGGAGATACGGTCCATAAACATACCACCAAGCGCTTGCTCGAACCCCTCGTCAGAGGCTTGTCTGGTTGGGTAGTCCGGGAACGGCAGGTGGCACTGGTGGAAAATACGAACCAGGATTCACGTTGGATGCCGCGGCAATATGAAGATGACGAGCTGCAGCTGCCGAAATCTGCGGTTAGCGCACCTATCCTCACCCGCGAAAAGTTGGTTGGAGTTTTGACCCTCGTCCATCCAAAACCAGGTTTCTTTCAACCGGAGCATGTTTCCCTGGTACAGGCGATCGCCGATCAGGCGGGGATTGCAGTCTTAAATGCTCGCCTGTACGATGAAAGCCAGCGCCAGGCAGAAGTGATGACGGCTCTGGCAAAAAGTGCCTCGGGGATATCCGCCAGCTTGAACCTGGATAGCGTTTTTATGGGTATCCTTGAGCAGACCATCCTGGCATTAAACGTTCAGGTAGCCGCGCTGACCCTGGTCGACTTACAAAGCGGCAGTCTGGAACTCAGGGCAGTCAAAGGAAGGACGAAGACGAAAGCCGGAACCATTCCTTACACAATAAAAGACGGGATTTCGCTTTGGGTTGTTGACCATGACGAAGGTGTGATCATCCAGGATGCCACCAGGGATAACCGGTATGATCCCAGAGATGATCAGGTTAAACGCATCATATCCAAGTCGATCTTGTGCGCACCAGTCCACTACCGGGGTCAGGTTATTGGGACGTTGGAGGCGGTAAATCCAAAGACCGGGGATTTTGATCAGGACTCCTTACTACTGTTGGCCGGGATTGCTGACCTGGCAGGCACTGCCATTCGGCATGCTCAGCTGTTCGAGCAGCTACAGGCAGCTCACCAAAGGTACCAGGACTTATTTGAAGACAGCATTGATCCAATCTTGATTACTAATTGGAATGGTGAGATTTTAGAGGTGAACCGGAAAGCCGTATTGACCTCGGATTATGGTAAGGATATTTTACGTACGATGCGCATTGACCAGCTCCACTCGGTCGACCAGGATTTGGTTGGTAAGGATTATTCGCAGCTCCATTCTGGTAAAACCCTGTCTTATGAATCGCGGTTACGCACTGCAAGTGGATATGAAGTGCCGATCCAGGTGTATGTCCGTGAAATTAAAACCGAAGAGTTATCCCGTCTGCAATGGATTTTACGCGATATCACTGAGCAAAAAAAGCTGGATACACTAAGGGATGACCTGACCTCCATGATTTATCATGACCTGAGGTCTCCCCTGGCGAATGTAGTCTCTAGCCTGAGCATTCTGGAGACAATGCTTCCACCTGGTGATACGTCGATGAAGTCGCTGCTGGGCATTTCCATGCGATCAAGTGAGCGTATCCAGCGCATGACCGAGTCTTTATTGGATTTGAGTATATTGGAAGCCGGGCAGCCTATCGGGAACCGAGCTCCGGCAAATGTCTCCGACCTGGTTTATGAAGCGGTTGAGGCGATTGAATCAACGATCAACAACAAGAACCAATCCATCAGCTATAATGTTCATGAAAACCTCCCCAAGGTATTGATCGACCAGGATATGATCCGCCGGGTCGTGACCAATTTATTGGAAAATGCGAGTAAATATTCGCCAGCAGGCAGCGATATTGAGATTGGTGCCCGCTCAGAAGAAGAGCTGGTTAATATCTGGGTACAGGATCACGGAGCCGGGATTCCCGCCTCGGAGCAGGAACGTATCTTTAATAAGTTTACCCGCTTGAAATCAGATAACGGCCCAAAAGGCCTGGGTCTGGGTTTGGCTTATTGCCGCCTGGCAATACAGGCACATGGTGGCAGAATCTGGGTTGAAAGTGAGCTTGGTGCTGGTACTCGCTTTATTTTTACGTTACCAGTGATGTAAAGTTAAACGGTCTATAAATAAATAAATACAGAGATGACTATGCAGCAAATCGAACATGGAATTTACTATGAAAACTCCTACCCCGGAGTGACCGTTGGAGCGATCCTCCTGCCGATGGGGACTATCCTGGTAGATGCTCCTCTGCGCGCAGAGGATGCCCGTGCCTGGCTAAATGTGATTTACAACCTGGGTGGAAAACCAAATCGTATGCTGGTCAACCTGGATGCCCACCCAGATCGCACATTGGGTGCAAGGTCCATGGAATCAACCATCATCGCCCACCAAAAAACTGCCCAGGTATTCCGTGGTCGACCATCCGTATTTAAAGGTCAAAATGCGGAGAGCGGCTCTGTGTGGGAGACCTACGATGATGTGGTGGGCACACGCTGGGCGTTACCTGATATCACCTTTACCCATAAAATCTCCATCAACTGGGGAGAGCAGGAAATCTTCATCGAGTACCATGCAGGTCCTGCGCCTGGAGGCACCTGGGTGGTTATTCCATCTTCCAAGGTGGTATTCGTGGGCGACGTGGTTTTGCTCAACCAACCCCCTTTTCTAACCAATGCAGATATTCCTGCCTGGGTTGAAACCCTCGACCTGTTGATGAGCTCATACCGCGATTACATTGTGATCAGCGGTAGAGGGGGTGAGATTACTCAGGATTCAGTGAAGGCTCAGCAACGCCATCTAAAAAGCATTCTCAGAGGAATGGACCGGATGGTCAAACGGAACGCCCCCACGGCTGAGGTCGAGCGGTTGATCCCCAATTTACTCTCAGACCTGACCTTTCCAACCGATTTGTACGACCAATATTATCAGAGGTACCGCCATGGTTTGTTCCAGTACTATGCCCGTCGTTATCACCCAAGTGAATCCAGTGGTGAATAAACACCGATTATGAAGAATACGTCCTACGAACCGATTTTTCAGCTAACTCGCGGCGATATTGTAGAATCACTGCACTTTGGTGCGATCGCCGTCATGGAACCGACGGGTCGGTTGGCTGCCTGGTATGGTGACCCCAGGCTGGTCACATTCACTCGTTCTTCAGCCAAGCCTCTACAAGCACTGCCATTTTTAGAAAATGGCGGCATGTCTTATTATGGGTTAACCCTGCAGGAAGTGACCCTGTTGTGTGCCTCACATTCTGGTACAGATGAACACGTGGCAGTGGTCACTTCCATCCAAGCCAAGACAGGTGTCAGTGAGGCAGACTTGATGTGTGGCACACATACCGTTTATGACCGCAAGACGGCTGAAGCCATGCGTGGGCGGGGAGAAGTACCTACGCCTAATCGCCATAACTGTTCGGGTAAACATACCGGCATGCTGGCATATACCCGCATGTTAAAGATTTCAACCGATCCTGGAGCCTTGCCTTATATTGATCCAGCTCACCCGGTTCAGCAGATGATACTAACCACCCTGGCAGAAATGTCTGATCTGGCACCTGGTGAGATCCATGTGGGTATTGATGGCTGTTCAGCTCCCAATTTCGCTCTACCCCTGCGCAGTACCGCCCTTGCCCTGGCGCGTTTATGCCAGCCGGAAGGATTAGCGGAGCAGCGGGCTGAGACCTGTCATCTGATTACCAAAGCCATGCTCACTTATCCCGATATGATTGGTGGACCGGATAACTTTGACACCACGTTGATGCAGGCTTCTCAGGGGAGAGTGATCTGCAAAGGTGGTGCCGAAGGATTCCAGGCATTTGGCATTATGCCCGGCGCGATCAGCCCGGGTTCGCCTGCCCTGGGCGTGGCATTTAAAATATCCGACGGAGATCTAAAAGGACATAATTTCCCCGCGGGAGATCCCAGGGGTCATGTCCGTCCTGCTGTAGCACTGGAGATATTGCACCAGCTGGGCGTATTTGATGCCCAAGACCTGAAAAAATTATCCGTGTATGGTCCAGAATTTCCGGTGGAGAATTGGCGCAAGCTGAGGGTGGGTCTTGCATCGCCCTGTTTTACGCTCGATAACAATTAATGGACTCTCACCAATGTGCTATTCAGGTGCATCGCCGGTTGATGGAAAAATATGGTGATCCATCCTGGCATCAGCCACTGCCCGTTTTGGAAGAGTTAATTTCCACGATATTGTCACAAAATACAAATGACCTAAACCGTGACCGGGCATTTACGCATCTAAAGGAACACTTTACTACTTGGGAAAGTGTGCGTGACGCTGATCCCGCCCTGGTGATCGATGCAATTCGAATAGCCGGGCTGGCAAACCGGAAAGGTCCGCGCATCCAAAAAATCCTGCGACAAATCACCGCTGAAAGAGGCTCACTCGATCTGAGTTTTTTAAAGGATTTGCCTGATGATGAAGCCTGGGCTTGGCTAATTAAATTTGATGGCGTCGGACCTAAAACTGCTTCAATTGTCTTGTTATTCTCCTTGGAGAAAGCAGCCTTTCCGGTGGACACGCATATCTACCGCGTGACAGGTCGCATCGGTCTCCGACCTGAAAAAATGAACAACGAGCAAGCTCACCACTATCTGGCTGAATTATTTCCTCAGGATACTTACAAAGCAGCCCATCTCAATTTGATTCTCTTGGGTCGAGAAGTCTGCCACCCACGCAAGCCTGCCTGCGAGGTGTGTGTCTTGCAATCATTATGTGATTACTACCAAAAGTCACAAAATAGATTGTGAGTGATGTCACTAATTAATAATGACAGTTGACAATAAAAAAAATATCCCTCCTGATGTATCATTGGAAGCGAGAAGTGAGCTGAGGTTTTTGTTCAAACGCTTACACTCGTTGCTGTTTCCTCCTTTGGCGAAAGCCTCCGCTGGGTACCTCACCACCCCAGCGGAGGCAGTCATTTAACGCCAAATATCACTCTGCTTCTACCTTGCGGGGTATATCTGTTTATTGGGGTTGTGCTGGTAGGATGACGGTAAATGTCGTCCCCTGCGGAGAGGATTCCAGCCAGATTCGCCCATGATGTTTTTCAACGATCAAATTAACAATGGATAAACCCAGCCCGGTACCGTCAGTGACCTGTGAAAGGTTGCTTCCCCGGTAGAATTTCTCAAAGATGTGAGGCTGGTCTGCGAGAGGAATGCCTGGGCCATTATCAATGACTTCCAGGATGATCTGTCCAGCTTCTACCTTGCACCTTATGTCAATCCTACCCATCGGTGGGGAGAACTTGACCGCATTTTCGATCAGATTGCTGACCATACGCTGGAGATGGAGGGAATTGCCCAATATAACCGGAAGGTCATCCGGCACCGATAGGACCACGTCTTGTATTTTTTCGCTGATCTGATACTCAAGATCATTGATAGATTGCGTGAGGATGTCTTTTAGATGTACTTCCCCGATTTGTAAATCATAGCCCGATTCAACCCGGTTGAGTTCCAGCAAATCGTTGATCAATGCGGTGATGTGTTGAACGCTGGATTGAATGTGGTGGATAAATTCAGCCTGCTGATGGTTAATTGGACCGACGCGGTCGATCAATCCAATGAACCCGTAGATCGATGTGAGTGGGGAGCGTAAATCGTGTGAGATCGTATTAACAAAATCAGTCTTGACCCGGTCCAGCTCCTTGAGATAAGTGATATCCTGCAGGACGGCGGCAATCCCGATCTCTGGAATCATGCTCGCCTGGGCACTGAACACTCTTCCATCCTCTATAGAAATCTCAGTCCGATACGGAAAGGTCCTTTGAGGCTTGAATATATCTAGAAAATCGGAATTATAAATGATTTCGTTGACTGCCCTGCCTTCCACCTGTTCCTCTGTGACGTTAAAAATAGCACACGCAGCTTGGTTTACCACTATCAAATTTGCGTTTAAATCTGCCATGACGAATCCATCCACTACCCCCGACAATATCCTTTCGAACTGGTACTCAACCCGCCTGGATTTTTGATGGTCCAAAGCATGTTGGATAGATTTCAGCAGGTTTTTCAAATCGACGGGAATGGTCAGGTAATCAGCCAGTCCCACCTCCAAAGCCTGTTTTAATAATGTCTGGTTCATCACGCTGCTGACCAGGATAATAGGCAGCTGGGGATGGATTCGAAGGATTTCTTCAGAATAAGCCAACCCATCTCTCGCCGATGGTTGGGCAATGATCAGGGCAGAGTTGTGTAAATGGGGTATTAACCACAGCTCAAGCTCTTTTGGTTGCGAGATTGGCGTCACTTCATATCCCGCCTCGGCGAGCGCGGATAAGTCAAGCAGGTTTGAAAACTCTGCCGCGGTATAGATCAATAAGTGAGCGATAGCTGTCATTATTTACTCACACCTTATCCGGAGAATTTATCCTCGCGGAAGTGAAAATGAGATGGAAAATCCACTGCCCTGCACGCTGTCAATCCATATCTGCCCTTTATAGGCCGAAATGATTTCTTTGATCATCGCCAGGCTGATCCCAATCCCTCCGAACCGTTTAGCAGTATAACCGAACAGGCTGGATTTTATCTCAAACAGCCGGTCAGCTAATTGATCATCAATCTCGTCACCCTGGTTTTTTACAGTCATAATGGTGTTATTATCATTTTGAACAATATGTATGGAAATCTCGCTATTCGTTGGGCTGTATTTCAGCGCATTCGAAAGCAATCCCTCGATAACTTTGGTTATCTGCAGTGGATATACCTTTATCATGGATGGCTGTGAGTGCAATTCCAGGTTGAACACAATCCGCCCGATCTGAGCAATCGGCCGGAACCGATTTACCACGTTGCTCACAGCTTCATTCAGGTCGATATCCTCCATTGCTCTCATCGTCTGCCCTTGCCGGCTGGTGAACATCGAATCGGCAACATCCATCAGGATTTCTGCCTCTTCCTGGATATCGTTCAACGCTGTGTCTTGCGCCCGGTTTAACTTCAGCTCGCTGTCTTCCCGCAGCTTATCCACATTTTCAATCAGGATTTTTAATGGGCTGCGTATTTCCAAGCTTGCCTGGCGCAGTAAATCATATTTCATATTGGACTCAAGGGTGGCATATATAACGGATTGCTGCAGGTAGACCAGGCTTTGTTCCATTTGAAGCATACGTTTGGCATTTTCTATTAATGTCCAGGAATATTCTGCTGCCAGTTCGAGCATGGCTTGCTGGCTGGCAGTGAAAGGTTGCGGGTCATTCCTGGCAACTGTAATGATGGCAGAGACTTTTCCAGCATGTATAACCGGAACAGAAAGAGCCGCTCCTATCCACTCCAGTCCAGTGAATCGATTAAGCGTCTCTCCATGTAGCGAAATAACCCGGTTAGATACACTGGTCAGGGAGCTCAAATCATCTTCGTAAGTCTGGTTTAGCATCGATTGCATGGCTGAAGGAACATTCTGACAGGCACGCAGGATCAATCCTGGTTGGTTTGTCTCTGCGATTAATATCCATGCACTGTCCGCCTCGGCGACCATGACAGCCAAGTTAGTCATTTTTTCTAATAATAATGTTACGTCGGTGGTGGATAACGCCAGTTTGAATAATGAAAATATCTCTGTAAAATTGGTTGACTGCTGCTCCAGAATGTTTGTAGTCTTATATAATTTTTTTGAAGCGATATCCAGCGCACTGTTTGACCGCTTCTTGCTGAGTGTGTTCTCGACGACATTGATCACCTCTATATCGCGTATAGGGCATAAGAGGTAGTCGACTGCACCCGCCCTGAACGTCTGTAAAATATCGGTTTCCTGTCCTTTGTTGGCGATCACAATGATGGGTACATCGATCCCGTGAGAAGCCAATGCCAGCATCAGGTCATTTCCATTCAACCCGGGTAGATTCAGGTCAGTAATGATAATGTCTGGGGAAAGAGTATCGAGTTCTTGGATTACTGAAGAACCCGATTCAAAGACGTCTACGATATAACCGAGAGGTTTTAAGGTTTGCTCGGAAATTAGCTGGCTGATCTGCGGGTCATTCTCGATAAGCACGACGCGCTCATTGTGACTATCCATACAATTAATCATAGCATGATTGTTGGAATAGCGGGTCATTTCCAGGATAGCTACGGCAGTGAGTTAGAGTTTCGTAAGAAATCTGTTTGAATGCTTGACTTTGGATACCGGATGAGCATACAATGGAGTAGTATTATATGATTAACACCATATAGTGGTGGAAAAAATATGGAATATAAAGATTATTATAAGATTCTTGGGGTTGAGCGCAGTGCCGGTAAAGACGAGATTAAGCGTGCTTTTAGAAAACTGGCATTAAAGACCCACCCAGATAAAAATCCTGGGAATGCCAAAGCTGAAGAACAGTTCAAGGAAATTAATGAAGCTTATCAGGTGTTAAGTGACCCGGAGAAGCGCTCCCGTTATGACCAGCTGGGTGAATCTTATTCCCAATGGCAGCAGGGTGGTGCACCTACCGGAGGCTTCAAATGGGAGGATTGGTTTACCCAGTCGCCATCTGGGAACGTGCGGGTCAATGTGGGCGGATTGGAAGACATTTTGGGTGGGGAATTTTCAGAATTCTTTCGCCGGATTTTTGGAGGTGCGCCAGATATGGGCAATACCAATCCTGGTAGAAATACCTACCAGCGTATTCGAAGGGCGGCGGCTCCTTCATACCAGCAGGAAGTGATCATCAGCCTGGCCGAAGTTTATCATGGGACCACCCGGCAAATCGAGCTGGATGGAAGGCGTCTGGAAATTAAGATCCCCCCAGGTGCAAAAACGGGCACGAAGGTGAGGGTTGCCAATACCATCCCTACCGGGAATGCAGGTGAGAAAGGCGACCTGTACCTGGTGATAAAAGTAGCCGAAGATCCCCGCTTCCAGATAAAGGGGAATGACCTGCATACTGAGGTCACGATTGATCTATACACGGCAGTACTGGGGGGCGAAGTCACCATCCAAACATTATCGGGGAATGTTGTTTTAACTATCCCGGCTGGCATACAGCCTGGGCAAAGTATCCGATTGGCAGGCCGAGGAATCCCGCGCCTGAAATCCCCTAACGATAAGGGAGATTTATTCGCTCATATGAAGGTAAAAATTCCGCATAATTTGACACCGCGACAAAAAGAGCTGTTCCAGGAACTCAAGCACGGATAAACTAGCCTTCCCGTCAAACCAGGTAATAGAGAGGAGTATTAATGTTAACTGAATCGAACCTGCAGGAATTACTTGGCTATCAATCTGGTCATCAGGTGCTCAGTTTGTACTTGAATACCGATCCCACTGAAGGTAGCGCAGATGTCTATAAATCGAATCTGAGGAGTATGTTAAGGGAGATAAACTTACCAACCGATGTGCAGGCAGTGGAAAATTTTTTCAGCAGGGAATTTGATCGAATTGGTAGAAGCATGGTCGTGTTTTCATGTGCACCCGACGGTTTCTTCAGGGCTTACTCTCTTGCAATCTCAGTCCACAACCAGGTAATCGTAAGTGACCTTCCGTATGTAAAGCCCTTAGCCAGCCTGTTGGATTATTATGGTGGCTACGGGGTTGTATTGGTGGACAAGCAAGGTGCGCGTTTATTTTCGTTTCACCTGGGTGAGCTCCAGGAGCAGGAAGGAATATTAGGAGAAAGTGTTCGGCACACCAAGAGCGGCGGATCATCAGCCAAGACCGGGATGCGCGGTGGCGTAACTGGTCAGACCAACTACGAAGATGAGCTTGCCGACCGAAATTTCCGTGATGTGGCTGAGTTCGCGGCTCACTTTTTTAGTGACAATAACGTGCGCAGGATTTTAATCGGTGGCACCGATGAAAATATCGCCCAGCTTCGCAGCCAGCTATCCAAGGGCTGGCAAAGCCTGATTATGGGCACCTTTCCCATGAGCATGTCAGCCAGCAAAGAAGATGTGCTTCAGAAATCAATGCAAATAGGAAAGGAAGTGGAATATCGCAAGGAAGAACAGCTGTTAAATAAATTAGTTACCGGGGCTGCCAAGGAACGTGGCGGTGTGCTGAATTTGGATGAAACCCTGGGAGCAGTCCATGACGGTCGTGTTCAGTCGCTGGTCATCCAGGATGGATACAAAGAACCGGGCTATCGCTGCCTCGGTTGTGGGTTCATCACCGCAGTCGAGCTGCCAAAATGCCAGTTTTGCGGGTCTGAATTTGTGCAAATACCGGATGCCGTCGAGATGGCCGTGCATAATGTGATGAAAGCCGGGGGCGAGGTAGAAGTCCTGCAGCACGAGCATAAAGTTGATAAATTTAAGAATATTGGCGCGTTACTTCGCTACTGACCGGATGAACAGCGGTCATCAATCACTATTAGAAGGCGTGCGGGTATTGGATCTTAGCCGTGTCTTGGCTGGACCCTACTGCACGATGATGTTAGGTGACCTGGGGGCGGATATCATCAAGGTTGAAGCCCCTGGGTTAGGTGATGACACCCGTCAGTGGGGTCCACCTTTTGCTCGTGGGGGAGAGTCAGCCTATTTTTTGTGCGTCAATCGTAATAAACGCAGCCTGACACTCAATCTGAAATCAGAGCAAGGGCTGCACATCCTCCGCCAACTGGTCCGCCAGAGTGATATCCTGGTGGAGAACTTCCGGGTGGATACGATGGAAAAATGGGGTCTGGGGTATGATGCCCTTCAGGCATTGCATCCCGGGTTGATCTACTGCACCATCACCGGTTATGGTTATACCGGGCCCTACCGGCAGCTGCCGGGGTATGATTTCATCATCCAGGCTCAAGGAGGACTGATGAGCATCACCGGACCTGAGACTGGTGAGCCATATAAGGTTGGGGTGGCAATTGCCGACATCACTGCCGGTTTGTTTGCTTGCAACGCCATTCTGGCTGCCTTGTTCGAGCATCAGCGCAGCGGAAATGGGCAGAGGATCGATATATCGCTGCTAGATTCCCAACTCGCCTGGCTGGCGAATGTGGGCAGTAATTACCTGGTTTCTGGAGAAAAACCCGCCCGCTTCGGCAACGCCCACCCGAATATCGTCCCATACCAGACCTTTAAAGCAAGTGATGGTTACTTCGCCCTGGCAATCGGCAATGATGGCCAATGGAAACAGTTTTGTGAACAAGTCGGCCGCAAGGAATGGGCGGATGATCCCCGCTTTTTGACCAATGCTGACCGGGTGAAGAACCGCATTGACTTGATCCCATTATTGGATGAACTTATAGAGCAGTATGAGATAAAGCATTGGTTATCAATTTTGGGCGCGATCGGTGTACCCTGCGGTCCGATCAACTCTATCGACCGGGTGATGGATGACCCTCAAGTCAGTGCACGTGAGATGGTGGTCGGTGTCATACATCCAACTGCCGGATCGATCAAAATGGTGGCATCTCCAATGAATATACCTACTGCACCAGCGTTGGTCCGATTGCCGCCGCCCATCCTGGGAGAGCATACCGCCCAGATCCTGCATGAATTGCTGGGGATGGATGATAAATCCGTGAGGTTGCTGCGCGAAGCCCAGGTCATCTAGCTTGTCAATTATTTTCCTCCGAATTATTACCCGACAATTCCACCATAGGTCAGCTTCTTCAGGTCTTTCAATGCCAGGTCGATCTCTTCCGTCGTGACCAGGCGTTCCTCAGTCAGGTGATGAAGTTTACCCGTGGCAGCCATTTCGAGCGCCACTTCGCGGATGGTAATATTGCGGCTGAGTGCTTCCTTTACTAATAATGCACTGGTAGCATATCCGATCAGGGGGTTAAGCGCTGTCGCCACGATGGCATTCCGTGCCAGCCAACCTTCAGCCTTGTCGCGGTTGGCATGCAAACCGAGCACACATTTTTCCGTGAAGGCGTTGATGGCACCGATCATGACCTGCATCATTTCAAACAGGTTATGCGCAATGATCGGCATCATCACGTTTAGCTCGAGCTGACCTGCCTGCGCAGCTAACGAGACGGTCAGGTCACACCCCTGGACTTGGAACATAGCCATGTTCAGCATTTCAGCCATCACAGGGTTCACTTTTCCGGGCATAATGCTCGAGCCGGGTTGCATGGCAGGCAGGCGTAGCTCATCCAAACCGGTGGATGGACCGGAAGCCAGTAACCGGAAATCATTGGCGATGCGGGTCAATGTGATCGCCAGGGTGCGCATGGAAGCCGAGAAGCTGGCAGCGTCGGCCATGGACTGCATTGACTCAAACAGGTTATCCGAGCTGGATAAGCTCAGACCGGTAAGCTCAGAAATTTGCCTGACCATGCGGGCGTTGTATTCCGGATGGGCGTTCAAGCCTGTTCCCGCCGCTGTACCACCAATCCCCAACCGGCGCAGACCCTCTGCAGCCAGGCGAATGCGTTCTGCGTCCCGCTGGACGGCAGTGGCATAGGCTCCAAATTCCTGTCCGAGGCGGATCGGGACTGCGTCCTGCAGGTGTGTGCGCCCAGACTTGACGATATCATCGAATTCCCGCGCTTTTTGACCCAAGGCATCGGAAAGCGCCTCGGTAGCTGCCAGCAGTTCATCCAGGCGCCACAGGCAGCCCAGGCGGATGGCAGTGGGGATGGTGTCATTGGTCGACTGTGACATGTTCACCTGGTCATTGGGGTTAACCAGGTATTGTCCCAACTTGCCGCCCAGCAAGAGGGTGGCGCGGTTGGCGATTACTTCATTCATATTCATGTTGTGGCTGGTGCCTGCACCTGCCTGGAATGGGTCCACCATAAACTGGTCATCCCATTTTCCATCGATGACTTCCTGCGAGGCGGTGATCATTGCAGCCGCTTTTACATTGTCTAGCAAGCCAAGGTCACGGTTGGTCTCAGCTGCTGCCCGTTTGATGATCGCCATCGACCAGATGAATGCTCGCCAGGGTCGCAAGCCAGATATATTAAAGTTTTTTACTGCGCGTTGGGTTTGGGCTCCGTATAGGGCCTGGGCAGGTACATTGACATCCCCAAGTGTGTCATGTTCAATGCGAAATACATCATCCATATTGGTACTCCCCTTGATTTATGGATGGATTGTACTACAGAGCAATTGAATCAGTGAGCAGGAACTCGCTCGTTGATCTGGCTCGCCAGGGTATTGAATTGCATGGCAATGATCCCATCCGGCTGGACTGTGATCAGCGGCACTGCGCGTTCCGAAGCACGGTAGGCTTGCTCCACCACAGGTGGGAACCCCATCACCGCCGGGTATCCCAGGATCTGCTCCACCTGGCTGATATTAAGCACGATATCTGAGCGCGTGCGGTTGACCAGCACCGTGCTCATCGTCTTGATACTTCCAAAGCCTTTCAAGTGAAGCTCGGTGGCCAGCAGCTTGGAGCGTTTGATTGGCACGGGTTGGGGCTCCACCACCATGATCAGCTCATCGCATTTATTCAGGATGGCATTGAAACCTGGATGGAAGCTGGTGCCGATATCCAATACAACCATTGAAGCCAGGTTGGTCAGGTATCCAAGCACTGCTTCCAGCTGGGGAACGGCACCCGCATATTCCCCATTCTCGGTCTGGTTGGAGGCCGACAGCACCTTGATCCCAAAGTTGGTTTGGATTAGCTCCTTGGAAACCGTTTCCATGTTGATGTCTTGCAGCTCCATACCCAGCAGGTTGGATAGTCCCACCGGTTCGGTCAGGTTCAGGTCCAAGGCCCAAGAGCCTTGTCCTGGTTTCATCTCGGCAGCGACGACTTTTACATTGTATTTTTTGGCATAGGTGATTGCCAGGTTGAGTGCAATTGTGGATACACCGGCACCTCCGGTGGCAGAGAGCACACCCACCACATAACCATGGTCACCCGTTGATTCAGCCCTGGTTAGCTTTTGGGTCAACAGGTTGCGGATATTAGCCTGCAAGTCGATCGGGTGAATAGGTTTGGTGAGGTACAGGTTCACCCCGGCATCATATCCCGCCAGCTTATCCTCGATGGTGGTCTTGGCTGTAAACATGAGGATAGGCGTGGTGGCAGTCTTGGGGTTCCGGCGCAGGTTACGGCTGACCTCATAACCATCCATACCCGGCATCATCACGTCGAGGATGATCAGGTCTGGATGCTCCACCTGGACGCGTTCTAGCGCTTCCATGCCAGAGGTGGCAGAAACCACCTGGTACCCCAGCCGGCTCAACATGATGTTGATGAACTTGACGGTATCGGGATCGTCATCGACGACCAGGATTTTATCTGCCATGGTTGCCTCTCCTCAATTCGAATTCTGCATGTGTATTCAGTTTAGCACATTTTAATTTATTGGGCAATTGTGAAGGGTCATTCAAGCGATAAAGATGGGAGATTAATCCTAAAAAATATTGTAAACAGATTTGGTCAACCGTAATTATCCTTTCCTAGACTTGATTATTAGTTATCGAATTATAAAAAAGGGGAGGCCTGGTCGGTTTGAATAACTAGATAATCGCAGCCAGATACCTGATATTCTTTTGTGCTTATTGGCACATATATAGATAAATCGTCAACAAATCCAAATGAAAGCAAATTATTAATGAGGTAATAATTTGTAGAATATGATTAGTGGATTTATTCACTATTGGATGACTTTGGAGGCTCCTATTTATCGCCGCATCAGCATAAACTAATTCTATTGCTGTAACACAAAGTCGAATTCATTTTATTGAGGAGGATATATGAAAAGGACATATTGGGTCGCAATACCCATTCTTATCCTTGCCATCGCCGCGGGGGTCTTTGGCAGCCAGATAAAGGCAGATAAATCTGCCGCAGATACACCAACCAGCTTACCACCTACTAGCCTGCCGTCCACCCAGGCGCTGATGCAAACAGCTTTATCGATGGCGATGCCATCCACTCAAACGATTACATCGACGGTTGAGTCAACCATGACGCTTCCGATAAAGTATATTGTGCTGGGTTGGAACAACCTTGGGATGCACTGTTATAACCCCGATTTTAGCAACCTGGCGATTTTGCCCCCTTACAATACGCTTATCGCCCAGGTGATCAAAGTAGCCGAGCCTCCCCAGGTGGTCACCTCTGGTGTGATCGTCGAATATAGCTTCCCAGATAATACCTATTCCGCCGGGATGCCAGGCCAGCCTGACAAGACTAATTTTTGGGATTTTGAACAGGCACTGTATGGTGTGACAACCCCAGTCAATATCGGCCTGACTGGCAAGGGTCTGTCGGGCACTATGGACTTGGCTAAAGATGGTGCTTATTTCATCGCTGAAGGCATCCCTCTTACAGATATTCTGGATAAGGATGCAGCGGCACAAACGATATATCCATTCCAGAAGGCATTAATCACAGTGAAGGATGCCAACGATCCTAGCATGATCTTGGCTCAGCTCACCGTGGTTGCACCGGTCTCAACCGAGTTAAGCTGCCAGAACTGCCATGCTGATGATGCCGATGCCACCACGCTCTATCCGATCACCCCTACAGGTAAGGTGGAGACCAATATCCTGGCAATCCACGATTATCTGAATACCATCAGTTACACCCAGTACCTGGCGGATTTCCCCGATCTACTGGCTAAGACGCCTCTAATTGACCACCAACCGGTGAACTGTGACTGGTGCCATGGCTCAAATGCAACCGGTTCCCCCGTGGTGGGGCAGATGAAGAGCCTGTCCAACGCCATGCATGGGCACCACAACCCAATCAATGCACCTGACATCACCCCCGATACTGAGGGCTGCTACAATTGCCACCCCGGACCGACCACCCAGTGCCTGCGCGACACGATGTCTCAGAATTTCAGCTTGAATTGCACAAACTGCCATGGGGATATCACCGTGGTCGCTCAAAACCCGAACCCGTGGCTGAATGAGCCGAAATGCAGTGATCCTGGCTGCCATGGGAGTGGGTATGACACCACCCTACCCTTGTACCGCCAGTCCACCGGTCACGGTGGGATCTACTGTGCAGCCTGTCATGACAGCACACATGCCATTTCTCCCAGCCGTGAAGCCAACGATGGGCTCAAATTCCTGGCGTTGCAGGGGCATACGGGCAGCCTGAGCAATTGCACCACCTGCCATGCCACTATGCCCGTTGACAGGTTTGTACATAGTCCACAACCATAACTATATAACGTGCCTCTGGGTCAGGCAGCAATAGTGCTGCCTGACCTTTATCAACTTAATCGCCACCGAGCTCTTGAAAACGGGCAAAGGCAGCCTGCCTTTTGGCCGCAAGATCTTCCCATTCAATCGTCAGTTGTTTTAAGTCTGTAGCATGATTAGAAATTGCCTTTTGATATTCCTTTAATACTGCTAATTCTCTCGCGGATAAATCTGCAATCTCCTGGGTTAAACTCATAATCTCTGCGTCATGTTTGGTTAAAGAAGAAATTCTTACAGAAGCTTTCGTATTAAGCTCCGCAAGTGCCTGATCCGCATTTTGTCCCACGTCTTCCATCACGGGAGTGCCATCAAGCTGGTAGGCGAAAATGGCGTTGGAAAAACCAGAGATGGCGTGATCATAATTTTTGTAAGCAGCCAAAAACTCTGTCAGCGCCTTACTATCATGATGACCAAAATAGTAGAAGAATAAGACGATGCCCGCCAATCCTACCAAGGGTAATATCAACAGAAGAATGTATTTTTTCATTATTGATTTCGATCTATCTGTTCCGATTCATAGGGGTAAGTTTGGGTTATGAGGTTTGTTCTAATACCGAGATATGCCAGCGAAGGTGAAGCCACACAATCAGTTTTAAAATTATTCTTAGTGTTTCGTCAGCCAGGGTAGATAGTTGGTGGAGTTTGTCGTCCAAACCAAAAAAGCATGGCTGACCGTATCACTGCCACCGCTATTCGTTGCGGTAAGTGTCACTGTATAAGTGTCAGCTGCAGTATAGCTGTGAGTCGGATTGGTAATGGGGCTGGTGTAGGTATCCCCAAAATCCCACACGAAACTCAACGGCTCTGTCCCTGTGCTACTGTTAGTAAAGATGGCCGTCTCCCCCAGTTCCATCGGCGAGTTGCTGGTAAACTCGGCTAAGGGCAATGAGATATTCTGGTAGACGCGCACATAATCCACTTCCATCGTTGCAGGCAGGAGCTCATCCGGAGGCAGCAGGTGGTCGACAAACCCACCTCCCACCGCCAGGTTTAGGATGATATGCATCTCTCCAGAGTAATCGGGCGGGTTAATCGTTCCCGGAGGGGTGAGATACGTGCTGCGAAATTGCTCGATCCCATCGATATACCAGATGATCAATCCGGGTTGCCATTCCACTGCATACGTATGAAAATCAGCTGAATAGTCGGGACCGCTGTAATTACTGCCAACACGACCGCCATAAATCCAGTTGTTCAGCTTACTACCCGGTTCTGGATAGACCCCCGAAAAATGGTGATTCATGAAGATCGTGGTAGGTTCCTGGCCTTTATATTCCATGATGTCAATCTCTGGTGGCCAAAAATATTCCACCTCTGGGTTCGGAACCGGTGGTAGTTGTGGGATCATCCAGAATGCAGGCCAGAAACCTTGCCCATTGACCAGCTTGATACGCGCTTCAAAGTATCCATACAGCTGGGAGAACCGGTCGTGTGTGCTGACCATGCCTGAGAGATACGGGAAGTTGGCGCACGTATAAGGCGCGTAGCTACGGTCGGGTAAACCGTCGCCCAAGCAATCATTGATGCTGGCTACCAGCTTCAAGACGCCTCCATCTAAAGTGGGTGAGGCATCTATGTACCACTCTTTTTCATCATTATTACTGCGATTGCAGTAAGTTGGCTCGCCCGGTGGTGGAGGGTTATCCACGATGCAATAAGTATCGAACCCATATTCCGTCGCCCATTTTTCCGGGTTCAGAGCTTCTCCGTCGAATTCGTCTGAAAAGGTAAGTATCCAGTCCGTCGTATCACCTGGAGGCCCTGGTAATGCCTCGCTGCTCTTCGATAATACTGCTGCCGGGTCCAGAAGCACTGCCGACGCGTTTGTCTTCGGGTTTAACTTCTTCGTCTCTGGGTAGCGCGGATGACGGATGGCAGAAATGTATTCCTCGCCTTTAATAAGCCCGGCTGGCTCGCTGGATACCCTGCTTCCAACGCCGGTCTCACCCATTACCACCCTGCCAACCTGGCTGGTTACCAGCAATGATGTTAAAACAACGCTGAATATCAAGCTCAGATAATTTGAATTTTTTCCCATTCGCATATTCTTTGTCAACAGGCATCCGTCCGTGATGGGTTGAGGTGTTTGGACAGGCTATGGACTACAAATACCTTCCTTCCCACGCAGGTAAACATGTTAACCTCATTATCCCAAATTTCCCCCATTTTGTCATTCATTTTTTTTGGTTAGGGTTTTCCGGTCTGTGTTTCACACCGGATTAAGCCCATCACACCTAGCCCATCTATTATTTTCTCTCCACCTCCACCCACATCTGACTACCATCAATCGTGATCTCAACTCAACCGTTCTCGTCGATGCGAAGGAGGTGATAAGCTTGGACCGTTTCCCGTCGCACACCCAGGATCCGGCTGAAAATCAGCGTAAACATTGCGGCGATGATGGTGATGTTGAAGCCATAAAAACAAAACCAAAGTTGATGTTAATTTTAAACTGGAAGCTCCATTGTTGGTTTCAGGCAAATCACCCAAGAAATCGGATATATAAGGTTATAATTAGGCATTATATACAGGTATGTACACCGTACATCTGTACAACACAACTCCGGCAAACATATTAAATTCGGCCGGATGGGTGACAGAAAGGATTGCTATGCAAAAATTACATTTCTCAATTTTAATCTACGCGCCAAAGGAAAAAGTTTGGCACGCAATGCTAGATGACAAGCCCTATCGTGAATGGACAACTGCCTTTAACCCTGGCTCATATTACAAAGGCGACTGGAGCAAGGGATCAAAGATGCTTTTTCTTGGGCCTAATCCCGAAACCGGCGAGGAGGGAGGCATGGTAAGCCGGATCGCGGAAAACAAACCGTATGAGTTTATCTCTATTGAACACCTTGGAATCGTTCACAATGGTGTTGAGGATACAACGAGCGATGAAGCGCGAAAATGGGCGCCAGCTTTTGAAAATTATACGTTCAAAGAAAAAGACGGGGCAACCGAAGTTCTGGTAGATATAGATATTGATGAAAAGGAAGCAGAAACGTTCAACAAAATGTGGCCAGCGGCGTTGCAAAAGTTAAAGGAAATCGCGGAAAAAAAATAAAAACAATCACCGTAGAAACCACAATCAACGCACCCATAGAAAAAGTCTGAGAATATTGGAATGAGCCCGAGCACATTACCGGCTGGTTACCAGCAATGCTGATAAAACAACGCTGAATATAAAGCTTAGATAATTTGAATTTTTTCCATTCGCATATTCTTTTTCAACGGGTATCCGTCCGTGATGGGTTGAGGTGTTTGGACAGGCAATGAACTACCAAATACCGTCCCTCACATCAAGATAATATTTAGTTACCCTCATTATCCCAAATTTCCCACATTTTGTCATTCATTTTTTTTGGTCGGGGTTCTCCGGTTTGTGTTCGAACCGGATCAAGCCCATCACACCTTTCCCATCTATTATTTTCTCTCCACCTTCACCCACATCTGACTGCCATCCGTAGTGATCTCGATCCAACCGTTCTGGTCGGTCCGCAGCAGGTTATAACCCTCCAGTGCCTCCAGTGTCTCTGGTGAAGGCAGACCTGTTTTATCGCCTGGTGCGACGCTCAGCACGGCCAGCTGCGGATGAAGAAAGTCAATCAGCTCAGGTGGGTTGAGTGGGGCGTAACCCGATTCGGGCAGCATCACCGCCGAGACGTTGCGCATAGCCGAATTTTGCAGCAGAGAATCCAGGGCATCGAAATCCAATCCCAAGGGCAGCAGCATGCGGAAGCTCTCCCACTCCAACAGCAGGTCAGCCCCTTTCGTGTCGGTGGAAATTACTTTCAAGGAGGCACCTGAACCCAGTTCGAGCGACTGACCTGGCTGCATGGTTGTGATTGGGATGGAAAGACCGCTCAGTTGAGTCTGAATGTCGGCGGAGGCACGAGTACCACCCATGTTACCTGCCCACAGCACATTTGCAGGTTTGAAACGCTCCAGGTTGCCGGGAATCGCCATCAAATCTTCGTTGTCAATATCCGCCACCACCAGCCAATCCAACGATTTATCAAACAGCGGCAGACGCCTGCCCAGGGCATCCGAAAGTCCTATCGTACTGGGTCCACCGTTGATCAGCACGTTGCGACCGGTAGGGGATTGGATCAGCACAGCATCTCCAGTTCCAACATCCAGGATGGTGACATGCAAGCGGTTATCTGGAGCTTCGGCTGCGGCTTTCCAACCCATAAAGGTAAATATCGCCAGGATGGCAAGCGGGATCATTGGCGTCAGGCGGCGGGTAAAGCCAGAAATTTGATTCCTGGCAAATGTGATCGCAAAAAGCAACCCATAGAATATCAGGATGAGCGGGAGGGTCACCTGACCCAAGGCGATCGAGCCATGGGGCACCGCCGCCAACCATTCCACCACGCGGATGGTGTAAGCGGTGAACGGCCAGGCTGCCCACGCCAGGAGCTGACCAATCGGTTTGAAAACTATCCCGCTGAGCACAGATAACCCCCCCAACACCATTAGCGGAGGTTGGGCGGGCAGGATCAGTGGGTTGGCGATGAATGCAGTCAGTGAGAGTCGCTTGAAATAGTAGATCATCAATGGTAGCGTGGTGAGCTGGGCTGCCAGGGTGAGCAGGAAATATGCTCCCACCGGTCCGGCCAGCCGGTGGGCGGTTGTGGTCGATGAATATCTTTCGGCAAGATGGGTGAACCATTCGCTGAACATCCCGGCATACAGCATGATGCCCAGCGTCGCTGCAAAAGACAGTTGGAAGCTGACATCCCACAAGACTGCCGGGGTGATCACGGCCATGACTGCCGCCACGATTGCCAGACTGTTCAAGCCCACCTGGCGCCGGCCCAGCTGGTAGCCCAGCAGTGTGAGGATGCCCAGGATGGCAGCCCGCACCACGGCCGGGTTGGCTCCTACCAGCAAGGTATATAGAATAATCCCTGCAGCTGCGGTTACTGCACCACGTCGTATGCCCAGGAACCGGCTGAAAATTAGCGTAAACAATGCGGCGATGATGGTGATGTTGAAGCCGGAGATGACTATGATGTGGCTGGTTCCGGTGAGGCGGAAGGCATCCATCACACCTTGAGGAATTCCCGACTGTACCCCGAGAAGGATTCCAGCCAATAATGATGCTTCCGGATCTGGGTAGAGTGAGTAAACCATTTCTACCGCGTGCTGCCTGAATGTATACAACGCAGCAAAGAAAGGATTCCCCTCATCTCGTTGTAGCACGCTCGAGGCGGGGTAAAACAGGATACTGTATATACCGTGGTTGGCTAGGTAATTACGATATGAGAAATCCTCGTCTTCTGACGGGGTTTCAAGCTTTCCTTGGAATCGTACGCGATCGCCATATGCATAGGAGCCCCCAGACGGCACTCTGGCTAAAAGCAAGCCATGGACAGGAATGAACTCAGCTGCCTCACCCTGGGCGGGCAGGGATGCCATTTGTTCCACGCGCAGGCGTAGGTTGGCATATGTATCCCGCACGTCGGGAGGCTCGACGATGACTCCATCGACGAGGTATTCGTTGGACTGATCGTTATAGAAAGCGATAAAGTCTGGCCTGATCCTCGGCTGAGCCGCCTGGTAGCGGATTGCACCCAAACAAAAGAAGATCACCAGAAGCGGGATTAATCTCGGCGAAGAGAACTTCAGTGAATGAGTAATTTGATTGTATTCCGGAGGTAGGCGGGAGGTTATCCTTCTGAAGACGGGTGGCACAGCTACAATAACTGCCAACAAAATAACTCCACACCAAACCAGTACGGGTAGAGTCAGGCTGGGTGATAGCAATATGCCGCACAGGATCGCCAGGGATATCCAAAACAGGGGCATTTTACCGGGTCATCTGATGTGGCTATGAGGAGGTTTTTTTATATTCTGGTCTATGATCACACACTCTTGCGCCAATCCATTTCTGGATAGAAATAGCTTTAGTAAATAAGCGCCTGAACAAAAAAAATTATGGCTGTTCTGCTATATTAAGGTTTTACTCTCCTCCTAAATTAACGATCCATTGCTGAGCAGACTGGCATAATTCATAATTACTCCCGCAATATTCTAAGGCATTTTTAAAGTCTGCGATTGCATTCACCGTATCACCTTTATAGTTATAAGCCTGCCCGAGATTGTAATAAACCATCGCTGCGTTGGGATTGTTCTGAATCGCTTGGTTCCAATCGTTGATGGCCTGATCCAGGTCACCTTTGTTCGCATAAGCGGACCCACGGTTGTTATATGCCTCCGCATAGTCAGGTTTCAGCTGGATCGCTCGATCGTAATAACTGATGGCCTGATCCATGTAGCCCTGTTTAGCATTAGCTAATCCAAGACTATAGTAAGCCTCGGCATAATTAGGGTCGATTTCTATCGCTTTACTAAAATTGATGATGGCCTGACCCTGATCACCTTTGTCTAAATATGCTGACCCACGGTTGCTGTAAGCCTCAGCAAAATTGGGATTGATTTGGATGGCATGATCGTAATTGCTGATTGCATTATCCAGATCACCTTTACTGTAGTAATCCAATCCAGTTTTATAGTAAGCCGCAGCAGATTCAAGGGTGAGGCGTTCGGATCTGTTGTGGATGAACAAGATAACGATTGCGATAACTGCAATCACCACAACAGCGCTGATAGTGCTGATAATTGTCTTATTTCGTTTGGAACGATTATGCATATTTTTTATTTTTCTCCAAATTAATTCTAATCCTGTTTAAGCGTTCCTAATCTGCAGAATGTTATGTAGATTGACACTCTGAGGGGTTTACAATATTGATTTACAGCAAGTTAAGCATCCTCCATCTCCAGGTGGAAGCGGTGCAAAAAACGGTGGTAAAGAGGGGCGAAGATGACACCCACCACTACCAGGAAAATGATCCCGGAGTAGAGTGCATAGAAGGATGCGAACAGTTTCCCGCCATTGGTGTGGAGCTCATTCACCGGCCCCATACCTCCCAAAATCATAGCCGCATTGACTAATGAATCGATCCATGAGAGCTTTTCCAACAGGTGGTAGCCCAGCATCCCGAAAAATAGTGAAACGGCAATAATAAAGAACGCAACCAATAAATAGATTAACTGGCGGATGAGGAATTCACGTGGGGAGAGCAGTGGCTGCTTGTGGTGCTCGAACATGGGGTGCACCTCCAGACGGGGAAGATGAGAGGATTGGCTGAAAGAAGTATAGCATAGGAAGATAATTGGGATTTATGGTTTGGTTGGCAGGCGCCGGTAGGCTAATGATATCCGCAGGAATAATCCGTGACAAAGGGAAAAAAACATGCCATAATGCACATGCTAATGGATAGAGAATGAATAAGGCGGGGAGAGCAGGTGGATAACCAATCCTGGGTGGGTAGGCAACTGCGGGCTGGAATTCGCTGGATTGAATCCTTGATCCGGAAAAGCGAGCGCTCCTATGTGTATTGCGATGATCCAGATTGCGTCCTACGTATCCAGCTAATGGCATCTCCTCGTCAGGTGAACCTTGGGGATAAAGTAATTCTGAAAGACGATCCCGTGTTGGCGATCCATGCCTGGAATGAGCGCATGCCTGCCATCCCTGCAAGCGGTGCCGACCTGAAATGGGCACTTCATCTAAGAAGGCAGGTGCTTAATTCTTTCAAGATCCTGGCCAGGGTGATGCAGAATGATGGCATTTATTCACCGGTCCAGGCGATATATGGCGCCTCCGCTCTTTTCTCATCCACGAACCATACCGGCGGTATACGCATGATGCAGAGTTTTGGCTTTACCGTCCTGCCTTATCACAGCCCCCTGGGTAAATTTGGCGACTTCTGGGAGAACCTCTTCTCCTGGTGGCTGATGTATGCCTATAACACCGCCAGTATGGGCAGCCGTAAGTTTTGGCAGCTGGAGCGGACGGAAATATGGATGGATCGCGATGAATTTATCCAGCGCTTTGGTTTGCAAGTTCCCCAGAACAATAAAATCACTCGAGTTTTATCAAACCCCTCTGCCTGATTACTACACATCGAGTGCCTTTCTCGTTGCTGATTGCCGGACACCGAGTGCTCTTCGCGGTGTGATTGCCGGACACCGAGTGCTCTTCTCGTGTGATTACCTGATTACCTGATTACCTGTTTACCTATATACACGGTGAGCTTGACTGTAGATTATTCATGTCAACTTGGTTTGTATGAAGCGGAACGTCACATAGCCTGTGCCAAGGGATAATAAAACCGCCACTGTGGTACCCATGATGAGACCCACACTTGGGTATAGGTAGCGTACCATGATCTCATACAACGGGACGTTGATCAGTCCGCTGACCAGCAGGCTTTTTCCCACTGGGTTGGAATAAGCTGCACCTCCGACATGGTATGTAATCACCAGGGTGGAGAGGAACATGGCAGGGAAGGAACCAAAAATGCCACCGAGCAGCGGACCTCCAATCTTGCCCATCAAAACTGCGAAGGAGATTACCGTTCCGCCAAATAATGCACGCCAGATCAGCTGGGAACGTGGGTAACTATATTCCTGCCTGCCCCGTGAAGTGATTTTCATCCATTTCTCGACCACGACGTAGCAAAAAAAGAATAGGATCAGCCAGCCAAGAATGGAGATTAAAAAACTCTGCAGGTTTAGTAAATACAATATCCCTGCCAGGATGAACCACGCCATCAGAGAACCTGGTACTGCTATCTTGAGCCCGCCTGTGCTGAGCAGCATGAACGTGATGATGAACAGTCCATTCAGTCCCTGCGCCAGTGGCATGACCGTGGTAGCCTGGGCAGCTATGGTTGGAGATTGGGTGTAGCCGATGAAAAGCAGCGCGATCACCACCGTGGATGGCAGACCGCCGATCAGCCCGCCGACCTTACTCCCAAAACGCTCGGCACTGAGCGTGGTCAGGGTCACCCACAGGCTGCCAACGAAAAAACCCAGGGCAAGTTTAAGCCAGAAAGAACTTTCCATAAAGGATAGGATCGACTCAGGATTTACGACCGGGGTTGAAAAACCTCACGCCTGGGATCAGCATTGGGGTCTTCCGGCGATAATCAGCATAGGTTTCCCCGAACTGGTTCAGTAGCTTGCGTTCTTCGAATGTGGCTCCGATTAACAGTATAAGCGGTAAGGCCGATATTCAGCGCCAGCAAGTTCCACGTCATGATAGGCAGCAGCCAGATAAAAACCAGCCCGGCGGTATAAAGCGGATGGCGGACGTAGCGGTACAGCCCATCTGTGACCAGGCGTGGAGGGGTAGTATCTTCCGGCAGGAATGCCTGGCGCATACCGAGGAAAGAGTTAATTCCTGTTTGGCGTAAGCCGGCAATTAGGGCAGTGATTGCCAACACCTGGATCGCCAGGGTCAGGATCAACCATGGCAAAGGGATGGTGTAGATATCCTTATCGATCATCAAGACTGGCATCAGCAGGATTGGCAGTAATGTGATGACCGCGATGAAGTTATACGCCAGGCGGAACCAGCGATCGGTAGCCGGACCGGCTTGCTTACGGGTTTGATATTTGATTGTTGGCGATGCCAGGAAAGAATGGAACAGTCCGTAGGCTAGAACGGCCACCAGGATCAACCAGAAGGAGAGCGTCATGGATTGGGCGATGGAGGCGTGAGTGGCCGGGTGGCATCCTTGCGGAAGCGCAAATCACGATCTAAGGTTAGTTTAAGTCCTTCAGCGAGCGAGAATGTGGGCTGGTAGCTCAGCTTGGACTTTGCTCGGGTCAGGTCGGCGCAGATGCGGGAGACACCAGCCTCGGTGCGCGGGTTGTAGACGATTTCAGCTTTCCCGCCGGTCACCTGGATGATCAAGCTTGCCAGATCACGCACGCAAACCTCAGTGCCGCTGCCCACATTGATGACCAGTTTATCCAGACCAGGCGCGGTAGAAGCAGCCACCATTGCTGTCACCACATCATCGACGTATACATAATCACGCGTTTGAGTGCCGTCACCATGGATGATGATTGTCCCACTGCGCATGGCTTGTTTCAACATGAATGGGATCACCGGAGGATGAGATGGAGGAAGATGCTGACCCTGACCATAAGCATTGAAAACCCGCAGGGATACCGTCTCGATCCCCCATAGATCACCTATCGTGCGTAGATAGTATTCAGCTGCCAGCTTCGAGACGGCGTATGGAGAACGTGGATTGGGCAACGCGGTTTCGACCACCGGCTGTTCTTCCTGGTCACCGTACACCGCACCGGAAGAGATCAACACCACCCGACGGACACCCACGTCGCGCATCGCTTCCATCAAGCTGACGGTGCCCCCGACGTTTACGGCGTTGTATTCACGTGGGTATAGTACTGATTCAGGGACGGATACCCTCGCCGCGAGGTGATAGACGCAATCTACATCCTGGAGTAATGTCCATAATTTTGGACGGTCATTGACATCCCCGCGGGTGAAAAGCACTTCGGGATGCAACGCGTTTAGATCCCCCGTCGAGAGGTCATCCAGACCACGGACCTGGTGTCCTTCCCATGCCAGGCGGTTGGCTAAGGCTGACCCTAAGAATCCTGCCGCTCCCGTGATGAGAAAATTCATCTCGTTGATTATAGCATGGAGAAATAATTTAGTTAATCAAGACTTAATTTGACATCCCATTCATGTAAGGTTATTATCACCGCGTGTCGTTTAAAACTTCATTCTGGTTAACCATCATTTTGCTCATGATGGTTATATTGCTAGGGGCAAGCAATGTCCCACTCGCAGACCCACTCGAACGCGTTAGAAATCTTACCCGGCCGATAGAATTTGACTACGTCTCCTGGACCCTTGACGCCCTTGGATTAAAGTTGGGTCAGATTGCCTTAGGCTCGGCGGGTTACCTGCCTGAAATCGATCGCTCATCTACCGTGCTCGATTCGCTTGACCTGATCGGTCAGATTAATGAGCTCGATGCCAGGGTGACTGATATTTATGCCGATCCAAATATCACCGACCCGGAGAACGCTTCGATGGAGCTGCGCAACCAACTGTCAAAGCTAAGGCAGCAGCGTGCAGATCTACAGCCCCTGGCAGAGTCGATCCTGCAAGACCAGGTTAGCCAGATAGCCGCCGGGGCTGGTCTGACAATTGGCGGTCAGACCATTCCTCCGGTCTTGTATCACACCACGGCGCCGCCTGACGCGCTGATCATTTCACCGCGTAACGTGATCAGGCAGGACCAGAATATCTCCATATCGCCGGATATCAGTGTGGACCAAATCGAAGTCTTGGAAAACCAGGTGGATCAATCGATGGACGTCTCTTCTCTGGTGGTCGGCATCGGTGGGATCGGCCTATACCCGACCATGGTCATGGAGACGACGGATATCAACGGGTTGACTGAAGTAGTCGCCCATGAATGGGTGCATAACTATCTAACGGTCCATCCGCTCGGTTTCAGCTATATGAACAGCCCCGAATTGCGTACCATGAATGAGACAGTTGCTTCGATAGCCGGAAAAGAATTGGGCAGGGCCGTGGTAGCCAGATACTATCCTGATTATTTACCTCCCGAAGCACCTCCTTCACCGGCTGAGAATAGCCAGTTGCCAGGCACGACTCCTCCGCCTTTCGATTTCAATTCTGAGATGCACCAGACCCGTGTGATTGTCGATAGACTGTTGGAACAAGGAAAAATTCAGGAAGCAGAGACTTATATGGAACAACGCCGGGTATTTTTCTGGGAGCACGGCTATCATATCCGCAAACTTAATCAGGCATACTTTGCTTTTTACGGCGCCTATGCCGACCAGCCACAGGGTGCAGCCGGAGCAGATCCAGTGGGGACTGCAGTGCGTTTGCTGCGCGCAAAATCCTCTTCCTTGGCAGATTTTATTAATCGGATGGCTTGGATGTGGAATTTCGAGCAGTTAAAGTCGGCCGTAGGTGGTGGTTGATTGCTCCTCAGCGTGGCTCAACTGTGAATTTTATGGCAGTTCGGATCTTGTCCTCGATTTGAACATCAACAAATTCAGGGATTACAACGATGTCGAAACCGTCACCGGCCAGGTAGCCGCGTGCCAAAGCCATGGCTTTTACTGCCTGATTGATTGCGCTCGCTCCGATTGCTTGGACTTCGGCATGTTTGTTTTCGCGGACGACCCCTGCGATAGCCCCGGCTACAGCAGAGGTACGAGAGGTGCCTGAAACCTTGATTATATCCATGTTGGCTTCCCTCCTTTGGTTATTGGACAGGCGATAAGGTATCGGCAGGTTTACAAATAGATTGTACAGGATTTTCCATCCAATAGCAAGCGGCAATGGTAGAATTCTTGTTGGCAGCTAGACCGCAATCATAATCGAGCTTTGGAGTGAGAGGTAGTTATGTCGCGTTGGTCAAAATTCCTGATTGCTGTCATCCTGGGTGCAGCAGCAGGATTGTTCTATGGATGGGTGGTTAACCCGGTTGAATATGTGGACATCGCCCCCGAAAGCCTCCGGTCGGATTACAAGACTGACTTCGTCTTGATGGTCGCTGAGGCTTACCAGGTGGACCATGACCTGGGGCTCGCCGTCAGGCGTTTAGCGCGCCTGGGTAGCTCTGCACCCAAGGATATTGTTACCAACGCCTTGAATTATGCCTTGCAGCACCAATACGCACCTCAGGACATGGCTGTAATTCAGCTGTTAGGTGAAGATTTATTGACCTGGAACCCTAACCTGGAGGTTCCAACGCCATGAAGTATGAACGGAGAGGTTCATGGTATCTGTTAACCGGAGCAGTTCTGGGGGTTGCGATGGGTTTGTTCTATTCCTGGGTAATAAGCCCGGTGAAGTATGTAGATGCGCCTCCATATGCACTCAGGGCAGATTATAAGGAGGAATACCGTGCCCTGGTGGCGGCTGCTTTTATGTACAGCAATGACCTGCTAAGAGCACAGGACCGGTTGAAAGAGTTGAAAGATGACAACCCTGCCCAAAGTATCGCCATGCAAGCTCAACGCGCCCTGGCGAACGGACGTCCTGATGCTGAAGTACGCGCTTTGAGTCTGCTTGCAACTGCGCTGGCTCAGAATAGTATCCCTTCCGCACCCACCCAAGCTACCCCGATCCAATCGACTTCTAATCCGGCTGCAGCTCAACAAGAGAACTCACCTTCCATCGCAGTGTTGCCGACCGCGGTACCATCAACCCCGTCACCACCATTGTCAACGGCAATATCCCATCCCATCTCCGGGACCCCATTTATTTTGCAGGATTCGAAATTGGTATGCAATATTGACCAACCAGATCCACTCATCCAGGTGGAAGTCCTGGATGCTGATAGTCAACCCATCCCTGGTGTTGAGCTGGTGGTCACGTGGGAGGAAGGTGAAGATCACTTCTTCACAGGTTTACAACCTGAGCTCGGTGTGGGATATGGAGATTTTCTTATGACGCCTAACGTCGTATATAACGTTCAACTGGTAGATGGCAGCCAGGATGCAAACGATTTAACTGCCTCCGAATGTGTCGCCGAAGACGGTTCCCGTTATTGGGGGTCATGGATGCTGACATTTATACAGCCATGATGGTACATCCCTTATTACAAACGATAAGTTTGAGCCGCTCATTTGGTGAATTTCAGGCGGTTAGCCCCCTGGATATAAAAATTGAACAGGGGGAGTTGATTATCCTGACCGGTCCCAACGGTGCAGGGAAGACGACGTTGCTGAGCTGTCTCGCCGGGTTGTTGCGGCCGACAAAGGGAAATATATTGGTGGAAGGATATGACCTGTACCAGGATGAAGTCGCCGCCAAGCAGCGCCTGGCATATGTTCCGGATGTGCCTCGTTTTTACCTTGAATTAACCAGTTGGGAACATATGCGTTTTATCAGCCTGGCATTTGGCGTTGAACACGGTTGGGAAGCTCGGGCGGAGAGTTGTCTGCGTGAATTTGGTCTATGGGAGAGCCGCGATTTGTACCCCCATAACCTCTCGCGAGGGATGCGTTTAAAACTGGGTCTCTCACTGGCCCTGATCCGACCGTTCAAGGTGTTGCTTCTGGACGAACCCACTTCAGCTCTCGATAACGAAAGCGTAAAAGTGTTATTGGAAAAGCTGAAGTCCCTGCGAGAAAATGGATGTGCCGTTCTACTGAGCAGTCATGACTTGAGTTTGGTGGAAGAGCTCGGTGGTAAGGTATGGCGGATGGAACATGGTGAGGTGATTCCCAATTAGGTGAAAGCGATCCGGCTGGTGCGTATCCGTGAACTGGCAGCCCGAATGAGATTTTGGACTGCTATCGTGGGTTATGACCCGCGTGATCATTCTGTTAGCCACAGGCTATACCTGGTCTATATAGCTATCTTCTTCAGCCTGTGGGGATTTTCCGTCCTGACGCTCCTGGCAGAGGTGGGTATTTGGATCCTGTCCTTTTTCGGTGGACTGCCTCCTGCCCTGGCGGCAGTTTCTATTCTGGCAGTGGGATTGCTGTTGGATGCCGACCTGCGTGGTTATAGGGCTAGCCGGCGCAGTCCATTTATCTTTTCCGAAGAAGATGCCGTTTTGATCTGCCAAACACCAGTGGACCGCAGGCAGGTGGCGCTTGCCTGGCTGTTGGGCGATTGGCTGCCGAGGTGCCTTCCATTTGTGGTACTGGCGGTTGTATTGAGGTTTTCCAGCTTACAGCTTGCGGAACTTGGCCCTTTTTTATGGAGCTATTTGCCCAGATATTGGCTGGCAGCGTTCCGAATAACTGCCATCATAATGCCTCTTCACCTTGCGTTAATGGCGGGTGGTTACACATTGGGGTCATTACGGCTGCGTATGGACAAGGATCTACCAAACCTGCGTTGGATCCCGATAGGGTTTGCCCTGATTATGATCAGTCTGTATTTCACCAATAAGAGGCTTTTTGGAATATCTCTATCGCCAGTAATTTACCCACTCGCTGCTGGGTTCAGCACGGCTAATTGGCTGTATGGATTTCTTCTGGCGGTAATGTTGGTGCTGGTTGGATTACTGGTGTTATATAACGCCAGCCCGAAGCTGAATCTCAGCCGTGCAGCCCAAGAATCGAGTTCCATTGGAGCTTACCGGCAAGCTTTCTTGTACGGAGATGCGCGCCTTACTGAACGGACGAAAATTCGCAACCGGCTTGGTGTCCAGCATCCGCCAAGCCACATGATAGGTCGTGCAGGTGCCTGGTCACTTGTTTGGAAGGATGCAGTGATCTCTCTACGGGCAATCGACTTTGATAAGCTGGCGGCCTGGATGGGTATATTTGGGTTATCCATTGGGCTGGTGGTGGCATCCGATTGGGGGACGAGGTTTTGGTCATTTATCATTTGGTGTCTGTTGATAGAGCGCCGCGGGACTGAACGTCTTCGATCTGACCTGGAACTGTGGGTAATCAGCCGCCAGCTGCCATTTTCTGGGCAAGCGACGATGGCTGCAGAGCTGGCATTGCCAGCACTCGTAGCAATGCTTCTAACCTGGCTCGCAGCTGGTTTTGGTGCTTTGTTGGGTTATTCGCCTCAGTACGTTCTCATACTTGTGGCACCAGCAGCAATAATAACCATTGTATTAGCCGCTGTACTCGATATCCTACAAAAATGCCACTCCAGCGAATTATTGACTGGTCAGGTAGCTGAGCCCGGAGCTGGTGGATTGATATTGGGTGGACTTTTAGCTGGACTACCCATGGGAATTGTCTATTGGCTGACAAATCAGCCTGGTTCAACCGGAGGTGATCTGATGATCGCCTTGTTTGGAAGCGCATTGAGCTTGGGGATATCATATGTATTGTTGCGGTTGGGTGTATCCATGTATCGGGGCATAAAATAAATTAGTTGGTAGCTATACCAGAATCTATACCTCACTATTTATATCCGGCTTATTTGAATCCACCTCCCTGACTTTTAGAGGAATGTTTTATGGTATGATTAATTCTGGTTAATTCAAGCTTGGTTTTCGATAAGCTTAATCGTGAGAGAGGAGGTAGCAACACTGGATATAGCTTATTCTGTTGCGTTAACGGTATAGTATTGTCGATCACCCCATTCAACGAAAAATCATCAATCTATAAGGAGAAAGCTCAATGAAGTATTTTCAGAGGATATTTTCTATTCTATTAATTGCTGGTATGCTGCTTGGGTGGACGAGTTCAGGCTCTATTCTGGCAAGCTCCCCCCAATCCACCAATCTTCAAGCTGATTCGACCTCGAAATTTGAGCCTCTGGTGCTGAACCAGCTCAATTCTGGGAAAGCTGATTTCTTTGTAACCATGGCAGAGCAGGCAGATTTAAGCCGCGCTGATCAGCTGCAGACAAAAGAAGAAAAAGGCGCTTACGTATTCCAGGCACTGGTCGCAACAGCCAATCGCACCCAGGCGGACCTGCGAGCCTACCTGGGCAGCCAGGGTGTTGCCTATACCAGCTTTTATATTGTCAATACCATCCTGGTAAAAGCAGGCACACTTGACCTGGCGATGTCAATTGCAGATCGCAAGGATGTGTCGCAAATCACTGGCAATCATACTTACCAGCTTGATAAACCAATGATTGACCCCAAGGCACCTAATACCCCCACCGGTATCGAACCCAATCTTACCTTCATCAATGCCCCTGCAGTTTGGGCATTAGGCTACACCGGTGAGGGAACCGTGGTGGCAGGGAATGATACTGGTTTGGATGAAACGCATCCAGCGATTAAAGCACGCTATCGAGGCTGCGTGGATCCGCCCGCTTGTTCTTCTTATGACAATAATTACAACTGGTGGGATGCGACCGGTACCTATCCCAATGACCCATGGGATGGATTCGGTCACGGCACCCACACCACGGGGACGATGATGGGTGATGATGGTGCTGACAACCAGATCGGTGTGGCTCCTGGCGCACAGACTGTTCACTGCAAAAATATGACCGATGGTGGCAGTGGTTCTGACGACACCTTCCTAACCTGCTTCGAGTGGGACCTGGCACCTTGGGACCTCACTCACAGCAACCCCCGTCCAGATTTGGCGCCCGATGCAATTAACAACTCCTGGGGATACTGGGGTGGTGGGCAAAACCAGTTCCGCACTGCGATCAATAACCTGCAAGCAAGTGGAATCCTGGTCGAGGTATCAGCGGGCAACGAAGGCTCGGGATGCTCATCCTTACGCTCACCAGGCGATTATTGGGAAGTATTGACCACAGGGTCAGTCAACCATGTTCCTCCATACCCTGGTACGATTACTGATTTTTCCAGCCGTGGTCCGTCATCACTGGATCCTGGCGAGTACTTCCCCGATATAATGGCTCCGGGTGAAAACATCCGCTCATCTGTACCTGGTGGTGGTTATGAAGGTGGCTGGTCTGGCACGAGTATGGCCGGTCCACATGCCACGGGTCTGATTGGATTGATGTGGTCTGCTAACCCAGCCCTGCGTGGGCGTGTGGCAGAGACGATGCAGATCATCCACGATACAGCCGTGCCATTGTCTGGACAGGGTGGCTCCAACTGCGGTGGTGACTACACCACCGGACCCAACAATGATTGGGGTTTTGGCACCATCGACGCGCTTGCAGCTGTTCAGGAAGCAATCGCCATGGGCGGTGCGGGTAAGTTGGATGGTACTATTACCGATTCAGCTACAAGTGACCCAATTCAAAACGTCAATGTCAAGGCTGTGCATGAAGCCGGGTTTGCCTGGAATAAGCTGACCGATGCCAGCGGGTACTACACTATGACAGTTGCAGTCGGAACGTACACTGTTACCGCCTCTACTTATGGCTATCTTCCCCAGCAGGTATTCCCGGTGGCTGTCGTCACCGATACCGTGACGACTCAGGATTTCGTGCTGGTTGCCGCACCTACATTTACCGTAAGTGGGTATGTTTACGACTCTGTTACCGGTGATCCTCTGGAAGGCACGGTCCAGTTTACCGATGCGCCCGTTCCGCCGGTGAATACTGACCCGAGTGGTTTCTACAGCCTGACGGTTGCTGAGGGCTCTTATCATCTAATGGCATCTGCTCCTTCCCACCAAAGTGTAGAGCTGGTGGTTGATGTAACTGAAAATCTCACCCAAAACTTCAACCTCGACCCGTTGCCCTGCATCCTGCTGGTGGATGACGACCAGGACGGTCCGGATGTGCGCCTCTCGTACACGAGTGCGCTGGACAACCTCGGATTCGGCTACAACGTGTGGGATACTGGCTCACAAGGTGATCCCTCTGCAGCTAATCTGGCAGGCTACAAGAATGTTCTCTGGTTCACAGGCTACCCGTTTTCGTCTACATTCAGTGGCTCGAATGAAGATGCCGTAGGCGCTTTCCTGGACGCGGGTGGGAATTTCTTCCTCTCCAGCCAGGACTATCTCTTTGAGTTTGATATCACTCCCTTTGGAGAGAGTTACCTGCACATCGCCTCGTTCAGCAGTGATGTTTCTCAGACCACGGTTACCGGGCAGAATGTGTTTGCTGGTCTGGGACCCTACAGCCTGAGCTATCCTTTCACTAACTACTCCGACATCGTCACTCCTGATGCCCAGGGGCAGGTGGCTTTCAGTGGGAACCAGGGCAATGCCGCGGTGAGCTATGATGGAGCGAATTTCAACACCGTCTTCCTGGGTTACCCCTTTGAAGCAATTCCGGCGTTGGCTGACCGCTCTGCCGTGATGGGTACTGCTGTGAACTTCTTCGGTGGCTGTGAAGCACCACCGGCGGTGTCCCTCACCCCGGCTGACCAGAGCAAGACCGGTGAGCCTGGCATGCTGGTGAGCTATGTCTTCACAGTGACCAATGAGGCCACCGTGGAGCAGGATATCCAGCTGAGTGTGGACGCCCTGTGGCCGACGGTAGTGCCTGCTTCAACTGGCTTGCTGGCACCGGGTGCTTCCACCAGCATACCGGTGGATGTTACCATCCCGAACGTCCCTGACGTGATCATCGCTGATGACACCTTCACCCTGACCGCTCAAGGCTCAGTGGGTGGCAACGACACCGCTACGGGTACCACCCTGGCGAACGTGAACCCGGCTGTGACGGTGGTTGCGCCGGAAGGCCAGACTGGCATGCCGCTGGAGGTGGTCAGCTATGAGTTCACGGTGACTAACACTGGTGATTACACCGACTCGTTCGCCCTGGCGGCGAGCGGGGTGTGGACGGCTACCCTGCCGGGTGGAGAGAACACCGAGCCTCTGGCTCCGGGAGCGGTCACGACCATCATTGTGTTGGTGACCGTTCCTGAAGGAGTGGCAGATGGTGACTTCGACGTTACTACACTGAAGATCACCTCCATCTTGGATTCATCGGTCTGGCAGACTGCCACTGTGACGACCACGGCGAAGGTGATATTCTACAGCCTCTTGCCGTTGATCCGTAAATAACCTCTTTTTCTATAGAATAGATTTGGGGCACGGTTTTGACCGTGCCCCATTTATTTTAAAGCGTGGGCGATGTTGCAAGGGCGGGTTCCTTATCTGTTGTAGGGGCAGGTCTGTACTTATGACCAGGCACAATAATTCAAAATCCGCTTACTCCATATAAAAATTTACCATAATCGAACAGAGACCTGCCCACCCGGGTTAACCTGCGTCATATAAGCCGGGTGGGTCTTGTGTTATTGCGGGGAGATGATGGGATTAGATTGACACTGTGCCATTATTCGGTGTGGATGTTGTCAAGACCCACCCCTACGGATAATATATTAATGGCCCCTGGTAGTGAGAGGCATATATACTCGATTTAATCCATCCACGGTTCTGAAGCTCCATATGGGTCCGCCCATCTGGTATTCGCCATCGTGAGCAATCACGTGCCAGTAATAGGTGGTCGCCGGGTTCAAAATACCCGGGTCGAAAGATGGAGTAGCCAGACCATAATCCAATGGCGGTGGTGGTGAAACTGTGCCGAAGGCAATGTCATAGGTGAGCTGGTCGCAATTCAGGTCAATGCTCACCCAGGTGAGGGTGCTGGTGATTGGCTGCATGACTGCACCATCGACTGGTGAGGGAGAGTCAGGCACACCGGGCGCGGCATTACCGACATCCAGCGTTACCTTTCCGGTGATGATGCCATTTACCCCATCATCAAATTCAGCGATGTTGAGTATGGATGTCCCCGACGGGAGGCATTGGTTAACACTGGCTGAATAGGTGATTTCCACCGGTTGACCGGGAGCTACATCTCCCTGCCACTGGATTCGACCGTCTGCGAAGATGGGAATGCCCTGGGTAGCGGTGAGATTATCCGCCCACGTTAATGATATCGGTAGTGTATCTGTGACTAAAACCGTGCTGGTTGAGCCCAGGTTTTCCACGTGCAGCTGGTACTGCACCAAATCACCCGGAAAAACAGCGTTGGATGAAGCCTGCTTGGTGGAAGGGCTCAAGTTTGGCGTGGGATCGAGCGAAAAATTCTGCACCTGGTCGTGGTCGATATTAACCACACGCTCCTGGGGGAAATGCCAGGGAGCTGAAACGTGCATGGTGTATGTTGAGGGGCAGACTGATAGGGAATAATGACCGCTGTCAGGATCGCTTGAAGCCGCCTGGCGTGACCCGATGAATTCAACGTTAGCCTGGAGTGGTAATCCGGTCACCGAGTCGGTGATCGTCCCAGAGACGACCCACGGTATTTCGGGGCACATATAAAAATCCTGTGTGCTCAGCGTGCCTGAGAACACGGTGACGTCGGCAGTCTGGCTCAGGTAACCATCTGCGCCGGCCTCCAGGGAGTAGCTGCCAGCTGAGATCACACGGTGGTAATCTCCCACATCAGGGTCGGTGAGAATGATATTCGGAACATCTCTACCGACCAGGGTGAGGGTGGCATCCAGGGGTGCACTGTCCCTGGCATCCAACACCTGCCCGCTCAGGCCGGTCCAAACACGCTGCAGCCACCACAACATGGCGTCGCGGTTGCGGTCCCAAAAGCCGTCCATCAGGTCGAAGTTTGGGCTTTTATCCCATGATATTTCGATGGTGACGTGATGTTCTCCATGGTAGTAATAATCCCAATCCTGCATTCCCCCCCAGATTTGGTACCATTCCCAACCACGGGTGATCCCGTAATCAAAATAGGGATTATTCCACAAGTCTGGATTACGTGAAGTATAACCCATCCAAAATCGTAGAACAGTTGGTCATCCGGAGCATATGCGGGAATTATTGGGTCGCCTGGGGCAGCAACTGCATCCCACGGGTAGTTGAGCACCTGTTCCCCGCCGTGGTAATTGGCACCCATCACAAATCGATGCTCTAGCTCAAAATTCATAAAGGCGATGGTCTCAAGCTGGGGAAAAGCTGGCGGACCTTCAAATCGGTCGGGGTAATTGCGGTTTAGATCTTCACCATTATGGTTGTAGCGGCTACCAGATACGTATCCATCCGGGTTGTAGATCGGGCACAACCAGATCTCCATTTTATCGACCATATCCGTGATCACCGGGTCGGTGCCATAGCTGTTGGCCAGCAGCTCAGCAAAACGCATGGTCATCTCAATCCCGGTGGTTTCATCCCCATGGTGAGCGGCAGTGTATTTGAACTCGGGCTCAATCTCGTCTACACCCGGGTTATCGCTTACCTCCATACACCACAAGCCCCGCCCCAGGACGGAACTGCCAATGCTCTCCAGGCTGACAATGTTGGGGTGGGCAGCTTCCAAATTCTGCATGCGGGTGACGTATTCTTCATAAGTCGGCCAGGCATTGGGCGATCCCGAGCCTGGACCGCTCGTCAGGAAGCTGCGATAACCCTCATTGGGGATGGGGACCGGGCTCAATCCGGCTTGAGACAAGATGTCTGATTGAGACGGATCGATGTAAATTGTGGCAATGGACGGTTCGAAAGTTGAGCCTCCAGGTCTGGGAGTACCATCTGCAGACTGCATATTGCCGATATCGATCTTCATGTCATATAGCACCTGCAAGTCGCTAATCGATGTCAGGTAAACGACCGCTGGATAAATATCGCTGTTGGGGTACGGCTCTGGAGCTACGGGTGCAGGAAGCGGGCTGTCAGGCTGCAGGTTGGCAGTGACAAGCCTGGGGATACCAGCCGCGGTCAAGCCCAGGATCAGCATTACGATCAATACGGAAATTCTCTTACCAGGTTTCTGCATTTTCTCCTCCACGGGAGTTAAATTGGTAGGATTACCTGAATGGGATGATTATAACCGTGAAATGGAGTTGAGCCCGCTGATGGAAAATTGCGCAGTTATACTAATCCAAGAAATAAATAAGGGGCGGAACACTTTCTAACCACCGCCCCAAACGAAGCCTGCACGGGAGGAACCAGGGTAGATGTAACCTGTCCTGATGAACAGGATTATGGCATGGGGTTGTTGCCAGCCCAGTCATCGCCAAGGATGACCAATACATCCACCTGGCTGTTGGGGTCATACTGTAAGGAAATACTGTATGGCGATATCTTCATCAAGTCGACTAAATATTTATCAGTATACGGGTTGCCGGTGTAATCGATGATCTGTGTGTAAGTGTTGTATTCACTGTTCTGGGTAGCAACCACGTTGGCGCCTTGTGACTGAAGGTAGGTTTGCGTCTCCTGGGCGAGACCCTCGGTGTAGGTGCCATTGGCCACCACGATTTTAGCACCCTCTGCCTCCATGTTTGCGCGTGCATCACCGGAGGTCAATCCTGGGCTGGCCATGTTAGAGGAAGCAAACACCTGGTCTCGGATCAGGCGGATCTGGTCTGGCACCGGGACGAGGATATCCTGCGCGCCATCCGGAGATTTAGCAAAACCGACTGCATTGGGCGGAGCGATGGAACCACGCTGGACGGTGTCCAGGGGGATATCCAAGGCTAACCACCCCAGTTTGATGGCATCGTTTAAAGATAAGTTGGTGTGAATGCCTGCCGCTAATTCATTATACATTGCCGGAATCTTCGATGCTACCTGGGTTGGTCCAAGCTCCACAATCCGGTCACGGATGGCCAGGATCACCTGCTGCTGGCGCTGAGCACGGTCAAAATCACCCCCATCGGTGTGGCGGGCGCGTGCGTATGCCAGGGCGGTTGGACCATCTAAGAGATAATTATTAGGCTTTAGTACCACCGTGTTCCCTTTACCAATTGGGTCTACACTGATTTCGTTATCTACTTTCACATTAATCCCGCCCAGCTCATCGATAAAGTTCTCGAAAGCGCCAAAGTCGATGATGGCGTAGTAATCGATCGGAACGCCTAATAATGATTCAACGGTATCCATAGCTTGTTGTGGCCCGCCGCCTGGGACGTTATAAGCGATCCCCAGCGGGTAGGCAGTGTTGATGCGCCCATAATCGAAACCAGGGATATTGACCCACAGGTCACGCGGGATGTTCAACATACCGGCAGTTTTGGTCAGCGGGTCAATAGTGAGCAGGATCATTGTATCCGTTCGAGGTGGACCATCGCCGGCTTCCCAATCGCGGTAGTCCAATCCCATCACCAGCACGGTCACACGGCTGGCTCCATCCCACGATTGCGGGAGTGGATCAGAGGACGATATTGTGGGCACAGGTGTAGGTGCGGGGGTACCGTCTATGCTGGGGGCAGTCGTGCCGGTAGCCTGGATAGCCAGGCCCGGTATCTGAGCCACGTTGAAGGACAGGAAGAAATCGTATGACTTTGTGTAGGCAGCATAAGCCGCGAAAAATCGCGGCTATGACGAACAAGCTTAATAAACCTACTTTTAGAGGCGTAGGGGTTTTATGCATCATTAATTTTATTCTCAAGGCATGGTATTGTTATCCGCCCAGTCCGTTCCCAGCAGGATGGCGATGTCCGTCTGACTGTTGGGGTCATAACGGCTGTAGATACTATCTGGCTGAATATTTAACAATTCGACCAGGTATTGCACGGTATAGGGTTTACCGGTGTAATCAATGATCACGGTGCTATCAGATTTTTCTTCAGCGTTACCCGTGACCGAAACATTAATCCCTTTTGTGCTCAGGTAATCGCTGGTTTCAGATGCTAACCCGGCAGTAGTGGTGGCATTCAGCACCGATAAGGTGGCATTCTCTGCGGCGCGTAATTCTTCCGGGTTGCTGATGTAAAGAGTAGCTACCGGAGCTTCACCAGCGGTACCAGCCTCGGTGGAAAACACCTGGTCGCGCACCGCTCTTACGGCGTCTATGTCTGGAAGCAGGATATCCAGTCCATCCGGCGAAAAAGTCCGTGTGGTTTCGTTGGGGCCGATGACGCCACGTTTGATGTTTTCACGTGGTATTTGTGACACAGTCCATGCCAGCGAGATGATTTCCTTCAGGGTCAGGTTGGTGTGGATGCCGTAGCGCAAATTATTATAGATCGTTGGGGCATTGGCGATGAGCTTGGGCAAGTTCCCCAGGGAGGAGAGCTTGTCGAATATCGCCATGATCACTTGCTGCTGCCGGTCGGCACGGTCAAAATCTGCGCCAAAGGTGTCACGGTTGCGGGCATACGCCAGGGCGGTCGGTCCATCCAGGTGTTGAACGCCTGCAGGGAGTGTGACCGTATTGCCCGGACCGATCGGGTCGACCGTCAGCTCATAGGGCACTTCTACATCAATCCCGCCAATCTGGTCGATAAAATTCTCGAACGCTGAGAAATCAATCTGGGCGTAATAATTGGTGTCGACTCCCAGAAGCTCATTTACCGTTTGCTCGGCAAGGGCAGGTCCTCCACCTGGCAGTTTGTACATTTCACCCAGGTAATAGGCTGTATTGATCTTGCCATAATCAAAACCTGGCACATTGACCCACAGATCGCGCGGGATGGAGAGCATACCGGCAGTGCGGGAGACTGGGTCCAATGTAAGCAGCATCATGGTATCCGTGCGCGACGGACCTTCGCCTTCCCAATCACGGTAATCCAAACCCATGACCAGTATATTTACCCGGTTAGCACCGTCCCACGGGACAGGTGTGGGACCGTTATCTGCCTGGAGCGGGGCATTGACGTTGACCTCAGGTTGGTTATTGTTCGGAGCTTCTGATAATGTTAGCGGTGGCTCGGTGCTTTGAGTGTAACTCTCAGCCGTGGCTCCACGAACTACCGAATAGGTTAAATAGACTGTGGCTGATAATGTGATCAGAAAGATTATCAGCAACCCCCACAACACTGGATTCATTTTAAATTGTTGTGAACCGCGTCGCCTGTGGGAAGATCTTTGGTCGATATCTACGGGATTATATTCATCCATCGAGGTCGGATTATAACATGTAGCAGGAGTTTGAATGCGTGAAGTGATGAATTGTTGTGGCATAATTATACATCCAGGCTGGCAATGCCTTTCGTTTTAGATATGATGCTGCTTATAACCTTTCTGTGTTGCATGAAAAATGCCACCACCTGGGATGGTTTGAGGACGAATTATCATTCATTCTGGTTCCCTGGGTTTTATCATGGAATGGAAACCTGATCTATGTCGTTGATTACTGCCCACGATCTAGCTAAATCTTTCGGAGCGCGAGATATCTTCTCTGGAATCTCGCTTAGCATCCCGCATCATGCCCGCATTGCCATCATCGGTCCGAACGGAATCGGTAAAACGACCTTGCTGCGCATCCTCGCTGGGGAGGAGGAACCATCTGCCGGGGTGGTTAACCAGGCACGCAGTCTGTCAATCGGACATCTGGCTCAGGAGGCGGGGCTGGATTCTCCGCATACCCTGTGGGAGGAATGCCTGCTGCCTTTCGAACCGTTACGCGAGCTCGAGGCTGAGCTGCAGCGCCTCGAGCATGCCATGGCTGATCCGCAGCAGGTTGACCAGGTGCTCGAGAAGTATGGTCGCTTGCAAGCGGAATTCGATCACAGGGGCGGCTACACTTACATCCACCGCATCCAACAGGTGCTCTCAGGCCTGGGTTTCTCACCTGATGAATACCAGGCACCCCTATCCCGTTTATCAGGTGGCGAACGCACACGAGCCCTTTTAGCCCGCCTGTTGTTATCGGAGCCGGACCTGCTGGTGCTGGACGAGCCCACCAACCACCTCGATATTGCCGCCGTGGAGTGGCTGGAAGATTACCTGCGTCAGTGGGAAGGCGCCACCCTTATTGTCTCGCATGACCGTTATTTCCTCGATCAGGTAGTGGATACTATCTGGGAGATGATGCGCTCGGGTTTCGAGATCTATCACGGGAATTATTCCGCCTATGTGAACCAGCGCACAGAACGCTGGGAGCGCAGGAGGGAAGTGTTCGAGTCTGAAAAAGAGAAGCTGGATAAGGATCTGGATTACATCAAGAAGAACATCTCCGGGCAAAATGTAACCCAGGCCAGGGGCCGACTGCGCCGGCTTACCCGCCGCCTGCAAGCCATTGAGCAGGTGGGGTTGGATGCTGCCATCAGCACAAAATGGGCAGAGCTAAGCCGGAGTGTGGATACCACCACCAGCATGCTCAGCCCAGAGGAGGCCGAGAGACACATCAACGCCCTGCGCGAGCCCAGCAACCGGCCTCCCCGCTTACACCTGCACCTGCATGCCGACCAGCGTAGCGGTGAGATCGTCCTGCGTACGTATGAGCTGCAGATTGGCTATCCTGGTAAAGTGCTGTTTTATGCTGGCAAGATTGAGCTGCGCCGTCTGCAGTGTACTGCCCTGATCGGTCCAAATGGTGCCGGAAAGACCACTTTCCTCAAGACCATCCTGGAGAAGATCCCGCCGCTGGCAGGAGAAGTGGAGCTGGGTGCCAGCCTGAACGTTGGCTACTTTGCCCAGGCGCATGAAGACCTGCATCCAGAACGTACCCTGGTGCAGGAGATCGACTCGGTGGCACCCAAGATGCTGCTGCCAGATATCCGTAATTACCTGGCAAAGTTTCTGTTCACCGGTGAGGACGTATTCAAACAAGTGGAGGTGTTATCTGGGGGTGAACGCGGCCGGCTGGCACTGGCGAAGCTGGCATTATCCGGTGCCAACCTGCTCCTGCTGGACGAGCCCACGAACCACCTGGATATTCCCTCCCAGGAGATCCTGCAGGAGGTACTGGACCAATTCCAGGGTACCATCCTGCTTGTCTCCCATGACCGTTACCTGATCGATGCACTGGCGACCCAGATCTGGGAGATCGATGAGACCAAAGGTATTCTGCGTACGTTCAAGGGCAGCTATAGCCAGTACCATCTGCAGCAGGAAGCTGAGTTACTGGCAGAGAAGGAAGCCAGGGGAAATAACGATGTGGTGAAGGAGCTTCCCAGGAAACCCGTAGCTTCAGCGGAAGACAAGCGCAAGCGCCTCCGCTTGAAGGAAGTGGAAACCATGATTGACCGGCTGGAAGATGACCTGGCAGCTCTGGGTCACCGGCTGGAAAACCCGCCCGCCGATACTGCTAGGGTGCAGAAACTGGGCACCGAATATGTCAGGGTGCAGAAGGAGCTGGAAGCTTTGATGGATGAGTGGGGGGAATTACACGGATGAGATCCTAAGATAATCGCACGGTATCATTGGGTTTCAAAAATTATCAGAGCTTAGTTTAATATAGATTTGTTCCCGAAAATAATAACTTTGGAAAGGATATCAGATAGATAGAAATCCCTTTTATTCAATGCTGGTCAGGAAAACTGTGCTGACAATCCTGAACTATATCTCATTAAAGTGAGAAGCTTTAACTACCAGAGCATGATATTGCGTTAATAACTCAGGCTGTTCCAAAACATCTGAAAACTGTGTAAGCCAGTTTTCGATATATTCATAATCTAAAAATCCGAATTGTACAATCAACAATTCTTCCACATCCTGCCAATCTTTGGGTCGTCGGGTAATTGCTTTTTGTATGATTAAATCTTCTGCTGTGGATACCCATACAGTTAAACTTCCAAACTTTCGTTGGACAGCTCTTGTTATGATTTGTTCTTCGTATCCCGGAAGGCAGAGCAGAAAGTCTACAATTACGTCATCTATCCTGACCGAAACAATAAATGGATTTACAGGAGCACCAATGCGAGCAGGCTCGGGGAAAGTTTTGTGGAGAAAATTCCGTGTTGAGGAGTAATCTAAATTGGGGGCCAAAACTTTAAAATCAATGTCGTAGGTAAGCCGGACAACTTTCCATTGTGAGAGAGCAAATCCACCAATCAGTGCATATCGGTAACCAGATCTATCTAGCGCAGTTATGGCTTTTTCAAGAGGCGAGATATACTGCGGCTCCATGTGATTATTTACATTTATTCAATTTTTGTAGAGCATCATAATAAGGCTGTAAATCTACTAATTTTTGTTTGTGATGGCGTTCATTGATCGGTGAACCATATTTCATCACAAGGTTCCACAGCGCGAAATAACGAGACCATGCTTGTTCTGGGGTCAAATTTCTTGCGTCGAGTAGACGCTGGATGGATTCGGTTTCATTCCACTTACGCAGATTCTCATAAGCTCTTTGATAGAGTTCTTTATCTAAATCCATCGCGTCATTATACCCTGATGGGTTCTAAATTCTCGTCCTTACAAACGTAAGGTCGCAGGAACTTAGCCGTATACGAGGCTTCGACCTCGCAGATCTCCTCCGGTGAGCCCTCGGCAATCAGCTCTCCGCCGCCACCGCCACCCTCCGGTCCCAGGTCGATGATGTGGTCAGCCACCTTGATAATATCCAGATTGTGCTCGATGATCAGCACGCTGTTGCCGGCATCCACCAGCCGCTGCAATACCTCGATCAGCTTGTGCACGTCGGCAGCATGCAGACCGACGGAAGGTTCATCCAACACGTATACCGTACGCCCGGTAGCTCGCTTGGAAAGCTCGCGCGCCAGCTTCACCCGCTGGGCTTCTCCACCCGATAAATAAGGGGCGGGCTGTCCGATGCGGATGTAGCCCAAACCTACGTCCTGTAATGTCTGCAGGCGTGAGAACATGTTCGGGAAGGCTTCGAACACCTCCAGGGCACGGTCTACGCTCAGGTCCAGCACATCCGCGATGTTCAGGTTCTTGAACTTCACCTGCAGGGTCTCACGATTGAAGCGTGCCCCATGGCACACGTCGCACGGTACGTATACATCGGGTAGGAACTGCATCTCGATGCGCAGTTGTCCCTGCCCCTGGCAGGCTTCACAACGTCCACCGTGCACGTTGAATGAGAAGCGCCCGGGTTTATAGCCACGCATCTTGCTTTCGGGCAGCTCGGCAAAAAGGGTGCGGATCTGGTCAAACAGTCCGGTGTAGGTGCCCGGGTTGGAGCGTGGGGTCCGACCAATGGGAGACTGGTCGATATTGATCACCTTGTCTACGAATTCGATACCATCGATGCGGTCATAATCACCGGGCAGAGTGTGGGCACCTTGCAGCTTGGCTGCCAGGGCTTTGTACAGGATCTCGATCATCAAGGTAGACTTGCCAGATCCAGACACGCCGGTGATGCAGACGAACTTTCCCAGTGGGATATTTACCTTGATATTCTTAAGGTTATTCTCGCGTGCCCCAACGATGGTCAGCTTTCTTCCATTGCCGGTACGGCGTTCTCGCGGTATATCCACCTGCAGGCGACCGGAGAGATATGCCCCGGTGAGCGAATCCTGGTTAGCGAGGATATCATCGACGGTGCCTTCCGCCACCACTTTTCCGCCGTGCTCACCTGCTCCTGGTCCCAGGTCAAGCACCCAATCGGCAGAGAGTATCGTCTCGGAATCATGCTCGACCACGATGACCGAGTTGCCCAGGTCGCGCAAGCCCTTAAGCGTGCGTAGCAGGCGGGTGTTATCACGCGGGTGCAGCCCGATGGAGGGTTCATCCAACACGTATAGCACGCCCATTAAGCGGGAGCCTATCTGGGTTGCCAGGCGGATTCGCTGGGCTTCTCCGCCCGAAAGCGATCCTGCCGAGCGGCGCAGGGTGAGGTAATCCAGCCCCACATCTACGAGGAATCCCAGTCGTTCGGATATTTCCTTAAGAATGCGTTCGGCAATGGTCTGTTGGCGTTGAGTGAGCGGAGTAGTGTCACCACATAACTGCTCGACCCATTTCAGCGTTTCCAGGATGGGCCATTCGGTAACCTCAACGATGTTTTTATCATTCACAGTCACTGCGATGGCTTCACGGCGCAGGCGCTTGCCACCGCAGGTGGTGCAGGTGCGCATGCTCATAAAAGCGCCAATCTTTTCACGCATGTACTCCGAATTGGTCTCGTTGAAGCGGCGCATCAGGTTGCCGATGACACCCTCGAACTCACGGTCAAAGCGGTATTCATGGTTGTCATCGCGCTTATAAGTGATGGGGATTTCCTTGCCGCGCGTGCCGTAAAGGATGATATCCAGCTTTTCCTGGGGGATCTCACGTACGGGGGCGCGCAGGTCAATATCATAATACCTGGCAGCTGCTTCAAGGCTCTGCCAGTAATAGCCGCCCTCTTCCTTGGGTCCGCTCCACTCGGTGCTGGCGATGGCGCCATCCGTGAGTGAGAGATCCTGGTCTGGGATGAGCAGGTCGGCATCGATCTCGAGCTTTCCGCCCAACCCCTGGCAGTCGGGGCAGGCACCATGGGGTGTGTTGAATGAGAATGTACGCGGCTCAATCTCCGGAAGGACGGAACCGTGCTCGGGGCAAGCCAGGTGTTCGGAGAAATACATATCGCGCGGAGTTTTAGGGTCAGTGATATCCTGGACGATCAAGTAGCCATCACCAAATTTCAAAGCGGTCTCGATCGAATCGGTCAGGCGAGTGACGAATACCTGGTGCTCCTCCGGGTCGGGGTCGTGGTGCATTAATACCCGGTCCACCACGGCCTCGATATCATGGATCTTATAACGGTCCATCTGGATGTCTTCGTCCAGCTCGTGCACCGTACCGTCGACCCTGGCGCGGACAAACCCGGTCTTGCGGATTTCCTCCAGCACCGCCTGGTGTGTGCCTTTGCGACCGCGCACCAGCGGGGAGAGGATGAGCAAGCGGCTCGTATCAGGTAGGGCTGCCACCACGTCTACGATCTCCTGGGCTGACTGCTTGCTGACCTCACGCCCGCATTCCGGGCAGTGCGGGATGCCTACACGGGCATACAGCAAACGCAGATAATCATAGACCTCGGTCACCGTACCGACCGTCGATCTGGGATTATGCGAGACACCTTTCTGGTCGATGGACACTGCCGGTGATAATCCCTCGATGTAATCCACGTCGGGTTTATCCATCTGACCCAGGAACTGGCGCGCATATGCTGAAAGCGACTCGACGTAGCGTCTTTGCCCCTCGGCAAAGATGGTGTCGAAGGCGAGCGAGGATTTCCCACTACCCGATAACCCGGTGATCACCACCAGCTTGTCGCGGGGTATCTCGACGGTGATATTTTTTAAGTTATGGACGCGGGCGCCAACTACCCGAATAACATTAGCGGTCATAATCCCTTGTGAAATTCCGTTAGATGGTAGTTTTCTATTCCCTTGTAGGGAATATTGATGTAAATCTGGTAAAGCTGACCGAATGTACCCTTACCGGTAATGAACAACCGTTATTTGAGGACGATTATATACAAATAAAGGAAAGCCCTCTAATGTAATTACACACCGAGTTCTTTTTATCACTAACAGAGACCATAATTAGAAAATAATACACTTAAACTGTCATTGCGGTATCCCCGTTGGTTTTCGGGGAAGGAGGGCGTCCTGGATATCCAATCTTACTTATATACCCGGAAGCCCGACGTGGCAATCTGCTCTTAGTAATAATCATAATCTACCGATGTCCTGGATTACGGTGAGTAATTACCCTCTAATTATAGCACAAATGTTTTATTAATAATATGCCAATCTCATTCACGTTTGATAAAATCAGAAGGCGATTATACCCCTAAAGGGATGTGGTAATCAGGTAATTAGTATTAGGTTTTATAGTTGAGGTCGTTCCTTGTTGCCATCGGAGCGATATTCGAGCGACGAAATATCGCCAGTAGTTCTTACGAGCGATACCGTGATCGGTGATCACGGTAGTTAACTAATAATCCGCCATCATCGATGGCGGCAACAAATTTTTTCCTCTCTGTGATCGGTAGCACACCTGTCTGCTCCGATTTTTGATCGGAGGATGGGGATTCCGACCTTGATTACCGAATTCGACCCCTGCGCTAATCCATTCCTTTAGTTGTCTTCTGCAGAGACGCCCCGCCGGGGTGTCTCAAACCTTACGAAAAATCTACTGCTTCTACAGATTTATATTGATCGGGAGTGATCTTCTGTTCAGCGCATCAGAAATCATAGATATTTCACTCCAGTCAGTTCCTCAGAAACTTGCCAAAGATTCCTTGCATCGGCCTCGTCATGCGAAGCCTGGTTTGACTGGACCAAGACCGGGTATCCTTTACGCTCACTCGGACCATCTGGTCCATAATACTGACCGCCTTTAACCTGGGGGTCAACTGCAGCACGTATGCCCGGCAAAGCACCCATGGCGGCGGTTTGGCCTATGAATTTCATAAATACGTGGGAGAATGTTGTAAGGTGTCCGCCGAAAAAGTGATCTGCCAGGTGGGTTTCAGACAGCCCGGGGTGAGCAGCCACGGCGATCGGGTTGCCTCCGTCCGCTTCGAGCCGGCGCTCGAGCTCATAGGTAAAAAGCAGGTTGGAAAGCTTCGAGCGACCATACGCACCCGTGCGTGAATAACTTTTCTCCTTCATGTACATCAAATTGGCGAAATCCATGATGCCCATCCGGTGTCCGCCGCTGCTGATGTTGACCACCCGTGAGCCAGGTGTCTTCTCCAGGATGTCGATGAGTTGACCCGTCAGAGCAAAATGCCCCATATGGTTGGTGCCTACCTGCGATTCAAAACCATCTTCGGTCCGCGTGTATGGGACCATCATGATCCCGGCATTGTTCAGTAGAATGTCAAGGCGATTATATTTAGCCTTGAAAGCCTGGGCGAACTCATGGATCGATTTCAAGCTAGCCAGATCGAGGTGTATGATTTCCGCCTGGGCATCAGGGATCTCAGCCTGGATTTTCACCAATGCAGCCTGGGCTTTGACCATGTTGCGGCAGGCGAGAATGGTAAGAGCGCCTTTCCTGGCAAACTGCCTGGCGGCTTCGAAACCAATTCCGCTGTTGGCCCCGGTAACAATGATGATTTTTCCAGTTAAATCAGGAATGTTTTCAACCGTCCATACTTCGTTCATACTTACGTCACCTCATAACTGAACATTTCGCATCCATGCATCATAATAATACTTATGGAACACTACTAAATACGGTATATGATCGTAATCAGATTTATCCACGGCGTGCCGATTGGTTAGATCGATATTCCGCTTCGCAACATTAAATAACACCGGATCGCCTGATGGAGATTGGTACGCCAATAAAATGTACCGTCGAACCGGGTTGTCCTAGGTGTTTATTATATTAAGTGTTAGATGCGGTTGGATCGGATTTTGATGCGCTTCTAGCGATAATGGTTAATCATAACCACATAAAAAAAAGATAGACAATGATTGGTGAATTAACAGAGATATTAGATTATTATTGTTATCGCGTTGATCCAATTAGGCGTCACTAAATTTATATTTTGTTGTTCATTACCTTTTGGTGTGTGCAATCTGTAAGCAGCGCACACACCATTAATTGTTCCTCAGTGGCAAGTAACCGTCCCTTGATCCAGGATCGAGCCATCATTGGCGTCAAACAAGCTGTAATCCGCTGAGTTGGCATGCAAGGTGAACTGGATCACACCAATCGCATGACCTGTCCCTGGCGGGAATGTATCCAGGTAAACGGCTGAAGCTGCCTGGGCGATAGACTGCTGGGATCCTGTCCGATTATCCTGTCCCCCAATACCATCGACAAATGTGGTGATCCCATTGGCATTGTCCTGGATCCCATTGGGATTGATCGGGTAGAAGCGCTGGTAGTCGTGGTCGTGACCGTTGAGCTGAATATCCACACCAGCGGCATATTCTGCCTGGTTAAGCGGCTTCAAGCCCGTTGAATCTCCGTGAGTTGCTCCGGATGAGTAGGTTGGCACGTGCCAGTACACCAGCTGGCATGTTGAGCTTGAATGAGCTGCCAGATCGGCGGTAAGGAAATCCAGCGTGGGGGTGTTGACCGACCCACTGATCTGGTCCAGTGCGATGATATGCCAGCTGCCCAGGTCATAGCTGTAATCGGTCAATTTCTTGCCATCAATATTGAACATATGAGCGTCCGGTCCGAAGTAATCCCAATAGGCAGCTCCAGAATTGTGGACAGTGCCATCGAAATCGGTATATGAACCGGCTGATTGGCCATCATGGTTGCCTCGCACTTGCATGAATATTCCCTGGGCAACGAAGGTGGCATAGGTTGTGCCAAAATAAGATTGGTAGTTGCTGATGGTTGGGTTATTTTCTTGCTCATTATCTCCAGTAGACGCCACCAGCATTTGCGTGCCTGGGTGCTGGCTCATTAAATCCACGATGAGGTCCACCACCGATTGAGCCCGGCTGAGCGAGCTGCCCGACACCAGATCGCCGGTGAAGAAAATGATCGGGTCATTACCCGGGTTGGGTGTCGGTGTTGCGGTTGGCGTTGGTTGCCCGGTCGGGGTAACACTTGCCGTCGGTTGTTCGGTTGGAGTTGAACTAGAGCTTAGATAACTGAATACGAAAGGTAAATATGATTTTTTTGAAGCATTGATTTGTGCCAATCCAACAACTACAGAGATCATCAACGACGCAATGATACTTCCTGTGATTAATAGCCTTTTATATCTATTGCTCATGACCATTTCCCTTCGAAAGGTAATTAATATATTCCCCTGACACTTAGATTTGAATCACTAATTATTATACAACAATTATTATCCAAATAGTATAAATATACAATTTCTCCGCTAACAGTTTTGGTTAATTCCTTAAAACAAAAGGATAAAGGATTTTGGATTATGTTAAAATCATTCCATGAGTTTCCTAAAAAAACTTAGTAAAATCTTTTCTTCCCCATCATCTGATAAAAGCCGGATTGTAAATCTCTACGTGCAGTGCAGCCGCTGTGGAGAAAAATTACAAGCCAGGGTGGACACCTGGAACGAGTTGACCCCCGATTACGAGGCAAACAGCGACGATCCATCCTCTTATTTCTGCCGCAAGGTGCTGGTGGGAGAAAAGTTATGTTTCCAGCCGATAGAATTAAGCCTGAGGTTTGATAAAAACCACAGGCTGATTAACCAGGAAATTAACGGGGGCAAATTTATCGAAAAGGCTGAGTTCGACCATTAAAACTAAGGCAGCTCGACCATCTCGGGCATGGTGATGATGTGGAAAGCCAGGGTTTCCAGGTCATGCGCCTTGACAGAATTTTTACCCGCTGCTCGAATTTTTTCCACGTGTGCCAGGATCAACGGCTGGTCTCCGAAGTAGGATAGCAAAGACTCCTCGTCATTAAGGATGTCCTTAACCCCCAGCTGCTCGTAGATCTGGCTGACCAGACCATAGCTCCAATCCTCAACGATCCCCATTTCATCTGCCAGCTCGCGCCGTTCCATGCTGAACAGGAATGCCAATCGGGAAACCTCCGCCTGGTGTTTGGACAGAGTGCTTTGGAGGGTTTTCCTGCCGTCCATAACCACACATGGGTGTGGCAGCGCTGAGCGCATATCAGCCGCCAATGACCGCACACCTTCGGTGACGACCCATTTACCGGTCAGGGCGATATCGATCGCCCAGGCGAGCGAGAAATTGATCTCATTCTTAAGGATATACCCTACAAAGTGGGTGTTTTCTATGTGCATAAGCACATCCGGGTTGGCGCGATTACCGGTGCATAATATTACCGGGGGGTGCTGCATACCCGAGATGGTTGAAAGGATTTGCGGGATCCAGTCTTCTCCGCCGGGAATGTCGGTGTCCATCAGGATTAGGTCCACAACCGAGGCTTTTTGGTGTAGCAGGGGGATGAGCTTCAATGGCTCGTCGAATTCACCTGCCAGGCGGGTACGCCAATCACGGGCGGCGAGTAATGCCATCCAATTACGGGCGAAAGGGTCGTCTTCTATAATGGCTATCTGGAATTCAGTTTTCGTCATTGATGTTCCTCCCCGGCCGATTATAGCCGATTATGGTTATGTATACGTAGTGGAGGGTCTTGATTGCACCGCTTATCATCTATCATCTCCTCGACGAGAACACAATTCCAACCTTAACATTCCAAGGAGACCCGCCCTTGTTTGATCCACATGCAGGCGGGTCAAATTTTTAGCGGCGATGCTGTCCTTCAATAAATCAATTTGAAAGGTCGGGGTTCCCTATACCTTCGAGACCCGCTCTAATCTGTAATCGGCCGCGCGATGCTTTACGGTCTTACACCGACAAGGACTTGAAATGCGGTAGGAACACCTTATTCTGCTCGAACATCTGGTTGACCATCTGGCGGATTTCCGCCAGTGATAATACGGCGGAGGTCAGTGGATCGTAGCAGATTGCCTGGAAGACCAGGCGCGGGTCACCGGTGAGGGCACCCTCGACTGCCATCTCCTCGATCTGGGCGGTCAGGGTCGTCAGCGTGGCACACTGCGGAGGCAGTGCTCCCACATGCACTGGCTCGAACCCCTTGCGGCTGACCCACACCGGAACCTCCACACAGGCACCCTCAGGCAGATTGGTTACCAGACCAGTATTGGCGACATTGCCGTTGAATGTGAATGGGTCGCCGCCTATTAGGGCATTGATAATATGGGCAGCATATTCCTCCCCACGGCCCAGCTCGATCGGCGTCTCCACGGCGAACCACTGGCGGGCTTCGTCTCTCCAGGTGTTCTCAGCGTTCTGATACTCCTTGAGGATATAGGCGTACTCCCCAGGGTTCCAACCGGTGCCCGTAGTGCAGTATTTTTCGATCAGGTCGGGGCGTTTACGGAACCAGGCATTATATTCCGAGTTGTGCCCGCTGGACTCGGTGACGTAGTAATCCAGGTGCAGGAACATCTCATTGCGCACCACTTCATGGTTGTAGATTTGCGGTCGCTCGGTGATGGCTTTCCGGATCAGCGGGTAGGCATCAACGCCATTCCACTCATATTTTAGATACCATGCCATGTGGTTGAGCCCTGCGCAGGTGTAGGTGATCTCTTTGATTGGCGCTCCAATCCAATAAGAGAGCATCAAGGCGGTGCCTTGCACGCTGTGACACAGCCCCGTCAGTCGGATGAAGGTTTTACGCTGCAGAGCACGGCAAAGCATTGCCATCGGGTTGGTGTAATTGAGCAGAACGGCATTTGGGCAGTAGCGCTCCATGTCTTTAACGATGTCCAGCATCACCGGGATGGTACGCAAGGCGCGGAAAATGCCTGCCGGTCCGCGTGTATCACCGACGTTGATATCCACCCCATACTGCTTGGGGATCTCGATGTCGTAGCGCCAGACCTCCGTGCTGCCAGACAGGATGGTAACCAGGACGATATCGGCATCTCGCAGGGCTTCCACCCGGTCGAGTGTGGCAGTTACCGTGGCAGGGTATTTCCCCATATCGATGATACGCTGGACGGATTTGCGGGCAAATTCCAGCCGCTCGGGGTCGATATCCATAAGCGAAAGCGTGGCATCTTGCAGCAGGGGGAAGGTGAGTACATCCCGTACCAGGTTGCGGGTGAAACCCAGGCTGCCAGCACCGATGAATGCGATTTTGATCATATAATCTCCTTCGAGGGGTGGGTGTGGGTTAATTATAACTTGGCATGTGGATACGTCGACCCAGGAATATCTCGGCAAAAACGCAACAGGTGCGAACCAGATCGGTATTCCAGGCAACCGGATCGCGATTTGTTCCTATAACAAGCCGGAAGTATAGGCGTGATTCAGATTAATTATATGTGTTTACGGGCTATGACGACCAGATTGGGGCTTTTATCGGGATCGTATGCTGCTCCACTCATATTCCCAAATGGAGCGATGCCGTTAAAACCTGCTTCAAACAGGCATAAGCTGAGCTCGACCTTAAGTATGGGACGCATCCGTGACGTGATTACTTGCTGACTCCATTCGCCTTGACCCTGTCGCTTGAGGATAACCATGTTGAAGGTTAGCAGACCGTCTGAATCGAAGTCGTAGAACCGCTGGAAGATCCACTCGGTTCCTTCTTCGCGATGTGATTGCGGTTCCATCCAGCGCGCATGGTTGGCTACCACCGCGTCAAAATTGCGGTTTTGGATGATGAGCATACCTCCAGGCTTGAGGCAGGTGCCAAAATCAACCAGGGCATTATCCAGGCTGCTGCGGGTGAGTAAATGGGGTAGCGAGTTGCCGAGGCACAGGATTGCGTCGAAAGACGCAGCACCAAATGTTTTCGCCAGCTCTCCAAATCCGGCTATTTCGAAACGGACCTCCACCCCGGCTTCCTTAGCATTTAAACGGGCTTGTTCCACCATTCCCTTGCTGATATCGACCCCGACAGCCTGGTATCCACTCTGTACCAGGGCGATGGCATGCATCCCCGTCCCGGTAGCGGCATCCAGTAGATACTTGGCGCTGTTCGCCTTCAATTTTTTAATGATAAAAGGTAGCTCGAGTGATAGTCGGTTGTGCCAATTAACAAAACGGTCATAGTCAGAGCTCAGAGTTTCGTACATTAAGTTCTCCAAAAGAGATCAATATCGGGTGGGATGCGGTCGGTAGATTATAGACCACAATCTTAGTTAAGGGTATTGAGTTTATGACAAAAATACTTTGGAAATCGTCGCCTTAATCTAAGCTTAAACTTATTTCAATAGGTTCTTCATAAATTCTTCACAGGGCAGTGGTATGCTTGGACAATAATGAATTTATGGAGGTTTTCGAATGAGTAAAGTTTTAAAATGGATCCTTTACGTCGTGCTTGGATTGGTGGCTTTAGCGGTAGTAGCCGGGATCGTAGTGGCGATTTTTGGCGGTGTTGGTCACGGGTACTACATGGTGCGACCAGGCTTTAGGATGATGGAACCATTCCATTATTCATACTTCAATCCTGGCCGGATGATATTTGGCGGATTATTGGGGCTGGGTTTTCTCATCCTGATCATCGTCGGAATTGTTGCCCTGATCAGTGTGATCACGCGTGGCAACAGACCGGCTCAGGTGACTCAAACTACCCAACCGACTCCACCCACCCAGCCTACACCAGCTGTTGAGATGACTGCACCTGCTGGTGAGATGACTGCACCTGCTGCTGAAATGGCTGCACCAAACCGCACCTGTTCCAATTGTGGTAAACCCGCTCAGGATGACTGGCACACCTGCCCGTACTGTGGGAATCCATTGACTTAAAATGTCGATGTGCGGAATAACCCCCGTGCATTGAGTTTGAATCCTGACACCCAACTCACTACCCAGGCTGTGGAGTGACCTTAAAAAGGTACCTCCGCAGCTTGTGGTTTTACAGAGGTACCGATAACGAATAAGGTTGCCTTCCTATTCGATTGCGAATAGTTTTAGTAATCTTGATCCAGGTATCACACACCGGTGGCACGATCGGTGAGCCTGGAAGCACAATTGATCTGCTACAAGGTTAGCCAGGTGCCAATCCCCATTTCTTTCGCACGGCGGTAAATCTCAGGCGCGACGGCCATATCATCCATCGCCAGCCCGAGGTTTATCGCCAGTGTCCGTTCCTGCGCGCTCTGGCGTCCGGGCTTGAGTCCGGCGACGATTTCACCCAGGTCAGCGTAGGGGGTGGGGGTAGTCTGGAAATAGCCCACCGATTTATAGTATTCGAACTGAGCATGGTCATCGGTGCTGATCCGGTCCATTTGGCCCAGGGCACCGGCAGTCCAATAGCTGTCAAAATCGACCGCGCTACCATACGCGCCTGGTTGCAGCCAATCCTTTTGAATGGCGGGCGAGGGGTGCTTTAGGATTGGCCCAGAGGTGACGACGAGCTCGCTTTCAATAACCGCCTGTTTGGGTTCCTTCACTCCGATGATTTCGACACCCAACCTGGCAGACATATCGTTGACGTACCGCTGTACGACTTCAGGATGGATATCATAGGCATACACCTTCTCTATCGGGAATAGCACTTTCAGCGCCTCTAAATTAGTGCGACCCTGCACCCCACATGCGAGGATGCCAGCTGTTTTGCTCTCCGGTCGGGCGAGATACCTGGCAGCTAAAGCGCTGGCTGCACCTGTGCGGTAGGCGGTAATCCAGGCGCAATCCATCACCGAGTATGGGATGCCCGTCTCGACATCATTCAAGATGAGCAGACCGGTGATGTACGGTAGTCCCCGCTTCTGGTTATCGGGGTATCCGCTGACCCATTTAATTCCAGCCGATTTCAGCTCGGGGATGAATGCTGGCATGGCATGGATGAATGCGTCCGGCATGGTGTGGATGCCCGGCTTGGGAGGCATCTCCACTTTTCCGGCACCTTTTTCTCGGAAGGCAGTCTCGAGCAGTTTAATCACGGTAGCCATATCGAGGTTGACTTTCGTCACATCTGCCTGCGATAAATACAAAATTTGGTGGGTGGTCATATGTTTCCTCTGCGCACTGGTTTCGATGTGTCTACCACTATCGAGCGTGGTATCTTAATTGGATCAGGTGGGCTAACAGCACTTGATCACCAGCCGCCTGATCGCCTTGTGACCTGAATTATACAATTTATCAAACGAATGTGGTCAGTTTATTACTTATGATCTGGGCCTTCTAAGCCTGCGTATGATCAGATTTCGTACCCATTTCCCGATTTCCACGGCCATCAGGAGTCCGAATGCGATGGCTGCAATCCAGCTCCATTGCTGCAAGGTGAGGGGCACAATTCCTAGCAAGTTCCTGATTCCTGGGATGGCAAAAGCAATGACGACCATTAATAAACCAGCTATCACTGCCCAAATCAAGGGTTTATTTTTACTGAGCGGGCTCATGCGAAACAACGGTAAGCGCATGGACCGGTAGGCGAAGATATAGATCATCGAGTTGACCGCAAAGCTGGCAAACACCAGGCTTTGACCCTCAGCGATGCTTTCATGAGAGAGATAGAAATGGCCAAAAAGGGATAGCGCTGCAATGGCGCTGCCGATACTGATCACACCGATCAGGGTCAGTCCCAGTGGTGCCAGGATTGGCTCTTTGACGGATTTGGGTTTTTCGTCCATGATGCCTTCCTCTTCCGGCTCAAAACCCAACACAATATCGGACGGACCATCGCAGATCAAGTGGATCCACAAAATTTGAGCTACCGCCAGTGGGGCGGGCCAGTGTAGCATCATGGCAGTGAATATGGTCAGTACTTCGGCAAAGGAATTCGACAGGGTATAGGCAACCACTTTCCGGATGTTTTCAAAGATCACCCGCCCTTCCTCAATTGCAGCAACGATGGTGCGGAAGTTACTATCCATCAGGATCAGGTCAGCAGTCTCCTTGGCGACGTCTGAGGCTGTCCCGACCACCACGCCGATATTGGCGCGCTGTAGAGCTGGGGCATCATTGACCCCGTCTCCAATCATAGCAGTCACATCCCCATTTGACTGTAATGCCCGCACGATACGCAGCTTGTCTTGAGGTCGGATGCGCGAAAAACGGCCACCTTCTTCACTTCCTGCTGAAGCTGCAGGTCGCTCATGGCTGCCAGCTCTTCCCCTTCGAGGCTGTGTTCATCGGGCCGCATTAAACCAATCGTCCGGGCGATTTTCTCCGCAGTCCTCCGATAGTCACCCGTGATCATCTTGACCTGGATCCCGGCATGTTGGGCGACATTCACCGCTTCATGAACGCCATCCCGAATGGGATCTTCCATTCCTAACAGACCTACCCAGGTGTAACCAGAATAATCTTCCAATTTACCCATTGTGCGGTAAGCCAGTCCCAATAATCGCAGACCTTCACCCGCCCAGTCGTCAACCTGCGCCAGGATTTGAGTGCGCTCATCTTTATTAGTCTGGCACATACCCAAAACGATCTCTGGAGCACCTTTTAGGAAGTTATAGTTTTGACCTTTAAAAAATACGCCTGTCACGGCGGTGATCATGTACTTGGTTTCGCTGGTAAATAGCTCCTCAGCCAGGCGCTCGGAGCTGTCAACCATGTCTTGAGCAGGAATACTCAGGTTGGCATTGGCATATTCCCATAAGGCAATATCAACTGGTCCTTCCAGGTCATTGCACAGCACCATGGTTTGCAGCGCTCGTTCCTGGTTCGGTCACGTTGAGGCGTGCTACGCGCATGCGCCCTTCGGTGAGTGTGCCGGTCTTATCCGTACAGATGACGGTAACAGAACCGAGGGTCTCAACCGCCAACAGCTTCTTCGCCAATCCCTGCCGCTTCAAGATTTTTCGCATCCCCACCACCAGGATCACGGTCACCGCGATCAGCAGCCCCTCGGGAACGGCGGCGATCGCCAGGATGATCGACACCTGCAGCATTTCCAGGAAACCTCTACCCATAAGCAGTCCGGCGACCAGGATGGCGACGGTAAAACCGATCACGATATACGTCAGGGTTTTACTGAACGATTTTAGCCGTACCTGTAGCGGGGTATCTTCTTCGACGTACTCGCTCAGGCTGGTGGCGATCTGACCTAGCTCGGTGCTGGGACCGATCTTGGTCACTTCCATCGTCCCGCGACCCGTGATGACGGTGGTCCCCATAAAGACAATATTATGCTCAACCAAATTATTTTTGTTTACCGGCTCACTCTCACCGGTAAGGATGGCTTCGTCTAATGCCAGCTGAGTGCTTTCAAATATTTCGCCATCCGCAGGCACATGCTCGCCAGAATTAAGCAGCACCAGATCCCCCGGCACCAGCTCCCATACTTCCACTTCCTGGCGTTCTCCGTCGCGAATCACGGTGGTGGTGGGCTTCAGCAGACCCTTGAGTGCAGTATAGGTCTGTTGGGCTTGATATTCCTGGAAGAACCCCAGGATCACATCGATAACTACTACTGCCATGATAATGATAAAGTCGTTATATTCCTTGACCAACAGCGAGACGCCCGCCGCAACCAGGATGATATAAACCAGCGGGCTTTTGAGTTGATTGAGCATGAGAGTCCAAATGGTAGTGCCCTTCTCGGCCGGTAAGCGGTTTTCACCATATTGATTGCGTAATTCACGCACTTCTGGTTGATTTAGTCCGGTGGAAGCGGTTCGGTCGAAACGAGAAGATTGATTTTCTAGAACTTTATTCGTAATACTCATACACTTACCTGGTTTTTTGATTACATATTACTGAAAACTCCTGAGATTTGGAGGTGTTCCTGGTTATTGATCCGAAAAAGTGGACATAATTATTATAGGCATCGATTCAATGGACTGATTACTATGAAGTTGGCACTTTAAGGATGACACCCACTGCGAAACCGACCAGGGCACTTAGCGTGCCAATTAAAGCCATCTCAGCGCCGCTTCGACCGGGGTGACCAACCGTCACACGAGCTTTATATGCCCCGACCGCAAATAGCACCATGGCAGTCACGACCACGGATACCAACATGCTTGGGACGACTGGTAGGAAAATAAATGGCGCCAGGGGGATCAAAGAACCAATAATCGCTGATAAACCCACGATCAGGGCTGTCTTAAATGCTTGTTTACGGTCTACCGGTGATAACTGATGTTCTTCTGACATCATTACAGCAACCCACACGTCTGGATTGGCTGTAATTGTCTCAACGATATGCTCTAATAGCTCGCCATGGAATCCCTTCCGCGTATATATTTGCTTCACTTCTTCGCGCTCGAGCTTAGGCACCTGCTCGATATGGCGCATTTCACGTTCGAGCTCACTATCATAATAATCGGCATCCGCCAGGGTGGATGTGTATGCAACTGCTCCCATCGATACTGACTCGGCGAATGTTGCTGCAAGACCGGCAACAAGCACCAGGTAAGGATCACTGGTGGCTGCTGCCACGCCCAGGATAACCCCCAGTACATTTACCAGCCCATCTTGTCCACCCAGAATAATATCGGATAATCCGGACGCGCTTTTTTGGTGCGGATCCAGGTTATTGTGCAGTTCATGATCAGGGTGATATATTACGTGGGGTGCTTTAATGGCTTTCTTCATGATCCTTCCTGATGAATGGATAATTCTGAATGATTGATATAGGAAAACGACGATATTTATCGTTTAGATTTTTTATTTCCCATTTAATTAATGATAATTTTCACTCAACCCTCGAAATAGATTTCACTTCTTGGCGATCTTTTCCAAAATTGGAGGGAATTCCAGCTCTATATTCGAAAACAGGTCATGTGCTTCATTCAAGCGTTCTTTCAGCGGTTCGGGTTTATCCGCCATCAGCAACATACCGCGCTCGGTGATCTGGTGCAGCCCCGCCATCAATCCCAGCCACTGGCGCATATAAATGATCCATCCGCCAGGCTTAAACCGGTAATAATCCCGGCGCGGCATGGGAGAAGCCACCCGCTCGATCAGCCCACGTTCCACTAAAAGGCGCGCCATGATGCTGATCGAGCTCTTGCTGGCGTGCAGCCTGGCACTCAGGTCGGTGATGGATTGGGAGGGTGGGTCGGAAATCAGCAAAGCTCCCAGGATACGCCCCGCCATGCGAGGCAGCCCCATCTGTTCGAAATATAGGCCGATGTCTTCTATGAAGTGGATATCTTCTATGGGTTGGTGATCATCCATTATATGATTCCTCTCAGGATTAACACTAAGGCTTCCTAAACTCCAGGCAGTACATAAAATTATTCCAGATATTGGTTAAATTAACCTGGAGCATGGAGGCCGGAACGAGACTGATCGGTGCGGTGACTGCTTCACGCTGCCCATTGAACGCACTCTTAAAACCCGGCAGGAATTTTTCGTACCAGCGGGCTCCGCTTTCATTCTCATCGCAGATGATGATCTTTGTGCCGGGTTTTGCCACGCGGATCATTTCATCAATCGCTTTCTGTGGGTGGTTAAAGAAATTGATACCCCCAATGTGAAACACACAATCAAAACTATCATCCCTGAATGGCAGGTCTTCCCCATTCCCCAGGAATAATTCTACCGGCCAGCCTTTCCTGCGGATGAGAGCACGGCAGCGGCTTAACTGTCCGGTGGAGATATCCAATCCAAACACTTCTCCGACTGTGCTCATCTTGAACAGGTATGGTAAGTTAATCCCCGGGCCTATGGAGACTTCCAGCACTTTTCCACCCTTTGGTTCCAGGTGGGCAAGCAACTCCTGTCGTGCCTGAGAGTCTGTCGTGCCAAGCAGCCGGAAGCCAACTCTCGAGAAAGCTGTGTAAATCAATGAGAACCAGTCGTAAAGGTGAGCAAAGGTCTTGTTGTGTCCTTCCAGTTCGTTTTCCCTGATGAAAAGGGGCATTCCATGTTGAATGGGGAAATTTTTCTGGCAGGCGGGGCAGCTCAGGCTGCCCGTCTCGATAACATCATTTGCATGAGAAGATTGGAGGAATAGCTCTCCGCTGCAGGCAGGGCACTCGAGCAATGCTAGGGTAGTACGTTTCATAGTTTAATTTGTAAGAATTAGTGCGGAAGTATACAACGTTTCCAACGTTTTGTAAATACTAAACGATAGATACTAAACGATAGATAAGCAAAGATAATTATCCATTCTTCGATGGATCATTCTACTTGGGAAATAACTCCTGATATCCTGAGGAGTTACATTATGCAAACACGGGTCTGTGGGAATTCGAAGACAATCAAGATTGATACTATCATTCCCTTTATCATTGTCGGGAAAAGCTCAACATCCCCTGGATCAACATCCCCTGATTGCCTGATACCTAATCCACTAATTACTTAATTACCTAATTACTTATCTTCTTCCAATACTTGCGCTTGGTGCCATATTGCGGCTCATCGAACGTGGACCAGGCGAATCCCTGTGAAAGCAGATATTCGTGGGTTTCTTTTTCCGGCAAAGAGCTGCCCGGGCACAGGATGATCATGCCGCCAGGTCTGGTGACACGTTTCATCTCCAGATAAGACGCCTCCGGGGTATCCCCATATACATGCCCACCCATGGTGATATCGGCAAATCCATCGGGGAACGGTAGTTCGGTGATTAAACCATCCATCACGTAAATATTGTTTCGATTCTGAGCTCGAGCTTTCTGTTTGATATAAGTGCGCAAGTTGCCTACTGGCTCAACAGCATATACTACCGCCGCCTTCTCTGCCGCGATAAAAGCCAGCCTGCCGGTGCCAGAACCGATATCGATCACAATCTTTCCACTAAAATCAGTGACTCTCGTCAGCTCATCTGAATCCCAGTTCAGGAAAGGTTGAGCATCGTAGATAGTGGGGTCGACGACATACACCAGCCAATCATTCATCTGGTTAAGGATGTCGATCTCTGCCTGGCGGATGAGCTCTGGAGTAAGGTATGGGGAAGTTGGATGTTCAGTCAGTACCCGGTCCAACCATGGGCAGAGCTCAGGGCATTTGTGGCGCATGTACCATTCCACCGCCGGGTTGGCTTGCAAGGCAATCGCCAGCTCCTCCTCGGGCACGTAACCCGGCATCCAGCTGAGCTGCACCCGCTCAAGCAGGAGCAACGTATTGAAGGAAAGGTTGGTTACATCGATCCAATCCAGGGGCATGGTCGTTTGGCGATCAGGTGATAGTGCGGAGTGGTGACTTGCGAAGCATAGATTTCTTAAAACCTCAACGACATGCAGGTTAATCCGCCATCCATCTTGCGTACTTCACTCACATCCAGCTCGATGATCTTCAACCCCAAATGAGCCAGGCTGGCATATGTTTTCGGGAAACCTTTGGGCATCAATAGGGCATCGTTCACCCACAATGTGTTGGCAGCATACTGCTCATCTTCATCCAATACGATTTTGTCATAATGAGCAAACGCCAGATGTTCTGCCAGGGTTTTGTTCACCAGTAGCGTCTCGCTTCCCATATAATTAACCCCCGACTTTAAATGCAACCCTCCAGCCACAGGCACGGTCTCAGAGGTGTGCCCGGCAGCTGATAATAGCGAAGCCAGCTGGACAGCACCCTCAGCATTGGTGCGTTCCGATAAACCGATGAAAAAATGGTTCCCCACCACGAGGATATCTCCCCCATCAACGGTCCCGGGCGGGTGGATGTGGAAAATGGGGCGGTAGTATTCCAGGAATGGTTCGAGGCTTTTACCTTCACCCTGGCGTGATGGCGCACCTGAACGGGTCATCACTGCAATGGAAGGTGTGACGATGGCAGGGTCTTCGACGAAGTAGGCATCCGGATAATCCGGCTCGGCAGGAAGGACCACTACATCCAGCCCCAGGCTGAGCAATACCTGGCGGTAAGCCTGGTGCTGTTTCAGGATCACCTCGTAGTTGGGCGATCCCAGGTTGGCAGTAGTCAAACCATCAGCGAAGTTTTCCCCGGGCAGGCGGGTGAATGCATGTGTGAACATGGGTTAATTGTACGCCAATGTGCTCTTCATTGGTAAGCCCATGTGGTCTTCATGGGTAAGCCAATCTGGTCTTCATGGCTAAGCCATTGTGGTCTTCATGGGTAAGCCATTGTGGCAATATTTACCTCAAATTGTCCACTGGTCATGGATAATACCAACCAGGAACCAGTCGTAGCCCTCCTGCATGAACACCAAGCGCAGGCTGCGCCAGTCCATGCCCTCATATTGGGGGTCGAAACCGGGGAAATAAAACTCAACCACCATCGAGCCTGGGTAATACTCACTGGCGTTATCGATTGAATTGCCTGTTCCCAGGCGGTGGTTGAGCGCAACCTGCGGTGCACTGAAGAAATCTTCGTCATAAACAAATTTGGCATAATAATCGGAGAAGGCCAGGTTGATCGGCTCTCCGCTGCCATCATAAGTCCCCCACAGGTACACCGTAGGATCCGTCGTTAAGCCTGCCACTTGATCGGGAGAAAACACCTGGTCGGTGTCCTTCACCGTGGTATATGGCGAGAAGTGTAATCCCATCTGTGGGCGGACATGAAGCGACAACTCTTTCATGTCGCTGTTTTTAAGTAAGCTGATGATCACAAACGCCTGGTCGAGGACAGATTGCTGTACAGAGGGGGTTTGCCTGGGTGTAGAGTTGATGCTCGGAGGTTGGTTCTGCGTGGGTGATGAGATGGGTAGTGCAGTCGGCTGGCTGAATTCCAATGTGGCAAATTCCGCGGGAGTCATCGTCGGTTCAACTTCCCGGGAGGTGATTCCGCAGCCTACCAGCAGGCTTGCCAGGAGAATAAAAATTAAATGCGATTTAATTGTCATGTTCCCTCCACAGAGGTTCATTGTAATCGAAAGGCTGGGTCAGCGTTTGCTTGTGTTTTGTAATAAAGACGTCAATGAAAGTGAAATAGTTTCTTGGATGCGCCTTGGTGTAGACCAGAGATGAAATTAGCTGCTTGTGAGAAAAAAAAACGTTTACCTTCGAGCAATTATAGATTCGAGATTTGGCATGCATGTATAATAATATTTGGAAAGGGGAGTCGTTGAGTGGGTAAGGTTAATCCCAACAGCCATGGATCGCGATATTGGATGTATGGGAATTGGAGGAAGTTATGATTGTGGTCACGCTGATTGCTCTGTTTGTTTTTGGTTATATCAAAGGGAGTTTCACCGGGATAAAACCACTGCTTTCAGGTTTTCATACCGCCCTGGTTGGCGGGTTGGCAGCTGGAGCAGCTTTTTTGCTTGCCAGGTTAATTGGATGAGAGGTATGATGGTACGTGATCAGATGTACAAGTTGATGGAGGTTTAAATGGCGCAGTCCACTGGGAATATCAAACGTATAGCCATATCCACGGGAGGGGGTGATGCACCCGGGTTGAATGCGGTCATCCGGGCAGCCGTCCTGTCGGCAATCAACCGGGGCTGGGAGGTTTACGGGATACGCGATGGTTATAATGGGCTGCTGATGCCTGAACAGTATGTAGAAGGTGGATTGATCCGCCTGACCCGCGAGCGGGTGCGCGGCATTACCCACCTGGGGGGGACGATCATCGGTACCACCAATCGCGGCAACCCGCTCAAATACCCAATCAAGGGACCGGATGATACCATGGTCGAAATCGACCGCTCCGATGAGCTGATCCGTGCCTTCAGGCTGCACCAGATCGATGCGCTCATCTCCATCGGTGGGGATGGGTCCATGCTGATCGCCAATGAGCTGCAGAAAAAAGGCCTATGGGTGGTGGGTGTCCCCAAGACAATAGATAATGACCTCGATAAGACCGTGATCACATTCGGTTTTGATACCGCCTGTTCCTTCACCGTGGAGTGTCTGGATAGGCTGCACACCACCGCCGCCTCGCATAACCGCATCATTGTGATGGAAGTGATGGGGCGCTACGCCGGATGGATTGCCCTGGAGAGCGGGTTGGCAGGTTCCGCCGATGTGATCCTGATTCCCGAGATTCCCTATGACCTAGAGAAAGTCGCCCAAAAAATCCTCGATCGTGAGGAACATGGTAGCCTGTTCTCCATTGTGGAGGTAGCGGAGGGTGCCAAACCAAAGGGTGGGACTACCTCAATCATCGCCCGCGAAACCGGGCGGGCAGAGCGCCTGGGTGGCGTCGGCGAAAAGGTGGCAGAGGAACTGCAATTGCTTACCGGCAAGGAGACCCGCCTGGTGGTGTTGGGGCACCTGCTGCGCGGTGGCTCACCCACCGGCTTTGACCGGTTGATCGCTCAGCGCTTCGGTGCAGCCGCTGTACGGGCGATTGCCGAGGGTCAACGTGGCATCATGGTCGCCCTCGACCCACCGACGGTCAAATATGTCCCGTTGGAATCAGCTACGCGACGCATGAAAACCGTGCCGCTAAATTCTGATATTGTGCTCACTGCCCGCGATATGGGCGTTTGTTTTGGAGATTGAGCCTGCCGGAAAGCTTCTAAAACAACGAATTTACCTGTTCTTTAGTTAATTGTTCCATCGTCGTCACCACAATTTCCGCCTGTGTAAGCGCCTCGGGCGGATTTGTGGTTGTTACAGCAATGCAGCGCATGCCTGCCCGGCGTGCAGCCTCGATCCCCGGGATGGAATCTTCGATGACGACGCAATTTTGGGCAGGAACACCCAGTTGGCTGCTTGCCAGCAGGAAAACCGCCGGGTCAGGTTTGCCCGGCAGGTCACCCGGCGTGACCAGGGCATCAAAGTATGTACGGATGCCCAGCTCGTCGACCAACACCTCCACGTTTTCGGGTGGGGCGGATGAAGCCACCGCCTGCCGGTAGCCCCAGCGGTTGAACCTTTGCAGCCAGGATACCACTCCCGGTAGCGGCAATAAATGACCTTGCAGAGCCTGCCTGAACGCCAGCTCTTTTTGGTTAGCAATCCACTCGACCCATTCGGATTCAAGGAGTCTGTCGGTCAGGTATGGCAGCAGGTCGCGGTTCTTCAGACCGTAGATCAGGTGGAACTTCTGCCGGTCGAAGGGGATACCTTGCTCGGTCAAGACGCGGTCCCAGGTCTCGAAGTGCAGCTGGCTGGTATCGGCGAGTACGCCGTCCATGTCCCATAGAATAGCTCTTGGAGATGGCATGGTCACCATTCTACCATCGGGAGGCTGGAAAAGGATTTTACATCCGCTCGAAATATCGAATGCCTCATCGATTTATTGTTCGCCATTGGTTATAAAACGCCTGAGAATATCTAAGGACACACCTTCCAGGTTATGTTATCCTGGTATTGGCTATGGAGGATATCAGAATGAAACCACTAATAGATGCTATGGGGTCTGATCTTTACTGGGAACAACCGAAGTTGTCGCAACGTAACTTCGTCCTGCGGTCACCAGATAATCTTTTTGCACAGCTTGATTTCACCTCGACTTTAAACTCCACTGCAACCGCATCTTCAGCCGATGGAAATTGGATTATCAAGCAGATGGGATTTTTATCTGACCAGGTGAGCATCATGCCGGTGGATTCTGAGGTTGAGCTGGCAAGTTTCCAGCCCAATTGTATGGGCAGCTCGGGGGAGATCCATTTTTCGGTGGGTGGGAAATATCGTTGGACTGTGATCGGCTTAAGTGGGAGCAAATTTATTATCGATATGTTGGATGGACCTGATCTGATCACCTATAAATCCGGGGCGAGGAACAGGAAATTCTCCAGCTTGTTCAAGCAGCAGGCACAGGTGGTGATAGCACCACATGCCTGGCATATCATAGACTTACCAGTCCTGGTGCTGCTAGGCTGGTACCTGGTGATTATGCACTATGATGCTGCAGCAGTAATTGCTTCCACAGCTTCACTAGGGGCATTATATTAATTCTGTCAGTCGTTGCAAAAAACAAGGGGGATGATGAATTTTCAGGATGGTTGTCATGCCATTCTGGTGATACCTCACATAGAACAGCTTGTATCATCGAACTATAATATATTCAATAACTTGAATATCCTTCCGTAAGGTTTTTTTTGGCATTCAATGGAAAATATCTACCATGACTGATTTTGACCCTTCTGCCAAACTTTTTAAAGCCCTGATGCACCCTTCTCGGTTGATGATCCTGGAAACGCTGCGGGAGGGGGAACAGTGCGTCTGTCACCTCGAAGCAGTGCTTGGCTGCCGGCAGGCTTATATCTCGCAACATTTGATGGTGCTGCGCGAAGCCGGGCTGGTTGAAGACCGCCGTGAAGGCGCCCGGATTTTCTACCGCGTGGTCAAACCGGAAGTGTTTGATCTCATCGACCACGCCAACTGGCTGAGTGGTGATAAACCACTCCAAATAAATCCGGCAAGGATGGCTGATTGTCCCTGCCCGAAGTGTAATCCGCTTCCAGAGACCGAGCCGGTGAGGACCATGAAAGTTGAGCAAGGGATTTTAGAATAATGTCAGATACCCTTGAGTTTACGGTTGATAAATTCACCTTCCAGGTCGCCACCGACCGCTACTATACTGAAGAAGGTCTTTGGGCCAAACAAGAGGCCGATCGGATACGCATCGGCATATCCGATTACCTGCAGCAGCGCAGTGGTGATGTGGCATTTGCCGAAGTGCAACCCGTCGGATCTGTGATCGTTTACGGCGATGAGCTGATCGTTATCGAGACCATCAAGGCGGATATCAGTCTGGCCTCTCCTGTCGCCGGTGAGGTGGTGGAGGTTAATCCGGCGATGCAGACGACCCCCGAGATCATCAACCAAGACCCCTATAGCAACGGTTGGCTGGCAGTGATCCAGCCTGCACCGGGAGGTTATCAACTCGAGAAATTATTGGAGCCCCAGACCTACTTCACAATAATCAAGCATGAGGCTGAACAGGAGACGAAAAGCGAATGACGTCAGATGACCGGACCTTCAAGTTGGTCATAGTGCCGTGCAGTGGGATAGGAAAAACTTATGGCACAGTCAGCCGGGAAGCGGCTTACATTCTCACCGAAGATTTATGCCCCGCCGAAACGAGGCTGGTGGCGTTATCGAAACTGGTGTTGGGTGAGGCGGAAGCACGATCAATCGTTGCCAACAATCCTGCCATCACCATCGATGGTTGTAAACTGGCCTGTGCCACGAAAATGGTGCAGGAAAGTGGGGGTAAGGTTGCCCAGGAGTATGCCGTTTTGGAGGTTTACCGCCGTTATAAGCATCTCAAGCCGCAGGGCATCGCCGAGCTTAGTCCAGGTGGACAGCAGCTTGCTCAGGCACTGGCGGATGAGATATCCCTTGTCATTGCTGAGCTGACCAGTGGAAGTGAAGGAGGCGGCAATGGTTGACCTGCCCAGGAAAAAAGTGGGCATCATCGCCTGCTCGGGGGAGGAGCTACCCGAGGGCACAATTACGCGCCTGGCAGCCTTGCGCGTACTGGAGCACCTGCGTCTGAATGATACCGTGACCATCTGCCTGCCGCTTTTTTTAGCCGGTGGGGAGAGCGACCGGGCATTCGCCAGGTTTTATCCCACCATCGCAATCGATGGGTGCAATTTACGTTGTGCAGCAAGAGCGACGGAGATGTACTCCCATAAACCGGCCGCCAGCATCATGGTGCGTGACATCATTGAAGAAAATCGCCTCGCACATCCAGAGGGAAGACACCGGTTGAATGAGGCCGGTCTGCAGGCTGTAGAACTCACTGCCGGCAAGATTGCTGACACGGTCGATGGTTTATTAGGGAAACAATGGGATAGAAGGCTGGGTGACGTCATTGAGCTCGAGATGGTTGGTTCGCCTCAGGCAGCACAGACCCAGGAGTCTGAAGTTGCTGCCTGCGCTTGCGGGTCGGGCATTGCCATCCAGAATATCCTCATCTCCGGGAAGGAAGTGACCATCGTTGGGTTGCCGCTGATTTTCCAGCAGTTTACCGAAGCCGGAAAATTTCCCAGTGAAGAAACGATCAGCGAGCTTCTGGATACAGCCAAGATATATAACCCAATCCCATACGGAGAAGAACCAGCTTATCGAGATGGCATTCGTGAAGCATATAAGAAATTTTGGTTCAAGGGTAAAGCTAAGTGAGCCAGACTGCTTTCTACCACACAACGGTTGAATGGAAAGGAGAACACTCAGGGCGGTTGCGCATGGGCAATGGACCGGAGATGGATTTTTCCGCTCCACCCGATGCAAAGGGACTCCCTGGTGTGTTAACCCCGGAAGACGCCTTTGTGGCGGCAGTTAATACCTGCGTCATGATGATGTTCCTGTGGTCGTGTGAGAGGTTGAAGATCAACCTGCTCGCCTATGAATGCCGCGCGGAAGGCACCAAGCTGATCGCTCTTGACCACACGGAGACATTCACCATGGTCAGGCTTACCCCTGGGATTCGTGTGGACGCGGGTCAGGATGCACCTGAGGTCAATCGAGGCGCGAATACGACGGGCGCTAAAATCCGCTCAAAAGTACAGCCTGGTGGCGAATTCGATCAAGTCTGAGTTGGTCATCGAGCCGGATATTCAGGTCATTTAGTGAACCTTAGTCAATAAGCTTAATCGGCTGAAAAAGTCAGGAAATTTCATATTTGGAGGTTTGTCATGCTAACGGTGAAAGTTTTAGGGTCAGGCTGTGAAAATTGTAAAAAGGTCGAAAGCATCGCCCGTAAAGTAGTGACCACCATGGGTATGCAAGCTGAGGTGATCAAGGTGACCGATTGGGCGGATATAAAAAAGTACCCCATCCTGGGTACACCTGGGTTGGTGATCAACGAAAAAGTGGTCTGTGCCGGGCGCATCCCCACGGAAGCCGAAGTGACCACCTGGTTGGTGAATGCTGAGATGGAGACAGCCTGATGAGTGCTCAGAATGTCATTGCGGCAAAACCTTCTGGTGTTTCGGGTCAGCTATCCACCCTTGACCGCTACCTCACCCTGTGGATCTTCCTTGCCATGGGTCTTGGGGCGGCATTGGGATACTTTTTTCCTGAGGCAGTTTCTACATTCAACCAGCGCTTTTCGGTCGGCACTACCAATATTCCCATCGCTATTGGGCTCATCCTGATGATGTACCCGCCATTGGCGAAGGTACGTTATGAAGAGCTGGGTGATGTGTTCAAGAATTGGAAGGTGCTGGGGCTTTCGTTGCTACAGAACTGGATCATCGGTCCGATCCTGATGTTCTTCCTGGCGGTGGTTTTCCTCCACGATTACCCAGATTATATGACCGGTCTGATCCTGATCGGTCTGGCGCGCTGCATTGCCATGGTCATCGTCTGGAATGACCTGGCTAAGGGTGATACCGAGTATGCCGCTGGGCTGGTGGCATTCAACAGCGTTTTCCAGGTGTTGTTTTATTCCGTCTTTGCCTATGTTTTCATTACAGTGCTTCCAACTTGGTTCGGGATGGCAGGAACAACGGTAAATATCACCATCAGCGAGATTGCCAGGAGTGTTTTTATCTACCTGGGGATCCCATTCATTGCCGGGTTTCTCACCCGCTTCTTCCTGGTGAGGGCCAAGGGGAAGGAATGGTACCACACTAAATTCATCCCCAAGATCAGCCCGATTACCCTGGTTGCGCTGCTGTTTACCATCATTGTCATGTTCAGCTTGAAGGGGGAGTATATCGTCCAGCTTCCCCTGGATGTTGTGCGCATAGCCATACCACTGCTGATCTATTTCGTGGTCATGTTCCTGGGCAGCTTCTTTATGGGCCGGGCTATTGGTGCCACTTACCCGCAGACGGTGACGCTGTCTTTCACCGCTGCCAGCAACAACTTCGAGCTGGCGATTGCCGTCGCTGTGGCAGTGTTTGGGATTTCGTCCGGGCAGGCATTCGCGGCAGTGATTGGACCGCTCGTGGAGGTGCCGGTGATGATCGGCCTGGTGAATGTGGCTTTCTGGCTGAAGAAGAGAATGTATCCGGCATGATTGATCTGAAGATCCTCAGCTACCATTCCGCTTAGCGCTATGCCGTTAGGCAAACCGTGGTGGCTGCCCAGCGTTCCTTGCGGAATGAGCAGCCGGAGCTTGAGATTTCAATCACCGAGCTGAAAGATTCGGTTCATATCGAGGCGTACACATCTGTACTCTCTGCTCCCTGCCTGGTGGTGAATGAAAAATTGGTGTGTATGGGTAGGGTCCCATCGCGCGATGAAGTGCTGGTTTAGCTTAGAGCTGCTGTAAATGGATAACTTGCCCCTCACCCACCTGCGGGGGAGGGGTTGGGGTGGGGGCTAAAGCAATACTACGATCTTAGGACTGAGTAGGATGGAGGGTATTAATTTGAAAAAAGGAGTCAACATTGTACTGGATGATACCGAAATCGTAGAGCTGATCCGCATCCTGATTGATAATGATGCCCAGGATGCGTTAGCATTCCTGAAAACCCACTTCAAAGGGAAGGCTCGTGAGCTGCTGGAGGGTGGTTGAAAGGTAATGATCGAGGTGCCCGGTGCGGACATCACTCAGGTTACCAGCAGCATGTTGAAATAGCAGGTCGGCCATGTATTTGGAGTCAATCACCCTGGTAAAAGTATTGCCTTGCCTGGCAGAGCCGGGCAAGACTCATTGTGATCGGCGATCCCTCACGCAAGCTGGACGATGTGCTTCCCTATTTGGCGACATTACCTAATGTAATTTCCTATAATCCAGAAAGCTGCACCCTCACCCTGCGCCGACAGCCGGGTTTCATATCCTTATACTCAGAAAAAGCCTACATCACCAAGGTCAAGGATACTGAAGAAGGCCTGGAATTATTCAAAGCGCTGGTAGACGCCATCAACGCCACCAGGGACCACCGGGAGGAGCTGGTGGCAATGACGGCAATGAAACATGCCCCGCGCCCCCTGGACATTTGGACGTTGCTGCCCCAAACGAATTGTAAACAGTGCGGTGAAGCCACCTGCATGGCGTTCGCTTGCAACCTGCTGCTGCAGGAGCGTGAGCTGGAAGAATGCACCCCATTGCAAGAAGACCAGGCTTATGCCGAACGCCGGGCGACATTAGCAGCAATGTTGCCGTGAAAGCCTTCCAATAATCTTCGTATTCCATGCTATATTAAGCTCCTATACCCATTATATTAAAGGAGCATCAGACATGTGGTTTAACCCCCTCATGGAATGGATATTAAAATCCCCCCTGCATGGCATGCTCAGCGGAAATACGATGATCATCTACTTTAATGGATGTAAAAGTGGGAAGCCCTATCATGTGCCTGTTGGATATCTGCGCGTAGATAACAATTTATTAACCGTCAGCTACAGAACGAGGACCTGGTGGCGTAATTTATGCGATGGTGCTGCGGTGAAGATCCTATTAAAGGGCCAGCTATTTCCAGCCCACGCTCAAGCAGTCGAAGACGACCCAGGTGTGGAACAAGGTCTGAGGGCCTTCATCAAGGAAAATCCGCGCTTTGCCGGAGGGTTTAATGCGAGTGTAGGCGCAGATGGTCAGCTTGATCCGCTGAGTTTGCAACAGGCGGTGAACAAGCACGTGATCGTGCTCACTACCTTAGAATAGAAATACTATCTTACTTTTCACTCTTTAGTTTTAGAACTTTTAGACTCATGGCTTCGAAAACGTGTTTTGTCTGCTACCAGCCCAAGACCATTCTCAATAAGGGCAAGCGCGCTGACCATTGGTTCTGGACCCGCTACAGCGCCTACCCGTACCTGGGATGCCAGCACGGTTGCGCGTTTTGTTACTCCAGGGAACGGAAATATATCCCTCATAAGCCGCAGGAATCTGAGGCTGTATACGACGCCGAAGCGGATGAATTTTCGCACCTGATCAAGGTGAAGGAAAACGCACCCCAGTTGCTGCGTAAAGCATTGAGTCGCCTGCCTGTGGATTTGGTCTTCACGGGAGATTACCAGCCCGCAGAACGTAAGTTCCAGCTATCCCGTAAGATGCTGGAAGTCTGCCTCGAGCTTGGCTTTCCTGTCTTCGTGCTCTCCCGCTCTCCTCTGGTCACGCGTGATCTTGACCTGCTTCAAGCCATCAACCTGCATTCCAGGGCGGTGGTGGCGTTTAGCATCATTTCCACCCCTGAATTGACCCATTACGCCGATTGCTCCCGGTTAGAGGGTCTGGCACCCAGGGCGGAGCTGCGCTTCAAAGCGATGGAAGAAATAGCCCAGGCAGGTATACTCACCGGGACGGTGGCGATGCCGTTACTGCCCGGTCTATGCGATGATGACCAGAACATGCAAGCTCTGGCAAAATGGACTGCCAGGCACGGTGGGAAATTCGTCCTTGCAGGAGGTTTAACCATGGCGGACCAGCAAAAAGAATTCTTCATGCGCATTCTTCAGCGTGATCATCCTGATCTGGTTCCGCTCTACATGCGCTTATTCCCACAGGGCAGTTACGCCCAGGTGCAACCGTGGCGCCAGGTTGGTTTACGCATCCATGACTATTGCGAGCAGGTTGGTATTTCTGACCGTATCCCCCGCCCGATCATCCCGGGCGAAAAAAAGGAGCTTAACAAGCGCCTCGTCGAAAAGCTGGCATTCAGGCTACATATGATGGAATTGGAAAGCGCCAACTCAAGCCAGATTTGGGATTATCGCAAGGCAGCCTGGGCGGTGGAAGACCTCGAGCAGGATATTGGCCTGATCTATCGCCAGATGGGTATGAAAGGCCTGGCGAGCATTCCAAACGTCTCTCTACCGCTCGCCACAGAAATCGAAACCCTTATCGGCAGTTTATGAACAGCAGAATTATTTTGGCAGCTGATACAGCTCCACCAGCACTCCACTGGTGCTTTTCGGGTGGATGAAGGCATATAAACGACCGTCCTCCCCCATTCTCGGTTCATCGTTGATCAGCTGAACATTTTTTTCCGTCAGCTCTTGCATTAATCTTCGCAGGTCGGTTACTTCAAGGCATAGGTGGTGCATGCCCTGACCACGTTTCTCCAGGAAGCGGCTCAATCCAGAATCAGGTCTGGTCGGTTGGACGAGCTCGATTTCCGATTCTCCCAGGGGAAGAAAGGCGATGCGGGCATCCTCCTGGGGATAATCCGAGATATGCGAAGGTTCAATCCCAAGGACAGATTGCCAAAACTTCAATGAAGCCTCGATATCTTCGACCAGTACGGCGATGTGGTGGATGCGTTTGATCTCAGGCATAGCTACCTCTACATGCTGAATTCTTGCTCCTTATACCCAAGCCGGTGGGTGATATTCTCCGAACACCGTGCGTAAAATACCGCAGATTTCGCCCAGGGAGATATCGTTTTCCACACAATCGACTATTAGCGGCATAAGGTTTGCTGTTCCTCTGGCTCCCAATTCAAGTTGACTGAGCAGCTGGGTGACCTTGCCGGCATCCCGTTTGATGCGTATTATCCTCAGCCGCTCGCGCTGGGAAGCTTCAATCGCCGGATCAACCTTCAAACGCTCCAGGGAGATTTTCTCGTCGCTCTGGAATGCATTGACTCCCACCACCACCTGCTCACCTTTTTCAATTTCCTGCTGGGTTCGGTAAGCCGCATCCTGGATCTCACCCTGGATGTACCCTTGCTCGATGGCTTTGAGTGCTCCGCCCATCTCTTCGATCTTCTGGATATATGCCATGGCTCGCTGCTCGATTTCGTCGGTCAGGTACTCTACCAGGTATGAGCCAGCAAATGGGTCGATCGTGTCAGCCACACCTGATTCATGGGCGATGATCTGCTGCGTGCGCAGGGCAACCCGTACGGATTTTTCAGTCGGCAGCCACAAAGCTTCGTCCATGCTGTTGGTGTGAAGCGATTGGGTCCCGCCCATCACCGCGGCAAATGCCTGCAATGCCACCCGCACCACATTATTCTCGGGCTGTTGGGCGGTGAGCGTCGAGCCGCCGGTCTGTGTGTGGAATCGCAGGATCAGCGAGCTGTCTTGCTTGGCTTTAAATCGTTCTCGCATCAGGCGTGCCCACAGCCTGCGGGCGGCGCGGAATTTAGCCACTTCTTCCAGGAAGTTGTTGTGTGCGTTAAAAAAGAAGGAAAGCTGCCCGGCGAACTCATCCACGTCCAAACCTGCCTGTATGGCAGCCTGGATATAAGCGATGGCATTGGCTAATGTAAACGCCACTTCCTGTACTGCTGTTGAGCCGGCTTCCCGGATGTGATAACCCGAGATGCTGATGGTATTCCAATGGGGTAACTCTTGCTGGCAGTAGCGGAACACATCCGTGACCAGGCGCATGGAGTGGGCTGGTGGAAAGATGTAGGTGCCGCGGGCGATATATTCCTTCAGAATGTCATTTTGGATCGTCCCACGCAGGGTCTTCGTCTCCACACCCTGGCGTCTGGCGACTGCTATGTACATCGCTAGCAGGATGGAGGCAGGCGCATTGATGGTCATGCTGGTGGAGACTTTACCCAACGGGATCTGCTGGAACAAGGTTTCCATATCCTGCAGCGAGGAAATCGATACCCCCACTTTACCCACCTCGCCCTGAGCCATTGGGTCATCGGCATCATAGCCGATTTGGGTGGGCAGGTCGAATGCTACCGAGAGTCCTGTCTGCCCCTGTTCGAGCAGGTAGCGGTATCGCCGGTTCGACTCTTCGGAGGAAGCAAACCCGGCATACTGCCGCATGGTCCATAAACGCCCGCGGTACATGGTGGGTTGTACGCCGCGCGTGTAAGGGTATTCACCCGGGAAGCCAAGCTGGTCCATATAATCCGGGTCGGGGTTGGATGGGGTAAGGATGGGCGGAAGTGGGATACCCGAGGGTGTCTCGAATTTGGGCTTGCGTTCGTGGAGGTGCCGGTCGGTGGAGCCGGCGGTACGTTCCTGCCAGTGTTTTTTCTCTTCTTCTAAGCTCATACAAGCCTCGCTAGCCTTTACTAAATTATCCCCACGAGTATACCTTATGTTTCTTCAACTGGGTCTCTTGCATTATTTATGCTGTTTTTCAAGGATGTGGTAAACTCGCCCCCATGAAAATACTCACCGTCGATATTGGTACCGGCACGCAGGATATCTTCTTCTACAATTCCCACCTGGATATGGAGAACAACTTCAAGCTGGTGGTACCCAGTCCAACCATGATAATTCGCCGTCAGATCCAACAGGCAACTGCGCAAGGAGTGCCTATTTTGCTAACCGGCGTGACCATGGGAGGCGGACCGAGCACCTGGGCTGCAGAGGCTCATCTGCGGGCAGGTTTGAAGGTATATGCCACACCCGACGCCGCCTGCACTTTCAATGATGATCTGACGAAGGTGAAGGAGATGGGGATCCTGCTGGTGAGCGAAGATGAAGCAAAGCAGCTGCCAGGCTCTGTGACACGCCTCGTGTTGCGAGATTTTGACTTTGACTCAATTGGTGATGTGTTCCGTACTTTTGGTATTAGTTTGCAGAAACTGGATGCGGTTTCAGTGGGCGTATTCGACCACGGCAACGCTCCTGTGGATGTATCTGACCGGCAGTTCCGCTTTGACTACCTCAATCAGCGTATCTGTAAGTTGAACCGGTTGAGCGCCTTTGCCTACCGTGGTGATGAGGTACCTGCCAGTATGACCCGCTTGAAGGCGGTGGTTGCTTCCTCCCAAGAGATAGATTCTCCCTTGGTCGTCATGGATACTGCCCCGGCAGCTGTCCTGGGCGCCACTCTTGACCCTCGTGTTGCTGCAAGAGAGCGTGTGATCATTACCAACGTGGGTAATTTTCATACACTGGCATTTCGTTTAGGGCTCAGGGGTATCGAGGGGATATTCGAACACCATACCGGGATGTTGGATATGGATAAACTGAAATCTTTATTGCTCTCGTTAGCGAAAGGGACGATCCGCCATGCGGATGTGTTCAACGACGATGGTCATGGAGCACTTATGTATGACTCAGTTCCCCTCGCCCTGGGTGATGGCGATTTTGACGTGGTTGTCACCGGACCGCGCAGGAGAATCTTTACTCCGCATCGGCTGGATGCTCCGGAACGCAGCCTGCGACCATACTTCGCCGCCCCTTTCGGAGATATGATGATCACCGGTTGTTTTGGATTGCTGGCAGCTACCGCGGATGTGCTCCCGGAGCTGGCTGAGCCAATCCAGGCTTCCTTATATGGAGCAGCTGGCAAGGGTGTTGCTCCCTGGGATACGGATTAACCTTAATTTACCTTGGGATCAAGTGCACCGCGGTGGCTTTAAAGCTGGCGGTCACCGGCTGACCTTCCACAAGCTTCATATCATTGGCTGATCCGCGCGTGATCAGCGCCACCACCGGCATACCACAATCGACCACCACTCTGACGAGAGGTCCGTTGGGTGCCATACGCAAAATGTGTCCGCTTAATTGGTTGCGCGCACTGGATATGGTCGGCCGTTCTGAAATAGATAAGGTGATATCTTCCGGGCGAAGGCAGAATAGTACCTGCGTCCCAGTAGCCATCTCTCCAACCCCTTCTAAATTAAGTCCGTTGGCTTCGACGATAACCTGGCCATCCTTCGAGACCGCTACCTTACCAGCAATAACCGTCTCTACACCTACGAAGGCAGCCACATCCGCGTCACTCGGGGAGGTGAACACGTCTTGGGGACGTCCTACTTGGCGTAAGACACCCCCGAGCATCACTGCCACCCGGTCGCCGAGGATTAACGCCTCGTCCAGGTCATGGGTGATGAACACGGTGGTGATCCCGGTTTGAGATAAGATGGTGTGCAAATCCTGCAGCAGGCGCGACCGGGTTGGTGCGTCCAGGGCGGAGAATGGCTCGTCTAAAAAGAGCAGCTCCGGTTGCAAAACGAATGCCCGTGCCAGGCTGGTACGCTGGGCCTCGCCGCCCGATAACCGTTGACCCTTCCTGTCCTTCAATGCGCCGATTTCAAGGCGTTCCAGCCAGTCGGTTGTCCGGGTTTTAACTTCCGCCCGTGGTAATCCCCTGAATCTTAACCCAGCAGCAACGTTATCGAATACGGACCGGTGCAGCAGCAGCGGTTCCTGGAGCACCAGGGCAATTCGTCTGCGGTAGGTTAATTCACCTTCCTGGTCCATCGGTTTGCCGCGGAAAAAAACCTGTCCGCTGCTTGGTGGCAGTAAGCGCGCCAGCACCAACAGGAGTGTGCTCTTGCCAGCCCCATTGGGACCGATGACAGCTAATACTTCACCCTGTTGGATTTCTAACGCATCGACCTTTAATACCATCTGGTCGTCGCGGTTGACCACCAGATCTTTAACACTGAGGATCGGTTCGATCATGGGACCTTAACGCGCGTCCCGCTGCTGGATCAGGGTTAACCCTAAATTGACCAGGTAAGCCAGGATGAGCAGGATGATGCTTAGAGTGATCGCGTTTTGGAATTCACCCTTGCCGGTTTCGAGCACGATGGCGGTGGTCAGCACCCGCGTTTGGTGGCGTATGTTACCACCCACCATCATGGATGCACCTACCTCCGAGATCACTGCTCCAAAACCGGCCATCAAGGCGGCCAGGAGTGGCAGGCGCGCTTCCTTCCACAATGAAATCACCAATTGCACCGGTGAGGCACCCAAACCCAGCAATTGCAGGCGCAGGCGCGGGTCAAGCTGCTGCAATGCAGACGCAGTTAACCCGGTAACGACTGGCGCAGCGATAATGGTCTGCGCGATCACGATCGCAGCCGGGGTGTAGATCAGATGCAAGTCACCAAGCGGACCACTGCGCCAGAGGGTCATGGCAACGAACAGTCCGACCACCACCGGCGGTAGTGCCATACCGGTATTGATGATGCTTAGCATAAATCTGCGGCCACGCATCCGCCTTAATGCCAATAAAGTCCCCAGGGGTAAACCGATGAACAGGCTGATCGCTGTCGCCAGCAGGGATACTTCCAGCGAGAGCAAGGTAATTTCGAGGATATCTGAGCTCATGTGCGTTATTTTATCATGCAGCATTTAAGAACTGACTGCGGGCATATGTGCCCGCAGTCAGTTTAGGAAAAATTACTTATTTATTACCGAGCGTGGATTCGTCTTTTCCCGCATCGGGCGTGAACAACGCCTGGCCATATTTATCCACACCGAAGCTGGCAATTAAAGCCTGGGTTTCAGGGGAAACGATATAATCAGAAAAGGCAACCGCCCCGGCATTATTCGCTTTAGGGCAGTTCGCAGGGCTTACCTGGATCACATGGTAAATATTCAACAGTGTAGAATCACCTTCAACCAGGTTATCCAGCTCCAGGTTGGCCTTGTTTGCCAGGTAGGTCGCTCGGTCAGTCAGTGTATACGCCCCTTTTTCTGAAGCGAGCTTTAATGTGGCGCCCATGCCCTGTCCGGATTCGTTATACCAGCTTCCTTCAGGTGTGATGTTGGCTGCTTTCCAGATCGCCAGCTCCTTGGCATTGGTGCCCGAATTATCCCCGCGGCTGATGAATGGAGATTGAGAATTGGCAATCTTGGTGAAGGCGTCTGGAGCGGAAGCTGTTCCCTTGATCCCGGCTGGATCGGAGCTTGGTCCGACAACGATGAAATCATTATGCATCACCAGCTGGCGATCAACCCCATAGTTGTTGGTCATGAAGTCTTTTTCTGCCGCAGGGGAGTGCACCAGCAGAACGTCTGCGTTGCAATCCTGTCCCATCTTCATGGCTTCCCCCGACCCAACCGCCACGGTCTGTACGGTGTATCCAGTTTTCTGCTCGAAATCCGGGATCAGCATATCCAATAAGCCCGAATCCTGGGTGCTGGTGGTCGTCGCCAGGATCAAATTTGGATTTTCTGGTTTGGGCGGTTGAGTCGCGGTTGGTGTGGCATTGGAACACGCTGCCAGGAAAAAAGAAAGTATTAATATGATCGAAAAAGCTTTACCGAGCTGTTGCGATGTTTTCATGTTCTCCTCTTTAGATGTAGATTAGTCTACCCCGATCATGACATTGGATGCCTTGATAATGGCATAAGCCTGCTTTCCTTCCGTCAGACCGAGAGTATCAACCGATGCGTTGGTGATGATCGAGACAAGCTGAGCCCCGCCGGGAAGCTCAATGATCACTTCACAGTTGACTGCCCCACGGACAATCTTCAACACTTTGCCTTTTAAGATATTTCGTGCACTGATTTTCATTTCTATTCTCCTAAAGAATTATTTGGTCCCCCAAATGGGTGATATCATATCCTGTCAGATTTTCTACAGCATGGCGAAATTCACCGCTGTAAAATTTTTCGAACAGAGGTGAGAGTTGCTGGTCTGCGATTTGATCCTTGGACAGCACCAGGTCATAGCGCTCCTGGAACAGCGGGATAAAATCCAAATGATGGGAAACAGCAGCGGCGTGGATTCCCAATCCTACCTGTGCCTGACACTGTTGGATGGCGTTCGCCACTTCCGTGTGGGTACGGGCTTCATTGTTGTATCCGACGATATTACCCGGTAGAATACCCAGATTGCTCAGTTGACTATCCAGCCATAGACGTGTGCCAGAGCCCCGGTTACGGTTGATAAATCGTACGCCCTTGGTTAAGTCTTCGAACTTGTTTATATGATGGGGGTTTCCCGGTTCGACGATCAACCCCTGCTCACGGTGGGCAAGGGTAAGCAGGACCATGGTCTTATCGGGGAAGATATGGCGGACGTAGGAAGCGTTAAACTCTCCGCTGCTTGCATCGTAAAGATGGCAGCCGGTGGCATTACACATCCCCTGGCGCAATGCCACCAGGCCATCCAGGCTGCCGACTGGAAGGTTGAAAACTTCCAGGTCCCCACATGAGGCTCCAGCCAGCAGTTCTAATGCCAGGTCGTGGCTCCCAGATAGCACCACCATCTTTTTCCCGCGCGTTTCTGGTAGTAAGAGCTCCTGTAAATAAAACGCGTGTGCTTTGGCACGGTAATATTTTTCGATATATCCGTCACATACCTTTACTTCTGCCAGCTCCACAACACCGGCGGCTTCAAGGATTTTCAAATGGTGCCGAACCCAGGAAGGCTCTTCCCCCAATGTACGCCCGAGCTGAGATAGTGTCGCCGGACCCGCCATTAAGTGACGCAGGATCAATAACCTGCGTGGGTCGGACAGAATTCTAATTTGCTCGAAAGTGGATAACCGCTCTAAAGGTTCCATGGTTAAGGTTACCGACGTTAAATAATAATTTAACGGTAGCGGATAGTTTAATCTGATGGTGTGAATCTGTCAATGAATAAGGGTTAGCAGAAGTGGGTTGATCTGGCTGACCCACCGCTATTGCTTACCATCTGGTTATGGTTTGCACCCCCATGTGCAAGCGGTCTGAATCAGACTGGAAGAGATCTAAAATTATCTACTGTTGGACCAGCGATTAAATACAAATCCAGAGCTGAGGGTCAGCTCTGGATTCAGGTTGAATAAAATTAAATTGTAGGTGGAAGAGGTTCGTCCGGGTTTGTGGGTGGGGCAGGCTTATCTGTGCTTTGTGACGGGATGGGTTCCACCGCTTTTACTGGCAGGGGTTCTGGTTTTCTGTGCAGTAATAGATAACTGATCACAATTGTGATGAGCACCAGGAAGAAACCAATACATAATCCGGTAGCCCCAAAGGCAGTCGTCCAGCCGTATGAAATACCTTGACTATTGAGTCCACCTGAGAATAGGAAACCGGATAGCCCAAGGCACATACACGCTACACCAGGGATACCAAATAAGAATATTACGAGTATTGTGAAGATGACGCCAAGAGTTCGGTCGCGCATTTTAACCTCCTTGATTCATAATGGGTATTGGATTAATTAAGTATACGGTATACTAACCCAGCGTGCAAGTTAATATAATCTACGAACTTCTTTAGTGAAAGTTGCACCCGCTCATGCGCGTAATTTTGCTCCCAGCTCCTGGTCCAACCTGCGGATGATACGCTGGCGGATCTGGGCGACATCATTATCGGTCAGGGTTTTTTCAGTTGACTGGTAGTTAAGCGAATATGCGAGACTCTTCTTCCCCTTGCCGATCTGCTCACTGCGGTAAACATCGAACAAGGTGATATTCGAGACGATTTTACCTGCTGCCTGCTTGATTACCTCGGCTACCCGCCCTGCAGGTAGCTCTTCATCGACTACCAATGCCAGGTCTTCTAGCACGGGCGGGAACGCAGGCACTGGCTGCATATCATATCGCTCTGGCACCAGACTGATGAGCAGGTCCAGGTTAATATCAGCCGCAACCACCGGATTCGGTGAGAAATCGTATTTTTCATGCACCAGGGGGTGTACCTCCCCGAACACACCGATTTGTTGCTCCCCAACTTTGATGTGTGCAGTCTTACCAGGATGAAAAGTTGGGTGATCAGCCGGTTCAACCTCGAAATCGATGTGTAGCCCCTCCATCAATCCTGTAATGATCCCTTTAAGGTCATAAAAATCCATCACGCCCTCGGATTGTTTTTGCCAGCCTGGCAGTGAACGCACACCGGTGAGTACGATTGCCAGGCGATGCAGTTCATCAGGACGTTCTCCCGCCTCCGAAGCCATAAAGATTGGTCCAACTTCAAAGAAAGCGATGTGTTGGCGGATGCGCGCGTTCCGTTCCACGGCTTCAAACACGCTGTTGAGCACACTGTGCCGCATGACCACCCGGTCGGAGGCGATTGGATTGATGATGCGCAGGTAAGGTTGGTCATCCGGCGGTGTTCCCGGAGCAAGACGCCGTGCTTCCCTCTCGGGCGTGGTCTGGCGGTGACTGATAATTTCCTGCAGACCCAAATCGACCAGGCGGTCGATGATGCGTTCCTCTCCCTCAAGGGTTGGATTGCTCCGTTGGGGCGGTAGTTCTGAAGTCAGGCGGGTCTCAGGGATGCGGTCATAACCATAGACGCGGGCTATCTCCTCCAAAAGATCAGCCTTACCAACCAGTTCCTGGTTAATATCCAAACGATGGTCGGGCGAGTAAGCGCGGATAATCACCTGCGCAGGCTGGTCGGTAACCAGCTCACACTTGAACTCCAGGCTTTGCAAGATCTTGATGATCTCGTGTACACTGAGCTTGATTCCCAACACCCGCTCAACTTCATCGGGAGTAATTTCATTTACCGGATCATTTGGGTGAAGAGGATAATTGTCAACTAATCCCTGGTAGACCACCCCACCAGCCAGCTGGTGCATTAGTTTTAATCCTCGCCGTACTCCCCGTTCCGCCATGGCTGGGTGAACGCCGCGCGAAAAACGGAATGCCGCCTCAGATTGGAGCCTTTGAGCAGCCACGGTCTTGCGGATATTGATGTTATTCCATGCCGCCCCTTCGAGCAGGATGCTGGTAGTGCTTTTCGTGCGCGCAGCTGGCTCGTCGCCCTGTGGTTCACCCGGGTTATCATTGAGATTTGCTGTTGCTTCGAACACCTCCGATTCGGCTCCGCCCATCACCCCGGCGATGGATAGGGAACCAGCCGTATCGCATACCAGGACGGTGAATGGATTGAGGGGGCGGTCAACACCATCCAATGTAGTCAGGCGTTCATTTGTTTGGGCAGTGCGTGTGATGATGGTGGGTGAAATCCCTCCAGCGCGCTGCACCAGCACGTCATAATCGAAGGCATGTAGCGGCTCACCCACTTCGAGCATGGCATAATTGGTGACATCCACGATATTGTTGATCGGGCGCATCCCTGCCAGCTTTAGCCTGAGCTGCATCCAATAAGGGCTATGTCGGATGCTTACATTTTGTATCAAACCAAGCACGAAGCGTGGGTTCAGCTCCGGATTGGAGATCTCAATCGCGGCTTTTCCAGTGATAGCGGGTCCCTCAGCCGGACCATCATAAAAACCTTCAGGGATGTGCAAAGGTACCCCGGTCAGTGCTGCTACCTCCCGCGCAACTCCCAGAATATTGGCAGCCCGGGAAATATTGGGTAGGATTTTAATGTCCAAAACAGCATCCCCCAGATAGTCCGCTAATGGCACCCCCACGGGTGCATCGTCGTCCAGGATGATCACCCCTTCGTGGTCCTCCGAGATGCCGAGCTCTTTCTCAGAACAAATCATCGAATACGATTCAATCCCGCGGATTTTTGCTGGTTTGAGGGTGGTCAGTACCTGTCCGGGCTGATGACCATCATAGATACGGGCTCCTTGCCGGGCGTAAGCCACTTTGAGGGGTTTGGGGAGCATTCCCAACCCTTTGTATGGATATAAGTTGGGTGCTCCGGTGAGCACGATATGTTCTCGATCACCGTCGTACAGCTTACATAATACTAATCGGTCGGCATTGGGGTGTGGCATGACCTCTGACACCGAAGCGGTAACGATTTTGTCCGCCTCCCAGGCTAAGCCTGAGCTGTTGACTACGGCAGTATCGGTTGCAGGCTCTTGCCCGGAGGAATCTGCTTGTGGCAGTGGAAGACCAATATAAGTCACGTGCTCCACTTCCAATCCTGCCATGGTCAGACGCCGGGCAAGCTCGGGGAGTGGGATGGTAACATCAACGAAATCTTTTAACCATGAAATGGGAACGAGCATATTGATTCCTCCGATATATTAGAAAAAAACAATTTTGTCATCAGGTAATTAGTCACTTAGTCAATCAGGCACTTAGGTAATCAGGAATTTAAGTCGTCGAATCATCTAGAGTCGGGTCAATGAAATACTCAATAGAATCTTCTTTGACCAAATGGATACTTCCAGGCTCATTTTCACCACGTTTACTTTTCTTAAGAAAGGTAATATATCCGTTTAGCATACGGCGTATTTCAATAATCTCATTAATAATAGAAGGAAAGGTTTCTTCGGGCAGATATCCGAGTTTATTAGCAAGAGTTAGGTACGTATACGATTCTTCGAGTGAACCTCGGGCAATATAGCAGAATCGGATGCTTTCCTGATAGTAATATCGTCCGTATCCTTCGGCAATATTTCCAGGAATGCTCTGAACTGCGCGGCGTAATTGTTGCGCCAATGCCCATTTTTCTTCAGGCGGTAAAAATGGCATGACATCAGCTTGAATCTTTATCGCAAAGCTCATCGCCCTCTGCCATACTTGTAATGATTCCAATCCTTTGTCTTCAGTCATAAATCACCACGAGCATCTTCTTTCGAATTATCATCAAATCCTGATTACCTGTTACCTAATTACCTGATACCTTATCACCTGTTACCTTATTACCTGATACCTTATTGCCTGATCCCTGATCGCCTACTACTTAGAACTGCTCCAAAAAGCGCATATCATTCGCCCAGAAATTGCGTATATCTTCGATGCGGTGTTTCAGCATCATCATCCGTTCCATACCCAAACCAGCGGCGAAGCCCGAAAAAATTTCCGGATTATAGCCTCCATTTTGCAGCACCGTCGGGTGCACCATACCGCAGCCTCCAATCTCTAGCCAGCCAGACCAGCTGCAGACCGGGCATCCTTTACCACTGCATATGAGGCATTCAAAGTCAAACTCAGCACTCGGTTCGGTAAATGGGAAGTAGGACGCTCTGAACCGGGTGCGGATATTTTGGCCAAACAGGCGGTGAGCTAAATCGCCCAGGGTACCTTTCAGGTCACCGAGGGTGATGTTAATACCCACTGCGAGCACTTCGAGCTGATAAAACTGGGTTTCATGGCGTGCGTTTATCTGTTCATACCGGTAGCACATCCCTGGCAGGATCGCCCGGATGGGTTCTGGCGCATATTGCCGCATCACATGGATCTGGCCCGGAGAGGTATGCGGACGTAGAGAGATGTTGGGCATGCTGGTATAGAACGTGTCATACATATCCCGCGCCGGGTGGTTTGGAGGCATATTAAGCAGACTAAAGTTATAATCATCCGTTTCTGCTTCCGGAGAGCGGTAAACTTGGAACCCCATATCGGCGAAGGCGCGTATTACTCTGCGCATCGAGATGGTGGCAGGATGGAGCCGCCCGATCGGGAAATCTCGCCCGGGAAGGGTAACATCCAGACGCGCTGACTGCAGCGAGTGTTGCAGGCTTGATTGGCGTAAAGCTTTCAGCCGGGCTGAGTACGCAGCTTCCAAGACTTGTTTCACCTCATTTGCACGCCTTCCGACGGCTGGTCTTTCCTCCTTGGAGAGTTTTCCCAGCTGGTCGAAGATGGGCATTAATGGTGCAGACCGACCCAGGTAAGCTACCCGCCAGAGTTCCAGGCTGGTTTCATCCTGGGTGGCCTCCAAAGCTTTGAGTGCGTGCTGCTCAATCCGGTTTAATTCTGCTAACATGGTCACCTCCTATTAATTAAAATCCCGCCCCGATAAGGGACGGGAGGCGTTTCCCGCGGTACCACCCTTATTGGTCGCAGCTGCGACCCACTTCTTCCGACGACCTTTTGGCGATCGGCTCCCAAAATAACGCCTGGGCTGCGTTCCGCGCTACTAGCAGGTATCCCATTCACGCAGACGGCTCCGGAGGGAACTTCGCTGGAACATTACCCGGTGGGGTCTCAGTCTCTGCCCAACACTTCCCTGTTGGTTCCGATCCAGCTACTTTCCTCTTTCTAAGCCTTTATTCTTGTTCTCCCTATTATCGACAATTGTGATTTTCTGTCAAGACCGTTTCTCTAACCTTCGGACAAAACATCGGACAATAATAAAAAAATCTCATCATTGTTATTACTCACTGCTTCATCCATACGGATCGTCATATATTGAATTTCTAAATCGGATCACCGAATTGTCATTGCGGAATCCCCCCTGATCTTGGGGGAGTATCCCCGCTTTATTTCGGGGAAAAGACCAGTGCTCTTCTGGTCTTGAAGCAATCTTCCTGTTCCAAAATATCTCAATCAGGCAATGTCCAGATACTGTAGAAATCCAACATATTCCTTTTTATGATCGCGTTTATCCCCGCTGGGTTTCGGGGAGTTATCTTCTACTGTCAATACTAACCATCAACCTTTTCCCTCGATTTTAGTGAGTAATTACTCGTCATCAGCAGCGCACGTGTTCTTCTTATGCTGTGGCAATCTCCAATTTGCTGTTTTTTCAAGGTGTATACCCTATAAATTAGCCGAAAAGATGTAATTTCCGAACTTTTGTCCGAACCCGAGTGTTTCTTACTTTTGAAAAATACCTGTGACAATTATTAAAGCCTCCTGTCATTGCAGGTTGCCAGCGTTCTTCGTGTTGCTTGGCAATTTCCAATATGACGTCAAATTAATTTTCAGACCTTTGATGATCATTGCACATAAGGGATTTTTGACCTCTGTCTGATCTGTATTATATTGTCAGACTTCTACGATCCTATCGCAGAAAAAGGTGTAAGATTGGTTTGGAAATGCATCTTTTATTTCCATTACGAGAGACAATCATCCATTTACGGGTATAATCTGTCCAATGAGCCTCCGCCAACTGGTTATATTAATTTTTGGTATTTGTATACTCCCTGTACTGTTATCATCGTGTAATCAAGCAAGCCCGTTGCCAACCGCCACCGAAGAACCATTGAAAAATACAGCGACTGCAACCATCACGCCGCAGCCATCTGCAACGCCGTTGCCTCCAACAGCTACTCCTGTCCCATTAGCCGCAATAGTTAATGGAGAGGGGATCCGCTTGGATGAATTTCAAGCTGAGGTCACTCGATACCAGGAATCAACCACCATAACTGGCACGAATCTGGCAACCGATACAAATACAGTTGTCATGGATGAGCTCATCGATCAAACCTTGTTAGCTCAAGCTGCAGCTGAAAATGGTTATAGTGTAGACGAATCCCTGCTCCAATCAAGAATAACCGCCCTCGAAAGTAAGCTCGGAGGAGACCAAGCATTGATAGACTGGCAAGCTGAAAACGGCTACAACGATGAGTCTTTCAAATTGGCTTTAAAACGGTCCATCGCTGCCACCTGGATGCAAAACCAGCTCATCGCCGCAGTGCCTGAGACTGCTGATGAGGTCCATGTATTGCAGATCCTGGTGCCTACGCAGGCAGAGGCTGACGAGGTGTATTCATCGCTTCAATCGGGGAAGGATTTCCTGGAAGTCGCCTCCATCTTCGATCCTCTGACCCAGGGAGATTTGGGATGGTTCCCTCGGGGATATCTCAAGCAGCCTGCCATCGAAGAAGCCGCGTTTGGGCTGCAGGCAGGACAATACAGTCAGGTAATTAAAACCGATATTGGATATCACATCCTGTATCTTCTCGAGCGAGACCCTGAACATCAGCTTCAACCTGATGCGAGAAGGGTATTGCAGGTAAATGCTGTTCAAGATTGGCTAAGTGAACGTAGAACACAAAGCGAAATCCAATTATTTCTGCCATAACCATCTTTGGATGGGGAGATGAGTCATGGATTTAAATGAAGTTTCAGATGTAAAAAATCCTCCACGACAGAAAAAGCCCGCTGCACGGGTATGGAATATATTAACTATATTAATATTGATAGCCTTATTTTGCGTTCTTTCATACTTCATCCTGATATTTCTAAATCCAAACAGCAGTTTGAATCCCTTTCCACCACCGACGTTAAATCCTGCCTTGTATACACTGACACCCTCAGTGACACCTCGCTTTACCCTGGTACCTTCGTGGACTCCGACGAACCCCCCAATACAGGTAACTGAAACCCCTGTTCCATCCATAACACCTATCCCTCCAGGCAACCTGGTTGAAAACCCAACCAAGGTCGAACCGGTTGTAGCCGAAGCTTCCAAGGATTATGCATTTGAGCTCCAGCAAGGCAGTCCATCTGCAATCGCCGCCTCTGATTTCCACCAAACAGCCGCATGTGATTGGTCGGGTGTGGCGGGGCAGGCAGTTAGCCTGAATGGTGAGGCACTGAAAGGATTATTCGTTCAATTGGGTGGTTCTATGCCCGGGGTGGATAGCATTGATAATTTGGTCATGACTGGGTTAGCCCCGCAATACGGTCAAGGTGGTTTCGAATTCACCCTTGCGAATAGCTTGGTCGCATCCAGTGGCTCATTGTGGATCCAGTTGTTGGATCCCCAAAACCTTCCGTTATCTGGCCGGATCTATTTTGACACCTACGACGATTGCCAGAAAAACTTGGTGATCATCTATTTTTCACAAGTACGCTGATACGCAGTAACTACTCACCGTAAAGCTCGAGTGGTAATGAAGGTGGCATTAACATAAATATCTTCTTACTTATTTACGTATTTTACATCCCTGCAAATATTTCAACGGATCGTATACGCAAAATAGGTGTCCGCAGGAAAACCACCTGCGGACACCTATTTTACCGCCTCTTTCCCCCCTTCCCATAAATTTGGGAAGGGGGGACAAAGGGGGGATGGGTGAGTAATTACGATACGCAATCCGAACAACTGTATTCTTTAAGCTGCTATCTCAGATGGCAGCTTTATTTTTCACCCCACAGCGTTTTCATATAAAAAGCATCGTCTTCCATGATCGGGCTTTCACACAATATCCTTCCCTGGCACTGGAATGCTGCCAGTGCTTTGAATAAGCCAGCCAGGTTCAGGTCAGATTCTTTGAGTGGTAGATGTTCTTTCTCACCCTTTTCTCCATATTGGATGCCTGATAGGTGAATGTGCAAACGGGTTAGCGCCCGTTCACCTAAAGCATTTCCATACAGCTCAAGGATATGGGAAAACTCATCATAGGTATTGACTGAACCATCCCCTGGACGGGCATGCAGGTGAGCGAAATCAATACACGGCTCTACCCCTGGTAAGGCTTTAGCCATCGCCAGGGTATCCTCGAGCGAGCCGAGCATGGCTGATTTTCCCATGGTTTCGGGGCGCAGGGTAACCGGATTACCGGCTGATTTGAGCTCTTCCTGGCATCCTTGTAAGCGACTTATTACGACAGGTAAAACATCTGCTGGAGGATTACCAAAGTAGGAACCCGGGTGAAAGATGATGTCGGTCGCCCCTGCCAGGTTCCCATACTTCGCCGCATCCATCAAGCGCTTGCGCGAGTTAATCCATTCTTCGTCGGTCGCATTTAAGTTGATGAAGTAAGGCGCATGGATGCTGATTTTAACATCCTGCTCGCTTGCACACGCCTGGATTGCGGCACAGGTTTCCTCTGTCACGCGCACAGCCCTCACCCAGCCGAGTTCCAAGGCATTCAAGCCTATTTCTTTCATGCGCAGGATGGCACCAACACTACCACCGGGTTTTTTAGGTGTGGATAGGGGTGAACCTACAGTACCAAAGCGGAAAGAGTTCGACATAAGCTGCTCCGATTTCTTTTATTAATTATAATTAGCTTTGGCGAAATTTCTGGAGAAATTTATTACAGGACGCTTAGAATAGAGATTGAATTGCTGCCCATAACGGTGGACCCAGCACCAGCAGACCAATCAAGACACTTGCGATTGCCGCAATTAATACTGCCGCAGCACCAACATCCTTTCCCAGCCTGGCAAGGTCATGTTGTTGGTGATTGCTGGCTAAATCGACCACTGCTTCCAATGCAGTGTTGAGGAATTCTGCGATCCACACCATGGCAATGGCGAGAATGATTAATGCCCAGCTGGTGGTGGTGATGTGCAGGAGGAAAGACATCAGGATCACGGCAACGCTAACCACCATGTGGACCCAGGCGTTTCGCTGCGTCCGGATGACGAACCACCAGCCTGAAAAGGCATAACCGAATGCTCTAACCCGTGAGCGAAAAAAACCTGGTTCCTGGTTAGCCATGGTCACATCGGGCTGGTTAAGGCCAAACCGAGCTTCTTCAAGATTCGATCTTGTATGACCCGCATCCTCTTCTTATCCTTGCTTTCCTCGTGGTCATATCCTAAGAGGTGCAGGATGCCATGGACTACCAATAATTGTAATTCCTCCTTGATTGGATGACCTTCGGCAGAGGCCTGCTCCTGAGCCCGTGGCAGCGAAACTACCACATCTCCGAGATACAGGCTCGATGTATCTGGATCGACTTCACCGGATGGAAAAGAAAGCACATCCGTTGGCGCATCCATTTGGCGATATTTTAGATTTAATCGGTGAAGCAGGCGGTCATTTCCGATCACGATACTCACATCAGAGTTTTCATTCGAGCCAGTTGATTCAAGCGTGATACGTGCAGCCTCGAGTAGGGTGGATTTATCCATCGGGAGTTTGACTGCACGTTTTACCTGAATTGTGACCATGGATTAAACTAAAAAGTGATCAGGTTTCTTCGTTGGTCGGTGTGGCTTCCAGGTTAGGGGATGCCGGTGGCGTATCTCCATCTGGGATTCGATATGCTACTGGACGGGTCTTGACATCAAGCTCCGACTTGGGATACTGGATGCGGGGATGGTAGACACCTCGTAAAGTAGAAGTGAAGGAATCGATAATATCCTCCAGATCCTTTAACGTCAGCTGGGTTTCATCCAATTCTCCCAGCTCAAGCTTATCCTTGACAACGCTTTTGATCAATTCATGCAGCTCATCCTCATCCTTGGGTTTTTCAGCTCTCATTCGGGCTTCACTGGTATCTGCCAGCATGAGCAGGGCAATCTCGCGGTTGGATGGTCGTGGCCCGGGATAGCGAAATTTATCAATATCCACTGCCTCTTTATTCATCCCGGCGAGCTCCAATGCCCGGGAGTATTGGTAGCGGGTAATGGTTGTGCCGTGATGCTGGGAGATGAAGTCGAGCAGCTGTTTGGGTAAACGGTATTTATGTCCCAATTCAACTCCATCGGGGATGTGCCTGATGATGGTGGCAGCACTCGTTTCAGGGTCCAGGTCATTATGCGGATTAATATTTCCAGGTGGCTGATTCTCGATGAAGAAGAATGGATTGAGCAGTTTTCCGATATCATGGTACAAGGCACCCACCCGCGAAAGTGTTGCATCTGCACCGATGGTTTCAGCAGCCTGTTCAACCAAATTAGCCAGCACTAGGCTGTGTTGATAGGTGCCGGGGGCATTTCTCAGCAGCAGCTGCTGCAGTGGGTTATCCGGGCGTGAGAGCTCGATCAGCTGCAAATGAGAAGTCTTGCCTATAAGTGGAGACAGGAAATAATGGAAAATCAAGCCGATACTTGCCGACGCGATTCCGTTGATGATCGATGCGAGTGCCAGTGTAGCTATACCGATCCAGTCCGCCGTAGGTTGAGTGATGCGATAAGCAACGGCTACAATACCGCCCGAGACCGCGATGGCAGCACCTGCCCAAAAGAATGAAGTCAACCTTTGGGCTTTTCGCAGCACAAACACCCCAAACATACTCCCCACCAGGTAATAAATCGTCAGCACCTGGGCGTCCGGCAGTCCAATCGGAATCAGGTATGCCAGTGGTATGACAGTGATCAACGCCAGGTCAGCCGAAAACAACGTTGAGATGATCAATGCATACCCCATCACCGGGTATACATAGGGGATTACTGCATGTCCTGGGATCAAGATATCGCGCAATGACCAGGAATAGCAGGAAGAGGGTGATCAGTAGGGTCAGTTTTCGGATTCCCAGGCTGCCGGAGAAAAGTTCCTGGTTTCGGCGGTAGTACATGATGAATATGGTTGCAGTGATTAATGTCAGCCCCAAGGCACTGACGATATCCTGCCAGCGGTTATTCGGCTGTGAAAGACCGAACTGTTGCAGCGCTTCGTAGTCGGTAGGCGTGATCACCTTACCGCCCTGGATAATGATTTCGTTCGTCATGAACGAGTGTGTGATGGGTAAAACGCTGCTGCGTGCCTGCTGCCTGGCAGCCTCTGTTGCCTGTCCATCATACAGGCTGTTGGGGACAACAAATGCCTGGACTAATGCCGTGATAATTGCCGATTGATCTTCAGCAAATGACAGGCTGATTAGCGAGGGAATTCTCTGGTATATCGCGATAAGCTGGTTTTCACGGATCGGTTCACGCATCACCTGGTCGAGGACGGTGGTGGCTTCTTGTGAGACTCCCAACCAGCGAGAGGAGCTGAGTGAGAGGATATCAATGATGGTATCGCGGCTGAGCTGAGCAAATTCTAGGGCAGCCAGGTCGCTGATCTTTTGTTCCTGGGTGGCGAAACTATCTGCCCGCACACTATCTATGTAAGCTAATGTGTTACGCAGCTGTTCAAGTTGCTGCCTGGCAATGCTGGTATCAGCTCGAGAATAAACTAATGGTATATCACCCGCCGCGGTATCTTGCTGGCGGGCGGTGAGGATTTGACTCGGGTATGTGAGATCACTGGGCGCATGGATATCGTATGGAGCGACGTCACCAATTCGAAGAGGAGGTTCTGATAAATCCTGCAGTATCGGAATCAATAAAGCCAGCAGGATAAACCCACAAAATAGCAGGAATATCAATCCCAGGAAAAATGTACGCCGGGTAAATTTTATGACTGGCACTTTTTACTGTAACAGCTTTCGCACTGCCTGGCTCGCCTGTTCGCCGGTTGCCCGGGCTTGTAATCGAGGGAGCAGGATTGCCATCACCTGGCGCATATCTTTAATCGTTGTGGCTCCTGCTTCGTTAACGGCTTCTCTTGCCATCTGATCTAATTCTTCTGGGGATAACGGTGGTGGTAAATAGGCTTGTAGCACCTTGATTTCTTCTTCAGCGGGGGGGATTAAATCAGGGCGCTTCGCTCTCTCTGCATCGGCAATGGTCTCTCTACGGGATTTTATCTCTTTCAGGATGATCGTCAGGTCTTCCGCCTCGCTCAGATCTCCACCCTTTTCAATCTCAGCCAGCTGGATTGCCGTTAATGCCATGCGGATTGTGCTTTTGCGGGTTTCATCACCGCTGCGCATGGCGTCTTTTAAATCAGATTGGAGGGTAGATTTTAAGCTCATGGTTAAGTACTTCTTCCGATAACCCGCATGGGTTGGAGATTTTTATAGATTATATCGTAACTTAATTGGCTGAATCCGGAAAGAGTCCTGAAGTGATCTCACCGGTTAACCCAGCCGGTTCTTCCCTGTTTATGTGTACAGTCATGATTTGGTTATAGCATGGGGAGGAATGGACTGTCTTGACCCGCAGATAATTATCTGATAGACCGCTCAGCTGCCATTGATCCTTCCCAATAGGGGTGACCTTTTCCCACAGTACACTTAAATTTTGACCCACGTGCCTTTCATTGTATTCGGCAGCGCTTGCCTTGAACACCTGGCGCATCATGGCATTTCGCTGCTTGGAAATTGTGGCTGGCACCTTTTCCGGTAAATCCATTGCAGCTGTACCGGGTCTTGCGGAGAAGGTAAACACATGCCCGTTGGCGAAGTTCAGCTCCCTGACAAATTCGATGCTTTCCGAAAACTCAGCTTCTGTTTCACCAGGGAAACCGGTAATGATATCCGTGGTGATCGCTACATCAGGGATGGCGCTGCGTGCCTCACCGACCAGCTCTGCATATGCCTGGGGCGAAATCTTGCGCCCCATACGCCGTAGTGTCGCCCCGCAGCCTGACTGCAGCGGCAGATGGAGGTGGCGGCATAGGCGTGGATCGCGCCACAACTCAAAGAAACTGGCCTCAATATCCCAGGGTTCCAGCGAGGAAAGGTGAAGCCTGGGGGTTTCTGTGTCCGTCAGGATCGCAATGACCAAATCCTCTAGTGACTTGGGAGGCGTGAAATCATCTCCCCACGATCCCAGGTGGACTCCAGTGAGGACAATCTCCTGGCTGCCACCCTCCAGGGCTGAGCGGATATCCATCAGCACCGCTTCGATTGACCGGCTTTTTCCAGCTCCTCGGGCAAGTGCGGTGATGCAGTAAGTACAGTGGTTGTCGCATCCATCCTGTACTTTGATAAATGCACGTGTGCGCAGGCGTGTTCCTGGGATCGGCTCTCGGCGAAGGGATGTATGCTCGAGTGATGAAATGGGGAGATTCAATACGATGGGAACCAGGTGATCTTTGTTATGGTTTTCGATCAACCGGGTTACTCCTGGAAGCGAGGCCGTCTCCTCGGGGGAGAGTGTCGCCAGGCAGCCGGTAACGATGATTTGGGTGGCACCTGCCCGGGCAGCCTGGCGAATTTTTTGCCGCGAATCAGCTGCCGCCGCCGCAGTAACAGTGCAGGTATTGATGACAACCAGGTCAGCAGCATCCTTATCGGAGGTCAGCGTGTGACCGGCGGTGCGGAATTGCCGTGCGTAGGTCTCAATTTCGCTTTGGTTCAAGCGGCAACCGACCATATCCAGGTAGACCTTCATCGGTTTATCAGCCATTCCTCATGTGGAAAATACTAAACTGGAACGAAAGCAAAGATAGTACGGAGATTTCAATAAATGCTAACATGTCAATAGTTCTGGTGGGGATGGAAATTATTTTACTGCACGTCAGCCACAGGTTTATAGACGAAAAAGTTATCGAACAGGATGTCGGTACCCGTCGTCGCAAATGTCCCAGCGAGCAAGCCCACATTGCCGGTAGCATATTCGCTATCGTTCTGTCGGTCGAGCTGGAAGCCATTTACATAAAGGGTGAGGGTCGATCCAACGCAATCAAACCGGATATGGTTGCTAGCTGCTCCCTGTGTAATTCGCTCGCTTTCGAGCATGTTGTCCCTGCCGATTGGCTGTGCGCCCGAGCTGCTCATTTTCATAATTCCATAAAATCCATCGCTGCTGACGACGCCGTAATAAAACTGGTTCGCATCCGTATACCTGCAAATAATACCAAACACGTTATCGTCGGGTCCTCCGTTTTTAACCGCTTCCACTTCAATACGTGTGTCAACAAAGCTCTCGTTTCCGGGGTTAGCCCATGCGCTGTAGTTAGTTGCGTTCACGATGATTCGGTAGGCTTCGTTGTAATAATCGGTTGAACCTGAGCTGTCTGAGATCTGGTCCCAGTCTTTGCTGGCGTTGGAAAAATCATCTGAGAATAAAACCGTAACCGTATCGGTCTTCGTCCCGGCATTCGAGCACGCCAGGCTGGTGAAGCCCAACAGGAGAATTACGAATGCAAGGCGCAAAAATTTCTTCGTATCGTCTCCTCAAGTAGGCTGATCCAATGAAATCCTTGAATGAGTCCTCTGGGCAAATCGGATGCTGATGTTGATCCCTGTCATTTACAGCACCTTCAGATTATGGTTTATACACAAAAAAATTATCAAACAAAATATCTGTACCGGTTTCAGTATAGGTGCCAGCAATAAGACCTGCGTTGCCGTCTTTATAAGCCGGATCGGTTTGTTGGTCGATCTGGGTGCCGTTCACATACAGAGTGAGAGTGGAACCAACACAGTCAAATCGAATGTGGTTGGTTGCTGAACCCGTTAAGATTTTGTCGCTGAACTGCTCACCACCTTGACCGAGCTGCTTCCCACCGTCAGCGGTCTTCTTATAGATCCCGTAATACCCATCGCTGCTGATAATCCCATAATAATAACCGTCTAAACCCTTGTAGCGGCAGATAACTCCGAAATCGTTGGTGTCAGGTCCGCCATTTTTAGTGGCGTCCACTTCGATCCTGGTGTCTATAAAGCTTAATTCATCAGGGTTTGACCAGGCATCATAATTAGCTACGTTCACCAGGATTCGGTAGGCACTGTTGTAGTAATCGGTCGTCATATTTGTGTCCGACGCTGAATCCCAATTATTGCTGGTGCTCGAAAAATCATCCGAGAACAGCGCTTTGCTCTTGCTGGCACAGGCAGAGATCGCCAATCCAAAAACGAGGATGAAACAGAGACGGGTAAGAAATTTCATTACACAGCTCCTGAAGTTTTTATTGTGGGGTGGATTGTACCATTGACTGAGAAGCAGGTGCAACCTGCCGTAGGCTTCAATGGCATCGCTTTCCATCATATTCCTCTACCGGAAGTAAAAATCGATCATTCTAGACTGCCTGAATACCTACCCAGGAATCCGGTTCAAGCTTCCTTGCCTTGTCAAGCCATTGCAGGGCAAGCTTGGGCTCATTGAGATAGAGATATGCTGTTCCAAGATGAAGGTACGCAGGTGTGTAACCCGGGTCGGAGCTCAAGGCTTCCCGAGCATAATTCTCGGCCGAATGATAATCCTTTAGCTCAAGCATCACTTTAGCCATCAAGTCCAGCGAGGCAGGGTCATGTGGGTTAAGCATGACTGCCTGTCGGGCAGCCGGGAGAGCCAGCTCGCGGGTTTGGATTTGGTTTTCCAGTGCATATTCTGCCAGTAGGCGGTGGAACAATGGTTCCCGCGGAGCAATCTTGATCGCAGCTTCATATGCAGATTGGGCTGCAGGTAGGTCACCCCCCTTGGATAAAATATTTCCCAGCTCCGTATATAGATAGGGGTCATCCGGGCTGATGGCAATCGCCTGTTCCAGGTAGGATGCAGCCACCGAATAATCCTGCTGGCGCTCCCAAAATAACCCCATGAAGGTAATGGCGAGTACGGATTTACTGTCCACCTGAAGCGCCTGCATTAATTCGATGAACCCTGCTTTTGATGTTGAACCGGTTTCCTTCATCGCGATTTGTTGCCTTGCCTCGCCCAGGAATGCCCAGGCGTCTGCATACCCAGGGTTCAGCTCCGTTGCACGCTTGAATGCTTCTGCCGCAAATGTCCACTCACCCATGTTCGCCAGCTGTCGTCCAGACGCCACCATGGTGTAAGCTGGTTGATCAAACAGGTTTGCCGTGCGGATTTTGTCGTGTAATTCCCTCGCATTGGATGCATTCGCGGGATCGAGTTCCTCCGTTTGGGCCAAAAATGGCAGCGCTTTGAGCGGGTCTGTGACTGAGTAGAGCATGCCAATCTGGTAGTACAGTCGGATGTCCGACGGGTTAAGCGACAGTAGCTTTTGCATCTGGCTGACTGCGGAAGAAAAATCTTTTCGCTCCAGGTACATGTCAGCCAGACGCTGGGTGGCTTCGGTCGAATCTCTTTGGTTGGCAACCTCCTGCCAGATAGCCTCAGCATCTGAGCTATTACCGCTCTGGTAGTAGGCATCCCCCAACAAGATCAGGTCTTCTGTATTGAGCTGGCTGAAAACTTCTAGGCGTTCCAGGTATTGGATCGCCTCCTTGGAATCTCCCGCCTCAAGAGCATATTGTGCGGCTTTTTTCGTGATTTCGACCCGCCAGGGGTAATATTCGGCTGCCTTGGCCAGGTAGGTGGACGCGCTTGACCAATCTCCTGAGTCAACCGCGCCCTGGGCATTCTTTAGTATTGTGTTGATGGCGTGTGGAGCTGGGCTAAGTCCCAGTAATACCATCAAGATGCTTACCGATGCAATTCGGAGATATATGGACAAACGGGGATCTGTCTTCACCAGGATTGATTATAGTGCAAAAGCATTGCGGCGTTGTTACCGATAAATCCAGCATGCTTTATAATGTAGCCATCTCACTTTTTCCGGAGGAAGTTTATGGATTTTGCGTTGACGGGTGAACATCGGATGGTTCAACAAATGGTCAAGGATTTCGCCCAAAAAGAAGTTGCTCCTGTGATCAAGGAGTTCGACCGTGCACAGGAGATGGCGCCTTTTATCCTGCCTCGCATGGGTAAGTTAGGCATCCTGGGCATCTGCCTGCCTGTCCGCTATGGGGGTCAGGGGATGGATTACATCGCACTTGGATTAGCCTGTGAGGAGCTGGAGGCAGTCGACAGCACCCTGCGGGTGATTCTATCGGTACACATCGGGTTGAACAGCCTGGGATTGCTCCAGTGGGGCACAGAAGAGCAGAAGCAGCGTTTTTTGGTCCCCCAGGCCAGGGGCGAGAAAATTGCTTGTTTTGGCTTGACCGAACCCGGGGCTGGCTCCGATGTAGCCGCTTTAGTCAGCACAGCCCGCCGGGAGGGAGACGAATTCGTCTTGAACGGAGAGAAGATGTGGATTTCGCTGGCGACCAAAGCCCATCACTGCCTGTGGGTGGGTCGCACCGATAAAAACAAGGGTGACCCTCATGCTGGTTTATCCGCCTTCATAGTCGAGCTTGACCGTCCTGGTGTGACCACCGGCGATCTGCACGGTAAATTGGGTATGCGTGCCGGCTCTACCGGGTGGGTCAACTTTCAAGACGTCCGGGTGCCAGCTGACCATCTATTGGGTGAGGAAGGCGAAGGATTTAAGATCGCCATGTCTTGCCTGGATAATGGTCGTTACACCGTTGCTTCAGGTGCCACCGGGCTGATCCGCGCCAGCCTGGAGGCAAGCATCAAATATGCCAAGGAGCGCAAAGCCTTCGGCAAGGAAATCGCCAAATACCAGCTCGTGCAGCAGAAGATCGCTCGCATGGTGCAGTCCTATGAAATGGCCCGCTTGCTCTACCTGCGCGCCGGCTGGATGAAAAACCAGGGTTTGCGCAACACCCGCGAAACTTCATTGGCCAAGTGGTTTGCCACCGACGAATCATTCACTGCCGCCTCCGAAGCTATCCAGATCCATGGGGCATACGGGTATAGCGACGAGTATGACGTCGAGCGCTTCCTGCGCAATTCACGCGGCGCTATCATTTATGAAGGCACCAGTGAGATCCACCAGCTGATGCAGGCTGGCTATGCACTGGGTCTGCGTGAAGATACTCCTCTGCGCTGTGAGCTTCCCGCCTATAACGCGGAAGATTGGCAGTAAAAGTCACGGCTGCCCTGAAAGTCTTGTTATAGATTACTCTCCGAAAAACATAAAGGCGTGACCTGTCCGGTCCGATATTCGACCGGAAGGGATGATTTTCGATCTATATTCAATAATCACCTCTTGCGCCGGTTCAATTTAGACGAATTCTTTTAATTCTAACCCAGCCGTATTTGGTACTTTATCAACTTACTGTGATGTGTCTGCAAACGAATCTAACATAGTATAATTTAAACTTGCAATCTATTAAATAATTACAACAAAGGTTGTCTTAGAATCGGATCGGATTCAAATGGCATTACGGCGTAGTTTTCTCTGGTTTTTTGTGCTCATCCTGGTGGTCACCGGTTCTGTCTCGGCGCAATCTCCAGCACAGGATCTGGCGTGGGAGCAAATCGCTCCGGGCATCGAATATCAAAAATTCCGCCTGCCCGACCCCAATAACATCTTTGTTGTCCGTATGGATAGAGCGAACCCCACGGTGACGCTCGAAACCACCATCGCCCAGGGGAAATTATCCGAGGGGCGAGAGACGGTCAGCGGTATGTATGCTCGCTACGATCAGGCGCTTAATTACTGGGGTGGTAACGCCAACCCTCCCACTTGGGGAATGCGCAACCAGGCAGTCGTCGCTATCAATGGCTCCTATATTGTGCCTGGAACAGATATCCCCCAAGGCGGGCAGATCCAGTCGGGGTGGTATGCCAAGCGTTATGAAAATTCGGGCGGTTGGAGCGGCTTTGCCTGGAAGCTGGACCGGAGCGTATTATACGGTGAATGTGTTTATCACATCGCTGAAAAGCAATTCATTACCTACCCTTCGACCAATAAGCAGGAGATTTCCGGCGTCAACCGGCTCCGCGGCTCAGATGAGCTTGTCATCTATACCCCCCAATACAACACCCGGACCGGTACGGATAATTCAGGAGTCGAGGTACTGGTGGAGATGTTGCGTCCCACCATGATCTTGCCTGCACCCAATTCTGCCAGGGGAATTGTGCGCCAGATACGCAACGCTGAAGGCAACAGCGTGATCCGGTTTAATTCCATTGTGCTCTCCGCCACCGGGGAAGCCGCCGCAACCCTGTTGGCGAATGTATCCATCGATAGTGAAATAGGGGTTTCACAAGAAATCACTTCCTGCCCAGGATACGATCCTATCGACTGGACAAAGACTTACACCAGTATCCAGGGTGCATTTCCTTACCTGAAGAACGGGCAAATCCGTGAATTTAACGACGATCCCGGTGCCACCAACCGCAACCCGCGTACTGCCATCGCTTTTAACGACCAGTATGTATTTTTCGTGGTGGTGGATGGCAGGGATATCCAGCACAGTGTGGGTATGACCATTAACGAGCTGGCCCTGTTTACCCGTGACCAATTGGGTGCCACCTCTGGTGTGGCCCAGGATGGGGGTGGTTCCTCGACCATGGTCATCAATGGATTAGTAGTAAATAACACATTTTGCAATATTTACACCTGCATGGCCACCCACTCGACCTATATTCCATTCGTCATGCGCAACAGCAATATGGGACAGCCTGGAGTGGTAAATGAGGATGATGTCATCAGCTCACCTGCCGGTATTGAACGACCCATAGCAAACGGGATGCTGATGGTGGTCACGCAGCCGGGTGAATACTCGCAGGCCTTTTTACCCGCTGATCCAGTCACCACACTCATTGATACAGATGTGCGCGTAGGTCCTGGCACGAATTACGCCAGTTTTACCGCCGTTCCCAATGGTTCCAACGGTAGTATCGTGGACCAGATGAATGGTTTGGATGGTGTGCTGGCAAAGGGCATCTATTGGTGGTATGTTGATTTTGGATTCGTTACCGGTTGGGTGGCGGAAGGAGCGTTGGCACATCAAGCTGTGAATATTGTTCCACCCGCCAGGTATATCGACCGTTAGCATACCCTCCAGGTATTGCTAACGATAACCATTTAAATAAGTGCTCTTATTATGCAGGGGAGGAGATCAATTTTGGCGACTTTTTACGAATCCATAATTGAATATCGCAAGCAGCTGGAGCAGGGTGAAATTCAAATCGCCTATAAGGGATTGATGGAATACATCATGCAGCTGCGCATTCATTTTCAAAAGAAATATCCTGACTATTTCGTCTCCGGCAGCATTTATTTTGGCTATATGGATATGACCTATTTTTCCTTCTATCCCCAAGCATTGCACCAGCGGAACTTGAAAGTTGCCATTGTTTTTGTCCATCAGGCATTCCGGTTTGAAGCCTGGTTGGCAGGCTCTAACAAACAGGTCCAACAAAAATACTGGAAATTGATTACTGAAAGCGGTTGGGATAAATATCACCTTGTTCCATCTACACAAGGCGTTGATTCAATTGTGGAGTCCGTTCTGGTTGCCCATCCGGATTTTGGTGATCTGGATACCTTGACCGACCAAATCGAGACCGAGAGCTTAATTTTTATTTCGGATGTTGCGAGCTTCCTTTCGCAGCACTAACTCGGGGACGAAACGTGCATAATAAATTAATCACCATTGAACAGATTTTGAATATACTTACCGAAGCGCTACCCCATACTTGATAAGGAGTCCATATGACACATCCTCAACCTCAAGGCTTTCTTGCCCTCCCGCCCACCGGCTCGGGACCCGGCGTCTTGGTTCTGCATGCCTGGTGGGGGTTGAACGACACCATCAAGGGAGTCTGTAACCAGCTGGCTGCATCTGGCTTCATCGCTTTCGCCCCTGACCTCTACCATGGTAAGGTCGCCGACACCATTCCTGATGCAGAAATCCTGGGCGGCACTGTCGATGCGAATTACCTCCAGGCGAAGGCCGAGGTCGCCGAGGCTGCCCTGTTTCTCAGCGAACGTGTTGGACAGACCGATCGCGGACTTGCCGTGCTTGCCTTCTCGCTGGGTGGTTTTTTCGCCCTTGATCTCTCCGCTGCTGATCCCGAACACATCCGTTCCGTGGTCCTTTTTTACGGCACCGAAGGGACCATGGGCACTGACTTCAGCACCTCGAGAGCCGCCTACCTTGGTCACTTCGCCGAGAACGATCAGTATGAGACGAAGTCCAATGTCGATTCCCTGGAGCAATCCTTGAAGCGTGCTGGGCGTCCGGTGACTTTCTACGTTTACCCTGGCACCGGGCACTGGTTTTTCGAGCCTGACCGCACGGATGCATATAACCAGGCTGCCGCCAATTTGTCTTGGGATCGCACCCTCGCCTTCCTGAATTTGTAGCCTTTTCTTTGTAGAGACGCTCCACCGGAGCGTCTCCGCTAGAGCTCAAAGGTTGCTGACTGTCACCTTGATAACCAATGTCGCGAATCCACGGTAATAGAATATTATCTAGCCCGTCAGTTGGAGGCTGGGGTCATCCGGTTCGTTCTATCACCGGATAGAGCGGTTTATGTGAAACCCCATACTTAAATTTACTAAGGGATATAGAGGATAATTATCAATCGTAATCGAAAAGAGTTGGCAGACGTAGACCGGCTCTATCTTCTACGTAAAAAAACTTCTCGACCCAATACATGATTGAAGCACCTGATACACGAATAAAAATCCGCTAATCCGTTACCTTATCCGTTTACCTGGGATCCACCCCTCAATCTTCTTAAGCGCGATTTTAAAGAGACTCAACAATTTATTTATACTTCTCAGGTGGCTGGGTGTATACTTTACCTGCACAACTTGCATTTAATAAACATGTTTCATGGGTCGCCTCTCAGTGAAATGCAATGAGCCAAATCGGTCAGCTGTTTTTTCGAACTAGACCCCTCGCCTGGAATTGGACCTTAAACCGCCTGGTAACACATATTGCCGGGACGGTCGTCTCCGCTGCTGTCGGTGATGTGCAAGTCGAAGTCATTCTGTTGTAAGGAAAAACCTCATTGAACGGGTAAGATGAATATGAAACGCACAACCTTTCTTTTGCTGCTTGTCGTTCTATTAGTCTCGTGCTCCTCGAAGTCGAAATTAGCGCCGTATAAGGATCCTACCCAGCCGGTGGAAGTGCGCGTGGAAGATTTGCTCTCCCGCATGACGCTGGATGAGAAGGTTGGTCAGATGACTCAGGTGGAAAATGGCAGCATTTCCCCCTATTATTTATTTCCCCCTGCTGAAGTTGCCAAATACTTCATCGGCTCCATACTGAGTGGTGGGAACAGTGGCGGCTTTTACTCGCTTGCAGATTGGACCGAAATACCGAAGAGTTATCAGGTTGAGGCGGTTACTACCCGCCTGGCCATCCCCCTGGTCTTCGGGGTCGATTCGGTACATGGTTTTGCGCACGTCAATGGTGCTACGATTTTTCCCCACAACATCGGTCTGGGAGCTATGCGCGACCCGGAGCTGGTGCGCCAGATCGGGCAGGTGACAGCCGAGGAGATGCGCGCCGCCGGTATCCCCTGGAATTTTGCCCCGTGCGTGGCTGTTCCACAAGATATCCGCTGGGGTCGCACGTATGAGGGCTTCAGCGAAGATACTGCCTTGGTTACTGAGCTCTCATCGGCTTATATCCAGGGATTTCAAACCATCCCCGCAGGTTCCAATGCCACCGATGGTCAAACCCTTTATGCCTTGGCGACCCCCAAACACTATATCGGCGATGGAGGAACCACCTGGGGCTCAATTAAGCAATACATGTACTTTCAGTATATGCTGGATACGGGCGACATGCAGGTGGATGAAGTCACGTTGCGCCGGTTGTACCTGCCTCCCTATCAGGCGGCCGTGGATTCTGGCGCTATGAGTGTGATGGTCTCCTTCAGCAGCTGGAATGGGGTAAGGATGCATGCCCAGCGCTATTTACTGACCGATGTCCTCAAGGGTGAGCTTGGTTTTCAGGGTTTTGTTGTCTCTGATTGGGGCGGCATCAATCAGGTGGATCCCGATTACTACACGGCTGTTGTGACTTCCATCAATGCAGGCGTTGATATGAATATGGTGCCCTACTATTATCAGCTGTTCATCGGCACCCTGAAACAGGCGGTGCTGAATGGCGATATTACCCAGGCGCGCATTGACGATGCCGTCCGCCGTATCCTGCGCGCCAAGTTCATGCTGGGCTTGTTCGAAAATCCTTACGGTGATCCAGGCCTGGCCGCCACGGTCGGCTCGGATGAGCACAGAGCCCTGGCTCGCCAGGCGGTGCGCGAGTCGCTGGTGCTGCTGAAGAACGAGAAGAATGCTCTTCCGATCGATAAAAATGTCCCCACCATCCTGGTAGCCGGTATCAACAGCACCGGGATCCAGGCAGGCGGCTGGACGTTGGATTGGCAGGGGGAGCAAAGGAACACCCTTAAGGGTACAACCATCTTGGATGGGGTCCAAAAGCTGGCTGGTCCCAATACGCAAGTGTTATTCGATAGCTCGGGTCAATTTGTGAGTTTCAGCGGAAAGGCCCCGCTGGGTATTGCGATTGTGGGTGAGGTGCCCTATGCAGAAGGGCTGGGGGATAAGGCAGATTTAACCCTCTATCCGGTGGATCAGATGGTCATCAACGCAATACGCCCGAAAGTGGATAAATTGATCGTGGTGATCCTGTCTGGTCGTCCGCTGGTGATCACCGACCAGTACCAAACCGCGGAAGCCTGGGTGGCTGCCTGGCTGCCGGGCTCGGAGGGGGCGGGCGTGGCCGATGTATTGTTTGGAGATTATCCATTCGTCGGCAAACTCCCCTACACCTGGCCGCGTTCGAACGATCAGTTGCCCATCAACATCAATAACTCAGCTAATCTCACCGGTTGTGATGCTCCGCTCTTTCCCTTTGGTTATGGACTGGGTAATGCTGGCAGTCAGCCCATTGAATGGTTGGATTGCCCATAATAATTCGCCTTTTCTTTGTAGAGACGCCCCGCCGGGGCGTCTCAGTGGTCGTTTTGGCTCGGATTACACCAACCATGACTTGATCCAACATCTTTTCTTTTGTAGAGACGCTCCACCGGAGCGTCTCCGAAATCGTTCGGTTTATCAGGCGGAGAGGTAGGTTGGGGTCATCCGGTTTGCACTTGAACCGGATTGAGCGCGATGCTTTCCCGTGCGAAACCCAACATTCTTTCCCTTGTAGAGACGCCCCGCCGGGGCGTCTCCAATATCGCAGATTTCTGACCTTCGGACAAAACATCGGACAAGTCCCAAAAATATCCCGTCATTGCGAAGCGCAAGTGTTTTTCTTGCGCTGCGGCAATCTGCTCTTTATGGATTTACAACGACTAGACCAGTCAGTTGTAGGTTGGGGTCATCCGGTTTGCACTTGAACCGGATTGAGCGATCTTTGCGCCTGTCCCGAGATTTCTTCGAGGGGAAACCCAACATTCTTTCCTTTGTAGAGACGCTCTACCGGAGCCTCTCAGCGACGCCTTCTCGACTTGTAAGTCAGGAATTGATCCAAAATCTAGCTCTGTCCGGGGGTATCGGTAAGGTGTGCCTGTCCGGTTGTTCTAAAACCGGAGTAAGTGATCTTTGCGACACCCAGCAGCCTTTTCTTCGTAGAGACGCCCCGCGGGGACGTCTCCGTAATTTTTCGGTTTGTTAGGCAGAGATGCAGGTTGGGGTCATCCTGTTTGTACTTGAACCGGATTGAGCATAATGCTCTCCCGTGCGAAACCCAACGTCTGGTATGTTTCTCGCTATTTCAAAATCGACATCTTTCAAGCCGACCTGAAAAGCATATTTATTCTCGCGGTGCTGACGGAGGTTCTCCTGAAGATTTAGGATCATTTCCTCCGGACTGATCCAATGGGATTCTAAACTGGTCATATGCCGATTATAGAGACTAGTTTTCGTGGGTCAATCGGTAAAAATTCTCGTATAATGAATATGGGTTTGTGCCATACTGCCAATGCTGGGATGCATAATCATCGGTTAGGGCATAGCTCAAACATGCTTCCATAGAAATCATTGTCAAATATTGGAGATAATTACATGGTAAAAATACCTCTGGTGCCTGGGCGGACAACTCCTGGATTTGCATTTTCAATGGTTGATCGAGCTCTGTCTGAGTGTCTGGGAAGGCGGGATTTCCGTATGCTAGAGATCGAGAAGATCCTAACATATTTCAATCAGGAGAACCCCGAATGTGTTTTCTGTGGCACCCAGGATGTAAAGCGCTGGGACCACCTTGTGCCCATCAAGCGATGGGGAGAGACAGTCATCGGTAACATGGTTCTTGCTTGTGCTCAATGTGACGATTCCAAGCGAGATGTGCCTTTTGACCAGTGGATGGTCAGCAACGACCAATATTCGCCCAAAATTCGTGGTGTTCCTGATGTTGATGCGAGAAGAAATAGAATCCAGGGGTATATCGATCACTATAATTATCGCCCTAGGGATTTTGAAGAACGGCTTAGCCCAAGAGAGCTGGAACGCTTAAAGCTTATCCAAGCGAGTCTGAGCGAGCTGAGAGAGCAAATCGATCGTTGATCCAGGACTATCGACACAGAACCGGAGAGAAATAATTCCTGGTAATATGATTTATAATGTTCCACATTCGTTTTTGCACTATCAAAGGTGACTAGATGTATCATAACAATTTTTCCGTTTGTCCTGGTTCTGTTTCTGGCAGCCTGCTCAGTCTTACCACTCCCACAAGCCACTGTCATAATTCCTACCAATCCACCAACCACTCTCACGGAGACACCTCAGCCCACGTTCACACCTGAACCCACATCGACCTCTACACCTATCCCCGAACCTTTTGTGATCCGCGATGGTGCATTACTTGCGTGGGATGCCTCCCTTGGTGAGTATCAAGCGATCGTATTATCGAATGGAACCCTCCCAGAAGGAGCGCAAATAATTGAGAACAAGATTGTGCATCCGACGGTGTTGTCTTGTATCGTTTTGACGCTGACGCGGGCGAGTGGGCTGATGCTGGCACCGTTCCAGCGGATTTGAAGGTTCAGGTTAGTAACCTCTTAGGTAACGTCACTTACGAAACGGAAACGAACGGGAGCGTCAATGTTTTGAACCAGGAAGGCCAGGTGGTCATGTGGCTGGTCCCAACCGCTGACGGTAACTGGCTTAGGTTTACGATGGACAATAAGCACCTGGCCAGTTGGGATGGCCAGAGCTTTACCCCAATGAAAGTCACTGTGGCTGATGCTCTAGGGAAGCGGGAAATACCTGTTCAGGCCGACCGACTTCTTCCCACAACCGAGGGGCTGGTGGTAAGCTTCAATAATAAAGTGAAAGCGTTGGTAGAGCTAAACGGGAGCAATCAAGTGATTGATGAGGAGGGTATTGTCCACAACTCGGCCGGGAGAAAACTGGGTTGGGACAAGGAGGCGCAGGTCTGGCGGGAAGGTTTTACCATCCAGGACGGCCATTTAATGAGGTGGGAGAAGGGAGCGTACGTAATCTATGGCACACGAGAGCTGTCCAGTCTGGCAGTCGATGAGCTTGTCGCCGTGGACAAATAATGACTTCGTAGCCATCAAGAACAGGCAGTTAGTAGCCTATCTTGACCCCGAATGGCACGTGATCGCGGCTTACCAAGGGGAGCTGGTATTTGGCTGGCAAGTAAACCGCTATGACGCCGCGGCCCGGGCGCTGGTACCTACCGGCGAAACCTATTTTGACTACATGGTCAGGACCTCCGGCCACGACACGATTGCGGTGGAGGCGGACCGGTCGCCGGGACTAGGGATTTCAATCACCCTGAATGAGAAGGCCTTGGGGGCGGACTATCGGATGACATGGCGGAACCAAGGGCTCTTTATCCGTTATTGGCAGGAAGTGGCTTTGGCCAGAATGCAGGCGGACGGCAATTTACCAGAAGACATGACCTACAACCAATTTGTGGAGTGGCTTAAAGCCGGTAACAAGATAACCTTAAAGGAATTAAGTGCCTGGAACCCGCAAACCGGACAAGTAGAAATTTTTAAAAATATCCCCGTCACTGAGATTGGGGTGTATGAAACATTAATGAACCAAGAGAGCGTCGGCGAACCGGCGTTACCGATGACTGGCGGCAAGACCAGGTATTCTACTGATAATACTAGAACATGGGGTTATGATGCGGTCTATGAGCCGGGGACGGGAAAGTTGTGGCTGGTATTTGAAGTGAACGGAGAGGGAGCCGGTGACATGTTAAGGGAGCCTGAAAGGAGAATTAATGAAAGTTATGAGTGTGGTAAGTCTTTTATTGGGCAATCCGTGGAGGGTGTTGGAAGAACATGTAGCCGGGACAAACCCTACCGGAAGAATCTACTTTTAGGGATATAAGATATTTTGCAGAGTATCGGCGAATAGATTGTGGGGGCTTAATTACCCATTGCAGGTGACCTTAGTAAAGTGAAGACCTGGTGATGGAGCGGGGTTAAGAACATAAGCGGGTTATTACGGGATCTAGGTGGAGTGGTGGTTGCTTTGCTGAACAGGTTTTGCCATACTGGTTGGTATGGAGCAGGTAACAGGTGTGGCTCGACTAAAGCGCAAGTAACTACCCGGATAGTGTGAGCTGATTAGCCAGTTTGGGCGATTCCGGATTGAGAATATTTTTAAGAATACTATCAAAGCAATATTATGATTAACCTTGATTTAGAGAGCTTATACTTTTCTGTAATACCTTAACAAAGTTTTGAAGATGTTCTGGGAAGACAACAATGCTACTGCGCTGGTGTTTTCCTTCTTCCCCCGTGAATCTGCTTTCGGATAAATACCATATCAGGCCCCTGGATGGTGGTGAGACAGTCTGAATGTTTGACAACTCGTTGTGACATTATTTTTCTCTATCGTATACCCCCTCCCAAAATTCCCTCTTGACAGTAACTTCTCACCGAGTTCACTCTAACGCTTTCAAGGGTCATAGTTTAGAAATTCAAGAAATGTTCTGTCATTGCGAGACGCCTTTTGTCGAAGCAATCTTCCCTTGGCACAACTCATGATCTACCGTTATTATCGATTCTGGTGAGTAATTACTCTTGACAATTAGAACAAATGTGCTATAATAGAATAGGAAAAATATTCCTCATTTCTTCCATGCGATCCCGTCTATCTGCACCAATCCATTTCCCGCCCAAATCTCTCAGCCCATCAGAGAATTGAATGTATTTGAATTTATGTTTTTTTATTAATTCTCGGACTGTCATTCACTTGCCTCAACTGAACCTGCTCAGCCTGACAATAGAATAGTCGTTCCTCTTCGATTTTTTAGGATACGATTGGCGTAATTTATCTGAAAAAAAACATCAATTCACCTAATTACCTAATTACCTAATTACCTAATTACCTAATTACCTGATTGCCTAATTACCTAAATGCCTATCCCCAATAATAGTATAATTAATCCAGTCACCCAGATCTTTACCGACTGGGATGCAGCAACAAAAATTCCAATCCTTTGGCCCCTACCATAACAACGAAAGGAGGGTACCATGTCAGTAACCCCAAATCCTACAGAGGAACGTAAGAAAGTTACCACTCGCCTCGTCCAGGCGATGAAAACGCGCCACGAACCCATCAGCATGCTCACCGCCTACGATTATCCCACTGCCCTGGTCATGGACCAGGTGGGTGTGGACATGATCCTGGTGGGTGATTCCCTCGGCATGGTCGTGCTGGGCTATGAGAGCACCCTGCCCGTCACCATGGACGAGATGATCCACCACTGTAAAGCTGTCGCCCGCGGCGCCAAATACGCCTTATTGGTCGGTGACATGCCGTTTATGTCCTACCAGGTTTCCACCACCGAGGCCGTCAAAAACGCCGGTCGTTTCCTCCAGGAAGCCGGCATGAACGCCATCAAACTAGAAGGTGGCAGCGAGCGCGCCGAGACCATCCGCCTCATCGTCAGCACCGGCATCCCTGTGATGGGTCACCTTGGGTTAACCCCCCAGAGCGTCAACAAGTTCGGCGGTTTTCGACCCCAGGGGCGGGATGCTGAAGCCGCGTATAAGCTCCTGGAAGATGCCCTGGCACTGCAAGACGCCGGCTGCTTCAGCCTGGTGCTCGAATCCATCCCTGGGCGTCTGGCTGAGCTCGTCTCCCAGCGCCTGGATATCCCCACCATTGGCATTGGTGCGGGCGTCGGTTGTGATGGTCAGGTATTGGTCACGCACGACCTGCTCGGTATTTTCGAACGCTTTACCCCTAAATTCGTCAAGCATTACGCCAATCTATCGGTCGAGATGCGGCGTGCCTTCACCGAATTCAAAGCCGATGTTAAAGCCAGGCAGTTTCCGGGACCAGAACATACCGTGGATATCAGCGACGAAGAATGGAAGCACCTGGAGCAACGGCTTGATCAAACCAGCCCCAGGGTTGTCCTTTCTGATCCTTCCGTGAGGTGAGCCGATGAGACTGCTGGTGGTGGGGACTGGCGCATTGGCTTGTCTGTTTGCCGCCCGATTGTCGGGTGCCGGACTCGAAGTGTCGATGTTGGGCAGCTGGCCAGAGGGGTTGGCAGCACTCCGCCAGCATGGCGTGCGGCTGCTCGGTCTGGACGGTGGTACGCACGCATATCACGTCGAGGTCATGGATGCCGTCGATTGCTCACGCAGCTTCTCGAAAGCAATGGTGCTGGTCAAGTCCTGGCAGACGGTGCGGGCATCCAGGCAGCTATTGAGTTGCCTCGACGGTTCTGGGGTTGCCCTCACCTTGCAAAATGGGTTTGGAAATGTTGAGACCCTGCAAGCTGTACTCGGGACTGCACGCGTGGCGCTGGGCGTCACCACCACCGGCGCCAGGATGCTTGAGCCCGGTTACGTCCAGCATACCGGTGAAGGAAAAGTGAGCCTCGGAACGCATGAAAATAGTGCTGGTTTTGCAGAGCTGTTGCAGGAAGCTGGATTTCAAGTTGAGACGATCGCCGACCCGCAATCTCTGCTGTGGGGAAAGCTGGTGATCAATGCCGCCATCAACCCCCTCACTGCCTTATTACGGGTTCCCAATGGTGAGCTGCTGGCACGCTCTTCTGCCCGCGAGCTCATGCAGGAGGCGGCAACTGAAGCCGCTTTGGTGGCTGCCGCTAAAGGGATCAAGCTGCCTTATGACGATCCGGAGGATGCTGTAGAAGCCGTGGCGCAGAACACAGCCTCGAATACATCCTCCATGCTGCAGGATGTGCTGCGCGGTACTCCCACTGAGATTGATGCCATCAACGGTGCTGTCATCCGTGAAGGCGAAAAAGTAGGCTTGCTTGCTCCGGTGAACCGCATTTTGTGGCGCCTGGTGCGGGGTCTGGATCATTTATAAGGGAGGCTTGTCTATGGAAGTTGTTGAAACACTGCAGGAGCTGCGTCTCGCTCGCAAAGGGTTGATTGAGCCGGTTGGGTTGGTACCAACCATGGGTTTCTTGCATGAAGGTCACTTATCGCTTGTCCGCTGGGCACGCCTTGAATGTAACAGCGTGGTCGTTAGCATCTACGTCAATCCAACCCAGTTTGGGCCTTCAGAAGACCTGAGCACCTACCCGCGAGATTTGCAGCGTGACCTGGATTTATTGCAGGCAGAAGGTGTCGACCTGGTCTGGACACCCGACGATAAGGTCATGTACCCGTCTGGTTACCAGACCTGGGTGCAGGTGGAAGATGTCACTCAGCTGCTGGAAGGCGCTCTTCGACCTGGGCATTTCCGCGGTGTGGCAACCATTGTCGCCAAGCTGTTCAACGCCGTCCAGCCGGAGAAGGCGTATTTTGGTCAAAAAGACGCTCAGCAGGCAGTGGTGATCCGCACGCTGGCGCGCGACCTTAATTTCCCCATCCAGGTCGTGGTGTGCCCGATCGTGCGCGAGCCGGATGGCTTGGCCATGTCCAGCCGGAATGTGTATCTAAAACCGGATGAGCGGAAGGCAGCGGTGGTGCTTTCCAGGAGTTTGCTCAATGCCAAAAAGAGTTTCGATGAAGGCGAACGCGATGCCTCACACCTGCGGGAAGTGGTGCTTGAAACGCTTGCCGCTGAGTCGCTGGCAAAAGTTCAGTATGTCTCTTGTGCTCACCCCGATACCCTGCAGGAATTGCAGGGTCACCTGGATCTGGCGCTGATATCCCTGGCGGTGTACTTTGGGAAAACACGCCTGATCGATAACGTGCTCGTTGGATCATAAAATCCGAATCTACTAGCTGAAAGCAGACAAACGAAGAAAAGAGGCTGCCATGCTGTTGACGATTGACATAGGGAACACCAATATTACCCTGGGGTTATACGATGGAAAAGTGCTTGGTCCCCGCTGGCGCCTGGCGACTGCCTTCGATCATATGCCCGATGAATATGGTCTCCAGCTGTTAGGTCTGATCGAGCACGCCGGGCATACTGCCGGTTCGGTCGATGGGATCTGCCTGGCCTCGGTGGTACCTCCCATCACCAGCAAAATAATCGAAGCCTGCCGCCGCTACCTCAACAAGGAACCGTTGGTGGTCGATGCAGGTGTCAAAACCGGGGTACGCGTGCGTTATGAAGATCCTCGTGCCGTGGGTGCGGACCGCATCGTGGATGCAGTTGCAGTGATCCACCAGTATGGTGTTCCGGCATGTGTGGTCGACTTCGGCACCGCCACCACCTTCGATGCCATCTCAAAAAACGGAGATTACCTTGGAGGCGCCATCGCACCCGGCATTGGCATTGCTGCGGACGCCCTTTATCAACGCACCGCCAAGCTGCCCCGCGTCGATCTTCAAAAACCTCCTTCGGTGATTGGTCGCAACACCGTCCATTCGATTCAGTCTGGTTTGCTCTACGGGTATGTTGGGCTGGTGGAGGGCATGGTGGCACGTTTCCGTAAGGAATTGGGAGCGGAAATGAAGGTCATTGCCACGGGAGGCCTGGCGGATATTGTCGCCAATGAAACTGAGGTGATCCAGATTGTTGCACCCTGGCTCACTCTGGATGGTCTCCAGTTGATATGGGATATGAATAAGTCGGTTGAATAAGCCAATGTTAGGCGAAGATGCTGATTATTTCCAGGAGCTCCAGACGCAAACAGGCTGGGGTCGGACGTTGTATGGTTTCGCCGTCTGGTGTTCTCCCCAACCTGGATGGCTCACTCTCGATGTCGGGTGTGGTCCAGGGCTTCTGCCGGCGATATTTTCGAAGTTCGGTTGTTCTGCGGTAGGCGTTGACCTCGCTATTGGGATGTTCAATCCAACCCCATTGCATCCCGCTGTGGTTGTCGCCGATGTGATGGATTTACCATTTAAGCCCAGTACTTTTGACCTGATTACTGCATCCAACCTGCTATTCTTATTACCGCAGCCTGAACAAGCTCTGATCAAAATAAGGCATCTGCTTCACCCAGGTGGTAAGTTCGCCATGCTTAACCCCGCTGAGAATCTAAATCCACAATCAGCTGTGGAATTTGCTAACGAAAAAGGTCTGGAGGGTGTCGCACGCGACTCGTTATTAAATTGGGCTAAACGCGCTATAGAATATCACCATTGGACCGAAGCAGATACCCGTAATTTGTACTCAGAAGCAGGATTCAGGTATGAAGCCAGTACTCTGAAGGTAGGTCCCGGTTTCGGCCGATTTTCTTCTGCGATAGCATAATCATATCTTAATTGCACAGGGTATAATTCAACTTGAGTTCTTTATGCTCACTGAAATACTAAAAGCAGGTTATCCCGGTGCACTAGACCATGCAGCAGATGTGCTTCAACATGGTGGTCTGGTGGCATTTCCCACTGATACGGTTTACGGTTTAGCAGCTCTGCCGTTTTCGAGCGAGTATGTTGAAGGTCTCTTTTCAGCCAAAGGACGAAATAATACCCGAGCAATAGCAATATTGATTGGTGAATATGCTGATTTAGATCGGATTGTTGACCGATTCGACGATAAATCTGCCCGGCTTGCTCACCATTTTTGGCCTGGGCCGCTCACCCTGGTGGTCCCAAAACACAGCGGTTTACCCGAGGAGCTATCCCCCGATACTACAATTGGTGTGCGCATGCCCGATAACCCTGTTGCTCTGGCTTTACTGCGTAAAATTGGTCCATTGGCAGTTACATCTGCCAATATATCCGGTCAGGAGAATTCCAATACCGCTGAAGAAGTGATCCGCCAGTTAAACGGTCGGGTTCACCTTATTCTGGATGGAGGGCGCACATCAGGTGGCATCCCTTCCACAGTGGTGAATTGTACTTCAGCATCCCTGGTAATCCTGCGTGAGGGTCCAATCAGTCTCGAAGCGATTGAATCTGCACTCGTATAATACCGGTCCTATTCTCACGAAGTTATTAATATTTATTCATTCCATTTTTAGGTGATTGTATATAATGATAGTTGCATTCTCCTCACTCAAACTCGCCCAATGAGATTGGAGCCATCTCAGAGGGCGATTTGATTTTAAAACGGATGATTGCATCACCCACGTAAATAAATTGGATATGCTATCTATGCTGGAGCAGGTACTTCAGATAGAGGCCAATTGGGTAGGACGTCCATATCCAGGGGGTCCCTCTGGTTGCGGACATATCTGTAATATGCCGCTCCGGCGATCATGGCTGCATTATCTGTGCACAGCCAGATAGGAGGAATATGCAGCGGGCAGGTGGCACGCAACTGGATAGAATGTCGTAAAGCTTGATTGGCGGAAACGCCACCCGCTACAACGATGTTTTTAGCGTCATATTCCTTCGCCGCCTTGATCGTCTTGGTGACCAGCACGTCCACCACGGCAGCCTGAAAACTGGCTGCCAGGTTAGCGATGGGCAGCGACGTCTGTGCGGTTCCCTGGCGTACTTCCCGCATTACGGCGGTTTTCAAACCGCTGAAGGAAAAATCCCAGCTGTCGTCCAGCCAGGCTCGCGGGAAATTGAAAGCCAGGGGGTTGCCTTCTTCTGATGCTTTCTGGATGGATGGGCCGCCTGGATATTCCAGGCCAAGTAAACGGGCAACTTTGTCAAATGCCTCTCCGGCCGCATCATCAAGGGTGGCACCCAAACGCTGGTACTGCAGGTGATCCTTCATCAAGACCAGCTCTGTATGTCCGCCTGAAACGATGAGAGCGATTAATGGAAACTCTGGCTGGTTGGGTGGGATTTCATCGGATTTGTACACCCAGGCAGAATACAAATGACCTTCAAGATGGCTGATGCCTATGAGGGGTAAGCCGCTGCCTAAAGCCAACCCTTTAGCAGCATTCAATCCGACAACCAAAGAACCGGGTAAGCCTGGGCCACGGGTCACAGCGATAGCGTCCAGATCGTTCAGCGTGAGATGCGCCTCATGCAGTGCCTGGTCAATCACAGGGTAAATGGTTTTGATATGTTGCCTGGAGGCCACTTCAGGAAAAATCCCGCCAAACTGGGCATGTAGATCTATCTGAGAGGCTACCACACTCGAATGAATGACCTGACCATCCTCAACCACCGCGGCCGCAGTTTCATCGCACGAAGTCTCAATCCCAAGGATTCGGGCCGGAGGAGTATTCACTTGTTCATAGGTTTTATCTGAGACTTTTGGCATATTTGATCACCTTGTAGCGTAATTGGTTTTCCAAGGGTTATTTATCCACCTTTTACCGGCAGTACTAAATCCATCGGGTAATCTGCCATGACTTCCATGCTCCCGTCAGGGCGTACCCACATGCTGTTTTCGAGGCGCACTCCCATTCCTTTGTCGGGATAGTATAACCCAGGCTCGAGGGTGAAGACTGCGCCTGGAATCAGGCGATCTTGATCGTCGCTGTTGATCCCACTCCAGGGTCGCTCATGGACGTTCAACCCTATCCCATGACCCAGGCTGTGAACGTACCCTATTTGAGTCTGGGGATCTTCCTTGATGGTTGGATGACCATACTTCAAAAACAGTTCACACACTTTATCCTGGTATTCCTTGAACGGACTTCCCACCTGGAGCTGGCTGGAAATCAGGTTATAAGTGGTCAAAACAGTTTCGTATATAGCAAGCACTTCATCCGGAGCATAACCGAGGCACCAGGTACGGGTAAAATCGTAAAAATATCCGCCTCCAGCTTCGCAAGGGTAGATATCAAAGACAATGGTCTGCCCAAGCCTGAGGAAGTCATCAGGGTTTCCGGATGAATGCGGTACACCTGCATCCCGACCGATGGCAAATATCGTATCCTCTGGGTTCTCAGCTCCCCGCTCCGATAACCAGAGGTTAATCCGCTGCTTCACATCTCGGATGGTTAATGGATCTCCATTGGGCTTAACCATTATGCCATCCCGCACTTGTTGTGAGGTAATATAATCTGCCACCAATCCTACGACTTGGGTTGTTACCTCACCCATCCTGCGTATACGCTCAACCTCGGTGTTATCCTTGGTCATACGCGCCTGCATTAATACTGAGTTGTTGATCTCACCGATAAGGTTTATTCCAGGCATCTCCCTCTGCAGCGCGGAGAAAATTGCATAAAATGTCCCAATTTCCGACCGACCGTAAAGTGCGATATTTCCCTTATCTGCCCCCATTTCAGCGAGCATCAGTTGGTAGCGTTTGGCAATTGCACGCTGGTAATCACCATTACATTGGGATAGCAGCTCGGAAAAGTTGTAATCCATCAGGTTTTTGGTGATCAATCCTGATTTGGCGGCCTCATCCCTCTCCATTGGGTTATAGAACAGCACGGGCTCATGGCCTCTCTTCTTTATCAAGTCTGCGCTGCTAACATGGCCACCGCCAGTCATGTAGACCATTGCAGGGTTATGTTGGGCAGGTCCGGTGATCAAGATCGTATCGAGATTGTTTTCTTGCATCAACGCATCTAAGTCGGTTTTCATGTTGCGAAATATCCTTATAAATAGTTTTCTGATGAGATACGGATTGCAGCTATAAGCTCCGGATCCTGGCCTTCAAGAACCGTGCGCGGGTCGAAAATGACGTGATCTTCCTCCAACCGTCCGATAACGGGAGGCCGGCACTGCCGCAGACGATCTAAAAATCGATTTGGCGAACGGACTGCCAGGGCGAGGACGTAGGTTGGCAAGGTCTCCTCCGGCAGCGAACCGCCCCCGACTGTAGATAGGCTGGGGATTACATCACCTAAACCCAATGTACTTTTCCAGGTTTCTGCTCGTTTTTGAATAGTGCCCGGAGAGGCAGATATCATTTGCCAGATGGGTATTTCGCGTAGGGGTTCATCCTTCAAGTAATGAAGTAATGTTGCTGTCAAGGCTGCAAGGCACAGTTTATCCGCGCGTATAGCACGTGCGAGTGGGTGCTTTCGAAGTTTGGCCATAAATTCTTCTCTACCCACAATAATCCCTGCTTGGGGACCTCCTAAGAGTTTATCACCAGAGAAACAAACCAGATCAGCCCCCGCGGACAATGATTCGTATACCGTGGGTTCGTGCTCCAGGCCAAAGGCTGATGTATCCAACAGAGCACCCGAACCCAAGTCATCAATTAACGGAATACCAGAACGGTGAGAAGTCTCAGCAAGCTCCAGGAGGGTGGGCTCACTAGTAAAACCCGTGATGCGAAAATTGGAGCGGTGTGCATGTAGAACCAGGGCAGGTGATACTTCCTCAATTGCAGTGGTGTAATCTGCCAGGTTGACACGGTTGGTGGTGCCTATCTCATATAGATGTGCGCCTGATTGCCGCATAACATCAGGGATACGGAAACCTCCACCTATTTCCACGAGCTGAGTGCGCGAGATAACCACCCGACGGCGATGAGCGAGGGTTGATAAAACCAGTAGAACAGCAGCAGCGTTGTTGTTGACCACCAACGCCGCTTCGGCTTGGGTTAGTTGCTTCAGCAGCGATTCAGCGTGTACCAACCGGGCACCTCTTTTCCCAGTTTGTAGATCGAATTCAAGGTTTGAATATCCCAACGCGACGTCCTGTATTGACTGGACGGCAGCCTTACTGAGAGGTGCGCGTCCCAGGTTTGTGTGAAGGATCACTCCGGTAGCATTAATAACTGCATGTAATGAAGGAGCCGTCCATGTTTGAAGATATTGGAGGGAATAATCCAAAAGGCTATTTCGCGTAGGAACACTATTCAACTTTGAGAATTCATCTCGGGCTTGATTGAGTGATAACCGAAGCGCTTCCACCGTAAGCACTCGGCCGAATTCCATGATCCATTGACTCACCATGGGCTCTTGAAGTAGCTCTTCTACTGAAGGCAGATCGCGTAGACTGCTCATAGAAAGGTATTCCAATTATCCAGTGGATGATGAGGCAATTGTTAGCCCTTCCACTGACTTTTCTCACTCAGCCTTAATAGGAATTCAATGAGACCTAAACCAATTGCCAGTAGAACCGCTAAAGCTGGGTTGAGCACTCGACCCATCTGCAGCCAGATCAGTGTGGATACGTATACAGCAAACCAGAGGGCTTGCCTGACGACGACAAAGTATGTGGGAGGGGGTGTACTTGGAAAGCGACGGTTCAGAAAAGCTGTGAATGGTAGGGCTGTTCCGGTGATTGCCAGGACAGACAGGAAATAGAATAACCAGCGAGGTCCAACAGTTGGTAAAGAAGAAATTACTAATAGTATCAAACCTCCCCAGCCAATGATAAATAGGAATAATGCAGCCGGTAAAAAATTGGCGACTCGCGGAGAGAGGTTTGATTTCATAGCTTAGATAATTCTATCACAGGCGATAAAAATAAAAACAGGCGAGCGGTTCATCCGCTCGCCTGTTTAGAGCGATTATATTTCTCGAAATTCGCCTTCCAAGACTTCACCTTCATCATCTGGTTTGCGAGGGTAATGGCCATTTCCTCCAGAAGAAGGTCCCGAAGAAGTGCCCTCATCTGGCTGATTAGACCCTTGAGCCGCATAAAGTTGCTGGCTGAAAGCATAAAAAGCGTTTTGAACTTCGTTAGTAAGGGAGTTTATCCGACCTATATCATCTCCCTTCATTGCTTCCCGCAGCTGGTTCATTTTTGCTTCAGTTTTCTGCCTGTCACTGGCAGGGACTTTATCCTGCAACTCACGCATGGTTTTTTCTGTCTGGTATATAAAGCTATCTGCCGTGTTTCTTGCCAGTATTAGCTCCCGCTGGCGCTTGTCTTCAGCCTCATGTTCACGCCCTTCACGAACTTTTCGCTCGATCTCATCCTTGTTAAGGTTCGTCGAGGCAGTGACAGTGACTTTCTGCTCTATGTCAGTGGCATTATCATGTGCAGTAACATTGAGAATACCGTTGGCATCGATATCGAAGGTCACTTCGATCTGCGGAGTACCACGCATCGTTGGTGGTATACCTTCCAATCGAAAGCGACCCAGGCTCATGTTGTCTGCAACCATCGGCCGCTCACCTTGTAGAATGTGGATGTCCACAGCAGTTTGGTTATCCTCTGCAGTAGAAAATACTTCAGACTTTTTCACCGGGATGGTGGTGTTGCGTTCGATAAGGACCGTCATTACTCCACCCAGGGTTTCCAGTCCTAGTGAAAGCGGAGTCACGTCGAGTAGCAATACGTCCTTAATTTCACCACCCAAAACACCTGCCTGAATGGCAGCCCCAATAGCTACTACTTCATCGGGGTTCACCCCTTTATGAGGCTCTTTATCGATCAAGGATCGGACTAGCTCCTGAACCATCGGCATGCGCGTGGCGCCACCGACCAAAACGACTTCTTTTATTTCGGATGAACTCATATTTGCATCTTTGAGGGCAGACTGAAACGGTTGTCGTAATCGAGCCACCAGATCCTCCGTCAGCTGTTCGAAGCGGGAACGACTCAATTTGGTCTGCAGATGCTTGGGTCCGTTGATATCAGCCGTAATATATGGCAAGTTGATTTCAGTCTCCAGAACGCTTGAGAGCTCGATCTTGGCTTTTTCAGCAGCTTCGCGCAACCGCTGCATCGCTTGTCGATCCTTACTTAAATCGATACCAGTGTCGGTCCGATATTGATCAGCCACCCAACTTACGATACGCTCATCCCAGTCATCTCCTCCAAGATGCGTATCACCATTTGTGGCACGGACTTCGATAACAACGCCACCCACTTCGAGGATAGAGACATCGAAAGTACCTCCTCCAAGGTCAAATACCAGAATGGTCTCGTTATCTATTTTATCCAGACCATAAGCCAAAGCTGCAGCAGTTGGCTCATTAATAATGCGTAATACATCCAAACCAGCTATCTTGCCTGCATCCTTTGTTGCCTGTCTCTGGCTATCGCTGAAGTAGGCTGGTACTGTAATCACAGCCTGCTTTACAGGTTCTCCCAGGAAAGCTTCTGCGTCTTGCTTAAGCTTGCCAAGTATCATGGATGAGATATCCTGAGGTGTATAATCGGTTTTCACAATTGGGATCCGCACGCGTGCATCGTTAGTAGGGCCTTGAATTACCTGATAAGAAACCATCTTGCGTTCGGTTTCTACATCATCGAAGCGTCTACCCATAAACCGCTTAATTGAATAGACTGTATTTTCAGGATTAATAACTGCCTGTCGTTTGGCAGTTTGACCGACCATACGTTCGCCATTTTTATTGAAGCCGACAACAGAAGGTAACAAACGTGATCCTTCAGCTGTTGTGATGACGGTTGGATTACCGCCTTCGATTACAGCTACAACACTGTTGGTCGTGCCGAGGTCAATACCTATTATCTTTGACATTTGATTCTCTCCCAGGTATGTTTAAAATTCACATATAAAAAACACACCTTATAAAACTTTAATCAATGAATGTACGAAGCATAACCTGTTTATGCAAGAATCATATTAACGAGACGTAGGAGAGATATATATTTATCAGGGCGACCAGTAAAGATTGGCACATCCATCGGTTTCTTGTAATTGTTATAATGGGTTTCCTACTGAATAATTATGGAGATTGATATATTAATCTTTCGTAAGTTTCCGCGAGAATCGACTTAAATATGTGCCATTTTTTGTGAACAATATGAGGAGGAGTAAAAATATTACGTATTGAGCTTTGAATATTTTCACCGCCATATATGTGTATTTTCGTAAAAATTCTCAATCATATGCCATATATGGGGGTAAGAACACATGTTCCCTAATCTCCAGGCAAGAAAATAATACCAGTCGATAATAAAAGTTTTCACAATTCCAGGTGAAATGAAGAGATTATTTTAAGAATAGGATTCTTAAATAATTCGTTATTTTAAAGATACCGTAGGGTAAAAGTATTGCATAGCATGCTTATTTTCTGCTAGAATGATGCAGGAATCATGGCATTATAGAAGGTTGTTAGTATGGTTGGCCAGCCTAAATATGGACGAGATCGGCTGGCTTTTCCGTAAAAATATAAAGCAGGTGAATAATAAGTTCAATAACCGATAGATAACTAACCGGGATTATCTATCTCGCTATCTTTGCATCCTGAGCAAGAGGAGGAAGGGTCGCATGAAAGCTGAGCAAGCATGGCAGGCTGTATTGGGCCAGCTGCAAATGGATATGCCCAAAGCTTCTTTTGATACATGGGTCAGGAATGCAGAAATTGTCAGTTATGAGGACAATGTTTTTATTATTGGTGTTCCCAATACGTATGCGCTTGATTGGTTAGAGAGCCGCCTGACAAGTAAGATAAAACGCTTGTTATGCGGAATCATGAATAAGACAGTCTCATTGCGGTTTATCGTGTGGCATGAGGCAAGTGTACCTACAGCTGCAGAAGTGGTACTTCCGGAAGCAGAACCTGAAGAAACACCAACCCAGGGAAGTAATTGTGCACTGATAAACCGCTATGCTTTTGAAAACTATGTTGTGGGGTCCTCCAACAGGTTAGCCCATGCAGCCTCACTCGCAGTAGCCGAACGACCGGCACAGGCATATAACCCTTTATTTTTATATGGTGGTGTTGGCCTCGGGAAAACCCATTTATTACATGCCATTGGCAACTACTGTATCAAACATAAGCAGAGTGTGCTTTACGTAACATCCGAAGAATTCACCAATGATCTAATCGATGCTATTCGTACACATACAACCCCTGCATTCCGTGAAAAATATCGCCATATTGACATTTTATTAATTGATGACATCCAATTCATCGCAGGTAAAGAATCTACCCAGGAGGAGTTTTTCCACACATTTAATTCTTTGCATGGCCAAGATAAGCAAATCGTAATCACCTCCGACAGACCCCCCAAGGCACTCGTTACTTTGGAAGAGCGTTTACGATCTCGATTCCAGTGCGGGTTAGCTGCGGATATTCAACCCCCTGATTTCGAAACGCGTGTGGCGATCCTCAGGTCAAAATCTGAGCGAATTGGTCGGAGAATCCCAGAAGAAATTGTGGAAACCATCGCGCGGCGCGTACAGTCAAACATACGCGAGCTTGAAGGGAGTTTAACCAGGGTTCTTGCCCTCAGTGACTTGGGTAACTTACCGTTAAATGTTAAGCTGGTTGATATAGCTTTAGCTGATTTGCTTCCCAAACCCAGCACGATTGAACCATCTGACGTGATGACCCAGGTAGCTGGAGAATTTGGGGTATCCGTGGAAAACTTAATCGGCCCTGACCGCAGGCAGGAAGTAGTACTTCCCAGACAAATTGTCATGTATTTGCTCCGTGAAGACGCTAATTTCTCATTGCCGAAGATTGGGAATGCAATGGGCGGAAGAGACCACACCACCGTGATGTATGCCTGTCAAAAAGTAACAGATCTGCTTGAGCGGGATGATAAGCTCCGACGCCAGGTGATTAGGATTCGAGAACAAATTTACGGTCAATCAAAACTATCGATTTAATCCTGTGGGTTTATTCAACCATATTATCTGCGTAAAATAGCTTGCAAAGACCTATTGTTCTTTCTAATTAATTATTATTTAAGTACTTTATTGCTTTTTCTAGAATTCCACCACTCGGTCAGGTATTTAAAAATTCTCCCGAACCAATGAAAGCCCATTGGCTCTGATTCTTCCTTGAGACCAATCCACGGATCTCTGTCGAGCATTTTATTGATCGTATAACGTCCGACGATTGTCGCACTCGCCAATACAGGAGCGGCTAAAACCAAGCCGATAATTCCGATCAGGTTGGCCGCTATGATAGCGACCACCAACACAGCCGCTGGGTGCACGCCCAGGCTTTTTCCCATGATGCGTGGAGACACTAGATTATCATATACTTGATCCAAGATGATTGAGAGTCCAATACACAGGGCTGTGTAATACATCGGCTGAAGATTGAAGTAGTTACCCCCTTGAAAAAGGGTCACTAGCCCCATTACGATGTAGGTTATCAATGGCCCAATATAAGGTATAAAGCGTGCTAATCCTGCTAAGATAGCTATAGCAAAGGCAAATCGTACGCCGAGAATCGATAGTAGTATCGTATAACTTATGATAACCATTATAACAATGGTCAGTTGACCCCTTAGGAATGCGTTCCAGCTTCGACCAAGAGCTTTGCTCATTTTTTGGATATCCTGGGAATATCCAGGAATGTCTATATAATTGAGTACATTTGGAACTTTACCGGCATCTGCCAGAATAAAGTAAGAGATAATCAGGACAAAGAAGCCCCATCCTATTGTACTGGCCGTGGCTGTTGCTAAAGTTCCAACTATTGTCCCAGCTCTACCAAGTAGTGATTGTAAAGTACCTATGACCTGGTCTCCAAACTGTCCAAGGTCGGTGAATTGACTGAGGTCGATCCTGTAGGGTCCGAGAATTATCATCTGGCTGGATAATTTATCAATAACATTGGGAAGCTCTGTGACGAAACGTTCAACGACCTTAATCAAACTTTGAATTTGTTGTATTGCTGCAAGTCCAGTCAGTGTGGACACACCAATCAATAAGATTAACAGGATCACATAAATGATGTTTACCGATGCGCGCCATGAGAGCCTGGTGTGAGTATCTAATGATGCAGCCACAGGATGCAGTAAATATACAAGGATAAAAGCTAAAATCAATGGCCCTATTATGGAGCGGAAATAAATCAGCATTGCGATGATCAATCCAGCAACGATGAGTCCAATAACCATCTTAAAAGTTGAGCCCCATTTTGGTGAAGCAGAGTTGGGTTTTTCAACGCTCATTGCATTTTCTCTCTTCTTTGGCTACGCTGCCACCAATATGCCTTTGGTGGTGGAAGCGGTTGGACTGTACTAACAGGTGCCCATTCCATATCAAACAGATTAGCAAAGATATAACGCCCAATAACACGCAGCGAGGCGATTGTAGGCGCTGCCAAGGGTATACCTATTACTCCCGCAAGGATAGCTCCAGCAACAATCCCAAATATAACCACCAAAGGGGGTAAGTGTACACTTCGACCAACAATTCTTGGGATCAGATAGTTTAAATCAAACTGCTCGAAGATGAGGTGAAGCCCGATGACGATCAGCATGAATGCCCAATTAGGAACGGGAATCCACGTAGAGCCGAGGAAAAATGCCAGTAGTGAAGCGATTAACAACCATATCGCATGTCCGATACTGGGAAGAAACTCAAGAAGTCCAGCTAGAACACCCATGACTATTGCGAAGGGCAAACCAATGATTAGACCCACAACAATAAAAATCATTGCGACTATCGTACTTAATAACAGCTGCCCTCGAAAAAATGCCCCCCAGATTTTTTTGATCTCATCCAGGATCCATTTATAGTCTGGAGACAACATGGGCGGAAGATGGGAACCAACCCATTCCTCAAGCTTCGAGCCATCCTTGATCAGGTAAAAAGAGACTAGGAATATAAAGATGAGCCAAATAAAGGATGTAATTATATTCTTTACGAGTGTTACCGTCTGGCCAACAACAGGTTGGACTAACCCTTGCAGGGCACCGAATAATTGAGCTGCTAAAGCACTCGGGTGGATCGTAAAACCTGCCACTCGGTACTCCTGCGCCAGGGCATTCTCAATGGATGTGATGATTTGTTGAGGGTCTATTTGCAGCTGTTCCAGGTTTTTGCCCATCCTGGGGATAATCAATATAAGAATTGCTGTAATAATTCCGATGAAAAGGAGATAGGTAATTAGTATTAGAAGCGCTCTCGGCAGCTGAATCTTGCTCTGGAGGAAATTTACGATTGGATTGAAGATGTAAGCGAGGATAATGGCAATAATTATCGGTGGGATGATCTCACGGAATCGAGTAAGAAGGTAGATAAAAAAAGCCAATAATAGCAGGCTAACTACTAATTTAGTTGCATATGGCCAGCGTTGTCTTACCACTTGCCCACCTTTATATCATAATCAAGGACACCAGCCTTGATGCCCGGTTATAAATGTAGGATTATTGCTAATGTAACCAGGACAACGATAAAAGATCCTGCCAAGATACCAACCCGGCGAATATCTTTAATCACATAATGGTAGTCAGGATTAAAACCTGTTTGGCGGTTACCGACCAATGGATCAGACATTGATTTATCTGTATTGGGATTTATTTCTCTACCAACTTGACGTTTTGTTTTTTTTGCCATGCACCACTCCACAGAAGATTCAGGTGTGAGGACATTATGAGGTCATTACTCACCCGATAAATATTCGACCCTTATTATAAATCTTATTTATCGCCATTTTCGAAACTAGCTTGGACAACAATCCGTTTGTTATCGACCATGTACGGATAACAGGATATTAATGTCACCGTGGGATTGGAGGTGGCTGCCATAACCTCAACATTGGTGGGGGAAACGATTTTTATATCAGTAATAATGTAGGTGAAGGTATGGTTTGCAGTGTAAATTATAATTTCGTCACCTTTGTTTAATTGATCCAAATAGCGGAATATTTCACCAAAAACATCATTGTGTGCTGATAAGACGATATTTCCAGTTTGACCTGGATTCGCTGAACCGGTATGTTGAGCAACTCCCTTTTTTAATTGTTCCCATCCGTCTCCTTGAACAACCGGGGCATCAACATTAATCATTGGTATTTGGATTTGGATAGCTTGTTCAGGCCCAGGTGTTGGGATTGGTATTTGTGCCATTGATTGGTAGAGCGGGAGTAAATGGGACGGGATTTCACCTTCGTTTGGCTGGGCACCATTTTGAGAGTTCGGTGGAGTGTGCCCAGATGGCAAAATCACTGGAACGATGAGCGGAGTAGGCGTGAGGGTGGAAGGGATTAATGATGCGCTGAACTGAGCGTTTAAATTGCGGAGAATTTGAATACCGGTAAAGATAATTATAAATAATCCGATTACTGCAATTATTTCTATAGCGAGTAAAAAATGATCCAGAGAGTGTTTTATTCGCTCAATTAGTGGCGGTCGACGGTCCTCAAGATTTGGTTGAGGATCAGCGCTTGAGTGGAGGTGACTATGCGGATCGCTTGCTTGATCCGATGTTACTGTAACCACTCTACCAGTATGGCGAAAACGTTCCAAATGTTCCATACGGGTCATCCGCCGTTTTTCCACCAAAAGCTGCCTCAGCTCATCAATGGATAAATCCTCTGGTGATTTAGCTTTGGTCATGAGGCGATTATAACCTGTTTAATCTGTCGAACTATTTTCGGAAGGTTGGATTTCAGTAGGCGGATATAAATTTACTGGTCGATGGTCTTGCCGGGCAAATAAAATAAATCCGACCAAACGTACTCCTGTACTAAACAGAAGGGCAGTGGTTAACCCGAAATATGCAGCCAGGAATGTACCTGCTATAGGCGCCACGATTGCGGAAAGATATTGAATACTTTGAGCGAGAGAAACGAAAGTGGGGCTATAACGTGGTGGGATGGTTTTCATCAGCTCATCGAAAAATACCAGATCGATACCTGCCTGAAATATCCCCGCTGTTGTTGAAAAGATAAAAATCATGGTTTGATTGTTGGTTAAAGCTACTAATCCGGGATATAAAGCTACACAAAAAGTTGTAATTAGCAAGACAAACCTGGATCCTTTTCGACGGGATTGGCGGGTCCAGAAGAAATATCCCACTACCAAGACAGCTGTTTGGGCTGTGTACAATAATCCTATCCAGGCATCTGAGGCATTTAATTCCCGCACAAAATAGAGCGGGAATAAGGGGGTCGCTAAAGTAATTCCAAAGAGATATACAAAACGTTTTAGTGTGAAGGAAACAAAATCAGGCGATGAATTGATCAACTGGTAATATTCATTCAAGCTCGATTTGAATGAATGATGAGTTACAATTTCCACAGGCTCAGCATCAGGAATTTTTATACGGCTTGAAAAATAATAACTAATCAGACCCCCCATTGATAACCCTATAAAAACAATTTGATAATTAAGGTGGAAACCAATGCGATCTAATACCTGCCCTGCGATGGCGACAGTAACCGCAGTCGTGAGTCCAAGGATCGACCAGCGACGGCTCATCAGATCGTAACGCCCTTCTGGTCCCGAGACAGCGTTCATTACGACCGAGAAGCCTACAGCCACCATGGTTTGGGGAAGGGTCACAGCTGCCCATATAATCAGAATGACAAGGATTAGGAGGTTGTCGGGCACAAAAAAAGGTGCCAATCCAGTAAGGGCATAAGCCGAGATGACCAAAAGTCGGGACAAACTGAACCAGGGAACGACACTACGCTGCCGCTGCAAGAACCTACCGACCCAGATAGCCATGAAAAAACCCGTAATACCTGGCATCGAAGTCAATAATCCAACCTGCACGGGGGTTGCTCCGAGACGCGTTAAAAACACAGGAAGAAATGGAGCAGCAGCACTGGCGGTGCCTACACCAACGGCATCAATTTGAACATAACGTTTGTTGCGTTCCGCTATGTCAATTTCCTCGGTTTGTTTAGCAATAGGAGGTTGTAGGGCGGTGCTCATGCAACCATGGAAAGCATTATTTCCATCAATTTAGAAGCAAGGATCGTCCGGTCAAAGTGATTTTCCACATATATTCGTGCCTGACAACCCATTTGTTGGGCTAATTCTGGGTTGTCAGCCAAGCGTAGAATAGCCTGGCTCAATTCTTCCGGATCGCCTGGATGAACTGGAATCCCCGCATTCGCATCTTCAACAACCTCGCGCATGACTCCGTCAATTGCCAGAATAGTTGGTTTTCCGGCTGCCATATAATCGAAAACTTTATTGGGATAAGTGGTCTTATACATTTCCACAGGCTTAAGAATGGCTATACAAGCGTCAGCAGCGGCAAGTGCTGAAGGCATCTCGACTTTAGGTATTGGAGGCAGGAAAATGATATTATCCAACCCCTCGCTGGAAGCCTGTACTTGTAAGGCAGGTTTATCTTTGCCATCTCCGAGCAGGACAAAAATGATGTCTTTTCGTTGAAAGAGTATTTTTGCTGCTTTCAACACAATACCAAGGTCGTTGGATAAACCATGAGCTCCAGCGTAGAGTAACACGAATTTCCCATCGAGACCATGTAAACGCTTGAAATATCTTCCATCGATATCTGGAGTGAACATGGTTGTATCGGTACCGTTGGGAACGAGCTCCACTCTAGATGCGCCTCGATTTTTTATATGCTGGATGAACCCAGGCGAATTTACCACAACTAGATTCGCTCTATGGTAAAGGAAAGACTCTAGCCATTCCGAAAGAGTAATCAATAGGGGGTTTTTTAATACACCGACAGCAACAGCAAATGCAGGCCAGAGATCTCGGACTTCGAATAGAAATGTAAGTCGTTTAACCCAGGCTAATAACCATGCGGTAAATCCTTGAAATATTGGTGGTGAAGTACCCCAGACCAAATCGACATTCTTAACGTTTATACCAATGATGAAAGATGAGATCATAAAACTGAAGAAACTGAATAACCGAAAGGTAAAGTTTCGATGTAATGATGGGTAGGTATATGCTCGTATAATAGTGATCAGGTCTCCATCGGTCTGTTTCTCCGACCATGGTATTTTGGTAGACCGGGCTTTCCCAGTAAGGTAGTTTATCGGACTTGTGATGATCGTTACCTTATGACCTTGTGAGGCTAAATAACGCGCCAGCTCGTGATGACGCGTGCCGCCGGGTTCATCCAAGGATGCAAAAGCCTGGTGGATCAATAAGATATGCATGGGATAAACTCTAACTAAATTGAAGGATAATGAATTTAGTTGTCCACTAATTAAAGTGACTCATCAGAGGATTGGTCAGTCACGATGAGAGGTTGCTTCGGCCATCCGTAGTGGTGAGAGCTTAGAACAAACTCAGCCATCAATCTCGGTAGCACCGGTTGACTTAAAAGATCCTCTACCGGAATCCACACAGGAAGATGTGAACCTTTTTTTGATTCAGGTGGGCTGTTCATTTCTTTTCCTGTGCCAAGACCAAAATGACCGCCGATTGTGCGACCTAAAAAGTAGTATTGAGGTGTCTCCTCATACCAGACTTCCGCGACCATCTGACCAATTTCTATATCCAATCCAAGCTCCTCCATTAATTCCCTTTTTGCAGCAAACGCTGCAATTTCTCCAGCCTCGATTTTGCCGCCAGGAAAAACGAGATAATGCTTTCCGGAACGGTATCGTTCAATCAGGGCAATATTATCATTTTGTATGAGTATGACTGCTGCTCTAGGTTTCATCGTGAAGAATCCACAGGCTTTTTAATTCAATTGGCAGAGTCCGAGAGACCTCAAGTATGCATGCCAAAGCTGGGATTTTATCTCCATAAGTAGGGGATGTCCAGCCGATAACCGGGTTGACCTTACCAGAGCCGTATAAAAGTTCTCCAGTGCGAACGAGCTGTAATTTAACAATTTGGGTTGGCTGAATATTGTTTCCGCCCAGGATTAGTGAAACCCAACCATGTGGAGATCGAATTCGTATTTGATACCAGGAGAAATCCGTCTTACCGGGCGACTCCCGGATTTCATATTCCCAATCGGGCAACAGCCAATGCAGCCGGATGGAGTGTGGGCGGGTAGGGGCACCGGATACACAATCAATAATTTCCCAATTGCCATTGTTAAGAGACATTATTTTTCGAGAATGCACTAAACCCAACTTTCGATATCCATTGTGGGTAGCGGTGATACTTAGATTGTGATTAGAATCAGATTCTTGTTTGCTGATCTTGGCTTGTGCCCAATCCAGATATAAGAATCGACTGGCGCGTTGCATAAATTCTTTTCCATCGATCGTGATAGTGTTATGAACATATGCGCAGGCTAGTGAATTATCCCAGGGTGGAGCTGAGTTATACAGGTAGGTACCGGGGTCTTGGGCAAGATTTAAACCATGCCACCATAAATCCACGTGCAGCTGATCTGCATGGGCAGGGCGTGAATGATAAGACGCAACTCTAAACAATGCCCAGGAACCATTAACAGGATTGCGTAGGCCAAGCAGCTGACTTTTATTGACCTGAATTGTTCGATCTTCAGCATCCCAGAAATTCGATCTCACTGTTGTGAACAACCGGTCAGGTTGATGACATAACCAATACGTCATTTCACACCATGGCCCAGCAGGACTTACTATGCGGTGAAGAAATGTCTTTGCGGCTGCATAGATGATTGGCCTGTAGTCGTGGTATGGACAAACCGTGAGGGGAAGGATATAGGCGCCATCATTATGACCCAGGTTAGGCACGCGACCGCTATCGGGGTCAACCAATTTCCATAGCCAGTGTGTAGATGTTTTCAGGCATTCATGGATATCTTCGGGGATCAGCTCGTTTATAAAAATGCTATCATGGATGGCAAACATCCACAAAGCTGCCTGGAGCATCAGGCGGTGATAATTTGTACTGTGTTGGATATAGGTGCCATCTGGGTCAATTTGGGTGCGAAAGGCGTACTGCAGCCACGTCCAGCCGAGATTGTGCCATTTGGGGGCTAACGGGTGCTCTGGGAGCAACGCTGATGCGGTGTATAGTCCTAATGCCTCGGTGATGAGGTGATTGTTATTCTGTGAGCGGGCATAGACCATTGTCGGAGGAATCCGCTCAGCGTGAATCGCAATAGCTTGGGCAAGGTTTTCAAGCCTTTCAGGAGTGGAATGGCTGGATTGAATAAATGCTTGATATGCGAAGGCGAGAGCGACGATCCGGATGGCTACTTCCTGGGATGACGACCAATGAGGCCCAAAAAATGGAGGATTGGAGGTTAAGAAGCGTTCAGTATAATCCCAAAAAGTCTGCGCGTATTGCTCGTCCCTACTTAGATGGTAAGCCCTGGCGAGTGTACAGGCCCAGCCGAACCTGGCAGGCTCCCAGATAAATTTAATGTCCTGGCCTCCAACCTGATTACTCCCACGTTCGTAATTCGTCCAAATTGTAAGCGGTTGAGGGGGCTCCAGGACCAATGCGATCGGAGCACCACTGAACAACCGTATCTGCCCATTGACGATTTCATCAGCTTGCTTATAAAGCAGAACAATCTCGTCTCCAAGTAGCTCGAGCATGGCACTTCGGTCTGGCAAGCCTGGGAGACAAAGTTTCATGTTGAGATATGGCTCACGATTGAGTTTTTCGAGGCTGGCAAGGGAAGAACTCAATTTCCGGTGGTAATGACCGGTTGATAGCCCGAGACGATAAATCGCATATAGGCCAACTTTTTGGACCCCCAACTGGCGCAGCGCTTTTAAGCTGATAATAATTTGGTCAGCAAGATTCATCGAAAAGTAGTAAATATAACTCAGACGCCGGACGACACCACAGCAACAGGTTGCCGGTTTCGAATTGAACTCACAGTTGCGAAAGTTGCTGCAGCGACTCCCAATAGCTGGTCATACGGGATAGGAGGAGGCCCACCATTGATAATTGCTTGTGAGAATACCTCCCATTCTGCTCTATGTCCTTTATCCTGGCGCAACGATGATCGGATTACCTGCCGTTTTCCTTGGGAGATCAACTCAAGGGTGCGGAAATCATTCAGTACCGCCACATTTCCTCCCGAAAAAACTTCAATCCGCTCCTTTGGGAAAGCTTTATCCCCATTTGCCAGATATACTACCGATCCGACAGAACCATCCGGGAAGTTTATCGTTATCACGACGTTATCTTCCCTGAACCGATTATCATCAGGTAAGGATTGAGCAGAAACAGTAGTCGGAACAGATCCCACCAGAAAGGTAAGAAAATCGATAAAATGACACACTTCACCGATTATTCGCCCACCTCCCTGGAGTGGGTCTTGTACCCAATGGGTGAGTGGAATACTCCCAGCGTTAATGCGATAGATCGCTACCATTGGTTCTCGGCTTTTTTTTATAAAATCATACAAGCGGCGTGCCATGGGTGAAAACCTGCGGTTATATCCGACCATGAGCAAGGGTGAAACTTCGTCATTAAGTAATTGTTGCTTGATTTGGGCTAATAGCTCTGGCGAGGTTGCTAAAGGTTTTTCGCAATAAACATGCTTTCCTGCTTGCAAGGCACGGATTAACTGTTCAGCATGAAGATGATGGCGGGTGAGAATACAGACAGTGTTTACCTGTGGGTCTTGAAGGATTTCATTCTCGTTGAGCGCTGTGTATTTAAATTCATATTTTTTTGACGCATACTTGGCATGTAAGCCAGAACCTGATGTAATCGACACCAGCTCAATTGAGGGTATCTTCTTCAGGACTGGCAGCATGACCGCATTGGCGAAGTTACCTGCACCGAGCATACCCAAACGTACGGAATTAACCCCGACAACGGGAAGACTATTTTTTATTATTGGTTGGTTAATGACCTGCGGAATAGCCGTAGTATTATTTTCTTCAGGATAAGTCAGTAATACTCCGAGGAAAGGTTGATTCGATTTGCCGGTGATCAACTCGTATGCTGCTGGTGCATCTTCGATTGGAAACCGGTGTGTGATGAGGGATTTTACATCCAAGCATTTATCAGCCAGAAGCTTTACAAAAGCTTCCATGTTACGTCCTTCGGTCCACCGAACATATCCAATTGGATAATCCTGACCAGATTCTTCGTAAGCTGGATCATATCGACCAGGTCCGTACGAGCGAGAGTTGATGAAGGATATCTCCTTGGTGTAATAGACTTTTCGAGGCAGAGTCAGGCCAACTGCTCCGATAGCGACTACATGACCACGGTCACGAGCAATTTCTCCACCTAATTCAACTGGGTCATCTGTGGATGTATCGGCGCAGATAAGGACGTTATCCAAACCGCGCCCATGTGAAAAAGCCAGGGCAGCTTCCACAGCTGATGAACGGACTACAGCGACGGCACCCATTTGGGTGGCTAGTTTTACGCGGCTGTCATCGAGATCCACTCCAAAGACCTGACAACCAGATGCACATGCGAGCATAACGGCTAATTGGCCTAATAATCCTAACCCTATCACACCAACGGTTTCACCTAGCTGTGCTCGTGAAAGCCTAAATCCGTGCAGGGCAATGGCACCCAAGGTGGTAAATGCGGCAGATTCAAAATCAACCTGTTCTGGCAACAACGCCATTAGATTCTGCGGAACGAGTGCATATTCTGCATGGACGGCATACCCCCCTCCAGCGCATGCGACTTTATCACCGACTTTATGTCCTTGCAGCCCGTTACCGAGAGCTTCGATCACTCCAGCTGAAGAATATCCGAGGGGCATGGGTTGGTCTAATCGGTTAAAAGCAGCTTCGAGGGTGGATAATACTCCCTCTCGACGGGCTTTGTCAGCGACTTGTCGAACCAGATCGGGACGGGAAAAAGCCTTCCCCAACAAGGATTTTCCACCAAACTCGACTAACATCCGTTCCGTCCCGGCTGAAACCAGAGAAGCTTGAGTGCGAACCAATGCCATCCCAGGCTGGATTTGTGGGATGGGCACATCAATAACCACCGTCTCGCCGTCACTTAAATTCTGTAAAAGCTGTTTCATTCAGTATCCCATCTTTCTGGTAGGCTATTATGATAGGTAATGAAGATTATAGCGCGGATTTTGGTGGCATGTTATAATTTTCTTGAGAATAATTGTCAGACAAGTTGAATAAAATAGAAGAACATGGCAACGTATTCATATTAAAAACTGGCGCAATTATTAGTCGACCACTCCACAGGTGTGAATCCTGGCGATCGTGTAGCTATCGAGACGACCACGAATGCGTCAGAATTAGTGAGTCACATCTATGAATTAGTGATGCAGCGTGGTGGTCACCCTCATATCCTGCTGAACCTCCCCGAACAAGATCGGATTTTCTTCAAGTATGCCAATGCTGATCAACTGACCTACACTCCTGCATTTCAAAGACTTGTGACGGAAGAATTCGATGTTTATATCCGCGTTCGTGCTGAAATTGATCCACATGCATTAAGCGATGTTCCAGCAGAGAGACAATCACTGCGGTAAAAAGGGATGGCGCAGGTGCGTAACCGAATGCTATAGAGAGGGGCAGATAATTCACTCAGGTGGGTGTTAACCCAATATCCGACAGAGGGCTATGCGAAAGATGCCGGGATGAGTCTTGGTGAATATACCAACTTCTTGTTGGCTGCCTGCCATGCGGATGGTAATACTGCAGACCCTATAGCTCATTGGGAATCCGTAAAATTACAGCAACGTAGAATGATCGAAAGTATTGAGGGGCACGATGAGATTAAACTGTTTGGGTCTAACGTTGACCTGACCTTGTCAGTCAAAGGGCGAATATTTAACAATTCATTCGGAAAGCATAATTTACCTGATGGAGAAATTTATACAGGTCCTGTAGAGGATTCGGTAAATGGCTGGGTAAAATTCACATACCCGGCTATCTATCAGGGGCAAGCGGTGGAAGATGTGGAATTGGTGTATAAAAATGGGAGAGTGGACACTGCGAAGGCTAAAATAGGAGAGCAATTGTTATTAGCTATGATAAATTCTGATGAAGGTTCACATTATCTGGGTGAATTTGCTATCGGCACTAATTTCGAAATCAATCGTTTTACACGCAACATCCTTTTTGATGAAAAGCTTGGTGGGACATTTCATATCGCCTTGAGCGCGGGCTACCCAGAAACAGGTAGTCGGAACACTAGCTCAATCCATTGGGATTTGATCTGTGATATGAGAAAAGGTTCAGAGATACGCGTGAATGAAACTGTAATTTACCGCGAGGGAAAATTCTTATACATCCAGCCCTAAGATAATGACCTCAGGAAAGTTATTGACACTTTTTGGCATTTGTAACAGGTGAGCTCTTCTGATCAACGGGTGTGGCTAACTGAACTAAGCAAGTCCAGGGTGGCTTGGACAACCTGAGCTTGCTGATCTTCTCGGCTTATCGTAGCAGGGTTATCCCCTGGTTGGTCGCCATACCAACCAAATTGGGCATGATTACCACCCTTTATCTGCACCCAGGCCGTATCCGCTGGTAATAAATTGTGCGAATCATCAATTTTATCCGGAGTGGAAAGTCCATCAAGGCTGGCAGAAATTGAGGATGTCTTGATAGTGCTGATTGATAGGTTGTTATTACTGGCTGGATAAGAAGCCCACAATACGAGACCTTCAATTTGATCATTATGATTGTAGGCGTATAAAGCTGCCATTGAACCACCAAGAGAATGTCCACCTATCACCCATTTTTCAATTTCTGGATACGCTTGAATAACAGAGGAAGCGCGACCTGAGCCAAAAACTGCTAGATTGAGTGGCATAGGGACAATTACCACCAGGTACCCCTGGGCAGCTATTTCATGTGCCTGTGGAGCATAGGCACGTGGGTCGACCCGACCACCAGGATAGATAATAAAACCTGTGGTAGGTGTTGATTGTGTGGGTTGGAAGATCAGCCAAGGCTCGGTGGTTACTGTGACTTGACTATCAGCCTCTAATGCTGCCAGTGCTTCCGGCATAGGAGCAGGAATGATCAGACCCCAGGCGATGAACCCAATTATTGCGGCAAATAGAACTCCGATCAAAACCAGCCACCAGCGTTTTTTTAGCCAATTCATCCCATTGTCCTCTGACCTGTTAATGATAATAATCATTCCTTTGCTGGATTGATAGTTCCATTTTAAACGATCTGATGATAAAGGTTCCACATTCGAGAATAGACTCCTCTGCAAGCTAATAATTGATCGTGTGTACCGCGCTCGATAATGCTGCCTTTCTGGAGAACAAGGATTTCATCCATGGATTCAAGTCCGATCAAGTCTTGCGTGACGGTGATGGTGGTTTTCCCCACACTGAATAAGCGAATAGTATTTATCAGATCGAGTTGTGTTGCAGGATCAAGATTTACAAATGGCTCATCTAATATCAGCAACGGAGAGTCTTTCAGTAATGCCCTGGCGAGTGCAAGCCGCTGGCGTTCTCCAGCGCTCAGGCGGAGACCCTGTTCGCCAATCCAGGTATCATACCCGGAGGGTAATGATTGGATAAAACGATAAAGCTGAGCTTTCTTTGAAACTTGTTTGATCTCATCATCGGTCGCTTGTGGCTTGGCAATAAGCAGGTTTTCCTTAATCGTTGCGCTAAATAAATATGTGTTCTGAGAAATAATTGCAGTTAGCCTTCGAATTTCATCTTGTTTATACGACCGAAGATCAAGACCACCCAACAGTATCGAACCTTGTTGATAATCCCAGAACCGTAGTAGTAAATTAATCAGGGTGGTTTTTCCGGCGCCGCTGGCGCCAACCAGAGTGATATGTTTACCTTGGGGTAGTGAAAACGAGATATCTTTAAGTCCGAATGTGGAAGCTGATACAGGCAGATCGGAATCAGGCCAGGGTGGGTATTGGAAAGAGAGATTCTTAACTTCGAGGTCTAAATTTGCCGTTAGCTCATATGATTGGATTGGATCGCTGACGGGTCGGGTAGTGTCCACAAGTTCATATAAACGCCCGGCTGCTGCTTGAATTGATTCAAAGGTTTGGGTTACCTGGGGTAATGGCTGTGTGGCTTCGAAACAAGTTAGTGCGGTTAATGTCACTACTCCAAGTAACACACCTTCAAGCTGACCCGTAGATACCATCTGTATCGCCATTGCCAGGACGGAGAGCATACCCAGATTAGCGAGGAAATTACCCAAGGCTGTACTTTGGGAAGCAATCCCAGCCATACGATTTTGCAATTTTGTTACCTGTTCTCCGGCAAGGCTCAAGCGTTCGAGCATGGATTGAGCTTGTCCACAGGTTAAAAGATCAGGCATACCCTGGATGCTGTCGATCAACAAGGTGCTATATTGGGCGCGAGCAGTGATAATGTGGGGTCCAACTCTGTGTGATTGAAGGAAAATCAAAATTGGCAGAACAATACCAGCCAGAAGCAAGAAAAAAAGTAATACCCAGGCTAAAGGCGTTCCAAAACCTGCTAAAAATAGAATGACTGCCACGCTAACTAATAAAGCAACAAGCGGAGGATTAACCATGCGGATATAAAAGTTTTCCAGAGATCCGATATCCCTGATCACACGCGTCAGTAAGTCACCACTATGATGGCGAATCAGCCTGGCAGGCACAAGGGGTTCTACGGCTTGGTAAAACCAAACCCGCCAACCGGCAAGCAAGCGGAACGTCACATCGTGCGAAACCAGTCTCTCAAGATAGCGAAACACCCCCCGTGAGAGACCAAAAAAGCGTACGCCTATGATTGCCACCTGCAAGTCAGCAATGGAAGGGTACAAGGCTGCTGCTGAGATGATATATGCTGAGGTCGCCATTAACCCAATTCCAGTAATAATAGTGGCAAAACCCAATAAGATCGATAACAAGATTCGGACCCAAAATGGAGAAAGTAATTTGAATAATCGGACGATAGGAGATAACTTAATCAGCGGTACTACATCTCTTTTTTGAGTTTCGTTCGTGAATAATAGAGATTGAGGCAGATTAGTTGGAGCAATAACAGAAAGATTTATTCCTTTAGGAGAATCCACAGATGGTGATGCGAGTTCACGGTGTTGATCAACCCTGCCGTGGTTTAGCATAATAACATAATCAGCCTTGTCCAGCGTGGAAAGTTGATGGGCAATCACAAGGACAGTCCTATTTCGGATTAATTGCTGGATTGAATCTTGCAGGCGGGCATCGGTTTCAGGATCCAAATGGGAAGTAGCTTCATCGAGGATGAGAAGGGGGGCATCCCTGAGAAAAGCACGTGCTAAGGCGATACGTTGTGCCTGCCCTGCACTGAGTCTCAGCTCCTCGCTCACCGATGATGGTCTCATAACCGAGTGGAAAGGATTGGATGAACTCTATCGCATCAGCCATTTTTGCAGCTTTGTGAATTTCCGATTGGTCAGCATCGGGTTTTGCTATCTTGATATTAGCAGCGATTGTGTCATTGAATAAATAAGGATTCTGAGGAACCCAAGCAAGATTTTCTCGCCATTCAGTAAGCGAAAATTCTGGAAGAGACTTTCCATCGACAATTATTTCACCACTTTTAGGCTGCAAGAAGCGTAATAACAGCCAGGTAAGAGTGGTCTTACCCGCGCCACTATGACCCATTATGGCGGTCATCTTTCCCGCAGGAAAGTCTATGGATACGTTTTCAAGAGCAGGACGATTATTGGAATATGAATATCCCACGTTCTTGAATACGATATGCGGTGGGTTATTTTTTCCCCTGGAAGGAGAACTCCCTGGAGTATTTGCCGGTTGAGAATACTGTTTTATGGGAAGGTCCAAGATCTTGTAAACACGTTTACCTGCCTCAACACCAGCCATACCGGAATGAAAACGAGTACCCAATAAACGCAGGGGTAAATAGAACTCAGGAGCGAGTAGGAGGATGAAGAAAGCTTGTTCGAAGGCGAGCTTTCCATACAGCAAACGGATGCCAATCTCTACGGCAACTATTGCCGTACCCAAGGTGGCTACCATCTCTAACACCAAAGCAGACAGGAAAGTCACTCTTAACACCCCCATAGTTGTTTGTCGGTATTGCTCGCTCACTTTCTTGATCATTTCTACTTGATCTTTACTGCGCCCAAGAGCTTTTAATGTGGTCAATCCCTGAAGAACATCAAGGAAATATGCACTCATGCGGCTCAACCCCAACCATTGTTTTCGAGTAAGCGCCTCAGCAGCACTACCTACCAAATACAGGAAAATTGGAAGTAAAGGTGCGGTGATCAACAGGATAGTCCCCGAGAGAGCATCAACAGGAAACACAAAAATGAGGACCGTGAATGGGATCAACACTGCTAGCGCAACTTGGGGAAGATATTGGCTGAAGTAAATCTCTAAGGCATCAATCCCCTCGGTAGAGAGATTAACCAGCTCACCCGTCTGAGTCTCTGACTCACCTGCTTCACCCTGGAGATAAGCAGGACCAAGAGCTTGAATATGAGCAAAAAGACGTTGACGAATATCCTGTTTTATCTTACTAGCAGCCGCGTTTATGGTTAGTTCACCTCCCCATACGAATACTGCACGCAACACGAGAATAATCAAAATGGTCAGTAATATTGCTATTACTGATTCCAGCGTTTTACCGTCGAGAAAAACTTGATTAATTACTTTGCTTATCTCGTGAGCTTGGTATACGCTTAAAAACCCACCAATCCAACTAAGGATAATGGAGATGAGAATTATTATTCGTGCGTGCTTTGCCTCACTGAGCAGTTGGGGATTAATTTTCATGAGGGTTTAATTTCAACGGTCAGCACTCACCGGTCGTGTTTGGTTAGGGGTGATTGCTGACCGCTTTTTTGAAATCAGCGACTTAGTATGTCAGTTTTTGCGAATCGCTGGAAACACGCTTTCGGAAGACCCAATAAGACCACGATTGATAAAGTATAACAACAGGCAAAAAAATCAGGGTGACAATGGTCATTAGTCGCAAGGTGGTAAATGAAGATGCCGCGTTTTGAATCGTCAGGCTCCACAACGGATTCAAACTTGAAACCATCACCCGAGGATATAGTATAGCGAAAATTGTCAATACAAGAAATGCCACAGTCAGGCAAGTCATGATAAAAAGACGACGATATTGACCTTTACGCAAGAAATATCCAGCCGATAAAACCGCAACGACTCCTAGTATTGGGAATATTACAGAAAGTATATTTATATTTTGGCGAACATCGGTAATTACAAAACTGGTGATCAAAAAAACCACTAATATCAATACAACTAAAAGCCAAAGCCAGCGGACGAGTTCTTTTGCCCTGTGCTCGATTTCACCGTCCGTCTTGATGGATAAGAAAGTCGCTCCGTGTAAAATGAACAGCATAGTAAATACCAGGGCGGCAAGAAGGGAATATGGATTTAATAAGTTGAAGAAGCCTCCTGCGTATTGCATTTCTCCGTTAATTGGCACCCCGCGAACCAGATTGGTAATTGCAATGGGAAAAAGGACTGCTGCCAGCAGGCTGCCAGAAAAAATACACCAATCCCAAAGATTACGCCATAATGGATGATCGTCCTTGCTGCGAAACTCAAAGGCTACACCTCGGATGATCAGACCAATAATGATCAGAAATAACGGCAAGTAAAAACCACTGAACAAAGTAGCGTACCAATTTGGAAAGGCTGCGAAAGTTGCTCCACCTGCTGCAATTAACCAGACTTCATTCCCGTCCCAATGGGGGCCAATCGTATTGATAATTGTCCGCCGTTGTGTATCAGATTTACCCAGGAAAGGAAGCAGGATACCGACTCCAAAATCGAATCCTTCGAGGACGAAGAAACCCGTGTATAAGACCGCAATAAAAATGAACCATAGTGTGTTTAGGGTCATCAGAATCACTCCTATTACGATTCAGGCGGGTTAACAAAGGAAGGAGCAATCTCAGCTGGAGCAACTTCTTCTACTGTAGGACCAGCTTTAGCAAATTTCATCATCAAATACACAGTAGCGATGATAATAAGACCATAGAGCAGAATGAAACCGATCAAACTTGTCAGGAACATTCCACCAGTAACCACTTCTGAAACTCCATCCTGCAACTTTACCAGCTGATAAACTACCCATGGGAATCGACCCACCTCTGTGAGGATCCAACCTGTGATATTTGCCAGGTAGGGTAAAATGATTGCCCATGTCAGAATAATTAAGAACCAAGAGAATTTCCTATAGAGGTTCCTCAGATCGATGAAAAGTGCGAACAGGCTAAACAAGATCATTAGCAATCCTGCACCTACCATGGCTCGAAAGCTCCAATAAAGGACAACCGGCGGCGGAATATAATTTCCAGGGCCAAATTCTTGCACAAATTGTGCTTGAAGCTGGTTAATCCCAATAACCTCTCCAGTGAACTTATTGTATTCCATAAAGCTAAGCGCTCCGGGGATCCGCCAATCCAGGAGCAGCTTATCATTAAATGGATTCTTTATGGTGATCATTGAGAGTGAAGCAGGATTCTCGGTCTCGAACAGGGCTTCCAGAGAGGCTAATTTCATAGGCTGATTAACAAGAAGTTCCTGACCCTGGGTATGTCCTATCAATCCAACCGAAATGGTTCCGATCACTCCGATGATTGCAGCCATGCGGAACGAAATTTTGAACAAGTCGATCTCATTTTTACGCAATAGGTGATATGCGCTTACACACAGCATAAAAAAAGCGACGGTTGATAGTGCCGCAGCGAGCACATGGGGGTAGTGAGTGAATATTGGAGGATTGAGAACTACTTGAGCAAAATTAGTTAATACCGCCCGACCGTCATCGATTTTATACCCCACCGGATGCTGCATGAACATATTGGCGACAAGGATCCAGAAAGCGGATATCGTTGCCCCAATGGTCACCAACCAAATCGTTACTAAATGCAATCCCTTGGATAGTTTTTCCCAGCCGAAAATCCAAATGCCTAAAAATGTAAATTCCAGGAAAAATGCAACCAGTGCTTCGATTGCAAGAGGAGCTCCGAAGATATCTCCCACGAAACGGGAATACTCTGACCAGGCCATACCAAATTGAAACTCCTGGACAATGCCTGTGACGACTCCAACTGCAAAATTGATTAATAGTAGCTTGCCCCAAAATTTTGTCAGCCGTTTATAGATATCTTTCCCGGTGATGACATATATTGTTTCGAGGATAGCTACCGCAAAGGACAGCCCTAAGGTGAGGGGGACAAAGAAAAAATGATAGATGATTGTTATTGCGAACTGAAGCCTGGCTAACAGCAATACATCCATATTGATGCTCCTCACTATAAAATAAAAATCCCTTATGAAGGAATTATTTCACAAGAGTATTTTACTTCATGTACCCCATCACTTGTGTGATGTATTTTGATTACAAAGTTGTAGTATATTACGCATGCCAATAACCATGCCTTAATGGACGGACATCTTCGGCGGTGATGAAAGCGTCTGAATCGATCTCATTAACTAACTGGCGAACCGCATCAACCTGCTTTCGAAGTACTGAACAATTAATCAATGAAACCATTCCGTCCTTACCGCGGCCGGACACTTCGGTAACTGCATAACCACTTTGCCGTAGATGTGTGACGATTGCTGAACCCCTGTGAGGGCTGATAATATTTATATTGATATGACCGACAGCGATACGCTCTTCGATCATCATTCCCACTACATTGCCAGTCGCAAAACCAGCTGCATAGCCGAGGATATTAAGGGGGTTATTTACCTGAGTTAGGACTTTCCCTATTGCCAAAACGAAGATGGCAGATTGAAAAAACCCTAATATCCAGGCAATTTTCTTTTTCCCACGCATAACAAATAATACACGCAGCGTGTCTAACGTCATATCGGATACTCGCAGAATGAAAATAAATCCTGCGCTTAACCAGGCTTGATACGATAAAAGAATGTCCATGATCAGCTTTCCACTGCCAGGTACATTCGATCTGTATATTCTTTGACCATGCGATGGACGCTAAAACGTGGCGAAAGTGTACGTATGGAATCTTTCATCAGAGCAATCCACTCACTGGGAAGACCGTCAGCTGAACGCTCCTGATAATATAGAGGAACAATCTTATTTTCCAGGGTGTCGTAAAGGCTGGCTGCATCAGCTGCATCCTGCTGTTCGTTATTTTCGTACTCCTGCTCATCACCAATTGTCCACCCGTTTCCGCCATTGAATCCTTCCCGCCACCATCCATCCAGTACCGAGAAATTGATCACACCGTTCATGGCTGCTTTTTGCCCTGATGTTCCTGATGCTTCATTCGGCCGCCGGGGAGTATTCATCCAAACATCAACACCCTGGATCAGATAGCGAGCCAGATTCAGGTCATAGTCATCAAGGAAAACCAGGCGACCTCCATTTTCGGCTTTTTTAACCGCTCGGTAAACCTCTTGAATGAGTAGCTTACCTGGCTCGTCTGAAGGATGAGCTTTGCCAGCAAAGATGATTTGTACCGGCTGGTTCGGAGAGGTAAGTATTTTGATTAGCCGATCGATATCATGTAACACGAGGTTTGCACGCTTGTAAGTAGCAAAACGACGGGCAAAACCAATGGTAAGCGCATATGGATCCAACAGCACACCAGAAGCAATCACCTGGACGGGATGGACATTGGTCTGTAACCATTGTTCGCGGGTACGTTCGCGGATGTAGTAGGATAGCTTACGCTTGAGATGGCGCCGGACAGTCCATAATTCTCCATCCGGAACGTCATCAATTTTTTCCCAGGTTTCGGGCTCATCCACATGGTCTTTCCAGCCGTTGCCGAAATACCGGTCATACAACCCGCTTAAACGCCGTGCCAACCAGGTATGGGTGTGAACTCCGTTCGTAATGTGGCTGATTGGAACCTCATCTTCAGTGAGATTTGGCCATAAGAAGTTCCACATCTTACGTGCAACCTTTCCGTGGAGTTCTGAAACGCCGTTGCGCCTAGAAGAAAAATTCAAGGCAAGGATTGGCATACTAAATGATTCACCCCAAGGGAGAATATGGTGGGCGAGATCGATGAATTGGTCGCGTGATAAATTCAATTGTGGCCAGAGATTTGAGAAGTATTTATCAACCAACCAGAGAGGAAATTCGTCACTTCCAGCAGGGACCGGAGTGTGAGTAGTAAAAATGGTCGTTGGTCGGATTTGTTGGGCTGCCTGCTCAAACGTGTTTCCAGCAGCGACCGATTCCCTGAGGCGTTCCAGTATCATGAATGCTGAATGACCTTCATTCATATGCCATACAGCGGGATTGTAACCCAAGACGCGTAACGCCCTCACGCCGCCGATTCCCAGGATTATTTCCTGGGATATACGTGCCTCCAAATCACTGATATATAAACGCGAAGTGAGCTCTCGATCGGTCTGTGAATTACCTTCAACATCGCTATCCAGTAAATATAGGGGTACACGGCCGATGCGGATCTCCCATAATCGAGCAAGAATATTGCGACCGGGAAGCTCTACTGAGATGGTCGTTGGCTGCCCGTCTTCGTTTATGAAAGGCAACACCGGAAGCTCCTCAAACTTTAAACGTTGATAGCGTGCTTCCTGCCATCCATCTTCAGATATATGTTGTGAGAAGTAGCCCTGGGTATATAAAAATCCGATCGAAACCAGGGGGAGACCCAAATCGGAGGCTCCTTTTAAATAATCACCTGAAAGAACACCCAAGCCACCGGCATATATTGGTAGAGTCTCGTGTAAACCAAATTCGGTAGAAAAATATGCAATTGGTTGGTTGACATGCTGTGGGTGTGAACGCGCGAACCAGGTGTTCTTGGATTTCATGTAATCGTCAAACCCGCGCAAGATGCGATCATAATAATCAAGCGAGTAACGATCATTGATGACATGTTTTAATTGGGCAGTATCCACCAACCGTAAAAATTGGATGGCGTTGTGATTCGTTTTTTCCCATAGAACACTGTCAATGCGAGCAAAAAGGCGCTGTGCATCGGGGTTCCACGTCCACCATAGATTGTAAGCCAGCTCACCAAGTCTATTAATTCTACGGGGTAACGGAAATTGATTTGGAATAATTGTTCTAAAATCATCCATACTTTTGTTCTTTCCTAAATGCCTGTACAATATTGATTTTGAAAAGCGGCGTTAATCTTACCACGTCAGTTTGGTTTTGCGCCAATCTCCGCATCGAACCCCAGCCAAATGATTCCTTGTTGCTGATACATATAGAACCCATGCTTAGTGATTGGCGGGAAAAGGAGATTCGGCTACAATACCATTTGGAGCAACATATGACAATTACAGCACAGTTATTTGTCACCTGCATAATTGACACACTCTACCCAGAGACGGGGGAATCGGTTGTTCGTGTTTTAGAAAAAGCCGGAGTAGAGGTGTCATTTCCGCCTGATCAGACTTGCTGCGGTCAACCAGCGTTTAATGCAGGGTTACGGCATGAAGCCCGCAAAATGGCAATCCAGACGATTAATGCGTTTGAATCCTTTCCTGGTCCTGTAGTTGTTCCTTCTGGCTCGTGTGCCTCGATGATTCGGCATTCTTATGATGAATTGTTTGCTGATGATCCAAAATGGCTACCAAGAGTCAAGTCATTGGCGGAACGCACTTATGAGTTTAGTGAATTCCTGGTGGATGTTTTAGGTATCAATGACCTGGGGGCACGTTATATAGGGCGGATAACATATCATTCATCATGTCACCTATTGAGAGGATTGGGTGTGGACCACCAACCTAGAAGCTTGTTGGCAGCAATACAGGATGCAGAGCTGGTTGAACTCCCCGATTCAGGTGACTGCTGCGGTTTCGGTGGTGTGTTCTCTGTTGAGCATCCTGAAATATCAACTGCCATGCTTGATCGAAAAATTGCTAATATAGAAACAAGCGGAGCAGATGTTGTAGTAGCTTGCGATGCAGGATGCGTGACAAATATCAATGGGGGATTGCACAGGAAGCATAAAACCCAAAAGGCAGTTCATATTGCTGATTTGTTGGATAAGGTATAAATGACGAGCATATTTCGCTCCCGAATCCGTAAATCATTGGCAGATCTAAATTTACAATCTGCTTTGGATACCAATGCTTCGAAGCGCATCCAGGTCCGAAATACTGCGTTCGAGTCGCTCAATAATCCACAGCTGACGCGCCAAAGAGCGAATGAGGTGCGATCTGAGGTGATCGAACATCTTGGCAAATATCTCGAACAGTTTACGACACATGTGCGTGAAAATGGCATAACTGTACATCAGGCGGAGGACGCTAACCAGGCAATCAGGTTGGTGCTTGAAATTGCAAAGCAAAATAATGCCAGGCTGATTGCCAAATCCAAGACCATGGTGAGCGAAGAAATACGCTTAAACCAGGCACTTGAAGGGCAGGGTTTAGAAGTTATAGAAACTGACCTGGGAGAATATATTGTCCAACTGCGCGGGGAACCACCTTCCCACATCATCACACCGGCAGTCCACCTAAGACGCCAGGATGTTGGGAAGTTATTCGAGGAAAAGCTGGGTATAGGATACACGGAAGATATCAGTATCATGACTGATGCAGCGAGGCGAACATTACGCCAGGTATTTCTCAAATCTGATATAGGTATCTCTGGGGTAAATTTCGGCGTAGCTGAAACCGGCACATTATGTATTGTGACCAACGAGGGGAATGGACGTATGGTGACCACCTTACCTAGAGTCCACATTGCCTTAATGGGGATTGAACGGCTCGTTCCTTCTCTGAAAGACCTCGGATTAATGTTATCTCTCCTACCACGATCAGCGACCGGGCAAAAGCTCTCGGTGTATACAAGCATGATAAACCGTCCAATTGGTCCAATGGACCCTGATGGACCAAAGGAACGGCATTTAATCCTGGTTGACAATGGCCGTAGCGCGGTATTATCTTCTGATTTGCGGGAAATCCTATATTGTATCCGCTGTGGCTCATGCTTGAATGCCTGTCCGGTCTTTCGTGAAATTGGTGGTCATTCGTATGTGAGCATCGATGGCAAAAGCAGTCCTTATCCTGGTCCAGTGGGGAGTGTTGTCTCGCCAGCCTTATTTGGACAGCTCGAATATGGTCATCTTGCGCGTGCGTCCAGCTTATGCGGGGCATGTAAGGAAGCATGCCCGGTCGATATCGATCTACCCAAGCTGTTATTAAGGATCCGATCAGGCATCCAGGTGAGCGATACGTCAACGAAAAATCATCCGAATGCTCCGACTCCTCTAGCTATAGGGCTAAAGCTTTTTACTTTCGCAGCTTCCTCGCCACGGTATTTTGCAGCTGTTCAGCGGTTAGCTGGCGTCGTTGGCTCACTGGTAACTTTCTTCTCAAGGGGGGATCCATGGATGCATTTACCGGGGCTGACTGGTTGGGGTTACTCGAAGGATTTCCCCAGCCCGGCAGCGAGAACATTCCGATCCAGATTCCGAAAATATTCTAAAGGAGTGCAGATAGAAAATAATCGAGGTAATCTCCACGCTGAGCCTTTCATCGTCAGCCCATCAGTCGATAAGACCGAAGCAACCCAGGGGTATCGGGGAACGAAGAAGTTTAAAGCCGAGGTGGAAGCGTTGGCTGGCAATTTTACACTTTGTTCCAATGAGAAAGTTGTTGAGAAGGTCCTGGAGATATTACGCACAAAAGGCTTAGATCAGCTATTAACTTGGGAAGCACGATATTTGCCTGTGGAAGTGTTGGGAAAACTTTCTAGAGAGGAGATTCACATTATCCATCCTACGGCAGAATCGCTTGAAACAAGCAGCCTCATACGAGCAGGTTTGACAGGCGCGTCGGCTGGAATTGCAGACACAGGTTCGCTGCTTTTGTTGGGTGGTAGTGGTCGTCCACTGACTGCATCGCTGTTACCTCAAATCCATATTGCTCTTCTTCGGGAGGAAGATATTTTTGAAAACCTGGAACAGGTACTCCGGCAAATTGACATTATGCAAGCACCGGCTGCCATCTTGGTCACCGGACCTTCGAGGACGGCAGACATCGAGATGACTCTGACTATTGGTGTGCATGGTCCGGGAGAGCTGCACGTCATCTGCATCAAAAAGGAACTAGAGAAAATATCGTGAACCTTATGACGCATATCCCGGTAAAGAACAGGCTGATAATTCACTTGCCATTTTGGGTAAGTTGATATAAACTTTCTGTGATACAGGCTTGCTGCTGTTAGAAACCGCCGCGACGAAGTGTTGGGGCGGTACTTTTTTGGAGGAGAGATGGATAATAAACTGTATGTAGGTAATTTGCCATTCAGCACGACTGAAGAAGACCTGAGAACCATGTTCGCTCAAGCAGGTACCGTCGTCTCTGTCAGCCTGATCAAGGACCGGGATACCGGACGTTCACGTGGCTTTGCGTTTGTTGAACTTGCCACCCAGGCAGAGGCTGAAAAGGCAGTAAGCCTGTTCAATAATACACCGCTCGATAACCGTGCTCTCAAGGTGAACCTTGCCCGCCCGAAGGAAGACAGTGGGAAGTATCGAAAACCAGGCGGCAACAGGCGTTATTAGTTCAGCACCCTATTAATCAAATCATAACTACATATCCTGGCAGGGATAACCCTGCCTGGTTTTGGTTAACCTGGCAGTTGGATGGAGCGATATATTCCATCTGTATCGGTCTTAAGGTCGGAAATTGAGCTCACTGCGTCCAGGTTGATGGGTCCATAAATATGGGGGAAGAAGGTACCGTCCACATTCTCCCACCGAAGTTCGGCTGCCAATTTTTCTGGATCGAGCCATAATAATATGATATCGGAGGCACCGAGATAAAATTGATTTGCTACCCACAGAACCTGTTCAGGCTGTGAGCAATGAATATAACCATCTTGCTCAAGTGAAGCGTCTCGATACAAGCTGTTATTTTGAGCATGAAGCCACTCTAATCGAGGGCAGATATGTACGAGCAGGCTCGGTCGTTCGATTTCCAGGCACCGATCCTGACCAGATAAATCCTTGAAAATGTGCACATCTGAGAGAGGAAAATTGTGATGAGCCAGGGCGTTTACATTCTCACCCTGGGTTGACTCAATCTCCAGAAGCAGTAATCCTCCACAGAGCAGCTGGTTCCTCGCTTGTTCTAGCAGCTTGCCAATCAATACAGTCCCATTCAACCCGCCATCCAAGGCTGAACGTGGTTCTTTTCTAAACACTGGCAAGGTCATCAGTAAGGCTGTTGGGATGTACGGTAAGTTGGCGCAGATCAGGTCAAATGGACTGGAGATACCGTCCAGCAAATTCACCTGCATGAATACCAACCGATTTGTAAGACCATGGATCTTCGCATTTTCCTGGGCAACATTCAAAGCCTCTAAGGAAATATCTGTCAAAAGCATGTGCAAATCTGGGATGGTTTTTGCCAGGCTGATCCCAATGGACCCCGAGCCAGTTCCCACGTCGATGGCGTGCCTCCGTGCTGGATGGAGATTGAGCCAGCTTATCGCTCGCTCGACCAACAGCTCGGTTTCAGGACGGGGGATAAGTACAGCCGGAGTTAGATGAAAATCCAACCCAAAGAACTCCCAATGCCCGATGATATATGGTAAAGGCTCACCTTGTGTTAATCGCTCGACTGCCCGGTAAATATTATCGCATTGCATCCTGGTCAAAAATGCTTCAGGATGAGCCAATATCCAGGACCGAGGTTGCTCAAGGTAATGCGCCAATATAACCTGAATATCTAATGAAGCTGTTTCACTGGACCGGTGTAGCTGCTGAAGAAGCTTCACCTGAATTTCTTGTACTGTTATGGACATTGGAATTATCGACTACCCAGATAATGAATTTGAAGGCAGGGTCGTTGGTTCTTATCAGACTTCTGGATTTTGAACTGACGAGCAGAGGTTAATCGCCGTTTTCGATCACAGGCTCTTCACCAAGGGTAGCGAGCCGTTCAGACTCATCCCGGGTAGCCAGCTCATCGATAAAATCATCCAATAAGGTGCCGGTCATGAAACCAGTCAAGTTGTACGTGGATTGATTGATACGGTGATCGGTCACGCGCGATTGAGGGTAGTTATAAGTGCGGATTTTTTCTGCGCGTTCGCCACTTCCTACCTGCGAGCGACGACTGGCATCAATCTCAGCACGCCGTTTTTCTTCTTCGATTTCATATAAACGGGCACGTAAAATGCTCATGGCGCGCAAGCGGTTCTGCAACTGGGAACGTTCATCCTGGCAGGCGACAACAATGCCCGTGGGAATGTGAGTGAGGCGAACAGCGGTAGAATTTTTCTGCACATTCTGACCGCCCGCTCCGGCAGACTTGTAGACGTCCACGTGAATATCCGATTCAGGTATATTGATCTCAACTTCATCGACTTCAGCTAAAACTGCCACCGTGGCAGTGGAGGTATGAATTCGACCCTGAGATTCAGTAACCGGGACACGCTGGACACGATGAACCCCGGATTCATATTTTAGGCGTGAATAAGCCCCTATACCTTTGACCAGGAAAATGATTTCCTTTATGCCTCCGATACCGATTTCACTCGATGAAAGGATTTCGATATTCCACTTGCGAGTTTCAGCATAGTGCGAATAAAGCCTGAATAAATCAGCGGCAAAGATGGCTGCTTCATCGCCACCCGTGCCCGCACGTATTTCCATAATCACATTTCGATCATCGCGTGGGTCTTTGGGTAGAAGCATCGCCTTGATCTCACGTTCCAATTGATCGATCTGGGGTTCAAGGTCAAGTATTTCTGCTTCTGCCATCATACCCAGCTCAACATCATCACCACCGACAAGGGATTGAGCTTCGTCCAGCTTCTGGAGGGTGTGATGGTATTGGTGTGCCTTATTGACAAGGGTCTCCAGGTCGATTCGCTCCTTATTAAGCTCTGCGGCGCGCTGATAGTCATCACCGACTTCCATTAACAGTCGGTTAAGCTCCTCGTAGCGCTGCTCGATTCCAACCAGCTTATCCAATAGATCTAAAGGCATTTTTCCCTGTATATCTCCCAGTCAAGAAAATGATTATACCACCGGAACTTTTAAGAAATTTCTATCGTCTAAATTGCAACCAACCAGTCAATTTAGAGGAATCGCCAAGCTCGATCGCCCAGGAGGAGATTATGAAACCGAAAGTCGTTCTGTTTAGCTTAATCGTATCCATCGTCCTACTCACGACCCTGCTATTCCCTGCTTCAGCTCTGGCAGATGGCATCATAATCCCAGATCCACCCATTTGCGACCGATCTTCCTGCCCACCTGTCATCGTACCCATGGACCAGCTGGTGATCCGCTATCACCACGTGACGGTTGCGATAACTGACCAGCTGGCAGTCACCCATGTTGACCAGGTGTTTTATAACCCCAACGATTGGACCATCGAAGGAACGTACATATTTCCCATCCCGGATGATGCAGCGGTTTCCGGGTTCACCTTGTGGGTGGATGGTAAGCCAGTTGAGGGGCAGGTGTTGGATGCAACCCAGGCTCGCCAGACTTACGAGCAGATCGTTTCCAGTATGCGCGACCCGGCACTGCTCGAATATATCGGGCGAGGTGCGGTGCAAGCCAGGATATTTCCAATTGCACCACAGGCAGAACGCAGGATTGAGCTGGAGTACACCCAGGCACTGCCTGCAGACGGAGGCCTGGTGCGATATGTCTACCCGCTCAACACCGAGAAATTTTCGGCTCTGCCGATCGAATCGGTCAGCATCAGTGTAGAGATCCAATCAAGCGTGCCCATTCGGGCAGTGTATTCGCCCAGTCACGAGGTAGGTGTAAGCCGGGAGAGCCAAAACAATGTGAAGGCAGGTTATGAAGCCGCGAATGTACTTCCGGATACGGATTTCACCTTGTATTACTCGTTGGGCGAAACAGAAGCGTTCCACCTGCTGACGTATCGCGACCCATCCGACAGCACCGACCCGGATGGTTTCTTCCTGGTGCTGCTTGCTCCGAAGATCAATACCGTCGATCAAGTTATACCCAAAGATATAATCCTGGTGCTTGATCATTCAGGCAGTATGGAGGGAGAGAAATTCCAGCAGGCACAACAAGCCAGCCGGTACATTCTGGAAAACCTCAATTCGGAGGACAGGTTCAACATCGTTTCCTTTAGTACGGGCATCGAAATGTACGCCAGCAGTCTGCGACATGTTTCAGAGGCATCCGAAGCCCAATCATGGATAGACAGCCTACGTGCAGATGGCTCTACGGATATCAACCGGGCACTACTCGAGGCAGCCGCATTGGTGGACACCGAACGATCCACATATCTCATCTTCCTGACAGATGGTTTACCGACAGAGGGTGTTACCGACAGCCAATCCATCCTATCCAATTTCTCTGCTAATGCTCCTGATAACCTGCGCTTGTTCACCTTTGGAGTTGGTTATGACGTGGATACGATCTTACTCGACAGCCTGTCCCAGGACCATCATGGTCGCAGCTCGTACGTCCAACCCGGGATGAAATTGGACGAAACCCTTTCATCCTTCTATAACGGGATAAGCACGCCGGTTTTGACTAACTTAGATATACAGTTTGACGGCATATCCACATATGACCTTTATCCCTACCCGTTACCAGACTTGTTTGCTGGAGCTCAAGTGGTGCTGCTTGGACGTTACCGGGGGGGTGGTGAAACTGATATCAGCCTGAGCGGTGAGGTGAATGGTAAACAGCAGACATTCACTTTCGCTGAGCAGAAATTTGAGACGCAGAGCCCTGCCAATTCATTACAATCATCCATCCCGAGATTATGGGCCACCCGCAAGGTAGGGTACCTGTTGAATGAAATCCGCCTACGAGGTGCCAACCAGGAGATTATCGATCAAATCGTGCATCTTAGTATCCGCTACGGCATTGTTACGCCGTATACATCCTACCTGGTGACAGAGCAAGCCCCGTTAGGTGGAGCTGAACAACAACGCCTGGCGGAAGATACATTTGAAAAGCTGCAGGCAATGCCCACCGCGGCTCCTTCCGGTCAGGAAGCTGTCCAATCGGCGGCAGACGCCGGGGCGATGCAAGGGGCAAGCAATGCACCGGCGGTACAAGGTGAAGCTGCGAGTAGAGTGCGGGTGGTGGGCTCACGCACCTTCGTTTTCTCGGAGGGTAAGTGGATCGACACAGCTTTTGACCCTGACACGATGAAGGTGATGCCGGTAGAATTCCTTTCTGCGGATTACTTTACCCTTGCGGCAGATCATCCTGAGCTGGCGGCTGCATTTGCCCTGGGGAAACAGGTGATTGCGCTTTCAAATGGCACAGCGTATGAAGTGGTGCCCGGCGAGACCACATCTCAACCGATTGACAATACACCTACACCCAATAACCCAGGCAAACCAACCGAGACACCCAATTCTCCAACTAGACCGACTGAGACTCCTCCAAACGTACCGCCAAAGAAGATATCAGGTTTATGCGGCACAATAGTATTGCCCCTCATACTCTTGCCACTGTTGTTGATGGTGATTAGACCGAAACGCAAGAACTAGACCTCGAAAAAAAGCAAAGAGCATGATTACCCCCCGGAGCACCCGCTGGGGGGTATTTTATTAGTACTCCTGGCGAAGGAATTTAATCTTAGAGAATCCGAGCTGATTTTTACGAAGACGATTTTATTCTCGGGTTATAATCTTACTTGTACCTGGTGGGACACACATTTTCATATTGAGGAGAGTGCAATATGGTGAGACGGATATTCTTCCTATTCAACATCGCTGCCGTCATAGGATTGCTCATGCAGGGAGGTTATCTTCAAGTTGGGCAGGCATCTGCACCTGTGACTGTTGAAGGCACCTTTTTGGTCGTGTGGGGAGATGGCGTACAAGGTTCCAACGGCACACAAATCACCTATTTTCTCTCAACACAACAGAATGACACCATCCAGCTGAACATTAGCGAGGAATTGCTCACTTCGGTGGGTGGATTGATTGGCCTCAACCGGAAGCCGGTCATCCTTCAGGGGATGTGGAAAGACCTGGGGAAGGTCTTGCTGGTGCAAACAATAACAATGGCGGATGGGCAGCAGGTAACTCCGCTGGGAGTATACGGTCCACAGCCGTGGGTATCCATCATGTGCAAGTTCAAAGACTATCCAGATGAGCCTAATAACTTGCAATATTTCAGGGATATGTACTCCATGGAATACCCCGGGCTTGATCATTTCTGGCGACAGAACTCGTATGACCTGGCTAACTTGGAAGGCTCTTTCGCATATGGATGGTACGAACTGCCCCAGAACCGGGATTATTATGTGTATAACGACCAATTGGATTTTGGGAGAGCTGCCGAGGATTGCACCGCGGTTGCAGATGCCGATGTCTATTATCCAGATTATGTTGGCATAAACTTGATGTTCAACTACACACTGGATTGCTGCGCGTGGGGGGGTGCATGGCAGCTGAACCGGGATGGTCACAACCAGGTATGGCGGATGACCTGGGAACCACCTTGGGGCTACCAGAATATCGGAGTCATCGCACATGAGACGGGACATGGTTTTGGCTTGCCACACTCGCTGGGAAATTGCCAAAATGGATATGACAACCGCTGGGACGTCTTGAGCGACGTGTGGAGCAACGGGAGCGATCCAATTTGGGGGACAATGGGACAACATACGATCTCCTATCATAAAGAGCTGGTGGAATGGATCAAAGCAGACGAGTTGTATATATCCAATACCGGCACAATCGAGACGATCGCAATAGAACGACTGGCTTTACCCCAGGTGGATAATTACCTCGGAGCACGCATCCTGATCAACAGCAGTCCCCAGCATTTCTATACCCTGGAAGTGCGGCAGCCGACGGATAACCTGATCGATTACGATAAATGGCTGCCGGGATTCGCAGTCATCATCCATGACGTGGAGGTAAGCCGCAACGAACCAGCCATCGTCATCGACCAGGATGGGAATTGCAACACCGGTGATGCAGGTGCGATGTATACCCAAGGAGAAGTATTTACCGATATGGCGAATGGTATTACAGTGTCCATCGAACAAGCAACTGATACTGGCTACGTGGTGACGATCAATAACCGCTACCCGGTAGTGGAAAATGTGGAAATAACAGGCCCAACCCAGGGAAATCTTGGAGAGAGCGTGCCCTTCACTGCTACAGTCAGCCCCGAGGAGGTGGCTACACCGATCACCTATACCTGGGAAGCGACCGGCATGCCACCCGTGCAACACAGCGGTGACTCCGTGGATCACGTTGAGTTCACCTGGGAAGAAGCAGGCACGAAGGCGATCACGGTCACTGCGTCCAACGCAGGGGGCAGCGTAGTGGATACCCATATCATCGAAATTGGGAAAAAAGTGCCAGTTGTAACGCTAAGCGGACCCATTGATAGCAGCGTGGGGGTGATGAACGTGTTTACAGCGACAGTAATCCCGGATGATGTGGTGATGCCGATCACATATACGTGGCAGGCGAGTGGGCAACCAACCATCACTCATACCATGGGCTTGAGTGACACTGCAAGTTTCGCCTGGGAATACCCAGGAACACAGGTGATCACGGTTACGGCGGAAAATGTCGAAGGGTTAAGTAGTGACACGATTTCATTAGACGTTATGATGCCGCCATTGAGCATGGAGGTAAGCGGATCGGAGGCGGGGGAAGTGGGAGAAAGCTACATTTTTACGGCAACGGTATTTCCTATTTCTACCACGGTCCCAATCACGTATGTTTGGACGGTAGATGACGAGGTGCGCTTCACTCACAAAACGGGAATCACCGACAGCGCGATGCTCAGCTGGGAGGAACCTGGGTTGCATATTGTTTCGGTATCTGCGAGCAACCCAGCGGGGAGCGTGGAGAAGGTGTGGACTTTCACCGTTTATATCAGGGTTTTTATGCCGATGAGCATGAGGGATTAATGATGGGGAGGGAATTCAGATAATCATTAACCCGGAAAATATTCGAACTAAAAAAAACGAAACGGTTCGAATCAGTTTTTCGCCGATGCTTCCTAGTTGCCATTTTGGACTTTTCGCTGTTGAAAAGAGATCACAGGAAACGGATAAAAATCCTTTGCCCAACCTATGCTAGATCAGACCGGAAAGGTCTCCTGGAGAGCAGGTGCGAATTGAATCAAAAAAAATTCAAACAAATTCAATTCATACTTGGGTGAAACCGGCGAGCGGTATTATTCAATTGGTAAGGTACAGTTGGAACATAAACATGTAGCTGCATATAATTAAATTGGTAATTTATCCTACATTCAGGAAAAAGGGCCGATTACCACGACAAGCAAAAGACGCTGGTCTTCCCTGAAAAACAAGGGGATATTCCTCCCAAGTTCTGGGGGGGATTCCGCAATGACAAAAATTTAGATATTAAGAGCAAATCGTTGCTTTATTTTTTAAGAAAAGACGAACCCGTGAGTAGTTACACCCATACCGGTAAAGACCATATCGGATTAGGGCTACCGATACAGGAGATCACTGACCATTATACGGGCGTGTTTATTTATATATATTGGCATATGAACACACCCTATACAGATAAAAATCATACCGATAAAAAACGATCGGTACAGAAGAGCACTGATCTGTACAGAAACACACTGTACCGGTAAAGATCAACCGGTATACGACTGCTTTAATTGATATGGGAAACCACCATATCAACTTTTGTAGGCAGTCTAATTATAGCACATAAGTTCTAATCCACAAGAGGAATAAGAAGATTTAAGGAAAGCGTAGGGTAGAGATCAGTGATTAGCAAATTAGCTATTAGCAAGGACTTGCGTATTCCCGATGCGTTCATCATGAATATAGGGCGAAGGTTCCAGGGCGGGTCGGAAGAATAGCGGAGAGGATTTCTTCGAAATGGATCGAGTTAAGACGTCAGGTAGTAAAATCCACTGAAGACCAAACCCCATGACAAACCGAAATAATCCAGAAGGGCGGGTCGGAAGAATAGCGGAGAGGATTTCTTCGACAGAGATCAAGTAAAGATGTCAGGCTGGTACATCCACTGAAGACCCGCCCCTGCGACAATCCACACTCACGAAGTCAGTCTTCGCCGGGGGTGAGGGGGACAGGGGAAGGTTTTCGTTGGGTGAGGGATTTGGAGCTGGTGATGATGACCACGCCGGCAATAATGATCGCAGCAGAAATGATCTCAATTGTTTCCAATGGCTCATTTGCGATGGCACTGCCGAGCAGGATTGCAACCACAGGGTTGACGTAGGCATACGTAGACACAATCGAAATTGGGGCATTGCGAAGCAGCCAGGTATAGGCTACAAAACCAACGCCAGAGCCAAAAATGATCAAGTAGGTCAATCCTGATACCGAGCGCAGGGAGATTGATGCAAGGTCTAATTGCCCCCATTCACCAATCAGGGTGGCAAAGGCAAACAAACCGGCAGAACCAGCCAACATTTCCATCCCAGTTCCCAGTATGGGGGAGTCAGGAAGACGAGCATTACGGCTATATAACGATCCAATCGACCATGACAGTGCGCCGATCAGCAGAACGAGAATCCCGACGGGGTTCAAGGGAGGGCTGCCGGCGGTGTGTACCTGCCATGGGTTGGCTAGAAGAGCTATCCCAAAAAGCCCGACCAACACTCCCAGCCAGGTGAGCCAGTTCGACCGTGTGCCGCCTGGACGGAGGGATTCGATCAATACCATCCACAAGGGGGTGGTAGCGATGAAGACCGAGGCAATCCCGGAGGGGATGTGCTGCTCAGCCCAGACCAATGCACCGTTACCGCCGAGGAGGAGCAGAAGTCCTACGATCGCGGCGGAACGCCACTCAATTCTCTTGGGGGCAGGATCACCACCCAAGCGGCGCCAGGCGTACAAGATAACACCAGCGGCGAGGAAGCGGATACCAGCGGAGATAAAAGGGGGTATAGTCTCAATGGTGAAGCGGATGGCGAGGTAGGTGGACCCCCAGACAATATAGACTGCAATCAAAGCAGCCCATGCTTTAGGTTTCATAAGTAAAAAACTCCAAAATTCAGCTGCCGGGGTAAGCGACTTTGGACATTTCCCAACCTAGCAAGGCTACTTTCCGCGCCCCACCATAATGGTAATTACCAAATTCACCCAATGAATTAATCACACGGTGGCAGGGGATTAATACTGCCACGGGATTGTGTGCCAGAGCATTGCCTACAGCGCGAGATGCCTTGGAATCCCCTAGGTAGCCGGCAATATCCCGGTATGATACCACATTGCCCGATGGGATTCCAAGCAGCGCCTCCCACACTTTGAGCTGAAAGTTCGAGCCACTCAAATAAAGATGTAATGGATGATCAAGCTGACGTCCAAAGGAGCGAAAGATGGCAGAAACCAGGGGTTGGGTCTTAGCAGAATCCTCGACCAGGCTGGCTTTTGGCCAATCCTTATGCAATGTATCCAGGGCAACAGAACGCCCAGCAGGCATGACGAAGGATAGATTACAGATGCCGCGATCGGTGGTGGCTAACAAGATTTCACCAAAAGGTGAGGGGTGGAAACCATAACCGATCTGCACTCCTTCACCCCGCAGCTTATACTCACCAGGCGTGACCGCTTCCCAGGTGATGAACAGGTCGTGTAGTCGACCCGGGCTGGATAACCCGACCTGATAGGCGGCATCAAGGATGCTGGAAGATTTGGATAAAAGCTGTTTGGCGTGTTCCTTGGTGATGAATTGGAGGAATCGTTTGGGACTGATGCCCACCCAACGAGTGAACAAGCGCTGGAAATGATATTCACTCAAGTGGATGCTTTCAGCGATCTCACTCAGACTCGGCTGGCGGGAGGCATTCTTTTCAAGATAATAAATGACCTGCTCAATACGAGCATAATCATCGGAGAGTTGAGAGTAATTAATCATGTCATGATTATAAACAATTGAAGGGTTTTATCCACCCGAATCTTGCGCTCTTACTGATGGCAGTACATACAGAAGTGCAGAGAAAATGGGTGACCAAGCTCATAGTGCGGGAAACCAGGGGATTGGTTATACTTATGGCCATTCCTTAGCATTGGAGGCAGTGGATGCGTGAACTGATGAATGGAGCACAGGCGATCGTGCGGGGAGCAATCGATGCGGGCTGCAATTTTTTTGCAGGGTATCCAATCACTCCAGCAACGGATATCCTGCTGTACATGATCCGGGAGCTTCCCAAGGTGGGCGGGATCGCCATCCAGGCTGAAGACGAAATCGCTTCGATGGGATTTTGCATCGGAGCAGCCATGACCGGAAAACGAGTTATGACTGCCACCAGCGGACCAGGGATCAGCCTGTACAGTGAGAATATTGGACTGGCGATCATGGGGGAAGTGCCGATGGTGATTGTCGATGTGCAGCGGATGGGTCCTGCTACCGGAGGAGCAACGACCGTGGCGCAGGGTGATATCCAGTTCCTGCGCTGGGGGACATCGGGCGGCTACCCAGTGATCGTGCTCTCTCCGACCAACCTCCAGGAGTGCTACAGCCTGACGTGTAGAGCTTTCGACCTGTCAGAACGATTCCGAATACCGGTCTTCCTGGCGACGGATAAGGAGACGGCCCTCACATTAATGACGGTGGAAACGGAAAAATTCGAACGCGGCGTGGTGCGAGAGCGAAGAACTAGTCCAAATGAAGAAAGATATATCCCGTATCGAGCGAATACTAATGAGGTACCTAATTTCTCTCCTTATGGAGGTGATCATATCTTACGCTTCACCACATCAACGCACGATCAATACGCGCAGCTGACCAAGAACCCCGAGATTGTACGCAAACTGAATGAGCGACTGGCAGCCAAAGTGGAAGGTCACCTGGATGAGATTTCCCTGGTCAAAGCTGATATGCAGGCAGAAGCAGCAACATTAATTGTCAGCTATGGGGTAACCAACAGGGCAGTGGAGGAGGCGGTAGAACGTGCACGAGAGAATGGCGCAAGGGTGTCATCCCTGACGATTTATTCCTTATGGCCTGTACCTGAAACGGAGTTAAAGGATGCGATGAGAGGGGTAAGGAAGGTGATCGTGCCAGAGCTGAACCTGGGACAGTACCGTTTGGAGGTAGAACGATTGGCGCATGATGGAGTTGATATTGTAGGGATCAACCGGGTGGATGGTGAACTGATCAGCCCTGATGAGATCCTCCAGCAAGGAGGCATCCTATGACCAGGCAACCGGTAAGCACGTATCTTGATGAGAATTTACTGCCTTATTTCTTCTGCCCGGGATGCGGGCACGGAATGATCACTGACCATTTGAATGCTGCTCTGGTCAAGCTTCAGATCGACCCAACCAAAGTGGTGATCGTAACTGATATCGGATGCAGCGGGTTGGCAGATAAATACTTCACCACCAATGCGTTCCATGGGCTACACGGGCGGTCGGTGACGTACGCCACGGGGATCAAGCTGGCAAACCCGGAGCTTAAGGTGATTGTGCTGATGGGGGATGGAGGCTGCGGGATTGGAGGGCACCACCTCATTAATGCAGCAAGGCGAAATATTGGGGTGACGGTGATCGTGTTCAATAACTTGAATTATGGGATGACCGGAGGCGAACACTCAGTCACCACACCGCCAAATAGCATAACCAGCTCGACTCCACTTGGGCAGCTGGAGCAAGTGATGGATATCTGCCAGACAGTGGCAGTGAACGGCGCCAGCTTCACGGCGCGAACATCATCCTTCGATAAAGGATTAGCGGATTTGATCGTTGAGGCGATCCAAAATGAAGGATTTTCGTTGGTGGATATCTGGGAGCTCTGCACGGCGTATTATGTACCTAACAACCGCTTCAATAAACGATTGTTAGAGAACACACTGGATGGGCTCAATCTCAAGCGGGGGGTCATCAAGCAATCGCCGCGACCAGAGTACAGCCGGGCATACCGGGGATTGGTCGATGACGAAGCCGGGAAAACAGCCATGCCAGCCCATGCCATCCCGCAGAAATATCGGAATGCGCTCGACCGTCGAGTGGGAATGGTGATCGCTGGTGCGGCAGGTAAAAAAATCAATTCTGCAGCGACGTTGTTCTGCCGGGGGGCAGTATTATCAGGTTTATGGGCAACCCAACGGAATGATTACCCTGTCACGGTGAAGTCGGGGCACTCCGTGGCAGAGGTGATCCTCTCACCGAAAGAGATCGGTTATACGGGGATCAGTAAGCCAGATGTTTTGGTGATGCTATTCAAGGAAGGGGTGGGTAGTGCAAGAGAGCAATTGGAGAATATGACGGAGGTAGATACTGTATACGCCAATAGCGATCTGCTGCCGATAAAGACCTGGGCAAAAGTAATCCCGATGGATTTAATATTCTTTGATCAGTTCAGGACCAAGAAAGAATATTGGGCAATTATTGCTCTGGCGAAGGTGCTGCATGACACCGGGATCTATCCGGTGGAAGCCTTCAAGGAAGCGGTGAGTGGGCGGGCGGAGTTTGCGGAGGGGAATTTAAAGGCGATTGAGGTGGGGGTGGGGATGTAAGGTCAGTGAAGAATTAACGAATTATGGAACGAGAATAACGCGGAAAAGAATTCTGTCAGCGGATTTTATATCGGATAAACTGATTACAGAATTACCCCCCTCCTCTCCCCCATTTTAAAAAAAAACCAAAATAGGGGAGGAGAAAACCGTCGATAATTGAAGGCGAAAAACGCGGTCAAGAATTCTGTCAGCGGATTTTATAACGGATTAGCGGATTACAGGATTACCCCCCTCCCAACCTCCCCCATTTTACAAACCAAAATAGGGGAGGAGAAAACCGTCCTTGAATGGCTAGCGAGATGAAATTGGTCGTGGTAGAGTGAGGTAAAATGAAGTGGCGTGGATATTTATTGAAAAAACTCGAATGTAGCACGAATGGAGTAGAAGGTTGAAAAAGTATTTCTGGGATTATGCATTCTTATTAGGGATCGCCGGGTTTATTGTTGTTGTCGACCAATTGACGAAGTATCTCGTGCGGACGCAGATCCCATTTGCCGGGAGCTGGTCACCGTTTGTTTGGTTGGAGCCGTACGTTAGAATCGTGCACTGGCAGAACACGGGTGCGGCATTTGGCATGCTGCAGGGATTTGGCCTGGTTTTCGCGATCCTGGCGGTGATCGTGTCTATTGCGATCCTGTATTACTTTCCGCAGGTACCGAGTAATGAATGGGCGATACGGCTGGCAATGGCGATGCAGCTCGGAGGTGCAGTTGGTAACCTGATTGACCGGATCATGGTGGGGACGGTGACTGATTTTGTTTCCGTGGGAACATTTGCCGTGTTCAATGTAGCGGATGCATGTATATCGGTTGGGACGGTGATTTTAGTCATTGCGGTATGGTACAGCGAGCGGAAGCAGAAGAAATTAGGTCAGAGCAAAGTAGAACCAACCCTGCCTTTAACGGATCCACCTGACCTTCCGAAGCAGGTGGACCAAGCCCCTGATTCGGAGAACCACTCGATTGAGTGAGCAGATATTAAGTTTTCAATTTAAAGGGGAAGGGGCAGCTCGCCTGGATAAATTCCTGGTGTTATGCCTGCCTGAATTTTCCCGTTCACGATTGCAAGCATTGATTGAGAATGGCTCCATCCTGGTGGATGGGATCGCGGCCCACAAGAGCGGACAAATGATCAACCGAGGGAATTTAATCCAGGTGAATATACCTCCAACCGAGCTGACCGAGCTAATCCCAGAAGCCATTCCACTGGATATCATCTTTGAAAATGAAGACCTGATGGTGGTTAATAAACCGGCGGGAATGGTGGTGCACCCAGCAGCAGGGCACACGAGCGGTACACTGGTCCATGCCGCACTGGCGCATGCTCCTGAGATGGAGGGCATTGGAGGAGAGAAACGCCCGGGGGTAGTGCATCGACTGGATAAAGACACCTCGGGCTTGATCCTGCTGGCAAAAAATGACCAGGCTCATCGCTTCCTGCAGGAACAATTCAGAATACGAAAGACAGAAAAAACCTATCTGGCGCTTGTTGACGGAAAGCCTCCAACACCTGCAGGGAGGATCGAGGCACCAGTCGGAAGGGACAGCGTGCACAGGAAACTGATGACAGTGACCGGGATCAAAAAAGGCCGGGAGGCGGTCAGTGAATACCGAACCCTGGAATCTTTCAAGCGGCAAACCTTGCTGGAGGTGCACCCACTGACCGGACGAACCCATCAAATCAGAGTGCACATGAAATTTCTGGGATGCCCGGTGACAGGGGATACTGTATATGGTCACAGAAATGCAACCGTTCCATTGAAAAGGCAGTTCCTGCATGCAGCCAGATTGAGCATTCTCCTGCCGGGTGAGGCAGAGCGGCGCACGTTCGAGGCTCCGCTACCGGTTGAACTGGAAGAAGTGCTCGAGAGGCTGAGAGAAGAGAGATAAGAAGACCATATTTATCAATTCATGATTGGTTATTATATAGGTGTCGTTTATATACGTCTCAGATTAATTTAATGCATTGTTTTATACAGTATAAGAATTGACTTTGTTGTGGATGAGGAAGATTGCTCCCCGAAAAATAGCGGGGACAGGTTCGACAGGCATTGGCTGCCTGCCAAGGGTAGGCATAAATCGCCCTCCATGCAATGAAGAATAAGAAGGAGATATTATGGAATGGATTGACTTACGCTCAGATACGGTTACTCCCCCAACCAAAGCCATGCGCAAAGCGATGGCGAATGCAGAGGTGGGGGATGATGTGTTTGGAGAGGACCCCTCCGTAAACAAACTGCAAATGCTGGCAGCCGAGAAAATGGGGAAGGAGGCCGGATTGTTCGTCCCATCGGGTACGATGGGCAACCTGGCGGCTGTCCTGGCACATTGCGGACGGGGTGATGAAGTTATATTGGGGAATAAAGCGCATACTTTCCTCTATGAAGCAGGTGGAATATCAGCCTTGGGAGGAGTGCACTCATGCCAGCTGCCCAACCAGGATGATGGGACACTCGTCCTGGAGGATATCCAGGCGGCGATAAGGTCTAAGGATGCTCACCAGCCCATCTCGCGGTTGGTGTGCCTGGAAAATACCCACAATAGATGCGGTGGGGTGGCGATTAGTGCCGACTATACGAGAGCAGTCGGTGAGCTGGCGCACCAGAATGGCTTACTTCTGCACCTGGACGGGGCGCGCATCTTTAATGCGGCAGCAGGACTGGACGTGCCGGTGATTGAGCTGGCACAACCGGCTGACTCAGTCACATTTTGCCTCAGCAAGGGGTTATGTGCGCCTGTGGGGAGTGTGTTATGCGGCAGTAAGGAATTTATTGCCAAGGCACATCGCATCCGCAAGCAACTGGGAGGCGGAATGCGGCAGGCAGGGATTTTAGCTGCAGCAGGAATCGTGGCGTTGGAAACGATGGTGGACCGGCTAGCTGATGACCATAAGCGAGCGAAATTGCTGGTACAGGGGCTATCTTTTCTGCCGTGGTTGGTGATGGATGCGGGGACACCGCAGACGAACATGATTTTCATGAATATTAGTGAAGCCTACCCAATTGAGGCAAAACAAGTGGCTGGCGAGCTGGAAAAGCAGGGCATCAGAGTAGGTGTGGTGGGGAAGAAGCGTTTCAGACTGGTGACACATTATTGGATCGATGACCGGGGAGTAGATAAAGCAATCGTGGCATTCCAGGAAGTCGGCTTGCGCTTAAATCCTGCCTGAGGAGATGCTATTCATATAAGGTAACTAACCCTCATGTTATAATGATTTTCATTACTGATCGGGGTGGAACGGTTCGGGTTTATAGTTACTCTTGAGGAGAGGCAGTCTTAACATGAGTGAATATTATCCATTGGATCAAATCGATCGGATTGCAGATCTCGTACGTTCCAAAACAACATATCATCCACAGGTGGGAATCATTCTAGGATCAGGTCTTGGTGCATTTGCGACCAGCGTAGAATTCGCAACGATCATTCCATATCAAGACATACCTGACTGGCCAATTTCGACAGTCATTGGACATCAAGGGCACCTGGTAATCGGAAAAATTGAAGGAAAAGAAGTCATCGTGATGCAAGGGCGGGTGCATTACTATGAAGGATACAGCATGGGTCAGGTGGTACTCCCGGTACGGGTATTGCAACGAATGGGTATCGAGATGCTGATTGTGACCAACGCAGCCGGGGCAGTGAACCCTAATTTCTCACCGGGTGACTTGATGCTGATAACAGACCACATCAACCTGATTGGAATGGCTGGATTGAACCCTTTGCGCGGTCCCAATATCGATGAAATTGGCACGCGGTTCCCGGATATGAGCCGGGCATATGATCCTGCCTTACTCGAATTGAGCCGTAAGGTGGCTTTGGAAGAAAATATTGATCTACATGAAGGCGTATATATCAGTCTGGCTGGTCCTTCTTTTGAAACACCAGCGGATTTAAGGTTCCTGCGACTCATCGGCGCAGATGCTGTGGGCATGTCAACCGTCCCAGAGGTGATTACAGCTCGTCATGGAGGCACACGAGTCTTGGGGATTTCAGGCATCAGCAACAAAGCGAACCTGGATGGTGAGACCATCACCTCTCATGTAGAGGTATTGGCAGCTGGTGAGAAATTGGCACCCTTACTTACGACGCTCATCAGGGGGGTGCTGCGCCGCCTGTAATCTCATTATTGTGTAACACGAAGCCTGGGTGTTAACCACGGAGACAACAGACGCCGCATGGAACAAGTATTACAATTTTTCCGAAATTATGAGATATGGATCTATGTTATTTTGGGGGTGCTGGCTTTATGGCAGATAAGAAAATTTGCCCTGTCTTGGGAAGAACTGCGTGGGGCGTTCTTTGGTATGGAAAGGGAAGCAGCTCAATCGAGAGTCAATTCAGCTGCAACCATGGTGGTGATCTTTATTATTATGGCAGTTGTTGAATTTACCATCGTCACATTTGTAGCTCCAACCGTACCGGGTGCCAACCCTCTACCGACAACTACCTTGGATCTGTTAGCTACGCCAACAACCACGCTACCCGCTCCCACCCAGGACCCAAATGCAACCCCCGGAAGCACTCCCACCCCGGGAGAGGTGGCTGCAGCGGAAGGATGTGCACCTGGGGAAGTGAACCTGACTGCCCCTAAAAATGGGGACAGAATCAGTGGGAGCACGACGATACAAGGCACAGCTGAAATCCTCAATTTCGGATTTTACACATTGCAGATCGCCCGTCCCGGAGATACCGTATGGCTGCCGATCCAGGTTGGTCAGCAGGCAGTAAAGAACGGTGATCTAGGTTTGTGGGATACATCCACCCTGACCCCAGGGGCATATATGCTCGAGCTGGTAGTCACGGATAATGTCGGGAATGCCTTGACCCCATGCGCAATCCAGGTGACAGTAGAGGCAGCACCATAGAAATATGACGGAGAAGCCATGCCAGAAATCGAAATTCGCCCACCTACATCTGTAGAAATCCCCAAATTGCTCGATATCGATCATGATTATGTAAGCGATCACGTCTGGCAGATGGAAGTACAACAGGAAAGTGGGCAAAAGCCTTCAGATTTAATGGTGGAGATTATATTCCGGCAATTAAAATTACCCAGATCGGTGCGGGTGGAATATCCACGGCAACCGTGCGAGCTCACCAATGATTGGAAGGACCGGTCATGCCTTTTGGTGGCGCTTTTAAAAGGTGAAGTGGTGGGATATACGAGCATGATGTTGACCATTGCGCCACATACCAGCTGGATGACAGACCTGGTGATCATGCGCAGGATACGGCGCCAGGGAATCGGCAGTGCATTGGTATTAGCCGGGCAGGATTGGGCACGGCATAAAAGGTGCTTACGGATGGTAATGGAAATGCAGCCTAAGAATTTCCCAGCAATATGCCTAGCTCAAAAACTGGGGTATGATTTATGTGGATATAATGACCATTATTTTCCGAATCAGGATATCGCTCTATTTTTTTCCAAGAGCTTGAGGTGAAGAGCGAAAGATCGTTTAGCTTGTTTGACCTGGTGTGGATATTGGTTAGAAAGAATTATTTGATGGTTTGAAATGACTGGTGCATTTATTTCTGGACTGAAGTTTATCAACCAGCTGCTCACAGCTGGGATTGCCATTACAGCATTTTCTTTATTGCTATATGCCTTAACATTCAACTTGCGGGATCGGGTAGCGCGAACGTTTGCGTTGATCCTGATCTGTATCGTGATCGTATTCGTGGGGGATGCAATTAGCAGCGTAGTCAAGATTGACAAACAACTGCAGTTATGGCTGCAACTCGAATGGCTGGGGATCACATTTCTACCGGCATGCTATTTCCATTTTTCCTGTGCTGTCATGGCAACGACGGGAAGCAAGGCAGACGGCAGTCAAAAATGGTTCATCGGAGGCATGTACCTGGTTAGCATGGGATTCCTGGCAGCGCTACCGTTTATGCTGTTAGTAGGACCCCTCGTCCCGATTGCCAGCCCTGCGCCTCACCTGCAAAGGACCTGGCTGACGTGGATATTTGCCCTCTATTTTTTAGGAGCGGTAATATGGTCATGGCTCAACTTCAGGCAGTCATATAGGAGAACTGTAACGCCGACCAGTCGACGAAGGATGAGGTACTTGATCATAGGAGCGCTGGCACCTGTGTTTGGGGTGTACCCATTCCTACTTTTCGGCTCGAGCTTAGCCACCAACCACCCAATATTGTTCTGGCTGGTAGCGGTGATGAACAACTTTTTTGTCCTGGGGCTCCTGGTTATCATGGCGTACTCTGTTGCCTTCTACGGTGTATCCTGGCCAGACCGGGTGGTAAAACGGAGGCTGTTCAAGTGGTTGATGCGAGGACCGGTGACGGCGTCGACGGTTTTGGCAATAACCACTATCGTCCGGCGGGCAGGTGAATATTATGGTTTTGAATATTCGGCTGCTGTTCCAATCGTGATGGTCGGTTCATTGCTTTTACTGGAATATATCATCACACTGGCAGCGCCGTTATGGGAACGATGGTTGTTCACGGGGGGAGATAAGTCTAATTTACTGCTGGTGCAGACCTTGAATGAGCGATTGCTCACCACGGGGGACATGCGACAATTCCTGGAATCGGTGCTGGCGGCGATATGCGACCGCATCCAGGCACCACGGGCATTTATCATGGCGATGGATGCAGGTGATCTAGAGCTGATGGTGAATATTGGCGATGTGCCACCAATGGAAGAATTGTCGGATGGCTTGAACCATGTGGTGGAGCAAAATGGAAATGGCAAGGGATTCTATACCTGGAATAATTATTGGGTAGTTCCGCTCCACAGCCAACGGATCAACGAGGGAATGCTGCTGGGAATGCTAGGGATTGCACGAAAACCGGGTGTGGCGATTGGAGATGATCAGAAAGAAGCGGTCGTCTTCCTGGCCGATCGGGCTGCAGCGGCGCTGGAGGATCACGTACAACAGCAAGAGATATTCAATTCGATCGAGAATTTGAGCCCGCAAATCGATATGATCCAACGGCTGCGAGCGGCATCGAGGTATGGCGGTACTGATGTGCTGACAGCGCCAGAAATTCCATTGGAATCACCTGATGTGGCGCGGTGGGTTAAAGATGCTTTAACCCACTATTGGGGAGGTCCCAGGCTTACCGACAGCCCGTTGATAGGTTTAAAAGTGGTCCAGGATACGCTTGAAGACCACCAGGATAACCCAGCCAACGCACTACGGGCGATCTTACGCCAGGCAGTTGATCAGGTGAGGCCGGAGGGAGAGCGTCGGTTCACCGGAGAATGGATCTTATATAACATTTTAGAGATGAAATTCATGGAGGGGAAAAAGGTCAGGGAAATTGCAGCACGATTATCCATGTCTGAAGCAGACCTTTATCGAAAACAGCGCGTGGCAGTGGAGGCAGTTGCGGATGCAATCCTCGAAATGGAACAAAAAGCCAGAGCAGAATCAAAATTGGAATAATCAAATCAAAAATCAGACGATCATAAGTGAGGAGGGTTTAATGGTAATAAAACAACCTAATACTTCGAAGGCTCCGGAAATGGATGAAGCCTGGTGGACGGCGTTACTTGCTGATGAAGACAAGTATAAAAACACCGGGACAAGGGAATCGTCGCTGGTAGAGGATCTGGAAGAACAAGAGGAGCATGCTGCCAGGAAGGGGCTAAAAACCAGTGAAATTGATTGGGAGAAGGTGCGAAAATTATTTAGTTCGGACCAAGTGGTGAACCTTGAGGTCACGGGTTTTAATCGCGGAGGGCTGTTGGTAGCTGGGAATGGATTGCATGGATTTGTTCCTGTCTCGCACTTATTGGAAATCAGCTGCCTGACGGATGAGAATGAGAGAGAGACCTTCCTGGCTAATTACGTGGGAAGAACAACCTCGTTTAAGGTGATTGAATGTGATCCTGAACGAGGAAGGGTGGTGTTTTCCGAACGAGCCGCCCTGGCAGAATTGGGAAAAAGGAACCTTTTGTTCAAGGAAATTTTCCCTGGGAAACGTATCTGCGGGATCGTGACAAATATCACCGAGTTCGGCGTCTTCGTCGACCTGGGAGGCGTTGAGGGATTGATCCATGTATCGGAACTGTCATGGGGCAGGGTACGCCACCCGAGCGAGGTGGCGAATGTTGGAGAAACGGTGCAGGCTTATGTAATTCAAGTGGACCAGGACCGGTCAAGGATCGCACTCTCGCTTAAGCGGTTGATCCCGAATCCATGGGAGACGGCTGAAGAACGCTATTATGCAGGTCAGGTGGTGAGCGCGACGATTACCAGTATTGTACCTTTTGGTGCTTTCGCACGCATCGAAGAAGGACTGGATGGTTTGATCCATTCATCTGAGTTTACCGACGAAGGCGTGCCGGGAGAGGATGATGAGGGCTTGTGTGAAGGTCAGGTGGTGCAAGTTAAGGTACTGAATGTAAACGCGGCTCGCCAAAGGCTTGGACTGAGCTTAAATATAAATAAGCAACCTTGATAATTGTCTATTTGATTGAGGCTAAGGATGCTATTTCAGCATGGATAAACGTTGGTATTGGCTGGGAGCATTTATCATTGTAGGTATATTGTTGGGAATGGGAATTTTATTGCTGGTCACCCGACCCCCCAGAGGCAACCCGATCACTTTACTCCCAGCGCCAACCGCCGGACCGATAACTGTATTTGTAAGTGGAAAAGTAAGCCAAGAAGGATTATATGTTTTGCCGGTTGGCAGCCGGATAAATGACGCAATCCAGGCAGCGGGGGGATTCCTGGCGGATGCGAACAGTAGTGGGCTAAATTTAGCGGAGGTTTTGGAAGATGGTGAGCAGATTGAAGTACCCGGGTTGAGTGCGTCTGCAGCCACAGGGAGCCCCATTCAGTTGGAAACCAGGGCGGCGGATCTGGTGGATATCAATACGGCCAGCGTTGAACAGCTGGATAGCCTGCCTGATATTGGCCCAATTACTGCCCAGGATATTCTCGATTATCGCAGTGCCCATGGTCCTTTTGTGAGTATTGAAGCGATCATGGACGTACCCGGGATTGGGCAGGGGAAATATGATTCGATTAAAGATCTGATCACTGTTGAAACGTCCCCATAACGCGCTGGCGGGCATTCTCTATGTGTTCCAGCATTACCGAACGAGCTTGCACTTCGTCATGAAGGTGCAAGGCTGCAAGAATCCTGTGATGCTCACTTAATGAATGGCCAGCGCTAGAATCACGTTGCCAGGAAGCAAGATTAAAGCGCATCGCCACCTGGTGTAGATGGCTCAGATAGCGGCAAAGGTAGCGGTTGCCGGTAACTGCAGCCAGGAAGCGGTGAAACTCATAGTCTTGGGTAGCAACTGCAATGAAATCCAAACTTGAAGCAGCATTTTTACTCTGCTCCACATTCTGTTCCAGCTGAAGTAGCTCGCCCTCGCTGAGATGCTTGCAGGCGAGAGAGGCAGCTGGACCAATGACCATTGCCATGGCGTCCATCACTTCGACAAATTCAAAAACGCTTAATGGGGTTACCACTACTCCATGATGGGGGATAATCTGAAGCAAAGACTGTTCAGCCAGGCGCTGAAATGCCTCCCGTAACGGGGTGCGACCCCAGCTATAGCGATTGATCAGGCTGGCTTCTGTGACTGATAATCCAGGTTCGATCTGCAGGGTAAGGATCAGCTGGCGGAGCTCTTTTTCGACACGGTCACTCTCCCGTACGGGAGAATCAGTTAAAGTTTCCATAGTTACCTCGGTATTGACAATTAAACCATAAAAATGGAAAAATCTATAACAAATATATTCTTTGTATACAATCTGGATATCACTATTGACACCGCTTATTGTTAAGATTATATTTGCTGTACCAACCATGAAGACAGGAACGATCTTTGATATCAAGCGCTATGCAATTAATGATGGTCCAGGTATCCGGACGGCAGTATTTTTTAAAGGCTGCCCCCTCGAATGCTGGTGGTGCCATAACCCGGAAGGTCAAATGTCTCAACCGCAACTGATGATCCGGGAGAACCGGTGCAAATTTTCGAAAGCGTGTGTGGAGATGTGCCCACACGGTGCAATTGGCTGGGATAATGGACCCATTATGGATTGGGAGAAATGCGACCAATGTGGGAAGTGCGCAGAGGTGTGCTACGCAGGAGGGCGTGAGATGGTTGGTCGAAATGTAACGGTTACCGAGGTATTGGAAGAAATCAAGCGGGACGTGCCGTTCTATGACCAGTCGGGGGGAGGGGTGACGTTTACCGGTGGAGAGCCGATGGCGCAGACTGAATTCTTGAAAGAAGTTTTGCTTGAATGCAGGGAACTGCAAATCGATACAGCTGTGGATACATCGGGATTTACATCCTGTGAAAATTTTTATACCATTGTGCCGCTGGTGGACTTGTTTTTGTATGATTTGAAACTGATGGATGAAACCCGACATATCAAGTACACCTCCGTGTCCAACAAGCTGATCATCAATAACTTGCGGAAACTTGCAGAGATGGGAGCTCCCATCATCGTACGTATACCACTCATCCCAGGGATCAACGATGACAATGAAAACATCAGCTTGATTGGAGCCACCCTGGCAGAAATGCCCAGGCCTGTTGGAGCCGAGGTGATGCCGTACCACGATATCGGAACAGCAAAGTACCAGGCGTTGGGGATGAAGTATAAATTACCAGATATGTATTCTCCAACAGACGAGCAAGTTCTCAGGGCGGAAGAGATACTTTTCAGCCACGGCATAGCAGTTATCAAGCATCAAGGAGCGGTAGTATGACAATCAGTGAGCGGGTGAAAATGCTTCGCAGGCAAAGCCTGGAGGCGGTTGAGACACTTTCTCCGGAGCGGGCAAAGCTACTAACCGAATTTTCGAGCCAGGATATCGGATTGGTAGCTGCCGCGGTGCGAAGAGCACTGGCATTTAAGTACCTGTTGGAGCATAAAGAGATTTGCATCAACGATGGAGAGCTTATCGTGGGGGAAAAAGGGGCGGCACCCAAGTGGGCACCTACATTCCCAGACCTATGCTGCCACAGCCTGGAGGACCTGGACGTGCTTAATCAGCGCGAGAAAACATCGTTCAAAGTGAGCGCTGAGACAAGACAATTTTATGAGGAGAAACTGATCCCGTTTTGGAGAGGGAAGTCGATGCGGGAGCTGATTTTTAAGGAGATGACTGAGGAATGGAGGTCAGCCTACGGAGCAGGCATCTTCACAGAGTTCATGGAGCAGCGGTCTCCCGGTCATACTGTGTTGGACGATAAGATCTACAAAAAGGGTATGTTGGATTTCCAGGAAGATATCAAAGCCAGCCTGGCAGGATTGGATTATCTACACGACCCACTAGCCTACGAGAAGCAGGAAGAATTACGGGCGATGGACATCACCGCAGGTGCGATCGTACGTTATGCAGAACGTCATGCGGAAAAGGCGTTAGACCTGGCGAATGCAGAGCAGGATGAGAAACGAAAAAAAGAGCTCCTTCAAATCAGCCAGGTGTGCCGGCGAGTGCCAGCACATGCGCCGCGAAATTTCAGGGAGGCATTACAGTATTACTGGTTCGTCCACCTGGGAGTGACGCTAGAGCTCAATACCTGGGACGCTTACTCACCCGGGCGCCTGGACCAGCACCTGCTGGCTTTTTATCAACAAGGATTAAACAATGAAAGCTTGACCCGGGAAGAGGCGGAAGAATTATTACAATGTTTCTGGATCAAGTTTAACAACCAACCAGCACCTCCCAAAGTAGGGGTGACCGCTGAAGAAAGCGGCACATACACTGACTTCGCTCAAATCAACCTGGGAGGAGTGCGTGCCGATGGATCGGATGGGGTAAATGAGGTGACGTTCCTGCTGCTGGACGTGATAGAACAGATGCGGTTGCTGCAGCCCTCGACATCGATCCAGGTGAGCAAGAAGAACCCGGACCGGTTCATTAAACGTGCCAGCGAGATCATCCGGACAGGTTTTGGACAACCTTCGGTATTCAATGCTGACCTTATCGGGCAGGAATTAATGCGCATGGGTAAAACTGTGATTGATGCGCGGTGTGGGGGATCAAGTGGATGTGTTGAAGTGGGGGCGTTCGGCAAGGAAAATTATAACCTGACCGGTTACTTCAACCTCCCGAAGGTGCTGGAGGTTACCCTGCACAATGGTATCGATCCACGAACTGGCGAAAGGATCGCACCGGAGACTGGCGACCCACGAACTTTCACAAGCATCGATGAGCTGTACACGGCTTTCGAAAAACAAGTGAATTATTTCGTGGAGGTTAAGACACGGGGGAACAACGTCATTGAACGCTTGTATGCGAAGTATATGCCGTGCCCGTTCCTATCGATACTGGTAGATGACTGCATCAGTCAAGGTAAGGATTATCATGATGGGGGGGCGCGGTATAACACGACCTACATCCAAGGTGTGGGGCTGGGGACGATGACGGATTCATTCACCAGTATTAATTTTCACGTTTTCGATCACCAGACCCTATCCATGGGGGACTTAATCGACTACCTGGATGTTAATTTTAAGAAGAATGAAACGTTACGGTTGAAACTTCAAAACCGGACACCGAAGTATGGAAATGACGATGAGCTGGCAGATAAGCACATGCAGCGGATTTTCGAGATCTACTTCAAGGCAATCGATGGACGCCGAAATACCAAGGGGGGCGAATATCACATCAACCTGTTACCCACAACGGTGCATATCTATTTTGGCTCGGTGACCGGTGCTACCCCCGACGGGCGCCTGGCACAGACACCACTTTCGGAAGGTATCTCACCGGTACAGGGGGCGGACCATAAAGGACCCACAGCGGTAATCCGGTCAGCTGCTAAAATCGACCATGTACGGACAGGGGGCACGCTGCTAAACCAGAAATTTACCCCGCAGATATTGAAAAGTGATGACGGTCTGGATAAGCTGGTGCAGCTCATCCGGACTTACTTCCTGCTCGACGGACACCACATCCAGTTCAATGTAGTCGACGCAGCAACCTTGCGCCAGGCCCAGGCAAACCCTGAGCAGTACCGCAGCTTGATTGTTCGGGTTGCCGGGTACAGTGATTACTTCTGCGACCTGAGTAAAACCCTGCAGGATGAAATTATTGCACGGACCGAACACGAAGCATTTTAAAGTTTTGGAAGCACAATAGTACGCTGAGCCTGGTATTTACCCTTTTTATCGGCATAGGAAATATCACACGGCTCATCAGCGATGAAGAATAAAACCTGGGCAATACCCTCATTGGCGTAAATTTTTGCCGGTAATGGGGCAGTGTTGGAAATCTCGAGGGTGACGAAGCCCTCCCATTCAGGCTCAAAGGGAGTGACGTTGACAATGATTCCGCAGCGGGCATAAGTTGATTTCCCGAGGCAAATGGTGAGCACATTGCGGGGGATGCGGAAATATTCGACGGTCCGCCCTAATGCAAACGAGTTCGGCGGGATGATACATACATCTCCCTTATAATCGACCATGGAGCGGGGATCAAAGTTCTTCGGATCAATAAGAGTAGTATCGAAATTTGTAAAAACTTTAAACTCATCGGCGACGCGGATATCGTAACCATAAGAGGAGACGCCGAAAGATATGACACCATCGCGGACCTGACTGTCTGCGAAGGGTTCAATCATAGCCTTATCCAGCGCCATCTTGCGAATCCAATGATCAGGTTGAAGACCCATAGCTGCCTCCAATATCCATTCTTAGTTCAATTTACTCACACACAATAGTAAGCTGAAAGGCTTACCAACCGCTGGCTTTGAAAATAATTTCCAAGAAGTGTGTCCGTTCTTGGGGGGTCATCAAGCGCGGTTTGGCGAAATCCACAAAGCGAAGGGTGATGAGCTCGGTACTGATGTACTGCCCAGCGTAAAAGACATGCCGATCGATGAATGCGTCGTCACAGGCATAATCAACGCAATAGCGAAACTGGTCAAAGAACAGGTTGCCCAACCCATAATGGATGTACGCCCCATTTTGGAATGAGAATCCGTGGGGTTGATGCGCCTGGCTGCCACTCACAATAGCAGCACCCGCCGAGGCAACCAAGCCAAAGTCGTTGACGAGGAGAGGCTCGGCGGAATAGGTGTAGTATTCGCGGTGTTGAAAAGTGAAAATTACCTGATAACCTTCTTCACGTAAGGCGGGAATTTCTGTGCTGATGTAATTGAAATCACACTGCGCGGCACCCGGGTGGGTATCAGTAGCAATTGCATCACACGGGATTTCGTTCTTCACCTCACAGCCTACATTACAGCCCATAAAAGCGATCTTATTGCCGTTAATTTCGAGCTTAACCGGCTGGCGAGCTTCCTCGGCATTAGCCCCACCGCCGTAATATGGCCAGCCAAGGTCTTTGTACATTTGCAGGGTGTATAAAGTAGCAGCAGCACCATAATCCATGAAGTGATCCCCGGTCAACTCGATGATATCAGTGCCAACAGCTTTGAGCAAGTCAATGTAGGCTGGGTTGGAACAGAAGACCAGGTTTTCCTGGGTGAGGGTTGGGTAAGGACAATCAGGTGAGAAGGGGATCTCGTTGCTGATATGGGTGATATCTGCCTCAGATAGAATCGGAGCGATATCCTCGGCAGGGTAAGTAATACCCTTATGTTCCATGGTCCAGGCAGTGGCGCGAACCATGGCGGTTACTCCAGTGAGGACGACCGTGGTGAGCTTGGAGGCGTCACGGTTCGATGAGGGCAAGCCTATCTGACCTGGCTGCAAGCTCACTTTTCCGGAGAGACTGAACGGAATCGAGAGAGGATATCCAGCCGGGTCGAAATCCTTTCGCACAGGTGATTGCCCATCAATAGTGAGCACTTTCCAGCGCGGCTCGAGCGCTTCAAAGGGGATGATCGCCCAGGAGGGCTGGTTTGACCAGGCATAATCGAGCAGCTCGCCAGACGGAAGGACCTGAACCGCACCCGCTACAGGAGCACCCCAGAAAGCAGTAAGCACATCCAAAGTACCCGCCTCCAAGAGGAGCGGTGAGCTAATTATCTCGTCAACCGCTGTACCGTTCCAGACCGCCTGCAGCTCATCCGAGGAAATTTCATCGGTGACGGTTGGAAATGGCGCTACGAGGGTATAAATCCATTGTATGGCAGGGGATTGTTTTTGATCATCCACAATTAAAGATGCTTCAGCCGCGCCAGGATTATCGGTCAATGCATATCCAGCAGGCAGTACAATGGAGGAGCGCAGTTTCTCCGGCAGGTAAGGGGCAAGCCAGACTTTGAGGGGTGCTACCGTCGGAGAGGGCGAAGCTGGTTGAGAGGTATTTGCGGGAGCAGTAGATGGGACTGCAGATGAGGCGGAGGCTTGATTTGTTGATGATGAAGTGGATGGTAAAGGAGTCGAGGAGGTGTTGCTTCGATTGCACCCTGCAATAAGTAAACTCAATATAAAAATGACGATGATACCTTCAATTCCTGTTTGACTGGATTGGGAAGAGCGGTGAGTACACTTTGAAAGCTGGCGGGTCATCATCTACAGCCCGGCCTCATGCAAAGCGGTTCGAATGCGCGTTTCGATTTCTTGTTCCTGCCGTTCTATCCCGGTGAGCTCTGCCAAATAGGGGGCAGCCAGATTGGCAGTTAATTCCCTGGCGTTGGTGCGGATGTTATAACCGGCACCCGTAATCGCAGCAACTGCCAGAGCTGTAGCTGACGCTCCATCACTCAAGGCAGTCCTGTTCCCGTAACGGATGACCTGTTCAGCTAAATCGAGGACACGCAAGGATTTGTTTGCTACACCCATTGGTACCTGGGTGGCTAATACAATTGCCTGCTCGACAGCTTTTCGACGGATTTCCTGCTGCTCAGGGTTATCTTTGGGAAGCTTATAGGCTGCCATCACGCTTTCAAAGGCCGCGGCATCCAGCTGGGTGAATTGGGTGAGATCATTGCGTAAAGCCTCTGATTGGGTGAGGACCGCTTGCATCCTGGAATCAAACTCGGCATATTTCTTTTTCCCGATGGTCAAGCGAGCGACCATGGATACCAGTGCAGCTGCAGCAGCGCCGGTGAAGGCTGAAGCTGCTCCGCCGCCTGGTGTCGCATGCCCTGAAGAAATAGACTCCAGGAATTCCGATCCCGGTGGAGCAACTTCAAATGACGCCTTTTCAGTCGCCTGATTCAACGAGTACAGTTTTTGTTCCAAGATCTGATCAGTTGAAAATTGATCAAGCTGTAAATACCAGATCGCCGCATCTACCAGGGCAGCCTGCGGAATCATGCCGACCAGCTCAGCGTGGTGCACCATCACCCCATAGCGAGCTGCTTCGCGACGGATGGTTTCGACCACCAGAGGAAGGGAGGTTTTATGGAAGTTCGTCAGGTTCATTGAAACCTGGGCCTGACCTTCACAACTTAAACCCAAAGCCTTTAAATAACGCAAACCACCTGATGAGAACCGGATGGTTTTAGCTATTTTCGCGGCAACCTTTACGTCATCCGTTGCAAGGTAAACATTGTAGGCAATAAGCGGCTGGCGGGCACCGATGACGGTCGCACCTGCTGGACCGACAGCTCTGGGTCCAAAATCGGGGTCTCGCTCCGGCTTTACCCCCATCTCATGCTTCAAGGCTTCATACTGTCCCCTTCGAATGTCTTCCAAATTCGTGCGTTCAGGTCTGGTGGCGGCTTCTTCATACAAATATACCGGGATATTTAGCTGATCCCCAACGCGCTGCCCGAGATGACGCGCAATTTGGACACAATCTTGCATCGTCAGCCCAGATATGGGAACGAAGGGCACGACATCAGTAGCACCGATGCGTGGGTGTTCGCCGGTGTGAAGGTCAAGGTTGATCAATTCAGCGGCTTTAGCAATAGATCGATAAGCTGCTTCCTCCACTCCGTCAGGCGAACCGATGAAAGTTAGAACAGTCCGATTATGGTCAAGATCAGAATGGCGATCCAACAAGGTAACACCTTCCACGGATGTGATTGTGCCCATGATTGCTTCGACTACATCAGGACGGCGTGCCTCAGAGTAATTAGGAATACATTCCAGAATGGATTGCGGCATGGTTTTCCTCGCTAATTGGAATAGCGTAATTATACCCTCCGCATTCGTGCAGGCAGCTCCCTGGGTGCAAACCGTTCGTTAGGACGAGTGTGGATTGTTGACTTGGATAGTTGTTCACGGTAGAATGCACAAGGAATCCCATATGCCTCGGTCACGGTTGATCCTATATATACCCATCTTAATGGTGTTACTTATCACCCTGTCTTGCCGTAAATCCATCGAACCGCTTGCATTGCCGACCCTTTACCATACGAATGGTACTCCCACCGTGGTAGATACGGCTGCACCAGAACCTACCAGCGCCATTTTCCTTCCCGTGGTGAGGCACCCGGAAGATGTGACGATCGCTTCACCCACTCCGAATGCACCGCTTACCCTGCCCGAGATTCGCAGCAAGGATGAAAAATATACCGTAGTGGCGGGAGATACCCTGGGAATCATTGCAGGGCGATATCGAATCACAGCGCAAATGTTATTGATGGCGAACCAGATCACCAACCCCGACTTGTTGGAAGTGGGACAGGAATTGATCATACCGGCACCGATACCCGGCGAACCAGGTTCGGGATTTAAAATCCTTCCAGATTCAGAGCTTGTCTACGGACCTTACGCTCAAGAATTCGACGTAGGTAGTTTTGTAAGCCAATATGACGGCTATTTAAACCGGTATTCAGAGGAAGTGGAAGGGCAAACGATCACAGGCGCACAAATCGTACAATTAGTAGCACAGGACTACTCGGTGAACCCGAGATTACTCCTGGCGGTGCTGGAATATCAAAGCGGCTGGGTCACCAAGTCGAACCCGGCTGAAGAAACGCGTAATTATCCGATGGGAAATATGGACAGCTGGCGAAAAGGCCTTTATTTGCAGCTTGCCTGGGCAGCGAATAGTCTCAACCGAGGATATTACCTGTGGCGTGTCGACGGGATTGGTGGGTGGCTGATCAATGATGGTGAGATCATACCGATAGATCCTTCCATAAATCCCGGCACAGCTGGCGTGCAGCAATTATTTGCCTTGCTGTATAACCGAACAGGATGGGATAAGGCCGTCTCATCCGAGGGCATATTCGCCACGTTCAGCAATTTTTTCGGACACCCATTTGACTATGGTTACGAGCCAGTGATCCCTGATAACATCGAACAGCCTGCCTTGGAGCTGCCCTTTGAGCCTGGTGTGGATTGGGCATTTACCGGTGGACCCCACGGAGGCTGGGGAGATGGATCGGCATGGGCTGCGCTGGATTTTGCACCCGGGAATAAAGGTCTCGGTTGTGTGGAAAGCGATAATTGGGTAACAGCGGCTGCAGATGGATTGATCGTGCGAGCTGATGCAGGCAGGGTGATTCAAGACCTAGATGGAGATGGTAATGAGGGGACGGGCTGGACAATTCTATACATGCATATTGAAGGTCGCGATAGGGTTGAGGCAGGCACATACGTGAGAACAGGTGACCGGATAGGGCACCCATCTTGTACGGGTGGGTATTCCACAGGAACACATTTCCACCTGGCGAGGCGGTATAATGGTGAGTGGATCCCAGCCGATCAAACGCAATCAGGCACCGGATTGCCATTTAATCTAAGCGGCTGGATTTCCAGCGGTGATGGTATAGAATACGATGGGTATTTAACACGTGATGGAGAATCGATCGAAGCGTGGGAAGGTTTTTTCCCTGAAAACACAATCCATAAATAAGCACAGCCGCCTCTCAGGATTCCACACGGTGGTGATTTGTGCTTTAATGGTGGCATTTTCGAGCCTGGCATGCGCCATGGGTGTGCTGGATCAGAATGACCCACTGTTCAACGCGCCCAATGGTGTGCTGATAGGATCTCCAACACCTGAACTTATCTTCCCGACTGACGGGGTTGAACCCGTTGAAACGAGCGATCCGCTCTCGCAGGCAATCCTGCAAGCTCCAACACAAGTATCCACTCCTCCTGCCGTCCCGGTAGATAGCGCACCTCTGCTTTATTACACCCAGGCGGGGGATACATTACCTGTGATTGCGATCCGCTTTGGAGTGGATATCGATGATATCAACTCTCCGGATGGTGCCTTGGCGAAGACGGGATTATTAACCCCGAATACATTACTAGTCATCCCACATATGCTGGTCAATACCACCAGCCCAACAAAAATTATCCCAGATAGCGAGCTGGTTTATTCACCTTCGGCAGTGGATTTTGATGTGGAAGCCTACATCAATGCGGCAGGTGGATATTTAAGCAGATACAGGGAGTGGCTTGGTACCACGGAGTGGACAACGGGAGCAGAGGTCATCACCCGGATTGCAACTGAAAACTCGATCAACCCCAGGCTACTGCTCGCACTGATCGAGTATGAGAGCGGCTGGGTAGACGGGCAACCCACCAACCCAAAACAGGAGGATTATCCATTAGGGAAAGTGGATTTATCGCTAAAAGGGTTGTACTCGCAGCTGGCCTGGGCGGTCAATCAATTGTCAGTGGGTTATTATGGCTGGAGGGAGGGGTGGGTGACCGAGATCCAGTTTTCTGACGGAGTATCCGCAAGACTAGCGCCAGATTTGAACAGCGGTACGGTGGCCTTACAATATTATTTTGCACAGGTTAGCGATACACCCGGATGGTTGGGAGCGCTCGACCCGACCTATGGCGTCCCGGCGATATACGACCGCATGTTCGGAAATCCATGGATCAGGGCGATGGAATTTGAACCGTTATATCCTCCCAATCTAACTCAGCCTGAACTAATCCTGCCATTCCTGGTCAACCAATTGTGGAGTTATACAGGCGGTCCGCATGGGGCATGGGAGCGGGATGGAGCACGTGCTGCGGTCGATTTTGCCCCAGGGAGCACCGAGTTCGGGGTGTGTTGATTCCATTGCATGGGTGGTGGCGTCGGCACCTGGGCTGGTGGTGAGAGCAGGTTACGGAGTAGTGATGGTTGACCTGGACGGCGACGGGTATGAACAAACCGGCTGGGACATCCTTTATTTGCACATCACTGACCTGGCGATTAAAGCGGGTGATTGGGTCGAGACAGGTGATTTTTTAGGACATCCATCCTGTGAAGGAGGGATTGCAACGGGAACGCATGTGCACATTGCCCGGAAATACAACGGGGACTGGATATCTGCCGACGGACCGCTACCCCTGGTTTTAAGTGGGTGGACGGTACACGCCGGAAGTGTGCCATATATAGGGACGATGACAAAAGGGAGCGAGGCAATATCAGCTAGCGTTTATGGATCGCATGAATCGCTCATTATCAGGACCGAGAATAATCCCTAGAGGGGAATCAAAAACCCCTAACCGGTATATGCTGCCCCAGATGTTTCAACCAAGAATGAATAAATTACTTACGTGTATCATTATCGTCTCGTTTATCCTTAGCGGATGCAGCGCGGTGAAAAGCGAGAACCAAGAATCCTTGCCAGGCGAGGTGCCATCACAGGAGGCGGCGCAGAATCTAATCGTCAGCCAAAAGAACATAACTACGACGCCATTACCAACCCGCCCATCCTATCCACCGGGAGAACTGGTAGATTACATTGCTCAAACCGGCGATTCTCTGCCTGCCGTGGCGAGCCATTTTAATACCCATGTCGATGAAATCCTGGCGGCAAACAGTTTCATCCCAAAGGATGCAACGACGATGCCTCCCGGGATGCCGATGAAAATACCGATCTATTACCAGCCATTTTGGGGTTCCCAATATCAAATAATTCCTGACAGCCTGTTCACTAACGGACCGGCACAGGTGGGATTCGATACAAGTGCATTCGTTGCTGCGCAGCCCGGATGGTTGAAAGGCTTCAGAGAGTATGCATTTGATGGAGACCGGAGTGCCGCCGATATCATTGATTATGTGGCGCTTAATTTCAGCATAAGTCCGAGACTGCTGCTTACCCTGCTTGAATATCAAGATGGGGCGTTGACCCTTCCCAGTATGCCGGAAGGGATAGCCCAATATCCTTTGGGATACCGCGATTGGCAGCACGAAGGCATGTACATGCAGCTGGTGTGGGCAGCAAATCTACTCAATAACGGTTACTATAACTGGAGAAGTGGTGAGCTAACTGAGTTTGACCATCTCGATGGTACGCAGGAGCGCCCAGACCCCTGGCAGAACGCGGCTAGCGTTTCTTTGCAATATTATTTTTCAAGGTTAGTGGACGGTGATCAATATGCACGCGCGGTAGCACAGGATGGATTCGCACTTTCGTACCGGAACCTATTCGGTGACCCCTGGCAGTCGGTAACCCCACACATCCCAGGAAGCCTGGTGCAACCCACGTTTACCTTGCCATTCCTTCCGGGAATCGAATGGGCATACACCGGCGGACCGCACACGGGCTTTGGAACAGGAGACCCCCTTGCGGCGATAGATTTCGCCCCTGGGGCGATGACCAGCGGCTGTGTCAGTACCAATGAATTTACCACTGCCATCGCACCAGGAGTGGTGGTGCGGTCTAATGACGCGGCGGTCGTCCTGGATTTGGATGGTGACGGAGATGAACGTACGGGTTGGACCGTGTTTTACTTCCACATTGAAACCAGGGACAGAGTTCCACCAGGAACGGTGCTTCAATCGGGCGACCCGATCGGACATCCCTCGTGCGAGGGTGGTCGGACGACGGGCACGCACGTCCACATCGCACGGAAATATAATGGTGAATGGATGCCCGCAGACAGTATCATCCCGTTTAATCTTGGAGGTTGGGTGGTACATGACGGGGCAGTGGAATATGAAGGCACCTTAACCAAGGGAGGAAGGACGATCGTTGCCTGTACATGTGGAGATTCATCGAGCCATATCATGGCTGCTAAGTGACCCTGTTCAAGGGAACGCTGATCGTGATCAATCCTTACCTGCCAGGGAAGCCTTGCGCATAGCCGAATCTATCCAATGATGGCGCCTTCATCAATTCAGTTTGTAATAGCTGGTCAGCTAAAAAGAGATTTTGCCCTGATCCCCAACGGGAAAGCTCTCCTGGACGTCGCTGGAGGGAACCTGGTGTATGCCGCGACCGGATTTGGAGTGTGGGAGCCAACTCAACTTATGGGGTTGGTGGCACGGGTTGGAGAGGACTATCCGCGAGAATGGCTGAATGAAATCCACCGGCGGGGATTTGATATTCAAGGCATCCGAATCCTACCCGAAGCGATCGATTCGCGGTCTTTTTATGTGTACACTGATATGTACACGCGTTTGAATGAGGATCCCGCGGCTCATTTCACGCGGTTGCAACAACCATTTCCGAGGGCACTGCTAAATTATCAACGACCTGGCTCCAGTTTCGACAGCCGTTCGAACCTGACACCTACTTCACTGCGGCAAACCGATCTGCCAGAAGACTACCAGGATGCGACAGCGGCTCACCTCTGCCCCATCGATTTCCTGACCCATATGCTGCTCCCGGCAGTGTTACGGCAGAATAGTTTCACTACGGTCACGCTTGACCCTTCAGCGGGTACGATGACGCCCACATTCTGGGATGATATCCCAGCCCTGGTGACCGGATTAACATCATTCATGCCAAATGAGGAGGAGATACGAAAGCTTTTCCACGGTAGGAGCACAGACTTATGGCAGATGATGGAAGCGATAGCAGATTACGGCTGTGAGATCGTGGTGGTAAAACGGGGAGAGCGTGGTCAATATTTATTTGATCGATCCACCAAGGCAAAGTGGGAAATACCGGCATACCCGGCGAGGGTGATCGACCCAACCGGGGCGGGTGATTCATATTGTGGTGGCTTTTTAGCCGGTTACAAGCAGACCTACGAACCGTTACAAGCAGCATTGTATGGAAGTATTTCAGCTTCTTTGACCATCGAAGGGAGTGGTATATTCTATGCACTGGATGCGCTTCCAGGTTTAGCACGGGGAAGATTAGAAGCATTGAAAGAAGGTATCCGGAAGGTCTAATCTTGATCATCAACCCATCCATCGTTGCACGAGTGTTAGACCTGGCAGTGGAGATTCAACAGATCCCGGCAGCCACATTTCATGAGAGGCAAAGGGCCGAATTCATCTGCAAGTGTTTCCAAGACCTGGGAGCGGAAGAAACCCGGATGGACGAATGCTGGAATGTGTACACACGGGTAAAAGGTCAAGGGAGGAAGCCTGCGATTGTAGTATCTGCCCACCTGGATACCGTCTTTCCGCCAGAAACGGATTTATCCGCCAGACGGACTGCGGACAAGATCTACGGACCGGGAATCGGGGATAACTCCTTGAGCCTGGCAAGTTTATGCGGGTTATACAGGCTTTTTACCCAAAACGAAAGCCATCGACAAAATAAAACCGATCTGGAAGGCGATCTTTGGCTGGTGGCAAATGCTGGAGAAGAAGGCCTGGGCAATTTGCAAGGCATGAAAGCGGTGGTGAACCACTTCGGGAGCGACCCATTGGCATATATCATCCTCGAAGGGATGTCGCTTGGGCATGTTTATCACCGTGGGCTGGGGGTAAGAAGGTACCGGATTAATGTGCATACCAAGGGAGGACATTCATGGGTAGATTTTGGCAATAAATCGGCGATCCATGAATTGGCTGAGGTGGTAGTCAAGCTCAACCGGATTCCCCTGTCAAAAGAACCGCGGACGAGCCTGAATGTAGGCAGGATCACCGGTGGTACGTCGGTAAATACGATTGCATCCGATGCGAGTTGTGAGCTGGATTTACGGTGTGAGAACGCACGAGCATTAACCACGCTTATCGACCATGTGTTGGACCTGGTAAAAGAGGCGGACCAGAATTCCAAGAAAACGGTAAAAGTTGAAGCTGAAGTGATCGGAGATCGTCCGGCGGGAGAAATCCCGGTAGACCATCCACTGGTCCAAACGGCGTTGGATATCTATATGGCGAACGGAATAAAAGCGAAATTGAATATTGGCTCGACCGATGCCAATGAACCACTCAGCAGGGGCCTGCCTGCGATCTGCGTAGGCTTGACTACCGGTGGAAGGTCACATTCCATGGAAGAATACATTGATACCAAACCGGTAGCTTTGGGCCTGGGAATCCTGGTGGACCTGATTCAGGCGATTTTTCGACTTTGAAATATAAAGATACGATGGTTAAAGGTTTAAGCAAAGCGGATGCGCACATCCAGCGCAGCTGAACCTTGGGATTGAGGAAATACTCGCAAAGGGTTGATCTCAATCTCGGCTAACTGGGGGAAATCAGCGGCGAGCTGCCCAAGCAAGATGAGCGAGTCGAGAACAGATTTCCGGTCTGCCGGAGGTAGACTGCGGAACCCATGTAGCTTACGTCCAGCCCAGGTGTGTTCTAACATCCATTCGGCGTCCCGTAGGGTGAGAGGCGCGAGTGAAAATGTGACGTCCTTCAAGCCCTCAACTTCCACGCCTCCTGAGCCAAACATGACCAGGGGTCCAAACTGAGCATCTTGGACAGCGCCCAGGATCACTTCCTGACCAGCAGGCAGCATACGCTGAATATAAACCCCATGGATATTGGCTTCGGGAAAAGAGGCTTTTGTATTGGCGATAATCTTTGAAAACCCGGTGGATACTGCTTCAGAATCAGTCAGGTTGAGCACAACCCCACCGATATCCGATTTATGGATAATATCGGATGAGGCGACCTTCAATACCACCGGGTAGCCAATTTCATGAGCAAATGTGACCGCTTCATCAACAGTGGTTGCCAAGCGCATTGGCACACCTGGAAGCCGATAAGCCTTTAAAACTGCAGTGGTTTCTGATGTATTTAAAAATCCAGGGTTATGGATGCGGAGATTTAAAACCTTTTGGACAGTCTCCTTATTAACCTTGGCGTGGATAAACTTGGATTCGCGCTCATTTTCCACATATTCAGCCTGTTGTGCCAGGACAGCCAACGCAGAAGCAGCGCGCTCCGGGAACCGATATTCAGGTACGCGGGCAGCTCGAAAATGCTCAACTGCTTCCTGGATCAGGCGCTCCCCCATCAATGCAATTGTGACAGGTTTGTCTGAATTCTGGATCACCGGGATCATAGACTTGGCAACCGCTCCAGTGGTATGCATGGGAGGGGGAGGAGTGACGACCATGACTCCATTCACACCTGGATCAGCAAGCAGCACCTGTAAGCAAGAAGCGAATTGCTCGGGTGTAGCCGAGGCGAGCATATCGACGGGATTGTGCAAGCTGGCGGCAGGTGGAAGGATGCTGGCTAATTTCTCGTGGGTTTCAGACGACAGCTCAGCCAGAGACATGCCGTTCATTTCCAGGGCATCTGCGGCGGTAACGCCAGGACCACCCGCACTGGTTAATACGGCGATTGCTCGGCCTTTTGGCAAAGGGCACCAGGCCAAGGCACGAGCCCAGTCGAACAGCTCCTCGCTGGTGTCTGCGCGAATCACACCTGCACGGCGGAAGGCTGCATTAAAGGCATTTTCCTGCCCAGCCAGGGCACCGGTATGCGAGGCAGCAGCGCGCTGCCCGCTGGGGTACCGCCCGACTTTTAATGCTACGATCGGTTTTATGGGGGTGATTTTTCGGGCTTCCTGAACAAATCTTTGTCCATCACTGACTCCTTCAAGGTACAAGGTCAGCACCCGGGTAAATTTGTCTTCAGCAACGGGAGCTAAAACATCTGTCTCAGTGACATCGGCTTGATTTCCCAGGCTGACCAGGCGGGAAAGACCAAAACCTTGCCCGCGTGCCCAATCGATCACTGCAGCGCAGATCGCACCGGAATGTGAGATGAAAGCAACATCGCCGGGTGGTGGACCGGGTGGTGGAAGAAAGGTGGCATCCAACGGAAGGTGTGTATCCAGTAACCCGATACAGTTTGGTCCGATCATGCGGATGCCATGCTGCCTGGCAATACTTAAGAGCTCTTTTTCCAATGCAGCACCTTGTTCTCCCGTCTCACGAAACCCCCCGGAGTTGACGATCACGGCGTGGATTCCCCTGGTTGCACATTCTTCAAGCACCTTGATGACCCCCTCAGCCGGGATCAGGATGAGCGCCAGATCAACCGGATCTGGCAGGTTGACAACTGATGCGTAGATCGGGCGACCAAACAGGCTGCCCCCTTTTGGGTTAACGAAATGAATGACACCCTGAAAATTACACTGCACCAGGTTGCGTGCCAGGCCGTAGCCAAGCTTGTTCGGGTCAGTAGAAGCGCCGATGACCGCAATACCGCGGGGTGAAAAATAAGGAGCGAGGGAGGTCAATGGATCAGGCATGGAATATTATTTACCCAAATGTAGAAATTTTGATTTATTTTATGACATAGAAATCCGTCACATTCGAGTAATTGTACCTGTATTTACAGGGTTTGTATGCATCGTACTGTTTATAGTCCAGATATATTGATAAACCCTTTATATTCCATATGGTTATTATTGTTGCCTAACCTATTGAAAATCCAATAGATAAATTTATCGGTTATACTTTATTTGCACAGGGAAGAGACAGGGTCAGGGCTGACCGATACAATATAATGCTGCAACGATATTTATCAAGGTGCATCTAAACAATGAATGGAAACGAAAATAAGGTTGAAGCCGAAGGGTTTTCGTTAGAATCACTGCACGCAGGCGATCCGGAAGAGTTTGCTAGGTTGGTAGATGCATATTCAGGTAAGATCTATCGTCTGGCGACAAAAATGTTAAACCAGCAGCTGGATGCTGAAGACGTCTTGCAGGAGACGTTCTTAAAGGCTTTTCGAGGGATTAAATCATTCGACGGAAGATCAAAAATATCGACATGGCTGTTTCGGATCGCAACGAACGAAGCATTGATGTTAATAAGGCGAAAACATCCAGACACTGTGTCGATTGATGAGCCCATAGAAACCGAGGAAGGTGAACAAGAGCCCATCCAAATTGTTGATTGGTGTTGCCTGCCAGAAGAAGAGTTGTTATCAGAGGAAACAAAAAAAAGATTGGATGCTGCAGTTCAGAAATTGCCTGAGAAATTAAGAGTGGTTTTTATACTGAGAGATATTAATGAGTTATCGACTCGTGAGACAGCGGAAATATTAGACCTATCTGAGACAGCAGTAAAAACACGTTTATCACGTGCACGACTGCGATTGAGGGAAGAATTATCTATTTATTTTAGCGAAAAGACGAGCGATCACAATGAAGCACAACCGGATAAATTATTGCATAGCTCCGAATAAGTGCCAGGTGATTATACGTATTCGCTCAAGAGGAGTAGGTAGATGATGGATGCAAAGAATAGGCACGAACATAAGAATTGCCGTCAGCTGCTTGGGTCGCTTTCTGAGTATGTGGATGGAGAGCTGAACGACGAATTATGCGGTGTTCTAGAGCAACATCTTGAGGATTGTGAAGATTGCCGTATTGTAGTTGATACCCTGCGAAAAACCGTGTACCTTTACCATACAAGCTCTCAAGAAGTAAACATCCCAACGGATATTCGGGCGCGCCTGTATAAATCACTGAATATTGAGGAATATTTAGAAAAATAACTTTATAGATTAAGGGGGAGGATACGCAGTATTATTTTAGACGGCGGGCATCGCCTTCACGAACGGTAACACCCTGAGCATCTAAATATTCGAGCAGCGCCAGCACATAACGCCGGCTGGTGTTAAAATGGTCGCGCACTTCACCTGCTGTGATGGTTTGCTTTTTCATTAACAAGCTTTTTATCTCCAAAACCATTATTTCATAATCCTGCTTTCGGAAAACCACGTCTGGGGGGATGGGGACAAGCAAACCTACTTCGAGCATGGCGTTATAGAGCTCCTCACCCACTTCAGCCTGACATTCCTTCATTGTGGGGGGAGAGAAGGGTGAGGCAGCAAAACGAACCAATAATCCATCCACGGAATGCTGCTGCTGAGGGGTGAATTGGATCTTGTGCCCAACCAGGCGCACAAGTGAACCGGCTTCCTCCAAGCCTCCCTCGGAAGAAATCCTATGCAGAACAGAATTGAACATGCGCGAGGCTAGCTTCAGGCGGGATTTTAACTCCTCCCGCGGTATACCTGACCGCAGAGGATAGGTCTTGTGGTAATCAGCCAATTCCTGAAGGGCCTGACGTTTTAACACTCCCCAGTAGCTGTTGGAGATCACCAAAGACTGAGGAGATGGTACTCCCCCGGTAGCAGTTTCGAAGACAGTCATTTCTCCGTTGGCAAATAATTCCTGGGTGGCTGATTTGGCAGTGGCTGCATCGAGATTGGAACGGGTGATCACATCTTGCAATGAGGCAATCCCCAAGGCAAGCAGTGCCTGGAGCAAAATTTCTGCGGGAGTACCCTGGGCGAGCTTGTCTAAATTCTTCAGCTCCTGGGAAGAAAACCTTTTGTGCCGGCCCTTCGGATGGGGATCGACAATCGTACCTCCTCCAAGTGTTTCACCCGGTGAAGGCCGCCGGAGAATATAACGATCGCCGCGGATAGCTACGACCGGCTGTTCCAGCTCGAGCTGAAGCCAGCCCTCTTCACCGGGAAGCAGCTCTTCACTTCCCAGTAAGCGCACCCTGGATTGGACTTCGGCTGCCCCCAGGAAAAACTTTACCAGAGTGTTATGTTTCATTGGTTGGGATATATCCTTCAAAAGGCGAAAGCGAACATCAATGCGGCGACTTGGCTGGTAGGTGCCTGGGTAAGAAATGACGTCACCGCGTTTTACCTCATCCACTGTAACTCCCGATAGGTTTACCGCTGTACGACTGCCCGGAACTGCGATTTCTTCTTTTTGCTTGTGGGTCTGGAGACCGCGGATACGGGTGTGCACCCCGGAAGGCAAGATTTCAATTTCACTGCCTGTGTGCAGGCTGCCATCACTGAGCGTCCCAGTGACAACGGTCCCAAAGCCCGGCATGGTAAATACCCGATCCACTGGCAGTCGTGGTCGTCCCAGGTCTGGCCGGGATGGACGGTTGGCAAGGCATTCACCCAGACTGTTCAATAATTCAGGGATGCCCTGATGAGTGCGTGAGGAGACTCGGACGATGGGTGCAGAATCCAGAACGGTATGCTTTAAGGCTGTACGGATATCTTCCTGGACCAGATCGAGCCAATCGGGATCGTCAATGAGGTCAATTTTTGTCAGTGCAACAACCCCGCCCTGTACCTGCAATAGATCCAGAATCGCCAGGTGTTCCACGGTCTGTGGCATCATGCCTTCATCCGCGGCAATGACGAACAGGGCAGCATCAATTCCCCCAATGCCGGCAAGCATATTCTCCAAGAAATCACGATGCCCAGGCACGTCTACAATACCCACTTCCTCCCCGCCGGGAAGGGTTAACCAGGCAAAGCCCAGGTCGATCGTCATTTCCCGTTCGCGCTCTTCTTTCAAGCGATCGGGATGGGTGCCCGTTAATGCCTGAACAAGGGTGGATTTACCATGATCAACATGCCCAGCTGTACCGATAACGTGCATACGCCTTACCGGGAGTTCCCCATCGTCCGTTCATAGGAGGTGACCCATTCGTGAGCCACCTGCAACATAGACTGCAAGCGTTTTTCGACCAGCTCATTTGCCTGTTGGAACAGATCCTTCACTTCCTGTAGCTCATCTTCGATATGAGTGGTTTGCTCAGCGAGCTTACTAAACTGGCGATTGGCTTCGTTGCGCTGCTCTTCTTGGGTGAGAGTGTAGTTAGTCCACCTCTTTTGATCATCGGCTTTAAAAGTAACCCACTCCTGGCGAAAACGATCTTCGGAGAGGCGTTGAATTTCGGTAATCTCACTGATGCGACGCTCGACTCGCTGGGTCAAATCCTCCAAATTTGCCTGGACGCTTTTAACTGCCCGATGAGTGGTATCCAGGCTGACAAGCTGTGCTTCAATATCTACAGCCTGATTTTCAATGGTGTCAAAGCGAGTCTGCCACTCCTTCCATGAACGTTCGCGCTCAACCTGGGTTACAGCCTGCTTATTGAGAAAAGTGGTCATCGCATCCCGGCGTTCGTCTTCAACGGTGATTAACTCATTGATGCGGGTTTCCAGTTTACGCAGGTTTGTGTTGATCAACTCGTTCTGTCCCCGTTGATCATCACCACGTTTCCTCAACGCGTTGACCTCGCCCTGTAGATCGACGATCCTTTTGGCATCCTGGCGTCGCCCGTCCTCGAGCAAGCGGATGGTGCGGGTATATTCTTCCTCTTCGATTCTAACTGCATCAATTTTTCCGCGCAGCTCATCCAAAGAACGGCGGATTGCAATCTCGATATCAATGCGCGCCTGGATATTTTTATCCAGTTTTGGGATCACTTCGAGCTGTTTCTGGAGGTCTGCATAGGTGCTGTCGAGGGATTTTATCTGGACGCGCTGGACCTTCTCTGACTCATCGATCCGCATTTTGATTGCTTTATCGAGATCATCGACTGCCTGTTTGCTCTCAAGACGGGTTTTCGTAAGGGCTTGATCGTATTGATCCATGCGCGTAATGATGGCTGACAGGCGGGTAATCTCACTGCTCAAACCTTTACTTTGCTGATATGACGCTGAAATATTACCCTCCAGAGATACCAACTTATTTTCGAGCAGGGCAATCGCATCTTTTTCTTTGCGGCGATCTTCTTCCACCCATTGAATTCGTCTTTTGAAGCTGTTCAATATCCATGAAGGCTCCTAATCGTTAATCATAATCATTGATCCCATATTAATGGGTGATGACACAAACCGATTATAGCATGAGGTCGATTTATGGCACTTGCCAGGAAATCAGGTGCGAAAATACCTGCGATACATCGATAGATGGGGGAAAAAACCAATTGGGAAACAGTCCGACCAAAAACAAGAGTGCTATTCCAATGGTGAGGAAGGCTATTGTCGCTCTATTCTCGGTTATTTTCCAGTTCGTTTCTTCTTTTCCCATGGTCAAAACAGCCATCATGCGTATCGCACTGATCAAGAGACCGACCGTCCCGAGCAAGGTAAAGATTGAAGTGACCAGTGAGTGGTTTGCCAGCTTTTCCCATAGGGATAAGTGAACCGGGAATCCCGCTAAGAGGGGCATTCCGGCGACCGACAAACAACCCAATACCAGGCTAGCAGCTACAAACGGCATCCGGCGAGCCATCCCTTGCACAGTTCGGAAACGCAACCCTTCGGCACCCGGAGCGAGTTTCTGGTTATATATTACCGATAAGGCCAATGCCCAAACTGCGATAGCTAACACGCGAGGCAGTAGCATGGTGAAGAAAAGTGTCACACCATTATTTACCGTGATGGCCAATAACGAAATTCCTATCTCCATCATACAGGCATAGCCCAAAATTCGACCAAGGTGGCGCTGAAAAGCCGACCATACTCCACCGACGAAGACCATCAATGCTCCACTCAACTGGATCAAACTGATCGTAGATTCCGAACTCCTCAGCCAGCTGTAGCGATCAAGAAAACCAAGAGCCAGAAGAGACACCATCCATGGAAGAATGACCAGGATAAACCCCACCACATACGGGTGCGATTCTTCAGCTAGCAAGGGAATCCAGGTATGAAATGGAAAAATAGCCAGTAAAAAGAGGAATCCGAAGGCGAGCGATAGGGACGCACGGGTGACCAAGATTAGCTCTTCGGGACTTGCTTCCACACCGGCAAGCAGCCAACCTGAAAACAAAATGAAAGGCATACCAATGGTCTGGAACGTCAGAAATCGTAAAGCACCTCTTCCCGGAGGAGCGCCGGGAGGCACCAGGATGGGTATACAGACCAGGGCGGCTAGTTCAAGCAGCAGGGCAGCATATAGGAATGGTTCCACAGCCAAGGCAGCGATCAATAATGAAACCAAAACCATCCCTAAAGGCACGTACATCCGCCCAGAATTGGCAATGAAAACGACTGCGAACCAGAAACCACTAAGCAGGAATATTATTACCAGTAAAGGTTGGTCCGAACTACCCAGAATAAATTGTCGACCGAGAACGATAAGGGTATCAGATATCTTTATCGTTAAAGGACCCAACTTGATGAGCTCGTTAATCGGCAGCACCCAAGCCAATCCGGCAAGCAATAACATTACAGTCGTGCCAATAGCTACACTGAGCCGGTACCAGCGGCGGAGAAAAAATAAAATCACACCCAACAAACCAGGCAGAATGATCCAGATGACAGGTGTACTCAAGGATATTTCTCCATGGTTGGTGTGATCAATAAATAAGCTCCCACCAGGGCGAGCCCAAGAGTGACGACTGCCAGCAACCCGGTTACGAGGGTTGAGGTTTCAATCGCCGCATAGATTATTTCGAACCCAGATAAGGATGTGAGAAGCCCAATAATTACCCTCAATGGATTTGAGGTTAAGCTCAGCTGTAAAAGACCCATGCCAATCAACATGAAGCTTCCCCATAGAATTGGAATGCTGATCGTCGAGAGCCACGACTGGGATTGGAGCACCAAGGATGTGATCGCCAGGGCGAGAATGATTGCCGCTAAAACCCTGAACATTGCTCCGAATTTTATAGATTTTTCACTTTCCGGCCAGAGATCGGGTACATAAGTCATGGCGATCCAAAGAATTACTCCAGCCATCCATCCTGCCAACATTTTAGCGATTGCCATTTCCAAAGGCCAGGAGATATTTACCAGTAGGAATACACCGACATACTGAAGAGCCAGACTGCCAATAGAGCTACGCCAATCCCTGGAAATTAAATTATAAATAGAGGTCAGACTGACCAATGCTACTGCTCCGAGAACGAGGGGTTCAGAGAACATAAATGCTCATCACCGCTGCAAAAGTACAAAGATCAAGGCGAATAGAACCAACGCCCAAAGAATTCCTCCATCCCCTTCCAAAATGGTTGAAACCAAAGCGAACAATCTTGATACGGCGCGGAAAGCCTTCCAAATAGAGCTATACAGCCATGCGAACGAGAACAGGTCATTCTTGCTTGAGGATTGGGTAAATTTTTGTGTAACAAAGACGGACTGAGGAAATCGCCAGGAAACGAACAGGATAAGCGCAGCAATCAGCACAGTTAACGGGCCGATGATCCAGGCAACAAAAGGCAATCCATTCAGTTCAGGGAGCAAAAACCAACCCGTGAGGAGATGAGTGACCACGAGTAAAATCAATCCTAAAGGATAGAGCACCCATACCCATCGCTCAATATGAACAGTTTTTTCTTCTTGGGCAAGTAACATCCCCTTCTGGAAGAGATTAATAAAACCAGCCAGCAGCAACGATTGGATGAGTAACAATGATAAGGAATATAGGAGAAACAAAGCAAGGTTTTCCGTAGCATCTGATATGGATGTATAGAGAGCCATCCCCTGCCAAGTGGGACTAAAAGGTAGGATCGATAGATTGAACACAGCAATGACGATAAGGGGAATAAGGTAGCGATGGCGCAAGGAAAATGAAAAAATCAAACCACCGGATAGCAAGCTGGCAAAGCTCCACACCAGACACGCAAAAGGAGCGTGGATTATCGCAGCGGCAATAGCAAGTGAGGCAGTCCCAAGCATCCAATATAGGCTGCCATCCTGTTCATCCTTAGCACCCAACCACTTGTAAGCAGCGAACAGGCCAACCAGAATAAAAAAAACCAGGAGGTATGGAACGATTGACGCTGATACCTCGCTGTTAGAAGCCCGAACCAGGAGAATAAAACATACCGCTGCAGATATCAGGCGGAACACTATAGACAGGTCAGACCGTATTGGCAGCGCACGAGTATATAGATGCTGAGGGGGAAAAACTCCCAACCTTATGGCTGCTGCCAAAATTAGGAGCACACTGATAGATTGTGGAACAGAATTAAGCAGCAAGGAGCCACCCTTTGACCACATGAGCAGGCCAGCCATCAATACTGTGATAATGCCTGCCAACCTGGTGGTAAAGACAATAATCACCCGCTCCCTGTCCTCGCTCTTGGGTAATAGTCCCACTAATATGATCAGCTCGATTATATCCAGCGCAGCCCAAGCCATAACCATTGTCAGTAAATTAGCGGAGGTCACTGCCAAAAGACCCACACTGGTTAAAAGTAAAACTGAAACCCAAAATACCCAATTGGGCATCTGATCAGATCCATTATTTGCGTACGGTGCAGCAGATGCTCTAGCTTCTTTATTATTCGCTCTGAAATCCGAACCATTTGCCGGGTCTACTTTTCGATCATCCAGTTCCTGGGTTGTAGAAAGAGCAGATGATTGATCTGATTTCTTACTCAACCCAAGCTGTGCAATTGAAGTAATCACAACGGTCAAAGCTAATGAGACCAAAGCCAAGGTGAAATACCAGGAAATATCATCAATTAAAAGTGAAGGTGTGCTGAGGAACAGGGATTCTGGCTTCCACCCTAAAAGTACAATAGTCTTCGGAATATCTGACCGGGCGAGAAATACCATCACCAAACCCGCAATAACAGCCAGTACAGCCAAAAAACCCTGGATGCTCAACCTGGGACGTAACAGGTGCAGAACAACCATGGCAAGAGATGTAAATATGAATAAAAATATGGTCAGGAGAATGAGCATGCGGGCTGGAAGTGCGCGTTAGAGTATTGTTCCAGGATTTCGATCCAGGTATCGACCCATCCCAGCTTTACCAAGCCAGCGATCACCATCAACGATCAAGGACCCGCGCAGGAACACTTTTTCAGGGAATCCGATAAGTTCCCAATCTTCAAACAGGTTGTAATCTGTGCGGTGTTGCGAAAATGCCTTGCCGTAGCGGATATGCCTCTCTGGATCCCAGATGACCATATCGGCCTCAGAGCCCGGCAGGAGGCTTCCTTTGCGAGGGTAGAGACCAAAGATTTTGGCAGGATTGGTGCTCGTCAGAGCGACGAACTGGTTGGGTGAGAGCTTGCCTGACCGGACAGCATAAGTCCATAAGATAGGTAGGCGATCGCCCACACAAGGCAGGCCATTTGGGATTTTAGTGAAATCGTCTTTACCGAGCTCTTTTCCAGGAATGGTAACAGGCTTGCCTTCATACATGATTGATTGGGTACCATCGTAGAAGAATGAACAATGATCCGTGCCGATGGTCTGTATCGTCCCATCAGCGAGTCCTTCCCACAAGCGATTGTTATCGGTGGGGGTGCGTAGCGGTGGTGAGCAGACCCATTTTGCTCCATCGGGACGGCTCAATTTATCGGCGGAAAAGAATAGATACTGGGGACAGGTCTCACCCATTACATTTAATCCATGCTTCCGGGCATATCTTAGCTGATCGACTTCCCCAGCTACATTCATGTGGACGATATACAGAGGTGCGTCTGCCTGTGCAGATAGGGCGGATCCACGCAAGACTGCCTCAACTGCTCCCCAGGCTGGACGAGTTTTCGCATGCCAGTCTGGGGTCGTATGCCCCTCTGAAAGCGCTTCTAAGGTAAGCAATTCGATGACATCACCATTCTCTGCATGCAGCATGGTGAGCAGGTTGTGTTTTTTTGCCAAACGCAACACTTGAAAGATTTCACCATCTTCCAGGCGCAATCGGTCATTGTAGGCAGTAAACACTTTCAATGAAGTGATACCCAGACCTGGCAACCCGGGTATTTCGTCAGACACTTCTTGATCAAAGTGAGTGATGTTCATGTGGAAGCCAAAATCAATTGCTGCCAGCGGGTCTGCGCGTTCATGCCAGGCAGTGACGCACGCTGCGAGGGAATTATCATCCTGAGAGACGAAATCCAAGGCTGTAGTAGTTCCTCCGAAGGCAGCTGCTTTGTGACCTGTGTAATGGTCATCAGATGTAACCGTACCAAACATGGGGAGGTTGAAGTGGGTGTGTGGATCTACACCGCCAGGCATCACCAGCTTACCGGCAGCATCGATGATTTCGGCGCCTTTCGATTCCAGATCTGCACCAATTGAGGCGATTTTCTCTCCAACAACCAGAATATCGGCTTGATAGGTTTCAGAGGCGGTAATGAGGGTGCCAGATTTTATCAGCAGCGACATCGTATGACTCCAACTCAGGATTCTGCGGACCGGTACAGCTCGACACTGCTCGAATCCACGTCATTTTTTAATAGCTGAATGCTTTTCCCAAGCACAGGATGGATCAGGTCAGGAGCAATCTCTGCCAGGGGGATGAGAATGAAAGCTCGTTCTGCAATACGGGGATGAGGAATCGACAGGGTGGGTGTCTCCAAAACCAGATCATCATAGAAGAGGATATCCAGGTCGATCAAGCGTGGACCGAAGCGGAAGGTTTCCTGGCGTCCCTGGTGAACCTCCGTATCTTTAAAAAAAGTCAGAAGCGCTAATGGTTCTAGATCTGTATTAGCGCTGATGACCTGGTTCAAGAATGCTGGCTGATCGGAGTAACCCCAGGGTTCTGATTCATATACGGACGATTGAACCACGGGACTCACTTTAGGCGGAAGTGAGCTGATTGCATTTTGGAGGTTAGCCAGGCGGTTGCCGAGATTTGTACCGAGTGACAGATAGAGTAGGTGGATCATGATCTTGGTTCGATTTACTCCAGGTCTAGATTCGCTCAATGATCGTAGCAGTCGCCATCCCATGACCTATGCACATGGTTTGCAGGCCATAAACACCTTTGGTGCGTTGTAGTTCATGGACGAGCTTCGTCATCAGGATGGCGCCGGTGGCACCCAATGGATGACCTAAGGCAATTGCTCCACCATTGGGGTTTACCCTGGAAATATCGGGTTTTATCTCCTTTGCCCAGGCTAATATCACCGAGGCAAACGCTTCATTTATTTCGATAACATCAATCTCATCGAGAGATAACCCTGAGCGCTTGAGAGCCTGGCGTGTAGCAGGGATAGGTCCATCCAGCATGAGCACAGGGTCGGAGCCGGTCACATAGCGAGTGACAATGCGTGCAAGAGGTGAGAGGTTGTATGCTCCGACTGCCTTGGCAGAAGCCAATACAATTGCAGCAGAACCGTCACTGATCTGGCTCGCATTGGCTGCAGTGACAACACCATCTGATTTGAAAACGGGTTGGAGGGCTGCCATTTTCTCGCGGTTGGGTGGCATGCGCACGCCCTCATCCACCTTGACCACCCTGCCATCGGATAAGGTGATTGGAAGGATCTGGCTATCGAAATAACCATTTTGGATGGCATGCATGGCGCGTAAGTGGGACTGGCAGGCATAATCATCCAATTCAAAACGGGTAAGCCCATATTTCTCTGCCATCATTTCGGCGCTGATAATTTGATGGACCAGCTTGTGGGGAATACCTTCAGGCCATTCTTTTGGATAGTCGGCTCCCAAAGGCTGGTGGGACATCATTTCGGTGCCACCAGCGACTACAATGTCCATGTCACCGGCCAATACAGCCTGAGCGGCGAAATGGACAGCCTGCTGACTCGAACCGCACATCCGGTTGAGAGTGACTGCAGGAACATGGACTGGAAAGCCTGCTTTCAAAACGGCTAAACGAGCTAAATTGGCGCCTTGATCACCGATGGGAGTAACACAGCCCCACACGATATCTTCAACCTGGGCAGGCTCTATCCCAGCTTGCCTGACCGCTTCCTGCAATACCAGCGCGGAGAGATCCACAGGCGAGAGTGAAACAAGCGAACCGTTGGGCTTACCGGATCCCACTGATGTACGTACGGCGGAAATGATGAATGCTTCAGACATTACAACACCTCCTGAGTAAACAACTATAGCATACCATAATTATTCCATGAGTATAAACACGGAGGGTTTCGTTTTTGATTGCCAAGAAGGCTGCAAGCGGCTAAAATTATTGGCTGAAGAATATCTTCATAAGGAGAAATAATGGCACAGGCGACATTTCATTTTCCACGTGGCTTCCTGTGGGGAACTGCCACAGCGGCTTACCAGGTGGAGGGTAATAACCCGAACAGCAATTGGTGGGCCTGGGAACAGGAACAAGGACGGATTGCCCAGGGGGGTAAATCAGGGCTGGCTTGTGATTGGTGGAACGGCCGGTGGAGAGAGGATTTTCAGCGTGCGGCAGAAGGAGCACAAAATGCCCACCGCATGTCGATCGAGTGGAGCAGGATCCAACCCTCACCTACACGGTGGGATGATGCGGCTCTAGACCGGTATGTAGAAATGGTCAGAGGACTTTCTGAGCTGAACATTACCCCACTCATCACCCTGCACCATTACTCTGATCCTCAATGGTTCGTAGATCAGGGCGGCTGGGAAAACGAATCAGCTGCTGAATATTTCGAAAAATACATCCGTAAGGTGGTGCAGGCATTAAAGGATTACGTCAGCCTTTGGTGTACTTTTAATGAGCCGAATGGATATGCAACCCTGGGATTTATCCAGGGGGTATTTCCACCAGGTAAGAAAGATTTCAACCTAGGATTTAAGGTGATGGTCAACATGGTAAAGGCGCATGCAGCAGCCTACCATGCCATCCACCAAATCCAGCCGCAAGCCAGGGTTGGAATGGCGCATTATTATCGCAGCTTGCAGCCAGCCAAACCCTGGTTCCCATTGGACCGATTGGTGATCAAGCTCATGATGGGCTTAAATCAAGTCTTTGCAACAGCAGCAAGCGATGGAGCTGTCCGGTTGCTGTCACGGCGAAAACAGGTGCGGGAGGCGAAGGCGACCCAGGATTTTTTAGGCATCGATTATTACACGCGTGATTATGTAAGTTTCAGCCTGCGTCATTCAAATGAATTATTTGGAAAACGTTCCTTCAGGGAAGGAGCTGAGCTGAGCAGCACGGGATTCCTGGCGAACGAACCACCAGGAATGTATGAAGCACTCAAGTGGGGATTGAAGTATAACCTGCCCATCATCATTACAGAAAATGGATTTGATGATGCGGATGACCATTTACGCCCCCGCTATATGATCGAGCACATCCATCAGGTATGGCGGGCAGTCAACTTTAATTGGCCAATAAAAGGCTACTTCCACTGGACGCTGGTGGATAATTTTGAATGGGAGCGCGGCTGGACTCAGCGATTTGGCCTGTGGGAGCTGGATGTCGATACACAAGCCAGACATAAACGCCCCAGTGCCAATTTGTATGCTGAAATATGCAGGGAGAATGGCATATCGGATGATATGGCGAGACGCTATGCTCCTGCTGTCCTGGCTGAACTATTTCCGGATTAGATGTTATTAGTGGATGAAGATGACGAATTTAATTAACAATGATGTTAGTGTGTGCAGACCGGCGCTTGCCAAAGATAAAGAAGCTGTGCTGGAATTGTGCTCGCATATCTGGGAAGGGGGTGATTATATTCCACTTGTGTGGGACGAATGGCTGGCAGACCCGGATGGATTGTTGGGTGTGGCAGAGATACATGGACGGCTAGCGGGGGTGTTCAAGCTAACCAAATTCCAGGAGGGCGAATGGTACATGGAAGGATTGCGGGTCCACCCTGATTTCCAGGGCAAGGGTGTGGCTTCGCACATCCATGGTTATGTATTGGAGACCTGGCACCGGATGGGGAGCGGGATCATTCGCCTGACGACGGGTTCATATAACGTAAAAGTACACCGCATGTGCGAACAGAGCGGTTTCAAACGTATGGCGGAGTTCATCCCCTATCGCTGCCCAAGCCTGTTAGACGGAACGGAGAACTTCGAAAAGCTGGAAACTGTGGAGGCTAAAAAGGCGATGGATTTTGTATCAGAGAACCAGGTGCATGGATTATCGAGCGGATTAATCAACCTGGGTTGGGTATACGCTGACTTACAACACAAACACATCGAAGAAGCAATTAAAGAGAATCATGCCTGGTGGTGGCGAGATGGTTTAGGGTTCATTTCGATCTGGGAAGATGACGAGGATGAAGAGCGTTCACCTGGGATCCAGCTCATCGCATGCCCGGTGAGTGAGCTATGTGAGCTGTTAAAGGATTACCGCCAGCTGATGGGTGGATTGGGGTATAAATCCGCTGGATGGACTGCACCCAACCGCCCGGAGGTGATCCCTGTGGTCGAAAAAGTGGGTTTCGAAAGGAGCTGGGATGTATCGCTCTACATCTTTGAGCTTAGATCTAAATAAATGGACGGAATGACCATACAGGAAAAATCGAGGAAAACGGGCAAAGTAACCAATATGGTATAATGCGCTTCGCTGTGGAGAGACATCTGCAGTGGATTTATCTCGGAGAGGTCGCGTAGTCTGGCCTAGCGCGCACGCCTGGAGAGCGTGTTTCCCGCAAGGGAACGAGGGTTCAAATCCCTCCCTCTCCGCCAGGAAAGTAGAACCCGTTCAAGGATGTGGACGGGTTTTTTGATTTAATATATGGATTTTGAGCATGGTTACCTCCTTTTCTTTGTAGAATCGAAAAGGAGCTGTATTTAAAGTAAGGGATAGTCTCTTGATTCTGCCGGCACGGCAGGAGCATATCCATTGCCAAAAAACCGCCAATTCTTGGAAGGCATGTTTGAAATCTGACTGCTACCGCTGAGCCAGACAGTTGAGACCGAGAAATTTTCATGATAATCCTCCTTATCGATGGCATAATATAGTCAGAATGGTTAGAATCATTCGTTGGCCGCGCTAACACGATTGATCCAGCGCGCCTATACCGTTGGATGAACGTAACGAAGCTCGAAGAATAGTGCGGAATTAGTTGCAGGTTAGGATTGGTCGCGACATATTGTGGCGCCAGCTTTGTGGTGAAATTGTCATGTTCGACGACACTGTGCTAAATTGTCTCGTCGAGGTAAGGTATGCGTAACTATATAAACCCGAAAACAAGGAGCAATAATGAGCATGAAACCATTTTCCGATCCCCAAGTAGGCGTCAGCGGACTCAAGCCAGGCGGATGGACCCGTGCAGGCCTCGGTTTCTGGATGCGTGCCAGCGACCAGGCTTTTCTTTTCCAGCGTGGCATCCCGAACATGACAGTCGAACAGATCAAGGTTGGTTTGCTCCCGATGTACGACCTGCCCAGGCTGGGAGAACGAATGGGACGGCATCGTACAGCCGCACTGGAATGGGACCTCTATCGAGTTGAAACTAAGGGTCCAGCTGAAGAATCATTTATCTTCGACGCTGCGGTGGCGCAAGTTGGTAAATGGGCATTTATTGTCCTCGCGGCTGGAAACGTCGCTGCATCCCAGGACCTACACGATAAAATCTTCCTGCCTGCCCTAGAAGCCCTGGCGCCTGCCTATACCGGCGCGGAGGCAGCCCGCGTGGCAAATGAAAGAGCGAAAAAGTATGCCGACAACGTTCGGGATGTCCGGGATGGCATGAAATCTAACCTGACTTTGGAAACCGATTGGATTTCAGACCAGATGAAGGGAATTGCGATGCCCCCCTCACAAAAAGCCGTGGAAACGACCTGCGAACGAATCCCACTCCCAAAACCAGACCTTTCCATCCTGAAAAAGCCCAATATCCTGACCTGCATCGCTGAGCGGAAGAGCCGGCGCAAATATTCCACGGCGAACCTGACGCTTAATGAACTGGCTTATCTGGTCTGGGCCACCCAGGGCGTGCGGATGGCGCTCTCCACCGGGCGACATTATCGAACGGTGCCCTCGGCTGGCTCGCGCCATTCATTCGAGACCTACCTTGTTATCCAGCATGTGGAAGGGCTAAAGGCTGGCGTCTACCGTTACCTGCCGTTCGACCACCAACTCGCCTATCTCTTTACAGCGGAAAACCTGCCGGAGAAGATGACCACTTTGGCTTCCGACCAACCCTTCGTGGGGAATTCGGCGGTCTGTTTCATCTGGAGCTCGATCCCTAACCGAATGGAATGGCGCTATGGTCTAGGGTCGGAGAGGGTGATCTTGATGGATGTTGGGCACGTTTGCCAAAATCTGTACCTGGCTGCCGAATCGATCGGCTGTGGCACATGCGGTATTGCTGCCTATGATCAGGAGAAACTGGATCAGTTCCTGGGTTTGGATGGCAAGGATGAATTCGTGATCTACCTGGCACCGGTAGGGAAAGTGGGGCGAGAGGAAGAGGAATGACAAGCTGATGGTACCGTGCGTAAAAAAAAAGACAATGATTTCACATGGGAACCATATTTCTATCATTGATATGGATAGAAATGGATATAGGTTGCTCTGTATTTTATAAGCAGAAAAAAATATCTCCTTCTTGTTCAGCAATATTCATGTTGATTTTTTAGTATAGAATCAGGTTGAATAATCCATATGAAACTGCTCATATTTCAGAAATTTAGATGACTGGCTGACGAGTCGATCGGTTCGAATTAAGGAGGTGTTAATCATCTTGATAAACTCGAAGAACGATCTAGATCAACGTTTGACTCAGCTAAGACGGGAAGTTCTTGTCAGAGGTTATGATCGACACCCTTCATTGTTGCATAACGTCTCTGGGTTGCCTGTTGAGCTTCAATCACCAGCGGTAACAAATCTGGTTAGTGCCAAAGCTCTAGAGACAATCATTGCTTTTCCAGCGCAGATCCAGCATGGGTGGAAATTCGTCCCGAAGCAAGCTTTGTTGTTTACAACAACCGAGGTGATCCACCTCCTGGCATCGATTTGGCCAGATCAGGAACCTCAGATTACATCCGTAAACGGACGTGACCTTATGTATATGAGGGTCTCATTATTATTGCTGTATGGGTTCCTGGAAATCGTTGCACAAGGCGCTGATATGCCCACCCAGATAAACATCGAATTTAATACGGTAGCCTGGTATCGGATATCGCAGCCGTTGGAGAAAATACTTCTGGCATCCAAAGGCACACCCTGTAAGCAATTTGAAAATATCATTATCTCAGCTAATATACGACAGGATATCAAGAAGCTGCCGTTCAAGTTTTCAAACAGTGTTTATATGTATGGACAACTTCCCGGAGAGGAACTGGAAGAACTGGTGTTCCAGCCCGCCATCAATAAGCGGTGGCTGATTTTAGGTCGTCGACCCTTGATCTCCAATACCGTGTTATTACTCACAACTAATTTTATGATGGTGATCCAGGAGGATCCGCATGTAAAGCTGGGATGGATCATCACTTATATTCCTCGAAGCAATATTACTCGATTACACAATCAGCCTTGCAGATTGTGGAATGAATTAACGATCCAATTGGATCGAGAAGAGCAAACAAAGGAATATAAGTTACTGCTGAAGGACGAAATTACCCAGGCCTGGCGCGAGAAGTGGATTGGACATAGTGGCCAGTGGATAGATCTACCAGCTGAGATAAAGAAGCAGGTTTAATGGTATTTGCTAACCGTATTCTAAGTATTCAATTTAGATTGGATAAGTTCACCGATTAGTGCTAAATCTCTCCAAGATGTTATAAACGTTTCGTAGAGATGGACATTTTTTGGTTATATTTTAGATGATGATGTGATAAACTAGAAAAGGAGCACCGTCTTACAACCAAGAGGGATCGGCTGCATGAAAAATCATCTATTTTGGATGTTATTTGTTCTGGCTGGATTGATCATGATCAAGGGACCATCTGCCAGTGCATCTGCACAGATCAATTTACAAAATCATCAGATTGAACGAGCTTCGCGCATTCAGCAGGCAGACCAAGCGCCAATTCCGACGGTTTCACCATCCATGGCAGCGATTGATACCCCGGAAGTGCGCGAGCTGCCGCCGGTGGGCAGTAATGCCGGGCTGGTTATCGGGGCAAGTGTATTGGTGCTCATCATCATTGGGGGAGTTCTCGGCACACGACGGCGAGAAAAACATTGACAAGGTTAATTTCCTAGGGTATGCTTGCTGCGCTCCGGGTGGGTACAATAATTTCAATACTTCAAACAAGTGATAAAACGGACAAAGTTGGATCAATGACTATCAATTGATAGGTCAATTGATAGGTCTCTTCAAGGATCATACCTTACAAAAGTATCTGTTAGAAATTGGCGTGATTATGTTACGATTATCACGCATTTTTTTTCTTAAAGGCAGGAGACATGCTAATTAGAATAGCTCATTCTCCACAAGAATCATGAATATTTGGGATTACACCTTCCTTTTATACTGAGAGGATATGAAGGCGATTTATGCTGAAGAAGAGTTGGAAAGCCATGAGGGGTCAAAGTCTGGTGGAATTCGCCCTGATCATACCAACAATAGTCCTGATCATCTTCGTCGTATTCGAATTCAGTTGTATGTTTCAGAATTGGCTAACGATACAGAACATCGCCCATGGTGCTGCTCGATATGCTTCTACCGGAGCGGGATATCGGGATGGTAGCAATGCTCGTCTTGGATATATTAAGGATGAAGCAGTAAAGAGAACGACTAGCCTGAATATTGATGCTAGCGCTGGACCTTTAACCCCAGGATACTTCCACGTGTATGTCTATGCTAGTGATGAACCTATCGCGGGAAAAGAATCTCCCGGTGGTCCAAACGCGCGGGTTGCGGTAGATGTGGTTTTTAATTATCCTTTGATCACACCACTTGTGAATATGATAGCTCCGTACATCAGGCTTACAGGGCACTCAGAAATACTAACTGAACAATACCGACATCCTGGTTATGGCACGCCCCCTGGACTAATACCACCTACTATACCCCCTACTCCTACTCCTTCTCCCGTATCAACGAACACTCCTGCAGTTACAGCTATCCCGACATTGCCACCAACATTCACAGCGACTATACCCGCACCAACGGCTACAATAACAACACTACCCACGTATACCTCTGCACCTACATCCACCAGAGTACCCACATCCACTACCCAACCAACACCCACAGCAACACCTTGCCCATCGTATTGTAGATCTTATCCATGGATGTGTTCTCCTGAATGCCGACCATAAACCATACGATAGTGTTGAATGCAGAGCATATAGGAAACAAAATGATCGAAATCTGGATCCAACAGACTGCGAATTACGGGATCTAGCAGGGTTTTTCTGATTATCAATCACTAAATACGAGTTTTCGAGCCAAGTTGGCCCACGGACTCTATCCCAATGAAATAATCGATATCACGCCTAACAAAATTGATATGTCGAAATCCTGATTATTGATGTAAAATAAATTAAGATTGAGCGTTGTCTCAGTAAATGATTCTTGTCCGACGAAATTTGGGTCGCAAAAAGTTTTCAGTCAGGCTACAATAAGTCAAATACCACCTAATGGAAGGAAACATGCGAGGCAAACCAGAAACGGACAGCAGACGAGGACAGAGTTTAGTAGAGCTGGCTCTCATTTTGCCAATCCTGATTACGCTTCTACTCGGAATGGTAGAAGTGGTGAATATCGGCCGTACATATCTTGCTGTGTTAGACAGCTGTTATCAAGGCGCACACCTTGGCTCTCAGGGAGCAAAGCGATATGATAATACTAAAATCAATACTCTGGTCACACAGGATCTCATTAATAAAGGTCTTAACAGCACCAGCAACCTAGTCGACGTGATCATCGTACGCGCTCGACTGACAGGTAACCAGGGGCTTACGAATTACATTAAAACATCTATGCGACTCCCCGGAACGTCTACGGCTCTTACTTCAGCTGCCCTGACGGACCGCTTACAGACTGGTGACCCAAGCGGTGGTTATCTTGTTGCGGTCGAGATTGTTTATAATTACAAGCTATTATTTCCCTGGCCAAAAATCACGGGATTACTCCAAGACCCCTTCACATTACGAGCTTATACGATCCAATACAGTCCGCGACCATGAGGAATAACTGGTGAGAGGCAAGCCTCGACTAGGTCTTAATATATGTTATTTTTCGTCAGAATTTATGTAAATAATGCTGGATTAGATGGGCTCGGAGGATCATATGATCTCATTAGGAAAGATTAAAAAGAATATTCATAGATCTCCACTAGAGCGAGGACAGGCGATTGCATTATACGCTCTTGGCATGGTTGCTATGATTGCAGTGATAGGGCTGGCTACCGATGGAGCGATGATCTATAAGACGAAGCAAGATCTACAGCGATCTGTTGATTCAGCGGCATTGGCGGGAGCATATAAACTACCGAAAAAACCAGTTGCGATCCAGGCTACATCTGAGTTTATGCGCCTGCATGGTTATAATTCCACACCTTGTGGGAACCCACTTGACGGCCTTTCGCCGTGTGACAAGACTCAGCCGTATCTAGATATCAGCTTCCCAAATGAAGCTGTGCAAAAGATTGTCCATGTGGAAGCATCGACCGATGCGTCTTATTTCTTCCTGAGGATCCTGGGTTTTAATACCATGACGGTCAGGGCCGTCGGCGAGGGTGAAGCTGTACCGATGGACGTTTATTTAGTCCTGGACTTATCTGAATCCATGACCTATGACACGTATAATAGAGGACGACCATCTCCCTGGCCTTCAGGCTTCCCTACCTGCAGCTGGGTAAATCAATCTGATTGCGTAGCCCGATACTGCAATTGGGCAAAAGGGGACCCCAATGCGGTCCCCCCAGTCCCACCTAAGGATTCCACGCGAATATGCGACCCGTTGGATAAGAGCGTCAAACCCGCGGCAAAATTCTTTCTCGATCAGTTAGATTCCCGGTATGATCGAGTGGGTTTGGTGACCTATAGTATAACAGGAACCCAGGTCATACCATTATCTGCCAATTTCAGCGCAGTGAAGCTCGCTATCGACGGTCTTGATGCCTTTGAGAGACAGGAGCAAGATACTTCTGATTGTCCAATTTATAATGGTGGAAGCCATCAGTGTAATAAGCAAACAAATATTGGCGACGGAATTATGGTTGCCCATAGTAAAATCGCTGACCCGTATGACCCAATAACAATGACGGGAGGAGGACGTCCGGACTCCATCTGGTCTCTCATTTTATTATCCGATGGAAAGGCGAATATCTACCGCAGCTGTAGCGGCTGCCCGCCAAGCTGTGGGGCGCCTGCCTGCCGAATCATTCGTTCATGTGACGAATGCCAGAACGCAATTAATTGGGCTGTCAATAATGCCACAGACACATGGACCAGGCACGAGACAACCATCTATACAATTGCTTACGGTGACACCTCCAATGATCCAGATTATCAGGCAACCCTGATCGATATTGCAGCCGCGACGGATGGTATGTCTGGTGCCACTGATAATTTCTTTGCGGCACCTGACGGACCTTCTCTGCAGCAAGCATTTTTAATAATCGCTCAACGGATCTACTCCCGTCTTTTGAAATAGGAGACCTGATGGTGATTTATGAAAAAGCACGGTAAATATACAATAGGACAGACGCTGGTAGAATTCGCCCTGGTCCTGACTACTCTGCTTTTAGTCGTCTTCGGCATATTCGATTTTGGCATGACGTTTCAGGCCTGGCTCACAGTGCAAAACTCCGCCCAGGCTGCAGCTCGTTATGCTACTACCGGACAGGGATTTCAGGGTGGGGTTGCGGCTCGCTTGCAAGATATCAAAGATGAAGCAACAAGTAGAGCTGTTGGTCTGGGTATTGTCACTGGCGCTGGACCTTCAGATCCAGGTTATTTCCATGTGGATGTTTATTCTGCCGATTCACCTGCGGGAACAGAGTCTCCCGGAGGTCCAAATACACGAGTTTCGGTCGATGTGATCTTTAACCAACCGCTGATAACACCGTTCTTGAGCCAGTTTGCTCGATACCTCAGGATAACTGGGCATTCGGAAATGGTCACCGAACGCTATCGCTTCCCAGGGTATGGCACGCCCCCAGGTGTGTTACCGCCTACCATTCCCCCTACGCCAACGTCTACGCCAACGCCGACCCCGACGAAAACGTCGACCCCAACGCTAACGCCGACCCCAACGAGTACGCCGTCACCAACGAGTACGCCCTAACCCGGACTATCGTCTAACCTGGCAGAGATTTAAAACCTCCTGAGTGTAGGTGATAAAATCATTCGATTCTCAAGGGAGACTAAAACATTGACAGGATTAATTTCCTAAGGTATGCTTGCGGCACTCCGGGTGGGTCCAGCGCGGCGGAACCCTTCGAACCCTGTCAGATCTGAGAAGAAGCAGCAGTAAGGAGGATATTCCGGGTGCCGCTGGGTAGCTTGCCCGGAGTATTGTTTTTAAAAAACGAGCAGCAATTGAAGCAGCTCGAACTGGTTATTTAGAAGGGTAAGCTTATTTATATAGTTCTAGTGAAGTAGGGCAAGTAAATTATTGAGAAGCAACGTAGGACACAAAGGCTTGGGTGGCACTTCCTTTATCTACATTCATAGTGTGATTTAAGTATGATAGGAGAAAGAATCAATCGTGCCAAATTAACTAATAGAAGAATAGGGAGCAAGGAAAGTGTGGGAAAATTTAACGCAGGTGTAGCCATTCATTCTGATGGAATTGTTTACGAAGCAACGTCAGGTATCGTTTACGTGCCTGTAAGCGCACTTAATAATGCCTGGTCAGATAAATTATAAGTATAAGAAATTGACCAGATTGGATCCAATAGATTGATACCTGGTTTCAACTACACAACCAGGAGAGCATTAACTCCCATAATGGATGAATCAAGGCTCAGGTGAAGCGACCGCAATATTTTGATGGAGAAAAGACCAATGTTGAGGGGGTAAATAGATCACCTCAGCTCGCCCGATAATGTTTTCCATAGGCACAAAGCCCCAGGAACGCGAATCTGAAGAATTGTTGCGGTTATCCCCCATAACAAATAATTGATCTGGAGGAACAGTCCAATCGCCTCCACGGTTCGTAGTGACTTTTAAATACGGCTCAAGCATAAGCTCACCATTGATATAGATTTTCCCGTCGGTAATATGAACCTGATCACCTGGCAGACCAATGATGCGTTTAATATACGGAATACTTTCGGGATTCGGCGGAAATTTAAATACAATCACATCTCCCCTGTGAGGAGAAGTATAAAAGCGATAGGCTATTTTATTAACGATTACGTAATCACCCGGAAAGAGGGTCGGCTGCATGCTGATGGATTCAACCCGTATCCGTTCAGATACTCCATTGATCACCAAGAACAGGACCAATGATAACAAAATTGTCTCTATCGTATCCAGCAGTGTCCGCCGCCAGCCTGCCTTTTTTTCCTCAGGCAATACATCGGGGACACTATCTGCATGCCAAAAATCCACTTACGCCTCCAAGCTCATCTTCTGACTAATCGCGTAAAATTATACCCTAATCAAACCACGCCATGCCCACGCTCGGCTGAAGGCTCCTCGCGCAGGAGTTCTACTGCGTGAGGCAAAATAGGCACAAGTACGGTAAGATTTTCTATAGCCCCCCGAGGGCTGCCTGGTAAATTGACGATGAGAGTCGATGACCGAATACCTGCTGTGGCACGCGAGAGCATGGCGTGCGGAGTGATTTGTAAACTTGCGCTGCGCATAGCCTCAGCCAGCCCTGGTGTGAGGCGTTGAATTACCGCCTGAGTAGCCTCAGGGGTGACGTCACGTGGACTGAAACCAGTGCCACCGGTTGTCAATATGACATCCATTTCACCGCTTTCAGCCCATTCGATCAGTAAATTACTTATCTGGTCCATCTCATCTGGTAAGATCGCGGACGTAAACACCTGCCAACCATGTTGGTTGACTGCTTTCACCAGAGCTGGTCCGGATTTATCAACCCGTTCTCCGCGTGAAGCTCGGTCAGATATAGTGAGGATTCCTATGCGTATAGACATGATAGAAGGAGTGCCAGGTGGTTATTCCAGGTCTTTTCCGTAGATCAGCAAATCCATCTGCTCCCAACCCGTATTATCATAGAAACGAATTGCATCTAAATTATCACGCGTTACTAATAAATATGTACGAATACAACCTTTCTGTTTCATCCTTTTTTCAAGCTCATCCATGAGCGTGGTACCAATGCCCTTTTTACGGAAGGGGTTAGCGACAGCTAGGTGATATACCATACCCCGACGACCGTCAAAACCGCCGATGACTGATCCAATTATTGACCCATCCAATTCTGCCAAGAGAAAAAGGTCAGGATCACGCTGCAGCTTTTTATCAATCTCGCCCTGGTCATCAGAACGACGAAGATGGATGCCAGGACCTGCATGCTTCCAAAGGTCAATTACCTGGGGATAATCTGAGGGATTTTGGAATTCGCGGATTACTAATTCAGCCGGTAATGATGAATCACTCATCATCACTACCCACCAGACCTTTCCAGCGTCCGTGAATACCGTCCTCAGTCACACCAAAATAAAGGCGATATCCTTTCGGCGTCCGCTCAACCAGATTATAACGAACATTTTTGCCTTGCCGCTGAACTCCCAATAATCCTACTTTACCCTGCCATTGAATCTTAACCTTAGACAGATCCGAAGGCAGCTGATCAAATTCAGTGATTGCATAATGCCACAGTCGGCGGGCAGAAACACGGGTAACATTATTCACTTCATTTCCGTTGCGAAGATCGCGCATGGTGTAATAGGAGATCCCATCACGCTCATCAACCTTGACCACTTCCACACCCGTGCGGGGAGTTGATTCTCCATCTCGTTCAGGTCTGATTGGGCTTTGGGATGACTCTTCCGAAACAACCAGTTTTTCGGCTTCTGTTTTAACCTGAGGTGCCGGACGGACATTGCTCGTACGTAACACCAGACTGACAATTTCATCACGTACAGCCAGACCGGTTTCCGCTTCATCTCTGATATAAACTTTATTGTCATCCACTGCATATGGAGGATCATCTCCGCGTGGAATGAGAATACGCAGGATCTTCTTACCGTCAGTTTCATGGACATCAATAGTACACTGCAGAGGGGGAGTGATACGCGTGCTAATTTCTTTATCCAGCTGAGTTATAGCCTGTTCGGGGTTGGACACCCCAGTGATAGGTTTTTTAGAATCGCTGTTTAAACCGATATAGAGAGTGCCACCATTGGTATTGGCGAATGCACAGACATCAGCAATAATATTGTAAAGTTTTCCACCCCGAATGGTCATGTTCTCGTGAAAATCTTGGATGATATTCGCGCCTTCCTCACGGGCGGTCAGGACAAAATCATAAGCCGGTTGTTCTTTGTGGTGGCGTGGTCGTGTGCGTGCGAAGTCATTGGATAAGAATAACTCGCGAAGTTCTTCAAATGAGGTTTCAGACAACAAAACCTCGGTCACGCGGTCACCAATCCCAGGATTCTTTTTCCGCTGGGGATCGGTGGTCAACCGGTGAGAATCAGAACTTTGAATGCAGTGCATCCTGCGTGGGTATTCAGGCTTGGTGCCATTAAAGAACGTCGCAGTAGTGCGGTTACCGCGTTGCTCCAGGTCGGTCACTTCCAGAGCGTGGAGATGAAGATCCTGGGTGTAGGCGATTTTTGTTTGACCACCGATGGGGAAACCGCGCATTGCGACCCCGTTGTTCGAGTTGGCATGGGCTGCGATGACAATGCCACCGGCTTCATCTATCATGCGATAGGCAGAGAGCACATCGGTGGTTGCGCCAACCGTGGCGGAACCAAGATCAAGCTGCTCGGTGGGGATATTCAGATCGATCAATAAATGTTCAATTTCCCGAACCGGGGTCTCCGGGGGAAAGAGACCGATAATATGGAAACCAAATGTTGCTGTGAATTCGAATGCCGGCAGGATCAATAATTTCTCGAACAGACGCCTGTATTCACGTAGGCGGTTCTGTTCTTCTGGAAGGATGCGGTTCAATCGCTCCAATAATTCAAGCTGATGGATCTCGTCCTGCAATTTCCGGTAGCCAGCGACGGTATTATGGTCAGTAAATGCGATGATATCCAAACCCCGAGCTTCTGCACGCTGCAGAATCTCAAGGTATTTAACATCAGGCTGCTGAAAATCACTCGACGCTGGGGTGTGTAAATGCAGATCAATGGAATACCATTGCATCTGGGTGCGTAATCTTTTTTTTGTCACAATAATTACTTTACTCTTTTTCTAATTGATATATTTAGTATTGTTGATAGGTGTCCTGGATCAGTTTTAACAGGTCATCTGGCATGAAGGGTTTTTGGATGAAACCATCAGCTCCAACCTGCATGCTTTTTTCTTTTAAATTTAATCCCGAAGTCATTAATATGCAAGTACTGGTTAGCTCCGGCTCCTTACGAATCGACCGGACCAGATCCAAACCACTGCCCTTAGCCAGGTTGACATCTATCAAGAGGATATGGGGACGCTCAAGCTGGATGACTTGCAGCAGATCCTTCATATGATGATTGCTAGGTGTCGTAACTAAGTACCCTTCCATAGTAAGGAGTGTGGATAATAAGGATACCATGCTGGGATCATCTTCAATGAGGGTTACTTTAAGCATCGGATTCCCCCGATTTACCTTTTTTCCCATTTCCATCCTTGGGGGCGGGCAGGTTTTTACGGCGGCTCGCTGGTTCAAGAGCTGCTTTCAATACCTCATCAACAGTCTCGACGAAGATAAATTTAATCGATTTTAGGACTTCATCTGGTAAATCTTCGAGGTCACTCTCGTTCCGCTTGGGCAATATAACGGTTTTTAACCCAGCCCGGTGGGCTGCCAGGACTTTCTCTTTAATTCCACCAACAGGTAACACCTGACCTCGCAAGGTGATTTCTCCTGTCATGCCGACATCTGCTTTAACTGGTCTGCCTGAAATAAGGGAGACGAGAGCGGTAGCCATAGTCACACCAGCTGAAGGTCCATCTTTGGGTTGTGCTCCCGCTGGAATATGTAAATGGATATCTGATTTCTCAAAAAAATCCTTGTCCAGCTTGAGTGGTTCTGTCCGAGAGCGAACGAACGAGAGGGCGGCATGGGCAGATTCCTGCATCACGTTCCCGAGGGAACCTGTAATCTGGAAACCCTTACTACCAGGCATGCGAGTGGCTTCAATAAACAATACATCACCGCCAACCGGAGTGTATGCCAAACCTGTAGCTACACCCGGAATTGAAGTCCGGATCGCAATCTCCTCATTACCAAAGAAGTGAGGACGACCCAAATATTCTTCCACCTTTTCTGGAGTGATACTAACTGAGTTCGTCTTGTTTTCTGCGATTATGGTGACCACTTTTCGGCAGACAGAGCCTATCTCGCGTTCGAGATTACGCACTCCCGCCTCACGTGTGTAGGAGCGGACAATCGCCAGCAATGATTCATCTGAGAATTGGATCTCCTCCGGTCGTAAGCCGTTCTCTTTAATTTGCCGAGGAATCAGGTATTGTTTGGCAATGGCACATTTCTCGTTTTCGGTATAACCTGAAAGGGTAATGATCTCCATCCGATCACGCAGTGGATCTGGGATCGGTTCTAACAGGTTGCCTGTAGTGATAAACATGACCTGTGATAAATCGAAAGCAACTTCAAGGTAGTGATCTCGGAACTCTGAGTTCTGTTCAGGATCCAAGACCTCAAGCAGGGCTGAAGCCGGGTCCCCATGGAAATCCATTCCCAGCTTATCAATCTCGTCGAGCATGAAGACCGGGTTGCGCGATTCAATCCGACGAATGGCTTGCAGGATCCGGCCGGGCAGTGCGCCAATATATGTACGGCGATGTCCACGGATTTCAGCTTCGTCCCTCATCCCGCCAAGTGAGATGCGGATAAATTTTCGTCCCATGGCATGAGCTATTGATCGACCGAGCGAGGTTTTACCAACACCGGGTGGACCGATAAAGCACAGGATGACTCCCTCACGCAGCCGACGGATTTCATCCTTGTTTTCAGGAACTACTTCGTCTTTGCGTTCAAAACGGAGTTTACGCACAGCCAGATATTCAAGGATGCGTTCCTTAATATCCTCCAAGCCATAGTGGTCCTGGTCCAGAACATCCCGTGCATGAGATATATCCAGATTGTCTTCGGTCTTGATCGACCATGGGAGTGAGATCATCCAATCGAGGTATGTACGAATAACGCCATACTCGGCAGCTGCAGTAGGCAAGTGGGACAGGCGATCGAGCTCATGGCGTGCTTGTTTATCAGCCTCCTCTGGCATTTTGGCAGCGTCGATTTTCTGGCGCAGCTCGTCGACCTCTGCAGCTTGTTCATCACCCTCACCGAGTTCTCGCTGTATAGCTTTTAATTGTTCGCGCAAGAAATAATCACGCTGCATTTTTTCGATCTCTGAGCGAGCTTCGTTTTGGATCTTTTGACCAATTTCCAAGACTTCGATCTCACGAGTGAGAATTCCCACTAATTTATGTAGTTTTTCTTTTACAGAATCAAGCTCAAGCAGGGACTGAGCGGCGGACAAATCCATGCGCTGGAAATTTGCGATTGTGTAAACCGTCTGTAGGGGGTCTTCAATCGCCTGAACCGATGCAACCAGCTCGCGGGGAATGGAAGTGATCAATTCACCAATATGGGAAAACTGGTCCCGCGCGTTACGAGCAAGTGCTTCTACCTCGACACCCTCCTCCTCAGTTTCTGGGATCAGGTGGATCTGAGCCTTGAGATAAGGCTCGTGTTGGCTGAATTCACCTAATTTAAAACGGGCAGTACCTTGCACGAGTAATCGAATGGTACCATCGGGAGCTCGGAATAACCTGTGGATCATGGCAACGGTGCCGATTTCAAAAAGATCTTTCGGTTCAGGGATCTCCAGCTCGGGATCACGGGAAGTGATCAAGCCAATCAGGCGGTCTTCTCCCGCCACCACATCATCCACAAGACGTATCGAACGTGGCTGACCAATGGTCAATGGCACAGCAGTTTCGGGGTAAACGACCAGCCCACGAAGAGGCAAGATTGGTAGAATGTCGGGGATATTTACCTTGGGTTGATTCGCATCAGTTAGATTCTCTGCAGATAACGATGATTGGGTTGTGATGGACGTTTGTCCTGGGTTATCAGAATCAAGCATCATTTCCTTAAGTTCCAGGTCCTCATCCGGCCAGCCGTGCTCCTCCAGCCAGCGCATCAGGTTCAGCGTGTTCCAACGGGTAGCAGACATACTAGAGCTTAATCACCTTCCACTTTTATATGTTTAGGCTGGGCGATGGGAAGGGTAATGAGCAAGAAGCCATCACGATAAGTGGCTTCCACCTTATCGGAGATGACCGTGTAGGGCAGGTCAACCTCGGTACTGAATTCACCAAATGCGATTTCCATCTGATGGTACGAGCGCCGCTCTGATGTATCCTGGCGTATACCGCGAATGGTCAGGCTACGCTCCACCATTGAAATGGTAAAGTCTGATTCACGCATCCCTGCGACTTCCACCCGGATAATAATGGCATCATCGGTTTCATAAACATCGGTAGGTGGACGCCAGGCATGTGGACGGGAGATAATACGCAATCGAGTTGTATCGATAAGCGAATTTTGAAGATCCTCCGAGATATGCCAAACGCGCCGCATTGAATCTGATGTGACTGATATTTCCTCCATATGCATCTCTCCCAATGAATACCTCTAGTTAAGCTTAATCAATTAATGCACGCCTGGCTGCATCGACTACTTCACGGTAATCGGGCTCTTCGCCCAGGACAGGCATATATGCAGAGTAAACGACCATGTCATTACGATCGACAACAAAAACAGCTCTCCGGAAAACGCGAGGCTCTTTCAGCAGAACGCCATATTTCTGTCCAAAATCAGCGTTCACATGATCAGACAAGGTTTTTACCTGGTCTACTCCGGATGCGGCGCACCAGTTTTTAATTGTATAAGGCAGGTCCATACTGATGGTGAGTATTGAAATTCGATCGTCCAACGCGGCGGCTTCCTGGTTAAATCGCCGGGTTTCCCGATCACAAACATCTGTACTTATGGAGAGGAGCGAATTAATAATTCGTACCTTTCCCTTCGTATCTGCAATGCCATTGAAGGTCGACCAGTTTTGGGTAAAAACAGTAAATTCTGGTGCCTTTTGACCGACAATGATGTCAGGGCCGAGCACGGTAACACCATTTCCGGAAAATTTAAATATTCCTACTCTCTCGATTATCATAACGAACTCCATTTTCTATTAGATGCAGCTTGCCAGTGACTAGTTACTTAGAATATCGTATCGGCAAGGGAGATTATTGTATTGCGCCCCTGGCGGGATTCGAACCCACAACCAACAGCTTAGAAGGCTGCTGCTCTATCCATTGAGCTACAGGGGCAGACAATCCTACCCCTCCATTACTTGGCGTAAACCACGATATATCTGATCACCGGTTAATACCCGTAAAATTACATCAGGCGACCGTCCTGAGAGTTGTGCCAGTTCCGACGGCGTCATGGGTGCATTGCCATTTGCAAGGAAAATGCGGAAGATTGCATCCACCATCGTAGTATGCGGAGAAATAAATCCTTCCAATTTGGCACAGTGGGTGATGAGTACATGCTGTAATCCATCAACTCTCTGGACCTCAGCCGTCGATGGATCGATAAAATCAACCAGCTGGTCATCAGGCAGCTCTGAAAATATCTGTTGGTGTTCGGGGCAGAGCAAACTCTGTAAAAAGACCCGCCAATCTCGATCGCGGTCCTGCCACCAATTAAAGTCAATGTGGAAATGAGTTTGGATCGTAGGTCTGGCACGGTTGGCGCGCTTTACATCAGGCAACGGGGCCATTTAGGTTTTCTCCGAATCATCGAAGCGGTAGTGTAAGTCACCAACATGGATAAACCAAGGCCTGGAAGCCAGTAAAGCGAGGATTGGTCCAGGAGGGCACCTTCGAATAATGTTCACTGCAGCGTAGAGCTCGGTGGCATGGACGTGGCTTTGGGGGTTCAACTTAACCAGGTCACGAACTGTATTCACCACAATTTTTTCAAAAGGGACACGATCTTTCTGGATTTGCTTCCAGGCTACATCCAGACCCTCTGCATCGGGAATTGCGACGGCCATGCGTTCGTCATATGCGGCGGTGACAATTTGCTTTAACATGGCGAAAACGATCCCACCATCGGAACCGATGAGCACAGTGCGCACCCACTCGCGGGAGCCGCGCTGAGAATCGCATTGAACAATGACCTCGCCGGGATTTTTTCCATGTTTCACCCTGATCAGGCTGCCTGGAATTAATCCGTGAGATTTGTACCATTCCTTAAGGCCAAATACGTAGCGATTTTTTCGCACCACCCAACCGGGGAATTTTTGACCAGTTTCACCATCGACCAGCTGAAAGCGGATGCGAGGTGCCTCGTATGCGGTTGGAAAGAGGTGATTTATCCTGGATGTCAGTGGAAGAGTACCTGCCCGCCAGTGTGGATACATCAAGGTAAGCTGAACTTCATTCGGAGTAGGGTATCTCCCCACCAGGGGTGATAATTCATCATCTAATTTTCGTTCGAGCTCAAACATCTCGTTAGTGAGATTTGAGGTATCGTAGTCCAGCGGTTGGTAGCGCAGGTAAACGGGTACTTGTAAGACGGATTCAGGCTCCAGGCGGTTGAGAAACCAGAGGGTTTCTCCTGCAGGTCCGACCTCATCGAAACGAGTGTCTTCTTGCAGGGCATGGTCGAGGGAAAACTCAACCAGGTTTGAATTGGTGTTTGAAGTCAATCCAACTTGCTCGAGTAATGATTTGGTTGGCAGTGGACCTCCACCAGCCATATCGAGGATCGCTTCAGCTAAATTTAGATGACCTACATTGATATCGACCAATAATGAGCGGGGGAACCATTTTCCTGCGATACGTACAAATTCCTGGTTTTTAACCAAATCGGTATCAATGATCTGCAGCAGTTTTTCTCCGTATAATGATAAAACCGTATCCATATCCAGGGATGACTCAGCTATGGGAATCTCTTGCGGCTGGTTGAGGTTGTGGTCCTGAATATTGGAGGCAAATTCACGCGTTTCCAGGTTATCAAACTTCACCTGGATCACCTGGAATTCACCAATATCCGGATTTTGACCTGGACGTACTGCGAGAACAGTAGCATGCTGCCAGCCGAATGCAGGAAAAACGAGATTCTGATCGACCTGGAAACAATTGGCAGGTTTATAGACGTCCCCCCCCGATGTACGCTGTATCTCAATCGCCAATTTTTCCTGGCGTATACGTTCTGCCACTAATACGGTTAATAATTCAGGGGAAGTCAGTGGAGTTTCGACTTCCAGGAGATAGTTATATAAATATTCTCGATCTTCGTCCTTAAGCTCAAAAGTATCCCAATAATCCTCGCGCAGTGATAGTATTGCCAGACTCATCATTATGATTGTAACCTTAACACATCAGCCATGTAATTGGAAGCATTAATATTCCGACTAGTTTTTGATGATGGATTTTCATGTATGTAAGTTATTTTAACGCCTAAATAAAACCCTTCGCTCAATATCGATTGCACGCGTATTATACTCGATGAATAAATAATTCAGATGTATTCGAATGGATTATAGCGAGAACACCGATTTACACAGTAAGGACTATAATAATAAAGCAGGAAGACATCCTGCCTGCGATAATCGATCGTCAGAGATACGATGGAGCTTTGCTATGCCGGATGAAGAATGGATATACATTGATCAAGTGCAGGGACAATTACAAGCCGAGATTATAAAAGGCTTGCTTGAAGCACAAGGGATACAAGTATGGTTAAATCAGGAAGGCGCAGCCCACGCATATGCAATTGAGATAGGCTCATTGGGTTCTGTTGAGATATTAGTCCCATCCAGTCAGGTGGAAAAAGCCAAGCAGATAATGGCAGAGTATAATCGCGGGGATTTTGAGAATATGGAATTTCAAGATCCTGGAACTGACGAGCCACCGGATAGATAAATTGAGTGGCTGACTACACTGATTTACGGGAATCCTTGATTTAACCAGTCCAGGGGATTAACGGGTACTCCACCGACCAACACCTCAAAATGCAAATGTGGGCCTTCCACACGCCCGGTGTTCCCTACTCTTCCAATTAATTGTCCTTCCTCAACCCGATCGCCCACATTGACCAGGATTTCGGATTGATGCATATATGCCGAAAACACACCCATTCCGTGATCAATCATCGTGGCATTCCCGCGTACCGTTAATGGTCCGGCAAATACGACCACACCTGGTGCTGCTGCATATATTGGATCGCCGACCTGCCCACAATAATCCAAACCAGTATGATAGTAGGAATATTCACTCCCATTGTATGAACGCCGGCTTCCAAACCGGGAGGCATAACATTCTGCGAAGACCGGCTCGACCGGGAGGAAAAATTCACCCTGCCACAGCTTATCTGCGCTTATCTGGGAGGATAAATCACGCCAGATCTTATCTTCCGGACCTGTCGTAGCTGGATCGAGGGTTGCCGGGTCGACGTTAAGGGGAATATCGAATAAATAGTCCCCGGTAGATACCAATACATCCTGGGAAAAATCGAACCCAGATCCATCAGGCAAGGTTCCATTAATATTTAGCGAATACAGTCCAGGTTCCGCCATGGCATGCACACCCTGCAAGGCAATGTAGCGATTTTCGGGGTCAGGGAAAAAGTTCAGCGAACGATCCATCAAGGAACCCTGCAATGATATCCCTGAGTTGCCGTCTATTTCGATTTCGGAGGTTTCCCCTTGGGTTAATCCGGTGATCGCCACCGAAGAGATATCCGAGGGTAATGCACCGGCGCCAAGGTCTTCTTCACCTGTGACCCTGATGACGTCTCCGGGAATAAGCTCTGCAGAGTGACCGCGCTGATTATTCGTGAGAATGGTCCAGGGACCAGTTCCATTGAGCACTGACAGCTCGAGAAGTGATCGGTCGGGAGATACGGCTACCCTTTTACCCAACGAAGGAGGATTATCCTCCTGAATGATCACCAGAGAGTAACCTGCATATAATTCGTTTGGAGAAGTGAGGTGATTGAGTTGCGCTAATTTGTCTTCGGAGAGACGATACCGAAGACTCAGGCTATGCAGCGTTTCACCGAACGGTACTGGTTGGGCGGTTAAAACGCCTTGAATACCTTCCAGACCTGGGATAATCAGTTGCTGCCCAACCGTAATTTGGTTTGCATTGACGATCCCATTGGCAGTTGCCAGGTCCTGCTGGGAGATGTGGAAGCGATAGGCGATATCCGAGAGGTAATCACCCTCCTGCACGATGTATACCGGTCCGGCGACAGATGGATTTTGCGCTGTGACGATTACAGGAGGTAACGATATAGAAATAAGCGCAAGAATCGATAAAGCTTTTAACCACAACATCTTCATATTTACTCTACAGCGTCTCTTCGAAGCTAACTTTATCACCGATATTAAAATCGTTCAAGTTGGCTACATTGGTTTCCAAAACATACCTGGCTGGTGACCTGGGTATATATCCCAGCTTCCAGCGGCGGGCTAAAACTTTCTCCACCACACTAAATTCGCTATTAATCCAAAACACTGCCAGGTCCATTCGCATGAACATCATATGGATCGAAGCATTAACGCGACTGTCGTTACCCTGGACTAACAATAAGCCGTTATTCTCGGGCAAGACTGAAGTAAACATCAAGCCGCGCAGCTGACAGAAAAACGACTGGCAATATTTTGCCAGGATGGGATTTCCAATTGGGTGGCTATGATTGACAATATGAATATAGTTCATTAATGGTTATTTTCCCCGATTAATGCAGCTGTTTCATGCTTAGAATCAATAAAATTCTTAGGATCAGCAAAACTGAATGGCTAGTTTTCTTGAGGCGATGTTTCTTGCCCCCTGGATAAAACTTGTTCAACTCTCTCTACCAACTCTTGAGGATTAAATGGCTTTGAAATGTAGTCTTCCACCTTGGCAATTCGCAGACCAAGGATCTTATCGATATCTTGCGCTTTGGCTGTTATCACTATAACAGGGATATCGCGAGTGAGCTTTTCTGATTTGATTTGGTGATACACGTCCCATCCGTCCATATCTGGCATCATTAAATCCAACAGGACTAAATCGGGCAGCTCCTTCCGAACCAGTTCAAGACCTTCGCGGCCTCCATTCGCACCCAGGACAGTGAACCCTTGCCGTCCCAAAATCAACCGAACCAGGTCGATCATCTCAATTTCATCTTCAATATAAGCCAACCGTTTGGATTGCTTATTCAACGCTACCTCCAACCGAGATCAGGATCGAATGAAGTTTACCACAAAATGAATCACCACTTTCTGATATTTGTCTTGAATCCCTGCAATCTGCACTCGCAACCTTGCCATAGACGAAGGGCTAAACTATAATCCGCATGTTAAAAACTTATACATAAATGAGGCAATTGAATGATCGACGTGAATGACTTGAGAAAAGGGGTAACCTTCGAGTTCGATGATAGACTTTATAAGGTTTTGGATTACCATCATAATAAACCGGGACGTGGGAATGCTACGATAAGGATTAAAGCTGTCGACCTGCGCAGTGGGACCACCCTGGAAAAAACCTTTCAGAGCGGTGAACGTGTGCAGGAAGCCCGTTTGGATTTCCATACCGTCCAGTACTTATATACTGACGGAGAACTGTTCCATTTTATGGACCTGGAAACGTACGATCAACCGGTCCTACCTAAAAACGTTCTTGGAGATAGCGCTGATTACCTGACAGAAAATATGGAAATAAAATTAACTTTTTATCAGGGTGAACCTATCGATGTTGAGCTGCCTATCACGGTCGACATGGATGTTGCCGAAGCAGAGGTTGCTGTGCGGGGGGATACTGCGACGGGTGTAAACAAGAAAATTAAGACGAATACGGGACTGGAAGTGCAGGTGCCAGCGTTTGTAAATGTAGGCGATCGTATTCGCATTGATACTCGAACCGGTGCTTACGTCACCAGGGTTTAGGAAAACTACTTAATCCAATTTATGCGTACACCAGCTGGAAAAGAGTGTAGTTATTTCTACGGCGATTACTACAGGGGCCGCTCGAACGAAGAATGTCGTTTATTGGGCTCTGCAACTCCGCCACTACAATGGAAGCGGGACCTTTGCGCAACTTGCCCTGTGCCGGGTATCCAGCTTGCCAATACATGTCCATATATGGTTCTGATCCCCAAATTAGTTCGAAAGCTACCTTTCGGCAAGCAAGAAGTGCGGGTACAAACATTTTGCAGGAAAACTGAACGCGCAGGATTTGATCCTCATATTGGTTGTGGAGAATGTCATAAAATCCCCCCTGAGTTTGAAGAAGGCGCACGTGGCACTTCTGCTTTTTGATCTCGACGACACCCTGCTTGGAAACGAAATGAATAGCTTTGTGCCTGCTTATGTGCAGGCTTTGTCAAGGCGCTTATCCAAAGTGGCTGATCCGCCTTTATTGATAAAAACATTAATGTCAGCCACACGGTTGATGGTAGAAAACCAAAGCCCAGATCAGACATTGGAACAGAAATTCGATGCAGCCTTCTATCCCACGCTTGGGTTAGTCCGCCAGGATGTTCAAGGGATTATTGATGACTTTTACTTCGAAGACTTTCCCAAGCTGCAAACACTTACCCAATTAAAACCTGAGGCTGTCGGAGTAGTAAGGCAATTAATTGAACGTGGAGACCAGGCAGCCATCGCAACCAACCCACTTTTTCCCCGCACGGCGATATTACAGCGGCTTGGTTGGGCGGGTTTAGCGGCTGACCAAGTGCCTTTTGCTTTGATACCGTCTTACGAAACATTTCATTTTGCCAAACCGAACCCGGCATATTTTGCCGAATTCCTGGCCCAACTTGGATGGCCGAAGACACCTGTGATCATGGTTGGTAACGATATCGATTCCGATATTGGTGCTGCCCGTCAGCTGGGTCTACCGGTTTTTTGGATGAGCAATAATGGCCTTTCAGCATGGACTGGACAAGAAGAAATGCCGCCCCATGGCGGTTTTCCTGACCTGATCCCATGGCTGGATTCTTCTTCTATCCAACCATTTCCAGCCAAATTCACCTCGCCTGGCGCGCTTATGGCAGTATTACGATCAACGCCTGCTGCATTAGCGACACTTTGCCACGGAGTCGGTCCTAATTTGGGACGCAGGCCTACACCAAACGAGTGGAGTCCGGGTGAGGTATTGTGCCATCTGAGAGATGTCGATGTAGAGGTCAATTTACCCCGCGTACGAAAGGTAATCTACGAGAGTAATCCCTTCCTTCCCGGGCAAGATACAGACCCGTGGGCGGAAATCCGCCAGTATCAGCAGCAGGATGGCGCACAGGCATTGGTCGATTATACGAATAGCCGGCTGGAATTGCTGGCGTTATTGGAAAACTTAAAATTGGAAGATTGGGATCGTCGGGCGAGGCATGCGATTTTTGGTCCAATGCGCTTCCGTGAATTGGTAAATATCATCGCTGGACATGACATTTTACACATCCAGCAGGTTTATAAGGCATTGTAATTATTTATTTTATTAATTTCTGATATACTTTTATTTCCGCTGTCATAATATGGAAGAAGATTAATCAATGGTTAGGTTCCTCAAAGTTATATCTTTGCTTCAGCAATATATCTACTATAGGAGGTTTCAATGCGCCATCGTGTCGTAATCACCGGTTTGGGGTGTGTGTCACCGTTAGGAAACGACGTTTCTACTTTATGGAGCAATATAATGGCAGGCAAGTCGGGTGTTGGATATATCACTCATTACGATACCAGCCAATTTAAGGTAAAGATTGCAGCGGAAGTCAAGGATTTCGATGGGGTGGAATTATTTGGCACACGTGATGCACGCCGGATGGACCGTTTTGTTCAATTTGCCCTAGCGGCAACTTATCAGGCATTGAAACATTCAAATTTAACCATTACTGAATCTAATCGAGACAGGGTAGGAGCCATCCTTGGGTCTGGAATCGGAGGCATGAGCACTCTGGCTGAACAAACCAGTGTTTTTTTCGATCGAGGACCTGATCGCGTTAGTCCATTACTGGTTCCAATGATGTTGCCCGACGCCGCAGCGAGCATGGTTGCTTTACAGCTGGGAATTCGCGGTCCCAATCTGGCAGTTGTATCGGCTTGTGCCAGCGGGACGAATGCGATCGGTGAAGCTGTCGAAATGATCAGACATGGGAGAGCAGACGTTATTTTCAGCGGTGGATGTGAAGCGGTAATTGTGCCTATCGCCATGGCTGGTTTGAGTGTCATGACTGCTTTGTCCACTCGGAATGACGAACCTGAAAGAGCTTCGCGACCATTTGATAAAGACCGAGATGGATTTGTTATGGGCGAAGGTGCCGCGGTCATGGTGTTGGAATCTTTAGAACATGCGCAGGGACGTGGGGCTCAAATTTTTGGCGAAATCAAAGGCTATGGTACGTCCAATGACGCTTACCATATCTCAGCACCAGCTGAAAATGGGGCGGGAGCTGCAATATGCATGAAGAATGCGCTAGAAGATGCTGGAATGGTGGTGAACGATATCGACTATATTAATGCACATGGTACGAGCACGACCTTAAACGACAAGAGTGAGACGGAAGCGATAAAGACCGTTTTTGGGGAGCTTGCATACAAGGTACCGACTTCTTCGACAAAATCAATGACGGGTCATTTATTAGGGGCAGCGGGAGGACTTGAAGCAGTGATCTGCGTCAAGACCCTGCAGGATGAAATTCTGCCTCCCACAATAAACTATGAAAACCCCGACCCTGAATGCGATCTCGATTATGTACCAAACCATGCCCGTCCACAAAAAGTACAAAACGTGATGTCGAACTCGTTTGGGTTCGGGGGGCATAATGCCAGTATTATCATCAGCCGTTTTGACGAGGCTTAACCATGAGTCCTTATGCCCACATCACTGGATGGGGGATGTCAGTTCCTTCTAGAGTGTTAACCAATGCCGACCTGGAAAAAATTGTAGACACAGAAGACGATTGGATCCAATCACGGACAGGTATCAGGCAAAGGCATATCGCAAGTGAGGAAGAATCAACCGCAACCCTTGCCAGAGATGCGGCTCTAAATGCACTCAGAGTTGCCAATCTTAACCCTACAGAAATTGATTTGATCATTGTATCCACATCATCCCCTGAACATATATTTCCTGCAACTGCCTGCCTGGTGCAAGATAGGATTGGAGCAATACATGCAGGTGCGTTTGATCTTTCCGCGGCGTGTTCTGGTTTCATATTTGCACTGGATATGGCTACACAGGCAATCCGCAGTGGGTCCATCCAGAATGCAGTAGTAATTGGAGCGGAGACACTCTCCCGGTTCGTCAATTGGCAGGACCGAAATACCTGTATCCTTTTTGGTGATGGAGCAGGCGCATTTGTGCTGCAAGCAGGCGATGAGCCAGGAGGGTTGATTTCGTCCGTAATGCGGTCTGATGGTTCGGGTGGTGATTTACTATCTCTTCCTGCTGGAGGCAGTCGAATGCCGGCGAGCAGTGAGACTATATTAAATCACCAGCATACCATCCATATGAATGGGCGGGAAGTATTTCGTTTTGCAACTCGTGTTATAGCTCAGGCAACGAAGGAAGTTGTTATTTCGGCTGATTTAAAACTCAAGGATATCCAGCTGGTTATTCCTCATCAGGCAAACTTGCGCATTATTGAGGCAGCAATGCGCGGGCTTGAGATCCCTCTCGACCAGTGCTTTATAGATATCGAACGTTATGGCAACACATCTACTGCTTCTATACCCATTGCTACTTGTGAGGCCATCCAGCAAGGACGCCTACAGGCGGGAGATAATACAGTCTTTGTAGGTTTTGGTGCAGGTCTCACATGGGGAGCAGCGATGGTAAAGTGGACTGGACCATTCCTGCCTCACCGCCAAATTGCTCCTGCCTCTTACCGCATGTGGGTATCGATCCGTTCTCAGCTGCTCAGGCTTGTCCGCCGCATCGAGGGTTGGATTTGGGGACGTAATCGATAACAACAATATTTCTTATCCCAGACCCTAGTGAGAGGTTTATCAAGGATTAGCTGCTCATAAAAGTAATGGGCACAATTCGATTGCTCCTGCATCTAATAACAAGATTATGTTAGAGTGATGTTAGAAAACGGTATAAAAGATATAGAAGTCTATCAGCCGGGACAAGAGGTTGGTATAATGAAAAATAGACCTTAAGTCTGCCTGACTTCTAGGTCAGGTGACTTATTAAGTCTGGGTAAGTTTTGGAGGTGTACGTGAACGTTAATCGTAGTCGTTCGTCGATCATTTATGTTCTGATATTTGCAGCCATAATCATTCTGGCATATTCTCTATTTAATAATCAGGGTACTAACTCACAAGAGGTGTTGTCTATTAATCAGGTGGCAGCTGATATTCAAAAAGGTATCGTAACCAGGATCATAGAACAACAAGATAAAGTAACCGTCGTTTATGGAACCGGTACCCAGGAAGTAAACAAGACCGCACATATTGAGGCCGTGGCAACTTTGGTGCAGCAGCTCGAGGATTTAGGGGTGACCCCTGAACAACTGTCAACGGCTCATATCAATCTTGAGGTGGTTCCACCCAGTCCATGGTTGGGTATTCTTTCCACGTTAGGGTATATTATTCCGTTTTTAGTTCTGGGCGGCATTTTCTGGTTCGTTTTACGTCAAGCACAAGGCAGTAACAACGCCGCAATGTCCTTCGGTAAATCACGCGCCAGGATGTTCACCGGTGACCAACCATCAGTTACATTCGGTGATGTAGCCGGAGTTGAAGAAGCCAAGGAAGAGCTGCAAGAAGTAGTAGAGTTTTTGCGTGAACCAGAGAAATTCATCTCGCTAGGAGCACGCATTCCCAAAGGTGTTTTACTGGTTGGTCCACCTGGAACAGGTAAAACCTTGCTGGCTAAAGCTGTTTCTGGAGAAGCTGGTGTACCGTTCTTCTCGATCTCCGGTTCAGAATTTGTCGAAATGTTTGTAGGCGTGGGTGCCAGTAGAGTTCGCGATCTATTCGACCAGGCAAAACGCCACTCACCTTGTATTGTCTTCGTAGATGAAATTGACGCAGTTGGCCGGCAGCGTGGTGCAGGCCTGGGTGGAAGCCACGATGAACGTGAACAGACCTTAAACCAGATGTTGGTGGAGATGGATGGTTTTGACACTGACACGAACGTCATAATCATGGCTGCTACAAACCGCCCAGACATCCTTGACCCAGCGCTGTTGCGACCAGGTCGGTTTGACCGGCGTGTGGTTCTTGACCGTCCGGATATGCGCGGTAGGGAAGCAATTCTCAAAGTGCACACGAAGGGTAAGCCACTGGCTACGAATACCGATCTTGGCGTGTTAGCTCGATCAACACCAGGCTTTGTAGGGGCTGACCTTGAGAACCTTGTCAATGAGGGAGCCATCCTGGCTGCCCGGCGGAACAAGAAATCGATCGAACAAGAAGATTTAGAGGAAGCGATCGAGCGTGTAATTGCTGGTCCTGAGCGAAAAAGCCGATTAATAAGCGAGGCTGAAAAACGGATTGTAGCTTATCACGAGGCAGGTCACGCAGTAGTCATGAACGCTGTACCTGAAGCGGATCCAGTCCATAAGGTCTCCATCACCGCCAGGGGTATGGCAGGTGGCTACACTCTGGCATTACCAGAAGAAGACCGGACATTGATGGGCCGGAATAAGCTAGTCGCTGAGATGGTTGGCTTGATGGGTGGACGAGCAGCTGAGGAAATTGTTTTCAATGACATCACCTCTGGCGCTTCGAATGACCTGGAGAGAGTTACCAAGATGGCTCGTGCCATGGTAACCCGGTTGGGCATGAGCAGTGATCTTGGCCCAATGGTTTATGGTCAAAAGGAAGAGCTAATTTTCTTGGGACGCGAAATTTCTGAGCAGAGGGATTATTCTGAAGCAGTAGCCGAGCAGATTGATAAGGAGGTAAGATCCCTGGTCAATGATGCATATGAAAAAGCCAGGAAAATCTTGCTTCAATATCGAGATTATTTAGACACAGTAGCACGGAAATTGTTGGAAGTTGAGACGTTATCGCGAGAAGAGTTCGAAGAGCTGTTTCCTCCTCCCAATCCAAAAAATGGAGGAACTCCAGTTCCAAAACCTGCATAACCAGAATTTCGCCACTGGTTAACGGAAGATATGGGGTTTCTGGCCGAGAGAATTCGCCAGAAACTCTGTTATTTACATCAGTCCAGGTTTTTTGACTTTTTTCCATGCGCTTGGTATAATTCAAGTTTGCGTGAAATTCGGAAATTTAGAGAGGTCGTTATGGATGCCAATACTTCAACAGGCGCTCCTAGTAATATCAAAGAGATAAAGAATAAAATGTTTTTTCGGGGAAAGGTTGTCAAGACTTCCCTGGCGGGGGCATTGGTGGATATTGGCATTGATATGCCAGGGATGGTGCATATATCCCAGCTGCAGAAGACACCTGTAAATAGGGTAGAAGACGTAATCCATGAAGGGGAAGAAGTAGACGTCTGGGTACGCAGGGTATCTCCGAAAAAAGGTCGGATAGAGTTAACCATGATCAAACCACTGGGTTTGGAATGGAGCGAGATTAAAAAGGATATGGTAATAACTGGAAAGGTTGTGCGCCTGGAGAAATTTGGTGTATTTGTAGATATCGGTGCTGAACGACCAGGGCTTGTCCACATCAGTGAAATGACCCATGACTTCATCCGTACTCCAGGTGACCTGGTGAAGGAAGGTGATGAGGTTGAGGTTAAGGTGCTGGATGTGATCAAGCCTAAAAAGCAAATCAAGCTGAGCATGAAAGCCCTTCAGGAGAAACCTGAAGAAGCAATAAAAACCACGGTCGAAAAAATCGACAAGCGAGAGCAGCATGCACGTGAGCAGGAGAAGGAAAAGGAACCCGCCGAAGAGGTGAAGGAAATACCAGTTCCTACCGCCATGGAAATGGCTTTGCGTGAAGCAATGGAACGAAAAGGTGTGGATAACGTTAATTTAATTACGGAGAAAAAGAAAAAGCGGAAAAACGTTGAAACCGACCCTGAGCTTGAGACGATTTATTCCCGGACCTTGAAAACCCGCTCTCCCAAATAAAGTTCAACTTTAAAATTACCGATCCTGCGTAGGTCAACCTCGCAGGGTTTTTATTTTAAGATATCCATGGGTTTTGAAACAAAAGAATAGCTGGGGCGCGAATAATAATAAACCAACCATTAATTGTGGGTAATAATCTGGTGGGGTAAGAGCTAATTTGATTAATCAGGCTTCATCCATATGATAAAGCCATCTTAAACTACGCCTTCGGGCTGGTGAGACTGTTTGCGATTCCGCCATAGGAATGCAATCAGAGCAGCAATGATCAGTAAAATCGCGGCGACTAATCCGGTGAGGCGGAGGAATTTCATCTGCGGTTCAGATGTATTCATTTTACGGCTAATCAATGCTTCTGCTACCAGGGTTTTCCAATCGGGGATCGACGTGGAGGAAGGTAAGCTATAGTTCTGAGTGATATTCCTTTGATAATCGGCCAACTCCTTTTGCCATTGAGCATCAGTCCAATGCATTTCTGACTGGCAGATTTGTTTTACCTCCGGCAGGATGGAGGCTGCTCCGTATGGGAGGATCAATCCAAGCCTAGTCCGGCGAAGAAGCAAATCTTCCAGGTGGCATACCCCTTCAGATCGTGCCGCCCAACGGAGCTCCACCCATAGATATTCTGTACCAGGGATACGTTGCATTTCTCCGTGGTGGGCAGTATTTACAATTGCTAGAGCATCAGCACCGTATCGTCCCAATAATCTTCGCCTGCAGGTATCGCGCAGGTCATTACAACCGGGCAATTGCTGGTCAACCTGGTTTAGGACAGGCATATCCTGCCTAGGTTCGGGCATATCGGTGAGGCGATGTCGGACAGCTTTCAACACATCCATTGCGATCAGCTTAAAGGTGGTAAGTTTACCCCCTGTCACGGAGATCAACCCTTTTTCATCCCAGATGCAATGGTCGCGCGATTCCTCGGACGGGTCAAGTTTACCGCTGCTGATGACGGGTCTGACACCCGCATACGTCGAGAGAACATCTTCCAGGGTAATACACAGGGACGGGAACTGGTATTCCACTGCTGCCATCAGATATGCAACCTCATTTGGACTAATCTTTGGTTCGATATCCAAGGATTCCACATGATCTACATCCGTTGTACCTACGAGGGTGACACTTTCCCAAGGAAAAATGAACACGGGGCGATGATCAAATGGATGTAGAAAACTTACCGCCTGAGCGACGGGTAAACGCCAGCTTGGAAAGATAAGATGGCTACCTCGCAATGGTCTAACATATGAAGAACCGCCCGCCTGGTTACGTAGTATATTGGTCCAGACTCCAGTGGCGTTGATCACGACCCGTGCGAAAGCATCAACCTGCCCACCTCCATGTACATCCGTCAGCACAACCCCTTTTACGTCTCCCTGTTCGATGATAAGCGATTGAGCCTTGACATAATTGATTGCTGTTGCTCCATCATCTACCGCCTCGTGGATGACACGAAGGGTTAAACGTGCATCATCTGTTTGGGCATCTCCGAAACGGAAACCGCCTTGCAGGTCATCCTGACTGATGTGAGGTGCTAAGAGCCGGAAATCCTGGGGAGAATAGTACGCGTGGTCCCACCGCAATGCCAGAAGATCATACACGGTAAGACCCATCGCATAGGTCCACCTGCCGGGAGTATCTCCTTTATACACCGTGAGTAAAAAACCCAGTGGATCGATCAAGCCTGGTCCATCGTGGAGTAGCTGCTGTCTTTCACGGACTGAATCGCGGGTGAGGGTCAGTTTACCCTCTTTAAGATATCTCAAGCCACCATGCACCAGCTTGGAAGATCGACTGGAGGTTCCCCAAGCAAAATCATGCTGTTCGACCAGCAGAACATGCAGCCCAAGCCTAGTAGCCTCACGCAAGATTCCGGCACCTGTAATCCCACCTCCGATGATGATCATATCCCACGGACCGCCGATCGACTGCCAGATTAATTTACGGCTCTGGTTATCCCACATGTAGAACACTCCTGGTCATTATTGAACCCTGATGGACGCCTGAGAAGGCTTATATAACCAACTTACCTGGATTCATGATGTTTTTTGGATCAAAATAGTGGCAAATGTTGGAAATGGCAGACATACCCACAGCACCTTTTTCGGCTGAAAGGTAGGATATATGGTCCACCCCGACTCCGTGTTGGTGACTGATAGTCCCTCCGTTGGTGACGATAGCCTGACTGGCTGAAGATTTCATCGCCCTCCAGCGGTCGAGAGTTTCATCAGGTTTATCCGCCAACCTGAAGAGGTAGGTGGTATAAACTGAAGAACCATACGGGTATACATGGGATAAGTGGGTAAATATATGTACCTTTTCCCCGAAATCAGCCAAGGCGGAGTGTATTGCCCGCTCAATCTGATCAACCATGTGGGGAGTTTTTCCCCAGTCAACTGCGGTTTCCAGGGTATCTAAACCGTATCCCATCTCCCAAAGTGTATTGCGAAAATAAGGTGTGCGGAATCGATTTTTGTGCCACTGCCTGCCAATGGTTTTCCCGGTGTGAATCCCACCATTTTTTCTGGTAATATTCAGAGTTTCACTTCGATTTGTGCGGACACTGCTCGACTTACCGCTAAATCCGAGTAAGAGCATACATTTATCCGCTCCGAGTCCGCGAATGGACAAAAACCTCTCCAATGTTGCGATCAGGTTTTCGTGCCCCGCAAGAGTAAGCGTTGTCTCTGTCTCGACGGAGGTGCTTAAACGGAGCATACACAATTGCATCCCCGCGGAGAGAATTTGTCGTATTGCTTCGATCCCTTGTGCAAATTCCGGAAAAAATACTGCATGAAAATCCTCCTGCTCCGGAAGAAGACTGATACGTACGCAGGCTTCGGTAATGATTCCAAGCCTGCCCTCCGATCCCAATACGAATTCGCGCAAGTCTGGACCAGCCGCGGAGGCAGGGAAGGCTGGAATAGTCAGCTCACCTATCGGGGATTCCATTTTTCCGCCTGCAAATAGTTTTTCTATTCGACCATAGCGCAAGGATTGCTGGCCGCTGGAGCGGGTCGCCACCCAGCCTCCTAATGTCGAATACTCAAAGGATTGGGGATAATGCCCGAGGGTGAACCCATGGGCGCGTAGTTGCGCTTCCAAATCAGGCCCAGACACTCCAGCGCCAAATGATGCCATCAAACTTTGGGGATTGAGATCGATCAAGCGGTTCATGTGGGTCATATCAACGGTTAAGATTGGATTTTTACTCTTAAGCACATCGATATGACCAACCACACTTGTCCCTCCACCGTAAGGGATAAGTTGTACCCCTGTACGTTTGGCGAAGTGGATAAGACTGATAACATCATCTCTCGATCTTGGAAAGGCTACGCCATCTGGGAATGAGGTTAGTTGACCCGTGCGCAGGTCAACCCAATTGGGAAAACTTTGCCCTCGAGCATGCAGAAGGCGCATGAGTGGATCGGTATTCACCAGGGGATGAACATGCAGACGTGATTTAGGAACGTGCTCCAATATTTCTCGCAGCTCCGCATCAATAGGTCGCTGACCCTTTCCTACGCGTTGCTCTAGGAAAGGTAATGCATTAGGAGGAATCGGAGAAGTGATCGAATCGTCTCCCCAGCCATTCCAGCGTCTCAAATAACTCCTCCTGATCGCATGCTTCTCGGCCTAATCCTTATGACCGTTATGATCAATTTATCACAATTATACAGTCCGAATAAAAATAGTTATCGGGATGTCATTCAATAATAATATGTTTTGGAAACTGCTTCAACGGATAAAAAAACGATAAGGCTAACTGATCCGCTCGTCTATATTGCCAATGGATCCGCCATGGCATGCTCGAAAGCAGCTTTTATCTCCGCTTCCACTTCAGAGTCGATGTTGCTTTTCTCGGCTTGGTTTAAGCGTTTGGATTGAATTTGGACGGGATCGAATTTTAGACGCAGCTCATTTACATGGTCAGGATCACGAGTGTCATCACCTTTCGAGTGTGGTCCGAAGCGGTTTGTCTCAATGATCAACGCAAACGGTGATGTGTATTGACGCACCCTGGCAAGCAAGTCGGTGGCAACCGGTAAAATCTCATGGATATCTGCAGTATCGAGGTGTTGAGATGGAATATTAAAGGCTTTGAAGCGGTCATCTATGTTTCCTGCCAGGCTTAGCTCAATAGGAGTGGTCTGGGCGATATGGTTGTTTTCAAGCACATATAGAATCGGCACCTTCCATAGAGATGCAATATTAAAAGCTTCGTATATAACGCCTTCCCCCAGGGTGCCATCTCCCAGGAAAGCAATCGTAATGGATCCGGATTGTTTATACTTCTCTGCCAAAGCCATACCGGTGGCGGCAGGGATAATCCCACCAAGGATTCCGTTAGAATAAAAGTTACGCCAATGTAGATGCTGCGACCCACCTTTGCCTCCACACACTCCGGTTGACCTGCCCATGAACTCGGCAAATAGTGCATGAGGATCGCCACCATAAGCAATAAAATGCCCATGATCGCGGTGGTTGCTAACGACAATATCATTCTCCTGGATCCCTGCCAGAACACCCACGGCATTCGCTTCCTGCCCAAGATAGGTGTGGGTTGTGCCAAAGAATACCCCGCGTGAAAAATTATCAAGGACGGTTTCTTCAAACCTGCGGATGCGGTAAAGTGAACGATATAAACTGTTTTCGGTGAGCATTATTATCCTAATTATATGCCTATAACCAAAAGAGCAAACCTACCCCGACAACTGCCAATAAGGTTCCAGCAACAGCCTGCCAGGAGATTTGTTCATTGAAGACGAAATGGCCAATTGGGAGTAAAAATATCGGGGGTAAGGCAATGATCGTGCTGGCGATGCCAATGCTTGTATTCTGAATGGCAAACAATGATAGAGAGACTCCGATCAATGGACCGAAGATCGCACCCACCAGGATATAAAGTAAACCGGAGTTCTGTCCTTGAGCCTGATGGACGGTGGACACCACCTGCCCTTGAATGACCGTGACCAACCAAAGCGCCAAAAAAGCAGCAGTCATTCGAATCACATTCGCGGATAGAGCGGGGAAATCCCCCCATAATCCATTTTTTGCCAGGACAACGCCAAATGCCTGGCCTGAAGCGGCGATTAAACCTGCGATGATGCCTTTGCTGCTCCTGATTGGGAGTTTAGAACCAGAATCCCCTGAACCTGGTTTACTTGTACTGCCTGCCAGCACTACCCAGGTTATGCCAGCCAGGGTTAAACAAATCCCCAATACACTTCCACTATTGAGAGTTTCTCCCAGAAGGAGCCATGCCAGGAGCGAAGCAATTGCTGGAGAGAGGCTCAGAAATAATAGTCCAACCCTTGGCCCCAGAGTAATATAAGCCTGGAATAGGAAAAGGTCACCAATGGCTAGCCCTACGATACCTGAAATTCCCAACCAAAACCAGCGGTCCGTTCCGGCATTTAGTGGTATGGGGTTTCCGAAAACGATCAAATGGGTTATACCGAGCAGGATTACTGCGATGACCAATCGAATGCGATTGGATACCAGGGGACCAAATTTCCTGCCGGCGAATGTAAAAAATATTGAGGAGATGGAATAGCACATCGCAGTCATAAGCGCTGCAATCTCTCCAACCTCACGAGTCATGATTACCCATGAACTCCTCCGCAGTCGCCTGACCAGGTTTATTAATGCCTTCCCTACGCAGTACTTTTAAGACACTAATAAATAGGATTTTTATATCCAGCCAGAATGATCGATGGTCAACGTACCAGACGTCTAACTTGAATTTTTCTTCCCAAGTAAGTGCATTTCGGCCATTAATTTGAGCCCAGCCTGTGATCCCTGGCTGTACTTCGTGCCTGCGTGCCTGCTCCGGAGAATACCGCTCCAGGTACTGCATGAGTAATGGTCTGGGGCCGACAAAGCTCATCTCGCCGCGCAGGACGTTAAACATCTCAGGCAGCTCATCCAGGCTTGAAGAGCGTAAGAAATGACCCAGACGGGTGATGCGCTGAGAATCAGGAAGTAAATTATCCTGCTCATCCCGTGCATCGGTCATCGAGCGGAATTTGTATACCCAGAAAGGTTTGCCCAAGTATCCCGGACGCTTTTGACGGAAAATGACCGGAGCTCCATAATTCATGCCGACCAACGCAGAAATCAGCAGCATCAGCGGAGATAACAAAAGAGTACCAGTTACCGCTAGCAATAAATCCAGGATGCGTTTCGAAACCGGAATTGAAGTAACCTTCACTGTTCCGCGCATATGGGAATTCTACCAGATGTCATGCGTGAACAGGGTTCAACGAAACCGGATGAAATATGCCAAATTTCCTTCAGCTCCAGTTTGAGTTGTAGAATAACAAAAAAATGCTGGGACCAGGGGAGGCTCCAGCAATTTTATATTTGATGATTGTGATCCTAAACCAGAGACATTTCACAAGGGCGGATGATCATCACGATCTTGCCCTGGATATCAACAGTTGCAGGATCATCGATGAAAATCGGCTTCATCGTCGGGTTGGCAGGCTGTAAGCGGACTTTTCCCTCTTCCAGGAAGAAATACTTCAGGGTAGTCTCGTCTTTATCCCGCAGCCATATCGCCACCAGGTCTCCATTGTGGACGTCTTTAGCGGGTTTCATGATTACTATATCGCCGTCGTTTACCATTGCATCGATCATCGAGTCACCGTTGACCTCAAGGGCGAATAAGTCTTCGACTTTTTCTCGAGCCGGTAGCATACTGCGTGCCACATTCACAACCGATTCTGCGTCGAGGTATGCGAAGTCTGACTGGGGGACAGGAACGGGTTCACTAGCAAAAATTCGCCCCATAACCGGGATACTCAACACCTGTTGGACAGACTCGCGCACGCTTTGAATTGTGTTCGCAGCTGATTGGGTGATATTTGAAAATGGGTGCACCAGCCGAATGCCGCGTGAGACGTGACCAGATCGTTTGATATGTCCCATCGTTTCAAGCTGATCCAGGTAATAATTCACCACTGAGGTTGAGGAAAACTTTCCCATATCCTGAATATCGCGTATCGATGGAGGAAATCCATTCGTATTTTGATATTCTTCGATGACCTTCAATACCTTGATTTGTGGCTCGGTTAATGTTGCACTTCTACGCCTGGGCGTCATAATTCACCTCCGAAACAGGTAATCAGTACAGTTGTTCTATGAACCTATAATACCAGAACATTCGTTCGATGTCAAGTGCTTATTTACGGGCTGACCACTTTCCAATTGCTCCGTTTGACATGCCTTGAATTATTGTGGGATAATACTTAACCATTTATCACTTATTATCACTTCATTCTTAAATAGTTAAATCCGAATTCTGGAGCAGATATGGATTTTAATCGTGTATGTGTGTTAGGTTTAGGCTATATCGGTTTGCCGACGGCCAGTACTTTTGCGATGCACGGGTTGGTCGTAATTGGTGTGGATAATAATAAGCATGTTGTTTCGACTCTGCGGAACGGGAACATCCACATTTCTGAACCAGGCTTACAATCCCTCGTTGGAGAAGCCATCGGATCTGGTCGTCTGCAGATCAGTGAAACACCAGCAAAAGCGGATGCATTTATCATTGCTGTTCCAACTCCTTTCTATGCAGACGAGCGGGGGAGTTATCACAACCAGGTGTACCACCTGGCAGATATGCGCGCAGTGACTTCAGCTACTGAATCGATCGTAAGCCACCTCCAACCGGGCAACCTGGTGATTTTAGAGTCAACTTCTCCACCGCGCACGACGGTGGACCTGGTCCGACCGATCCTGGAAAAGTCTGGACTTAAAGCTGGTTCCGATTTTCACCTGGCTTATTCTCCGGAACGAGTCTTGCCTGGGAAGATCATCCAGGAACTTACCGAAAACGCCCGAGTGATCGGCGGGATCGACCGTGCCTCAGCTGAAGCGGGCAGGGAGTTATATTCCCATTTTGTTACCGGAGAAATTGTGCTAACCGATGCTACTACGGCTGAAATGGTTAAATTGATGGAAAACACCTACCGTGACGTGAATATTGCCATCGCCAATGAATTCTCCCGGCTCGCAGATCGCTTAGGGGTGGATATTTGGGAGGCGATAAACATTGCCAACCGCCATCCACGGGTCAAGATTCTATCCCCAGGGCCAGGCGTCGGGGGGCACTGTATCAGCGTTGATCCATGGTTCCTGGTAGAAGCAGCCCCCGACCTGACCGAACTCATCATTGCTGCCAGGCATGTTAATGACAGGCAACCACAATTCGTCGTTGACCTGGTAATGCGCTGCATCGGCGATGACCTGGAAGGAAAACGGATTGCAGCACTCGGATTAGCATTCAAACCGGATGTGGATGATTTACGCGAAAGTCCTGCAATTGAGGCCGCAAAACTTCTTGCTGATGCTGGAGCAGAAGTGCATAGTTATGAACCTTACAAGTTAAACTTAGAGATCCCTGGTTTGAATTCCGAACCCTCAATTGAAGCCACAATTCGTGACGCCCAAGTATTGATATTGTTAGTTGGCCATCGAGAGCTGAAAGAAATGGATCCAACCATGGTCCGGGAGTTAACATCCGCTCGCTGGGCAATCGATACTGTTGGTGGTTGGGACAGACAGATGTGGACCAAGGCTGGTTTTTCCTTCGTTCGCTTGGGCGATGGCAAAAACGCAAATTAAAGCACGAGCGGTTACTTTCCCGGGGATGCATGGGATTATGATAGATGATGCTGCCATCCTACGCCCAGGTGCTAAAATTCCATGCAAGCAGGGTATACTCACAGTCGGGAGAGGTAGTGCGGTTCGTGTGAAAACAGTCCTTCTGGAATCTACCGGGGAAAATGTAATTTGGAGAGGAATACCAGCCCGCAGCGTAGGGATGTGTGATGGTTAATAATACACCTATCTCCAGGGTCTGCTTGATCCCAAATGTGAGCGGTGCCGGGGGGATGGTTTCTTTTCGAGGCAGGCTGGCGCAAGGGTTAGCTGAGCGTGGAATAGGAGTGTCGTACGCCCTGGCAGACACACCTTATGATGCCATCCTTGTCATTGGAGGCACACGCAACCTGGCAGGAATATGGCGCGCCAAACAGCGGGGGATGCGAGTTGTCCAGCGTTTGGACGGGATGAACTGGATCCACCGCAAGAAACGGACCGGCTGGCGCCACTTCATCCGCGCTGAGTATGGAAATTTCATCCTTTCAACCATCCGCTCTCGATTGGCTGACCATATCGTTTATCAAAGTGAGTTTTCCCACCAATGGTGGGAGGGCGTGTATGGGAAGAACGCTGTTCCATGGCAGGTGGTGCATAACGGGGTCGATTTGGAGCGCTTTTCACCTGTTGGTATCAGCGGTCCACCTGATGACCATGAGCGAATTTTGCTGGTGGAAGGTACCATTGGGGGTGGTTATGAAATCGGTCTTCAAATGGCCATTCATGTGGGTGATAGACTATATAGTACACATAACCGGAATGTCGAAATCGTGGTTGTCGGGCGTGTCTCCTTCGAATTACAACGTGAGTGGATAAGCAAGGCAAAGATTACAGTGAATTTCACCGGACACGTGCCTGCCGAGATCATCCCCGAGATTGATCGATCAGCGCACGTTTTATTCGCAGCGGATTTGAACCCGGCTTGCCCGAATTCTGTCATCGAAGCGATGGCATGTGGCTTGCCTGTTGCCTCGTTTGATACCGGGGCGCTGCCCGAGATAGTATCCGAAGGCGCCGGTCTACTCGTGCCCTATGGAGGAGACCCCTGGAAATTGGATCCACCGGATATCGATGGCCTTGCCAGGGCAGTTATGACAATACTGGATGACCAGGCCAATTATCGAAATGCAGCCAGGCGTCGGGCTGAAAGTGCATTCGGGCTGGACAAAATGGTCGATGGATACCTGACGGCGTTGAACCTATGATGATTGACACCTTTCCAGGGCGTGTGGGTCTTCAGCAGCGAGTGCTACCTTCATACCGGGCGGTATTTTTCGATACCCTGGCGCAGAGCTGCCTGGGAGGGCTAAGTGTGTTCACGGGCAATCCTCTTCCTGATGAGGGGATAAACCCGGTAGAGAAACTCCTGGTAGCTCAACATGTTAAGGCGAAAAATCGATATCTCGGTAATCCGGCTTCTTCCATGTTCGTGTGCTGGCAGGGCGGTTTTCTGAACTGGTTGGATGCCTGGCAGCCGGATATCCTGGTTGTCGAAGCCAACCCGCGCTACCCTTCGACACGCCGAGCCATCGCCTGGATGCGGCACAAGAGACGCAAGGTAATCGGTTGGGGACTCGGTGCACCTCCAATCCGTGGTCCTCTGGCAGGCTTTCGTCAGAGGGAACGGCTAAGCTTGCTTTGCTCTCTGGATGCAATTATTGCTTACAGCCAGCAGGGAGCAGAACAATACCGCCAATTGGGGATTGCCCCCGATCGCGTATACGTGGCGGCAAACGCAGTGGAACCGGCACCCACAAAACCACCTGCTCCCAGAGAATCCCTTATCCACAACCAGGCAACAGTTTTGTTTGTTGGACGATTGCAGACCCGGAAAAGGGTGGACCTGCTACTCAGAGCATGCGCCGGCATACCCAAGGAACATCAACCGCATCTGGTCATCATTGGAGATGGTCCTGGGAAGGAGCAACTTGAAACTTTAGCCGAACAAATCTACCCGAACGTAGAATTCGTTGGGGAGAAGCGCGGTGCTGAGCTCGAGCCATATTTCGCAAATGCCGATCTGTTTGTATTACCCGGCACCGGTGGGCTTGCGATCCAGCAGGCAATGGCTCATGGGTTGCCGGTGATCGTGGCACACGGGGATGGTACACAGGATGACCTGGTGCGCAGTGAGAATGGCTGGCAGGTTCCGCCAGATGACCTACCAGCGTTAACGAGCAGTTCTCAATCAAGCACTATCGGATCAAGCCAGGCTGCGGCGAATGGGTGAAGCTTCCTACCGCATCGTGGCGGATGAGATCAATGTTAAATCAATGGTTGCCGTGTTTATTCGAGCTCTAAACCACCTCTACTAAAATCCATACCAACCTAACGCCGGGCGAGCGGCAGGTAGGTCTGGTACATCACCAGGCAGGGGCTCTCAGGATCAAGAGGGGCAATTCTTCCTGCTGCGATAGCCCTTGTGACCCAATCCAGCCAGGAACGTACACCTGACGGTACAAATTCATCGGTCTCGTGGAAGGGAGCTAATCCCACTCCATCGACGTCAATACCATATAAGATGGATCCTGAGGTGAAATCACCCGAAACTACATCAGATATGGTGTAGTAGACAGCGTTATCATAATGTTTCATTGCGCTGGTGAGTAGGAACTGCGAGCCTGTTACAACACCGCTTTCGAATAAGGTGAGATACTGGTCTGTATCCACACCAATCGCCCACACACCGGATTGAGTGGTAGTCAGGATAGCGCCATCGCCGGTGGGTCCTGCAGCTGCAAATACAACATCGGCACCCTGGGAAATCATGCCCTGGGCAAATTGAGCTCCGAGGTCAGGATTGCCAAAATCATTGGTGAAACTGATAATGGTGGTAACACCAGGATCGGCGCAGTATGCCCCGTTCTTGAAGCCTGCTGTGAAAGCAGTCACCGAAGGAATTTCCATGCCACCGAGATCACCCAGGACCTCAGTTTGGCTCATCATGGCTGCTAAAGTACCTGCCAGGTAGGCAGCATCTTCGGAGGCGAACGTGACCCCACGCAAGTTGGGAGGATAATTCGGATACATGCCATCTATGTTGACGAATTTAGTGCCTGTGAATACCAATGCTGTGGCTGATATCGCTTCGGTTGTCATCCAGCCGACCCCGATACATACGTCATTCAGATCCTGGGCACATTCCATGGAGTCGGTGATAATTTCGGTTGGATGTGTAGACGTATATACCGTTCCAACTACCCCGAAATCAGTTTCCGCTTGTAATAATCCTTGAATTCCCTGCCAATTAAGGGAATCCTCGGAAGCATCACCGTACAGGATCAACCCCACATTGACGGGTGCAGCCCGGACTGGCACTGATTGGAGCCCAATCACCAATGCCCCGACTGCAAGAAGCACAAAAGCAAGTTCTGCGAAAATGGAGACCACTTTTAGGAAATTCTTTCTAAATTTGCTTTTTTGTAAGACAGATGGTTCATCCAAGCTACCCTCCTCATTTGCTTACACTAAGGACCCATTGAAGCGTTGAAGTACATTCCTTATCTCACACGATAAATTCATTTCATACCACCACTTATGCATTCAACTAAAATCGCTGGAATTCGGCGGGGACGACGACCCTGACTTTATTTACGCCGGAAGTTTCAGGGTCACCTGCGTCTTCTTCCCGGAAATACTCTCAACAGCTAAAGATCCGCCCACTACCGCCATCAGGGTGCTGTGTAAAGCCAATCCTTGACCACGTGCACTGCCATTCTTTGAGCCTGGATCGAAACCTATCCCATCATCCTGGATGCAGACTACCAGTTGATCCTGCCAGGTGAAGGAAATTAGTAAATTAACTGGATGGTCAGTATCTGATTGGCGACCGTGATGGGCAGCATTACGCACAGCTTCCCTGGTGGCATGATAGAGCACATTGGAAACATACGGTGAGAAGGAATGGATATTTTCCGCTACTTTTTCATCAATCTGCCAGGTTAATGAGTTGAAATACGGTCGGTATTCATTTTCAATGGAAAGTTGTAATGCTCCGACCAGACCTCGTGTGGCGAGCTCTGGCTCGATGATCATGGGCAATTCATGCATCAAGTCAGACAGCTGGTGATGGATCTCACCCAGCTGCTGGATGAGGGGCTCTGTGTTCGACGAACTGGAAGATAAATAAATCATCACCGATTGCAAGCGCGGCAGGATGTCATCATGGAGCATGCGCCGGGTTTGTTGGTCGATTACCCTGGTTTCCGACAAACGCTGCCGCTCCAAATCCATCAGCCGATGGGCAAGCTCATTGCTGGCTTTGCTGTCAATCAGGCGTTCGCCCACCGTCCGGGCAATATCGATCTCTTCCTGGGTGAACAGGCTATTATTCACTTTCTCACCGAGAACCAACGCTCCGATCAAGCCCCGTTCACTCCATAAGGATATCGCTAAGGCATTTTGCCCAAGAAAGCGTGAATCTGGTAAAAGCAGAGGAGTGAAGCCAATATTCGTGTTGATGGATTGCTGGATCTCCAGCAAGCGTGTTTGTTGCTCTTTACCCCCAATATTCTCAGGATATGAAAGGGCGCTGCCCACCAGGGGACCGAAGATACCCAAAGGCACCAGGTATGCTTGTTTTACCCCCAAGATTCCGGAGCATAAGGCGTGAAATGCCGCCGTGATTTCAAGACTGTATGCGTCAGGACTTTGGAGAATAAGCTGATCATACAAATGCTGGCTGGAAATAACTGGACGAAATCTTCTTACATAATGATCCTGTTCAATAAATGAGCTCCAACCCAAGACCGCGTAGATGGCAGTGATCAAGACGATACTGAGGATAAGGATGTAGATCGGTTCCAGGTGGATAAGCAAGGTCCAGGATATAACGATCCCAAACCCCAGGGAAAGGATTATCGCCCATTTCCAATAGCGTTTCAAACCCTGGCGAGGCAATATTTTCCCGGTGAAAATCTCATAAGAGACAATTGCCTGCCCGACGGATAGGATGGTGACTGCAATCAACAGGTCAATTAACAGGTCAAAACTAGAGATGATCAGGGCAAAAGCCGAAGGGTTAATAACCCGGTTTACATTGTACAGACCCCAAATAATGATACCGCCGACTAACAAGCTGACCATGAGCAAAGAGCTCGTAGCCAGCAGCAACCAAGGGCGGGCACGCTGGCGGGCAATCTGCCCCATCAGCCTGACCGGTGTACCGGGGTGAAGCAAGACGTCAAGCGAGAAGCCGATACACAGAACCAGGTACAACGGGTAGACGACCATCAGCACCGGTATTCCACCGATGGATAATACGCCTCCCAGGTCAAGCTGCAGCAGCTGGTTGTAGCTGGGCAGGGAGTTGAAAAGCAAGACCAGCCCAACCGTGCTGATGGCTAAAAGTGTGGCGAGGACTATGGGAATTTGATGGCGCTGGTGGATGGCACTGTGGGGATCATCCCAGTAACTGGAGTACCACAACATGACCAGGTACCAGGCGTACGGCATGCTGACGACCGGAATCCAACCGGTGCGCCACCATACATCCATCCTGACATCTGGCTGAAGGGGACCCATCCCCAGGATGACGGTGTGGCTGAGGAAGAACAAGCTGCTCAGCAGCAACCCTGCGCCGGCAACCCACACCCCAATGGAGCGGCGTTCCGAATTTAAGATTACGGTCAAACCCAGCCACAACAAGAGGATGGTATTAAATATAGAGACTGCCAGGGTTGCCCAATCAAGGGGAAAATCACTGGACATTGCTTATTCGCACCGTCGGGTAAGGATATTGGAAAATCATTAATAATTCAGGGACGATCAAGTTCTAATTCTTATCCTGGATTATCTCACCATTATCATCCCAGCTGAGTAATTTCCCCGAGTGGAGGATGATCGCAGCACGGGTACGAGCAATCTTCTCATCGGTGGTGGTCTGGTTCAAGCGCCACACGCGATAAATTTGACCATTGATCCGGCTGATCGTCCGTTTATCCCTGAACCCCATCCTGGCGGCAATCTGTTCGTTAGTCATTCCATCAGCGAGCAGCCTGGCGACCTCACGCTCATTTGGCTCGAGTAATGCCAAAGGATCATGCTCATCCTTCTCCTGGACTTCTCGAACACGTTCGGCGATTTCAGGATCGATGAACCTACCGCCGCTCACGGCAAGCTTTAACATGGGTATAAGCATCTCTGGAAGCAAGTAGTTGGATTTCCTTACGTACGCATAATGGCTCAGGATGCCAGAGCTGCGGAAATCTCTAAAATACCTGTCATCATCCTGGATGGAATAAAAAACTACCGGGAAGCGGGGGAACTCACGGCGTATGGCGACTGCCGCTTGAATGCCATTCAATGAACCGGCAAGCTGAACATCCATCAATATGACTGAATTTGCCTGACCCGGCTGCGACTGCAGGCAATACTCGATTATTTCCTCGCCATGAGTGCATGCATAGATCACGGAGACATCGCCCACAGCCTCAAGCCCCGCCTTTAGGGCGGGGCTGAGGTGAGGGTTATCTTCTACTAATAGAACATTTAGCATGCTATCTGTAAATGAGCGGCAATGCCAGCACCAGGAATAGAGACCAGATCAGGTAGGCCGTTGTAGCCCTGCTGAATACATTTTGCAGGCGTTCATGCCAGGGCGCTGGCTGCTCCTTGAATTGAGTATAAATCATGAACCCCAGTATGGCAATATTGATGATATTCCAGCCGATGATGGTCAATCGATTAAGCGTAATCACATCAAGAGCAGTGCGGTAGACGACGGCGGACAACGCATAAAGGCTGATGACCAGTGACAGGATCGCCACCGCGATAATCCCGCGACGCAACCAGGTTTGCAGCTTTGGGGAGAGGTCATCCAATTTGAATGGGGTGGCACCAATGAGCAATCCGATTATGGCGAACTGCATTACATTGTAAACAATGAGCAGATCACGGTTTTGAAATGGGCCCATATAGTTGAAGGGGATCACAAACAAGTAGATTACCAGGACAATCAGGGTGAGTGGAAGTAATATTCGCATCATGGTGGACACGAATTTGCTTAATCCCTGGTTGAAGTCTTGCGCTTCGGGTTCCACCTGCGGGTCATACATGGTAGCCACAGCCATGATCGGGATCAAGCCGAAACCGCCGGCCACAATCAGGCGCATAACGAGATCGGGGAGGGTGATATTCAAAGCAGAGAACATACCCACGGTGATCAGCCCAAATGCGACCCCAAACATTAGATAAACTCCGGCGGTGATTATCACCTCGATCGATTTGATCAGGAATGCAAACCGATTGCCGGTTGCGGATTTAAACCTGAGCACTGCAATTCCCAGTCCCATCCAGCAAAGCAAGGGCAAGGTTATCATCATCAGGATCGTATAATCCCGACCGTAATTTTCTGGCATGCCCGGGGCGAGCAGAAAAACATAGACCGTTGCTGCGATCAAACCGATGGCTGAGATGGCTGTGAACTGATAATTCTTTTTAGAAACCGCGGCAAGATAGATCATCGTGGGGATGGCGACAATCGGAGACCAGATTAGCACAAAACTGGGGATAACGTTGAGGAAAAGCCAATCAGGGTTGGTGGCTGCCCAGAGTATGAGCCCGGTGATTACTCCTAACCCCACCGCCAGAACCCAATTGGTGGCACGCCTTGTTTTAGGCATTGGCTGGTGTTCAAAACGAGAGCGCCAGGCGGATAGCAAGAGATTATCCGGAGATTTATCTGATACTACCTGGAGGTCAGTGCGGAATTCGGCTTCTTCGTTCAACCCTTTGGCATTTTGATAGAGCTCCTCCATTTGATTGGGTGAATTTATCGAAGCCTGTATTTCGGTGAGATATTTCATATGCATTTCTCCTATCGATTAGATCTATATTTTCGAGGAAACGGTGAGCTGATATACCAAAGGATAAGGAATTTTGAGGCATAAGTCAAGCACTCAGGTGCGCGGCCATACTCAATTTTATCTATTGCAATTCTGGAAGAAGTGTTGTACCCTATAACCCATGAAATTATTATTCTTTGCGGACGGTAGATCGCCCATTGCCTTGAGCTGGATCAGTCATTTTATCGATAGTGGGCATGAAGTGCACCTGGCTTCCAGCTTTCCCTGCCAACCGGTTGCAGGGTTGGCATCATTCGTGATCGTCCCCATCGCGATGAGCGGCAGTTTAGACGCGACAGAGAATGGGGGAGGAAAAAGAATTAGCTTGTTTCGCCGGGTGGTGCCGGCGAACTATCGCACATTGATCAGGAGGTATGCAGCACCTTATACTTTCCCGCGAGCAGCAGATTCATTGGAGCAGGTGATCGAACGGATTCAGCCGGAACTGGTGCATGCCATGCGCATCCCCTATGAAGGCATGGTTGCATCGGAGGCGATGAAGCGGATTGAGGGGAGGAATATCACCAGGCCTCCGTTGGTCATCTCGGTGTGGGGGAATGATTTTACCCTGCATGCCGAAGCGACACCGGCGATGTCGAGATATACCCGCGAGGCATTGAAATCGGCTGATGGACTGCACTGCGACTGCCATAGAGACCAACGCCTGGCAGAACAGCTGGGATTCGAAGCGACCAGACCGCAGGTGCTGGTGCCTTGCGCGGGGGGCGTGAGGATGGATACTTTTTACCCCGCTGGTACGCCAACTCCTGCGGGGAGCCAGGCGATGGGCGAAAACAAGCCTGTGACAGTGATTAATCCGCGCGGGTTCAGGGCTTACGTCAGAAACGATACTTTTTTTCATGCAATCCCATTGGTCATCGAGAAATTCCCGGAGGTCCGTTTTATTTGCCCTGGGATGAAGGGAGAAGCGCAAGCCGAAAAGTGGCTGGCAGAGATTGGGATGGTGGAAATGGTCGATTTACTCTCCAACCAGACCCGCCAGCAAATGGCTGAGCTGTTCAGGAGGTCTGAGATCACACTTTCCATCACCACCCATGATGGGACGCCCAATACGCTGGTCGAGGCGCTGGCTTGCGGCTGTTTCCCCATCGCCGGGGATATCGAGAGCCTGCGTGAATGGATCACACCAGGGGAGAACGGCTTGCTGGTGGACCCGGGTGATCTGGGGCATTGGCAGAGGCGATCATTAAGGCTATCTCACTGCCTGGGATGAGGGAAGCGGCGAGGGAGAGAAACCTGCAGATGGTGAAGGAGCGGGCGGAATACGGGAGGTGCATGCAGATGGTGGAAGAGTTATACAGGCAGGTGATAGGGATAAGGTAATAGGTATCAGGTATCAGGTATCAGGTATCAGGTATCAGGTAATAGGTATCAGGTAATAGGTATCAGGTACCAGGTACCTGGTAGAAAGCAGGTATGTCAGGTAAAAAGGATTGATGAGCAAAGATTGGTTGGATAGGTACATTTCGGTTCCATGGACAGTGGGTGAGCGAGGGAGGAAGAGGGAATTATTAATAAAAAAACCTAAAAACAAACAGAAACGAATATTCTTGGCATACGGTGGTGATTTTGTGGGGATGGGTACACACACAGAAGATAAGCATAGGCAGAACTGTTTCGAGCTTACGTAATTGCTCAACGATCCACCAACACCAAATTTTAATGAGGAGGAAGAGAGAAATCCTGTCATGTAATTCCTGATGAATTGAATTGAAAAAAATTCAAATACATTCAATTCCTAGAAGACCTGTGACCATCCACGAATAAGGAAACACGAATACACGAATAACGCTCTGTAAACGGATATCTAACGGATGCCAGGAAGCACACCTGGTACAGGTTAGCGGATAAAAGAAGAATCGATAATGATAATAGGTGTCGAAAATTTTTACAATCTCCTCCAGAGGTAAGTAATTGCGTCCATACCGGTAAAGACCATACCGGTTGGAAGAGCACCAATCAACCGGTACAGAAGTACACTGACCGGTATACGAATGCTTTATCTAAAACCATAAATTGAAGACGTCCTAACATCGGTTTAGATCGTATCGGTAAAAACCAACCGATACAGGAGAACACTGACCGATGTGGAAGAAAAGCACCTATACCGGTAAAAACCAACCGGTATACGGACGTCTTTTTCTAAAACCATAAATTGAAGACGTCCTAACATCGGTTTAGATCGTATCGGTAAAAACCAACCGATACAGGAGAACACTGATCGATTTGGAAGAAAAGCACCTATACCGGTAAAAACCAACCGGTATACGGACGTCTTTTTCTAAAACCATAAATTGAAGACGTCCTAATTATAGCACATAAGTTCTAATCCACAAGGGGTTTAAGAAGATTTAAGGAAAGCGTAGGGTAAAGATCAGCAGTAGGCTATTAGCAATTAGCTATTAGTCAACATTGCCAAATCCTGAAATACGTTTACAGGTGTATTAAGTAAAAAACGGGATGACAAAACCAAATTGATGATGCCGTGAATCATTCAAAAGGGAAGTGGTGGCAGGAGAAGAATGCTCCCCGAAAGAGGGGTATGGAAGTGGTTAGGTGATGATGCAAATCCATAATGGGAAAAGGGATTGGAACACGAAAGAGGCGAAAAAAGCATGAATAACACGAAAAAAGAAATGGTAAGAAAGCTGGTATGTGGATAAGGTGGTTGGAAAGAGCTCATGCCAACGATTGGAAATAAGCATGTAACTTTACGGATTGAGCGTTTGACTTCGGATCAGACGGTTGTGCACCCTTGACGGGTGTCCGGCACCCTCATGGGGTGTTATTCGAATTCGCTGGAGATCACAGCAGATACCCCGCCGGGGGCGCCTATATATGGGGGTATATACTCGATATAACCCCCACATATAGCCATAGATGGAAAAGTGACCAAACATTTTAGCGCCATTTTAGCGCCATTAATTAACTCTTGAAATGGACCGTGGGGAAAATATGACCGGCATCCAGAAAATTGACCACCAGACCGGCCTCATTGCAATCCGATCAGCACATTCCTTTAAGATCGATCGGTAATTGAAATTACCCCTTTACTGGAATTGAACCTTTAACTGCTTGGTTATGATAACCACTCTTGTTACTAATATATATAGTGAATCTATAAAACCACCAAAATTGGCTGGATTTACTGCAAATATTCTGTATAATTAATAGTTGGGCGCATCGCAGACATAGACATGGCTAGAATTACAAAGGAATACGCGATTGGGAATGAAATTAAATGGGTATAAAGGAGCGCTAACTCCCCAGCAAATAGCTGATGGAATTAATACTGCGAACAAAAACGCTAAGCGCCTTGCGAACGACGCAATTATCTTGCTTGACGCTGGCAGATATCCATCAGCAACTTCGTTAGCAATCCTTTCAATTGAAGAATCTGGAAAAGTGTCCATTTTACGCGCATTAGCATTAGCGAAGGATGAAAAAGAAATCGCAGAGTGTTGGCGAGATTATCGCTCCCACACAAAGAAAAATATCTCGTGGATACTGCCTGAACTTACTGCGAAAGGGGCAAGACACCTGGAAGATTTTCGCTCCCTCTTTGACGAAACTTCTGACCATCCATATATACTTGACCAATTAAAACAACTCGGGTTTTACACTGATTGTTTAGGTCAAGCACATTGGTCACTTCCGGAAGTGGTAATTGAAAGAACACTTACTCAATCAATTGTTCAGACCGCAGAAATATTCAGCAAAAATAAAAAAGAAGTTACTGTTCAAGAAATTGAGTTATGGATAAAGCACATGAAGCCAGTGTGGAAAACGAGTATGGTTGCAATGAAAAATGCACTTGCAAGTTGGAATAAGGAAATGATAGAAAATGGGCTTTCAGCAAAAGACAATAACATGGAAAGTTTCTTATATTCTTGGCTACTTTAAAAATACACCCAACAAAGCATGCAATGGACGGTGGGGATTCGCCGTCACTTTTGGGCATTTTTCTGGCTTCAGGTTTTTTCTGCTTCCAAGCATTGTCCACGCTAGCCCCACCGCCAGTAACGCAAACCGTTAGGCGTTCTTTTTACATCATTGGTTTTTCACATGACAAAATATATTTTCGATACAAATATCTTTAACAGGCTGGTAGATGGAAACTTTCTGCTGAATGATCTTCCGCCTGAAGCAGAGTTTGTCGCAACTCACATACAGGTTGATGAGCTAAACAAAACAAAGGATACCGAGAGACGTGCAAAATTGTTTCTAAGATTTGTAGAAACTACTCCAGCACTCGTGCCTATCGAATCGTTTATTATCGGTACGTCACGTGTAGGCCACGCAAAAATAAGTAAAGAAGATAATCTTGCTCAGCATATTAAAAATGAGCTTGATGGTTTGAATAAAGGAAAGCCGAATAATATCCAAGATGCCTTGATCGCTGAAGTAGCTGCAGTCAATAACTTCATCTTGGTAACCGCCGACTATGATTTGGCTCAGGTCGCAAGTAAGTATGGCATTAATTATATATATCACAGTTCTTAGTTTACCAACTGTCCTTGGCTACGAAAGGAAATTAGTTAGTTCGTAGGTTGGGTTGAAGGCAGTGATCTTTCGCCCGAAACCCAACTTTTTTATAGGTGAGCATATACCTTCGGATCAGACGGTTGTGGGTTCGAATCCCGCCGCGGTGGCTATATATGGGAGTTAGAACATAAGCTACCCCCACATATAGCCATAGTTGGATAAGTGAACAAACAGTTTAGCGCTATTTTAGCGCCATTAACAAAACCCGAAAGTAATCACGGTGTAAAATAGAGTATTCTCGAGGACAACCTGAAGACTGGCTTTGCGGTAAAAGATGTGTGCAAAAGTTGCTGGAGATGTGCAAATGACGAAAACCCCGAAAAATCACATACAGAGAAGACAATCTACCGACATAAGCGAAGGATTACAATAGGCAAAAAAATTATAATACCTAAGGAGATATATAGGAACATGGGAAAATCAGCCAGAAAGTTAGGACAAGAATATGGATTGACCGCCCAAGAGATGAACTTCTTCCTGAAAGAAGAAGGTTACTTGGATGGGGAGCCGGGGGATTATTTTCTTACCGAAAAAGGTAAAAAATATGCAGAGGAACAAGACTACCATCGTGGTACTGGTGGATACGCACACTATAATCGTTATTGGACTACCAGAACTTGGGATGAGGGGATAACAGATGAATTGGATATCACCGACAAAAGAAAAAAGGCAATACGACAGGCAATTTCAATTACCAAACAAAAATCCAAAGAGCTGAAAGATGAAGGTTTAGAATTTGATAACAATAGCTTCGGAAATGAAGATCTGGCTACGACAGATGACAATAATGACGCATTTGTTGCGGCTGTTGGTGGGTTGTTGTTAGCAGTATCGGCCTATGGAATTTATAAAGCGGCTCCCCATATTCAGCGCTGGTGGAGTGATAAGGCTTTCCCCAGCCTGATGAAAATGAAGGATAAGATTACCGACAAATTAGAAAAAGAAGGATAAAGATACTGTACGTACACAATTATTTTAACTTTGAACCAAGTCTGTTTTATGCCGTGCTAACGGCAATAAGGTAGGGTCAAATGAAAAGAGAAGAAGTATTGGCTGCCCTTAAAGCAGGAGAATTTGATGGTGTTAATCATGCATATCAATCATACAAGGGTTACGGGAAAACTAGTTACCAAAATACAATGAGCGTATCAGGCGGTACTATAACGGTAACAAAAATTTCTAGAGGCAAATTCTTTGACGGCAAGGAAAATGAACGATGGGAAGAAAGGACACCCGAAGTGTTAAGTGATTCTGAAGCAGTTGATTTTATTCAAAGCCATCCATATTATTTTTCACAAAGAAGACCAGATTTGTTTTAGACTTAAGAAAGTCCCACCAGAGCAATCCGCTCCCGTGGGGCTTTAACTTTTAGGGCGTCTAACGCCTTTATCTCCGTCCCGTACTTGAAGGTGAACCTCACATTCTCCGCACCATAGATTGTGGCGTAATCTACAAGGCTGAACCAGAGCCAGTCGTCGAAGTCGGCTACTAGTTAATTACAATGAATTCAGATTCAGTCCAAATCGCTAAGATCGATCGGAATCGGAGTGAGAATATCATCCATCAGGCGAGCTGCCTCGTCCTGGGTCCCGGGGATATAGTGAGCATAAGTCGTCATTAAGATCGCCAAGGAGTGACCCAGCATCCGCCGAAGACCACGGCCGTCGAAGAGCACGACAGGTAGCCAGGTGACCCCAGCCACGATCATCAGTGTATAATATTTAGTAGACCTGCATATAGCTAGATGCACTGAAAAGTTGCGTTATATGCACAAGTTATCCGCTTATTCGAGAGATATGCTAAATGTTCAAATGAAAATTAATCTCATCGTCGAAACATCACAAGAATATTTTTGTGACTGGCTTGAAGACTTTACCAGAGAAGCTCCGTATAAAAATTTCCCAACGGAGAAAGGATTTATTTCTCTTCAAACGGCAAGACCTGCTCAATATGGGTATAGCGGAAATCGCAATATGCGAATGGAAGGCTATTACTTAACACTCCCAAAAGATGGTTCCCAAACGGCTTACCCAATTTCAAGTGTAATTGAATTCAAAATAATTCCGCTAAATCAAAATCGAATAGAAATTGTGGCAGAATGTAGCCAACCAGTAATCGAAATTTATTTTCAATTTTTGCTGGGAGAAATTGGTAAACGATGGTCGCCAATAACAAGTTCTGAACAGCAAATTTCAGAACTTCAAGAAGCAGTTGTGAATGGCTTTTCAGAATTAAATCAAAGTCAAAGCACCTTGATAAACATTCAGGAAAAACTGTCTCAAGTTTTGGACGCTATCCACTACGGTCAAATTGAGCAAGGTGAAATGGATCGAACTCTTGATGCTATCAGGCGAGCGCTAAGATACATGCAGAGGCAAGATATAACCTTAAGCAAAGAAGTTTTGGGAGAAGTTAGAAAAGCGAACGAGATTGTAGATAGCAAAATTGAATTACAGCAAAAAGTTGAATTAACAATACCGATTTTGCCACTTTTCCTTAATTACAAGGCAGAGTTTGGTGTTGCAAGCGATGTTGACTTGGATAATTTATATAACGAAATTCAATCTAGGCTACTTTCTTTGATGGATAAGTCTACAAAACATAACGGCAGGTAACACAGCGTGAGCTGGATATTGGGGATTCGTCGCCGTTTTCAGGAATTTTTCTCGCTTTGAGTTTTCTCTGCTCCCAAGCATTGTCCACGTCCGCCCCAGCGCCAGTAACGCAAACCGTTAGGCGCTCATTAGTAAAGAAAGGAGAATACCAATGTCTGACGAGTTTATTTGTGATACTCCAGAAGTGCGAAACTTTATAGGACAGGTGAAGACGATTTTAGAAAGAGACGGTTCCGTTGCCGAAAAGTTGACTGCCATTCGTCCTCATTTCAGCCAAATCATGGAAGATACCACTTGGTTGCCAGATGAGTTCCGTCGTACTCCTGCAGTAGGAGGCATGGGCGTCGGAATTGCCAATTGGCTACTTTATAAAGATACGAATGGCACACTCTCTCTCGCCGCACTCGTGTTGCCACCGCGAGCAGTCACACCTGTCCACGACCATTTAGCTTGGGGGCTAGTCGGGTTATATATAGGCGAACAAGATGAGGAAGTATTTGCACCTGAGGCTCCCATTGCACAAGATGATAACCACACCAATTTGAAATTAGTAACCAAGAATCATCTGAAAGCTGGGTCTTTTTACGAATTAATACCTCCCTCAGGTGACATTCACCGAGTAATCACCACGAGTGCTGATCCATCCATCTCCTTACACTTACTGACCAACGACGTTGGCTGTGTGTTGCGCCATCGCTTTGTACCCGAGACAGGCGAGGTTGCACCCTTCCGTTCGGGTTATACAAACTATAAATGTGGTCCAGAAGAATCGTGAAGACTCAGACTGTAAGCGCCTAACACAGCGTGCACCCGACTGGTGGGAGTCGGCGCATTTTCAGGCAGTTTGCGCGGCTTGGAGTTGGTTCCGTCAAAGTGGCGTGATCTCGTCCCACCCACCAGCGGGTAACGCAAACCGTTAGGCGCACAAAAGCGATTGAAGGGTTTTGGGTTTGGGGTTTGGCGAGAAATTGGTTATATAATTTATTTTTCCAGAACCCTGAGATCAATCGGGATCGGAGTGAGAATATCATCCATCAGGCGAGCTGCTTCATCCTGGGTCCCTGGAATATTGCTGCATAGCGAGCGAAGCGAGCTAAGTGAGCATAAGTGGTCATTAAAATTGCCAGTGAGTGACCAGCATCCGCCGAAGAACACGGCAGTCCGGGGAAAACACCCGGATCCACAGAACGGGCCGCCGGTAATCACGGCAGTCCGGGGAAAACACCCGGATCCATAGAACGGGGTGACGTGGCGGTGACCCCAACCACGATGATCGGAGGAATCCACAGACTTATGCATGATTGAGGCAGCTGCATGGCGGCAGTCATGGAAACGGATTACCAACAGACTAACCTTCTCAACTAAATCAGGGAAGCATTTCGGGTAGAGCACCAGATGGAGCAATGATCGCTATGGCTGGGGGACTGGCTCGAGGCGGTTAATTGCTTCTGCCGCGATGGATTGTATATATCTCTCGCAGGTAAATCAAATCGTAAAATGTTCTATTCCCCAAACCGGCGGTAGAACCAGCTTTTTACAACCTGAGTCAGCACCACATAACACACCAGCATACCGAACAGCAGCAGCCAATAGAGTGGTGGCAACGGTGTCAGACCCAAAACGCCAGCCAGCGGCGAGTAAGGGAGCCATGCTCCCACTGCAACAATCGCCAGTGAGGCGAACAACAATGGTTTACTGGCCCGGCTCTGGATGAATGGGATTTTGTTGGTACGAATAACGTGGATGATCAATGTCTGTGTAAAGAGAGATTCCACGAACCAGCCGGTGTGGAACAGAGCTGGATTTGTCCAGGAGTTGAAGACATACAGCATGATGAAGTAGGTCGCATAATCAAAGATCGAGCTGATCGGACCAATATACAAAATAAACCGACGAATACCGCTAATATCCCATTTGCGAGGTTTTTTCAGCCATTCGGGGTCAACATTATCCGTTGGAATAGCAGTCTGTGAGAAGTCGTAGAGCAGGTTATTGGTTAGCACCTGGATGGGCAACATGGGAATGAATGGCAGGAAAAGACTTCCCCCAAGCACACTAAACATATTGCCAAAATTAGAGCTGGCAGCCATCTTGATATACTTGATGATATTGCCGAACACACGGCGACCTTCCATTACACCCTGTTCCAGCACCAGCAGGCTGTTTTCAAGTAGGATGATATCGGATGACTCCTTGGCGATATCCACCGCAGAATCCACCGAGATACCCACATCAGCGGCTTTCAGTGCTGGCGCATCATTGATACCATCGCCCATAAAGCCCACCACGTGCCCGCGACTTTGCAACGCTCGGATGATGAGCTCCTTATGGGAAGGCGAGAGTTTGGCGAATACCGAGATAGATTCAGCTGCTTCGGTGAGCTGCTCCGCGCTCATCTGATCGATTTCGCTGCCCAGCAGGATTTGCTCAACCGGCAGCCCAACCTGTTGGCAGATATAACTGGTCACTACATCGTTATCACCCGTCAGAATTTTGACTGCTACACTATGTTCGTTTAGCTTGCTCAAAGCCTCGGGAGCGGTACTCTTCGGCGGATCAAGGAATGCCATGTATCCCAGCAAAGTCAGATCAGATTCATCCTGGATGGTGTAGTGTGGTTCATCATTTACTCCAGGAAATAACCGGTAAGCTACCGCGATCACCCGAAAGCCCTCTGAATTCAACTCTTGAACACGCCGCTTGCGATGTTCATCGTGTTCTGGCAGAACCCCGAGTACCTCGCCGTTGATCTCGACGTGGGTAGAGAGACGCATGATTTCCTCAACGGCACCCTTACAAATCAGGATTTGCTGTTCCTCGCCGGAAGGTAAAACAGTTTCTACAATCACCGACATGCGCCGACGTTGGAAGTCGAAGGGCAGCTCGTCTATCTTGCAATAATTTTCATCCACCATGAGCTCATCGTTCAAGTGTCTATGATCGAGGATGGCCTCATCCATCAGGTTCTTTAAACCAGTTTGGTAATAACTGTTCATGTATCCGTAATGCAAAACCCGATCGCTAGGGTTGCCCTTCACATCCAGATGTTTTTCCAAAACGATCTTGCCTTCAGTAATCGTGCCTGTCTTGTCAGTGCACAGCGTATCCATCGCTCCGAAGTTTTGGATGGCATTCAAACGCTTGACGATCACCTTCTTGTGCGACATGGAGATGGCTCCCTTAGACAGATTGACCGTTACGATCATCGGCAGCATCTCGGGGGTTAAACCAACCGCTACCGCCAGAGCAAACAGGAACGCCTCCACCCAGTTCCCCTTACTGAGCCCATTGAACAGGAACACCAATGGCACCATAACCAGCATAAAGGTGATCATCAACCAGGTAAAGCTGGCGATACCCTTGTCGAAGCTGGTTACTTCACGCTTCCCGGCGATACTTGAAGCCAGTGATCCGAAATATGTCTCACCACCGGTAAGGACGACAACAGCCATACCGGTGCCACTTTCTACGTTGGACCCCATGAAACAGAGATTCCCCATTTCAAGGGGGTTTTGGGTAGATTCTTCTACCGGTGCAGGAGTCTTTTCCACCGGAAGGGATTCGCCAGTAAGGGCAGATTGGTTCAGGAACAAGTCCTTGACTGAGAGGAGGCGCACATCTGCCGGAACCATGTCCCCGGCTGAGAGCGTGACGATGTCACCCGGCACCAGATCTTTGAGTGGAATCTCCTGGCGTTTGCCGTCACGAATCACTGAGGCGGTAGTGCTCACCATTGCCTGGAGTGCTTCCGCAGCTGAGTCGGCGCGGCTTTCCTGAAAGTAACGCAGTACAATGCCCAGCAACACCATCAGGAGGATTATTACGGTGGCGCGCAGATCGCCGGTTAGAAATGAAATTACCCCCAGCACAATTAAAAGGATCACAAGAGGATTCTTGACGTTATCCCATAGGCGCATCAGCCATGTTTGGCGCTTTTCTTTAGCGACAATATTGGGGCCATATTCTTCCAGGCGAGTCTCAACCTCTGGTAAACTGAGACCGTTTGTGGTGGTATTCAACTTCGTGAGCGCAGTGGCATCATCGGTGCGGGCGGCATTCACCAACGTCTTGGAAACCTGGAAACCATTCTTGCGCCCAGGTACCGTCTGTTGAGTTGGAGTCGTGATTTTATTCGCGAAGAAACCCATCCTACCTCCAAATAATCAATGAAACAGAGTGAAAATCGGGTTAATCAGGGATGCAACCTTGATCACAACGGTGTGAAATTCAACTCGAGGTTGTCGATTGGAAGACCTGGGATTACCAAGCGTTTAAAATAAGCTACCTGGTTGTCGGGCAACAAAGAATCATGATGCTCGGATGTAGCACCGACTTTATCGGTCACAAGTTCCCAATTGCATCCGCCGAGTAAGCCGATTGCCTTCAGCCAGGGATCAAACGCGAAGGACTTTTCCATCGTACTAATTTCCCATTCAATTACTTCCGGATAATTACCCAGAAACCAAATCTTCAGAGCATAGGCATAAGTGGTTCATGGACGTTATAGTAATTGTCCAAGAAATACAACCGGCAGTATTCCCAACTAGGTTGTTGATCCATCGGATTCTCCTTCATCCTTCAATAAACCGGTGCTTAAATCCAATTATATCCCGGGTGGTCACCAACCCGGAAGATTGTCATCATTATCGGTGATATGCACAGCTATCTATGGCCTACACCTTCAGATCTGCAAAGACCGGTCCCCAGGATTTCCAGGAGACCGGTGTGGCTGGAATTGGCTTATTAATTTGTTATTGGATTCAGTTATACTAGATCGATCGGGATCGGAGTGAGAATATCATCCATCAGGCGAGCAGCTCATCCTGGGTCCCTGGAATATTGCTCGTTTTTTGACCATAGCTAGCAAAACGAGGTTATCGTTCCAGATGTGACGGTCAGTCTTGACAGCACGGTAAACCCGCTCGTCCCAGAAGCTGGAAAAGGAATGACATCAGCTCAGCTGCAGAGCAGTCAGGAAGTAGCGTAATAAAAAGCAATCAGCGAGCTATCTACTGGGGATCAGGAAATCGTTATAGGTAAGTAAACGGTTTGAAAGGTATTCCCTCCCTGGAAGTCATCTGCTCCCTGCCGGGGAGGGTGTGTATAAGAACTTCAAGGTGCTTTGTAATCCTTCGGGTCGCCTTTCCTAGTTTCATGCAGTGGTGTAATCCTGGTTTAATTCACATAATATACATCGAAAATTTATAAATAGTACATAAAATATCACAAACTGGATATAATTAGGTGCAATACCACTATATAATAAGGGTGGTCAAAATACTTTCAGACTGTGGAGCAAATAGTTGCGGGTTTGATCCTCGTCATGCGGTTCACCAAATATGGAAGATTACAGATTACATCTCTGGTATTCTTACAGCTACAAAGGACCAGCTGGCCCAGATCAGATTAAATAGTCAAAAGTAGAATAAGCAACCTTGAGAAAGGACGATGCTTAACTGCCTTCGGCTCAGGGTTGCGGAATCACCAGGCTCGAATTATCCTTTTGAGACGGCGATTAATCACATTCAAACCATCAACCATTTTAGATAATTAAAGGAGAGAAAAATGTCAGAAAAGTATACCTTCCTTGTCATTAAGTATCCAAAGCCCGACACGGCAATGGCAGCCCTGGCTGCTCTGAGAGATCTTTCGAAAAAGAAAGTTGTAAAACTCAATGATGCAGTGGCTATCACTAAGACCAAGAGAAATAAAATAAAGCTGCACCAAACGATGGATGATTCAGCCGGGAAAGGTTTCGTAAAAGGCGGTTTAATCGGAATCATTTTCGCGGGTTTGTTTGGACCCGTTGGATGGGTTATGACGGGTGCACTCGCTGGCACAGCGCTTGGGCTGTTTGACCGAGGAGTAAAGAACAAGCTGCTGAAAGAGCTAGGGAAAAACATGACTCCATCCGAATCGGCAGTGGCAATCCTGGTCGAGCAAGCCGATTGGCGGAAGGCAGTAGATAGCATGAAGGCACACAACTTCCAGGGTGAAATTGTCGTCTCAGAGATCGTCGCAAAGGATCTAGCCGAATTAGAGAAAGTGCTTGAGGATCAGAACAAGGTCGCTTCGGTTCCGGAAGAGATGGAAGTGCCTGCGCCAGTAGAAGAACCTGTGGTAGAGGAAGCTGCTGAGGCTGAATCTGCTGAGCAGCTGATAAAAGGGCTAGCATACATCCAAGGCATAGGTAAAGCATACAGCAAGAAACTGCACACTGCCGGTATCACTAACGTGGATGAATTGCGTGAAAAAGGCTCTACACCGAAAGGTCGTAAAGAGATCATCAAAGCGACGGGCATCAGCGAAAAACGGCTGCTGCGGTGGGTGAACATGGCGGATCTTTACCGTATACAGGGCATTGGCAAGGAATACGCTGAATTACTCGAAGCTGCGGGTGTTGACACTGTTCCGGAGCTGGCTCAGCGTACCCCAGCCAGTCTTCTTGAAAAGATGACAGCCGCCAACGCACAAAAGAAGATGGTACGGCGCTTACCCACGATTGCACAGGTCGAGAGCTGGATTGCTCAGGCTAAGAGCCTACCGCGGGTCATCAGCTATTAAGCGAGAATAGAAATCCCGAGTAATCTGTTCTAGCAGATTTTGTAAAGATAACTGAGCGGTCGACAGGGAAAGAGCGTCGACCGCTCAGAATTTACACTGCAAGGTGATGGTTCTGTGAGAGATTTATTTGTGATCTGGGTACAGCTGAAACAGATTTTTTCTATCCGTGCTGGAAATAAGGCCGAAAAAACCTGTTGTAAGTGCTGATAGATTTGGTTGTCTGCTAAGCGGGCAAAAATAAGATTATTGCGACAAATGCATTGAGCCAAACGTTTTGGTATATACCCTGGTAACTACGGCACCGAGTAAGAATATCTGTGCGAAATAGTAGATCGAGATCATCAAGACGGCAAACGCACCAGCAGCCTCAAAGGCTGAGCTGATACCACCATATTTGAAATATATCCCAATTAACCAGTCCACCTACGCCCATCAGAAGGGCTGCCAGTAGCGACCCAGGCAAGACGTCACGCCAGGTGATTTTTACATCCGGCAGTACTTTATTCACAAATGCATTTGCCAGGGAAATGAGACAGAATATTGTAATAATATTCACGACAGCCAGCAAGGTGGTGTGATTGACAAATATCTTTATCACTGAACCGAACCAGGCAAGAGCCAGGCTTAGCACTGTTCCCAGGATAATCAAAAGCCCCAAGGATAACACCATGAGAAATGCAAACCAATATCGCCGAATGAGACTCAGCCGCTGCCCCCGCTGAATCAGTGGGACTTGCCAAATCCGATTAAGTACGTATTTAAGCTGTAGAAAAAGTCCTATCGCGGCAAAGATGAGTGACACTGAGCTGATGATCGTTATGATGGGTGATCCGCCGGTTTCAGCAGCTGAAATAGCGGATACTGAGTTCTGGATGAAACTTGCTGTCGTTGACCCAAGGATCGCTTCAATGCGCGAATAAAATCTCTCTGCTGCAGCTGCCTCGTTTATAAAGATACCAGCGATGCGAAAGGCAAGATAAATTATCGCTGTAAAGGAGAACATCCCGAAATATGCCAATGCTGCCGCTAATTGGTCGGGTTTTTCATCGATCCAAATACGGTAAACTTCTTTTGCGAAGTCAATAATCGAAGGTCGTTTATTCATTCGGAGCTTCTTTTTCCTTAATTAGCTCACTATTCGATGATTGCTCGACAAGCCATTCATTCGCAGCACGCAGTGCGGCATTACCTGCTTCTCCAATTGTCTTGGTAGCGGGGAAAATATTTTCCTTGCCGATCAAACTCAGCATGCCGGTGCGCTGAAGCTGGGCACGTAAAGTTGGCGAAACTCCAGCCAGGATCAATTTGCCACCACTGGCTAGCAAGGCTTGTGTATAGCGGTGTAAAACCTCGTTCACAGTGCTGCCAACATCTTCGTAACCGCGTAAAAGCAGGATAACAACTGCCTGCCTTGCATTCTCAACCTCCGGTAGGCTTTTCTCAAAAGCATCTGCAGCGGCATAAAAAAGATTGCCGTATATATAGAGCACTGTTACTCTTCGAGATTTCAACTTCTTCGGGGAAGGATGTTCAACCGGCCAACCGCTTTCTCCAATGGCCCATTCAACGACTCGGATTGTATTCGACTGTTGAAAAACCAATAGCAAGATTGAGATTGCCACACCTACAAGAACAGCATACTGTAGTGGCATTACCAATGTAGAGCCAAAGGTGACTAACATGATGGTACGGGAAATCCGGTTTGTCTGCCATATCGTCTGAATGGCACTCACGTTGATCATCTGGATGCCTGCGACAATCACCAACCCGGCTAGAGCAGGCATAGCGACCAACTCAACCAGGTTAGCGAACAATAACACCACGATTGCGACGGATATTCCACCAAAGATGTTTGCCCAGCGTGTACGAGCTCCGGCACTCATCATGAGCGCTGAGCCTGAGCTGGATCCCCCAGCCGGAATACCTCCGAAGAAGCCCGCTGCCAGGTTGGCAGCACCTTGACCCACAAAGTCTCGAGATACATTTGAGAATTTGCCATCTGGGTTTGGGAAAGTTTGGCTAACACCAGCGCCCTGCACCAGACCAATAATGCCGATGGCTATTGCTGGAACGATCAGAGCCAATATAAGCGATGGAGATGGAAGTACCAGGCTAGGAAGTGAGCGCGGGACTTCAGAGATATCTTTCACCAATTTAATGTTTGCAGTAAAGAAATAGTTCAATAGGAGAGCCAGACCGGAGGAGATCACGAGGGCGAAGATCAGGGAAAACTTGGAAATACGCGTTTTTGCCAGTCCATAGATAAGCACAATGGTCAACACTCCTATGACCAATGTTGACCATATGATGGATTGGCGGTGCACAACCAGATCAGCCAATTGGACGATTTTCCCCGAGTATGAGCTGTAATAGCCAGTGAGATCTCCGAGCTGACCAATCACGATCAACGCAGCTACCCCGGTCATAAATCCGGTCATTACTGAGAATGGGATAAAGCGAGTTATCCAACCCAACCGAAACACTCCCATGAGGAGCTGGAAAATACCAATCATTACTACCAAGGTCACCAGGACGGTTATCTTAGAGCTCTCTGGATAGGCGATTAATGTATCTCCAGCTGCGACCGCCAATGCGCTGGTGGTTGAGATATTCATAAACATAGCACTGGTGAAAAGTGCCCCGATGGGAGTTGCCAGCATCAATGTGTACAATCCGAAAATAGGATTGACCGTTGCCAATAATGCGTGCGCCATCGATTGGGGGATATTTACCAGGGCAAAAGTCAACCCAGCGACAAGATCACTTGGTAAATTGGATTTGTTGATTTTCAACTGCATCCTTATACCTTATTTGCCTTATAGTTTACCAAAGACAAAGAATTCACTCCACAAAACCCTTCAACCTTTCTTGCGCCAGGATATTCATTACCTCGTCAGCGTAACGCCCAGCGCGTAGCAGTTGAGACAGAATTCTCATAGGGTGATCTATGTGCTTAAAGAAAAGTTTGTAACCCGCGCACAGATAATTCAAGTTTGATTCACCATCCGGGGTCGAAATAAACCGATTGCGAGGACATTCCCCATAGCAGGCAAAAAGCACTTCACAGTCCCGGCAATACTGGGGAAGCGTATCGAATTTTTCCTGTCCAAATTTATGCTGCTGGTAAGAAGAAACCAGATCAATCATATGTGTCTTTTTAATATTACCCAATAAGTAATCGGGCTCGACAAAGTGGTCACAAGAGAACAGATCACCATTATGCTCCAAGACCAGAGATTCACCACACGTGCGCTGAAAGATACATAAACTGGGTTGACCTAACCAATTTGCTAGTGCCGCATCAAAGGATTGCACGAAAACCTGGCCCACATCTCTGGTAATCCAGTCATCGAAGATGGCGATCAAGAATCGACCGAATTGCTCAGGTTTTACCGAGCGCTCGGTAACCAGCTCCCCGTTCTGAGTGTACAGCGGGCGGTGTGTTCCCGGGTGCTCACCCCAACCCTGATTTGCCAGCTCAAGCACCTCTGCAGTTGCCCGCTCAACAATGGGAATAAACTGCATATACTGGGATTTCAGCTCATCTCTGAAAAAATGGTAAACCTCCAAAGGCTTCTCTTCGTTAGCAGCATTTATGGTGCATAAGATGTTGACCTCCACACCGAGTTGCACCAACAACTCCCAGGCATTCATTACCTGATCAAAACTTCCCTGCCTACCCTTATTTATTCGGTAGATATCATGAATTTCCTTTGGCCCGTCCATACTCAAGCCGACCAGAAAATTGTGCTCCTTAAAAAAAGCTGCCCAGTCGTGATCAATTTTTGTGCCGTTCGTCTGGATTGTATAATTCAGCAGCTGACCGGGTTGCTTATACTTTTCAACGTATTCTACAGAACGTTGGAAGAAGTCCAACCCCATCAGAGTGGGTTCACCACCTTGCCAGTTAATGCTAAACTCGGATGTTTGTTGGGCTTCAAGCAGCTGGCGGAGATAGATTTTTAGTACCTCATCGGTCATGCGAAAGTGGCTTCCAGGGTAGAGCGCTTCCTTCGATAGGAAGAAGCAGTACTGGCAATCCAAATTACAAACTGCCCCTGTAGGCTTAACCAGGAGGTTGAACGCCTGAGGTGTTCTTGAAGAAACCATCTTTGCTCGCGGTACCCGAGTTGGCTTGGTTCTTTTCAAAGTTGTCTTGACCTCTAAAAATGATTATACGATTGAATAGGATTCGATAAAATCAAAAAAACACTGGTTCTCGTCAGGCTGGCAATCATTGTGCTACCCTCATGTGTCCACCTTCGACTCATAAATCTTCAAGTTGTAATAATCTGCCATTTGGTCACAATGAGTGGAAATTCGTTCCCTATCCGGATCAATTATCTCGCCGGCATGGCTTTCCTTCTCAATCATTCTTACATGGCGAAGCAGCTCCTCGTATACTGTGACCGATCGCACCTCCTTACCAACTGCTTCGATCACATCCAACATATGAAGCAGGACAGTGGCATTGTCGCAGCTGGCGTGGCGGAGCATATCGAAAGCACCATCGAGGAGATTGGGGAAGGTGACCGGCCCCAAAATTAATCGGAGCTGATTGTTCTGGTCATAATAACACGAACTTCTTTCACCTTGCTTGATGAAAAGCGCCAGCCCTTCACCAATATAATCAAGGCATGTCATGGCTGTAAAGGGATCATTGATAGCTGGTGACATGGCGCGTACCGCCATTTCAACCAGCTGATTGACCGCATAAGCAACATCCTGGGTCGGCGTTCTGCCAGTTCCTATACGGAAGGCATTACGAATTTGATTATCTACTTCCATATCCACCAATTTGGCAGGCCAAACCAAGGCGATGCGCTCATCCCGCCAAACGATATCACCCGGTTTGCGTAACAGGCGAATCACCAGGTTATGCTCCTGCGCCAGGGATAGTAGATATTGTGGATCGATATACTGGATAGAGCCAGCTTGCTTCCCCCGAACCAGGTAACCATCGGCTTCCGTTAAAGAAGCGGGGAGGTTTTTTAATCCATCTTTACCATCATCACTTCCGGTGACATTTTCGGGAATCTCGGCAAGGACCACATCCCGCAACTCAGCACCGGCTGCCGCGGCGATATTTGGGGCTTGCAACATGGTGCTGATATGCTGGACGAGCAATATCAGCGAGGCAAAGCTTGCCAGCATCAAGAATAATCCAAAAGTTACAGTAAGCTGGGGCCCATTTGGCTCTACTTGTGTCGGAAGTATAGAAAGGGCAGCTGCAACGCAATAGACAAATGTTGCCACAAACGTACCTAAAACAAGTTGGGTAGTGCGGTCACCCAGAAAGACACGCAGCAAGCGAGAGCCATATTGAGCAGCCACGGTTGAAAGCGGCAGGGTGAGCAGAGTGAAAACTACTCCGGCAGTCGCCAGGATGGAGGAGGCCATACCGATCAGGGCAGTGCGCAACTCTCCGGGTGTACCTGAGAGAACCAGTCGGCTGTTCTGCAAGAGAGAATTAGGTATTAGACCGTCGATATAATAGATCACCCAGGCTAAAAAGACCGCTCCGATGGCCATGACCAAAGGGGCGAACCAAAAGCTTACTCTTAATCGATCCCATTGGTAGCGGGCTGTAACTCTTCTCATTTTCCGGGTCTTCATGTGTCACTCCTTAGGCGGCAATTGCTCAATAGCTATATATCAAATCACACTGGAGACTATGCGTATAGATATAGTGGTCTTACTCAGCAGTGTCGTCTGGTCCTTTCTTAGAGCTGATCGTTTCCTTAGCTTTGCCCCATAAGCCTTTCACGTGTTTCGCTGCTTCCTCCCTTTCTTCTTTCTTCTCTTCACCTGTGTAACGCATCAGGATTGCAATGGGGCGCGTACCTTCGAAATTCTCCATGATTATAATCACCAGAATAGTCATGGGCACCGCCAGAATAGCCCCGATCCCACCCAGCAGATATCCCCAAATAAACAATCCAACAAAAACGATCAGGGGTGAGATTTTTAAATTTTGCCCCATGATCTTTGGTTGGATGAAGTTCTGAATACCTCCGTTGATCAAGATGTACCCGATGGCCACAATTACCGCGGTTGGCAGGCCGTATATGGCATATGCCAGAAGCACTGGTGGAATCAAGGCGATCATGAAGCCGATCGAAGGGATATAACCCATGAACCACGCCAGTAATCCCCATAATAAAGCATAAGGAACTCCCATAATCAGGAGGAATATGACATCACCCAAGCCTACCAGGAAATTGATCCCGGTCAGGACGGTCATATACTTGCGGATATCCTCGGTGAGTTTACTTATGCGCGTGATGATTGACGAGCCAGGATCCAAGCCCATGCGGGAGGGGGTGGGTAAGGCCAGGGCAGCACTGATCATAAAAAAGAATATGAAGAGAGCCACACCAAATGTAACCAGTACGTTCAAAATGCCGGTCAAGAAACCTTGCGCGATTGGACCTAGGGATCTTGATATTGAATCGATGGTTATACTTAGCGTCGTAGTTCCGGTCGCTGAAAGATCCTCAGTCGCTTGAGTTGTACCCTCCGCCATATAAACCGGCAGCTCGGTGGATAGCTTGGTAACTGAGAAAAAGACTGTGGCGATAACCAAGAGTAAGAGGCCGACAACCAACAAAATGGTCAGAACCAGCGATAGCCAGCCTGGCAGGCCGCGCTTCTTCAGGCGGCCGGGTACAGGTAGAACCGTGATGGTGATGACCGCCGCCAGCAGGATTGGGTTAATAATAGATGCAGATGCGCGGATCCCAAATAAAACCACGAAAATACTGGCGAATGCGACCAGATATATTACCAATCGTCCAGGTCCATTATTCATGCTGTCTTCTCCTCAAACCCGATATAAATTAGTTCGAATCACTTATCTTAATTTCAAAATATATTAATCGGATACACTATACAGTTGTATTCTTCATATCTGCCTGATCTGAATTGCGTGCTTTCTGGGCTTCACGCAACGCCAGTAGAGCTACCAGTAAGGCGCTAATTAAAATAGCGACTGCAACTACCGGTGCCGTTTCAGCTTGCACCAAAGACAGGGTGAAAAGGGCGGCAAATAATGGTGCCCTCAGAGCCGCCACAAGCGCACCCGCCAGCGTGGCGGCAACTGTTACCGCAATGGGAGTATTAGGAAACACGAGATGGCCCGCCATTCCCAGGGCAACCCCGGCAAACATGATTGGAAAGACATACCCACCTTTCCAACCAGTCGCCAGCAGTAATGAGGTGGCGAAAAGTTTCGCAAAGGCCAGTACGACCAACATCAAAATCCCAATCTCAGCCGCTTGAGCGATCAGCTCGCTGGTCTGTTCTTCGCCGGAGAAAAGGGTTAATGGTAAGAGCACTCCGATGATACCCATACCCACCCCGCCGATCAACCCACGCCATACGACGTGAGATTTCATCGGCTGCATCACCTTTCTCAGCCATTTAAACACAAGAGTAAAAAGCACGCCAGCTATACTGCCGACCAAGGCGAACGGCACAGCGACCAGAAGATCTTTAACAACGGGTACATATTGGGGAAACGAGTATAGGGGGCTCATAAAACTGCCAGTTAAGGCAACAAAAACGGTGGTAGCTACCGCGGACGCCAGTAGGGTGGGAAACAGGGTCCAAAAATATAGCAATGCACCGGTGACACCGCCCTGGGCTGACTCTAAACTAAGCAGTGCCCCGCCAAACGGGTTGGTGATAAAGGCTGCCAGCATGGCACTCAGACCACCGAAGCTTGCTGTGCGTGTCTCTTGCTCGTTGAGCTTGAGTTTATCTGCTGTGTACGTCCCCAAACCACCACAAGCATCCGCAAGTGCTGCTTCAGGACCCAGGGCAGCGCCAGATATGAGGGAGACAAATGATGTAACCACAATCCCCGGTGCGTGGTGGTAGTCAAAGCGCCCTGATTTACCAAACTCCTGCATCAGCTCAGAGAAAATGGCGTTATGGTCGCCGAATAGCTTGACCAACAGCCCAACCAGAAGTCCGCCGATTACGCACACAATAAATGTGAACAGGCGGGGATCCAGTCCAATAGCGAATGGCGCTTGGTCCCATATCAAGCCTGTAATCTTATTCACCAGGGTAATAAAAATAAACGTAATAACTGCACTCACAACGCCTAAAATGACAACCAGTGCCATCAGGCGTAGATAATTCATTAATTTTGCATGCGGATCAATCATGATTTCTCCGATCGACAGGGATAGCCCAATAGACCAGGATCAGGAATATTCTTACAGCTATTTTTATAAATATTTCCCAACAAGAGACACAACCCTGCAAACTCGTTTTTAATTGCGGTTAAATCAGTTCCTTCGTTTGGCATAAGTGTTTCGATTGGCGTTTCTTCCTCAGCCAGAATGAGCAGGGACCGGCTTCTCTTTTGAGGTCCGCAAATTTGCCAGCAGGATGTATACGCTGATTAATAGCACCCACAGTGGAAATAATAGCGGGGCGATAGGGATTAAGGTAATAGTAAGCAACAGAACCAATGCTAACAACATGCCCAGGTATGCCATCCAGCGCGGGAAGATCCCGGTGCGCAAGGATAGGGTGCAGGTCGAGATCATGAACACGCCCGCCATTTTCATCGTATAAACCGTCATGAGCTCGTAGGTCAGGGTGCGACCGAAAGTGTATACGCCTGAAGATATCAGGTTACTGGGGGAAGAACCATAGATGCTGATTATGCCACCTGTTACCGCCGCAGAGGAGAACAGCATGACCAGGAAAAGGAGACCACTGCCCAGGAACACAGTGGCAAAGAAGCGGTCTTCATTGACTCACCCAGGCGGTCGCGCACCACGCCGATAAACCATAAGAAAGCAATCCCTGCGAACGGCACGAGGTTCAGGGCAAGTGTAACCATTCCCGAATAGCGAGAAAGCCACTCTCCAGCGTCTTGCGGGTAAGCAGGTACTGAAATCCGCACGAGCACCAGGCTGGTGATCAGCAACAGGGAAAACAGGATGCCTGCAATGGCTGCAGCGCGCGGGGTAGTTAGCCTTGATCTGGTCAGAATAGTGTCACCGTACATATAAATACCTCTCGACAAAAGAGCGAGTCACAAGAAAATTATCCAGTGGGGGGCTGTCACAAAAGTAGTTGGGGCAGCCCCCTTGACGTAATTGAGACCAAAACTATGATTTATTGTCGCATCATGGCGATCTTCATCTCAGCTTCACTATCCGGGATGAGCTCGCCAGACAGGTCCATCGTGACGCGCTTGATGGTACCGGTGAAGGTAAACAGATCGCTATAGTCTTCTGCAGCCACGCGGTCGCCGCCGTCATAGCCGCAGGTCAGCCCCTCTGTTCCCCACATGTTCAAAATCGAGAAAGGCATATCAATACTGCCAACCAGCTTGCGGTTGATGTAGAGCTGCCCACGCGCCGGCACGCCTTTCCCCTCAGCCACATTGGGTTTCCCAGTGGGTTCGAACTCGTAGCGTAACTCAACTTCACCCTCAGGAATGGTCTCATTAGAATGCAGCCAGAATTTATCATGACCAAGCCAGTTATAAAGGAAGTGCAGCCTCCCGTCCTTGACAAAGAACGTATATCCGCCTGTAAAGCCTCCCTGGGCCAGAAGCACTCCTTCTGCTCCGCCCTTTGGAATCACTACATCAGCTGTGATGCTCCATGGCCGGTTGTAGGTCCTGGGCGCGGCAGTAAACGGAACCGGTGAGCCACCCGGGTAAAAAACATACTTATTTCTTGGCCTGGCGATCGTTGGGCGATCCGCGTTAAGGCGCTCGAGGACGCTGCCATCAATCGGCAGCACCTGGTACTTTCCCGCCTCCGCCCACCAGCGACCGATCATTTCGATCAACTTGTCGCGATTCTCAGCGGCCAGGTTGTGAGTCTCGGAATAATCTGCATCAATGTGGAACAGCTCCCAATCGTGGGATTCGATATCGATAAGTACCTGGTTGTTGATCGGGGAACCGAATCTGCGTCCATTCTTGGCAGCTTCGGTGAAGCTCGGACCTGGCCAAGGGCAGACTGCCCGCCAGCCATCGTGGTAGATCGAGCGATGACCGAACATCTCAAAGTACTGGGTGTGGTGATTGCTGGGAGCTTTGGCATCATTGAATGTGTGGGCAAAACTCACACCATCAATAGGCGCCTGGGTCACCCCGCGGATGCTCTGCGGTGGTTCAACACCCAGGGCTTCCAGAACGGTTGGAACGAAGTCGATGATATGCCCATATTGCTTCCGAATTTCACCCTGCGCAGTTATACCCTTTGGCCATGAAACAATACACGGGTCGGTTGTACCACCCCGGTAGGTTTCGCGCTTCCATCGGCGGAAGGGGGTGTTGCCGGCATTGGTCCAGCCCCAGGGGTAGTGGTTGCAGGTCTCAACGCCGCCCAGCTTGTCGATCATCATGAGGTTATCTTCAGTTAATTCCTTAACGTTGTTGAAGAAAAACATCTCGTTGAGTGAGCCCACCGGTCCGCCCTCTGAGCTGGCGCCGTTGTCGGAGATGACGATGATCAGGGTATTATCCAGCTCGCCGATCTCTTTGAGGAAGTCGAGGATGCGCCCAAAGTGATAATCGGTGAAACTGACAAAACCGGCATAGACTTCCATGAATTGGGAAAACAACCGCTTGGTGTCGTCCGGTAGTGTTTCCCAGACGGGCACGTCGGGATCATGCGGTGAAAGCTCAGTGCCGGGTGGGATGATACCCATCTCGAGCTGACGCTGGTGGACTAACTCGCGGAATTTGTCCCAACCCATATCAAACTTGCCTTTGTACTTGTCAGCCCATTCCTTGGGCACGTGGTGAGGTGCATGACCAGCACCGGTGGCATAGTACAGGAAGAAGGGCTTATCGGGAGCGGTAACATGAGCGTCCTGGAGGAATTCGATGGCTTTATCCGCAAGGTCGATGCTTAAGTGGTAGCCTTCCTCGGGCTGTTTGGGCTGTTCGACGGCGTGGTTATCATAGGTTAATTCGGGGAACCACTGGTTGGTCTCACCACCCATAAAACCGTAGTAGCGTTCAAAACCACGACCGAGAGGCCAGCGGTCATAAGGCCCGGCTGCCGTGGTATGCTCTGGGGGTGTCAGGTGCCACTTACCAACACAGAAAGTGTTGTAACCCTTCTGCTGCAGTATCTCACTGAGCATGCCCTTGTCGAAGGGCAGAATGCCATTGTAGCCGGGGTAGCCGGTGGAGGTCTCGGTGATCGAGGCTAACCCGATCGAATGGTGATTGCGCCCCGTCAGGATGCAGCCACGTGACGGCGAGCATAATGCCGTGGTATGCATGTTGTTATAGCGCAAGCCGTTGGCAGCCAGGCTATCCAGCACAGGCGTCTCTACCAGCCCACCGAAACTGGATAGCTGGCCGTAACCGACGTCGTCCAGCACGAAGAAGAGCACATTGGGTGCACCTTCCGGCGGTCGGGGTGCCTCCGGCCAAGCTGGCGATGACTCTTCTGTGGTGCGTCCGATGACGCCGGTAAACGGATTTCCATCTTTGTAAATCTTAAGTGCCATAATCATTCTCCTTTAAATTAGATTCTGTTTGTATTAAAGTGGGTACGATAAGCGAGTACGGCTGCCCGAACAGATGGGTAGATGTTTTCCTCGCCAATCTTAATAGTTAACCCTGTCACTTGCAGGAGGTCACGCAGCGGCAAATTTGCACGAGCAATCCATAATTCGATTCCCCGCTTATCCAGATCTGCATCCAGGGTTTCCAGTGCCTCTGCGGCGGTAGAATCGAAATCGCTAATGGGTTCTGCATCCAGGATGACACATTTCAAACCTTCACCGGCGTTGGTAATCAACTCTTCCAGGCGCTCGGTAAAGTAAGCGGCATTCGGAAACACGAGGGGTGCATCAAAGCGGTAGACGATCAGTCCAGGCTCGGTCAGAGCGGTTTCTTTATCGGCAACGCCTCGATAGACCGTGCCACCGCTCGCATCCACGTCATCTAGCAGTGCGTCGTGAGGTCGCGAGATGTGATAGATGACATTGACCAATGACAAAACCACTGCCACGAGAATGCCCTGTAAAACGCCAACCGTCAGTACACCGAAAGCGGTTACCACAGCCAACCAAAATTCAGTCCGGCGAACCGTACGTAAATAACGAAAGGCAGGGATGTCAATCAACCCGATGGATGCAACAATGATGATCGCGCCCAGAGCTACGGTAGGCAAGGGAGCCAACAGAGGTGTCAAAAATAATAAGAAAATGATGGTGAGTGCTGTAGCGAAAATCCCCACCCACTGCGACTTGCCACCCATCTGATCGTTAACTGCTGTGCGCGAGGCGCTGAGTGCGGCAGGAAACCCGGTGAGGAAGCCTGCGCCAATATTAGCCATACCGATGGCGACGAATTCCTGGTTGGCATCGATCTTTTGGCTGTGACGACCGGCAAAGACACGTGCAGTCAGGACTTCATCAGCATAAATGAGAACCGTAAGCGCCAAAGCTGCGGGTAGTAATGCCAGGATATCTTGTGCGGTAACAGCTGGAACAGCCAAACGGGGCAACCCAGCCGGTACGGCGCCCACAACCGCCACGCCCTTGGCTTGCCAGCCAAGGGCAACAGAGAGGATTATCGTTATCAGGACAACGACAAGAGGACCGGGGAGTTTCTTACTGATTCGACGCATGAGGAACAGCGCTGCTATGCAGACAATGCCAATGGCAAAAGTGAGCAGGTGCGTTTCGCCGAGGCGGCTGATAAGCTCGGCGACCTGACGGAAGAATTGGTCGCTCTCCAGCTTGATGCCGAACATTTTACCAAGCTGGCTGCCGATCACAATCAGCGTTGCTCCAAAGATATAGCCAACCAGGATGGGTTTGGAAAGGAAGTCGGTGATGAACCCCAGCTTAGCCACCCGGGCAAGGAGTGCAATCACACCAACCAGTAAAGCCGTCATGGCGGCCAGTGCCGCATAGCGCACAGGGTCGCCGGCTGCTAAAGGTGCGACGGCGGTAGCGGTCAGGATGGCTGTCGTGGCTTCCGCCCCCGTGATAACCTGTTTTGAGGTGCCAAACAAGGCATACATCACCATGGCACCCAGGGCAACATACAGGCCGGCAACGGGTGTGACTCCAGCCAGATCACCGTAGGCCATGGAAGAAGGCACGAGCACCGCAAATACTGTGATTGCTACAATGAACTCAGTACGGAGTAACGTGGGAGTCAGGTTAGTAAAGAGGGCAAGGCCAGGGATGAAGCGCCTGATCCCGTTTGTTGGAGTAGTCGGTTTTTGGATGGTTCACCTTCCTTTCGATATATACTAATCCTGGTGAGATTATTTCCTTTTAGAAGGTCAGCATTATCAAATCAATTATTTTTAGCCTATGATACGTTTCGCTGAAGGTCTACTTAAACTCAGGTATGCTCCTGTATTTTTATTGTCTCCTCCATCCGCCAAGCAGTAAGGAGATCTGTCACTCTTCCTTCAATTCGTTGTTTTTCATCTCTTTGTCCAGGCTCGCGCTGATTTCACCAAGAGCAGCCTGGCGGTCAAGGGGGGAGGTGGCGAGGCTCGCACGCAGCAGGCTGCGTACTGAATCTGCTCCACTCCGAAACAACTCCTGGATACCGGCGTCATCGGATTGGCTAGAAAGATAATCCAAGACGGCTTCTACTGGACCGATAAATACATCCTGTGGATTGATCTTCTCCATCACACCGGCAAGCTCAAGCATCTGGCGCACGGGCGTGATCATACGCATCAACATGAAGCGCACATTGCGACTGGATAGATCTTCATGGAGCGTGTCCAGCATATCGGCGCTGGGTACATCCAGGTCGGTCGTGGCACCCAAATCCAGCAACACTGCCTTAACTGGCACTGTGGCAGACTGCAATTCTGCAAGTATCGCTTCCCTTATCCCAGCAACATTAGCGAAGAACAGGCCATTCTCAGGTCGCACGATCAGCAAACCCGGCACTGTTTTGTTATCGGGATGGCGGTGAACGTCACTGAACTCCAATCTATTGGGGGCGCGTCCTAATATGGCAAGCCTGGGTTGGCTGGCGCGCAATACCAGGGCAAATATAGAGACGACCACCGCAATGAGCAATGCTTCGAGTGTTTCAAAGGTCAATACAGCCAATAATGCCACGATTGCCAGGATGAAATCAGAACGGCGTACCTTATATAAATGCTGCAGCTTCCCAATTTTGACCATGCCCGATACTGCCATGATCACAATTGCCCCCAGCGCTGCTTCAGGCAAGGCGTAAAAGAATTGGGTAAAAAACAACGCCACGATAATGGTCACGCCTGCCGCAATGATGCTCGACATCTGGCTGCGTGCCCCTGCCCGGTCATTGGCTGCGGATTTTGACAGGCTCGAGCCGATGGGGAAGCCCTGGAATAAACCTGCTCCAAGGTTCGCTGCACCCAATCCAACCAGCTCCTGATTCACATTGACTTCATACTTATGAGCGGCAGCAAAGGCACGCGTAGGGCCGATGGCTTCCGCAAAATTGACCAGGGCCAGTCCGAGGGCACCGGGAAACAGAAGCCACCAATTTTGCAGTCCCACTTCCGGCCAATGCGGTGGCGCCAGTCCCGCTGGAATCGCTCCCACGATTTCGACACCACGTGCTTCCAGCCCAAATATGACCGAAAAGGCGATACCGAAAATCAAGGCGACTAATGCGGCGGGAATTTTATGGAAAAAATGCTCCAGGGCAAAGAGCAGGATTAGGCATACCACACCGGTGATCAGGGTTGGGAGATGGGTATCCGCCAGGTGGATGATGATGTCGTAGAGGCGCTCCCAGAAGTTCCCACTCCCGCCTTCGATGCCCAGGATCTTGGGCAGCTGCTTTACCATGATGACGAGCGCCAGGCCAGTAATAAAACCCACCATGACTGAATCTGAGAAGAATTGTGCTACGCGACCGAGTTTTAGTAACCCGGCAAGGATCGCAATCAGACCTGCCAATACTGCGAGAGCGGCAGTCAGCAGATAGAATTCGGTTGTGTTTGGCGGCGCGATCAGGCTGACGGTAGCAAATGACATGGTGGCGATGATGGCAGAAACAGCCACCACCAGCTGGCGCGAAGTGCCAAAAATAGCAAAAGCCAGCAGGCCAATCGGGGCGGCATAGAAGGCGGTTTGGGGTGGCATCCCGGCGATCTGGGCATAAGCCATGCCTTCAGGGATTAATAACGCGACAACGGTCAACCCTGCAATTAGGTCAAAACGCAGCCAGGTACGTTGATATTTGGGCAGCCAACCTAGTATTGGAAAGAAGCGTGCCAACGATTTCGATTGCGGTTTGGATACATTCTCCATATCGACTCCTTGCCTTCTTTCCCATTAAACCATGTATGCGTCTAGGTCTCAACCAAGACAATTTTAAGAATCTTGTGCAAATTCGCAGCTATAGGGATATAACACAAGCTCGGTCACCCTAGTCGTGTCCATGCTCCTATTAAATACCATATTTGATTTTAACACATGGCAAGCTTTTGCCGGGTTGTGTGTCTCACGCAGCAGGCGGCGTAGCCGGTGCTTCTACGGGTGCCGGTGCCACAGCGCGGCTGCCCAACCAGCGCCCGAGAGGTAGTAAGATCAAAGGGATGAGGATAGCCGCCACCAGCACATACGGGACTGCAGTCGTGCCAGAAAAATTTTGTAGCGTAATGAGAATAGCAGCCGACACATTGCGCTGGGCGGTGCCCAAGCCCATCACAGTGCGGACACCTGCGTCGCGGCCGCCAACCGCAAAACCGATTAACAGGCTACCAATGATGAAGAGCAGAAGCGCCAGGAAACCACCGGTTCCAATCAGGCTGATGACGTTGGCTAGATTCAAACCCAGACCGACCACCAGCAGGGTCACGATTCCCAGGGCACCAATCTTGTTCATTGCCGGTGCCCAATTTTTAGCCGTGTCGGGCGAGTGTGCCTTGACCAACAAACCCAGAATCAACGGGATCAGCATCAGCACGATTAGCGACTGAGCGATCGCCCCCGCGTCCACTTCAACGCCAGTCAGGAGCAGCGGCAAGACCACGGGAAGATAGAAAATGGTCACGACCATCAGGAGGGTCATCACCCCCACTGCAACAGCCATATTAGCTTTGGCGCCTTTCGCCTCCAAGACCAGGAATGGCGCGCCTGCACAGGTGGCCAGGATGATCAACCCGATTTTCAGCGGTTCATCCAGCGGGATGATCCGGGTAATACCGTAGGCGAGCGCAGGCACCAGCACGAAGTTCGCCAGCAGTGCCAGCACCACCAGACGAACATTTTTCAACGGTTGGATAATCTGGGCGAGGGTCAGTCCCAAACCCATTGCCAGCATGCTGCAAACTATACCCAGCAGACCGGAAATCTGGGCGATAATGGTAAATAATTCATTGGCTGTCATTGACATGTCTCCTTCTCATGAAAACATCATTCGAGTCCGAGCCGCGTAAGCCTAAGTGAGACATACACGGCTCAATACCAGAAAACAGGACCCGATTTAAATATCCAGAGTGCTGCGCAGTTTTTCCAGCTCTTCTCCCGTGGGAATCCAGACCTTGGATGGATTGAGATCATAGGTCCAGGGAGCGGAGTTCTTCCAGCCGTTCTTCATGCGCTTCCCGTAATACACGCTCTCGGGATCGTTGACCGTATCGCCTTCAAAGCCATCGATGATGTTGTATAGCTTCGTAAAACCCGCCTTGACAAGCATATTAATGGCGAAGGCACTACGCCCGCCAGAGCGGCACATGGCAACGATGGTATCGTCGGGCTTGAACACCTCCTTGACGTGGTCTATAAAATCAGGGTTCATCTCAAAGCCATACTTGCGCTTGTCAGCCTGCCACTGGTATTTTGGAAAAGCCACCGGGACATTGACCGCCGCTTCGGCGTGGCCGAGAAATACATACTCTTCGACCATGCGTACGTCGAGCACCTTGACTGATTCAGGTTTGGCTTTCCACATCTCATAGGCTTCTTTTGCGGTCACATAAAGCCCAAGAGAAGTTTGTTTTGCTGGAACTACTTGTATCCCCTGATGAATGATTGTTCCTTCATTTGCAGCCATAAGATCATCTCCTTTTTTTATTAATTTCAATACGACGGACAGTTTTCAATGCCTCATTACTTCGGTGGGGTCTGGAATCAAAAGTCAGGATCCGGATACTCAGCCTCCCGGTCTTCGGTGAAGGCAAGGATTCCCTGACTACGATCACAATGAACGACGGAGCGCCAGTGCTGATTCATCATTATCGCTACTGCCTGTTCGACAGTTTCGCCCTGCCCCATTTGAACAGACTGCTTGACAGACTGCACCGCCGTAGGCGAGTTGTTTGCGATCTTCTCCGCAATGCTGAGTGCCGCACTCATAAGATTGGCCTTGGGATGGACTTCATTGACCATACCCAACCGATATGCCTCGCGTGCGGTGATTGGATCCCCAGTCATCAGCATCTGCATCGCCTTTCCAGGCGGGAGAACACGAGGAAGGAAGACCGGCGAGCCGCCACCCGCGCTCAATCCTACTATCGCTTCGGGCTGGCCGAAGACGGCTTCCTCAGAAGCGATGATAAAGTCCGTGCTGATAGCCATCTCGCAGCCTCCACCATAGGCCATCCCGTTCACTGCGGTGAAAATGGGCCGGCGCAACTGGCGTATCGTGTAGAGGACACGGTCGAAGACCAGGCGCTGGCGCAGCCATTGCTCCTTTGTCATCTGCTTGCGTTGGTATAGGTCGCCGCCAACTGAGAAGGCTCTATCACCGGAGCCGGTCAAGATGGCACAGCGCACGGAGGGACGCGCTGCGATGGTTTCGAGTACCTCGACCAGCTGTGCAGCCAGCTCTGTCGTGACGGCGTTGTCGGCATGCGGCCGGTTGAGGATGATGATCGCCACTCGCCCGCCAGAGACGTACTCGACTAGCACGAGTTGATCGGGTTCCGGTATATTATCCGGCGCCCGGTAACCGAGTCTCTTCATTCGCGTATCTGCATTGTCAGTCATATTTTTCTCCGATTCTTTTTTATACCTGCGCAAGACATAAGGCTCTCAAATCCAGGTCACATCGACTGGTTTTCGCGTAGGGATTCGCAGGTATCTCTCTGACGGGTAGCCAATTACGCACGTCCCATGTGGAATATAACCATCAGGCATGCCAAGCATCTGAATTAGGGGCGGGTAACCTTGGCAGGCCGTGTTGATGCTGCCGATAAATGAGGTGCCCAAACCGAGCGCAGGTGCTGCCAGTCGAATCTGGTGAATAGCGATCATTGCCGCAGGAGGCGCAGTACGCTCCTTCGGCGTGGCCAAGAAATATGTACTCTTCGACCATGCGCACATCAAGCACCTTGACTAACTCAGGGTTAGCTTTCCACATTTCATAGGCTTCTTTTGATGTCACATAAAGCCCGAGAGAAGTTTGCTTTGCCTTGGGCACCTGGATGCCCTGATGAATGATTGTCTCTTCATCTGCAGCCATAAGATCAACTCCATTTGTACCGAAAATAATTGTTGATAGGATTGGGCGGCAGCGCCGCCCAATCCTATCAAGGAAAAACTTTTCTATCCGAGCCGGGCGGTCATGGCGTCTTCCAGCGTTGTTGGCGCCGGGAGCCTGGCCATGCTGCGCTTCTTCCATTCTTCCTCGAGCAGCTCAGCAGCAGCCTTTTCCAGGAATTCTGGTGCTGCCCACTCGAATACATCAAAGTCGTGCTCGATGTAGCCGTGACTGAGCATGAAGTCCTTATTGATCTGCAGGGCTTCCAGGTTGTAAGGCGACAAAGTTGGCACCATATCGACGTCCTTGATGCCCCGGTAGGTGTCCTCAACATCCAGGTAGTACGTCTGCTTGTCAAGGATGGCTGCGGCGGCGTGCTTGTGCTCATTAGCCCAGCGCCCCACCTTGATGAGGCCCTTCATGAGTGTGACGATCAGCTCGGGGTGCTCATTGCATGCTATTTCGCTGACCGTGCAGGTAGCCGGGACGTTGGCCCCTTGCAAGGTCCAATCTGGGTAATTGGCCAGGTTCTCAATGGCCTTGAGCTTGCCGGTCTGCTCCTGGATATGCTGGAAAGGACCGGCTCTGGGTGTAGATTGCATCCACGATGCCCTTTAGGAGCGCTGTCTCCAACGGGCGGAAGGCCAGGTCGTGCTTGTGGTCGCGCTTGAGCCACAATTCTGACGGGTTCTCCATCGGGGTGAGCATCTGAGGCTTATCGTACCAGTCATCGGGGTAGGGGAACTCGACAATCTCTACGTCGTCCATGGTCATGTCGTTCAGCATGAGCATCAGCTCGATGCCCTGGTGCTCCTGGATGCGCCACCAGTCGTTCTTGATGACGTTCAGGCTCTTCGAGAGGCCGATCTTCTTGCCTTTCAGGTCTTTCATACGGTAGATCTCGTCCCTGGCGCGCACCAGCATGCAGCCGCCCTCATAAACATGCGTCGTACCAATGAGGCGGGTACGGCGGACGTCAGCCTGTACGTGGATGGCAGGGTTGCAGCCACCGTAGCGCATCAGGTTATCCAGGTTGTGGACGTAGTGCGGGTACCAGTCGTTCTCGGTGGTGGAGCGAAGGAATTTGTAGGCGATGTTGATCTTCTTGAACTCTTCCTTCACCCAACCGATTTCCTGGTCAATATTACTGGGGGACACCAGCGGGCAATTGGTGTAGTAGAACTCGTTCCAGTCCACATCTATTGAACGCATGGTCTTGCCTTTGATTATCATTGTACCCATAGTTACTTTCTCCTTTTTCTTATGAGTGTCCTAAGAAAACAAGCGGTCGATTCACCGAAAAAACCTGCTTTCTCCGTTTATTTCTTTGTCAATGTTGCTCATCACCCGACCGGCGATGGTTGCAGCTTACTTTTTTTAAGTGCGATCGGTCCAGCAGCTGTCAGTCATTTTCCTCGATTAGTTCGTATAACTCGATCTCCTTTCTGAAATCTGGGCGATATTTTGGGATTCTTAGTTATTTTCAATAATTTCTAAATCCTGGTAGCTATTTTATAAATATGGTTACCCGGATTGAAATCTAAATCTCAGATAGAGGGATTCTTATCTTCTTCTGCCTCGAGCGCAGCTATCTCCTGGTCGGTGGGTTCCTGACCTTCGATGCCTAGATCTGCCATGGCGGCATCCAGTTGCTCTTCTGAAAGATTCTCAACCTTCTGACCAGTTTGTTGCTCGACTTGCTGCACTTCAGATTGACTCATCTTAACGGCACTGGTTCCTGCCGCGACGAGCACTGCACCACCAACGATCATTCTTCGGCGCATTCGCCGGCGCATCCGGCGATGCCTGCGCACCACCATCATTCTTCCTGGACCTCTACCGGGGCCTCTTCCAGGCCCACCTCTTCCTGGACCACCTATTCCTCGTCTTGGCATAATAGTTCTCCTTTCATTTTCTGCTAATTTATGAAATTTCTACTACATTGATGAGCGCAAAATTGCCCGCGCGGTTGCACCATTCCTTTTATATTGTAAAATCCTGGATGAGAGCGATATTTAATGTGCTCATTACATCCTCCGAGGGATAATCAATTTTCAAGCTTTCGGTCATGCCTCGCTAAACTGGATGATCACTTTGACGTCGTCGGGCTCTCGCTCAAGAGCATGTTTGAAGTTCTCCGGTTTTTCACGGCGCGTAATCAAGCGCCTAAGCCACGCTGGGTCTGCATGAGCCAGGTTTTCGCCCGCTCGGTACCAGTGGCGTTTGTTGGCGTTGACGCTGCCGACAATTACATTGTTCTTCAAGACTGCTGCGGAGGCCATATCAGCGACAACCCGACCAGTGGCTCCACCGGCTCCGATTCCCGTCAGACAAATGATCCCACCAGAGCCCAATTGTTGGATTGAGTCGGCGATCACCGATCCGACCCCTGTACACTCAACGATAACATCGGGATTGAATCCAAGGTCCAAAACACTCCCGGTGTGGAAGGTTGCACCCAGGTCGCGAACCAGCGCTGGCTTCGGTCCACTATCGATGCGGTCAAGAACATGCACCTCAAGATTTCGCGTACACAAGCGCAGGGCTGCCAGGAGACCGATCGGTCCTGCGCCGGTCACCAACGCCGTTCTGGGTTCCCAGTAAGTACGCTGGCCAACCATTTGGACTTGTTCCAATGCCTTGGTGATCACGGTCATCGGCTCAAGCAGCACGCCCAGGATTCCCAGGGATGAATCCACCTTGATGGCATATTCAGGCTCGGTGCGCCAGCGTTCCGACATAAAGCCGTGGATTTCTTTGATGCCGCGCTCGGTATACTGACCGTTGGTGCACATGTCCCACTCACCCACTGCACAATTTGGGCATGGTATGGGGTCTGGACGGCGGACGATGCCAACCACCAGGTCGCCCTTTTTAAGCGATTTGCTTGAGCCTGGATCGATGACGCGGCCGAGGGATTCATGCCCCAGCACCAGTTGGGTCTTGCCTGGAGGCGCCCAGCCGTATTTCCCCTCCACAATCTCGACGTCTGTTCCGCAAACGCCGACGGCGATGGCTTCAACGAGCACTAGAGCCTTCGCTCACTTCAGGTTCGGGAAAATCTTCATAGCGGGCTGTCCCGGGCTTTTTGGGTTCGACTGTGATTGCTTTCATTTTTATAATCTCCCTCAACCGGTCAACTTGGCTCCAACATCGAGCGTGACAACATCCCTCCTGCCAGGGTCCGGGCTTTAAACCCATACTGTAAAAGGATACGCGTTGCATAATAGGCGCGCTGCCCTGAGCGACAAATGACCAGAATCTCCTGGTCACGAGGTAATTCTCCCAGGCGTGCACGCAGCTGTGGCAGGGGGATGTTGATTGCGCCGGGGACTGTCTCAACGGCAAGCTCCTGGGGATTGCGGACATCGAGCAGGAAATTATGGTCCATAGAGTCCCACTGGCAGAGGGGCATATCGCCACGCAGAATATCCGCAGCGACCATCCCGGCGAAGTTCACCGGGTCCTTCGCGCTTCCGAACGGGGGTGCATAACAAAGCTCAGATTCTTCCAGGTCATAAATGGTACAACCCATTTGGACCGCCATGGCAAAAGCGTTGACCCGCTCGGCAACGCCGGATTCTCCTAACACCTGTGCTCCCAGGAGACGTCCATCGGATTTCCGGAAGAGCACCTTGATCGCCAGCATCTTGGCATTGGGGTAATACCCGGCGTGCGAATTCGGGTAGAGGTAGATTTTTTCGAAATCTGTTTCACCGTACCTGGTTAAGAGCTTCTCCGTGGTGCCGGTTTGAGCGATCGCCGCCTCGAAGATCTGGCAAATTGATGTACCCTGAGTACCTCTGTAGCTGCTCTCACGCCCAGTAATTACATCAGCTGCGATGCGGCCTTGCCGGTTGGCTGGTCCGGCCAGCGCTACCAGAGTCCACTGCCCGGTGACGAAGTCTTTGACCTCGACTGCATCGCCGACGGCGAAGATATCCGGGTCACTCGTACGCATGTGCTCGTCCACACGGATGCCCCCACGCTGACCGATCTCGATTCCAGCCATTTTTGCCAATGCTGTTTCTGGACGTACACCAATGGCCAGAATTACGATATCCGCTGAAAGTATCTTGCCTGAACTGGTGAGTACTTCCAGCGGACCATTCGCAGATTGTTGGAATCCTGCCACGCTGTCATTGAGCTCGAGGTGAACACCATGCTTGACCATGTAGCGTCCGACGAGATGCGCCATTTCCGTGTCAAGTGGGTTCATTACCTGATCATCCTTCTCAATCAACGTCACATCCAACCCTCGGTGGATCAGGTTTTCCGCCATTTCAAGGCCAATAAATCCACCCCCGATAATCACAGCGTTTTGTGGTTTCACCACGGTCTGGTAGCCGGTATAAGAGTTCATTCCGGACCGGTCCGAAATATCCCGATCGAGCCATTCCCGGATAGTCCTGGCATCTGGCACGGTTCTAACCGAGAAAATTCCAGGAAGGTCAATACCAGGAAGTGGCGGTCGGATCGGCGCTGCCCCCGGTGAAAGCACGAGTTTATCGTATCGTTCGGTAGATATCTCTCCAGTTGTGTGATTCTTGATCTGCACGGTCTTCTCTGCTGCTGAAATCCCCACAACCTCACAGCGCGTCCGGCAATCGATTTTGAACAATTCGCGAAATGTCTGTTCTGTTGCTACCAGGAGGTTAGATTCTTTCTCTATCACCCCTCCCACATGGTATGGCAGTCCGCAATTAGCGTACGAAACGTACGGCCCGCGTTCCACCATGAGAATTTCCGCATTTTCATCAAGCCTACGCAAGCGTGCTGCACAGCTCGCTCCCCCCGCCACACCACCCACGATGATGACCTTCATGTTTATTCCTTTATCTTCGATTTTTCGATGATCAGCCGGCCAGCAGTTTTTGCTTGGCTGCGGTAAACTCTTCATCGGTGAGCACGCCCGAAGCATGCAAGTCAGCCAGCTGTTGGAGCTTGGCGGTCAGGTCCACCTCTGCGGCTTGCGTAGGGGCAGGCACATACTCCACAGGTGCGGGGGCAACCTGCTGCTGAGCTTGCGCATCGGCTGCACCTTGTTGATAAGCCTGATCATATTGTTGCTGCGCAGCTGCATCTTGATTCGCATATTTCTGCTGCTGACCATGAGAGACCGCACCTGCAGTACCAACTACCACCGCGGTCGTAGCAACGGCTCCAACAACTGCTCTCCTTCTCATTCTTCTTCGCATCATTTTGACCTCTCAATCTATTTATGATTATTTCTAGTTTATTTGGGGGATGATTCGGCCTGGGCAAACATTTCCATGACTTCATTCACTACTTGCATGGGGATGCGTTCTTGCCTCACCATCCGGCCATTCGCCTTGAGCACAGCTTCGCCGAACTTGATCGCCCACAGGTTTTCCACCATCAGCAGTGCAGCCGTAGTGTTGTCTTCCAATTCCTGGCTGATCATCATGATATCTTCGACCTGGATCATTCCACTGATTTCGACCTGGAGTGGGTCGAACATGGCGATCGTTGCGGAGTCCAACTGTTGCAGCTCGAGGGTCTGATATTTGCCATCCTGGACCATGACGATGACCAGGTCGATCACACGCACGATTTTATTTTCCACCAGCTCGCGTAGAGCTGGAAGGATCTCGCCGGTAAACTTGTTGCCCTTGAATTCAAGAGCTAGAAAATCGATTGGACCGTATGTCATTGGATTTCTCCTTTTAATAAAAACATAATCTGATATGGATGTGAGGTGGATCGGGATGGGAGGTGGTAAGTCTAACCCGCCCATCCCAATCCTCTCGAATGAAGAAGTACGTCTCTCCACTTTGTATATCCTTCTTCCAACCTAACAGCTACGGTTAGATAGGTTAAATCGCTGGACGATATTACGCAGCAGGCTGGGTGGGAGTTGGCGTGTAACCTGGGATGGCATTGCGGTTGTTGTAGGCGGTGTGAGCGTAGTGTGAAAGATCAAGGAATACTGCCAGGACGATCCAGAACCAATCAAAACCGGCTACGCGGCCTCCACCCCACGACATGATCGCCCACATCAGCGTGGTGAACGGCAGAAAGATAATTCCCAGGACTGGCCAAAAGCCATCTATCGTTGAAGGCATTCATGAACATGGTAGGACGAGCTATCCAGATGAAGATATCCGCTATCCGTGGGAACATTCCAGCAAAAAGTGCAAATAGACAAGGCATTTCATTCTCTCCTTATTACTGAATTAGATATGGTGTGCATTTTCGGACGCATAACTCTGGCATCCACAATATTAATTGCATGGTGACCCAATTCCATCACCGTGCAATATTCAAACATTCCACCGAAAGAACGAGCACGTGCAGCTCATAGATCGAATTAAGCACACCGGCTAACGCAGCCTGATCGCTTAGTTTGCCTTCCAGGGTCGTGATCGGAACATCCCCCTGTGGAGGCTCTGTACGAATGGACAATCCCTCCAAGCGGTTAGACAACTCAGGAGCGATCCTACCTTGTACAACAATTCGGTAGGTTGCCGGGAGATCGAAGTAGAATGTTTCTCGGGGAGGCGGAATAGGCATACTCTGATAATAGAGCATTATCGAACGCATGAATACCACCTAAAGGTGTATTTTAGGTGTGTTTTAGGTGTAGAACACTGATTTAATATTAAATAAGGGGTTATTTCGGTGGCAGAATTCTCAATTCTTCTGCCCTGGCAACTGCATCCCAGCGGTGGTTCGCACCAAGTTTGGCGTAGATGTTTATGGAATGACGTTTAGCGGTTGCGTATGTAACTCTGAGCTGAAAAGCAATTTCTTTGATGCTGGATGGTCCCCGCAATAAGTTCAACACTTCCAGCTCCCGGGGAGTGAGTGCCTCTACCAGATCAGAACTGGTGGATGCTGGCGGGCGCGTCATCTGAACCAGGCGCTCGCTCGGTGCCAGGTTTTTAGCTTCTTTTTGAAATGCATCTAGCAGCCGTTGAGTATACTCCCCCGCCTGACCTTGCGTCACCAGCCGAAGGAGTATCTTCTGCATGGGTCTACCAAGGACAACGAATATCCGAATAAATCCCCCTGACTGTGCAAGGCTAACTGCCTTGATCAGCTCGGTATCGGCTTCGTTCGTTTTCCCAATGGCATCTAGTGCCAGAGCGCGTAATGCCAGGATCTCAATCGTATAACGAGTGTTGCAAGTACGCACGACAATCTCGTATAGATTATCTAAAAGTTGGAGTGCAAGATGCTGGTTGTTTTCAGAATCACTGGCGATCAGTATTTGAGCTCGCGTTACCTGCAATTCCTCCAGCCACATGAAAGGTTGGTCAGGTGGCGGACCAGTGATTTCGTTTATTAAATTTATTGCGCCTTTTGTGTCCCCTTGGAGTAGCATTAACCTAGCACGCAGCGACCGGGTCCTATTGTCTTCAATTCCACTTAATTCCAGATCATACTGGCTGATCGCTTTAAGCATCTGTAAGGCTTTATCATTATCCCCCTTCAACTGCTGGATAATCGCCAGACCGGCAACCGCATCGCGATAGGGAGAAACCTGGGCAATAAAACGATTTTCATAGATATGGGTAAAGTAATGTTCGGCCGCATCCAATTCATTCCGGTGATAACATACCAGACCAAGAAACCACTCCCCCCACAGCTTCATCAGCCCCAATTCACTGCGTGTCGCACCTTGGATCAAGATTTCGATAATCTGTCTGGTTTTATCTAGCTGACCTGTATTGAGATAGATGAACCCTAACGTCTGTAACACAAAAAGAGCAAACGTATCGCTTTTATCTCTGTGACGTTCATATTCATCAATCAACAATTGTTCTGCCTCGGAGGCCTGACCACTGGCTTGCATGGACAAACCGAGGTAAATCATGGCTCCACCACGGACAAATGTCCATGAAGGAGGCATGAGCGCCAGTGTCTGTTGACATAAATCAATCGCCAGGGTCTGTTGGTTGGTGAAATAAGCGTGTTGTGCCTTGGGCAGCAGGATCTGCCCACGCAGCAGCTTAACTTCATTTTCCGATAATTGTCCGTCTTGCTGTGTATTCAATAGCTCTTCAACCTGATGGAGCAGTTGCATTTGAAGATTTAATCGCCATGCAAACTGGAATGACCAGGCTCTTAGCATTAATAGTTCAGGCCTTTGTTGGATCATCTCTTCAGGGATTAAGTGTAGCCAACGGTCGAGCGTCGGTCGATCCTCCCGGTTGATTACATCTCTCAGCCCGGCACTCATCTGGTGCGCAGCCAGCTCGAGATCCCCTGCTTTTATTGCGTATTGCATGGCTTCATCCAGAAATCCATGCTCTTCGAACCAAATTGATGCTACGCGATACAAGTTATTTACCTGATCAGACGATAGCTCAGTGAATAATCTTTGTTGCAGCAGCTCCTGGAATAGATGATGGTAACGATACCATTCCCTGCGGTCATCGAGGGGGGTGATGAACATTTCAGAGCGATCGATCCAATCAAGGCAGGCGCGTGCATTCCAGGCACCTTCGACCTTACCAATAATGGCTTCACACAATGCGGCACTGAATCGATCGAGAATGGATGTACGCAATCAAAAATGACTGGACCTGAGGGACCTGCTGATTTAGCACTTCTTCCACCATGTAACTGGTGATATTTGGATTCTCCCCTGCCAAAGCCTTCAAAACTGATTCCTGGCTGCGAGCTGAACGCAATGAGAGGGCAGCCAAATGCAAACCAGCTGGCCAGCCTTCGAAATACTTTTCCAAAAAGGGCAAGGCTTCCTGACCCATTAGCGCAAATTGGGTATGACTCAGGTAGGCAATAATTTCTTTCTGTGAAAAACGTAAGTCTCCAGTACGGATCTCATTGAGCAGACCCTTGGCACGAAATTGATCCAAAGGTAAGGGCGGGCTAATGCGTGAGATCAGAATTAGATGCAGCTTACTTGGCCAGAATCTGACAAATTCACCCAACAGGTTGTGAATTTCCATGTTATGGATGGTGTGGTAGTCATCCAGAACAAGAATGAAATCTTCGGGAAGCTTTTCGATCCCATTGCTCAATGTAGTAAATAAAACTGCCAGAGGCGGTTGCTCTCGTGCCTGAAGCAAAGCCAGAGTCTCCTGGCAGGGACTATCAAATAATGTTTGAAGGGCAGCGATGAAATAACGTAAAAAAATGTTTAAATCGCTGTCATTTCCGTCAAGAGATACCCAGGCGACGGGCATGCGCGATTCCAATTGTCCTTGACTTGCTAACCATTCGATCGATCCAGGTTGCGATCAATGTGGTTTTTCCAAAACCTGCCGGTGCACAGACCAATGTAAGAGGGCGGTCTAAACCGTGGTCAAGCAGTTCCGTAAGCCGCTCGCGTAGTACAAGGTCATGCGGGAGGCGGGGTCTGTGTAGTTTGGTTTCAAGAAGAGGTTGATACTGGTAGGACATAATTTGTTGTAAATCTATATCAATTTTACCAAAAAATAAATAGATAAGATTTGATGAATAAAATTCGCAGGACTTATATCAGGGTGATCTCGGTTGCATATATTGGTAGGTAAACATTTACCGAAATAATAAATTGCTCAAGGGAGCCATACGAGTATGAAGTTTGCCTTATACTTTGATCCCCTGATTCGGTTTTTACACTACCATTCAGTACATTAGACACGTCAGGTAGCTCAGAGTCCGGCAGTTGAGTTTTTTAGCCGAATAGCCATTCCAATAACGAGTTGAATATAATGTTAATAAGAATGCAGAGAAAAATATTGTCTCACGTAAACAAATGTTTATTCTCCTACTTTGAGCGGGAGGAGGGGGCGCCTCTCCTTGCTTCATACGGATGATTATCGCGTGCAGATCCCATGCAATTATGGTGTTAATATCCTGATATAGTATGGGAATTATGGACTCAATTGACTAAACCACCGCCAATTTGTAATTACTCACCGCGGGATCAGAAATCGTTAGCAAAATCATTGATGCGGTGAGAACCTAAGTATACTGTCCGATGATCCAGACTACCCCCTCCCAGCTGAAGGGAACGCCGTCCGGTAAAAAAATATACCGGACAAAGACTTGCACGACCTCTCACTCCCGAACAGGGCGTTCGGGATGCACAATTTCCAAGAAGCGGAAATTAGGGGAGGAGAAAACCGTTCACGTACCTTTGGCATCATCAAACAGGAAAAAACAGTGCAAAGTCGGAAGAGTGAGGAACTATATATAATATGTAGAACAGCAGTCCTAGGACTTCGGATCAGACGGTTGTGGGTTCGAATTCGATGGAGAGCACATCAGATTCCCCGCCGGGTGCGCCTATATATGGGGGTATTTACTCTATGAACCCCCACATATTGCCAAAATTGGAATAACGATCAATTAGTTTAGCGCCATTAATTTACTTTTTAAAGGGGCTATGGGAAAAAAAGACCGGCCTTTATGACAAATTGGAGGCAGGACATTTGAATATAATTTGCAATTACAAATTCGCTAGATTTTACAGATCAAGGATATTTTTCAATCAAAGGTGCATGAAAATAGAACTGTGGGTGTATAATCCGAAACTATATCTGACCGCTCAATTAAAATAACATATTAAGAACGTACAACAAACTCTCTATATATATACGGGTTTATTGTCACTTTAGTTATGTTGCAGACGTGACAGTGAAGCGACCAATTCGATAACTAATATTGTCGCTGGGATAACATCGCAGAAAGGCAACCAGAAAATCCATGCCGTACATTATTTTTATCGTAATTGGACTAGCGCTTATTGCCAGTTTCTTGGTTGGTATTCATGATTCCAGCAACATAGCAACAATGATATCATCGCGTGCTTTTTCACCACGCGTTGCTTTGAGCATAACTTCTGTAGCGGAGTTTTTTGGGCCTCTGGTTTTTGGAGTCAAAGTCGCACGAACAATCGGTCGTAATGTCGTCTCGCCTGATGCAATAAATATACAGGTGATTTTGGCAACACTAGTCAGTGCTATTTTATGGATTCTCCTGACTTGGTTTTTGCGTGTACCAAGCAGTTATTCTCATTCCCTTGTGGGTGGGTTTGTTGGTTCGGTTCTAATAGCTGCAGGTTGGCAAGCAATCCAGCTGAATGGCCTCATGACTATCCTGATATGGTTGCTGATTTCACCGGTGATCGGTTTTGTCTTTGGCTTGCTTCTCCTTACACTGATTTTCCGGCTGAGTTGGTTTGCCACACCAAGGATTAATAACTTTTTCAAACGCATCCAGTTGATCAGTGTTGTTGCATTAGCACTAGGTCAGGGTGCGAACGATAGCTCAAAATCTATGGGAATAATCACCCTGGCACTTATGATCCAAGGATATTTACATGTATTTATTGTTCCAGTATGGGCCATCCTGATTTGTTCAGCAGCGCTCGCGCTAGGTACGAGTCTGGGTGGTATGCGACTTATTCGTACAGTTGGTGGTAAGTTCTATAAAATCCATCCCGTTGATGGTTTCGCTTCCCAATTGGCATCGGCATTAGTTATCATCAGTGCCTCATTATTTGGAGGTCCAGTGAGTACTACTCAGGTAGTAAGCTCATCTGTCATGGGTGTCGGCACAGCAGAACGTCTGAATAAGGTTCGATGGGGAGTAGCGCGAGAAATTGGCACAGCTTGGCTGCTGACTATTCCAGCATCTGCTCTCATGTCGGCTGGTCTATATTGGTTACTTAGTAGAATTATGCTCTAGAAATTATTGCCCCCAGATTGTTAAGCCAAATATTTAATCTCGAACCAAGCCGGTCAGTTCGTTTGCCTAAGATCGATGGGGATTGGAGTGAGAATATCATCCGGAAAGCGAGCCGCTTCATCCAGTGTCTCTGGAATATCGTCCACGTAGCGAGTCTTAAGATTGCCAGGGAGGGACCAAGTATCTCGACACTATGAGCGGAGGAATCCGCAGACTTCGCATGACCGAGGCAGCTGTATGCCGGCATTCATGCAAATGGATCATTGGCATTACGCTAATTGATTCCAGATTCTTGCCAAGTTATTTTAAGCGAATCCCTGCATGGTCTTAATATACTCCGCTTGTGCTTCATGCACACGCGAAATCCTCGTTGTAACTTATTTTCACAATAAATATCTAATGTCTTATAACTATTTGGTTATTGATCATTGATGTAAAGAGCGATTATGGGATTCAAGGAGGAATGAAATGACTCAACCAAAAGTAATCGGTAAAGGCACATCAGATGATCCCTGGGTTCTTCAAACACCTCCAGGCACATCTGAGTATAAAATGTATCGCGACGAAACGTCTGATCCACCAGCTTTGGTTTGCATCGTAGGTACAACCAAGCTGAGTTATCAATTGCGTTGCATTGATGACCTGCATGCAATGCTTAAGAAGTATGGTGATTGGATGTCGCTCGGCAGTTCTGATGAACAGAAACCAGCTGCAGAAGGGACTGTGGAGGCATGGGCCCGCTCCGTGAATAACCCTGTGGGAGGGTGGTATGGATTAAAAAAAGGTCTTCGGGGAAGATTTGCCATGTATGTACCACCTTTGTTGGAAGCGTTGGGATTGGCTGAGGTCGAGCATAACGCTAAAAACAACCGCATGCGTGCCCGCTGAATGATCATAAAAGGTCGTTAAGAGGTCTTATTTTCTCCAGATCCCTGAGATCGATCGGGATTGGGGTGAGAATATCATCCATCAGGCGAGCTACCTCACCCTGGGGACATGGAATATTGCATGAATCGCTAGCACAGCGAGATAATTAAGTCAGCGGGTCTACAGATCGCCAGGGAGTGGAGTTATACCCCAATCTCCCAAATGGTCTTATTACCCCCTCCATATAACCAGGCTCTAAACAAACATGGGAAAAATGGTTGAAAACCAGTTCGCCTTTTTTTCATGCATAATAGGTTCAGGTTTTAACATCTCGAAGTTCTATTGAGGTGATTTCATAATTTACTAAACCAGTTGACTTATGGAATTAAATATCTGCGTGCTATAACAGAAGAAAAATGATGTTTAATATCATCCTTATAAGGTCTGATTGGTATACTTATGGTATAATCCTGCAGGTTAATCAAAGAGGGAGAGCCGAATGATAAAAACTGGTGAAAGTATTGAAAATCCTATAAAACAGAAAAAGGAACTTATGACAATAAGCAACTTCTCAGCTCCTTTAATCGGCTGGGTGGCAATCGTAACAGGAGTCTCAGCTATTCTGGCAGTGATATTTCTCATCTTGATGGCAACGGTGAACAATTCCTTTGGCAAGGTCAATGATGTTTTCAATGCCATTATCGGGATCTCAAGTGTGGTTCTGGCGTGGATGTTGTATGCCGAACATCATGCGAAGTCACCGTTGATGAGTCAGATTGCGCTTGCCCTTGCGGTGGTCGGTGCGATCTTTACCATTGTCGGATCAGTCCTGATCATTTATGGCTTCACGGACTTTGTTCTCGCTGGGTGGTATACAGGGGTCGGATACGCTCTGATCGGCTTGTGGTTGGCGGCATTTTGTTATTCCATGCTAAGCGGTGGCGCGCTACCACACAACCTGATTATTTTTGGGATTATCGTAGGTGCGTTCATGGCTGTTGGCCTGATTGGTATTCCAGGAATATTCACCGGAATTGATAGCATGGAGTCTATGCCATGGTATCTGTATTTAGCATTTTTTGGATATTTAGGAACATACATCCTGTATCCAATCTGGACGATTTTACTGGGACGAAATCTTCTTATCAAATAAATAACCATCGATTACATTAGCTTATCTCAGAGTACTTTATAGCAAACCACTTCGACTTTTACATAAGGCCGCTCGGTAGAGTTTCCATTGATCAGGCTGGGATTCGGGATGTGAAACGTCTGCGATGGATGCTCTTATGGCAGTTATTCAAGAGCCGCGTGTATGAACACTGCGAGTCAGCGAGTTGCATTACAGAAGAACTTCAGATATATCGTTTGTATCAGATAAAGGAATCAGGTCAGGACTGCGGCTCAGACTGTTGGAGATTCGAATCCGAGGGCATTAGCCGAGGCAGGCTAAGCGGCTGCTGGAAAGCATGACTGCACGTAAAACGTGCAGCCGCCGAAGCCGCCTAAAGGCAGGTGACAGCACGGCAGGTAACGTGACCAGGTTCTCGTCGAAGGGCACGAAAGATCCCCCGCTAGGGGAGCCTAATATGGGGAATATGAATTAAGTCACCGCCACATATAGCCATCGTTGGATGAGTGACCAAACAGTTGAGCGCCATTTTAGAACCATTAAATAATTCTTGAAATGGAGTGTGGGAAAAAAATAGGTCCCTTCAAAACCATGAGGGCCAGTTTTGTGACCACTTCTTGTGGAATTCGTCTAAACCAGGACCCATTTCCGCCGAAAATAATACAACCGACTTCCAGAAAATCTTTGCGAAAGCATCATTGGTTTATGAGCCAGATCGGTTGCGCAGACACTGTTTCATTGCCCTATATGGATATATATGGTAATATTTGTGTTATATATTCAGTGGTTATAGCCTATCCATTCTTATATGTATGTCAACGGGGAAAAAATGAAAAAGAAAAGCAAAAATCCATTAATAATATTTCTGATCGTTGCAAGTTTGCTCGCTGCGTGCAGCCAGGCAGGTACTTCGCCTGTAGAACCAAGCACTCTAGCAGCGAAGACGACTGCATTCCCTGCAGCGACGCCTGTTGAGGCAAAGTACAGCCTTGGGCACTTCCCCGATCTGCCAACAGACTCCCTACCAGACGCAACGACACATGCCTTGCAGGATATTCTGGACGCTGCAGTCAAGGATGGGCTGCCAGGGATTTCGGTGACCGTGTTGGCTGCAGATCGCGGGTTGTGGTCAGGGGCGGCAGGTACTTCTGACGGAGTGAATCCAATGCTGGTGCGTTCGCAATTCGAAATTGCCAGTATCACCAAAACTGTAATTGCGTCGGAGATCATGTGGCTGTCAGAACAAGGTTTGCTGCATTTGAGCGACCAGGTTTCGGAACATCTACCGCCATCCTTCCACTTCGATACCAATGGAGCCACCATCAAAAACCTACTACATATGGAAAGCGGTATCCCTGATCCAGCACCTTCTGCCTCTATAGTGAGCGCAGATCCGATGCGGTATTGGACACCTGAGGAAGTCCTCGCCACCGTTCCATCGGATCGGAGACAGCCGGGTGACCATTTTGTCTACGAGGACGCCAACTATATGCTTTTAGGTCTTGTCATCGAGCAGACAACCGGGATGAGGGTGTCGGCTGCACTCAGGGCTCACATCCTTTCCGACCCCCGCTTGTCTTCGCTGGTGTACCAACCCGAAGAGAAACCAGCAGGACCTTATGCTCTTCCGATTGAGGGAGGGCAGGTTCTATCGAATATCCTCGAAACCGGTGGGGGATACTTGCCCTCCAGGTCTGAAGAAAGCTTCGGTAATGGTTCTGGTTGCATGGCTAGCGATTCGGAGGCACTTGCTCTGTGGGGATATCTGCTATTTGGCAGGGATCTCCTCTCGGAGCAGTCTCTGCTGGCCATGACCGACTTTGGGCAAGACATAGCTCAGGGTGGAGTTGGGCCGTACGGGCTTGGGGTAATCGACCAGACTAAACTCGCTGACGGTTTTGGAGTCAAGGCTGTCGGTAACGCAGGTTGGGGTAGCGGTTACTCGTCAGAATTGACCATTATTCCGTCCGAAGGGATCGTCATCTCAGTACTGACCAACACAGGCGGCGATCCCAAAGCTTTGGTGATCCCTGTTGCTCAGAAGCTTATTTCATCCCTCCAGAAGTGAAATCAGAAATTCCTGAGCACTAGGATTGAGAACCATTACGCTCTAATCGACTTCCGACGATCAATACCTGATTATCAGAAGGGGAAAAATGAAAAGGACCAGCAAGTTTACATTCATATTATTTCTGATCGGAGCAGTTCTGCTATCGGCCTGCGGCCAGGTAGCTACTACTACTGCACAAACCAGTAATCCTCAGGTTACGCCTCCACCACAGGCGACCAGTACACCCAGTCCGACTGGTATGATCCCCCAGGGCACGCCTTCGCTACTGGCGACCAACACATCAACTCCGATTGCCATTATTATCCAAACCGCAACAAGGGCACCCACCCAGCAGAGTGGTGGATAAGGTAATGCTTTCATTGCTTATGCCAGTGGCTTCGCATCCAACTTCACAAAAGGCAATATTTGCAGCCTGGAACAGCCCATTGTGCTTGAAGGGGACTCGCTACCCGTCAGCAGCGGCCTCATTGCCAATTTCACGCCCAGCAGCGCCACCCATGGGAACTACAGCTTTACATATAACATCCTGGACAGGGAATGTGTTGATAGCTCAAGCGGCACATACGATGTTACATTCACCACCCCGAGTGAGGGTGACATCATCATGACTGGTTTGGCAACGCGGGTCTGCCAAGGTGTTACCACTTTCTCCGGGACGACCGAGTTCCATATCGCTATCCGCGAGGCACAACTCAGTGCCTGCCGGTGAGATTGCTTCCAACCTGAAGGCAACAACGGCTAATTCTGACAATATCCATTTTGACTGTCTGGATTAATTGTCCTAGAACATAACACCTACCAACGATAGGTGGGTGAAAACTTAGCTGCAATGATTGACAATCATTATTTAGGGAGGTTTCACTGAGCGAAATGAAGGACACGGACAAGGCTACGAAGAGCACTGCGGCGAGCAACAAGAAGGTCAGTGGATTCAAAGCCGTGGAACGCGCGGCAATGAAGGAACGCGCAAAAGAGCTAAGGCGGAGGCGGACGAGGCCGAAGGGGAAAGCGCCATGCTTGCGAAGATCGCCAAGATGCAGGAAACGGATCACCAGCAGGTCTCCGCAACGACCAGGAAGGCGGGACTTAGCTCCCTTGGGTAAGAAAGCAAATGTGGGAAAATGTGGAGAGGGGACTAATTATTTTTAGATAGCAGGTCAATTGGTAACTTCCCACTAGAATAGAGGGATAAGGCTTATGGTTATTATTGTCAGTGGAAGATTGCTCCCCGAAACCCTGCGGGGATAAACGCAATGATAAAAAGGAATATGTTGGGTTTCATGCGGAAGATCACCGCACTCAACCCAACCTACAACTAAGGCTCTGGAAAGTGTTAAAGTGAACACGGTGAGTAATTACGGTCAATTGAATAGAACAACTAGCCAGTAACGGGTAAAGTCTCACCAGACCTGGTGCGATTAGCGATCAACCAAGAAAGGGCCAGCCCGGTTGTGACGGTATATATAAGGATTGCCACGATGAAGGCTAGGATTCCAGATTGATCGATCAAACCACTGGACAATATGATCCAAAAGCTCACACCGACCCCCAATGTACTGGCCAACATCCAAAGAGCTGACCTGGCAAATTGAAGCCTGAGAATTAACCACTGCAGCAGCCCGATGATAAAGCCGGTTAACAAGTAAGCAGCCGTTAATACTGCTATCGATTCGCTTTCGGCGATACTTACAAGTCCCTCCGGGATGTACCTAAGGATTAAAAAATAAAGAAATATGCTCACCGGGATGGTGAAGATCCATAATACCGAGGTCCTGGAAAAAGTCCGCAGTGCCAGCCATTGAGCGACACTAATCGGTATCGAGATGATAAAAATTGCCAGCACTCCGTTATCAATTGAAGTGATGGATGGAAAGACGAGTGGCAAAGCGGCTACCGCACTAATTCCAAGAATATTCGCAACAATCCAAATAATGAACGATTTGCTTAATGTGCCTAATTTGCTTGTCACACCCCACCTCCGATTTTTGGATGTTATTGATTTACCCAGTAGTGAGCGGTGCTCATCCATGCGCTCATGTATGATTGAAATCACAAGGGCGATTAATTCTCTTAGGGAAATTCTTACCAGCCTTAGGGCTCCAGCTTGCTGTGCATCAAGGGTTACTTTCAAAAAAATCTCCCTGATCTCTTCCATGAACTCAGTACGAAAACGATGTGGATAGAGCAGCAGAAGGAATCCATAAAATCGGACTATAGTAATTCGAATATACTGCTGAGAATCTCTCATCATCCTTCTCTAGCATTTCTCAGCTGAGTGAGTGCAGCCAATTTCTGAATCCGTTCAGTCTCTGCTTGTAAAATGCGCTGACCCAGCTCTGTTAGCCGGTAAAGTTTACGCTCCCGCCTACCATCATCTGAGGTACTATCATTTACACGCGTGATCCATCCGTCATCCAACATCCGCCGCAGCGCGCTGTAAAGGGTGCCGGTGGCCAGGAGAACTCTCTGGTTGCTCATCGCCTCAACTTCCTTAATGATTGCATAGCCATGTTTTGGCGAAGTAGCCAGGCTAAGCAGGATAAAAAAAGAAGTTTCGGTGAGGGGCAGGTAATCCGTTTCGTTCATACCAACTCCATATGTAGTTACACGATATATATTCTAACTACATATTATATGGATATCTCGGTAAATGTCAAGGAAATTTTTGGAGGCATACGAAGGTCAATTCAGACAATTTCACTCTTGACTGTCCAGTATCAATGTTCTAAAATATAGCACCCATCCATCTTGGGTGGTCGAAAACAATGCTGCAACTACATTTAATATTTATTTAGAGAGGTACCTATGAGCGAAAAGAAGGACACGGACAAGGCTACAAAGAGCACTGCGGCGAGCAACAAGAAGGTCAGTGGATTCACGGCCGAGGAACGCGCGGCGATGAAGGAGCGCGCAAAAGAGCTGAAGGCGGAGGCGGGCGAGGCCGAAGGGGAAAGTGCTGTGCTTGCGAAGATCGCCGAGATGCAAGAACCGGATCGAGCCATGGCAACAAGGCTGCATGGGATCATCAAGACCAGTGCACCGAGCCTCTTGCCGCGACTCTGGTACGGGATGCCTGCGTATGCCAAGGACGGCAAGGTGGTGTGCCATTTCCAAAGCGCGCAGAAATTCAAAACGAGGTATTCGACGATTGGCTTTAGCGACATAGCGAAGCTCGACGAAGGTGCCATGTGGCCGGTCGCCTTCGCACTGAAGGAGCTGACTGCAGCCGAAGAGGCGAGGATCAGCGCACTGGTGAAGAAAGCAGTGAGCTGAGGAATGATGCCTGAGAATCTTTGGTAGAATAACACGAGCCAAAGCCAAAGATGTAAAAGAAATTTTTATCAGATATAAGTTCACTTTTTTTAGAGGGCAATGAATGAGTAGAATGAATCCTGAGGTTGATGTCTATATAAGCAAATGCGATAGATGGCAGGAAGAATTGGAGAAATTAAGAGCGATCCTTCTTGACTGCCCGCTGGAAGAAGAATTGAAGTGGGGTGTTGCTTGTTATACGTTTCAGAAGAGTAACATCGTTTTAATGCACGTATTTAAAGAATATTGTGCACTTTTGTTTGTCAAAGGTGCCTTGTTAAATGATCCCAATGGTGTACTGATCCAACAGACGAAGAATGTGCAGGCGGGGCGCCAGGTTCGGTTCACCGATATCCGAGAAATCGTAGAGATGGAACCCATCTTGAAAGCCTATATTAATGAAGCCATTGAAGTGGAAAAAGCCGGCTTAAAAGTGGATTATAAAAAGACGACAGAATTTGAAGTTCCTGAAGAATTTCAAAATAAATTACATGAAAACCCTGCCTTGAAAACTGCTTTTACGGCATTGTCGCCGGGACGGCAGAGAGCATATATTCTTTATTTTTCTGCACCCAAACAATCCAAAACCCGGGAGTCAAGGGTTGAAAAATTTATGCCGCAAATTCTCGATGGGAAGGGATTAAATGATTAGTAGTGCGATAAGAAAATAGCTGATAGTAAAATCAATTCGCGTGGTAAGCGCACAGGCTCAGGCTTAACATAGCGTGCTGTAGAGGCGGAGATCGATGAGGAGCGGAGTGAGGACATCATCCATTATGAGAGATACTACATCCTCCCCAAACTACACGTTTTTGGTAATTTGGGGAGGAGCAAAAAATTTTCCACGAACAGATTACTGCAAGAATTCGTCGGGAAGGGCCTGGACCTGGGCGATGAAACGGCGACCGTCCTCGAAGTGACCTGTGAAGACCCACATCGGCTGCACGTATAACCACGGGATGATGTTCGGGTCGGTTGCTGCGGTTGCCTGGCAGCGGTCAAGGTTGGTGGCGTCGTAAGCCAGCTCAACATTGTCGATGGTGACCGTGCCGTGGAGCACCGCACCTGGATTTGAGGCTGGGTCCTGACTGTGGTCCCAGACCTGCACCTGCGCACTATCGGCAACTCCATCGGGTTGGGTGGTTCCGGCAGTATCTTTTAGCACAAGGTATCCGCCAACCTGGTGGTCAGGCATGAGGTAGCCTTCGATCTCGATCAAGTCACCCAGGCGACCGATGATGTTGGCGTCGGCAGGCGGATAATCCACCGAAGATTTGAGCACGTAGCTATCACCCGCGGAGGTGGTGAATAAAACCACCTCTTGTCCATCGAGGGTAAGGATTTGTTCCGTGCCGGTCCAAACCTGGATTTGCTTGCCGGGGTAGACGGGCTCATAACGAGATACACTGATGTATACAATATGGCTATCAATATGGTCGACCTGCCCCCAGATGGTGACGGGTAGATTATTGAACTGGTCAATACCTGCCAGAGATGAACCGATCAGCGAGTAACCCCAATCCATGTTCAACCCGGAGGAGGGATCAGGGTATATGCCCACTTCGGTGGACGTATTTCCTCCCAGGTAGATATGTTGTGTGACATATAGCGTGCCTGAAGCTGCACTGATCTCGTCACCCGGTTGGTAGGGTGGGGGAACTTGCGGAACAGTGGTGTTATCCTGACCTTGCAGGTTGAGCAGAGCGAAAGTTCCTCCGCCAAAGTTAGCGTCAGACGTCTCACTGCCACCTCCACCATTGCCACCGCATGAGCTCGATGCTCCATAGGAGAAGGGAATCTGACCAGTCTCGATGAACTTCCAGTTAAGGGAAGGTAGAGTGCCTTCAAGGACGACTGCCTGGATGCCAACCTGGGTGCCATCGGGGATACCGGTTGGCGGATCAAGCAGGGTATAGGTTCGGTCAAGCGCAACCAGCTGGCTCTGACCGGATGCAGTGGTGAGAGTGCCGGTGATGAATTCATCGGAAAGTGTCGAGACTTCCCATCCGGCGACCTGCAGTGCAATTCCATCGGTAGGACTGCCCTGGATCTCTCCCCAGGCGTGAACCATCTGAACGTCATATTGATTGGCAGGGACCATTGCGCTAGTATCACCGATGACAGGCAGATTGTTGATCATCACCATGGGTAGGGTATTCGAGTCTTACTGGCTGGTAGCTGTTGATCCAACCATAGATATCCACTTGCTGACCAGGCTGATACTTATGCACCCAGGACTGGTATGTGTTTTCGCCTTCAGGTGACAATACCGCGTAGTGTGAATGCTTCAGGCTGGCATCCTGGGTGAAGCGGTCCCAGGTCTGCCCAGCGGAGAGGACTGGATAGGAACCGGCAGGCAGGAATTCTTTATTACTATATTCCACCATCGTCACCTGACCCGGTGTATTTATTTTCACGTCGATCCAACCGATATTGCTGCGGTCCACGCCGATTTCCTGGATTACCGGGAAGCCGTCCAGAAGCGGGATGAATGCCACCATGCCTCGCTCTGTTTCCATCGGCATCGCCCGGTAAGGCAGGTCGAGAATCCCCAGGGGTTGGAGGAACTGGGCAGCGATGGACACCTGCTCATCGAACGAGGGGAGCGGTCCATTATCCATCAACGCGCTGCCGTAATCCGGGCTTGAATAGCCGACGGAATAGATAAACTGGTCAGGAAAGTTTAGGAATCTGATCGAGCTTGCGCCATCCATGACGTCAAAGATGGCATCGTTCATCATTTCACTGGGCGACGAGTAAACCCCACCGGCAACTCCCCACTGCGTGGCGACCTGTCGGGCGCTTTCGGCAGTGACCGCCTCTGAAAGCTGCTGTTGATACAACGTAAGGCTTTCTGGAGAAGACGGCAGCTCGGAGGGCAATATAAAATTAACATTCGGGAATTGGCTGGTATATACCGGCGGAAGAATTTCGATTATTTGTGCCTGGATAGAGGCTTCCCAGGTACCTGAACAAGAAACATCGTAAGACGTTTCCTCCCAGGTGCCGGTGAGCATCTGGCTGGTTGGGTCGTACGCCCCATTAACAAGCATGTGCACCATGGCTTCCCGATCGAAAGTTGAAAGCACAGAAAACTTGTTGTCGGTGATCGACCAGCTGGCTGCATCGACAATTTCTCCAGAATGGTTGGTTGAGCCACAACTCCATTCCGTGAACTTGTAATCCGTTTGGGTGATTTCTCTCCCCGTATCACCTACGGAAAAGATAAGCTCGCCGAAGTCGGTGGCAGCAACCCATTTACCAGGGAGTAAACCGGCGGAGACTTGCGGCGGCACCTGGATGGTTGCGGATGAGACCTCGGTTGATCGGGAGGCTTCAACAGTAGCAATGGGAGAGTTGACCACTGCAGGCACCTGTGCAGGAAGAGGGGCGAGTGTTTTAAGGGTCCATGCCAGGACAGCGATGAGCAGGATGGTTAATGCCCCCCATCCCAAACTTCGCAAGGTATTTGCACGGTTGAGCTTCATCTGATTTTTCCTTACCACGGGAAGGATACCTACGAGTGCAGATGCCGACTTAGCCTCTTCAGGATCGGATTGTTGCCAGCGTGCCTGCAAGGAACGCCGCAAGCGGATATCCAGCTGATATATTTCAACAGCATAGGCACGGCATTCAGCACAGTTTTCCAGGTGCTGGTTTAGGAGAATATTCTGAGCTTCATCCAAGGAAGCATCCAAATCCAGATGTATCAGCTCATGTGCTTGAGGATGAGTAATTAAATTATGAGGTTTCATCTGACACCTTCTCGTGCGGATTAAGATGCCCCAATTGAGCGTGTAATGCTTTCCGAGCATAATGCAGACGGGAATGGACCGTCCCCTGGCTGAGGTGAAGGGCATGCGCAATCTCCGGCACGGTCAGATCATGCACATACCGCAAGATCACCGGCAGGCGATGCTTTTCATCCAACCCATCCACAGCTTCCCAGATATTATGGTCTGCCTCATTCTTTATCGCAGCCTGTTCCGGTGAGGCAGGTGGGTTTTTAAGCAGATGCAAGGCATGCAAGGTGTTGGTTAACACCTGGCGTACCTTGCGTTTGCGCAACCTTCCACGGCTGGCATTGATCGCAATGGTTGACAGCCATGTCTTTGGGCTGGATTCATGGCGGAAACCCGCAAGAGTGCGGTGGGCGGCGATGAAAGTTTCCTGGGCGACATCATCGGCTTCGAACTGGTCATGGATTATGGATAGGGCAAGCCTGTGGATGTAGGGATAATAGTCCCTGATTAACTGGTCGATCTTTAGATCTGACCCGGCTGCCTCAAGCTGCGAGGTGCGATGTGTGCGTGTCATCTGGTAAACACGATCATTGGGCATCTTGTATGGTTAGATGCGCCAAGAGGAGAATCCCTTCAAAATTAAAATTGCATGGCAAGTAGTAAGCTTGTGCCATGCAATGATAACAGGTTTAGTTATTGTGGATTACATCACCGGCAATGGCTCCTCCACAGAACAGCCGGGTACATACTCCCATTCCTGGGCAAGCTTCTGGCGGATATGGGCGAAAATCGCCGAAGTGGGAAGATGATTGGGGCAAGACTGCTCGCACATGCCACAACCAGCGCATGAAACCAGCCAACGCATGACGTCTTTACGTCCGTAATGACCTTCCGCATCACGGTAGGGACGATCAACATAGCCGATTGGGCACACGTCCATACAGACCTGGCATTCACCACAGCTTTCCAGCTGGTGGATAACCGCATCCACATCTGCAGGCAGCAGGTTGCCCAAACTTTCATTCAGGCGTTCCATGGTATCGGCGTGACGTTCACACATCTTCGACAAGATACGCTCGTGCTGGGAGACGAGCGCTTTATCTGCTATTCCCGTGGTGAGCTCTTCAAGTTGATAAGTCCCTGCGGTATCTGGAGCATTGATCGACAACAGCATTTGTTGGCGGATAGGCAAACCAAGTACGTTGATATTGATATCTGCTTGATTGGCAGCAGGTGAGGCACAAACCTGACAGGCAGTACGGTAGCGATAGGGGATGATCCCACCCTGGCGGGCGAAAGACAGGGCTTCATGTGCCAGGTCATCAACAGCAGCGACGGGTTTATCGCGGTGGGTAGAATGGGATTTTTCAAGCCGTTCGAGGCGCCACTGATATTCATCAGCTGGCAGGGTGCCCAGGCAATCAACGCTGATGGTAAGCAGATTTTCCAGATCAAGGATTGTGTGCTTGGTCATTTCGATCAAAGCCCGCATTTCACAAGGTCGTAAAATGGCACCAATCCTGGAACCTGGATTGTCGGCGAGTTTGCCAGGGATCAATCTGGCGATGTTGACTTCCATGAGCGGAATAAATGGATTCAGCTGATCGATGAGCTCAACATCAGTGATAAACCGAGGCATTGCCCTGGCTTTACTGCCCCCATTTACATTGACCAACATACCCTTCAGGTTATTTTCCAACCAGATTTGCCTTACCAGGCTGCGAAGCTTCACCAGCGGGTGTCCCTGTGAACTCAGAGCCCAATATTCCATAATTGCACCTCCCAACTCACCATTAAACGACATAAGTCAACCTGATATCTGCTTTTCCAACAGCTCGGCAATATCCATGACCTGGACTTGCTCACCAACACCTTTGGAACGGATAGCATCATCGAACATGAGCAAGCAATAGGGGCAGGCAGTTGCGACGACATCCGCCTTAACCTGCAAAACCTCGGCAAGCCGGCGATGGTTTATCCGTGTATTTGGATCGGTCTCGAGCCACATCTGACCACCACCCCCACCACAACAGAAGCTGTTTTCACCGTGACGGGGCAGCTCAAGCGGATTCAACTTTGCCTCTTTGAGCAGATCCCGGGGAGCCTGATAAATCTGGTTATAGCGACCCAGATAGCACGAATCATGGTACGCCAATCTACCTTTTACTCCATTTCCATTGGGGGATATGCCTTTGGTCAGGGATAATTCGGACAGGAATTCGGTATAGTGCTGGACTTTATAGCTGCTGCCGAACTGTGGATACTCGTTTTTAAGGGTATTGAAGCAGTGAGGGCATTGGGTGACAATTCTATTGAACTTGACCTTACCCATGGCTTCCAAGTTTTGTTCGGCGAAGACCTGGAAGAGATACTCATTACCCATCCGGCGGGCGGTTTCACCACAACAGGTCTCATCGAAACCGAGAACACCGAATTTCACATTGGCTTTCTGCATCAGGTGGACAAATGAACGGGCAACTTTCTTGTTGCGATCGTCAAAGGCGGAAGCACAGCCGACAAAATATAAAACGTCCACTTCATCTCCTGGGGAAAGCTGGCGCAGATTTAAGCCCTCCGACCAATTCAAACGGTCTTGAGCGGGAATCCCCCACGGATTCCCCTGGCGTTCCATATTGCGCGAGGCATCGGCAACAGACTTGGGGACCTTGCCGGTGGTGAGTGCCTGGTAACGGCGCAGGTCGACAATCTCATCGACAGGATTGACAAAAGCCGGGCAGCGCAGGGTGCAGGCGCCACAGGTGGTACACTGCCACGGATAAGATTCAGAAAACGTCCCGGCGAACAGCTCCTGAGTAGAATTCCCGTCCGATTTTTCCAAGGCGCCAACCATGGTCTGATGCAGAGTCTGGATCAACGTGCGTGGGGAATAATCCATTCCACTTATATTGGAGGGGCAGGCTTCTTCGCATCGCCCACAATTGACACAGGCATCGAAGGATAGCAGCTGTTGGGAGGTGAATTCGGATACTTTTCCCACTCCCAAGAGCTCAGCCTGGTCGATATTCTCGATTTTTTCGAGGGCACCCGTCTTACGCAGAGGGCGGAAGATCACGTTCAAGGGGATATATATCAGGTGACGCATTTTTGTGAATGGGATGCTGGCAACCAAAACCAGGGCAACACCCGCATGAACCCACCACAGGACGTCGTGAAGCTGTGCAGCTCCCTGGGCGGTCATTCCGAGAGATGCCATTAGCTGTGCCACAAGGTTGCCGACTGGAGACCAAGCAGCCCAGGGTGAATTCGTTGACAATAGGCGTGTGGCTTCCATGGTGAAGCCGAGCACTGGAATCAAAGTTAACATAATGAGCGCATAATAATCATCCCAGCGCGATTCCAAAGTCTGCGGGCGTAAGACCAATCGCCTGAAGAATGCCATGATGACACCTGCGAGGATCATCACTCCAGCGATATCCATGACCAGCTCGTAGATGAGATCAGCTGCTCCACGGGGAAAGGCAATGGTCCACGGGAAGAACAAGAGCATGTTCAAAAGGAGGATGATCGTGCCAATCACCTGAATGGTGACCCCGATATAGATGAGCTTGTGCATGACAGCAGGATAAGCCTTCTTCAGGACGCGTACTTGAATTAGCGCATTCACGAAGAAATCACGAGTGTGAAAGAGAACTTTCTTGAGCGCTTTTCTGGCAGTGCTGACCGGAGGAGATTTCGCAACTGGTTGAGGGGCTGCCGTAGCAGTCATGAGGCACCTCCGATGTAAATCTCATTGTTAACCACGGTGACCGAAATGGGAGTGAGACCAAGCGGAGGAGGACCAGAGACCACATGACCATCATTGGGATCAAAATAACCATCATGACAAGGGCAATAGATCATACTCTGATCGGTATTCCATTTGACAATACAAGCAAAGTGAGTGCATACGGCGGAGAATGCACGCAAGCCATCTGGGGTATTTATCACCAGGGCGGGGTAGCGTCCATAATTGATCGTTATACTTGCACCGGCGGGTAAATCGTCCACAGAACAAACCAGAACCGGCTCAGAAGGAGTTTCCTGCAAATTCTTGGGATAAAAGTAAGCTACCACTGGTGCCACGAGGACTGCTGCTCCAGTGACGACCAACCCTCGATTGACCAGTTTAACAAAATCGCGGCGTGATATCTTGCTCATGGTTAACTCACCTCTCCCCAGACGGTCAGTCCAATGATGATCAAGACAGCCAGGAAGACAAAAAGCATGCGGTAGCGATAGATTTTCCTGGATTTATCCGGTTTTCGATCGATAAAAGGCCAGACCAGGATCAGACCTACCAGCAGGATAGGAAGGGCAACCCCGATGATCTTGCCTTGAATGCCCAGGACCATGGGAGGTATCTTCTTGAGGATCTGGTACAACGCCAGGAAGTACCATTCTGGCTTGACATGCAAAGGCGTGTTCAATGGATCGGCAGGTTCACCCAACCCTACTGGTTTTACCAGGGCAACGATGCCGATGATGATGACGACTGCCAGAACCCCTAAAACGACGAAGAACTCCGTTCGCACGTGGTCGGGGAAGAAGGGGATGGAGTCTTCAGGTTTTTGTTCGATGTCAGACATGGTAATTCTCCTCTCCTGCTTATAGGGGTTTGGCGATCCCCTGGCGGCGGATCATGAGGAAGTGGGCAAACATGAATGCGACCGTCGCCAATGGGACGACAATCACATGCAGACCGTAAAAACGGCTAAGAGTCTCGCCGGTGACATTCCAACCGACACGCAGAAGGACGAGGGCAAGGTTCCCTACAGCGGGGATAGCCCCAGCAATCTCAGAACCGACCGTGGTAGCCCAAAAAGCACGCTGGTCCCAGGGGAGAAGGTAGCCAGTGAAGCCGAAAACCAGGGTAAGGACCAAGAGCAGCACACCTGAGACCCAATTCAGCTCACGAGGCCGTTTGTACGCACCCATGATAAAGACGCGCAACATATGAGCGACGCAGATGACGATCATTCCATTGGCACACCAATGATGGATAGCACGGATGGCAGCGCCAAAATATACCTGGGTTTCGATATATTGAATGCTAGCGTAAGCAGCCTCAGGGGTCGGCTTGTAGTAAAAGGCAAGCAGGATGCCGGTGATGCCCTGGACAACAAACAGGAAGGCGGTGATCCCTCCGAGGCAGTAAAACCAGCGCAGGGCATATTTTGGGACGGGCTTTTTGAGGATTTTGGTGAGAGGTTCGGAAACCTGATAGCGGTCATCGACCCAACCCGCAGCCCGCCGGGTGAGAGGCTTCCAGGGAGAGCGGGTAACCCAGGTGTTGGCACTGCGGTAAACCCCCATGAAGAAAACCAAACCCAGGCCCCCAAAGAGGATCCAACGGGCGAGAGGGGTCCAGATCCCCTTGTTTTGACCCATGATATGACAGCTGAGACAGGTATCCTGGGAGGGAGGTGGGGGAGTGACGACAAGCAGCGGTGCGCTTGAGACTGATTCAGCCAAAGCCCAATTGGGCGTTTCGCCTATCGTTGACTTATCTTCATTTGTTGGAGAATTTGCCTGGGCATGAGTGGTGATTGCCACAATTAGCCCGACCGCAACGATCAGCATAAACAGCATGCCAGAACGTTTCAAGGAAAAGTATCGCATGGAGCCACCTCGATTTCGGCTGGTATGTGAAAGGCAGCAGGGGAAAACCCCTACTCATTGTGACAAAAGTCACATTGATAGTATACATGATTATGCCTACGGTGCAATCATATTAAGACCTGATTTGACACCGTATGAACACCTTAGTTACAATTAGATCTCGATGATTTTCCGCTGGATGGCGTACTTGATCAGGTCAGATCGGTCGTGGAGATCCAGCTTAGCCATAAGGTTCATGCGATGAGTCTGGACAGTTTTGATGGAGATGGACATAATCTCGGAAATCTGACGGTTGGAATAGCCCTCGGCAATCAGCTGTAAAACTTCGCGCTCACGGGGGCTTAGACCATCAGGGGAATAATCTTTTTGGAGCTCCCCCCAACGCAGGTAGTCTTCGATGACCAGGCGAGTGACGGCAGGCGAAAGGACCGCCTCACCTCGATATACGGCACGGATTGCATCCAGGAGCTCGTGAGCAGCAGCATCCTTAAGGACGTATCCCATGGCACCATTCGCCAGAGCCTGGCGGATATATTCTTCATTGTCATGCATGGTGAGGATCAGGACTTTAACTTGCGGACAATCATGCCTAATCTGGCGGGTGGCTTCAAGTCCACTTAATAGCGGCATGGCGATATCCATTAGAACTATGTCGGGCAATACCTGGCAGACGAGCTTGACCGCTGAACGCCCATCCTCGGCTTCGCCCACAACAACCATATCCGGCTCATTTTCGAGAAGTGCCCGAAGACCGGCTCTCAAGATGGTGTGATCATCGGCGAGGAATATCTGGATCTTATCCATGTGGAAACAGTCCGGAGCCAGTTAACATAATAGAGGCAATGAATGAAAGATGTAGCACAGAATAAGTGCAGTGTAATTTTATTCCCGATATAATTTGGGTGAATTCGTAGCTGCCCATCAGACCAAGGTAGAGGTGATTGATGCTTTGTTTGCAGAAATCGACTGTGCAACTGAGAATAGAAGCGTCATTACATGCAAGTATACATCTTTACGAATAAAAATCAGGGCTGCTGTTTTCAGCAACCCTGATTCAATCTATATCGGACTACATGTTGATGGAGTGTCCTTCTGCTGCGTGAGCTGCTTCCATCAAGGATTCGCTCAAGGTTGGATGGGCGTGGACGTTGCGGGCAATTTCAGCTGTGGTCAGTTCCATCATCTGGGCGATGGTCAGCTCAGGCAGGAGCTCGGTTACTTCAGGACCGATCATATGAGCACCGAGGATCTCTCCGTACCTGGCATCGGTGATCAACTTGACCCAACCGGTGTAATCGCCCAACCCCAGGGCTTTACCATTAGCCTGGAAGGGGAACTTACCAATTTTTACCTGCAAGCCGCGTTCCTTCGCCTGAGATTCAGTCATACCAAATGAGGCCACCTGAGGCTGGCAGTAGGTGGCACGGGGCATCATTTCATAATTTAGCTGGATCGTTTCAACACCGGCTATATTCTCAGCGCAGATGATCCCTTGAGCAGATCCAACGTGGGCGAGCATCAGTTTAGCGGTTACATCACCGATTGCCCAGAAACCGGGCACATTCGTTGCCATGCGCTCATCGATCTCCACGGCACCTCGATCGCTGATCTTTACCCCCATTCCTTCGAGACCGAGGTCATGTGAATTGGGGCGAAAACCGATCGCGACCAGGGCTTGTTCTGCCTGGAGGGTTACGGGTCCCTTATCGCCAGTTGCCTGAAGCGTGACTCCGGTTTCAGTGGCTTCCAATGACTCCACCTTGTGACCGACCAAGAAGTTGATCTTTCGCCGGGTGAATGCTTTACCGAGTTCGGTGCTGACTTCCTCGTCTTCCAAAGGCACAAGCCGTGGCAGCATTTCCACAATGGTAACCGGGACGCCGTAGGAGGACCAAATGGTGGCAAATTCAACCCCTATCGCACCTGCCCCAATGATGATGGCAGATTTTGGCAAGGTGGGTTGAAGGATGGCTTCAAGATAGGTAACGATCTTTTTTCCATCTATTTTCCAGGCGGGAGGCACCATGGTGGTAGCGCCGGTGGCAATAACGATATTTCTCGACTTAAGCTCAGTGGACTTGCCTTCGTTATCAATGACGGCAATCGTATCTGGGGCGATTATCTTTGCAGCGCCCATATGTACGGTGACGTTATTCTTCTTCATCAGGAAGCCGACGCCTCTGACCAGACGATCAGATACCTGGCGGCTGCGTTGGACAGCGACACTATAGTCCAATGTCAGATTATCGAAGGAGAAACCAAAGTCCTTGCTACGTTCACGCAGGATATGAGCCACTTCAGCGTTTCGTAGCAGGGCTTTGGAGGGAACGCAACCGACATTCAAACACACCCCTCCCAACCACTGCTTGTCTATGATGGCAGTTTTTAATCCCAGCTGGGCAGACCGGATGGCACACACATATCCAGCGGGTCCAGCACCGATCACGATTACATCATAATTCTCCATAACCTCTCCTTAATTAATAAGATGCATCAATCTCAAATTATCAAAACTAACCCTGTAACAGCGAAAGACAGTAATTATCTCAGGCCCAATCCTTCAATGTTTGCACTATCTTGGCGAGGAAGTAATCAGCGATAGCACCGTCAATGATACGATGATCGAAAGTGAGGGAAAGATACATCATCAGACGGATTGAGATCACATCACCAATATTAGGATCGGTGATGACGATAGGTCGTTTCTGGATTGCACCGACGCCAAGGATAGCACATTGAGGCTGGTTGATGATGGGAGTGGCAAAGAGCGAGCCGGAGACACCGTGGTTGGTAATTGTGAAGGTCCCACCGCGCACTTCGTCTGGATGGAGCTTATGGGCACGCGCCCGGTTGGACAGATCATTGACAATACGGGCTGTCCCCAGGAGAGAGAGGTTGTCTGCGCCACGGATGACAGGCACAATCAAGCCGTCTTCCCCCATGGATACTGCCATGCCGATATTAATCGCATCGAAGATCCTGACCCCTTCTTCAGACCAGGATGAGTTCACCAGTGGGTAGGATTTTAACGCTGCAACCGAGGCCTGGACAAAATATGCGGTGTAAGTTAAGTTCACACCCTGGGCAGCGAAAGTTTCTTTATTGGCGAGGCGGTGGTCTGCTACGCAGCTCATATCGACCTCCATGATGGTGGAGACGTGGGGGGCGATGTGCTCGCTGAGCACCATGTGTTCTGAGATAGCCTTGCGGATAGCTGTCTGAGGGCGGACCGTATAAGTGCCGGCTAATGCTGATACTGCGGGTGCCGAAGCCAAAGGAGGCGGAGCGGGTGGAGCACTCGGACCCGGAGAGGGTTGAGCAGATGGTATTGGATGCGCCTGACTGCGAACTTCCAAGTAGTTCTCAATATCCTTCTTGGTGATACGCCCGCCCATCCCGGTACCAGGAACTTTAGAAAGCTCAACATTTTGTTCCGCTGCAATTTTAGCAACCACAGGAGAGATGAAACCGAGCTCGCGGGGTGGAGCGGGTTGGGTTGGGGACAACTCGGCATGGGAAGGTGTTGTTTGATCTACCACAGCCGCTGGTTGGGAAGGAGCAGAAATGGCAGCAGCCGGCTCAAAAGCACCCTCCTGAGAGACTGACTCACCTGGCTGACCGATCCAGGCTAATAATGTACCTACCTTGATGACCTCACCTTCCTTAGCGTATTCAGCCAGGATTACCCCTGAGGTTGGGCTGGGTATTTCCGTATCGACTTTATCGGTATTGACTTCCAGGAGAGGCTCATACTCCTCGACTTTATCTCCCGTAGATTTAAGCCACTTCGTGATTGTGGCATCGGTGACTGCTTCTCCCAGTAAAGGCATCAATAATTTCGTTGGCATGACTCCTCCTTAGTGCCGATCTATTTATTGATAATCGATCAATAGAACAGCGGATAATCTGATGGTGAAACTTCGTGCATCAGCTCATACACCGCTTTGAAAATGGAGTCTATATTTGGTTTTGACCAATAATCTCCATCCGAGCCGTACGCTGGGCGGTGAGCTGTACCCGATAAAGTACGCGGTGGTGAATCCAACCAAAAGTAACCGCCCTGCTCCTCAATGACCTTTTGAAGCATATAAGCCGTGGTACCACCCGGGACATCCTCATCCACAAAGATGATGTGACCAGTGCGCTTAAGTGATTCCAGGATGATGCCATGGATATCGAAGGGCAGTAAGGTCTGCACATCGATTACCTCGGTATCAATACCCACTTTAATCAACCTGTCGGCTGATTCAAGGGCAATACGGCAGCAGGCACCATAAGTGACCAGGGTAACATCCGTCCCTGGGCGAATAACTTCAGGGACACCGGGTGGAACGGTGATCTCAGCGATATTATCCGGCAGACGTTCCTTGAATCGATACGCATTTAGTGTTTCCACCAAAATAGCTGGCTCATCAGAGAGCAGCATGGTGTTGTAAAAACCAGCCGCCTGGACGAAGTTGCGAGGTACCAAAACAACCATGCCGCGTAGAAAATTGATCAGACCTGCCATCAACGAACCGGAATGCCACACTCCTTCAAGACGGTGGCCGCGGGTACGGATAATGACGGGTGCTTTTTGACCACCGCGAGTCCGCCACTGCAGGGTTGCCAGGTCGTCTGACATGATCTCCAGGGCGACAAGGACGTAATCAAGATATTGAATTTCGGCAATCGGGCGCAGACCACGCAGTGCCATGCCGATAGCCTGACCGATGATAGTTGCCTCACGGATGCCAGTATCGGTGAGGCGCAGAACGCCATACTTTTCCTGCAAGCCGCGCATTCCCTGGTTGACATCTCCAATCCGACCCACGTCTTCACCGAAGGCGATCAAGCGAGGCTCACGGGCGAAGGCAGCATCAAAACAGGTATTGATGATCTCAAAACCATTCAGGGTGGGTGAGGATTCCGAGTAAATGGGTTTCACTTCAGGAACGAGAAGGGCAGATTCGTCTGATTGGCTGTAAAGGTGTGACCCATAGCGGTCTTCATTTAGTTTGTGTTGGGAATTTAGCCAATCCATCAATGGCTGCCTGACTGAAAGCTGATCATTACGCGATTCGATCAGTGCTTCCATAGCTGCTGAGACGACGTCTCGGTGGAATGGCACCGGGATAGATACCAGCTTATCCTTGATCAGGTCGAGTGAAGTTTTATTGGATGATCCAACAGCCATTTGTGTGAGCATGCCGGTAACTTGAGTGCGTTCACTTAGAATGGGATCCATATAAGCTTCCCAGGCGCACTTCCGATCTTCTTCGACCGATTGTTGATCTTCTTTTTCATACGTATCCAACTGCTCAGCAGTGCTATATCCCTGGGTGATAATCCACTCACGGAATTTCTTGATGCAATCAAATTCATGTTCCCAATCCAGGCGTTCCCTGGTTTTGTAGCGTTCATGGCTTCCAGAAGTGGAGTGACCCTGGGGTTGAGTAAGCTCCGTGACATGCACAATCGATGGCATGTGTTCTTCCCGGGCAACTTTAGTAGCCAGCTGGAACGTCTCGATCAGGGAAGGATAATCCCAACCCTTCACAGTATATATGTCAAAGCCGTCGCAGCATTCACCTGGAGGTCGGCGAAATCCCATGAGGAGCTCGGAGATATTCTCCTTGGCAACCTGGGATTCATTGGATACCGAGATGCCATAGCCATCATCATAGATGGTGATGATAGCCGGGCAGCGCAGTACTCCGATGGCGTTAACCGTTTCCCAGAACATGCCCTCAGCACAGGAGGCATTTCCGATGGTTCCAAAAGTAACTTCATTACCGTTGTTCGAGAACTGAGTAAATTTCGCCAAGGCTGGAACCTGTCGATACAGCTTGGAGGCGTACGCCAGACCCACGACCCTTGGCAAATGCGCACCAGTGGGGGATATATCGCCGGATGAATTGGGCTGTGCGGTCAGGTCGCTCCAGGATCCATCAGGATTAAGCAGGCGGGAGGCAAAATGTGCGTCCATCATTCGCCCGCCACTCGATGGTTCAGCCTCAAGATCAGGATTTGCGTAGAGTTGGGCAAAAAACTCCTGGATTGACACGACCTGCGTGGCGAAAGTCACGGTTTGATCGCGGTAGTAACCAGCCCGAAAATCCCCTTCCTTGAACACATGGGCCATGGCAAGCTGGGGAAGCTCCTTACCATCGCCAAAAATACCGAACTTTGCCTTTCCGCTCAATACCTCACGCCTTCCGATGATACTCGCCTGACGGCTGAGATAGGCAAGACGATAATCTTTGATAATCACCTCAACTGAAGGTAGATATTTATTTTCCTCCATACAATTACTCCAACCTGCCAGCAACCAGCTCTGCGATGTCGAGCACTTGCATCTCACTATTAGCGGCTTTCCTGGCATCTGTGAGCATGATCATACAAAAAGGACAAGCCACTGCCAACACATCTGCGCCAGTAGATTCAGCTTCCTTAAAGCGGTTGGCATTGACTCTCTCCAAACCATGCTGCTCCTCCTTCCACATCTGGGCACCTCCAGCGCCACAGCAGAAGGATTTGCGACCGTGACGCGGCAGCTCGGTCAATGAAAGGCCGATCCCGGTTATATCAAGGCGCGGCTCGGAAATTATATGATTATGACGACCCAGATAGCAAGGGTCGTGAAAGGTAATATCTGTGTTTGGTTGTGTGGCTGACTCTTGAGGAGCGAGCCTTAGCCTGCCATTCTCAAGCAACTCATGGATAAATTGGGAATGGTGGATTACTGTATAGTTTCCCCCAAACGCCGGGTATTCATTTTTCAGAGTATGCAGGCAGTGGGGGCAGGTAGTTACGATCCGTTTGGGTGCGACTTCATTGAGTATTTCCACATTGGATGAAGCCAATTCATTGAATAGATATTCATTACCCGCACGCCGGGCAGAGTCACCATTGCACTGCTCGCGTTTCCCCAGGACGGCATAATTCACTCCGGCTTTTTCGAGAAGGAGAGCGAAAGCACGGGCAACCTTTTGAGCACGTACATCTGTTGCAGGAGCACAACCGACCCACCATAAAATATCCGGGGATGGATTATTATCAATGGTAGGCACGTTCAAACCTTCCGCCCATTTTAAGCGGTCGGTGGGTGGAATATTCCAAGGATTTACATTGCGTTCCATGCCACGAAAAGCTGTCTGAAGCTGCTGCGGGAAGACGTTTTCTGTCAACACCAAAGATCGGCGGATATCGAGGATGTCGCGCATAGGTTCGTTATTAACCGGGCAGATATCGATGCAAGCACCACAGGCGGTGCAAGCCCAAATGGCATCTTCAGGGATAGCATATTCGACCAACTTTTGAGGGCTGGCTTCCCCGCGGGCCATTTGTGCCCCATAATAATTCAGGAAGTAGCGCTTGTTGATTTCGAGGGCAGCAGGTGAAAGGACCTTACCCGTGTTATACGCCGGACAGACCTGTTGGCAGCGGTAACACATGATGCAGGCGTAGGAATCCATGAGCTGCTCCCACCCCAGATCTTCCAAATGGGACACCCCAAAAGATTCGATGCTTTCATCGGTAAAGTCGAGCTGACTCAGCTCTCCGATGGACTTGCGTTCAGGTTTTAGAAGAAAGTTGATCGGTGCAAAAAAAAGGTGAATGTGCTTGGAATATAGAAAATAAGGCAGGAAGGCAAGGATTAAGCCAAGAGATACCCAAAAACTGGCATGCAGACCGATTATCAATGCGGTAGTGCTCGCGCCGAGCCACAAACGAGACACGACCGATGCAAATGGCTGCCAAGGATCAGGTCCGAGCTGGGCGAGCTTGAATGTTTCTCCGAGAAACCGGGAACTGACATGTAGCGTTACAAAGGCACCGACGATAGCTGAATCGCGCAAAATGCCGAAGCGGGCTTTGGGATGGAGTAAGATATCTGACCGGGCAGTCAGCTCTTTTGACTTAAGGACAAAGCGGCGGAGAATCATAGCAGAAATACCAACCAGCACCGCAATGCTGAAAATATCCGCTCCGAGGCGGTACAGGTTGCCAAGCATCCCGGTGCCAAGGAATTGATAGCCGGGGAGATAGGCCTGCAGGAGATCTCCAAGGTTAACGATTACAAAATATAGAAACCCCCATCCGATCAGGCCATGGAAAAGGCTGGGGATAAGACGAAAACGGAAGACGGGCTGGAAGGAAATGATGCGGGGAGGAATCGAAATCAAGCGTCGTTTGAGGACGCTCCAATCTGGTCTGCCATGACCACGCCGGATAATGCGTATGATGCGCACTATGGCACGAGAGGTTAATAACAGGGAGAGCGCTACTACCAGTGCAAAAATTATTCTCTCCGGCATTGTCAGCATAGTGATTTTTCTCCTGGGCTCAGATCCTATTGTCCAGATAAATATTGGATGGCAGCCAAAATTGCAGGATCATTCTTCATCGAATACTGGTCAAATTCACTTGGTACCGATAAATCGGGGACAATGCCGGTTTGTTCCCAATCCTGCTCGGGGTGATTTAATGGTTGGAAGGTTTCATTAGCCAGCCATAATTGGGAACCATCTTCAAAATCATATCCCCATAAAACCTCAACATTCCCACCAGTGGTTGTGCCAATTAAATAAGCACGCCCAACGTCTTGAAGGACGCCGGCGAAAACCTCCCCGAAACTTGCTGTTCCTGATCCGACCAAGACAACGAGAGGAACTGTAGAAGATCCATTTATATCGTTAAGTTTTATTTTTAAAGGATCAAGTTCGGTATGGTTTACAAAGTTACCTAAATTACCTCCGGAAAAATATCCAAGGATAGGCTCGAGAACCAAGCTCGAACCGCCTTCGTTCATCCTGTTATCCAAGATCAACCCGTCCAGTGAAGCTTCAGCGTTCATCTCTTCTAATGCTTGTGCGACTTGCTCAACCACGGTGCCATCCATAAAGGTAGCCAGGAAGACATAGCCGATACGTTTACCATCAGCTGTGCTGATCACCTGATGAGTAACGGGATAATTGCCGGTGATACGCTGTCGCATGAGATGAAGAAGGCGTGGCTGCTCTCCAGGTGATTGTACGGTAATGTCGATCGTTGTGCCCTCGGGTCCACGTACAATATCCCGTAAGTAACCCTGCTCATCCAATATCGGAATACCGGCTGCTGAAAGGATGCTGTCACGCGGCTGCAGACCGGCAGCATCGGCTGGACTGCCTGGAACAACAGCAATGATCACTGCACTCTGTCTATCAGGAACCGAACTTACCAGGATGCCGATACCCACATAATCGTGATTGCCTTGAAATTCAGCTTCCTGTTCTGCAACCTGCTGGGGATCGAGGTAGAAGGAATGGTCATCTCCCAGGCTGTAAATTAGAGCGTTAATGTGGTCATAGAACTGTTGACTAGTCAGTCCAGATGAGATTAACTGACGATACTGATCGTGGATGGCGTTCCAGTCTAGACCGTTAAAGTCGGGATAAACATAGGTATCGTTAACCACGGACCATAAATTCTCAAAGATGGACAACTGCGAATTTAATGGGATAACGGTTGGTGATGGTGGGGAAGTATTTACCGGAGCTGGTGTGAGGCCTGGAGAAATTACAGGTTTTGAAATTGTTAGAGAAGGAATTGGAGTAATTTTTGAGGATTTAATCGAAGAGGATTTCTCGAGGAGGTGCGTTGGATGAGGTGTAAGGCTGGAGATCGTAGAAGGTGAGGGGGAAAATAACTGACAGGCAAACAGGATAAGTATGACCGGGAGCAGGACAAAGGGGCGAATTTTGATGTTCATAAATAATATCAAATTCGATATACGCTGGTTTATCGATTTTCCCGTCTTATTTATTCAATTTCACATCACCTGAACCAATGTTTCAGGCTCCACCATCCTTATAATAGCTCGGATCAGTAGGCGTTTTACTGGAGGGATCCCAAACGTAAACCCAATCACCGACGTTCGCCCAGTCAAACAACCAATGCGCATCTGCGGGGGCCAGGTTTACGCACCCATGTGACTGGGGGTAACCAAAGGCGGTACGCCAGTAAGCTCCGTGGAGGGCACGAGCATGATCGTAATACATCGTCCAGGGAACCTTTTCCAGATAATAGAAATCCGAACGGTCGGCTTCGAACGCACCGGACATGGTGGTCGAATCCAATTTCTGCTGGATCTGAAATAGGCCAGGTTTGGTAAAGAATGGTTCCATACCTGTAGCGATGAGCGTGGCGAAGGTCAATTTGTTATTGTCATAGACAGCGAGGGTCTGCTCGAACAAGTTCACTTCGATCCAGCGTCCATTTTCTACACCAGGCGGTGGAGTGGAAGTGGGTATCACCTTGCCGATAAAACGTCCCTCGACCCATTCATCGGGAGCAACCAATTCCCATTCCTCAGTATTTATCATCTGGGTAGAATAAACCTGCACAAGCTGGTATGGATCCAGGTTGTTCCCGGTGTAATCGTCCTGGGTATAGCCAGGAGTGTGCTTGGTAGCGATGTTTGGAGCAAACGGTAACACCCAGCCAAAGGATTGTTTGGGAGTCCGAACAAACTCAATCCCACCAGGAAAGCTATGGGGGATAGATACGCGACTTCCTACACTTACCCAGGTATCGTCAGCTAACTGGAAAAAACGCCCATGATCGGTTTCTTTAAAGTCGATATAGGATACATAGCGCAGCCTGCCGGGATCGATTTTTCGGATTTCATTTCGCCCTGCCATGGCATCCTCAAGAGATGCATAAACTGGGGTTGGACCATCACCAAGAAGGGCATATGAGAATGGTAATTCACTTAATTGATTATCGATTGGCCGAGAAGGCAAGCCTATCAAAGGAAGATTGAGCCCATCAGCAGCCAATTTAGTAATATAGGTTGAAGGACCAACGGGCAGACAATCCTGGGGATCAGTTAAATAAATCCCTGGCATACACACCAGCTCAGTGTACGCCGGGGAAGCTGCTGATGAAGTCACCGGTTTTACTACCGATGAAAATCCTTGAGCCAGTATTAATAGAGAAATAAATAGTCGCATCATCTTGAAATTCTTAAAGATTATACCAGTGTAAAGAAGGTCGACGATCTATTTTATGTTTAATATCTGATTAGCCTTTTCTGGGGGAAACAAAGGACTTATACTGTGTATATGAAGACTCAAATAGATAAAATCGTCGTTGGATGTGAGGTGGTGATCGAACTCGCCGACCGGGCAGGAAATACGGAACGGAAGAAAATCGTTATTGTGGATGATAAGGCGGCCGATTTTAGTCACGGATACCTAAGTGAGAATACACCGATAGCCAAGGCGTTACTTGGTGAGAAGGCAGGTACCACCATCCCGTACCTGAAGGATGATATCCTGAGTATTCAAATTTTATCGGTGGCCCAACCCAAAAGCAAGCCTCCTGAAGATGCTGCGGAAAAACGTGAAGCAATGATGAAAAAAACCATACGAGAGGTACAGGACATGAATGCGATCGTTTTCGCTTCATCATTCAGCGGCAAGTGGGGAGATTATGACCCGGACAGCATCTCCAAGGACGAAAAGTCAGAATAAGTGCGAGGGAAGACCTGGCACTCGCAGAAATTTGACGTAAGGTAATCATTGGAAGAAAATATTGGTACTGAAATTGCACCGAGGGTGAATGTTTGATATCATAACAAAACCCGGTGAAAGGCTACAGGGCCAATTTTCATCTAATTTGACAAATATCTACCCCACCAGAAAAAACCAGAGCTCTCCATGATAAAAACACGTTCACAACTCATCGTAGACCTATTGCGGGACCTGCAGACCTCATCTCCGGATATCGAAGCATCGGCAGTTGTCAGCTCAGATGGACTTGCGATCGCTACAGCGCTGCCTCATAACGTGGAGGAAGACCGTGTTGCTGCCATGTCTGCGGCAATGCTTTCATTGGGCGAACGGATCGCAACTGAATTAGGTCGAGGTGCGTTGGAACAGGTATATATCAAAGGTGCCGATGGATATGTAATCATAATGTCGGTGGGCTATGAAGCTGTGTTGACCGTGCTTGCGCGCGAGAATGCCAAGCTGGGATTAATCTTGCTTGACATGCATCGATCTGTTCAAGCACTGTACAACCTCCTTTGAGACATTGAGATGGATACTAGGACCAAAAGTGGTCTTTTTTATACCAACAGGCTCGTTCTGGCGACATTTAATGCACTTATTGAGGTAATGGGGGAAAATGGTCTGAAAGCAATCTTGAATTATGCCCACATGCGTGAATATATCAGCCAATACCCCCCTGATAACCTGGAAAGGGAAGTTGACTTTGCTGATTTTTCGGCGATACAGCGGGCCATCATGGAAATGTATGGTGACAAAGGTGGGCAAGCATTCATTAAACGAGCGGGTCGAATAACCTTCAGCACATGTTTATGCAAACAAGGAGCGTTAGCAGGAGTGAGCAGCGAGGTTTTCAGCAACTTGCCATTACAAACCAAACTACGCATCGGAATTCCTGCGATAGCAAAAGTATTGTCGCAAATCAGCGACCAGACAACAAGTGTAGAGGAGGATGAGGCAAGCTTCAGGTATATCATCCAGCAATGCCCTGATTGTTGGGGGCGAACCAAGATGGAAAAGGCAAGCTGCTTTTACGGTGCGGGACTCCTGGAGGAAGGACTTAAATGGATATCTGGAGGGAGCGAGTTCGAGGTAAATGAAACGAAATGTATTGCAAAAGGGGATGAGGTCTGCGAGTACTCGATTAATAAGGATCCGATTATTATTCAGGCTAGTTGACAATTTACATATTGGATCATAACAGGTATCAGACCTGATTACTGTATTTGTAATTACTCACTAGAATCGAGGAAATAGGTTGATGGTTACTGTTGTAAGTAGAAGATTGCTTCCCGAAAATCTGCTGGGATATACGTAATGATAAAAAGAAATATGTTGGGTTTCGTGCGGAAGATCACCGCACTCTACCCAACCTACAACTTGGCGAATAATTTTCAAGGTGATGAGTAATTACCTGTAATTAAGCGAATATTTGAGTGAGTACCTTCCGAAAAAGATGATAGTATAATTGGCTGCGTCAATCCTTGCCCTTTGCGGAGCGCCAGATTGGGGTGGCCTCCGCATTTTTTCGTAAATGACTACTGAACTCCTTCACGTACCGACCACCACATTAAAGTGGAACCTGCGCCAGCTGTATTGGGACGTATTGTGGTTTGGAATCCTGGCGGGAAGCACGCTAGCCTTTCAAGCAGTGTATGCCGTACACCTGGGGGCAACCAGCCTGCAGATTGGATTGATCAGCGCAGGACCAGCAGTGATCAACTTGATCTTCACCCTCCCATCTGGGCGGTGGTTGGAAGGCAAATCCCTGATCAAAGTCTCTTTCCAATCATCTGTAGTGCAAAGATTGGGTTATCTGTTTTTGGTGGCGCTGCCGTGGTTCTTCCCATCAGCTGCAGGGCAAGTGTGGGGATTGATCTGGACGACATTGGTCATGTCTATTGCCGGGACAGTATTAGCGATCTCGTTCAACGCCATGTTTGCAGAAGTTCTGCCACCTGAGTGGCGGGCGCATGCCGTTGGACGGAGAAACATCCTTTTAGCCGTCAGTATCACGTTGACCACGGTATTGAGTGGACAAATCCTGGACCGGGTGGCATTCCCACTCAATTACCAGGTTGTATTCCTGGTAGGTGCACTGGGGGCATTGTTGAGCAGTTTTCACCTTGGAAGAATCCGCAAGCCTGGACAAGCGAGCAAGATCACCGAGGTAGAACCGAAAAATGTTCAAGCAGCGAAGACCGAAATAAAGCGCAAGTCGCTGGTGCGGTTAGATTTACTCATCGGACCTTTCGGGGTCTTTATGTTATCTTACCTGGTGTTTTATGCATTCCAATATTTCCCGGTGCCACTCTTCCCGATTGCATACGTCGACAAGCTGCACATGACGGATGGAGTTATTGGGGTGGGGACAGCGATTTTTTATGGAGCCATGATGGTGGCTTCATTCAGGTTGGGCTATGTGAGCACGCGGTATGGACACCGCAAGGTATTAATTGTAAGTGCAGCATTGTTCCCAATTTTCCCATTATTATTGGCGGTAGGCAGTGGACCGGTAGTATATTTCCTGGCATGCCTTATTGGAGGAGCAGTTAATGCGATGCTGAGTGGCGCCGTGCTCAACCGACTGATGGAGCGGACACCAGCTGACGACCGACCGGCACATATGACGCTCCATAATATGGCACTTAACCTGGGAATTTTGGCGGGATCATTATTGGGGCCGATTGCTGCTGGATTGTTCGGATTGCAGCCTTCGCTATATATTGCGGCAGCGCTGAGGTTGCTGGCAGCGGGATTCTTCTGGTTGTGGGGTTGAACCCTTTTCCTAAGCGGTGGAGCCTTGAGCTTTATAGATCACTGCCAGCTGATGCCACTCAGGCAGACTCAGTGTTTCAGCGCGGCGCATTGGATCGACATGTGCTTTTATCAGCAGTGCTTCGACAGCCGAGGGGGGCAGGTGTAAACCACCGGCAAGTGCATTGCGCAGGGTCTTTCGCTTCTGGCTAAAACCAGCCTTGGTGAGCTGAAAGAACACGTCGAGGTGATCAGACGGGATAAGTGGGGAGGTGAAGCGGTCGATACGAATGACCGCAGAGTTCACGTTGGGGGGAGGATAGAAAGCACCGGCAGGGATGTGGGCGACGATGGTGGGACGCCCGTAGACCTGTACACTAAGAGCCAACAAGCTCATATCTCCCGGTGAGGCGCAGATTCGTTCGGCGACCTGCTCCTGGATGGTGAGCACCAGACGGCTGGGCGGCAGACTGGCCTCCAGGAGATGACGGATAAGGGCTGAGGTGATGTAGTACGGAATGTTGGCGACCACGATGTAATCTGATTGTGAAACCAGCGTAGATGGATCGAGGGCAAGGATATCCCCCTCGACGATATGGACATTGGTAGATTGACCGACCACCTGGGTCAGTGCGGGGATCAGGGTGGAATCAAGCTCGACAGCGATCACTGAATTAGCATGGACTGCCAGCTGACGGGTGAGGCTGCCCAGTCCTGCACCGATCTCGAGGACAACGTCGTGAGAGGTGAGATCAGCAGCATCCAGCACCTGGTACAGGGCATGGTCATCCACGAGAAAATTCTGCCCTAAAGACTTGTGAGGATGGAGCCCATACTGGTGAAGCAATCGGGGGACATCCAGCTGAGGAAGGTTCAAGGGATGATCCAGACGATATTATCGGGAGGGGGCCAGAGAAGATAAACCGTCACCCACGAATGCCAGGGAACGTAATCGCTATCACTGTAACCGAGGTCGATCCAACGACCAACCACACCGCCGCCAATATCAGCGGCAACGACCTGACCATAGCCAGGGACATACATCTGGGTGAATAACGGGATCACACTGGTATCTACCGCGGCAACACCTTTCTTGAGAGGAAGCCCTGAGGCAGTGGTATCTCCAACTACCGAAGGATGGTAGGAAGTGGCATACATGGTGATGAGGCGCCAGTATTGGATGGCTACACCATCCACGGTGGTGGTATGCATCACGATATTCGTGCCATACCCGATGATACGGGGCTCGGGCTGGAGAGCAACCCACTGACTATCCGTCTGGCGGGAAGCTTCCTGCCCATCCTCATAACGCACTCGGACACGCTGAGCGGAAAGCCCGTAGGCACCTTCCTGGATAATGGATTGGGAATCGAGGTCAAGGTCGGAGACAGGCTGGAATTCTTTTTCGAATGGCAGGGGAGATTGCTCAATGAGGACCTGCTCGGTCACACGGACCAGGCGGATTTTATCGCTGGAAGGAAGAACCTCCATAGAGGAGGGCATGCTGTAATCAAGACCCTGAGGCGCGAGATGGGCGGCTGTAAGGGCATCGCCGACGGTGACGGCGGAGGTGCGAACGGACACATCTCCAAATTGAGTCTGTATGGTCACCGGCCGTGAAGGGGTGAGTGTGACTGCCAGACCCTGGGTGAGAGGAGTGGACGCATCGGGGAGCAAACGATCGGCCTCATAGAGGGAGATCCCTGCAGCCCATAAAGCCGACCCGAGGGTAGGAGCAGTTGAAGATAGGTCTTTAGATTTACCGTCCACGGTGAGAGTAAAACTTATGGATCGGACCACCTGGAGGGCGATCGATTGGGAGTCGAGCGGGAAGGGTAGGTTTGGGTCTACGGGCAGGCCATTGCTGAGGAGCACGTCAGCCGGATTAATCGTTACGCCCGCCTGGGCGACCAGGTTGGAAGGGGTGCGCTCGGGACTGATCACTGAAACCACTTTTCCATCTGCCATGACCTGTACAGGGATTGCGTGCAGTAAGGAGATGGTCTGTCTATTCTTGAGCCAGGCATCCAGAGCGGGAGAAAGCTGGTCTTGATCAGAGAGGGGGATATTTTGGGAACGCAACAAGTCAGCGACTTTGAAGGCGTAAGTGGTGAACTGGCGTGATTCACCATCGATACTCAAAGTGACGTTTTTCCGAAGACCCAGGAGGAAGGCTACACTCAACAGGGCAATAACCGCCAACAGGATGACGGGGTAGCGGAACTTACGTAGAACTGGCTTCATGGGTTGGTAATTATACCTGAACATGCCCCTGCAACTAGCAGAGTAATTTACGGGCAATCACCATACGCTGGACTTCACTCGTGCCCTCGCCGATGGTCATCAGGCGAGCATCGCGGTAGGTAAGCTCGACCGGATAATCACGGCTGTAGCCATAACCACCGTGGATCTGGATGGCGTTGCGGCAGACACGCTCAGCCATCTCGGTGGCGAACAGCTTACCCATGGAAGCTTCCTTGGTGAAGGGACGCTTGTGTTCCTTGAGCCAGGCAGCGTGGTAGATCATCCAGCGGGCAGCCTGGATCTCTGTGGCGGCATCAGCCAGCATCCATTGAATGGCCTGGTGCTCGGCAATCGGCTTACCGAAAGTCTGGCGTTCCTTGGCATAGCGGATGGCATCTTCCATGGCAGATTGGGCGAGACCCAATGCAAGGGCGCCGATGCCGATACGCCCACCATCGAGGGTGGTGAGAGTCTGCTGGAGGCCACGACCGATGGCACCCAGCAGGTGGTTATAGGGAAGGCGAACATCTTCATAGGTGACGGCGTTGGTGGGGGAACCTTTAAGACCCATTTTCTTCTCGGCGGGAGCGATATGCAGACCATGGATATCGGTGGGGACGATAATCATGCTCAACGAGTGCGGACCACCCGAAGGGTCGGTGCGGACGAGGGTGATGATGTAATCGGCGATGCTGGCATTGGTACACCAGGCCTTGGAGCCATTGATAACCCACTCATCGCCTACTTGCTCGGCGTGGGTACGAACTCCACCCTGGATATCTGACCCGGCACCGGGCTCGGTGAGGGCAAGCGAACCCAGCTTGCTTTTTCCGGAAGCAACCCTGGGCAGATAGGTCTTTTTCTGTTCCTCGGAGCCAAAGAGCACGATGGGGGAAGTGCCCAGGCCATTATGGGCAGCAATGGCAAGGGCAGTGCTACCACAGCCCCAACCGAGCTCTTCAATGGCGATTGCGGCGCTGATTGCGTCCACCCCGGCACCGCCGTACTCCTCAGGGATGTTCAGTCCGAGCAAGCCCAGAGGACCCATCTTGCGGACGGCAGGCCAGTTGAACTCAGCGGTTTCATCCACTTCATGGGCTTTTGGTTTGACTTCGCGAGCGACGAAATCATGCACAGTATTGCGCCACATGCGCTGTTCATCGGTCAGATCAAAGTTCATGGCAGGCATCTCCTTTGTGATTGGTCAAGGCGGTTTTCTTTGATGGATGATCAACCGGTCGATACCAATAATTGGACTGCGGATAATATTTTGTTGGGTCGTTCTATAGCAGAGTATGGGGTGAAGCTGACGATACAGCGTAGACATGTTGATGATATATGCGTAATCCCGAACTGGCCGGACTGACGAGGAGGGAGAAAGGGAAAAAAGGATTTATAACACAATCTATACATGAGTCAGATGCCCTGGATACACTTCACCCGTGATGACTATTGTACCCTGAACTTTTACAGTGGAACAAGAGCCTGGCAATGGTGGGTTGAGCTATGGATGGCTGCCGAAATAGTAAGCGGGGAGGATCAGGAGGATATAGCTGGCAAGGTTGGCGATCAAGACGAATAGGCTGTTCTGGCGCAGGGCATGGCGCTTGAAATAGGTCATAATAAAGCCTTCAACCAGAAGGGAGATTCCGAACGAGATGGGCAGCCAGAAAAATGGATTACTCTGGAGCAGGATCAGCAAGGTGCCGTTGATGATGCCGGAAATGATATTCATTATAAAGGAGACCTTGATGCAAATGCGGGATGGGTTCCAGCTGAGAAGGGTGAGGGCAACACCCTCGATGAGACCGAGGAGGAGGTCAACGACGAGCAGGGCGAGGAAGCCGAAGATGACCAGTATGTAGGGGGAGGCGGGACCGGTGATGGCGAGGAGGGTGGTGGGCATGGAGGGGTAAGCAGTGATCAGGAATAAGCAATTTTGAAGCAGAGCTGTAATGGATGAAATAATACGAAGGTGCCATGAGGAGTATACACTATTGTGAGCATAAATCATTGGCGATCATGCGAGAACCAGGTGAATTGAATTATAAAAAAATAAATGCATTCAATTCGGGGTTGGGAATAAAGGTCAGATATCTTTTAGCTTTATTAATGGTCAGAGTTTTTCGAGTGAGTGAATAGCGGCCGATAATCCACAGGCGATATTCCGGATAGAAACAACCCTAGAAAATCGAATCGAAACGAAAGCGATTTTGCGGCAAGATTTAGTTGGAAAGGTTCGGTGATAGGTTCAACAGCTTTGCAGATATAGAGCAACCTGCATATGAAAGCCTTTTACCGATATAACCCAATCGATACAGGAAACCACTGTTTGATATGAAAGACCACCATATCAACTTTTGTAGGCAGTCTAACATCGGTTCAGATCATACCGGTTCAGATCAACCGGTACAGAAGTACACTGACCGATGTGGGAGAAGTACACTCTCATATAATTACTCACAGGAGAAAGGATTTGGACCACGAACAGAGTGAAAGGAAGTGAAAAACGCGAAATAAAATAACAATGGGCTGTCTTTGTAGAAATATTGGCATCTGATTCTCGGTCAACGGATAAAATAACGGATGCCAGGGAGCACACCTGGTACAGGTTAGCGGATAAAACATTACCCAAGTTGGCTGATTTAAGTGGATTCTTTGACTCGAACATGAGACGGTGAGTAATTACCACCCTCATGTAACTACTCACTATAACTGGCATTATGTAACCTATCGTGAATAAGAAAGAGCGGATTGCTTCGTCGAGCTTCGGTATTGAGTAAAAAGCATTGGAATCTGTGAACGCCCTCCTTCCCCGAAAACCAACGGGGATACCGCAACGACAATTAAAAGGTTTGCCGCGGTGGATTTATAATGATTCTTGGCGAAAAATGGTCGAGGGGGTGAGTAATTACACTTCCTTACCGGTAAAGACCAACCGGTATACGACTGCCTTCATTGATATGGAAAACCACCATATCAACTTATGAAGGTAGTCTAACATCGGTTCAGATCAACCGATGTGGTAGAAAATCACTACCATTATAGCACAATTGTTCTAATCCACAAGGGGTTTAAGAAGATTTAAGGAAAGCGTAGGGTAGAGATCAGTGGTTAGTGATTAGTGTATAGTCCTGGAATACGTTGACAGAAAATAATAACTTTACGAGCGCTTATTGCTTATGGGTACTGATCACAAATTGTGGAAATCCTGTAAAATGATATACAATCATTAAGCCAATAGTCTGAAATATTAAAACAATGATTTGTGAGCATCAACATTGTCCCGACAGGAAATCCATCCGGCTAAAAGGATATGATTACCGTTTGCCAGGCGTGTACTTCGTAAGCCTGGTCTCCTGGAAGCGGGAGTGTTTGTATGGGGAGGTGAGCGAGGGAAGAATGAGGTTAAATTGCATGGGAAATAGCATCGATTCAGAGTGGCGAAAATTGACCGATCATTTTCCTAATATTCGTGCAGATGCGTTCGTCATCATGCCTAACCATGTGCATGGGATTATTGGCATAGAGGACCTATCAACAATAGGAGCGACCCGTCCGACGAATAATGAAATCATGGATAGCGATATTCGATGGGTAAACCGGACCAAGGAATATCGTGATGGGTCGCCCCTACAGGAGATCAATCGACCGAATGGTCCGCTACACGGTTCGTTGGGGGCATTCATCGGGCAATTTAAAATCGCGGGCGACTAAACGGATTTGGGCTTTGCCAGGGATGGACAGACATCCTATATGGCAGCGGAATTATTACGAACATATCATTCGGGATGAACAAGCGTACCAGCAGATATTTCAATATATTGAAACAAATCCTTTCCAGTGGGAAGAGGATGAATACTATTCATTAACGCCTGGGAAAATATAAGTGTAAGTTAGGTAAGATGACATGTCTTATAGCAGGGACGCAAGCAGCACAAAGGCGGCGATGAGGACAGGGAGCAGCACTGTTGAGACGCAGCATGCTGCGTCTCTACCGGGTGACCATTCCCTTGTGCCTCGGGACAGGTTTGGGCAGCAACGCGATCACCACCAGCAGCAGCGGGGGATATCAAGAAAGAACGGGCGAGTCGCGAGCAGGTAATGAGATGAGGGCAAGTTGATTGATATTCTCAAGAGGAGATTTGCTGATGTTATGGAGACTCGCCTCAACGAGAACAATCGGGCAGAGGTTAGGCAACAATGCGATCAGGACCAGAAGTAGCGGGGTTCTCGAGTGCAGAAAACTCAGAGATACGTTATTACCCGTGGGGAAGCAGGCGGTGATCAGGCAGCAGGGGGTTGGCTTCCAAAGCTGCTTTGACCCGGTCAGGGGTGAAGGGGACCTGGCGGAGGCATTTCTCATAAAATCCTCCGCCAGGAATTGGCGGGTAGCGAAGTTTATCTTCTGGTTAATGGAAGGAAAGTCCATGATAGCTGGTAGGCCAGCTTCAGGTCAAAGCTCCCAGGATAGTCTCTTTCCTGCTCAGAATAGGCGATCATCGCCAATCCGCTGGATTTTATACCCAATGCAATAAACCTGCCATCGTCCACATATGCGTTGCCATTATCCAAATTAGCACAATACCAGTCATAAAGTATCTCGCCAGAACAATTGGCATAAGGCTGACCATATGCCGGCTCTGCGATCTTGAGACCGAGGGGTGCCAGATCTTCATGTGCATCGGTATAGGCAATCATGGGCTGATTGTTTTTACCTACCGCAAGTGAGATACCTACCCAGCTCAGGCTAACCCCCACATCGTCGATCGTGATGCACTGCCAATTATTGCCTAAGCTGCAGTTTCCAAGATTGTCATCCCGGGCATAGGCATACTTGAGCGTTCCATTGGTAACGTCGTAATAGGCTACCCGTAAGGTGTCAGTGCTGTTTTGTGGGGCGTGTAGTGAGGAATATAAGCCTACATCTCCATCTGCGGGTAAATCTATGAACTGGCAGATCCAGGCATCCCCGTCCCCGCAATCGCCCAATCCAGTTCCGGCAAAATATGCATATTTTAGGCCAGAGTAGCCATGATAAGCGATGAAAACATTGCCACTCCAATCTATATCCAGCGAAGGGTGTACACCAAATAAGGGGAGATTATAAAAGTCAACAGTCTCGCAGTGCCAATCGTAATTGTCACCACAGTTGCCAGTACCACCGCCTTCAAAATAAGCAAGATTAACATTACGCCAGTAATTTATGGGTTCCCAATCGACATAATAGGCTATATTGGGAATGCCGGTCGGACCGAACTTCATTGAGGTGTAACGACCCACATCTTCACCATCTAATGAGCTACTTACAATGTAGGTCTTCCAGGAGCAGGGATCCAAAGGCGGGCAGCGGTATTCGGCATATTTGAGCGATTTATTGGTGGCATCATAGTAGCTGGTTCCAACTTTCCAGGTGCTGATTAACGGATTCGGGTTGATATCGGGAAATACATCGATCGAGGTGGACCAGCCTTTTATTTCGTCGGGTTCCTGATCCACCTGCACACAATACCAGGTGGATTCAGGACCACAATTGCCACCAGTCACACCGACATAATGGGCAACCCAGAGGCTACCGAAGGTGCCGTTGTAGTAGCTGACCCAAGCAGCCTGGTCATGGTCTGGATCGAAGGCGATCGAGAGGTCGCTGCCTGCGTTTAAGTATGTGGATAGATAATCGGTATCCCAACGGTTGAGGGGGTATGCTGAAGTAATGCCAGAGACCTGTGAGCCATCTGCCTGGATGGATTGAGTTGCTTGCACGCTGCCCATGGCAATGAATATAAATACCAATGTCAAGGAAATGAGCACGAAGAAATGTTTTTTCATTGCATCCTCTCTTTACTATTTGTTGGTGGATTGGTTGTAATATCAGGATGAATTTAAAAGCATACATTTAAGATATATTACGCAACCGATATTCTCATCTATTTTTAATTATCGGGGTAAACGATTGGGCTGTCAATGGGATAATTAGCCTTAGTTTTCACAAAAAAATGTAAGATGGAAATGGATAATTAAGCTGATGATTGGGAAAGCTACTTGCGGCGAGATTGGGCGCGCAGGAGGAGGGGACCCAGGCGGTCGATGAGCCACCCGAATAAGCCTTCAACATAGGGTGTGATGCGTAACCAGGAGGGGACGTAGATAACCCGCTGAGGATGCTCGAGAAGCTTCCAGATGTGGTCGGCGACGTTATCGGCTGTCACCCCGATGCGCTCAGTGGGCAGGTGGAAACCACCTTCCAAAGCGGCAGCAGTATCGCTAAACTCGGTTCGGACAGGCCCAGCGCGCACCACACTGACGTGGAGGTGGGTACCAGCCAGCTCGCGGTATAGGGCGGTGGTAAAGTTATCGAGGAAGGACTTGGTGGCACCATAGATAGCCACCCCCTGGCTGGGGAGGCTGCCTGAGATAGAGCCAATATTAATAATGTGCCCAGAACCAAGAGAGCGCATTGTCTTCATGAAGAGCAAGGTGAAATGAACGGCAGCGGCGATATTGACCTGTAAAATTTCGGAGGCAGTCGTCCAGGGCATATCGGTGCTGTATCCGTACCAGCCCAGACCGGCATTATTAATGAGGACGTGTGCTTGACCATAGTCAGCCTCGACCTGCAAGTAGACTCGCTCGCGTTCGGCTTCGACGGATAAATCGGCAACAATGACCTCGGCTTGACCACCCGAGAGGCGGATCTCTTCAGCCAGCTGTTCGAGGCGGTCGCGCCGACGGGCAACCAGAATCACCTTGAGACCCTGACAGGCGAGCTTACGCGCGGCAGCAGCACCAATGCCACTGGAAGCACCGGTAATGACGGCGATCTTCCCGGACCAAAAGGATGGCAACATTTCTGACACGAGGTGGACCTTTTTACGATGAAGACTGCTTACGGTGTAATTGCTTTTTTATTTGATTGTCTTTTACGAACCATTTGACGGTATCTGCCAGTGACTCACGCAAGGGGCGGGGATTAAACCCAAGCTCGAGGTGGGCTTTCGAGTGGCTGATATTCGAATTGGCGGTGATGGTAGCCAAAGAATAGGAAGTGAATCTCGGCCTGCCATGGGTGAGGCGATAATACAGGGGGGTAAGCCTGGCAGTGAGACGTGCCAACGAGAATGGAATCTTGAGGCTAAAAAGGCGCTTACCAAGGACTTCCTGGACAATTCTTATGATTTCGGGCACTTCGATCCGTTCACCAGACAAGATATAACTTTCACCACACCGGCCTTTTTCTCCGGCGAGGATAAGACCCTGGGCTACGTCACGGACATCGACAAAATCGTAGGCGCCGTCGACATAAAGCATCGGTTTGTGATCGACGCAGTCCAGGATCAACTGACCCATCTCGGAGCGCAGGAAATCATAAGGACCAATCACACCGGTGGGGCAGACGATGACCGCATCCATCCCCTCATTTACTGCATTCAAGACTGCCAATGAGGCACTGGCTTTGGAAGAATCATAACTGCTGATGGCATGCTCAATATCGAACGGAATGGTCTCGTCGATCAAGATACCTTCAGGGACACGCTTAAGGGCATGGATGGAGCTGGTATAGACCAGCCGGCTGACATTGCAGCTGCGGGCAGCCTGGATGACATTGCGAGTTCCGATGACATTGACAGCATGGACCATATGATCCTTACCGGGCAGGATCGAAATAATGCCGGCGAGGTGATAGGCGACCTGGATGTCATCGAAGGCTTTGAGTAGAGACTGATAATCCAAGACATTGGCTTCAACGACTTCAACATCGAGTCCATTCAAGGGAGCGGGATCCTCACCTGGCATGACCATGGCGCGGACCCTTTCACCGCGTTCATTCAATAATCGAACAAGAACATTACCAATGTGCCCGGTGGCACCGGTGACCAGATTCATGCTGTTCTCCTTGCGATACCATTCAACAACAATTGCATACTTTGGGTAGCCTCAGCAGGCCAATCGGTGATTTGAGGGTCGAAGAGTGACTGCATGAGCATGCCCATAGCGAGAGAAACCAATACCCGAGCAGCGAGCTGAGCATCCACAGGCTGTAACGAACCCTGGTCGATACCTTCCTGGACCAACGAAGCAAAATAATCCTGATAGCGGCGGTAGGGGGCGATGGCAGTTTCCCAGATATGGGGGTCGTGATTTGCCTGGGTCCAGAATTCCAGGAAGATAGGCAGGTGTATGTCGGCAGATTGAAAAAGAGAACCGGCCAACCCGGCCATCTGGAGGATGATCTGAGGAACCTGGTTGACATCCTGGCGCATGAGCTTAAAACCAGAATCGATCCCGTTGAGGTAAGAGGTTAAGAGCTCGATAAACACAGCTTGCTTGGAAGGGAAGTGGTGGTAAAAAGCACCTTTACTCACCCCGGCAGCCTGGCATATCTCCGCCACGCCCGTGGCGTCATAGCCGTTTTTAGAGAATAGATGAGTGGCAGTTTCGAGGATATGGTTGCGTGTTTCTTCACTGCGATGCTGCATGATTGATCCTTGTTGATCAATTCCCTAAATTGAAGATAAATACCGACCGGTCGGTATGATTTTAGCTTAGTTGATAGAATATGTCAATGGAAAATGAATCGATTGGATCAATCAATTTACCAGGAAAGACTCAATTTCTTGCGGGGATTTTTTCGGAAAGGATCTGGTCGATAACATCCTGAAGAAGGGCAGAATCTCCCCAGGTGTGAGCAGCCTGGACCATCTCTAATGGTAGAGTGGCTTCGAGTATAGACTTAGAGACGATCACCCGCTCGCTTGTATCGGGGTCAATCTGCGGATTTACACTTATAAGATAGCATAATCGTAAAGCACGTTCGGGCCGATGGGTATTAGCGAAGAGATTGGCAAACCCATGTATGGCGTGCAGCATCAACGGGATACTGTCCAAAGTCATGGCAGTGTTCAACGATCGAAGACAATAGGTCCAGGCTTCATCCAACAATCCAACCTTGAGATACGCCTTGCTGATATCATACGAAGTATAGGTTATGCCACGTAAATCACCGAGGTCTGAAAATATTTCCATCGATTCGTGATAGGTGCGGATGGCCTCGGCAGGCTGATTTAGATATCTCAACTGCTGGTATGCCAGATTGTTCAAGATGACAGCAGTCAGACGGCGGTCACCGGTTTCTTTACAGAGTTTCAAAGCAGTTAACAAGTGATGAAGTGACGCAGGGGTATTCACGATCGCCTCGTTAACAGCACTCAAGTTATTGTGGATGAGCGCCATACCACGATGATCGTATATATTTGTTGCTATTTCCAATGCCTGCAAATACAACTCGCGAGATTGTAAGAATTCTCCCTGGTGAAATGCCAGCCTACCGAGACCCATGAGAGGTTGAATTGAACCAAAATGGGTCCCTAACCGGTTGTGGACAGTCAGACTGGTATTAAAATATTCCCTTGCCTGATCATATTCGCCCATTACCATATGAGCACTTCCCAACAGGGATTGACAATAAGCGAGAATGGAAGTGGCATAACTTGACCGGGGCAGGTCATTTAAACTTTTCAGCCTAATTACCTCGTCAAGCAGGGTTTTCGCCTGGAGCGGATTGCCCAGGCTGATATATCCATCTGACATATAATACAAGGTCCTGGCGATATCCCATTCCGCATGAAATGAGCGAAATATTTCAAGGCTTTCTGACAATCTTTTGATACCCTCGGTCACAAAACCAATCCGGACGGTCATCCAGGCAGAAAACTGATTTATCGAGGCACCAAGAAGCTCCAAATCGGGCGAATTCAACTTATTCAACTTTTGGAGAGCATAGCGGAAAAGTTCCCGACCTTGAATATAATATCCAAGGATCACATGATAGGCTTGTAGTGGGTTTTTTATCTTCTCGATGAGATCCCATCGGTCTAAGTCAACCATCCAAATCCAGGCAATACGGATATTTTCGATCTCTGACATCATCTCGATTAATGCACCACGTTGGATAGGTGTATTCAGCTCAAGGTGTTTCTTATCACAATAATCTGTATAATACTCGAAGAATTTTTCCCTGGTGGCAAGTAACTCGGTGGGAACTTCGCCCAGTTTGTTGGAAGCATATTGATTGAATGTCGCCAGCATCTCAAACCGACCGTCAGGCTGCTGGTAAAGTAGGGATTTGTCAGTACAGATTGAAAGCTGGATGGGTGTTGCTGCACATATCTCCCTGGCGGCAATCGAGCTAAATGCAGCTTGAAAGATTGACAATCTGCGGATGAGGCTTCGTTCCTGGTCTGAGAGAAGGTTCCAGGAATTATCAAACACAGCTCTAAGACTGCGATGGCGTGGGTCTAGATCTGGCGCATTAGTAGAAAGAAAATCTATATTTTGCTCGATCTCCCGCGCGATTTCCGGGCAGCTGAAAACCCGTACCCACGATGATGCTAACAGGATACCCAACGGAACCCCATTTACAAGCTGGCAGATGCGGATGATAGATTCGCTGTTGAGGTTATACGAAAATTTTGGGAAGATCCTTTTAGCGTTATGAAGGAACAATTTAATAGAACTATATTCCTGCACATTTTCGACCAGGCTCGAAGCAGGCACGGGCAAACCGTGAACTTCTAAAACTGTTTCAGCGATCATGTTCAATCGCTCACGAGATGTGACCAAGATTTTTAAGTTATGAGTACTGGCAAGCAGTACGGCTAAGAATTTTGCACCCTCAGAACGCAGGTGCTCAAAATTATCAATGACGAGCAAGACTTTCAGCCGATGAAGATATTTGCTTAGCTGTTCGATGTGATTGGTGGGACCATAATAGCTAAATTTTAGGATGTCTGCCAGAAGAATTGGCATGAAATCAGGATCCTGGATGGATGAGAGGGAGATAAAAAAAATACCATCCGGGAAGGATTCAGTAACCTGAGAAGCGAGTTGAACAGCAAGATGGGTCTTGCCAACCCCTCCTGGACCGATAAGGGAAATAAGGCGGATCTGAGGTGAGGCAATAATGGTATGGAGTGCTTCCAGCTCAGGTTCACGACCAATAAAAGGTGGCTCCAGAATTGGAAAATTAAACAATTGCTGGTTTATCGAAAGTAAGGGTGGGTGTTCATCGGGGGGAAGATGGGGGTGCATCAGCTCATAAACATGAGCGGGTTCTTCGGATTCATGCAGGAAATGAAAACCGAGATCTTTTATGTTTGATCCGGAAGGTATATCGAGTAACCGTAGAGTTTGATCGGTAAAGACAACCTGACCGCCCCAGCTAATTGACAATAATAACGATGCCGTGCGGGTGAGCATGGCAAAATTTCCAGGGCTATTTTCTTCTCGTACGGTCGAATACAATACCATGCGAAGATTTGGGGGATCAGAACCGCCCCAATCCGTTTTCTTGAGCATCAGGTGCAGGGTGACAGCACAGTGCAATGGCTGACCGTTTTCAAAGAGCAGTGTAATATTATCTTCTGTTTTTTGAAGAATTATTCCACCGAAACGCCTGGCAGTTTCTTTGAAAATGTTCGTGTAGACGGCAAGGATATGATCCTTTTTATGACCCATATGAGCCCAATAGAGGGAAGCTTTTTCAATGTCTGCCATTAGGAAAACAGGTGAATTGACCTTATGCTTCACAACCGGTATAGAATTCCCACTGACGATCTGCTTATACAAGGCAGTCATTTCTTCTGTTGGCTCAACATCCAATTCTCGGGAAAGCAAATCTTTATAATGCCGATACAGTGAAATCGCGGCGGTGCGCTGATTGGTGATCGAATAGAGCTGTAAAAGCTGCGTGTGAGCATTTTCATTCAAGCGGTCAACACTAAGCCAAATACGAGAATACTGAATGGCGAGATTAAAATCACCAAAGGTGCGATGACAGCGTACAAGACGCTCGAGGGCATTAAGATAGAGAGACTCCAGGGACTCACTTTGCTGCATGCGCCAGTCGTCAAAGGTGAGGGCTTTGGAGATATTAAACCCCTTCATGAATTCACCACGATAAAGTTCAATCGCCCTGGTTAGAGAGGGAGTGCAAAATAAGCAAATTTGAGATGGAGGGTGTCCATGCTTATTACACCGGTCGAGATGAGTTTTGAAATTCACCACATCAATATCTATGATTTTGAGGTGGTTTAAAGTAATTTCATTTCGATCCAGGGTAATCCATTCTTCCAGACCGGCACTTTTAAGCCTCCAAAGAGTTGTCCGCAGAGCTGCCAATGACTGCTTTTGACCGCTATCCGTCCAGAGCAAACTAGCCAGGGTTTCACGGTTTTGGGGCTGCCCACTGAGTGCCAGATAGGCGAGCAATGGCACGGCGCGCGAGGTTGGAATTTTTACCGGGGCTCCGTCGAGGGTGATCAGAGGAGCTCCAAGTAGAGCAATGGATAGACCGGGCATTTCATTAACCTTATATTAATTTTACATATAAATTACAAAATGTGCAATATTGGTGACGTGATTTGTGACGTACTTGTAACGGCAGTAAGCTATAATATTTAAAGATAATTTCCCGAGGTCAGTATGAGGGGACGAGCTGACCAGGTACACATCTCTGCCTCTCCTATATAGGGCGGCTTTATGGGAGAGGCAGGGATGGGGGATGAGGCGGGTCCTAAAAAACTAGTGAGTGGCACAGAAAAGGCCACTCACTAGCTTTAATTAAACCGACTAAGCTTACTAATCCTACTAAGTCGACTTAGTAGGATTATTATTCTTCTTCTTTCGGCTTTACTTCCTGGAGTGTGTGGATACCATTGCGAACCTGATTGATGGCGCGTTCCATTTCCATCTCCAGGTTGCGCAACGTCTCGAGCACATAATTATCTGCATCGGCGCGAATTGCATCTCCATCGAGGCGAGCCTGGATTTTTATCTGCTCAGCCTGAGCATAGGCAGCCTGGACGACCTGGTCTCGCTCCACGAGCTCGGAGCTTTTATCGCGGGCAAGATTGACCGTGCGATTGGCTTCTTCCTGCGCCTGCGCCATCAGACGATCTCTTTGAGCCAACAATTGTTGGGCTTTTTTTACCTCTTCGGGTATCGAGACGCGCATTTGGTCAATTAAATCCAGCATGCGGTCTTCGTCAACGATGACATTATGGGTAAAAGGAAGAGGGCGACTTTCGTTTAGAAGCTCCTCCAACCGGTCGATCATTTGCAAGATATCCATAGGTTCACTCCAGTTTACCCGAAATCTTCAGGTCCTCAATGGTACATTAACAATGAGGCTTGGAACTAATGATGCAAGTTCCATGCACAAGATTACAACGAAATCTAAAAAACGTCAACTCTTTCAAGGACAGCCTGCGATGCTCAAATTTAATCGCGCATTGATGTGGGTGGTACAATCTGGTCACTCTCCCCAAGCTCCAACAGGCGGCGTTTAAGTGCAATTTCGACGTGGGGAGGAACCATGCTGCTGATATCACCATTCAACGCAGCAATCTCACGAACGGTGGACGAGGATAAGAAGGTGTGCTCTTCATTCGTGATCAGAGAGATCACCTCGATTTCAGGCGCCAGCCGGTGGTTGGCCAAGGCCATGCGGAATTCATATTCGAAATCAGAAAAGACACGCAGCCCGCGTACAATGACCTGAGCGCCTATCTTACGGCAGAAATCGACGGTTAATCCACTGTAGCCAATAACGGTGATCTTGGGATCATCGGCGATCGCCTGATGGGCCAGATTGATGCGGTCTTCAGGAAGGAAGATCAGACTTTTCATAGGCCGGTCGTAAACGGCGATGACCAGCTCATCAAACAGGCAGGCAGCCCGACGGGCAATATCCAAATGGCCATAATGGATCGGGTCGAATGTACCGGGGAAGCAAGCTTTAACTGTCATCTGGGTGTTCAATTCTCCTTATTCAATTATCTAAGAAAGCTAACTAATGTCTCCCTGACCGTGACTCCAGAATCGGTTGAGCGATTGAGCGAGGAGCAAATGCTCAGGGGCTTTCAGATCGGGATCAGTTTCAAAGATGGATTGAGCGTGGTGGCGAGCTTTTTCGATCAGGCGGATATCGGTGAGATTTGCCAGGCGCAGCTCAGAGTAGCCGGATTGACGAGTTCCGAGGAATTCGCCTGGTCCGCGCTGTTCGAGGTCACGCTGGGCAAGCACGAAACCGTCATTTGTCTCAACCATAGCAGCCAGGCGTTCATTCTCTGCAGCGTCGGGTGTGTCGGGGATGAGAATGCAATATGACTGATATTGGCTGCGGCCGACTCGGCCACGGAACTGGTGCAATTGGGATAGACCGAAGCGGTTGGCACCCTCAATCAGCATTACCGTGGCGTTGGGTACATCCACGCCGACTTCAACCACAGAGGTGGATACCAGGATTTGTATCTCGCCAGCGCAGAAACTGGACATGGTGGCGTCTTTTTCATCGGGTTTCATACGCCCATGAAGCAAGCCGACCGTGTAATTGGTGAAGACTTCCTTTTGCAGCCGGGATTGCTCTTCAACCGCAGCCAAAGACTCGGTAGTCTCACTCTCCTCCACCAAAGGGTAGATGATAAAACATTGACGTCCTTGATCAACCTGGCTGCGAATGAAGACATAAGCGCGTTCACGCTCACGCGGATAAAACACCTGGGTTTGGATGGGTTGGCGACCGGGGGGCATCTCATCCATCACAGATAGATCGAGATCACCGTAGACGGTGAGAGCTAAAGAGCGTGGGATGGGGGTGGCAGTCATGACAAGCAGGTGCGGGTTTTCACCTTTGGAGCGAAGGATGGCGCGCTGATCCACACCGAAGCGATGCTGCTCATCGATCACCGCGAGCTGGAGATTTGAGAAGACGATAGGATCTTCTAACAGGGCATGGGTGCCGACGACCAGTTTAATCGAGCCGCTGGCAAGGCCATCCCGGATTTCCTGCTTTTCGGCTTCGGGGGTGGAGCCCAACAGCTGGCGAATCTCTTCCGGTTTAAGTGGATAGGAGGGTGTGGAAGAACCATCTTCTGAGACCACACCGGTACCAACCAGCAAAGCGGTCATGTTCCGATAATGCTGTTCCGAGAGGATGCTGGTGGGTGCAAGCAGGGCAGATTGGGCGTCATGATGGGCAAGCATGGCGATGCCGAGGGCAGCAACAACGGTCTTGCCTGAGCCAACGTCTCCCTGCAACAGGCGGTTCATCGGACTCCCCGAAGCAAGGTCAGCTCTCACATCATGGAGGGCATTCTGTTGAGCAGCAGTGAGCTGGTAGGGCAGCCTGGCAACCTGGACTTCCAACCAATCATCGGGTATGTCATAAACGCGAGCAGTACGATTTTGCCAGTTGCGTTTTTGGCTCAGTACCCCCAGCTGGAGCATCAGGATCTCATCAAATGCCAACCGGTGACGTGCGAGGCGGAGCTGCTCAGCATTGGTCGGGAAATGGGCCTGGTACAAGGCAGTAGGGAGGTCCAACAACTCTGCAGACTGCCTGACAGGGTCTGGGAGTGGATCGGAGACGCGAGGAGACCAATAGGTGACCACATCGTACATCAATCGACGCAACCAGCGCTGAGTTATATTAGAAGTGAGCGGGTAAACCGGAACGATGCGGTTCGTGTGCAGGTTTTTCTGCTCCAGGGGTTCCCACTCAGGACTGTTCATGACCAGCCGGCCAAGGTATTGGTCGATTTTCCCGGAAAGGACGATCTGAGCACCGTCTAACAAGCGTTTTCCTATCCAAGGTTGGTTAAACCAGGTAACCCGCAGGGATCCCGTACCATCGGTGACGACCGCTTCGGTGATTTGAAAGCGACCGCCGCGGATCGGGCGGGTGTTGACCGAATCGACGGTACCGATCACAGTGACTTCCTCGCCATAAACCAGGCGGCGGATTGGCTTTAGCTGAGTGTAATCATCATAACGGCGGGGGAAGTTGTACAGCATATCGCCAAGGGTGTGTAAACCCAGGCGAGTTAATGTTTGGGCATGCTTGGGACCGACACCGGGAAGCACCGTGGTGGAAGCCGATAAGGCGGCAGGTTGAGATACGGGTTTAGCGGGAACAGCCTTAAGCTCGGGAGGATGAACCGCCTCATGGGGAGTTTTTACGTATGAAGGTTTTTCCTGAAAAGCAGGCGCCGAGGGGGCGTGCCTGGGAGGAAGGTCAGCAGGCAGCGGTAGGGGAGGAAAGGTTTCTTCCGTCTCGCGCTGGAGGCGGTTCCACAAACCGGTGAGGGTTTCGTAGCGCGATTTTGGAGATAGGCTGGCATAATCATGCAAACGATTATGGACTGCAGAGATGAAATCTGCGGATAAGGCATCAGCCTGGGCTTCAGAAAGCCAAGGCTCGACCATGCGCTCAAAACCACCGATGACCGAACGGTTATCGTAGTTGTGTTGGGCTTCGAGCAGGATGAATTTTTTAAGTTTTTGAAGGGACGGTCTCATTGATGGTTATTTTACCATCAGCATGAGGGGAAAAACGAAATGGGGGAACAAAACATCTACCGACTTAAGCTAATCATACTGTAACAGCAACAAATCCCAATCCATTGGGTCCAACGTGGACGCCAATGAGCGAGGTTACGTTGATGACCAGGGGACGATTTTTTACTATTGAATTAAAATGCTCCGCCACCTGGACCGCGTCAGCTTCGGCATTAGTGTGTAAGACAGCCAGCTGCTCAAGAGCACCAAGCTCAGTGAGTAGTTTATAAAGCCGGTCGATACCCTTCTGGCGGGTGCGAGCTTCACCCATGCGGATCACATTGCCATCGACCACACCTACAAACGGTTTGATGCGGAAGAGGGCACCGATATTTGACCGAGCCCATGATATTCGACCGCTGCGATAAGCATACTCGAGTGTATCCAGCATGGCGATCAGATGGATCCGTTGGCGAAGGTCGGCAAGAATTTTTTGGATTTCCGACAGGGTCTGACCAGCCCTGGCTGCCTGGGCAGCAGCAAGGACTTGAAAACCCAAACCAAGGGTAACCTGCCGGGAATCGATGACGTGTACCTGCCGCCCAACGGCTTTGGCTGCCAGGAGGGCAGTGTTGTACATGCTGCTCAATGTGCTGGATACATGAATGGAGATAATCTGTTCGACGCCTTGTTTGAGCAACGTCTCATAAGCTTGTTGGAACACGCCGATCGAGGGAGCGGCTGTGGTGGGGGATACTTTCATATCAGGAAGCTGATGATACAGCTCATCGCGGGAAATCCCGCTTCCATCTAGCAGACTTTTTCCATTGACAACCAAAATCGCCGGGACCACGAAAATATCATACTCAGCAGCGAGGTCAGGGGGGACATCAGAAGTACTGTCGGTTACAATGGCAATAACCAAGCTCACATTTCCTTGAGGATGTTTTCCATGGCAACCAAGCCAATACTGTGGGGACCGAGAATGGTTGCCAATGCCAAACTCAAGCCATGCTCACACAGGGGAGTGGTGCGGACATTTTGGCTGATGCGATCGCGTAAATTTCGACTTTCCTGCTCATAAGTGGTTATCCCCTGAAGCAAGGCGAGGTATTTTAGATTTTCAAATTCGGCCACGAATTCATACATGATATCCACCAAGTGGCGCGGACTGCGGATTTTTTGAGTGTGAACCAGGCGACCGTTCTCAAGAGTGAAGAATGGAATAACGCCAAGCATTTCTCCGACAATTGCCTGAGCGGGATCGATCTGACCAGAACGGTAGAGATGAGAGAGATCTGGTAAGCAGAAGACAGAATAGATATGGTTGATCATGCCCCGGATAAGACGGTTGATTTCAACCCCAGGATAACCACGATTGGAAAGCTCGGCAGCCGCCTGGACGAGTAATCCCAATCCTATGGCAGTATTGAGTGAATCGATGAGGAAAATATTTGCCGGGCTTTTACTCGTTTGAATCGCGCGATGGGCGTTGGCATTGGCCTCACTCAGGTGGGATGATAGCAGAATGACGACAATTTCCTTGTATTTCATCCCTAACGAGGCATAAGCAGTTTGAAACGCCTCCACCGAAGGTGGGATGGTTATAGGAGTTACATTATTGGTCGATAAATGATCGTAAAGGGATAAATCTTTGCAATCCTGGTAGTATTGCCCATCCACTCGAATATTGTGAGGCAGGATTGTGACATGCTCCTGACCGGCGAAGGCTGGCTTGGTGAAATAAGCGGTGCTGTCGGTGAGGATGCAGGTTCTGGGCATAAAAATGGTTTGGGGAGTTACTCATTCAACCGAAATTATGAACTGATAATGAGGCTGACCACCATCCTGGACTTCAATTTCCTGCTTAGGATATTTTTTACGGATGGAATCAACCACTGCGTCCACATCCATGCGGGTCACACCGGCACCATAAAAAAGGGTGATCAATTCAAAGTGATCAGCGTGGGCTTTTTTCAATAAACCGATCGCGGCATCCTTCAGATTATCGCAAGCGAAGACTAATTTCCCATTGAGCAAACAAATATGTTGCCCTTCCTTGACATTCACTCCATCAATCTCAACCGTCCGGGTGGCAGTAGTAATCTCTCCCGTCTCGACATCGCTCATGGCAGCGTTCATATCTTTGACGACTTCCTTCAAATCACCGGTGGCGATCAGGCGCATCATGGCCGCCATTCCCTGGGGGACAGAACGACTGGGGACAACAGTGACGTGTTTGACAGTGAGATGGGCAGCCGATTCGGCAGCTAATATGATGTTTTTATTATTCGGCAGGATAATGACCTGATCGGTGGGGAAATTCTCAAAAGCATTCAGGATTTCGTGGGTGGAGGGGTTCATGGTCTGCCCACCTTCAACGATTGCTGAGACCCCCAAGCTGGCAAAAACACGGGCAATACCCGGACCGGGAGCCACAGCTACCGTGGCAATTTGACCAGGCTCAATGGGGGTAAATTAAATCGAGCTGAGGCGGTCATGCTCAATTTGCTCCATCTGGGCTCTCAAGTTTTCAATGGCAGCCTTGGTCACAACACCCAATGATTCGGTATATTTGATCGGTTCATACAGCTTATCAGCAGGGACATGGATATGCATGCGGTACATGCCATCACCCTCTCCCAACTGGATGGAAGTACCGATTTGCTGCAGGTCTTCGTAGAATTGAGGAATATTCAGCTCTTCCCTGGGGTGAAAATCTACGACCACTTCATAATCCTGCCCGGGCTCGATATTATCGAGGGTGTTCTCCATTTTCATCGCTGACAGCGGCTGAACGCTGGCGGCGGCAACATCTAATGGAAGACCTTTAATATAACGCAGCATCCCATCCAGGATGAAAAACAAGCCTTTCCCACCTGCATCAACGACACCAGCATCCTTCAGTACCGGCAAGAGATCGGGCGTCCTCAAAACGGAGGCATCAGCCGCGGCGACAACTCGCTCGAGAATATCGTAAGGGTCCTGGGTGTCTGCCAAACAGCGGGTGGCTTCGGCATCGATATCTTTTGCGACGGTCAGGATGGTACCTTCCACCGGGCGGACAACGCCTTTGTACGCAGTGTTCCGTCCCTGGTGGAGGGCGGTAATAAACAACTGACCATCCAGGGTCTCGATATTATCCATAGCACGGGCAAATCCGCGCCAGAGTTGGGAAAGGATGACGCCTGAATTTCCACGTGCACCCATCAGGGCACCATTTGAAACCAGGTGGGTGAGCTTGCCGATATTGCGTTCAGGAGAGTTAGCGATTTCATCCCAGGCAGCCTGCATGGTGAGAACCATATTTGTGCCAGTATCGCCATCTGGAACGGGAAAAACATTGAGCACATTGACAGCCTGTTGATTCGTCCGTAGCCAGGTCAGGCTGGCATCGATGAGGTTTTTAAATACCTGACCATCTACGGGATATTTCTGATTGGGATAAAGTTGTTTCGGAGTCTGGGCGTCTTCTTCTAAATCCATAAAATAAGCTCCTGGGAAGGGCACCAATATTGGAGATGCGTATTAATCTGTGTCACTAACGCGTAACCCACGAACATGAACGTTCACCTCGTCAACCGGCATTCCCAAGGCTTTTTCGACGTTAAATTTAATGGTGTTGCTCACACTAGCGGCAACGGATTTAATGCGTGTTCCGTATTCGATAATCACGTAGATATCTATTGAAATCTTATCAACTGTATGTTTTACTTCGATGCCATGGGTGGGGTCCTTGACAATAACCTGGGTAATCCCCTCCATGAGGTTCTTTGAGGTCAAACCGACAACACCATAGGACTGCCGGGCTGCCTGGTAAGCAATCGTGGCAATTGCACGAGATGATACTGTGACTCGACCAATCGGGGTATTTTCATTTGTCATAACAGGCCTCATAAATATGGATTGATTTCCGGATAAATTTTACGGCTTGTAATCAAATTCAATGTGTGGTAATATTGGCGGGCTTAACAAAAGCGTCACCCGATGTAATTGAGACGTAATTATAGCGTGAATTTCATCATTATACAGGCAGATATTAAAAAGTGCTCCAGATAAGATTTTATTTCGGAGCAGCGGAAAAGGATGTGAGTTATGGCAAAGTGTGCACATTGTGGAAAGACGACCAGTTTTGGACGCAACCGCCCCTGGTCAAATAAGAGCACCCGGCGGACGTTTCGCCCGAACCTGCAGTCAGTAACCGTCTACGAAGATGGGCGGAAGGTGCATAAAGTGCTATGTGCAAAGTGTCTGCGCACGCTGGTTAAAACAGACTAGCTTAACGAAAAGCCGATTAAATTATGGTCACGGTGCAAACCGTGACTTTTTATTTAACCCGGAAGAAGAGTGCGCAATTGGTGGATACCGGCAGCAATCCCAGCAGGGTGATCGAAGATCGCGTGGGCAGCTACAAATACGTTAGCGCCAGCATCGACAACCAACGGCAAGGTTTGTGTGTTGATCCCGCCGTCGACCTCAAGCCAGACATTCGGATTTATCTGATCCAATTCACGGCGAAGGCTGGAAATTTTGTGCAGTACTTCAGGTAAAAACTTCTGGCCAGAAAATCCTGGATTGACGCTCAGCACCAGCACCAGGTCTACCATATGCAGGACAGGCTCCACCAGGGAGGCGGGAGTGGCAGGGTTAAGCACGACACCCGCTTTGCATCCCAATTCACGAATGGTCTGCAAGGTGCGGTGGAGATTTGGGCAGGTTTCCACATGAACAGTAAGGTTGGTGGCACCGGCTTCAGCGAAGTCTTCCAGCAGATTCTCGGGGAATTCGATCATCAGATGGACATCCAAAGGCAGCTGAGTAACTTGACGACAAGCTTTGACAATAAACGGTCCCATGGTCAGGTTGGGAACGAAATGTCCATCCATCACATCCAGGTGGATCCAATCGGTGCCACCACTTTCAGCCTGGGTGATCTGCTGACCTAGGCGTGTGAAATCTGCCGACAAGATGGAAGCTGAAATCAAATAGGGAGAATGCATAAAAATCACCTTCCTGGTGGATTATAAAGGAAATAGATCCACACCCAGAGTGGTATCAGCCCACCTAGCGTAATTACCAACAGGAGGACTAAAGCCCAGGTGCCCCAGTCGATATCCAAAGCATTTTGGGTGACGGGAACGACCGACGTGGGATTATTCTGAGGCCTGGACGGTTTTGGGGACGATTGAAGCGAGTCAGGAGGAAAACTTGTCGGCAGCAGGGCGGGTGACGTCTGGGTGGGAGAGGGCTGCAGCGGAGCGGGTGAAGGGTTCAATTCTGCAGCGATGGGTATCGCAAGCGGAGGCACCTGGAGGGGAGCTCCATAAATTGAAGGACTCAACGAGATCAGGACGCGACCAAATTGATCGGCGGTTCGGTAGCGAGACGAGGGTTCCTTGGAGAGGACTTTCAGGCAAGCCTGTTCGAGGTTGAGCGGGATGAGTTGGTTCAGCTGGGATGGGGGAATTGGAGCAACCAAACGGTGCATGCGGGCAAGCTCTGCAGCAGTGTTGGCGATAAACGGAAGCCGACCGGTGAGCATTTCATATAAAACCACACCCAGACCATAGACATCGGAGGCAGGTGATGGCGGATGCCCGGAAGCCTGTTCAGGAGAGAAATATTGGGGTGATCCCCAGACCACATTATTTACTTCCTGAGGATGGATGGAGGCAAGAGCGCGAGCAATACCAAAATCGGTGACTTTCAAACGCTGATCGGGGGTGACGATCATATTATGGGGTTTTACGTCACAATGGATCAGACCTGCCCGATGGGCATATCCCACACCCGCGCAAGCTTGAATAATCAAGCGGAGAGCTTCGTCTATATTCAACTTACCCCGACTTTCCAGGATGGTCTTTAAATCGGTGCCGGGGATATATTCCATGACGATGAAAATCTGCTGATCATCGAAACCAAAGTCATGGATGGTGACGATATTTGGGTGAGACAGGTTAGCTGCTGCCTTGGCTTCTTGCCTGAAGCGCTCACGAAAGGCCGGGTCTTGAGAAAAATCTTCGCGCAGCAGCTTGATTGCCACAGTCCGTTCGAGCATTAAGTCGCGGGCACGATATACCTCTGCCATGCCGCCTGAGCCAATGCGACCTTCAATCTGATAGCGATTATTCAAGAGGCCAGGACTGCTCATACTGTTAACAATTCTAGCACGAATATGGTCGATAGAAAAAATTCGGGTAAAATGGTTGGATGCAATCCGCCGATATGATCTACAACCCAAACGCGGGCAGGTTCCCATCGGGCATACTGGCTGAGCGGGCAGCCAACGTGCTACGGGCAAACGGTTGGGCTATCCGACTGATACGCACCCACAGCGCGGAACACGTCACTCAAATGGCAAGCCGGGCGGCGAGGGAGGGTAAAGAGGCGCTGTTCGTGGTGGGTGGCGATGGCACAATTAATATGGCTGTGCGGGGGTTGGCGGGGAGTGAGACAGCATTGGGGGTTATCCCAGCAGGGACTGCCAACGTCTTAGCCCAGGAATTAGGTCTGCCGGGTTTAACCTGGACCCGCTGGATGGCGTTGGAAGAGAGCGCCCGCCGGCTGGCAAAAGCGAAGGTACGTGAGGCGGACATTGGTGAATGTGCCGGCATGCCGTTCTTGATGTGGGCAGGTGTGGGGCTGGATGCTTTTGCAATCCATCACATCGAGCCACGAGCCAGGGGCGATAAGCTATTTGCCAATATGGTATATGCAGCCGCGGCAGCCTGGCATGCAAGCTTATGGCATGGGGTTAACCTTCATATAAAGACCGATGATGAGCAATTAAGCGGGCATTATTTACTTGCCTTGATAAGCAATATTCATTTATATGCGGGAGGGCTGGCGAGGGTTTCCCCGTCTGCGCTGCTGGATGACGGAGCAATGGACTTGTGGTTGTTCGAAGGAGAAAATTTTGGAGATACGATCATAATGGTATGGGATGTCTTGGGAGGCAGGCATGTAGACTCAGCTAAGGTTCACCATATCGCGTTCAAGCATCTCATGATCGAATCGGATTCCAGTTTGTACGTCCAGGTGGATTCCGAGCCTCTGTCATCAAGTGAACAATCGATTGAGATCAATGTGATCGCAAAGGGCATCCGGATATTAGTCCCATTGGAAGCACCGCGGGAACTTTTTAGTCATAATAATCCTCTATAATTCGAAGGTAATATGAAGAGAATTCCTTCCATCATCCGAAAGAACCCACTTGGGGTGCTCCTGGTGGCGCTTCCCTTTGCCATCCTGGCAGACCTGCTGCATTGGTCGCCGGTCGCAGTATTCGCCCTTTCAGCGATCGCCATCATCCCGCTGGCGGGGTACATCGGTGCGGCGACGGAAGTGCTGGCGGCATATACGAGTCCACGGATTGGGGGTTTGCTCAATGCAACCTTAGGCAATGCAGCCGAGCTAATCATCACCATCACCGCCATACGGGCTGGATACCTTGAGCTGGTAAAAGCCTCCATCACCGGATCAATACTGGGAAATTTACTACTGGTGTTGGGAATGGCGATGCTGTTCGGTGGGTTACGACATGGGGTGCAAACATTCAACCGCAAACAAGCCATGAATAACTCCATCCTGCTGGTATTGTCGGTGGTGATACTACTAATCCCTTCGCTATTAAGCCATTACATCGGTAATGTTGTTACCCCGGAACCGAAGGTGGAGACGCTCAGCATAGGGGTTGCAATTGTGATGATCGTCTTATATGGTCTGAGCCTTTTCTACAGCTACAAGGTAGTGGGGGAACCGGCAATAGGCGAAAAAGAGTTTGAGGAGATAGGGCAAAAGAGGTGGAGCCTGAGGATGGCAATATTGATCCTAGGCCTCTCAACGTTAGGAGTAGTGTATTTATCGGAAGTACTGGTAGGTGCAGTTGAACCTGTGGTGAAGGCGTTGGGTCTATCTGAATTTTTCATCGGCTTGATATTCATTCCTATCATCGGTAATGTGGCTGAGCACCTTGTGGCAGTGCAGATGGCGATAAAAAATAAAATGACATTAAGCGTTGAGATTTCCATCGCTTCAAGCCTGCAGATTGCATTATTTGTAGCTCCCTTATTGGTTTTTATCAGCCTAATAATAGGAAATCCATTGACGCTGGTTTTTAACCAACTGGAACTGATCGCATTAATCGCCGGTGTGTTGATCGCAGCACTGGTATCGGCGGATGGAGAGTCCAACTGGCTGGAAGGAGCGGAGTTACTCGCAATCTATATCGTACTGGCCTTAACCTTTTTCTTGATGCCGATGTAAGGGATCCATGTTCAGGCGAATTCGTAGTTTGTTCAATATCAAGGTGATTTTCGGAGCGATCGTCTTTGCCGGGGTTGTTTTCGCTGTTTTTATCGGGGGCTTATGGTCAGGCAAGGCAAATCGCATTGCGCAAGCACCTGCTACAGCCATCCTGAATATTATCGAGGCACCCACAAACACGCCGATTGCTCCCAAGACAACTTCAACACCCATTAGCGCCCCCACATCCACTGGACAAGCCCTACCGCCGAGTGGGGACATTTCCATTGGTGACTACGTACAGGTGAGTGGGACCGGGGGGGATGGCCTGCGCCTGCATGATACGGCAGGCGTCTCAAGTAAGGTCAGATATATAGCTATAGATTCGGAAGTGTTTACAGTAAATGATGGACCGTTAGAGGCGGATGGGTATGTGTGGTGGCTATTGCAGGACCCATATACAGAAAATGCGGCGGGATGGGGGGTTTCAAACTACCTTGTGGTGGTACAAAATCCCTAAACAATTCGTTATCGATGCGATTTGCGTGAATAGAAATTCCGTTATATAGTAATGATATGCTGAGTAACAGGTTTAATGATCCATTCCCGGAGGGAATAACAGCAAACAAAAAGAGCAAGGAACTCAGTGTCGCATGGAGTGATGGGCATACCAGCGTGTATCCTTTCTCTCTGGTGCGGAATGCCTGCCCGTGTGAAGACTGCAGGGGTGGTCACGACCAGATGAGCGATGAGCCTCCCCAGGAAGCTTTCTATATGCCTATCGAGGATAAACCAGCAACACGGATGGTGTCTATAGAGGGTGTTGGAGGGTATGGGATCACAATTCGGTGGGAGGACGAGCACAGTTTTGGAATCTATAGATGGCATTACCTAAGAGCGTTGTGCCCATGCCCGATCTGCAGGGAGATGGAGATTTATGGGCAATAAGCCATCATCGTCGATTTACGCCATCGTGGAAAAAGCATATTTCCGCCTGCAAGCGGGTGATGTTCTGACTCACTGCATGGAGGATGGGACAACCGAGCCGATCCATGAAATGATACAAGAAATGGTTCTGGCTGGACCGCAGAGTTTGGAAGCACTCCGAGAGATCCTGGCTGAAGCGGTGAAGAGAAAGTCACAAGTACATGACGACCTTAGACAGGTGATCAACCAGCTAGCGATTATCCTGAAGGGCTATGGGCTAATCCTAGAAACATCTGGAGGAAACCAGATCTTGCAATCCATAGACGACAGACAATTAACCGAATTGATGGATACGCAGGGGATCGTGGAGGCAGAAACACGATCTGTATGCCTGCAGGTAATGAAGGACAGCCGGGAGTTGATCGCTACCCTTAACGGCAAGATCCAGCTCCTGGAGAGTATTGAGAATTATCTGCAGGACTGGTTATGGGGATTAACCTACCAGTCTATCAGGCAGGAGGAAGGTGATACTGATAGTAATTAGAAAACTGAAAGATTTGCTCGAAATATATACTGCGGTAATGGGGGAGCAAGTATCATCGAACTAAAGCATAAACACCAACCAGGGCAACTATACCAAACCCAAGGATAATCAAACCGGAGATCCGATTGACCCATACCAGACCGGAGGTGGTGATACGATCCCTGAGCAAGTTGGTGACCGAGCTCAAGATAATCCACCAACAGGAAGACCCGAGAAAAACCCCCAGAACTGTGATTCCGGCTGAAGAATAACTACCTCCCAGGCTGACCAAACCAATCCCGGAAAATATGGCGGTAAAGGCAAGAATCGTAATGGGATTGGTAAGGGTGAGGAAAAATGTAGAGCCATATGCTTTAAACATGCTGACCTGACTTACCTCACTTGAATCATATTTTGCCACAGAGAGCATTGTTCGAATGCCCAGATATAATAAGAATAAGCCCCCGATAAGCCTGAACCATAATTGCTGTTGAACCAGGAACACCGAGATAAAGGTCAACCCAAAGGCTGCGATGGCACCGTAGAGGGCATCAGCAGTGGCGGCGCCTAGCCCGGAGAGTAACCCAACCATCCTACCTGAAGATAACGTCCGGTGAATACATAAGACGCCAATCGGACCTACTGGGGCAGCTATGGAGAGCCCGATGATCAGGCCTTTATAAAAATAAGTAATGTCCATTGAATAACTTGAGCAGTAGACCTACGTAATTTTAGGAGAAATTTTAGCAGATGGGTGTGATTAAGTATATAGCCGCGGTCATTGTAGAATGTATATGGCCAGAATATTAAAACATTCACAGCATCTCGTGGTATATTGATCGTATGGAGACTCTAACGAATCAAGAATTAGCGAATATCTTCCGGACGATCGGGGATTTATTGGAGATCAAGGGAGAAAATATCTACAAAATCCTGGCATACCGCAAGGCTGCAGACAGCTTGAGCAACCTGGGACAAGATATCAATGAGGTATGGAAACAGGGAAAATTGACCGAGGTCGATGGAGTGGGCAAGGCTATTGCGGAAAAAATTGATGAGCTGCTCAGCACCGGACACCTGGAGTTCCTAGATAAACTTGAAGCAGAGGTGCCAGCCAGCCTGGCAGAAGAGCTGAAGGTGCCAGACCTGGGTCCCAAAAAAGTGGCGATGTTTTGGAAGGAGCTGGGCATAACAAGTGTGAGTGAGTTGGATGCTGCAGCACGAGCGGGGAAACTGCGTACACTTCCGAGTATGGGTGAAAAATCGGAAGCCAAGATCATCGCTGGAATCGAAGCCCTGGGCAGGCGCACAAGCCGCATCCCGATTGGCAAAGCATGGCCTTTTGCGCAGGAATTAATGGCGTATCTGCGTGAGGCTGAGGGGGTGAGAGCGGTTGAGCTGGGAGGCAGCTTGCGAAGGATGCGGGCGACCGTGGGTGACATCGATGTCCTGGCAGCAGCCAGCGACTCAAGGGCGGTGATGGATGCGTTCGTCTCTCGGAAGGATGTGGCAAGAGTGCTGGGCAAGGGAGAAACCAAAGGTAGCGTCGAGTTTACCCACGGACTTCAAGCCCAGCTATGGGTGCACCCTCCCGAGCATTGGGGTACTGCCTTAGTGTATGCCACAGGCTCGAAGGACCATAATGTGCGGCTGCGAGAATATGCCTTGAAAAAAGGTTACTCGCTATCGGAGCATTCACTCCAGCGGAAAGACGGCAGTGAGGTGTATTGTGAGACCGAAGAGGGTGTATATAATACGCTGGGCTTGCCATGGATCCCACCTGAGATGCGGGAGGATAGGGGCGAGATCCAGGCGGCAATAAAGGGTAACATGCCTGACCTAATCGAGCTGAAGGATATCAAGATGGAACTGCAGACCCATTCCACCTGGAGCGATGGAAAATTGTCGATTAAAGAGATGGCTGAGGCTGCAATAAAACGCGGATACAATGTGATCGCCATCACGGACCATTCGCATAGTCTTGGTGTTGTGCAGGGCATGAAGCCTGAGGATGTTGTTGAGCAGCGCAAGGAGATTGATAAGGCAGCCAAAGAATTGGCAGGTAGGATACATATCCTTCAGGGAGCCGAGGTGGAGATTAAGTCTGATGGCAGCCTGGACTATCCCGATGAAGTTCTGGCTGGCCTGGATTTTGTGCTTGCCGGATTGCATACCAGCCTACGGCAACCGCGAGAAAAGGTCACGGAGAGATTGATCAATGCGATGCATAACCCGCATGTCGACATGATCCCACACCCGACCGGCCGGTTATTGCCTGACCGTGAAGGAGCCGACCTGGACATGGATGCCGTGCTGGCGGCAGCAGCAGAGACCGGTGTAGCATTGGAGATCAATGCTCACCCATCCAGGTTAGACCTCGACGATGTCCATGCGAAACGAGCGATTGAAATGGGGATAAAACTATCTATCAACACCGATGCCCACAGTGACGCCGATATGGACCTGATGCATTTCGGGGTGTCCACAGCCAGGCGCGCCTGGGTGGAGGCGGATGAGGTAATCAATACCTGGAGTACGGCGAACCTGCTGAAATGGCTGAAAAGCAGGGGCTGAAAGCAGGCTTTTACATTACACGGGATCACGAAGACCGATGAACCGCGTTCGGGCAGATTTTGTACTGCTAACAGTGGCACTTATTTGGGGGAGTGCTTTCGCCGTCCAGCGTGTGGCAACACAATACTTTGAACCATTCACTTTCAATGGATTAAGATTCGTGTTGGGAGGGCTGATCCTGCTACCATTCAGCCGGTTGAACCCATGGAATAAAAAGAACAAAACGGTGAATAGCAATATTCCAGCCAACGGTAAGATGCATAAAAAGCCGGTTGTGGATCGGAAATCCATTTTTTTTATCGTCAGCGCAGGGGTTGTATTGTTCGCTGGTTCGAACCTCCAGCAAGCCGGATTAAAGTATACGACTGCCGGAAATGCAGGGTTCATCACCACCTTATACGTCATCTTTGTGCCGATCATCCTGGTGATCTTTTTCAAGGAAAAAATCGGCTGGATCGCCTGGCTAGGAGCGGGCATCGCAATTACGGGAAGCCTACTATTAAGCACAGGTGGAACGCTCCGACTTGCGCCGGGTGACAGCTGGGAGATGGCAGGCGCAGTGATGTGGGCACTGGACGTCATCATAGTGAGCAGGGCTGTCAAACACATGGATGTGCTGACATTTTCAGTGGGACATTACCTGGCAGCAGGTGGCTTATGCCTACTGATAAGCTTGTGGATGCCGGCACCCCTGGCAGGATTGGCAGGTGGATGGTGGACAATCCTCTACATCGGCTTATTCTCCACGGCGATTGGGTACACCCTGCAAGCCCTGGGACAGAAATATGCGCCACCCACGGATGCGACGATCCTGCTCAGCATGGAAGCGGTATTTGCCGCGCTGGCAGGATTTATTTTCCTCAATGAGACGATGCAAGCAATACAGCTGGTGGGGTGCGGGATGATCCTGGTGGCGGTGGTGATCACGCAGCTGAACGCGGTCAAATCTAGACAACCTGCCATGCAGGCGGACGGATAAAAATCGGAACGGTTAACCACGAATTTCCATGATAGAACAAGTCAATTGGAAATCAGCGTCGGATGAAACGGTGAACCACCTGGTGAGGCTGATCAAGATGCAAACGATCAACCCGCCAGGGCATGAGTTGCCGGCGATCCTGGTGATCAAAGATATCCTGGAAGCAGAAGGGTTTCCTCCAGAGAGTTTTAAAATCATTGAATCAGCACCCAACCGGGCAAACCTGGTGGCGCGAATCAAAGGCGATGGTACCGAGCGACCATTCCTGATGAGCGGGCACGTGGACGTTGTGCCGGTCGAGCGCGATCAATGGAGCCATGACCCGTTTGGTGGTGAGGTGATCAATGGGGAGGTGTGGGGGCGAGGTGCCATCGATATGAAGGGTTTCCTGGCGATGTACCTGCAGATATTCCTCGAGCTACATCGACGTAATGTTCCGCTTAAAAGGGATGTAATCCTGGCTGCGATCGCAGATGAGGAAATGGGCTATATCCATGGATCGAACTTATTGGTTGAGCAGCACAAGGAGCTGATCGAGGCAGAGTATGGTTTGACCGAAGCAGGAGGATTTACATTCTATTTTGGAAAGTATAAAGTGTACCCGATCCAGATCGCTGAGAAGGCGGTAGTGTGGCTAAAGATACGAGCCCACGGCAAGGCGGGGCATGGCTCGGTGCCCATCACTGAAAACCCGGTAGTAACACTCTCGAAAGCCGTCGAAAAAATTGGGCGAACAAAGCATTTAGCGGTGCATGTCAGCCCACCGTTTTTAAAAATGTTGGAGGCAGCAGAAGCGCAGCTGTCATTCCCTTTGAGCCTGGTTACACGTTTGGTGCGCTCACCTAGGTTACTCAACCTGGCTCTGAACGGAGTGAAGGGGGATGGGATGAATATCCTAAAAGCTCTGGTGACGAACACCCTTTCACCCAACATGCTGCAAGCGGGGACCAAACTGAATGTCATCCCATCGGTAGCTGAGGCAGATGTTGACTGCCGCATCGTACCGGGACAATCACCACGGGATGCGGTCAGGGAACTCCGGAGGATAGTGGGAGATGAGATCGAGGTGGAGGTGATCTACACGACCGGTGGAGCGGAGTTTTCCACGGAAACCCCGCTCTATAAGTTACTGGAGAAGAAGACACACCAGATGGACCCGCAGGGAATTGTCATCCCCCTGCTGATGCCTGGGGCAACGGACGCCTGTCAATATCAAAAAGCCGGGATTAAAGTATACGGGTTCACACCAGGGATACTGCCACCGGGGCTGGCGATGTTACAGCTTGCACACGGGCATAATGAACGTATACCCGTCTCGTTCATCGAAACAGGATTGCCCGTATTATGGGACGTGGTTAACGAGTTCTGTGGGAGAGGTGCCTGACCCGGGCGAATTAACCGCCACCGATGACTGCCAGGAGCTTCACAATATCCCCATCTTGTAAAACATAATCCTTGGATTGCTGCTCGCCATTCACAAATACGCCAGCTACCAGGTCGGGATTGATGCCGATCATGCCCAAAGTTTCCCGAACTGAGATTCCTGACTCGACAGTGGTTTCTTTGAGCTCACCGAGATAGTCTTTAAGCATTCCAAGGGGACGAATCGTTGCTGTCATAATACTTTATTGAGAAAGATTTTTTACATGAAGGGCGCAGCGGTGATTAAGTCACTAAATTATGAACATTAGCACCCGCTGCGCCCTTTCCAGATTTTATATCGTCAGGCAACCAGGGCAGTCAAGCTGAGGGTTTCCAGGGTTGCCTGGGTAGGAAGACCATCGTCATCCCAGCCGCGCTGCTGGTAATACATATCCAATAACTTCTGGACATCTTCGAATTTGGTGATCTGTCCAGCGGTAGCGCCTGTTGTTGGAGGCTCGGTGTAGAAGCGCTGGGCTGGGTAGTCCCACTCTCGACCGAAGTCAGCAATTTCACGCGCCCAATACATGCGGGTGAGGGTCCAAATGCGATTACCTACCGCTTCCAGGTCTTGCCAGGAGCGTTTGACGCCTGTGATAGCTTCGAGGAGAGGACAATACATATCACGGTCAATGCCCAGCTCCACCCACTGCAGGCGACAGGAGCCCATGACGTCGAACATCGGGCGGAAGTTCTGCAGCCAGATGACACGGGCGACTTTTTCGGGGACAACTTTATCGCGGCCGACCTGAAGATCATAGGTGATCGCCCAAGAGCGGTTATGGTGAGCACCCACGTCGCAGGTCATGTATGCCAGCAGCATGGCAGTAGCATTGTGAGTGGCATAGGCTGACTGTTCCATACCTTTAACATGGATGGCAAATTTCTCGCTGCCTTTACCCACCTGTTGGGATGCACGCTTGATGCCCAAGGCAAGTAGATTTCCGAGTTTACCTTCTCGATGTCCAATCTTCTTTATTACCGCGAAGACAGCGTCGATATTGCCGAATTTCAAGTCGATCCCATCCGTATCCGCCTTGGTAAAGATACCTTTTGCGTAGCATTCCATAGCCCAGGCGATGCAGCTGCCGGCGCTAATTGAATCGATGCCGAGATCATCGGCGAGACGGTTGGCTTCGGCGACTGCCTGGATATCAGCAATGCCCAGATTGGAGCCCATAAGACCGATGGTCTCGTATTCGGGACCTTCCACCTGGGTGTTATAACGCTTCATATTCGAATATTTACCACAAGGAGAGGGGCAGCCGAAACAGCCCTTATCGGTGACGACAATTTCCTTGCGCATAGCCTGACCATTGATGGCATCAATCCCCTCGAATGAGCCGGAACTGAAGTTGCGAGTGGGGAGTGCGCCTACTTCGTTGCACCAGCTGGTCACCACCGTGGTGCCATAGCGCGACCACTCGGCGAGACCTTCAGCATCTTTACAGGCTTTGTACAGCGCCATGCCAGCTTTGCGATAAGCATCCACATCGGCAACCGGGACCGACTTGGTGCCATGCAGGACGATCGCTTTTAGATTCTTGCTACCCATGACGGCTCCAACACCACCTCGCCCAGCCTGACGGCCGAAATCGTGATTGATGCAGGCATACAGGACCTGATTTTCACCCCCAGGACCGATGGCTGCAATCTGGTATTCCTCGCCGTACTTGTGCTTGAACTCCACTTCCACATCGATGGCGCCTTTGCCCCACAGGGACGAGGCATCCAGGAGCTGGATTTTGTCGTTGTCGATCAATAAATATACCGGCTTGGGGCTGGCACCTTCCAGGATAATGGTATCGATACCGGTATATTTCAGCTCAGCGGTAAAGTGACCACCCATGGAAGCATCTGCATAGCCTCCTGTGAGTGGAGATTTGGTGGTCCAATCACATTTACCACCACCAGGGACCAGCATTCCGGAAAGCGGACCTGTAGAAATGATGAGCTTATTTTCTGGACCGAGCGGGTCGACGTTCTTGGGGACTTCCTTGAAGAGGAAATAAATACCGAAACCACGTCCACCAATAAAGTCACGCGCCAGCTGGGCAGGTGTGGGCTCTTTGGAGATTTTCCCTTCGGTAAGATTTACACGTAGAATTGATCCACCGTAGCCATTCATATCTGCCTCCTAATTAGCGATCCACAATGCGCTGGTACCGCATACATTGACGCAATCACCGCACAGGTCACATTTCCAGGCAGCATTGGCCAGCTCGGTGCGGACGAACATCACGTCTTCGGGGCACTCAGGCACACAGGCTTCACAAAGGTCACACTCTGCAAAATCCACGTAGTATGCACCGCGTTCATTGACCTTAATTGCCTCAGTCGGACAGACCGCAGCACAGTCACCACATTGGGTGCATACTTTCATTTCATAAACACCTGGATTGGGAAAGTGAGGGATAAGATTGAGCGAGGCTTTTTTAGGATTACTTTCCTGGAATAGATTGAGTGAACAAGCCATGAGACAAGCTCGACACCCGGAGCATTTGGCACTATCGGCGTAAAGCCGCATAGGGATACCTCCTTTAGCTGAAGGGATGGAATTTTCCAATAAATGATGAACCAGAAAGAACAGTGCATATAGATTATATCAAGAACTCGAATGCAGGTAGAGACGTATGTCCTGTGTGTCATAGGACAGGTTTCCTAATTTTCTCTTTGGTAAATGAAAGCGGTAGTCTGTCGATCCGCCGACAGATTCTGACAAATATCACTTGCCCAGAAGCATACTATTGGGTATAACAGGCTTGTTGCTTTACAACCCAGCTTAGGAGAAACCCATGACGATTATCCTGGATGGATCGGGACTAACTATTGAAAAATTGACCCAGATTGCACGGGGTGGCGAGATGGTTGAGCTGCACCCGGAGGCGCTGGAAAGGATCAAAGATTGCCGGGCGATGGTGGAAGAAAAGATCACGGCACACGAGATCATGTACGGTGTGAATACCGGGATAGGGGAATTCTCCGAGAGGGTGCTGGATGATGAACAGGTGAAGCAGTTTCAAAAATACCTCATCTATAACCACGCCGCAGGGATTGGTGACCCGTGCCCCATAGAGCACGTCCGCGGGGCGATGACGGGGCGAATAAATGTCCATGCGCATGGCAACTCGGGATGCCGCCCAGAGATCACGCTGACGTTGATGGAGATGCTGAATAAAGGAGTAACACCGGTGGTGTGCCAGAAAGGCTCGGTGGGGGCGTGTGGCGACCTGGCTCCGATGTCGCAGATCGCATTATTATTGATGGGCGAGGGAGAAGCATTTTTCCAGGGTGAAAGGCTGCCAGGGCGGACTGCGCTGGAACGGGCAAGCATACCCATCCCCGGATTAGAGGCACGGGACGGACTGGCAACGATCAATGGTTCAAACCTGCTTACTGCAATTAGCGCTCTTCATTTGTATGACATGAATCGCTGGCTCAAACAGGCCGAGATTGCCTGTGCGATGAGTTTGGAAGCGCTCCTGGCAAACTTGAAACCTTATGACGTGCGCTTGCATAAAGCAAGGGGATTTTCTGGAGCTATCCGGGCGGCAATGGCGATCTTGAAATGCATCGAAGGAAGCGATTTGACGACCGGAAAGATGAAGACCAAGGTCCAAGATGCCTATTCGATGCGGTCATCCCCGCAAGTGATCGGAGCGGCACTCGACGCGATCGATTATGCCAGGAGCCAGGTGGAGATTGAATTGAATGGAGTGGGGGACAACCCAATCTTCCTGCCGGAATTCCGCTTGACTTTAACCGGGGCGAACTTCCAGGGCTCTCCCGTCAGCCTGCCAATGGATATGGCTGGAGCAGCCATTACCATGGTATGTGTGCTGGCAGAACGAAGATTGAACCGGCTGACAAACCCAGCACTGAGCGTTGGGCTGCCAGAGTTCCTTACCAAGGGAGCGGGGATGTTTTCGGGGATGATGCTGAGCCAATACACCGCCGATACCTTGATCGTTGAACAGCGTATCCTTTCAATGCCGGCAAGTATACAGTCCATCCCAGCTGCAGCTGACCAGGAGGATTTCGTCTCCATGGGGATGAACACCGCCCTCAAGAACGGTCAAATCCTGGAGAATGCTTACGGCATACTGGGGATCGAGTTCATGGCAGCAGCCCAGGCACTCGACTTTCGAGATTTCACACCAGGTCGAGGTGTGCAGGTGGCGCGGGCGGTAATCAGAAAATATATCACCCATTTGGATGTGGATCGACCACTTTACACGGACCATAACAAGATGAAGGAGCTGGTGAAATCGGGCGAAATCCTCGATGAAGTCGAAAAAGTCATCGGTACCATGTATTAGCATACAAACGAAATCTGGCGATTATCCAAGACACAAAGACCACAATTCGGAGTGTATTTTGTGTCTTTTTGGTTTAAAATAGTGCCAAGCGATTGCTTTTAAGGTGAAAGGAGGGAGACAGATGGAAAAACCTGTAGAAACTCAACTTGAAACCCACATAGATACTCACTCAGGAACCGGTGGACCAGACAGCTGGCACCTGTATTCAGAGATGCTGCGTTGTCGCCTTTATGAGATCGAAGTGAAGCGCCTGTGGCAGGAGGGTGACATCCCCGGAGAGATGCACCTAAGCATGGGTGAGGAGGGAGTCGTGGTCGGCATCGTGGATCAGCTGGTGGATGGCGATGCAATGGCGCTCGATCACCGCGGAACCGCACCAATGCTAGTTAGAGGGGTGGACCCGGTCTTAATGTTGAAGGAGTTTATGGGGCGACGGGATGGGCTGGGTGGCGGGATGGGTGGGCACATGCACCTGTTCTCGGCTGAACACCTCACGGCTTCATCCGGGATCGTGGGCTCGTCAGGTCCGGCGGGGGTGGGATTTGGGATGGCCAACCAGAGGCTGAGACCAGGAAAGATATCGGTAGCTTTCTTTGGGGAGGGGGCGATGAATGAGGGGATGATGCTTGAATCCTTCAATTTGGCAGGAGTATGGAAGCTGCCGGTGATGTTCGTGTGTAAAGACAACGGACAGGCGATTGTGACACAAAGCCAAAAAGTAACCAGCGGAAACTTGGTAGAAAGAGCCAGGGGTTTCGGACTAAGAGCCGTGGAGGTGGATGGTAGTGATGTCGAGGCAGTGTGGGGAATTGTTAATGAAGAGATCATGCGCTTGCGTAAGGGGGATGGTCCGGTTTTTGTTTATGCAACATGCGTGCACCTGGAAGGTCATTTCCTTGGTGACCAGCTGTTGCGCCTGGCACACCCATCGGTAAGCGATACGATTAAAACGACTGGTCCGTTAGTGAAAGCGCACATCCAATCCAAAGGCGCTCCGTTGCGTGAGCGCACTGCGAGCCTGAGAGAAACGTTGGCGATTATTTGGGAGAGTAGCCGAATACATCGTTCAAAAGGAGGTGACCCTATTCCGATACTACGGAACAAATTATTGGCGATGGATGCAGATAAGTTGGATGGGCTTGAGCAGCAAATCCAGGATGAAATTCAGGGGATTATCCAGCGTGCAACCGCACCAATAGGATCAGGGGGAGGAGAGCAGCCATGAGAAAACTGAGGTTTGGGGAAGCAATTGAAGATGCATTGATGCAAGCAATGGCGGCTGATGAGAGGATCATCATCATGGGTGAAGATGTGCATGGGTTGCGGTTGAACCTGCGGGTGCGTTTTGGTCGAGAGCGTGTGGTGCCGACGCCAATCAGCGAGGCGGCATTTGTTGGAGCCGCGGTAAGTGCAGCAATGGCTGGTCTGCACCCAATAGCTGAGGTCATGCTGGTAGATTTCTTAGGGGTGACCATGGATGCCGTACTTAATCAGGCGGCAAAAATTGAGCGATTTTCGAATGGTAAATGGAGAGTACCACTGGTGATCCGAGCAGCTTGTGGAGGCGGCTACGGTGATGGAGGACAGCACGAGCAGAGCCTGTGGGGCTGGCTGGCACATATACCGGGGCTGGTGGTGTTGGTTCCATCCACACCGTTCGATGCCGGTAGATTGATGCTGGCTGCATTGGCGTATGACGGACCGGTGATTTATCTTGAGCATAAACTATTATCTGAGGCGTGGCTGGATTCTTTGGGAGGAGGTAGTCGGAAAAACGTGCATTTTGATGTGCCGGCTGAAGGAGCACGCGGGGAGGTGCCCAAAGTATGGGAGCCAATCCCCATCGGCGAAGGCGTGATCAGGCGTGTAGGCGAGGACCTGACGATCATTGGCGTGGGTGTGTCGGTGCACCGGGCAATCGAAGCGGCAAAAAGGCTGGAGAATAACGGAATCTCGGCTGAATTGATTGATTTACGATCGGTTGCCCCCCTGGATAAAAAGCTGGTGATCGGGAGCGCTTCAAAGACTGGAAGAATGCTGGTGGTGGATGAGGATTACCAGGGATACGGTTTATCTGGTGAGCTGGCTGCCACGGTACTCGAAGCAGGGGTAAGCATCAAATATTCCAGGGTGTGTACCGAAGATACGATCCCGTTTTCGCGCGAGCTGGAATACCAGGCGCTGCCGAATGTTGAGCGAATTGTGGATGCAGCGGCCAGATTAGTGAACAGCTGATATTTAGGATGAAGAGGTGTTACGATGAAGGTAATCGTTGATTTCTGTCTGGTACCGATCGGGGTGGGAGTATCGGTGTCGAAGTATATCGCTGAATGCGAAAAGATATTCAATGAAGCCGGGCTAAAGACCCATCTTCATGCTTATGGGACGAATATCGAGGGGGAATGGGATGAGGTATTCGCGGCGATCAAACAATGTCATGAACGGGTGCATGAAATGGGAGCACCACGCATCTCGTCGACGATACGATTGGGGACACGTACCGACCGAGAACAAAGCATGGAAGATAAGATAAGAAGCGTCCAGGAAAAACTGGCAGGTGTTTAATAGCGCTCCCCCGGCAGGATATACCAGGAGAGTATTCTTATTTAAAATATCGGAGGATAAACCAGCTGATGACCAAGGGTGGTGTGAAGTGACCGTCCAGTTTGATAATTTTTTCAAGGCCAGGGAAAGCATCCTCAGTTTTGGATGGGCGGCTGAAGTGGTAGAACCCGAGGCATTAAAGGCGAGTGTGATTGATCATGCCAGGCAGATCGTCGATTTTTACGGGGAAATAAAAGTCGCACAATAAAAAAATCAGAGCACCAGTCCAATTGGTGCTCTGATTAATTTAAAAAATTGTGTTGATAGCTAACCCTTGAGCGCTCCCGCCATTAATCCGCGCATAAAAAATCGACCGAGGAAGATGTAAACCAGCAAGGTGGGCAAGGCAGCCAATAACGTAGCCGCCATGAGCACGTTCCATTGAACGAGCTGGGAGCCTGCCAGGTTATTAAGGGCAACAGTTACAGGCCAATGGGATTGGTTGGTTAGTATTACTGCGAAGAGGAATTCATTCCAAGCCTGGGTAAATTGCCAGATGATCACCACCGCAAAACTGGGGGCAGATAAGGGGAACATAATATAGCGGTACAAGCCAATCAGGCTGGCTCCATCTATTCGGCCCGCTTCAAGAACCTCTGTACCGATGGTGGCGTAATAATTGCGGAAGATCAAGGTTGTGATGGGAATACCATAGATAACATGGACCAAGATCAATCCAGGTATGTCGCCATATAACTTAAGCGTCTGCATGAATTTCACTAACGGGATCAGAATGCTTTGGTAGGGGATAAACATCCCAAACAGGATCAAGGTGAATATCAGGTCGGCACCGCGGAATTTCCATTTTGAGAGCAGGTAACCGTTGATTGAGCCCAGCAAGGAGGAGAGGATGGCTTCGGGAATAACCATTACCAGGCTGTTTTTTAAATTAGGCGCCAGCTGTTTATAACCGGCAATGAAATTTTCTATGTGGAGACCGTTGATAGGAAGGGACCACATGGTTTTCAAGTCGACTTCATTGAACGGCTTAACCCCGGTGAGGATCATCAAATAGATAGGCAACAGGTAGAAAATAGCCAAGGCGACCAGGATAATATAAAAGATGATATGAGATCCGGTGCGGCGAGTCAGAACTTTTTGGCGGGTCATAGCTGTGACTCCGAACGCATGTTTTGGACCAGATAGGGTACCACCAGGATCGCAACCGATACCAGCATAAGAACACCTATTGCTGCACCCTGGGCATAATTGGTGCCATCAAAAGTAGTCACCCACATATAAATGCCTGGCACATCCAGTGCGATATTCTTATTCCCCAAGGCAACGATCAGGTCGAATATCTTTAATGACATGTGACCGAGGATGATGACTGCGCTGAGCGTCACCGGCTGGAGCAGAGGTAGGATAACATAACGGTAGATTTCGAATTCGCTGGCACCATCGACGCGAGCAGCTTCACGCAGGTCGTCTGAGATGCTACGGATGCCTCCTAAGTAGAGCGCCATGGTGAAACCCGAAAGCTGCCAGACAGCAGGAATAACAGTGAAGGCCATGCCCCACGGGTAGGGTGTGGAATGCCAGAGGCTGATTAGTGAGTCCAGACCGAGGGTATGAAAAATGAGATTGATCCCGGTAATGCGATTACCAGTGGCGGGGTTCATCAACCATCCCCACACTACACCAGATGCAATGAAGGAGATGGACATGGGGAAAATAAATATGGCGCGAAAGAGTGCTTCACCTCTTAGACGTTGATCCAACAGGATAGCCAATCCCAATCCGAGGATCAGACAAAAGAGAATGAAACCAATCGTGAATGTGACTGTATTGCGCACATCGTGAGCGAAGCGGATGTCGTGACTAAACAGGCTGATATATTGCTGTAGACCTACCCAGGTATAGTCAGGATTCAATCCCTTCCATTTGCTCAGGGAGACACGGATTGACCAGGCGATGAACCCATAAACAAAAATGCCGACTGCAACGATGGAGGGCATTAAAATTCCAATTGCGAGGGCTTTTTCATCCTCAAACATCGCTACAATAACGAGTACCCCAATATATCCAACCAGAGCACTGATTATCATGGCAACCGAGGTGAAATCTTTTCCCCCGATGACAAGTTCATGGTGCGAAAGATAATAGATAAAAAACGTACCCAAGAGCATTAGCACTATTGCTAGAATGAGTCTGGGTACCTGGAGGTTAAATTTTCGAAACATTAACCACCTCAATAAAGGTGTGGGTGTATATTCTCTTGAGCGAGATACTTCATTTTAACATAAAGGATAAAACTACAGAAATAATATATCAAGCCTCATCCTAAGATAATGTGACTGATTCACTAAGATTCTAAATGGGCGGCTCAGCGAGCCGCCCATTTTTATACGCTATATATTTATGATCTATTTACAAGTCCCATCGGTCTTGCAAGCGCTAACAAGAGCGGCCTGGAAATCAGCCATCTTAGTTGTATCTGCCTGGAACAGGCCGACGGCCGTACCAATTGAGGTTGCCCAGGCGGGTGCAGCAACAACACCATGCATAAGGCTTCCAACCACTACATTGCTGGTCCAATCCTTGGCGGCATCCTGTGAGTACTCGCTAAACAGGGTTTGATCACAGTCAGTTCGTGCACAGATGGAACCTTTAAGCGGGTTGAAGGCTTCCTGACCAGCCTTGGAGGCAGCGACGGTCAGCCAATCCAAGGTGGCATCGGGGTGCTTGGCGCCGACTGGCAGAACGAAACTATCTGACAAGAAGTTGAAGATACCATAGGTGCCAGGGGAAACAGCCCAATCGAAATCGGTATGGGGCTTAAGTGCGAGACCGTTTGGCGGCTGGTTGGCGAAGTATCCGTATGCCCAGTCACCCATGATGTTGAATGCGGCATCTCCATCAGCCACCAGCTTGGAGGCAGGCTGCCAGTCGGAGAATGTTGACGCATCGGCGTTGGTGTATGACAATGCCTTGGCATAATTGTTGATACCAGCCATAACATCAGCGCCACCCCAATCTGTAGTGGGTGGGCTGGTCCATAGACCGTTCCACTTATCAGCACCGATGGTGCCGATCATGATGTTCTCGAACAGGTGGATTGCGGTCCAAGGCGCACCCATTGCTAAACAAGTTTTCCCCGCGGCTTTTATCGTATCACAGACCGCAAAGAATTTATCCAGGGTATCAAAATCGGTCTTAGGGTTGGCGGTAACACCAGCGTCTGCCAATACTTTTGGATTGTACCAAAGCACATTAGAGCGGTGGATGTTCACCGGAACACTATAGGGATGTCCATCCTGTGAAATTAATGGCAGCAGGGTGGCAGGTAAGACTGATTTTAATCCAGTAGAAGCGAACAGGTCATCCAACGGGAGCACCTGATTCGCAGACACATAATTGGCAATGGTCTCCTGACCGGCGTGAGCCTGCCAGGAATCGGGTGGGTCATTAGCAGCGAGACGGGTTGCCAAAACTGCCTTGGCATTCGTACCGGCACCACCAGTGACGGCTGCATTCACGAAAGTAACACTCGGATATTCCGCATTGAAGATCTTCACCATTGCGGCCAGGCCATCTGCTTCACCAGGACCGACCCACCAGGAAAATACTTCGACCTCTGTGCTGGCAGCAGCTGGCTGAGTGGGAGGCATTGTCGTCTCGGTAGCTGTCGAGGCGCAGGCGGTTAAAATCATCCCCGCTACCACCAGGACAGATACGATTTTAATTAGTTTATTCATTTTCTTCTCCTATAACTATTTTATTGTTTTTATCATTATGGTAAGCTAACGGCCATTCCTATGAGCTTATATTCACCTCCTATTCAACACGGCTGGGATTTATTAGAATATCATTGACCACAAGGGCAACTGCCCCGATCACACTTGCATCCGGTCCAAATTCAGAAATTAATATCTCAACTTGCCGGTTGATCTCAGATAGAGTATGTTTCTTTACAGTGAGTAAAATCGCGGGCAGGAGATAATCTCCGATGATGCTCAATGGCCCACCGAGAATAACTTTCTCGGGATTGAAGATGTTGATCAGAGTGGCAAAACCCAACCCCATTACCTCACCGGTCTCTGTAAAGATATCGATAGCTTCCTGATCACCTGAATCAGCGGCATTTTTGATCAGGGATATAGTAAGGGGCGCTCCTGCTTGATCCAGTAAGTCACGGATCAGGGTGTCACGTTTGGCTTCCAGGCTGGCTTGCGCCCGATGGATGATGGAAAATTGGTTGGCATGGGTTTCCCAGCAACCGCGATTACCGCAATGACAAGGGATCTGCAAGGTGGGATTCATTAATATGGGAGTATGCCCAATTTCGCCTGCAAAACCACTCTGTCCACGGTAGAGCTCATTATTTAAAAATAAGCCAGCGCCAATACCCACCCCAGCAAAAATAAACACAAAATTCCTAATACTACGAGCTTTACCAAATAAATGCTCCCCCAATGCGGCAGAATTACCATCATTATCGATAAATGCGGGCAACCCGGTGTGTTCCGAAATAATTTTTCCGAGGGAGACATTTCTCCAATGCAAATTGGGAGCGAAAACCAAAACTTTTTCTTTCAGGTCGACAATCCCTGGGGTGGATACCCCTATACCCAACAAGCGCAATTTTCGTGTCTTACAATTATGAATTGCATCATCCACCAGGTTAAGGGTCATGTCGATGGCACGTTCTTCAATGGTGGAAGGGTCAATCGATTCGATCCTGCGGCATAGAATATTCCCCAAGAAGTCGGTAAGTAATACCGAAATGAAATCCACACCTAACTCCAGGCCGATGATCCCCCCTGCATTGGGGTTTATCTCGAGGATGGTAGCCGGGCGACCCGTGCCAACCGAATTGAAACCGGTTTCATAAATCAGTCCACGATGGATTAAATTTTCTGCCAGGCTTGAGACGGTGGATTTATTTAAATTGGTCAGATTGGCAAGCTGAGCCCTGGATAACCGGTTTTGACCATACAACAAGTGAAGAACTGAAGATAAGTTCTTTTCCCTGACATAGGACTGGTCAACTGTAACTGAATATTCCATAGTTTTGTTTTAATTAGTATGTTGCCCCAACAAACTAATTAAAACGAATTTAATGGCTTTTGTCAACCCCCTCTAATCTGTTGTTAATCACCTATAAAAGGCGGGAGGAAGATAGCTAATCCACTTGAGCCAGGTCATCGAGATTTTACTGGCTGGTCTCCAATCAGTAAAGTCCGGGTCGAAGTCACCAGCTGCTGACGGAGGGTGGAGGAGTTAATTCCCACCAAGTCCATTGCCAGGAGCACGCCACCTACAACAGGCGGAGCGGAAAGACGGACGAGTGTAGCAAGCGGGGCTTCGGAGATGATGACCTGTCGCATAGGGGAGATAATCAATTCTCCCATTTCGTATATACTACCTACGAGGACGACTTCAAATTCAAACGCGGCTATATCAAGCTGGCGGATTACTGCAAGAGCTGTCAAGCCAAGCTCTGAGCCTGCCCATTGGATGATTGAATTTGCAACAGGATCACCCTGCATGGCGACCTTATGGACCAGGGGGGCATGATCCGAGCTGATATAGTATTGACCCATCTCAATCCCTTCGATCAAAGAAGGGATATCTTTTGCCCCAGTAAGGTGCAAGAATTCAGGAGTGAGCAGAGTTTGTGGTCCACGCCTGGTCCATTCATAGGCGATGGCGTCGAAGGCACGGTCGACAAGACTGACAGCACCGCCGTGTTCGCCAAAACCGACGCCTGTCACGCGACCGATACGATGATCTTTATTCCAACCCCAGCAGTTTGTACCGGTACCGGCGACGACTGCCACTCCCCAACCCTGGGAGGCACCAGCCAATAACCCGACGATGGTGTCATTGACAGCTTCCACCGGTGCGCTCAGTCCGATTGAGCTAATGGCGTCCAAGGTGGGCTGGCGTTCTGAAGGCCAATCATATCCAGCTACACCAAAACCGGCTGCGGAGAGCTGGTCTTTATGCAGACCAGCGCTGGTGAGAGCTTTCCCGGTCACGATCTGCAGGGCAGCTTGCAACCCTTCATATCCAACTTCCTCATGGTTACCCGGCCCGTATATTCCAAATCCCAGAGCATTGCCTGCATCATCTGAAACCAGGGCGTGGCTTTTCGTCCCACCAATATCAACCCCAAGAAAATATTCCGTCATATCTCACTCCACCGAAACGACATTGCCGGTTTTGCCACTCTCATAAGCTGCATCAATGACCTTCATATTCATCCATCCCTCGGCACCTCCCGGGTTGGGATTGATTTGATCGCGGATGCAGTAAATAAAGTAAGCCATCTGATCATTGTAAAGGCTTTGCTGGAAATGCTCAATCCGCGGGTAAGTGAAACCAGGATCCACTTTATCAGACTGGTCCTGGATATAGGTTGGAAATAACTGGCCAAAAGCTTTTTCGCCATAAAGCTGGGTAGCGGGAAGGGGACCATCCGTGTGGGGCTGCCACCAACCCGATTCGATATATGATAGTGCACCGTTATCCCAATTTACAATCAAAACCCCGGTGTCATCCACATCCTGTTTCTTGTAATAGGTGCCGATCCGGGCATAAACGGATACCGGCAGGGGGTCGCCTAGCAGGAATCGGGCAGTGTCGAGGGCATGTACCCCCACATCTGCCAAGGCACCACCACCGGCATACCGGGCTTCGGTAAACCATCCCGATGGTCCCCAAAGCGCATGCACGCCATATCCTTTAGTGCGTACAATTTTCCCCAAATGACCATGCTTAGCCTGGTCGCGTAGCCAGATCACCTCGGGGTCGAATCTGAAACAATGAGCAACCATTAATACCGCACCCGACCTGCGACCTGCTTCCACCATTTGATAAGCTTCCCTGGCGTTCATCGCCATAGGTTTTTCGACCATCACAGGAACACCAGCATTTAGCGCCGCAATAGTCTGAGGAGCATGCAAATAGTTCGGTGAACCAACCACCAGAGCATCCACTTTACCGGAGGCGAGTAATTGATCGACTGTTTCGAACGTCTGTTTGATATTATATTTCTGAGTCAGGGCAGCTGTATGAGACGAGAGTTTATTGACCACCGCGACGAGCTCCACATCCGTCTGCGCTAGAGCCGCCTGGGCGTGGATATCAATAATCCATCCGGCACCGGTAAATGCGATTTTCAGCATAGGTTTAATCCCCTTCGACTGACTTATTAACCCATTCACGGCGGCTGATCAAGGCAATAGAGGCGATCAGCCCGGCCATAACCCACAAGTAAGGCATGGCAAATGAATCGATACTGAACCCTTCGCCGATGAAAGCCAGCAGCGAAAGCTGACCGGCGAAGGCTAATGTTTTCACGGTAGAATTTTGGCTGTGAAGTGATAACCTGGTGGACTGGAACAGGACGTAGATCCAGGTAATAAACACCGAAAACCCGATAATCCCAGTCTCTGCCAACAAACGGAACCAGAAACTTTTTACATTGGGTAATTGGGTGAGATAAAAGAGTACATTGCGAATTTCGAATGTTGCCCACCCCATGGCTGGTGCTAATTTGGGGAAGAAGAAGCCAGCGTTCCCCAGGCCGACCCCCAACCAAGGATACTGGTTAAAAACATTCCAGCCATTCAACCAATAAACCATTCGCTCAAGAAATATGAAGCGCTGACTCAACTTGAGAAGTGTGTTTTGGTCCAGGGTGAGCAGACCAACCAGCTCTTTCGTCGTGGGAGGATTACTTACCAAGGCACCAAGCCTCCAGTCACGCTGTACAGCGAAGTAAAACACACCAACCAGGACGAGGGTGTAAACTGCGAAAATGGATAGACCCGTGAGCAGCTTAATCCAGGAAGAATGGATTCTGATTGAGCCGGCAGGGCGAGTAATTTGCCCACGTGATATGTATTCGACTAGTCTACGATAAATGGCCAGGGTTATTCGCAAGAACAGGTATAGGAGCACCAGAAGCAATGAAAGAAGACCGATGCGAGGTGAGCTAAGGAAAAAAACACCAACACCCATCACCAGCAGGACATTTTCTGCAGATATATGGAAAAAACGGAATTTAAACGCTGAAGTTTTATGATACGTGGCTGCTATCCAGATCGGAAGATAAAGCATAACCATCTGATGGGCGAACCAGGAGGCTTCGTATGTCAGGCCATTTACCCGACCATAGCGGGGGGAATATTGAGGGGAACGCACGGATAGCCAGGATTGGATCTGGTTCATCCAGGAAGGGTAGGACTCGGCTTGCTGAAAGATATAGAATGCCTGGAGTCCTGCCCAGGCGACTACTAAAATGCCACCAATCGTTATATACTTCCAACTATTTTGTAGACGCTTAATTGATTTTACCCAGCTGGTGGTCACGAGGAAAAAGGTCAACCCCACAGCAAGGGTGAACAGGGCCCGAACCTCCTGAGCGGGGACCGATTTGCCCTTAAAACCGGGGATGAAGAAAAAGAATGCCGCGGCACAAGAGATAACTGCCACCAGGAAAAAAGCGATCAGGGGGATGGTTTCCTTCGGCAGCTCGCCGCGATGGAATATTAGCGGCAATGTCACGAGCAGGAACAGGAAAAAGAATGGCACTAAGGAGAGAGGAGCAACCAAGCCACCTGAGTAGGAGGATAACAGGGGGAAAGAAGTGAGGGGGAGGAAAATTAAGGAAGCCGCCCAAAGGACTTCACAGATTTGCTCCAAAATTGATCCATAGCGGCTTGAATTTCCCATCATCCCACCATCCTAAAAACCACATCCAAGCAATTTTCACCAGTCAAGATAATCAATCAGCGTGCCGGATCAGGTTTCTTGGCTGCATTACTTAGCAGGATGGAAATGACGACTCCGGATATAAAACCGATCAAGGCTCCAGCGAGAATCAGATTATTACGCCCATACATGACTGGCTGTTGCGGCAAGAGCGCCAGGGTTGGAGCCTGGAAAATGACATATTCCGGAGCTTTCCCTGATGCCTGCCAGGAAAGCATGGCCTGGTAACCTGATTGCGCCCAGGCATTTGTGATCGCCTGTGCCACGGCAGGATCCTGATTGCGATAGCGCAGCTCCCAGATATCATGCTTGCGTTCAATAGTGTAGTTGTTGATCAAATCTCTAACGGTGAGGGATATCCCCAAGCTCTCCGACTGAGCGACCACATCGTTCAATACCTCGGTTGAAAGCAAGGCACCTTCGGTGGTGTTCAATGCCATATCTTCATTATATTGGATCAAATCCTCCCTGACTCCAAGGGTTGAAAATCGATTTAGATCGAGGGTAACGAAGTATGTAGCGGTTGCTTCGTAGACTGGAGGGTGAAGTTGGTAATAGGCGAAACCAAACGCGCCACCTAAAATGGTGGCGAGTAAGACTACCCACCAATACGCCATGACCCGCGAGAAATACTCGTAGGGAGAGAATTCAGTTGAGGACATGAAGGAAGGTAACCATTCCAAATGAAAATTAATAATCCAACCGATTCTAACACAAGCACAGGCAAACAAAAAAAAGACCGGATGCGTTTGGCATCCGGTCCAGTCTTGCTGATTACAGAAATTATGGTGTTGGTACGGTTGGGCGGGTCAGATTGGTGACGTCACCACCGATGTCGGTGATGCTGTCATACATGACCTGCAAGATGTACTTGCCGTTGTGGGCAAATGCACCTGGATCTTTTTGCACCCACTGGTAGTTATAGGCTGCACGGAGCAAACGAGGCGTCCATGAAGCATAACGATTGTCGCTAGCTAGCTCATCAGGATCAGCAACACCATTGGCGTTCGTGTCGATGAAGAAGTATGGGTTGGTATGCGGATCGTAAACAATGGGGGTCTTGACTGTATCGGCTGCATATTTCTGAATTGCGGCATACAGGATGTCATCCATTGTGGCTACTTCATCGTACATACCTTCAGTGGTATTGGCATCTCCATCATAGTCGGTGGGACCCATTCGGATGAGTTTCGGATCACTAACGCCCGGGTGACAGCCCTGGCAAAGCTGTGTATTTATCGTCAATTCATGCGCATTGTGGCAGGTTACACAGGTTTGTCCGGCATCGATGTGAGCATGGTGACCGTTATAAGTCTTGCCGGTGTACTCGTACGCGCCCTTGGCTTCGGTACCAAAAATGATAGCACCTGCACCAAAGTAATGGGGATTCCTGAAGGACAAACCTTCGACGACAGTATCGGGAGGATTGTCACCGATGGCAGCATTGATACTGACGGTTGACTGGCGGCCTTGATGGCATTCCATGCAGATATTAGCAGGAGCACCTTCACCAAAACCGAGCACCGCGCCACTGGGGAACTTAACCGCAGGTACGGAGTAGGTGGCAGGGAAGTTAGCCACATCATGACAGGTGTCGCATTTAAAGCCCTGAGAAACCGGTTGACCGATGGTGACACCAGTAACATCATCGCTCGAGTTGGCAGCTTCGTGGATCCAGAGAGGCACACCGCCGGCGGAGTGACACTTGGAGCAGGTAGCGGGTACTTCACCATCAGCATCCCAATCACGGAATGCCATCTCAGTGGCGGCAAAGTGACCTGCATCGATGCGGCTCAAAGCGCTCATGTCGATCGGGGTGGTAAGCTGAGTGTTCAGATCTGCAATGGAGTCATAAAGTAGCTCGATGATGTACTTAGCATTGTGGGCGAAAGCGCCTGGATCCTTAACGGAATCCTGGTAGTTATAGGTTGCCTTCACCAGGCGGCCAGTCCAGGAGGCATAGGCATTGTCGGAATTAACTTCATCCGTGTCTGCCGTGCCGTTATCATTGGTATCGATGAAGAAGTAAGGGAAGGAGCTACCGTCATACACGATAGGTGATTTCCCAACTTCCTTAGCATAAGCCTGGATGGCTGTCAGGAGGATGTCCTGCAGACCGGAAACTTCGGCTGCAATACCTTCGGTGTTATCACCGTTGCCATTGAAGTCTACGAGAGAACCATTCATACGGATGTTGACCAGGTCTTCTTCCGAGGCGACATCGGTGTGGCACTCCTTGCAGGTTTCAACCTTAATTTCCAGGGTGTGCTGATCGTGGCAGCTGATGCATGTATCAAGACCACCGGCATGGAGGAACTTACCATCATATACATTCCCGGCATACTGGTAGCCGCCCGCGGCGACACTGCCGTACTGGGTTGCAGCTGCAGTAAAGTAATGCATATTGATGAAACTCAACTCGCTGCTAACTGTATCGAGTGTGTCCGTCAGATTATTCGTTGCAATAGCCTGATCGACCGTGGAACCGGAGGCACGACCCTGGTGGCATTCCATGCAACGAGCTTCAGGACCGAGATTCTCGACCACTGCGCCGGAGGGGAAAGTAACAGTATCATGCGCTACGGCTGCTTCGTTGTGGCATGCCTCGCAGGTGATGCCATTGCTGACAGGCTGCGCATTATCAACCACACCAGGGGCTGAACCATCGCCGCCCAGGAAATCAATATATCCCGTGGGGGTATGGCACTTGGCGCAACTGGTTGGGACTTCTTGTGGATCATCACTATCCCAATGGCGGAAGGCTTCTGCAGTTGAATCTGCATGACCAGAACCAGCCCACGCTGCCTCAATCTCTGGTACGAGAACCACCTGCGTCGGGACGGGTGCTTGGGTCGGGCAAGGCGCTGAAGTTGGTACGGCAGGACATGAAAGAGCCGTAGGCACCACAGTTGGGGGGGTCGTTGAGGAAGAACACGCTGCGATGGCCAGGGCCAGGCCAATCAACAGCAACCCAACAAACAGATATTTCTTGTAATTCATAGATTTCTCCTCATGAGGAAATAAAGATGCTTACAGCAGACATAGGAAAGGTTTTTATAGTTTTATTGTGAATAATGATCCTCCTTTGGCGAATGCCCGTACATTTACTTTGATAAGGTCAACTAATTACTTGCCGAAGCAAGCTGAATACACCATTAATAATAGGTTGAACACCCTATATAATTCTACCACATAATTAGTGTAATATGAGTAGATTGTATGAAAATTCGCAAATGAGAGGTTGGAAAGCTTACAGTTTCTTTATTATCGATAAAAGAAAAACCTTGCTCCAGGGGGATATGCTGTATCCAACCCAGCGCAAGGCATGAATTTCAGTTAAGTTAGGAAATCTTAGTTCGTATTCTTGTTTTCCTCAGTTTTGCTCGCATTCTGGGCAAACAAGTATATGGTAAGGATAACAATCATGCCGATGACCATGCCAGCGATTTCCGGCCAACGGGCAGAGAACTCGATGAACAGACCACGTCCACCGACAGTGATATTTCGACTAAATTCGCTGATTACACGGTAAATTGCAGAAAGATTCTCGGTAAGATATGCCACGCCAAAAAGTGCCAAGATAATAAATGGAATGGCAATCACGAAGGTCCAAAAAGATGCTAAAAATTGTATCTTACGCATAGCTGCCTCCTCAAACGAATAAAACGACTGTATTAATTCCCACCTTTATCATATAGAGTCATGAACCTTCCGTCAATAGGGGCAGCGTAGGATTTAATGATAGGGAATTTATACTAAATCAGGCTGATATTAACCCCTTGCGAATGGCATATTTTACCAATTCGCTACGTGAGTGCAGCTCGAGTTTACGCATCAAGTTCTCACGGTGACGTGCAACGGTATGCTTACTGATTTGCAACCTTTCCCCAATTTCGTCGTTGCTCAATCCTTCAGCCAATAAACCCAGTACTTCCTGCTCACGCGAGGTAAGCCCATCCAATGAAGCTTTCTCATCGTCCTGTGTGGGGCGACCCAGAAAATCGGCGACCAGAGCTTTAGCGAGAGATGGGTAAATGTAAATTTCACCGGCGTATGCAGCACGAATCGAGGTGATCAGGTCTTCAGGAGCAGCACGCTTGGGGACGTACCCGGAAGCACCCGCCTGGAGCATTTCAAAAAAGTACTGCTCATCTTCATGAATGGTTAAAGCCACCACGGCAATATCCGGCAGTGCCTCTTTGATCAGCCTGGTGGCTTCGATACCCGAAATATCGGGAAGGGTTATATCCATCACGATCACATCCGGAGATAGTATTTTAGCCATCTCCAATGCCTGTATACCGCTATCCGCTTCACCGATTATTTTCATATCCGGTTGACCCTCCAGAAGCATGCGGAGCCCGGTCCGTACCACTTGATGATCATCCACGAGTAACAGGTTTATATCATTCATGATTATTCTCTCCGATAATGGGTACGTTTACCTCAATAAGTGTGCCTTTTCCTGGATGCGAAAAAATGTTGCATGTTCCGCCTACAAGCGCAGCACGTTCAACCATTCCTAGCAATCCCCAAGCTGTCGGTTTTCCAGGTTTTTTTTTCAACACCACATCGGTATTAAAACCCTGACCATTATCCTCCACCCGGAGATAAATATTATCCACTGAATAATCTAGCTGAATATCGATGACACTGGCATTGGCATGACGGACAACGTTTGTGATAGCTTCCTGGGCAATCCTAAAGACGACTGACCTGACATCAGAGGATAACTGCGGTTTAGGGCCGTGATTTACGACATTTACAGCTATCCCGGAGCGAGTGTTGATATCGCTCGCATACCAGCGCAGAGCTGCGAGCAAGCCCAGGTCATCCAGCTGCGGGGGATGCAGGCCTGAGACCATGCGCTGAAGCTCTTCGACACCATCCATGGCGAGCCGTTCAAGCTGATTAGCTTGTTCGATGGCCCGGTTACGATTGGTTGAGATCATCTCCGACATTCCCCGCAGACCCATTCCCAATGCAGTAAGCGTCTGACCCGTTTCGTCGTGCAGCTCACGAGCAATACGCTGCCTTTCGGATTCCTGGGCGATGACTGTTCGGTGCAACAGTTCTGCTTTCAGAGCATCCAATCGCTCCTGTTCAGCTACCTGTGCATCACGCAGCTCTTTAATACGTTGATTGCTCTCGACCTCGAAGGCGCGCAGGGAGCGCGTGATGAAAACTGCAGCCATGGTAGCACATCCGGCACGAAAGACCTGGATGGGAAATCCAAATGTGCGGATAAATACATCTGAGTTAAAGTATGAGGATGGGAAAATGATACTTGAAGCAGAGAACAGCTGCCCTATCCCATATAAACCAAATGCGACCGCAGCGAGCAGGACATCACGACCGATGGCGGGCATACCAATATCAATGAACCGGCGACGTTGGAGGATAAGACCCCAGACCGTCAACGCTGCCCCAGGAATGGCTAATGCGTAGCGTGTATAAACATCCGCAGCTGCGGCCCGCATTGCGGGAGTGGATTCATTAATGAGAACACCAAGCAATCCGATCACCCAAATCGCAGTAATGACGGATAACATGCCAACATATAACCTACGTTTTTCGACTCCGGTGACAAGCCGAGCTCCAAAAGCGATTAAGAATAGAAAAGAGGCTGCTAATGCAATCAAGCGAACGGGTAAAACCCACGCAGGAGTAGATGGACCGTATATTTGAGTTCGAATGATCAAGAACATTTCAAACCACTCGTGGCAGCCGTGGATCAAACCGAACCAGATCAATGGGCGAAGGGCATGCGCAAAATCAAGCTTAGAGGAATGTCCAGATTCAATGAGAATTGCCAATCCCATGACGAAAAAGGACAGACCATAAAAAAAGTAGACAACAATGATATTGCGAGTAAAAAACTCAGCCATTAATCTAATTTTTCAAGCCAATTTCTGACCCTTATTTCTCAGGCGCTCCTGCTGAGATCCAATCCAGGATGATTTGGATAGTCGCATCGGGTAATTCTCCATCGGGGGGCATGATACCCCCTATATTCGAAGAACCCTGGAGTTTTTGAGCTAGGAAGCTATTAATTGGATCACCGGGAATCACAACGGGTGCGTGGTCGCCGGTGGTCATCACGGACTGGTAACTGGTACTATCCCACCCGCCCAAAGTACCGTGACACACCTTACAACTCCGTTCAAAGATGGGTAAGATATTTGCATCGAAGGTAGGGGTAGTCGCTGCAGGCTGACCAGTGGGAGTAGGCTGAGATGATGATTGGGGTGGCGGGAAAGTGCGGATCAGTGCGACCAAATCACTGATCTGGTTATTCGTTAAAATCGAACCAAATGCAAGCATGTTAGTGTCGGTAATCCCTTGACTTATCACAGCACCGATTTCCTGGTCGGTATCATCTAACAGGTCATTGAGCGTGGGTCCGATAGCAGTCCCTTCTCCATTTTGCCCGTGGCACTGGGAGCAAATTTTGCCATAGATCTCTGTTGCAGACATGGATAAGCTAGGAATAGTAATCTGGGGTGGTGTCGTCAGGGGAGGGTTGGCTTGCCAGGAACGAAGATAGGCAACGATAGAATTGATCTGGTCGTCATCCAAACTACCTCCGTTGGCTGAACCGAAGGGAGACATCCCCTTATCCGGCTGTCCCTGGTTAATGATTTGGTACAAGGTAAGATCGTCATGGGTGTTCAGGTACTCGGCAGTGCTGATGGGAGATATGATCTGGTTGGGTTGGGAAGGATTCGGTCCACCTTCTCCGAAATCACCATGACATACAGCGCAGTTTTGCTGAAATAAATTCTGCCCACGCTGGACAGATGTGCCCTGGGAGGAGCTGACCACGTAGGTCACTAATGCATCAATTTGAGCCTGGGTGAGCACGTTCCCCCAGACTGGCATGGTTTGATGTGCACCGCCAGTGGATATGATCTGGCGGGCCTGGTCTACGCTGGTGGCTGGCGGGATTTGCTGACCATGGCATCGTGAGCAATACTGCCTGAATAAAGATGGTCCGGTTGGCTCTGAGGAAGGAGTGACCACAAAATTTGCCAGTATATCAATCTCTGAAGGGGTAAGTTTACCCTGCCAGGGAGGCATGGTGAGATGCTGCCCCCCTTGGACGATTGTCTGGCGCAACTGCGCTTCATCACCCGAGTAAGTAACTGATTGTCCATGACACGAAGCGCAATAAACAGTAAACAACCTCTGCCCATCTGGGGCAATCAGGAAATTTAGGAGTGCGGTTTTTTCACCTGAGGTCAGGCTGGTTGACCAATCGGCTGCACTCAAGTCTGCATGGGGAGTGAAAGTGAGACCATTATCGATTGAATTTTTTAAATCGAGCGGGTTGCCACCGACCAGGTCTTCCACTTGATGACAGGAACCACAATTGGTGTTGAATAGCTGGCTTCCACCAGGGGAAAGAATAAAGCCTGCCAGCTCATCGATTTGGTCAGTGGATAAATCGCCGCTCCAGGCAGGCATCCCGGTATGCGAGCCCTGCGCAATTAAGGTATGGAGATTTGTTCCGGGTGGCACGGTAATGGATGCACCATGGCAGGGAGCGCAATTTTGAGTATATAGCAAAGCAACCGGATCACCTTGTGTAGCCTGGACCGGAGGCGGTGCTGCTCGAATTGACAGGATGGTGAGGGTGACTATCCCGGCGACTGCCAAAATGGTGACTCCGGTGACAATTGGACGATCGCGGAAATGACGCCGGGTGCTGCGATCCAGGAGCGGCAGGAAAAAGAGAACCAAGATGGCGATCAGGGGAATCAACACCACACCCACTATTTCAAGTTTCCCTGGGAAATATTTCAGCAGCTGGAATAGGAACAGGAAGTACCACTCTGGACGGGGTGTGTAGGATGTATCGGCAGGATTGGCACGCGCTTCAAGAGGCGCACCAAGAATGGATGCCAGGGCTACTAAAATAAGAAAGATGATGAAGGCTACGATAACATCTTTAAAAATTATATTTGGATAAAAAGGAACACCGTGCTCCTTTTCTTCATGGTATTTTTCGAGATATTCCTGCTTCTCTTTATCATTCATGGCTCACTTCCCTCTCTGAGGCACAGCACTGATGCCATTTTTGATAACCAGGTAAAGATGAATCCCGATGAGGAGGAATAATACGGCGGGAAGCACCCAGACGTGGACCCCGAAGAAACGTACCAGGGTGACTGCAGAGATATCGGTGCCGCCCCTGATGATGCGGAGCAGATAATCTCCAATCAAGGGAGGTGTACCGGCGATTCGGGTGCCAACCGTCGTCGCCCAAAATGACTTTTGATCCCAGGGCAAGAGGTAGCCGGTAAATCCAAAGCCAATCACCACCAAAAGTAATACGACACCGGTAAACCAGGTGACTTCCCGTGGGAATTTATAGGCTCCATAAATTATGACTCTCAGCATGTGAAACACCACGATTACGATCATCAAGCTGGCACCCCAATGGTGTAGCCCGCGGACCAGCCAACCCAGCGGAACTTGAGTACTGATGTATTGCACGCTGTCGTAGGCATGATCTGGAGTTGGGACGTAATACAGGGTGAGCAAGATGCCTGTGATTGCTTGATTGATGGCAAGGAACAGGGAAGCACTTCCCAGGGTAAACCACCAATTTACCTTTGGAACTTTCCGCAGAAAGATCGCCTCCCACACTTGTCGAAAGGAGGTGCGTTCATCAAGCCATTGAGTAAGTTTCACTAACATATCAACCTCCAACCAGGATATACAATTGATCATTCTCAACCTTTACCTGATAGCGGTCGAGAGGGCGAGGAGGGGGTCCGGATACAACATTACCTATGCTGTCGAAAACGCCGTTATGGCAAGGGCAAAAGAAGTGATCCTGTTCAGTGATCCAGCGGATATGGCAGCCTAAATGGGTACAGATATTTGACATGGCAATATATGTGCGCCCATCGGTAGTCAGGATGTAAGCAGAGATTTCCTGTGTACTCGAAATCCAGCCTGTTTGAGTCTCTACCGTAGAGGTGAATAGGGTAGGCACACCCAGCTCGACTTTGGAAGTTGGACCGAGGCGTAACCAGGTTTGAGTTTGTTGACCCTTTAGGGATGGTTTAACTATATAAGCGATAGCCGCTACTGTATAACCGAGTCCGATAAATCCACCAATCCCCCAGATGGCGATTTGCATAAAATTGCGCCGGCTGAGCTCGTTCGGTTCACTCATATGGCCTCCTTTGGCTTAGAAGGATGAAATCTTATTTTTCTGGTGCTCCAGCATTAATCCAATCGATAACGAGAGATAATTCTTCCGGTGTAAATTGACCGAAATGCGGCGTAGGACCAGATTGCTTTTGGACCAGCGTACTGTTGGCAGCATCTCCGGCAACGATCACCGGACCATTAACCGAGCCTTTCATCGTGGTCTGGTAGGTGGTCAGGTTCAAACCCTGAATGCCATCCTCACCATGGCATGCCCCGCAGCGGGATTTGAAGAGTGGTCCGATGGTGGCATCATATGTCAGAGGACCACTTAGATTCAAGGCAGATGGGGTTGGGGTAGGTGGCAAAGAGGCTAGAATTGTCTCCCGGAGGGCGGGGGCATCCAGTCCGGCGTATTTCCAGTCAATCCCATGGCAGGCACTGTTTGAGCAGAAAGACGTATTATCGGTACCACCAGGGTTGGTGGTGGTATGGCAAACACTGCAAGTCTCGTTAAATACTTGATTATGCATCGCAATCCAGTTGGCATTCAGGTGCGACTGGGGTTCGGGCCCGCGTGGGATCTCCACATTAGCAACAAAATCGGAAGGACCGGCAACTTCTGGGATGGTATGGCAAAGATTACACTCCAGGCGCACTGCTTGCTTGTTTGCATCCATATGCGTGCCATCATGGCAACGGAAACAGCCGGCGAAATTCAGATGACCGATGTTATTGGGATGTGTATTCCAGTCTGACATTTGATCCAAGTTGACTGAATCAATATACATTGTTTGAATGTAGGAGACAGCATTTTGAACGGCGGGTTGATTCGCTGCGTAATATTCCGGATAATAGGCCTGGTAATAATTAATTAATCCGTAGATGCCGTTTAATCCTTCCTGCTGGGATGTATAGGTTGCTCCAAGGACTTCAATACCTTTAAGACGGATATCAGGTATGGTTTTATCAATAAATCCCCGCGCCAGGGCAGCATCGATTTGGTCAGCAGGCATGGGCACAAGGTGGGTAATGCGATTGTGACAGGTTACGCAGTCCATCTCTTTCATATCTGCTTCTGTGATATCAGCAGGGTTGAAGCTGGAAGCGATATCGGTGTACTCGGTGTAGGTACCATCAGCGTTGTAGACCCGGATGTAGGGGATATTCTGCTGTAATTCGTCAGTGGCATAATAGAGCACTTTATTTTCCACATGCCAATGGATGCCCTTCCCAAGTCCCTGGCGGGATGTACCGCCGCCAGTCTTCAAGCTTAAGAAGATACTGTAGGGGGTATTGGGCGGATCACTTTGAAAAGTCTGGTTCTCGTGCAGACTGTCATCGGAAAATTTATCAGGGTTGTGGCATTTTTCGCAGGTATCACGCGCAGGGCGCATGTTAGTAGCGTAGATGGGGTATGTGTAGTTGTGAAACAGGGTGGCGGTAACGTGGCGCAGGTCACCGGCCTTGCGCGTGATCTGGGTGGCAATAAATCCACGACCGATATGGCACTCCGTACAATCGACACGGGCGTGGGGCGAAGCAAGATAAGCGGAATATTCAGGAGGCATGGTATGGCAGGAGGTGCCGCAAAACTCTGGACTGTTGGTGTACTGCCAACCATATGCAGCCCCGATGAGGACGATGATGGTTAAAACGCCTAGAATGGCATAAGGAAGCACCCTTAGCCAGGTTTTCGTATCTTCCGGTGGGAGGAAGAAATTATGCAGTGCAGTGCCCAGGCGTTTGAAAAATTTTCTCATAGGTAATACTCCATTATTTCTCTGGTGCGCCAGCTTCTATCCAGGTGATCACCTGGTTTAACTCGTCTATTGTCAGCTGCCCAGGGTGATTACCCGCGGATTGCTTTTGCACCAGGATACTTTCATCCGGATTGCCAGGAACGATGGCTGGACCCGAATTACCACCTTTGAGAGCGTCCTGATAGGTGGCAAGACTTAACCCGCCGACAGCGGTCACTCCATGACACGAGCTGCAGCGGTTTCTAAACAGGTTAGAAAAATAACCGTCCCAGGTCATTGCACCAGCCTCGGCACCTGGCACAAGAGTCGGTGGAGCGGTGGGGGATGGTCTGGGTGTAGGCGTCACGGGTACATAGACCTGTGCAGTTTCCCCCTGAGGGACCGTTGTGATCGCCGTAACTTCAAAAGTAGTGAACTTTACAATGCCGAAGCCGAAAGCAAGAGTGAAAACCAAGGCAGCCGGGAAGTACACCAGCTGGCGGCGACGAAGCTCTTTTTCACCAGGTCGCCTGGCTGCCTTACCAGCATCGATTTGGGCAAGCTCAGCAGGATGTTCATGCTTCATCTCGTCACGGGTAAGCTTACCGTTGAACATACTTTTATTGAAGTGCTTGATATGAACGTGATAGAAATGCCAGATCACGATAGCCAGAACGGCCAGAATTGCTTCAGCACCGTGGGCTGCCTTGGCGGCCGGGACGAACTCTCCAGGCAACAAGCGGGTCGTCGAGAGTGGGTTCCACATCATGAAGCCGGTGATGCCCATGATCACCGTGCCCCAAACGACCGCCAGGTATTCCACCTTTTCAGCATAGTTATATCGACCGTAATATCCACGATGTTTGCGGAGGCCGATGAAGTATAAAATGTCGGTTATCAGGTGTTGTAAATCCTCGAAGACCGGGAGCATCGTCCAAGGGAGGCGGAGGACGAAAACTCGATATGCCACAACCAGGATATGGTAGCCGCTCACGATCATCATGACGATGGCACTGTAATGGTGGATCAGGCGAACTCGCTCAATCCCACCCAGCGCAAATATCAGGGAATCACTGACCGGATTTGCTGCGAATTTTTGGATCAAACCAGTCAAGCCCAAAATGCTAAACGACAACAAGAAAGCGATATGCTCGATGCGCTGAGAGATGTCAAAGCGCGTATAGGTGACTTTTTCTTCAGGTGGAGCGGTATTCAAGGGAGTCTCCTGGATGGTCTTATCCATTGGTCACCTCCCCGTCAGGCTTAGCAACTTGTTCGCCAGTAGTGCCTTGCTCGCTGTGTTGAGAATCGGGTTCTTTATCCTGGTCGCTGGGAGGAGCACCGGAAGGTGGCTCAGTTTCCGCAGGAGGTGGGGTGGGTTTTTTACCCCGCCAGGATTTGACATAGACCGAATGACCAACATCCAATCCTACGAGAACAACCATAAAGCCCAAAACCAAGGGAATAAAGACTTTATAGAATAGATTGACGTAATAAACTGCAGCGAAATGGTTGGGTGAAGGAATGTAATGAGACATCCAAGCGGCGGGGAAATTACTGGTCGCATCAGGGTGGCAAACCTGGCAGCGTACCAAGAGATTCTGCTGCATATCGATCCCAGTATGTGGATCATCCACTCTTGAGATATCGTGGACGCCATGACAATCATAACAAACAGGCTTATTTGTTTGCGCATCCGGAGATTGTTTTTCGAACAATGTGACGGTGGTACCGTGAAAATCAGCCACATAAGTATTAAGCACATCGGTCGGAATGCCATATTTATCCATTAATTCCGGGTTGGTATGGCAGCCGGCGCACAGTTGAGGTGATTTCAGGCGAAACGAAGCAGTAGTAGGATTGCCAATATTATGCACCCCATGACAGTCGATGCAGGTAGGGACGTCAGTATTTCCTTCCTGAGTAAGGGCGGCGCCGTGAACGCTGGTCTGATACTTTTGATAGATGGCATTATGGCATTTTGCGCATGTGACAGGAATATTTAACCGCGCCTCAGGCAGGAGGGCATGGGTTTGTGGATCTGTCCACTGTTGGACATTGTGTGATCCGTGGCAGTCTGCACAGACAGCAGCTTCCCGCGTTCCGGCAGCTTGAGCCGCTGCGTGAACGCTATCCATGGTGAGGTTATATTCTCCAGAATGGCAGCGGTCACATACACCAGTAAGCTGTAAGGTGACATCACGCAGATCGGTGGCAGTGAACTGGGGATGGGGATACTCACCAAGGTTGGTATGGCACTGGACACAAGCATACCCATCCTGACCATGGATAGAAGAGGCATAGGTAGCTGGGTCGACGAATAAATCGAGGATATCGCCATTTTCAAGGGTCATGGTAAGACCGGGTTTAGCATGGCATTCCAGACAGGTCTCATTGCTCACGGTAGAACCGGAGGCGGGGGATGTGGGTAAAGCCTGAGGGATGGTCGATGTGTCAGAAAACCTTCCACCGGGAGCAGCGATAGCATTGGTCACGAAGTAAACTGCAGACAAGCCACAGACGAGAATTGCACCTACCAGGAAAATAAAACGATGCCTGACCACAGACTTCATGACTTCGTCTCTCCTGGACCTTGTTTGGAGGACCCAGCACGAGCCAAGCGGTCATATTCAATTGAATGATAGGTGCGCATATCGTCTTCGTTAAGCCACCCGGAGAAGATACTCAGGTTGAGCCTTTCAAGATGGACATGGTAGAAATGCCAGATGACGATGAAAATCGCAGTCGCTATAGCCTCAGTGCTGTGAGCCATGATGGCACCGGGGATCACTCCACCGGGCAAAACCCGGGTAACGGCTTCCGGAAACCACATGACATATCCGGTGAGGATCATAATCGCTATTGAAAAAAACAGGAACCAATAGGTAACTTTTTGCTCGAAGTTATACTTGCCAAAGGCTGGTTTTTGCTTCCTTAAAAACACCAGATACAGTCCCATATTCCAGGCGTCTTTTATATCCTGAATTGTCGGCAGCATATCACCAGGAAGTTTTCGGCGGAAAATCAGGTAAACTGCATTACACAAATGAAATAAAACCAAGGCTGTTAGAAGAAGGGCAGTGATATGGTGAATTGTCTGGATCGCTAATAATCTTTCAGGTGTGGAGATGATCGCCTGACTCCAGCTAGAGGTATTGTATTTTTGAGGTAAACCAGTGAGCAAAAGTATCGCGATACAGATGAGGAGAACTGCGTGTTCCCAGCGTTGGCTAGGGTTAAAGCGAGGAAATGTCCGTACCAGTTTGACGGGCACGCCGGGTGAGGACGAGGTTGATACAGGCTTGCTTGTCATAAGCTCCTCCTCACTCGATCAACCATGAAGCGAATAAATTGTAATGCTACGTATATTCCGCATATCCAAAGGATTGCCGGGATGAAGATCGAGTAAAACGAATCGACATAGAAGAGAAAAGGTGTCCGTTCCAGGCTGACCTTATAATGACCCGTCCAGGCTCCTGTCCAATTTGGTCCAACGCCAGGGTGGCACTTTTGGCAGGTGGTGAGCAGATTATTGGGGTTGACAGATGAGTTGGGATCATCAGGTTTCAAGATGTCGTGGATGCCATGGCAATCCGTGCAAATTGCTGAATAGTGCTGAACAGTTGGCCAGCGGGCCTCATAAACTGAGACATCCACACCATGCCAGGAGAGGTTGTACAGGCTGTACACATCGGCGGATAGACCATACTTAGCCATCATTTCTGCGTCGGCATGACAGCTGGCGCATAAATCAGGCTCATCCACCCTAAACTGCTGGGTACGAGGGTCGTGAATATTATGCACTCCATGACAGGTGGTGCACACGGGGACATCTGGATTTGATTCCTGTTCCAATGCGTTTCCATGGACGCTGGACTGATACACCGAGAATTCCTGGGTATGGCAGTTTCCACAGGTTGCAGGGATTAATGTACGGGGATCACTAGGAGATTTGATATAGTGAGACCCATGACAATCAGTGCAGACGGGAGCATTGAGATTACCTGCTTCGGCAACCTGGGCATGCATGCTATCCATAGTTTTCGAGTAATTATCTGGGTGACATTTCTGGCAAGCAGTGTAGTATTCCCTGGTTAATTCACGTTTGGTCTGGTAATCGATCGCTGGGTGAGGGTAGGTGGTTATGTTGGTGTGGCAGGCTTCGCATTCGATCCCATTTGGGCTGTGAACAGAGGTCGCTAATTGATCTGGATTGACATAAAGAGACACTTCCTCGCCACTAGGAAGGGTCATCTTAAGATCGGGGTTGGAATGGCAGCTTAAGCAGTATTCTTCAGTCTGCTGTTTCGGCTCACTGGCTTGTGTCGGTGAAAACCAGAGGAGGCTCAATACTGTGATCAGTCCGACTACCAGGAATATCCCCGGCAACTTAATGATAGGAGAGAATTTTGACATGTGCCGGTCCTCCTTAATAGCCGTTATCTTCGTTTTTTTGGTATTCCTCGGGAGGAGGAGCCGGTTTGGCGACAATTCCAAATCTGCGTAGCAGGTAAGAGATACCGAATAATATGAGCAGTGGTACCAGGCAACGCGCAATACATAGCATGGCTACATAGATGGGATTGGCTGTTGCATCACCCATAATATTAACCTCCGCTTGGGGTCTGAACCGCTTCAGATCCATCCAAGCAAGCATGGATGATCTTTTGAACCCAAAAAAGACCAGGATTAAGGAAATATTTCACTATTAAGTATAACCTATCCAGAAGCAGCTTTATCAAGAATGTTCCTCTTTTCCGAAGAGAGGAAGATACCTTACGCCCAGGGTAAGCATGGTGAGTGCATAACCTATGATACCAATCGCGATACCCCATTCAGGTAATGAGGGGAAATAATTACCAGGAGGAAGCTGGTAGAGTGTTCCGGGGGAATAGCTCAATGGAACGAACAGGCCTCCAACAGTCACATTCCACCGGTTCACCAGGATGCCGAGAACGGCAAAAAAAGCGCCGATGACCAGGTACGCCGGGCGGCGGTTGAAGCGTGGAGTGAGGAAGAGGATTGCAGGTAAAAACACACCCAAGATGATTTCGAAGACCCAAAATGAGAAGTTATACGGAGTTTGCTGGCTTAACAGATTAAAGGCTTCACTCACCGATGGAGTGCGTCCGTAATACGTGACAGCGGCGAGGTCCCAGAAGCGGATATACCCGTACACTAATAATGCGAATCCACTAAAGCGAGCAATCGTCCGCAGGATTTCATCTGAGATGCTCTTCTTACCTGTTACCCATTCAACGATATAAGCGATGGCCATGGTAAGCGCTGGACCTACTGCGACAGCCGAAAGGATGAACATGATGGGCATACTGGGCTTGAACCAGATCGGGCGTGATTTTACGATGCCATAAGTAGCGCCCAAGGAAGACTGGTGCAGCAGCGAGATTCCCAGACCAAGCAAGGCCAGCAGGGGAGCAGCACGATGGAGATATTTAGCTGCGATGCGGATCCAATTGTAGCGATTGAAAAACCTGGATTCAGCGATGACCGGTGCAAATTCGACCAGCATAATGGTCAAGTATATAGTGATGCACCAGGTAATTTCCCACAAGACGGAGTGTATATTCCAGTATATCCAGGGGTGCCAGAAGCGATCTGGACGACCAATGTCCATGACCAGCGTTAACAAGGCACAGCTGTAACCGATAAACCCGACGAACACTGCTAACGGGATTATGGGTTTAAAACGCTTCAGCCCAAAGAGGTAAACCACTGCAGATAGGGTGAATGCTCCTGCACCGAGGGCGATAGAGGACAGGTCGATGGTAATCCACAACCCCCAGGGTACCGAGTCGGACATGTTGGTGATGTACAATCCGTTCCAAAATACTTCAACAGCTGAGACAAGACCAATAATGATGCATAGACCGAGAAACCCAAACCATGCCAGTAAAGCCGGGCTGAGAGAAAACGGTTTCCGCTCACCAAGAGTTTGTGTGGCCATCTTTACAAGCCCTCCTTGGGAATGACATAATAGACGCCAGGCTCGGTGCCCAATTCTTCCCGCAAGCGAATAGTGGCTTCGGTGGCAACTGCCTGGGAAACCAAGCTGTTGGGATCATTTAGATCACCGAATATGCGGGCACCGACCGGGCAGATATTGACGCAAGCCGGGTTGGCTTCCATGTCTTCACCCGGCATGAAGCCTGATTTCAATCCTGCATCGATACGGTGGATGCAGAAAGTGCATTTTTCAACCACACCGCGCGGGCGGCGATCGACTTCAGGAATTCCCCAGGTGGGGACGTAAGGATTCACATCGGTGCGTTCCTGCCAGTTGAATTTTCGAGCATCATATGGGCAGGCAATCTCACAATAACGGCAGCCAATACAGCGGTCATAGTTCATGATCACCAGACCATCTGAGCGGTGAAATGTGGCTTGAACCGGACAGACTTCCACACAGGGTGCATCTCCGCAATGGAGACATGGGCGGCTAAAGAAGAAAGGCGTCCCAGTGGATGTTTTTTCATCGACAACGATATTCCATGGCTTTTCGGGCGGATCCATTTCAGGGTCGACCCAAACATCGTTGGTGGCTGAACAAGCTCGAAGGCAGTATTCGCAACCGATGCACTTATCCAGGTTGATCACCATACCCCATCGGTGACCGGAAGGAGACGCCGTTGTTTCTACTCCCCCTTCAACCTGCTCCTGCTTGAAACTGGCAAATGGTGAAAGGGGACCCGTGGTGAGGAGCTGGGCAGCTACGACCGAGCCGGCAGCGGTGCCACCGACGATCAAAAAATCACGACGAGTAAGCTCAAGCTTGATCTTAGTCTTCTTTTTGCTCATCTTTTTTATCCTCAACGACACGAATGCCGCGACTGACAACCCAGGCTGCTGCCACACCGGTCATCAGACCAACGATGGCTCCTTGAGCCAACCCGATATAAAGACGATTTGTACTTTGAGTTTTCAAGTCATCAATCTGCTGCGATTGGGTTTGGACCTGCTGTTCGAGGGTGGCAGTATCCACGGTTTGCAGCTGACTGACCTCTCCGGATAGCTTGACAATTTCATCACGAGTATGGACTGTGTCTTGATGGCAGGCAATACAGGCATCCGATCCGACGGTGAAGGTGTGACCTGTTGGAACAAGACCCTGGATGGGATCATTGGTGCGCGGGCTGGTGTACATGTGACAGTTACTGCATTCAAGCCCAGCATTCGCATGTGTGCTGTGAGTGAACGACCCGCCTCTCTCCTGGTGGCAGGTCGTGCACAGAGCTGTGACCGAATTGGCCATCGGTTTCTGAGAGTGGGGGTTATGGCAGGATTGACATTGGATACCTTGCTGCCCGTGGATGGAGGCACGCCACTCATCGGTGGTTGTTTTGTGACAAATACCACACAGGTCAGCATTGGGCGTGATGGGCATGGGGGCTTCGGGATGGTTTGGCTGGAAAGGACCATGGCAGGCTTCACAGGTAACACCCGTTTCGGCATATTTTCCGGTTTGTGTGTCAAAACCTGTGGTATGGCATTCGAGGCATGACACCTGGCTACCCAACTCCGTCCAATCTTGCTGGAAGATAGGGGCTGAGAAAGCCTGGGCATGGCGGGTATTCTGCCATTCCGAATGGATGTTTTCGTGGCATTGTGCGCAAGACTGAGAACCAGCATAACCTGGAACCTGGTATGCTGGTGCAACCTCAGGTGCAGCCGTCACGGGTTGGGTAACAGCGAGAAGCGCTCCAACGACTGCACAAACACTAAACACAATGCCAAAGACCAGCCAGCTACGGTTTTTCCGGATCGCCTTCAGAATTTTCATTGCATTCTTCTCCATATATAGGTTATTCACCCTATTAATCTAACATGAGAATATGGCTATTCTACCCTATATTTATGATAGATACTAAGTAAATATATAGTCAAAAATGTCATTTTTAATGCCAGACAAATGTAATTGATGGACCACGGTGAGAAAATAAAAATTGCGGACATTTCTGTCCGCAATCAATTCTATATTAACCTATAAACGATTTACTGATGACTAAGGCACCGGGGATGCTGGAGGAATATTATGATAACCTCCAGCCGCGGTTGCCAACTCGGCTTCAGATTTCGTAGAACCGTGACAATGGCGGCAGGCATAATCCAGGCTGACCTGGCCGGTGGCTAGGCTACCATCTTCGTTGAACTGGCTGGTTGTCCGAGGGTCGATGGCAACGACGTGGGTTGACATATCTCCCATAAACCCTTTGGGATTAGCTGATCCGCTTTGGATGAGGTGGGGCATGTGGCAATCGGTGCAGCCGACATTATTTTCCACATGGGAGGGGTTGTTCTGGAACTGAGCTTCCTGCCAGTGGCAATCAGAGCAAAGGATTTTGGTTGCCTGCTGACCGGCAAGCTGGAGCTGAACCACACCTGAGTGGGGATCATGGCAGGTAAGGCAGTCTAAAAGAAGATGTTTACTCTGGCTGAGATCGCCATACTGTTCGCCATGCTGGATAAAGCCATTTTTAACATCCAGGGAGGCGGTTGGGACGTACTCGTGACAGTCACGGCATAGACTGGAGTCAGTATCAACAAGCAGGCGGACACCCTTGGGATTATTAGCATGGAGGCTGCCAGGTCCATGACAGCGCTCACAGCGTACACCAGCCTGCTCCCAGCTTCCGGAGATCCCAGGCAGGTTATCCTGGTTGCCACCCGTGCTATAGCCCGTGGTGTGACATAACCCACAGGTGAAGGCTAATTCGGCTTCTCCGGAATGAAATGAAGCCCAGCCTGGAGAAAGACCAAGCGCCGGGTTCCCAAAATTATACTGATTTTGGAATTCAGCATTGCCTGAAGTGCTGGGTGCATCAGTGATGATATAGCCTTGCGAATTAACGAAAATTGCCTTCCAAAAATATCCCCCGATGATGTAGCTGATATTTGTTAGTGAATATCCTGTCGGAGCAGATGCGACTTGTGTAAATGGATAGCTTGGAGCTTTACCGTCGGTAACCTGGGAAAGGCTCCACGGGTGACCGGATTTCATGTACGTTTGAAATAAATCATTATGGCAACCGGAACATACCTGGTCACCAATATATTCGGCACCGGTTGGTCCGGGTTCACCAGTTGGACCAGGTTCACCAGCCGGACCGGCTGGACCCTCCGGACCTGCAGGACCTGCTGGGCCGACAGATCCTGGTTCTCCTTGTGGTCCTGCACAGGCAGCCAAGAGCCCTACCAGGATCAACGTTAAACCAATAAATAAGAACCATTTCCGTGACATACACCTGCTCCTCACTAACGTTGTATTAATCTAATCCGGCTATTTTACACTACTTTTCCTTCCCTGCTAACCTATTCTCGAGTATAATGCTGGAAATCTGGAGCTAGGAATGACACTTTTTACCTGGGCCTTTACCGCACTGAATGATAATGATAATCCAATCTGGCGTCGGGCGAGAGGCAGCAGGCTGCAAATGAGCTGAACCTGAATGGCCATCATCAATCGCCCGACGCGACCCGCGGAGGGCGATTTATTTTGCCAACCCAATAGCGGAAGTTTCTATGGAGGCAAAGAATGTATAAGACGAACACATGTGGAGAGTTGCGCGCCAGCCATCAAGGGGTGGAAGTGACCCTGGCGGGATGGGTGAACCGGCGGCGCGTTCTGGGTGGGATCAATTTTGTTGACCTCAGGGATCGCTTCGGCATGGTCCAGGTGGTGACAGACCCTGCCAGGTACCCTGAAATCCACCAGGCGCTCGAGGAAGTCAGACCGGAGTGGGTGATCCAGGTGGAAGGCACGGTGCGGCTACGCCCGGAAGGATTGGCAAACCCCAACATGCCGACGGGTGAGGTGGAAGTGCTGGCAAAAAAGGTAACCATCCTCAACCAGGCAAAGACCACACCTATTACGATCAGCAAAGAAGAAGGCGAGAATGAGGAAATACGCCTGCGCTACCGCTACCTTGATCTGCGCCGTGAGAGGATGCGCGGGAACCTGATCCTGCGGCATAAGGTGATCAAATTCATCCGCGATTACCTGGATAGCAAGGGTTTCCTGGAAATCGAGACGCCGATCTTATTCAAGACCACTCCCGAAGGAGCCAGGGACTACCTGGTGCCATCGAGGGTTTATCCGGGTGAGTTTTATGCTCTACCGCAATCGCCTCAGCAGCTTAAACAATTGTTGATGGTTGCCGGTATGGAACGCTACTTTCAGATTGCCCGGTGCTTCCGAGACGAGGACCAGAGGGGAGACCGGCAGCCTGAATTCACCCAGCTCGACCTCGAGATGTCTTTCGTTGAGCGTGAAGATATCATGCAGCTGATCGAAGAAATGTTCACCAAAATGGTGGCACAGGTTGTACCTGATAAACGACTGTATGCCAGTCCGTGGCCGAGGATTAAGTACCACGAAGCGATGCAGCGATTCGGAAAGGATAATCCGGACATTCGTTTCGGGATGGAGCTGCAGGATGTGACCGAGCTGGCAGGCAGGTCGGGATTCCAGGTTTTTGAAAGCACAGTAGCTGGCGGAGGTCATGTACGGGGGATCAATGCGTCTGGATTGGGAGATTACAGTCGGAAGCAACTGGACGAATTGACCGAATTAGCGAAGAAATACGGAGCCAAAGGGCTGGCTTATGTCGCCATCTCCGCAAGTGGAGAACAGCGGTCATCTTTCGCCAAGTTTATCGCGCCAGAAGTCATGGAATCCATACTTAAGAGTATGGGTGCCAAAGCCGGTGATTTGCTCCTGTTCGTCGCTGATAAGCCTGCATCTGTGTTTGAAGTTTTGGGCAGGTTACGCGTCTTACTGGCAGAACGGATGGGGATGGCAGACAAAAATGTGCTTGGATTCTGCTGGATCATCGACTTCCCATTCGTGGTCTGGAACGAAGAAGAAAAGCGGTGGGACCCGAGCCACCATTTGTTCACCTCACCGGTAGTGGAGGATATCCCACTGTTGGATACCGACCCAGGCAAAGCACGCGGCCAGCAGTACGACCTGGTAGTGAACAACTATGAGGTGGGTGGCGGCTCAATCCGAATCCATCAGCGCGCCTTGCAGGAAAAAGTATTCAAGCTGATCGGGCTCGACCCGGAAGTGGCAGGCGAACGATTCGGGCACATGCTGGAGGCGTTTGAGTACGGCACGCCACCGCATGGGGGAATTGCACCTGGCATTGACCGGCTGTGCATGGTGCTTGCAGATGAACCGAATATCCGTGAAGTAATTGCATTCCCCAAGAGCCAAACGGCGCGTGATTTAATGGCTGGGGCACCAAGTCCGGCTGAAGCGGGGCAGTTAAGAGAACTGCACCTGAAAATTGACAGTTAAAGCACCAGGGAGGTAAGAATGGCACCCATAATCCGAGTAGATAAAATCGCTGAGTACGTAGACCAGGAAGTGACCATCCAGGGTTGGGTATATAATCGCACAGATAAGGGAAAATTGGTGTTCCTCCTGGTGAGGGATGGGTATGGGTTTGTGCAGTGCGTAGCATTCAAAGGTGACCTAGAGCCTGAATTATTTGACCTTCTTATCCGATTGCCCCAGGAATTGTCGGTGATTATCAACGGTGTGGTGAGAGCGGATGGGCGGGCACCAGGAATCCCCGGTGGATATGAAATCGGGGTGAAAGGCGTAGAGATCCTCCAAGCTGCAGAACTGGATTACCCCATGGCGTTGAAAGAACAAGGACCAGATTTCGCATTAGACAACCGCCATCTATGGCTGCGGATGCAAAGCCAATGGGCGATCTTGCGTGTGCGGGCAACGGTCATCAGGGCGATCCGTGAGTGGCTGGACACGAACGGTTTTATTGGTATGGATACTCCCATCCTGACGCCAGCAGCTGTTGAAGGTACTACCACACTGTTCGAAACATCCTATTTCGATGAAGGTGTAGCTTATCTGGCGCAAAGCGGTCAGCTATATAACGAGGCTAACATTTTTGCCTTTAAAAAGGTATATTGCTTCGGTCCCACTTTTAGAGCAGAAAAATCGAAAACCCGCCGGCATTTGACCGAGTTTTGGATGGTGGAACCGGAAGCTGCATTTTGTGACCTGGACGAGCTGATGGAGATCGAAGAGCAGTTTGTATCTCACATCGTCAGCCGAGTGCTGGAGCAGAGCGCCCCCGAATTGAAATCATTGAAGCGGGATTTCTCTAAACTAGAAAAAATTAGCGCTCCATTCCCGCGGATTTCATATGATGAAGCGGTAAAAAAGATTGACCAGCTGCGTGAAGAAACCGATGACTCTGAAAAGAAAGAGCTATTAAAAATCGATTGGGGGATGGATTTTGGTGCCCCACACGAGACTGCTCTGACTAACCTGTATGATAAGCCGGTCTTTGTTTACGGATATCCGACAGAAGTGAAAGCATTTTACATGGAACCCTGGCCTGGAAGACCAGAAGTGTGTAAAAGCGTGGATTTACTGGCACCGGAAGGTTATGGCGAGATCATCGGAGGCAGCGAGCGGATTTCAGACCCCGAGTTGTTACTTGCGCGCTTGAGACAGTACAAATTACCCGAAGCTGCTTATAAGTGGTACCTCGAGCTGCGGCGATTTGGAAGTGTACCGCATTCCGGATTTGGGATGGGTGTTGAGCGGACAGTGGCGTGGATCTGCGGGATCGAGCACATCCGTGAGGCGATTCCTTTCCCTCGCACGATTAAACGCGTTTATCCATGAGTAGAAGGGACAACGATACACCTGTCATAGCTGTAAAGTAGTCTCATCAAATATATCTACTCACGTAACTTTTTTTGTGGTATAAGATAGTTACCCTACTATGCACGTGTTGTTGCTTTTGCGTTCTGAGCCAACACTGATATCTGGGGGTCCGATCTCACGAAGGTGACGCGATAGGCTAGAGCCAAGGCGGATCCTCCGGGAAGGACTCCAACCTGCGAAGGCAGGTTCAGAACTATGCAGCACACGACATGGTGGGGTTCGTTTTACGAGTTAGAAACAACACCGGTAGGCAATTGCCTTCCGGTGTTGCATTATTTATTTAACCCAGGTAACGAGGAGTAATCCTGCCAGCAAAGCCAGGACTGATCCGAATACGAACGGGGCAGAAGGACCGATAAACTGCCATAAGATGCCTGCGATCAATGAGGCGGGTAAGGCAGCAAATCCGATAGCAGCATTAAAGTATCCGTAAGCGGTTCCCCGCTGTTCCTGTGGCACGATATCAGCAACGAGGGCTTTCGCCACCCCATCAGTAAGCGCATAATAAATGCCATAGATGCCGTATAACATCCAAATCTGAATTCCGGTTTTGGAGAGGGCAAATCCCAAATAAACTAAGCCATAGATCATCCAGCCAGCCAGCATCAGTTTCTGCCTGCCGACGCGGTCAGATAATGAGCCAAGAGGACCTGCTAATGATGCGTAGACGGCATTGAAGGTCATCAACATGCCGATGATCTGCAGAACGGTCAGGCCACGGTTTTGCCCAAGCAGAATGATGAATGAATCGGATGAATTGCCCAGGGTAAAGATGACGACCACGACGAGAAATATGCGGTAGCGTTTTGCGAGTGCGTACCAGCCCAGAGAAAGCTGGACATTTTTCTCCTTGCGGGCGACTGTGACTTCTTTAACACCTAAAGCCAAGACCAGGACTGCCAACACAGCCGGAATAATGCTAGCGAGGACGATCACCTGGAAGGTGTGACGCTCGAGCTCTGCCGCACCAGCCTGGGTCAGCCAAATGATCAATCCAGCGATAGCTAACCCAACAAAAGCGCCGGCAGTATCACCAGCGCGGTGCAAACCAAAAGAAAGGCCACGCTGGTCAGATTTAGCGCTGTCTGCCAGCAAGGCATCTCTTGGAGCCGTACGAATGCCCTTACCGAACCGGTCGGCGAACCTGACTCCCAGAACCCATTCCCAGGTGGTGGCGAAGTACAGGAAAGGCTTGGATACTGTAGAGATGGCATAACCCAGAACGGTGAGCCATTTCCGTTTACCGATCCTATCGGAAAGAGTGCCAGATAGAAGCTTGACCAGGCTGGCGGTTGCCTCTGCGATGCCATCGATTAAACCAATGATGCTTGTCTGAACCCCAAGAACATTGTAGAGGAACAGGGGAATCAGGTTATTGAGCATCTCCGAGGAAACATCGGTGAGGAAAGATCCAATCGTCAGGAACCAAATATTGGGATTAAGACGGCGTAGGGATGATGAAGGTTTCTGTATAGCCATATTTGATTGATGTTCCTAGGTGTGATTTTAGAGAGTATTTTCGGAGTCGTCGTTCATACGGCTGTATAGGTAATTCAGCCTTTTAATTTTCGCCTGCAGCTCAGGATTTTGAGCACTGGCGGACATCCTCCACATCCAGTTGCCACTGGGATTTCCGGGATAGTTCATGCGGGCTTCATTTCCGAGATCAAGGAAATCCTGCATGGGCGCCAAGCCGAAAATGGCTACCGATGACCATACCCCGCGAATAAAATCCCAGCTCACATTACTGCCATCACGGTCGAGATATTCCCGATATACAGACTTTTCTTTTTCAGAAACCCGGTTATACCATCCACGGGAAGTATCGTTATCATGCGTACCGGTGTACACCACGCAGTACACGGGGTAATTGTGAGGCAGGAAAGGGTCATCAGGGGTGCTGTCAAAACCAAATTGGAAAATTTTCATTCCGGGTAGGTTAAAGGAATCACGCAGCTCCACCACATCGGGAGTGATTACCCCAAGATCTTCAGCAATAATCGGCAGGTCACCCAGGGATTGGCGGATGCTGTGAAAGAAATCCTTGCCTGGACCAGGCATCCAACAACCTTTCTCGGCGGTCTTGGCTGTGCCAGGGACTTCCCAATATCCAGCAAAGCCGCGAAAATGGTCGATGCGGATAATATCCACCATAGCCAGGGTCGCATTAATGCGCTCCAACCACCAGGAATATCCAGATTGGGCATGGACATCCCAACGATACAAGGGATTGCCCCACAGCTGACCTGTAGGAGCGAAATAATCGGGAGGAACGCCAGCAACGACGGTGGGCATACCGGTATCATCCAAATAAAACAACTCTGGATGTACCCACACATCCGAGCTGTCGTGGGCGACGAAGATGGGGATATCGCCGATGATCTGGATTTTTTTCGCGTGAGCATGTGCGCGCAGCTGTGACCACTGGCGGTGAAAAATGAATTGTCGATAGATCTGGCGCTGGACGGCAACTTCCAGTTCTTTACGGGCGGCTGATAAGGCGTTTGGCTGCCTTTGACGCAGTGCTTTCTCCCAGGTAGACCAGGGTGCACCGCTGTGAGATTCTTTGAGTGCCATGAACAAAGCATAATCGTCCAGCCAGCTGGATTGATTTGCCTGAAACTGTGCCATCTCATCTTTGAGCTGGGACGATTGGGTATGCTGGAAACGAATGTACGAGCGATCAAGCACTCCCAACTTCCAGGGAATTACTTGACCAAAATCAACATGATCATCAGGAAAGCATGGATGGTCATAGAGGTCATCCGGATGAAGGAGATCTTCTTTGAGCAATGCATCCGGACTGATCAACAGGGGATTACCAGCGAAGGAGGAAAAGCACTGGTAAGGTGAATCTCCGTAGCCAGTCGGCCCAATCGGTAAGACTTGCCAAAGTCCACAACCTGCCCCTGAGAGGAAATCCACCCAACGGTGAGCGCGTGAGCCAATATCGCCAATCCCGTAGGGACCGGGGAAGCTGGTGGGATGCAGCAAGATACCAGAAGCGCGTTTAAACTTCATGAGCGAGCCTTTTGGTTAGGATGTAGTCATCTCCACGCACGATTGCGGCAGGAAAATCACTTTCGACCACATCCGTGCCAATCACAGCCCCGGGTTCAACCGTGAAACCCTTGGGAACTTCACTATTTTTGCCAATCATGGTTAGCACAGGCTCAGGATCGTTCCCCATTCCCCCGACCCTGGCGTGAGACCTGATATGGACACGTTTGTCGATAATGGCTCGCTCGACAACTGCATCGGATTCGATCACGGTATCAGTCAGAAGGATCGATTCCCTTACCACGGCTCCAGAGCGGACCATCACGCCAGGAGAGAGCACACTATGGATGATCCTGGCAGTAGCATCGATTTCACACCCATCACAGATCAGACTATTTTCTATTGTTGCACCGCGCGCAATCCAAACAGGGGGTCGCTCTTCGGTTCGGGTATGGATAATCCAGGAACGATCATTCAAATCGAAGGGAGGTTTATCTTCCAGGTGATCCATATGCGCTTTCCAGTAAGAGGAGGCTGTCCCCACGTCCATCCAATAGCCGGCGTATGGATAGGCAAAAACCCGGGCACCATCTGCCACCATCTTGGGGAGAATATCCCTGCCAAAATCATGCGAAGAATTAGAGAGATTGTGATCTTCGAGTAAGTACTGGTTCAATACATCAGTTTTGAATAAATAAACACCCATATTGGCTAAATTTGAGGGTGGTTGCTCTGGTTTCTCTACGAAGGAAGTGACGCGCATCTCAGCATCCACACCAACAACGCCGAGACGGGTCGCGTCCTTAATCGGGACGGTGATGGTCGCCAGGGTTAAGTCAGCATTATTCGCTTCTTGAGCATCAACCATCTGGGCGTAATTCATCTCGTATATGTGGTCTCCCGATAAGATAAGGACAAGGTCGGGATCCGAGTTTTTTATGAAGCGGAAATTCTGCTGGACTGCATCTGCGGTGCCCAGGAACCAATCCGAAGCGCCACGGGCTTTGTAAGGAGTATAGATGCGCACTCCACCGGTAAAATCACGGTTCAAGTCCCATGGACCACCTGCACCGATGTGCTCTATCAGGGAATGAGGCCGGTATTGGGCAATGATCATGACGTCAAAAATACCGGAGTTGACGCAATTCGACAGGGTGAAATCGATAATCCGATATTTACCCGCAAATGGCACAGCGGGTTTGGTCCTTTTCGCCGTGAGTGTGCCAAGCCTGGAACCTTCTCCGCCCGCAAGAATAACAGCCCTGGTTCTCATATTTACCTCCTCTGCAGACTAGAAACATTATACATATATTCAGCGTAATAGCGTGCGGTAGCACTGCATGTATTCCTGTGCAGACTTAGACCAAGAAAAATCTTGGAGCATGCCATGAATTTGCATTTCCAACCAACGGTGAGGGTTATGCAGGTAAACTTTTAAGGCTCGCCGGATGGCACCAGCCAACGCTTTAGAAGTAGCTTTTTTGAATAAGAAACCTGTGAAACCTTCTGAATCATCTGAATCTTTGATGGTATCGGAAAGTCCTCCTGTGGCACGTGCAATTGGGACACAGCCATAGCGCATGGCGATCATTTGGGAAATTCCACAAGGCTCGTAACGCGAGGGCATCAACAAGGCATCGGCTCCGGCATATATATGGCGGCTTAAGCGGTCATTGTACTCGATCCGCGCCCGAATACAATCGGGATAATCAGATTCGAGCTCACGTACCTGATTTTCCAAGGTCGGACTACCGGTGCCGAGAAAGACGGCATGAAAGGGAGGAAGTTTTCCACCATCTGCTTGCAGCAGAAGGCGGAGTGCCTCCACAGAGAGGTCCACACCTTTTTGGGGATCCATGCGGGTGATCATGGCGAGCAGCGGGGTAGCTGGATCTGGTTGCAGACCTAATTCATCCTGGAGGACGGACTTATTGATCGTCCTATCCGATAGATTTTTAAAAGTGACCCGGGCAGCTAAGTCGGCGTCGGTAACCGGATCCCATTTTCGAGTATCAAGCCCATTGAGTATCCCCGAGATTTTTTCGGGATGAGCACTCAGGAAACCATCCAAACCCGAGCCAAATTCCTCGGTCATGATCTCCTTAGAGTAGCCGGGTGAAACCGCAACAATTGAATCTGCGGTAAGTAAACCCAGAGGCAAAGCCATATGCTGCGCCCAGGAGGGCAAATCAGAATGAACCGCGGGAGGAAGTCCAAAAGCGTCAAGGGCAGGTGATGTCAGGGACCCCAAATATGGCAAATTGTGGATGGTCAGGACGGAGGCGGTGTGGTTAAAAAATGGATCAGTTTGGCGATGCAGAGCCAACGAATAAACCGCAGCAGCAGTGTGCCAGTCATTGGCATGCAAAATATCGGGTATCCAACCCAGTTTCCGCACCAGTTCCAGAGAAGCCATAGAAAAGAAGACGTACTTATAACCATCCTCTTCCAAATCCAACGAATAGACCCCTGTTTCCTGATCGATGGGGGTTCCGCTGATCAAGTAAACGGTGAGCCCTTCCAGGTCAAGTAAATAGGCTTTGGCCAGGATTTCTCCATGCAGTGTATGGACTGGGAACTCAATCTCCAGGCGAGGCGAATAAATCTCTCGATCTATGGCGGGATGGAAAGGAATAACAAGCTTGACGTCCACCTCCACCTGTGCATCCCCGCTTGCCCTGTTTACTCCCCGAAGCGCACGCGGCAGCGAACCGGCGACATCTCCCAACCCGCCAACCTTGATGAGAGGATCAGCCTCCGATGCAAGGAACAGAACATTTATGCATGAGCGAGTGGGCATTTGTCACCTGGAACATTAATTTTACACGATTAAAGTATATGGACAGTCAAACTCAGGCTGCATTTATTAATATTAAGATATGTAAATTTCCCTTGCTAAATAATGAGATTTAGGTTAAAACTCAGGGCATGGTATTCTGGTTCATCGCTGCCAGCCAGGGGGAAAACTAGATATCATGTCGGTGCGTGCCCTATCAATCCACGGACACTTCTACCAGCCTCCCCGTGAGGATCCTGTCACTGGTTTAATCCCCTCTGAATATGGAGCGTCTCCATACCGGAATTGGAACGAACGCATATTTGCCGAGTGCTACCTGCCCAATGCAAAATTAGGGAACTTTGAGAAAATCAGTTTTAATATTGGCCCAACCCTATTATCATGGATGAACAGCTACGACCCATCGGCTATCCGGCTCATTGTTGCGCAAGACCGGGTCAACCTACAGCAGTATGGGGTGGGGAATGCAATCGCACAAGCGTACAACCACACCATCTTGCCCCTAGCCACCTATGAAGATAAAGTCACTCAGGTGGAATGGGGAATCGCAGATTTTGAGTACCAGTTCGGGCGGAAACCGGTGGGCATGTGGCTGCCGGAAACTGCGGCCGATATGGAGACCTTGAATATCCTGGCGGAACATGGAATTGAGTTTACCATCATGGCGCCATGGCAGGCTGAGAGTTATCAGCTGGACGTGACCGAACCATACCGAGTTGCTTTATCAGCAGGAAAGAGCATCTCGGTATTTTTTTATCACCGGGAATTAAGTTCCGGGATCAGTTTTAACCCAAACCTGACCAATAATGCAGACGAATTCGTAAAAAATTACCTGATTCCTAATTTCTTGGGGGAAAAAGAACAGCGCGGAGAGCCGCAGATGCTGCTGATCGCTTCGGATGGTGAGTTATACGGACATCATCAACATTTCAGAGACCGTTTCCTGGCTCACCTGGTCAACGGGGCGAGCTCGAGTGTTGGACTTGAAAAATCCTTTCCCGCCCTATGGTTGCATAAATATCCGCCCCAACATTGGGTGAGCATCCGGGAAGGAACATCATGGTCGTGCCATCACGGGGTCGAACGTTGGAAAGGTAACTGCGGATGTACACCGGGGGATGGGCGGTGGAAGGGCTACCTGCGACAGGCATTCAACCGCCTGGCATATCAGCTGGATAAAGTCTACGTTGACACAATGACTGGATACCATATCGATCCATGGATACTAAGGAACTCATATATCCATGTGATACTTGGACAAACCTCCTGCAAGGATATAATCTGCCAGTCGGCAGGGAGGAGAATGGGCGATGAACAAATCACCCAGATCAGGCTGCTGCTCGAAGCTCAGCGTGAACGCCAGCGCATCTTTACGTCTTGCGGATGGTTTTTCGATGATTTCAGCCGCATCGAGCCTAAAAATAATGTGGCTTATGCCGCACAGGCGGTGCGGCTAACGAATCTGGCTACCGGTGTGAATCTGGCCGATCAATTCAAGGCTGACCTGCATTATGTTGTCAGCCAAAGGACGGGCAGCAGGGGGGATAAAGTTTTTCAGAAAGAAATGCAAAAAACCTTACCGGTCAGTTTATTTCAATAAATCCAATAACTTCTCAAGCTTATAACCTGAAGCCTGGGCATTGGTTAATATGTTCGACAGGGTGGTGTAACAGCGCTGTATCGATGTGCCAAATTCATCTTTGTGACCAGCTTCACCTGCAGCAACTGAAATCTCGATGGCAGCTATGATATACAACCACCACAACAGGTCTTCAAGGGCTTCTTTATTGAACCAAAGGACATCTTGATAACGGTTCACACCCAGGTAGCTAATTGCATCAATATCCGAGAGGATCGAGGTCAGGGTAAGGTACTTAACGGAGGGGTCCTTTTTATCCAACCTGGCACCCAACATTCGCCACCAGGCATGGTGTGAGGTAAGCAGCTTTACCAGAGTGACTGCACGCCAGTTGGAACGGTCATCCAACCCAAGATCATTCAATGTGCTGACGAGAATCTTATTGAGCATCCACTCATCCATCCAACTGCGGCTGATCTCCTCGTAACCTTCCTTTGAGATAATTCCGCCGAGATTCAGGGTAAATAGCCACCCAAGGACAACGCTCCAGGTGTAAGTATCGCCGGATTTCCATGGAGAGGTTTTTACATTGCCAGCATGGAGATATCTCACGGCCGGCAGATATTTCCGGGAATGCAGCAGGGGGTGTTTTTCCTGGAACACGGGGAGATTAAGGGTGGCGATGAGATCTTGATGGATCGCATCCACGAGCGAACCTACATCACCAGCTGAGTGGGTGCTGCGGTTAACCTCCTCTAAAAGGCGGGTCAATTTTTCATCAGCTTCTTGCACCAGCTGAGTGATGCTATCAGGCTCCGAATTCACAAGAGCCAGCTGTCGGTTGGAAATGATCCAGCGGAAGAATCCAGCATTAACCAGCTCTCGATATACCTGGTGGATCGGCTGCAGGAAGACTTCCTTCATGGCATCTTCTATATTTGGAACACCGAGACCATTTAAATATCCGGCTAGATTTGCATATTGATGCCACTCATTGTCCTTTACTTCTCTGTAGGAGGTGAAAACCTGGCATTTATAAGCCTCAAGCTCGATGTACAGCCCTTTATCGTGCAGCTCCTTGGAATTACGGATATATTCCAGGTTGTTTATCGGATCACGAAAGATACAGTAGGTATTACTATCATTTGATAAACCAAGACCCTCCCCCAACCGTTTTTGGACGAGCATATGCTCACCCCCATCAGTCTTGATTGAATAGGCAGCTGATATACGAATCCAACCCTTGGCAGTGGCAAATTTATTATGATAAACAACCAAGGCACGTTCATCGCCGGCGCGATTGGAGAAGGCGAATACATCCTCGTTGACATAGCCTTCAGGGGTGTAAAAATCGTACAATAAAAAATCCTGGACCTGGGAGAACAGGTAGCGTTTCTTGAGCAATGGGAAAATCTGGCGCCGGTGGCGATCTATCAGATTCTCGTCCGGTTTTTCATCCCAATAAGCACGCCGGTATTCCATGCCATATTTCTCGGTAAAGCCTTCCAGCTGACCATGACCGAACATAGGCAACCCCGGCAAGGTGACCATCATAGTACAAACACCAAAGTATTTGTCTTCCTTACCGAACTGGTCTACGGCGGTGCGCTCGTCAGGGTTGTTCATGAAGTTTACATAACGCTTGAGGATCTCGGGATCGAACTCGAGGGTGTTCTTCATCACCAGGCGGTATTCAGCGTTTTTCTCATCGCGCAGCATATGCATAAACGCACTGTTGTAGACACGGTGCATACCCAGGGTGCGGACGAAGTATCCTTCCATCAACCAGAACGCCTCTGCCAGCAGGAGCGTATCAGGGACTTCCTGCGCAACCCGATCAACCACCTCGCGCCAGAATTCCACCGGCATAGCGGCATCGAACTGCTCCTTGGTAAGCCCATGCTCTGCTCGGGATGGAATCGCCCCTCCCGAACCTGGTTCCGGAAACCACAGGCGTTGGAAGTGCTTCTTTGCCAGGGTCATGGCAGCATCAAAACGGATGACCTGAAACTTACGGGCAACGTGCAGGATGGTCTGAATAATGGCTTCTCGCACCTCGGGCTTGAGGTAATTAAGCTGGGCAGTATCATTCCAGGGCATCGACGTGCCATCATTGCCATGATAAATATATTTTTCCCGACCTGACCAATAATCTACTCGCTTAAACACAACCGCAGCATCTGTGTTATTAAAATAGTGGTCTTCGACATAAATACCCACTCTCTCATCAGATGAGAAGTTCGTGCCACTGAAAGAATACGAGGGGAATGGGGAGTAATCCTGCGCGATGAACCAATCGGGATGTTCCATCACCCAGCGTGAATCGATGCCCATGTGGTTGGGGACCATGTCTGAAGCCAGGCGGATGCCCCTGCGCCAGGCACGCTGGCGGAGGTTTTGGTAAGCATCTTCACCACCAAGGTCAGCCGCGATTTGATAATCAAGTAATGAATAAGCAGAGGCCACGGCATCGGGATTTCCGCGCTGTTGTTTTATGCGCTTCGAGGCTGCGCTACGCTCCCATAAACCTATCAACCATAGACCGGTAAAGCCCCATTCTGCCAGTCGATCCAATTCTTCGTCCGGGATTTGCCCCAGGTTTTGGATTGGTCGTTGGTATAGCCTGGATAGCTGGTCGAGCCAAACGTAGGCATTTTTGGCAAGCAACACGAGGCTGGGCATCCAATCCCTGTCGGTGCTGTAACGCTCGGGTTCAACTTCCATTCCTGCAAATTCATAGACACGGGCAGGACCAGGACCGAGGAAAGCTGCTTTCTCTTCCTCTTTGATCAAATCAAGGCTGCCAAGCAAGCGGAATAAATATTTTCCAAGCAACGAGCCCCAACGCTGGCGGATGAATTCGAGCTGGGCAGTGAGAGATTGGGGAGCAACGATGGCGGGAGTGCGCAGCATATCCACCAGGTTTTGATTATCCGGACCAAACGGCGGTTGGGTCTCAAAGAAAGCATGGATGAGCGGGATCAACTTTTCGTAGGCGGTTTCCTTGACCAGGTGACTATCATCGAATAATTCCCTGTAGGGTGAAAATGCAGGATTCGCATTTGCCAACCACAGCAGTATCAACTCTTCCAAAGCGATCTGACGGTTGGAGATACCTTCAGTGCTTGAATCCAGGTATTCGTCTGCACTAAGATTATTGCGATATACATCCAAGGGAGGAAATTCCTGGACGAACTGCAGCAAGGTGTGGTCGATTTCATCTTTTCCCAGCATACCCCCAACCCAATCCAGCGCTTCCTGCATCACCTTTGGGTTAATTTGCTGCCGGTAGAGCTGAACTACCATGTGCAGGATTTCATCGATTAAACCCATGGCGTTGATCTGCCCGGCGCGGACCACCTTTTCGGGAAAATTGATCATATCCCTCTTCTGGTTCATCTTTAACGCGAACAGACGGGAGGCATGGAAATCTGCAAAGATAATATTACCCGCCTGCCCAAATAGCAGCTGGTCAAACTGGTAATGATCGCGCGCCTGGCGAGATATATGGAACTCAAATATAGGTGATGGGCTGGTTGGCATGCCTCTCCTGATCAACTAACGTGTAGATGCTTTCTTTAACGGCAAATTGGATAAAAGCCATAGCCGATGAATGGTGTTTCCAGGATATCAATTTACTTCACAATTATATAATAACCTATAAACGGCGAATTATCACCCGGAGTGGTATGACCAAGCGATTACACGGATATGTACATTGACCAGTCAATTGTAATACGTTATAAATAATCCGAAATTGAAATAATGCGAAAAATAGAGGCAGCATGGCATACAATATTCTCACCAGTGCGGCAGAATTAGCCAGTCATTTGGACGACCCTGATTGGGTCATCGTTGACAGCCGGTTCAAGCTCGCCATCCCTGAACAAGGTCGATTGGATTACGAACGTGCTCATATCCCTGGAGCAGTGTATGCCCACCTGGATGAGGATCTTTCCGACCCCATTATCAAGGGAGTCACAGGCCGGCATCCGCTACCAGAGGTTGATAAGATATCAGCTGTGTTTTCCAGGCTGGGGATAGACAGCAATGTACAGGTGGTGGCATATGATGATGTGGGGGGTGCACTGGCGGCAGGTAGAGTGTGGTGGCTGTTGCGGTGGCTGGGACATGACCAGGTTGCCCTATTGGATGGCGGCTGGCAAGAGTGGGTGAAACGTAGCCTGCCTGTCCGATCAGGAATAGAGACCCGGAAATCGCGAATATTTCTCCCACAGCCGCGTAATGAGCTGATCATTTCTACCGAACAAATCGAATCAATGCGCAAAAGCCCACAATACCGGGTGCTGGATGCCCGTTCAGCAGATCGGTACAGGGGCGAAAATGAAACCATCGACCCAGTCGCAGGTCATATCCCGGGAGCAATTTCTGCACCCTACGCTGACAATCTCAACCCGGATGGTACTTTCAAGGATGATGAGAGCCTGGCAGCCAGATATAAGAAATTAGTTGGTGGAGTGCCCATCGATCACGTAGTAGCATACTGCGGGTCTGGTGTCACTGCCACCCACGACATCCTGGCGATGATGAAGGCAGGCCTGGGAGAGGCACGGATTTATGCGGGATCATACAGCGAATGGATCACCGACCCGAATCGCCCGGTAGAAAAATAAAAAAACCTCCCCAGGTGAAGATCCTGGGGAGGTTTTTTAGTTAAGCATCGTGGTAACGAGAATCGTCCAATTCCCGTTTTAATTTTTCGTCTTCTGATTCTGCCCCCATGGGAGATTGAGATTTTACACCGGCTAATTCTGCAGCCTCAGCCTGGCGCAGCTGCTCCAGGGAGCGCGGGCGGACGAAGGACCATTTTCCGCAGTAGGGGCAGCGATCAATTTTACTGGCGCCCAGGTTGATCCACCACAAGCGTAGCGGGAAGGGTCGACCGCATTTAGGACAGACAGACCCACCACCCATCCCATATTTACGCTCGGCACCTAAAGGTGTCGTCACCAATTTTCCTCGCCCCCATAGAACGGGCACGAACACGGCAATCAAGGCGACAAGTGCTATTACACCAAGCAGCGGCAGGATAAATTTGGTCACCGATTGCATTCCCACACCGGCTGGAACAAACTGGGAGACAATTTTATTAGAATTCAACTCAGCTCCATCGGATGTGTGGCCTACGGCGCTGAGAGTATGTTCACCTACGGGATATGAATCAGTATTGAACTGCAGATTGAAGGGTGGGGCGGTGACTGTACCCATCAGAGTGCGATCGATATAAAAATCCACGCTGCTCAAATTCGCGGGAGGGTTTTTGATTTTCAAGGTGAATAACCCCTGGATGTCATTCCCAAACCCACCGTATCCAAAATCCCTGCTCATCCCTAACTGCAGCTCTTGGGCTGATTGGGCGAAGGCGTAGCTGGGGGATAAAGCGGTTAACAGGCTGAGTATCAAGAATATCAAAAATACCTTTTTCATTGTAACAATTCCTTTGCTCGATGTTGTCCCACACGGGGCAAGATTATTTCCAACGGGTCAAAATTGTCTCGCGTTGAAAGAGTCGTACAGACAAGTAAACCATTAATACGTCCACCAGGAAAAGTACCAGGCACATCAGCAATATCAAGGTGCTGTTGAGGATGAACAAACCGGCGATCTGACCGAAGAAGACTGCTAACAGCGGTAGGATGACAACAGCAGAAAGCTGCTCTGCCACGCGCGGATCGTTTACCCGGGACGACACCATGATACTGAAATTCACGGAGAGAACAGACATAAGGGGACCAGCAATGAAGATTGCCATTAGCCACATCGGGTCAAGCAAAGCACTCGCGACAACGCCACCTCCCGTGATGATTAGTGTACCCACCGCGAAAATGGCAAAACCAGCCCAGGTGGCGATGATGGCTGGAATGACGGAGGCCAGGTTTTTACCAGCCAGCAGCTCACTGGTGGAGATGGGAGTTGCTAGCAAAGGCTCGAGACTGTGGGTGGTTTTTTCGCCGACGATGGAGTAAGCAGCAATATTTACAGGTATGAACAACGGGATCATCATAAACATAATCATGAATGTGCTGGCGAGATAGTACTGCGTGCACTGTCCGGCGTTCATATTTGGCTTACACATTTGCTGGAACTGGGCAGGAAGATCTGCGCTCGCAATATTCACAGAAGATCCTCCCGACACATTCATAATAATCAATGGCATCACGCTTAATAACAACGGCAGGAAGATCACTGAGAAAAGCACCATGCGCTTCTTGAATACTTCGGCCCATTCTTTTCGTACGATTGTTTTTATCTTATTCATAGGTATTTATCCAATGTGAGTGTTTATGCTTCAAGAATTTTTAACCAGCTGCAGGTAAACGTCTTCGAGGGAGTGGCGCAGCTCGCCGACAAATTGGATGTCAGCCCCAGCACCGACCAAAGCGCGAATAATCTCAGGGTTATGACTCTCGGGATCCTCCAAACTGACCACCAGCTTGTTTTCGACAACTTTCGCTTCCCGGACAAATGGCATCGCTTGGATAGCCGAAGCCATGGTTTCAGTGCCATTGGCGAGATGAAAGACCACCTTGCGACCAAATAGTTGCGAACGCAGGTTAGCGGGTGTATCTACGACGAGTAAATGAGTTTTGAATACTCCCACCCGGTCACACAACCGGTCAGCTTCATCCAAATTATGCGTACACAGGAAAATGGTACGACCTTCCTTGCGCAATTCAGATATGAAATCGTGTACCAGGTGGGAGGCTTCCGGGTCAAGGGCGGCAGTGGGCTCATCCAGGAAGAGGATGCGTGGCTCATGCAGCAACGCCCGTGCGATGGCGAGTTTTTGCTTCATGCCTTTGGAGAATGTACCCGCTTCATCTTGGCGGCGATCCCATAAGCCAAGCATGGTCAGGTATTTTTCCACTTGACCTTTGGGATCTTCAACCTCATAGAGATTGGCGTAAATCTCCAGGTTAAATTCTGCGCTCAGGTTGTCATACATTCCGGGAGTCTCAGTGAGGATACCAACCGTTCGGCGGATCTCGGTATCCTGCTCACCGACCTTGAATCCATTGACAACAGCAGTTCCAGTGGTGGGTCCGATCAAGCTGGTGAGCATGCGGACGGTGGTCGTCTTTCCTGCCCCGTTAGGACCGAGGAAGCCGAATACTTCACCTTCGTCTACTTCCAGGTTCAGATCATCGACTGCCAGGGTGGTATTGAACTTTTTGGATAGGTTTTGAGTTCGGATCATATTGGAATCACTTTTTTGGGATGGGATAGATAATTATAGAATATTATCCTATTGATAGCGAGTATTCTCCAGATTATCTGAGGTTTCTTCGATGGAAGTAGGTGTGAAAACTGCCGGTGACACAGTGGGTGAAAGTGAAAGTGGCTCGATAGATGCAGGCTCCGGTTGACGAAGGGCAAAAATGATAATGATATCCAGTATCGCCAGGACACCAAAAGCAGCCTCTGCTGCATAAGCACCCCATTGGTTTGCTATGATTACTCCAGATGCATCCATCAAGGTGTGCAAAAAGATAGCCAGCCCCAACCATCTCAGCATCTGATGACCCGGACGGCGGGTGAACACCTGCAGCACTACCACCGATGCCATGATATGGAAAGGAATGGTGAACGCACGCTCAACCGCTCCAAGCATAGTGGCATACCATGGAGCATTCCAGTAGGATTGGATCTGCTGACGGGCAGTAGCCAGCTGATCCAAGGTGAGATTAAGCTTACTCATATCGATATTCCGATATGCCATCAGGTTCGTAAATGCCAGCATAACCAATATACCGAGAATTATAGCTTCAATTCCTCCATGCCCTGCACCCGCCAAGACGGCACTCCGCCATGTGCGGTTATCCTTGATCCACCAGCGGAACATTCCATAGCGAGCGCATTCTTCAAAAACACCTGCACTCAATCCGAATAAAATCCCTGCAATGAGATAGGGTGAGACAGTTTGGAGGTTTGATTGAAGTCTCCCGATAATCGGATTCAGGATATAAATATTAAATGGGATGTGAAATACCTGAGATATAACAAAGGTGGCAGCACCGATAAACCATAATCTCCATCCCATGTGAAATTTTTCAGTAAGGTAGATGCCTAATAGGATCGGCATCGCAATCATCAGAAGCCAATTCAGGAAATGAGTTATGGTCAACAGATCCATGGCTGAAAAAATTATACTTCACATTGCATAAAGAAGATCGCGGTATGACATTTCATTTTTACAATTAATTGTTCACTAACAAAACCAGGTGAAATAACCTGGTTCTATTGGTATAATTTTTAATGTGGATTCATTCACTATGAAAAGATTATAGAAATCAATGAACTCCATATGGGAGGCAATTGGTAATGGAAAAGAATGAGTACCTGGATCTATTTCACCAGATGATTTTGATACGGCTGATCGAAGAACAAGCCTCAGTCTTGTACCAACAAGGGAAGATCGGCGGATTTCTGCATTTGTATATCGGTCAAGAGGCGGTAAGTACAGGGTTAATCTCTGCACGCCAACCTCACGACAGGGTCATTACTGCCTACCGCGATCATGGTGTGGCAATCAATTGCGGCATACCCGCCAGGGTGGTATTGTCTGAACTGCTCGGCAAGGTTACCGGTTGTTCGGAAGGCAGAGGAGGCTCTATGCACATGGCAGACGTCAGCCAGAACTTTTGGGGTGGACATGCCATCGTGGGAGCACATTTACCCCTGGCGGCAGGGCTGGCGCTGGGTGACCGTTATAAGGGTCGTGATGCAGTGACCATCTGCATGTTTGGAGATGGGGCTACCAATATCGGTTATTTCCACGAAGCACTCAACCTTTCCAAAGTATGGAATTTGTCGTTACTATGGGTGTGCGAAAATAACCGCTATGGGATGGGGACGGCAGTCGATAGAGCTTCGGCAGTCTCCGAAATCCGCCAGAAAGCAGAGGGATTCCTGATCCCCAATGATTGCGTCGACGGCATGGACGTGATGACAGTTAGAGATGCGGCTCAAAATGCTATGGACAAAGTGCGCAAGGACAAATCTCCATACTTCCTCGAAATTGAAACCTACCGTTTCAGGGGACATTCCATGGGAGACCCTGAACGCTACCGGACGGCTGAAGAGGTAAAACGCTGGCAAAACGATGAAGACCCGTTGGGGATTTACCACAAATATTTAGTGGACAACAAGATTGCTGCAGCGGAGGAATTGGATGGATTGGAAAAAGCCGCAGAACAAGAAGTCCAAGAGGCCGTGAAATATGCTGAAAATAGCCCGGAACCTCTAGCAGAGGATTTATACAAAAACATCTACGTGCAGGCGGAATAGGACGAGGGACATATGGCAAGAATCACAATGCGTGAAGCGATCTCACAAGCCCTGTGGGAAGAAATGGAACGCGACCCGGATGTCTTTATCATGGGAGAAGAGGTTGGCGTTTGGGGAGGCAGTTATGCTGTCACCAAGGGCTTTTATGACCATTTTGGAGGAGACCGGGTTAGGGATACACCCATCTCAGAAGCAACCATCGTTGGCGCTGCGATAGGAGCTGCGCTCACGGGTTTACGCCCGGTAGCAGAGATCATGACGATTAACTTCGCATTTTCCGCATTCGAGCATATTGTCAACCAGGCAGCAAAGTTACATTACATGTTCGCCGGCCAAATGACAGTACCGCTGGTGATCCGCACGGTTAGTGGAGGTGGACGGCAACTGGCAGCGACACATTCTCAGACACCCGATGCAATTTTCGCCCACTTTCCGGGGTTGATTGTTATTGCCCCCGGCACACCTGAAGATGCAAAAGGGCTGTTGAAGTCTGCCATCCGTAGCAATGACCCGGTGTTATTTATTGAATCTGCCACCCTGTACCAATCGCGGGGAGATGTGGCAGAAGGGGAGAATCTAGTTCCAATTGGAAAATCTAAAATCCAACGCCCTGGCAAGGACGTAACTCTCATCAGCTACAGCAAAATGCTCGAAACATCCATGAAAGCGGCCGACCAGCTGGCGCAGGAAGGCATCGACGTGGAAGTGGTCGACCTACGGACGCTGCGACCGCTGGATATGGAACCGGTACTCGAGTCTTTAAAAAAACCAACCGGGCAGTGATTGCAGAAGAAGGCTGGCGGTCATATGGGGTAGGAGCTGAGGTGGCTGCCAGGATCTATGAGGAAGCATTTGATTATGTAGATGCTCCCATCCAACGGGTGGCGCAAAAAGAAGTGCCCCTACCTTATAACCGGACGCTCGAGCAGTTAGCACTGCCACAAATGGAAGATATTATCAAATCAGTTAAGGAGGTGCTGTAATGGCGCAGATCATCGGCATGCCGAAACTTGGATTTGACATGGCGGAGGGGACCCTTATCCGTTGGGTGATCCAGGAAGGTGAACAGGTGACTAAGGGCGCGGTGCTGGCTGAAATAGAAACCGATAAAGCCACAGTAGAAGTCCAATCGGAGTATGGTGGTGTACTGCTGCGTCAGATTGTCCCGCAAGGAACGGTTGTGCCAATTAATGAACCAATCGCTGTGATTGGTGAGGCGGGAGAGAACGTGGATGTTGACACAATGCTCGGAAAACCAGCAGGTGGCGAAAAACCCACACCTCCTGAGAGGTCACTCGAGCAAGCTGCGCCTGATCAAAGCGCTTCGGTATCAGCTCCAACCACGAGCACTTCCATACCTGAAGTTATCCCGAGCGAGGTACACGCATCACCGCTGGCACGCTCGATCGCGGCGGAATTAGGAGTGGACCTGCGCATGGTCCGTGGAACGGGTCCCGGTGGTCGGATCACTAAAAAAGATATCGCGTCATACCAGGTGAATGCACCGGTGCCAGAGATTAAGATACCTTCCAGGACAGTTCCTGTCGTTGGAGCGCAGTTGACCACGGCTGGATTTATTCGAGAGACCCGCAGCTTGCCACTGCCCAAATTGAGAGCCGCGATTGGCAGGCGAATGACCGAATCGATGCAGCAGTCACCCCACTTTTATGTGACGCATGAGTATGACGTGGGTGGTCTTCTTGACCGACGGAAAGAGATCAACACCCTGTTGGCAGAAGATGACAAACTATCTTTGAATGATTTCATCGTCAGAGCGGTGGCATTAACCTTATTGGATTTTCCCAATCTGAATGCATCACTTGACCTAAAAAATAACAGTGTGACTTATCATGGCGAGATCAACGTGGGAGTGGCGGTGGCGGTTGAGAATGGTCTTCTCACCGTGGTGAACCGGAACACCGACCAGAAGACAGTGCATCAAATCTCGTCTGAGTTGAAAGGAATGGTTAACCGGGCAAGAGAAGGAAAAGTGAGGTCTGATGATATAGAGGGCTCTACCTTCACCGTCAGCAACATGGGTATGTATGATGTGGACCAATTCACGGCGATCATCAACCCACCCGAAGCAGCCATATTAGCCGTGGGCTCAGCGAAGCAAATTCCTGTGGTGATAAACGGCGAAATCATGATCGGCACGCGCATGAAAGCGACCCTATCGATCGATCACCGCATCAGCGATGGGGTGGAAGGTGCCAGGTTTTTACAGGCATTAGCGAAATATATCGAGGAGCCATTACGGCTATTAATATAATTTCTTGACATTTTTCTCCAGGTATAAGCGTGATGAAAACTTTCGAATATGACCTTGGTTATATCCAGGCAGGCGCGGAAGTGATGGAGAGCTATTTACTCTCGGACGAGGTGTTTTGGCCGATTAGCACTACAGCTCCTGAAGGTGCTCCGGATTACCCCCGTCTCACGCTGGACGGACTACTCCTGGCAGCATGCAGGCTCAAAGCTTATCCACGAGATCCAGCTCAAACAGCACAGGTGCAATACGCCGTTGCGGATGTGGAACAAATCCGTTCAAAATGGAGAGTGATGTGGGAAAAGAAAGCCGGTCGATGTTACAGCGTCAGGCTGCGAATGTGGAGTGATTTTCTTGAAGAATACCGCAGCAATCCGCAAGAAAACGCAGATCGATATTCCTATGAGGTGCGCATAAGGGTGATGTTGGAACTATTAAAATCAGAAAGCGACGGAAGACCACCAGCTGAGATCGAAATGCTGTCGGGTCTGGACCGTTACTTAAAAAGCGTATTCAGGTCGGACGGTTTCAGCTGGGAAGCAGAGGTGCAGGCAGGTTTCCCCAAGGAAATTTACTGGTACCTATATGGTGAATTACCTTCCCGGTAATGAAGGTGCGAATTGATCGGTTGGATGGATAGTTTACATTTATAATTGCGCATAGCCATTCTTTGGGGGGACAACGATTTTCGCAAGTAAAACCATTCAACAAGCGTTGGGGATTTAAGCAAATAATACTCGATCAAGTCATGGGGTATCAGCCTGCAGGCATACCAGCAGAGCTCGCAATAATCCTTCCGGTTCAACCAGGGTAAGCGCAACAACCGGTTGGTTAAGCGCAGTTTCCACAGGCTTATCCAGCATAACGATATGCACATTGCCAGGGTCGATTGAACCACTTGGGTTTAAAAATGAAGCCGGCAGATATCCAATTGCATCGACATCCCTGGAGATGGCCTCTAGCATCGCACTCGAGTCGGGAGCGAGCAGGGCGTGGGTAGTAAGTGGTTGGTTCTGCAGGACTGCCTGGTCAAATATAACGCGCACCGGGTCGCCTTCTGGCTGCACCCATACCTGAATCGGCTGGCCGGAACCATCACTCCAGGTTGACAGCTGCCCCGAGTAGATTCGACGCAGCTCATCTCCGGTAAGCTGTACCAGCAGGTTATCCTTGTTGACGATTACGTCGATTTGTTCGGCTCCAATTTGAGAGAGATAACCGGCATTCTCTTTGGCGATTGGTTGGCCTACTCCAAGTCTAATTTCATTGGATAGGATTGACGTAGCTGGGTTATTCGATGGATTAAAGTACAATGCCACCTGGGGATTTCCCGAAGCACAACCTGAAAGCTTGTCAGCCCATGGCTGAAGCGCGGGCTGGTAGGTGATTCCAATTGCCTGAGCAGTGGGGGCGGGGGTGGAAACAGGAGGAGATCCACAGGCAGCCAGGAACAGGACCAAACTCAAGAGTATATAGTACTTCATGTTCAACGACGGGCAAGATAAAAGATTACCACGATGGACGGCACAACCAAGGAGTATGCAGCGAAGAGGTAAAGCGATCGCTTGCTGAGATAGGATAACAGCCACCGTATGGCCAGATATCCAACAATTGCAGATGAGATAAACCCAGCGACCAGAGCAGGGACCTGACCGGTATAGTCAGGTATTTTGAACAAATCCACGATTGCCAAAGCCCCTGCACCAATCATAACCGGGACGGACAGTAAAAATGAGAAGCGTGCCGCAGATGGACGGTCAAGACTGCGGATCATCCCACCAGAGATGGTTGAACCGGAGCGTGAAATGCCAGGCAGAAGGGAGATAACCTGGAATAATCCGACCAATAATGCGTCCAACCAGGTGATCGATTCGATTTGGTGGGTACGCTTACCAACCAGCTCAGCGGTTACCAGTAAAGCAGCGGTACCCAATAAAAGCAAGCCTGCTGCAAGTGGGCTGGAAAAAGCGCGTTCCACCAGGTCCTTGAAAAAGAAACCAGCAATTACCGCCGGGATGGTCGCCAGGACCAGGAACCAACCGAGGCGAGCCATTGGGTCGGAAAATGGCTGCCGGTGAACCAGACCACGGAAGACCGCGACGATAATCGTGTATAAATCCGTCCGGAAATAGATTATGACGGCTAACAAGGTTCCCAATTGCACTAAAACGTCGAAGATGAATGCATCCTGGACAGGGATTTGCCAGTTTAACAAGTAAGGCGCGATCACCAGATGAGCTGAACTTGAGATCGGTAGGAATTCGGTCAAACCCTGGATAATACCCAAAATAATCGATTGCAAGAGTGTCATGAGTCTTTTTCCCAATGCTCGAAGAAATTAGCAGCAAACTGATCGAATCGACCATCCTTGATGGACTGCCGGATATCGTTCATTAGTGATAATAAGGTGGAAAGGTTATGGATGGTTAATAAGGTCGCTCCCAGGATTTCCTTGGCGAGAACCAAATGTCGGATGTATGCGCTGGAGAAATTCTTGCAAGTGTAACAGGAGCAGCCTTCATCAATCGGAGATTTGTCTGAAGCAAAGCGGGCATTTGCGATGTTGATCCGCCCTGTGCGGGTGATGGCAGCATGATGCCGGGCCAGTCTGGTGGGTAAGACGCAGTCGAAAATATCCACGCCGCGCTGTACGCCTGTAACCAGGTCTTGTGGAGATCCAACGCCCATCAGGTAGCGAGGTTTATCTTCCGGTAAGCAAGTGTCCACCAACTCCAGAATCGAGAGAGTCTCTTGTTTGGTTTCACCAACTGATAATCCTCCGATGGCATAACCGGGTAATTCCAGAGCCGATAAGAATTCTGCTGAGCGTCTCCGCAGCTCAGGGTATATCCCACCCTGGATAATCCCGAATAAAGCTTGATCTGTACGGGTCTTGGCTTTCACACACCGTTCTGCCCAGGCGTGGGTGCGCTCCAATGCGATTTCATTCTTACCCAGATCATAGGGAGAACCGCATTCATCAAATGCCATAATGATATCCGCACCAAGGTTTTCCTGGATGGCGATCGATTTTTCGGGGGTGATCCGGTGGGTGGATCCATCAATGTGGCTTTTAAAAGTGACCCCATCCAGATCAATTTTCCGGCTGTCAGCCAAGGAAAATACCTGAAAACCACCAGAATCGGTTAATATCGGTCTATCCCAATGCATGAAGGTGTGTAATCCACCTAATTGAGCAATAATCTCATCCCCAGGTCTCAAATACAGGTGGTAGGTATTTGCCAGAACCAAACCTGCATTAAGTTCATCCAATTGGGCGGGAGTGACCGATTTAACCGTTGCCTGTGTGCCGACTGGGGCAAACAGGGGTGTGTCAAGCTTACCGTGAGGGGTATCAAAGACCCCAGCACGGGCGCGTCCCACACGAGATTTAATTTCAAAACCGAAGCCGGTGCTCATTTCGAAGCCTGATTATAACCCATCCGGTAGTGTTATAATTTTCCCATCGGGTGAGCGGGAGCATTTATTAACCTGTAAACATTGATCCACTGGCGGCTCTCGGGTGGAAGACACTTAACTATAAGCATAATGCGGTTTACAGGAACTAAATAGGAGAAAAAATATGCAGGTCTATGATTTACCGGGTCCGAAGGCTAAAGCCATTATCGAACGTGATTCAGCTGTTATTTCACCTTCTTATGCACGCGCTTATCCATTTGTGATGGATCATGGTAAGGGATCAGATGTATGGGACGTAGACGGGAACCATTTCCTGGATTTTGCTGCAGGGATCGCGGTTACTGCCACTGGGCACAGCCATCCAAAAGTCGTCCAGGCAATTAAAGACCAGTCGGAGAAATTCCTACATATATCTGCGGACTTTTATCACGAAGCCTGGGTCAGTCTTGGAGAACGACTTGATCAAATTGCACCTTTCAAAGAAGATGCGATTTCTTTCATGACCAATTCTGGCACTGAAAGTGTTGAAGCTGCAATAAAGCTGGCGCGCTATCATACTGGTGCAAGCCAGTTCATCGGATTTTTGGGGGCATTTCACGGCCGGACCCTGGGATCATTGAGCTTCACTGCGAGCAAGCCCTTATATCACGAAGGTTTCTACCCACTGATGAACGGGGTAGTCCATGTCACTTATCCTGACCCATACAGACCCGTATTTATCCAACGACCGGGAGAGGATTATGGCGAGACAGTGGTCAGGTATATCGAGGATCAGGTGTTGGGAAAATTATTACCGGCAGAAGATGTTGCCGGTCTATTAGTGGAATCAATTCAAGGTGAAGGTGGGTATATCATCCCGCCGCCGGGGTTCTACCCGGCTTTACGCGACTTGTGCGACCGTCATGACATCCTGCTCATCGTTGACGAGGTCCAATCGGGTATGGGGCGGACTGGTAAGTGGTGGGCAATTGAGCATTTTGGCATCGAGCCAGATATTGTGTGTGTGGGTAAAGGAATTGCCTCAGGGATACCATTAGGTGCGATCATCGCCCGAAAAAGCATCGTAAGCTGGCCACTTGGTTCTCATGGCAATACTTACGGTGGTAACCCTATTGCCTGTGCTGCTGCCCTAGCGACCATGGATCTTATCCAGGATGAATATTTACAAAACGCACAAGAGGTGGGTGATTATGCCATTGACGCGCTGAACGAAATTGCCATCCGCCATCCCAGCATTGGTGAGGTACGTGGGAAAGGATTGATGATTGGGGTGGAATTTGTTAAAAACAAGCAAAGTAAAGAACCAGCGCATGACCTGCGCGAGCGGATCGTTCAAAGAGCCTTCGAGCGTGGATTAATCAGCCTGGGTTGTGGGAAAAGCACGATCAGAATTTCTCCCTCCCTAAATATCACCAAGAGTGAAATTGATGATGGTCTGGAGATATTTGAAGAATCCATTTCCTTAGGCGAAAAGGAATTTCAGATCTCACATGTTGCCTGATTTTCGCGTTCGACAACGCGATTATCTATTAGAAATTAGCCGTGCACTGACCCAGGAGCTTGATCTAGACAAGCTCCTGGGGCGTATACTATATATTTCTGCAGAGATGTTGGCTGGTCAGGCCGGGTTAATTGCCTTACGGGCTGAAAAAGGGGGTTGGAAAATTACAACTAACCTGGGCATCCCAACCAGCCTGGCGAGGTACCTGGAGCCTTTACTGGCAGAAATTCCTGATAATGAAGATCCGGCAAGATTTGAGCTGCCAGAGGTCAACCGTTTATTACAGAACCTTGCCAGGACGGTTGGCCTGGGGCTATTTACCGGGGTCGGTTTACCCCTGATCACACGTGAAAAAGTGATTGGGGTGATATTTGTGTTCAGGAATTATCCTGGAATATTCTCAACGAATGACCGGGCGTTATTGCAAAGTTTTGCCAACCAGGCAGCCATTGCAGTGGATAATGCCCAGCTGTATCAACAGGTCAGCCAAGATAAGCAGCGCATGGATGCACTCATCGACTCAGCTGCAGATGGTATATTAATCCTATCTCCAGGTCATGTCATTACGCTATGCAACCGGGCTTTCACTCGAATAATGGCAGAACCGGTATCGGCAATTGTCGGTAAATCTCATGAAGATGTGATCGAATTGATGTGTCATGAAGATATGCTGACCCTTGAACAGGCTGAGGCAGGCGGCTGGCCGCTTACCCCAAATGCCACATTATACGTCGAGGGTGATTTGCAGAGATCGTCTGGGGTTTCCCTACCGGTTGGAATTACCTATGCACCGCTGATCTCAGATGAAGGCAACCTGGTAAATATCATTGCCACTGTGCGTGACATCACCAGGTTTCGAGAGGCAGAGGAGCTCAAGAGCACTTTCATTTCGGTGATCAGTCACGAGCTGAAGACACCGGTTGCATTGATTAAAGGCTATGTTGGGACGTTGCGAAGGGAAGACGCTAATTGGGATCGTGAGATTATTAGTGACAGCCTGGCTGTGATCGAGGAGGAAGCTGACCGATTGACCGGACTGATCGAGAATTTACTCGATGCATCACGTCTTCAAGCAGGCGGTCTCTCAATCAGCCTATCCGATGTTGATTTGAAGGACGTTGCAGGCAGGATTGCCAAACACTTCCAAACACAGTCCACCATCCATAACATCGTGGTGGATATTCCAGAGGATTTTCCAGTGATCAACGGTGATGAGACCCGCCTGGAACAGGTTTTATCCAACCTCGTTTCGAATGCAATTAAATATTCGCCTCAAGGTGGGGAAATCCGCATTACCGGGCAGGTGCGACCGACACAGGTTATCATTTGTGTCAGCGACCAGGGACCGGGTGTAGCACCGGAGGATATTCCTCATATTTTCGATCGGTTTTACCGGTCTTCAATCGCAAAACGGACTACGAAAGGTGCCGGATTAGGTTTATACTTGGCACGAGCAGTCATTGAAGCTCACGGTGGGCGAATTTGGGTCGATCCGCAGCCTGATACTGGTGGTCGCATCTGTTTTTCGATACCCCGGGGTTAAACGATATCAATCATCTGTACTTTATAATCAATCGTCCATTATCGCAATATTTGGGCGTTTTATTCTAGGAGTGTTTCATGCCAAAGACGCGCATTAATTGTCCAAACTGCCGGCAGCCAATCATGGCTGATATCGACCAGTTGTTCGATGTGGGGCAAGATCCCACTGCGAAGCAAAAAATCCTATCTGGGGCATTCAACATTGCTTCCTGCCCCAATTGCGGGTACAAGGGGATGATTGCTACCCCATTGGTTTATCACGATCCGGATAAGGGGCTCTTATTTACATATTTTCCACCCGAGCTGAGCCTACCGGTCAATGAACAGGAACGAATCATTGGTCCATTAATCACGCGGGTCACGAACAGTCTACCGCAGGAAAAAAGGAAAGCCTACCTGCTTCAACCGCAAGCAATGTTAACCCTGCAAACGATGATTGAGCGCATCCTGGCAGCTGACGGAATTACAAAGGAGATGATCCAGGCGCAACAGGAACGAATGAATCTTCTTCAACGTCTAATTAATGCATCGGATGAGAACATTACAGAGGTAACTACCAAAGAAGATGCGTTATTCGATAGCGACTTTTTTAACCTGCTCAACCGGTTAATTGAAGCCTCTGCGGTGAATGGAGACCAGGAATCTGCCAAGCGGTTAAGCGAATTACAGAAAAAATTGTTAGCGGGAACCACCTTCGGCAAGCAGGTTCAGGAACAATCAAAAGATGTTGAAGCAGCGATCCAAGCATTGCAATCAGCGGGGAAATCCTTAACGCGTGAAAAGCTGCTCGAATTGGTCATCAATGCACCCAATGAAACCCAGTTAAGTGTGCTGGTGAGCCTGGGCAGACCGGGATTGGACTACGAGTTTTTCAGGTTGTTGAGCGATAAGATCGAGCGAGCCCGTGGGGATGGTAGGGAAAGATTGATCAATCTGCGCGACCAGCTTTTAGAAATGACCAGGGCAATCGATAAGCAAATGGAAGAAAGGGTAAGTCAATCACGTAAAAACCTGGATACAATCCTGCAGTCCAAGGATATCAAGGAAACAATGACGCAAAACTTATCACTGGTGGATGAATTTTTCGTACAGGTTTTCAATGAAGAGATGGAATCAGCCCGCAAAGCAGGTGACCTGGAAAAAATTAGTAAGCTTAAGCAGGTGGAGGAAGTGGTGGATCAAGCCAGCGCACCTCCGCCTGAGGTGGCATTGATCCAGGAATTTCTTGAAGCGGCTGAATCTGACCAGGAGCTGGATAAAAAGATCGAGGAACATAAAAAAGATATAACTCCCGAGTTTATGGATATCCTTTCAAGTTTATTGGTGCGAACTGAATCGGGTGAGGATGCAGAATTGAAATTGCGCATGAACAAGGTGTTCGGTGCAGCATTGCGTGTGACAATGACTCAAAACCTTGGATAAAAATCATCGGGGCAGATTATCAATCTCGATGATTGCTTAAAAGGTTGGGTTATCCAACCTCAGTCCATGACCACGAACGGTAATCAAAAATTGATGGGATGAATTAATTGCTGAGAGACGGTCGCGCAGGCGGCGGACAAGTGCATCCAGGGCTTGCTCGGAAATGCCGACAGCATCATCCTGCCCCCACACAGCCTGGATCAATTCTGCACGTGAAACGACACGATCGGGATTATCATATAAAAGCTCGAGGAGCTGATATTGAGATACAGAGAGAGGGGGTAAGAGCTCGATATCCCCGATCCAAACACGGCGCGAACGTTTCTCCAGCCGAAGCTGCCGTGGAACCTGCAGCAGCTCTAATGGCTTATCAGGGGTCACAGCCAGGGGTAAGGTCGAATCTGAGCTCATAAAAATGAATTGTTGGGCAAATGCGATTTGGATTACATCACCATCCTGGAGCATAATTGGCTCCGATACCTGCTGCCCGTTGATGTGGGTCCCGTTTTTACTCCCCAAATCTTCCAATTGAATACCCTGCGGGAGGGTTATGAACCTTGCATGGTACCGAGAAACCTGTCGGTTTTGGATGACTACAGTACATGAAGCATCCCGACCGATGATGACATCGTCTTTTAAGAGCCACCTTTGTCCGTTTAAAGGTCCTGCTTGGGCGATCAGTAAGGGGAAATCCTCAGTCTCCAGTACCATAGCATTTTCCTCGATCCGTATATCTGGAAACCAGCTATATACAAGTATAAATAATATACCACTAATTAATAAGGAGAAAAAATCGGTTTTTCCCGATCGGTTAAGTTTACCACGATAGCGTTGCAGGCTTTTATTAAATCTACCGGAGAAATTAGTATTTCATTGCCCCATTCACCAGCACCAACCGCGAGTGAGGACTCTTCGATCATATTTGAATCTAAAAATGATCGGAATCCTTCTGGCTGCCAGGAAAATGGAGGGATCGAACCAATCTTGTAGCCTGTTGTTTGGAATACCTTCTCTGGGCTGGCGAGCTGAATGTTACGAGAACCCACAACTTTCTTAAGGTGTCCGGAAACGACAGTTTGATCACCCCCCACCATCACCAACACCTGTTCACCCACATCTGATTCGAAAATTAATGTTTTGATAGCCTGGTGTTCTTTCAATCCCAGTGCAACGGCAACACTTGCCGCACCTTTCGGTGTCGATGGGGGAAAACTGGCGATGGTATAAGGAATATGTTGCTGATCCAGGAAAACATGAGGAGGGAACATAATATGATTATAACTTTTAATTTCCATAGCTTAACCTTTGATGAGTTGTACATTCTTACGGTAACCAACGGTATAATATCTTCATCCGTGACGCCAACGGATATAAAAACATGCCGACGCCCTTAAAGACCGGAGAAGTCCTGAGAAGTCGCTATAAAATTCGGCGGATAATTGGGCACGGGGGCATGGGAAGTATATATCTTGCGGATGATCTGCGCCTGGAAGGGCGACAATGTGCGCTTAAGGAAGTCGAGCATGACCGCACATTACCGCAAGAGGTAGTCCAACAAGCCCGGGAACAATTCCTCCGCGAAGCGACAGTATTAGCGCGCCTGGATCACCCTAATCTACCAAAAGTATCCGACTTCTTTTCCATCGGACCTCGCGACTACCTGGCGATGGATTACGTACCAGGGAACGATTTACGCACATTGATGATGGAAGCACGCCAAAAGGGCGTTTTTCTGCCTGAGGCAGAAGTTCTTTCGTGGGCCAACCAGATCGCAGATGCGTTGAGCTATCTCCATAACCAAACACCACCCATACTCCATCGCGATATAAAACCGAGTAACCTGAAGGCTACACCCACAGGATTAATAAAACTGGTCGATTTTGGTCTGGTGAAAATTCTGGCATCAGAAGAGATGACCATTACCATCCTTCAAGGACGCGGTACTGCGCTCTATACACCTTTGGAACAGTATGGTGGAGATACAGGTCATACCGACCGGCGGAGTGACGTGTATGCGTTTGGTGCAACCCTATATCACCTGCTCACCAACCAGCCGCCCATAGAAGCGCGCGAGCGTTTTTTACACCCCGAAAATTTAACCTCTCCAAGGCAGATCAACCCGGAGATAAGCGCACGAACCGAAAAAGCGATCCTGTGGGCGATGAATTTACACCCTGATGAGCGTCCGCAGGATATCGATTCGTTCCGTCAGGCATTGATCGGTAATTGGATCCCACCGATTTATCCGTCTAAAAAACCACAACCTCCTTCCTTACGAGCAATCCTTTCCACAACGCGAGAACAAATCTTACTCGGGGTAGCTGCAGCTTTAATAATATTCAGTTTAATTATTACTTTAGCACGTTAGCTTTTGCTGGCTTGGTTTTTCGTAGATCCAACTGCTGCCAAATCCATAACGTTCCGGCTCCGACCAATGCTCCGATAGTAACCAGTAAAAGGACACCCCAGGTGCCCATATCCTTCAGCATTGGTTCGCTGCCAGGCATATCGACTGCCAGGTAGATGTAGGTGAACATTCCCCCGATTAATGGTAGCAAAGCTGCTCGCAAGCCCCAGCGTAGACCACTTTTCAGATTAACCAGCCAATAATTGGCTGCGCTGATCAAGGCGGTCACAAAAAGCGCAGCGAGCCAGTCTCCGAAATCCACTCCTCCGTTTGCGTTGACATTCGCCGGAGTTGCTGTAGCTTGAGGGGTTGAGGTTGATGTGATCGTTGGTGAAGTGGTTGCAGTTGGCATGTGGGTTGGAGTTTGCGTAGCTGAGAACGGTGTGGAGGTACCAGCCACGGGTGGAATATCAAAGGTTAAGACATCGGAAGTAACCGCTGGCCCGCTTTCAGCCGTGATATTAATCTCTCCAGATTCGTCGATTAAAGACTTGCGCGGGCAATTCCTTGGGAGGTCTGGCTCTCCACTATTTGTGAAGGCACTCCTTCACTACTATGATAGAGAGAGAATTGTACAATTGTTCCATCAGGCACCTGATTTTCGTTATGGTCAAGAATAATTCCCGTCACGACTGAGATTGAATTTCCAACCGTCATGGATGTGGGTGTAGGAGATGGAGTCTCAGTACCCTCTCCGGGCGGTGAAACTGGAATATCTTGATATATGTGGATCACCTGACTCGGATCGGGTGAAGTGGCTTCCAGGATTTCATAGCCAATACCAGGGACTGATACAGGAAGGTGACCGGAAGGTTGGATCTCGTGGAATAGAATCCTGGCTGCAATTTCAATAAAAGAGCTTGAACGACTGTACAAGGCGTAATAAGCCGACAATTTCGAAATATCCGTAGCGTCAAGGGCATAAGGCTCGCTCAGGGCGAATACGATTAAATGCTTACCTTGGATGAGGTCTGGACGAAGATCAAGGAACTGGCGAAGGGCAAGGGATACCGGAACGTCATTAGAGACGGTATCCATGGCGAACACAATCCAATCTGTAGCGCGGAGATCATTTTCTATTTGGAGCGTCCCTGTGCCACTGTTCAGCATGTCGGATAAATCCTGGAAGGTATATGAGATAAGATTGCCTGGGATAACTTGGCCACTGCCGCTATACAACCGGATGACGGCATTCTCAAATGCGTCTACCTCCAAGGTGTATTGCTGGCGGCATGTGCTGCATTGTTGGTAAACTCGTGTATCGCTGATGAAGACAATTGATTCGTCACGCGTGGGTGGCGACGGGATTGCATTATTCAGCTCGTCCTGAGATGGGCTGATCAAGCTAGCAGCTAATTGGGCTGTGTTGAATGTCACCCGGGATGCCGTCCCGATTGAAGTTAAGACATCAGGATTGGGTAATGTAGATGTAACCGAGAAAGTACCGTTATAAATTTTATATTTAAGTTTTAGGATGCGTAAAACAGATTGGTCTACACGCTGGGCAAAGGCTGGGTCTTCTCGATACTTTTGAGCGAAAAAGACTAATGTGCGCACATATGAGGAATATACATCCAGGTCACCACTGGAGAGGAAATTATCCAGATAGAGGACATCATTGCCGGCGAGGAAAGCGTCGCGTGCAACCAAGGGGCCATTGAAGGTTTGGCCGCTGGGATCGTAGAAACGGCGAACGGCGCGGCTGCCGAGATTATCACTAATCATGACACCGCCGTCCTGCCTCCAGGTGTCAAACTCCGGCAGAGAGATCAATTGGGAAAATGCCTGGGGGTCAAAACTCACAGGCCGGGTCGTTGCTCGGATGTTTCCTTGGAACCCTTGGTAACGGATATGGGAGACTACGAGTGCGTCGGTCATCGATTCGGCGTCCGGCGCATCACCCGTTACCGCAAAAAATGGGGCTAAATCAATTTGCTTGAGCTGTTCAAGAGAGGAAAGAACAGTAGCAACTTCTTCTTCAGGTAAGCGATCGGAGCCACCAAAACCGGGAAAATGTTTCGATGCCACCACCATCTTCCCACTGCTTCCCTGGTGTACTCCAGCGATATAAGCCTGCCCAAGCGCTCCGACCCAAAAAGGATCTCCACCGAATGTCCTGATTCCAAGATCACCGCCGCTATCAGTTGTTGGTACTTCGAGAACATCGAGAGATGGACCGAGCAGTAAGTTGAAACCCAACTCTGATAGCTCTCTACCCAGTACGTTACCCACTTCTTTGCTTTGATCTGGGCTCCAGGTACCTCCAATAGCCATCTGGCTTGGTAAGGGCGTCATGCCACTGAGGATTTGATCGTATGGATAACCATCACCTTCCTGTGAAATCCCGATAAAAAGGGGTATATAAGCAGGCCTATAAGATTCATTGGAGACAGGATTTTCTTGGAGAATCAGTGATGCGCTGTACTCGTCTCTCTGCAACTGATCAGTTAAACTTTGAGCAATGGCCAGTGTCTGGTCGTAACCGACGAAGTTGTCGTTTGCGGAAGTAAGAATAACTCCACCAATATGATAATTAACTATCAAATCATAGATTTGTGCGCCTGTGGCTGATGCCATCGCAGCTTCAGGACCCGTAAATGTTAACAGGAAAAGCTGACCTACTCGTTCTTCAGGGGTAAGGTTTTCCAACATTGCCTGCGCCTGTTGATCAGTAGTCAGCGCCTGTTTTAATTGGGAGGCTTGCCCTAACGATTCCGGTAAAATCAGGGTTATGATGAATAACGCTAAGAAAAGTTTTCGAACGAACGATTGCATTCTCAACCTGGGAGAAAATCCCTACGATATAGATTGATAATCCTGTTCAGATTTGATAATTCGGTGCAGCAACTCACGCCGGGCTGGTCCACTCAGAGTTTCAAGCCGGCGAATGTTCAACGGGTCGATTTCGTTACGAAGAAGGCCTAATTCAACATCTGTTGGTGCGACTGTCTCCATTACGTCAGGTGAAATCTCCAGTTGAAATCCCGTGTGAGCCTGGATTTTTTCAATCGTCATCCCAGGATGATATGTAGTTAGCCGCATCCGTCCATTTACATAATCGAACTGACCCAGGTCTGATATGAGGCAGCGAGGACCCTTGCCGTGCTTGCGAGCGGAATTATGCCCGAGTCCGGCACAAAAGTCAAGCTGAGAGACGAATGTAACCCTCGAATGGCGGGGGACATAAAGCAAAACATCGTTCAGGTAGGTGGTGACATCGGGAATGCCACCGGTGCCAGGCATTCTTAACCGTGGATGGTGATAATCCTTCCCAAAGGCGATATTGTTAAAATTACCAAATGGGTCGATTTGTGCAGGACGTAAGAATTCCAATGGTTTCAAAGAAGGCAATACTTCACTTACAGCCCTTGCAAAACCTACATTGACCAATGATCGATCCAACCATAGGCTTTCAACCTGGCTCAGACTCAATGGTGCCGGGTATCGGCAAATGCCCTGACCGATAGCGGATGAAAAATACATATTTGGTGCATGCGTTCGGCGTGCGAGGATATACGCCGCAGCAACAAGCGGTGTCGCCAATCCTTGTGCAACCAATTCGCCATCACGGATCTGGCGAGACATGCACACAACCATGTATTCGTCGGAGGTTATCGTCATATATTTACCAGTCAGGACCTGCCATCGGCAAGTCAGGGTCATTGATGATCCGGTTGTGTGTCTCGGGCTCAATGTTGCCCCCAGTGATTACAACTAAGGCGGGTCTGTCGGTAACATGGTGAGAGGTTATCGCCGCCAATGCAGCAGCAGCTGAACCTTCGATCCGTTCGTGGTAGTTATACCAGGCATATTTGATGGCAATCTGGATCTCAAGCTCTGAGACCAGGATAAAATCAGTCACATAGGTCTTGACAATTGGGATGGTCACCGAATGATCTTCGATTTGCCCTGCCAATCCATCTGCGAGACTGGGAAGGTCTTCCACTCCTTGCTGTGTGCCGTGATGGTAAATATTGTAAAGAAAGGGAGAAGCCTCCGATTGGACAGCTACCAGTTTCGGTGAAGGGCTGGCATCCTGAAGGGCGCATCCAATACCCGAAGTAAGACCTCCTCCACCTGCTGGAATGATCCATGCGATAGAAGAAATATCCACCAGTTCACGCTTGATTTCCAGTGCAATTGTTCCCTGACCAGCGATGACCATCCCATCATTATATGGAGACACGTAGTTGGCTCCTGTGGCAGCTGCATAGGATATTCCAGCTTGTTCTGCTTCACCATAGCCGCCAGGAACCAGGTGAATTTCTGCACCGAGGGCGCGCATGGCCTCGAGTTTATTCCGCTGGGCATGTTCAGAAGCAAATACAATTACAGCAGCCTGCTTGATCTTTCCTGCCAATGCTACTCCCTGGCCATGATTACCGGCTGATGCAGTTACTAGCCCCCGTTTTAGCTCCCAATCCTGGAGGGCGAGTATTTTATTAAGCGTGCCGCGAGCTTTAAAGGAACCGGTTACCTGATGATTTTCCCACTTCAAATATAAATGGTTCTTTTCATCATATGTCAACGGCGTGGCACAGATGTATGGACCGATACGGTCGCAGGCTTGTTCCAGCCAGCTATATGGGATCATACTTTTGTGGGGATATCTTCGGCAATTATATTTCGAGCCAGCTGGGGATGGTCTGTAAAGATACCATCGATCCTAGCTTCATATAACGCTTTAATTTGTTCCGGTTGGTTAACCGTATAAGCATGCACTCGACATTTAGCCTGGTGAGCAGTTAGGATCAAGTATGGTGTAACGTCCTTGTACGAGGAATGCAGGGCAAGTAATGGGCCGAAGCGCACCAATTTCGAGCGTAGTGCTAGCTCCGCCAGACCGGTAAAAGTGAGCAAACCAAGAGGAACCTTATCCAGCACCCTGCGGACCTGGATCAAGGTAATTAAATTAAATGAAGAAATCAAGACATTATCTTCTAAATTAAATTTCTTCACCAAGCTCACCACCTTCTCTGCCAGGTCATCCATGGGAGAAGAATAATTTTTTAGCTCCACATTAATTAAAATCTTCCGCCCAATCGTTTCAAATACCTCAGCAAGGCTAGGAATCTTTTCAGGTTTGAATAAAGGTGGGAATTTCGAACCAGCATCGAGACTCTGTATATCTGCCAGTGATAGAGATTTAACGCTTCCTGTGCCGTTCGTGGTCCGATCTACGGTATCGTCATGGATCACAACCACCTGACCATCTGCGGTGAGTTTAGAGTCGAGCTCAATGGCATCGGCATCCTGGACAATCGCCAGGTTAAATGCAGCCATTGTGTTCTCAGGCGCATAAGCACTGGCACCTCGATGTGCAAATATCGTCGGTTTGGTAAAATCAACGTTAACGGAACTATTGTATTGACCTGGCATCAGACAGACTTATAACTCAACAAAATATGCGCTGGCTGCCCTATCGATAAGGTCACGCGTCATGGTCGGCTCCACAGAGAGATAACGGGCAATGTCCAGGATTTGATCGCACAGATCCCTTGGGTGAGAACCGCGCAGTTTGCGTGCCCGTTTTATATACCATTCCTGGAGCAGGTATGCCAACCCTTCGTCGTTATAGGTCACACCTTTGGCCGAGGCGACCCGGGTAAAAATCTCTCTATATTCATCGAAGTTCGGGTCGCCAACTTCGATCTTATGACGCAAGCGTCTCAGGAATGCTTCATCCACGAGGTCACGTGGCGGTAAGTTGGTCGAGAAAACAACCAAGACGTCAAACGGAATCTCAATCTTGCGACCGGTGTGCAGTGTCATGAAGTCAATCCGATTTTCGAGCGGCACAATCCAGCGGTTAAGCAGGTCACGGGGACGCACGAGCTGCCTGCCAAAATCATCGATCAATAGAATTCCGCCATTTGCCTTGATTTGGAAAGGTGCTTCATAGTATTTATGCACATCGTCAAAAACCAGATCGAGTCCGGCTAATGTCAGCTCACCACCGGTTACGATGAATGGACGCCTGATGCGGATCCAGCGCAAATCACGCCTGCCATTCATCCGATTTGCGGAGGTACCGGATGGAGCTGACTCATCCGTTGATAGCTGATGGTTGACTGAATCGTATAGTTTGATGACCTGTCCATCAATATAGATGGCATAAGGGATGTACATACTTTCATGCAGGATCATATTCCCAATAGCCCGGGCGACGCTGGTCTTGCCATTTCCTGGCGGACCATACATAAAAATGGAGGTGCCAGAATTGACTGCTGGACCGATACGCTCGAAGGTTGATTCTGGGAGGACCAGGTGGGCTAATCCCTGGTGCATCATCCGGTTTGAAACAGTCGGTCGTCCCTGTGCCTGGCGCAGGACCGATTCGTTGTACTCCTGGATAGGCACTGGAGCAGGACCGGCATATTGGCTACGTTCCATAGCTTCGCGAGCGCGATCACTCCCCGCACCAGTGATGGCATATAGATATGCACCCTCTCCAAGACCCATTTGGGAGGTTTTTACTTCCACAAATTTATCCCGTTTTAGATTTTCAAGGAGTTGATCGACAATCCCGGTGAATGGTAATGCCATTTCCTCGGCAATTTTAAACCCGGTCAGATAACCCTGGAAATATAGGATTTTCAAGGTCAGGTCTTGCAGCCAAAGCGTTGACAGACCTGTATCTTCAATTTTTTGTAAAATTGGCGGAGTAAAAATACCACTTGCCGTCCCCATCATTGGTCTTGCACGTGTCGTAGCATCCATCAATCAACCTCCATTGTCAAAGGGCTTTAGATAGATAACCAGAATGATTATAGCATGGCAAGCGAATAAAATAAAAATTGTGTAAAAGGATTTTAGGATAAAATTATATTGTAGCCTAGGAGATGTGATGAAATTATCCATAATTATACCGGTTTATAATGAAGTAAAGACGATCCAGGAGATTATCCGACGGGTTCACGCAACCGGCCTGGTCGATGAAATCCTGGCGGTAAATGACGGTTCAACTGATGGCAGCCGAGAAATGCTGGATGAGCTCTTCCAGGAAGGACAGATCAGGGTCGTTCATCACGAACATAACCAAGGCAAAGGTAAGGCCGTCAGGACGGGGATAGAGAATTCAAGTGGAGATTTAATGTTAATCCAGGATGCCGACCTTGAATACGACCCGCGTGAGTATCCCATAATGCTGCGACCTATCGATGAGGGGATTGCGGACGTAGTCTATGGCTCAAGGTTTCTTGGAGCCGGACGCAGACCAGTCTTGTTTTGGAATATGGTTGCCAATAAGATATTAACTCTCACCACAAATATTCTGTACAATAACATCCTGACAGATATGGAAACTGGGTATAAGCTATTCAGGCGGGAGGTTGTTCAAAATATGCCTCTACATGCACACGGATTTGAGTTCGAACCAGAATTTACAGCTAAAATCCTCAAACGGAAAGCTCGGTTATATGAAGTGCCGATCACATTTAACCCACGTGATTACTCGGAAGGCAAGAAGATCCAAATGAAAGATGCTTTCATCGCCATGTGGACTTTAATCAAGTATCGGTTTGTAGATTAATTCGAAGGTAAAAAGTTAACCTGCAGATGCTTTGATATCTTTGACATTTAGCTGAAGAGTAATCTGTCCATTAAATTCATTCAATTCAAAGGTATACATCAAATCGACTCTGGGAGGAAGCTGGGCAATCCAGTGACCCTGCCGAAACGCAATCGCATCGTAGGTTATATTTCCATCTGTGACAGTTAATTTTAGATGCGAACCGTCAGCGCCAACCGCTTTTTGACGACCCACTCTCAAGCCGCTCGACATAAAGACGGGAGCGGGGTTACCCATACCTGTGGGTTGAAGCCAGCCAAGATATTTGAGTAAATCAGGTTTTAACTCAGAAAGGGGAATCTCCGCCTCGGCAGTAATTTTCGGACGCAGGTCGAGATCCTTAAGCTGTTCCTCGGCAATAGTACGCATCCGGCTAATCAAGGTTGGGAGTTGCTCATTGCTAACCGTAAACCCTGCAGCAGCAGCATGACCTCCATGGTGTTCTAGTAGATCTTTACATTGGTCTAATGCTTCAGTGATATGGAATTCAGGGATACTCCTACAAGAGGCACGCGTGTATTCATCGCCAATACTGGCGATTATGGATGGACGGTAGTACTGCTCGGTGAGCCTTGAAGCTGCCAACCCGACCACACCAGGGTTGTAATCTGGAGCTGCAGCAAACAGCAGGAGAGGAATTTGATCGTCAATGATGATCTGTTGTTCTGCCTTGAGCTGGATATCCTTCATGATCTTTTGACGATCACGGTTTTGGACTTCCAGCCATTGAGCGAGCTGACCAACTTCCATCGGATCTTGCGAGGTCAGGAGATGTAATGAATTCAAGGCAGATTCCAACCTGCCAGAGGCATTTAACCGGGGTGCCAGTGAGAAACTGATCTCACTTGGCGTGATTCTAGCAGGGTTCAACCCAGAGACACCGATCAATGCCATCATGCCCTGGCGGATGGGGCGCCGGATTTGTTCCAAGCCGGAACGTACAAGGGAACGATTTTCACCTGTTAAAGGGACTAGGTCTGCAACCGTACCTAAGGCTACCAGGTCCAGGTAGTTGCGTGAATCCAGGTCTGGATATTGCCCGGATAAGGATAATGCTTCCACCAGCTTGTAAGCCAGGCCTACTCCGGCGAGATTCTTTTCGGGGTAGGCGTCACCCGTTTGTTTCGGATTGATTACGGCAAAAGCAGGAGGAAGCGGATCAAGCGGATGATGATGGTCGGTGATGATTAAATCGATCCCGAGGGAACGAGCTAACTCCGCTTCATCCCAGGATCGGATACCACAGTCCACTGTAATAATTAGATTGACTCCTTGCACCGACAACGAGCGGATGGCTTCAAGGTTTAAACCATAACCCTCATCGAAACGGTTCGGGATATATTCTTTTACATTGGCACCCAGCGATTTCAATGCCAATCCTAATAATGCAGTAGCAGTGACTCCATCTGCATCATAATCACCGTAGACAACAATATTTTCCTGATGCTTGATGGCGAAATTTATTCGGTCAATCGCTTTGGGTAGATCGATTAAATTTGATGGCAGGCAACCAGGGGGAGGCTGAGCTTCAAGATACAGGCGAGCAAGCTCATGAGTGTGGTAGCCGCGGTTATATAGAATTTGACGAAGTATTGGGGGATATCCACTCAGCTCTTGAATGGCTTCTGGAGGCAGGGTTGGTGCCACCTCCCATCGTTTGGAGATTATGGGCATGGCGACGGTTCATCCAACTGTTTTGCAAGAGCCAGAGCACCCATCAAACCTACCTCATCCCCGAGAGCAGCCTTGGTAAGGGTGAGATTATCCAGGTATTTTTTTGACATGACATGGTCATTCATCGCTTTGCGAAGTGGTGCGAAAAAGGCTTCTCCGCTTTTCGAGACTCCGCCGCCAATGATTACCACACTGGGGTTAAATATATGGAGATAATCTGCCACCGCGATCCCCATATAGCTGCCCCCACGGGCAAGTGCAGCGATGGCAAGTTCATCCCCATGGCTGGCAGCTTCTGATACTTCTTCGGCTGTAAGTGGTTGATGATTGGTTAAAGACGAAGGAATACCCTGGCTTAATTCCTGTTCCACCCAGCGAGCGATGGCTGGACCAGAAGTTACCGCTTCAAGATGCCCGCGTTGCCCACAACTGCAAAGTGGACCATCCGGGATGACTGTGACGTGACCCAGCTCAGCAGCAAGCCCATGGGAACCTAAGAGAAGCTGATTATCTATAATCACTCCACCACCGATGCCGGTACTTACGGTGAAATAAACCAGATTTCGGTGTCCAATTCCTGCCCCGAATCGCCATTCTCCTAACGCAGCCAGATTGGCATCATTTCCAATGGCAACGGGCACATCGAATCGTTCCTGGATCAATTTTTTTAATGGAAGATTTGTCCATCCAGGGATATTCGGCGCTTCCAATACTATTCCCTCATAGGAATCAGTTGGCCCGGGAGCCGCCACTGTGATCGCAGCAACCTCTTCACCCTTCGGAATGATTGCCTCGATCAGATTGATCAAGCGTATATGTGGGGCACCTGCACCGTTCGTATGGATCCGTTTTAGTATGTTTGGCTTTTGGCTATCGGTTGTGAAACAAGCAGTCCGTATATGAGTCCCCCCGACGTCCGCTACGATGAAGTATCTTGCCATATTGCGAGTATAGCATAATTTATTGTTGACGATATACCTAAAGACTGCTATCATCATTGGTTGGTATGAGAAAGAACAATACAACCAATCCAAAGAATATTTGGAAGCGATTATCCGCTCCATTGCGCTGGTTGATTCCAGGTCTGGGGGTGAAACGCTGGATTATCATTATGCTGCTAGGGACAACACTATTGGGGGTGGGTTTGGCAGTGTTGGTATTAGAGATTTATCGGACAGCTCCAGATACCTGGTGGCTGCCAATATTATCTTTTGCGTCACTTCGCAGTTTAAGTCGTCCACTGCGGGTGTTAATTTTCGGTGGGTTAGGGGCGGGATTAGTTATAGCAGGCATCTGGGGTATCAACCGGACACTATTAGCGCCCTATCGCCGGGCAGGAAAGCCTGTCCTTGATGAGCTAACAGACCATCGAAGGAAAGAGCGTGGGCCTCGAATTGTAGCGATCGGCGGCGGACACGGATTGGCAACCCTGTTGAGAGGTTTAAAAAGCTACAGCTATAATATTACCGCGGTCGTGACAGTGGCGGATGACGGAGGATCCTCCGGCAAGATTCGGCGAGCAAAGGGTATACCTCCTCCTGGCGATATCCGAAATTGCCTCGCAGCTTTATCCAATGATGAAGCTTTAATGACCCAGCTGTTTCAATATCGCTTCTCAGATACGAACGCTGAGCTGGACGGTCACCCTTTTGGGAATTTATTCATCAGTGCCCTTGCAGAAATCACCGGTAGTTTTGAAGAAGCAGTGGTTGAATCAGGCAAGGTGTTGGCAGTCCAGGGTAGGGTTCTCCCTGCAACCTTGCACGACGTCCGCCTGGTTGCAGATATGCAGCTGCCACACTACATAGGGGAGGTACGAGTCGAAGGCGAGAGTACTATCCCGAAATTTCCAGGTGACATACACCGGGTGTGGCTCGAACCCAATAACCCGGCTGCATATCCTTTGGTTATCCAGGCGATCCTAGCGGCAGAAATCATTGTGATTGGACCCGGCAGCTTATTTACCAGTATCATGCCAAATTTGCTCGTCCCAGATATCGCCGCTGCTGTTCAATCAAGCCGGGCGCTCAAGATTTATGTCTGTAATGTAGCCACCCAAGAAGGGGAAACTGAAGGATACAGTGTTGAAAATCACATCACTGTATTGAACGATCATGTCGGTGGACCTATATTTGATATCGTGGTAATCAATAATAATTATGATGCTCAATTACCCACCGGAACTGAATGGGTGAAAACAAACGTAGATACAGAATCAGAATTCCCGATTTACCGCTCCGACCTTGTTGATCATATCCAGCCGTGGCGGCATGATTCATCAAAACTAGCCAGAGTTCTCATTGATTTATATCAGGAACGAACAGGACCTTTGGTAGAATCATAGTTCAATAAAGTATCCTCATTAATTACAGCAGCCTGATAAAAAGTCTATGCTGCTGAATACAACTTCGGATGGAGGCAAAAATGACAACGAAAGTAGGTATAAACGGATTTGGGCGGATTGGCAGGCAAGTACTCAAAGCAATCCGGGATTATCATCCTGATAGTTTGGAAGTAGTTGCATTTAACGATATCGGGGACTTAAAGACCATGGCACATTTGCTAAAGTATGACAGCAATTATGGTCGCTTCGATGGGACAGTTGAAGTTAAGGATGATGGATTATTTGTCGATGGTAAGGAAGTTAAAGTCTTTAAAGAGACTGACCCTTCCAATATACCTTGGGGCTCCCTGGGTGTGGACATCGTCATTGAAAGTACCGGATTATTTACGATCAAGAGCGATGGCGTCAATAAAAAAGGAAAGGTTGTCAAAGGTGCTGAAAATCACATCACCAAAGGTGGCGCAAAGAAGGTGATTATCTCGTCTCCCGCTGAAGGAGAAGATTTAACAGTGGTCTTAGGGGTTAATGATTTTATGTACGATCCAAAAATCCATCACGTGCTCTCCAATGCTTCGTGCACCACGAATGGTCTCGCTCCGGCAGTAAAAGTCGTACACGATAAATATAAGATCGTGCGCGGATTCATGACCACCATCCATGCGTACACCAATGATCAGAAAATATTAGACCTGCCACATAGTGACCTGCGCCGAGCTCGTGCAGCTGCCTTGAGTATTATTCCTACGACAACCGGGGCTGCAAAAGCAATCAGCCTGGTAATTCCAGACCTTAAAGGAAAGATGGATGGTTATGCATTACGTGTCCCCACACCTACTGTATCGGTGATTGACCTGACTGTCGAGCTAGAGACAAGTACAACCACAGAGGAATTACGACAGTCCTTCCGTGATGCTGCTGCTGGTTCGTTAAAAGGAATCCTTCAGGCGGTGGATGAACCATTAGTCAGTATTGACTACAAGGGTGATCCGCACAGTTCTTCCGTCGATTTGCCCTTCACCATGGTATTGGGCAAGGAAAAGAATAACTTTGCCAAGGTAGTTGCCTGGTATGACAATGAATGGGGTTATTCGGTACGCACTGCCGATTTAGCTGCTCTACTGGCTAAGTCCCTATAATCATCTTCAGTATGCGGATGGCTGTACCTGCCATCCGCATACTATATATACGGAGGGAAAATGTTCAATAAAAAATCCATTACTGATATTGACGTTAAAGGAAAGCGGGTATTGGTTCGGGTGGATTATAACGTCCCTATAAAAGATTATAAAGTGACGGATGATACCCGTATCGTTGCAGCTATGCCAACATTAAGTTATTTACTCGAACATGATGCCGCAGTAATTTTGTGTTCACATCTTGGTAGACCCAAGGGGGGACCGGATCCTAAATATTCCCTTCGACCAGTGGCTGCACATTTAAGTGGGTTGTTGGGTAAGCCGGTAGCATTTGCCGACGATTGCGTTGGACCGGCTGCGGAAGCTGCAGCAAAGTCTCTCAAGCCTGGTGAAGTTTTGGTGTTAGAAAATACACGATTTCACCCAGAGGAGGAGAAAAATGATCCTGAGTTCGCCAGGCAGATGGCTTCGCTGGCAGATATCTATGTTAACGATGCTTTTGGGTCTGCTCATCGGGCGCACGCATCTACCGAAGGAGTTGCACATTATTTACCGGCCGTCGCAGGCTTTTTAATGGAGAAGGAAATTTTATATCTTGGTCAGGCAATTGCTGACCCAAATCGTCCTTTTGTGGCTATCTTGGGAGGGGCAAAAATTTCCGATAAAATTGGCGTTATTCGAAACTTGCTGGTAAAGGCTGACCAAATCCTCATCGGAGGAGGTATGGCCAATACTTTCTTCAAGGCTCAAGGTTATCCAATAGGAGATTCGTTATGTGAAGATGAGGCTCTGGATACTGCACGTCAGCTATTGCAGTCAGGTGCATCCCACTTACATTTACCTGTGGATGTAGTGATTGGTGATCGATTTGACGCTGAGGCGGAAAAGAAAACGATCGCCATGGGTCCAGTTCCCGACGGCTGGCGTATCTTAGATGTCGGTCCTGCCACCGTCAGTAACTTTGGTAAAATCCTGTCGACAGCTGGGACGATTGTATGGAACGGCCCAATGGGTGTATTTGAATTCCCACGATTCGCTGAGGGAACGGTTGGTGTTGCTAAAGCAGTCGCAGCAAGCAAAGCCGTCACGATCATCGGCGGAGGTGATTCAGTTTCAGCAATCAACCAGGCCGGATTGGCAGATCAGATCACGCACATTTCTACAGGTGGAGGCGCCTCGCTTGAGATGTTGGAAGGTATTGACTTGCCAGGTTTGGCGGCGTTGCAGGACAAATAAGGAATTAATACGGATCTCCTCCGTCTGGAAACAGACTGGAGGGGATGCTTGAATTTAGCTGGATTTATTTCATTACTCAATCACAGTGAATCTGAAGCATACTGTGTCTTGCTCTTATGTGGCAATTTATGATCCGGTTATTTTGCATATTATGGAACTACAGTGAATATTGACTTGAGAAAATCTTTGAGGTGATTATGCGTCGTCCAATGGTTGCAGGAAATTGGAAAATGTTTATGACCAGTGCAGAAGCACGGGTTTTACTCACTGAATTACTACCTGGGTTGTCTACCATCGAAGGTGTCGAGATCGTATTATGTCCTCCATTCACCGCAATACTACCGGTAGCATCCATGGTTGAAGGGACCCTTATCGGAGTAGGAGCGCAAAATATGCATTGGGAAGCCTCAGGTGCCTTTACAGGCGAGGTGGCTGCACCGATGCTGGCAGAATTCTGTAAATATGTAATCATCGGTCATTCTGAGCGACGAACCTATTTTGGAGAGACGGACACTACGGTGAACCTCAAAGTAAAGGCCGCTTTTAGCCATGGTCTCATTCCCATAATGTGTGTAGGCGAGACGTTGGCGGAAAATGAAGCCGGGAAAACTGCGGATGTGGTTACGCGACAGGTGAAGGATGGATTGATTGGGATCGATGCACAGTCCATTTCTTCCCTGGTGATTGCATATGAACCCGTCTGGGCAATCGGGACGGGCAGAGCAGCAACAGCAGAAGGGGCTAATGGGGTTATCTCAGATTTTATCCGTAAAGTGTTGAGAGAACTTTATGGAGATAGACTAGCTCAGGCTGTGCGAATTTTATACGGAGGTTCGGTTAAGGCAAGCAATGCTGCAGAATTATTCGGTAAAGCCGATATTGATGGTGCACTGGTTGGGGGAGCGAGCCTTAAGGCATCTGAATTCATCCTAATCGTAAAAGCTGCTGCGGGTTGATGTATAGTGCTGTCTGGCGTACATTTATATACCTGGTGCTTTTATTGATTCCCATGACGTATCTTCAAAGGTTCCTGCAGCGCGAGATTCAAGCAATATTTTTACTAATTACCCGCCAACCAGATATCTCCATGGCGTTATTTTCATTATTATTCCTGCCAGGAGTATTGCTGCATGAGACAAGCCACTTCTTCATGGCGAAGATACTGGGCGTTAAGACCGGACGATTTTCCATCATACCCAAAAAGCTTGATAACGGTCGAATCCGGTTAGGATACGTGGAGACAGCTAAAACTGATCGATTTAGGGATGGGCTGATAGGGGCTGCACCTTTGGTCACTGGAGGATTATTTGTAGCGTTTGTGGGAGTTTACCGGTTGGGAATCGATACGATCTGGGTCAGCATCATCCAGGGGCAGCTGAATGCAATCAACCAGGCAATAAAGTCTGCTTCGGTGAGCCCTGATTTCTGGTTGTGGTTTTACCTTGTTTTTGCTGTCAGCAGCACCATGATGCCTTCCGCATCTGACCGGCGAGCCTGGACCCCGCTGATCACGATCATCCTCGGACTTTTGATTATCGTAGTGCTGATCGGTATTGGACCCTGGCTGCTCACCAACTTTGGGAAGGTGTTCTTAACTGCCATGAATGCAATCACACTGGTATTCGCCATCACGGTATTGATCCACATAATTATTCTCCCTCCAGCATTTCTGGTTCGGAAAATAATCTCACGAATCACGGGTCTTCAGGTGGTATGATTACGGATTGTTTTATAATACTGAGACTGGCATTTTATTCGCCTGCCAGGACACATGTTGCACCGAATTTTATGATTGTTTGAATCGCTATTTTAATGTTATGGAAGAACCACTGGGAGCAAATTAATATAAATGGGAGAGCACTGGTACGCGTTAAGAAGCAAACCGCAAAAAGAAGAGGTAGTATCGAAACAGGTCCGCGAGCGTGGATTTGAAGTTTTCTATCCTCGTTTACGGGTCAACCCGGTGAACCCAAGATCGCGTAAGTACAAGTCATATTTTCCGGGATACCTCTTCGTTAGAGCAGACATCGATGAAGTTGGATTGTCCGCTTTCCAGTGGATTCCGCACACGCACGGTTTGATTTGTTTTGGGGGAGAACCTTCATTGGTGCCGGATAATTTGATCCACGCCATCATGCGCCGGGTGAAGGAGATATCAGATGCGGGCGGGGAGGTATTTGACGATCTTCATAAAGGTGATGTGGTACGGATCGGCTTCGGACCATTTGAGGGTTATGAAGCGATATTTGACGCACGTCTACCGGGGACCGAACGTGTGAGGGTGCTGCTGCAATTTTTAAGCGACCGTTATGTGCCGATAGAGTTGGAAGCCGGTCAGCTCTTACCAAAAAAACAATCCTAGCTATTTGTGATAACTCAACCATGTAACCGAAACAAGCTGACCCGGGAGTAAGAATAAATCGATTGGCTATGAGTAGTGTGATTGATCATCTGGTTAAGAAATTTTTACCAGGCTGCATACCAGGCGCTTGTTCTAAAATAATAACGGAACTAATTGTATTATATTGAATCATGCCTAACATATTAATCGTTTGTACAGCCAACATCTGCCGCTCTCCCATGGGAGAGGCAATCTTAAAAAAACTTGTCTCAGAGCGAAACGATGCTGATTTTTGGTGCATCGAATCTGCGGGAACCTGGGCGATTGATGGAAGAGATCCTGCCTTCCTATCAAAATATGTCATGGAGCTAATGGGAATGGACATCAGCTCCCACCGGTCACAACCAATCAACCTGAAGATGTTACAAAATTTCGACCTGATCCTTACCATGGAAAAGGACCAGAAAAGATGGCTGAAAGCTCAATACGTCGATTTCGCTAACCGGATATATATGCTTAGCGAAATGGTTGGTGAAGAGGAAGATATCCCAGACCCGATTGGTGGAGAGCTGGTACATTACCAGGCAATTGCCCAGCTATTGGAGCACATCCTTTCAGAAGGGCTAGAACGTATTAACAGGCTTGCGATTGAGCAGCGGGAGACATAAATAAATCTTCTATAAGAGATGTCGCAATTTGTAACGAGCTTTTTCCATTTTTAGCGAAGAAAAATATCAAATCAAGTGCGTTCGATCGTGACTTGCAGACACATGCTTATAAACACTACGGAGCTCATTCACATTTATAATAAGTGCATACATGGCATGATATACTCCAAGCAACTATTTTCAATAATCGGGGTTCTCTTCTATGAGAACTCCCGCCTGTAAAGAGTGATTGGTTGTCAAACATCACGAATGAGATAAACCTCAACCAGGCAATAAAGGGAGATCATGAAGCATTCGGCTTGCTCTATGAGCAATACGTCGAACGGATCTTTAACTATGTTTATTACCGCACCGGAAACCAACACGACGCAGAAGATTTAACCGCGAAGGTATTCTTTCGGGCAATGCGCCGGCTTCCAGATTACGAAGAGAGAGGTCTGCCTGTCTCGGCGTGGCTTTATCGTATAGCGCATAACCTGGTGGCGAATTGGCACCGTGACCGTGGCAGGCGCCCTGAGATCTCATTAGATGAAGGCTTCGCATCAATACCACATTCAGAACACCCTGAAGTGACCTTGCTTCACCTGGAGGAACAGAACAATTTACTACGGATTATCCAGGACTTGCCTCCTGAACGGCAGCAATTGATAATCCTCAAGTTTGTCGAGCATTTATCGAATGCGGAAATTGGTCAAATCATGGGAAGAACCGAGGGAGCAGTTAAAAGTTTATATCACCGTACACTACTCTCCCTGCGGGTTGAAATGGATACAGTATCTGACGGTGATGAGGTAGATAACGAAGGAAGTTATTAATGTTGAAAATAGTAATGGATAGCGCGTGTGAGATCCCTAATGAGTGGCAGTCCGAATTTGATGTTGCAGTAATCCCGATCAATATCCAGTTCGGTAATCAAACCTACCAACAGGGTATTGACATGAGCAATGATGAATTTTATCACCTGGCTGATTCAACCGGCATCATTCCCAAGACTTCACAGCCTACTCCACAGCAATTCGTGGAATTTTATGAGCGGATTGCCCAGGCAGGTGATACGATTTTGTCCCTGCATGTGACAAGCAAGTTATCCGGCACATTTAATTCTGCAATACTGGCAGCACTAGAAATACGCAATAAACTAAACGTCATCCCATTTGACTCAGGCGCCGGATCTGCGGCTGTAGGATTCATGTGTAAAGAAGCACGCCAGCTCGATAGGACAGGAGCTACTATTCAGGCAATCCTTTCGAGGTTGGAAATAATTCGACAAAATGTAAATATCGTCCTAACCCTTGATTCACTCGAATATGCGCGGAGAAGTGGGCGGGTGAAAGCGCTCCAAGCCGCTTTGGCAGCTTTGATCAATATCAAGCCAATTATTATCTTAAAAGATGGCATGTTGGATATGAGGGAGAAGGTGCGCACCCGGCAGAGGGCTGTCGACCGGGTGTTGGAGATCGTACACCAACGTGTGGATGACCATCTGGTAAATGTTGCTGTTGTCCATTCACAATCACTTGAAGCAGCCAGACTGCTAATGGAGAAAGTCAATAAAACATTACATGTCAATGAGGCGATAATATCTGATCTATCAATCGGCGTCGCAGCAAACCTGGGACCAGGAACGATAGGTATTATCGCTTACCCGGTAATGTAAGTAGTAAGAGGAAAAATGTTCAATTTTAAAAGACTTAAGCCAAAACGAATAAAACGAGATTTGATGGATATCGAATCAATTTTACAATCGAGCCTTAAGCCTGTTTCACCCCGTCCGGAATTTATTCAAAATCTACATAAAGGGTTGATGGAATATTCCTTCCCTCAGCTGGAAACAACCGAATTTGATTTAAAGAAACCGCTTTTATTTGGTCTCATGGGATTAATCAGTATGGTATTCGTGGTTTCATTGTGGGTGCGATTGCTGTTGGTGATCTTTACCACCTTGGGAATGATCCAATCTTCAAGACGGAAAAAGTTATCAGGCTAGACTCTGATTCGCTCCAGACATTACATCAACACCCGAATAGCCAATCAAGCCATTACTGCAGAGTAATGGCTTATCTTTTATGAATTGGTCAATCCTCAGTACGAAAACCAGGAGTGAGATATTGGATTTTCTTATAAGGTTTTATTTGCCCGGCAACACTTTCTATCATGATATTACCCGAGATATGCATCAATGTATCGCTAAAATCAGTATCGATCCCCATGCTTGCCAGGCATGGGTAATGATGGTGTGCCATACCTGCTTCAAATTCAGCATCGTCAACAGATAGACCCACTAATTTCTCGGCAACATATCGTGCGCAGCCACAAACTGCGTCACGTTTGACGTTTACAGAAATTATCCTGCGACTTTGTGGATCTACTACGATAGAGAATTCTGGCTTACCGAAGTAGTGGGCGAACTCCGAGATTAACTCACTTTTATACTCGAGGCGCTGTCGCCGTGTTACTCCATAGTCCACTTCGGTTAAAGAGCACAGCGGTTTTGGGGTAGCACAGGCAACGCCCATTTTTTCCAGCCAGCCGCGTAGTTGGCGTGCCAAACCGCGTGGCAGACAGTTTTCGTTGTCCACAGCAGCGATCACCGCTTTAGCACCGGTTATTTTAGCAATATCAGGGATCAATTCAGCGACGGCTTTATGTTCAGCAAAAGACAGGATGAGATCAGCGGGTGGGAGAACGGAGGGGATAAACTCTTCAGGATAATCAATCATCATAGGAAAAAACACCGGAGCCCTCCACTGGTTGATCACCCAATGAGATGGGGCGAATTGGGTGATATTGTTCAGGTGCCTGACTCCGTAATCACTATTGATGATAGCAAATATGCGCATAGTCAAAGGGTAAAGTCGTTCAGCAAGGTAGTTTCGAGCAACACCGCTTCACAGATCAGATCTGCATCCAGGGGTAATTTGTGATCTGGGTTTACCTTGATCAGGAAATGATTGGCAATGTCCTTATATTTCTGATCCAGATCTGGCAGGTCACTAAACATTGCAATACGATCGTATACACGGTGGGTCAGGTTGGTATAGCCTTGGCGAATTAGATATTCGCCGATAATGATACCAGCAGCGCGGCGGGCACAGACACGTGCCATACCTTCATTTCCGGCCGAGCGTGCTGATAGGGCATGCTCAATCTCATTTTGATATTCAACCTTCCAAGATGCTTCAGAATTCACGGACAGATTTTACCATTCCTTGACCGGTTCATCTTCACTGGATACAATGATAATGATGAATATTACATTAGCATTAAGCGGGGGTGGAGTGAAAGGATTCGCCCACATTGGAGCCCTTCGGGTTTTGGAAAAGGAAGGTTATCATATCCGTGGCCTGGCTGGGACAAGTGCGGGAGGCCTGATAGGGGCGTTGTTTGCAGTGGGTTACTCTCCCGACGAGATGGAAGCGCGTCTGAGGAATATTGACCAGGGGAATCTATTTTCACACATGCACGGGGATGGACCTGCTTTATTTGGTTTTGGAGGGGTAACGGCGATTTTAAATGAGCTTCTTGGTAAGCACAAATTCGATGATTTACGGATTCCCTTGGCAGTAACAGCCACAGATCTGACTACTGGACTACCGGTGGTGATTAAGCAAGGCAGGTTAGTGGAAGCAGTTTTAGCGACGAGCGCGGTTCCCGGTGTATTCCCGGCAAGGGAGCTGCACGGGCATTTGCTGGTGGATGGCGGAATCTTGAACCCTGTGCCAGTGGCTGAAGCCGCGGGCTCTATATCCCAATGCGCCTGTTGTCGCAGTAATATTGTCGCCTCCTTTAGGCTGGCAGCTCGAGTCGAAGAACGATACATTGCCTTCTAATCCACACCTGATGACAAACCTGCCCCTGGTATATCGACTGGCAGGCAGGTTGCGCCTGGCCCAGGCATTTAACCTGTTCCTCCAATCCATGGACCTGGCCGGTTTAATGCTGCTGGATAAGCAGCTGAAGCTAGAAAAACCTGAAGTGATCATCCGCCCAAAACTGGGCCGGATAGGGATTGTAGATAAGGTGGATATACCGGAGGTGATCAAGTCTGGTGAGCTGGCTACAATAGAGGCATTACCGGAGATCCACAGAGTACTGGGCTGGCAATTCAAATTATCGCAAATGATTGGGCGTATTTTCCCCCTTTAATCGGGGTTAGATTTATGACACGTGACCTTCGCAGATATGCGAGAGAGACAAATTTCAGGTTGATAGCCGGCTTCATCCTGCTCCTATTTATTGTAGGTGATGGCCTGATCTATGTAATCTTTGGACGCGGTGCAGCTTTGATGGGGCTGCTGTGCCTTGCTGGTACCTCAATTCCCTTAATCCTGATCCTTTTTGCGCTATGGGTCATTGATTGGGTGGCAAAGCAGAGTAAGTCAGGTTGACAGATGGATATGGCAGCCGATGACAGAGTGATATCGATCGATGGTTGGGTAATGCGGATTCACCGACCCGAGGGGATTGGACCATTCCCGTTGCTACTAATGCTGCATGGCTGGACGGGTGATGAGAACTCGATGTGGGTCTTTACTCCCCGGTTACCAAAAAACACCTTTATGGTTGCTCCTCGGGGTTTGTACAGCACACATGCCAGCGGATACAGCTGGCATACAGACTTGTCTAAACCATGGCCATGGATAGATGATTTTCAACCTGCTGTTGAGAAAGTATTTACCACGATATCCAGCAATAATTTCCCTGACGGAGATTTTTCACAGCTGCACCTGATCGGCTTCAGCCAGGGCACAGCATTAGCATACGCGATGGCCATCACCAATCCCGTGCGAATTGCATCCGTTGCAGGATTATCGGGTTTCTTACCGGATGGTGCTTCAGCCTGGTTGAAGCCTGAGCGGATAAAAGGAATGCCCATTTTCATCGCCCACGGAACGGAAGATGAGCTGGTGCCGGTCGACAAGGCCAGGCTGAGCGCTGACCTATTAGAGGAGTCAGGGGCAACCGTTACTTATTGCGAAGATAAAGTGGGACACAAATTAAGTACAAAATGCTTCCGCGGTTTGGAAGCATTTTATCGACAAGTCGATTGCTAGGTAACCGGAGTAGTTTACAAGATCGTTCCCAGCATCCCTGCCACTGACTGGTAAACCGGTGAGTCATTCCCCAGTTGGACCAGCGGTTTCCCGCTAAACTCAAAATTGATCAGCTCTTCATCAGCCGGTACTATTCCCAGCAGCGGGATATCCAGTTTATCAATTTCAGCAGCTAATGCTGACGGTAGTGCTCCGGGGAGGCGGTTTATGATTAAATAAGCGTGCTCGATGCGAATATCCAGCTCATTCCGGAAGGAGGATATTCGCTCAGCAGCGACAATTCCACGCTGGGTTGGATCGCTAACGACCAGTAAATGCTGTACATCTCGGGTGGTCCGGCGACTTAAATGTTCCATACCGGCTTCATTATCAATCACAATATAGCGGTAGTTTTTACTGATTGAATCAATCACTTCGCGCAGATTATGGTTAACCGCACAATAACACCCCGTCCCTTCAGACCGACCCATGGCGATCAGGTCAAATGCTTCACCTTCAGCAAGGTTTGCCCTGATTTTATGATCCAGGTAATCATGCTTGGAAACTCCACCTGGAAGCGCGCCCATCGCAGCACCACCTGCCCCCAATGAAGTCTTTACCTGAGCAAGCATATCTTCGCGGATATCTCCCACCGTCCAATCGAGATCCAGCCCCAACACCATATTCAAGTTGCTGGATGGATCTGCGTCGATTGCCAGGACCGGACCAGGTTTATTCTGGACCAGGTATTTAATCACCATCCCAGCGATGGTGGTTTTTCCTACCCCACCTTTACCGGCGAGTGCGATTGTAATGGTCATTCAACCAGACCTTTTACTATCGTTTCATCCAGCTCCTTGGTCATTAATTCAGCTGCCTGGCGCAAAGCGGGAACGTGCTCATAAACCGGGATTCCCAGCCGGTCAGCCTCCTGGACAGCCAAGTCTGCGGGCAAAATTCCCAACAGTGGCAGTCCGGGTGTTTCGGTTTCGAGGTACAACCTTTCATCCTCATTGCGGACTTTGTTACCCACAAGCCAACAACGGGTGAGCCCGATATCATTGGCCAGCTGTTTGATCTGGCTGGCTGTTCCCAGGCTGCGCCGGGTAGGTTCAACTACGATCAGCATGGCATCCACAAAATCCACGGTTGCTCTTCCAAGGTGCTCCACACCGGCATACATGTCCAAAATCAGGACTTCGTCTTTTCGGAATAGCAGGTGGGTAAATAGTGTCTTAAGCATAGCTGCTTCAGGGCAGATACAACCTGAACCACCCATATCCACTGAACCCATTTCAAGCAAGCGCACACCTTTGTGCACCACGCTGAAACGTTCTGGGATATCATCTACGCGTGGATTTAAAGTGAAGAATCCGCCGATTGTTCCGGGTTTGGCACCAGTACGTTCTTCGATCAGCTCATCCATTTCAGCGATGGGGTGCAGCTGATCGCGTAGCTCTGATGGGAAACCCAGGGCGCCCGCCAGGCAAGGAGACGGATCAGCATCAGCTACAAGCACCTGTCGTCCGGCATCTGCATAGACCTGAGCAAGCAAAGCTGCCAGGGTCGTCTTACCAACTCCCCCTTTACCACTAATCGCAAGTTTCATGTTCTCACCATTATTAAATAAAGTGCCGAGAATTATAACCCATCTATGGGATAACTTCTGGCTTTACCAATCCCCTTCTGATAGCTTCTTCTCTTAATACCAGGATTATTTTTTCCAAATTCAGCTCACGAGCACAGGCATCGTGAGCTGAATGGAGAACTTCATCTGACCATACTGTTCGGGAAGTAAGGACTTCCTCGTCATTCATGATGACGAGCTGTATCAAGCTGTCCATCGGGATGTCCATATCACCGCTACTATTAGTATTACATAACTGGCAGCCCCGGCACTTCTGGACGTCCTGCCCCGTTTTCGTTAATATCAACCTTCGTAACGTCATACGACCAAATTACCGATAATCCTTTATAACCGCCTGAATGAGCCAGATCAGGATTTCGGAGCTGGAGGGGGAGGGGGAGGGGAGGGGGAGTAAAGTCGGGAGGCAAAATCCCTGCTTCGGTGATTATACGAGGCACGATTTCTTCCCAACCCACAGCCATCAGATGGATGCCATTGACGCCTTTCTTGTTCTTGACTGCGCTGATCAGCTCCAGGGCGATCTGCACACCTTCTTCATCGGCTTTATCGCCGGCAGCTTCCATCCGCTTGACCAACTTTTCGGGGATAGTGACACCGGGCACTTCCTCATTCATATAATTGGCGACTTTCAAGCTTTTTAGAGGAGTAATGCCGATGAGGATAAATACCTTGTCGAGTATTCCGCGCTTCTCGAGAGCTTCCAACCAATCGTCCAGCTTGTCTGCATCATAGACCAGGTTTGTTTGGAAGAATTGAGCTCCGGCGTTCACTTTTTTATGCTCACGTAGCGCCTGGATGCGCGGTTCTGACGCATAGGGTGATCCTGCTGCACCGAGGAAATATTTCGGTGGGAATTTGATCTGGCGTCCATCCATATAAATAGCTTCGTCCCGCATCCGACGGAGGACCCACAGCATATGGATGGAGTCCATGTCGAGGATGTCCATTTTTCCTTTTGGAATGCTGGACATCTCCATGGAATCCCCCGAAAGGCACAAGATATTCCGCACCCCTAATGCATTGGAACCGAGCACCTCTGCCTGCAGACCAATCCGCGTCCGATCACGGGCTGCAATCTGCATTACCGGTTCAGCACCAGCCTGGACTGTGAGTGTGCTGCAAGCCCAGGATGACATACGCGGGGAAGCCGAAGGGCAATCGGTGAAGTTAATTGCTGCCACGTATGGTTTTACCAGCTCGATGTTCTTCAACAGCTTATTGGTCGCAACGGTCATGGGTGGAGCGACCTCGGCGGTTACAACGAACTCGCCCGCCTTCAGGCGTTTCTCCAAGTTTGATACGGGCTCGGTGTATGCCGGTGGATGGTATTCAGCATCGCCATTCCACCATTCTGGCTGGCGGATCGGGCGGAACACGGATGCCCAGGCTTCAGGGCGCGTCTTTTTCGACATGATACCACCGAAGAATTTTCCAGCTCCTACTTTTTGGATTTGGTGATAGACATCGGCCCAGGTTTCACCACCCGTTTTATCCCAATCGAGAGGGGGAAGCACTTCCAGCAGCATCTCCTCCCGGCCCATCTTGAAGGCGCGCTCGTAGATCTTGAACCACACGCAAGGGCGAGTTTTATCAATATAACAATATTCGGTGGTGGATCCCCCACATGGACCATTTCGTTCTCCTTTTGGACACTCCATCGGGCAGATAAAGGCGGTTTCCTGTAACAGGCAGTTCCCGCACATCCGGCAACCGAACAAAGGCCCTTTGATCACCCGTTCAACCGACTCCAATACGCGGGTACCAAAAGGATCTCTTTTGAAGGGATAATAAGGTGGCTGCCACCTTCTAACAGGAGTAAATCCGGGCATAGTAGACCTCCAGCATGGCGAATTAATTTCGAATGGGGAGTGAGAGATTATCCACTCCCCACACACTACGTCAACTACATTAATTGTCGCAGGTATTCGTAGGCGCTTAATGCGGCCTTCGCACCCTCACCAACCGCTACCAGCACTTGCTCAGCATAAGTGTTGGTAACATCACCGGCAGCTAATATGCCAGGTACATTGGTATGGTTATTTTGTTCAATGATGATTCTTTTTTGCTCATCCAGTGCTACAAAATCAGCCACGATCTGAGAATTGGGCACTAATGCCATTTCAACAAAGGTTCCATCAGCCTGAAGCTCGCTGGTTTTACCTGCTTTATCTTTTATAATCAAGCTTTTGGCATAGTCATCGCCTTTGACTTCCACCACCTGGTGACCTTCGAGAATGGTCACATTACCTGCCACTTTTAGATTTTCGTTAACATTGGTAACTTTTAACTTGTCTGCCGGGCAGATCCATGTAACATGCTTGGCAACCGTGGCGAGTTCGGCGGTTGACCGTTGCGCCAAGTCACCATCTCCAATTACCACGGTAGACTTGTCGATGAAGAGAGGTGCATAGCTGAGGGCAGAATAACACAGCCCACGCATGATGAACTCTTTTTCTCCTGGGACGTTTAGAAGCTGCTGCCTAGTGCCGGTTGCGATGATGACCGCCTTAGTTTCCAGATCACCACCACCCCGTGTCTTGACAATGAAACCCTTCTCCTTACGGATGATTTTGTCGGCAGGTTCCATATGGCGAGCGAATTCCAGGTATTCGAGCTCACTCTTGAATTTATTTACAATTTCCAGCCCTTTTATCACCTGGTAGTCTTCCACCCAGGGTAGCGCGAGTCGGAAATTCGTCTTACCACCCAGGTCCTTCGTGATTAGCAGGACGTTCAATCTTTTACGGATAGCATAAATCGTAGAAGTCAATCCCGCGGGTCCACCACCGACGACTATTAAATCATACATAATTCACCTCTTTGATATCCTCTCTTTTTATACAGGAGCTTCGCCAATGAAGCCATCTTTCATCATCATGTGGGTCAGATTACGAGAGCGCCCGATAATGTCAGTGGCATTCTTGAATTCTTCATCGTAGGTCATTTGAATGCGAGCCAACCCTTGTTCCTGGGCTTTCGCTGCGACAGCAGCTGCCTCGCGTGGGAATACTTCCCAATCATCCATGGTGGGCAATATATGTTCCTCGGTGAGGTCCGAGCCTACATGATCTGCCAGGGCTGTTGCAGCAGCAAAGCACATATCGTCAGTGATGGTACGGGCGCGCACATCCAAGGTCCCGCGGAAAATACCCGGAAATCCGAGTGAGTTATTAACTTGATTGTCAAAGTCTGAACGACCCGTTGCTACAACGGTTGCACCCGCGGCTTTCGCTTCCCAAGGCCATATCTCAGGGACGGGGTTAGCGCAGGCAAACACAACCGAATCTTTTGCCATCGTTTCAATCCATTCGGGGAGGATCACCCCTGGACCAGAACGTGATAAAGCGACAACGACATCTGAGCCTTTAATCGCATCTGGGATATCACCCTGGCGATTCTCTTCGTTCGTGATCTGGCATAATTTCCATTTATCCACATATTCGGCTTTGCGCATCTCGAGGTCTTTACGATGCTTTCCGAGGATGCCTTTGCTGTCCACCATTAAGCAATTGGCTGGCACCACACCCCAATTAAAAATCAGTCGCGATATTGCTACATTTGAAGCACCAACACCAATAAAGGTGACTTTTACTTTTTCCTTGTCTTTGCCGACCACTTTTAGGGCATTGATCAACCCTGCCAGAGTGACCGTAGCTGTCCCTTGTTGGTCATCGTGCCAGATAGGGATCTCTGCTTTCTCCCGCAGGGTATCCAATATATAGAAGCATTTCGGATTAGAGATGTCTTCGAGGTTCACCCCACCGAACCCTGGTTGGAGCATCAGGGTTGTATTGATGATCGCATCCGGATCCTTTGTATCGAGCATGATGGCTACACCATCGACGCCACCGAGGTATTTATATAACAGGGCTTTCCCTTCCATAACCGGCAAGCCTGCCTTGGGTCCAATATCGCCCAAACCCAGTACGCGCGTACCATCGCTGACCACTATCACGGTGTTCCATTTATTGGTATATTCGTAAACTTTCTCTGGATCAGCTTCAATCGCACGGCATGGTGCTGCTACCCCAGGGGTATACCAGATAGCGAAATCATTAAAATCCCGCACGCAGCATTTTAATGCGGTCTCTACTTTTCCCTTATAAAAAGGGTGTAGAACCATTGCATCTGCTGCGGGTTTTTTCGCCTTCGCCAGAAGTTCGTCGACGGTTACTTGTTTTTGAATGGTCATATTATTCTCCTATTGTTGTAAATAGCCATCAGCGTAGATGACTTTGTTGAGCAATATTTGGATGGTTTTCCAGATCGCAGCTTGCTCTGGGTCAGTCATGTCCACATCTTCCATCTGTGGTTCTTCCATCGCTGCGATGCGGTCCGCGATCTTCAGGTATAAACGTCCAACTGCTGTGCTGGCATCTCGCTGTTCGATAATGCGGATGACTTCGTTTTGCTCGTTGTCAAGTGGATCCGCAATCATCATATTCATGCCGACTCCCATCAACATGGCACAATAGACCCGATTGATCAACGGTCTCCCTTCGCGTGGAACGGCATTGGAGACGTTGGATAAACCTACCGAAATCGTCGGCGGAGGATCCCAGGCAAATTGAAGCGTGCGGATAGCCTCAATGAGATGAGGGCAGTATTGCTGGCATCCTGAGACTGTCAGTACCAGGGGGTCAATGATCAGGTTTTCCATTGGGTAGTCAATTTCCACCATGCGCGGGATGAGTTTCTCCAAAGCTATATTGACGCGCTCATCAGCCGTAACCGGAACTCCACTGGTTGACATGGTTAGGGCGATCAGACGGGCGTTATACTGTTTTGCCAACAAAGGAACTTTTTCCAATCGTTCTGGCTCATCAGAAACGGAGTTAATGATAGGCTGGGCTTTGGTGACCGTCTTCAGCGCTGCCTCAACCCCCAGGATATTGGTTGTATCAATAGAGAGCGGTACATCCACGACCGCTTCCACTATCCGAACGATCCAAGGGAACATATCCATCCAATCGGCTTTGCGTATGCCCAAATTCAGATCCAGTGCCTTGGCGCCAGCCTCAACCTGTTTTACTGCCAACTCCTGAAAGAATTTTTCATCTTTCACTTTGATAGCTTCTTTCACTTTATCTGAAAGAATATGGATGTTTTCACCAATGATGTACATACGACCTCCTTAGATATTACTGGTTTGGGTTATGGTTTTCGTTTCAATTGCTGCGGCAACACTGGGAAAACTGGCGAGATCTGTGTGGGGCAGGAACATGGCTGAGGTGAAGGCATCATAAAATGTGTTGTCTGCAGAAAGCTCAATATAAGTCATCTGTGAGGCAATGTCTCTGACGCGATCCCGGTTACGCCAATCCAGTAAAGCCAGATAGGCACCTTGAACGGAGGTATTGCCCAAGAATTTGAAACGGTCCCAGGGCATATCAGGCAAAAGCCCGATTTGCACAGCTTTTTCCACGTTGATGTATTTACCAAAGGAACCGCCAATCAAGATTTGTTCAACCATATCGAGCGGTACACCCACGCTTTGTGCCAAGACGGTGAACCCGGCATAAATCGCCGCCTTTGCGCGCTTCAAATTATCGATGTCGACATTGTTTATGGCGATATCTTTTCCATCCTCGGTCTCGCTTCCCCAGGCAACGACGTATTCTGGACCGTGCTCGCCTTCCCTGATGCGGGTATTCGTCTCCGCAAGAGCCAGGTTGACCGTCCCACCTTTATCGACTACCCCGGTGAGGAACATCTCCGCTAAAAGCGAGATCAACCCACTGCCGCAGATGCCGCGTGGTTTACTGTTTCCGATGACCCGATAGGTAGGTTCGAATGGGTTAGGTGAATTCTCTCCTGATATCCAGCATTCTTCGATCGCACCCTTGGTAGCCCGCATCCCATTCAGGACACCTGCCCCCTCAAAGGCTGGACCGGCTGAACAGGCGCAAGTAACCAGCCATTCACGGCTTCCCAATACGGTTTCACCATTGGTACCAACATCCAGGAACAAGGTGAGTTTATCGGTTTCATCCATCCTGCATGCCAGTACACCTGAACTGATGTCTGCTCCGACATAACTGGCGACCCCTGGCAAGCAATCAACCGTTGCTTCGGGATTAATGTGCAGGCCGATTGAGCTTGCCGTTATAATCGGGGGCTGGTTTACTGCGGTGATAAAAGGAGATAAGCGGATACTGGAAGCTGGTATACCTAGAAACAGGTGGGTCATGGTACTGTTGCCCGCCACGGTAGCCTTGACGATGTCCTGGGGTTTGGATTTAACGCGTTTGCACGCCTGGACGATCAGCTGATTTATCGTATCAAGAACCCGGTTCTGTAATTCTTCCCGCCCCCCATTTTTGGCGGAAAAAATGATGCGTGAAATTACATCTTCCCCCCGGCTGATCTGACTATTGTATTCCGACACCTGTGCTTCTACTTTTCCAGTGATCAGATCGACCAGCCATACCGTCACTGTAGTGGTGCCGATATCAACTGCAATACCGTAGATCGGTTCATCTTCAGGCACAAGATCAGGAATGATTGCCAGAACCCTTTCATCGGTTCGTTGACCGTCAAGCTGGATATGGGTATCCGTAATGACCGTTATTTGCCAGTCGTTTTCACGTAATACACTGCCCATTTTTTGCAGCAGGTTGAGCGATATGCTGATATCATCGTTCCCTGTTTTTTGGCGAAGGGTGGTCTTTAAGCGGCTCCAGTCATCAGTCTGGTCATCCATGCGAGGAGGTGAGAGTCGTAGACTAAACCGCCTAACCGTTTGAGCGTAAAAGGGATCGTAATCCGCTGGGACAGAAACTTCGATAGCGGTACGGTCAGTAGTTAACCTGCGCTCGATCTTTTCTTGAGGCGGGATGATGACAGATATATCACCTTCAATCACGGACTGGCAGGCAAGGGCAAATCCCTGGGATACATCTTCAGCACTCAGACGCAGGCTACTCCGCCGGCGGACCTCACCCGATGTAACCTGGACGGCACAACGACCACAGCGACCCTGTCCACCACAAGGCTGGCCGACCTCCACTCCCGCCAGACGCGCGGCCTCGCTTAGCAGCGTGCCCGTAGGAACGCGCACCGGATGTTTTGCGATATCAAATGTGACCGTGTGCTCAGTCATGCAAGTTAGCTACAACCACTCTCATTGGGTGATATAAATTTTAGGCATCCACCCGCACCCATAGACGAGCTTATAACGCTTGCTTCATAAAGGCGGGCAGGTCAACGGCTTCACGTGGACCAACCCGGATCTCCCAATCGGGTAATTCACCTTCCAACTCACCTGAGAGGACAGCTACATGACCGGGTAAAACGATGCGTTTACGCGAGACTTTATCAGCAATGTTGAAGCCTTTGACTGCTTTTGCAATCCTTTCCGCATCAAACTTACCCGCTGCCCAGGCAGTTAATACGCTCATTCCCTCAGCATCGGTCACCAAAAGCCAGGCAGGCAACCCAGATCCTTCAACTTCATTAGCCACGCTGAAGTAGGTGATGCTGAAGTTGGTGGTGACCAGCACAGGAGATTCAGCTTTGGGGGCATTAATCTCATAAATCCCTGGTTGAACCTGGATCGGTTTCTGTGGGTCGGTGTAGATATTCTGGCGCAAGACGAGTAACGGGTAGATTGTTGCGGGGCTAAAGTGGTCCAGCACGATAAAACCTGCATACTTGGTAATGGCCTGGGCTGCGTGCACTGCTTCCAAACCCGGGTCGGCAACATCCCCGGGAAAGGAAATGACCGGGAATCCGACAGCACGGTAGTTCTTTTTGATTGCCAGACGGCGGACGGTGGTGCCTAATGCCAGTCCTGACCCCAAATCCCGACCACCTGGATCAATTACCAGGTCTTCGACACCTTTAGCCTTGATCTTTTCCGTTAAATCTACAATCTCTGCCAGCGAACCGGCAACCAGACCAAGAGCAGCTTTGCTCTCTCTTACCAGGTCGGCAAAGCCTTCCCAATTCTTGCCATCTGCACCATAGATCAGAGGTGTTTCACCTTGTAAAGCCCGTAAACCTGCCCTGGCAACAGACACATCGCGGGTCATCAGGATCACAGGTCGTTTACTAACCGAACGGACAGCCTGAACTGCGGTGGTGAATGCATTAGGGTCGCCAGACGAGGAGGCGACTGCAAAACCGTCGATCGTCAGATCCATTCCAACGTAATTGACAGCATAAGCATTCGCTTCAGTGACCAATGCTTTTATCGCATCGACAGACTGATTATCATAAACACGGATAAATAACCCCGGTTTGTTATAGAAGGTTTTATCATGCCTGAAGAGGACGACCTCATTTCCAGCTTTTACTTCATAACCATCTGACTTTAGGGAGATAAGGCGGATGGGTGGGGCAGAGGATTCTGCCAATTGAGTTTTTGCTTCAGGGGTGACGTAAGGGCAGGCTGATAATTCAACTTGCTTGGCAGCCAGTTTCATGGCAAAGGCCAGGCAGGTCGGATAGCCGCATTCCTTGCAATTAGTTTGAGGTAGTAATTTATATATTTGTATGCCAGTCAGAGCCATATTCCATCTCCGTCGTTTCTTATTATTCTGCTTCTATCAGTTCAGGCGAGGGTGTACTCAGCAGCCATCAGGTCAGTAATCGCTGCCTTTACTCGTCGGACACTCTCAGCATGACGCAGGACGACGATATCAGCTCCTGCTTCGATCAAGGTCATGGCAGTTAATGTTTCCCAATTGATTGAACGCTCCAACCAGTTACCCCACGCTTCGGGGACACCTAAATTAACCTTGGCTTCCTTGGTTTTCCAAGCTTCAAATCCTGGTGTGACTAACATGGGAAGCTGGGTCATTGCATCACCCTGCAGGGCAGCCTGGCGAAGTCTTTCCATGGCTGAGAAACCGTACTCAATCCCATAACCAAGGGCGCCGGTCGTTGGGTCCATCAAGACGCGGTCAAGGGGCATGCCCATATCGCTGATTAAGATATTCAATTGCTTGGCGAGATTGACATCCATGGGTGAGCGTGCATTCACTAGATGACCATTCGCCATGGCAGTAGCAATAATGGTGCGGTAATTTTTATCTTCGGCGATGCCTAACACCAGTCGTTCACCCTTGGTAGCTTCAGCGATGGCGACCAACAAGTTGTTATCAGCCTCAGCCTGCCCAGGACCAAATACGATAAGGGGTAAACCTGTGCCAGCCAGGACGTCTTTGACTGTTTTTACTGCTGCTTCTGGGGTTGTGGGCTGGCCTTCTGCGTCGTTTATCGATAGGCTAAGCTCGATCAAATCCGCCCCTTCGGCTTCAGCTGCTTGTGCCCATTTCACCGGGTCATTCACTGCTTCACCCCAGGCTTCCAAAAGCAGAGGTGACCAATCTTCCGGTCGATGATCTTTTATTTCGATGGCGATCGCCGGGCGATTGGGAGATTTCGACTCAAAGTGAAGGAAAGGCAGGTTTTTCTCACCGCCCACAGTCACTGTGGAGGTGCGCGTACCGCCATCAGCAACGGTTGCCCCAATGGTCACAGTGCGGACGGTTCCGGGCCAGTTATCCTTTGGTATCTCTACAGGCATATGTTTCACTCCTTTTTAGCTGAATTATCCTTAGAACATAGGCTCCATGGTCATGGCGGGATGTTCGTGCTCCGCCAGCCAGGTGAGGAGCTCCTCGACGGTTGTCACATGGCGCTCATCGGCGATCTTCTCAATCAGGTCAGGATCACCTTCTCGCTGAGCCACAACCTTGAATTCATCGGCCATCATTTCTTTTAATACGCTGCTCATCCAGACGATACGCTTAAACCCGCCATCGGCAGTGATGAATTTCGGGCTGGTTAGATAAAACTTGCCAACCCCCATCACTCCTGGGGTTTGCAGCCCACCGCCAGCGATACCTGCCAACGTGCTGAAGGTCATTCCAGCAGGTGTCATGCTCGGATCTTCACGACTGACAACCATGACTCCGTTCGCTTCAGGAATTAGCATAACTATGCATTCAAAGCATCCGCAGGCAGTCATCGGGTTTTCCATGATCGAATACATGGTTACTTCATTGACAACCCCATGCGACCCGACGATCGCATATTCATTCGTCCCAGTCCAATAACCTTTCTTAGCATCGATCAGCTTACCCAGTTTTATTGGCTGGTTGGGTCCGGTGGGGTTGATGCTGAATGAGGCTTTGCAATCAAGCCAATTGTAAGCGCCGCAAAGACCCAGGCGTTCTGGACTGACGACACAGACATGGTTAGGGGCAAAGGACTGGCATAGAGTGCAGGAGTAGAACTCCTCCACCTTATCGTCCGTCAGGTCAGCCAGGCGTTTGTTGCGGTAGTCATAAGCAGACCGAGCTTTTCCAAGCCAATCTTCAACCTTGGCAGGGTCAGTGTAGATCGTTACCTGGACTTTATCCACAATGGCACCAAAATCTGCATGGAAGCGAGCGTGTAGGATCTTGCCGAAGTGCTCGAGGTTAAATCCTTTATCTGCAGCATTCTTTGAGATGCGGATCCAGGTGATATCACGCTGACCAATGTGCTGGATACCAGAGGCTCCATTGACAAAGTAGTGGAACTGTCGTTCAAGCACTGGTTCGAAGTCTTTTTGCATCTGGCGCCCGGCGACCTGGGCAACGATGCCCATATCCATGTAACCTTGATCGGGAACGTTTGAGAAATCGGGACCGACGACCTCCACTTTCCCGTCCACCACATCCTCGAGATCGGCCATTTCAAGGTATTCAAAACAGTGGGCGTTCTTACCTCCGAATTCAACCCGCATATCGTTACGTCGGACCACTTCGCCTTCAAATGCCGAACCATAAGGTACGGGGATCGGCACTTCGGTCATCTTGAGCTTGACGCCACGCACTTCTATACATTTTTGAACCAGACGCTCTGCTTTCTCGAGGTCATCCTTGCCATCAATTTCTTCGAACGGCATGCTAACCACGTGTTCGTAGGTCGTCACACCGGTCGGTAAGATTTCGGGGATGACAGTATCGGCGATGACCGGGAAACCATAATTGATCGCACCCGCGGCTGCGGCGTACTTCAGATCATCCACTTCTCCCAGTGCCAGTACGAAGGCAAACACGCGTTCACGGTTATACAGGAGAATCTCGCGAGCTTGCCCCATCTTCAGGCCTCCAAAGGTGAGGGCTGAGCGGGTGGCGAAACCGAGCGCATAAATGGCACTGATCGTATCTGTGCCGAAGGGAACGGTATAAGTATCGTATCCGAGCTCAACTCCCTCTTCCATCAGCTGGTTGATAATGCTACGACCATTCACGTTACCAGAGAGGAAGCACAGGATATTGCGCCGCTGAAGCTCTCGCACGATTTTTACAGCGACTTCATTCGATTTGGCGGCCCCAACGATGGCAGCAAAGCCTGGCATACGACCATCCACTAATTGGATCCCCCAGGACCTCAAGCGAATATCGTCGATCGGTCCGTTGAGGTGCCCGGAACCGTTATGATCTCCATATTGGGTCGCTCCTGCCAGGGATAACCCGGGCATTGGCTCAGGCTGTAAGCCGTATATGAAACGGATTACCTCAATCGTCTCAGCAGCTAACAAGGTCGCCATACCGCTGTCCAACGTTTCGCCGAGGTATGGTGTCCACTTATTTACAGATGGCGTGGGATGAAGTAGCCCACGGGCGTGATTAATTACCTGTTCTAGCTGACCTAATTTTTCAACCATTGCACCGGTCATCCCACCGATCACCGGAATGTAGTAAGCTGTGTTGGGGAATGAGACAGGAGTGTCCGGTCCCTTTTCCTTTAACGCTTTATTCAACATTAATTCTGCTTCAGTGACCAGGGCGTTGGCACCCCGGATCGCACGTGTAGCTATGTATCTTGACATACGTCCTCCGGATCGTCTCTTCCCGCTTAGTCGGCAGCGGTGCCGTAAATTTTCTGCCGGCGCTCAGCAATGGGCAGTTGTTCAAATTCGAGCATACGGGTGTCACCACTGCGACCAAAGCGCGCAGGATCATATACCGGCAATCCAAGGGCGGCGCGTTTCTTGTCGATATGCTCCAGAGATCGGCGAATCATTTCGTTGGTATCATTAATAAATTCCAGCTTACCACCATAAATCTTTTCCCAACCGTCTGTACTGATGTATTTAAGGACTATGTCACTATCAGAGACTCGATCGGGCATTCCGCTGACGGGGCTGGCACCACCAAAGATAACATAGGCACCAGACGCAACGCAGTAAGTAGCGATTGCCAGGGCTTTTTCACTCATCCACTCAGGCGCCAAACCAACTGCTGGAATCTGGTCGATATCATCCCCGAGCCCACCTTCGGCAACCATTTGGGTCAGGACAGTCAGGATGCGAGTGTTATCCACACACGATCCCATATGGAGTACAGGTGGAATACCTACGGTTTCACAAACCTCACGCAGACCGGGTCCCACCTTATCAAGACCAGCTTCGCCCAACAATAAACCCAGCTTGGCGGCTGCAATGGCACCGCAGCCTGTTTCCACAACCAGCACGTCCTGCTTCAACAATTCCATGGTGACATATGTGTGCAGATAATCCTGCTTGCTGCGAGGGTTGTTGCACCCGACAATGGCTGCCACACCCCTGATCCGGCCCGCCATGATGGCATCATTCAGCGGTCGGAAAGATGCCCGATAGCTCCCACCTAACATGTAATTGATGTATTCGTGAGAGAAACCTGGGATTAAATCTTCACGCACATTGGGGATATGGATCTTGCCACGGTTTTTATAATTATCAATCGAGAGACGCAGTATCTGCTTGGCAATGGTGAGTGCTTTATGCTCATCGAATTCGATATGAGTCGCTCCCTTGATCTGGACCTTTGGAGAGGTGGTTATGATCTTAGTATGGAAGTTAGCTGCCAGGTCAACCAGGGCTTGCATGATGCATTGAACGTCTACGACCATTGATTCCACTGCGCCGGTCATGATGGCTAATTCCTGGTGAAGGAAGTTTCCTGCAGCCGGAATTCCCTGGCGCATTAAGATTTCATTGGCAGTGCAGCAAATCCCGGAGAGGTTAATTCCCTTGGCTCCTGCAGCTTTGGCATATTCGATGATTTCCGGATCCTGGGAGGCAGCGACGATCATATTGCTCAGCGTCGGTTCGTGACCATGCACGACGACATTGACCATATCATCCTTCAAAACACCCAGGTTAGCCTGGCCGAGTAGAGGGGCAGGGGTTCCAAATAATATATCGGAGATGTCGGTTGCCATCATGCTGCCGCCCCAACCATCCGCCAGACCAGTCCGGATGGCGTGTTTTAAAATGTGAACAGCGTCTTGATCGTCTCCGATATGGGTGCGGTGCAAGGCTTCCACTACTTCGCGGTCAACTCCACGCGGTACGACGCCTTGCTCGCGCCATATTTTTTGGCGTTTTGCCGGGGCGCGCTTGATGCAAACAATCTCACCTTTTTGTTGCCCATATTGGGATAGATACAGGTCGGCTAAATCATTGGCGACGTCATTCGGAGAGCGACCTTCAATTTTGATTCCATAGATTGAGGCGACATTACGCAGCTTGGCTACATCACGGATGATATAACCTTCAGTCTCACCGTTCGCAACAGCCTTTAGCGTGAATGCAAGATCTCGCCCATGGTCTGAGTGAGCGGCTGTACCTGCAGCAATCGCACGTACCAGGTTACGGGCTTGGATCGTGTCAATTGTGGCACCACACACCCCAACCTGACCTTCCTTAGTCAACCGACAAGGTCCCATTCCGCATTGTTTGCAGCACATCCCGGCCCCACCGATATTGCATGGCACCATCTCTTCGGCGCGGCTAAAGGCAGTTCCAATTCCCAACTCATCCGCCCGTATGAGCATCTCCTGGGCTGCGGGATCTGATGATCTTTCCTCGTAGCTCCTTTTACCTTTAAGTACCATTGACTAATCCTCCATTGGCTTAGAAATAATTCCCATACCCGGGCATGGCCAAAGTGGGCGTCCCAGGTAGGAAACATTTTGGGCAAAACTCACCGTTAAACGAGTTTGTTCGTATGCTGCTGTGTGGCGAAAATATGGCTTGAGCCCGTTGGTTGCGTGATAAGTGGAGGCACCTGATTCGATTGGCACTGTCCACTCGCCCAAATAGCCAGCTTCATCCAGCTTCATCGCGATCTCTAAATCGTTGATCTTTTCTGGGTCGTATGTCACCTCAACGACCTGAAAAGCACTACTGGCGTACACGTCATCAATTCCGGGTAGTTCTAATAATATTCGTCGGACCTCGGTAACGTGGTGATCCCCATATAGGGAAGGGGTCTCGTAAGTTACTTTCTGCATGGGTTCCTCCAAAGGCATTTATAAGATTTAACCGATCAGATAATGGCGATTATTTGAGTCGTTATCAGGGCGTCCTCCAGAATAGAATGACAAGAATTTCCCAGGTGATCGGATCAGAATTGATCATCGGAGGCCCTTAATTTCAGAATGAGATGGGTCACATCACGCAGATCACCATCTGGTAGCATGAAGTAATCATCAAACACTGTTTTTGGCTCAAACCCAAGGTTCTGGAATGAGCGGATGATCGGTGTTTGGTCGCTCGGGATTTGGGCTTCGATCATGAAAAGATTATGGCGTTTTGCCAGTTCGATCAGACCCTGGAGTAATCGACTGCCAACACCACGGTGGCGGAAATCCTTGGGCAAAAATATCCGTACCTCAGCGCGATGCCTAGAAGGTCCCTGGTTGAGATGCAGGCTAGCCAGACCAACGATACGGCTGCCAAAAACGGCTACCAGGGGAAAAACCTTGGCATAGTCCAATCCTTCCACCCACTGGCAAATTACCTGGTTATCTTTGACATTATGGCGCATGTATCTTATATCTTCCGCCGATACAGGGCTGAATAGATCAATTAATGCCTGGCGATCATCCTGGGTCAGCGGACGAAGCAAAATCCGTGCCCCATCTTTAAGGGTAAACACCTGGCGGTAGATAAGATCTTCTTTGGTTACCATACCTGCGCTCCTTAAATTCCGGTCAATCCTTATTTCGCCCAGGCTGCTGCCAATTGAACTCGTGCATAGGCGAGCCGTTCCATTGCCGCTTTGGCAGTTTCTCTCATTAATATGCAATATAATCTGGGATCTTTTTCAATCAACTTGTTCAATTCCGTAGAATCAAACTTGATCACCCGACAATCTTGTTCTGCCTTAACTGTGGATGTATATTTATAAGGTTCCACGAATACACTGATGGCAAAGACTTCACCCGGGTTAATCTCACCGACCAGAAAATCCTTGCGGGAGCTCGGGTAAAATTCTTCTTCAGACTTATAGTAAAGACTTACCCCGCCATCGACAAGCAGATAGAACGCCCGCGCAGGTTCGCCTTCCTCACAGATAACCGACCCTTTGGGGATAGTCTCTTCATCTGCGATCATGGCGATTGCCTTGGTTTGAGCATCAGATAAAGAACCGAAGAATGGATAACGCCTTAGTATCTCTGGTGAAACCATCGGAGTTCCTCCTCAGCTTTTGTATTCATCGATTTGGGACGTATTTTCAGGATTAGATTCTATCAGTAAATCCTGAATAATTTTTAATGCTAGAGGTAGAGCAGCAGCAACGGAGGGGGTCATATCTTCCGAAAAATCGTATACTTTTTGCGATTCTACAGTCACTACCGATATGCTTTCAGGCAAATGTGCCCCCAACGACCGCCCTAGTTTCAGGGCATCCACTATTGATGTGTCATGAGCAGAGCTCATATGGCCTGAGGTTAGATTAGGTAAATCACCCAGCTGATAACAAGATACACTTCCAACTGGAAGCTGATGAGTAACAATCGCATCAATTAAAATTGCCCGGTCGTAATCGATAAGCTCTTCCATTAAGCTAATACCACCAATCGCCAGGCATTCGATTGTTACATCGGATGGAATTTCTTTTAATTGCTGCAATTTTTGAGCAATCTGCCAACCTATTCCATCGTCTCCTAATATCGGGTTCCCCAAGCCAACAACTAAAGTTTTCACAAAATCCGTTTATCAGTCTAAATTAAGTGAAGGCTCCAGGATAGAACCACAGAGCCTTCACTCTTTATCAATCAGCAGTTTTGCTTCAAAATATCGACAGTTTCGCCGTTAACATCTTTGATGGTTATTTCCAAAGGCATCTGACCAGGGAGGCTGTGGGTTGCACAGCCAAAGCAGGGGTCATAAGCCCGAAATGCCATTTCGATCATATTGAGCAAGCCCTCGGAGATTACACCACCCTTCTTGATCAGGCTCTGTGCAGCCTTCTTAGTGGACATCTGGATGGGTGCATAATTATTGGTTGTGCCCACAATCAGGTTGACTTTGGTAGTAATGCCGCGTTCATCGGTTGTATAGTGGTGGGTCAATGTGCCACGAGGTGCTTCCACAATCCCCACACCTTCCGTCGGTATCTCAGTTGGGATGGTGCGGTAATTGTCGCTGGTTATTTCCGGATCTGTTACCAGCTCCACCCAACGCTCAGCGGCATACAGTAGCTCGATCAAGCGGGCCCAATGGATTGCCAGCCTCTGGTGAACCGGTTTTCCGCCAAGCGTACTGTAGAATTTCTCATACTCAGCCTGAGCAAGGGGAGTAGCCATGCCATCCGCTGCATTTAATCGGGAGAGAGGTGTAGCCATATAGACACCGGACTCCTTGCCATCCACAAAGCCTTTCCAGCCTACTTTTTTAAGATAGGGGAACTTCAGGTACGTCCAAGGCTCAACATGTTCGGCGATCCAATCGGTGTATTCATTGGCGGCGTATTTCCCAAGGCGTTTACCCTCTGGGTCGACCACACTCACTTTCCCGTCATAAAAGTTGACTTTATTGTTTTCATCAACTGTGCCGATGTAGTGGGTGTGGTGGGTGTAGATATCTCCAAGGATCAGGTCAACATATTCCTTGTTGCCAAGGACGATGTCATTGAATGCCTGGAGGGTAAATTGAGCAAATTCGATTGCCCAACGACCCATAATCTCAATTTCATCACGCTGCTCCTTGGTGATGCCTTTGGTCAAGCCGCCTGGGATGGAGGTGCAGGGGTGAACTTTTCGTCCGCCAATCATCTCGACAACGGTGTGCCCGTACTTGCGCATCTGAAGCACCTTACCACCAATTTCTAATCCGACCTTATGGATCACACCCAAGATATTGCGCTCAGCAACCGGGGCGGTGGGTCCCATGATGAAATCAGGACCTGCCAGTGCATAGAAGTGGGTGGTATGGTCAGTGCAGTAGAATGCACTGTATAGCAGCTCACGCAGCATCTTGGCGGTGTGTGGGGGGTCCACGTGATAGACAGCATCGACTGCTTTGGCACCCGCCATATGATGAGCTTCCGGGCAAACTCCGCAAATACGGTTAGTCAGGATAGGTACTTCCTCCACCTGTCTGCCAACACAGAAGCGTTCGAAACCGCGTAATTCGGGGATTTGGAAGTAGGAATTGGCGAAGTTACCCTCGTCATCGAGGAAAATTTCGATCTTTCCATGGCCTTCCAGCCGGGTAATGGGATCAATTGATATTCTTTGCATAGGTTTCTCCTCCGGTTATCCTTTCCACGCGGATTTGCTGAAGCGCAGCAGCGAGCCAGCCAGATTGAAGCGATAAAACTGCCCGGCTGGATCTGGGATACCTTCAAAAATGCGTTCAATTTCAGCTGGATCGTTGCTATCTATCACGGATGCGATTGCAGTCATCAAGCGGGATCCATAATCTTCCGCACCTTCAGCAGGTCCATAACAACCAATGCACGGTGAACCAGCCTTCGGGCAAAGAGCAGTGCAGCCACTGCGGGTCGCAGGTCCACTGCAGAGTACACCTTGCTCAAGGATACACAATTCCGGATCGATCATGATGTTCTGAATGCGTTCGAATTTCTTGATCTTCTTCTCGTTCCTCGTGCGGGGGCAATCATCACACACTGTTGAATTACCCGCACCGATTACCGATCCTGCAGGAGGCAGCTCAGCTTTCCCTTGCAGAACCTGTATCACCAGGTCGATCACCGCAGCGATCTGATGTGATTCAGGCGGGCACCCGGGCATGTAATAATCCACCGGTACCACCTGATCCAACGTCCTGACCACCGGATACAAAGTAGGGATAGTGAGCTCTCCCTCTGGCACCATGAAAGAGGTATTTGGACGCAAATTCTGCGGATTGTCCGTAGTCGGAGTAGAGAATGCCGTATCGACAATTTCCTGGATATTGCTGAGATTCGCAAGTGCGGGCATGCAGCCCTCGTTGGCGCAGGATCCGAAGGCAACCAGTATTTTCGACTTCTGGCGCAGGAGTTTAGCGATATGTTCGTTCTCATCATTCCGAATAGCACCGTTAAAGAGGGTTAACAAGATTGAGCCATCTTCCATGCCTTCCACGTCTTTATACTTGGCATCCATTGCCACAGGCCAGAAGACCACCTCAAAATTGGCGTCAACATCCAAGATTTTCTCATGAATATTAAGCACAGCGATTTCACAACCACCACAGGCAGATGCCCAGTACATAGCGAATTTCGGTTTTCCGTTGGTGCTCATGCAGTCACCTCCTCCACGAGCATATGTTCGGGCATCGCAAACATCTTCTCCATACCACCGCCACTGGTCGGCCACTCTAATGGCCCGAGAGCCCGCACCTGTTCGACGAATTTATTGACTTCATCGGTGAATATGGCACCTTCTGCGGCGCTTGCCCAGAGTAGCTTAATCCGACCAGCCTCTATGCCCATTTGCTGTAAGGTTTTCTTGAGGATGATGAAGCGGCGTAATGCTTTGTAGTTCTGCTCCACGTAATGGCAATCACCGGGATGGCAGCCTGTGATCATGACACCGTCTGCTCCTCCGGCAAATGCCTTCAGCACAAAAGTCGGGTCAAGTCGTCCGGAGCACATCAGGCGGATCAAGCGGATGTTGGGTGAATATTTCATCCTGGCTGTACCTGCCATGTCTGCGGCGCGGTAACTACACCAATTACAAGTGAAACCGATTATTACAGGTTCAAATTGATCGCTCATATTGTTCTCCTCTTATGCCGGCACAGGCTCTGGTTCAAGTCGTTTGATATTCAGCAATAAGAGCCCTTCGAGCTGAGCCAGGATTTGCTGATCGCTGAAGCCTGTACCACTGATTGCACCCGCGGGGCAGGCTGCTACACAAGTACCACATCCCTGACACAAGGCTGGATTCACTTCGGATACCATTTTGTCATCATGGAACAGGATGGCATTGAAGGGGCACAGATTGTTGCAGATCCGGCAGCCTGAGCACTTATCCTGGTTAATGGTTGCCCGGATAGGTTCCATGGCGACTTCTTTTTGTTGAATTTTACCCAGTGCACGGGCGGCTGCAGCTGCACCCTGGACCACGCTTGCAGGAATATCCTTGGGTCCCTGTACGACACCGGCAATGTACACGCCTTCAGTCATCGTAGCTACAGGATCTAATTTCGGGTGGCGCTCGATGAACCAGCCGTCCGCACTGCAAGAGAGACCAAATAACCGAGCTGTCGCCTTGGCATCGTGGCGGGGTTCCAATCCAGCCGATAAAACAACCATATCCACCGGGATACGGCGCTGTTTCCCAATAAGGGTATCTTCTGCCTGGATGATCAGCTTGCCTTCTTCACCAGGATTCCGGGCTGCATCCGTAATTTCAGCTACACGACCACGGATAAAGTGCGTCCCTTCCTCCATAATCCTCTGGTAGAACTCATCATAAGCTTTGGCAGGTGTACGGATGTCGATATAGAAATTATAGACTTCAGCACCTGTTTTCTCTTTAGCTAAATGGGCAAATTTAAGACTCTGCATGCAACAGATGCTGGAACAGTAATTGTTGTAATTCTTATCTCTGCTGCCTACGCAATGGACAATGCCGATGGTTTTTGGAACAGTAACCCCGTCCCGTAAGAAAACTTTACCACCGGTTGGACCGGCTGCGTTGGTTAACCGTTCAAATTCCAGGCTCGAGAACACATTGGCCAGGCGACCATACCCGTACTGCGGGATGCGACGTGCGTCAAACAGGTCATAACCAGTGGCAAGGATGATCTGTCCTACATCGATTTGCAGCATGGTTTCCTGCTGGTTGAAATCGATGGCATTGGTCGGGCAGAATTTTTCACAAGCTTTGCAGGTTCCCTTCTGGAAGAAAGTACAATTTTCGTAGTCAATCACCGGGAATTTTGGTACTGCCTGAGGGAACGGGGTGTAGACAGCTTTGCGGTAACCGAGACCAGCTTCAAACACCTCATCGACGACTTTCTTTGGGCATTTTTCCTGGCATATGCCACACCCAGTGCACAGCGCAGTATCGATATAGCGAGGTTTCTGACGAATGGTGACCTGGAAGTTGCCCACATAACCGTCCACATGGGTGACTTCTGCCCAGGTCAGCAAAGTTATGTTGGGATGATTTCCAACATCAACCATCTTTGGCGTGAGGATGCAGGCTGAACAGTCAAGGGTGGGGAAGGTTTTATCGAATTGAGCCATGTGCCCACCGATGGATGGTTCACGTTCCACCATCACTACATGGTAACCTGCATCGGCAATCTCGAGCGCTGCCTGGATGCCAGCAATACCACCGCCGACTACTAAAGTATCCGGATGAATGGGTACTTTAAGGGGGATAAGCGGTTCATGCCAGATTATGCGTTCGACGCCACCGGAGATGATTGCCTTTGATTTTTCGGTTGCTGCAACTTTATCTGAATGGACCCAGGAAACTTGCTCTCTGATCGAGACTAATTCACACAAGTATGGGTTAAGTCCGGCATTCTTGCAAGCATTACGGAATGTTTTTTCATGGAGATGGGGTGAACATGCTGCAACAACAACGCGGGTTAATCCAAGCTCTTTGATATCCTTCTCGATAAGCTCTTGCCCCAGACTCGAGCACATGAACTTATAATCCCGGGCGATAACGACCCCGCGGTGCTTAAGCTGCTCAGCTGCCCATTTAGCGACTTCTGCTACATCGACTGTGCCGGCGATATTACTACCACAATGACAAACGTATACACCAATTTTTTCTGTCATGGCTAACTCTCCTCCGGCATACGTGGCATTGGAAGCTCTTCCTTGGAAGGTTTCTTCTTCTTGGCAGGTTCGGGTTCGGGGACCTGTACTCCAATTTTAGCCAGGGCAGGTCGTGCATCCACCAGCTCTTTCCCGATGCCCAGCTCAGATGCTGATAAACCGAAAGCAAGGCCCATCATCTGAGTGAAATACAGTATGGGTATGTGATACTTAGTTTTGAAGAATCGGTTGACATCCGCTTGGTAGGCGTCCAGGTTGAGCTGGCACATTGGGCAAAGGGTCACGATCATATCTGCTTCATATTCAGCAGCGTTTTGGAGTAGCTGGCGAATCAGCTCAAGAGCTACAGCCTGGCTGATCTGCGTCATGTGACCGCCACAGCAGTGAGCCTTCATGGGGTAATCGACAACGGTAGCGCCAAGTCCCTTCATGAGCTTGTCAAGGGACATTGGATATTCATAGTCATCGAATTTCGATAAATAGCCAGGTCGGGTGATCAAGCATCCATAATATGCAGCCACTTTCAATCCACTAAGGGGTTTAGTGACTTTCTCAGAAATGGCTTCGAGGCCGATATCCTCGATCATAATCTCAAGTAAATGCCTGGTTTTGACTGAGCCAGGTGTGTAGTGCATGTTTCCTGCACCCAATGCCAGGTTAATATTTTTCGCTAAATCTGGGTCATCTGCCAGATAATGGTCTGCTTTGGTCAGATTTAGAAAACACATACTGCAAGGGGCTACAACCTGCTTACCATTGGTAAGCTGTTTTTCAGCCAGTGCCAGGTTGCGTGTGATAAGGGCATAAGCTGCCATGCGGTTAAGGGTCATATATTCGGATGCTCCGCAGCAATTCCAATCGTCCAGCTCCTGGAATTCGATTCCCAAAGGTTTTGCTACGGCCAATGTGGAAACATTATAGGAGGAAGCATTCTTTTCAAGCGAGCAGCCGGGATAATATCCGTATTTCATATCTCACCCTCCAGCTCTTTGGCTTTTGCCAGAATTGCCTTCAACCCATCTATATCCTTTATTTTTGTGGGGGTTAAATCAATTCGACCTTTACGTAATAGACCTAATGCCATGGGCATTATTTTTGGCATATCCAAAGGATGATAGGTCAGGTGGTACCAGGTAGCTAATCCCATCTCGAAACTGCGACCGTAGTTTTCTACATAGTGCATGAAGGTCTGTGAAAATGGGGGGGCATCTGCGGAAGAGGAGTCCTTGAAATAATTCTTTTGAATGGAAAACCTCTTAAGGGTGTACATGAGATCAGTTACATGAACTTCCTGAGGACAGCGTACCGTGCAGTAATAGCACGAGACGCAGTACCAAGGAGTGTTGCTGCTTAACACCTGGGTTTCCATCCCCGCTTTGATCATTGCGAATAAGGCTCGGGGAGTGTGGTCCATATCTGCACCAGAAGGGCATGAACCGCCGCATGTCCCGCACTGGATGCACATTTCCAAGCGGGAATTTCCGGGTGTCGCATTCACTACTCGGTCGAAAATAGTTGGAGCTCGTGCTTGCATTGTGGCTTCCGCCATACAAACCTCCTCTTAAATTAATACTGCCGGGATGTCCGGTTTTTTAGAATAAATTTTCCAAAAAATATGCCAAAAATACCAGGTATTCAATTTGTGACCAAGGAACTGTAACAAAGATTAGAATGTAACATCTAAAAAGATAGTCAATATATTATTGTCGAACCAGATTAACTATACCAGTGGATAAGTACATACAAGACTAGTGATAATTGTCACGGGTATTAGTATGAAAGATAACCATCTGAGTGCTTTAACGGTAAAATATGCCAATCATTAATATGGGAGGAAGGCATGAAAGCATCTAAAGATCTGGAGAATCGGGCGATCAACACTATTCGTTTTTTAGCAGCGGACGCCGTCCAAAAAGCGAATTCTGGTCACCCTGGGTTACCAATGGGTGCTGCAGCTATGGCATTTTCCTTATGGACACGCCACTTGCGGTTTAATCCTCGCGACCCCCACTGGCCTGGGCGAGATCGCTTTATTCTCTCCGGTGGACATGGCTCTGCCCTTCTATATGCACTGTTATATCTGACGGGCTACGACCTTTCTTTGGAGCAATTGATGAATTTTCGGCAGTGGGGCAGTCAAACTCCAGGTCACCCGGAATACGGATTAACCCCAGGAGTAGAAGTGACGACTGGGCCACTTGGGCAGGGGTTTGCGAATGGGGTTGGTATGGCGATTGCCGAAGCACATATGGCCGCTGAGTTTAATCGACCTGGTTATGAAGTGATCAATCACTATATTTATGGGATTGTGACCGATGGGGATTTGATGGAAGGAGTTGCATCTGAGGCAGCTTCCATCGCCGGTCATCTCAAGCTGGGTAAAATTATTTACCTTTACGATGATAATCATATATCCATTGATGGTAGCACCGACCTCGCTTTTACTGAGGACCGTGCGGCTCGGTTTGCTGCTTATAAATGGCATGTGCAGAAACTACCAGATGGCAACGATACTGCTGCCGTTTATCGGGCGATTTCCAGGGCTCAAAAAGATCCCCGCCCGTCGTTGATCTTGTGCCGGACGCATATCGGGTATGGTCTTCCGACCCGGCAGGATACTGCCAAAGCACATGGAGAAGCTCCCGGTGATGAAGAATTAAACGGAGCCAAGAAAAACCTCGGCTGGCCACTCGAACCGAAATTTTACGTTCCTGAAGACGTCTTTGAGTTCTTCAGGAAAGCGATTAAACAAGGTGAAAAAGCAGAGAGATTATGGCGTCAGCAGTTGAAATCCTACCTGGAGGAATACCCTCAGCTGGATACGGAACTTGAAAGGCGAATGATGGGTGAGCTGCCAGAGAATTGGGAGGCTGAATTACCTTGCTTCCCGGCCGACCTAAAAGGTATGGCTACAAGAGCGGCATCAGGGAAGGTGATCAATGCACTTGCACCTCACCTACCGGAATTAATCGGAGGTTCAGCAGATCTGACACCTTCGAATGATACCTGGATCAAAGATAGCCAGGATTTTCAGGACGTGACCCCTCAAGGAAGGTATTTCCATTTTGGTGTTCGTGAACATGGTATGGGAGCACTGATTAACGGAATGTCCGTTTATGGTGGAGTTATCCCCTATGGTGGGACGTTTATGATCTTCTCTGATTATATGCGTCCTGCGGTAAGGTTGTCTGCATTATCAAATTATCCCAGTATTTGGATCTACACCCATGATAGCATCGGTCTAGGGGAGGATGGACCGACACACCAACCGGTCGAGCATTTACCAGCACTAAGAGCGATCCCGAACCTGGTCGTGATAAGACCTGGCGATGCCAATGAGGTGACAGAAGCCTGGAAGATTGCAATCACAAGGCGGCATGGGCCGACTGCATTGATATTAACTCGCCAGGCTGTTCCGATCCTTGATCGCACCATCTATGCTCCAGCAGAAGGATTGAAAAGAGGAGCGTACATCCTGGCAGATATGGGTGATACTAAACCTGAATTGATCCTGATGGCATCCGGATCAGAAGTCAGCTTAATAACCGAGGCTGGCGGGATTTTAGCCAGTGAAGGATACAATGTGAGGCTAGTTTCGTTTCCAAGCTGGGAACTGTTCCGAGCTCAAGATGAAGCATACCGGAACCAGGTGCTCCCTCCAGAAATACCTTTACGCCTTTCTGTAGAGGCAGCAGTTTCGCAAGGGTGGGAAAAGTGGGTGGGTGATCGAGGAACGTGCATTTCAGTTGAGCATTTCGGGGCTTCCGCACCATATAAAACGATCTTCGAGCACTATGGTTTGACTGTCGATAATGTCATCAAGCGAGCACAGGAACTTATGCTCAATAATAAGTCATAGGATAAGTAATATAACAAAGGGTTCGGATGGTCATCGAATATTTGGAGAGTAGAATGAAGATAGCACTTGCTTGTGATCATGGTGGTTATGCTTTAAAAAACATCATAAAAGAAGTTGTACTAGCAGATGGCTATACAGTGATCGATCTTGGAACAGACAGCATTGAAGCTGTAGATTATCCTGATTATGCAGAGAAATTGGGGGTGGCAATCATGAGGGGTGAAGCGGACCGAGGTATCCTAATTTGTGGATCCGGAGTGGGTGCATGCATCGCCGCTAATAAGATCAAAGGAATATATGCTGGTATTTGCCATGACACTTATTCAGCGCACCAGGGAGTTGAGCATGATAACATGAATGTATTATGCCTGGGGGCGCGCGTAATCGGTGCAGAATTAGCAAGGGAATTAGTCAGCGCCTTCCTTACGGCAAAGTTCTCAAATGAAGAACGCCATGTTCGTCGGGTCAACAAGGTATATAAGATCGAAGAAGCTGGATTTTAAAGAAAAGGTGAAAAATGGTCTCATTAAATAAACTAACTGACCTGGGTCAGTCTATTTGGTACGATTATATGGAGCGGCGCATCCTGGTAAACGGTGATCTGGCTGCGTTGATCAATCAGGGTGACATTCGGGGATTAACCTCTAATCCTAGTATTTTTAACCATGCGATAGCTAAATCTAAAGATTATGATTCTGCATTGATCCCGATGGCGTGGGCGGGGTATGATGATAATAAAATCCTTGAGCTATTAATGATTGAAGATATCGAGCGGGTGGCAGATTTATTGAGACCCTTGTTTGATAAGACTCATGGTGGTGATGGGTTTGTCAGCCTGGAAGTTCGACCCGATCTAGCATACGAAACCGAGAAAACGATTGTTGAAGCACAACGCTTGTGGGATATTGTAAACCGGCCGAATGTGATGATCAAAATTCCAGCTACAAAACCGGGACTGACGGCCATTCAAAAATCGATTGCAGCCGGGATCAATATCAACATTACCCTGATATTTTCAATTGACCGATACAAGGAGGTAATGGACGCATACCTTTCTGGTTTGGAAGATAGGATCAAAGCTGGAAAACCAATCGATAATATCAATTCGGTTGCATCATTCTTTGTCTCGCGGATTGATTCCAAGGTTGATAAGTATCTTGAGCCCATCATCAAATCGTCTGGAAAGGAGGCTCAGATTGCCAAATCGCTGTTGGGAAAAATTGCCATCGCAAATGCGCGCCTGGCATACGAGGAATTTCGTAAAGTGTTTGAAAGCGAGCGTTTTCAAATAATTCAAGCTAAAGGGGCGAAAATTCAACGTCCATTGTGGGCTTCTACAAGCACCAAGAATCCAGCATATCCTGACACAATGTACGTGGATGAATTAATTGGAAATCACACGGTCAATACAGTTCCACCACAAACATTGGATGCCTTCCGCGACCATGGCAAAGTCCAGCTAAGTATTGAAAAGAACCTTGACCAAGCGAGAAAAGATTTTTCCGATCTTGAAACAGTTGGGGTATCGATGAGGAAGGTGACCCAGGAACTGGAAGAGGAAGGAGTGCAGGCTTTTTCAGAATCATATAATTCTCTGATCGAATCAGTAAAAATTCGACGAGAAGCTGCATTGGTCGAAATCGGACCATTAGCTAAGTCCGTATCTGTGCGAATTTCCCAATTTGGGGCAGATCAGTTTCTAAGCCGATTCTATTCATCGGATGGCTCTCTTTGGACGAATGACCCTAAAGGCCAGGACGAGGTGCGTATCCGGATGGGTTGGCTGAATTTGCCCGAATCGAGCAAAGCTATGCTGGCTGGATTAAATAAATTTGCGAAGGAAATTGATTCTGCCGGTTACTCACATGCATTGGTATTAGGTATGGGGGGTTCCTCATTAACCCCAGAAGTAATAAGCCTGATCTTTAAGGATTCTGGCGGATTAAAACTTACAATTCTTGACTCTACGGATCCTGCCCAGGTACTGCGGGCAGCTCAAAAAAATCCAGTGAGAAAGACACTGTATATCGTGTCCAGTAAATCTGGTGGAACAGCGGAAGTTAACGCCATGCTGGATTATTTTTGGGAGCGGGCAGTCCGCTCGGTGCATAATGAAGCCCCGGAGCATTTTATTGCCATCACCGATCCGGGTACTTCACTAGAAAAGCTGGCTTTTGAGCGAAACTTCCGCAAGATATTCCTGGCTGATCCAAAAGTTGGCGGACGATACTCGGCACTTACGGCATTCGGACTAGTGCCAGCCATTCTGATGGGTGTTGATGTCGAAAGAATCCTTGAATGCGCATCCTGGATGATGTCGGATTGCAACCAACATCAACCGATTGGGCGCAATCCCGGAGTCGTACTGGGAGCCGTCATTGGAGAAGCCGCTGTCCATGGGCGAGATAAATTGACCATCATCGCAGACCCGGAAATCACTTCGTTCGGGACATGGTTGGAACAACTTGTTGCAGAGAGTAGCGGTAAGAAGGAGAAAGGGATAATACCAATTTCTGGAGAGGAACCAGCAAAACCAGATTTATACGGGAATGACAGGTTGTTTATATATCTAAGGCGTTCTGGTAAGTATGATAGCAAGATCAGTCCGCTGAGAAAGGCCGGAAACCCGGTATTAACGCAGGATTTCACCGATAATTATGCATTGGGAGCAGAGTTTTATAAATGGGAGTTAGCTATCGCGACAGCATGTTCAATTCTAGGGGTGAATGCATTTGATCAGCCAGACGTCCAAGATAGCAAGAACCGGACCATTGAGAAGATTACGTACTACAAGGGGCACAATCAATTTATCGAAGATAAGCCGTTTGCAAAGGAATCGGGGATTTCCTTATATGGAAATATCGACCCGGATGGTAAGGGTATCAAACAAATTGTGGAGAAATTCCTTGGTGAAGGTAAACCAGGGGACTATGTTGCCATAAATGGCTATATCATGCGAGATGCTAGGAGTGATTCCAATTTACAGAAACTGCGTTCATGGGTTAGAGAACATACGAGATTGGCAACGACCGTTGGGTTTGGACCACGCTTTCAGCATTCAACCGGTCAGCTGCATAAAGGTGGAGCAAATAACGGCTTATTTCTGGTGATCACCGCCGAGCCAAAGACTGATGTGGAAATTCCAAACGAAGGTCTAAGTTTTGGTACTTTAATACATGGACAGGCGCTTGGTGATATTGAAGCATTAGAGGCGCGTGGAAAACGAGTGTTGCGGATTCATCTTGCAGAACCGAACCTTCTAACAACCCTGGTAAATAAATTGGCTGCATAAATTGGGTAGATTTTAAAATCCGCCGGAAATGCGTTAAGCTCACTCCGGCGGATTTATTCTTAATCGGTCTCAAATTAATTATTTACGATTATTTTTTCTTTTTGTTCATTGTGCTCCCTCACCAACTCGCGCCGGAGTACCTTTCCGACCGTTGTCTTGGGGAGCTCTGATCTGAACTCAACCTGCGTGGGAACCTTGAATGGTGCCATATTTTGTTTGCAATAGTCACGGATTTCCTCTTCCGAGGCATCCACTCCTGGTTTTAATACGACCCAAGCTTTAACCGTCTCACCACGATATGCATCCATGACACCAGCTACACCGACTTCGAGCACTTTTGGATAGGTGGATATTACCTCCTCAACTTCCCGTGGCCAAACTTGATAACCGCCCGGCTTGATCAACTCCTTCTTACGGTCGACAATATAGAAATATCCATCTTCATCCATTTTTGCAATGTCACCGGTATACAGCCAGCCATCGCGTATAGTGTTGGCTGTCTCGGTGGGCATATTATGGTAGCCTTTCATCACCTGTGGACCTTTGATACACAACTCACCTTCCTCACCGATTTTGAGTGGGGTAACCCCATCGTCCAAGCTTATGATGCGGCAGTCAACATCGGGTAACGGTAAACCAATCGAACCGGTGCGTATTTCTCCGTACAGTGGGTTACAATGGGTTGCTGTCGGTGCTTCAGATAATCCATACCCCTCAACCAATTTTCCACCTGTTAATGCTTCAAATTTCTCCTTCGTTTCGCGCATCAACGGTGCCGAGCCGGATATGCACGCCTTGATTGAACTTAGATTGTATTTGCCGGCAATGACGTCTGGACTGTTATTGATGGCATTGTACTGCGTGGGAACGCCAGGGAATATGGATGCTTTGTACTTCTGGATGCTGGTGAGCACATCTTTCATATCGCGAGGGTTGGGTACCAGGACCATACCTGCACCTGTATGAATCGCAAATAACATGCCTGCCACCATGCCATACACATGGAAAAGCGGGATCGCCATCAGGACAGTCTCTTTTCCATTCTCTGCATTCGTTATCCAACTGCGTACCTGGAGAGCATTGGCGACCAGATTTCGATGTAGTGCGATTGCACCTTTAGATATCCCAGTGGTACCTCCGCTGTATTGGAAGATGGCGATATCTTCAGGTCCGATCTCCAGCTTCGGTCGCTCTTTTGAGGTGTGACGCGAAAGCAAATCTTTGAACCAAATATCTCCTGTTGATAACTCTACCCGGAAACCCATTTTTTTCTCTTTTGCGAGGCCGAACAAAATCGCCGTGATAGGAGGAAAATAATCTTTTATATTGGTAACGACGATTTTCTTGATTTTCGTGTTTGGCTGAGCTTCTTTTATTACCTTGTAATAGTTGCTCATCACAAACATTACCTCGATACCAGCATCATTCACCTGGTGAATAATTTCCTTGGGCTTGTAAAGGGGGTTTACTGATACCACAACCCCACCAGCCTTAAGGATGGCGAAAAATGTGAGCACAAATTGAGGTGTATTGGGCATAAAAATGCCAACCCGGTCACCTTTCTTAACACCGAGTTCTGCCACACCGGCAGCCAATCGATCGGTAAGCTCATTCACTTCCCGATAGGTTAATACTGCTCCTTTGAAAAAAGTGCAAACGCTATTCGGATATTTTTTAGCTGAATCTTCCAATAACCCAAACAGCGGTATTGCCGGATAATCAATATGGTGAGGGACACCTTTATCATAAAGATTAAACCACGGATGATCCTCCATTGTTTTCCTCCTTCGATTAAATCACTGGTTGAATGGTTATTATTAGTATAGATATTTCCAGGGTGAATGTCAATCAGGAAATCAATTATTTATCTTTTATGCTGGAGGATTAAATGGATTCATTCATGGATAGGTCGATTTAAGCCAATCATCAACCAGTTTCTTCATTTCCTCGACCGTACGGTTATTTGCTTGAAACCAGTGGATATCTGGATCGTCCGCTTTGAACCAATTTGCCTGACGCCTGACATATATCCTGGTCCGGTGCTTGATTAGCATGATTGCTTCATCCAAAGTAATTTTTCCTTGTAAGTAGGCAATCACCTCGGCATAACCAATAGCCGATAAGGTTGGTAAATCTGGTGAATATCCCCGGTCTAATAATCGTTGTACTTCCTCGATGAAACCGTTTGCAAACATTTTTATAATCCGGTTGTCTATTCGCTGGTACAACTCTGCGCGAGGTCGGAATAATCCTAACTGTAGTGGTTGATAAAGCTGATGCCCTTTTTCCCTTTGATCAGAGAAACGCCTACCCGTAGAAAGTATGACTTCCAGCGCACGGATAGTACGGCGAACATTTGTGGGGTCGATAGAATTTGCTGCAACGAGGTCTAAAATCGCTAGTTTGGAATGGAGAACCGCGGGTCCAACAAGCTTGGACCAATCAGTGAGTACTTTGCGGAGATGAGAATCAGGTGCTACTGCGGGTACTTTCCAGCCTTCGATCACAGAGCGTACGAATTGTCCCGTCCCGCCCACCAAAATTGGTAGGTGATGACGCATGTCTATGCTGTGGATCGCTTTATTAGCTTCCAATTGGAAAAGAGCGAGGCTCCGTAATTCATCCGGATCAGCCAGGTCGATTAAATGATGAGGAATTCGAGTGCGTTCTTGGACTGTCGGTTTGGCGGTCCCGATATCCATACCACGATAAAATAGCCTCGAATCAGCGGAGACAATTTCCCCATCGAGTTTTTCAGCAAGTTGAATAGCAATCTCGGTTTTACCGACCGCAGTTGGACCGAGAACAACAACAAGTGGTATTTTTACTACTTCGATCTCCCTGGTTTGCTCCCCACCAGGTAAATCAAGAGATGACATTCTCAAAATGATCAATCAATGGGGGTAAGTCGCCTGGTTGAATCTGAACCGTGATCACATCGATGCGCCAATCATTAGTGAGCTCAGGATGCTGTTGAATATAATATTCAGCTGTATCGCGCATGTGATCCCGCTTTCGAGCGGTAATCGATATTTCTGGGGGTCCAAGGGTTCTGCTCATGCGGGTCTTGACTTCTACAAAGGCGATCACACCATCATGGGAAGCGATAAGATCTATTTCACCGTAAGGGGAACGCCAATTCCGAGACAGGCATGAATAGCCATTTGCCTCAAGGTAGTCTGCTGCTATGGTTTCACCCCGCCGTCCTAATGGTTTACCAGTGGATTTCATTCAAACCTATCCAGAAAACGGTTGAATTTATAGCGAGGACCTTTCTTGCCTCGTTTTGTTACTTCAACAAGTCGCTGGTACTGAAGAAGTAAAGCACCAGTGGTAGATTTTATATCATACTTCTCCGATTCTCTTCGTGCCCGAAGCCCCATCTCTCGCCGAAGCTCATGGTTAGTCGATAGAAATATTAGCTTGGCGGTGAAAACTGACAGGTCATCTGTGGTCATCAGTCCGGTGACACCATCTTCAATAATGTCCTGAGTACCAGGGGCATCTATCCCCAGGACAGGTAGACCAGCAGCCATTGCTTCTACCGTGGATAGACCGAATGTTTCTGCACTGGAAGGGGTCACAAAAATATCCGATGAAGTCAGGTAAGCAGGAATCTGCTTATAATCTACTAAACCGGTAAAAAATACCTTGGTGCTGATTCCCATATGCTTTATCAAGGTTTCTAAATTTTCCCGTTCGGGACCTTCTCCAACCAGGAGCAAACGCACATGATCATAAGTCATGGCAACGCCATAAAAGGCTCTGAGGAGTAAAGACAGGTTTTTTTCAGGTGAGAGACGCCCTACATAAATACAGATCACATCATCCTGTGCAAAACCATATTGGGTACGGTCGATTGGTTGGATTTTCTCGTGGTATAAAGCTAGGTCTACACCGTTTGGGATGACTTCAACAGGAGCCTCCAGACCAAAATGATCAACCAAAATTTGTCGCATACTAAGGGATGGCACAATGACCAAGTCACAAGCCCGATAGAACGGTGATAAATATGCTTTTAGAGCAGCGTCACCGATCGATTCAGGAAGCAGGGGGATATAAGCCTGGGTCATAAGGTCATAACGAGTATGGTTGGTAAAGACGATGGGTATGTTCCTGGGAGAACAATACCGCATAGCAAGGGTTCCGCTGACAAATGGATGATGAACATGGGTGATATCCATCGAATACAGCAGGTGTCGCGCTTGGGAGTTGTAGCGGAGATTTAGATAAAAACCAGTGTCTACTACAGCCAAGCCGGTTGTGCGAATAACATTCTTTTCGTCATCAACAACTTCATCATCACCAAAAGTGAAGATAAATACTTCATGGCCTGCGTCTTCCAGCCAGTGTTTGGTTAATTCGATGGAATTCGTCACCCCGCTAATATGTGGTTTATAAAGATCAGCCATCATGCCGATTCGCATAGCACCCTCTGTTGAATAATCGTAAGCGATTGGTAGAAATACGTCAAGGAAATAATGGTTCTTGGTGATTTACCACTGGAAGAGTAAAATCAGGATATGGAAGTTCAGGTTCGTGGGCAAAATCTTCCCAATATCGATCATTTGAGCGTTTTAGCAGCGATGATCGTCTTAAGCTATACACTGGCGAGGTTTATCACATTACCGAGCTGGCAGATATCCAGTCAGCTGCCTGGGTTGTATGTCGAGTTAACTATTGATGTTAACCTGATCACCGCCATGCTGGTGGCGTTCATGACCGTAGCAGGTTCAAACTGGCTAATGAGCAGCCATCCAGCGGCTCGGGAAAAGCAAAGCATCGTACATGCAATTTTACCTGCGCTGACAGCCCTGGTCATCGGAATTCTGCTTGGTGGAGTGCCAGTGGGATTGGGCTGGTGGTTGGGCCTGGTAAGTGGAGCGTTCATATTGGTATTGGTCTTAATCGCTGAATATATCGCCGTTGACCCACAAGATATTCGCTTTCCACTCGCCAATGCCGCCCTATCTGCTGTATCATTTGCCATATTCCTTGTTTTTGCAGGAGCACTACGCGTGGCAGGGGTGCGTTTATTATTCAATGTACCAGCGATCGTTTTTGCAGCATGGCTGGTGAGCCTCAGAGTGACAAACTTGAGATTACATGGGGAATGGACAATATATGAATTGATGATCATTGCTTTCGTGATCGGACAAATCACAGCAGCATTTAATTATTGGCCACTGACGCCAGTGACTTTCGGATTAGTGCTGTTAGGTCCATCTTATGCATTAATAAGCTTATTCTGTAACCTGATCGAACAAAAGCCTTATCGCAGTGTAATTGCTGAGCCTGTCATTAGTATCCTTATTGCGTGGGGAGCTGCAGTGGTCATCCGATGAACGTACTATCATCTGGGATATACTTAACAACAGAGCACTGGAATTTCATGGTAGCAGATGTCATGGCCAAATCTCCCGAAGAAGCATGTGGTTTTATAGCCGGCGTGGGAAATCAGTCCAGGTTAATCATACCCATTACAAATATGCTACACGATTCGTTCAGATTTCGTATGGACCCGGAGGAAGAGCTTATAGCATTTACTTCGATCGAGGATAAAGGACTAGAGATTTTAGCGGTATATCACTCTCATCCCCATGGTATCGACCGTCCTTCACGCACCGATTTAGACCAGTTAACTTTTCCTGGCATCGTCTATATAATCTGGTATCAAAATGCCACCGAATGGATCTGCCGTGGATATCTAATGGAAGTTGGTTCTGATGGATTCGAGATACCAGTCACTATCAAACCAGATTAGATACTATAGAAGATATCATGGGTATAATCAGTTGGCAGTTGTAACGAAGGAGAATCGATTTATATAATGGTACTATCACGTATAGGCGTATTGATATTAGCATACTTGATTGGATCGATCCCTTTTGGATTGATCATCGTAAAGCTCTCGACTGGTAAGGATATCCGCGCCGTCGAGAGCGGTAGGACCGGTGGAACGAATGCCATGCGGGCTGCAGGGGTGTGGGCAGGTTTGGCTACGGCGATTTTTGATACGCTTAAAGGGGTGAGCGCGGTTATCTTTAGCCACCTGTTAATACCCGGAAGCCACATTTGGATGGATGTATTAGCTCCCTTTCTTTCCATAATTGGTCACAACTATTCTGCTTTCCTGATAGAGCGCACAGAGACAGGGTGGTTGCGTTTTCGCGGAGGTGCAGGGGGAGCGACCTGCCTGGGGGGGTCGATTGGGTTATGGTTTCCAAGTTTATTTGTGATCCTACCGATCTGTGGCCTGGTCTACTATTTCGGGGGATATGCATCCATCACCACCCTCAGCGTCGCCCTGGTCTCCACGGTGGTATTTGCTTTTCGAGCCTGGTTGGGTCTTAACCCGTGGCAATATGCGATTTATGGACTTTTGGCTTTTTTGGCATTAGGATGGTCTCTCCGACCGAATATCAAACGGCTGATTGACGGCAATGAACGTGTGGTTGGACTGCGAGCGAAAAAGCAAAAAGCAGCCCAGTAAGGGATGCCTAATTTTGCTCGTCGTCGGTAAATTCATCACTGCCATCAGCCAGGCCATCTTTTGGCAGCTCACCATACATCTGATAATACAAGGCGCGCAGGTTGCGACGATGAAGCTCCTCTGCCAGACCACCAATGAGGACCCGGCTTTTACCGCAATCTTCGACCCCAATTTCCGCTAAAATCTCCATGGGGTATTTCCTACGGGCGGCTTTCCGGACTGCTTTTCGAAGCGCAGAGAGGTATGCCAGATTCTCTTTAACCACTCCATCGATCTCACCCCTCAGGACAATATCTCCATGACCGGGAACGACGTTTTCAAGGCCCATCTTGCTGATTTTCTTCAGGGAGGCTATGGTGTCGTCGATATTTCCATCAACGATGTAAGGAAGCGCCATAAAGGCATCGCCAGCATATAAAACCCGGTCTTCCTCAACAAGGACACCAATATTATCATCGCATGGACCTGGCAGGGGGAACATGGATAAAGTTTTCTTCCCTACGCGAAGAATCAGGTAGCTTTCGTCAAAAGTGAGCTGAGGCAAGACTATCTTTACTCTGCGAAAGGCAGGATTTTGTTTACGGGCTTCTACAAGGGATTGCTGCCCTTTTACCGCCAGCTGTTTGCGGCTTAAAGTGTGGGAGATGACCGTGGCACCGGGGAAAAAGCAATTTCCCCAGGCATGATCTGCATGGTAGTGTGTATCTACAACATATCTGACCGGGAGGTTTAGTTCCTGCTCGATAAAATCCCTGATCTGGAGCGTTTCATCGGGGATGGCGAGGGTATCAATGACAACAGCCCAATTCGGGCCAATTACAGCTCCGGCAGTCACCTGAGCATAAACATCACTTTGGAAATAATACACGTTATCTGCAACACGCTCACGCTGCATTTTTTACCGATCCTGAAAGACTAATTTATTAATTTCACCCTCTTCGATTGCTATGAAGAGGTGTTGAGGGATACATTTCAATCTCTACAACGTGCTGTAGGATAGCACAAATTAAACCTAAAAGTCAAGTCTATTTGTCATGAGTTCCCGTAAAAATTCCTTAATGTTCATTGACCGCATCTCGAATTATGAGTATAATCGGGGGAATTTATTACCCGATGCAAACCCGGGAGGAGTAGGTGGTTGACGCGCTGTTAGAGAGTGTGAGGTCATTGGCTGGAAACCTTGCTCAGCAAATCCCACTGAATGTCGCCTGGTAGTCATGTCGAAGAAAATGCCGAATTAAGCACGAGTAGACCGACACGGGAGTGCCCGTTACAGCGCAACCTGATGATGGTCAGGGTTGAGTGCACCAGGATTGACTGGTGAATTGAGGTGGTACCGCGAAGGGATCCCTTTCGTCCTCAAGTGGATGAAGGGATTTTTGTTTAATGTATTAGACATCGAAGGAGGCAGAAATGGCTGCGATTGATTTACCCAAGGCATATGACTTTAGGTCCACTGAAGGAAGAATATACCGATGGTGGGAAGAGAAAGGCTATTTTCAGCCGGATAATGATCCCAATAAACCTGACTTTAACCCTAACCGGAAACCATATGTGATTTCTATCCCGCCGCCCAACATTACCGGTGAGCTGCATCTGGGTTCGGCGCTGTTTGTTTCGCTGGAGGACCTGATGATACGCTACCATCGGATGAAAGGTATCCCGGCATTGTGGGTGCCTGGATCGGACCATGCGGGTATTGCAACTCAACTTCAGGTAGAGAAGTCACTGCGGCGGGAAGGTCTCAGCCGCGAACAGATCGGGCGTGAGGAGTTCTTGAAACGCACCTGGGCGTGGAAGGAGAAGTACGGAGGTATTATCACCGACCAAATCCGACGGCTGGGTGCATCATGCGACTGGAAGCGGGAACGATTCACTTTGGATGAAGGACTCTCACGCGCAGTGCGGGAAGCATTCGTACGGCTATATGATAAAGGCTTGATCTACCGCGGACCGCGGCTGATCAACTGGTCACCGGGACTCAAAACTGCTGTCTCAGACCTGGAGGTGGAATACTCAGAAGAACCGGGAAAGCTGTATTTCTTCAAATACATGTTAGCCGACTCGACCGGTGAGTATATCCCGGTAGCCACCACCCGACCTGAGACCATCCTGGGTGACACTGCTGTGGCGGTACACCCAGAAGATGAGAGGTACCAGAAGTATGTAGGCAGGAAAGTGATCGTTCCCATGCTGGGGAGGGAAATCCCGGTGATCGCAGATGCATATGTAGACCGCGAATTCGGCACAGGTGCATTAAAGATCACTCCCGGGCATGACCCAAATGATTACCAGATTGGGCAAAAGCATGGGCTGGAAATCATCTCAATCCTGGATACATTGGCTAAGGTTAATGAAAATGGTGGACCCTATCAGGGACAGGACCGCTTCGAATGCCGCCAGAACTTGTGGGAAGATATGCGGAAGGCAGGGTTGGTGATCAAGGAGCAAGACTATATGCTCAACGTTCCACGCTCACAAAGAGGTGGTGAGATCATCGAGCCAATGATATCCACCCAATGGTTCGTGCGGATGGAGACGCTAGTAAAACCAGCTCTCGAGGCTGTGCGAAGCGGGCGGATCCTTATCGTGCCAGAACACTTCACCAAGGTATATTACAACTGGCTGGAGAATATCCAGGATTGGTGCATTTCGCGCCAGCTGTGGTGGGGTCACCGGATACCTGTGTGGGCTTGCAAAGCTTGCGGAGAGCTGACAGTTACCAAGGACGATCCCACACAATGCTCACACTGCGGCAGTGAGGATATTTTACAGGACCCGGATGTGTTGGACACATGGTTCTCATCTGGTTTATGGCCATTCTCTACATTAGGCTGGCCGGAAGAGACACCTGATTACCAATACTTCTATCCAACGACGATGATGGAAACAGGGTATGACCTGCTGTTTTTCTGGGTAGCCAGGATGATCATATTCGGCTTAGAATTCACCGGAAATATTCCTTTCAACCAGGTGTACCTGCATGGTTTAATCCGCGATGAGCACGGGCGGAAGATGGGCAAGTCGAATGATAATGTCATAGACCCATTAATCGTGATGGATGAAATGGGTACCGATGCACTACGCTTCACGCTCCTGGTGGGCTCAACACCTGGCAAAGACTCAAACTTAAACCCAAAACAGGCAGAGCCGAGCCGGAATTTCGTCAATAAAGTGTGGAATGCCAGCCGTTTCATTATGACCAACCTGGAGAAGGTGAAAACACCCACGAATGCCGAACCTGTGTGGACACTGGCAAACTCGTGGATATGGGCACACGTGCAAGAATTGGTGCGGAATTCAGAGAGGCTATTCCAGACTTACCAGTATGGCGAAGCTGGAAGGCAAATCTATGAATTCTTCTGGAGCGAGTTTGCTGACTGGTATATTGAAGCAGCGAAAATCCAGATGGCAGAAGGGGGAAACCGCGCATACTATACCGCCCAGACACTCGCAAGGGTATTAGACTTATGTTTACGCCTGCTGCATCCTTTCATCCCATTCGTAACGGAGGAGGTGTGGGGTAATTTAAAGAAGGCATTGTTGGATTCTCCGCTATCAGGAGTGGCGTCTGGGTGGGGAGAAGGTTTGATCATCGCCTCCTGGCCTGAACCACGCCAAAAGGAAGCATGGGAAGATATGTGCGTGAGTGATTTCAACCTAGTGCAAGAGACGGTACGGTCAATAAGGAATATCCGGGCAGAAAAGAACGTGAAACCAGGGAAACGCATCCCAGCATTGCTTTCGGCGGGAAAAAAGACCGAGTTATTCCGCCAACAAACAGCTACCATCTGTGCACTGGCGCAACTTGATGCAGAGATGTTCGAGATTTCCACGAGCCTACCTGCCAAGCAAGATAACCAGATTGCGATCGCCATCGGGGTGGTGGAAATCTACCTGCCACTCGAAGGCCTGGTGGACACGACTGAAGAGCGGGAAAGGATCACGAAAGCTTTGAGCGAAGCTGAAAACCAGGCTGCCCGGCTGGAAAAGTTGCTGGCAAGCTCGTTTGCTGAAAGAGCGCCTGCAGAGATCGTCCAGAAGGAGAAGGAGAAACTGACGGACTACCTGGTGACGGCGGCAAAATTACGAAACCAGCTTGAAAATTTGGAGAAATAAAGAACAATAGAAGGGTATTTGTTCCCATAAAAAAATAAGCCGTAAAATGCTTCCGCTTTCGAAAGCGGGTGGGGCATTGTTTGGCTTGATGGAATGGACAAATTTCACAAATTGTGACCGAAAATCTGGCAACATAGCCTTTCTTCTGACTATCCACCTCACTGGAGCAATCTGACCATAGGGCAGGTAACTTGAATTGGTCGACCGGTCTCGTCTAGATGAAAATGAAATCAGCAAAACTCAACTTCTCCTGGCTAAGCTTATTCCACGGATTCCGGTCTGCAATAAAGTAATGTTTCTGTCCGTCAGAGCTTGATCGACCTGTGAACTGCCATAGCCTCCATCGGTATAAAGTGTTTCCAAGTCGATGCGATTGGCCAAATCCGGCAAGGCATGCAACAAGAGTTTGGTATCATCCGTGCTGTTTGGAGCTACCTGGATCTTGGTGATCAATTGAAATGGATTTCAGGATCACAGGTTTCGGACAAATTGGCTACGTATCCTTGCTTCAGTCCGCTGCCGAACTCTCGAATAGTGGCTTCCCAATCATCCGGTGATTGTAGACTGTTAGCGCCCAGCTCTTTTTGGGCTTTGGGGACCACTACAGATTTTTCCAATCGATAATGCTCGCCAAATACCCGTTCCAAGACTTGATATTCTTTACATTGAGCATAGTTCAGCTTCAATTCATCAGCAATTGATGCATCACCAGACCCACGCGCCGAATGTGCTCTGGAAACTCGGATAGCTTCATCTGATAGACATACCAACCAGGATGACCTTGCATGAAGGGTTTCAACAGTTCAGCATAACGAGCCTGGTCAGCTTCACTAGCATCCTCTGAACACGTTGGAGCACTTCAACCAACAACTGCAAACGACCATGCTGGCGATATTACTGGCAATTTGCGTGCTATCCATACGCTGCTTGCCGGTCTTCAATTGAAATTTAGCCAGTTGTTCATCCGTGATTTGTTCAAAGGCTGCTCAGCAGGTTGACCCTTCCTTCTGCATATACTGGCTCACCCATAAAAAAATAAATCGAAACAAATCAACAGAATCGAGTGGCTACCTCTTTTGTTTCTGCATAAAAACGACGAGGAACGAATGTGATCTAATGTCGAAGAGTGGGAACGCGGATACATTGGGACACCTTGTGTTTGAACGCCGACTCGTTCCCACGTCTGTTGGGCAGAATGAAGGACGGATATTAAAACCTGCAGGCAGAAGCCAGCCATGACAGTATGTAATTACTCACTGTTCGCACTCGTAGGTAAAAATGTAAGCAAATTCGAATAATAATTTCCCATTAACTGTCATTGCGATGAGGGCGTTCTCAGAATCCAATGCTTATTACCACACTTTGAAGCCCGAAGAAGCAATCTGCCTTTTACAATATAGATCAATCGGTTTTTTTCTCGATTTCTGTGAGTAATTACAATAATATAATAGCACAAATGTTCTAAATGTCAAGGGTAAATACTCACCGATTTAATATTAACTTCTACACATTCAAAATGTGAGGTGATAATTTCAAAAATGGAGACGCATAAGAAAATGAAATACCCTTCCCAGCTGAAGGAAACGCCTCCCGGTAGAAGAACATACCAGACCCACACCCAGACTCGCCTACCTCCTCTAACAACAGAAAGCATGTTTTATTCGGGAAGGATTAAAAGTTGAATAGTGAAGCACCCAAACGCTTTACCAAACAACCAAATAATGAGTTTTAGGGGAGAAGAGAGGAACTATCCCTAATCTCAGGGCAGATTTTTAAATAATCTGGGATCAACGATCCCGGCTACAACGGTAGTGAGGTTATTATAACAACCTGGAGATGAACTATTTCATGCGGACTGAGAGGAGAGTTTCTTTTGGAGGCGCTTTAGACGATGGTGGAATTCCGACTTCCAAAGCACGGTTTCTGTGGAAGGGAAACCAGCTGTTTCGATCACTTCAAGCGCTGCGAGGGTCCATTTAATGGCATGCTCAAGGTCTAAAGCATGGTGCTCGTAATACTTGGCCAATTCCTCGAAGGCATCAACCCTACGACGAGAGGCGGCTTGCTCCCATAGTGGAACGGCAACCGGGTAGTTATTGTTACGTTTGTGCAGCAGGGCGAGGCGCAGCAAGGTATCAGTGTGGATATCATCGGGTAGGTCTGAGCTAAGGCAATGTTCATAGAGCTCAGCAGCTTTTTCGATGTGACCAAGATCTTCAAGAAGCCTGGCTACAGCTGCTAGATCGATGGAGTCGGTGGTTGGCAGTGCGAACGGATGCTCAAGCAAAGCCGAAGTATGGTTCAGCAAGGCCGCCATCGAGACCACATCCATGGCATTATGATAGAACACGCGTTGAAGTGGACGAGCGTCGCCATCGCGCAGGTAATCAAAATAAATTTGGGGGATCATCCAGCCCGGTATCTCTTCATCAGTTCGGTTAGCATGCAGAATTTGAACTTCGAGATTAGCCAAGGTCCGGCTAGGGAGACGATCACGCCACAAGCGGCGGGCTAAATGGAGCAAGTCTACATGAGAGAAATCCCTAAATGGAGACTTCCATCCCTGCATGGTATAGCGAGTCTCCAATAAGGGGATATCAAAGGCTTTTCCGTTGAAGCTCACAATCGTGCGACAAGGAGCGATAAAATCCTCGAAGGCAAGGAGCAGAGCGGGTTCTTCAAGCGGATCGCGCATGAAAAACTGGGCCAAGTGAAATCCATCAGAGGTGTAGCGACCGGCGCCAACCAAGAAGGCAAAGGTGCCAGTGCCGCCAGCCAAACCGGAGGTCTCGGTATCCAGAAAAACCAGATCCTCAGGATTTTGCCCGGCAATTTCGACAACCCCAGCCCATTCAGCGATGGTGAGGGGCGTGGTGGAGATACGCAGCCCAACCTGACCGTGAATATAATCGACCGGAAAATCCTGTTCGATAAGATATGTGCTGCCATTGCCGGTATCGATAAAACGCCCGGCAACGATCTCATCCACCGGAAAGGTCTTAGCCGGATGAGGTTGGGGCAAGTCTTTCGCTCCGACCTGCACTCCTAATGATTTGAGACGTTCTGACAATGTTGGCATGTCTTATCTCAGCAAGAAAATCGATTCTTTCAAAGCATATAATGATAACGCGAAATCATCAAGTTCAAGCTTATAGTATTTTTAATTTACTACGTAGCGTAGGGTACCAGGATATTATTATGAAGCTTGACTCAGAAAGGATAAAAGAACGAGGTGAAATTTCAATCCATTTAAGCAGTCCAGGTCATGAGATATAATCTGATGGGAATCTCCATGACTTGCCATATCGGTTAATCGATCCGCCCAAAAGTTTTCATTGTCTAATTGCGATATTTGATAGCACGCCTTTATGTGACCTCATTGGAATTATGACATCTGCGAGGCAAAATTAGTAAATATCCAACCTATCAATTCGAAAAACCCGTCTATAGTACACCTGGATATTCTGATATGGTTCCGAAATTAAATATTCTAAATTACCTAGAACCTGGTTGTGAATCGGTAACAATAAATTACTTTCGAAGACTCGAATTCAACCGAATATCTTTCTTGTAACCCAGGTAGATCTTTAAACATGACGAGAAGTTGAATTTCTGGGAGGACAATGCAATGGAACCATCGAAACAATCTTATAGCCGCAGTTTCTGGATTGGACTGGGAGGCTTTATCCTGGGAGGCATTGTCAGCGCCCTGGCGACCTTTATCATCCTCAGAAGCGGACTGCCTGGGTTCATCATTAACCTGATCCCTGAAGAGCAGTCATTCATCCGGCTGGTATGGGGAATCCTGATCATTTTTATTGCTGTAGGGTTGGGAGGCGCAATTGGTGGGTTAGTTCGCGGTTATTCACTGCACCAGATTGACCGGGAGGGCAGCCAAAAAAGATATTTATGGGGCGGAGCCTATTCCACCTGGATCAGCCAGGGCATCCTGGTCGTTTTCGTACTGCTGCTCATCGGGCTGATCAGCCTTTATAACAATGGATCCTTACGGGATCCGGCATCCTACATCGTCTTTTTTGCACTAGTGGGAGGCCTGTTTGGGCTGTTGAATGGGGCAGTCTTAGCGATGATCACCATCCGACTACGATACGCCTGGATGGTGTGGCTGGGGTATTTTTTGGCCAGTGTGTTGGGTGGGGCGTTGTTCGGTGTGCTGGTTTGGCGGTGGGAATCGTTCGCATCAGCGGTGTCGAGGGGATGGGAAGGACTGTTATTCTTAATCCTAGCTGGGGTAACGATATATGGGTTACCCGGCGGTTTGGTCGGGTTGATCTACACCTGGTTGAGCCGAAAACGTACTACAGAACAACCTCTGGCGATCACCCCACGCCGTTGGCAGGATATTGTGACTATAACGATTTTTAGCCTGTTATTCCTGGCTTTAGCCTCCTTTATAAACCGAGGTACCGATTTTGTGACGATCTACCCGGGTACTATTACGACCAACTTGAGCAACCCAACTCAAGGTGTACATTGGCAAGAGCCGCAATTGATCTCCAATGATATTGTTGGAGATGGGACGACCCTGGGTTTGGCAGTGGGACCGCAGGCGATGGCAACGACCTGGACAAATGGATCTGGAGAGATCGTGATCGCTATTCAGCAGGTTGCGGCAAAAGGAGCCACTGCCTGGATCGGTCCAATCAACGTCTCCAAGAATCCACAGGAACTGTCGCAGCACCCGCAAGTTGCGCTTGGAAAGGGCGGAGAAGCTTATTTAATCTGGTCAGAAAAGGGAGAAATTTGGTACAACATCTGCCAGAGCGGAGGGTGTGGAGAACCGATCAGCCTGACTACAGCAGTGGAGACATGTACAACAGACACAACAAGCGGTCAAAATGATTGGCCGGCGCTAGCCATTGCCGAGGATGGATCGTTGATGGCAGTATGGCAGTCGGGAGAAGGGTCTGTCGGTTATGCAACCTGGGAAAGCGTAAATACACCAGAAACCCGTGTTCAAGGCTGCCTTTCAACAAACCAGATTAGCGTCAAACCACGCCTGGCTGCCGGTATTTCGGGTGAATTTTGGTTGGTACTTTCTGGAGCACCGAACTTACCAGGAACGATCTCTCTGTCCAACTTTTCGCAGGGAAAATGGAATGCGCTCCAGGCAATAGGTGAGGGAAGCTCGGCTGAAGTTTTCACTAACGAGAATGGTGACCTGGAGGCTGCCTGGTGTGGAAAGAATCAGGAATTATCTTATATATCTGGGAGTAATCCCGTTGAGGTTGTGTCTGCTACAAGATGCAGAAACCGGCCATCGATCTTCGAAGATCAAAACAAGCTGACACACCTCGTCTATGCTACAGACCAATGGAGTGATAATTACGGAACCTCTCGCAGCGGAAACGTCTTGATGGAAACCATCCGCTTAGCCGAAGGATGGTCGGAACCTGCTATAGTAGGACCATTTTTCTCAGATGCTCAACAAGAAGTGGCTGGGAGCTTCGGCAGCGAAACACAGATGGCGTGGATCGATACACAGGACGGAAATCAAACCTTACAATACTCAACTCAACCTGTGTATCAGTGCGATGAATCAGATATGTCTGATCCACTGAAAGCTGTCATGGATGTGGTCCAAAGTGGAGAATTTCACCCTGCCGATTACAAGAGTCCCTTCTGCGGGAACCATTTCGTTGGGTTCGTCTTCATGCCCAACCCGGCACCTGAGTTTTATGTTTTACCCCCCGGGGATAAGACAGGGTATGACCAACTTGCAAATTTGCTTAAAAATGCACAATACGAGATCTTGTTTTCAAATATGCAGTGGGATCAAGATCAGGATAATCTTAGCCCAGGCAGCGAAATGGCTCGAACGATTTCAGCGATGTACCAGCAAGTGAAAGCGAACCCAGAAGGTTTTCCACGCGGGATGACGATAAAAATACTGCTTGGGAACTATCCCAGCGTATCAACATTACAAAACGGGGACCAAATTTGGAATGTAATACAGGATTTTGTAGACGCGGGTTTACCATCCATGGAAGACCCAGCTATCGGCTGGAAGGTGGAGTTGGCTAATTACAAAGGCAGTATGCCCCACAGCCATACGAAGTTCATTATGATCGATGGAAAAACCGTGATGGCGGCTGGATTTAATATCGCCTGGACCCATTTACCTGAGAATAACCCATCTGGAAAAGGCGAAAGCTTAACCGACCTTGGAATCGTTTTCACCGGTCCAATTGCCCAAACAGGGTTAGCAGCATTTGATGACCAGTGGATAGACTCTAACCAGCTGGTTTGTAATGACCTCTCCAATCGAGATCTCGACTACCTGCAGAAAAATTGCGTCTGGCAATTAGCCAGTGTGTCTCACCTTCCGGATAGCCTGAAGTACTACCTCCCAGGTGATAGTGCTGATGCGGTGGCGGTATATCGGACTTCGGTTTACAAGGAATCGGACCAGGCTTATGAGGCAGCATTAGCAGCTGCCCAGATGACGATCGATGTGATCCACGTAAATTTCACCGCTGACTTGATCTGCGACTTGAACCTGCTGGTCCCCACGCTATGCACCTTTGAGAACACGCTACCCTACCTGCATTCCATAGTGGATGCAATGGACCAGAATGGTGTGTATGTGCGCATCATTGTAGAAGGGTCAGCCGGGAATGGGGCAGAGAACCTACCCAATATCCAGATTTTGTATGATGAAGCTACGAAGAGAGGCGTGGTAGACCAGCTTGAGGTACGGAAATTTAATGGGCGGGTACACATGAAATCGGTACTGATCGACGATGAGTTATTGTTCGTCGGCAGTCAGAACTTCCATTACAGCTCGATCGCAGAAGGTGGAGTGAACGAATTTGTCATCGCAACTGATTCGCCTCAGGCTCTGGATATTTATACGGACATGTTCGAATATTATTGGCAGCAAGCCATCCCGATGGATGAGTGGCAGGTGCTCGGACATTAGCCGGATTCCGATGATAGGTGAGTAATTACAGTGGTATCAGACAGGGACCAAAGTGATCTCAGTTATTTCTGGCGGGCAGTTAATGCGTATAGGCACAGTGGTGCACCCCAGTCCGCGGTTGGTATATAACCATGCGTTTTGGACCTTATAGAGCCCAGCGGAGTATTTCTTTCCCAGGTAAGGATGGACGAAAGGAGGTTTCCCTGGGATGATCACCTGGCCACCGTGGGTGTGACCGGAAAGCTGGAGTGATATGCGCGGGTCACGCAAGGTTTCGTCTGCCAGGTCTGGTTCATGCAGGAGCAGGATGACCGGGGCTCCGGTAGGTGCTTTTTCCAGTGCAAGCTTCAGATCGGGATGCCCAGCCCAGCCATCATCGATGCCTGCCAGATAAAGAATCGCTTTCCCGACAATTATCGATAGACCTTGATTGTATAGGACAGGCAGTCGAGATGCATTGAAAGAAGCCTGGAGTGCCTGGATATCAAGCCAGTAATCATGATTGCCCATCACAGAGTAAACCCCATAGCGCGCATTGAGGTTGGCGAGCAAAGGGGCGATTTCATGAACTGCTTCATGGACGCGCCAGACGTAGTCACCAGTCAGGACAACCAGATCAGGCTGGAGCTGATTGGCCATCGCCACAGCTTTTCGAACAAGGCGCGGTTGGGTATAGGGCTTCAGGTGAATATCCGTCATTTGCACGATGGTAAAGCCTTCCAATGACGGATGCAAGCCGCGAATCGGGAAAAGAATCTTTTCGATCACAGGGTCTTGAGATTCGTCTACCAGGTGCAACCCGCCGGCAACGGCAACCAGGCCTGCGAGCGTAATTCCCCCAACTTTCAGAAAATTTCGACGACTAAGCGGCATTTAATCCCTTCTCCATGATCAATACAAGGAACTGTAGAATTATACACGCAGGCTGATGGAGGAAATCAGCCATACAATTGTTGATCTCTAATTACTCACCATGGGACCAGAAATCGTTAGCAAAATAATAGATTCGGTGAGAAGCTATTTATACGGTCCGATAATTCAGACTACCCCCTCCCAGTTGAAGGGAACGCCGTCCGGTAGAAAAATATACCGGACTAAGACTCGCCCAACCTCCCTCTCCCGAAACAGGGCGTTCGGGATGCACAATTTCCAAAAAGCGGAAATTAGGGGAGGAGAAAAACCGTTCACGTATCTTTGGCATCGCTAAACCGGAAACAACAGTGGAAAGTCGGAACAGTGAGTAATTACGTTGAACTATGGAGTAACGATAACCTTAGACACAAATTATCCTGTTTCGCCATATTCAAAACATTCTGTATAATTACTTGTTTGCCCCATTTTTGAGTAAGTAGGAAGAACAGGTGTGAGAATTTGGCTTAAGATCAGAAATTATCCGAATGTTGGTCTCGTTGTCTTAGCATATATTGCTTTCATCGCCCTAGGAATGCCGGATGGTTTATTAGGGGTCGCCTGGCCTTCGATCCGGACAAGTTTTTTGCTCCCCGTGGATGCGGTCGGATTGCTGATAACGGCAGCCGTCGCTGGCTACCTGACATCCAGTTTTTTAAGCGGGCCATTGATCGCGCGATTTAGCGTGGGAAATGTTCTTGCGGTGAGCTGCGCCATGACCGGGGCGGGTTTAATCGGCTATACCCTGGTCCCTGCCTGGTGGATGATGGTGCTGTTGGGCAGCATAGCTGGTCTGGGAGCAGGTGCAATTGATGCCGGTCTCAACACATATATGGCAGCAAATTTTGGTGAAGGAATGATGCAGTGGCTGCATGCGTGCTATGGGATTGGGGTGACACTCGGACCTATTATCATGACCACCGCATTGACGACGCAGAATTCATGGAGGTTGGGCTACAGGGTGGTGGGGGTTTTCCAACTGGTGCTGGCAGTATGCTTCGCGCTAACCCTGCCATTATGGAACCAGAAAGAAGCTGTTAGAGGTAGTGAAGTACCCAAGCGCCTGACAGACTATAAGACACCATTGGTTAAGACGATGCTCCAGCCCAGGGTATGGTTAAGCATAGCCCTGTTTTTCTTCTATGTGGGGTCCGAAGTCACGATGGGGACGTGGGCGTATACCCTGCTTACTGAATCGCGGGGCATCCGCCCAGAGTCAGCGGGGCTGTTGGTGGGAAGCTACTGGGGTGCCTTCACGGTCGGGCGAATCATCGCAGGACTGTACGCAAAACGAGTGGGGGTAAACCGCCTGGTGGTAGGCGGCTTGATGGCAGCTTTGTTAGGGGCTGTGCTGCTGTGGTGGAACCCGGTGAAAGTAGCAAACCTGATCTCAATACCATTGATCGGATTCGCAATTGCCCCCATCTTCCCGGCACTGATATCAGGTACCAGCCATCGCGTGGGTGCGCACAATGCCGCGAATACGATCGGGATGCAAATGGCAGCGAGCGGATTGGGTACAGCGATCATTCCCAGCCTGGTGGGAATTTTGGCACGCCGTGCTTCGTTGGAGGTCATCCCAGTTTGCCTGGTGGTGTTATTCACTGGATTATTAGGATTGTATTCACTGGCGATGAAATTTGGATTGAAAGATTAGTTAAATCAGTCTTATGTAATAGTTACTACAGCGAAAAGTTCAACCAGATCTGATTGAACGGGATAAAAGTTTAAGAACGGGATCTCATCCCTGGATAAAATAAACCCGTTGTCTATTGGCAGACCATAAGGTCATTCGGTTTTACCACTAATCGATAACCGTGGGGGGTGAGGCAGGTAAGGTGCGCTGGGTTAGATTGAGAATATAAAAGGTGCCTGCTGCGAGCAAGATGCTGATTAAAACGATTATGATTGCAGACGTGGCTCCATAAGGGGCAATCAGCTGACCCATTATCCACGGAACAGCCATACTTCCAAGGCTTGCGCCGATGAAAAATCTACTGGTTATTTTTCCTGATAGATGCATCCGGCTTTGGGCATCATTCAAGAGGGTTGGAAAGGTTGAAGCCATGAACAACCCCGTCCCGATCGTACCCAGCCATAAAAACGCTTCGTGAGCGGAGAAAAATAAGATGATGAGCAAGCTGATGATTATCCCGGTGAAGTTTATCCACAGGATCGTTTGAGGCTTTAGTTTGACAGAAAGGGGGATCGAGATCACCCGACCAACGGTTATCGCAGCCCAAAACGCGGCGTTGATACTTGCTGCCATGGTGGGATTGGCATAGGTTTGAAATGTTGAGTACGTATAAATCCAACCACCGAATCCTAGTTCTGCACCGGTGAATGCGAAAAAAATCACCGCAAGCAGGAAGACAAGAAGGGGAGCCGCTGGCCTGTTAACGGCTTGTTGTCTTGCCAGGATATGAGATGGGCTGGGGAAAAATAGGATAAGCAGCCCAATGGGCACGATCAGGATCGCTAGAACCGAATAGACATTATTTGATGAAACCGAACTGCTGAGTACCGCAGCCACAATCAGCGGGGCAATGGTTGTGCCAACTCCATAAAAAGCGTGGAGTCCGTTCATGAACGGCGGTACACGGTCACCATGCAGCCAGACAATTAATGTATTGACTCCGACGTCAAGATTGCCCTCTGCAACCCCAATTATGAAAAAGAAAATCTGAAGCAAGAGCAATGCACTTACCGATGGAACTGCGTTCATCGTCAAAGCTATGATAAGGAGCACAAGACACAGGATAGGATGTCCTTTGACCTGGTCGAACACCCGACCGGCAACAAACGAACCGAATAAATATCCAAAAGAACTTACCAGGAATAACGAGCTGATCTGGGCAAGGGTGGAACCAGTATTCCTGGCCAGACCCTGCAAGGTTGGACCGAGTACAGCAGTTGCCATACCAAGACAGATAAAGCTCAGGTAATAAGCTGTTGTGGTGAAGTAGGGGTTTACCGGGCGTTGTTTGGTTTTTATGATGAAAGCCTTTCACGATAATGGATGATGTAAATACTCGAAGCCGTCAACCGCAGATTAGGGTAATGATTTTATTTCTAATTCTACAAGGAACGTATAATCCAATACTCACGAAGGGGTAATCGTTAGATTTTACATCCATTTCCTTTTGATTCTAGCACTGGCTTATTCTCTCCCAGGATAACGGACCTTGAAAAAAGGCCATATATCTGATATCCAATTCTTTACGGTTAGAAAGAGGATTGGATCAAGCCCTTTATCATATACACTTTTTCTCACCCACATATAGACATCAGCTTCGAAATCCTTACTTTTGGAGGGGAAAATATACAGACAGCCCAGGCAAATCGATTCGTTTAAAGTCATCACTGTATAAGTAAATGATGACCTTTTTTCAAACTCACTTTGGTGCCACTCTAAATCGATTAGGTCTTGCTGGCGGGTTAAATCTGGTGATGGCCACGCGGAATTTTCTCCAAATACACCCTGAAGATGGTCGAGGCTGGTCATTACGGCATCATAATCCTTATCCACATCCGATGCGCGTAATATCCTCAACCTGAATTGATCAGTTTCCAAGACTTCAGGCACTTCATAATCCGTTGGGACGAATGATCCGGTCATATATGGATTACCTCGCTTTGATCATTTCATTATATTATGAGAGATTGATCTACAATATGGAAATTAGTATCAATACATAGGTCCGGAGGAAAGTTGGAGTAAATACTCCTAAATTGAGATTTAAAGTGATTCAATAGAATAATATTATTGAAGAGCAGATTGCCACTTCGCAAGAAGCCCGCTTGCGGATTCCCCTAAAAACAAGCGGATTCCGCAATGACACATGATCCACGTTTTTATTCAAGGGTGTAGCTGATGATCAGTAAAAATAGACAATATTGTCTATTTATATGATTTTAAAAGTATATCATTGGCTATGAATGATCCAATTTATACAGCCTATACAGGATAAGAATTCTCATATTATTTTTTTATATTTGCTGAATAAAAAGGTATAATCACTTCTTCCCAATGATAATGAAGCTTACCTTTCATAGCCATTACCTTGATCAAAATAAGAACCTTTTGGATAGTACTGGGTTAATCATTTTATGAAAATTAAAGCGCAACTCAGTCCCGGAAAGATAGCAATGGTTACTGGTGGATCGAGTGGAATTGGCAAGGCCATTGCTTGCGGACTGGCTGACCGTGGTATGGATGTGTGGCTGGTGGCGCAGCGAAAAGATGTGCTGGACTGCGCCTTTGAAGAGGTTGAGACCCACCTGAAGGATAAAAACCAGAAGATTGGGGTCGTGTCAGCAGATGTTTCTGATTGGGGACAGGTACGAATGGCTGTAAAACAGGTAACGGAAAAATCTGGTCCTCCAGACCTGTTGGTTAATTCAGCAGGGGTTACCCATCCAGGCTATATACAAGACTTGGACCTAAACATTTTTTCCTGGATGATGGAGGTAAATTATTTTGGGACTGTATATGTTACTAAAGAGATCCTCCCAGCAATGTTGAAAAGGGGATCAGGTTTTATCGTTAATATTTCTTCTGTAGCTGGTTTTGTAGGTACTTTCGGCTATACTGCGTATGGCGCATCAAAATTTGCGGTGCGTGGATTTTCAGATGCCCTACGAGCCGAAATGAAACTGCACAATATCGGAGTAGCACTGGTCTTTCCCCCAGACACTCAAACCCCTCAGCTTGAATATGAGACCAAGATCAAACCCGCAGAGACAAAAGCCCTGGCTGGCAATACCAGCGTAATGACAGCGGAAGATGTGGCGACGGAAGTAATCAACGGGATAGAGCGAGGCAAGTACATGATATTACCGGGTTTGGAAAGCAAACTAATCTATCGATTGAATGGTGTTTTTGGTGGGCTACTTACATATTATATGGACCAGGTGATAGCCAAGGCGAATAAAAAAACCAAATTATCAAAGACGAAAGAGGCATAGATCATGGATATTTTTGATAAGTGCTATTGTTTTACCAAAGCAAGAGAGTATATGGCATCGGGTTATTACCCTTATTTCATCCCCATGCAAGGCAATGAGGGAAGCGAAGCCGTATTTCAGGGGCGACGGCTGATCATGTGCGGCTCAAACAATTACCTGGGGCTTACCACGCATCCAAAGGTCAGGCAGGCAGCGATTGATGCGATCAATACATATGGCACCAGCTGTACAGGCTCGAGATTCCTCAATGGTACCCTGGAGCTCCATGAGCAGCTGGAACACGAACTGGCAGACTGGGTGGGGAAAGAGGCAGCATTGGTTTTCTCCACGGGAATGCAAGTGAACCTGGGGACAATCAGCTCATTGGTTGATCGCCATGATGTGGTGGTCTTGGACCGGGAAGACCATGCCAGCATCGTCGATGGAGCCAGGCTAGGCTGGGGCAAAGTGAAACGCTTCAAGCATAATAATGTTGAAGACCTGGAATTGGTACTCAGTAAGATTGATGACAAGTTCGGGAAGCTGGTCGTTGTAGATGGCTTATTCAGTATGGAAGGTGATATTGCGGTGCTGCCTGAAATTACCAAGGTATGTAAGAAGTATGGTGCGCGTTTAATGGTGGATGATGCCCACGCATTGGGCGTGTTAGGAGGCGGTAAGGGCACTGCAGCACATTTTGGTTTGACCAAGGATGTGGACTTGATCATGGGAACGTTCAGTAAATCGCTGGCAAGCTTGGGCGGCTTTATTGCAGGTGACGACGATATCATCCATTATATTAAGCACCATGCTCGCTCGGTGATCTTCAGCGCGAGTATACCCCCGGCAAATGCTGCCACGGCGCTGGTTGCACTGCAAGTTATGCGGGAAGAGCCAGAGAGAGTGAAACGAGTGAATGATATTGGTACGTTCATGAGGGAAAAATACCAACTGCTGGGATTTAACACCGGAGGTTCCGCAAGCCCTATCATTCCAATCTATGTAGGGGATGACATGCGGGCAGCGATCATTTGGAAAGCGATGTTCGAAGCAGGTGTGTATGTGAATATGGTGGTCGCGCCAGCGGTGCCTGAAGGGAAACAGCTGCTGCGCACAAGTTATATGGCAACGCACACAGACGAGCAATTAGGCAGGGTATTGGAGATATTCTCCCAGGTGGGGAAGCAGGTTGGAATAATCTAAGAGCAGCGGGTTAACCGACCAATTTTAAGATCGCAGGTGCGATATCGGTCAGGTCTGGTTTCTCGCGCAGGGAGCGAGAAAGATCCATTTGCTGGATAAAAGAGGTGCGCAACTCAGGTGCACCGATGAGAAGCAGGGGGACATCATTGCGGGTATGGCGGCGCGTGCTCAGATCTTCAATATTACCGTGATCCGAAGTAAGGATAACCAAGCCATTCCCATCATCCCAGGTGCGCAACAGGCTGCCGAATACTAAATCAAGCATCTCGAGCAATGTGGAGGCTGACTGCATATCTCGATGGTGACCAGCAACATCGGTGAGCCAGTACTCGAAGATTGCCAGATCGGTCTGGTGTGCCAAGTTTTGCAGGCGCTCACCAGCCTGGTCGGGGGTAAGGAGCGGGGCATCTTGATAACCCAGATGAGATCGCCAACCCTGCGAGGTGAAATCAGCTGAAATGGCATTGCCAGCGAATAAATCCGACTCGGATTTCAAATCATAGCCTGCATGACTGACCGAGAACGCGATCACACCTGGGAGGTGGTAACCAGTTTTAATCGCTTCGAAGTAGCGAGGTGGGAAAGCATTCAAGAGGGAGGTAGTTTTTCCGAGAAGTTTTAGCTGGGTCAACAGGCTGCCACGGCTGATCAAATCAACGATCGGAGGGGTGGGCTTGGGACCTTCATGACTTCCGATATGGGCGGAAACGTTTATGCCGGTGAACAACGAAGCCTGTCCGGTGGCAGATTGGGGAATACCATCTACACCAAGGCAGGCATCCAGGGCTAACAAGGTGGCGCGGTCAGTATTTGCCAGGCAAAAATCAGGTGCGGGAGCGGAGAGGTGACCATCGGCGATTAGTTTATGCCCGTCGAGCAACGCTGCCAGGTTCGGCATGGGTACGAGGGCAAATGGATTGACGGACGGGTCATCCTGACCCAAACCTACGCCGTCGAGGAAGATAAACAGCACTCTCACTTATTCAGCCATCCAAACCAGGTTGCGACTTTTTCTGCAAGGTGAGCCAGGCAGAGGGTCGAAATCCACGCTCAGTGCCATCTATTCGCCTCACCAGGTGAAGATTCTCAGTAATAAAATGAATATCTGCATCAGTGACGCCTGGACCGACCGAGTCGGGGTTGGATTTGATGAAAAAATATAGGAGAAATGTGCCGGAATCGGTGAGAAGCTGGTCGATTTTAAGGATATATGCATGGCGGGTGGTGGGAGGCAGGCTATGAAAACAGCCCATATCGAGGATTAAATCAAACCTACCGGAGATAGAATCGAGGCGGGTGACATCATCCACGCGCAGGTCGACACGAACACCATACTGCTCAGCATTCTGTCTGGCGAGATTGATGGCGCGCTTAACAAAGTCCACACCCACGACATCCCAACCTTGTTTGGCCAGGGTGATGGCATTGGTGCCGGTGCCGCAGCCCATGTCGAGAGACCTGCCGGGATTGTGGGTGGCGATGAAATCGAGCAGCTCGGGGGGAGAGATGCCTGTGTCCCACACCGGCTTTTGTAAGTAAGCGAGGTTAAAGAACAGCTTCCGCATCATGTGGACAATTTTACTCCAAATTATAAAAGCCTAATGGATTAGATAATAACATTAGATCAATCTTGAGTGTGGATTAAAGTTCAAACATCGAATGAGGACGGTATTTGTATAAAGACCAAGGATTGATCAAATGTAAAGTCGAAGATACTATCTCTCATTTCAATCAGGGTAGGCAAGACCGGAAGAAAAGCAAACTCTTTCCTCAAAGACCGTCGGTATGCCAAAAGGGAAAACTTTCTTAGAATCGTCCTACATTTATCTTTAAATCAGAGCAATCAGAGCAAATCAGAGCAAACTTAGCAAATACTTTGACAACTGGCAAGCTTTTCTTTTCAATCAGGTGTTTGTATGAATACTGCCTGTAGGCTGGGGGATGGTGAAACCCCAAACCCAACCATCAATCATGTGCCATTTTTTGTCTTGGGTTTTGGCAGGAAGGCAACATTACTTAAGCCAACCAATCAACTGATGGTCATATACAGGAAAATCGATTTGCGATATTTTTCGTTATATAATAGTATTTAATCTGTCAACTCCCTTTGAATCAATTTCTGTCAGGTAAAAGATATAGGTTGGGTGTCATTACCTCAAAGAAGTGTAGCTTTAATATCCACCGTTTTATTAAATAGAAAGGGGTGTTTCTCGTGAAAAAGGTTCTGTACTTATTCATTCCTTTTCTCCTCACCGGGCTTACCATTGGAATAATTTTCCATCACTTCAGCACGTCGCGCTACGCAATTGCTGCACTTGCTGTGAATAATATAAATGTCAACACCCTGGAGGATGAGCACAACAATGACGGTGACTGCTCCCTGCGCGAGGCCGTCTCAGCCGCCAACACTGACCAGCCCGTGGATGGCTGCATGGCAGGCGGTGTGCTCAGCGACACGATTGATTTTGAAGTGCAGGGGATCATCAGTGTGACCAGCCAGCTCTCGGTGACTGCCGGTGGACCGCTGATTATAGATGGTGGGGGAGTTATAACCACAAGCGGTGGTGGAACCACGCGCGTCTGGTGGGTGGATACGGCCAGCCAGCTTACTTTGCGGGGCTTGGGTGTGTTGGATGGATTTGTTTTGGACGGTGGTGGCGCCGGTATTTATAATCATGGTGGATACTTGACCATCGTGCAGGATAATTTTATTGAAAACCACTTTGTAATTTCTGATACATACGGTTCCTTCGGAGGAGGGATTTACTCGGAAGGTGGGACGTTGAGCGTATTGGATAGCAATTTTGAACGGAATGGATCGGATGACCGCTTCAGTGATGGAGGCGGAATTGCAGCTACAAACGCCACCGGCCAAATCACGAGATCAACATTCAAAAGTAATTTCAGCATCGGGTGCATGGAAGGGATTCCCTGCACATCCCAAGAGGGTGGTGGAGGCCTATATTTGCGGTATTCAAATTTTTCGATTCAGGATAGCACATTTATCAGCAACACCACTGAGGCCGGCGGGGGAATTAATAATAATTTGGGTTCTGTAACCGTCTCCGGTAGCACCTTTTCAGGTAACACGGGTGAGTTGGGGGGAGGAATTTATAATCACGGTCTCATGCAGATCGATTCCAGCACCTTCGCCAACAACCGTAGCGATAGGCAGGGGGGTAGTATTTATAACGACTCCACCCTGACAATTACCAATAGCACCTTTTCAAACAACAGCAGCATATCAGGCGGCGCCTTAGCTAATCGCCATATATTGAATATCACAGATAGCAGATTCAATAACAACAGTAGCATGAGTGGAGGTGCGATTATTAATGGTGGATATGAAGGCGATCGCTTAATCATCATCGGGAGTACTTTCTATGGCAATACCGCTCAAAATCATGGCGGAGCGATTTATAACAGTCCTCCATATGAGCCTAATATTCCTCCACATACTGTGATGATTTCGAATAGCACTTTCAATGGGAACAGTGCAGTGGATAAGGGAGGAGGACTCTATAATTTTGGTTCAAATATCATCCTCACGAATACAACGATCTCTGAGAACAGCGCCAGCAGTGGAGGTGGTATTTATATTTGGTCACAATTTTCCATAACAACACCCGTAACCTTGACAAATACCATCGTCGCATACAATCTATCAGGAGGTGATTGCATAGGCAATGAGTATATTGTGGACGGCGGGCACAATCTCGATTCGGATGGCAGCTGCAAACTCGATCCAGAAAATGGCTCATTGCCTAACACGGACCCAAGGTTAGGCATCTTGCAAGACAACGGCGGCCCCACATGGACGCAAGAATTGCTTTGGGGTAGCCCGGCGATCGATGCCGGTGACAATGCACTCTGCCCACCCACTGACCAGCGTGGAGTGATAAGGCCGTTGGATGGGAACGGGGACGGCTCCCCGCGTTGCGATATAGGGGCATACGAGTTCCAGCTTGGGCGTTTACTACCGGTGGCATTCCTGCCAATGGTCATTAAATAGACAGGGGTGGGTAAGAACACTTTGTTGTTATCCGGACAAAGTGCTTACAAATTCATACACTACCCTATCCTCTCTCAGCTTGCACGAGAGGGAATATGGGATCCGCTATTGATACAGGAAAAAACTGGGAAGAAAACCATAGAAAATATCCGTGTGAAGCACAATGTTTCACCAGATTTCGCATCAGGGGGAAGTGGGGGTGAATGCGCTGGATTAGGGAACACAATCAGAGCAAATCAGAGCAATACTTTGACAACTTTCCACGTTTCCTTTACAATCAAGGTTTGCGTGAATCCAGATCATAAAGGAAGGTTTGATAATGAAAGAGTATACGACTGAGACTATACGGAATATTGCACTCGTCTCGCACGGCAGCGCGGGGAAAACGATGCTGGCAGAAGCACTTTTACATTTTACAGGCGCAACAACCCGCCTGGGAAAGATAGAAGATGGGACGACAGTCTCAGATTTCGAGGAAGAAGAGATCAGGCGCGGGATATCTTTATCGACAGCAGTGATACCGTTGGAGTATAAAGGCTGCAAGATCAACTTGTTGGATACACCCGGATACACCGATTTTGTGGGTGAAGTCATTTCAGCGTTGAGAATTGCCGACAGCGCGGTGATCGTGGTGGATTCAGTCGCTGGAGCAGAGGTGGGGACTGAAATTGCCATATCCTACTGTGATGTATTTCAATTACCTCGAATGCTTGTTATCAATAAAATGAACCGGGACAACGCCAATTTCAATAAAGCACTCGAGTCTGTTCAGTTAATTTCCGACAAGCGGTTAATCCCGGTTGAGCTTCCATGGGGCGAGAAGGCCGATTTTAAAGGAGTCTTGGACTTACTCACGATGAAAGCTTATTCCGGAGCAGGTGAAACTGCGCATGAGATCCCGGCGGAATGTAAGGATGAAGTTGAAGCGGCACGAATGCAATTAATCGAAGCTGCAGCCGAAGGAGAAGACAGCCTGCTGGAAAAATACCTGGAAGGTGAAGAATTGAATCCCGAAGAGATCCTGCGAGGATTCAAGAAAGCAGTTTTGGCCGGGAATTGGATCCCTGTTTTCGTGGCTGCCGGTTCGGCTGAAATTGGGCTGGCGACTTTGTTGGATGCGATGATCGACCTGATGCCATCTCCATTGGATGCGGCTCAGGCGACTGCCAAGGGTAGAGATGGTGAAGAAAAACTGGTATCGAAGGACAACCAACCTCTGGCAGCGTATATCTGGAAAACCACGGCAGATCCTTTCGTGGGACGGATCACGTATTTCCGCATTTATTCTGGCACATTGAGCTCAGACTCTAGGGTGTGGAATCAGACCAAGGGGAGTGAGGAGCGTTTTGGGACGGTGCACCTGCTGAGAGGTAAAGAGCAGCTCCCAATGAAATTGATCCATGCCGGTGATATTGCTTCAGTACCAAAGCTAAATGCAACCTCCACCGGAAATACCTTCTGCGATAGGGGACATCCACTTTCACTGCAAATGCCCATTTATCCACACGCATTGTTCAGTGTGGCAGTATTCCCGAAAACTCAGGCTGATTCTGCGAAGCTCAGCCCAACCCTTACACGTTTGTGTGAAGAAGACATGACATTGAGCTGGAGGCAGGAACCGAGCACTAATCAAACCATCCTGCAGGGCATGGGCGACCAGCACATCGACGTCGCCATACGAAAAGCCGATAGCAAATTCCAGACCGGAATGACGGCAGTAATTCCAAAAGTGCCTTATCAAGAAACGATCACCAAGCAGAGCGCATCGCAGTACCGGCATAAAAAGCAAACCGGCGGGGCAGGGCAGTTTGCTGAAGTGTTCATGCGAGTTGAGCCCTACCAGGAAGAGGAATTTTCATTCACGAATGATGTGTTCGGTGGAGCGATTTCCAACAGCTTCATGCCGGCAATCGAAAAGGGTGTTCGCAGCGTGATGAAAGAAGGCGTTGTTGCAGGATACCCGGTGCTCAACGTGCACGTGTCGGTTTATGATGGAAAGGAACATCCGGTTGACTCAAAACCGATTGCGTTCGAGACCGCCGGGCGTGAAGCCTTCAAGCTGGCATTCAAGGATGCAGGACCTGTGCTGCGTGAGCCGATCATGAACGTCAGGATTGTAGTCCCTGAAGCCAACATGGGCGATATCCTGGGGGACTTGAATACACGGCGGGCGCGCGTCCAAGGGATGGACACTGAAAAAGGTCATTCAGTGGTGACTGCACAAGTACCTCTCGCAGAGATGCAGAGATATACCACCGATTTACGCTCGATGACAGGTGGTAGAGGCTTGTTCACGATGGAATTTGACCATTACGAGGTAGTGCCAGCGCATATTGCAGCTGATGTTATTGCTGCAAGAATAAAAGACCTCCAAGAGAAGAAGGAAGAGTAAGCGAACCGATAATATGACAGGCTGGCAATAGCTCACTGCCGGCCTGTTTTTTTAATCGCAAAACGTTAATAGAGGTGTTCGGCCAGATTTACGTTTAACAAAAAGCCAGGGGGCGAAGCCTGACATCCAAAAGCCGATCAGCGCATACTGGATATATCGGAGTGTGTATGTAAAGAGGTTGTCTGCCTCAGGGAAAAGTGCACTGAGGCCGAGATACAGGATTAAAACGCCAAGGACTCCCAGAACATAACGCCCGACCAACTTAATCCACGGACCGCGAACGGAGAAACCTCCACGATGAGTGATCCAAATCCAGCCGCTCGCCAGACCAAAGAAGGCGCCGGAGCTCATGAGGACATTGTGATAAGAGAGAGGATTAATAGGTGGATCAGTGGGAAAGGCGATATGGGCATTGGTGACCCACTCCACAGGGACACTCCATCCATTGAGAGTAAGTTGCACAATCACAACCAAAAGAATAAGCAACAGAGAAAAGGTGAAGATCAATAAAACCTGAACACCCATCTGGAATTTATTGATCCAGTTCACGACGGGTCTTTCGAAGTGCAGTAGGACCCACAACATTATCGCCCCGAACAACCAACCGAGCAATACGTCATGTGGAAAATGCATAGCCAGATATATGCGCGAGATACCAATCATGAATATGATAATTACAGCGATGATCCATGCAGCACGGGTCTTGATACGGTTGGCAAGAGTGCCCCAGACGACGACAGCATTTTGGGCATGACCGGAAGGCGCGCCAAAGGTAGCCTCGGAACTACCAAGCGCCTTCACTTCGCTGGAAAACCAATACGGTCGTGGGTTATGGAAGGCTGCTTTCAGAGTAGCATTCGCTACAGCGTTGACCATCAAGAACAGCCCCAAGCGCACGCCGAGGACTGAATCGACACACCACAGGATGGCTGGTGCAACCAGCAAATAAAACTGCGTCGATCCCAAAAAAGTGAATAATTTCATCACCGGAGAGAGCCATGCTCCCAATGATTGAAGCCAGATGACAATTTGTAATCCCAAGGTGAATAGATTATCCATAACTCCTCCAGCATAACTAATATTTCCTTGAAAATCAAGCCTGGTCAGCAAAATCATTATTTACCGGGATAAAATCTTTGCCCAAGGCGGATGGTTTGGGGATAAAGCGAGCACTGAGCAACATGGAGACAATAATCAGGCAGAATGCGACAATATACATCAGAGAAGGATTGCTTTGATAAATAAATCCTGCCACAGCCGAGGCCAGAATGACCGAAGAGGATCCGACCGTGGCAGTCATACCATACGCCAAGCCCATGCGAGCCTGATGGACGAGGTTCCTGGTAAGAGCGGTGGCAAGTGAGAGTGATGTGCGATAGCCACCGACCAGAAAATAACCCAGGACGAACCAGAGATAACCAGTGCTGCGCCACAGGATGAGGGTATAGAGTGTTACCGAAAGCTGCCCCAGGAGATAACCAGTGTATGGATTTAAATTACCCAAAACAAGATTCAGGACAATGATTCCCAGGCTCGTGATCGACCCCAACGATCCGATCGACTCGAGGGATAAGCCACGCTGGTTCTGCAGGTAGTTCGCAGAAAACGGTTGTGCCAAGTACATCGAAAAGCCAGCCAGGAAGATCACCAATAGAAAGATAACAAATCGCCGATCTACGAACTTGTAAGTACCAACCTGGTCAGGGTCGCGGATCTCAATCGCTTGGGATTTGATAAAAAGAAGAATGATCAAAGAAATAAAAAAGATGCCCCCAGAAATGAAATAGATAGTGCGCAGACCAAACCTTTCTCCAACCTGTCCACCCAACCATGGTCCCAGGAATGCGCCTGTATTGTAAAGTGCTGAAACCATGGTAAGTGCCCGGGTAACACTTAATTTATTGCGGGCGGCGGTGACGTAACTGCTGAGTGGTGAAGAGACGAAGGCAGTCAGGCTATATAGCAATAATCCGACAACGAAGAAGGGCAGGGAGGGTGCGAGTGCCATTACGAAAGCCGCAAGTATGCCTGCAACCCAGGAAACCACGAGCAAAGGTTTACGACCGATACGGTCAGCAAGATGTCCGGCAGGGATGTGGGCGATGCTCATCATAATGCCGGCAGCAGCGAGGATTAGACCTATTGCGACGGGATCTGCACCTAACTCTTGCAGATAGAGTGGCTGGAAAATGAGGAACATGCCCTCACCAACTCCCCAGGTCATCAGTGAGATGCTGAGCAGGATCAGGTCACGGCTCATACTGATGGAGAAGAGTTTTGCACCGTGTGGATAAATTCATCAATTTTTGAAAAAACCAACTGCCGGTCGGGCTCACGAGGGATGACATGACCGCTGTTTTCAACCCAAAAAAGCTGTTTATACTGGCTACCAAGAGCGGAGAAGATCTGCTCAGCGTTTTGAGGTGTTACGCTTCCATCCTGCTTGGAATGTATGATTAACGTGGGAACACAAACTAATGGTAGAGCGGTACGCATCTCCGATAATAGCTCGCGCAGCTGAATAATCCCACGAGTTGGAAACATTGGATATTCGACGTGATCTATTGCTGCTTCAGGGTTGCGCCAATCAGGAGGTCCTTTTTTCACTGTTCGCACCAGGGGTGAAAGGATGCGGATAAAAGGAAGGCGGGGATCATCTGGGAGTGAATAAGGGGTAGATATCGCAACAACCCCTGAGACAGGATGCTGAGATGAAAAGAGGAGGGAGAGGATGCCGCCCATCGATAATCCGATGATAATAACTTGATCCATGCAGCCGTTGAGCAGGCAATACCCATCTTCAACCGAGGCAAGCCAATCCTGCCAATGCATACGCATCATATCTTCGATCCGGGTGGCATGACCTGCCAACCGGACTCCCATGACGGTATAGCCTTGCTGGTTCAGATAGTCTCCCATCCAACGCATTTCCTTGGGAGCGCCGGTAAACCCGTGCACGAGCAAACATCCAACCTGATTGCCGGGAAAAAAGAAGGGTTCTGCGGTGGGTATGATCATCTTCCAGCTCTCCTGTTGATTGAAATGAAAATGTCCAAATGGATCTTAGACCAGCTGTTTCACATCCCTGGAAAGGCTCGTCAGGCACTCAACACCTGTTTCGGTTATCGCTACATCATCTTCTATGCGCACGCCGTTCCGACCGGGCAGATAAATGCCGGGCTCGATGGTGAAGGTCATACCCGGTTCGAGGGTGATAAGGTTGCCTGAGCGGATATAGGGGTCTTCATGACCTTCCATCCCTAAACCATGGCCGGTGCGATGGGTGAAGTATTTTCCGTATCCGGCAGACTCGATCACTGCCCGCGTAGCCTGATCGACTGATTCAGCAGCTGTGCCGGGTTTGGCAGCCTCCCGCCCAACAGCGTTGGCTTCGAGAACGATTCGTGAGATTTTGACAAATTCAGGATCGAAATTACCGATGGCGTAGGTGCGAGTAATATCTGAGAAGTAACCCTGGAAGCTTGCACCCCAATCGATGACCAATAGATCTCCCGAGGTGAGTTTGCGGTCTGAGGGGACTGCGTGCGGGTTAGCCGAATTGGGACCGGATGAAACAATCGGTGCAAACGGGACTTCCGGATCGCACCCGGCTTTGAATAGCTGCAAAGTAAGTTCTGACGACAGCTCGCGCTCGGGTAGACCGATTTTCACCTGCGGTAAAGTGGCAGTTAAGGCACTCTGCGCAATATCGACCGCTTTTCGCATGGCCGATAATTCGGTCTCATCTTTGTACATTCGCAATGAGGAAACGTTTTCTTGAGCGGAGACAAATTCTGATTTCGGAGCAGCGTCAGACAACAAACGGTATTCCAGAAACCTCAGCTGCCTTGGTTCGACACCATTACGAGCGGTTTCCAACCTGGCTGCACATACTGCATCCTGGAATACTTTTCCCCATAGGTCGGGGTCTTCTCCATAGGGAAAAGCTTGGACAGCGTATGGCAGGTATTTAAGCTTCTGCTGTTCTAATTCGGGTAAAACGATGATTGGCACTTCACCCGGTGTGAAGAATACGAGAACCGGCCGCTCTGATAGGTGGAAGTGCAGGCCGGTCAGATAAACGAGGCTAGGACCGGGGTTAAGGATCAAGCTATCCAAACCGGCTGACTGAAGAATGTGCTGCAGTTTTGCCTGGCGTGAAATTTGGGGGTTGCTATTTTGGTGATCTGCCATAGTCATTTTCTCTCCCAATAACCTTTCAGGGAATTATAGCCTGATTGGTGTAGTGGAGAAAGATTTTGATTCAACGAGGATGAATTGGGATGGATAATATATCTAAGTGGATAACGTTAGGTGATGGTGTGCTTGACAGTGATTGCTCCCTAAGATACAATTTTGATAGATTATGGGCCTGTAGCGCAGTTGGGAGCGCGCTTCAATCGCACTGAAGAGGCCGCGGGTTCGAATCCCGCCAGGTCCACTAAATTACCCCCACAGGTGGGGGTAATTAGCCGGTAATTATGCCTACATATGGGGGTATGGGTTTTGGTTTTGAAAATCTGTTCTAATTATTTGCAATTCGGGGTTGCAAGCTCTTCGTGTGCAACCGTGTGCAACCGGATCCCACTCACTTTTTGACCCAAACTGGATCATCTATCTTTACCGCGGTCGGTGTCACCAGATCATCGATCAACTCAGCTGCTTCATCCTGCATGTTGGGTATAAGGTGACCATATACATCACTCGTTATAGATGCCCTCGCATGTCCAAGCCGGCGTGAAACGATGATCACAGGTACGTCATAGTTTAGCAACAGCGAAGCTGCGTATGCCGAAGATCATGAAACCTGACAGGTGAGGAATCCAGCTCGTTTGAGAAGTATCGTGAAAGCTCCGCATGAAGATCACGTTGGTGAATGGGTGTGCCGACACGAGTTGGAAAGATCAGATCGTATTCTTTCCAGGCTCTCCAGCTGTATCCGTTCAGCTTGCTGGCGCTCGTAATGCTCACGTAACACTTCAATCGATTTATTGCCAAGCTTGATCGATCGTTTTCCGATGGCTGTCTTCGGTGGGGTAAATTGAACACCTTCACCATGAGGTCGCTCCAGCTGTCGTTCAACCTTCACGATGTTGTTTGACCCAATCGACATCCGTCCACTTCAAGGCAAGTACTTCAGACTCACTTATCCCGTTGTTAATGTTACGTGAAAAAGGGCTTCCAATCTGTGTCTCTTCGCTGCTACCAGGAGCCGGCTTACCTGGATTTCCGAAAGGATTTTCATTTCCTTGTGAGGTTTTTCAGGTATAACAGCCGATTTCTGGACTGGATTTCCCAAGATCACATCCTGTCTGACGCCAAGTTCAAAGCACATTTTAAAACATCATGGATCTTCCGAATTGTATAGTATGCCGGTACCTGATTTCAGAAGGTTAGTAATAGTCCTTGGACATGGACTGCCCGAAGATCCTTCAGCTTCATGTTCCCGAGAGCCGGAATGATATATCCGCTGGACAAGCAACTCGTAATGAATCCAGGTCGCATATCGCCTTTTAGCTTTTTTATTGGTAAGCCAACCATCCAGATATTCACCAAGAGTAAGCTGTGTGCTGGCATAACTCAGGCCATCTCCGATCTGGTTTCGGTTCTTCCTTACCCAATCGATGCACTCTCGCTGTGTGATGAATGATTTGCTCTGTCGATGTCCTTCAAGTGAAATTTGTCCACGCCATCGACCACTGGATGATCTGAAAACTGAGCCTTCGTTATTTCCTCGCTTTTTAGTCATTTCCTTTCCTCCCGTGGAAAAAGAGTATAAGGAAATGCAGACCCATAAACCCTGTCCTGTAGGTTGTTAAGGTTCAAAAGTACCTACCTATTTTAACTCTAATCGGAAACCCTGGACAGAGCGTACGAGGAAGTAATGCACTATTCATACAAGACCACAACATGAATAGCTAGTTATTATTCGAAGAAAATCTATTGCGTGAAATATAATCTTGAAGATCTTGAAGCTGAACCCTCCGGCTTTTCCCAATATGAATAGTTGGAATAAACCCTCGCTGCATCAAAAAGTAGGCATGGCTGCGGCTGATATGTAACCGAAAGGCAACCTCCATTACAGTCAACAAAGGTTGAGGAAGATTTTCTGATTGACCGATCTGTTGATTGTTTTCCATTTTTAGCACCTCTTTCTTATTACTGAATATGGTCTTATATATTCTTATCAAAAGGCTCTGATGTCTAATGATGCAGATAATATTGCTTAGCCAGTCAATTCCCTGCTCATTCGCCAGAGAGCTATACCCAAATCTGGAAATTGATTGGTGAAGAGCAAGATCTGGTTGGGCACAATTGGCATGCAATCTATAGCTAATTTGTATCAATTGATGCAGAGAATTATTCTTAAAGATTCGGTCTACCTCATCTACTCTTTCCAAGCAGTCATTTTTAGCATCAACGATTATCATAAAATACCTCCTAAATCCCAAAAAACCAAAATCTTCAAAAAACGAAAAAATTTCGTGTGAATCACCCCCCCCGCTTGGGCGACTCCCCGATCGAGACTTTATTGCCCCATACCCCCTTCATTCGTAACTCCCATACAAGACTGCCAATGCATCCTGTTCGTTATAAACAATTGCGACCTGGCCGGCCCACCCGTTGATCCATTTAGTCTGTGCTTCAGTCAATCGATTACCGCGGCCGTCAAATTTTTGATTTCAAAAAAATAGTTATGGCCATGCCAGCCGGCTATGAGATCCGGGCAGCCGGAGCCAACCTCAGATAAGACTGCGACTGTCGCTCCTGCTGATCGTAAGGCTGCTACGATCCTTGATTGATTTGCATCGGTCCTGCCCTCATTTTGTTCATATTTGGCTCGAAATGAGCACTAAATCGTAGAAAATAATGCTTGAATACACCAAGGGTGTCAGCTATACGCCATAATTATCTTGACATCCTTGATACCCTTAATACCCTTAATCTGGTCATGAGTATCAAGGGTGTCAAGAGTATCAATAATATTAAGAATATCAAGAGTATCAAATAATATATCTATACATTCCAGTATTCTCCCCTGACTTCACCTCTCGCAGGTAGGCTCCAATACCAGCCATCTGACTTTTTAACCGCTACAATCTTCAGCCGGCTTTTCGCTCGATTAATGGATGCTTCTGAAATACCGGCAGATTTAAATTCTGCCTCGATCTTGTTATAAGCAATTGGACCTTTATCCAATAATGCCAGCAGCAAATCAGCGGCCTTATCTGCGACCGTCTCAACCCTGGGTGCTTCTGGCGCCATCCCGAAACGCAAGCCTGAATCCTCGATCAACACTCCGATGGGCGTAGGGAATTTGGCCAGGTTGTTCTTTATCTCCTGCAATCGCAACCAACCTCCAGCATTTGGATCGGGTTTATCAAGAGCCCAAATGACCCGGGCTACTTGGACAATAGCCGATGAGCCCCTGAGTCTTTCGAGATTCACACCCTGGAAATCGAATTGATTGCGTTTGCGGTAATGGTGGGTGATCAAGATGGGTTTACCGGTGTCACGGGCAAGGCCGGCCAGAAATTTTAGAGGTCCAATACTTTCTGAATCTTTTTCACCCTTACCCATCGTCGCACCGCTCAGGCTGTCGATAATGATCAACTTCACATCAGGATGATAGGCTCGGATTAACAAGGCGTTCTGGTGTTCCGGATTGTTGATGTCAAAGTCCAGTTCTTTCTTTTCCCCATCGAACAGGTTCATAAACGCCCAATCAGGTAAACCCCAATCACTCGCTCGTTTGTAATGAATAGCCTGAGCATTTTCAGCCTCCAACCACAACACCTTGCCAGTTTCACCCGTGAAAGGAGTTCCGTCAGGCCAATCCCAATTCAATATAAAACTTCCTGCAATCCGCAGAACAAAACTGGATTTCCCCATTCCGCTTTCAGAGGCAATGATCGTCACCATCCCGTTTGGTAACCATTGAGGCCAGGACCAGGTAATATTTTTCATTATGACTGCCAGATCTGCCCA
>CAWIYB010000004.1:0-1015211 GCA_963840255.1 uncultured Chloroflexia bacterium | reverse complement strand
GACAACTTCATCGATCCACCCACCTTTGAAACCGGCGATAGCTCCAGAGGCGCCCGGATCAGCACAGCGAACGCCACCACGCCAATGGGAACAATAAGCGCCGGGCGTGGCCCTTTACAATGACCCGGCTGATATGACCCCGCCCGAGCTTGTCACACCCGAAGGGATGCTCTAAGGAGGGCGGCAACAACGTGTTGGGTACATTGGTTTTCCCAGCACCTTTAAGGGGTAGGGTGCTACTTTGGTAGCAAAAAATGGCGATCAGGATGAATAGGAAAATGACGATTGTGCTAATAAGTGATAACGGGTCCCGCAAGATAACGTTGAACACATGCCTGGCAGTCCGCCTGGATTGGATTTCGGGTTCGAGGGATATCGCAGGAACGGCAGTAGTATAATTCAAGAAGATGCGCGGGTCTATCCATGCCTGCAGCAAGTCAACTGCCAGGTTGATGAGCACATACATCACCGACCCGTATAAGGTAATGCCCATGATGGCAGGATAGTCCACATTACGTTGGGAGTGGACGGTAAATAGCCCCAACCCAGGCCAGTTATAGATCACCTCCACGAAGAATGTTCCGGTGAGTGCAAATGCAAAAGTCAGGCCGATGACGGTGAGCGTAGGGCTGAGTGCGTTCTTTAATGCGTATAAATATACAATTACCGTCTCCCGGATGCCATACGCACGTGCAGTGCGGATGTAATCCTGTTCCATCACTTCCAGCATGGTGGCCCGCGTTCATGCACGCGATCAACCCGGCAGGATAGGCTGCCAGGGTAAGGGCAGGCAACACCAGATGGTATGCTACGTCTTTAAGAGCGATCCAATTGCGCATGATGAGAGCGTCAATCAAAAGGAAATTGGTGAGCGGGTTGATGGGATTGGTGAAGCGCAGCTCAGTGCTGAAGCGTCCTGCTAAAGGTAATAGATCCAGCCTGCGGGAGAACAGGATTTGCAACAGCAGGCCAAGATAAAAAGCAGGCATGGAGACCCCAATGATGGCAATGACACGTACGAACACATCCGTAGGCTTTCCCTGCCAGCGGGCACTGAGAACACCCATGGGTACCCCAACAATTACCGCGATTAGCATGCCGGTGAAGAGTAATTCAAGCGTAGCTGGTAAGCGGCCCGACAATTCCAATAATACTGGGCGCTTTGTGCCGATGGACGTACCCAGGTCACCATGCAACAACTCACTCATGTAAACGACATATTGCACAGGTAGAGGCTTATCCAAACCAAGTTTTATGGTAACACGCGCAATCTCCTCAGGTCTGGCTTTGGGACCAATGTACATCGCGGCCGCGTCAGAAGGGATGACGCCGCGCTACACTGTAAATGTGATGATCGATACCCCGATCAGCACGAAAATCGAGGACAGTAAGCGCCGGAGGATGAACTCAAGTCTGTGCATAGGTTTCCAGGATGGGGTTGACCCATAAGGATTGGATTATATAATTTCAGAAAGCAGGGAGCGGAACGGCTTGATCCGCTCCCTGCCGTGTATTACATTATTTCGCCGGTGTCAGCTCGTAGAACCAGAAGGGTGTGAATGGGTAGTTCAGGTTATATTGGAAGCCTGCAATATGATTCGGAATGACATAAGGAGCTTTGGTGTCTAGGAAGAACACGCCTGGAGCCTGATCCACTAGCAAGTTCATCACATCGATGTACTCCTGTTGGGATTTAGCCGGGTCAACAACTGTATTTGCAATTGCCTGATCCAACTGGCTGTTGTAATCCGGATTATTCCAGTAAGACAGATTGAAGAATGGGGTCTCGGTGTAATAGAACATCGACCACAGGTTGTCTGAGCCGGCATCAGAATAGGTGGGCCAGTAGAGCAACAGGAACATATCCTGGGCATTAGCCGGGTCAGATTTCGCCTGTTCCCATTGCTGGTTGAACAGCATGGATTCGATGTTGACTTCAACGCCAAGCTGGGCGAAGAAATCCTTGATCAGGGGGGCAAAGGTAGCCTCTGCGGTATTCTCGTAAGGCATGCGTCAGGCGGATGGAGAATCCACCATCTGGATATCCTGCCTGGGAAAGCAGTTCCTTCGCTTTATCGATATCATAAGTGTACTGATTGACCTGGTCTGACCAAGGCCAGACACCTTCCGGGACGGGTCCCCGGCTCTGAGTTCCCCAGACCTGAAAAAGCGATGGTTATGATATCCTGATAGGGGATGGCGTAAAGGAGAGAGCCTGGCGCACCAATGGGTTATCCAACGGCGGGCGCAATGTATAGAAAAAAGCCTACATAATTGAAGAAGGACTTTTCCTCATAGACAGTATAATCGGGGTTGGTTTTAAATGTGTCTATATTATCATAAGGGACCGTGCTTGCCAGGTCTATTTCACCGCCTTCCAGTAATTGCTGCTGGGTCGTGGCTTCGGGTACGATCATATTTAACACAACATCATAGTTTTCCGGCTTCCAGCCACCCCAGTAGTTGTCGAACTTCTTAAAGACTACTTCCTGATCGGGTGTATAAGTATCCAGCATATAGGGACCTGACCCAGCTTCTTTACCGGTCTCTCTCTCTCAAAATATGTCTCATCGGCGGCAGCAGCTTCAAGTGCTTTGGGGCTGATGATCCAAGCGCCATAGAGAGACGAAGCAATCAGGTCGACTGGTGCAGGAGTGGTTAGATTGAAAACGACAGTGTACTCGTCCGGTGTATCAATTGTATCCAGCATCCACCAGATAAATGAAGCACCACCATGGTCCTTGGCAGCTTCAATGGACATCTTGACAGCATTGGCATTCATCACCTCGCCATCATGAAAGGTCACACCCTGGCGTAGATGGAAGGTCCAGGTGAGCCCATCCGCACTGGCTTCCCAACTCTCCGCCAGCAATGGGGTGAAGCGTTCCGCAGAATCGGGTGGGTTAATGCGTAGCAACTGTTCGTACATGTTAGCCATGTAAGCTGCTTCGGTGGAGAAAGATTTGACCGGATCCCAAGTGGTGAAGTTGGCTGTATTGGCAATCCGCAAGACTTTCGGGGCAGCTGTGGGCTCAGGGGTGGGTACTTTAGTAGGGGGTATTGCTGTGGGAGGTGCCTCGGTTGGCTGCACGACCGCTGTGGGGGGTGTGACAGGCGCTTCGGTTGTGACCGGAGTTGGTGTCGCCCCACCACAGGCGCTGACCATCAGCATTACAGCCAGCAGGATAAAAACTACGAAACGAGATTGTTTCATTATGGTTTCTCCTCTCTTTTATTTGAGATACTGTTAGAATCCTATCATAATTGGTTTGCAAATAGTTTGCAAATTATGAAGCACTCCTTCTTGCTCTCAACCAAATTCTTGTTACCGCGTACTGGACGTGGTTATCTCCCTCGTCCGAACCTTATCCAGTGGCTTGAGAATCACATCGATAATCGGTTAATCCTGATCTCAGCTCCTGCAGGTTATGGTAAAACGAGCCTTTTATCTGATTTCCTGACCAAAACCGATGTGCCATTTGCCTGGTACCAGCTTGATTCCAACGATTCCGACCCGACCACATTCATGACTTACTTTGTCGAAGCATTACGCAGGTTGCAAGGTTCAGTGAAAAGTAGTGAAACTATGGTCGGGCAAAATGCCAGGGCACTGCTTGAAAGCTCTCAAGCTGGAATCGAGCCATTGCAAGTGATGACGGTTTTAATCAACGAGTTGGGAGAGCAGCTAAGTAATCCCACCCTTATGATTATGGACGATTACCATTACACAACATCGCTGGTGGTGCACCAGCTGGTTGATTTTCTGCTTGAAAATGGACCGATCAACCTGCATCTGATATTATCCTCCCGAACCGACCCTCCCCTTTCATTAGCACGGCTTAGGGCACGCGGTATTTTAGCCGAGATGCGTACAAACGATTTACGCTTCAGAGAGAGCGAAGTAACTGAGCTGATGCTACAGGAGGTTCCGGGGTTGTCTCTTGAGAGCCTTAGTTTACTTAATGAGAAAACAGAAGGCTGGGCAGTAGCATTGCAAATTGTCCGCTCAACGCTTTCGGGCAGGGATGCTGAGCTGGCCTCGAATGTGATCTCCAGCTTGAGTGGCTCACAACGCTTCCTGTTTGAATACCTTACTGAAGAAGTCTTTCGACGACAACCCACTGATAGACAGCGCTTCTTATTACGAACTTGTGTGCTGGCGCAAATGGACGATGCTTCCTGTAACGCGATCGCAAATGTAAAAGATGGACAACACACATTGGAACAACTGGAGGAGCAGAACACTTTTGTCAATAGCCTGGACAGCGAACGCACTTGGTATCGATACCACTACCTGTTCCGCGAGTTTCTGCTCAGCAAGCTGCGTCATGAAATGCCTGAGGAGCTCAAAAGGTTGGAAATCGAGGCAGGACGGTATTATGCAGGGTTATTGGAATGGGAATCCGCTTTTCAACATTACCTCCAGGCAGGAGATACAACTGCCGCTGCGAGTTGTGCCTGCAATTTTGCAGCTGATTATGTGGAACGAGGGCGGTCTGAAACTCTTCACCGACATCTCTCCAGCCTGCCACCTGAGGTGATGAGCCAATTCCCCGAATTGCTTATACAGCATGGAAATGTGCATTGGCGGATGGGTAAGGTAGGTTTGGCAGTGGAAGCATACCAGAAAGCACGCCAGGTGTTTACCGACCAGAGACAGGCTTCAGGTGTAAGCCGGGCTCTCACTCGCCTGGCAGAAATCGAACGCGCTCAGGGAAATTACAAATCAGCAGAGATAATGGCTACGAAAGCCTTGGAAGTATCCCCTATAGATGACCATGTGGCACGTGCTGAAGCCTTGATGGCATTGGCAAAAAGTACTGGATTCCTGACTGGAATGGACCAAGGAAGAGTATTGGCGGAACAGGCAGTGGAAGAATCCCACATGGCTGGGGAGAGATTATCTCCTCTGGCAAAGGCAAACTTCCTGCAATCCCTTGGTCAAATTTGCTGGTGGTCGGGTGATCCTCATGCAGCTGTTGAACATACGCAAGAAGCGCTAAGGCTAGCACCGGATGAGTTATCTCCCATGGCAGCCAAAGCATACATCCTGTTAGTTAGCCCATATCTGTATTGGCGTGAGTTCAAGTCAGCATTACATTACGCAGAACAGGGATTGGGGATCGCCCAAACACTGCATCTGAACGAATTGTTACCAGCTGCTTATACTGCCTTGGGGAATGTGCTTACCCGCGTGGGCGAAATGGCACGTGCCGAGACAACCCTGAAGCAGTCGCTTGAGCTAGCTGGCCAGTTGGGTACAGCTTCTTATGAACAGATCATGGCGACCGGCTATCTGGCATTGAACCTTTGCTGCCAGGGAAGGGTGGAGGAAGCATGGCAATTGGCAGAAAGCGCACTTTGGGTCTACCGCGGCCATCCAGATGCATATGAAGTATATGTTTGCCGGAGTGTGCTGGCAGATACTGCCTTGGAAAAGGGTTTACTTGAGCGAGCACAGAGCTTGTATAACGAGCTGGTAGAGGTAGGTGAGCGGAGGCAATTCCGTATCCCGCTGGCGTTGGTGTATTTGGGATTGGCGTATATCCATCTGGTAACCGGCCGTAAGGGCACCGGGATTGAGCTTGCCAGTAGGGCTGTGCATATGATTGAGCATACCCACGCCTTACAGCTATTTATTGACCAGGGCGAGCGCAGTCGGGTCGTATGTAATGCGTTGGTAGAAGCAGGTGAGAGATTGCCATTTGTGGAGGAGGTTCTGGAGAATCTACCCACCCAATCTCGCCTGCAAAAATTAAGGCTCACCGACACATCAGCCATAGCTGTGCGGTGTTTGGGAAACTTTAAAATCCTGGTTGGGGGACAGGAAATCACCCAGGAGCGATGGGTTTCCTCGAAGGCGCGAGACTTGCTTGCTTATTTCGTCACTTTCCGTGGCGAGCGGATCCCTGCCGAGCAGGCATTTGAAGCCATCTGGACTGAAAGACCTGGTCGAGGGTTGACCGCATTTCACACTGCCCTCACTCGCTTGAGGAATGCTCTAAGGGTAAACGAGTCTGCCCCACGTTTTGTGTTGGTGGAAATAGGTGAGTATCATCTTGATGCAGCCCGATTCAGCATCGATGTGGATGCGTTCGATGCAGCCCTCGCCAATTCTCGTGCTGCTTCGAATGATGAGACAGTCGCGCACTGGCTTGAGGGAGCTGTGGCTTTGTACCAGGGAGAGTATTTGGGTAACTTATATTACGACTGGTTATTCCCTGAGCGGAGAAGATTATCACAGGAATATCTGGGGGCGCTCAGACAGCTGGCGGATTATCACTTTGCTCAAGAGCGATATACACGTGCACTTGATCTCCTGCACCGCGCTTTGAGAATGGATAATCTATTGGAAGAGCTGCATTGCCAGGCGATGCACGTGTATGCTGCCCTGGGTGACCGGGCAGGCTTGATGAATCAATACCAGGAGCTGAGCGACGTGCTCGCCAGTGAAATGGGCATTGAACCATTACCTGGTACAAAAAAATTATATACCCGCCTGCTGATGGGGATGGAAGGGTAGGATTGAAAGGAACTTCGATGATTTTTCCTAGTGTAGAGGTTCGAATTTATTCCGCCAGCAACTGACCCTACCCAGGGATTTTCAAGGCAACTAGTAAGATACAAGTATTCCGTCCTTTCAGAATGCACAAAAAATAATCTCATTAACCCAAAAGTAATACCTAAGAAATTCTATGGATGAGTGAAACCGCCAGGACAGGTTTCTTGATCAGGGGAACGAATGAGAAAAGTGAAGACGATGTTTTTCAAGGACATCATCTGTATCAAATCCCCATTTGGACAGGTTTGCGGACCGCCTTCCTTGCTTCATACTGCGGGAACAATTCGGGAACAGATATGCTAGCACAGTATGGTGATTTTGGCACATATTAGACGTAATAGACGGATTTCCCCCCTTTTTCCCCTACCTGCTCATCAATCGCACTGAAGAATACGCGGGTGCGAGTCCCGCCAGGTCTACCAAATCTTTCTAATAAATGATCTCGTTTGGGTCGATGGCCGCTCCGACTTAAATATCGTTGCAGCTCCCAACTAATAGTAGTTTTATGGCTACCAATCACTTGTCCTATCTCTGTTATGCGGGACAAATGTCCCTCTCACAACGGGACATCTGCCTATCGTCTTTGAAGGCGTTATCTTGTATGATTACCATAGCCTGAGCAACGAAACACGGTCTCTACCGTGCCCAGGCACTTTACTCAAGATCTGATTGGCGTAATCAAACGCCGCGCACACGTGGGCCGGGATACTCCTGCTGGAGAATTGTTCCGGCCAATTTATTTTAACCATTCATCAATGGAGGCTAGAATAGAACTTTTGCAGACACAAGAAAATAACTGTGACATAGATGCAGATACTGGACATATAAGCATCGGTGTCGAAATCCTTATTAAGATGTCCTACAAAAGCTTGACAAGTGCTGAGGAGGATATACAATGATAGATAAGCTAGTAAAAAGTGAGATCGTTCAGCTCAAAACGATTATTTCAGCCGCAGAATTTTTGCACTTTGACAGTTTTATCACAAGATTTATTAAGTCCGGCTATAGGGGCAGAGTTTGGGGGGAACTTATAAGCTGCTGAGAGGATACCCATCCCGCTCGCTACGCTCGGGGACAGGCTCCTCTCCGCAGCTCGTAAACAAGCCCTTCTCTACATGGAGAGGGGTTTTTATTTTATTATTAAATCAATTCTATTCCATCTTTTAACGAATATCGATGGGCATGTGTCCCGTGCGAGTAGGGACAAATGTCCCGCCGATTTATAGAACATAGTCTATTATCGTCTTAGAACAGTTAAAGAGCATAAACGACCCCAACGAGGGAAAGTGTAATTAAAACGAGACTTTGAGTGTGCGCGGTATGGTAAGCGAGTATTTATTCTTGCCATTTCCAATTTGCGTATAGAATTTAATTTCAATATATGTAGGTCACTTTTAATTCTGGCAATCAGAAATTATATAAAAATGCTTGCAATATCAAATAATTTAATATGCTAAACTGAAAATTGAGCACCTGATTATTAAAGATAATCCAGTATTTCTCGTAATTTTGGGACTGATATATAATACCGTTTAGCCGACGATTTAGTGACCCTAAATATACAAGCGGTTATAGCTTAATATAAGGCAGAGTAATATGAAAAAAGATACGGTCGCATTGTCATGTTTGTTTGCCTTCCTCCTGGCCTTTGTTGCCGTCGGTATTGTCTACGCTCATACAACTGTCACCAATGGACCGTACAATGTTGAAATCGGCTGGCTGGATGAGCCGCCCATTGTCGGGCAGATGAACGCCGTCGTAATGAACCTTTCGTCAAGCGATGGAAATTCCACCCCAATTACAGAGGCGATCTCCGGGCTGACCTTGACCGTTTCTTATGGTGGGCAAAGCAAGGCACTGACCCTGCAGCCTCTCGGTGAATATACACCTGGCCAATACGTTGCCCCCATCCTTCCGATGGTCGCAGGTCTTTACACTGTTGATGTAAACGGCACCCTCGGGACAACAACCGTAAGCGTTCAGGTTCAGCCAGAGGAGGTCCAGGCACCTGACTCGGTTCAATTCCCAAGTGTTGTCGCTTCATCAACCGGGAGCAGCTTCGGCCTGGCTGGTTGGCTGGCACTCGCCGGGCTGGTCGTCGCCCTGGCGGCTCTGGTCCTGGCGCTGTTGGGTCTGCGAAAATCTCGCTGACACATCCTACATATCCGGTATGAAACCTGCCCGATATCTCCTGCTTATAACAATCCTGGTTGTTAGCTTCGGAACGGTTGTCCCGGTTTCTGCGCACGCCTTGCTGCTGCGCTCTAACCCGGCTGCGAATGCTGTCCTTGAGGCCTCTCCGGCGCAGGTTGAACTGTTTTTCAGTGAGGCGGTCGCACAGGGATTGAGCAGCTTGATTGTGTTCGATCAAAATGGCCTGCAGGTTGACCAGAAAGACATGCGGGTTGACCCATCCGATCCGACACGCATGACCGTTTCGCTGCCAGCGCTCGAATTAGGGGTCTACACCGTCAGCTGGAAAGCTGTATCAGCCACGGATGGTCACCAGACTGAGGGCAGTTTCTCCTTTGGGGTCGGTAATGTCAATGTATCTGCCCTACCAATAACCAAACAGACCTCCAGTTCGAGCCTGCTAGCCAGTGCGCTCATTTCCAAGTGGCTTTTATTGCTATCCCTTGCTTTGGTCGCCGGACGGGTGCCCTTTCTGTGGCTGGTTTGGAAACCGGCATTGAAATCGGACACCGGGAATTTGCCCGATAAAGTCTTGTACCCGCAGGCATCGGAGCGCCTGACTTGGTTTGGGTTGGTAGGCGCCCTGATTGCGATCTTGTTCGGATTGTTAGCCCAAGCCGGACAGGCATCCGGAGCCGAGCTGGCTCTTCCGTGGGCGCCGGCGATGGTGGTGCTCCTTTCCACTACACGCCTGGGTCTGATCTGGCTGGCACGGGTCGTTCTTGCGTTGCTGGCAATCTGGTTAAGCATCGGCCGCCCGGCAGCCTGGAAAATCTGGTCTAGGCACGCTGTATCTCTCGCGCTGCTATTGAGTATCAGCCTGACAGCCCATGCTGCCACCGAAGCGAACCCACTTCTGCCCGTAGCCGATGACTGGATACACATGATTGGCATGACCGTCTGGCTGGGCGGACTGGCTTATCTGCTGACGGGATTGCACCTCTTTTCCAGCCTGGAAGCGCAATTACGCACCCGCCTGACATCCTTTTCGATGGAACATTTTTCGAACATGGCGCTGGTCGCGGTGGGGGTGATTGTTTGTACCGGATTGTATTCAGCCTCTTTGCGGGTAGGAACCCTGCACGCTCTGCTGACCACTATTTACGGGCATGCATTGTTGTTGAAACTAACCATCGTAGTCTTGCTTTTGATCCTGGCTGGCATCAACCTGGTAATTATTTCCCCACGCATCAAGCAGAGCCGCCTGCGTGGGGAAGCCAATCCCTCGCTGGTGAATTGGTTTGGAAAAATGGTTGCTGGCGAGGCTGCGCTAGGCGTTCTTTTACTGATGGCTGTCAGCCTGCTTACCTATCTACCTCCAGCCCACATCATTCCACCTGTCCAGGAGCTTACTGCATCTGCCAGGGTGAACGAATTGTCGATCAACCTGACCATCACGCCTGGCCTGGTGGGCCAAAACAACTTTCAATTGCAGCTTGCCTCCAACGGTGCACCGCTGGTGACTGTCAGCCAGGCGTTGCTGCGATTCACACCTCAGATGGCTAACATAGCCCCGTCAGAGGGTGAATTGATCGGTCAGGGGGATGGCACCTACAAAACAAAAGGAACTTACCTCAGCATGCCGGGCAATTGGCAAGTGCAGGCAGTGATACGGCGACCGGATAAGTTCGATACTTACGCCAATTTTAACTTCACAATCCATAATCCAGGCGAGGCAAATCCGGCAATTTCCACACCCCGCTATGCCGGGGTGCTATTCATCGTGATCACGCTGATTGTGGGGTTGCTGACAGTGGCTCTTCCCGTCCAGCCGAGGATCCGCTTCGCATACGGGATCCTGCCATTTATCTTGCTGGTCGGATTGGGTTGGTATTTCCTGACCATCCCGGAAAAAGTGACCGCTACCCAGGCTAACCCGATCGCACCAAACAGCGCCTCCATTACGGCTGGCAAAGCAGTCTACACCAAGTATTGCGAACACTGCCATGGGGTTTCTGGAAAGGGAGATGGTCCGGACGGGTTGTTGCTAAACCCGCGACCAGCAGACCTGACCCAGCACGGTCTCCCGGGCGTGCATACCGATGCCCAACTGTATGATTGGATCACGAATGGTTTACCGGGCACCCGCATGCCAGCCTGGAAAGGTGTTATCTCCGATACCGACCGCTGGAATTTGGTTAACTATATTCGCTTCCTCGCCCAATCTGAGCAGTAATGTTCGATGCGAATCACTGGTTTAGAAACAATTACTCTTTCTTGTTACAGGCAAATACCCAGCGAATGGATAGTGCAGCGTCAATTGGATTCCGAAATTTATTTATCACCGCCTACGGATTATTTTATTCACCGTTACTTGATTGGAAGTTGAGACACAATATGCAAAAAAAATATCTCCTTATGCCTCCTTTGGTTTTCGCGATCATCCTGAGCGGTTGTGCGATCTCGATAAATCAGCAACCCACCAGTAGCTCAAGCCCGCACAGTGAAAATGCCCTCTCTACAACAGAATCCACTGATGCGATCGGAACCCAACAGGTAACTTCTTCCGCCCTCCCGACACCCTATACCATACCCGTAACCTGGTCCAATCTAAATCTAGATGGGAAGTTGATCTACGTGGTGAGCACTGCAACCTTAAGTGATACTTACGCTATCCAACAGCTCGATCTGATCACAGGAGGAATTAGGACATTATTTCAGTCGGAGCCAAATGGATATATTGACGGTGCCGTTGTTTCGCCGGATTACAAACAGATTATCATGGCATACTCTACACCCGCCTTACAGCAAGGAGCCAACTTCAAGCCTTTAGCCCTTTTCACCTTTCCTATGGATGGGTCGCAGCCCCCTCGACAGCTGTTTCCCCTGCCTTTGAAAGACGATCAAGAATTCGAACCGGTTTGGTCTCCTGATGGAAAATACATCTACTTTGTGCTCGCCAATTACGGACTTCCGCCCGAAGAGCCTTCCCAGCACTTTCCTATTTTCCAGATATATCGTGCAACTTATCCAGACGGCCAAGCGGAGAAACTCCTGGACAAGGCTTACTGGCCTCGGTTATCTCCCGATGGCTCTCGCCTGGTCTATGTCTCTGAAAATCCGGATGACGGAACGAACAAACTCTTCGTGGCGAATAAGGATGGGAGCAATCCACAACAAATCGTTTTTACCGGAGCAAATGCACCTACTATTATCGACGCGCCGATGATTTTGCCGGACGGGGAATCGATCTTATTCAGCGCCCCCACACCGATTCAATCTTCGATATCCCCTTGGTTTGACTGGCTTATGGGAGTGACCCTGGCTTCGGCTCACAATATCGCTTCGGAGTGGTGGACGGTACCAATTGGTGGCGGGCCAGTCACACAATTAACCCAAATCCAGGCTCCGGGTTTATATGCATCAATGTCCCCGGATAACCGGCATATTGCCAGTTTCAGTGGAGCTGGGGTATTTGTGATGAAGCCTGATGGGACAGAATTGACGATGATCATAACCAATACCGGAGGTAATATGGGGACGGTTAACTGGATCCCATAATCCCTGGTTATTCAATTTCGAGAGCCTGATCGCTAAAATGAAAGCGAACCGGCACGGTGCCATAAATATACTGGTGAACTCAAAGGCAATCGATGCCAGAAAGCTCGCAAGCAATCTGTTCAAAATAAACTGTTTAATTAAAGCGGGGAACGAACCAGTCCATACTTAGCGAAGGTTTTCAACGATTAATTGGGTAAGGTTGCGCAGATAAGTAAAATAGGAGCCATCCGGTGGCAGGCTGTGGGTCGCCAGGGTGATCACCTTCACTCCTGTCTCGTTGCCGATGGCATCTGCAACCGACTTGGGAGTGCCTAGCTCGGTGAAGATCGATTTAACCTGGTTTTCCTCGATCAAGGCTTTGAGAGTTGCCATGTCCGCTGCTGAGACTTCCGCTTGGGTAGTCAGACTGGGGATGATGGCGCCCACCAGCTTGAAACCATAGCGTTGGGCATAATAGCCCATCGATTCATGACCAGTGACCAGCTTGCGATTGGCTTCGGGCACAGTTGCCACCTGAGCGGCGATCTCGCTGTTCAGGGCGTCCAGCCGGTTTTCAAGGTTCTTCGCCTGGCTGGAGACATCCAAACCCAGGTCGGTATTGATCTGCTCAGCCAGCGCTTCCACGACCTGCTTCATGGTAAGTGGGTCCATCCACAGGTGTGGGTCTGATGCCCCCACGCTTTGGTCAGGATCACCGCTGGGGATGCCCTCTCCCTGGCCCACTTTGCGCACGGTAATATGGTCAGAGGCGACAAAAGTCTTCACACCGTTAGTACTGGCCTGCGCCAGCGCCTTCTCCATGCCTCCCTCCAGACCCAGTCCGTTTTGTACGATCAGGTCCGCCTTATTCATTGTCTCAATATCCTTGGCTGATGGCTCCCACTCGTGAGGGTCTTGTCCATTGGGCATAGGCACGATCACGGTCGCCTGATCGCCGACCAGATCTTTGACCAATGCTCCCAGGATCGAGTAAGTTACCACAATGGTCTTCTTACCGCTTTGCGGGGCGTTCGATATGGGAGCGCATGCAGACAGCAGCACAAGGATCAAGATCAAAAAGGTTATCTTCTTCATTTTTGAATTCCATATTGAGATGAATTTAAACTAAACTATCAGCCTGTCCTCCGGTATAAAAAAAACCGAATCATTCCATTAAAACTGATAATGATAATCATTTTCATTATATACCATGATAAATCTATGTCAAGGTCTGGTAAAATTATCCTATGACCGATAATCGCACTTCAGAATGGATGGCTGCCTTGCAGTCGCATGGTTACCGCATGTCGGCACCTCTCCAGGTAGTGTCAGAAGTGATCGCAACCAGCCCGCGCTTGCTCAATCCCATCCAGGTGTTCGATCTTGCCCGTCAAAAAAACACCAAAATTGGCCTGGTAACCGTTTACCGCACGCTTGAAAAGCTTGAGGAGATCGGACTGATCCAGCGGGTCCACCAGTCTTCTGGCTGCCAGGGGTTTATTGCTGCGAATATCGGGCATAATCACATCCTTATCTGCGAAAATTGTGGGATGGTTGAATTCTTTAGCGGAGACCAACTGGATGACTTGATGAGCAACGTAGCTCACGAGACCGGTTATCGCATCTCGGGTCATTGGCTGCAGCTGTTCGGGTTATGCAAGCAATGCCAGTCCGTTGTCCAACCCACCGGCACCTGATTAAGGAGCTTAGCTATGTGTATCTTTTGTGCTGCAATACCCGCCACTTTAGCAGTGGGAGCTCGATTGAACGCCAAACATGATGATCGTCAGAAAATTTCCACATCAAACGATCAGCCTGTTCGTCGGAAGAAACTCCCGATTGGCCCGTTGACTATCGTGGCTGTCACCGGATTAGCGGTTTCATCAGTGATCTATCACACTCATTTCGGGCCTTTGTAATCGTATAATCACATTCCGGGCCTTTCGGTGCGTATAGAGAAATTTCTGCAACCTATATTCGAGGCAATTTTATACTGATAAATATAAGAGAAAGGTTATTTATTCAGTTCGGGTTGTCTTTCCTTGTATTGTACTGTGAGTACAATTCGGGTTCTAATATGCTGTAACAGCCTGCAAGGAGCTCAACGAGTTGTATGGTAATTTTAGGCGATAATAGATGTAATAAACGGCAAATTTCTGCTCTTTCCTTGCATTATTATCCATCGCAGTGAAGAAGCCGAGGGTTCGAATCCGCCGGCACCGCCTGAAGGCAGGTGATGGTGACCCCATCAGGTACACATGGATAATTTATTTTTTTTGAGTGATTCCCACTTGTTTGGTGGTTTGAATTTGTAAATATAAAAGTTGGTGAAATTGTTGAAATGAAAGATCTAGTACGATGATAATCTCCTCGCAGGAAAACTGACTAATATTCGATGATCCTTGTTATGCCAATAATTAAGCAACGTCGGTAATAATTAGCAATAAAAAGGATTTTCCATTCAAATCTCATCAGAAGCCTTACTTGACTATCACCGGTGCTGTGCGAATAGGACCGAATACAAGGTTAATTTCTGATCCGCTATGTATTAATTGCTGTGTGGGGAAAAACAAGAAATAAATACTCCCTACTTTCATCCTGCTGAGGGTATGCGAGTGCATATGTGGTGACAAAACCAATTCTTGTTGATTTACCAATAATGCTGCCTGATTCAAGAGTGTCACATGCGCTTTATTGGTGTCGAGAATTCTAATACGCACATCAACGATGCCACCCATCATTGACGTAGCGGCCTGGATAACTTGAATACCATATTTCTGCTGCAGATCGCTATTGGATGTTAAAGGGGTACTGATAACCTGTTTCAGTGTACCGATATGATAACCAAAAGCTTGGTTGAATGCGGCATCCCAACGATATGCTAGAGTACTGATGGATACGATCATTAGCAATCCCACCACAGGTAAAACGTAACGAACTTTCGCGATGTCAGGGGGAAGGATTTCTCCGACTGGAGTTCTCCACGGACGAAAAAGAAGTAAAAGAATGAACAAGCCTTCGATCGATACAGCTACGATCCCAAATGGATTTAACCACTCCTCCACTCTCATGCCCGGCATACCCAGTGTCCTGCTCCATACATAACCCGCGATTGAACCGATGGCGATAATTCCCCCAAGTATCCAGCCAAATAGCTGTCTACGATATATTCCATACGCAGCGATCAAGGCGCCAAAGAAATTCGCAGCGAATATATATCCCATATAGGCTGCTTGGTCATACTTTGACTGAGCCAGATAAATATGGATGAGACCTATTTCTATGAGCAAAATAATTCCTAACCAGGTAAGAAGTCTAGATTTTAATGTTGACATATTTTCGGTCTCGCTTTTTCCATCACAGTTAAAATTTGCAATCCACCAATTAGCTCTCTATCTCTGGCGCTACTTTGCTATTATTAGCTCATGCTGTATATCACTAAAAGTTACCATAACATTGGAACCAGGCTTAACTGCATAGCCAGCATTCATAAATATAAGGAACAATCCACCATAATCTTTGCATTTATTTTCCCGAGAAATAGCATCTTCAGATGCCTTCGACGCAAAGTTGCTCTCCACAACCTACAAAATCGGGAAATACTTTTTGTCCTGCAAGAAGCTTTTTGCTTTTACTACATCTAGCATTTTCAAGCGTAAATCTACCATTCCGCTCGCGGTGTTCATTGCTAGCAGATTCACCCGTAAGCCATACTGCTCATCAAATGCCTTCTGAAACAGGGGGAAACCATTTTTAGCCGGCGCAGCCATATGAACCACCTGATAAGCGCTGAAGAAATACATGCCAAGTGTGATTAAGATAACAATGAAATAAGGATGATCACGATTAATTATATAATCCAAAGAAAATGCCATATTTCCACCCAAATTGTCAGTATTATATTTTTACCATAGAATGATCTAAAATTTCATTACAATTTATTAGTAGTTGTTGAGAATATCCTCGAATTAAGATGACCATATGATTTTTATTCAGATCATCCGGAGATGAGCTATCATTCACGAAACTAACTAATTCTGGGATTACTGATCTGAAAATAGCCCATTTTCATCATTGGTAGTGAATGAAATTCATGTAGACTCACTAATTAGAACTTTGTTTTTCTCATTTCGTATGAGAAGAGAATCCAGTGGATGCTTTCACTAGAGACCCTTGCCTCACTACGAAATGTTGCCCGGGTTTTAATAACCACATCCAATTTTCTTGCTTTGCTGTAGCCTGATGGACGATGGTAAAATGTCAGGACAGAGGATGGGAGAAGTTTTTTAAGATTGTTATTCTCGTGCCCAAGAAAATAAGGGCGAGAAATATAAGTTTCTGCATCTCATTTTAGGTAGTTGGGTTCAGTTTTTTGCAACTTGGCTGGTTGCGTGCTGCAAATAATAATCCAAACTGAACCCTTTCTATCCTTTTTAATGAAACTTGGACAAACCACTAGCTATTTACGATGTTTATGGTTTCCGAGGATTGACAGTTCCAAAAATTTATGATATATGTGATATTGTTTATCCTAATATTTAAGTTTTCTGGATTAACGCGGTTAATCATTCAGGGAGGAAAATATGAACCGATCAAATTTACATCTAATTTCTATATAAATTTTCCCTTTGTCTTCGCGATTGCCAAGATTGGCTAGTGAAAAGTCGCTGGTTTGTTTGAGTTTACCGGCTACATAGCCTGGCTGAAACACTCTCACAGGTATCTCGCTAGTGGTAAATAGTATTTTAATATTATTTTATAGCATAATAAATTTGTATTTCTTTCTAGAGGGCAAAAAATGATCATCAATTCTTCAATCACAAAACGAGGCATCGGCATCTTAGTGGCCTTTACTTTATCATTCCTTATAGTCATCAGCGTGTCTGCTCATGAAGCTGAGGTTATCAAGTCCGATCCACCTGCCAATGCGGTTCTGACTACTGCGCCAGGTAAAGTAACCGCCTGGTTCAGCGAAGAATTGGAAACTGGTAGTAGTACTATCGAAGTGTTGAATAACAATGGTGAACGAGTGGATCTTGGTGATGGCGGGGTTGATCTATATGATCCAGATCACGCTTCGATGTTCGTATCACTAAAACCTTCCTTACCAGATGATGCTTATCTCGTCCATTGGAACATAACATTAACTGATGGCGACGCGAGTGAAGGTGCGTTTCCGTTCTACATTGGTAAAGAAGTACCTCTTTCAGCGCAATTATCAACCTTGTTGGTAGTCCCTGCTGTAGCGGATTCAGCAGCTGCCAGCCTGAGTTCTGTAGATACCAATGCTGCCGCTGCACAAGCATCAGTAATGGGCGGGAATTCAACTACTCTAATCCTAGTAGGTATATTGATTGTGATAGCTCTGGTCGTGGCTGCTGTGGTGGCGATGACGTTCAGAAGACAACGCGCTAATAAATCCTGAACACGCACCTTTTCATAATCATTTTCTCCTCGATTATCTAAAATAAATCCAGTGGATCATGACCAAACACCCTACGCGCCTGCTCATCATTTTATTCAATATCATAATTTTGCTTGCTGTATGGGTTAACCAGGCTCAGGCGCATGCGGGTTTGGCTCGTTCCGATCCAGCCGACAATTCCATCCTACCCACAGCTCCCGATCTGGTCAGGTTGTGGTTTACTGAAGCGATCTCTGCGAAGTTTAGTACAGCGCGTGTTCTTGACATTAATGGCAATGATATCCAACCGGTTACTGCCGAACGAGATCCAGTTGATCATACATTGTTGCTGATCCATCTACCCCCATTGAAAGACAGTGTATACAGCGTCAACTGGCAAGTCGCCTCCGAGGTTGACGGTCACTTTACACAGGGTTTGTTCGTTTTTGGAGTGGGCAGCAATGCTGACCTCACTAGCATCACCCGCTCGAGTTCCGAGAGCAATATTCCTTTGATCGAAGTTGCATTACGCTGGATCAACTATAGCTTGCTGATTGCCGTAGGTGGAGCGGTCGCGATTTTGCTCATTGTCTTACGGACCTCAAATATTCCCGCAACACTCCTACCAATACAAAAACAAGCCCGTTTACGGATTATTAGTTGGGCAAGGTTGGCAGTAATCCTTGATCTGTTTGTCTGGTTCGGGTTCTTCGCCCTGCAAGTAGCGAAAGTAAAGAACACCCTTCCGCCGGATACGACAACTTTGTTCGCAGCCGAGCAATTATTGATCGGAGATCGTTGGGGTACCTTGTGGCTCATCCGACAGTGCTGCCTGCTAGCCTTAATTGTAGTGTTGTGGGCCTGGCGCGCTCATGAGGCTGAACAAGTTCAATTGCCAGAAGAACCACGCGCCTCACTAAGCCCACTGGTTGTTGTGAGCCTCTTATTGGTCATGGGAGTAATCATTTCGCAAGCTCTCATTGCGCACGCAGCAGCATTAACCTCTAATACCGCCCTGGCTGTGATCTCCGATGTTGTGCATTTATCAGCCGCCTCGGCCTGGATCGGTGGTTTATTGGCTTTGTTGGTCGGTGTGCTGCCATTAGCGCTTCGAAATCGAGAGAACTTTTCTCTCATTATGCAATCAGCGTATGGATCGTTTGGAGTCATGGCAGCAATCTGCGTGGGTTTGATCACCGCTTCCGGGCTTTACAATACCGCGCAGGAAGCTTCTACTTTGGACGCTTTAATCTCAACTAGGTATGGACAGATTTTATTGGTTAAGGTTGGTTTAATGCTGTTGGTAGGCTTGGTTGGTTTTGTGAATTCGATGCTGCTGCACCCCACGGTTTCTTCACCGCTAGCCCGCTTGTTGCGTAAGCCATCAGGTTGGACTCCACTTTCGCTCCAGCATCTTCCCCGCTTAGTCATCGTTGAGAGTAGCCTCGGGCTTATGGTCATCCTTGCGGCAGGGGCTCTCACATCGTTAGCACCTGTGCGTGGACCAGAGTACGATACCGAGCCAGTTCAGGCATATGAATCACTCAACCAAATTGTTGACGATCTGATCATCAACTTTTCAGTGAAACCTAACCTACCAGGTCAGAATATTTTTAATATTGACGCGGTCAGCATGCGTCGTCCACCACCCGGTGATGTATTGCGTGTAATTGTTCGCTTTACCTATTTAACCCAGAACCTGGGTACAACCTCAACTGATGCCCAAGAAATTGAGCCAGACAAGTATCGTTTCGGAGGCAGTTTTTTAAGCTTGCCAGGTCCATGGTTGGTGGAGGTTGTTGTTAGACGCAAAGGGCTTCAAGACACCACTGCCCAGTTCAATTGGATCGTGTCTCCACCAGGTGCTGGCCGTCCGTTAATTATTTCCAAAGAGCCTATCTCCCCAATATTGACTGTCACCTCCGGTGTAATGCTGGTACTTGTGATCGTTATTCCACTGGCCTTGGGTGTCTTCAGCCAATCTTCACGTAAACGTAAGAGTCTGGCTTAAACCGAATTTTTAACTGAAGAAGCCGAGGGTTCGAGTCTCGCCAGATCCACCTAAAGAGGCTGTACTAGTCTTTTTTGTTGGCCTTTACTGAAATCCATGCGATTAGAAGGGGGTTAGTAAGCTGCATAGTAACTTACCACCATTTTCCAGGTGCCCAGGTGATGCCTTTTGGATCATTGAATATTAGATAATATATTCAAATAAAGATCTCCCCCATATTCACTTTTTGCCTTCTTACCGCTTTATCGTAGGCAGTAAATTATTCAACCATCAGAAGATGCAGGTAGTTGTTTGAGTTTTGGTGGTTCAGGTAGAAGGTCTAAGACACGATCCGGAAGGGTTTTTAAGGGAGAATATTTGCCAATACTAATTCCCCCAGCTCCTATGTCATACGGGTATGTACCAAACCAAAGGTTCCCTTCGCGAGTCTCGATAATTGTCCGCACCAGGTTTTCAACCAAACCATCTTTCTTCGTGAATGAAGTCCATTTTTGACCGTCAAATCGGCTGACTCCGCCTTCTGTACCAAACCACATTTTCTTGTGGGAGTCGATCAGCATGCTATATACCCGATTATCAATCAATCCATCCTCGACTGTCAGTTTATGCCAGGATTGATCATCATAAATACTCACGCCGCCTATCGTACCAAACCACATATTTCCGCTTGGATCTTCAAACATCGAGTAGACACAATCATTTACCAATCCGTCACGGGAGGTATATTTTTGCCAATGGTGTCCATCATAACATCCGACTCCAGCCCCCACACCCTGTTCATAGGTACCGATCCAAATCCTACCTTGTGAATCGCTAAAAACCTTTAGGATCTCAAGACCGGGGAGGTTATCCTGTGTGGTAAAGGTTTCCCAGGCACCGCCTGTAAGCCTGAACAGACCTCCACCACTCTTGGTAGCACGCCAGCATCCTGCCCATAATGCTCCTGCCTGGTCGAAGGTGATATTAAGGAGGCTTTTTCCAAACAATCCCGCGTCTGCAATATCGTCACCTTCCATGATATTCAAGCCATTGTCCGTGGCAATCCAGATCCTTCCAGCGCTGTCTTCTCGAATACAGGTGACTTCGTTGCTATGCAATCCATTCTTGGTGGTGAAGGTTTGCCATTTACCGGATTCGTAACAAGCCAGTCCTCCCCCCCAGGTTCCCACCCAAATACGGTTCCGGGAATCCTGAAAGAGATCATAAATCCAGTTATGTGGGAGACCTTCACGGGTAGTGATGGTCTCCCAGGATATGGGTGGGACACCTTGTTCTGCCTGGAGATATTTCTTAAAAACTTCTCGCATGGCATTACGTGATAGAAAATGGCTTGGCTGGCGAGTTAGTGGTGAATCCGTCATGTCTCCTCTGTTGTTCCTGCACCTTGTGACCGCAACACATTTACAAGACCTTCGATCTGCTCTCTCCAATAGAGGATTTGTTCTGACTCATGTTGGATACGTTTGATAATTTCCTGTCGTTGGACCTGCATGTTGTCTTGCACTTTTTCGGGATGATCCAAATCTAATGCAGATATCTGCTCCTTTTCTCGTGCGATCCGGCGCTCTATGCATACCGCAACCCGTTGGTAGCGACTCAATAATTTGGTTGTATTGTCAAGTGCTTCAAGTGGATCCACGTCCTCTCCGGGTGTTATTTCCCCCCGGTATTCGATGACATAAGCTTCCATCAGAAGTGTATCTCCCTTTTTGTATACTTCATAAACGGTTTCAAAAACTCCCACTGGAGTTGAGGATGTGTCTGGATGCACTGCCGGTAAGACAACACGTTTAAACTCCTTAATCAGCTCTGCTTTATTAATTTCATCCACCAGATCGTCGATATCAATCCACGGGTACTTCAGGCTGGGATTCTCTTCTTGGATTTGGTCTTCGTTCTCTTTGTAACTCCGAGCTTCTTCTTCGACTTTTCCTGTCGAGATTACTCGACGGATCTCTTGTTCAAGTTCGATCGGGTCGCCATAACCTGCGCGGAGTATTTTTTTATACATCCTATCGTACTCATCTTCGAGATATTCACGCTGTTGGATGGCTTTTTTTAGGTGATATCCTGGCCGGACGATATTCACCATGAACTGGTCCTCAATTCGCCGTATTTGTTCTTGTAGATGCATGTACTCGTCGAGGGATGTGATGATCTGGGTACGTGCATGGTTGAGATCCCCGATGATCTCTTTGTTGACAGCTTTGACCTTCTTTTCAGCTTGTTCCAACTGGTATGATATATCTGCGAGTGACTGCCAGATTTCCTCGGGTATGTTCGATTGATATTGACCGCGCTGATTTTCTAGATCCGCGAGCAGCTTGCGTAGCAGAATGACCTGTCTTTCGTAAGATTTTATATCTTCTTCCATCGAAGATCTCCCAGTATGAATGAATAAATATACCTGACGAACTTAGTTAGTTTTCAATTACGAGCTGATGCATATCTCCGAAGACTGTCCCAATTATAAGTTTGGTTTCGCCCGGAGAAACAGCAATCGTTTCAAGCTCATTATCCCCTGTGAAAGTAGCAAGTAAGGTACCAGAAACCAGGTCCCAAAGCTTTACGATCTCCCCGTTATTAAGAGCAGCCCAATGATGCTGTTTAAACAACACTAAATTGGAAAGGGGTTTTCCTGGCATATCCGTTTTCCAAACACCGCTGACCTTAACACTTCTCTCTCCAAATTCTCCAAGCAGGTTATAAGTCAGTATATCCCAAATTTTAACTCTGCCATCGTCAGATACTACCCCCATCCTTTGACCATTTTCATTGATCACAAGGCAATGACTCTTAGATCTGTCTAGTGTGAAGGAGTGTTCAACCCTGCATTGCTCAGGGTTCCAAAGATGAACCATTCCATCATCTCCACAGGAAAACAACCTTCCCATGCAATCTGGAACCAGGCTCTTTACCCGCGCTGTATGTATCTGTACTGTATGGAGAAGAGATAGCTCTGGAAGATGCCAGATTTTTATTGAACCGTCTTTATAACCAACCACCCCGAAAAGGTTATCAGATGTAATTGCCAGTGCTTCAACATCGGATGATTTTTCCTGCATGACCGAAATACTACCGTTTATGAGGTCCCAGAATTGCAAATTGCTCTTCGTCCAGTTGTAACACAACGCATACCGCCCATCTGGAGAGAGAGTAATTTTTTTCCAAATTCCGAAATCTCCTTTTTTTCTAGATACCTTCTCGACAACATCGATGACTTCGATGCCATTTTCCACAGCCATGAGTAATATTTTCCGGTCAGCGGTTTGAACCAGGTCCTCCACCCGAAAATACCAATCAAAATGCTTACCCTCAATTACCAAAAAGCTCTGCCATTCGGGGTCCTCACCAAAACTGTCAGGTTTATATGCCACATTCAAACGGATTAACTCCATGTTGGGACCAAATCCGATCCACTTGATAGGATTGCCAATAGATGTGCTTTTCACAACTGCTAACCCGGTTTCGGGCTGAGTCAGATTCCACACTTTGATGGTTTTATCAGTCGAGGCGGAAATGGCTCTCCTGCCATCAGGCGTAATCACTACGTCATCGACGGAAGCCTGGTGAGTTGCCCAGCAGGGTACGTTTGTTCCTTGCAGAGGATAATCCATCTTGAGATTCCAAACTCGAAGGGTCCAATCACCAGAAGCAGATACGACTAAATTGCCATCTGGAGAAATCGCCACACTACTGATCTCATGTTCGTGCAGTGGACCATTGTAATCAGTCAGGATTGCTGATTGGGTATATGATGTCAGATCCCAGGCGATTGGCACCATATTTGAGCCAGATACAACAGTCTTTCCATCTGGACTGATTGCCAGGGAGTATAGTTCCACTCGAGAAACCATTTTCGCAAGCTCGATGCCACCTTCAAATTCCCATACACGCAAAGTCTTGTCAGTTGAGGCTGATATTATGCGCTTCCCATCTGGTGTGATCGCCACCCCTTTAACAGAGGAAGTATGCCCCTTCAAGACATTCCTTACTCCGTAACGTGACAGCTCCCAGATACGTAAGGAACCATCACTAGATGCAGAAATCACATACCGGTCATCCGGTGTACAGCAGATGGAGTTCACAGCTCCAGTATGCCCGGTTAAGGTTGTAATTAAATGAGCATTTCTCCAATCCCAGATCATCAAGGATCCATTCGAACATCCAGTGATCAATCGTTGGCCGTCAGGTGTTAGAGCGGCTGTTGTTGGGATACTACCATCGACTCTAAACATCATTTCTTCAATACCTTTATAAATATTCCAGACTCTGATCGTACCATCGGTTGAAACAGAGATCACACTGTTCGAGTCTGGCGTGACCACCAATGAATCTACACCTTCAGTGTGCCCGACCAGTGTGCGGTATCTCGCACCAGATATTTTTTCCAATGATGCGGAAAGAGGCCTAAGCCAGACACCGGATTTGAGGTTGCAACCAGCCAGCATATTCTGTACTGATGGTGATTTTTCACCCAACAGCCTGCCGAAAAGCTGGGATGCCATTTGGTCTGGGTGTCGGATGAGTATGTGAGACGAAAGCAATAGTGTCTCCTTGAGTAATAATAGGTCTTCATATTTTGCTGTTTCAAAAACTTGTCCCTGGTTGGAATTCATGCGTATGACTCCTTAAAATTATTACTTCGCGAATGGTGTATTTTAGTTGCTCAGACCTTGGTTTTTGAGTCAATCTGGCTGTGGAATAAAGTCACCGGGGAAATCTATAAATATCTAATAGTCCTCCAGGTGTAAACCTGCGATTGCCTTCGCCATTAAAATACCAGAGATAAATGGGAACGGGATCAACATCCACCATTCAGCGATAAAAAGACTAGATCCTCTCCAGCGGCACAACAAATTATATATAAATATTAAAATCAATTCAATCACACCACCAGCAAACGCCCCCATGAGGAACCCGGTAAACAGCTCAAGCGAGTTGTATTTCTTCATGGTTTACCTTTAATCTAGTCGTATGCGTTTTTCTTATTCAGCACTGAGCTAATGTCTGATGTGATTATGACCGATTATCCTTCAGTTCCATTTAAGTATAGAGGTGTGAAATATAAACTAAATAAGCAAGTCTCTGATGAAAATTATTCATCGATACCCAATAATGATTCGATTTCGGAAAGTGGCATGAAAGGATCTGCGATCTCTTTAGATAATTGATGCCCTCGATACCAGAAAATCTCCCCTCCACCATCTTCCTGGTTAAAAACGCCACAGATTCCAGGGACCCGTTCGAGCAATTTCACAAAGGTGCTGCGGATCGAATGTGAATAGTAGAATAACATACTCATGCTGGTGCCGGTTGTACCGAAGTCGAATGAAACGTACTTCTTTGATCCTATATCCGGGTAACGCTGGGAGGTTTCATTGTAAATGGTTATGTATATATATCCTATTGATACTTTTGGATTTAGATTTCCTTCTGGAGGACTGCGTAAGTTTTTATCACCATCTCTGTCCTGAAGATAGTCTAATATGGCATCATCTTTCTCAAAATAAATAGATGTATGCATTTGAAGTTCGGGGTCATTGTATTTAAGGACTCCGTTATTCGAGCTCCATGATTCCAGGGGTATTGAGAGCTCATGATCTGGGAAGAGGATCCTGGTAGGCGGGTGATGGAGTACTGAAATATCGACCACTGCCTGTAACGCCCCCCATTGTAGTTTGCGATCGAAATAGAGCAGGTAGCTATAATCGAGACCCATAAGAAACCTTTCCTATAAACCCTGGTTCATCTATCATTCACCAAGTAATGTTCCTATTTCTTCGGGCAGTAAAAATGGATCACCGTTCATCTTGTCTGGGATATCATGATCATTCAACCAGAATACAATACCCCCACTTTCCCGATTGAAAACTGCGCACACGCTATGATACTTTTGCGCTAATTCCTTGAAGGTATCTCGGATCGATATAGACTCGTCAAAAAGCAGGCTCATGCGTGTACCTGTCGTGCCAAAATCAAACAGGACCCAATCTGATTGTACATGGTCAGGAATCGACTGATAGATTGTCAGATAAATATATCCAACCGATATTTTTCTCATATCATCAGGAGGTGGACTGCGTAGATAGTATTCTTTAGTATACCTACTCGTATAATCCAGGACGGCTTTATCTTCAGCGAAGTAGAGTACCAGTGCAAAACGTATCTCTGCATCGTCGCAGTGAATCCCTTGTTCAGGCAGTCCCCATGTGTGCAAAGGGAAAGTGAGAATATGGTCAGGAAAGCATATCTCAGCAGGAGTCTGGTGCGGTTGAGCGATATCAATCACTCCTTGTAGGACATCCCAGACCTGCGTGCGGCGAAAATACAGCATGTAACTAAAGTCGATGCCCATTTGTATTCTTTCTTTGAATAGGTCCTGACTGTTGACAAGTCATCAAATTATGTTAACAATTTTACAAGAAAATAGTTGAATATTTACCCAAATTTTCTATGCTTAAATCAAAAGTTCCCTTTTTATTAAATTAAGCGGGGTGGTTTACGCCTCCAGGGCTTTTTTTGACCAATTTTCATTGTTGGATTTGTCATTTAAACCTACTTCAACTCAATTGAATCACCAATAAATAGTAAGCCACTATCCATTCTTGAAGTTCATATAAAAAATTTCTAAAACTTTTAGATATTCTCGGTATTTATTACAATCTCAATTTTTATCAAACACATTCAGGGTTATTTCATGAATCTTTAGGAACGTGAGCGCAAATTATAGACTAAAAGGTTCATCAGAAATTTTCAATTCATCCCATTCAATAATGATTTCTTTAGAGTTGCACTTTTCATTTGCACAATTTCCATTGGAGACTCTTTCTGTCATTCCACTACCAGTACCAAAGATAGCGCGTCCAGTCTGTTTAATCATCGTGACCATCATAATCCCAGCGCCTTTTAATCTAATCCCACATTTTGGACAAACTCCGTGAAGTCGTTGTTCGAATTCCTGTTGGTTCAACAGTCCTTTTTTCTCCAAACCACCCATTAGAGCCGTGCAAACTTCCGGTATTTTTGAAATCTTGATATTTATTTGAGAACTTCCTTCCAAGGCGTGCATGACAAATTCACTGATACTCATCCAATTATCAAAACTCTCTTCCTTTGTTTCTTTTTCTTCAGAATGGTTTTGGTTTTTATTCTTTCCGAATATTTTCTCAAAAATACTCATTTGAATCTCCTTTCAAATTACTTCTTATCTTTTATATGGAGTTTTGGCTCGTAAGATGCAATAAGACCGAGATTTATTTTTAGTTTTCCATACGATACGTTCCAATAATTTTATTTTATATAAATCGAATTTGTACAAAAATTAAACCTCCTTTCCGGAAATAATCTCCGCCAGATAAACAGCTCCACCGACATCTCCTATTACCACGATAGGTTGTGTCTTATCAAGATCAAAAGTACTTCCCTCTGCGAGTAATGGAAATTTGGTCAGAGAAATCCCGGTATTCACATCCCACACACAAAGCATGTGATCTCGGCCAATGGTGATGAGGTTCCGATCGTCTGGTGTGAAGGAACAACGCCAAACATAACTTTCATGACTCTGAATTTTAACCCGTGCTTTACTACGATTAACATCCCATAAAATTACCATCCCATCTTCTGACCCAGAAGCGGCAATTGATCCATCATGGCTGAAGGCACATGTTCGCACCTTCGCGGAGTGGCCAGACAACAAAGCCAGATCACGGCCTCCCTGAACTTCCCTGACAACTAATGTTCGCTGATCTTGACAATTTATAACTATTTGACCGTCTGAACTTAGTGCTATTGGGGCATCCCCAGGATAAAAGCTTGTTAACGTACCAGTTGTGATGTCCCAGACAGCGACATCACCACCTCCAACAGCCACAAAAAACGATGAATCAGGCGAAATCTTACAGTCATCTCCGACACCTTTATCACGCATACGTTGAAGTCTCATACGCTTTGAGCCATTTGAAAGGTCCCACACAATCAATGCTTGCGAACTGATCGTAATAGCAAATTTAAAATCTGGGCTGATAACACACCTTTTAACATTCCCTATTCCCATTGTTTGACCAGGAATTCCGGATAAATCAGCTTCACGTAAAAGTGCTTTTGTAATACCAGTGTCAGGAATCCAGAATCGTAATGTAAGATCATCGCTCCATGAGACCAGATAACGATTATCCGGGCTAACTACACAATCTTCTATCGGCCCTACGTGGCCTTTACAAACTGATATCATTTTTCCTGAGTTCGAATTCCAGACAACAAGAGTGCCATCATAACTTGCACTTGCAACAAATGAGCCATCTGGACTTATTACACAGGCTGAAACAAGATTATTGTGCTTAACAGGTGGAAGGATTGATATTTCTTTTGGTACTTTCCAGAGTTGAAGCGTATTATCAGAACTGGAGGATAAAATGTTCGCCCCATCAGGACTGAACAAGCAGTGAGTGACTTCACTGCTATGTCCTTCAAGAACTGCTAATTTGACCCGATTTTTTGGGTCTGACACATTCAGCGTATTATCATTACTCGCTGAAACAACACTTAAATTATCTGGGCTAAACATCAGTGATGAAATATCTCGATCATGTTTTACAAGCAAACAGCTTTGATCGATGTTTCCTAGGTTCCATAACCGAACATAGCCTAGATTACTTCCAGTTATGAAAAATGTTCCGTCAGGCGAAAATGCACTGGCAGTAATACGAGGTTCTGTTACATATGTCCTCGAACCAATTTCCGCATTCGGGATCTCATCTTGCAAGTGCCCATCCAAATGATACATTTCGTGATGAGTATATATATCCCACATGCTAATTGTGGCATGACGAGTCGCGTATGCAATATAACGACCATTGGGACTGAAAACAAATGGGCCACCATCTTGGGCATATCGGTTCTCGATTTCATCACGGATTTGACCGGAGACCGCATCCCAGATGTACAATATTCCATTGATAGCTGTGGCAATCAAACGCCCTTTTGGATCTAAGGCACACGTTATTGGGCTATATGAAGATGGACTCTGGACCCCAAGAACACGAATTTGCTCCCCAGTTCGTGGGTTCCACAGGAAAATGGCTCCATCCCACCCCGCTGAAGCTACAAAACTGCCATCTGGGCTGATCAAGCAGTCTGTAATGGGACCCTTATGCCCTCGCAAGGTCAAACGAAGATCACCGCTGGATGCATCCCAAATTTTCAGAGTCTCATCCCCGCTCGCGGAAACAATAAAGGTCCCATCAGGGCTAATGGAACACCGATTGACACCTTCACTATGTCCAACTAATGTTGCTTTTTCAATACCCATAACTCGGTCCCATATTTTTAATGTTCTATCCTGGCTGGCAGAGACCAAAAAGGTGCCATCAGGGCTGAAGGTACAATGACTGATTCGATCCGTATGTCCAACCAACGTACGAATTCGTAACTCAGACTCTGGAAATGGCATTCGGGTTTTCAGCCAAGTCTTTTTGACATAATTAGAACACCTCTCTTGTTCCTGTTCAAGTAACACACATGTCCGATCATCTTCCCACTGCAAGCGGTTGTAGAGCTGCTGCCAGAGTAGGTCGGGGTGTTGGGTGAGAACGTGGGCCTCGCGCAGCAAGGCGCGGGAGAAGGCGGCCAGTGCATCCTGTTTTCCAGAAATTTGGTTGAGTGGATTCTCGATCTCCATACCAATTCCTACCAATGGATTCTCTTTATATATTTTACAGGTGATAGTCACTTATATAATGCCAGTCTTTCACGCCAATCGTAGCATAGCAACTAGACAACCCACGAATCAATCCATCTTGCCCGGCAGTTTCACTGCAGCTTGTTTTTGGCTTGATGCGTATATCGGTCACCTCAACATTGTGACCACTTTTCACCAAACCGTGTATTTTCCTGACCCAGAGATCTCATTACGCCAGTAGCCAGGAATAGTAGAATAGGAATGAACAAAACACCTGCTAGAATGTTGGCTCTGATTTCATTCACTCAAAAGTCCCCTTTGCTTATTACGAATGAGCAACAGAGCCAAGCTTTCATCCAATGAGCTCCACCATATTCAGGTTTCCGCTGACATCACAAAAAACAAAGAAGGGATCCAACGGATGCATAGTGCCGGAGGTAGTGATATTTGTTTGCGGATGTAAACCAATTTCATTACCTGTGGTAACATCCCATAAGCGAATGGTTCGATCGTCACCTGCTGATACTATCCGCTGTCCATTTGGACTGAATCCACACACATTTACTTTGCCAATATGTCCTGCTAAAGTTTTGATTTCACCACCAGTAGAAACATCCCAGATTTTAAGCGTACCATCCCAACACGCGGAGATGATCCATTTTGAATCTTTACTGAAAGCACAAGCTTGCACACGATCTTTATGTCCCGTCAGATTATGGATAATCTTGCCTGTGAGGGCATTCCAAAGTCGCAAATCGCAACTTGTTACACCACCGGCGGATAGCACAAATTGTCCATTCGGGCTGATACACAGATCTTCGATATATTCGCAGCCTCCTTCCAAGGTGAGGCGCTCCTGGCCGCTGGCTGCATCCCACATAACCACTTGATCACCATGCTGCCCATAACCAGCAGTAACCACCCAGCTTCCATCTGGGCTGAAGCCACCGCTGCGGTACACAGTTACCTGGGAAGAGCCACCCAGCTTGCACAACTCCTTTCCGCTGGCAGCCTCCCATAGCATAACCCAATAATTGCGTGTATATGGGTCCATCAAGTTTGGCTTGGAATTGGTTGTCATGATCTTGCTTCCATGCGGATGGACTGCACAATCTTCCATCTGATCTTTCTTCCATGATTTCACCATGCGCTGGCTCAACCCATCGCTTATACTGAGGGTATTTCCTCCGCAAGTAACAAGCCATTGTCCATTAAAGCTGTAATTACAATCGCTAACACGCATGTTTTTTATGTCAGCGGGCTGGTCTGACCCCGGCTGGGTGATATCCCAAATCCTGAGCGTATCGTCTGAAGCTGCTGAGACCATCCAGCGACCATCCGGTGAAAAAGCTACACAATCAATTGTGGTGGGCAACCGGCTGATCTGCCGGCCATGACCCGTGAAAGAAGCGAGAAGATGGCCGCTTTTGAAATCCCATAACATAACTGCTGGTATCCACTGGCGATTATCGCTGGCTGAAAACCCGGCAGCCACAATCCAGCATCCATCCGGGCTGAAACCGCACGTGTTCACCTGGAAGTTTTTATTGTCTAGTTCTCGAACAACTTTGCCTTTAGCTGCATCCCAGATCTGTAAAGTTTTATTAAAACCCTGGCAGGCAGTTACCATCCAGCGCCCGTCGGGGCTGAACCCCAGGGCTTTTATGTCATCAGACTCGCTCTCGGTATGCAATATGGCTTTGCTTCTTTCCTTTCGATTTACGACGTCCCAAATGGTCATTTGAAAATTACCGGGACCATGCAGCATACCTTTAGTAACCACTTCGATTTTACTGAAAAGTTTTGGCGTAATGTTGCTTACCGACACGCACCAACAGCCATCATTGCTGATAAACCGGGAACGGATGCCCTCCATCGAGTATAACAAATTTCCCGTACTGGCATCACACACCAATATATCGGGTCCACTAGTGGATATAATCCGGCGGCTGTCCTGGCTGATGGCGCATTGGCTGACAGAGCCAGTTTTTATTGTAAATCGCTCAAATCCTGAGACAGCATCCCAAACTTTGAGGGTACGATCCCAACTCCCCGAAACAATAAACGTATTGTCGGGGCTGATAGCACAACAGGTAACATTGTCCGCATGACCAACCAGGGTAATCTTTTCAGCGCCGGTGAAGGAATCCCAAATCTTCAAAGTTTTGTCATAACTGGCTGAGACAATCAGGCGCCCATCAGGACTGACTGCACAATGTGTAACCGAACCTGCATGACCTTGCAGTGTTCTGGTCAACGCGCTTGACTCTTGAGGATTTGTCCTGGTTCTCATCCAGGGCTTTGCGGCTCGGGCAGTATGGCGTTGAAAACCTGTCGCAAGCGACTTTTGTACCGGCTCATCTTCCCATTGCAGGCGGTTAAACATCTGCTGCCAGAGCAACACTGGATGAGCGGTGAGGATATGCGCTTCGCGATCCAAGGCGCGGGAATACGCTTGCAGAATGATCTTCTGGTTATTCTGTTCATATGAAGAGGTAGTAACCATCATCAAATCCTTTTACCAACCCCGTTATTCTAGGTCTGCGCTTTCAATTGATTGAATCACCGAGCTTGTTCATGATTAGCTTTGTTTGTGCCACATAGCTTTGATGCTCTGGTTTTGCTTGACTCAAGAAGCTCTTAAACCATTGGAGTGACTGGTCGGCTTTTCCTGTCATTACCAGAGCGAGACCCAAGCCAAAGCAAGCTAGTGGATCCTGATTGCCGTCAGCGACGGTGTTGCGGAATTCCAATTCAGCCATGGTGTTATTTCCCATTTGCAGGTAGGTGAATCCAATTGCTAGATCAATCTGGTCTTTTTCGGATGCGCTTTGTAAGATTTTGGCTTTCTTGTAACTTGCCATCGCAATCTCCGGCTTACCCAGGTTAGCCTGTGCCATACCAAGCTGGAGCCAAGCTTGGCTCGTTTCTTCAAGATTGAGCGACTTTGTAAGATAATCAAGTGCGGCTTGATGACGCTGCGAGCCGAGTTTTTCGTTGGCCGCTAATGCTATACCCATCAATAAATCGGTTTTGCCAGGATGATCTCTATCAATAATGCCCTGTTGGAGGCAGTGGTCACAGCTCGCGAGGGCCTCATCATAGCGCCCCAGTTGCAAAAGGAGTGTGATGCGGGTGTGATTGGCAAACGGATCATTTTTTTGGAGCCCTAAAATTCGATCGGTAGCCTTAAGCACATTTTCAAGGTCGTTATTTTCTTGATATAACCTGACTTGATCTCGCAACCAGTCGATATCCTCGGAGGTTTCAATATCACGTTCGCATACTGGCGGGCTACCGAGGAAAAATGGATTGATTTTTAAACGAAGATTACAGGTTGGAGTATCACAGGCAAGCACCTTGCCAAGTTGTGCCTTGTCCACCTTATGTTCTTTCTGGCAGGCCGGGCAAAGAATGAACAAGTTCCCATGGTTGTATGTAGATGTGACTAAGATGGGTTCATACGCGATACCCACCAAATCCACTTTGTACAAAGTACCCTGATCATCGCCACAAATCAATTTGGGAAGGAAAGGATGCATTCCAAGCGATAATAGCTGACCCGAAAAAGGTATTTGGGCAAGTAGATCAAAGGATTTCGCTTCATATACTTTTAGAAATGTATCTTCGCCTATAGAGGCCATTATGGAACCATCTGGAGAGAAAGCACACCCGCTAACAAAATTTACATGTGATTCGATAAGTTGTAAAAGGTCGCCGTCGTCCATACCCCAAATTCTCACTGAGCCATTTTCGTTCCCAGAAACAAGACGTTTTCCGTCTGGTGAAAATGAGCAGCAATTAACGCTACCTGTTTGCCCAGTTAGTTTATACAATACCTTTCCTGTTTTTGCATTCCATATTAAAAGGTTAGAATCCCAATCGCCTGAGGCTATCCATTCACCATCCGGTGAAAATTTGCAGGTGTTTGCAACGATTGAGTGTTCCTCAAACTTAAGCAAGATATCTTTTTCTCTTGATTGAAAATCCCAAACCAGGATTTCGAAACCCTTTGGATCTGTAGCAACCAGAAACTTGCCATCTGGTGAAAAATCACAGTCTAAAGTTTTAGTGTCACCATCCAACTCGAAGGTGATAATCTCCTCGCATGTTTCCGTATCGCGAACCTCAATGACCCAATCTACACCGGCACATGCAATATAGCGACTATCCGGTGAAAATACACAAGAAGTGATAGGGTTACTTGTGATATCAACCGTGTGCTGAATCTCACCCGTGACCCCATCGGTTAATAATAATTTACCGCGTCCAAAACCGGTAGCGATCAATTTCCCATCTGGGGAATATCCACAACTCATAATTCCTCCAGTGTTATCTTCCCCTTCGTCTTGTAAAGTCTCGCCAGGAATATTCCAAATGCGTAAAGTCTCGTCATTACCGGCAGAGAGAACTTGTCGACCATCAGGAGAAAAAGCACAAGCCATCACCCAACCGGTATGGCCTCTGAATGTACTGTATAACTGACCGGTTTCTGCATTCCATATCCTTACCGTTTGATCCCAACTGGTAGAAGCAATAAGCTGCCCGTCTGGAGAAAAAACACAAGAACTGACGACATCTTGATGACCCCATAGCATATTAACTAACTGCCCTGTCTTCGCCTCCCAAAGCGCTGTGTCTGTAACAATTAGCTTCCCGTCTGGCGAGAAATTACAGGTGTAACGACTACGCTTATAACGCTTATCAGAGCAAAATAATTTTTCTCTGGTGACCGCACTCCAAACACATAGTTGATTATCCAAACCACCAGTAGTGGTGATCAAACTCCCATCGGGCGAGAATGAACAAGCCTGCACATTTTCAACAAGATCAAAAACATTGATATAGTCACCAGTTTTTGCATTCCATAATAGTAAAGCCTTATCCTTGTGATAGGTTACTAATAAACACCCATCCTGTGAAAAAGCGCTCGCTTCTACATCTGAAGACACTTTCGCCGTAAAAGCCTGCCTACCGCTGACCGTTTCTAAGGCTTGTAATGACCCATCCTGGCATATCGCTTTTATGGTTTTGCCATCGGGGGAAAAATGATAACCCGTGACAATCTTATTTAATTTTATTGTATTGGCTGGCTTGCCGGTAGTAGCTTGGAAAATCTGGATGACCCCATGTGAATCTCCAGAAATGATGTAATCGCCTTCGGGAGAGAAAGCACAGGCGATAACCTCGTAGGATTGGGTTTGGATAGTGCGCATGAGACCTTGAGATTCGTGAAAAGGTGTATTGCATCTTATCCATGGCCGAGACATCAAGTGGGAGCGTTCCTGTAATTCAGTGTTTGATAATTTAACGACATCGGGCCATTCCCACTGCAAGCGGTTATACATCTGCTGCCAGAGCAAATCTGGGTGATTGGTAAGAATATGCGCTTCGCGTTTCAGTGCTCGGGAAAACGCTTGAAGTATGACCTCCTGTTCACCAATCAAGTCGTTTGAGGAGTTAGAAGCCATGGTCTTCGCCTCTTCCCCAACCTCGTTTAATTCTGGCTCCGATTACTTCCGGAGGTAGATAAACATCCTCGACATACTCATTCACATGCAGTCCATTCCACCAGAACACTTCTCCGCCGTTGTTTTCCCGGTCAAAAATACCACATACTCCATGATGGTTCTCTGATAGTTTAGTAAAGGTTCTGCGAATTGATTTCGATTCGCTGAAAAGTAAGCTCATGCGCGTGCCGGTGGTTCCAAATTGATACAGTGTCAGATCAATCGGTTTCATGAATGCCCAATGTTGCGACAGATCAGCATAAATGGTCAGATAAATATAACCGATCATGACCTGGTCAGTCTCGCCAATGCCTGGCGGACTGTGTTCGGTTTCCCTCTCCGCACGATCACGGGAAATCACATAATCTTGAATGGCCTCATCCTCCTCAAAGCGCAACACAATAGAAAAGTTGAATTGAGGATTAGTATGGTCAACTTCCTTTTCCTTTGACAGCCAGGCATCCAATGGGATCGCCAGCTCGCGGTCCGGAAATCGGATTATGGTGGGCGGATGATGTGGTTCGGCAATCATTACCACGCCTCAAAGTGCATCCCACAGGTGTTCGCGTTTGAAATAAAGCAGATAGTTGTAATCTAAGCCCATGGAAAGATCTCAATCATCTCTGATTTTCTTCAGCACCTGCGAGCGACCCATTTCACGTTCATGCAGGTAGTTGTCAAAGTGGGCGTCACTCTGAAAACCCGAGGGGATCACACTGACTTGGCCGCACTTCTTACACTTGCAGAAGCAAGCCTCATTCTGATCACCGGGCAGCTCGTCGCCGGTTGCGTCATAGTAGATCTGCTCTGAATGGTCACATTCAGGTTTTTTAAACAGTGTCCAGGTGAACCAGCCCAGTCCAATTATCAGGGAAAAGATGACAAGAAGATTCATGCGGTTACCTTATCCCGAATTCAGCAATCCAAGATAGCGCTCACTGCATACGCGGAAAAATTTACGCAGCTCCAGGATATCTACCGGTATGCATCCATACCAGTCATTTTCCCTAAAATCCTTTTGCGGGTCACAAGCCATTAATGATGCATACATCTCCCGCACAGTCTCGGGCGGGATCCAACCTTTGAATAGATTTTGCCCCGTGATATCCGAAATCATAATTACATACACTTTTCCTCGAAAGCTGCCATCATTCCCGTTCCCACTGAAAATACCACCGCACAAGTCAATATTCGCTTCCCGAAAGGCTTGTAAATCTTCATCGCTTAGCTCAATATCATGCGGAGAACGAGACGCGAAAGTGTCCAGTCCCATTCTTTACCAACCTTTCAATTTAGAACAATTAAAAATTGATATCATCACCATACCTACCATAAATAATAAAACTAACTGACAAACAAGAGCAAACTCTTTCCTCTCCAAGACCCGTAATTTTTTCCAACTTTCATGAGAACAAGTTTAATCAATTTTTTATTTCCTCACTTGCCTATTACAATCGGTGGATGAGGTGCTGCCAGAGCAGTTCGGGGTGTTATTGAAGCACCTGCGCCGCTCGCTCCAGGTTGCGTGAGGAAGCATTTAGGATTGATTTATCTATGTTGGTAGCGTTAAAGTCCTCCATATTCATGTCATGTGGACCAAGAACGGATTTATCATCAGCTCCAAGCCACATGCCTCAGTCGGGCAAGTCATTGCACTACCAAGTTGATTTTCAGTAATTGGCAATTGATGCTGGCATGCTGGGCAACGAATTATAAGACCTCGATCGTCCTGAATCGCTGTTGAAACGATCGGACCATAAGTGATTCCCACGAGGTCAAGAATGAACAAACTACCACCCCTATCCCCGCACACTGCCAAAGGCTGCCAAGGGTGTAAAGCCAGACCTCCGAGAGATCCGACTAACGGGAGAGTCAGTTTCTCCTCTCCACTGGCCGCATCCCAGACCTTTAGTGTCCGGTCCTCGCTGGCAGAAACGATCCAGGCTCCGTCGGGGGTGAACGCACACTTCCGGACAAAATCAGTATGGCCGACCATGATGCGTAACTCCTTACCGGTGGCCGAGTCCCATATTTTAAGCGTATTGTCATAGCTAGCGGAGACAATCCATTCACCGTCGGGGCTGAACGCGCAACCCAGAACCCTTCCGGTGTGGCCAGCCAGAGTCCGCAATTCCCGACCACTGGCTGTGTCCCATATCTTGAGAGTCTTATCCTCGCTGGCAGAGATAATTCGAGTGCCGTCGGGGCTGAATGAGCAACTCCTGATCCACCCGTAATGGCTGGTGAGGGTGCGTAGTTCCTCCCAGCTGGCTGCATCCCAGATTATTAATGTCTGGTCCTCGCTAGCAGAAACGATCCAGGCTCCGTCTGGGCTGAACGCGCAAGTGCTAATACTGCCTGTATGACCATGGTTTGTATCTAGCAACTGGCCACTGATTGAGTCCCATATTTTGATATTATCACCCGTGGAAATGATCCGAGCACAGTCCGGACTGACTGCGCAGCTCTGGACAGTACTCGTGTGCCCGATCAGGGTCCGCAACTCCTGCTTACTGGCAGCGTCCCATTTCCTGACTGTCTTGTCTGCACTGGCGGAGACGAACCAGGCGCCATCTGGGCTGAACGCGCAACTTTGGATAGACCCGCTGTGACCGATCGGTACCTGCAGCTCCTGACCACTGGCTACGTCCCATATCTTAAGGGTTTGATCAGAGCTGGCGGAGACTATCCACGTGCCATCCGGGCTGATTGCACAAGCGTCAACATTGTTGGTGTGGCCTGTCAGTGTCCGCAGCTCCTGCCCGCTAGCTGCGTCCCATATCTTGAGTGTTTTATCCCAACTGGCAGAGACGATCCATAAGCCATCTGGACTCACCGCACACTTCAGAACCTCGTCTGTGTGACCGGTCAGCGTGTGCAACTCCCTTCCGCTAGCTGCATCCCATATTTTGAGAGTATTATCAGAACTGGCAGAGACAATCCAGGTGCCATCCGGGCTTATTGCGCAAGCTTCGACCTTACCGGTGTGGCCTGTCAGTGTCCGCAGCTCCTGCCCACTAGCTGCGTCCCATATCTTGAGTGTTTTGTCCACGCTGGCTGAGACAATCCATGAGCCATCAGGGCTCACTGCACAACTTCGAGGCCAGCCGGTGTGACCGGTTAGGGTGTGTAGTTCCTGCCCAGTGGCCATATTCCATATCTTGAGTGTCTTGTCCTCGTTCCTATCCTCACTACCGGAGACGATCCAGGTACCATCTGGGCTGACAGCACAGCAGACTGCGTTTCCCATATTCCAGGTAGTGTTGCCGGTTAGGATCGTGCGTAGCTCCTGTCCACTGGCTACATCCCATATTTTCAATGATTTAACGCAGGCAGAGATAATCCTGGCACTGTCCGGGGTTACCGCACAACTCTGTACCCAACTGGTGTGGCCGGTCAAGGTGTGCAACTCCTGGCCTGTGACAACGTCCCATACCTTCAGGGTGTTGTCCGCACTGGCGGAGACGATCCAGGCACCGTTTGGGCTCACCGCGCACGCGGGGATATGTTGTGTGTGACCCGTCAATGTACGATCCAAGCCTTTGGCTTCTCTAAAGGGTGTTTTTATATGTATCCACGGACGTGCCCCCACCAAACTGCGCCAAGCTAACTCAGGCACCAGAACCTGTTGCATTTCCTCCCCCTCCCACTGCAGGCGGTTGTACATCTGCTGCCAGAGAAGATCGGGGTGTTGGATGAGCACGTGCGCCTCACGCCGCAGGGTACGCGAGAATGCGTGCAACACTTTTTTGAATCGATTGTTAGTTTCCATAGTGCTCTGTTCGATCATGATAATTTCATTGCTCTTCTTCCACTGCTGTGTATATTAGTTTAACGGCAATCAAGGCTCAGATCCCCCTCGTTATCCACGACTAAAAGATAGACCATATACATTGGCTGCTGCTCAACGCCTGGTGGCAATTCCCAACCTGCCAGATTTTTCAATGGTTCCGGCAAGGAATCGCTTACCAACTCCGGTATTCGCCCATCCTCAATAAACACTGCTTGAAGGGGATAACCGCTCGTTGTCTGATCAGCATAGGAAGCAAGGACAGACTTCATGTTATCATCATAACGCCGCACCTCGCCCACATAGAAATCACAGCCTTGCTCGCCGCCGGTAAACTCACCCATTTTTGTTCGCAGCGAAAGATGCTCAGTTCCAGCGGGATGCTGCACATCCTGGAAGGTGTCCTTGAATTCCCGCAACACTGTACCACCCGCCAGATTAGTTATGACAGGCCGAAAGACAGGGCCAGCGATGGACATGATGCAAATAAGCACCATTGCGAGCAGGGCATAGAGTGGCGAGTAGTTGGTGTTTCGATAGGATGGCATCGGCATGGTAGGATCAGGTCTCCATACAAAAACTCTTCAGGAAGCGGATTTCTTCCAAAGCCGCCTGGATTGCGAATTCAAGATTTCCATTTTCAACAGCTCGCACATAATCTTTGTAAGGCGTTCCTGCGCACTCCCTATATCCGGCACCTGTAATGGGGCAATCCTCACATTCATCTGTGTGACCGTAGAAGTACAAGAGGCATAATCCGCAGGTTTGAATACCGCCATCGTCGACAAACGTCCCTTGGTTGCACAGGTGATAGAGCAGCTCCCATTTTGCGATCGAAACTTCAAGAGCCTGGCTTTCAATGAGGCTCGTGGAAGTATGGTATTGTAGCTTCAATCCGGGATATCTGTACCGGTCTCAATGATGTCAAACATTGTTTTTCTATTGGGTTGGTCCCGTTTTATGAATCACGAATGGATTTAGTTTAAGCCCTAACCCACAATCCTGGGTGGGACAGGTGAGTTCGCTGCCGAGTTGATTTTCAAGGATTGGAAAACACTGCTGGCAGGCGGGGCAGCGGACCATCAAACCTTGATTTAAGTATCTAGCTGTGACGATGATTGGCCCATATGTGATTCCAACCAGGTCGAGCAGGTAAACGCCACCACCCGTATCACCACCTACAACCAGCGGTTGCCAGGGATGTAACTCCAACGATGTAAGTGTGCCCGGTAGTGGAAATGAGAGTACCTCCTTTTTGTTGACAGTGTCCCATACCTTCAGAGAATGATCTGCACTGGCCGAGACAATCCAATGTCCGTCAGGACTAATCTCGCAATTCCAGACCACATCGGTGTGTCCATACAGAGTATGCTGAATCTCTCCGCTTTGAGCATCCCATATCTTCAGCGAGTGGTCGTGGCCTGCGGATACGATCCAGTTTCCATTCGGGCTTACATTGCAATCATAGACTGGCCCGGTGTGACCGAACAGGATGCGCCATATCTGCCCACTGGCTGCGTCCCATATCCGCAATGTGCTATCACCACCGGCGGAGATAATCCGAGTGCTATCTGGGCTGACTGCACATTTAAGTATGTAGCCTTTATGTCCGGTAAGGGTAGCTTGTTCAGAACCAGCCGCAATATCCCAGATTTTGAGAGTGCCGTCATCACTTCCAGTAACAATCCAGCGTTCATCAGGGCTCAAGGCGCACTGCCTAACTCCATCAGAGTGACCAGCGAGCGTGTGCAGCTCATTTCCGCTGGTCGCGTCCCAAATTTTCAGCGTTTTATAATTGCTATTGGTAATTATCCGAGTTCCGTCGAGGCTTATCACACAAACATTTCCAACGTCTGTGGCCCCTGTTAGGGTACGCAGTTCTTGTCCATTAAACGCGGACCAAATCTTGATGGTATTGTCTCTACAGGTAGAAACGATCCAGGCTCCGCCAGGACTTACAGCACATCTATCGACAGCCCAAGTGTGACCGGTGAGGGTACGCAGCACCTTGCCGCTAACGATATCCCATATCTTCAGCGTGCGGTCGTTGCTGGCGGAAACGGCCCAAGATCCATCCGGACTTAACGCACAATCGTTGATCCAGCCATTATGGTTGGATAGTTCATCCAGCTCCAGGCCACCAGCTACTTCCCATATCTTCAACGTTTTATCCATGCACGTAGAAGCGATCCAAGTGCCAGCCGGGCTTACCGCACAACCAGTGAGTTCATCAGTATGGCCGTTCAATGTACGAAGTTCCCTCCCGGTGGCTACATCCCATATCTTGCCTGTGAAGTCCATACTGGCTGAGACGATCAAGGTGCCGTCTGGACTAATTGCACATCCATAAATCCGTTCTGTGTGACCACTCAGCGTTTGCTGAAGATTTCCACTAGCAACATCCCATATCTTGAGAGTACTGTCCGAGTTGGCTGAGACGACCCAGGCACCGTCCGGACTGATCGCACACGCGTCAATAGAGCTGGTGTGGTTGAGAGTGCAAATTTCTTTGCCACTGGTCGCATTCCATATCTTGAGCGTCCTGTCATCGCTGGCTGAAACGATCCAGGTTCCATCGGGACTAACTGCACATCCATTGACCGTGCCTGTGTGACCAGTGAGAGTACGTATCTCGATGCCACTTATAGCGTCCCACATCTTGAGCGTCATATCATCGCTGGCTGAAACGATCCAGGCTCCATCGGAACTTACCACGCATCCCCTTACTGCACCTGTGTGACCAGTGAGAGTATGTAATTCTTGCCCGCTGTTCACCGCCCATATTTTGAGTGTCTTATCGTCACTGGCTGATACGATCCACGATCCATCGGGACTAATAGCACAGCCATTCACACTACTGGCATGACCTTTAAGAATGCGTAGAATACTTCCGCGGGCCATATCCCAAATTATTAGGGTCTTGTCATAACTTGCGGAGACCATCCAGGACCCATCCGCGCTTACCGCAGATGCATTTACGTAACTGGTGTGACCCATCAGGGTTCGAATCAACGCTGGTGAGTCTCTGAAATGAGTACGTGTTCTGATCCAGGGGATTGCTCGCAGCATTCCATGCTTGCCGAGCTCAGGCGCAATAAACTGATCAAACTCCCCCTCCCACTGCAGTCGGTTATACAGCTGCTGCCAGAGCAGGTCGGGATTCTGCGTTAGCACATGAGCTTCGCGCTGTAGAGTGCGGGAGAAGGCTATTAATACTGAGCTGTGATTTTCCTTAAACATTGGTTGGGTATCCATACTCACCCTAAGTGGATCACGAACGGGTTGATTTTCAGGTGTAAACTACATCCCTCAGTTGGGCAGGTTATCTCGTTTCCGAGTTGAGATTGCGTGATCGGATGAATATGCTGGCAGGCGGGGCAGCGGAGTACTAAGGTTTGCCCATCCTGCTGTGCAGTCACAATGATTGGCCCGTACTTCACATTCATCATGTCAAGTATATAGAGACATCCGACATTGTCGCCGCAGATCGCCAAAGGTCGCCACGGGTGTGTTGTTACACAAAAGCCAGGGGCGAATAAAGGATAGATGAGGATCTGCTCACCTGTAGCTACATCCCAAACCCGCAGTGTATTATCACTACTGGCAGAGACGATCCAGTTGCCATCAGGGCTTGCTGCACACCCCACAACCTTGTCTCTGTGGCCTTTCAATATTTGCCGAGGTGCGCCAGTGATAATATTCCACACTCGCACGGTCCCATCCCAACTGGCGGAGGCAATCCAGGTACCATCGGGGCTAATTACAAACCCCACGATCCCAGCTGAATGACCTTCTAGGGTGTGGCGTGTTTCCCGAGTGGTCGCGTCCCAAACCCGAAGAGTAAAATCATGGCAGGCGGAGACAATCCATGCCCCATCCGGACTCACAGCACACCCCAGGACACCATCGCTGAAGCCTCTCAAGGTGTGCTGGAGTTCACCAGTGGACCCATCCCATACACGCATGGTTTTGTCCCAGCTGGCAGAGACTATCCATGCTCCATCCGGACTCACCGCACAATCGTTCACACTATGTGTGTGTCCCCTTAGGGTATACCGAAGCTTCCCGGTGAGCAAGTCCCAAACATGTAACTTCTTATCCCGGCTAGCAGAGACAATCCACTTTCCATTTGGGCTGAAGAGACATCCTAAAACCCAGTCGGCATGACCCTTCAGGATGTGCCGAGGCTTCCCAGTGGCTGCATCCCATATGCGCACAGTTCGATCCCAACTGATGGAGGCGATCCAGGCGCTGTCCGGACTCACCACACATCCACAGACTAATTCAGTATGACCCTCGAGAGTGTTTTGGGGTTTCCCTGTAATCGCATCCCACACTCGCACGGTCCTGTCACCACTTGCGGATACAATCCTGGTGCCATCCGGGCTCACTACTAACCCCTCGATTTGGCGGGTGTGACCTTCCGAGAGGTGTAGAGGTTCACTGGTGGTCGTATCCCATATCCTCAGTGTCTCATCCCGGCTTGCAGAAACAATCCAGGCTCCATTTGGACTAACTGAGCATCCCTCAACCCGGTCGCTATGGCCTACAAAGATAGCTCGGATTTCCCCGGTGACTGCATCCCACACACGCAGCGTCTTATCCCTACTCGCTGAAACGATCCAAGCACCGTCCGGGCTAATCGCACATCCCTCAACCCAATCGGTATGGCCCTCTAAGGTATGTAGGAATTCCCCGGTGACTGCATCCCACACACGCAGCGTCTTATCCCTACTCGCTGAAACGATCCAAGTTCCGTCGGGGCTAATCGCACTCCTCCAGATTGGTTCGGTATGGCCTTTCAGTATGTGCCGGGGTTGACCGGTGGCAGTATCCCACACTATGACAGTCTTATCATCACTGGTGGAGACGATCCACATGCCATTCGGGCTAATTGCGCAACTCCGTACACCGCTGGTATGACCTTCCAGGATGTGCTGGGGTTTCCCAGTGATCGCATCCCACACACGCACGGTCTTGTCCCCACTGGCGGTGACGATCCAAGCCCCATTAGGGCTTATTGCACATCCGGTTATCCCAAGAGTATGGCCTTTAAGGGTATGGCGTAGTTCCCCAGTACTAGCATCCCATACCTGCACCGTTTTATCTAAGCTGGTGGAGACAATCCAAGCACCGTCCGGGCTAATTGCACAACCCCAGATTGGTTCGGTGTGACCTTTCAGGGTGTGGCGGAGTTGACCGGTGAGAGCATCCCACACTCGCACAGTCCTGTCACCGCTGGCAGTGACGATCCACGCACTGTCGGGGCTCACTGCACAGCATGTTACCGCACCGTTATGGCCTATCAGAATTCGAATAAGTTCGTCTGATTGTCGGCCCCGGCTCTTAGCCCACCCCCATGGGCGTAAATCTAGATTGCGACGCCGCTCCCGCTCGGTTTCCACCAATCCAACTGATGGAGCATCTGCCCACTGTAATTGGTTGTACACCTGCTGCCAAAGCAGGTTGGGGTGCTGGGTGAGCACATGCGCCTCCCGCCGTAGGGCGCGGGAGAAGGCTTTCAAGATGGTTTTGTGTTCGCTGATAGCAGTAAGGTCAGCCATGATCAGCTATGTGGATTACAAACGGGTTGATCTTCAACTGTAAACCACATCCCTCAATGGGACAGGTGAGTTTGGTGCCCAGTTGATTTTCAAGGATTGATATAAACTGCTGGCAGGCGGGGCAGCGGATCGCAAGCTTAAAATCGGTAATGATTGCAGTTACAAGGACGGGACCATATTCTATACCTATTATATCGACCTGGTAGATACCACCACCCCAATCTCCATATACTATTCGAGGAAGCCATGGATGCATTCCCAGGGAGGTGACACCGCTTAAATGCTTTAGCTGCATGATCAATTTGCCATTTGAATCCCAAGCTAGTAAGGATTTGTCAATGCTTCCACAGAAGATGTAACGACCATCCGGGGAATAAGCGGATGTCGTGATAGACATTGAATGGAAGTCCAATACACGCTCCATTTTTCCATCTGCAGCGTTCCATATTCGTAAAGTTGCATCGCTGCCAGCCGATAGAATGGACTGCCCATCAGGAGAAAAAGAACACGAGGTGATTGGTGCGTTATGACCAACGAGTTCCCTTAGTAACGATTCTCTACCCGCATCCCAAATCCGCAGGATTGCATCTTTACAACCGGTGAGTATGAAATTTCCGTCAGGTGAAAAAGCACAAGAAATAATCGCTTCCGGGTGATCTCCGATGGTGTAGAGTAATTTCCAGTTGTCAATATCCCAAACCTGGAGAGTATTGTCTTTAAATGCACAAATCAATAGGTGGCAATCAGGCGAGAAGGCGAAATTTGTTACGCCTTTTATGGGGGTGATACCTGGAAGAAATTCCCTGATAATAGAATCATATAACGTCAATCCGGGAAAATTTATACAAGCAAAGAATCGACCGTCAGGTGAAAAAGAACAATCAAAACCTTCCAGGGATCCACCGATAATTGAATAGATCATGGTTCCTGATTGGGAATCCCATAAACACATATTTTTATCACTGCTGGCAGATATTATAGAACCACCATCTGGAGAATACGAGCATCTCCATACCATCTCTTGGTGACCATAGAATTTTTTCACCGCCTGCCTCTGGACAACCTCCCACAGGCGCAGTGTGTGATCATTGCTAGCAGAAAGGATCTTTTCCCCATCGGGTGAAAATTTGCAGGCATTGACCTCCCCGGTATGACCTTCGAAAAAATCCATTCCTTCACCATCTTCCACGTTATATGATCGGATTGCATTCCCGACACCCGACAGGATTGTCTTGCCATCTGGAGAAAACGCACATGCTGTGCTCCAGCTGGTTTTGTTATCCAATTCCCTGAATACAGCGCCAGTGGTGGGGTCCCACAAACGAAGTATTTCATCTTCGCTAGTGGAAATGATTAATTTACCATCTGGTGAAAATGAGCATGCATTAATTAATACAGGACAGGTAATTTTCTTTAGCAAGAGACCGTTAACAGTATCCCAAATGCATAATAATCGATCCCACCCACCAGAAACAAGGAAACGACCATCGGATGAAAAATCCGCTGCATTGACAGGCTCTTTATGCCCCCTGAGAGTATATAAAACCTGTTTATTGGAAAAATCCCACAGGTACAGATTGTTGTCGTAGCCTCCTGTTATGAACACGTGCCCATCTGGCGAAAATGCACATACCGAGATCATATCAGATTCTGATTGTTGATATATCTGAAGTCCCGTGGCGACATCCCATAATCTGGCAGTATGATCTCCAGCGGGAGAGGATAAATCGACTGTCTGGTGAAAAAGCGACTGCCGTTACAATCCCCGTATGACCTCGAAAAGTATTGATGAGCATCCCTGTGGATGAATCCCATAAGCGAACCGTCTCATCCACCCCTGCAGAGACGATCCATCGTCCATCAAATGAAAATGCAGCTGCCATCACCAAGTCGGAATGACCATCGAATGTACGCACTTGTGTCTCAGATTCCCGGTATGGAAATCTTTGGCGAAACCATGGGTTGGAATTTTGCCCACTACGCCGGGTTCTTTCCTGAAGAAGAGATTGGTTCAGCTCCTCTACCCACTGCAGGCGGTTGTATAGCTGCTGCCAGAGAAGCTCGGGGTGCTGGAAAAGTATGTGCGCTTCCCGGATCAAATTTAGTGAAAAAGCATCCAGGATAGTTTTATCACTCAATTGCGGCCTTTTTCTTGTGGGGTCTGACTGAGGTTTTGGAAGGTTGCCCGTGAAGACAGGTGGAAGCACCAACCCCTGACCACAGCCATGAGGGCACTCAATCTTCTTGCCCAATTGTGTTTTATTCACAAAGAAATCAAGCAGACATCTTGGACAATGAAATGGACCTACATGTTCATCATCTAGCAACATACCCTGCTCTCCTAGTCCTGTCGCTAATATGATTCGAAGTCCAATCACCCTTTGGATACAGAAGAGCACTTCCTCAGCGTAACATCAGCCTTACTTATGGTATCCTTTGAATGGAACAGATTAAGGATTTGTTGGCAGAGAATCTCGGAGTGGTGGGCAATCATGTTCTCCTCCCGCCTGAAGGCGCGGGAGAAGGCTTTTAATACCGAGCTGGAATTTTCCACGGCAATTGGTGGATTCAGCATTGTTGCGCTTTCTTCAAATCTCTCGCTTCACGGTAAACGGATTCAGCTTGATGGGTGCCTTGCAGGTCTCCTGCGGGCACCGGATCACTGTATCCAGCATCTCTTTATGAATGGGCGAGTACTTGTTACACACCGGGCAGTACACCATCAAGCCCTTGCTGGTATCCAATGCCGTCAGGATCAACGGCGCACGGTCACCCATGCCACCTTCCTCACCCGGCATGACCCTCAATGCATGCTCGTAGTCCTCCTGCAGCTGTAATACACCCGTGTAAGTGTTCGCCGGGTTGCCTTTTTCATCGGTACGCACCAACACGCCCACCTCTGCGGCTTTGTGCTCCAGGAATTTAAAATCGGTCAATGTCTGGAAGACTGCTTCATACTGCTCAGCCTGGGTGAGGTGATAGGGCAACTCGCTCAGGCCATGGATGTAATTCCCTGTCCATGTGCGGTCACATTGCGGGTCAGCTTTATTCCGAAAATATTCTGCCAGCCTTTCATGGTAGACCAGGTCTTTACGATCGCCGAGAAACACCTCAGTTGATACGTCACCCAGCTCCCGGTGGTAGAAATTCAACAAAGAGCTGCCGTCCACCATGCGCTCGGTTAGATAAGGGGCAAGGTCAAAGGACAGGCGCGACCAGAGCACGATGGGCAGGCGCGGTCCATCTGGCTTGGGAAGCACTTCCTTCAGGAATTGAGACACCTGTTCGGGTGGGTTGCGGATTTCTTTCAGCCAGGCTAAGGCAGCCCTTTCTTCTTCCTTCGTCGCCTCCCCTTCCAGTTTGTCTGCACCACCCTGGAAGCCCCGGCGGTATTTGATCGCGTTTTGGATCAGGTCATAGGGCAGGTGGTAGCTCATCTTGAAGAACCATTCATACACCTGCAGATCGCGTGATAACAGGTCTACCATCTCATCCTCCGCCAGGCCGAAGCGCGAGGCTGCCAGGTAGCCTAACGTACGCGAGACCATTGCTTCCCCGTGGTTTCCCTCGTGCTTCATCCGGTCGATCATGTTCTTTTCGATGATACCCTTGACGCCGAATGCCAGTTCCTCCGGGGGGGAGTATGAAGCCCACAGCCGGGTTTCCTCGAAGGCCAGTTTAAGATAGAGTGGATTCCCCGGTGACTGCTCGATGCCTGCCGGTGCGTTTGCGCATTCGAATTTATCCATCACTTGCTGGAACTGAGCATGTTGGAGCGTGCGGTGTGCCCTGGTTAGCCACTGAGATAACAGGTCCTCACCCTCCTGGCGTGAGAGACCACCCAGCTCAATTACCGCTGACTTTTTCGACTGCATGGCTTTAAACGTGTCTTCCGGACGAGTGGTAGTGATGATGGAGACATGCTGGGGGAGTTCAGCTGGTAGCCAGATCAGGCTGCGAGCATTCTGGCTGTTGGATAACTGGTCAAGCGAGTCCAGGAAAAGGATCAGAGGTTTATCACCGGTCGCCAGCGCCATACGCTTACCCAGTTCAGGAACCAGGTCGCGATAATCGGTGGGGATATTGGCTACATCTGCCCCATAGCATCGGGAAAGTTCGTGGCACAGGCTATCGAGAAGGGAACGCCCGTCGGAAGAACCCGGGGTGACGCCAATGAAGCGATAGAGGATCTCCGCATGGGGGTAAGCCTTTCGTGCTTCCTGGATCGCCCTGGCGAATAACGTGGATTTACCGGTTCCCCCAGCGCCAACGACTGTGAGACAGCGCCTTTCACCTGCGGATAGATGGCTGGCGATTTTTGCCAGGACATCCTGGCGGCCGACAAAAACTCTCAACCGCTCCTCGGCGAACTTGCGGTGGGCAAGTCCCTCTGCATCCAATGCGGGAGAAGACTGGATGAGGACCGTCTCTTCTAAAGCAGTGATGGAATGCGGGTGCTCGATCTCTTCCAGGATAATACGGGAAAGGTCATCGTACACGTCAGCGCACAGCTGGTCGATGTGCTCTGTAGTGATGGTTTCACCGCTAACGGCATCACCACTCCAGCGTGCTGAATACAAACGGATATTTTGTGGGATATAACCTTGCAGCCGGACTTTCAATTCGCGCTGTTGATTATGCGCTTTATCGTCAACCGTCCAATCCAATTCGTCAAGGTCGTGAAAATCTTTGGCGGTGAAATCCACCAGCACCTGGCGGAGAAAGCCGACCACCTCCGCTTCGGGGGTGGCTTTTGGAGTTTCCTTGAGCAGACACGTGATCGCACCTGCAAATTCTCTGGCAGAGGAGTAGGCAGATATTCCCAGTATCTGGCTGACCAATTCCTGGCTGGTGCTGCTCAAGCCGGATGGGAAACTTTCGATCAGGCGCTTTTGCACCAGGGCACGGAATGCCTGGGAATTGAACTCGATGGGCAGACCTTCCAGGCTGCGGAAGTAGCAGAACACATGCTCTGGGGCTTTCTTGACCATTAAAGCGCCGGCGGCGATCTCCTGCTCGGTGGCAGAAGCGGTGTATGGTAGCAATTTTTCGGGAGAGAAACCAAGAGGCATGGCAGCCTGTGACAGGATGGCCTGCAAGCGTGACTCGACTGGTTGCCAATTATCGTAAATCTCGTAAGGGCTGCCTTTTAGGCGTGGCTTGAGGCGCCACTCGGCTGGTATAGCATTTTCATCCAGCTGGTACCATTGGCATGAGAAGTGCCTGGTCATCCTGGCTCTTCAGCATTCCCACGATCTTCCCGGAACTCGCTATCCGGGATATGTGACGGGGGCGGGCACCATCCATAGCGATCACCCAGCAAGATGATGAAATTTGGGCGGGGTGAAGTCTGCTGGCAGCGGGTGATCTCACCCAGGCAGATGGCCATGGCTTGCTGGTCGAGAGAGGCTTCTTCACTCACCCCCCAGCGTAAGTCAATGGGCTGGAAATGTGCCCCATGCTGCTGGCATAAAGCCCTCAAGCGGGGGAAGACCCTTTCCTGGAGTGCATTCCGTTCAGGCTTCAGGTCGCTGAAGGTGGAGCTGATGAAAACACGGAAAGTTTTACTTGTTTGTGCCATTTATTCACCTCATCATTACATCGGTGGGTGAGTTGCTGGTTCGTCTTTGTTCACCCGATTGACCAGGATAATTTTATTTTGTGACCCTATTACACATTGGGCTTTTTGCTTCCCGGGTTTACCATGCGATCGATCTGGAATCCGGTTCGCGCAAGCAAAGCTGGTATCTGCCGTACCACAGTCAAATTTTTCTCCCGCTCCCCTTCAGGCAGGTCATCCCAGGATACAAGATCAGAGTGGGTGCGATTATTTTCGTCCATTTGCTCTCCGTAGATCCGATCCATCCGACTCTTTTGCCTTGGCACCATAATTCGTGTTCGAGGCGGGCCATCTTTGTAATTTCCATTTCAGTAAATGTCCGCTTGTCGGCATCCCAATTTTGCAGGGGAGAGATTCGGTAACAGGCTGCTTTCAACAGTTGATGAATCCGGCTGGCTTGTTGCCGATTAGCATCTTTCAACCCTTCGGGGAGTTGTTCCCAGGTTTGCCTGGTGGATGTGAATTCCGAACCCGTTCTGTAAATCTCGTGTAGATCACGTGCCAGCATTTCATGTATAGCCACCCAGGATCAGCGCAGCTGTACAGGCGTAATCATAGAAATCAAAAGTTCTCACTCGGCGTACATCGCCTAATCCTGGCAGGGGTTTCTCTAGGAGATCGACCAGACCAGCCTCTTTTAATTGCTGTACCCAGATTGGACCAGTAATAATCTCTGGGATTTGGAGTAGGTTAAGGCAAACCTGCAGGCAGAGAACTGGATCTCCAAGGCAAATATATGTTTGCTGGATCAATACCTGCTCACCTGGTTCCGCCAGGATATTTTGCACAGGCCCAGCCGTGTAAATGTCCGCTTGCAGGGGTTTGAGTTCGCACACCTTCCCAAGCTGGGGATATTTTCGGAGGAGAATTCTGGGTTTTCTTCACTGCATCTCGATCCACCACTTTAATGCAAAGCCGACCTTGTCTTTTAAGGAGATGCCAGAGATAGCCTGCCTGGACCACCAGTTGTTCTCCCAGCCTTCCTAAACCAACCACCAGTAAGGACTCTGGTATGTCTTTTATCCAGGAATCCTCGCGCCAACCAGGATTATCATTTAGCAAAATACGGGCAGTGCGTTCGTACGGATTGAACGTCTCCAGTTCAAATGGCACGCCAGGTTCTATAGATAATTCACTACTCCGGATAAGGTTAAGCAAATCGATCGAGGAGAGATGAATTATGCAGGTCAGTTTACCCGCCCGGCGGGTGCGGGTCAATTGGTAGGCCTGGTATGCAATCTGGAGGTTTTCACTATCTCCACCCACAAGGCAGACCAGGTTTCGGGCGTGGAGAATGCGGGCGCTTGTCAACACATCATTATTCGTTGCATCACCGTCCAGGATGATTGCCCCCAGTCGCCGATAAATTTCTGCATTCTCTTGCCTCAGCTCTTTTTCAATGATCACTACCTGCCTGCCAAGGCCGAGTAACTCCCGCGCAAGGCGGCTTCCCTTGCGTCCCATACCACAGAGCACGACATGATCATGCAGGCGCCTCAGGCGCAGCTTCTGCGTCTGCTCCACAAATAGCTGCATCAGAGCCTGGAGAACTGTATAAACAGTCAGTAAAGGGAGTAGGAAACGGGCGACCTGCAAGAACCAATTGACCTCGCCCTCGACAGCACCAGAATTCATTGTCACCAACTGGAATGTGCGGTAAATGATATCGCCTGCTGTCCAAACTTCACCGTTTTCTATAGCATAGATGTAAAAACCGATAAAGCCGAGTGCCAGACTCACCAGCCAGGCCAATCCCAACAGGAGCCAACGGTTTTCAGACCAGGATCGACGCAGGTGGGACTTATTTAGCATCTGAATCTTTCTTCACAATTTATCAGTCTCAGTCTTGCATCATCTTTACAATCTTGTACCCCACCGTTTCAAGGATCCAGGGAATCGCCATAGATATGACCCGATCTAAGTTACGATAGTGTTCACTCAGAATTGTGTCTTTTGTACTCCCCATTTTAGATGCATATTTTTTTCCATATACGGACTCAATATTTTGGCTTTCTAATTCGTCCCAGGGAACCAGGGCATCATGCAAATTGGCAGGTTTATCTTTCTTGGGAGAGTAGGACCATCCGATGTCAACATGATGACGGACCCAGCGGATGTGTTCCATCCGGCTTATTTCTTCGCGCTGCTCGGCATTCAACTCAGCCGCTGGTAGATTGACGCCAAGAGGAACGATAGAAAACCCAACCGCCGCAAGTTTTTCAGGGATTTTGCGAGCGTTATGGTAATTCTGAGATACTTCATCATGCGGCATGCCTTCGGGAAGCTGATTCATCTCGTTTAAGTGATTCAGGAATTCCTGTTTGGTTATAGAAAGTGGCTCTCGTCCGGCCGGAATAGTAAAAACGAGCGAGTAAATACTATGAATACCGACAGCCATCTTCTCTACAATCTGCTCATCAAAGGTTATTTCATTGACCAGGTGATAAAATGCTTCCCCACCATCCAGATTTACGGGTTCTTGGGTGACTAATTCAAAGAATTGTTGACCATCAACATGCAGGTTTAATTGTGATTCTGGGGGAAGGTCAGAGCGGTGGTACTTAGTCTTTCCAAAAAGTTGGCTGGTTTTGAATACCGTTTCGAGGGAACGAGTTCCATGTTTGTACCTGGGGACTAGTAGAAACGCATTCAGGACGCCATCGTCTATCTGCAAAATACCATCTTTAAACAGTTGCCGGTATCCAATTTGAAGCAGGCTGTTGATCAAAATCGCTCTGCGGATGATATATTCTGGATCAGTATTCTTTGAGGAGCTGGTTTGGTGTGATACAGCTGTAGAACCCTGGACATCTGAGTCTCCTCCGCAGTAAGGAATTAATGGATTAGGTCCCATAACATTTAGAAAGCCTTTGATTCGGCTTAAAAAGTCGGGGCCTTTTGCCGCTTTTGCCAGTTGAGCCCGTTCTTCGAACTCTTCCATGCATGAACAAGTTCCGCCAGCAAACACAAATATTGATTTTCCAATGTTATGGGTTAACTGACCCTCTTGAAATTCTCCATCTTGCATTGGCGCTAGGAAATAACGGAGCCAGGCGAGATCTTTACTGTCGAATTCATCCCAAAAAACCAGTGGTGTTTTCCCTGAGAGTGAAATATCGCGCACTGCATGAAAAGCCTGGTATAGGTCGTTTGGACTGTCTTCATTGAACTGTGATAGGTTAAATGTTATGTCTTTGACCTCATAATCTGGCAGATCGAGGGCTTTTGCCAATTGTTTAATATTGAAAGATTTTCCGGAACCGGGTGGGCCAAAAACCGCAATGGAAAGGGGTTGATTACTTCGATTTTGAAGGTATTCAGTAATTAAAGATTTTAAATGGTGCAGGAATTCGATCTCTTTACGATCTACAGTTAGAAGAAAATTATATTTCGCGATCGGGATATTCCAGCCCTGGAGAGCTTTCATAGGACCACGTAATGCTATTTGGCGCGCAAGGGAATAGAGATCCCATTTGGTTAGTCCTAAAAATGACCAACTTGTCTCCGATGTAGTTTTAGCTCGGTTTGGTTCGACAATGTTTTGGATGAGCGAGTAATCGATCGTCACAGGGCCAAACTCGGTGCTGGAATTTGATCCATAAACCTTATTCAATTCTGATGAAAGTACCTCCAGATTCAGGCTTCCTTCTGGTACCTTAGCACCCGCCATTATTACCGCTCTCCGTCCAAGTAAATGTGTACGAATCGCCCTATCTAGGTTGATTACATTATCAATCGACGGGTATAGGATTTCCTTTGCTAGTAAACAGGCTAACAGGTCTAAATCACCGGGCAGATAACCTGGGTGCGATTTCTCAAAGAAACCTTCAGTCCCCATTGCATCGAAGTACAGCTGAATGTCAGGGTCTTTTCCGATCTTCAACGGGAAATTGTGAAGCAGCACCGTACCCATACAACCGAAAGATAGAATCACATATTCCGCTATTCGTAAAGGGTGAAGGGAAATGGCTCGTTTAATATAAATTTCATTGAGGAGATCCTGGATGGTTTGTTCCCATGACAAGCCTTTACTGATCGATGTATTCAATTGACGAATATCATCCACTCTCAATATAAGGATTTTATGTTCGCCGAGTCCTTTTTGGAATTCGTGCCATAAGTTCCCCTCGAATATGGGCGAAGATGATCTGTAGATAACCCATTTATCCTGTAGGTGATTTGAAAGATTGGAAGCCTCACAATTGCGTATGCTAATTCCCCAATCCTGGATGATGACCAGGTTTGAATCGTTGATTTTTTCAAGATTATACGAGGTTACTGCTGTGACACCTGGTTGCCCAACGTGAACGATCTCCTGAATTCTCCAGGCTTTGCCTTTGCCCTCGGGAAATTGCTTCCAGGTGGTCATGGCATGATTGATTGAAGAATCGCTTGGGTCGATATTCTCAAATTGCCTGATAGGGGGGGAACCATCCTTGAGAGAAAAACTTAATCCGTCACTGGTTTTTCCGAAGTAATCAGACAGAAAATCCATTAGTTTTGCTGTGCTGGCAACTCCCCACAACTCCTTAAATATGATTTTCCTGTTTCCTTCTGGGAGAATATTCCAATGGATGACCTGATCACTTAGCAAATAAATCGTCTTCGCCATAGGTGTTCCCTTCTTGTTTGCTTGTCACTGGTTCGTTCTGAGTACGACTGGTAACTAATTGTACAGGATATCTGGTAAATAGTAAAATTCATCCAACATATGACGATATATACCAATTGTAGGATTTGAATATGGACGAAAGCTCCCCAACTGTATTTCGGATTGCAACTACCGGCCATCGATTTATATCCGTTGATGATAGATTTTCGGCATCGATCCGGTCCGTTCTGGATCGGATCATTAAGGAGCGTGCAAACTCCGAGCTCCATCTTCTATGCGCACTTGCGGAAGGGAGTGATCAACTTGTTGCTAAAATTGCTTTGTCTTACCCGGGGATTAAATTGATCGTACCCCTACCTCTATCTGAGCAGGAGTATCTCATGGGGTTTGCATCAGACATTGGCAGGGAATCCTTCTATGAATTGATGCCATGCGCTGAGAAAGTCTTTACACTTCCCAAGCAGGTTGATCATCCTTCAGCTTATGAATCTCTCGGTAATTACATGCTAGACCACTGTGAGGTGTTGTTGGCTCTCTGGAATGGAAGATATTCACTAAGAAAGGGTGGCACGGGCGAGGTGGTCAAAAGAGCATTGAATACAGGTAAGCTTGTCTACTGGATTTATGCCGACACTGGGAATGATGAGGGAGAGGTGAGGATAAAATTACAGAAGAATCCTGGGGATATCGAACTACTAGGCAGCTCAGGGATTCGATAATCATTTAAAACAATAACGCCTAATTACGGGCGATTAAATATTCAATTAAAAATGCTTACACGAGTGTGTAGTTAATTTTCACTGTACATCATACAAGTATACATTCCTCTCCTCCCTCAGGACGAGGCTTTGGGTCGCCTTACCGTGCTTCATACTGTGGGAACAATTCCGGTACAGATATGCTGAAACAGCTTGTGATTTTGTCACACATTAGACCAAATAGACGGCTATTTTCCCTTTATCCCCTGGATTTTTCCCCACCTTCCTGAAGAAGCCGCAAGTTCGAGCCCCGCCATATCCACCAAACTACCCTAAGAAATGGTCTCGCCTGGGTCGATAGCCTCTCCGACCACAGTTTCATTGCAGCACCTGACTGATGGTGGAATTATGGCTAACAATCACTTGTCCTATCATTGTTATGCGGGACAAATGTTCCGCCCAGACGGGACATCTGCCTATCGCCTTTGAAGCCGAAATCTTCTATGATGACCATAGCCTGAGCAACGAAACACGATGTATACCGGGCTCAGGCACCTTAATCAAGTTCTGCACGTCGTAATCAAATACCGCACATACCTTGAACGGGATGCGCCTGCAGGAGAATTGTTCCAGCCAATTTATTTTAACCACTCTTCGATGGAGGTAACAATAAAACTTTTGCAGACACAAGAAAATAACTGTGACATAGATGCAGATACTGGACAGATAAGCACCTGTGTCGAAATTCTGCTTACGATGACCCACAAAAACATTCTTCATAACACATTGACACATTGTGCTCAATTATGCTATATTGAAAGTGCTTTCATAAATTTAAATTTGGTGAATAATGATGCTCTAAAAAGAATAACCCGACCATTTATGATGTCGCAGAATATTCTGGCACAAGCATTTCGACTGTCTCCCGAGTGCTAAATTCACCCGATAAAGTAAATGTGGACACACGGCACAAGATTTTTACCGCTATAGATGCACTTGGGTTCGTACCAAAAGCGGAAGCTCGTGCTCGTGCCTTGCGCTTGAATGGGCGCATTGGCGTAATTACCCCCTTTTTTACGGCACCTTCCTTTGTTCAACGCTTACGGGGTTTAGCAGGGGAATTATCCAAGAAAAACTACGATTTGGTAATATATACGGTTGACTCGGTAGATCGATTACAGAGTTTCCTCTCAACATTACCGCTTACTGGCAACCTGGATGGGTTGGTGATCATGTCATTGCCAGTTGAGGATGCTTATGTTAACCACCTGCTTAAACATAATATCCCGACTGTACTAATCGAATTTCCCAATACAAAATTGAATAGCGTCGAAATTGATGATGTGGCTGGTGGACGTATGGTCGCAGAATATCTTGTCGCCAAAGGACATCGTCGGATCGCATTTTTGGGTGATACCGATTTACCGGAATATTCTATTCATCCCGTCAGTATGCGTTTGGTAGGTTTCCGGCAGCGTTTGCAAGAAGCGGGTATTGTGCTTGAAGACGAATTCGTTCGCCTGGCTCCTTATACTATGGAGCAAACCCACCAGGTTGCTACTGAACTTCTAAACACCACTAGACCACCTACTGCTATTTTCGCTGCGACTGATTTTCAGGCGCTGAGTGTGATCAAAGTTGCGCATCAGCTTGGGGTCAAAGTCCCAGAGGAGTTAGCAGTAATTGGTTTTGATGATCTCGATATGGCAGAATATGCGGATCTGACTACGGTTCGTCAACACCTGGATGAATCAGGGCGGCTCGCGATTGAGATTTTACTTGCCCACATAGCAGATACTTCACGTCCGGTTCAGCACATTAAACTTCCCTTGACCATCATTGAACGCTTGACAGCTTAATCGCTGCTGTCATGCACCTTGAACAGTAAACTGACAATATAACCTGATTTTCTAAACCTTACTACACCTAGTGCGTAAAATCGACTCATAACACAGCCTCAAAGAAAAGGTAAAAAAATTATACGTTGACGGGTATATTTTATTATGCTACAATTTGTATGAAAGTGCTTTCATCAAAACACTTTCTATGCTTAAAAAGATAATCATTTGGTAACCAGGCAAGTAATAGAACTAGAATAACAGGATCAATTTTCCATATTTTTGAAGTGGTATTGGAAGCGACCCGTTTTTGTAAACATATCAGGATGGTCAGCACAGCGAGCAAAAAAGTGCAAGAGTCTCATTTCTATGTATCTGGATTGATCATCCGGAGCCAGTCGAAGGAGGTGACTATAGGGAAGACATCTATCTCATATTGATCGGGTTAAATCTTGTCTCTCAAATAACGGATATTACGCGATAATATAGGAGAAGAACATGAAAAAAATAACGTTGCAATTGATTTCTTTGTTGATTATCAGCAGCATCTTTTTAGCTGCATGTGCGACGGCAACTACCGCTCCTCCTGCTGCAACACTGGCTCCTGCCACAACGGTTCCTACCGCAGTTCCGCCGACCGCCGTGCCGCCGACATCAGTGCCACCGACCATGGCGCCTACCGAGGTACCGCCCACCACAGCACCGACACAGGCTCCGGCTGCTACGACCCCTACCTGCGGGACGGATCCTGTTGTGATGAAAGTCGTCTTCGAGACCGGATGGGATATGCCCACACAGCTTAGCGAAGAGTTCACGAAACAGTTCCCGAACGTCAACTGGGACATCAGTATGGAACAGTTCGCGAATCTCATCAACACGACACCGATGCTTCTCACGAGTGATAACCCGCCCGACCTTATCAGGTTGCCAACGATGGTCACTTTCGCACAGGACGGCCTTCTGAAAAATTTGGACGACTACGCGACGGCGTTCAGCTGGAACGATTGGCCGGTGCCACAGCTCAACCAGAACCGTTTGGATGAAAACTGGATCCGAGGTTCCGGCACGCTTTACGCCATGGGTCTTAACTATAGCATGACTGGCGTCTTCTACAACAAGACACTGGCGGCCCAGATCGGCATGACCGAGCCGCCCAAGACGGTTGCCGAGTTTGAAGCCCTGCTTGCCGCGGCCAAAGCCGCCGGGCTCCAACCGATCATGGAGTGGGGCAGCGCCAAGAGTGGTATGGGGCTTGCGTTCCCGCTCCAAAACCTGATGGCCGCCTACGGCCCTGTAGAACCGATCAACGACTGGATCTTCCAGAAGCCTGGGGCTACGATCGATACTCCTGAAAACTTAGTTGCTGCACAGCATCTCGAAGAGTGGATTAAAGCTGGTTACTTCCCGCCCGACATCAACGCCATCGAGTACACGGATGCTGCTGACCGTTTCAGCAAAGGAGAGGGTGTCTTCACCTTCAATGGCGACTGGCAGAATGGTGGCTACAACACAGCCATGCCCGGCAACGTCGGGTTCTTCCTGTTCCCGCCTGCTGAGGCCGGTGCAGGGTATGCTGCTATGTCCGCTCCATTGACGTATGGTATCGCCGCCAATGCCAAGCACGCAGACTGCGCCGCGTTCTTCTTCAATTGGGCTGCCACGAATGAAACGGCCCGACAGATTAATGTCGACGGAATGGGATCGAACCCTGGCGGACCGGCGGATGCATCAGTACCGACAGTTGCTGCTGGCTCGGTCACCATCGATACGCTTGCTGCGGGACCTATGTTAAGCGGTGCGATGGACTTCATCGCCAACGCGACCAGCTCGATCTTTGCTCAAGGCTGGACGCCCGAACTCCAGAAGATGGTCGGAGGCCAGCAGGACGCAGCTGGCCTCCTTAAGGCCGTTCAAGCAGAATACGAAAGAGAACTTACTCAGTAGGCATTAGAGCTGCAGGACGATGCCTGCGCCTGCCAGATCAACAGTGACCTAGATGGAGACGTCAGACAATCGGCCAAAAGTTCTCGTAAACTCCCGGCGGACCTACCCCAGTAAACGAGTCCGTCGGGAGACCTTTGTTGGCTGGCTATTCACCCTGCCAGCGTTGTTCATGTACGCGTTCTTCGTGCTCGTTCCTTTCCTATTGACAATCCTGTACTCGTTCTTTCGCTGGAATGGCGTCGGACCGATGACCTGGGTGGGGGTTAAGAACTATGTGTCTGTCTTCCAAGTGCCCAACTTGATCGGGACGATCTTCAACGCATTCTGGCTGGTCGTGTGGTTCAGCTTCATTCCGGTGGGACTTGGGCTCATTGTTGCGAGCGTGATCCACCGTGTGGCAACCGGGCGGTTCGGATCAGTCGCCCGGACTGTTCTGTTCCTGCCCCAGGTCATCGCGCTCGTCGCTGCCGGTATCATTTGGGGCTGGCTGCTTGCCCTCCCAGGCTTGATCAACCAGATGCTCAAAGCTGTCGGCCTCAGCGTGATCACCCGCGCCTGGCTCGGCGATTTCCACTGGGCGCTCCCGTCTGTCGGCATGATTGGAGTTTGGGTGCTGCTGGGATTCTGCACCGTCTTGCTGTTAACCGGCATGACAAAGATTGATCCGGCTCTCTATGAGTCAGCCAGGCTAGATGGCGCCAGCTGGTTCCAGGAGTTAGTCGCGATCACCGTCCCGCTTCTACGACACGAGATCGGTGTGTGCCTAACCGTCACAGTGATCGCCGCGCTCGCCGCGTTTGACATCATCTGGGTCACGACGGCCGGTGGACCTGGCAACTCGACGTCAGTCCCTGGGATCCAGATCTACATCCTTGCCTTCACCCAGCGAGCGATTGGTCTGGCGTCTGCTCTGGCGGTCATGCTCATGGTCCTTGTCGTCATCGTCATCCTCCCGATCCAGTGGCTGACCCGGGAGAGTGCACAATGAAGGTTGCTCGCAGCGAGCTCTGGGCAGGCCGGACTCTTCTCCTTACACTGATGGCGTTCACGATCCTGCCCTTCATCAGCATCTTCATGACCGCGCTGCATCCGTCAGGGACTGTACCCAGCGGACTCGAATGGCCTGAGAACCCGCAGTGGATCAATTTCGTAACAGCGTTCAACATGGCGGAAATGCCCAAGCTCTTCGCGTCGAGCATATTCATTGTCCTCTCTGTCGTACCCGCAACCCTTATCATCTCGACGATGGCCGGATTCGCCATCGGCCTCTTGCGGATCCCTGGTTCGCGCGTGCTCCTCTTCCTGTTTGTGTTCGGGCTGACGCTCCCGTTCCAGGGGATCATCATCCCTATCTACTTTCTAGAGCGGACGATAGGTATCTATAACACTCGTGTCGCGATCGCACTTCCGCTGATCGCCTTGTACATGCCCTTTGCCGTGTTCTGGATGCGCACCCACTTCGTCAACATGCCGAGCGAGCTCTCGGAGGCGGCCCGCGTGGATGGCGCTACCACTTGGGACCTATTCTGGCGCATTCACGTCCCACTGGCGCGTGCGCCGGTCGCCTCGCTCGGGATCCTCACGTCTATCTGGACGTGGAACCAGTTTCTCCTTTGCTTGGTGCTCGTCGAGGACCCGACTCAGCGAACGATGGCCGGCGGGCTGGGAGCATTCCAGGGCCACTATGCCAACAACGTCCCCTTGCTGTGTGCCGGCACGATATTGATATTAGTGCCAACCCTGGTCATCTTCATAATATTCCAACGTCAGATCATCACGGCGCTCCTACAAGGCTCGGTAAAGGGATAAATGCGGGGCTGGAACCAACGCTATCTCCATTTTCTTTACATTGTCGGAAATAATCCATGACAGGGAGAGTAATATGCCACTCATTTTCGATCTTCCATTCGAGCAACTGGAAAGCTACCAGGGCAGGAGTCCACGCCCGCAGGATTTTGAATCTTTCTGGGAGAAAAGCCTTGATGAAATGCGGACGATTGATCCACAGGTCGAATTAATCCGCGCTGATTTCAAAGTAGCAAATGCAGAATGTTTTCACCTGTACTTCACGGGTGTGGGAGGAGCGCGTATACACGCTAAGCTGATCCACCCTGTTAAATCACCTCGTCCTCATCCGGCGGTCTTGATGTTTCATGGGTATACAGGCGACTCAGGTGATTGGGCCGACAAGCTCAATTACGTATCTGAGGGATTGACTGTTGCAGCATTGGACTGCCGCGGGCAGGCAGGATTGTCGGAAGACAGGGGCAGAGTAGCAGGTAACACGCAACACGGCCATATCATTCGCGGATTGGAGGATGCACTGAATGGTATGCCGGAGAAATTGCTCTTCCGGCAAATATTCCTAGATACGGCTCAGCTTGCCAGGATCATTATGGGTATGCCTGAGGTGGATGCGAATCGGGTAGGTGCAACAGGCGCGAGTCAGGGAGGAGCATTAACGGTTGCCTGCGCCGCACTAGAACCTCGTATCAGGCGTGTAGCTCCAGTATATCCTTTCCTAAGCGATTACAGGAGAGTTTGGGAAATGGACCAGGCAAAAGACGCCTACTTAGAATTACAAGAATATTTCCGTCATTCGGACCCCACCCATATGCTTGAAGTCAGCGTCTTCGAGAAGTTAGGCTATATCGACATCCAATTCCTGGCGTCCCACGTCCAGGCAGAAGTTTTATGGGGGATAGGTCTGATGGATACCATCTGCCCGCCTTCCACTCAATTCGCCGCATATAATAAAATTGTTTCACCAAAGTCGATGACGATATATCCTGATTTTGGGCATGAATCATTGCCTGGTCATAATGATCAAGTTTTTCAATTCATGGTGGGGTTGTAAGCAGACACTCGACTAGGTATGGTGGCAATGGAAATGCCACCGGTGAGGTAAGAATGAGGTGTTTATGAAAGGCGATAAACTAGTACTACTGGACTATCATAGAAGAGCGGCAAGTGAGATAGTGTCTCACATTATTCAAGACATGAGAAAGAAAAGAACAAGTTATATAATCACAGTGGCTGGAGAATCTGGTAGTGGTAAATCTGAAACAGGCAAGGCCATTTCTGACGAATTGGATAGATTCGGAATTAAATCTGTCTCGCTTGGACAGGATGATTATTTTGTTCTTCCACCTAAATCAAATAACCTGAAGAGGCGAGAAGATCCAGAATGGCTCGGACCTCATATCGAAGTCAAGCTTGATGTTTTGGAACAAAATCTTGTGAACGCCATTCAGGGGAAAAAAGAGATAATTAAGCCTCTAGTTGATTATGAATTCAAATACGATAGAAGATGAAACCATCAATTTGGACGGTATTAAAGTCTTGATTGCAGAAGGGACGTATACATCTTTGCTGAAACACGTTGATACCAGGATATTCATTTGTAGAAATTGGTTGGACACGCTTGAACTCCGCCAGAAAAGAATGCGTGGCAACGAGGTGGGCGACCCATTTATCGAACAGGTATTAAGCATTGAGCATAAAATTATTGCCGGACACAAGCAATTAGCAGATATCCTGATAACGAAAGAATTTGAAGTGATTTTTGTCGAGTAATCGGAGTTTGTATTATTATTGCCTGTGTATCGATTTGTTAGTGTAGGCAGAAAAAAAGTTTCGCATAACGAGGAATCCAAGGTACCAGAATAGTTCCAAATAGATCAACGTTATCCTTATTTATAACCCGATATCCCTTTGGTCGATTCAGACGAAAGATAACATTTTTTCTCTATTGGATAAATCATCACTATATTTAATTTCCAGAGCATTGGTTTGCAAGTCAATATGCAACCTTGAGTAACAATTGATATCATTCCAGCTCATAGAGAATTCATGATCAGAGCAAAGATTCAAATTAAAAATTCCGTTAAAGGATGGATGTGAATTTCTAAATTGAATTAATTTGATTATATTTCTTACAACAGGGCGCTGTGCTTCTTGGTCAATTTCCTGGATAGAATAATTATGCCGATTTATCTCTCTCCCATCTACGATTGCTGCATCGATATCGTCGTTTTTCCCTGCTAACAATCCTACATAATAAACCTGTGGGACGCCGGGTACAAAGAACTGAATTGCTCTTGCCATTAGGTACTCAGTATCATCGCATCCTAACATGGAGTAATATGTTCCCCTGATTTGGTGGACATCAAAGCCATCCGAGTCTTTAAAGTTTGGAGAGAAAATACGACTCAGGTTACCTCCCCGCTGCAGGCAAGTATGGACCAGATTTTTGGCACTTTCAATCTCAAGAAGGCCGTTCAAGTCTGGCTTGACGGGGATGCCATCGTGGCAATCGAGCATAGTGAATTGTCGATGCGGCCGTTTAGCCAGATATTCTTTCAAATTCTTACTAATCTTAGATATCAAGGCTTCAAGAACCATATATGGGAGAATAAAATCATAGATCCAATACCCTTGTTCTGACAATCTAAGCTGAGCTGAAAGATCCGCGTGCAGTTCGGGCAACAATTCAATATCGAATGAGTCTGCAATTCCCTTCAACCAATCTAAGAATTGATAGATTTCGGGCTCGACGAAAAAACAAGAAGTCCCGATTTTCTTGATCACATAACCCACCGCATCGAGACGAACAATCTTTACGTTATTCTTACTGAAATTCGAAAGGCATTCTGTAATGAGGACGCGTGCAACCCTGGATTCCACATCAATATCCACTTGCTCTGAAGGAGAGGTTTTTCCAAAAGTTGTCCAGAGGGTTTTTATTTTTCCGTTTTCTTTACTCGAGTAATCAGAAAACGGATTTTGTCGGCGCAGGAATATCTTCTCGATTTCCTCACTGGGTGGATTCTTGTTCGGCCAGTACTTTTCAATGGGTATAAATAAGTCTGCATAAGCAGATTTGCATCCATTATGCAAGTAATCTTGAAAGTATGAAGATTTAGAGGAGATGTGGTTGATAATCAGATCTAGTAGGACGGGATATTTTTCACCAATCTTCCTGATATCCGCCCACGAACCGAATTTTGGCTCAATCTCCATATACGTCAAAGGAGCAAAGCCGCGATCTCCGGAAGAAGGAAAGGGCGGCAAAATATGAACCCCGCCTTCAAATGTGTTAGGGAAATATTGATCAAGCACATGACCAAGTGTTTTTAGATCGCCTCCCAACGAATCTGGATATGTAATGAGTTGGACTTTATTCTTCACGGTCATGGCAAAATCACGCCTCTGTCTAAATTGTTATAGATCCTGGGTATCGTATCTTCTAATCATTAGGCAGTGAAATTTATTGTAACTGTTTACATGAAAGCACTTTCACTATTATCATAACACTACCTCTACTATTTCGCAATATTGCCGCGTATCTTTTGGATGATATCATTAATCTTTCAATTACAAGGCGCGATAGTTAGATGTGTTAATTAGGTTTGAAGAAGGATTTGGCATATATACTGTCCAAGATACGTTATATATCCATCAGATATTGGGAACTGAAATTAGGGGAATTTATAGCAAATTTTGTGTCAAATTATCATTTACAACTTGATCGATGGGTATATGTTCTAACGATATATAAGCATACTGTATCTGGTGGAGTTTAAAGAAAGTTCGATGGATTTAGTAATATTTTCGATGAGGGAACAGACAGTTTAGCACAGCTGAAATATTTTAACATACGGGGTGAAAGTCGACCCGTACAAAGAGTTTTTCTTTAGCCTGGTGGATGAGCTGCATCCTGATACCCAGCGGCGCTATTGGATCAGTTTACAAAATATCGAAGTGAATACTTGTGTCATGGGGGAAGATATGGGAAATACAGTGACAGAAGTCAAAATCACCCTCCCGATGTCTCATAATACCTTCATAACCACTGAAGAGGTCGAAGGTCGTGCCCTTCCAGGTCCATCAGTGTAATCTGTGGGGATGGGTGATTGTCTTTTGCTTGGCCGACGGATTATTTGAATGAAATATATTTATTGAGCGATCGAACCACCTAATAATAATTTAATCACTAATGCTTTTTGAGCTTCAAATACTTCATATTAGTGGGTCACTGTGAATAATCCGCAGCAATGGTTGGGATGAATAACCGCAGATACCTACTATAACCGGGATATAAAGCAGCGCGTTTCTCCTGACCTAGTACGATCTGAATAATTGCTGCTGTATAGCTACAAGCGAGGTAAGAGGGCTGGTGAGACACATTGATGGGTGATGACTACTTTGGACTTTCGATGAGATTCTCCTCCTCCACATTTTGCTCGTGCAAGCCTTTTCTAAATGAGCTTATTCCTTTCCCCAATTCACCAGAAACCTTACTAATCCTGCCAACACCAAAAAGCAAGATTACGATCGTCAACAATATCAGCAGTTCGGGAGCTCCAAGTCTCACTGGCATAATAGATTCCTCCAATCATTTATATGATCAATTTTGTGTGTTTATTATTTACACTTGCGTATAAAATACACTTTTTAATATTCTCCGATAACGAATCGGCCCAGTCTTCTTTTTCATCAATGAAACTATCCCACCAGCTTTATCTGATGAATTTCTATGGCCCTATATAGCTATTGTGGGTAGATGAAAATGCGTCGAAGTACTCTGCTCCTGTGGTGCCTGAAGGAATGGCTTGTGGACCTAAATAAACATCCTCAAGGCGATAACCTCCATTTGCAATACCACCGAGGGTTTGCTTGAGCGATCCATCCAGCCATAGGCTGACGGTACCATTGGTGCCCCTGGCAGTTGAAGCAGCTTTCCAGGCCAGCTCGATTACGTGGGGTGAGTTGGTGATTGAGTACCAGCTGCTGGTGAGGGTTTTCCCGCTGCCGGTCAAGGTCGCTACCCGCACCTGGTAAGTACCTGAAGACAGCTGCAGCTGCACTCGAAGAATCACCGAGCCGGAGGCAGTGCGGCCTGTAAAGATGTCCTGAACCTTGTTTCTAGATAAGCTGACGCCGTTTGGTGAGAAGTAAAAGCGAGCATGGTAAGCGGGCTCAGCTAATGGTGAGGCATCCTGGACGTAAATTGGCTTGGTGCTGTTGATGGTGGCCACCATCCCTTGAAATCCGGTCATGGCAGCCTGAGGGCTGACACTCAACCTTCCACCATCAGTAACTGCTGAGGTCCAGCGGCTTAAATCGCCTGATTCGAACCCATCTGTGAAGATGATATCGATCACCGGAGTCGGTGTTGGTGAGTGTGTGCTAGTTGGGACCGGTGTTGGGGAGGGAGTTGCGGTTGGGAGTGGGGTGGGAGTTGCGGTTGGGAGTGGGGTGGCTGTTGCGGTTGGGAGTGGGGTGGCCGTTGCAGTTGGTATCGGTGTAGGTGTGACACGGTTTCCAGCCGCCAGCCAATTATAGGCTGCCAAGGCATCAATCATCCCATACCCAAAATTATTATCGGTACCGCCCGGACCCAGGTCAACAGCTGTATTCATCAGAGCTGCAGCCTGCGATTCGGTGGAGATGCCTGGGAAGGCGCTGATCAGCAAAGCCAACGCCCCAGAAACATGTGGTGCTGCCATTGATGTTCCACTTTCTTGTGTGTATAAGCCATACAGATCTGTAGTGGTAATGTTTGCACCCGGAGCAACCAGTTCAGGATAGAAACTGGATTGTTCACCACAAGCAGATGGTCCACGGCCGCTGTAGGTTTGTAATGTGCCAGAATTATCGACTGCTCCAATTGCGAAAGCTTCAGGATAATTTGCCGGGCTTACGCTGGTGGACGAATTTGGCCCAAAATTCCCAGCTGAAAAGACCGGGAGAATGCCTACAAGGCGTAACGCAGCCAAGTCGTTCTGGAATTCCAGGTTACACCCCGGACTTCCATATGCCCATGAGTTATTGACCACCTGAGGTGCATCAGGAGTGGCCGGGTTGCCGTCGGGGTCGAGCAGCCACTGGAACCCTAAATGGATGGCTGTGGAAGTGGCAGTACCACTATCATTGAAGATTTTAACTGCGACCCAGCGTGATTGTGGAGCTACACCAAGAGTCGTCCCAGAACCATCACCGGCAACCATCACACCCATCGTCCAAGTACCATGACCATTTATGTCGGTGGGCGTGGTGGGGTGTTGATTGTATGGATCATACCAGCTGTCACTGCCACCTCTCCAACGAGCGCTCAGCTCAGGGTGACTGATATCGACACCGGTATCCATGTTAGCGACTACAACGCCTTGACCGTAATAACCCAAGTTCCACACAGATGGGGCTTTGATAGCAGAAACATTATCTGCAGGTGGTGCAAAGTTTACGGAATCAACTGGCACGATGTTGGTTGTATCGGAGGTGATGGCCAACACATCCCCACGGGCGGCGAGTTCCTGGATTACATCTGCTGTTGCGGTGACTGATAATCCGTTGAAAATCCAAAAAGGAATTACGTTGGCAACATGCCCCTGACTGCGATTGGTTTCCAGGACCGCAGAGATCGCTTGCTGAGAGGATCGAGCATGCGCTTGAAGAGCTTCGATAGCCACCTGCTGCTTATTCGGAGTATTCTTAAGCGCGGCAAAATCAGGGTGATACTGGTCCTTAAGCGTGACGATCACGGTGATCATCTGCCCTGGCTGCAAGCTGGATAACTGCGATTGCACCTCCGGTGCAATTTTTGTGGTTGGATCGTTATCCGTATTCCTTGCAGCGTTAGCGACCCCAAAAACAGCTATGGTAAGGATGAATATAATCATTCCAGCAAATATCTTTTTCATGATGACACCTATACAAAATTACGAAAGATTCTCTTTTTTATCTTACAGCAACCAGTTCCACACGTTCATTGCCAAAGACAAGGCTCACTTCTGAACCAGTGTGGACAATTTGTTGGGTTGGGAAAAATATCATGAACACTTTCCCGGTTTTAAGTCTGGATCCGGTATGAGAATGCATATGGGGAGCCAGAATCAGAGCTTGGTCATTGACGAGCAAGGCTGCCTGATTTTTAAGCAGACTTTGAGCTTTTTCGGGATCAATGATGGTTAGCCTCACATCGACGATGCTATTCATCATAGATATCGCAACCAGCGACACCTGAACGCCATATTGTTCTTGCAACTCCGATAGTGAGGTGACGGGCATTTCTATCACCTGATCCAGTGAAACGACATGGTATCCATAAGCCAACGTGTTCGTAGCGTCCCATCGATAGGTAATGCCACTTATGAGTCAAGGATGAAGAAACCAGCGATAAATCGACGTATAGAAAAATGATCCCGCTCGTCGAGATGGTTGTACTTCATCTGAGTGTATTTTCCATGGGCGCAGGATAAACAGACAGGATGAAAGCACCTTCGACTGCCATCGCGACAATGCCATAAGGTGTAAACCATTCCTCCACCTCCATGCCCGGCATTCCCTGCGTCCTGCTCCAGGCGTAACCAGCGATCGAACCGATGGCGACGAACAGACCGAGCAGCCAACCCCATAGCTGTCTGCGATAGATGCCGTAGGCTGCAAGTAATACGGCAGCGAAATTCCCCACAAATAGGTAACCCATATAGGCAGCTTCCTCATATTCGCTTTGAGCGGTCATAAAGTGGAGCAGGCCGATTTCCAGGATAAGAACTATGCCGAACCAATTAAGCAATTTTGATTTCATTATTTTTCTCCTAAATAAACCAAAGAATCTCGGGTATTACCTGGCATTTATTGGTTCAACGGCGATATTTCCTAACAGTATCGTCACCGGTGTGTCATGTACGACCGCGTTGCCGGAGTTTGGATACATGATAAAAAGGTTGCCTCCGGAGATAAATTGTATATTCTGTGATTTTGTCTCTTCAGGAGCAATCAAGGTAACACCCTGCTCAGTATGTAAGGTTGGAAAATTATTCTTATCAGCTAACAGTAATTTTAATTTCTCTCCATCCACAATTTTCAAGCGCACATCCACGAAACCGCCTGCGGCAGTCACTGCGACAAGATTCACTCGCAAGCCATATTTTTCTTCCAGAACATTTTGCGAAATTACGAATGTTCCTTGTGGAAGAGACGCTGCTTGGAATGCTCGGGAAGCATTACGAATGTATAGTGAAATACCAAAAAGGATAGATACGATAATAGCGATGGTAATAATTCTATTGGTTGTAGTGTGTTGCATCAAGGTGTGGTTCGTTTTTGCAGTTTCCATTGTTGATTTGCTCCTTTTCTTAATTTGTGAGCCCTGATTTAGAAAGCCAGACCTCACCATGTAAATATTGAAAATAATTCTGGCTGGAGGTCCAAAGTGTATGGACCTCCAGCCATACGTTTGTTACAGGTTAGGGTAGATCAAACGCATCGATATCAAGGCTGTTGCTGGTCAATCCATGTGCGGTACCATCGAAGTACACAGACCAGGTACCACCGTTATTGAACACAACATCCTCATCCTGAACTGTTCCGAGAACTGGCACTGCTGTATCTGTAGCGAAAGAGAGATAGAAGTGAGTAGCATCAATCCACACTACTCCGTCCACATTGGCTGCACTAGCAAAACCTGCTCCAGTTGCGTCCCAAATCCGGGCAAAGCTTGTTCCATTCCAGCTGTAGATATCAGCATCGTCCGCTGTACCACCAACGCCGGGTGGGTTGGTATTACCGAGAGTAGAGAAGTAAATCGTGCTTCCGACGATATTGAAGGCATCGATATCCTGGTTAGCATTCGTTAGGCCACGAGCGGTTCCGTCAAAGTATACCGACCAGACACCCGCATTGTAGTACACGATGTCTTCATCCTGTACTGAAAGATTTGGACCGGGTAATGCGATAGTAACATCAGCGCTAAAAGACAGATAGAAGTGCGTGTTGTCAACCCGGTCAAAGCCATCTACGTTGGCGCCACTAGGCAATGGGTTAGTGATAGCAGTTACATCTATCGAGCGGCTGAAGGCCAATCCGTTCCATAGGTAGATATCAGCATCATCTGCTGATCCACCCACGGTGGGAGGAAGGGCATTGCCAGAGGTCGAGAAGTACAGCCCCTTCTGGATCCTGAGACTGGTCGTGCTGAGGCTTGGATCACCCCAGTTACCAGCAGCATCCCTGGCATGTACATAGATAGGATAGTTACCGTCGGGCAAATTTGCGATCACGGGTAGTGGGATATCCGCATATCCGTTCTCTTGTGGGCTGTTAAAGGATCCATCGGTCGCTAAGTAGGGATAACCAGAACCGGTTTGGCCGATAGTACCGAAGAACAGCTCAGCGCCGGCAATATTGGATCCACCCGTTGTTGCATCGTTGAAGGTAGCAAACACGCGTACAGCCGGTACACTGGTGTTAAAGCCTTGATTGCCATTGTTCGGGTTGGGTGATGCAGTGACGCTACTGGTGAGAGGGCTAGCCTTGTCCACTTTAAGCGTGATCGTGACGCTGCCACCCCAATTGCCGAAAGCATCCTGACTACGGACGGAAACCAGGTGGCTGCCAGAGCTAAGGCCATTCACCGTCGCAGCTGAGATGGTGGCTGACAAACTGGTGACGGGGGATACAGGACTGACCGTCATAGACGTTGCCTGGCCTCCATCAATGGTATATTCAGCCGCAGTGACATTGCTGTTGCCACTGGCGCTATCGTTCGCTGTTGCAGTGAGGGCTACGTCACTCGTTCCATTGGTCGGGTTGGGTGATAAGCCCAGAGCCGAGGTCGTTGGGCCCGCTTTGTCCAGGTTGAGGGTAGCAGAACTGAACGCGCCCCAATTTCCAAATGAGTCTAAACCTCGCACGTAAATTACATGATTCCCTGATGCCAGGGTTGCTAGCGTACCTGTTGAGATTGTGCCTGAAGCACTTACTGTTATGCTACCAAAAGCTCCTGACATAGGAGTCGCAACTCCATTGGTGTTATCGATGTAGAACTCTGCTGCGCTAACTGGAGAACCACCAGTGGAAGCATCGCTAACCAATGCGCTCACGTTAACAGCTACAGAACCATTGGTAGGATTGGGTGATAATGACTCACCACTGGTTTGAGGACCCGTTGTATCACCTCCAGGAGGTGGTGGAGGGGTTCCGACGGCCAGGAATGTGAGCATACCGCCCAATCCGGCTGCGTTGCTATTACGCAACATCAGGTTGGCATCGTAGACGGCAAACTTAGTGCCATCCAGAGTTCCAGCTGGGATGGTTACCAGCGTATCGAGCGTTTGACCGGTGGCGATCGTCTCGGCGACCATGGAATGAGGATGACTCAGTGCATGACCATCCGTGGCAATCACACTTTGAGCAATGCCTAACGTACCCATGGCATGTGCCTGCAAGCCAGCATTCACATAGCGTAACAGAACCTTATTACCTGCAGTGACCGGGATATCTCCGCTGAAAGCGGAATCATACGCCTTGCCGTTAATCAGGAAGTACCTGGGTGCATAGTCGCGCATCTGGAAGGAGGTCGGGTTGGCTGCCAGGGCAGTGTCAAACTCGCTGAGAACCAGCAGCTGTTCCTCATTATAGGCTGTCCCGGGAGTGCCATAAGCAGTACCGTCAGCAGGTTTCACCACCAGTGCACCGTACATTCCCATGGCGACCTGGTGTTGTAGACCAGGGATAATCCCGGCTTCATATAGATATGTTCCAGGAGTGCTGGCAACAAATGTATATGTGTATGTGGCACTAGCAGCAATACCGGTCAGATCAGGCGGTAGCGCCAGTCCTTCGAAGAGCAATGATGTGGATTCTGATAGGTTATTGTGTAAAGTCACATTCACGGTCTCGCCCTGATTAACGATCAATACCGGGCCGGGCAGGGTCGCTGAGTTGGGGGTTGAGGAGCTGGAGTAACCCCAGATATTGACTGCGGTGGAGCCATACAGCGTGGTGGTTCCAGTCGTAGCCCACAGCTCACAGGTGACAGTTCCAGTGCCTGTACACGGTGTGGCTGGTAACGAGGCGGCTGAAACCCTACCCGCACCGAACAGGGCAGTTAATACCATGATCAGGATGGATAGTTTGAGTGTATTACGTAAGAAAGTATTCATGATAATCTCCTTAGCCCTTATGGACAGCTATTGGGCTGTGGTGGATCGACCCTCAGGTAGGTGATCGGGCCGGACATGGTCTGTCCGAACGCATCCAGCTGGAAGAGGGCATGGTTGTGCGAGATGATGTAATACTCACCGCACTGGTTGAGCGTGAATATTCCAGGAGGCATGGTCTCCAACTGTCCGAGATAAGGGCTGCCGCTGAAAAACATGCCGATAGTCAGGTTGACCAGATCGGGGAGTGGCGTCACAGGAATTGGATTGGTGGTTTCATTGTAGCCTTCAGCGTCGTACCACTTGAAGATAACATCCCAGGTTTGCCCCGGGCCAATGTTGAATGAGAACTTTTCCATAGAAAGGTCCAATCCGCCATCTTCAAGCGGGTACCCATCCCGACCGATCAGCAAACCATTATTGCCATGCGGGTGGAATGGATATTCTTCGGTACCCACATTGATAAAGCGTTCAACAGCTGGGTATGGATGGGTAGCGAGATCATATGGATAGATGCGCGCCAGAGCACCATAAGGCTGGGAGGGTAACCAGGTAGCGAAGTTATCAGCAACACTATCGGGGAAGCCGCGGCCGTTAATCAGCCAATAGCGAGCACGGTAGTTGTTCATGTTGTAGGGTATGCCCGCTTCCACTGCCGAGTGCTGGTAAGGATCGACCTCGGAGAGCAACGCCAGGAACTCTTCAGTAGTAGTGAACTGGCTATCTGCCCGGTTATAAACGTAGTCAGCACCCAATGAAGGGCGGACGATTAAAGCCCCGAACAAGCCCATCGATACCTGAATCCTTGTGTCGGTCCCGCTCTCATAAATAAAAGTTCCGGGACGGCTGGCGACGAAGCTATACGCGACGCTCCCGCCAGGGAGAATGCTCTTGGTGAGCGAGTTATTGGCCAATTCGGGCTGAGCAGGAGCGCTGTCTGCAAGGACACCATCCTGACCCGGGAACATGAGCGAAGTACGTACCTGGTTCCCCAAATAATTGGGGATCTCGTTCTGAAGGATAACGGTGACCGTATCACCTTCGGTGACGCAAAGAATGGGTCCGGGGTGTTGGAAACTTCCACCTTGCAGAGCGTAGCTCCACATCAACATGGTGTTCATATCCGGCATCTGGATGTAGCCCTGCTGGGCTACCAGCGTGAAGCTGGGGTTAGGGCTGGGGCTGGTGGTGCAGGCAACCCCCACTGTAGGCGAGGCGGATTGTGCGGCCACTGAGATAGGTCTGGACAATGGACTGAGGACCAGCTCGATAATTAATAAGAATATCAGCAGGAACCAGCCAATCCGTAGACGAGGAAATTTTGAGGTAAGCATGATATTTACTCCATTTAGCGATAGGCCGGTGATTAATTAAATTCCGTACCCGGCATTGGGATCTTGAGCGGGGATGGTCCCCGCAGGGAAGACATGTATTTCAGTACGCTGGCCTTGTGTAGCTTGGTCATCATCCATTGTGTAGCGGCGGTTATACAAGACGTAAACATCCGGACCAGGACCACCCGAGTGAGCTGGGGCGGTGAAGATGGCGTCGTAGCTCTCTCCTGCGCCCATCAAAAGCGTGTTGGTTTCATAACTGGTATCAGTCCCGTCACGCCCGAGCATCGGGGTGGCATCACGGCCGACCACCTTGACCGAGAGACCGGCGAAAGTCATGGCGGCTTCGCGGAAACCCAGGTTGGCAAAGCGTAGCAGCACCCTCTCGCCTGCATTGCATTCCACCAGGGAGGAGTGTGGTTGGTACTGCAGCATGTCATACCCGGTAGGAGGGATCAGATCACCAGTCAGTAGATCACGACCGCCACCTGCTGGCAGGAGGGTATCAGGGTAGACCCGCCCGTTCAGCAAGCAATAATCAGCCTTGAACAGGCTCCAGTCCAACTCTTGAATGTGAGCATCGTTCCAGTGGCCCAGAGCCCAAACTTCGCTGAGGAACATTGGAAATTCACGATCATATGCCGTTGAGAGCGGATTACCCAGGGCTACCCCGTCATTGTAGGCATACCCCAAGGGGGCAGTCGGGGCTCCACCGTTGGCTCGCGCTACAGGTGCGCCTGCGCCGTTGCCGTATTTGTTCTGCAACGGGCGGACAAAAACGATGCCGGTCATGCCCATGGTTACGTGTTCGATATCTTCCACGTGGCAGTGATACATGTAGGTGCCGGGGTCGCGCGGTCGGTATACATAAGTGAAATATTGCCCGACCGGCACTGATACTGAACCGGTTGGCTCGCCATCGAAGTAGGGAATGACATTGCGGAAGCCGTGCCAGTGCAGGGTGTGTGAGTCGGTTAAATCCGGCCGTAGTGCCAATCCCAGGTTGGTCAGCTGGACTTTGAAATCCTTTTGAGCAGCCGGGTCAAACTGGTCGACCCACCACAAGGGGGCACTATGTTGTGCCTTGTTTTTCTGGCCGATGATGATGTCTCGATCGGCGACTGGGTCGAGGCCGGTGAGGTTGCGAAAGCCGAAGATATAGGTCGTAAATGGAGCTTCGGCAAGTGAATCGGGGTGATACGGTGGCAACGAGCCAGGCAGGTACATCCAGCCGTCTGTCCCGGCGAAGAACAGATCATAATCACCGGCAGCCCCGGCTACCTGTTCAGACAGCAGGGTCTTGCGCAGGAATTGGGGCATCACACTGGCACCGGCGACGATGAAAGCGGCCCCACCTGCTATCTTAAAAAAGTCACGCCGGCTGATTCGAGTTTGAGAAGATTGTTTATTCATTATATTACTCCTTTGATTGCATACCGGTTGGAGAGGGGTTTTCCCCTCTCCAACCTTGGCATTTGGTTAGGGCAAGGGCAGCTCGTCTGCGCCACTATCAAAGCCTGCGCCAGACGGTCGGATTTGGTTATCGAAGTCGAATTTAGGTGCGTTGATACCACCTTTATCGGGTGCACCAAAGTTCCACGCAGGTGAGCCTGTACCACTCAGGTGATAATCACCACTGAGATTGGGTGGCAGATTGGCGGTTACCATGATGGCGCCGATGAAGTTGATATTGGTACGCCAGGAGGTGAAGCTCAGCGGGATATCCAGCATAGTCACCACCAGAGGATCAATCAAGCTATTGGTTGAGCTAAAAATCTCTCCAGGATGGGTGCTTTCTTGAAGGATTGAATTGGTCGGTGATAACTGGTCGTTTGTACCCACCACGCCCATATCCCAGGGGTCAGCATCGGTTGGTGTGATACCGGTCACGGTATTGACACCCTTGGTACCTGCCCAGTTATCCCAGAAGATATCGTTGAACAACAAGGGTTCACTGAAGGATGGGGAACCAACGGGTAAAGTTTCTTGAAGCTGGCTGCTGTTTGCACCGGTCGAAAGACCAGCCGGGGCCGGCATACCATCGCTGGTGATCGCCGTCGCTGTGGTCTTGTTACTCATCACGGTATTGTTAAAGAAGCGTACTGCGGGAGCATCGTCGATGGCAACACCACCACCTTCATGCAGCGATACGTTGTTGACGATCATATTGTTGAACACATTCATGGCGAAATTACCTGCCATGAGGAAACGTAGACCGCCACCATCATCTTCAGCCATATTTGCCTGGATCAGGTTGTTGTAGATATCTACTGTACCCGACCCTTGAGGTCCACCGGGTTCGCCATAGTTAGCAGCGGGATCGGTAGCCAGTTCGCCAGCGATCATGATGCCGGCGCCTTCGTCGTACGAATGGTTGAAGTAGATGCGGTTATCATGGATCCTGCCGTAGGGACTGAAGCCGAAGTGACTGATGGCACCGCCATACTCAGCAGAGAAGTTACCGCACAGATCATTATTGGCGATCTCGTAACCATCTGCTCCGTTGAAGAGACCGATAGCACCGGCAAGGTTGGTACCGCCATTGGCAAAGATGCGGTTATTGGCGATGCGCAGGTTCTCGTTATGCTGATCGGTATCCGTGCCAAGCAGGTTAGGTGTACCTATACGGATGGTTCCGTATGAGCCTCCATTACTATCGATCATGTTGTTGGTGATCTGTAAGTTGCGCACGTAGGCATTGGCAAAGATCGCCCCGCCCTGGGTGACTACTTGAACAGCCTGGATCGGTCCAGGGAAGCCGCCGAAGATGGCATTCAGATTGCCTGGCAGTCCTTGCTGGTCTCCACCCCGGATCTCGAAGCCGTCGATCGACGCTTTGAACTCAGCACCGAACTGGCGGGCTTGATTGGGTCCAGAAGTCTGATTCTCTGAGGCAAGGACATAGATTACCTGACCATCGTTGATATCCTGTGAACCGTCCCAGGCCAGGCTGCTGATCTTGGTCAGCCAGTCTGTTGCCAGCTGGGTATCACCACCGAAGGCGATGCCGTCGATGATCGAACCCTGGACGATGCTGCCATCGGATCGCACTCCGCCCGGTCCTACGCCTTGTAGCTTGACCGGTGAATACATGATGAGGTTCTCATAGTATGCACCCCGTCCGTTGTAGCGTGGATTGGTAGTATCGACTGCTCCGGGATAAACAACTACTATTGTGTCTTGACCAGGTGCCGCAGCGGCAGCATCGAGTGCGCTTTGAATCGTAAGGTACGTTCTACCAGGTCCAACCTCGTAAATAGTCGGCTGGTAGCCAGGGCCGAGTATGGGGATGACATTGCCACCGCCGAATTTATCGAAGCGAGCATCAGCATTAGAGCTGCTTCCGGCGCCGTTGAAATGCACACCGATCCTACCCCCAGTTGCTCCTAGGAGTGGAATCCATCCGCTGATATCTACGCTTCCGATCTCTACTCCGTTTTGATAAATCTTTACCATGTTATTCGCGGTCGCCCGGGCACCAAGCTGTTCGTTTACCGCAAAGGTCGCATTGATCGTGCCCCGTGTAACGACATTGGTTGTACCGCGATCCTTTGTGCGGACAACCACTGTATGGGACGGACCGGTATAAGATACTTCTATCCAGGAGGCAAGCGACCCGGTGGGTAATATGCCGTTGAACTTCAAGAGCAAGCCTTGCAGGTTGGCTGTATTGGAAATATCCACAAAGGTGAAATAGGCTTCTTGATCGACTCCATAACCGACAATCGGAGGAGAGGTTCGCCAAGCATAGCCGGAACCACGCACCTGAACATTCTGATTGTTGATGCGATAGATGTTTTGGTTTAAGACATTACCACCCCAGGGGCTACCTGGCACATTGCTGTTCAGGAGTCCGTTTGATCGATCAAAGTTATCCAATACACCCGTGGACGGGAATGGGCCGAAAATAGGCATTTGGGGGGTAAGCACGTGAAAAGTCAATCCATTCACGGTTTTTTGTCCATTAGCCGAGGTTATTATTAATTGGTGTGATCCGGATGGAGTTCCTGCCGGAACGCTAACCGCGATGTGCCCGTCCGACCAGGATGTGGTGGGCAGGATAATTGTGTTATCCAGGGTGACTTGGCCGGTGGTAGGCCCAAAGCCCTGGCCATCGATGGTAAACGAGCCTGAACCATTGACAACATAAGGTTGTGAAACTGCAAATAGCTCAGGTGTGGTCGGCGCACCCAGTGGATTGTTTAAACTGCAAACGACGGGTTGGCTGGTCTGTGCGCCCGGGATTTGCACAGCCGCAGCCACCGGGGTCGGTGCCAGGTCAGCTGGAAGGGTTAAGCCTGGGAAGGCCTCGAACTCAGCTGAGATGGTGCGGTATTGTGGGTTGTAATTTGCATTCCACTTACCCGGTGTGCCCGGATCATTGCCAACAAAGCGATACAAGTTGGCACATACGCCGGAAGGCGTTGGGCAGCTGATGCGGTTGGTCGAGGGTAACAGCACGTCCCATAAACCGTTGTAATCCGATTCAACCGTATAGATCAAACGATTGGTGTAATCGTAAATACCCACCGGGTTGAATGCCACGGGCAGTTTCTCGCCATAAGCTTGAGATTTTGGATCGCTGGAGAAGTTGAGATCATCTACAGTCAAACCCCAAAATCGGCCGGGAAGGGGAACATCGGTAAACAGATTGAAACCCGGAGCAATCGACTTACGGTCGCTGAGATGGACCAGCTTCATATCGCAGAGCGGTTTTTGCTGGCCTTCATAAACTGATCCACCTATCTCAGCAAAAGTTGGATTATCGGTGGGTGTAGAGGCGGGAACAGTGATGCCATTTACGATCACTTCTGGATAATTATCAGTCCCATAACCTGCTACATCCACGGTGTGCAGCGGACCAGCACACGGCGGAGGTGGAACCTGGGGAATGAATGAATCGCCGTTAGCGATGTTGATATCTTCTTCACGCGTTACCTTATACAGGGCGGCATTGGGATGGATTGCAGATCCAGGATATAGATCTCCTTCGGTGGGGATTTCAAGCTTGACGAGATAATCCTTGCCGGAAGGCAGAGAGGTTGGATCGCCACCACCGACGCATGTTCCGGAACTGACATCAAACCCGCCAGGTCCAAAACAACCATCGCCGAAGCCATAGTTGCCGTCCACGCTGGCGCCGAAGTTCGTGCCGTCAGACATGGGACCAAACTGCAAGCCCATCATGGGTGCTTCCAGGCATTCCGCATTCGGGTCAGTAGGCAGCACATCTTCATCCACCCCATGAACCAGAGCTTCACCGTCCACGTTGCGAGCAACGCAACCTGAAGGTCGTTCCCAGGTCTCTGAGACATACTGGTTGAGCAGGGTGCCCAACATGTACGAGCCATCCGTAGCCAGCTTGTAGGCTCCTGCGGCATCGCATGGAGAAACGGGATTGCCAAACGGATCATATTCACAAGCAACAGGCGCGTACAGATCGACCTTCAGGCCTGAGATGCTGGGTTGCCAGTCTTCAATGGCGGAGTAGGACGGATCGAGCTCATTGCGGGTGGTGTCATAACTGACCGTACCCACGATGCCGCCGTTGGTACCAGGTGCGTATGCTTTAACACCCCAATCCAGGCGACCGCCCAGGCCAATGACCGGGTGGACGTTTACATCCACACCCTGTCCGAGCACGGTGGTTTCCACGGGTTGATTATCTGCCTGATAAGTGATACCAGTCGTCTGTAAGCCATCAGCATAGGCTTCTTCTACCAGCCATTGCGTGATCGGGTAGGCATTTTCCATCCAGTAGTATCCGCTGGCATTGGTATTCACCAAAGTTGCGCCGCGGTCCATGATGGAGTTTTCGCGTGTGCGCATAACGATGGGGAAGTTAGGAATACCGGGCTCACCAGCATCCATCTTGCCATTCTCGTTAAGGTCATTGAAAACATGACCTTCGATGGTGGTCCACCAGCCTAACATGGATAATGAACCCAGATCGGCAGCTTCACCATTGCGTATGGATACATTCTTTTCGAGGAAGATATAATCCTGGGGCTCGTCCCATACGCCGAGTACATAATCGCCGTCGGGGACACCCTGTATCGCAAAGTTCACCGGATCACACGCGGGCTCATTGCAATCGAACTCATTCATGAATACCGTCTGGTCGTTATTATTTAGATCCGAGAGAGAAACGAACAAGCGATGGATGGGATTGACCGCTTTGGGCTTTCCACCCAACAAACCAGTTTCACCGCCTATACCACCGACTGGAGGAATATAAGCACTGACTGCCACTGCGGTACCATGAATTGAGCCAGTTCCTGCATCCATTGTATTCGTAGGTTGGACGAATCCGAAGAAGGTGGCGGGGAAGGGTTCACCTGCCACAACGAATTCGGTATCCAGACCGGTTGCGCCTTCCATCACCCAGGCATCCCAATCGTGGTTGCCTTCCAGGGTAGTGGTTTGGGCCCAGCCAGAACCGTCAGGTGGTACGATTGATAATGCATAGCGGTTAGGTCCGAGGTTCGGGATGATTAATTTACCTTCGATCACTGCTGTGGTCGGAATGAGCGTGTTCGTGTCAATCGTGTAAGTGACATCTGGGAGCTGCTCGCGGAAGGGGCAACGCACACCGTCAGCGAGGGGAGACACAACGCCCAGGTCTTGTCCTCCATCAACGGCATAGCACTTGCTCACGCAGACACCATTCCCACAGAGTGGATTTCCGTATACATCGGTTGTAACTTCATCAATGTAATCGGCGATATGTCCCTCAAAACCAGCCAGACCGCGTTCAGCGGGTACATCCGGGGCACTATTGGTGGGTGCTACATCTTCAAAGACCTCTGCCTGAATGGTTGCGTCTGGAAGATCATAGGGCTGCATTTTCACGGTGACAATTGTGTTGTCAGGTAGGGGCATGGTGAAATGCGCACCATCAATCTTGAATCCATCAGCTAGAACCGAGATCAGGTATCGCCCATCGGGTATGGCCATATCAGATGCGAAGTCGCTCTGATCGCCCTGGGTGAAGATCGGGCTGGAGCTGGCTACACCGGCGATTGAGACCCAATTACATGTATCCGGATAGCCTGGTACAGAAGGTGAACAACCATCAGCCGGACTCCTTTGCTCGGTAGTACCGGTGTTGTCAATATTGATGATGAATCTATATTCAGGAATTGGTGAGCCATCCGTCGCACTGACTACACTCAATTTAAGAATATTAGTTTGTGCTTTAACAGGAGTTACGGTGAGAGTTCCAAGGGGAACAATCACCGTAACAAGGATTGCCAAAGTCACCAACAAGCTAAAGATATTAAAACCCTTATGTGAATTGAAAAATCTACCTTTCATTGGTAAACCTCCTTTGATTAATGGTTTGGTTGAGATTATTATTGAGTGGTCCCATGGTCGTTTTCCCTTCCGTAGAGTAGAAAATTGGTCTTTAAATCCCAAGACAACAAATCGTTTTCGTGATTTGTTGCCAAGGTGGTTAAATTGGAAGAAATGGTATTATTCACAAATATTTCCCGCCTATAATGCGTATAATTTATCGGAGAAACCGTATACTGTAAATGCACTATAGTAGCCCAAAAAGGATTAAAAAAGAGCCATTTACAATGGCTCTTTTTGAGAAAGTGTTAACCCCAGGGTTAACCCTGATTAATCGTCTACATCAGCCCTGCTTGCCGTGCATGCTGGATAGCCTCCCGGCGACTCGCCACCCCCAACTTAGCGAGGATATTATGCACATGATGCTTGACCGTATTTACTGACAGGAACATCTTGATAGCGATATCATCGTTTGAAGCACCGCAAGCTAGCTCGCGTAAAACCTCGATCTCACGCAGACTAAGAATGTCATGCAGCCTGGTCAAGGAGTTTGGTGATGCATCGTTGTGTTGGTGGGTTAACTGTTCCAAGATGCGCATGGTCAGCTTCCCTGAGATGGGCGCTTCACCGTTCTCGAGTGATTTCAATGCGCTCACCAATTCTTTTGTTGAAGTATTTTTCAGCATATAACCTTTAGCTCCGCTGCGGATGGCCTCAAATAACTTTTCATCTGCATCATACATGGTCAAAAAGACAATTTTACAGTCAGGTTGATCTTTTAATATCGCAGCTGAAGCCTCGGCACCATTACCGTCCGGCAGACTAAAATCCATTAAAACCAAATCCGGTTGGAGCCTTTTGGCCAGGTCGATTGCTTCCCGCACTGTACCAGCCTGTCCCACCACCTTGAAGTAGTGATCGGAATTGAGCAGATTGATTAAGCCATCGCGAAATAACGGATGATCATCTACAACAAGTACGTTCATAAGTCTCTCCTGATAGTTCTAATTCCGACCATTTTGAGGTATGGTTAATGGTATCCAAAATATAACCTTGGTTCCTGAGCCCGGAGAGCTATTGATTTCGGTTCTCCCGCCCAACGAATTAATTCGGTCTTGGATGATGTGAAGGCCATAATGACCATCCTTGGTTGTATCGTTTTGATCGAATCCGCGACCATCGTCCCCAATGCTTACCTGTAGTTGTGTATCTGTCCAAATTAAATTGATACTGATGTGTTTTGCACCCGAGTGTTTTTCAATATTATTAAGTGTCTCTTTATATGCAAAGACGAGTTGTCGTAAATAGCTGGGATGAATTGAGTGGGGGTTACCTGTCTCATCGATACTGAATGAGAACCCAGCGCGTTTGGAGATGTTTAAAGTAAGCGCGTTGAAAAGGTCACTTATTCGATAGTCGCTTTTTTGGTGAAGGATGACGAGTGTAGTTCGAATCAGCTCATAAGATTCATCAGACAGATCTCGGAGCTGCTCAAGCTCATTGTATAACGTTGCTAAATCCGGTTTCTTATCCACTGTTAAAATTTGATCAAGTTTAAGGTGAAGAAACCCCAAATTTTGCCCCAGTGTATCATGAAGGTCTCGAGCGATTTCTAAGCGTTCATTAGTGGCAGCATTGGCAACCTTAATGGCTTGTTGCAATTGTCTTTGCTTGGCTGCACTCAGACCGATACCAATATCCTCTGCAGTATTACTTAGAAGCTGAACATGTTCATGAGCTAGATGTTTATATTTGGGCAGGATCAAATAAAACATGCCTATCGGTAGATCCCCATAGTTTATAGTGATGTGGTAACACATCCGTTTCCCATTATTTATCTTGGCTACTTTCTCGCTATCGATTACATGAACATTTGGAGCAAGAGTCTTGATATTTTCCGTGCAACAGGCATCCCTGGAGATGGTTTGGGCTAAGAATTCGATATCTTCAGATGGGTCGATCCAGCTCCGTTCTGTATTGAAATTATCGCCATCCTGGTTAAATATCATCAGCAAAGTTGCTGATACTTGCAGGATGGAGGCCGGGTATTGAACCACCCTGGTAACAACATCATCCCAATCTTTTGCGCCAATCAATTTCATACTAAGAGTATGGCGGGCATCCAATATATCGATAGCTTGATTCTTGGTGAGCACAGCTTTGATGGCTACTTCAATCATAATTGCTGTGAGGCCAATTAATGTATAGTACAAAGCAATTTCTTTAAAAAAATATAAGCTGTTGTCGGTAAGAAAGTCAGGATGCTCAATCAGTTCGAAAACACCCAAGAAGATTGAGGCCAATAATAATATAACGATACGCCAATGAATTAAAAAATCCTGAATTTTCCCAATAAAAACATGTTGTCGATGTAATTTATTCCGTACGGAAAGTAGCATTTCCCCACCTTATTTATCCGAATTGCAAATATTTTACAATACTTTTGATAACATAGTGTTTTAAGGAAATTAATGTTTATTAAGAAAATTTTGTAATAAAAAATGCCACTATATATTTCAGTGGATTAATGCATAAATAGCACATAATTGTATGTTAAACATGTTTTTTCGAGACTCTCCTGTTAAGCAATTGCTAAAGCGTTTGAGCCGTTCTATTCTCTAAGATTGATAAATACGGGGATTTTTATTTTCCTCTCTGCACAGAGTTCCGGACACCTTACCTTGCTTCACAGTGCGGGTGCAATTGTGTGCAAAAGTGCCCGATTAACATGGATTTAATCAGGGATAAGTAGAAAAAATATCAATTGTCAAGGTATTTCCAACACTGAAGGTGAGTGAGCTGGGTAGAGGTCGCAGTCACTTGCTTCTTTCAGGTGCAAATCGCCGAACCCACGATGCTCAGCCTTCCATGGGCGGCTCGCACCGTGTGCCTTTTTGCATCAGCTCCAGGATGGTGAAGGCGGTGCGGGGCTTGCCCTCGTCGCCGGTGGTGTTGAGCATGGATTCCACGCTCTTACCGGTGAGCCTTGGTTCTTCACCCCACCTTGCTGGCTATCCGTTATTTCTTCTATGACAAAATGAGCCTAAATTATCTATTTATCTTAATCCTCAGCTAATTTCATGGGCATATAATCCATACAGGGTGAAAATGAGCGAAACTTCCATTTCTAAAATCCCTGAGTGGCGAGCCCGGTTGAAATCATGGCGACTGCGCCTGGCAGCATGGCTGAGCCGCCTGTGGGCGGCCGCGCGCCTGCTCCTGCGCCGGCTGGGTATATTCCTGCGGCGCCTGCTGCCGTATGGCGCCACCATGTTGGTCACATTACTGGCGCTTGAGATCTACAGCGTGCTCACCCCCAAGACCCACCTCATCACGCAGAACGACGTCAATAACACCATCTCCCAGGCCATGGCCTCCGCCACCCCACCCCGAGCCTTCTCCGAGACGGTGTACCAGATCATCCAGCCGTCGCTGGTGTTAATCGAGGCTAAGATGGCCAACGCCGATGCGACACAGGGCATCCGCCTGGGTAGTGGGGTAATCATCGACGCCAACGCCGATATCCTCACCAGCCTACATGTGGTTACGGACACAGTTGACATCCAGGTGTATTATGCCGACGGTAGCCAGACCACAGCCCAGATTGTTCAGGCACAACCGGATATCGACATCGCCGTGCTGCATCCAGCCCTACCGCCGGCTCAGCTGGTACCCGCCGTGATGGGCAACCCTAATGCCCTGCGCGTGGGCGACGAAGCCTATGTAGTAGGCAACCCGTTTGGTTTATACAGCTCGATGAGTGCCGGCGTCATCTCGGGATTAAACCGCACCTTCCAACCCACCGACAGCAAGGTGGAGCTGCAAGGTATGATCCAAATCGATGCGGCGGTGAACCCCGGCAACTCGGGTGGTCCGCTGCTGAACCGCTACGGGCAGGTGGTGGGCATCATCACTGGGATTACCAACCCGACCAATCAGGACTTCTTCGTCGGTATTGGCTTTGCCGTGCCGATAACCGTGGCTGGCGGAGCTGCCGGCGCTCCGGAATATTAGTGGAAATTTACGTGATTGGGTCAGCTCCGCAGCCCAAAGCACCTAAAATTCCGATATTTTTTAAGGAGATAACGGATGGATCAGAAAAATAAACCCGAATCTGGATTACCCATGGAACGCGTCCTGTACGAGGTCAAGAAGGTAATCGTCGGGCAGGATCACCTGTTGGAACGCATGGTGGTGGCCTTGCTGGCGCGTGGACACATCCTGGTAGAAGGCGTGCCGGGCTTGGCCAAGACCATGGCAATCAAGACCCTGGCCGAGTCGATCGGCGGGGAGTTCAAACGCATCCAGTTCACCCCCGACCTGGTTCCAGCCGACCTGGTGGGCACGCGCATCTACAACCAGAAGACGGGCGAGTTCAACACCTCGCTCGGGCCGGTATTCACCAACCTGCTACTGGCCGACGAGATCAATCGCGCCCCGGCCAAGGTACAGAGCGCCCTGCTGGAGGTGATGCAGGAGCACCAGGTGACCATCGGCCGCGAGTCCTTTACGGTGCACGACCCCTTCCTGGTGCTGGCCACCCAGAACCCGATTGAGACTGAAGGCACCTACGCTCTTCCCGAGGCACAGGTAGACCGCTTCATGCTCAAGGTGCTGGTCGGCTATCCCGGACTGACTGAGGAATTCGTGATCGTCGAGCGCATGACGGGCATGTTGGACAAGGTGCAGAAAGTACTCACCACAGAGCAGTTGGTTGGCCTGCAGAAGGAGGTTGATAAGGTCTTCGTGGACCCGGCACTGATCGAGTACGCCGTGCGCTTGGTTACCAGCACGCGGCAACCTAAGCAGATCGGCCTGGAAGTGCTGGAGCGTTATATCCTGTACGGCGCCAGCCCGCGGGCGTCGATCAACCTGATCTTGACCGGCCGGGCACTGGCATACGTGCGCGGGCGCAATTACGTCCTGCCGCAGGACGTGCTGGATATGGCGCTGGACGTGATGCGCCACCGCCTGGTGCTCTCGTACGAGGCGCTGTCGGACAATGTGTCCAGCGATGATGTGCTCAACAAGATCCTCGACCGCATCCCCATCCCGGTGGTGCCATTGAGGGAAAATGCAAATGCCCGCGTTAATGCGTAATATTTCCCCACCTCGAGGGTTTGTGATTGCGATGAGGAGCGAAACTCCGTTTCGCTTCCGAGAGAGCAGTCTTATTATGCAATCCTGGGGATTGCTTCTCCAGTGAGCGGCTTCCCCAAAAACCAGCGGGGATGACCGCAATAACGCTGTGATAACGAGATCGGTATGTTAAATCCCAACCCTGCACCTGCGAAGGCTACCCCAACTCGAGAGATGAGTCTCCAGCCTGCACAGCCCGTGTCCACACCCGAGCGCATCCTTCAACGCATAGACTGGAAGATCATCCGCCGGCTGGATGGCCTGCTGCAGGGCGATTACCGCAGCCTGTTCTACGGGTATGGGGTCGACCTGGCTGATATTCGCGAGTACCAGCCGGGTGACGACATCCGCTATATCGACTGGAACGTCACCGCTCGCATGGATACCCCCTACCTGCGCCAGTACACCGAGGAGCGCGAGGTCACAGCGTGGTTCTTGCTGGACCTCAGTCCGTCGATCGACTTTGGCAGGGCGAACAGCCTGAAGCGCACCGTGCTGATCGATTTCGTTGGCACGCTGGCGCGCCTACTCACCCGGCACGGCAACCGGGTGGGGGCAGTATTCTATAGTAGCCAGGTGGACCGCATGATCCCAGCAGGCAGCGGGCGCAACCAGGTGTTGCGCCTGATCCACGATCTGCTCGATCAGCCGCGCTTGACCCATTCCCCGTTTACCGACCTGACCCCGTTGATCGGGGGCAGCTTGAACGCCATCCGCCGCCGCTCGCTTATATTCATCATCTCGGATTTCATCATCGAGCCTGGCTGGGAGAAACCTCTCAGCCTGATGAACCGGCACCACGAGGTCATCACCGTACGCTTGTGGGACCCGCGCGAGGTGGTCCTGCCGGACATCGGTCCGATTATCATGGAGGATGCCGAAACGGGCGAGCAGCTGTATGTGGACACCCATGATCGGCGCTTCCGCCAGCGCTTCGAGCAAGCGGCACACCAGCGCGAAACCGCTCTAGCGCAAGCTTTTAAGCACGCGGGCGTGGATTGTTTGTCGCTCTCGACCGAGGAGGACCTGGTGAGCGCCATCGTTCGCTACGCCACTTTACGCAAACAGCGAAGAAGGTGAATAATGACCTTCATCTGGCCAATCATGTTGTGGTTATTAATCATCCTGCCGCTGTTCGTTCTGGTCTACATGGGACTGCAGCAGCGGCGCCGCAGTTTGGTCTCCAAATACGGCAGCCTGGGTCTGGTGCAGGCACCCGGAGGTCGGGCGGTCGGTTACCGGCGCCATGTGCCACCTTTTCTGTTCCTAACCGGGCTGGGCATCCTGATCGTCTCGCTTGCCCGCCCCCAGGCGGTTGTCAGCTTGCCGCGCATCCAGGGCACCGTTATCCTTGTGTTCGACATCTCCGGCAGCATGGCCGCCAACGACGTCAAGCCCACCCGCATTGAAGCCGCCAAGGTCACTGCGCAGAAGTTCGTGGACAGCCAGCCGGACGGCGTCCAAGTAGGGGTGGTGGCGTTCAGCGACAATGGCCTATCGGTGCAGGTGCCCACCGATGATAAGGCTGCCGTCATGGCAGCCATCACCCGGCTGACGCCGGCGCGCGGCACATCGCTGGCCGGTGGTATCTATGCCGCCTTGACCAGGATCGCTACCGTCGGAAAAGCCCCCGACACCCATTATTACAACAACGTCACCCCCGAGCCGACCGCCACCCCGACACCCGTCCCGCAAGGTGTGTACTCGCCAGCAATCATCGTGCTGATCTCTGATGGCGAGAATACGCAGAACCCCAACCCACTCCAAGCAGCCCAGGCCGCCGCTGACCGGGGCGTGCGCATTTATTCGATCGGCATTGGCACCACTGCCGGAGCTGATCTGAGCATTGACGGGTTCATGGTTCATACGCAGCTCGACGAGGGCATGCTTCAACAAATTTCGCAGATTACCAGTGGCACGTATTACAATGCCCAGAGCGAGCAAGATTTGGACAAGATTTACAACAACATCCGCCCGCAATTGGTGGTCAAGCCCGAAAAGATGGAAGTAACCTCGCTTTTTGCGGGCGTAAGCATCCTGGTGCTGCTGATTGGCGGTGTCTTCTCGCTCGGATGGTTAAACAGGTTACCATAATTTGGAGTTACTATGACCCTTCTCTGGCCAAAAGGCTTGTATTTTTTGGGAGCGATCCCCATCCTGATCGCCTTGTATATCTGGATGCTGCGTCGGCGGCGCCGTTTCGCCGTGCACTATTCCAGCCTGGCGCTGGTGCGCCTCGCTGCACCGCAGCGCTCAGCCTGGCGACGGCACATCCCTTTCGGACTGTTCCTGCTCGCGCTGACCAGCCTGGTAGTGGCTTTGAGCCGTCCTTACTCGGTGATCACTATCCCCACCAACCAGATAATCGAGGTCCTGGCCATCGATGTGTCACGCAGCATGTGCTCGACGGATATTTCTCCCAGCCGCATCCTGGCAGCCGAGAACGCTGCTCTGAGCTTCGTCCAACAGCAGAAAGCCAGCACCCAGATCGGTCTGGTGGTCTTCTCGGGCTTTGCGGAAGTGGTCCAATCTCCCACCACCGACCCGGAGCTGCTGCAGACTGCCATTGAAAGCCTGACGACCGGGCATCGCACGGCGATTGGCAGCGGTATCCTCAAATCGCTGGACGCCATCTCCGAGGTTGATCCGAATGTGGCTCCCAGCGTAACCGACACATCTACCCAGGGCCCTAAGCCGACGCCTGTGCCCCAGGGCGTGTACGTGCCAGCTATCATCATACTGCTCACCGATGGGGTGAGTAACATTGGGCCTAACCCTCTGGATGCGGCCCAACAAGCCGCCGACCGCGGCGTGCGCGTGTTCACGATCGGCTTCGGCACCGCCAATGGGGGGGAATTTCCGAACTGCCCATCGCAATACCAGGGCAACGAACCATTCAGCGGCGGTAACGGCACGCAGTTTCAGGGTGGGGGCCAGTTTGGCGGCGGGTTTGGCGGCGGCGTTGGTGGTTTCCGGCGTGGCATCGACGAAGTCACGCTGAAGAAGATCGCCGCGATGACCGGTGGGACGTATTACCCCGCCTCGAGTGCCAGCGAGCTGCAAGATGTATTCACATCGCTGCCCACCTACCTGATCGCCCGCCACGAGGTCAGCGAGGTCAGCTTCCTGTACGCCGGCATCGGCGCTGCGTTGGCTGCGCTGGCGATTGGCTTGTCGCTGTTGTGGCATCCACTATAACCCCATCTTGCCCTCCCCAACGGAAGATCACCGATGGAAAGGGTAAATTATCCTTGCTCCCCTTTCAAGTCGTGTTCTAAGGCTGGGGAGGGGTCGGGGGTGGGGTGATTAAAACGTGGGATTTGAAATGAAGCATAATACTGAACAGACCAAGTTCCTGGCCTCGCTGGCTCCCTGGCTGATGGTGAAGGTTGTCAATATTTTGTGGGACAAATGTCCCGAATATGGGTTTTGATCTAAATTTTTCTTAGAACAGTTTACGAACATTAATAACCCCAAATAGTGAATATGTCACAGGCGTCTTCATATTAGTAATTGTGGAATGGTGGGCAGTGTTATCCTCATTGCTTTTCCACATTTGGGATATGGGTTTTTTATTAAATACTTATAGATTACTTTTAAAGGATGCAATTAAAAATTACTGAAAAAAACTTGTGCAATCATAACCTTCCTCTAGGTCGATAATCGATTGTGGATTTGTGGGATAACAGAAGTCATTATAATCAATGGTGTTTTATACTGTTAATTCATTAAAAACCAGGATTATTAGCAATGGAAAAAATTATTCATCTTTCTGTTCATTTGCAGTGCGACTATCACCATGCTTTTGAAATGTTTACAAATAATTCTCTGCTCGAGTCATGGCTGGTGCCTCGAGCAGAAACCGAACCAATCCTGGGTGGACGTTTCGAGTTGTTCTGGGAGCCCAATGACAGGGAGAATAACAGCACTATTGGGTGTAGGGTTACTGCTATAGAGCCCGACCAATTCCTCGCCTTCGATTGGCGTAGTCCTAAACAGTTTAAGCACATTACCAATAATGCTGACCCGTTGACTCACGTTGTAGTCTTCTTCATTCCACAATATAAAGGAACAGATATTCATCTTATTCATTCAGGTTGGCGAAGTACAGCAGATTGGGAAGAAGCAAGAAACTGGCAAGAACAAGCCTGGCGGATAGCCTTTCAAAAGCTAGAAAAGCAGATAAACATTAAGGGCGCCTAGCGACACGTCCACCAAATAGGTGAAATGCGTGCTACAAAATAGAGTTGGTTATGTGAGGCGGCGTTTGCTGGGCCGTAATCAATGCGCAAACCCGTCTCAAAGCGTGTAACGCTAATCAGTGGGTTGCATCTATTAAGCAAGTACTCTGGTTGCTAGATCAATCGATATCAGCCCTCATATAGGAGCGCTCTCATGAAAATACCTCAAGAAATTCGCAACCTCATTGAATCTGGACATCCTGCCCACCTTGTCACCCTCAATCGCGATGGCAGCCCCCAGGTCACCCTGGTCTGGATTGGATTAGACGGGGACGAAGTGGTTGCTGGTCATCTTCCCAGGAATCGTAAGGTGAGAAACATTGAGCGAGATCCTCGGGTTGCGATCTCCCTCGAAACGTCGACGAAGAGTTCTATGGGACTTACAGAGTATGCAGTGCTCTACGGCAAGGCACGCATCCAGGAAGGTGGCGGAGCAGAGCTGCTCCAAAAGTTAGCTGAAGTTTACATCGGACCTGGAGTGAAATTCCCGCCGATGGAGAACCCTCCATCTGGATACGTCACACGAATTCGAGTTGACAGGATAGATGGTGTTGGCCCTTGGACAGGTCGCCCCGTCTAAGATTTGAGGGTCGCTTAAAGCAATGAACGACGTACAGCCAGGATTCTACGGTTTTTTCATGCATTTTTTTAAATTTGAAATATTCGTACTCGCAAGCAGTATCCACTCCCACCACAGCGTCATTATCCCCACTGGGAGCAACGGCGTATACCGTGGAGCGACCCTAGCAAATAAGGTCAGCGTTATCAGAAGAAATGGAGATAACAAATCAAAATGAAAGGTAAAGTTTGTGTTATTACAGGTGCGAATAGAGGGATAGGTAAGGCAACAGCTGAGGCGCTGGCGCGACTTGGCGCGACGGTCATCTTGGCATGCCGCGATATTGAGCGAGGAGAAATCGTTAAAGCTGATATTATTTCAGCTACGAGTAATCCAAACGTCGAATTAATGCCGGTTGATTTATCCCTCCAAGAATCTATCCAGAAAATGGTCACTGCCTTCGCTGAAAAACATGACCATTTGGATGTGCTGGTTAACAATGCTGGGGTCTATAAATCACAACGCGAAATGACCCCCGCTGGATTGGAGATGATGTTTGCCACCAACCACTTAGGTCCGTTCTTGCTGACGAATCTGTTGCTCGACAAGCTGAAAGCAAGCCCCTCTGCCCGGGTGCTGGTGGTTACCGCTCCATCAACCACGCCGGTTGATTTCGACAATCTTCAAGGCGAGCAGCGGTTTAGTTCATTACAGGCATTCGGCGTAACTAAAATGTGCAATTTACTTTTTACCTATGAGCTCTCACGCAGGCTTGAAGGAACAGGCGTGACGGTTAATGCGGTGCATCCAGGTCTGTCGAAAACCAATCTCATGAAGGAAGCACCAGGTATCTTGCGCTGGTTAACCCAGCTGGCTTCAAAAACTCCACAGAAGGCAGCGGAATCATTGGCTTATCTTGCTTCCTCAGCAGAAATGGTGAACACTTCTGGCAGATTCTTCAAAGACAGTAAGGAAATCAAGTCAAGCCAATATTCTTATGACCAAAATGTGCAGGATCAATTATGGGATGTGAGCACCGCCCTTATCAAGCCACTATGAGGATTTGCTTCTCAATAAAGCGTTTACCAGAGGGCAATAGTTGCATCGCCAAATTGAAGTGAAGTCAAACTCGAGAAATTTTCTGTATAACTACGTCCATGCACGCCCGTTCACCAGCAGTTGACGCTCCTTCATCCTGTTCACGGTCTTACCGGATTGCTCATCCTTGGCGATTTAAAACCAGTATGCCAGGAGTATTACTCCCGGCATACTGATTGTTAGAATATTGGCTAGGATTTGGGAAAATCGGCTTGCAACATGCTGCTGAAGTCGGTAGCCGGAAGCCAGGGTGACAGGAACGCCCGGTAGATCTTTCCCTCGTGCTCGAAAATGGCATCTCCGCTGTTGCGCCCGACAACAGCTATATACTCACTCAGCTGCTGTCCGTTGAGCTCAATCGCCCACATGTTCAAATCAGTCTGTGGGAACTCCAGCAGGGATGGATCAAGCGGCCACTCAAGCATCAATTCAGGAGCTTCGCCCATATTCTCAGATAGGAAGAGAGCCGCTTGCTCTGGGGCGTAAGGCTGTGCCTGCGGCAAAGTGTACCCCACCAGCAGGTCACGGATGCTTTCAAAAGCCTGCAGGTCGTTGGCGAAGTCGGCGTAGATTTTCACTTCGTGGAGCGCGTCGCCTGCCTGGCGCATGCGTATGATCGTGTAAGCCGCGTCAGCGATGCATCTCTGCTCGCCGTTGTCGGAGCTGAAGCAGAAATCCGTGAAGCTTTCCAGGCGGTCGAAGCCCATATCGCCCACCTGCTGTAGTAAAGCTGCCGTTTCTTCCGGCGTGAGCTGTCCAATCATCACCCGTTCCTGGTCATAAGTCTCGCCTTCCTGGGTGTAGATCACCCGGCCATCAGCCAGAAGGGCAAATACGGGTGGACGGCCATATTCGTACGACGCCTCAGGGCGAAAGAAAGTCGGCTCGAAGACCAGCTCGAGCAGGACTGCGTCGGGCGTCAGTTTGCCAAGATCGCCTGCCGGGACGGTTGGTGGGTTGCCGGTGTCGGTTGGGTCAGGTTCCTTGGTCGGGGGCGTGGTAGGAGGTGCGGTCGGTGAGGGCGGGAAGCCCGCCTTGGCCGGCTGGCAGGCAGCCAGGATTAGCGCCATGACCAGTAACATCACCGGCAGGACAGGGAGTCTGTGTTTAATCGGTTTTGCGTTCATTGTGTTAACAATCCTTTCAAGATAGATATTATCCTAATTTATTTATGACAGTCAAGACGCAATAACCGCGGATTTTGTTCCCCCAGGGAGTGGGATATATCTTTATTGAGCCGGAAGTATAGCTGTTGCCATCAGAATATTGAACATTCACTCCTTAACCGAATTGATCACTATGGTTGGAATATCCTGGTTTTGCACATGATGAAAACGCGCAGACTCCCACCAGTCGGGTGCACCGGTGTTAGGCCGCCTTGACGTATAGAATACCATTTGTTACAATTTTTCTATGGGAAAAGTAATCGCTGGAATGACCATGTCATTGGACGGCTTTGTCAATGACAGTAACGGAAGCGCAGAAAAACTTAATCCAGATTTTTCTGAGCTCCTTGATGCTCCTTCTTTTCACGAAATGATTAAAAACACAGGTGCTGTTATTATGGGGAAACATGTCTATGAGATGGCAGATCCATTTTTGTGGGCTAACGATGACTATGAATTTCAAACTCCCATTTTTGTCTTGACACATACACCTCCAGCAAAGTATCCTAAAGGAAATGACAGACTTACCTTTACATTTGTAACTGATGGTATTGAGAGTGCTATTTCTCAGGCAAAGAAAGCAGCGAGTGACAAAGATGTTCAGCTAATAGGTGGTGCAAGCACCATTCAGCAATGCCTCAATGCGGGGCTATGCGATGAATTACTGATAGATATTATGCCTGTTCTCCTTGGAAAAGGACTAAGACTATTTGAAAATATAGACACACATAAGATAAAGCTTGAAAGAACTAAAATAGAAGAAACTACCCCTGTTAGAACAACTATTACATTAATGGTTACGAAGACGAACCCTGGTGTATAGAAATTACCAAAGAATTTATCGTCAAAAATCTTTCCAATGGGTTCATGCTATCGCTTGCCCTGACGTTGTGCGCCCCCACCAGACGCCGTAGCAGCTTTCTTCCTAACCATTTAAATGCACACGGGTCGGGCTGGCCATTGCGTTGGCTGCGGGTTCTTGCCTCTTTTTTACTTCTCTTTCCTGCAATCCAGCTTCAAAACTTGCCTTCCGATTTTTATTCGGCCTAACGGCTTGCGTTACTAGCGCTAGGGCGGACGGGGGAACCCCATTCGAGCGGAAAAAGGTTGAGGCGTAGAAAACTGCTTGAGATGGCGCAGAATCCCCAGCTTCCATTGCACGCTTTGTTGTCTGGCTTTGCGTTCCGGTATAACTTTTCCTTTCATGGTGTAGCATAGTTGACGCATTTCAAGCATCAGCGATCAATGCTACCAATGAGTATGAACTTAATTACCTCGTTGAACAATTCCAATTATCAGGCAGTATAATTTAGTTACACCGCACATTTCAAATGTGGCAGAACGTAGGCAGAAATGCCTATTTTTTTACATTTTTCCATAAAATTTGGTGTATATGCCCTTCTTGAGATTTTATATACTCATATGACTTTTGCACGATTTGCTCAAGGATTGGCAGCTCTGCATCGCTAAGCCGCTTGATATAGACACAATACCCAGTTGCGGTATGTCTACCTAACTTAGCTAGCAATTCAGAGTAGCGTACCGTGCCGTCCATCAGGTAAACGGTGATCTTACCTTTTCTTGGATAAAAGCCAATAATATGACCGTTACCTTCGCGCCCACTGTCGTATTTGTAGTGGTAAGTATCAAACCCGATAGTACCCACGTTCCACAACTTTGGCTCATGCCCGCTTATTCGCTGCATCATTTCAATAAGCACTCGGCTATCTTTTACGGTTTGCTCATCATCAAGTGATGCAATATAGTCTTTGACTGAATTGTCGTTTTGAGCATTCATTTTGTCCATAAGTCACATTGTACCATCTGAGGCAGGGGGGGTAGTCCCTCTTTAATCCCCTTGTATATTAGAACAACTGTGCTATAATTAGGATGTAATTACTCACCCTTCCGACTGTGCACTGTTGTTTCCGGTTTGACGATGCCAAAGATACGTGAACGGTTTTTCTCCTCCCCTAATTTCCGTTTTTTTGGAAATTGGGGGAGGTTGGGAGGGGGTAGTCTGAAATCTTCGGACAGTATACTTAGGTTCTCACCGCATCAATGATTTTGCTAACGATTTCTGATCCCGCGGTGAGTAATTACATTAGGATGGTAATTACTCACCCATGTTGTCATTGCGATAAGGACGCTCTCAGAATCCAGGATTCCTTGTACACTCCGAAGTCCTTAGAAGCAATCTGCTCTGTGTGTTATTCATAATCATATTTGGTTCCTGCTCTTGGTGAGTAATTACATTAGAATGGTAATTACTCCCCCTTCGCACTCGTAGGTAAAAATGTAAGCAAATTCGAATAATAATTTCCCATTAACTGTCATTGCGGAATCCCCCCTGATCTTGGGGGAGTATCCCCGTTGGTTTTCGGGGAAGGAGGGCGTTCTCAGAATCCAATGCTTATTACCACACTTTGAAGCCCGAAGAACCTGTCTCCGCTGTTTTTCGGGGAGCAATCTGCCTTTTACAATATAGATCAATCGGTTTATTTCTCGATTTCTGTGAGTAATTACATTAATAGCGCAACAATCGACGATCACTCTCGCGCGGGATCATTGCACCATTGAGATGGTTCTGATCTTTGAATTCTCATCGTAGCGGCGCAAGGCTTGCGCCTATGTTTCCGCATCGCTTTACTCACCCTACCAGAAAAAAGGAAAAAAATGGATCAGGATAATAATGTTCCCCTGTTATTAAGCTTCTACTTTGGCGCTTCAGCTCCCTCTGCCCAAAGAGGCGCCTCCGCCCGCCTAAAAAAGTGGTGCCGGGCATTCGACCAGTGGATTGCCGAGCGTAAGGTGAACAACCATAAGGATACGCTCAGGCAGATAAAATTAGCCTGGAGGCGGTTGGTGGATCGCTGCGGTAAAATGCCCTGGCAGGTCACCGAAGCTGATATCGAACAGCTCACTGCCTGGATGAAGGAGCAAGACTTCACACCCATCACCATCGACGGCACGCTTGGCTACATTTCCGGCTTCTACCGCTGGTGCGATGAAAAACATGTGGACAAAGCCTGTGCCTCCGGGTTCAACCCGGCAAAAGACGCCCCCAGGGTGAAGGTGACCTGCTTCGATGGGGTCAGTATGTGGAGCCTGGAAGAAGTGCAGGCATTCCTGGGCTTGCTCGCCAGAGATAGCTCGGAGATCGGCAAGCGTGAGTACGCCTTCTTCCTGGCGCGTTTGAACCTGGGAGTGGTTCTTGATAAATTGCTCCGCCTCGAGTGGGGTCAGATCGAGCAGCACGAAGGCGCTGCCTGGGTGAAGTGGAGGGTGGATGGCGTGCGCGTAAGCCTGCCCGACCAGGTCTGGCATGCGATCGAAGATTACCTGCGGGTGAGTGGCAGGCTGGAGGGCATGACTGCTGGCAAATATATTTTTACGCCGCAGGCAATACCGGGCAAGCATGTAACGAATTGGAGCGCGGATGACTGGCTCGAACAGCAGCACCTCTCAACCTCCACCATCCTGGCGATTCTGAAAACATATGGTAGGAAAGTTGGCATAGCCGAATTTAAATTAACCCTGGCAGCGCTTCGGCGCACAGCCATAAGGCTGAAGCTTGACCAGGGCGAGAGCCTGGAGGGGATGCAGGCATTCATGGACTGTCGGCGCAGAATTACCCATACGAAATATTTATTGGGAATGTTTCCGCAGCTGGCGGAAGAAAGCTCGATAAACCCGCAAACTGAGGCGGAGCTGCCGTTGAGGAAGGGTAGATATTTTGAGGAAGGTGACCATTCCACCCATGGGATTTATAAGCGCAAGCAAGACGAACAAGCCTTGGCAGCCATCCTGGCGGAGGATATCCACGGTCTGGATGAAGAGATTGCCTGCTTGCAGCAGTTGATCCAGGGTTTACTCGAGCATGAGGGGGATCAGGCGTCTGTGATGGATGCTTACTCTCAAGCCGCTCTTCGTCTGGATACACTTACTTCCGCTAGCCAACCTGCAGAGAAAAATGAGCAAGACCTCTGGGCGGAAGAGTTCTTGCGCGTAATGGATGAGTTTCAGGTCAGCCGCGGGGAACCACCCACCAGCCAGGAGACTAGGAGAAAAGCCCTGGAGAGTTCACCTGGCATGCAAGGCGCAAAAAGTAGGCTGATCGAGCAGATTGGGACTATACGCTTGATGCTCCGCAATGTTTACCGGCGCGCCATGCAGGGGGTTGAGCCGCGTGAGTATCTCCGCTTGGTAGACCTGTACGGTCGCGGCTGCATGCGGCTGTCCAGGCTGATCAAGGTTTCTGGGTCCGCTGAAAGTGGCAGGTTGGGGAGGTATATTCGGAACCAAATCGATGAAGCCATCCGGCAAATTACCATCGAAAAGGGGTTGGATCGGTGAGTGGTATAAAGGAAGTCGAAAAACTCGTCCAATCTACGGAGTAGCGCTTGCCGTAGCGGCGGGCAGGGGTACCCCGTTCGAGAGGAAAAAGGTTGAGGCGTAGAAAACTGCGTGAGATGGCGCAGAGTCCCCAACGTCCAGTGCACGCTTTGTTGGCTGGCTTTGCGTTCGAGAGGCTCAATTCTTAGAATAATAAATATATATCATCTCTCCCTATGGATAGGTTAGCGGATCATCTCTCCTGGAGAATATAGCAGACTCGAGGCAGTTCTGAAAGAGTTAATTTATTACCCCGCCTCACGCGCTGCTTTAACCGTACAGTTGGTGGTCAGCTTAGTGATTGCTTCGCGCCACGCTAAAGGTGATGATTGAATCAGCACCGTTGTTGAGCTTGATCCCGGCCAGGTTTTCGATCGAGGTGGTGCCGCAGACAAACAGGCGGTATTTTCCTGCCGGCAAGGATGTATTCAATTTTAAGGCGGATAAAAAGGTTGACTTGCCATGATCAGTCAAGGTGGTATAAGAAACACTTGAGAAATTTATCGCAGTATCGTCACCGCTGCGCCCTGCCTGGCAGGAGGTGGTATCGAATAGATTATTCCGTCCCCTTTCCACCAGTAAATAGTTGACCAAGTTGTTGGCTGCGTCGTTTGAGCCATCATGGATAACGTCCTGGCTAAAAAAGACCACCATTCTGGATGGACCTCTATCCAGACGACTTTGGTCGGATGGAATGCTGGCGACAACCCGAGGCGGAATCGGGATTTGGGTGGCTGTGGGTGACGGAGTATATGTTGGGGTTGGCGAAGGAGTAAAAGTGGGTGTGGCCGTAGGCGTGTCAGTAGGTGCCGGGGTTGCTGTATCAGTATAAAGGGGAGTTAATGTCGGAGTAGCTGTCGGAGACAAACAAAACATGGAACCGGTCGCCACCACATTGTTGGAAGGATCGAGCACGTCCAAGGTCAGGGTTCCGAACAGTCCGCTGGTGTTTATATTGAAGGATTGGCCGGAAGTGAGCTGGAAAGTATTCTGTGCGATCGGGTTTCCGTTCAGGCTAACCCGCCAGGTGAAGGGGGTGGTCATATCACCACCGTTATTGGTGATGGTCATCAGCCCGTTTGAGTCCGGCGCGCAGGCGGCGCTGACCTGGAAGGAAGGCGGCACCAGGGTGGGGGTAGGCGTGGGAGACAGGCAGAACATGGAGCCTGTCGCTACCACATTGTTGGAAGGATCGAGCACGTCCAACGTCAGGGTTCCGAACAGCCCGCTGGTGTTTATATTATAGGATTGTCCGGAATTGATCTGGAAAGTGTTCTGTGCGATCGGGGTTCCATTCAGGCTAATCCGCCAGGTGAAGGGGGTGGTCATATCACCACCGTTATTGGTGATGGTCATCAGCCCGTTTGAGTCAGGTGCGCAGGCGGCGCTGACCTGGAAGGAAGGCGGCACCAGGGTGGGGGTAGGCGTGGGAGACAGGCAGAACATGGAGCCTGTCGCCACCACATTGTTGGAAGGATCGAGCACGTCCAATGTAAGGGTTCCGAACAGTCCGCTGGTGTTTATATTGAAGGATTGGCCGGAAGTGAGCTGGAAAGTATTCTGTGCGATCGGGTTTCCGTTCAGGCTAACCCGCCAGGTGAAGGGGGTGGTCATATCACCACCGTTATTGGTGATGGTCATCAGCCCGTTTGAGTCCGGCGCGCAGGCGGCGCTGACCTGGAAGGAAGGCGGCACCAGGGTGGGGGTAGGCGTGGGAGACAGGCAGAACATGGAACCTGTCGCTACCACATTGTTGGAAGGATCGAGCACGTCCAATGTAAGGGTCCCGAACAACCCGCTGGTGTTTATATTGAAGGATTGGCCGGAATTGATCTGGAAAGTGTTCTGTGCGATCGGGTTTCCGTTCAGGCTAATCCGCCAGGTGTAAGGGAGTGGTCATATCTAAACCGGTATTGGTGATGGTCATGAGTCCAGTAGAGTCAGGTGCGCAGGCGGCACTCACATCAAAAGTTGGTCCAGTGGCTAATATACCTGTCTGGTTCTGATTTACGGTAGGACCGGGGCTGGTAGTGATCGTCCCACCGCCCGTGTGCTGCACAGGAGAACCCCCTGGGGTATTTGGTGCAGTGGATCCGTTTCTCGGTTTAGATGCGTTCGATGGCGATATACCGGTGGTGATCGTCCCACCGCCCGTGTGCAGTACTGGAGTCCCGCCTGCGGAATTATGCGAAGTAGATCCAGCATGCGGTTTCGCTGAGCCCGATGACGAAATACTTGTGGTGATCGTCCCTCCGCCCTTGTGCTGGACCGGAGTTCCTCCATTGGTAGCAGCTGGGCTGGATTCACTGCGCGTTGAACCAGTGGTCGACGGTGAAATACTGGTTGAGATATATCCCGAACTCCCGGGTATATGGGTGCTGGCAGGTTGAGCCTGAGCGAGTGCTGGCGATAAAGGTTGCATCGCGCTGAGCAACGAGCTAAGAATTACGAGGATCGTGAAGATAGAGACTACTGCTGGAAACTTCCATCGATTGTTCATTCATTTCCCTCCTGATTATGTGTTGCTGATCGATGCCTGTGAGAGCTAACTGTTCGCGTAGACTTCCACAGCTTAACGTATGAAAAAACACAGATTTCAATATTTTAGCAGAAAATTGGATAATGTCAATCTATATTATCGACTTTATTCAAGCAACAAGCACAAGTAATGCTCAATGTAAGCCTGGCGAAAGGCAGCCGGTTGAAGTAAAGCAGAATATACCGAATTTATGGGGCATAATGATATAGTTGGGTGATCGAAGTAAAAAAAATCTACCTGATTAATCTTTGGAGGCAATATGCTTTTAGGTGTTCACGTTTTCCCTACTCAATTTTCTATTCAACCCGATGAATTAGCACTTGCCGCTGAAGAACGCGGTTTGGAGTCTGTTTGGTTCTCAGAACATACCCATATCCCAGTCCGCTTTCTAAATACGCCGGGGCGTGGTTCCTCTCTGCCAGAGTATTATTGGCAAACATACGATATCTATATCGCCATGACTGTTGCCGCAACAGCAACTAAAAACATTAAGCTTGGGACTGGCGTTTCCCTGGTTGTTGAGCGAAATCCAATTTTGCTTGCCAAAGAGACAGCCACAATAGACCTTCTTTCTAAAGGTCGTTTTATTTTTGGCATTGGAGCAGGTTGGCTTGAGGCAGAAATGGCTGACCATGGAGTTCATTACCGTACACGTTTTCAACTTCTGAAAGAACAAATTCGAGCCATCAAAGAGATTTGGACCACAGCCGAATCTGAGTTTCATGGCAAGTATGTGAACTTTGACAAGATGAAGGCATATCCCAAACCTTATCAGCAGCCCCACCCTCCCATAATTATGGGCGGAGAAGGCGATAAGGCGCTTGAATGTGCTGCAGAATTATGTGATGGTTGGGCTCCGTGGGGCATGGAATGGACTAGGGTAAAGGACGCCATTACCGCACTTAAGAAGAAGGCAGTTGCAAACGGACGTGACCCGAACTCGTTGGAAATATCCCTTTTTGAAGAGTCGATCCCTGGCAAAAAAATCCTTGAAGAAATGGAAACTGCGGGGATCAAGAGGCTAATATTAACCATTTTCGGGCAAAGCCGTGAGCAAGTTATACCCGCCCTTGACTTGTTAGCGAAAGTAAATTGGTAACCAACGCACTATAAAGCGTTCACCGGCTAGGCTTGTCAGGCTTGCTTGATTTGATATAAATTGCAGGGTAGCGATTTATGTGCGGAATATGCTCGATGAAGCCATCCGGCAAATTACTATCGAAAAGGGGTTGGATAGGTGAGAAGTCTAAAGGAGGTCGAAAAACTTGTCCAATCTACGGAGTAGCGGTTGCCGTGGCTTCGGGTGGGGGTTCCACGCCCACATCTAGCGTCAGCACCCAGCCGTCGATAGCTCCACCTTCAGGCGTCAGGAACTCGACCAGCACGCATTCGCGGTTGAATTCGTCGAAGCGCCGTTCGGTGGGCAGGAAGCGCACGATCGCGCCCGCCGGGATCTTCCCCACCGCCGTAAATTTTTCATAGCACCCATTGCGGGCGAACACGTCCCGCTGGGTGAAGGCATTGATTGGGGTAGGGGTGAGGGTGGGCGTCAATGTGGGCAGCGGGGTAGGGGTAAGCGTGGGCGTCTGCGTCGGCGAGGGGGTGAATGTGGAGGTGGCGGTAGCCGTGGCGGTCACAGTTGGGGTCTTAGCCAGCACGTAAGCCTGGTATTTACCTTTCCCCCAGAACACCACGACAGCCAGGATGATGATCCCCGCCAGAACAATACCAGCCTTGATCCCCAACACTTTCAAGCGATAGCTGCGTAATTTTAGCTTCAGCTCTTTCACCCCCGGATCGATTGGAAAGCGCTTTGCCACTTCGGCACTCAGGCGGGCGGCTTCTGCCGGCCATGCGGGATTTTTTTCGTATGCCATGTTGGCGGCGTGTAAATCGTTATCGAATTTCTGATACGCGCGCTGCTGGCGTTCGATCTCGTTCTGCAGGCGGTCGAGGCTTTCGTCCACGCCCTCCAGGTTCCGGATTTGTGCCAGGCTCTGTCGGGCTTGCTTGTTGAGATATAACCCTTCCTCCAGGGTGGCAGCATGGTCTGCCTGGTTCTTCAACTGGCGGGTCTGCTCTTTTAATGGTTCTACCACCCGTGGCGTAATGGCTCTAAAACGCTCGATCAGGCGTTCGAAAGCCGGGTTTTCACCATATTCGACCACCAACGCATCCAGGCTGGCTTTTGCTTGTGAGGCGGCTTGCGGGTCTAGGTCGGCCTGGTTTAGGGTGTCATAGATCGAGCGCAGGCTGTCTTTAACTTTACGCAGCTCCTGGGCGCGCTCGGAGTATTTCGGCATGCCGGTGGCGCCCACCGCCGCCTGGATCCGTTCAATCGCATCGTCGATATTCCCCTGCCTGAAAAGGGTGAGCCCTTCTTCGAAGGCTTTTTCGGCATCGATGTTTTCCTGCAGCTTTTGGGCGAAATCCTGCCCTTCCTGCCAGCGTTGAATCCCCAGCTCATGCAGGGCGTCTTGGGCGCTCTCCAACAGCACGAGTGCGTCGGCGAACCGTCCCACCCGGGCTGCAGATTGGGCTTTGCCGTAGGCGGAAGCCGCGTCTGCCGGTAAGGCTACTACCGGGATGTAACCGGTACGCAGGTAGTTTTCAGCTTCTGTGCGGTGCTGGCGCGCCCGTTCCCAGTTCGGCTCCAGCTGTAAGATGCGGTCGAAGATCTGCACCGCTTCAGCGTAACGGCCGCTATAGAAAAGTTTCTCCGCCATTTCCATCTGTGATTCGGCTGCCGGGTTGTGTTCTGTGGCAGGCTCTGCACGGGCAGCAGCTGTTTCGGATTTTTCTCCCGCTGAGGGTGCGGACCCACCTTGCCCATTTGTTTTTTCAGCCAGGGCTGCGGATCCATTTTCTTGCTGTTGGATGCGCTGCATTAATTCCTTGCGCTCCGCCTGCAGGTTGTTGCGTTGCTCGAGCGCCAGGGTCTGGTAATCGGGCGAGTTGACCAGATCTTCTATTTCAAGCAGCAGATGCCGCAGGTCTACCACGCTGGCGGTGGAATTGGCAAGAAGCTCTTGATACTGCTTTTCTATTTCTTCAAATGAATTCATATTGTTTTTAACGTTGCTGTCACTGAATGGTTCCTAATCCTTCGATGTTCCTGGAAGTTGTTGAAAGATGTCTAACAGTGCCTGGCGGATATCGGAGACTTGAGTATATCCCTGGTTGAGGCTCTGTTCCAGGATGGTGCGGAGCTGGTTAGGCAAGCGTTCGTCGTCGTACGTCCAGTTCACCGGGTAATGCGTGGAAGCTTTCTCGATGTCTTCCGGACGGTTGGGTCCAAGGGGTAAACTGCCCTGGGCAGGCCGCCCGGTAAAAATATGGTGCAGGGCACGCGCCCCAAGTTGTACCAGGTCGAACTGCTTCTCTGCATCTGACAGACCTTGCGGCTGGCGTTTGGCGATGTTCCAATCGATCATCGCTACCCCGTGAGCGTCTACGTCCCAATAATAATGCAGGATTTTATGATCACGGTAGACAATATTGCGGTCATGAGCAAACTGGAGGATGTCACAAATCTGCAAAGACAGCACCAGGCTTTCTCGCAGTGGAAGGAACCAGCCGTGGGTGAAGCTGGCGTCACAATAGCGCAGCAGGTTATATTCCGGGCTGCGTCTCACCAATGCCAGGTACGGCAGCCACCCCACAGTGATCTGCCTATCCATGGAAGCCAGAAAATTTTGGACCTGTTCGACGCCGTAATGGATCACCTGCCCGCTTAGCTCCGCAGCCGATGCATGGCTCTCATCGCTGGGGAGAGCCTGACCGTCCTCGAGCTTGATATATCCGCACTCGACCATGGGCGTAACGCCAGGCACGTCACGCAGCAGGGTGAGCACCTGGATCTCTTCGATGAATAAGGGCAGGGCATAATCCAATTGGTCCGGTCGCATGATCTTGAAGGCGAACGAAAGCGGTGACTTTCCTGGGCTGCGCAGATTCCCGGCAAAAACACGGGCGGAAGAGCCACGTGCTTCGGGCATCCAGGTGTCCAATGGCTCAGCCAAGACCAGGTCTTGATTGGGACCGAACCTGCCATCCACCACACCGGAGGTAATATTAGGTGCGGAATACCCGGTGTCATCTCTATCCAGGGTGAGGGGACGAGTATGCGGCAGAGACAGGATCTCTCGTGATTGGTATTCATTTATCCAGGGCAATTCATGCATGATATCGGGGTACTCGATCATCAGGTCCACCGACCGGCTACCCCGGCGCAGGCGTTTGAACGCTTCCAGTGTTCCATCCAGCCATTTCGATGGACCTACCTGGTTGCGCAAGGTACGTCCTGCTAGCTCGACCGAGGTCAAATAGTCGTAGAAAGGCTCATCATTGCCAGCGCCCTTACGCACACGCGCCAGCCACTGCGGGGTTGCTCCAATCGCCTTCTCGGCGGTGAAGAGCCGGGCGCGGTCGGGGTCCCACACCAGGATCGAACGCAGCCCGCGACGGGCTAGCTCGAAATCTTTGTGTTCCCAGGCGTTCAAAACCAGCTCAACCTGGGCTTTCGGCTGAGACAAGGAATTTTCGAGCTTTTCACGCGTGCCGGGTAAAAGCTCTTCGATCTGACCGATCAGGCTGTCCAGCTCGGTATATCCAATGCCGGAGTTCGGCGGGCAAGGCTCGATTTCCTTCCATTTTTTAATGATTTCTTCGCGAACAGTGGCAATCAGCTCTTCACCGGCCTGCCAATTAAATTCCTCCTGCTCTTGAGGGCTGCCATCCATCCCACCAGACGCGAAGCGCAGGCGCTTTTCACCTTTTTTGGTGATTTCTGACTGCAGGGTGTAATATAGCCGGGCAAGCATGGTGTAAGGAGTTATGGCGTCTGGTTCGAGTCCCAGGCAGATTTTACGGACTTCCTGGCTGATATTCTCCCACCATTCAGGTCGCGGCCCCTCACCCAGGCGGGTGAACAGTTCCCACAGTGCAGCCGTCCAATCTCCAGCCACACCGGCTGCCAGTGCATTCGAGAAGGCAGCCTGGGTCAGATCGTCGGTCTCTGCTGTTTGCCGGGCGACTTCGGCGATATTGTTCAAAATTATCCATTTATCAATAGAAGAGGCGAGCAGCCTGGTGGCATTTTCGCAAACCTTTTGAAACTCCACCAAACGGTAATCTGATGCCATTTGAAAAGCGGCTTTGGAAATAAAGTTGACGGCACTAGAATTATCCGGCAGCTCACCATACGCAGCCAATTGAAGTTGCAGCTGTTTACATTGGACTATTTGCTCCAGCTCCGGTCTGGAAAGCCCATACAGGTCAACTTCCTGCCGGCGCAGCTCTTGCAGACGTCCGGTATCATCCTCGTAAATGTTTGCCAATTTCTCCATCAGGGGAAGGATGATTTGTTCATAAACGTCACCGCTGGCTGAGCTCCCAGGCCACTCCAATCGAGAATAGAGGTTCGGATTGACTTCCGAGATAAAACTGCCCAATTCCTGAATAAACTGGTGGAAGTCATCCATTGAAGAGTACTGTCGGTCCCTGGTAACGCTATCCCGCTCTAAAAATTGGGAGTTGCCCCAATCGATGACTGTCAGGCGCACGGATGAGGGATCCCAATACAGATGGTCCGGCTTGACGTCGTTCCAGATCACGCCGGAGTGGGTGCCTTTTTCATTCCGGATTTCGGTGGAATGGATGGTCTCAAGGAGATTGAGGACTCCCAACAGGATGCGGACCAATAACGGCGCAGGAAATTCCTGAAGCTGAGACCATTGCTGGATAAAGAAGGCGGTTTCTAGGTCTGTAGGCAGACTGTGGATACTGGCCTGACCGAAGCGAGTGACCTGGCTGAGTAACTTCAGGTCGAGACCTTGTGCCTGCTCGATGATGATAAACGTATTTTCGCCAAGCGGATAATCTGGACCGCTCTGATCGATCAGGGCAGGGATAGTTATGAAGAGACCCTGGCCAGGGAAGGCAGCCCTGGGCAGCCCGCGTAGAATGCTGCCTTCGGTTTTGATCTGGTTTGCCTGGCGGAGAGTGTCACTGAAGAATGAACCTTTACGGGGTCGCTTTAGGATGGCAGGCTGATTATCGAGTATGGAATCGACCAGATAGACTTCACCGGCATCCCCTTCCCCTAATTTTTTAACCAGGTTCCAGCTTCGCTGCTGTCCCTGGATGGTTTCATTGGTATTGGTTAGCATTTTCCTTCAAATCGACCGAATACGGATTTGCATCCGCCTCCCGGCACTCATACTTTACAGTAATATGTTTCAAATCATAGAAGAGATAAGCTCCGGAATTATAAGCGAAAACTCGGGGGAGAGGAAAAGAAGCAATTAGGATTTAGCATTTAGCTATTAGCCAGACCAGTATGCCGACAGTATCTTTGTAATTTCACTTTCCCTAATTTAAAAAGGAAAGAATGCCGAGCGTAGAATGCTACATAGGGGGATGAATCATTCAGAGTTGGCATGGGTCCCGTCGAGTTGTGAGGAGCTCTCGCTTACCAAGACCCGGCGCAGGTGTTTACCTACCATCGTCTTGGGTAATGAGGCGCGGAACTCAATATAGCGGGGTACCTTATAACCTGAAAGTTTTTCTTTGCAAAAATTCCGCAGTGAATCGATTTCCAGCTGCTCACCAGGCTCTAGAACAATCCAGGCCTTTACTGCCTCACTCTGTTGCTCATCAGGCACACCTCCGACACAGACTTCTTGCACGGCCGGATGTTTTGTAATCACTTCCTCCACCTCGCGAGGCCAGACTTGAAAGCCGCTTACCTTGATCATATCCTTTTTACGATCGATCAAGAACAAGTAGCCATCCTGGTCGAGGTAACCAATATCGCCGGTGAAGACCCAGCCATTCCGGATCATGGCGGCAGTTTCTTCAGGCCGTTTCCAATAGCCTTGCATGATCTGGGGAGCGCGGATGATAATTTCTCCAGGCATATTGGCAGGCAGGATTTCCAGCCCAGTCTCCATATCGACAATGCGTACGTCCACATCCGGTAGGGGCAACCCGGTGGAGCCTTCTTTATACTCCCCATGAACCGGACAGACTACAGCGGCAAGGATAGTCTCGGTCATGGCATAGGCATCCAACAGGCGACCGTTGGTCAGCTTTTCGAAACGCTCTTTTGTTTCCCTTAAGAGAGGTGCTGCAGCCGAATAACACACTTTCATTGACCTGAAATCCACCTTGCCTGAAATTACATCGGGATGATTGATGAGGGCATTGAAGAGGGTGGGAACGCCGTGCAAGACCGCCGGTCGCTCTTTACGAAGCGTGGCTACCAGGTCATTCAGATCACGTGGATTTGGAATGATGACCATGGGCCAGCGCGCCAATAAAGCTGAATTCAAGGCCATATTGCCGTATACGTGGAACATCGGCATCACCAGGGTAAGACGGTCTTCCCAATCTGTGAGCACCGTACGAGCGTAGGCATGTAACTGCATACCCGAGATCAATAATGAACGGTGGGTCGCCAAAACGGCTTTTGGTTGGCCTGTGGTGCCACCGCTGAAGAGCAGGATAGCTGGGTCGGAGGGTTTTACCTGCACCGGCGGGCGACCCACGCCTTTTGAACGCTGCATCAGGTCGGTGAACCCATAATCTCCGTCGTGCAAATTGATGCGATAACCATCTTTCTTTTCTTTGACCAGAGCAAAAAGGAAACGAGATAATGGCGGGAGGTAATCCTTGATATTAACAGCAATAACACGCTGCACCACTGTTCGTGGTTGGACTGCTTTGACTTTTTTATAAAACGGGTTGAGCACCACCACTGTTTCGGCCTCGCATTCATTCAGGGCGTGTTCCAGCTCCCATTCGGTATAGGTGGAGTTTATCGGGCAGAAGATTGTCCCCGCTTTCCACGCTCCAAGCTGAGCGATGACCGCCTGAGGAGAATTGGGCAGCAGTACCGCCACCCGTTCACCCTGTGCCACACCCAATTCATATAAAGCCGCAGCAAAATCATTGGAGAGTCCATCAACCTGGGAGACGCTGAGGTGTGATCCATTAAATATCAACATCAAGTGGTCGGGTCTCTGCTTAACCGTATCGGCCAGAACATCTAGCAAAGTGCGCTCGGGATAAGGCTCTAAGGTGTGGGGCAGCAAGGGATCGTAACTTTTAAACCAAGGTCGGTCTTCCATGTGAATGGCTCCTCCAGATATGGGGATTTCCCTACGGCAGGTTTATCATACATGGAAACTTCAAAAAAAACAACGAAGAGGTTTATTTGACTGTACTCACATGGGTCAGGTTGATCTACTTACTTATAACTTTTACCGTAAACATATTTCACGATGTGGCATAGTGATCAGTAATCAGGTATTAGTGATTAGTGATTAGTCAATTGCCAAAGGCCAAGAGCTAAGGACTAAGAGGCAAGGACCAAGAGCCTAGATCAAGAGACAAGAGGGTCCTGGATTTCGGGTAACTTTATTATTAATAATGAGTCGGCCGAGTGTGGCGATGTGGTGATTTGCATAAATCGAAATCCCCAAGTTAAAAGTGATATAATGACAATCTGGATATAAATTGTCGCCATAAGGTGGAAAAATGAATGGTGAGAAATCATGAGAAAAATCATTGCATCTGAATTTATTACATTAGATGGTGTCTTCGAAGACCCGGGTGGAGCGGAAAAATTCGAGCGAGGTGGATGGGCATTCCAGTTCGAACGAGGACCGGAGGGAGATAAATTCAAACTGGATGAGGTGATGAGCTCAGAGGCATTGCTTTTGGGACGAGTGACCTATGAAGGATTTGCCTCGGCATGGCCGTCTATGACAGGCGAATTTGCCGACAAGATGAATGGCATGGCGAAGTATGTGGTTTCAACGACATTGCAGGAGCCTGCGTGGAACAACACAAAGGTGATCAAACAGAATGTTGCCGAGGAAGTAACACAGCTAAAATCCATGCCGGGAGATGATATCCTGATCGCCGGAAGCGGCAAGCTGGTGAATATGTTGATGCAACACAACCTGATTGATGAATATAGGCTGATGGTTTATCCTGTGATCCTGGGAACGGGCAAGCGCTTGTTCAACCAGGCGAGTGACCAGCATGCACTTAAGTTGGTCGAGGCAAAACCTGTGGGTGCAGGGATTCTGATCCTCGCCTACCATCCAGCGTAGATGCAGAAAATCCTGGCTGTACAAATATAGAAATCCAACCAAACATAAGGAACAAAACATGAAATGGAGGAATATATGAACAGGGTAATTTCTAAAGATGGAACGGAGATTGCCTATGAAACGAAAGGTTCCGGGAAAGCAGTCATCCTGGTGGATGGTGCAATTTGCTATCGAAAATTTGGTCCTATGGAGCATCTCTCCGACTTATTGGCACCACACTTCAAGGTTTACCTTTTCGACCGGCGTGGACGGGGTGAGAGCACGAATTCCAAGCCATACACGGTCGAACGTGAAGTCGAAGACCTGGATGCGCTTATCAAGGCAGCGGGTGGCTCGGCCTACTTGTATGGCGTCTCATCTGGCGCCTGCCTTGCCCTGGAGACGGCAATCAGGCTTGGTGAAAGAGTGAGCAAGCTGGCATTGTATGAACCACCTTACAGCTCAGCAAAGGAGACCTTGCCGCAATGGAAGGAATACCGATGTACGCTCTCGGAGCTGATAAGCACGAATCGGAAGGGTGATGCAGTGGCGTTATTCATGCAGTTCGTGGGTACACCAGATGACCAGGTTAACGGAATGCGCCAGGCACCGGTTTGGCCAATGTTTGAATCTGTGGCGCCAACACTTATCTATGATGCAGTCATCATAGGTGATGAACGTACCGTACCACTTGCACGGGCAGCCAAAGTGCGGGTGCCCACGCTAGTTATGGATGGGGGTGCAAGTTCCGAGTCAAGACCGTTTATGCATCCCACGGCCATCTCTCTGGCGAAAGCAATACCCCATGCCCAACAGCGGACACTTGAAGGACAGACGCATGATGTGAATACCGAGGTTCTTGCCCCGGTGCTGGTGGAATTTTTCAGCTAACCCTGATAATTTTAGGCAAACAAGGTGGTATGGTAATTTGATTGTGACTTCGAGGAAATATAATAAGATATTGATATCCTGATCAACGCGATCAAATCAAGTCAGAACACAAGATAATTCATTACCGGGAAAATAGGGAGGAAAATTATGACTTTACAGGCATATCTCGATAACATACAGACGCGCACGGGAAAAACACCGGAAGACTTCAAGGTCTTGGCGGAACAGAAAGGGCTGCTCAAGGACGGGGTAAGGACGGGTCAGATTGTAGAATGGCTTAAAAAGGATTTCGGCCTGGGTCATGGCCATGCGATGGCGCTCGTACTCACTTTACAAAATGCCACACAGCCTCAACCCAGCGAGGACGAGAAAATAGATAGACAATTTAAGGGTGACAAAGCGCACTGGCGAAAAGCATACGAAGAGCTGATATCAAGGATCAACGAATTTGGAAGCGGTTTTTCAGTTGACCCAACCAACACTTATATAAGCCTCCTCCGGAATGGTAAAAAATTTGGTATCGTGCAAGTCACCGTTGACCGGCTTGATATTGGAATCAAGATCAAAGGCAGGAATCCAACAACACGTTTCGAAGCTGCGGGTACCTGGAATCCCATGGTCACGCACCGGGTGAGCATCAATGACCCGGAGGAAATCGATGCTGAAGTGATGGTCTGGCTGAAGAAAGCTTTCGAAGCGGTGATCGCCGAAAAGTCAAAAGGGGTAGCCAGCTGAAGGAATTTAGAAAATCCCCCAAACCAAAACGAGGCTGACCAAAATTAATTGGCCAGCCTCAAATGCTTCATCTATTGATTTACAACCTGCCCTGCCCATTGGTATGAGAGCCCGTGCAGGGTGAGCCAACCAGGTGTAATTGCGAAAGATACTCTAAACCTATCGAACTAGAGTCTTACTCAGTGGCCCAGTTGTTGTAGTTATCGATGGTAAAGGTCTTATTGTGCACGTACTGCACCACGATGCCTGCCGCTGCCATCAAGGCAAAACAAAGCAGAAGGAACCAGGATTGGTTCAGGATGAACTTGACCGGATTATCGAGCAAGTTTGTTGCGGGATTAAGGATCTGGATTATCGTGCCAAAGGACACGGCAGTACCAGCAAGAGCGGTTGTAATGATGATAACCCATTTCTGCAAGTTGAACTGGAGGGTTACGAAGATAAATACAACACCCACGACGATGCCGATCAGCCAGAGCAGGAAGTTGGCTTTCATACCAATCCACAACAGCCCGTAGACTGCAATGAAATAGCCGAGGGAGCCAGCAATAATTGCCACCGCTGCGATATAGAACAGGTAGGATAGTACGGCAAAGATCGCACCCACGACCAACCCAACCACCCAGCCGGTGACATCAACTAACAAACCAGTACCGTTGAAGAGCCATTGGACCGTTTCCGCACCCAATAAGAAGCCGAAAAAGAAGCCCCAAATTGGCAGCAGTACGAGGAACAGCCTGTAGCCAGCGAACGCGAGCAGCACGCCGAAAAGGGTGCCGATCACACCTGCACAAAGTAAATTAAACGCTGTCATTTCCATTCTCCTTAATATAAATTTTTAATACCTTGATAGGCATTCTTGTGATTATATAACCCTGATGTTCAATGTGAGTTACGCCAATCGTGATGAAATCTTACCCAAGTCATTGGAATATTCAGCGATTTGATAGGATGACAGCAGAAAATCGTTCTTAAGAGGACATTTCCCGATAAAAGAAGCTTACCGGACGCGTCATAGCCAGAAGTATGGGACTGATATACCCATTTAAAGCAGTTTTCCAGCTCATGCTGATCGAGATACGCGTGGCAAGGTCATATAAAGTGAGAAAAATTGAGTTGGACTCGGAAAAAAGTAAAAGTGAATATAATTACAATGTAAACCTGTTGCTGGCAGCAACCTGGCAGGTAGAAGGAGATGAGAATGGCGCCAAAAGAGAAGAGTAAAAATAGTAGGGACCGGGCAAAGGATAGTTTGCCTGCCACATCAAATAAAACTGAGCAGGTAGAACACGAACAAATTCAGGCTTCAAAGCCTGTGATGAATCAAGACGTGAGTGGAAAATATATCTCTGTGGACAACAAGACCTATTCGGCGGAGCTACGCCGGCTGCAGGTGGAACTGGTGAAACTGCAAGAATGGGTGCGGTTTAAAAGCCTCAAGGTGGTGGTAATTTTTGAAGGTCGCGATGCTGCCGGTAAAGGTGGAGTGATCAAGCGCATCACCGAGAGCTTGAACCCGCGTGTGTGCCGGGTGATAGCACTACCTGCACCGACCGAGCGTGAGAAGACGCAGTGGTATTTCCAGCGCTATATCCCGCATTTGCCTGCCGGGGGAGAGATGGTATTATTCGACCGCAGCTGGTATAACCGTGCCGGGGTTGAAAGGGTGATGGGATTCTGCACCGAGGAGGAACACGCTGAATTCCTACGTTCGGTACCCGAGCTTGAGCGTATGTTGGTGCGGTCGGGGATCATCCTGATCAAATACTGGTTCTCGGTGAGTGATAAGGAGCAGGAATTGAGGTTCCAGGACAGGATTGCCGACCCAACCAAACGCTGGAAACTCAGCCCGATGGACACGCAATCACGGGCTAAGTGGGTGGAATATTCTAAGGCGAAAGATGAGATGTTTGCCTATACCGATATAAAGCAGGCACCCTGGTACGTGGTCAATGCAGATAACAAGCTATGTGCAAGGCTGAACTGTATCCATCATCTACTGAGCATGATCCCATATCAGGATTTGACCCCAGAACCGATCTCGCTGCCCCCGCGGCAGGAAGAGAAAGGTTACATCCGACCCCCCATGACCGACCAGACCTTTGTGCCAGAGGTATACAAGCCAGCTGAACTGAACAAGCGCGAGTAGTTTACACTTGCTGCAGAATTAACAGACAAGCTGCCATTCTCATGGACACCATTGGCCTGATTGCTGCAATGACCCAAGAAAGCGATGCCCTTGTGCGGCATATAAAGGGATGGAATCGGACCGCGTTGAGGAAGTTTGAGAGTAAATCGTTCGAATTATACAGGCAGCGTTGCGTGCTGGTCACTTCAGGCATGGGCATGCGTCGGGCGAGTGAAGCTGCAAGAGAACTGATTACGACAGGCGGACCGCGTTTACTGATCTCATTTGGCATTGCCGGCGCGGTGGAAGAAGATCTCGAAATTGGGGATGTGGTTGCAGCGGAAGCTGTTGGTGAGTTAGGGCAAGCTTCTACCGGTAACCTCCAGCGCCTTGAACCCTGGCCTGCAGCTACCAGGGAGTCGGTAGAGCGGACACTTGCCGGACGCGGGGCACGATTATTTACCGGTACTGCAGTCACCACGGCAGGCACTCAGATATCCGGAGACCAGGTCAGACACTTAATACATCCGATCCTGGAAATGGAAACAGCGGGAATTGCACAGGTGGCTGCGGATTTTGGCATCCCGTTATTGTCCATCCGCGCAATCAGTGATGGGCCGCGCGCACCCATCCCGTTCAACCTGGGAGAGGTAATGGATGAGGATGCAAATTTACGAGCGGATAGGCTGGTGAGGTCGATGCTTCGACACCCAGGCATCATTTTCCAATTCAACAGAATGGTGCGAAATACCAGGATTGCGGCTGATAATGCCGCTTTGACCGTCATTGAGGTGCTGAGAAATCGCTCCGCAGGCGAGGGATTGCCTCTTTGACGATATGCTCAAACATTGGCATCAATTCAGGCATGAAGGGGTAAAAGAATATGATTTCCGTGATGCCGAGGTCAAGGTAGCATTTGACGATGTCTTCAAATGCCCCAGGGGTCGAATATAAACGCTGATATTCCTCGTTGGTGAAGATGAGGACAGATCGGCGGAGCGTAGCGGGGTCACGGCCGATCTCAGAGCAATACCGATCCAACCTGCTACAGCGCTCACGGGTGAGTGCCAGCATCTCGTCACATGAATTCACACTCACCCCACCGACGGTGTTCCAGGTATCAGCATGCTCGGCAGCAACCTTGAGCATGCGCGGACCGTTTCCGCCGATCATCAGGGGTGGGCGGGGTTTCTGAATTGGCAGGGGATTGATCACCGTCCCTTGAATGTGATAATATTTTCCTTCATAGGTGGTTTCCGGATTACGCAGGAGTAAATCGACTATTTCGACCACTTCGTGGAGGCGATCCACACGTTCACGGGGAGGCCAATCGGGCGTCCCGGTCATGGCATAGGAGACATCGATGCTTCCCGGCGCGCCAGCCCCGAGTCCAAGGTCAAGACGCCCATTGGAGATATGGTCTACAGTCATTGCCTGGCGCGCCAGGAAAGCCGGATTGCGCCAGGGAATGGCAGAAAGGGAGCCGATGCGGATGGTTTTAGTTTGGGTTGCCAGAGCTGCCAGCAAGGTCCAGCTCTCATACCAGTGGGCCTTGGGATTCGCATAATTTACGAAATGGTCAGCCAGGATGATACCATCCAGCCCGACGGCCTCGAGATACTGCCAGCGCGTGATCATTTCCGGCCAGGATACTTCCTGCATGGCAGCTACGATAAAGCGCAAGTTATGTGTCATTATCTTTTCTCCATGGTGTGAGTGATTATTAGGATTGGGTTATGCCCAGCCTGACCCATTTCCAACCTGCCTGGAAGCACGGGAGGAGAAAGCATGTCCAGGCAGGGAGGAAGAAGGTGGATCTCAGGAGGGTGCCTGGCGAGTGACCCGCTCCTTGAGAAACACAGCGGAAAGCATGACGATCCCAACGATTAGAAGTGCGATTTCAGGTAGGAACACTCCGAAGTTCTCACCCATTAAAAACGCCATTATCGCGGCTGCAATAAAACCGATTGCCGGGTACCTGGCCCATTCCTTCGGTTGATCCGTGTGTATTTGCAACAGAATGGTGAAGGTGACGGCAAAGCCCAAGAATAGCAAACCGGTGTAAACCCCAACCTGGTGATCTCCGACAAGAATGTAGTCATAGACTGGAAGCAGCCTGTCCAACAGGGCTACCATCCCGATGCTGATGAAAATCCCTGATGGGATGAGTGCCCACCAGCGCCGCTTTGACGCATAGAATGTGATAATGAGCGGCAGGGCGATGAGCAGCAAAACAATCGGTCCCAATATATCTCCATGGATAATTGATTCAATCAACGAGAAAATTCCAATGAAACCCAAGACAGCGGATATAAATAGTGCCCATTTACAGCGTTGGTCCACCAGGTATCCGACCAGGAAAGGCAGCGAGATGGCGTAAAGAACAAGCGCAGTCAGAGCATCAGGATTAATCCGGTCGATTAGGGGTGGGATTACGGTGATTATGGTCAGGAACCAGGCCGGGATTAACCATCCCCACTGCTTTCGGTTCAGGATATAGCCCATGTAGAATGGGACGGCTAGGCTGAGCAGGACTGGAAAAGCAATGATCGGAGGTCCGCCGATTTCGTAGTTCCTAATGGCATTGAGTGCCAGCGCTGTGGTGAGTAGTGCGGGGAAGAGCCAGGGCCAACTCCGGATACCACATATGAAATAACATGTAAAGAAGGCTATGCTTAAGCCGACGAAAATAAATATGCTTGGCGGACCGGTAAAATAATCGAAAGTAACGTAACCGGACATGCAAGCCAACGTCAGACCGACCAGGGAAACCAGGATGGTTCCCCAGAAAATTTTGAGGATATTTGCTTTCATATCATTCCCTCCTTGAGATTGGCGATATCATCAGCCCTACAACAGGATCGCTGCTGCGCTGACTAATACCAGCACAGTGGTCAATAAGGTGACTCCAATCAACCCCCTGCGGGCGAGGTCCAGTTTGGTAGAAGCCCATTTCTGACCAACACGCGTTGAAGCGCCGATGTACGTCACTCCTAAGATAATCAGAAACCATCCGGCACCACTGTCGTTTGAAACGAGGACAGAACCCATGATGATTGAGACAGCTGCTGTTATCCATAACCAGACTTTATCTTGATAATCCATCATTAACTCCTTTCTTGCCTAAGACGCTGCCAGGGTGGCAATAAATAAAAATACATCGGCTGCCATGTGGATCAGATAGGCTCCCCAAATGCTGTCTGTCTTCATCATCAGGATGCCGCACGCCAGACCCAGGGTGAAAGTGTTTACTATGAAAACGGGAATAGCCATGGCTGGCAGATATGCCACCGAGGTGAGGTGGAACACAGCAAAGGTAGTGGAGGTTAGCAGGACTGCTCCTACAACGCCGATTATGGGGGACACCTTCTTCAGGAAGAGACCCCTGATCCACAGCTCCTCCGAAAAAGCGTTGCAGATGGAAAACACGAAACTCCACACGATGGCTGAACCAAGCTTAGGCAGCTCATACCCGGTGCCGAAGAAGATGAGCACTGAGGTAAAAAAATTGACCAGCACCAAACCACCGATCCCGAATCCCCAATATCGGTTCTGGTTGCCGAACTTCAAGAATATAGAGCCAAGGTTGGCACCTGAAAGCAGGGTTAACACGATGATGGGGATAACAATCAACAGGGTCTCATACATTTTTGCCAGTGCAATGGTCTTATTTTCACCGGCTCCATAACCAAATAGATGAACGAAATCGCTGTTATAACCAGCGAAAAGGTCTGAGATCAGGTTTACCGATGAAGCGATAAAGAAAGCGTAGGTGACTGGCCAATATTTGGATAGCGCTGTGCTGCGCTTGAATATCAGTGCAGCAACCAGGAAGATGCCCGTGGTGACGGCGGCATAGATCCAATTTCCATTGGTGGGGAACAACATGACGTAATTCGAACCCAACACGAAAACTGCCAGGGAACAAACCAGGAGTATGACAAACATCAAAACCTTATATCCGATCGATTGAACAGAAGGTGATGTTTTGTTTACGGAATTAATCGTGGTTGAGGCAGTCATATCATTTCTCCGATGAATGTTTATGGTACCTGCAGGGAGGAGACAATCATCTCACCCACCAGCTGCACTTTGCCGGTCAGACTGTACGGTTCCTGGCAATTCGCCTCGGCATAAGAATAGATAAACCCGAACTCCATATTGCCGCGCTGGATATTCGGTCCCTTCTCACCGCCTTGATACCAGATGGAGTCAATCATTCCATTGGGGCAAACGAAATAATTCCGGCTGGCAGGCTGCCCGGCAACATCCAGAGTCCCTTGGGAGATAAATTCCCCCTGGCCAACCCCGGTCGGCCAGAGCAGCACGTCTTCACCGATGGTACGGAATGACATGCGAATGGTGGGGTAGACATCCGGGGTTGGCTGTTGGTGCAGGAAAAGAAAATGGTCGTTCATGATGGGATCACCCGTGGTGGTCTCATCCACCGCCCAATCCTCGGGGAGCAAGATAGAGAAACCGTACACTGGGTGGGTGTAGGTCCAAAAGCCCTGGTAGAAGCTGGGGTCGATTGAAACGGCGGTAGGGATGGGGGTGGGTGAAGCAGCTACTGCCTCCGGCTGATCAAACAGGAAGCTCTGCAAGAAGCGATTGTCGAGCTCCCAATCTTCTGTGTCTGAAGCATGACCGATGCTGATCTGGTAGAGCTGACCAGCATGGGCAAGGAAATACTGGTCAAAGGCGTAAGACTGCGGGTTGCGCTCGTGGCGGTAGTGGATGGCGTTTATCCCGGCGATCTGTTCATCAGGCATGCGGTTCTCACCGACCAGGTAGTGATCCGTCAACCACTGCAGTAAATCCACATCTTCGGGAGGACGATACTCGGGTAGGTCAGCTGGATGAGCGACACCCCAGAATTCGGAACCCATGCCAGGTCCGGAAATACTCACGGTTTTTTTTGGCTCATCGTCTACCGAGATCAGGGCACCGGCAGGATAGTGAAAGCTGTACCCGAGGTCTTCATTACGATAAATTTGCCAACCCTGGCTATCATTCTCGGCTGACCCGGTGGATGAATCACTACTGGTAGGTTTGCATTCGCCGCGCAAATAAACCCACTCATCACATTCACCTCCATCGGGGAAGATGCATACACCGGCCTGGCTTCCATCTGGGGCGGAGCGAATCTCAGAAGTGTAGCCTTGCTGCTGGCAATAAACAGCTGCCGGATTGGGTAAGGTGGCCAAGGTAGGCTGGACAGTGGATGTGGCGAGCAATACCCCATCCGCCGCTTGTGAGCTCACGGTTGAGCAGCTGCTGAGGAGAAGAGAAAACACAATAATCAAAACTTTAGCTTTCATTTTCGATCCTTTCGATGGTGATGACGGTGATGTTGAGGTTCCAGAGCTGTTCCAGGAAACCGCGCAGAGCGGGTTGGTCAGTGAATGTGCCGATGAGAAGCGTTGCTCCATTCTGCTGGGGCATGATGGTCAGATCGCCATACCAATCGGCGAAGGGATGATTGAGCGTTTCCTTGACCAGGATGTGATATCTGCTTGACTGCTGGGATGTGTTCGGTTCCATCACCACTCCTTGACGGATCTAATATGATTGGTTTTTTGGTCACACATTGATAATAAAAGAAAGGGCCTGAATAATCAGGCCCTTAACAGGGTATTAATGGGGTATTTCTAGGGGTACTTTTCGATGCAGGATATAGTTCAGACTTTTACATGCGGTGTCTGTGGACCTGGAGATGAAATCCTATTGGTTACCAAGGCCAACACGAGCAACCCTGCAATAACCAGCATCACGGATGAAAGCCAGTACTCTTGAAATCTCTCGCCGAGGATGAGAGACAGGATCGCGAGTGCCAGGAATCCCGCGGCCGGGTACGCAGCCCACAGCGTGGGTTGCGTATTTCGCCGCAACCATAACACCCCAAAAGTAACAGCCAGTAGCAAGAACAACAGCCAATTGTACACTCCCCAGCTCATCGTATTTGGAAGAGAGGCAAACTCCTGATGAGGCACCAGCTCTTCGATTAATGACACCAGGCCAATCGCCGCAAACACTCCCCCAGGGATGATTGCCCACCAGTTCTTATTTGACCAGAAGTAGGCAACGAAGAAGGGTAATGCGAATAGCGACATAACCAATGCGCCTTCATAATCTGAATCACTGGTCAGCGTGAATATCATGATCATTGTCAGGACATAGGCCGGGATAAGAAGCCCCCAGCGAGAGCGGTCAAGAGCAAATCCAACGTAGAACGGAACGGCAATACTGAGGAAAAGGAGAGTGACCATTAAGAGGGAATCTTCCTGGTCGTTTACAGACATCCAAATGCTGACAGCAAACGAAGCACAGATCAGGGCTGGGAAGAGCCAACCCCACTTCCGGAGTCCATGAATTAAATAACCCACGAAGCAACTGGCACTAGCGATGGCGAAGAATACCCCTTTTGCCTGGTCGGAGAGCGTGGTCCAACCGTTGCCGAAGATAAAGGCCAGGATAGCCAGAGCGAAAAGACCGATAGATGGATAGATCGCCCATGCGGTTGGCTGGGTCTTCCGGCGCAGCCATAGAATCGCAGTGGTAACCGATAAACCCAACAGCAGCACACCAGCGAATATCCCAACAGAGTTATTTTGGTGATTTGAATACAAGAACTGCAGCAATAGAGCCAACCCGAAACTGGTCAGGCTGCCAGCCGGTATGAGCGCCCACCAACTCTTCTTCGACACAAAGTAAGCGACATAAAATGGTAGCGCCAGCATAAACATTATTCCAGCTCCTGAGGAGAAGGCTAATAGTATGGATGAAATATTCTCTCCAAACAGGATGGATGGCTTGACCATCGTGTTGATAGCAATTTCGACTGCAGCCAGAATCAAACCATAGGCTGGAACCAACAGCCACCAACGCCTACGGTCGATGAGGAAACCGACGAAAAGCCACAGGGCAAGACCGAGGATGATGGGCACTCCATTTAGCGTGGTATGGGATATTGAGGTGAGCTCTTTACTTAGATCAATTGCCATACCTGCAAAGATAAAAGCTGGCAAGAGCCAACCCCACTTTTTTGAACCATCAAGGAAATAGGTGACAATGAAGGCCAGTGCAGCACCAAGCTCAATTAAAATCCAATTGGCTGTTGATAACGATTTGAGGTTAAAGATTCCTGGCAGCAAGGCAATGCCTACCAGAAATATTACAACGGACCAAAAAATATAGATAAACTTACTTTTCATCTATCCCTCCAAAAACGCTCATTCTTATCCTCTCGTTTTAGCTCGAGAGGTGATTGAATTCCACGTCCTATTCGATATACGGATGATGGTTGATATCATAATATTCGATGGGGTTATATTTTTTTTCATCGCCGCCTCCTGCTGGTTCGTTAATTACCGATTGGATCAGATGATCCATTTTATGGGAGTCGTAATGAAGAAGCCGGCTTTGCTGAAGATGATGGTTTTGCTGTATAAGAGTGGCGAGTTTCTAATCCGTGATCATGCTTATTCATCAAGCCCCATAGCGGACTTTCCAGTCCACAGTTCCATGATAAACAAAAGGGCCTGATTTAGCAGGCCCTAAATTAGGTATTGATGGGGTAGAGGGGAGGGTATTTTATCCAAAAGAATAGTGAATGGGCATAAAGGAATATGAGGGAATAAAAATGTCTATATATTTCATCCTATTCACCAGCTGCCTTCACCGCTCAAACGGATATCGCGGCGGGAAAAGCGGGCATATGCCAATAGGGTCATGACCAGGCTGATCCCCAGCAGGCTAAACAACCAGGTCAGGTTCAGATCTCTGAATGACATGGCAGCCTGGAAGTAGTGGTAGGGTAACAGGCGGGCAACCAAATCGAGACGTTCATTCAAAAAAGAAAGCGACGATATGAGGTAGCTTAGTAGCATGACCGCCCCGGTGACCATGGCGGCGAGATTACGGGAAGGCAGGAGCATACTCAGCAACAGACCCAGGGCTGCGTAGACCACGGTTTGAACCAGCAGAGCCACAAACGGAATAGCCATCTGACCCCAGGTAAAGCCCATACTGGACCGACCGAGCAAGACACTGAACCCCAACCAGGCAAGTGCCATGATGGAAATAGCCGCGCCAAGCAGACCCAAGAACCTGCCCCAAAAGAAGGGGGGACGCCCGACCGGGTGAGCCACAATCAGATCAAGGCGACCATGTTCTTCATCACTAACAATCAAGCCAGTCCCAACGATCAACGCAAAAATCCCAATAATGACGGGCAGCATCGAGAAAGCATACATACTGAGAAATCCAGCCGGAGTGAGGGGGCTGTTCACATCTGCACCGAAGAAAGCCAGGAACTCGGGTGGATATCCCGAGATCATCTGTTGGAATTTTTCAGGCTGAGCGCCTAAAGATTCGTACATGGGTATGATCATTAGGCCATATAAAGCCAATCCAATACCCCAGCCAATGATCTGCCAACGTAAGCCAGTAAAGGTGTAGCGAAAAGTGGTCCATAAGCGATTCATGTCCGTTTTCTCCATGCTCTAGAATTAATTCTTGTAATAGGTAAGAAAGACCTCTTCAAGGCTGGGACGCTCAGTATCCAAATCCAGGACTGGCAGGCGACCCAAACCCTGGACCAATAGCTCCATGTCTCCCGTCACTTGCAAAGTCACGGCAGTATGATCCAACTGCGTGAGCAGTTCCACACCCGGAATGGCGAGCAACCCGTTTAAGTCAATTTTCCGTTTGAAGCGAATGGTGATGCGGTTAACCGTGGTGTGGGTCAGGTGGCTGGTGTTGGTGATCTCGGCGATCTCGCCGGAACGAATGATCGCCACCCGTCCAGCCAGGTTCTCAACCTCACTCATGATGTGTGAGCTGAAAAATATGGTTGTTCCAGCAGCGTTGGCTTCGCGTAAAAGATTAAGCACCTCCTGCTGCATCAACGGATCGAGACCGCTGGTAGGCTCATCCAGAAGCAGCAGCTCGGGACGATGCATTAAAGCCTGGATGACTCCCACCTTTTGCTTGTTGCCTTTGGAGAGGTTCTTGATGGGCTGTCGTAAATCGAGAGAGAGACGGTCAGCCAGCTGGATTACATAATCCCATTCAGCTACACCGCCGCGCATATCGTTGAAAAAGCGCAGCTGGCGCGCGGAGGTAAGATTGTCGTAATACTGCATCTCACCGGGGAGGTAGCCCGTACGAGCCTGTACCGCCACCGGGTCTGCCTGGGGGTCCAAGCCAAGCAGGAGCACTTGCCCGCCGTCTGGTCGGATCATGTCCAACATACAACGGATGGTGGTGGTCTTGCCGGCTCCATTTGGGCCGAGGAAACCGAAGATTTCACCGTTCTGTACCTGCAGATCAATACCCTGCAGGGCTCGGACTTTGCCATATGATTTGGTCAGACCAGATATCTCAATAGCGGAAGCCGAAGAAGTTTCTTTCATCATGCTTGAACTTACATGGGGCTGAACATCAATTGTCATTGTAAAACTCCTTTTCGTAGTTCAGATCGAACCAGCACGAGCCGTGAAATTTTCATATATGCCTTCGTTCGGGAGGACCGTGAGGCAAAGATCCTGGAACTGATCCAAAAAATCGCACAGAGAATCAACTTTGATGGTCAGATTAACCAGGGTATAGCCATGCTCCTGGGTGATGATTGTCACATTACCACACCAATCAATATTGGGAGAACTCAGAGCTCCCAGGAGCCGCATGAGATAGGTGTTACTTGGATTAGATATTATTTGAGCCATATCTTAGAACACCATCATGACGAAGGAGATAAACTTTCGCCGGACAAGGCAACCTTGTATATAATACAACAAAGAGCCTGAATAATCAGGCCCTAAAAAGGGTATTGAAGGGGTATGCAGGAGGGTATATCAAGAAAATGAGGTTTACAGCAGCCCTATCTCACGGGCGCGAAGTGTGGCTTCAGCGCGGCTGTGGACATCCAATTTGCCGTAAATATTTTTGAGATGCTTGTGGACCGTCTCTGGGGCAATGACCAGGTTCTCGGCAATTTTCTTGTCTGAGCAGCCTTGTGACAAAAGGTGAAGCACTTCAAGCTCGCGCCCAGAAAGGGGTTCGATTAATTGGGAGGCAGGATGCACCGTAACCGGCAACGGTTTCGTTCCCAGATCAAAAGCTGCCAAGATCCGGTCGATATAATCGAGCATGATCCCAGCTGAACGCGCCTGAAGTAATAGAGGGATCATCTTGGACCCTTCGATGATGAAAACACGTAAATATCCTTCAGGAGAGGCAAGTATCAAGGCACGCTTAAGCGAGACCATGGCTTGCTGTTCTTGTTTCAGGCCAGAATAAGCCAGAGCCTGCCAGAGAAGTAAACGGATGTTATAGTGTCCGATATTCCTTTTTTCTAAGCTTTCCTGCATAAGCGAAGAAAGCGACAAGGCTTTGGTGTATTGCTTTTGAGCCAGGTAGATTTGGATAAAGCTAAGAGGAAGTAATGAGCTTGAAAATGAATTGACGGATATCCTGGTAGGCTCAGTGATATCCAATTTAGCCCGGTTTAAACACAGAAGCGCCGCATCCAGATTATCCATGGATAAATACCATTCAATCTCCTGGGAGAGGGTGATCTGTTCAAACCAGGCTGAGGTGCGGCGGGCGACCTGCCAGGCTTGATGGAGGATATCAAACGCTCCGTGCACATCACCTATGGCGAATAAGGCGTAGCCATAATTATTGAGGGCAAAATGCAGTGCATCAGCCTGTTCCCAACGATGAGCCAGTTCCACAGCTTCCTTGGCATAATGCACCGCACCCTCCAGATCATTCCATTCCAACAACACCGCGCTCATGGTCGTGTATACATGGCTGAGGGTGGGTAGTGGAAGGCAGCTGTTGCAGGATCGGGCGAGCTGAATTGCTTCCAGGCAGGCAGTATAAGCCTCCCGGAGTTTGCCCTGCATGGCGAGAAGCCATGCCCAACAACCATGCGCAAATATGGTCACGTGTGAAACCTTACAATCGCGGGCATAAGCAAGGGCAAGTTCCAAAGCCCTGGCACGTGCATCGAAATCTGGAAGGGTCAAACCCAACATGGTAGCAGCCTGGCAGCGGATCAAGCGCTCATCGTCAGGAAGCCATTCGAGGGCCACCTGCGCAGCTTGTGAAGCAAGCTCACGATTATCTCCGATCCAGTTGGAATAGGCACGGATGGCAGCCACATGCCCTCCGAGGGTCTGCAGCTCAACTTCACTGACCAAATTATCAATCTCAGTTTCAGCCATTTTCAAGATGGGTTCGACCGAGCTTAGCTGCCCGGTATATGCAGCCAGCCAGGCGCGACCAATCAGCAACCATGGACGAGCGCTGCTCTTTTCGTTGGTAAGGGTTTCGAGCTGGCGAGCCACGCTGGTAAGCTCATTTTGTTCCAACAAGGCGAAAATATTGGCGCTGATCAGCCTGACGATGCGTTCCCAATCTGCGATTGCAAAGGAATGGCGGATCGCATCGGAAACCATGCCTTGTTCTTCATACCAGGTGCTTGCCCTGTTGTGCAAGACCTGTATCTGAGCAGGGTTGTTCTTCTGGAGGAAACTCTTTAGCAGCTCGGCAAATAACGGGTGGTAGCGATACCAGCGCTGCTCATGATCCAAAGGGATGATAAACAGGTTGGAGTGGTCAAGCTCTTCGAGAATTGATGCTGAAGGACGAGTTGGTGCAGGTTGCGGGTCTCCTTGGAGCACGGCGTCACACAAGGGAGCAGATAATTGGTCTAGAACGGAGGTGTTGAGCAGGAAGTGATGGATCTCGGGTGATTGCTGCCCCAGGATTTCTCCCAACAGATAATCGAAAATGTAATGGTGACTGCCCGTGAAGGCGGCGATAAAGGCCGATAAGTCGCTGGTATTCTGCATGGATAGAGCTGCCATCTGTAATCCGGCGATCCAGCCTTCAGTGCGCACGGTAATACGGGCGATATCATCCGATGAGACCTTCAACCCCATGGTGTTGGTGAGGAACTCAGCCGATTCCTGGGGGGTGAAGCGCAGGTCTGCCATGCGCAGCTCGAGCATACCACTGCGGGCACGCAGCCTGGCCAAAGGTAAGGGTGGGTCGGCGCGTGTGGCAATCGCCAGATGAAGTAATTCGGGACGGTGTTCAAGAATAAAATTAACCGCGGTGTGAACCGACTGATCCTGGATGACGTGATAATCATCCAAGACCAGGCAGTACGGCTGATTTATTTGAGCCAGCTGATTAATTAGCAGGGTAAGCAGAGATTCCAGCTCTGCCGGTGAGTTTCCGGGCGGGAGAGATACTATGTCGGCATTGATGGCAGGGTTGATCTCACGCAAGGCGGCGGTGAAATAAGCCAGGAAGCGGAAGGGATCATTGTCCTTATCGTCAAGGGAGAGCCAGGTTGAGGGAACTTCAAGCTGCTCCAACCAGGCACTCAGCAAGGTGGATTTTCCATAACCGGCAGGGGCTGAGACCAATACAAAGCCACATTCCAATCCCTGGTTCAGCTTTTGGACCAGCCGCAAACGTGGAACCAACCTGGAGCGGATCGGTGGAACAGACAGCTTTGTGGAAAGGATTTGCATAAATTCCCGATTTCCGTGAGTAGGTATATCCTATCTTATAATTCCTACCGTGGCAACACTGGTAAGGATGAACTTTTTATCGACCAGCGGTCTTATCTGGTGGAGATCACCCTCATCCCCAATTTAGTGAGAGAGCCTCGGAACAATAATCAATCTACTGGCCACCTGGAGTAAGATATATTTCACAACTTCCTGTAGTAAATCATCCTGGTCATGGAAACGAGATAGAATTATAAGCCAGCTTATATCATAACCCTTTATCCGGGCAATTTCGATGTGCTTCAGCAAAAAAAACGCGCATGGAATTGATAATGAACGGGAACGTGATGCGATTAGTATATGGAGGTAAATAAAAAATGGAACCGCGGATATCTATGGTGACACTCGGAGTAAATGATATACAGAAATCCTTCGACTTTTACTCAAAAATTATTGGCTTTCCATCAGAAAAGGCCATCGAGGGCGGTAAGGTGGCATTTTTTACCCTCAACCACATGCTGCTTTCGCTGTACCCCAGGGATAAGCTGGCCGAAGATGCCCTGGTGCCCAATGATGGAAGTGGTTTTTCGGGGATAACACTTGCCTATAATGTAAAAACCAGGCAAGAAGTGGATGTAATTATTGAAAAATTACATTGGGCTGGAGTAAAGATCACCAAAGAGCCCCAGGATACCTTCTGGGGCGGATATCACGCATACTTGCAGGATCCGGATGGTTATTTATGGGAAATCGCGTGGAATCCGTTTGTCTGGATTGAATAAAGGCGGATAAACATCATTCTACATCTAATTAAATTTCTAATCAGGCTTTCTACCCAGTTTTTTTCTCCAGTAGAAATGTAACTAAAGGTATCAGCTGGTCATATTATTACCGCCTTAAATAAATTGACAATTAAGATAAATATAGTTATAATATATTAAGAAGTTTTGCATCGTAATACTTCGATTTTGATTGAGGGAGGATAGCGAGTTTTCGAAATGAAATTGTTTTTGTATGTACCAGCAACGGGGAAACACCTGGTAAATGAGGTGTTTAAAAATAAATAATGTGGTCATCAACGCTGGTCAGGACTTCTTTATTACATCACGCTAGAATGATCACGCGGGTAATTAATAAAATATTAGCTGGCTTAGCATTCAATAAGCCTTGGAAACAGTTGCAAGCCTGGGATAGGGACGGTTAGTTACCGATATACGCCCGAGGGAGGAAAGTTATGAGAATTCAACGCATTGGGTTATTATTCATGGCTTTTGTGCTTGTATTTTCAATGCCTGCGATTCCAGCTTATGGGCAGGAAATCGAGTCACAAACACCTTCTCCTGACGGCTCACTAACAAACAGTCCTGATCTGGCGCAGCCCCTGGCTAACCCTTGTGCATCCAGTACTCCACCATCCGGCGCGTATACGGTAACTTTATGTTTTACAGCACCAAGCTCCGGGAGTACAGTTTCTGGGCCAGTCACTGTTACCATATCCGTCAGCGTGAGTGGCTCTAATCCCGGCATACAACGAGTGGTTTTCTATATCAACAGTTCTTATTTGCTGACAGATTATCTAAGTGCGTACACCTTTTCATTGCCGACAATGAAATGGCAGGATGGCGCCTATATAATAGGGGTTGAGGCTTTGATGCGGGATGGCTATACCACCGTCAACAGGGCAACCATCAGCCTGACTTTCAGCAACGGAAACGCCCAGCCACCCATCAACCCAAATACATTTACTCCGACCTCCGGTACGACTCCCCCCAGCGGGAACCCCTTTATTGTAACCGCGGCCGGGGATGGTGCGGACGGTGCCACGTACGCAGGAAAAGTTTCCAGCCTAATTACAACGATAAACCCGAACCTGTTCCTCTACCTTGGAGATGTATATGAGAAAGGCAGTGTGTCTGAGTTTTACAACTGGTATGGGACAGGTGGGGCGAATTTCAGCAATTTTCTTTCCATCACCGATCCAACTATTGGTAACCATGAATACTCTAACTCTTCAGGAGGTGCCGGTTATTTCGATTATTGGAATAACATCCCCAACTACTACAGCTTTAACGCTGGTGGTTGGCATTTTATCAGCCTGAACTCCAACGCGGCACACATCGGGGTTAGTAAAACATCGGCCCAGTACGCCTGGTTAGCCCAGGACCTGGCAGTGAATGCAAGCTTGTGTACCATCGTGTATTACCACCACCCATTGTTCAATATTGGCCCAGAAGGGCCAACCACAGCTATGACGGATATCTGGGCGTTAATGGCGCAAAATGGTGTATCCATCGTGCTCAATGGACATGACCATGATTACCAACGCTGGGTACCATTGGATGAAAATGGAAACCCCAGTGCATCGGGAATTACCGAGTTTGTTGCCGGTGGGGGAGGTCACGGCTTACAGACGATTTCCAAGACCGATTCAAGGGTAGTCTTTTCGGATTATCTCAACCCGCGAGCGTTTGGGGTGCTCGAACTAGCACTCAATTCCAACGGAGCGAGTTTTAGCTACATCAACACCAGCGGTGTTACGCTGGATTCGGGTACTATCCCCTGCAATAAAACCGGACCAGACACGCAAGCCCCCAGTATCCCAGCTGGTTTAACGGCAACTGCAGCCAGTGCCACGCAGGTGAACCTGGTATGGCAGGCGTCTACAGATAATGTTGGCGTCAACGGCTATACCATTTATCGCAACAATACTTCCATTGCGACAGTCTCCGGCGCAACACTGAGTTATACGGACAATACTGTACTCCCATCCACGACCTATACTTATACCGTGGATGCTTTTGACGCCGCCGGTAACCATTCGGCGCAGTCCTCCCCGGCAAGTGTTACTACTCCCGCCATGCCCTCCAGCTTGACCTTTCCTGTGGGGGCGGACACCTACGTTAACGCAGGCAGTCCTTCCACCAACTACGGCTCAGCCACAGTCTGGCGGGTGGATGGATCACCCGACTTGCATGCCTATCTGCGCTTCACAGTGCAGGGTTTAGCTGGTTCACCCATACAAAGTGTGTACCTCAAGGTCTACACCAACAGCAGCTCGAGTGTGGGCATCAAAGCCTTGAAAGTGGCGGATAATACCTGGGGTGAGACTACGGTGACCTACAACACCGCCCCAGCATTAGGCAGCACGCTGGCTTCATCCGGAGCAATTACGGCTGGCAGCTGGGTGACTTTAAACGTTTCCTCCTATATTACGGGTGAAAGCATTTACAGTTTTGGCATCACGACGCCGGGCTCGTCCTCCTTGAGCTTCGCCTCAAAAGAATTTGGTGCTAATTCAGCCCAATTGGTGGTAAACCTGGGGTTATCGGATACAGAGGCACCAAGTATCCCTGCCAGTTTGACGGCGAGTGCCGTAAGCGCCACCCAGGTGAACCTGGCTTGGCAGGCCTCTGCCGACAATGTCGGCGTCACTGGCTACACCATTTATCGAAATAATGCTGTTTTGACGACGGTTTCCGGGAGTACACTGACCTATTCTGACACCAGTGTCTCTCCATCCACAACCTATACTTATACTGTGGATGCCTTCGACGCGGCCGGGAACCATTCAGCACAATCCGCCGCTGCCAGTGTGACTACACCCGGTCAAGATACGCAGGCACCAAGTGTCCCAGCCGGTTTGACGGCGAATGCCGTAAGCGCCACCCAGGTGAACCTGGTTTGGCAGGCCTCTTCCGACAATGTTGGCGTCACTGGCTACACTATCTATCGGAATAATGCTGTTTTGACGACGGTTTCCGGGACTACGCTGACTTATTCTGATGCCACTGTCTCTCCATCCACAACCTATTCGTATACTGTGGATGCCTTTGATGCAGCCGGAAACCATTCAGCGCAATCCGACGCTGTCAGCGTTACAACACCTGCTGTGCCAACTAACCTAACCTTCGCAGTTGGGGCAGACACCTACGTTAACTCTGGCAGTCCATCATCCAACTATGGATCAGCCACCGTGTGGCGTGTGGATGGTTCTCCAGACCTGCATGCTTACCTAAAGTTCACCGTCCAGGGTACGGGCGGCACACCCATCAAACATGCTTACCTGCATGTGTTTGCTAATTCCAGCTCCAGCGCTGGTATTAACGCTTTTACTGTGGCAGACAATTCGTGGGGTGAATTAACGGTCACCTACAATACTTCTCCCCCGTTAGGTAGCTTGTTAGGGTCGTCGGGTTCATTCCCTGCTGGTAGCTGGATTACTATTGACGTGAGCTCATTTGTAACCGGTGAAGGTATTTATAGTTTTGGTATTAACACACTTGGTGCGACGCAAATCAGCTTAGCAGCAAAAGAATCGGGTGTAAATGTCGCCTTCCTGGTTGTAACTTTTCAGTAAGGATATACGGTCGGGAATAAAATAATTAAGGTCTGCCTGTTGGAAAACTTCAAGCAGGCCTTTTTGTTTCACTTATAAGTTGCTGGCAGGCATCGTTTCGCACTGCTTAATCCCACTGCTGAATAAAAGCAGTTTTTATATTTATTACCATTACTACCTCGTGCTAACCTTATGTCAAGTCTTTATGACTATGTTGTCCATTAAGTGGTTTAATTTATCAGGGCAGACGGCGGGAAATTTAGAACACCAGTTATATTTGACTAATAAGATAACATAAGGTATAATTCTAAAAGAGGTCGTAGAATAAAAAACCTCGTATCATAATTAAGATTAATAGGGGTGATATTAAGATCGAATAATAAGTATTAATATCGACCAGCTAAATGGGAACACCAGTTTTCAATAGCGTTTGATAAACAAATAGGGCTATGAACAGCAGACAAGACTAATATAACCCGTCAGACTGGATCGATCCCTTAAGTGGAATATATCAGTTCGGATGGTGTAGACCGAGTTTGGTCCTTGAATCAGCTGGCAATGCCTAGGGCAGGGACGGCAAATTAGCATTCAGCTAATACCCAAGGGAGGAAAATCATGAATAAAAAACATGGGTCATTTTTTATCACCGTGTTATTAATTTTAGCGTTATTCAGTATGGCGTATTCATTTTCGCCGACTTCAGTCCTTTATGCGCATGGAAATAGAACTCCAAAACCTACAGCCACTGCCAGGCCCTCCAACACTCCCACCCCTACCCCTGCGGCAACGGCAACACCTAACCCGATCAATCCATGTGCGACAAGCGCGCCTTCATCTGGCGCATATACCATCACCGTTTGTTTCACGGCGCCCAGCTCAGGAAGCGTCGTTTCTGGGCCAGTTACCGTTAGCGCCTCGGTCAGTGTGTCAGGGACTAATCCAGGTATTGCGCGGGTAGCCTTCACCATTAATGGGGGTAAATTATTGACGGATTTCCTGAACACTTACTCTTTCGAGCTGCCGAGCATGAAATGGCAGGATGGCACCTATACTTTGGCTGCAGTAGCTATCATGCGAGATGGCTATACAACTGCCAACCCGGCGAGCATCAGCCTTGTATTTAGTAACGGCAATGCTCAACCCCCTGTCAACCCGGGGACATTCACCCCGACTTCTGGCACGACACCTCCCAGCGGAAACCCTTTCATTGTTGCTGCAGCCGGTGACGGTGCAGATGGTGCCGCGAACGCGACGAATGTAACCAATTTACTTTCCTCGATCAACCCAAACCTGTTCCTTTATCTGGGTGATGTTTATGAAGATGGCACGTTTGCGGAATATTACAACTGGTACGGCACAGGCAGCGCGAGTTATTCACTGTTCAATTCGATAACCGATCCGACCATAGGAAACCACGAATATGTGGGCTCATCAGCTGCGGGCTACTTCGATTATTGGAATAATATCCCTAATTACTACAGTTTAATGCCGGAGGCTGGCACTTTGTCAGCTTGAACTCCAACGCTGCGCACATCGGGGTAAGCAGCACTTCAGCCCAGTATGCCTGGTTAGCCCAGGACCTGGTGGCGAACTCCAGTCTGTGTACCATTGTGTACTACCACCATCCACTTTTCAACATCGGTCCAGAAGGAGCAACCACGGCGATGTCGGATATTTGGGCGCTGATGGCACAGGATGGTGTGTCGATTGTACTCAATGGTCATGACCATGATTACCAACGCTGGGTGCCGCTCGATGGTAGTGGGAACCCAAGTGCTACGGGTATCACTGAGTTCGTAGCCGGTGGCGGAGGTCATGGTTTGCAGACCATTGCGACAACAGACTCACGGATTGCCTTTTCGGACGATCTTAACCCACAGGCATTCGGTGCTGTGCGACTGGTACTCAACTCTTCGGGAGCAAATTTTGAGTATATCAGTATCAATGGGACAATCCTGGATTCGGGTGTTATCCCATGTGCCAAAGGAGGAGCTGATACCCAGGCTCCGAGCATCCCTGCCGGGCTATCAGCGACTGCAGCCAGTGCCACCCAGGTGAACCTGGCATGGCAGGCTTCCACTGACAATGTCGGAGTTGCTGGTTATACCATCTACCGTGACAACGTCAGTATCGCCTCCGTATCTGGATCATTCCATGGCTTCACAGATAACACTGCGATGCCTTCAACTACTTATGCTTATACTGTGGATGCATTCGACTCAGCCGACAACCATTCAGCGCAATCATCACCTGCCAGCGTTACCACACCTGCCATGCCATCCAGCCTGACCTTTGCTCTGGGGGCTGACACTTACGTCAATTCTGGAAGCCCGACCACCAACTACGGATCAGCTACCGTGTGGCGGGTGGATGGCACACCCGACCTGCACGCCTATCTGCGCTTCACAGTGCAAGGCCTTGCGGGCTATTCGATCCAGAGTGCCTACCTCAAGGTTTTTACCAATTCAAACTCAAGCCTGGGTATCAGCGCCTTGGCGGTGGCAGATAATACCTGGGGTGAAAATACAGTTACCTATAACACTGCACCTGCATTAGGCAGCTCGCTTGCTTCATCCGGTGCAATCACATCCGGCAGCTGGGTAACATTGAACGTATCCACGTATATCACCGGAGAAGGCACCTACAGCTTCGGGATCACGACGCCTGGCTCGAGTACACTGAGCTTCTCGTCAAAAGAATCAGGGGCTAATGGAGCCGAATTGGTGGTTAACCTTGTGGTTGCCGATACTCAAGCTCCGAGTGTTCCCAGCGGTTTAACGGCGAATGCAGCCAGCGCCACCGAGGTGGACCTGGCGTGGCAAGCCTCAACTGATAATGTTGGTATCGCCGGCTATACAATCTATCGCAATAGCATTTCGCTGACGACAGTTCCCGGGTCATCCCTGAGCTTTGCGGATACGACTGCCCAACCATCCACGACCTATACTTATGCAGTGGATGCCTTTGATGCAGCCGGCAACCATTCGGCGCAGACTTCCCTGGTCAGTGTTACCACACCTGCCATTCCTGCCAACCTGACTTTCAGTGTTGGGGCTGATACTTACGTCAACTCGGGAAGCCCTTCCACAAACTACGGCTCAGCTACTGTGTGGCGGGCGGATGGTTCACCTGACTTACATGTTTACCTGAAGTTCACCGTCCAGGGCACGGGGGGCACGCCGATCAAACATGCGTACCTGCACGTCTTTGCCAATTCAAGCTCCACAGCCGGGATCAACGGTGTGATCGTCTCAGATAATACCTGGGGCGAATTAACAGTCACCTACAATAATGCACCTGCCTTGGGTGCTTTATTGGCGTCTTCTGGCTCATATCCTGCTGGCACGTGGGTGACATTAGACGTATCTTCTTTCGTCACCAGCGAGGGCACTTACAGTTTCGGCATCATCACCTCTGGTGCTACGCAACTCAGTTTTGCATCCAAAGAATCAGGAGTTAACGTGGCTTACCTGGTGGTAACCTTCCAGTAAGGATATCCGCTCTACATATCTATAAATCGCGAGGGCTGCCTGAGAATCAAGATCAGGCTGCCCTTTTTGTTGTGTCAATACGATGTTGACAACAAGTGATCTACCGATATAACCAGCTGACGAAACTCCATCACTTCTTGCAGCATGTATAATTGAGACCGTTTGGAGATGCGTTAATTCCTTACGGGAAGGCAACCAGGAGTAATGTGATGAAGAATGCAAAGATCAGCAACGACTATGGATATTTCGATGAAGCCACCGGTGAGTATGTGATCACACGCCCGGATACACCCACACCCTGGATGAACTACCTTGGGCAGGGGCAGTATGGAGGGATCATCTCGAATACCGCTGGGGGCTACTCTTTTGATCGTGACCCGAAAAACCGCCGAGTGACCCGCTACCGTTATAACGCCATCCCCGCAGACCAGCCGGGGCGCTATTCTTATCTACGTGACCAGGAGGACGGAACATATTGGAGCCCAACCTGGCAGCCCATCCCAGAGCGGAAGCTGGAAGCCTACGAGTGCCGCCATGGACCTGGATATTCCCGCATCACCAGCCGATATATGGGAATCCGAGCCGAGCTGCTGTATTTTGTGCCACTATCCTCGAGTGCTGACCCTTCACTCCCGAATATAGAAGATGTTCCATGTGAACTTTGGGTGTTGCGCCTGCGCAATACCTCCAGCCGATCGCGGCAGCTACGGTCATTCAGCTACTGTGAGTTCAGCATGTGGAATGCAGAAGCCGACCTGAACAACCTGGATTGGGGGCAACACGTACTTCACAGCCGGATTGAGCATGGCAGTATTACCACCGGCACTGTCTTTCGCAGCACAAAAACCTTTTTCGCCAGCAGCCTGCCACCATCAGGTTTCGACACCGACAGGGAGGCGTTCGTTGGGAACTACCGCGACCTATCTAACCCCCTGGTGGTCGAAGATGGGAGACCGACTAACTCACAAGCAGCGCGGGGCAATAATGTTGGCGTGTTGTGCCATGACTTCGATCTGGAGCCCGGCGAAGAGAAAGGACTCATTTACATCCTGGGAGTGACGGATGCACCGAAGCTGATCCCTGCAGTGGTTGCCAGGTACCGGGAAGCAGAAAACGTTCAAGAGGCATTTTCCAGCCTTAACGCCGATTGGAAGGAATACCTGGATAAAATTCAGGTTGAGACGCCGGATGTAGAGATGAACGCCATGCTCAACACCTGGAACCAGGTGCAGTGTCGGGCAACCCTGTTCTGGTCTCGTTTTGTTTCTGCGTATGAGACCGGGCTGGGCCGTGGTATGGGGACGCGCGACTCGGCCCAGGATACCCTGGCGACGGCGCAGAATGCGCCTGAAAGGGTGCGCAAGAACCTGACTGCACTGTGGAAGCTGCAGTTTCGTGATGGTCACACCTGGCACCAGGTATTCCCACTGACGGGAGAAGGCGGGGCAGGGCTTGCAGCCGAGTACCCTGAAAAACCCCAATGGTTCTGCGACGACCATTTGTGGCTGCTGATGGCAGTATGCGCTTACCTGCGGGAGACAGGGAACTTTTCATATCTGTGGAACCATATTCCGTACGCGGATGAGGGAGAGGATATCGTGTGGGGGCATATGCTTCGGGCGGTTGATTTCACGCTTAATCATCGAGGTCCGCATGGATTGCCGCGGTTGGGTTTCTCAGACTGGGACGACACGATGAACCTCGACAACGGCTCTGGCAAAGCGGAGAGTGTGATGGCAGCTCAACAGTTCTGCCGGGTCATGCTGGACCTGGCGGATTTGTGTGACCAGATTGGCAAGGATGAGGAAGGAAAACACTTCCGGGGCTTGAAAGAAGAGATGGATGAGAGCATCAACCGGGCTGCCTGGGATGGGGAATGGTATGCCAGAGCATTCGATGATGAGGGGAAACCTGTAGGTGTTCGGGAGGAGCAGTACCACCAAATCGGCTTGAATTCACAGACCTGGGCAGTTATTGGTGAGTGCGCCTCCGATGAACATGCCAGGCAGGCGATGCAAAGTGCACATGCACGGCTTAACAGCCCATTCGGTCTGGCAATCCTGACTCCTGCCTATACCCACAGCGACCCCCGCATCGGCGGTACCACCACCTACCCACCCGGCGCTAAGGAGAACGGTGGGATCTTCTGCCACACGAACACCTGGGCGATCATTGCAGCTGCGCGCCTGGGGATGAACGAGCTGGCATACCAGTATTACCGCCAGATCATGCCCCTCGCCCGGGCGGACAACGATGTGTTCAAAGTTGAACCATATGTTTACTGCGGTAATATATGCGGTCCAGAGCACCCGCAGTTTGGCTATGGGCGCAACTCCTGGCTATCCGGGACGGCGTCTTGGACCTACGTGGCAGCGACCCAGTGGATCCTGGGCATCCGACCGACCTTCAAGGGATTGCAGATCGCCCCGGTTCTCCCTGAAGAGTGGACAGGCTTCACCGCACGGCGGGTATTCCGTGAGGTTACCTACCATATCACTGTGGATCGGAAAGGCAGTGGTAACTCGATCTCCTTAACGGTGGATGACCAACCTGTCGAGAGTGATATCATTCCTTTTCCCGCAGAGGGGACTGAATCGGTCCGAGTACACGTCATTTTGAGATGAAAGGATAATCTATGAAAGTATTGTTTATCGGCGGAACCGGCATCATTAGCTCGGCCTGTTCAGAATTGGCACTCCAACAGGGAATTGAGCTGTACCTGCTCAACCGCGGCAGGAGCTTTCGCCCGGCACCTGCTGGGGCAGCAAGGCTTCGCGGTGATATCCACCGGCCCACGTCTGTTACTGAGGCGCTGGGTGACCTGACGTTCGATGCGGTAGTGGAGTGGATCGCATTCACTCCAGAGCAGGTGAACGCGGATATCGAGCTGTTCCGCAATTGCACCCAGCAGTACATTTTTATCAGCTCGGCATCGGCATATGAGAAACCCCCCAGCTCTTTACCCATCACCGAAAAAACGCCGCTTCACAACCCATTTTGGCAATATTCGCGCAATAAGGCTGCCTGCGAAGCCCTCTTAGAAGAAGCTGGGCGAGAAGAAGGCTTTCCGTACACGATTGTACGCCCATCGCACACCTACGACCGCACCTTGCTCCCTTTCCACGGGGGTTACACCACTGTTGCACGCATGCGGGTGGGCAAACCGGTGGTGGTACATGGTGATGGAACGTCACTTTGGACGATGACTCACCACCGCGACTTCGCAGTCGGTTTGGTGGGCTTGCTCGGCAACCCGCTGGCTATTGGAGACTGCTTTCACATAACGTCTGATGAATGGCTCAGCTGGAACCAGATCTACACCATTGTTGCCGAGGCGGCGGGAGCTGAGCCTGACCTGGTGCATGTTCCATCGGAGTTAATCGCACGGGTAGACAGGGAGTGGGGTGACTCATTGCTGGGAGACAAAGCGCACAGCCTGATCTTTGATAACAGCAAGATCCGCCAGCTCGTCCCACAGTTCCAACCGGCAATCACCTTCCAGCAAGGAGCACACGAGATCATGGCCTGGTATGATGCGGATGTTTCACGACAGGTGGTGGACTGGCAGAATGATCTCATCCAGGATCAGCTGATTGAAGCCATGCAAAGAGTGTGAGGGGGTAAAAGGTTGGATGATTTGAGGTGGTCAGACCATCACAAGTATTGCAGGTATCTGGATCCAACAATTCCCGCTCATTGGCCAGGCCCGGATACTTCAGGTGATGAACAGGGTGGCAGCATGTGGAAATCGAGCATGCATCGTTTATTTTCAGGCGGCACAAATCAGCTCGTACACGCTCTAGCCGGTTGATCAGGGGATATTAATTCAGCGGCATTATAATAGCAATGGATCCTTCCCTTATCAAATGCTGATTGTTCTACCGTTCCTAGCCATGTTGGTCGCCTTCCTCTCATTGTTAGGCATACAGAGAGAGGAACCCTCAAGGCTCACCGACTGGCGTATGGCATTACTGCAAACTGTGCTAATAGCGGGGGTTTTCACAGCGCTCCATTCCGAGATTCTAAGCTTATTCCATTTATTATCCCGACCGTTCGTCGCCGGTGCGTGGTTGCTGGCGCTTGCCTTTTCTGGCTGGTTGGGTTGGCGGATGGGCTGGTTGAAACGGGGAGTGAGACGGGTGTCTGATGAGCTTCACTCGCTCGACCGGTTCACGACGATAACCCTGGCTGCTTTCAGCCTGATCGCTCTGATGCTTTTAGTGATTGTATTGATTGCCCCGGTGAACAATATGGATTCGTTGCTTTACCACATGAGCCGGGTGATGCACTGGGCGCAGGACCAGAGCCTGGATCACTACCCCGTCGCTTTCGAGGTGCAACTGACCCACCCTATCCTCGCTGAGTTGAGCATCCTTCAGCTGCGCTTATTATGGGGCAATGACCAGCTGGCCAGCCTGCCGCAATGGATCAGCCTGGTCTTGTGCGCAGTGGCGGTATCTTTAGGTGCCAGACTGCTGGGAGCAGGACCGAAGGGGCAGCTAGCTGCGGCAGCTTTTGCAATCAGTATTCCGATCGGGCTGATGGAAGCGACCAGCACGCAGAACGATTACGTCACCGCTCTATGGCTGACCATCCTGGCGGTCTTCGTTTTATACGCATGCCAGGTGGAAGCGGGATGGGCTGAAGTACTTTCCATTGCAGCGGCATTGGGGTTGGGATTGTTGACCAAGGGCACGTTTTACCCCTACGCAGTCGCATGGGGTATTTGGCTGGGCATCCATTGGATCCGGCAGAGAAAACCAGTCCTGTTGCTCAAACGCGGTGTGGTGATTGTTGCGGTGGTTGTGGTGCTCAATGCTGGGTATTGGACACGGAACCTGGTTACGTATGGTGGACCACTTGGACCAAGCCAATGGGTGGCAGATATGAGTTCGGCGAGATTCGGTGTAGGGTCAGTGGCTTCCAACCTGGTCAAAGATGTATTGCTCAACCTGGTGACACCCAGCCCCAGGATTAACCAATCCATGGTCAGCCTGGTCCAATCGACCTTTCGAGCTTCCGATCCTGACGTGAGCAGCTTCAGACTGGATTGGCGTTGGAATAATGAGGATTCGGCCGGCAGTCCAATTCATCTATTCCTGATCATCCTAAGCGCGATGAGTGTGATTGCTCTGCTGGCTACGGGGCAGCTGATAGACCGTAGTATTCTCTGGTATAGCCTGGCTGCTTTCTTATCTTTTATTTTTTTTGCCCTGGCAGCGCATTATGACGATTACGGGGTGCGATTCCAGCTGCCACTGATTAATATCTGGGCTCCGGTCTTCGGAAGCATGATCAGCCGCCTACGTGAGAAGTGGCTAGCCCCTATGGCGCTGTTGTTCTTGTGGGCAATTTCGCTGCCCTATGTGTTCCTTAATACCACCCGTCCTTTAATCGCCTTGAAGAACCTCCCGGAACCCTTAGCAATCCACCCCCTGCCCATGCTGGGAAAGACAAAAAGCAGCAGTATCTTCCATGCCGACCGGCGAGCGCTCTTATTTATTAATGCTCCAGATTGGAACCAACCGTTGATGGAAGCCACGCATGATATCCGAGATTCAGGCTGCCAGGATGTGGGCCTGCGTATCGACAGCCATGACCCGGAGTATCCGATTTGGTGGCTGTTGAAAGCTCCGCAAAGCGAAGTGAGAATTGAAACACTGTATTATTCAGAGGTGCTGAATCGTTATGCTGATCCCAACTTCAAGCCCTGCGCCATCTTATGTACAATTTGCGGTGGTCGGAGCCAATTAAATGGGTTAAACCTATCCGGATCGTACGATGGCCTGGTAGACCTGTACATGGGGGATACGTATTATTCCAGCGAAGGGAAATGAGCTAAGTTGAAAGGGGGAATGAAGATGGCTCAGTCGAGATGGGCGAATTGAGTTTTGAGGATGGTGGTGATGTACCCCAGACCTGCCAGACCAAACTGGAACAGGTTCTTATTTGACTTGGAAACACCCCTGGTCCGTTCGGTAAAGGTATATGGAAGCTCGACCACCTTCAGCTCCTTTCGGCAGCAGGCATAAATGAATTGAATGAAATAAGCACCGTATCCTGAAGGAGTCAGGGAGACACTATCGAGGACAGAACGGTGCATCAGGATGAAACCGCTGTCATAGTCCAGGATGCCATGGTCCAACACGATACTCGCCAGGCGGTTGATGAAGCGGCTGGTGATTACCCGGCTAGGATCACGATCATCCTTACCCCCGCTTACATAGCGTGAGCCAATCACCACGTCACAATCCTCGAGAACCGCGAGCATGGCGGGGAGAAGAGAGGGCGGGTGGCATAAATCAGCATCCATCCAGCCCACCACCTCACCCTGCGATTCGATCACTCCCCGGTTAATCGCCGAGGCCAGGCCGCGGGTCTTGAGGCGGCGGATAACCTTCACACGGAGGTCACCGAGCCCAGAAGCAATCTTCCAGGTGAGATCGGGGGAGTTATCATCGACGATGATGATCTCCACGGGATCGGGCAGGCTGTTGAAAATCGAGGAAACCATCTCGCGGATGTTCTCGCTCTCATTGTAAGTCGCCAGGATGATGGAGACCAGCTTATTTCGGGAGATTCCAGGTTGGATTGTTCCGGTGGGTCGAGGTTCAGCGTTAACCATCGTTATGACAGGATTTTTTCCACGGCACAGCAGACTTCCTCGAGCTGAGTATCGGTGAGGGTTAATCCCGACGGCAGGTAAAGACCCTGGCGGGCGATGCGTTCGGCGACCGGGTACTTCTCACCCCTAAATAAACCCATATCCCTAAAAACGGGCTGCTCATGCATTCCCAGGAAAAAGGGGCGTGTTTCAATGCCTTCGGCGAGCAGTCGGCGGGCAAATTCTACTGCATCAATACCTGTACTTTCATCCAGTACGAGACCGTACATCCAATATACCTGGTGAGCCCAAGGTTCCTCCACCGGCAGCTGAATGGCGGGGATGTGCTTCAAACGCCGGGTATAGGTTTCACCCATCCAGCGTTTTTTGGCAACGGTCTCAGGCATACGGTCGATCTGCGCCAGGCCAATGGCTGCCTGCAAGTTGGTCAGGCGGAAATTATGCCCCAGCTCGGTGTGGTAGAAGCGACGCTCACGTTTAAAACACAGGTTGCGCAGACTGCGCGCCTGCTCGGCGAGGGCAGGGTCGTTGGTCAGCACCATTCCACCTTCACCCGTGGTGACCAGCTTATTGGCGTAAAAGCTGAACACGCTGATATCTCCCAGACCACCACAGCGGCGCCAGACAGGATTGGACGTGCTTCTGCCCGAAAGATACTCTGCGCCGTGCGCCTCGGCTGCATCCTCAATAATCAACAGGCCATGCTGTTTGGCGAGGGCTATCACTGGATCCATGTCCACCGGGTGACCGTAGATATGGACCGGCATGATCGCCCGGGTGCGGGGAGTGATTTTTCCCGCCAGCTGGTTAACGTCCATGCACAAGGTGCGCGGCTCACTATCCACCAGCACGGGAATACCGTCATTATAGGTTACTGCCTGGGCACAGGATATGATGGTAAAAGTTGGAAGGATGACTTCTTCCCCAGGCTGCAGCCCAATGCAGGCGATCGCAACCTGCAGGGCGGTGGTGCCATTACTGACAGCAATACCATAACGCATCCCGCAGTAGCTTGCCCAAGCTTGTTCGAAACTTTCCAGGTATTTGCCGGAAGATGAGATCCAGCCGGTGCGAAGACAATCCAGTACGTATTCAATTTCCTTCTCACCAACCAGTGGCTCGTTAACCGGGATCATTAAAATAATTCCTTATCTGAAGCTCCGGCGTACGGACCCAGCTTGATTTCCAATAGTACTGTCGCTTCGAGGACGCGGAAGCCATGCCCACCCGAAACCATTAATACGAAATCTCCTGCCTGGAGCTCACGCGTGGCAAGCAAGACCTTATTTTGATCGAAGATATCGATTTCTAACTTACCTTCACGCACGATCAATGCTTCTGAGCTGGAGATGTTCATCCGGTCTACGGTCTTATGGATATGGCGCTTGATCACACCGCCTGCAGGGTAAACCACGAAACCCACCTGCTGGGCAAGATCGGGGTTGGTGATAAAGGTCGTTTCAGTGGGCTGATATTCCCGCCGGATGATAACAGTGGTGAGGACATTCTTCTCAGACTTGATGTATTCAATACTCATAGCTGCTCACATTATCCCAAAAGAGAAGGATGTTGGTTGTAGGTCGGGAGAAAGCCTGGCGAAATCATACCACATGCTACCCAATACTCATGTCCTGTCAGGGACGACAGGCCTCAACGTTATACAGCTTTCGATCCAGGCTGCCGGCAAGCTTTTTCTCCGCCACCAGCTGAACACAGGGTTGGCTGTAGGCGGCTTGGACCCGAGGCGATAATCCCTGCCACCAGTTTTGATCCATATAGACGTAGGAATAGCCGGCTGAAACCACAGAGGCAGGGTCGGGGTTGGCAATCAACGCTTCCCAGGCGGGAGAACGTTGGTAAACATCTTCCGCAGCGTAAGATGCCCGACCGAAAAGAAGCACAGCCCGCTCCGGGATAGAATCCAGGATTTGGGCATCTGGTTCCAGCCGGTTCCAATAAGGCTTCGAGAAGTCGCTCTCCTGGTACTGAAGGTAATAGGTGGTCTGGACTGCCGGGATGGCAATGAGCTCAACTGAAAGCATGACCAGACCAGCAAAAACTGCCATCCCGTATCCAAGACCAGCCAGCAGGCGGTTGCTGCTGCTGGCATTGACCAGCCACAACCAGAGGATGGGGAAAGCGAGGGCAAAGCCCAACCATAAAGAGGCTCCAATCAGGCGGGTGATATCAAAATCCAGGCCGTAGCGGAAGAACACTGGGACCAAGAGGCTTATAACAGATCCAGCTGCCAGGGCTTGCGGTAAACGGTCTGCCCTGCCCAGCCTCCTCAACCAGTAAATGACCGCCACCGGGAGCAAAAACAGGGCCAGCCCTGCTTCAGCCAGCATGATCACGATCTGACCGGGGTCAAATAAGGATAGCGGTCCGAAATGACCGGAGGGCACGGCTGGTGGCCAACGCAGGCTGAATCCCTGGAAGTCGGTCGTCACCATGGGGTAGCTGTGCCCGGTGAGACTGGAGACCACGCTCATAAACCCACCGGTAAGATACCCACCCTGGAACAACGCCAATACGACACTGATTGCGATAGGCATTCCCCAGGTGGTCAAAATTGTCTTTAGATTATGCCGCTGTTGAATTCGGTTGCGGATGAGCATGACCGACAGGATGATTGCCATCCCTGCCACGACCAAGACAAATACATTCTCCGCGCTCAACGCCAGACTGGCCAATAAAAGGCTGATGGTGAGAGTGCCGATGATGGAGTATTTACGCGGCTTCCAGATAAGCAGGAGCAGCAGGATGGTCATCTCCCACATGGCTCCGGTGGCTCCCAGCTGCATATTCAAAGGTTCAAAGATCCCGCTAGCAAAGGCATAAGGGAACGGGAATGGTCCACCGCCTTCAAGGGGCCAGCGATTGGCCAGCGCCGTCACCAGGTTGCCGCCCGCGGCAATCCCTGAGAGATCCATATGTAGATTTGCACCCATGCGTGCCAGCAACGGGGTGGGAACCAACAGGAGCAGCCAACGGGCGGCGCCTCCAAAAACGAGCAGACCGGTGCCTAAATAAGCCGGCAGCTGTCTTCCGGTCAGGCGGCGGATCCACAGCCACGCCAGGACGACGGTGAACCCGAACACGATAGCGCGGCTGATATCCCAGGCACTCCAGGGGAAAAAGCCGCCCAACCTGACCATGCTGGCTGCAAAGACCTGCAGCCCATAGTGGTAAGGTAGGTGAAGGGTGGAATCCAGATAGAAATGGGGCGGTAGATCTCCCGTAGCCATCACGGAAATCATCGGCAAGTGATAGTAATCGTCGAAAATTGCCAGGCCGCGCAGGATGAGGGTGAATCCGAGAATGACTGCGGCAAATACGACGATATGACGCCAACCGCTGAATGATTTTAGGTTGATATGCTGCCCTTTTTTAGCGAGGAGTGCCACTAGCAAACCCATCAGGAAGATGATCCCCGCACATGACCAATAGGCAACCGTAAGGGGAAGGATTTGGGCGAGCAGGTTGCTCAATACGATGAATAATAAGAAGCCTGCGGCCAGCCCAGCAGCCAGCCTTTCTCTGGCTTTGAGATGGAAGCTGTGACTGACAATTAAAAGCCCTCCAGCTGCCCAGAGGGCACATATAATAAGGAAACTGGCAATTTCTAGAACACTACCCGTTCGGCTCCAATAATACATAATTTAGGGTTCTCTCAGACCGGTTTCTTTTGGGATGGCATATGCACGAGTACGAATATTGAGTTTAACATGCAATATGGTTTTTATACAACTTATGCATTGATCTCTTTCCAATATTTATTTCATAAGATGATAAGCAATCACAGGTCTATCATAGGGATGATAGCAGGAGAACGCGTTTGAGAGGGCAAAAAAGATTGGTACCAGATAACTGGATAATTAAGATTATAATGGGATAGAAATATTATCTGAAGTCTTACCTCGATGCTCCTGGGGTAAGGAATTAGAGGAGGGAAAAATGGCAACTATTCATCCACTGGTTTTACAACTGAATTTTACCCGGGCAGAATTCAAGCGAGCGCTCAAGGGTTTGGCTGAAGAAGATGCCACGAAACGTCTACTACCCATGAACTGTATCAGCTGGAACGTGGGTCATCTGGCATGGCAGGAACAGAGGTACTTCCTGTATTTCGGGCAAGGATTGATGCCATATCCCGAAGTGCAGGAAACATTCGCGTATGGCGCACCAGCATCCACGCCACCCCTGCATGAGGTATTGACCTATTGGCGAAAAATCACCCAGGCTGCCGACCCGTGGCTGGAAAGCCTGACGAGAGAGAAGCTTATGGAGCAGGTGATCGGAAAAGATGGGAAGCCTTTACAGAGGATATTTGGAAACCTGCTCCAACGAACAATCTATCATTACTGGTACCACACCGGTGAAAACCTGGCAATCCGGCAAATGTTGGGGCACAGTAACCTGCCGGATTTTGTCGGCAATATTGACCGGCAAGCTCCCTACACAGCGGAATAAATATAATAAAGGATTTCAAATGAACGAGCTAGAACAGATGCATTGCATTACCGTTACCACCAACACCCCACGGCTGGCTGACCGTGAAATAAGTGAATTCAAATCGAAACTGCCTGAATGGCGGGTATATGAAAAATCAGGTGAATTACGCCTTGAAAGAGCGTTTACATTTAAGGATTTCAACCAGGCGGTTGCATTTACCAATCAAGTTGCACAGATTGCCAATGAGGAAGACCACCATCCTGCCATCCTGACCGAATGGGGAAAAGTGACCGTCACCTGGTGGACGCATAAGATCCGGAGCCTGCACCAAAACGACTTCATCATGGCAGCGAAAACAGACAAGTTGTATAGGGAAAGTACTTGAACCTGATGTGACTTGAGCTTAAGGATAAATCTTTTCATTTCTGGCGAGCATATCAATAAATTTCTTGATACGAGCAGCACGGGTTTCAGGTTTCTTGGTAATCTGGATCCGATGCAGGATGGCGTATCGGTTGATGGCGGTCAACGTAGTAAAAAACTCATTCGCTTTTTGATTGCAGTCCAACGCGGCTTGAAAATCATTTGGGATGGTTATTTGGGACTGTGGATCATAGGCCGCGTCCCATCTACCATCTGCTTTCGCCAGCTCCACCTGTTGCAAACCAGACGGCTGCATCCTTCCAGAGGCGATCAGAGCTTCGGCTTTTTCGGTGTTCAGTTTTGACCATTTGCTTTTTGCGGTACGGGGTGAGAATTTCTGTAGATAGTAGCGATTATCGAAGGATGCAGCTTGACTATCGATCCAACCATAGCACAGGGCACTTACAAGCGCACCAACATAATCGATGGATGTAGCACCAGACCCCTTCTTGGCGAGCTTGATCCAAACACCTTTCTCATCAGACTGATGATCCATGAGCCATACTTCAAAAGCGTGTTGGTCAATAAACAACAGGATGGGCAAGTCTCCCGTTTTACGCTCAGTCATTTCACTTTTCGGCCTCCACAGGTAATCATTCGAATAATGCATCCTTTGTATACTACCAGGCGCGATCACTTGTTCTGAGGTCTCTAGTACCCGATAGTTCGTTGACTCTAAGGTATGCGACCAGCACGAAAAATTATCATTGAAAATTAACCTTAGCACTCGCCTGGACGGCAGTATTATACACCTAATATGATATAATATATCTAATTAAAGTAGTAGTGTATGCAGGAGGGACAGATGAGTGAAACTTTCTTGTCACGTGGTTTTTTAGGAAAACACCGACAGGATGGGCCCCCCAATCGGGTGCCACCTGGTCAATATGTGACCACCGACTTTCCCGTGCTTTCAGCCGGACCGACCCCACGGACTCCACTGGAGCGGTGGAATTTTGAGATCAACGGTCTCGTCAGGCAGCCCCTCCGCTGGTCTTGGGCAGAATTCCAATTGCTACCCAAACAACATTACACCGTCGATATCCATTGCGTCACCAAGTGGTCCAAGCTGGATACCCAATGGGAAGGCGTATCCGTTGATACAATACTTGAATCGGTTGAAGTGGACCCAAGTGCACATTATGTGATGGCATTTTGTGACGGTGGTTATACAACTAATATGCCCCTGAGTGAAATTATTGATGGAAAAGCGTTTATTGGCTACCAATATAATGGTTCTCCCCTGGCACCCGAACACGGCGGTCCGGCACGCCTGGTGGTTCCAGCGCTTTACTTTTGGAAGAGCGCCAAGTGGGTGCGTGGATTGACCCTGATCAAAAAAGACCAGGCAGGATTTTGGGAATCACTGGGTTATAACAATCACGGTGACCCGTGGAAAGAGGAGCGCTATTATGGAGATAGAACTGATTAAAGAGAAGGTGGAAACGAGGGGGTTGGAATGGCAGATATCCACTGTAGTCAAGGTCAGGCAAGAGACACCGACTGTCAAGACATATACGCTGGCGCTGCCACATTGGGTAGCCCACCGTGCAGGACAACACTACGATGTGCGGCTGACTGCTCCGGATGGTTACCAGGCTCAACGCAGCTATTCAATTGCCTCAAACCCTGAACAAAGAGGAGAAATTGAGCTGACGGTCGAGCGGTTGGAGGAAGGTGAAGTATCCACTTATCTACACGATATCTTGATTATTGGAGACCAGGTGGAGCTGCGGGGACCCATCGGAGGATATTTCGTATGGGAAGCCAGTATGGGAGGTCCATTGCTTCTAGTGGCAGGTGGATCGGGGGTCGTCCCCCTGATGGCGATGATCCGGCATTGGCATGCATCAGGATCACACGTGCCGGTAAGCCTGCTATACAGCTCAAGGACTTATGAAGACATTATCTACCGCAAGGAATTAGAATCATTACGCACCGAGCATGCTGGTCTGGAGATCTTCCATACCCTGACGCGCGAGCAGCCTCAGGATTGGGATGGGTATGGTCGACGGATTGATATGCGCATGCTGGAGGAAGTTGCCGGACCGTTTGGTAAAAACCTGAAGGCGTATATTTGCGGTCCAACGGCACTGGTTGAAGGGGTAGCCAATGGGCTGGTGGCACTCGGTATCTCTGCAGACCAAGTGCGAACGGAAAGATTTGGTCCGACTGGGGGCACATAAGAGGAGGTTATCCATGGATACGGTGTTTGTTGAGGGAATCCAATCGCTGATGTTGGACGGCAATGCTTTAGCCGGGTTGCTTCACGAGCTGTTCGAAGCTGAAATGACGGTTGCCCCAGTGGAATGTGCCACGTGTGGGCGGTATGGAGAAATGGGTAGCCTGTGGGCATTTGTTGAAAGCCCTGGCTATATCCTGCGTTGCCCGGGCTGCCAGAATATTATCATGCGCGTCGCAGTAACACCTCAGCAGGTGTACGTGGATGCGCGTGGGGCGGCCTATCTGTGTATCCCGAAGCGTGTTACGTAATCGAAGGCAAGTTGCCCTCTTTATTTTCAATGCTGGTCAATTTTTTCTACCCACTTATCCTGCCTCCGATCAGCCGTCCAATTCCATAGGTGACCGCGGCAGCGGTGAGACCGAAGAGCACCATGCGTAAGCCAGAATATAACACTGTCCGACCGGTGAACAAGGTGATGGCGGCACCAATGGTGAATAATCCGATGGCGCTAAGTATCAAACTGACGATGACCGCAGTAAGACCGCTGAGGAAAATATGGGGTATCACGGGGATGATTGCGCCGACGGAGAACAGGAAGAATGAAGTGAGGGCAGCCTCCCAGGCGGAACCGCCCAGCTCAGAGGGGTCAATACTGAGCTCTTCGCGTGCTAATGTATCAAGGGCGGAGGCTGAGTCACTGATGATATGCTGTGCCATACTTTGTGCATCATCCTTGGGAACTCCACGAGCCTCGTAGATTAATGCCAACTCTTCAGCTTCTTCCTGAGGGGCTGCCGCCAGCTCAGCTTTTTCGATCCCTATCTGGTGCTGGTACAGCTCCCGTGAGCTCTGCACCGACAGCCATTCTCCCAGCGCCATGGAGATAGCGCCGGCGAGCAAACCCGCCAAACCCGTCACCAGGATAGCTGAATTACTCATCTGAGCCCCTGCTACACCCATCACAAGGCTTAAGTTGGATACCAGACCATCATTGGCTCCCAGGACGGCTGCTCGCAGGGCATTACCTCCGCCAGCACGGTGCCTGCCTTCCAGCTGAGCCAATGCACCGCCCCCCATACCGCCCTGCATATTTGCCACCTGGCTAAGCAGCCGGTTGTGCGATGATTTATCGGCAGCCATCCCAGCACTGCCAGGAAGAAGGGCATATTTGCGTGTATCTTTCTGCTCATTACCCATAATCGTTGGCAGAACTGCCGCTACCCCCAGGCGCTTGGCTGCCCAGGCAAGGGTACGGCTGCGCCAATTTGGAGTAAATGCGGGTATCGCCACTCCGTCAGATTTCAATCGCTCCACCCATTCTGTGGCATGCCGGCTTTCCACGGCGGACATGCGCCGGTAAACTTCTGCCAGGCGAGGATCCTTCTCAACCTGAGACAGCGCGTTATACAGGTAGGCACCATTCAGCTCATCGTTCAGGCTTGCCAATGCGGTGGCTTTCATATTTTCGTCCATGATATTCTCCGGAGTTTTGGGATCAATAATCTCTCAGCTATCTTACCACTTTCAAATAAAATTATCATTTTTAGAGGACAGGATTTTCAGAATATTCCGGTATACCCACTCGACGGTTAAAAAGGCACTCGGTTGAAATAGTATATAATTGCGAGCATGTGGTCTGCATTCAGGGTAATTCGATCACAATTGGATAAGGTCAGGTATTAATGACTGCCCCAAATATTAATAAGCGGAGCAGTTTTTTTTCCAATGTACTTAAGCTTGTAAGCGGAACCACCCTCGCTCAAGTTATCACCATCCTCACAGCCCCAATAATCTCCCGCCTATTTGCTCCTGAAGCGTTTGGTGTACTTAACGTATTCACATCGATGATCGGCATCATCTCAATCGTGATCTGTTTACGCTACGAATACGCGATCATGCTGCCGGAGGATGATGCTGACGCAGGGAATCTATTCGCCCTCTGCCTGGCAATTGCCTTTGGGATCAGTGCTGCTGCCGGGGTAATTATCCTTGTTTTTGGTCAAAACCTGGCCAACCTCTTAAAATCTCCTGACCTGTATAAATTTTTTTGGCTGATCCCCATTGGCTTGTTCATCCAGGGATTATTTGCGGCGTTGAACTACTGGAACTCACGCACGAAGCATTTTGGTCGGCTCTCAATCGCCAGGGTGGCAGCTTCTTTAACCACCAGTGCTCTTCCGATATTCCTGGCATACCTCGGCCGGGCAAATGCAGCCAGCTTGATTTTTTCATACCTGGCAGGCACATTTATTTTTGCTATCGTGCTCGGAGTACAGGTGCTTAAAGATTACGGATCATTCTTGATCAATAATATTCACAAGTCGCAAATAGTTGCTAATCTCAAGCGATATCGCAAATTTCCCCTGGTTGACTCGTGGAGCAGTTTTATCAACAATCTTTCCTGGCAGCTGCCGTCGCTGATGCTGCTATATTTTTTCTCCACCACCGTCGTGGGCTATTATGCGCTCTCGAACCGGATGATCGTGCTGCCGATGACGCTGATTGGAAGTGCGATTGCGCAGGTTTTTTACCAGCGGTCAGCAGAACTACGCTCCAACCCAGAAAACCTGTCAAAATCAGTTGAGCTGGTTTTCCGACGGTTGGTTGCCATCGGCTTATTCCCTGCTGTAGTTTTGGGGATTGCAGGTCCCGAACTCTTCGGGATTGTATTTGGCGCAAATTGGGTGGAGGCTGGACGTTACGCACAGATTCTAAGCCCTTGGATGTTCATCTTATTTATTTCTTCTCCTCTTTCCACCCTCTTTGCAACCCTTGAAAGACAGGAATTAGCCTTGGCGGTTAATTCCGTTATCCTTACCTCTCGGGTTATTGCCCTGGTAATTGGTGGTTTGACCAATAATATATACTTTACACTGGTCATATGGTCTGTTACAGGGGTCTTGGTCTATGGTGGTCTGGCCTTGGGATTGCTCAGGCTTACCCAGGTTTCATGGGATAAGGCGTTCCATTCGGTTTTACAGTATGCCTTATTTGCAACCATACCTGCCTTGGTACTGATTGCTGCAACGAACCGGCTAGCCTCATTCCCGATCTGGATGATCATCAGTACCGCTTGCATCAGCATCGCCTATTACGCAATTGTATTGATCAAAGATCACAGTCTGCAAGCTTATTTACTTGCCCTAATCCCTCAAAGGACAGCTCGCCCTTGATAACGGAATGAAGAATCAATACGACCAAGCTTATTTCAATAATCCGGAAGTATGGTCACCTGAAACCTGGCAACAGCGTGATGGCGACAGGGAACGTGCCAGATTTGCTTCCGAATGGCTACCAGCAGACGTCTGCTCGGTTATAGACGTTGGTTGCGGTAATGGCGTCTACACTGACCTGCCCGAACCGAATCGATTTAAAGTCGGAGTAGACCTGAGTCGAGCTGGTCTGCAACATATCTCGGCTCCGCGTTTGCTGGGGGATGCTTCCCGGCTTCCTTTTGACGACGGGTCATTTGATGCCAGTTTAAGCATGGAAATGCTGGAGCACCTTCCTGAACCTATCTATCAGGACGTATTGAGCGAGCTGATGCGGTTGGCACGGAAATATATTTTGATTACGGTTCCCTATAATGAGCGGCTAAAAAATAATACCGTGATCTGCCCAGCGTGCCGGAATGTTTTCCATCCATATCATCACCTGAGGCAGTACCAGGCGAAGGATATCCAAACATTGTTCGGTTCCGATGTCCAGCTTGCCAGATTTTCCAGTTTGGTACCGGTCAGGCGCGAAGCACTGCCCTTCCTATGGAACATTATCAGGGTATATCAGCACCGCCAGGGTAAAAACTTCCCTAGAACAGCGGTGTGCCCACGATGTGGATATTCATCGGGTGATAGCTCAGCTGAAGACAAAGAAATAATCCGCAGCCATAAGGTAAATTCAACCATTAAACATCTATGGCCGTTGCGCACAACATTTACCTGGTGGATGGCGTTATACAGGAAAGATATACGCGGATGAACGGTAAGCCTGGTGTATTGATGATCGCTTATTACTTCCCTCCGATGGGTGGGGCGGGTGTGCAACGCACACTAAAGTTCGCCAAGTATTTGCCTGAGTTTGGTTGGTCACCGCATGTGCTTACCGTCCGTGATTCTTCAAGACTTCCAGGATTCAAGCCTGGCCAATGAAATCCCTGATGGATTGCCGGTTACTCACACACCCATCCTCCAGCTGCCCTCCCACTTGCCCTGGCAGCTGCGTAACTCCGTCAGCCGTTGGCTGCTGGTCGTCGATGGACAGATAGGCTGGCTGCCATTTGCCAATTCAGCAGGACGGAAAGCGATTGCAAAGGATGAGATAAAGGTGATTTACTCGACTTCTGCGCCATACAGTGCTCACCTGATTGGTCAGCATCTGCATCATCGGACTCAATTGCCGTGGGTAGCAGATTTACGCGATCCGTGGACTGGAAATACCCTGGTTAGCTACCCCACTGAATTTCACCGGCGAGTAAATGTACGGTTGGAGCGCAGTGTTTTTACCGGTGCGGATCGGGTAATAGTAAATACTGAAAGGTCGCTCCAGTATTACACTCGGGAATATCCAGACATACCGGTTGAAAAATTCATCACCATCCCCAATGGTTATGACCAGGAGGACATGCCGAATATAAACTTGGATCGAGGAAAGAACACCATATTTACCGTCGTTCACCTGGGTTCACTGTACCATAACACGAGGTCGAGTGAATATTTTTTAACGGCTCTCCGCAAGGCGTTAGATGCTGGCAGCCTACCGCGGGATAAGATACGGGTTCGGTTTATTGGCAACATAGACAGGCAAACGCATGGATTTGTTACGAATTTAAAGCTCGACAGAAACGTTGAACTTATGGGCTATTTACCCCATCAAAAGGCGTTGAGCCACCTGTTTGCTGCTGACCTGCTGCTGCTCATCGCGTCTTATGGTGCCGGGAGCGAACTTTTCGTCCCTGCCAAGCTGTATGAATACCTGGCGTGTAGAAAACCAATCTTATGCCTGGCGGATCCCGGTGACTGTGCAGACCTGATCCTCAAGGCCAATGCAGGCGTGATTGTGCCTCACAGCGATATCGAAAAAATCGTGGACCAATTGGTATGTATTTATCAATTATGGGAAAATGATAAGCTTTCTGTTGAGTCAGATCAAGAATTGATCCAAACCTTCGAACGTCGCCACCTGACTGGGCAGCTTGCCAGTATTTTCAACCAGTTAACTGGAAAAGGTGCATGACCAACGAAATCGACCGCTTGAAAAAAATGTATACCGACCAATATAACCCAGATCCAGAGGATCGAAATTATATTTGGAATCCGCTCAATCCCATAGCCATTTACTATCGCCAGGCTCAGGAAAGGGCGGTAGCTGACTTGCTTCGCAAATATTACTCGAGCTTGGCTCAACTAAATGTGTTGGATATTGGATGCGGCAATGGTAATTTGCTGCGATTTTTAACCAGTTTAGGTTTTTCACCTGGACAGCTGAGCGGAATCGATCTGATGGAGTACCGTATCAAAGCTGCTTGCCAGCTCGCTCCACTCGGGATCGCCTTTTTAATCGGTGATGGTGCAGCCCTGCCGTATCCGGATAAGTGCTTTAATCTCGTAGCTCAATCCACTGTATTTTCATCCATCCAGGATATCCACCTCAGGCTGCAAGTCGCTTCAGAGATGAGGCGAGTATTACAGTCAGGCGGTCACGTCGTCTGGTACGACATGTTCAGAACCCGTAATGCCAGTCTGCATCAATTACCATTACCAGAAATCCGTGAGTTATTCCCAGGCATGGAAATACTACATGTTCAAAAATTGCATCCCATTTATGCTGCCCAAATCCTGCGATATGGCAGGTTTATAACTGAAATCTGGGAAAACCTACCTGGGATAGCAAAAACACATTACTTGATCTTCCTTCAAAAACCATGAGATTGTGTTTAATCTCCGACCCCAACAATACTCACACCCGTCGATGGGCGGGCTGGTTTGCACAGCGTGGGCATACAGTATGCCTCCTGGCGGATATTCCTTTGCGAGAGCCCTGGTCGGATATTCAGGTAATTGACCTGTCCAAGATCATTTATGCCCCGATCATTCGCTTTCCTATTTGGGAAATCTGGCTAAGGAGTTTTTTGCACCGGTGGCGGCCGGATATATTGCATGCTCACCGGGTCAACTCTGCCGGGTGGCTGGCAGCGGCGAGTGGTTTCCACCCTGTTGTGATAACACCCTGGGGAAGCGACCTCTACTTGCTTTCCCAACAAACAAGCCTGGCGCGATGGCTGGCGCGGTATGTTCTGACGAGAGCTGACCTGGTCACCGCTGATGCATTGGATTTACTTAACGTTGCGAGGAACAATGGTGCTAACCCCGCGAGCCTCCAGCTGATTCAATGGGGGGTAGATTTGACACACTTTTACCCGGGTCCTGCGAACGACAGCCTTCGTAAGGAGCTGGGGCTGGGTGTCGGACCGGTCATTCTCAGCCCCCGCGGGGTAAGCCAGATCTACAACCTGGATATTATCATCCAGGCACTGCCAGAAGTAACCGCCATCTTTCCTGGAGTGAGGTTAATCCTGCGCGACTACAATACAAACCTGGATTATAAAAGTAGATTGGAAGAGTTGATCACCAGACTGGATTTAGCCAATGCGGTACGTTGGGTTAAGCGAATGGAGCCTTATGAACGCGTGGCTGATATTTACCGGCTGGCTGATGTCGTCGTATCTGTGCCATCGAGTGACAGCACACCAGTCTCGATCCTGGAAGCCTTAGCTTGCGGTATACCAGTGATCACCACTGATCTGCCTGCCCTCCACGAATGGCTCACACCCGGAGAGAGCGGATTAATGGTACCCCAGCGTGATCCCAATGAATTAGCCGCAGCGCTGGTTCAGGTGCTGAGCAATATCGAGCTTGCCGATCGTTTCCGCCGGCTGGGTCCAGTGATCATCGCGAACCGTGCAAACCAGCAGCTTGAAATGGAGAAGATGGAAGGACTTTACCAAGAGCTGCTTTAGGTTCGCCTGAATTTTCCGCACTGACCTGATTCACATAATATTATTCAGCTTGATACGCCATAGCAATGGACACCCTGTATCAGCTGCAAACAGAACGATCGGCTGGCTTTAATTGAAAGTAGGTTTCCACCTTCCTCAGGTTTTCCAGGTAAATATTTTTTTATTCGGTAATAATAATGGGGTATACTTGTGCCGCGAAACCACAAAAGTAGTATTGTCATGTTGATAGCATTATCTCCCGATAGTTCATCCAAGAATGGGGGGAAAAAAGATCTGCCTGCCAGGATCACTAAGGCTGCCAGTAATCAGACTTATTTCATAATACGCTTACTGGCAGACCGAGACCGCATGCAGGACGCGTTCCGCGCCTACGCATATTTCCGTTGGGTTGATGACCAGCTTGATACGAATTTAGGTACTGCACAGGAAAAGCAGGCGATATTAACCCGCCAGTGTTCACTTTTAGAGGCATGTTACAACAGGCAACCAACCGAAGTCCTGTACCCAGAGGAACAAATGTTGGTGGACATGGTTGGAAATGATTTAGAAATAGATTCCGGTCTGCAAGCCTACCTGCGCAACATGATGAACGTAATGGAATTCGATGTTGAGCGGTGTGGTCGGGTCATCTCCCAAATAGAATTATCCCAATACACCCTCTGGCTATCCAAGGCAGTCACAGAATATATGTTTTACTTTATCGGTCATCGAGATACACCTCCACAAGGTGCCAACCGATATCATGCGGTATGTGGAGCACACGTGGTGCATATGCTGAGAGACATGGTGGGCGATATCGAGCTGGGTTATTACAATATCCCCAGTGAGATAATTGACGCTGAGCATATTTCCTTGGACCATACGTCTGATGAACCGTTCCGTAAGTGGGTCTATGTGAGGGGACAGCTGGCACACGAATATTTAAATACGGGCAGGCAATACATTTCACAGGTAAAGAACTTCCGCTTACGACTGGCGGGATTTAGCTATTTAGCCCGCTTCGAATGGCAGCTGAGAGCGATCGAACAAGATCAATACTGCCTGCGCCTTGCGTACCCTGAACGGAAACACATCAAAGCAGCACTCTGGATGGTTCTACGTGTCATTGCGTCTTTTTTGAACATTCATCGGATGCAAAATAAACCAACTGAAAAAGTGATATTAACTGATCACAGCGAGAAATGATGAAATCGAGATCTGTGGCGATAATTGGTGCCGGGATCGGGGGTATTTGTGCGGCAATCCACCTGGCAACAAAGGGGATACATGTTACCGTGATTGAAAGGAATCCCAATCCAGGCGGACGGTGTGATTGGATCGAGCGTGAGGGGCACCATTTTGACATCGGACCGACCCTAATGGTGATGCATCCCGTTTATGCGGCCGAATTTAAATCTCTGGGCACACCGATGGAAAAATTGCTGGATCTCCAGGAAGTTGACCCGTCCTACCGACTGGTGTTTGACGACGGCAGCCAGCTGGCACTTACCTCCGACAAGCAATCACTCAAAAACCAGCTTGAAACAATCGAGTCTGGCGCATTTCAAGGGTTCCAGCGTTACCATGAAGAAGGTAAACGCCATTATGAGATAAGCATGGAAAAATTGGTGGACAAAGAATTTCGCCGGTTTACCGATTTTTTCTCCTTCAGCAATATTCCCTTGCTGTTCCAGGTAAAGCCGCTGGTAAAACATTATGCCAATATGGCATCATATTTCGACAACCCACGATTAAAATCAGCATTTTCATTCCAGGATATATACATGGGGTTAAGCCCGTTTGAGGCCCCTGCCACTTTCTCCTTAATGCCCTATACTGAGATGGAGCATGGGGTTTGGTATCCTAAAGGTGGGATGTACAGTATTGTGGAAGCTCTCATGACCATTGCGAGAGAGGCTAAAGTGGAGTTTGCTTTCGACACTACAGTTGAGAAGATCGATGTGGTCCGCAAGCGCGCTTCGGGGCTCGACCTTGAGCACAACCAACACTTTACACCAGACATTATCTTGGCGAATGCTGACCTGCCTTACGTCTATAATGACCTGCTGCCTAAAGATGCCCTGGCGAAAAAAATATCGCGGATGCAATATTCGTGTTCCGTGATCAGCTTCTTTTGGGGGGTGGATAAGCCCTATCTCACCCTTGGTCCCCACACTTTGTTCCTGGCAGATGACTACCGCCAGAATTTCGTTTCGATTATCCGGGAATTGGATCTACCGGCTAATCCCAGCCTCTATATCCACGCGCCAACCCGATTGGATCCGTCCATGGCTCCGCCTGGTGAGGAAACACTTATTGCCATCGTACCGGTGGGGCATCTGTCTGAGAATGGCGAGCAGGATTGGGAGAACCTGACAGATCAGGCACGAAAGCATGTATTTCGCCGGTTGTCGTCCATTGGAATTACCGACCTCGAAGCGCATATCAAGTTTGAGACCATACTCAATCCTCTGTCATGGCGAAAGCGTTATAACCTGGTCAAAGGGTCTACCCATGGACTGTCGCATAACCTGACCCAGCTGGCGTATTTTCGACCGGCCAACCGGCACCCACGCTACCGCAATTTATACTTCGTGGGTGCCAGCACTCGCCCTGGTACGGGCATCCCAACCGCGATGATTTCGGGTAGGCTGGTAGCCAAGCGGATCTTGGACGAGCTCAAAGAATTGGAATAAGATAAAATTATCCGGTACCAAGGAAAGTATCCTTCTTACCATCCTGCAATGGCAGCTTGACTTCAATTGTCTCTTGAATAATGAGAAAATAAAACTTGACTAACTGGATAGTATTTATTATAATAACCCATGCAATTAACTTTGAATTGCGCACCAATAACGTATTGGTGATTTTCCTTTATATGAGCTCATTGTAGGGTGGAGATTCGACTAGCAATAAAGGATTACACAGGGGAAAACGAAGGAGAGGCAATCGCCATCCGGGGTAGGGCAAAATAAATTAAGGTGGGACACCGAGATTAGTATGAATAATAACTGGTTAAAACTCAGGTATATACTGGTAATCATTTTATGCCTGTCAATAGGTGGGAGTGTATTGGCAAAAGCCAGCAGCGCATTCCCTGCTTCTACGATTTCTAAAGCAGCTTTAAGTCAGGGTCCTCTACAAGTCAACAGCAAAGCCGTTAGCTCAACCAATACAACCGTAGGCTCCGCTACTCAAACGCCGGAGAATCAATCTACCTTTGGTAATACCACCAACAGCTCGATTGCAACAAAAAAGATAAGCAATTTAATCTCATTAACCTTTCCGATTAGAGCCGCATTTTATTACCCGTGGTTCCCAGGTGGATGGACCCAGCAAGGCATTTACCCCTACACCAACTATAAGCCGAGCCTGGGTTATTATGACCTGGCTGATCCGTCAATTATCCAGCGGCAAATAAGCGCCATGATGTATGGGAATATCAGAGCAGGTATTGCTTCCTGGTGGGGACAGGGATCAACCACGGATAAAGAGGTCCCATCGCTCTTGTCGGCGGCTGTAAGCACTCCTTTCAAGTGGGGTATCTATTATGAGCCTGAAGGTGTGGGCAACCCGGATGTGAGCACTATAACCTCAGACATGATCTACCTGAGGGATAAATATGGCAGCGATCCAAATTACCTGCGCATCGACAACCGTTTTGTGGTTTTCGTTTATGCGGACCCGAACGATGGCTGTGCCATGGTGGATCGTTGGCACCTGGCGAATACAGTGAATGCCTATATCGTGCTAAAAATCTTCCCAGGATACCAATCATGTGCCAACCAACCAGATGGATGGCACCAGTATAATCCAGACAGGGCGTCAGCATCCGTGGGTCAATATAGCTTCACAGTCAGCCCTGGGTTTTGGAAGGCAGGTGAAACACCACGATTGGGGCGTAACCTGGCAACTTGGCAACAAGATATCAGTAACATGGTTGCTTCTGGTGCGAACTTTCAGCTTATTACTTCCTTTAATGAATGGGGAGAAGGCACAGCAATTGAATCGGCAGCCGAGTGGGTTACTTCGTCTGGCTATGGAGCTTATCTCGATGCGCTGCATAGTATTGGTAATGCCTCAACTACTGTTACGCAAACTCCTACCAGCCCTTCAGGTGCCGACCCTGTGGTAGTCGCAGCGGGTGACATTGCTGCCTGCCAAACAACGGGTGCCCAACAAACGGCTGCGCTCATAGACAATATCACAGGAACAGTAATCACCCTGGGTGATAATGCATATGAGTCAGGAACATCGAGTCAATTTGCCAGTTGTTATGATCCCTCCTGGGGGCGTCAAAAAGCGCGTACGTTCCCATCCGTGGGAAACCATGAATACTTAACCAAAAACGCTTCCGGTTATTTTAGTTATTTTGGTGCAGCTGCCGGGGACCCAACTAAGGGATATTACAGCTATGACCTTGGGTCATGGCATATCGTGGTAATTAATGCCAATTGTTCTGAAGTGGGTGGATGCGGCGTAAATTCTCCGCAGGGGCAGTGGCTGAGCGCAGACCTGGCGTCTCATCCGGCGCTGTGTACAATGGCATACTGGCATCAACCCCGCTTCAGCTCAGGTGAGCATGGAAATGATACCGGCTTAGTTCCCTTCTGGCAAATACTCTACAATGCCGGTGTAGATCTGGTTTTAAATGGACACGACCATGACTATGAACGATTCGCACCCCAAGACCCAAGTGGCGCAGCTGACCCTATGCATGGGATACGTGAGTTCGTGGTGGGGACTGGCGGAAAGGGTCTCCGACCCATCAATAGAACGATCGCAAATAGTGAAGTATATAACGACAATACCCTGGGGGTACTCAAGCTAATCTTGCATCCGAGCGGATATGACTGGCAGTTTATCCCGGTGGCGGGCAAGACCTTTACCGATTCGGGCAACGGTATGTGTCACTGATAGGCTTTTCATTATCTCTACTAGAGTCATAACAAACAAAACCAAAATCACCCAGCTCAGCCTGGGTGATTTTGTTGGTGGTTAATAGAGCGAGCTGCAACTACTGCCTCAAGCAGGTGAACCTGGCACATTTTTTACCAGCAGGAATGACGCTCAAGATCTAATCTTCTAGGAGCTTAATCAGATACTCATCCATTATACTGTACAAAACCTATACAATATGTTATTATTATTTGTACATTAAAGACGATAATTAATATACCTGATCACAGTCGCCGGGAACGGTGACGACTAAAAAAAGGAATAAAAAAATGGACGACATTAAGAAATATATCAGTTTACGGCGCTTTAACCTGGGAATGGGTTTTTTACATCTCATCCAGGGTATCCTGATGATCGTATTGAGCAATGATAAAGCCTATCCCATTTACACCAACTTCTTGAAGTTTGACACAAGCAAGATGGCTCTGGTCCCTGATCCAAAAGTGGTGTTCGAATTACGCTTCGGACCAGCCGTGGCAATATTCCTGCTGATATCGGCTGCAGCACATTTTTTCCTTGCCACATTTGGAAATAAACTGTACGTATCCAACCTGAAGAAGAAAATGAACCCGGTACGGTTTTATGAGTATGCACTTTCTTCATCGGTGATGATTGTGCTCATTGGAATGCTAGTTGGGATCTATGACCTGGGTGCGATCATCCTCATCTTTGGAATCAATGCGATGATGAACCTGTTTGGACTGCTAATGGAGCTCCACAATCAGACCACCCAGAAGACAGATTGGACTTCTTTTATCTTTGGCTCGATAGCAGGAATTATCCCCTGGATTGTGATCGTACTCTATTTCGTTGGGTCACTTTCTGGTGGTAAGCCACCCGCGTTTGTATATGCCATTATCCCCACGCTGTTCGTGTTTTTTAACATTTTTGCTGTGAACATGTTCCTCCAATACAAGAAAGTGGGACCCTGGAAGGATTATCTGTTTGGTGAGCGGGTGTATATCATCCTGAGCCTGTCTGCCAAGACCGTCCTGGCCTGGATCATCTTTGCAGGTACCCTCGCACCCGTATAATCCTACTCTGAATATCTCATGATGACCACCACCTGGCACAATCCGTTATACTAAAGTTCTGCTGAAAGGGCAAACCAATGTCTGACACCACCCCGATTTATAATCTGAAGGCAGTGATGCAAGAAGTTGGCCTCAGCGCGGCAACGCTGCGGGCATGGGAGCTGCGTTATGGGGTGCCCAAACCACAGCGGACAGCTGGCGGTCACCGGCTGTACAGCAGGCAGGATATCGAGATGCTCAAATGGCTGGTAGAAAGACAAAAAGAGGGCCTGAGCATCAGCCGGGCAGTCGAGATGTGGAAATCGCAGAAGTCGGAAGACCATTTTCCATCTACACAAAATAAAGTCATCCAGGCTGATCTAAGCCTGGGTGAAGGCATGATCGATCAGCTGCGTGACCAGTGGACTGGCGCCTGTTTGGCATTTGATGACCAGGCAGCCAACCAGGTGCTGGACCAGGCGTTTGCAATTGCCGCGCCTGAAACAGTCTGCACCGAAGTGCTGCAAAAAGGCATGGCACACATCGGCGAAGGCTGGTACGGCGGTGCGATCACCGTTCATCAGGAACACTTTGCCTCGGCAATCGCCACCCGCCGGATAAACAGCCTGCTCACCGCCGTCCCTGCACCGACACAGCCAGGGAGAATCCTGGCAGCCTGCCCTCCGGGAGAGGTGCATGACTTCATCCTGCTGCTGGTCACCTACTTGCTTCGAAGAAGAGGCTGGGAAGTGGTTTACCTGGGCGCTAATGTACCGCTCCAAGACCTGGATAAAGCCATTGAAGCAACAAAGCCAACCCTGGTCTTATCCGCCGCTCAAACACTCAATAGTGCCGCCAGCCTGCGCACTATGTCTGAATTCCTCGCCAACAAAGGCATCCCCCTGACCTTTGGAGGTGGGGTCTACCTCGTGGTACCTTCGGTCATCCAATGTATCTCCGGATACTACCTGGGTAGCCATGTGCAGCAGGTGCCGAGCATCATTGAATCACTGCTAGAGGCACCGCCTTCGATGCCGGTGGTGCAGCCACTTCCAGACGATTACACGCAGACTTTGACCAGGTTCCTTCAAAATGAAGCTGTAATCATTAGTTATGTTGCTTCCAGCATGCAAGACGTACCGATCGTATCGTCGTATATGGAGATTGCCAATGAAAACCTCACCCAGCTGATCTATTCCGCTTTGATCCTTGGGGATATTAACCTAATGGATCACTCTGCTGCCTGGTTGTATGGTTTACTGGATAATTTTGGAGTCTCAAACCAGGCAGTGGCGCAATTTTACATGATTTACCGCCGTGCTGTTGCGCACTATCTTGGGGATAATGGTGCATTGATCCTGGATTGGTTGAGTAAGCAGACTTCTGCTTAGGCGAGGTAAAAAAAATGAATGATAAGCTAAGACAAATTTCTGTTGCCGTGACCATTACGGCTACCATCGTCGTCAACGTGCTTGCCAACGCCCTACCCATCAATGGGTTGGGCACCGGGCAAATCTCAGACATGTTCAAAGTTTATTTTGTCCCTGCTGGCTATGTGTTTTCAATCTGGGGGTTGATCTACATTGGGCTGATCGCGTTTGCGGTTTTCCAGGCAATGCCCACGCAGCGAGAAAACCCACGCCTGCGGAGCACCGGTTGGTGGATCTGTCTGGGAGGCATGGCGAACATCACCTGGATCTTCCTGTGGCATTATGAGCTGTTTGCTCTTACCGTAGTTGCAATGCTGGTCTTGTTAGGCACCCTGATCGTCACCTACTTGCGGTTGGGTATTGGCCGGATTCAGGTATCGGCCGGTGAGAGATATACCACCCAGCTGACATTCAGCATTTACCTGGGGTGGATCACCGTGGCAACGGTGGCGAACATCACCAGCCTGCTGGATTACCTGAATTGGAATGCATTCGGGATTAGCTCAGTAATCTGGATGGGGATCGTGCTGGTAGCTGTATACATCATTGCAGGGTTGATGATTTTTACCAGGCGGGATGTTGCCTATACTGGGGTCATTTTATGGGCGTTGGCTGGGATTGCAATCAAGTTCGCCGGAGTTCCCGCTGTAGCGATACCCACGTGGATCGCCTTCATTTTGGTAGCAGTGACACTGGTAGCGGCTTTTCTGCTGCCCAGAAAGCCTTTGGTGGATAGCAGTATTGAACCCTTCGCAGGCAAAGCATGAGCCGTCCCAAAAAGCGTACCGGACTGATCGTTTTAGCAGGGGGCTTGACCATGATGTTGGTAGGACCATTATTGATACCTGTGCCACGCCTCAAAGGCACCTTTCCACCGCGAGAATTGGCGGATGAAGATTCTGAGTTCATCGAGCTCAATGGGTTGGATATCCACGTCAAAAAAAAGGGGCAGGGGGAGCCGGAGTTCCTGCTCTTGCATGGCTTTGCAGCCAGTTTATATTCATGGAATGCAGTATTGGAACCACTTGCCCGGCTGGGTACGGTGATCGCCTACGACCGCCCGGGGTTCGGACTTTCGGCGCATCCCATTTCATGGAAGAGGCAAAATCCTTATAGCATTGAAACCCAGGTGGATCTGGTATCAGGGTTGCTGGACCATTATGGAGTGCAGCGAGCTATCCTGGTTGGCAATTCCGCAGGTGGCACCGTCGCAATGCAGGCGGCGGTGGCGCATCCCGAAAGGATTGCTGCAATGATCCTGGTTGACCCGGCAGTATACCATGGCGGTGGAGTACCGGGATGGTTACAACCCATGTTGGCATCCCCGCAGATGCGTCGTTTAGGTCCGTTATTCACCCGTCAAATCCTATCTCGCGGGCGCAATTTGATCAAGCTAGCCTGGCATGACCCTTCGCGCCTACCCCCTGCAATGGAGGAATACTATCTAAAGCCTTTCAAGGTTGAGAACTGGGACAAAGCGTTGTGGGAATTTACTTTAGCCAGCCGGCCAATGCACCTGGCTGAACACTTGAACGAATTCTCTGCACCGATTTTGGTGATCACCGGTGATGATGACCGTATTGTGCCAACGAAAGACAGCCTCAGGCTGGCTGATGAAATCCCTGGTGCAAGCCTGGCGGTAATTAGTCAGGCCGGGCATGTTCCCCATGAGGAACAGCCTGAGGTGTTCATGACAGCAATCACATCATTTTTAAGCCAAATTCAGCTATAAGGGAATGATTATGCCAAGAATCTCTTTGAATGCAGCGGCTCCAGATTTTGCATTGAAATGTTTTAATGAAAAGATGGTTCGTTTATCTGATTTTAGCGGGAAATCCATGGTTGTGCTGGTCTTTAATCGTGGTTTTATGTGACCATTCTGCCGTGAGCATATGGCGCAGTTGCGTCACGACTATCCGGAATTCAAAAAACGTAACACCCAGGTGATTGTGGTCGGTCCAGAAGACGCCAACGCTTTCTCATCCTATTGGCAAAAAAATGATCTGCCATTCATCGGCTTGCCCGATCCAAAATCAAGTGTCTTGAAGAAGTACGGACAGGAAGTGAACCTATTTAAACTCGGACGCATACCAGCCCAGGTAATCATAGACAGGGATGGAGTGGCACGTTTTGTTCATTACGGTCACAATATGTCAGATATCCCGTCCAATAACGAGCTGTTAGAAATCTTAGATCGTATCGAAAGTTCATCACCGGAATACTCAGGAATTAATAAGAATTGATGGAATTGCCCTGTTTGTTTTTTGCGATTCAAAATAGGAAATGGCAATAACTAAAAAACCTCCTGTTATTTTTACAGGAGGTTTTTTTCATTTAATTTTGCCAAGTTACTGATACCCGTTTACCCCATTGCGTTAAAGGTTTCATATACCACCAGGGTGGCACCACCCTTTAGGACAGGGCAACCCTGTGCAATTTTCAACGCTTCATCCATGGAATTGGCTTTGATCACAGTGTAACCGCTTGGCATGGCGCCAATTGCGCCATCGTGGATCCTCCCATCGCTGGTAATATTCTTTGCCATGGGAGTGAATGGATTGCCCTGGTCAACCATATTGTTGGACCATTTATTCAACCACACCATCCAGTCAGCGGTGACTGACTTACGTTCCATCTCGGTTGCAGGCATTTTTCCACCACTGTAAAGCAGTAAGTAATTATTCATTTTTCTCCTTATACAATTTAGCTATTAAATTGATCCAATTTAATATGCTGGTCCACTGATACATGACGTATCGGACCATAATTATTCAAATAATAATGCTTTATAATGAAATCAAGCTTATATTGGGATGAATAGATGCTATATCCAGTGAGAGGAAATTCCATGTTCGAAAAATCAGCATCACGTAATTCCTTCTGCTCAAACAAGGGTTGGGCAGGGTGGAAAATCGGGCACATCCTATCGAATTCAGAATATAATTCATCCTATAAGGGTCCACAGTAGCCTGCAAACAGACAAGGAGGAGAATTCCAATGAGAAGGTTTATGTCCATCCTTTTATTCTTTACATTTCTATTAGCTGGCTGTAAGCCCGCCACAACAAACCCTGCTCCCACGATCTCACCAACCGAGGCGGAACCTCCTCCTACCAGGGCGGTAAGTACACCCACGAAAACCGTCGTACCTGCCGTGATGGCGAGCTCCACGCCGACAACGACTCCTGCCGACATGGCGACTATCCTTGAAACATTGGGCGGCTACCCCTGCCCCAACAGCGAATTTACGTGTGTGGAGTTAGAAGTCCCGTTGGATCATTTCAATCCTGGCAACACTGAAATGATCAAGGTGGTTTTTGGCATCCTGCCTGCGAGTGGCGAGCCTAAGGGCATGTTTGTGACAGCCACTGGTGGGCCCGGTTATGCCGGACTGTCGGCAGCCGACGATTACACCAGCTATTTCGACCCGGCCGTCCTGGAGAACTTCGACATCGTTTTTTTTGACCAGCGCGGCATCGGGCAATCGGGCGGGACGCAGTGCGTGAACGCTGCGGTTGCATTCTACCGGGCAGATTGGCGTACCGACACCCCTGAGCACCAGGCTGCCTTTTTGGACGTTGCCCGTACCTTTGCCCAAGACTGCATCACCGAGATGGGCATACCGGTTGAGAATTTGCCCTTTTACAGCACAAACCAGGCAGTTGAAGATCTGGAGGATTTCCGCCAGGCAATGGGTGCCAAGTTATTGTGGCTATATGGTGAAAGCTATGGAACGCAATATGCACAAACATATGCCGCCGCCCATCCCGAAGGACTCGGGGGATTAATCCTGGACGGAACCGTCGACCTGACGCTCACAGGACCTGAATTTTATACGGGAGCGGTGAATAGCTTCTATAACGACCTGATGGATACCCTCAACGGCTGCACTGCAGAAGAAACCTGCGCAGTGGATTTTGGTGGTGACGCGCTGGGAGCCTACCAGCAACTCGCGGCGACAGTATTAGCCTCACCCCAAACGGTAAGCTTCCCACTTCCCTCTGGTGGGGTGGTGGATCGTCAATTCTCCTACGCTGATCTCGAATATGTGGTCAGCAGTGAGCTCTACACAGAAGGATCACGCCAGATGCTGCTCCGCTCACTGGCTTATGCTTACCAGGGAGACCTGGTCCCCCTGCTCCGCCTGTTATATATCGATCTCTCGCAGGATCCGCAAACGCTTGAGCCCATTCCGTATCCCGATTACTCAGATGCTGCATACTATACTATTACCTGTGACGACTACAGCTATTACGCCGGTACAGCAGATGAACGCGCCCAGGCAATGTTGGCTGAAGGCGAAGCTCTGGCAAAAAAGGTGCCTTACCTTGGCTCTATTTTCTACGGTGATTTACCTTGCGTCTATTGGCCTGTGCAAGGTGAAACCGAGCGCCCCGCTGCTCTAAAAGCCTCAGGGATCACTACTCTCGTCTTGGGGGCGACTGCCGACCCGATCACACCGGTTAAGTACGGTATTGATGTTTATAACCGCCTGGCAGACGGCTACCTGATTACAACCCAAGGTGGGGCGCATGTAACCTTTGGGCGCGGCAATGCCTGCCCCGATGAGATCGTCACGGCGTTTCTCGTGGAGGGAAGTACTCCTGCAGAGCGGCAGACGACCTGTGATGGCGTGCTGTACAACTCATATGTTCCAATGGCGATGCAAAATACGGTTGACTTTACCGACACCCTGGAGATGATGATCGCGGTCGACAACGAAATCTATTATCTGCCTGAATATTATTACTGGGATATGGAGACTCCTACCAGCATCGGGTGTCCATATGGAGGCACATTCCATTTCGAGATGACCGATGTTGGCGACAGCCTTACTCTGGACGAGTGTGCCTTTATTAAGGGTTTTGCCCTCACCGGCAGCGGCGGCAATGATTACGACAACAGTATGTTTACCCTCGATGTAAAGGTGAGTGGCGATGGAGCTGGTACATTAAGCTTTACCCACGATGATTCACAGGGCACCTATAACTTGACCGGTGACTATAAGGGTTCCGCCGTAGACTTAACGCGTTGACCCATTATAAAACCTGGCCTCGAGGGCAGAGTTGGGCTAAGAACACCTAAAAATCAGCCTTCCTTCTGGAAGGACTTAATCATATCCAGTAATTCCCGGCTCTCTTGAAGCCAGACCAAGGGACTGGTGGTCGTCTTAATATACCTTATTGTCCCACCTTGATCGATGATGATCGAGGCGGTGCGCTGGATGAAGACCATTGCCTTTTCCAAACCGTACAAATGATACACCTCGCGTTCTGGGTCTGCCAGGACCGGGAAAGGTAAATGCTGGCTCTCAGCGTATCGTCTGGCTTTATCCAGAGAATCCCCCAGGATCAAGATAATCTCGCAGTTTGCTGCCTTAAAATCGTTATATAAGCGCCCCAACTGGGCGGCGTGGCTCCGGCACTGCATTCAATTAAATTCGCGCACAAAGAACAGGTAAACATTATTCTTGTCGCGGAAATTACTCAGTCCGATTTCACCCCTAGTACTGGCAGGGAGTTTGAATTCTGGTGCTGGTGAGCGAACAGTTAGAACAAATTGGTCTGTCATATCCCTCCCAAGTTTATTGGTCGATAAATATCTTTTGCATTAAGTACTACGTACTCGAGTATCTATCCGGATTTATATTGTTGAATTTATATTCTAAATTTGTGTGCCGGGCGGTTTATAAAACAATTTAAAGCTATAAACCGATCCTGGATACCAAACTGGAACAACACATCAGCCAATTCTTTGATGCACCTTAGCCGATATGGTTGATTTTATCTCAAATCAGGAAAAACCAGACAGGTATGACCCTGGTTCTTATAATATCAAGCTTGGTTTACGATATGGAGTGTCGAGGGGTCATGTTTACTCACAATTTGGGAGGGGGTTTGTCCTTGTTTGGCTATCTTCCATTAAGCGAAATCCTGGTCATGGTCTGCGAGAGTAAAGTGTAACTGGATTCGAAATAGCAGAGTAAATTGGTTCCCCTATTAACCCATCCGGCACATTGCTTGCAACCGTAGGCATTAGAGCACGAGTGAGATACGGATTAAAAGCTTGTATTTAAATTTTCAAGCCAGTTTCCTTGTGAGATCGCTAGTCCAACAGACTACAATACCATTTTTTTAGAAAAGGACAAACATGAAGACCATATCACGAATTCCCCCAATTTTTCGGCTTGTAATTATTTTGTTCGTATTGGCAGTGTTAGCTGCCAGCGGGAAGGCTCTATCCATTGCCAACGCAAGGTCAACGGGTAAAGAGCCTCAACCGCTCAGCGCCACGCCCCAACCATTGGAAGCGGTTGATCTCCTGGTGATGCCGCCTGTGGACGTCCCGGCATTACTGCTCGAGGACGAAACCCGCGCAGCTGAAGGGCTTCCACCGCGCTTCGCCCAACCCATCCCGGTGAATGTTACTACCCAGGACTACGGCACGTGGGAAAACCTGTCTGATAGTACCAGCATATGGCGTCTGCGGGTGCGATCGGAAAAGGCGCTTTCGTTGAATTTTGGGTTCACCCAATATAAGATGCCCGAGGGAGGCAGACTTTTCCTGTATCCCCCCGACCGAGGCCGGATTGTCGGGCCGTTCACTTCGGCGGATAATGAAGCCCATGGACAGTTATGGACACCGATTCTGCTTAGTAATGAGGTGGTCATTGAAGTCACTCTGCCTACCGATAAAGTCGGAGAACTGGTCCTGACCTTAACATCGGTTAACCACGGTTATGCTGCTTTTGGGCGTGTACACACCGTCACCTCCGGGGCGTGCAATGTGGATGTTGTCTGCCCAGAAGGGGATGAATGGCGGGAACCGATCCGCTCAGTAGCGATGATTTCAGTCAGTGGCAGCTTCATGTGCACGGGATTTCTGGTCAATAACACTGCGCAGGACCTTAAAGGCTACTTCATGACTGCCAACCACTGCGGTGTCACCAACGGCACAGCCCCCTCATTGATCACCTATTGGAACTATGAAAACTCATGGTGCCGACCGGTCAATGACCCGATCAATGGCCAACCCGGCGATGGCATGTTGAATCAGTACAACACCGGTTCGATCTTCCGGTCCGCATCTTCCAATTCCGATTTCACCCTGGTGGAGCTGGATGACCCGATTGATCCTGCCTTCAACGTCTATTGGGCAGGCTGGGACCACAGCGGGACAGATGCCACCAACGCGACAGCTATCCATCAGCCTAACGTTGAGGAAAAGCGCATCAGTTTTGAGTATGACCCAACCACGGTCACGTCCTACCTGGGGACGAGCGTTCCAGGGGACGGCACACACGTCAGAATCACCGATTGGGACCTGGGCACCACCGAGCCGGGTTCATCTGGCTCGCCGCTCTTCGACCAAAACCACCGCATCATCGGGCAGCTGCATGGCGGCTATGCCGCCTGTGGTAATGATGATTCTGACTGGTACGGTCGGTTTTTCACCTCCTGGACTGGCGGTGGCAGCCCTGCCACTCGCTTGAGCGATTGGCTGGACCCAATTAATACCGGCCAGCCTGCCTTGGATGGTCGCAACCTGTTGGAATCCCCGTTCACCGTCGTGGCTGACCCTGTTTCCGTGAGCATCTGTGCTCCCGACCCAGCCGTCTACGGCATCACGGTTACCCAGGAGACGCCCGGCTTCATCAACCCGGTTGACCTAAGCATCCATGGGGTTCCTGAAGGTGCCATGGCAGAGTTCTCGGTCAACCCCGTCGTCCCAACCTTTACCAGCACGCTGACCATCTCGCAGACAGATCTGGCCGCGCCTGGCAGCTATGCCATGGACCTGGTGGGCGTTGAGACGACCAACACATTCACAGCAGCCTTAACACTTGATCTTTTCAATGCTGTGCCGGATGCGCCGGTCTTACTTAACCCCACAGATGGCGCGGTAGACCAGCCTCTCCAACCCGTCTTCACCTGGGAAGGTGCACCATTCAGCAGCCTGTACAATTTCCGCCTAGACCGCAGTCCGCTGTTCCCCTCACCGATCTTCGCCGACGAATTGGAGGAGCCGACCTTTACGCCTCCCGGCCCGCTCGAAGGGGGCAGGTGCTACTGGTGGAGCGTGCAGGACCAAAATACCTGCGGCGTTGGAGCCTGGGCAGAGCCATTCCATTTTGCGACTGCCAACCTGGGAGTCAGTTTTGCGGATGATATAGAATCAGGGGATGCCAATTGGACTCATGCTGCAGAGCTGGGGACAGACCATTGGGTGATATCCAGCGACCAATCGCACAGCCCCACGCACGCCTGGTTCGTGCCAGATGACAGCGATATCACTGACAGCCGTTTGTGGACAACCGAGCCGATAACGGTAGGCGGTGGCAGCCAGCTTTCCTTCTGGCATCTCTACCAGTTCGAAGGCGCGAACTATGATGGTGCAGTGCTTGAAATCTCCACTGACGGTGGAGGTTCATGGGATGACCTGGGTCCCTATATAACTTTGAACGGTTATAACGGCGTTGTGGGCACCAGCTACAGTAATCCACTCGGCGGTCGAAATGCCTGGGTGGGTGACCTCGCTGGATGGATGCAGGTCGAAGTAGACTTGAACAACTTCGCCGGTGAGGAGGTCATCATCCGCTGGCGCATCGGCTGTGATTCTTCTGTCTCAGACGTCGGTTGGTATATTGACGATGTGCAGATCACCTCACCGCTGCCCGCCAACCCCGCTCCCGCTTTGTTGAGCATCTCACCCACCGTCGGTTCAGCGGAATCAGACACACCCGTGGTGATCACCGGCACCAATTTCGTCACCACACCCGTGCTCATGCTGGGTGAAACCTGGTTGATATCGGTAACACAGGTGAGCCCAACCGTGCTCAATGCGGTCGTCCCGGCTGGCATCCCTGCAGGGACGTACGACCTGACCCTTTTCAATGGAGACTGCCAGGAAAATGTGTTACCCGCAGCTTTCACCATCGAGGTTCCCATAACCGGGTTGGCAGCCCAGAGTGACAGCCCCACCTTGCTTGGTGAGACAACCACATTCACAGCAACGGTAAGTGCTGGAAGCAATATCACCTTCACCTGGAACTTTGGAGACGATTCCGCCCCAGAGCAGGGCGCGAATGTAACCCACACTTATGCTGAGCCCGGAGAGTACACCGTCACCGTCACTGCCAGCAATGCTTTAGGCAGCGAGGAATTCACCCTGGAGGTAGATGTGATCGGTGCACCAGTGGTGAAACCAATCTTCCTGCCGGTGGTACGGAGATAACCGATGGAATACGAGAGTTGCGCCTGGAAATGACCTCGCAACCCTTCAACGGTAACTAAAATTAGATCGTTTGAATTAAAATAAACAAGCCAGCCCGTTTGAGGCTGGCTTGTTTCTGCTAAGCTATATCATTCTGGTATTTAAAACTCCTCTCGATTGAAGCGCCAGATACTGATTATAGTAAATAAAATACTCTCGAGCGCAATAACCAGCAACAAAATCAATTGTTCCAGTTGCACCGGGGTTCCCATGACGAGAGATATCACCAGAGGGTTCGTGTCTCCCAGTGGTACAACCAGGTTCCAGGGCAATACATAACGCAAGGCAGGCACAAAATAGAGGACATTCTGCTGTAAGAATAAAACAGCCAGGGGAATTCCGATAACCGGTCCTCGGCTGTTGAAAAATGATCCCAGCATCAAAGTCATCGAGAGAAAGAAAAAGTGATTGATGAATATCACCCCCATAATCCCAACGAAACCGAGTGAGAAAAAGCTGGATTTATGACCAATGGATAGGATGGTGAAAGATATGAAGAAAGGCACAACGATCATGGTCACCAATATACCGACACAATTAGCGATGACCTTTGAAAGGACAAATGAGGAGCGTGTGAGCGGCTTGGAAAGCACCCAGGCAGCCGTGCCTTCTCTTTTCTCACCGACGATGGCGTCTTGCATAATGATAATCACTCCTACCGCTGGGAACAGGCCGACAAATATAAATGAAATCAGTAACGAGTCTAAAAGCCGCGGCGGTTCCTTGAGGATGATTGATGGACTGACAAAGATCGCAGCCAGTCCTCCCCAGATCAGGCATTGGATCCACCAGGTTTTCGTTTTAAACCATCTGGCCAGACCGCTGCGGAGCATGTTGTCCAGTCCTCGGCTCCAACCCGTTCCGCTTATTAACTCAAACGCCTCATTTCCGGACATTCTGGCCTCCCTCGATGACTTGCATGAACACGTCTTCCAGCTCATATTGTTTACGACGGAATTCGGTCACAGTGACCGGGCCATTGACCAGCAACTTGAGTAGCTGAGCTTCAGCCGTGTGCGGATCAGTTACGCTCACCTGCCAGATACTTTCTTCATTTTGCTGGCTGGTCTTGACCGCATTCACCCAGGGCAGGGACTGGAGTTACCTTTAAAATCAAATCGACCTCCCCCTTCAGGTGAATAATATAAATCACCCCTTCACTGCCTGCCAGAAGCTCCTCAATAGGACCTTCTGCTACCAGCACACCTTTATTCAAAATAACCACGGTGTCACTGACGCGTTGAACGTCATCCAGAATATGGGTGGAGTAGAATATGGTAGTGTATTTTCGCAGCCTTGACATGACTTCCAACACATCCCGCCTACCCAGCGGATCCAGGCTGGCGGCTGGCTCATCGAGGATGAGCAGGTCAGGATAATTTACCTGAGCCTGGGCGATGCCCAACCTTTGCCGTTCACCACCGGAAAAGGTGCGGATTGGACGGTCAGCTTTTTCAGACAAGTCAACCAGCTCGAGCATCTCATCCACACGATCTTCTATCGCCTGCTTGGGTCCCTTGAAGAAAAAACCAGCTGTAAAGCGCAGAGTTTGGCGGGCAGTCATGTATTTATAAAAATGAGGTTCCTGGGGCAGGTAGCCGACCCGGGCGCGGATTGAAACACTCTCGGAGACGCTATCCATGCCAAAAATGGTAGCGGAACCAGCAGATGGCCGGGTCAACCCGAGCAAAAGCTTGATGGTGGTGGTTTTTCCAGCCCCATTCGGACCTAAGAATCCGAAGATTGAATTCTGATGAACCTTCAGCTGCAAAGCGTTTAATGCCCTGATGTTCTTATACGTCTTGCTCAAGTTGTGGGTTTCGATGACATAGGGAAGGGTTTGATTCAATGCTTCCTCCTCATAAAACCTTGTCCCCTCATATTTAGTTGTCTTCGACTGATCTTCGCTTACCTTGAAATCAATTCCAGATGAACAGAACCAGAGATCAATCTAAGCTATCCAAGTAAAAAAAAGAATGATTCTGGTTGATTATATAATAAAACTGCTCACGGCCATGGAATTGGCACCGGGTCGGTGTATCCATGCTTCTCCACTGTATATAGCAGACCATTCGATTTCTCCGAGCAGGTTGGCTCATCAGTGAAGGTATAGGATGTCTCGATGGTGGCGACGGCCATCCAGACCAGGTTGCCATCGAGGCACACGTTAGCCTCGATCATATAGCCGCGGTCATCATCCTCGGTCATGTTGACTCTCTGCCACGACACGGTAACCGAGCTTCCCTCCCGCACGGCTGTTACGCCCTGGGGTGGGCCATAAAGGACGGACTGTGGCAGGCGCACAGGCGCAACCCGCAACGCCATTACATCGCCGTGGATCTCGACCACCGAAGCGGCGATCCAGCACTGGTACTTGATCTGGTCCGGCTGGATCCACAACCAAGTGCCCGAGTCATTCCTGCCCCACACCGTACCGGTATCGCCGGTATCCATCCCCCAGGCATACAGGTAAGCTTTACCGGGTCCGTAACGACAGTTAGCCTGCATCTGCACGGTGATGGTCGGTAGGCTGTACGTAGGTGTGGGTGTAATGGATGGGGTGAGGGTCGCGGTCGGAGTATGTGTGATTGTAGGCGTGCGAGTGGTGGTGGGAGTTGCTGTGGACGAGGGAGTGGTAGTGTAGATAGGTGTATGAGATGGCGCGTATGATGGCGTATATGATGATGTGGCAGCAACTGGTGTAGCGGTTGATAGAGCGGTTGGTTCTCCTGTCGATGATGCGCAGGAGGAAAGCAATACGCTGAGAAGGAAGACCACCTTGACGAACACAGTGATGCGTTTCATGCGGTTTTAAGCTTGGAAATAATCAACAGGTAATGTGGAACAGCCCAATGGTCGCGCCTTTTGCCTTATTCCATTCATGCGCCGCTTCGGGTGTGGGCAGCAGCATCACTTTACAATCCTTCTTTTTAAAGAATGCCACTACCTCGTCAGAAAGCTTTAACATGCCCTCCTGACCTGATCCAATAATAATAGCTTCCGCCCCTTCCTGATACACGAGTTCGGCTTCAGCCAGGGATACGGTATGTGAGGTGCCGTACACTTCCTTGGACAACTTCTTCTTGCGTCTCTCCACTCTACCATTCAAGCGGATCAGGATATCGTGTTCAAACTTTTCGCCGGCTAGGGTGATCGAGCCAAATTTAGTTTTATCGATTTTGGGTTTCATATTATTTATTAAAATCCTTATAATATATTGATTAGTTTATCACAAGCATATGAGATAAATCTCCGGAAGAAACTGTGAGCGAAACCGGAGAGCACCCCTCTACCGTAAACTATACTCAAGTAGTCGAGAGGAAAAAATGGCTCAATTCTCAGTACGGAATTTGAGTAATGAAGATGACTTCTGGCGAATCCGTAGTTTTCTGCGGGAGGTGTCCCTGCTGAATGACCGCCGCATGTTCTGCTGGCCGGTTGCTCGGTTGGATTATTGGCGCTGGCACGGCATCCTCAACTTGGGGGATGGTTCTCTAGAAAAGGATGTATTTATTTGGGAGCGGGAAGATGGGCAGATTACAGCTGTGTTGAACTGCGAAGAACTCGGGCAGGCGTTTCTTCAGGTCCATCCAGTGTTTAAAAACACCGACCTGGAGGAGGACATGCTACCCCTTGCTGAGGAGCATTTACGTGCCCCAAGCCGGAAAGGGGGTTCGTTGCTGTGGGTCTGGACAGATGCGGGAGATTTGCAACGGCAGGATCTCCTTGCAAAGCGGGGATTTACCCACATCAATGACGCCGACGAACACCAATGGCGGCGGGAGCTGGATCAGCCGATCCCTAATTGCCCAGTGAAAGATGGTTATACAATTCGATCCCTGGGGGAGAGCTCTGAATTACCATCCCGCAGCTGGGCATCCTGGCGGGCATTCCATTCTACTGAACCGGATGATAAATACCAGGGTGACGGATCGTGGTACCTTAACATCCAGTCTGCCCCGCTCTATCGTCGCGACCTGGACCTGGTGGCAGTCGCTCCAGATGGTGAGGTAGCAGCATTCACCACTGTTTGGTACGACGATGTAACCCGCTGCGGTATTTTTGAACCGGTCGGAACCATGCCAGAGCACCAAAGGCAGGACTTGGCGAGTGCATTATTATGCGAATCGATGCGCAGGTTAAAGCGGATGGGCGCTACTACGGCAATGACCACCGGAGGGAGAATTCATGCAAATGCTTTATACCAATCTGTCTTGGGTCCTATCTATGATATCTACCAGCCGTGGGAGAAAAGATGGCCAGCATAGAATTATTTTTGTGCTTATCCAGATTCGGTTCCATGGATACCACCAGCGAAAATAGCTAATTGAAAAGCGCATTCAGAAAAATACCAGCTTGGGTGGTCGTGGAGCAAATTAGCACAGTATAGGTTTAACCACGATAATCAGAAGTTGAAACAAACAATTATGTAGTGAATAATTCTAAGCTAACCAGCCGTATAAAATGCTACCAAATTATCGTAAATAATTGAACGTCAGTGTAAAATAAAGGAAGGCGATGGTACGTGTTTGCACGCCTATATCACCTGGTCTTCTGTAAAAAACCATCCAATCCAGAAGGTGGGTAACCATGAAAACATCGATACGCCAAATACAGGGCGAGGAAATGTTCAATACTCTATTTACCTTGAACTCGTACTCCCTTGCTGCCTCTCCGCCTATCCGTAATAGAGATGAATGGGACACTATCGTCCGCCAGCGCCATGGCATGAACTGCCACACGTTATTTGAAGACGATAGTCCAGTTTCCATCGCCGTCAGCACACCGATGAAACAGAATGTGCGCGGCAAGTTATTCCCGGCTAGCGGGGTATGGGGTGTGTCAACTTTTCCATCCGCTCGGCGAAAAGGTTACTGCAGGCAGGTGATGGCGAGCTTGCTGTCTTCCGACCACGATTCTGGCAAAACTTTCTCCAACCTCTATCCATTCCGTGAGTCGTTCTACGAACGCCTGGGCTATGTAGCATTCCCATTGACCAAGCTTGTCAGGTTTTCACCGCATTCCTTATCACCACTGCTGAAAATGGATACCGTCGGAGAAATTAAGCTGCAGCTCATTGGAGCGGCAAATGACAATTATCGTGAGTACCTGGCTGGGATGCGGGAGAAGCGGCACGGCATGGCGTTCTTTGATCATGCGGACATGGGAAGGGTGAATCAGAACCTGGTTTGGACTGCCCTGGCAATTGTGGATGGGAACATTGAAGGACTGATGCTGTACCGAATCCTCGGCGAGGAAGTGGCGAAGTTCAATTTCGAAGCTACCCGCTTTTATTACAAGACCAGCCGGGCACGCAATATCTTGCTCAGTTGGATTGCTCGCCATGTCGACCAGGCTGATCGGGTTGAGCTGTGGCTGCCTGAGGATGAATATCCCGAGTGCTGGCTGGCAGATATTCAAGTCAAAGTTGAAAGCGCAGTCCGCCCTGCCATGAGCCGCGTGGTGGATGTTGATGAGATTGGTGGAATGCAGGTCGGCGAAGGCAGTTTCTCTGCTAAAATTATTGACCCGGTGTGCCCCTGGAATGAAGGTGCATGGCATTTTGAGTCTGTTGATGGCAACTTGGGTGTATCGAGATCGCGAGACACGGATCTCGAATTGACCATCCAGGGACTATCTGCTCTGGTCTCAGGGGTGCCAGACCCGCAGGATTTTTCGCTGCGCGGTTGGGGTAATCCTGATCCATCCCAAATTTCAGCCCTGCGAGCCATGTTCCCACCGATGAGACCTTTCATGCATGAAATCTTCTAATCATCTGATCTTCGATGATGGCTCAACTACGACAGGAGGCAGAGAATTGGAAGGCTCGAGTGAACTTCGTTCCAGGTAGAGAAGTAGTGAGAGTGTAATGGATGTTGTGGATAGTAAAGAGGAGGAGATATGGATTTAGAGGGGTTTCGAGAGCTGCTTCTAACGCGCAAGCTGAACGATGCTCAGATTGAGACTTCAATTGCGATCGCTGAACGGTTCGAGCAGTATCGGTTTACATCGGGTGATAAGGCTGATGGATCATCAACCTGGAAGTTTAGTAACATCCTGATCCAAGAGGGACTAAATACTTATGAGAATCTCCTCGCCCTGGCCCGTTACGGATTATTCATAAAGGATAACGCCGTCTATGTTGGGTTCGTGGAGCTGTTGGATGGAGCTGAAGCCCAGCCCAATCTATATAAAAAAGTAGCTGAGCTGTATGGTGAGGCCGTACGTGATGAAGTCTTTGCCGGGATTGGCGTTTCCCCATTAGGATTGCCTTCCACCGATAAACCATTTGATATGTTCCCGGTCCTGGATCGTTTGATCGAAATTGTAGGGTACTCGGCTGTTGAGATGCTGCTATCTGGCTGTTTGCGTGATTTACCGGACGAGTATTTCGTCGATGAGCGGGAAAAGTATATTAAATCAGCTGATATCGATGAATACCTGAGGGAAAAACATCAGGAATTAATCCACCAGCTACAGAAGTGTCAACAGGAGGGCAGGCTATTCTTTTCCCAGGAAATTACCGACGAGGTAATCGAATACGTCACGGACCACCCGGAGACCGAAAGTGGTGTGCGGGAAGGTAAGCTCTTGTACATCGCGAAAATCCCCTACAATACCAAACAATACCTGGCTGAAACAGATCCGATCCTGAAGCGCTATTTTGCCTGTCACTGTCCATGGGCGCGAGAAGCCATCAAGAATGGGAATATTCATTTGAATGCAGTTTTCTGTAACTGCAGTGGTGGGTTCAGCAAGAAACCATGGGAAGTTATATATGGGCAAACGCTTCAGGTGGATTTGCTTGAATCTGCACTCAAGGGAGACAACCACTGCAAGTTCGTCGTACATCTCCCCGAGAAATTGGATATCGCTTAATCTTTTTTGAATAGACTCTCCACCTAACATTTCAATATTTCTATCGTTTAATTAACCGAGTGAAAAGATAACTATGAGACCATTTCGAGAACTGACCCGCCGCGGCCGGTTATCCAGGCTGAGGAGATTAGCAAACACCGCCATAGAGGCTTATGGACTTAAGCATGCGCGCCTGGACTTCATCCAATATGGCGAAAATATTATCTATCGTGTTGATTTACCAGAGGCGGTCATACACACTAGTGATGCTGCCCCCTTTGTCTCAAATCGATATGTCCTCCGCATCCATGCTGTCAGCGATGAAGACACGATTGTTTCAGAATTAAACTGGTTGGCAGCATTGAACCAGGAAGCAGGTCTGCCTGTGCCTGCGCCGGTGAAGACACCCGATGGGAAACTCGTGACCAGCATCGCCACGCCCGGAGTGCCGAAAGGACGGGTCATTTCGATGATGCGCTGGTTGGATGGTCGCCGGCTGCGTAAGGGAGTACGGCCAAAACACCTCACCGCTATGGGAAGGGTCGTGGCCCAGATGCATTCCTTTTCCGCCGGTTGGCAACCTCCCACCGGGTTCAGCCGCCCGCATTGGGATTGGGATTCGCAAATGGGAGGCAGCATGTTCAGGCATCCCATGGAACAGATTGTCGCTTCCATTCCTGCAATATATCGAGAACCGTTTCAATATATTTCCAAGGAAGCAAAACAGCAGATGGAATCGTTCGGCAAGGGTCCGGATGCTTATGGTTTGATCCACGCTGATCTATACCCCGAGAATGTGCTATTCAAAGCCGGGAAAGCTTATCCAATTGATTTCGAGGACTGCGGCTATGGATATTGGATGTGGGATATCGCCGTCGCTCTATGCACCTGGGCGTGGGGTAGTGAGTGGGAGCGCATGCGAGATGCCTTTTGGGCTGGGTATACCCAAATTCGTACTTTGCCTGAAAAACAATCGGCTAAGCTCGATCTGTTTGTCGCCATCCAATTCGCCACCATGGTGCTGTGGTCTTCTGCCCTGTTTATGAATGACCCTAAGCGGGAGGCGGAATATGTGCCCTGGCGAGAAGATAACGGCGATAAACTATTAGGTTATTTCAAACGATGACCCTTGAGATTCCAACCATCCAAACGGCTCGCCTGACCTTACGCCCATTACTACCTGAAGACGCTGAGTCTCTGCACCATATCTACCTATCTGAAGGCGTACTGCGCTACTTCCCGAACCCCATCCCACCTCCCCTTGATAAGGTCGAACGTTTCATTGCAGGGCAGAGTGAGCATTGGGAGCATTACGGTTATGGTGATTGGGCAGTCGTGCTGAGTTCTGGGCAGATGATGATCGGGTGGGCTGGCTTGCAATATCTACCTGAGCTCGGTGAAACCGAGGTGGGTTTCTTGTTCAACCGACCATACTGGGGGAAAGGTTACGCCACCGAGGCTGCGCTGGCCGCGTTGAGTTTCGGTTTCGAGCGTCTGAGCCTGGAGCAAATCATCGCCCTGGTCCACCCGGGTAACCTTGCTTCGAGACGGGTAATCGAGAAGTGCGGGCTGCGTCACAAGGAAAACATTACGCTATGGGGGATTGAGCTAATGCGTTTTCGAATCGAGAGACCTGAAGTGGACAATCTATGAAGCTATCACTATCCTACCTCTATGAATATGGCAGGAGTTTGTTGGAACATTGATGGGTCGCGGTTGTTCGCATTAGCGACTTTGGTATTAGAGGGATAAATAGCAATCCCTGGTTTTCTCCCACTCTGGTGTCAGGTTCACGATTCCAATAATTTTTCACATTACCAGGCTTGTATCCTGGAGAAAATCCGATCGTGATCCTGGTCAGGCACTGAAGTTATATGAAGAAATTCTAATCAATTTTGAGGTTGAACTGAATATTAATACAGGTACTCTTCCGGATGAACCACTGGTAAAATTTGATAATTCGGAGTAAAATTGTCTTACATCAGATGTCGTTTAATCATTTGATGGGAACACTAAGACAACCAGGAGTGGGGAATCCGACTTAATATAATAGGAGGAATTTCATGTCCGACATCCATACTGAAGTAAAAAAGGCTACCGGCATCAAAATGGAGGCGATTGCCGCACTGCGGACCAAAATTCGTGGTGATATTATCCAGCCTGGCGACCCGCAATATGAGGTGGCTCGCAAGGTATATAACGCAATGATTGATAAACACCCTGCACTTATCATACGCTGCGTCGATGTCTCCGACGTCAGTAGTGCCGTCGCGTTTGGTTGCGATAATGGACTCGATGTAGCAGTGCGGGGCGGGTCTCACAATGGGCCAGGCTTTGGTACTGTAGAAGGAGGCCTGGTGATTGATTTATCACGCTTGAGGGGAATACGGGTAGACCCCGAAGCAAAAACTGTTCGTGTGGAAGGTGGAGCTATATGGGGAGATATTGATCATGCCACTTATCCATTCGGTTTAGCTGTACCAGGGGGTTTCATCTCCACTACTGGCGTAGGTGGGTTGACCCTTGGCGGAGGAATAGGATATCTTGCTCGGCGCTATGGGCTGACCATCGATAACCTGCTCGGCGTGGATATGGTCCTGGCAGACGGATGTTTCGTCACCGTAGACAAGGACCATAACGAAGACTTGTTCTGGGCAGTTCGGGGTGGGGGCGGGAATTTTGGTATCGTCACCTCGTTTCTATTCCGGGCAAGCCCAATCAGCACAGGCTATGGTGGACCTATGTTCTGGCCCATGGAGGCTGCTGCTGATATTTTTCATTACTGGCAGGAGCTCATTTTGAAAGCACCTGAAGAGCTCAGTGGTTTCTTCGGATTTGGTATGGTACCACCTGCAGCACCATTTCCAGAGACGTATCATATGCATAAAATGTGTCTCATTCAATGGTGCTATACCGGAGCATTAGAGAATGCTGAACAGATCATCAAGCCAATACGCGAGTTCCGTAAACCCGCTATTGATTTAGCTGGACCGCTTCCATTCCCCGCTATACAAAGTATGTTTGATGGTTTGTATCCCTCTGGTTATCAGTGGTACTGGCAGGCGGATTTTGTTAAGCATTACGATGACGGTGCGATCAATCTGCTCATCGAGTATGGGAAGCAGTTGCCGACACTGCAATCTTTGATCCATGTTTATCCTGTCAACGGCATGGCTGGGCGTGTTGGTGAGCATGATACACCTTGGGGACACAGGAGCGCCAATTTCGTTCATGACATCGTTGCAGTCGATCCTAATTCAACCAATCGTGAACGCATAATTAAGTGGGCGAAAGATGGTTGGGCTAGCTTGCACCCATATTCAACCGGTGGTGCCTACTTGAACTTTAAAATGGACGAAGGACAAGATACGGTAAAAGCCAGTTATGGAGAAAACTACACCCGTCTGGCACAGATCAAGGCCAAATATGACCCGAATAACTTCTTCCACATAAATCAAAATATCCACCCGAGAGCTTAAGAAAGGTGTATTTTCTGGACGATCTCTATAATAGCAGCTAGTTCTGCCGAAGAACTGGCTGTATTTTTTTATTGTTGAGGGTCTTCACGCCCCCACCCATGATCTGGCTTGACTTGTGTGCAGCCCTCCCCGATGGCTTAGCGGCAAAGAGAACCAATCTCCACAAGGAGAAGATACATTGTCTAACGGGGCATGCCAGCCATCGTTTCATCGAAGGCGGCATTCATTTTCTCAAACATGGCTTGCGCATCTTCCGGGGTAAGTTTTGAGTCTAGCAGAGGCAGGTAGATTTCTTCTTCCTTGGCAAGATGCAATTTCAATAGAGCATACAGACCGTATAAGACACGCCTCAAAGCCGCAGTCTGGATGGATGTGATGGTAAGCTGGGATTTATGCACGCGCAGTGAATCCAGCTCTTCGGTTAAACGGGTAATTTCGACGTGATCGCGCACCATTGTTTCGGTGGACAGGTCGCTGCCCATGATATTTTGGACCGTTGGGTAAAGGGAAGCCTCTTCCGCACGCGCGTGGGCTACCAATTGGCGGGTCAAAAAAGTATGGGCTTGCTCGATCCTGTCATGAGCCTGGGTGGTCAGGCTTTCATTGACAACATCCGCAGTCTGTCTTAATAATTCAATCTGTCGGGAAAGCTCTCTGTGCTCGTCTTTTAGGGGTTGGGTTATGCTCGCCATAAGCTATTCTCCTTCGGTATCTACTATATAGTATATTATAACTTTGGTATGCGTTAGCAATCAATTCTTACCAGATGTTTGGATTTATTCCTTTCCCGCATTTAATTCATATTAGATAGTGCCGGATTTTCTCCCTATTGTCTTGCGATGAAGTCTGATCAAGTGCCTGTTACCGGCAGTATGATCAAATGACCGCCCAAATCCCCCAGCTCGGGGATATCGATCCCGAGCATACCCAACATAACCGCAAGCACCCTCCAGGTCAATGCTGCAATTTGTTAAGGAGAAATACATCTACCCATTATGTCACGATTTATCCTGTCGATCGGATTAAGGCCGATTAAATTCGAGCTGGACTTTGGTATTGAGGAATTTCCCCAGGCGATCAACCTCAGCGGCAATCCCTTCCTGAACCTTCTCGGTAATCGATGAGAAGGGGCTGATTGTGACGTTGGTCTTTGAACGCTTCGTCTCGTACTCCCAGATACCTTTGATGAAACCGTCCACCAGGAGCACTGCGCTGACCCAACCTTGCGGGCGGTACACCTTCTTTTGATGTTCGATAGAAATTAGTCGCGCGAGATCCTTGCCGCGAGCTGATCCGACCGTATACACATCAAAGGCTGGAAGCAAATGTACTTGTCCAGTCGGTTCCATCTCCAGCATAGAGTTTATAGCAACTCTCAACGCGATCGATCGCCAGCCCTCCACATCGACTTCTTCGGTTTCATCTGCGATTGAATCGAACGCGTTCTTAACAGCGCTGCCAGACATCCACCACCACACCTGGAAATTTCGTGGTTTTGAGGGGCCATACACCATTAAATACCGGCGCACGACCTCAAGCATAGCTGCTTCAGGATTCACCTTATGCCAGCTATTAATCCATGCGCTGGGCCGGACGAAGGTGGTATTCGGTCCATCGTTTGGGCCAAAACACAGCTCTCCACGCCAGGCGAGGGGTTTAAACGCCGTCCCCCAGCTTCCCTTTGCCAGAAAGTTATGTAATTCGGCCGATTTGAGGCGTTCACCCACGGCTTCGACAAATTGCTGGCGAGTAAGTGGACCGCTATCCAGAATCTCGGGGGCGGTTGCCATATAGGCGTCGAAGATTGCCTGATTGATTCCAGACCGGTCGAAGATTGACGGCCAGTTGATGTCGGTCAGCCGGCGTGCAGCGATGTAGGTTGGGAAATCTACGCTGGAGACTAAGTGTAGGGTTTGACGCATCACCCAGGTCTTGACCAGGCTACGATCACGCCATAAAGCCGCCTGTACGTCTTGCGGTGACAGTCCATCCACACGGGCGCCTATGGCCATCTCAGCCGCTGACATCACTTGAGCATGCACCCCCATCGACTGCCTGACTGCCTGGATGAGCTCTCCAGGTGGCAAGCGATGGGTTAGATTATGTTGCGATAAGCGCCAACTATTGACCTGACTCCAGGTCAGAGATCGCATAGAAGCCTCCAGATCCTAATTAGGTTCTTCATCGCGAATGGTGAGCTTGTGGCTGGCAGCCTTGTCTACCAGCCAGATGGGTTTCGCGCCCGCCGGGCGGATCAGCTGGGCGGGCAGGTCGCTAGGTTTGTAGGGACCTTCGAGCACGTTTTCCAGCACCTGGGCTTTATCAGCGCCAGAAACCAGGAACACCACCTGGCTGGCCTGGTTAATGAAGGGAGCGGTAAATGTGATCCGGTCCATCTCCAACTCATCGATGTACACCTCAGATACCCATTTCTCTTGCTCATTGAGCACAGCCGTGTGAGGGAAAAGTGAGGCGATATGCCCATTCTCACCCAGCCCCAACAAGACGAGATGGAAATTTGGGTTTGACGTGCTGAAAAATTCCTTCAGCTGCTGTTCATACTTGCTGGCTGCTTCCTTCGGGGAGTGGTCACAGCGGATGGGATGAATATTTTCCTCCGGGATGGGCACACGGTCAAGCAGTGTTTTTCGAGCCATCCGGGCATTATTACGCGGGTCATCCTCCGGCACGCAGCGCTCATCGCTCCAAAACACGTGCACCTCGTCCCAATGGATGCGCTCGCGGTAAGGTGAGGCGGCCAATAATTCGTATGTGCGTCGCGGGGTTTCGCCTCCGGAAAGAGCCACACTGAAGCGACCACAGATCAAGCTGGCCTGCCGTGACTGAACGGCAAAAAGCTCAGCAGCTGCCTGGCTTATTGTTTCCAAATCGTTATAAATGTGAATCATTTCATCCTCCTGATTTCTGCTGGTCGAGAAATACTGGCTGTAACCATCGCCGTCCATCCTGGGCAATGAGCGCTTCTGCACTGGGTGGTCCCCAGGTGCCACTAATGTAGTTGGGGAAGTCTGAAGGGGCAACGCTTGCCCACACTTCCAGGACAGGTGCGATCACGCTCCAGGCGCATTCCACCTGATCGGCTCGCATGAACAGGGTGGCATCACCGCGGATCACATCCAGGAGTAACGTTTCATAGGCTTCCGGCGGGGTGGTATTGAACGCTTCAGAATAACGGAAGCGCATCTCTTGCGAGCTTAGCCGCAGGTCAACCCCAGGGACCTTGGCCTGAAAGTGCAGGTTGATGCCTTCGTCGGGTTGGATCTCGATTTCGAGGCGGTTGGGCAGCCAATCCTGGTTGGCAGACGCCGGGAATGATTGATGGGGCACGGGACGGAATTGTATAATGGCTTGAGAGACTTTTTGTGCCAGTCTTTTCCCGGTTCGCAGATAGAAGGGTATATCCTGCCAACGCCAATTATCGATAAAGAGCTTGAGGGCAGCGAAGGTCTCGGTACTGGAATTGGGGTCCACGTCAGGCTCGCTGCGGTAGCCTGCCACGCGTTCCCCTCCATCCAGCCGGAGCTATACTGACCGCGGGAGGCATACTGGTGCAGGTGGTCGGTGGGGATGGGTCGGATGGCGCGCAGGACGTCCACTTTACGGGCGCGGATTTCATCGGCAGTAAAGGCTGCTGGCGGTTCCATGGCGATCAGGGAAAGGATCTGCAGCAGGTGGTTCTGGATCATATCCCGCAATGCCCCCGAATGGTCGTAATACCCTCCCCGGTGTTCCACTCCCACCTGTTCCGCCACGGTGATCTGCACATGGTCGATGTACCGGCGGTCCCAGATGGGCTCGAATAGGGCATTGGCGAAGCGGAATGCCAATATATTCTGCACCGTTTCCTTGCCCAGGTAGTGGTCGATGCGGTAGATTTGGGATTCTTCCAGCGTCTTGAGCAGCGCCTGGTTCAGCAGGCTGGCTGATTCCAGATCATGCCCGAAAGGTTTTTCGAACACCACCCGGGTGCGCTTCCGGTCACTGACGAGATGTGCCACTCCCAGGTTGTGGACGATGGCTTCGTCAATCGTGGGTGGGGTGGCAAGGTAGAATACTCGCTCTGCATGCTCGCCCCAGGCTTTGTCCTGGCCGTTCAGGGCTTTAGCCAGATCATCGAAAGTCTTTGGGTTGCTGAAATCACCTGTCAGGTAGTCTGCCAAATGAGCGGTAAAATCCTTCCACTGATTGGCTTTAGCTTTTCCCTGGCGGGAAAACTGGTTGACACCATCTAAAAATCTTTTACTCAGGTCGTCAAGGCTGCTTGGTTTTAAGTCCACCCCATAAATGGTGAACTTATCAGGCATCAGACCACCCAGGAAAAGGTTATATAACGCCGGGACAAGCTTTCGCCAGGTGAGGTCTCCAGCGGCACCGAAGATGACGATCTCAACAGGAGGCAGCTTGAATTCCACCATAAGTCTACTCCTGTCCTTTCGACCATTGGGTGTGGAATACTCCACGCTGGTCAACGCGCTCGTAGGTGTGGGCACCGAAGAAATCACGCTGGGCCTGGATCAGGTTCGCCGGCAGGTGGGTCGAGCGCAGACTGTCGATATAAGCCAGCGTAGACATGAAGCCGGGTGTGGGGATGCCTGACCCGATGGCAGTCAAGGTCATAGCGCGCAGGTCGTTGAGTCGCTCGGTTACTGCTTCCCCGAGCGAATGGTCCAGCAGCAGGTGGATTAGCTCAGGGTTCTTGCGATAGGCATCGCGGATCGGCTCGAGCAGGCTTGAGCGGATGATGCAGCCTCCCCGCCAAATCCTGGCGATGGCGGACAGGTCCAGATTGTAGGCATAAGCTTTGGAAGCAGCGGCCAATTGGGCAAAGCCTTGTGCATAGGTCAGGATGGTGGCGGCGTACAGCCCCCGTCGGGCTTGATTGATGACTGGCTTACGTTCGCTCGTCAAGCGTTGTATCGGTGACCCAAATTTCTGGCTGATGACCGTGCGTTGGTCTTCCAATCCTGACAGGTTACGCATAACTACCGCGGTATCGATGGTGGGTGTCGGAACGTGCAAGGCGAGCGCATCCTGGGAGGTCCACATGCCGGTTCCCAGCTGGTGAGCGGCGTCCAAAACTACATCCACCAGTCGCTTGCCAGTAATCTCATCTACTTTACGGAAGATGTCGGCGGTAATCTCCACCAGGTAACCGTTCAGCTCTGCCTGATTCCAGCTTGAGAACAGCTCCCCCAGCTCGTCATCAGTCAGACCCAGGCCGCGCGAGAGCAGGTCATAAGTCTCGGATATCAGTTGCATCAAGCCATACTCTATGCCATTATGCACCATCTTGACGTAATGACCCGCGGAGTGAGGGCCAAGGTATGTCACGCAGGGTTCTCCTTCCACGTGGGCGGAGGCTGCTTCCAGAATATCCTGCACTCGCCGGTAGGCTGGTTCAGATCCGCCTGGCATCATGCTCGGTCCATGGCGTGCACCTGCCTCGCCTCCTGATACGCCCATGCCAGAGAAAATCAGACCCCTGGCATCCAGGGTGCGCTCACGTAGATCGGTATCGGTGAAGTGGGAATTGCCTGCGTCGATGATCATATCTCCCTGCTCGAGCAGGGGCAGCAGGTCGCGGATGACGCTATCCACAATAGGTCCCGCCGGGACGAGCAACATGACCGACCTGGGTGGCTGCAGAGCAGATACGAAGCGGTCGATGTCTTCCTCAGCTTGCACGGGAAGACCAGCCGCCTCTGCCTGCAGGAGCTGCACCTGTTTTGGATCCTTGTCAAAACCTGCCACGGCAAAGCCGTGTTCTGCCATGTTGAGCAGCAGGTTTCGTCCCATAACCCCCAATCCCACCATACCGATACGGCATGTTCCTTCGGTCATTTTTCTCCTTTAGGTAGTAATTAATAAATCAGGATGAAAGCCCCAACGCAGTAAGCTTAGCGCGTGTGGTCGTTACATCAACGTGCAGTATGCCCTGGATACCCATGCTGTTGGCAGTTTCAATAAATAAAGGCCGGTCATCAATATAGGCTACCTGTTCAGGCAGCGATTGGGAAACGTCCAGGGCGATGCGGTATATATCCAGGTCAGGTTTGCGGAAATGCACATAACAGGATGACACAAAGGTATCAATCAGCTGGTCCAGGTGGTACATCTTGATACGGAAGGAGTTGATCTCTCGACCCTCATTGCTGACCGCGATGGTTTTTATGGGATGCTGGTTTTTTATTGCCCTGACCAGGTCGAGCATCTCGGGATAGGGCTGCGAGCGTGAAAGCATGAAGGATTTAAATTCATCCGGAGGGAATGGACGTGATTGATAGAAGACTACCCTTTGCAGGTACTCGTCCAGGCTCAATTTCCCTTCCTCGTAGGTATCGTAGGTTAGATGGTGGCGCTCCTCCACATCTGCAAAATCCAGCTTGAAATGCTGCGCGGCCGATAGCCGGGCAGCATGGTCCCAACCGTTGGTTAGCAGGACGCCGCCAATATCCAGGAACAGGGTGGTGATGGGCGCTCCTCCCACGCTTAACAACCCTTCTCCAATGCCTGCTCCTTAGGCAGGGGGGTGATCAGGCGCACCACGCGATCGAAGAAGAGGTAATCCCAGGCCCAATTAATCAGAACAGACAACCGGTTGCGGAAGCCAATCAGCCGGTACAGGTGTACGCTCAACCAGATGACCCAGGCAGGGAAGCCTACGAAGGTAAATCTACCCAAGCGGACCACGGCAGCATTCCGACCGGTGACCGCCAGCATACCCGGATCGTGATATTGGAACGGCTCAGGCTCAGCTCCAGCAACTTGGCGGCGGATGTTCCTGGCAGCCCATTCGCCTTCCTGAGTGGCAACCGTGGCGATCAGCTGCAGAGAATGTCCGGCCTGTTCCACGTGAGCCAGGTCACCAACGATGTATAGATCGGGGTGATCTACCACTTGCAGGGTAGGCAACACGTCCACCTGCCCATTGCGGCGGGTAGGAAAAACCCAATTTTGGGGCAAGCTGACACCCCCTACGCCTGCGGTCCACACGATGGTCTCGGATGATATCGTCGTGCCATTTTTCAGAACCACGGAGCGCGAGGTGATCTGGCTGACAGGCGAGTCCAGCTGTACATCGACTCCCATCTGTTTAAGGTGCTTCATCGTGTAGTTGTGCAGGCGTTCGGGTACGCCAGTGAGCAAGCGATTGGTCGCCTCGAGCAGCACGATACGCACCTGGTGAAAATCCAGGTCAGGATAGTCCTTGCGCAGCGGCACCCGTACCAGCTCTGCCAGGGCTCCGGCAAATTCCACGCCGGTTGGTCCACCGCCCACGATGGTGAAGGTCAGCATTTGCTGGCGCAGGTCTGCATTCGTCTCATAGCTGGCTGTTTCGAAGCGGCACAGGATATGATTACGCAGCACAACGGCGTCTTCCAGTGTTTTCAAAGGATAGGCATGTTCTTCAGCACCAGCCACACCCAGGTAATGAGCCTTACTGCCTATGGACAGGATCAGGTAATCGTAGGAGATGCTCTGACTGCCCATTTGCACCCGGTGCTGGGTTGCATCAATCCCGGTGACCTCACCCATCAGGAAGCGGATGTTGGCATAACGGTGCAGGATACTCCTCACCGGGTAGATGATGTCCTCAGGTTCCAATTCGGCGGCTGCCACCTGGTAAAGCAGGGGGAAGAAGGTGTGGTAATTATTCCGGTCCACCACGGTAACGTCCACGGGGGCGTGCGCCAATGCCCGGGCTGCCCACAAGCCGCCGAAACCTGCTCCGACGATCACTACTTTTGGGCGAGTGCCTGCCGCCATGCCATCATCCCTTTTTTAGCTGTTGTTCGAGGTATGCTCTGAGCGAGACCGCATTGTTGAGCTCAAGCTCCTTGGTGCTGAAGAGCAAAGTGATATTGCCGTTACGCGCCGCTTCAAGAAGGGGATGCCACGCTGTGGGGTTGCCATCCAGCTCGTCGAAGTAGCGCTTGTTGAACTCGCACCACCGGTCAGGGTCGTGCCCGTACCAATGGCGCAGGTCATTACTGGGGGCTGCGTCCTTGGTCCAGGCTTCAATTTTGAGGGTTTCTTTTTTAATGCCCCTGGGCCACAAGCGGTCGACCAAAAACCTGTGCCCATCTTCCGTTGAGGCAGGGATATATACCCTTTTAACATGGATCATAAGATACTCCTAGGTTTCCAACAGCTGGCTCTTCAAGGTTTTCACCAGCCAGGTCTGATACTCATCCACCGACCAACCGGAACGCCTGACCAGCTCGTCAAATACCTCCGGCAGGCACAACGCCTGCAGGATGGAAGCCGCGTGGGCGGCATCCAAACCGGACCGCAGGTGGGGTTCCAGGCTAATGGCGAAGGTCTGCAAGCCTTCACGCCGTCCGCTCAAAGCCTGGGTGAGCTCGGCAGCGGCTCTTGGGTCCGCCGCAGCCGCGCCGGTATAGATGGCGGTCACTTCGGCACCCATTTGCCACTGTTTGCGCGTGGCTTCTGCCAGCTGCTCCAACCTCAGTTCCGGACTGGTCGTCACAAGGCTGCTGTTGAGTACCTCCCGGATGTGGGTGCGCTCGTGCCAGGAATCACGGATCGCTCTAAGGATGCCTCGTTTCGAGCCAAAGATGGCGTAGACCGTGCTGGTGGCCACGCCGGCACGGTCAGCAATGGCCTCGATGGTGGTGCAGATGTAGCCTTGTTCGAGGAACAGCGCCTGCGCAGCAGTGACAATCATGTCTCGTGTTGCCTGGGCTTGCCGTTGGCGGTGGGTGGATTTAACTTGATTATTGACATCTGCCATAGAATGTAGTATACCTATACTCATTATAGTATAACTATATTATAGGTAGAGAAGAGGAAATTGTCAAGAGATGGGGATAAGAGGAGGCGAATTAGCGGATATTTTTTACAATTGACCGAGGCAGATCCACAGGTAAAATACTGCAATCGCAGCAACTGCTATACATCGTTTGAAAAAAAACGAAACCAAACGAAGAGCTTTTAACAATCCAGTGTTAGCAGGTGACGTCTGGCATATCAGCTGAGTGCGGAATATCTCCGGATTCATGGCACATACTTGAAAGAGATGAGATGGATGGCAAAAAATAATTGCGATTTTACCGGTAAAGACCATACCGGTTCAGATCAACCGGTACAGAAGTACACTGACCGGTATACGGATGCTTTTATTCGAATAAACCATAGGAAAGCATCCTAACATCGGTTCAGTTCAACCGATGTGGAAGAAAAGCTCTTCCATTATAGCACATATGTTCTAAATGTCAAGAGGCAATTTCTAGGTTCGGACGAAAATGAGGTAAAGATAAAATAGGAATGGAGACCGGCATGGAGACTAATTCAACAAAACCAACCACTACTGACGAATACATCGCCCAGTTCCCGGATGACGTACAGCAAATCCTGCAAAAGGTGAGGGCGGTGATCAAGGAATCAGCACCCGGGGCGGTCGAAAGGATCAGCTATGGGATGCCCGGTTTTGATCTAAATGGCATGCTGGTCTGGTTTGCCGGTCATAAGACTTACATTGGATTTTACCCGACGGGAGAGGGAATTGAGGCCTTCCAGAAAGAGATCGCAGTCTATAAATGGTCAAAAGGGGCGGTGCAGTTTCCCTTGGACCAGCCCATCCCGTATGACCTGATCCGCAGGATGGTGAAGTATCGGGTGGAGGCGAATAAGAAGAAGTAAGTTACCGGGTATCCAGGCGACCAGGCAACCAGGTAAATAGGTAATCAGGTAATCAGGTAATCAGGTAATCAGGTAATCTGGTAATCAGGTAATCTGGTAATTAGGTAATCCGTTATTATGTAATCGGACGGATTAGGAGTGTTGGTAAATTACGATAGATCGGTTGAGATATACCACGTGCTTGGGGGTAATTAAACTATAGATGAAGATATATTCCAGATCCCGTAATTAAAATTTAAGATTTTTTTAGACCTGTAGACGATAAAAATACTATTACTAAAAGGAGTGTTTAGGTTTTTTGGAGGTAAATATGAACGCAATTGAAACGAATGAGTTGACCCGTGTATTCGGGACACGCACAGCAGTTGACCGGCTATCTCTGGCGATTCCAGCTGGTAGTGTGTTTGGTTTTTTAGGACCCAACGGCGCGGGTAAAACCACAACAGTACGCATGCTTTCCGCATTGATTGCGCCTACGAGTGGCACCGCTACAGATCGGGGGGTATAAACTAGGCGCCGAGAACGAAGACATCCGCCGCTCAGTAGGCATCCTCACCGAAACACCCGGATTATATGACCGACTCAGCGCGCTCGAAAACCTGGTCTTTTTTGGCCGGCTTTATGACCTGGATGCAGCGCGTGCCGCTCAGCAGGCTGAGCGCTACCTGACCGACCTGGATTTATGGGAGCGCAGGCATGAAAAAGTGGGTGGGTTTTCCAAGGGGATGCGCCAGAAGCTGGCCATCGCCCGCGCCCTTCTACATGAGCCCCCGGTGGTCTTCCTGGATGAACCCACCTCAGGCCTCGACCCAGAAGCAGCCCGAACGGTGCTGAATTTTGTCAAAACCCTGCGCGCGGAAGGTCGCACGATCGTGCTGACCACGCACATCCTGCCCGAAGCCGATGAACTGTGTGACTTGATCGGTATCTTCCAAACACGCATGGTGCGCATCGATACCCCACAAAATCTACGCGCCGGGTTGTTTGGGCGCGGAGTGGAAGTGAGGCTGACCAGTGACGCAGCAGGTTATGTTACCACAGCCAACGCCCTGCCGTTCGTCAAGAATGTCATTGCCAGGAATGGGTCGCTTTCAGTCCAGCTGGATGACCCTGATGCAGAAAGCCCAGCCCTGGTGCAGGCCCTGATTACAGCCGGAGCGCAAATCCGCTCCGTCGAGCCGATCAACCATTCGCTGGAAGATGTGTACATGCAGCTGATGGGTGCCAAACCCACGGAGGAAAAGAAATGAACAAGGTATGGTTGGTGCTTCAAAAAGAACTAAAAGAAATCGTGCAGCAGCGTACACTGGTGCTGTCATTGCTGCTGATACCGCTGCTGATCATCTTCGCAACGGGTTATTTATTGAAAAATCCATTGAGCGCTGGGAGTACTTCATTATCTCCGTCAGATCCGCGCCTGGGAGGATTGAACGCGGTTCAAATTGCGCAAATTGAAATCGGAAGTCTGTTCCGCATGTACCTGCTGGCGCAGCCCCTGCTTATCCCCGCGATGATCGCCGCCTACAGCATTGTGGGTGAGAAGAATAACCGAACGCTTGAACCGTTGCTGGCTGCGCCAGTACGCACCTGGCAGCTTTTATCAGCTAAGAGCCTTTCGGCGATGCTTCCCGCCTTGGTCGCCACCTGGATCAGCGGGATCATTTTCATCGCCGAAGTAGTCCTTCTCACCTCTCCAGCTGTGTTTACTCTGGTGATCACCCCCGGATGGCTGATCATCATGATCCTGACCGTGCCGGTGTTGATGCTGACTCCGGTTGCGGTGACGGTGATGATCTCTTCGCGCTTCAATGACCCGCGTACTACCTCGCAGGTCGGCTCCTTGATCTTCGTGGTTTTGGTGCTCGCCTTCACGTTGTTTGGTAGCAACCTGGTGATCAGCCCAATCACCTCGCTGATGATCACCGCCATCGCGTTGTTTATCGGGGTGGGACTATTGTGGAGTGCCACCCAGGTGTTTCAACGCGAGAATATCCTGACCCGCTGGAGCTGAGCGAGGTTGCCGTACACAATTGTTATTGGTAGGAAGGGTTCGGAATGATACTACCGGTTCACCAGGGGTAAGTAAGACCACAGGATAATCTGCAACGGGTCATACTCGTAGGCACCCACATCACACACGGGAACCACATCGCCATTACCATCCAACGGGCGGGTAAAACCGCGCTGATCAATGGTGAGGGGAATTCCCAACTGGTCAAGGCAGCCGTCTGGGTTTCCTGCATCGATAGCCGGGCTGCCTGCAACCAGCCTGTGAGTGAAGGTCGGACCGCCATTATACGTAAGCGGGGCAATCACGGGGTCAACGTCAAGCTGGTCGCCAGTGCTGCTGCTGAAGGTGCAGCCCATGGTATCGCCAATGATGTTATATCCTTGCGAGTCGATTGGCCCATAGCAATCAGGTCCTTGAGCACCGGCTAAATTTCCTGCCAGGATTGAATTCGCCATCAGAATTTGACCACCGTGCAGGTCGAACATATAGATGCCACCCCCCGAATTGACTGCCTGGTTCAAGGTAATGGTAACATTCCTGAGCAGCAAGGTTTGGTCACCTGTCCCGGCGTAATAAATCCCTCCGCCATCATAAGAATAACCGGGGTTCTCATTGCCACTGATCGTGCTGTTGACGATACTGGCATCCTGGTTAAAAATCAACACTCCCCCATTGCTATTATCGCTGATCGTGCTGGCAGTTATGGATAATGGACCATTAATGCTATAGATTCCGTTACCGCTATTTTTACGGAATGTGCTCCTGGTTACAGTCAAAGGTCCAAAACTATACATCCCGCCGCCCATAGGGTCTGGGCCGCGATTATACTGTAGGATGCTATTATCGATCGAGAGCGTGCCCCAATTGGTAATCCCGCCGGAATATAAAGTATCCACTCCATTTTGGACGATGAAGGATTCGATGTGTACATTTGCAGCGGCTACAATTACGATTCCCAGGCGGGTGCCCTGCCCATCGATGGTGGTGCGACCAGCCCGGTTTGTGAATGCCTGGTCCCATCCACCGGAGAGTGAGATGTCCTTATTGATGTAAACAACCTCTTCCCCGTTCCCGTAGAATGTTTCAGCTGTCACCTCGATCGTGTCACCGTCGGCAGCTCGATACAGGGCGCCGTCGATCGTCCCACAAGCTGTGGGTGGGGTGAGGCAGTCATAACCATCATAGCCTCCCCTGGTGACGTACAATATGCTTGCGGCAGTGGCTGGAGGAGCTATCGAAGGTTGGATGAGCATCAGCAGGACCAATACGAACGCATAGGGGGAATATTTCATTAGCCTGTTCATACACCCTTCCTTCCAGCGGTTAGTTAAACGTCTCTTGCGCCTTCTTCTCCTGGAACGATCTTGCTCTCAGCCAGCTTCTGTTCCTGGCGGTCCTTTGCTGCTCCAGCTTTATCGCCCAATTTTTCGCGACCCTGGGCACGGGCAGCATGACCCCTGGCCACTCCCGGCCAGTTCTCGATTGGTTCCAGAACTTCAAGGGCGCGGGAGGCAAAATCGATCACTTCAGCCGGCTCCTTTTCAATTAAACCAGCATTTGCCAGGTCAGCCTGGAGGATCCAATACCAGCCCAATCCCTGCTTATGGTCATAACTAGCACCATTTTCAAACACCACGCGGGCGCCATCCAGCAGCGTCAGCCCTTCCTTCACTTTCGCCGCCACGATGAGGTTGGTGCCGGTAGACATCAAAGACCGCCCCAGCGCGATTTCATCGCCAGAGAGGCGGGCCGCGGTGATCTCGCGCTTGCCAATCTCGAGCGCTTCCTGCGGTCGTTGAAGCATCCGCAGGATGTTCCCCTGGCGCATCAGGCAGTAGGACAGCACTCTTTGCTGCTCGGCATACGCCGGGTTACCTGGCTCGATGCCCAAGGCTGCAAGTTTTCTTTCGGCATTCTGGTAAGCATCCAGGGCTTTTTCGAGCTCTTCGCTCACCTCTGAATCCCATAATGCCGCTTCGATCTGGCTTTCAATCGCTTTGATTTTTTCGAGTTCGTGCATAGTAAGAGTTTCTCCTATGTTTCTAACAATCGAGATCGGGTTATCTCATTTGTACCGTAGAATCTGCTTTTCGCCAACTGACCTAATAGCTGAAGTTCTTGCGCGTTAAGGGCGTACCAATCCCGGAGAAATCAGCCAGGTATCCGAGCAGATGTTTGAGCCATACTCCCCGTTTACTCCCCCGGTGAGCCACACGTCTCCGTCCACGAACTGGACGCCTGCAGAGTAAACCATGCCTATTGCACCAAACCGATTGTGGTCCAGAGTTCTTACTGCAGGATCATTAACTTCAACCTCATGAACGTATGATTTCATTGACCAGCAGCAATCCTCATTGCACGCCCCTCCGCTTCCTTATGAGTTGATACCCGACCGCTCACCCTGGGTTCGAACTGGCACCCCAGCTCAACCAGCTGCCATTATCTCCCATCATCCTGCAACCAGGCGCTCAAGGTCTCAAAATGCTCCTGGTGATGGTCCAATGAACCCAACGCGCTGGCAGACAAAGGCTGATCACCCATCCAGGCGTACTTCCCTGGCTCGAGCAGGTCATTTTCGGGGATCTGCCTGGATAGCTCGAGGAAGTGCTCGAACTGCGCTTTCCAGTCGGCAAACACCATCGACCAGGGCTTTTCCTTGCTGGCTGTATAAAGCCATGCGTTCGTGCGGTCAACGTCCTCATTCGGGTCGGGTCCGAGGATCTCCCACCAGCTGGGATAATTGGGATGCGTGCCTTGCAAGGCAGCTTCCGCCCGCGCTACTGAAGCCTGTTGCCAGGACCACATGTGGGAGACAATATCCTTCACTGTCCAATCGGAAGGCAGGAGTGGCTGCAGGATGTCATCTTCACTCAGATCGGTGAGCAGCTCCAGCCAGCGGTTGAAAATATCAGATAAATCATTCAGGAGTTGATTTTTATCGTTCATATACCTGCCTCCTTACAAATTGTCGAGATAGTAATCATCCAAATATTGTAGCACCAACTCAATGATTTGATGTATCTGCCTGGTGGACAGAAACAACAATGCTGCAAATACCCTTCGAGTGCACAAATAGACTGTTATCGATAAATCCTCCCCGTAAATCAAAATATTCGTCATAGATATTAATATAAATATCATCTTATTAGGAACATAATTGACGCTTTCTTCGTTACAATAGGGAAAGGAAGTATAGGAGGAAAAATGAACAAAAAATCAATCCGTGCAGTTATTTTGACCTTGACCCTGAGCTTTTTAACCGCCTGTGCTCAAGCCACCACCCTAGGGGGCTCCACTCCCCCGGGAACGATAGCCACGCCCACGCCGGTGATTAGCTCCCCAGCGCCTACGCAGGTGCCAACCGAGGTCGTTCCCACGCCGACGCACATTCCAGTTGATCTGACGCCAGCCCAATTGGCAGCGATTCAAGCCGTCTCAAAAACATATAATATCCCCGCAGAGCAGATCCACATTGCCAACACCGAAGCGGTCACCTGGCCCACGGGCTGCCTGGGGGTGGTTCTACCCGGAGTGATGTGCACCGATGTGGTGACTCCTGGTTTCCGTATTATGCTGACTGCCAACGGGCAGCAATTTGAAATTCATACGAACCAGGATGGTTCGAGTGTGATTGACGCCGCCCAACAACTGGCATTGCTTGACTTCGTGGTCCAAATGGCCGATCATTCCATCCAGGTGGTTAACCCGCAAATCCCCCTTGGGCCGACCTATAACCCTGCCTTCAACGGTTTTCTACCCCTGGGAGGCGCAATCCTGGATACTGCATATGTGCTTGATGTTGCAAATCAATTCAAGGGGATTGCAGTGGATGCGAACGGGCAGCGGGACCTGAGCTTCATTCAGAGCGCTAACTATGGGCTGGCTATCTGGCGCGGTGGCTTAGGACAACAACCTCTTCTCGCCTGGGGCACCCAGCCTACGGGCGATGCTCAAACTTCATCCTTGCAGATCTGCAACCCAGATGGTTCTAACCTTCAGACCCTCCTGACTGTCGACAACACAGGTGCCGGCCCGATTCAATTGGTCGCTGAGTTATGGTCTGCTGATGGTCAGTCGCTTTACTTCAGCAAGGAACCGGTCGGGTTAGGAGGCTACATACCTTTTTCGGGTGCATCCAACCTGTATAAAATTGACCTGGTGACAAAGGATATTACCGAGATCGTCCCCCAGACACCCTCAACCAGCCCTCAGACTTGCCTGGATGCAATCTCAGGCGATTACCGTTTTGTGGCTGACCACTGCACGCAGAATGTGATCACCATCCGCGACCTGCAGAATGGCAGCACGGCCAGCATACAAGCGCCAACCGAGGCAGCGGATTACCGCCTGATGGGCAGCGCCCGCTTCAGCCCTGCCGGCGACCTGGTGGCATTCGCCCTGGCACAGGGCAACCCAGATGATGAACGCGGTTGGGTGGCAGTCGGTCCGAGCTTCGGAGGTGCGGGAAAGCTGGTCTTCGCCGGAGATGCCGGGAGTTATTACAATGTCCTCGGCTGGCTGGATGACCAGACCCTGTTGGTGCAATCCAACTCGATCGTCTGCAATCCCACCTGCAGCAACCAATTGTTCACCGTCGAGGTGGATGGCACGAATCTGACCAAGGTGGCTGATGGAAGTTTTCTCACCATCATTGACAATCGCTGAGGTTTGATGAAGAATGAATAATTGCCACAAATGGGTAAGGAAAGGATATACCCATAAGAGCGTAACCAGCGCCATCCATCCGGTTTAACCCTCGGGTTGATTTGGGGAGTGCACCTAAAGTGGTGACTTTGCGTGCCTCTTCGATAAACCACTCACCTCCAGGATTATTATTTCCTGGAGGTGTTTTTATTTAACTACTCCTTCTCTGCCAGGCATAAAGTCTGATGCAAAGTTAATTAACCAGTTTTATGTGGTATAATCCCCCGTTCGCTCTTGAAATGGATAAACTTTGTCCAAATTAAGTGCGGACGGGCTGAGGTTCGCCTTGGCTCACTCTTCAATGCCAAAAGGACCTTTTGTGAATTTTTCTTCGTTTGCTTTTAACCCGCAAATTAACGCGGGGATTACTTCTGCTGGTTACACCAGCCCCACCGCTATCCAAATCCATACCATCCCACCAATCCTGGAAGGGCGCGATGTTTTAGGTTTAGCCCAAACCGGCACGGGTAAAACCGCTGCCTTCGTATTGCCCATCCTGCAACACCTCATGGAAGGGCCGCGCGGTAAGCTGCGCGTGCTCATCTTATCGCCAACCCGCGAGCTGGCAGAACAAACCCACACCAACATCGAGATGCTCGGACGCCAAACCGGCTTCCGCAGTTTGACCATTTACGGCGGTGTCTCCGCCCAGCCTCAAATCAAAGGCTTGAGGTCGGGCAGGGAGATTGCCGTTGCTTGCCCGGGTCGCTTGTTGGACCTGATGGGTCAAAAAGTGGTCAACTTGAGTCGGATCGAGATCCTGGTGATCGATGAGGCCGACCGCATGTTCGACATGGGATTTTTACCTGATATCCGGCGGATTCTGGCTGCCCTGCCTGCCAGGCGCCAAACACTGCTATTCTCGGCTACCATGCCGGAAGAGGTGCGCGGGCTGGCGAATGAGCTCCTGGATCGTCCGTTTAAGATCGACCTGGGTGTATCTCGTCCGGTTGAGACTATTGGTCATGCCGTCTATCCCGTGGATCAAATCCACAAGGCCGAGCTGTTGTTGGCATTGTTGAAGCAATCGGGTAATGGCCAAATCCTGGTCTTTACCCGCACCAAGCACCGCGCAAAGAAACTCGCCGATCAGCTGGTAAAAGCCGGATTGCCTGCCACCTCTCTGCAGGGTAACCTGTCGCAAAGCCGCCGTCAGGCGGCGATGGATAATTTCCGCACCGGGAGGGTTAAGGTGTTGGTTGCCACCGATATCGCTGCACGTGGGATCGATGTTTCTCAGATCTCGCATGTGATCAACTTCGACATGCCAGACACTGCCGACGCCTACACCCATCGCATCGGTCGCACCGGGCGCATGGCAAGGCAGGGAACCGCCCTTACGCTCGTCACCAAAGAAGACCTGCCGATGATCCGCACCATAGAGCGCCTGTTAGGCCGTTCACTGGAGAAGAAACGACTGGTAGGGTTTGAAGCCAGATAACCTGGGGTGATAGCGGTTGGGCGCCGCAAGCTCCACGGTCTGTGGATCAGGCGCTTAGCTTGACTCTCGGCATATTTTTCGAGACAATTTAAATAAATCAAACAAATGACACTCCCAGAGGATTCTTCTCTGGGGGTGGATATTGAGTCTGCTGGTCAACCTGTACGGAAACGAGCCAATATACAAGCAACAGATTAGAAAAGCTTTATATTTAGCTACCGACCAGGCCGGTATTCCCAGGAAAATTTCTAATTCTTTCCTAAGTTGACAAATGCGATAAAAAAGAGTAATATAGTCCTCAATAACCTGAACGGTTGTAGATCAGGTAGAGAACAGTTAACAATCAATAATATAAGCAGTTTTTTCTGAACGTGCAGAATGCTTATGTTAAAGTCCGAATGCAAGGAATAAGGGACTAAGTGGAGCTACGTGGTACAGGGGAGTAACAAGGAGGGGGGATAAGAAGAATGCCCTAGCACCTGCCCAGACGGTACGAAGCGACTGGCTGGTAAAAATGTCCCTCAAATAATATGGACAGACCTTAATTCGCATGACTAATTAGCTAGACGCTTTGGGGGTAATTAGCTTATAGCACGCGACATATAGGGTGCGCGAGCATCCTGGATTGGGCAGGGGGAAATGGGTTTCGAGGATAAAATGAATACCACCCCCCAAACAAAAGTTTGGGGGGTGGTAGCTTTAAAAAATCAGATCACTTTCTGGTAATAGGCAGGAATATATTGCCAAACACGCTGAAGCTCCAGGTGGCGGATGGTATAGAATCACCTGCTGCGTTGGTGGCTTTTACAAACCAGGTGTGAGCCCATGGAGATACATTAGCCGTTGTCGTCGTGATGGGAGTGGTCAAAGTAACCGTGGGGGTCTCATCGATATAAACGACGTAGCCTTCAGCTGGAGCGCCGTCTACGGCAGGCTGCCAAGAGAACGTCACCGGGCTGCCTGTGACGGAGTCATTGGCAGGCGAAAGCAGGGTGGGTGCATTCGGCGTCTCCGGCAGCTCAAGGCTCCAGATGGCGGATGCTGGTGAAGCGCCAATAGAATTGGTCGCTATTACAAACCAGGTGTGTGCGCCGGGGAATAAGTCCAAGGTCGTGGTGGTGATGGGCTCGGTGAAAGTGACCACCGGACTGTCGTCCACATAGACGATGTATCCTTCAGGAGCCGCTCCAAGTTCCGCCGCATTCCAGACGAACGTCACCGGGTTGGTAACCAAACTGCCATTGGCAGGTGAAACCAACGCGGGTGCATCAGGAGCTAATCCATAGGTGCATTGAAAGGGTTCGTACGATAAGGCGATATCATCCAGGTAGATCCCATCCGCAGTGACGCCGGAGTTCTGATATGAAGTGGAATCGCAACGCCACGTTGGGTTGATTGTCCAGAGCCGCTGCGTCGATGACTACGTGGTGCCAGTCCTGGAACCCGTTGAAGGTTGCCAGAGGAGTACCACTCCAGGTGTTGCCGCCATTGAGGGAATACTCGACGTAAACATAGTCATAACCGGTCTCGAGGCCAAATTTAAACCAACCGCTCAGCTCGGTGTGGCGTTTACCCGTTAAGTCGAAGGCAGTAGTGCGAACGAAGTTGTTGGAATTATCCAGGTAATCACCATCCGGGCTATCCGTCCACGAATGGTTGGGGCTGTGAGCATCAGAAGTGGTGATCGCCCAACTGTTCGGTGTACCGCCGGTGGTCCATCCCATGTCGCCGTTCTCCACTGTGTTGGAAAATACATCCGTACGTGGTAGGGGAATGGAGGCGTTGAGGCTGAAGGCTGTATTGTAAGTATTGAAGCTATCCGTAACCACTGCCGAGAAGTTTAAATCAGTCCCGCAAACCACGCTCGGGTCGATCGAGAACAGATAGGGGGTTACATTCAAACCGGTATCACCCGCGGCGATATCTGCATAAGCTGAATTGGGAGTGCTAACCGTCACACCATCGGTCAAGCTGGTCAGTTTGGAAGTGATCTGGGTCGAGGTGGTCGCTCCCTGGTTGAGCAGTGCTTCCGATAGCAGTAAACCCTGCTCACCCGGTTCGGGGAAACCGTTGCCATTCCCATTCGGGTCGGCGAGCAACGTAACTGCGTGCACCAGGGAAGCTACTGGATCAAGATAAAAATCTTGAAGAACGATCTGATCATCGTATGCTTGGATATCGTTAACTACATCTGTACCCGGGTAGCCAGGTGGCAGCGGGCCAGCAGTCAGATCATAAATTCCAGTGATAAGCGGCATAAAATAGTGACCAGAAGCATCGGTCACCGTCGTGAAATTATAACTTTCGCCTACGGATATTAAGGGCACACCTGGCACGGGAAGATTGGTTACCGAATTATAAACATATCCTTCAATACCGCCTTTTGGCTGGAGACAAGAAGGGAACCTGAAGGAGCCGATGCGGGTGCGCCAGCTGCTTCCACTTGTGGCGTACTCCTGGGTATACCAGAAGGTGCAGTCATCCGTGGGGTCAATCGTCAGCATGGAATAGTCGCCCCAACGGTTCGATCCCGTCTGTGAGCCCGGACCCTGGAAAAGCTGGGCTTCATTCTGGGGAAGCAGGTTGGGCGTTTCACCAGCCAGCCTTCCCGCGTAACGTATGGCGGGGTACATTGCGCTGCTGGATACACTGTAACCGATGGCGATATCACCATCCCCATCTGCAGCAATAGAGCCCATCCAGCGGTAGTTATCGTCGGGCTGGTAGGTTCCTTGCTGGAAGATAGTTGGGCTGCCACCTGGGTCTCGGATTTCGTACCAGCGGATGCCATCCACTCCATTCGAAACGACGCTGTGATTGGCGTAAAGCCTTTCAACTCCATATAGGTTGCGATACTGAAGCTGGAACATCATCCGGTCACCCAGGCTGTCCAGCTGCTGGGCAACATCCTTTTGGGGAACCGAGTTCGCAAATTGGAAATCAGCAGTCTGAAGGGTAACTGGGCCGGTAAAGGTCGAGTCATTAGGGTTGGCCCAATCTGTATGGAATTGCCACAGGTTGAGGCTGCTAGGCGCGGTCACATTGGCAAAGTACTCCGCTGAGCCGAACGGGGGTAGTGCCCCGCGGATATTGGCAGGTAGAAGGGATCCGCACAAGTCACTGATACAGTCAAAATGGATTTCGTCCAGCGGTAGACCGTTGATCATCTTTTCGCGGTCCAGTGCCCACACGCGGACGCCGCCCCACGCATCATCACCTACCCTGAACATATTGGATGACATGTACCAGCCATCTGCCCATACGCCGAGCTTGGGGTAATCATTCCAATAATTCGCAAAATCACCAGTGTTCGCCTGCAATTCGTAGAAATACCAACCACCACTCACCGGGTCTCCTGTTTGTGAGACGGCGATACATTCGTAGTAATTCGGACCCGGCAGGGAAAAATCTGTCACGATCCAACGGTTCACCTGTGGGTCGTACAATACAACCACATCACCGCGGTTATTGTTATCGCAGCTGCTCCCCGGAGGACCCTGGAAGAAATCATTGTAAGTAAGTTTTACTATCGGGGCTCCTGTAACTTTATTATAGATACCCAAGGCAATGTTGACGGTCTGGATATAGTGGTTTGGACCGACATCACCGTTGGTATCCGGAGGTGTCCACCCTCCACCTTCGGATTTGGTAAGTCCTTCAAAATTCATGATCGGCTCAGGCATCTGTCCCTTGCCGGGCGATTGTTGTGCAACCGGGTCAACCCAGTTGGGTGAGCTGTTGGGAGTAGCCTGGTTGGGCTGCTTGACAGAGCCTGGTGCAGGGAGCTCACCCCCGGCGGAGGGAAGCTGAGGCAGGTCACGCAAGTCACCATTAAACACTGTCGGCGTCACGTGTTGATCAGAAAACGGACCCTTGACGTAGGGAGGGGTAGTTCCTCCATTTTGTGTCCCTGCTTGCGCTTTCTTTATATTTGTAAAGGGGATAAACGAGCTGGATAGCAATCCGGCAATTGCCAGGATTGTCAATGCCAATGTCCAGAATTTTCTGGATGTTTGCGACATGAGTTTTCCTCCAAATTGGGAATGGGATAACGAAGTTTATCAGAGGAGGATTAATGTAATATTAGTAATTCTATCCGAATTAGCCGAAAATTGATGCCCATTTTAAATATAATCGTACTCAGATTTGCCCCAATGAATTAAGTTTTATTGATAAAATTGAACGATATTCCACCGACTAAACTAGGAGCGCAAACATGCAGAATAACGTCGTCGAGGTGAAGGATTTCCGCAAAGTCTACACCGGCATGGTGGCGGTAGACAAAATCAGTTTCGAAGTTCATAAGGGCGAGATCTTTGGGCTGCTGGGTCCGAATGGAGCGGGAAAGACTACCACCATGGAAACCCTGGAAGGCTTGAGGCAGCCCACTGGCGGTTCGATGAGCGTGCTGGGTGTCGATCCCGTCCGGTCGCCGGCACGCCTGCGTGACTTGATTGGGGTTCAACTGCAATCCTCCGGATTGCCAGGGAGCATGACTCCGCGTGAAGCCATGGAGTTTTTCTGCGCTTATCACCAGGTGCCCTCCCGGCATGATTTGCTCGACCGCCTGGGATTGGGTGAAAAGAAATCTGCTCAATTCTCGACTTTATCCACAGGACAGCAGCGCAGGTTAGCGCTGGCACTGGCAGTAGCTCACGATCCCCCGGTGGTACTTTTGGATGAGCCCACCGCCGGACTCGACGTGGGCTCACGCGTTGAGCTGCACGAGGTGATGCGCGAGCTTCAAGCGAAAGGCACCACCATCATCCTCGCCACGCACGATATGGCGGAAGCCGAAAAAATGGCTGACCGGGTTGCCATCTTGCTCAAGGGCCGGATTGCTGCCGAGGGCAGCCCGATCGAGCTCACCGCTGCTGGAAAGGGCCTGGTCAAGATTTCGGTATCCTCCGAGGCGTCCAGTTTATCTCAAGGCAGTACCGCGTTTCCCTCGGTTTCGCAGCAAATCATCAAGGATGAATATGTGATCTATTACAGCACCGATCCCGGAGAGACGGTTCCCGCCGTGCTGGCTTATCTCAAGCAGCGTGATGACCACCTGGTTGACCTGCGTGTTGAGAGACCATCGTTGGAAGACCGGTTCCTCGAAATCACTCAACCAGATCTACCCACTGGAGAAAATTTATGAGTGCCTTCTTTTATCATTTCATGTACGATTTTCGGACAGGTCTGCGTGACAAATCCCTGCTGCTTTTGAATTATCTCTTTCCTTTGGGGTTTTATATATTGATGGGATTACTCATGACCGGGCTCAACCCGACATTTGCACCCACCATGATCCCCGCGATGATCCTGGTTGCCATGATGGCGTGCACCTTATTAGGATTGCCGAATCCGGTGGTTGATTCACGCGAGGCCGGGATATTTCGCAGTTTTAAGATCAACGGAGTTCCAGCCCTCTCCATTGTCACCATCCCCGTATTGACCAGCATGGTGCATATTTTCCTGGTATCTGCCATCATCACAGTGACCGCTGTTCCATTTTTTGGAGCAGGTAAACCGCTAAATTGGGGTTATTTTATCCTGATCCTGTTCCTGACCGCATTCACCATGGCAAGCATTGGCATGCTGATTGGAGTGGTCTCTCCCAATTCGAGGTCCATCGTCCTGTTCAGCCAGGCGATCTTCCTGCCATCCATGATCCTGGGTGGCTTGATGGTCCCATCCGATATGCTTCCGCCTGCTTTATACCGGGTGTCCCTGCTCCTACCCACCAGTTATGCCATGAATGCCTGGAAGGGTCTGGCTTTCGGGATGACGCCGACCCTGGACCCTCGCTGGAGTATGCTCATCTTGCTCGCCAGTGGGATCATCGCATTTGGCCTGGCGATCTTTCTATTCAATTGGGATAGTAAAAATCGGCAGGGTGGTCGCAATAGCTTATTGGGATTATTGGCTTTGCTTCCATATGTTATGGGAGCTGTATTTTTGTTCAGCTGATCCACATTGGGAGAAAAAAATAGTCGAAAGATTAATCCATATTTAATCCCCCTATTTTTGATAATTGATGTATGATTAATCTATCCGAGCAGTTCCGCTCTGGAAATTTGTCTCATCCTCTACAATTGAAATGAGAAGAAAGGAGCACATCAATGGCATACAGTTTTAAAAACTCAAAGGGGCAAACCTATTTTCTCCATGCCACGACACGTGTCCTAAAGAGTGGTAAGAATCAGCATTTGTATTACTTCGCGAAAACGGTGAAGGCAGGTTCTTTAGACCTCGTTCCAGCAGGTTATGTGGTCGCAGAAAGCAAGACAGGACTGCCCGTATTAAAGAAAAAGTAAATTGTCAATCCTCTCCCTGGAGCAACAGCCGCCAGTGGAGATCCTGAATTAGGCTGAAACGAACATTAGCCACCCTGACTAGGTTGGTGAAGCTTGAAAAACTTGCGGTGCACTTCTTCGGAAGTGCGCCGTGTTTTATTTGGATAAGCATTACTGCCCGAAGAATGCGTTGACCACTTCTGGGTCAAAATGCCTGCCCGTTTCTCTGGCAATATGTTCAAGCGCCTGGTGCTCAGGCCAGGCATACCGGTATGGGCGGTTGGATGTGAGCGCATCCCAAACATCCACCACGGCGAAAATGCGGGCCGATAAGGGAATGTTGTTTGCCATCAATCCTTGCGGGTAGCCACTCCCGTCCCATCGCTCATGATGGCTGTATGGGATTTCCAATGCAGGTGATAGGTAATCAATCGTTTTCAACATTTCATAGGCGTGCACGGGGTGCTGGCGCATAACTCCCCATTCGTCAGGAGTGAGCGGACCTGGTTTCAACAATATCGAATCGGGGATGCCCATTTTACCTATGTCGTGCAGCAACGCTCCGCGCCGGATGTGCTGCAGGGCTTCACCGTGTATCCCTATCCTATCCGCAACCCTCAAGGTCATTTCGATTACCCGGTGGGCATGACCCACTGTCTCGCGGTCACGCAGCTCCAATGCCTTCGCCCATCCTTCAAGGGTGGCGTCATAAGCAATCGATAATTCCGTGTTCGAATCCTGCAGCTGTTGGAATAGAGATGAATTGTCTAGGGCGATGGCAGCTTGACCGGCTAAGGCTTCTAGGAATTCAAGGTGCTCCGGATCGATCGAACGGGGTGCCCGTAAGAAGACTTCGAGCACACCCTTTATCTGACCTTTGGCGATAAGGGGAATCCCGTAATAGACCTTGAATTCCTCCGCTTTAATTGGAACCATTTGATTTTCTGAATGTTGCTCAAGGGTAAGGTCGGTCATATGCACTGTCTTACGCGCTACAACCGCTTTTCCGGCCAGGCCTTCTCTCATCCGCATGGTGGCACCTATGGGTGTCTGAGTTCGGAATCCTCGCCTGGCACCGCACTCCAGAAGCGATGTCCCTATCCTGTGTAGCAGGATATCGACGGCATCCACGTTGAGCTGGGCCGTGATCTGCTCGAGCAAAATTCCCAAGGTGAACTGAAGGTCGGGTCCAGCAGAGATAGCTGCATCGATGGCGCGCAGCGCCTGGAAACGGCGCACCTGGCGTTGGATTGTTTCTTCAGCCACCTTCCAATCGGTAATGTCGGTGACGCATCCTTCCAGTATTTGGTGAGATCCATCGGTAATCGACGAACCACCTCCTACCTCCCTGACCCATTTTATCTTTCTGTTCTGGGTGTGGATTCGGTAAACCAGCTCAAAGGATTCTCGTTGTACCACCGCATTCTGGATGTTGATCCAAACCATTTCGCGGTCATCCGGATAAATCAGATCGCCATAAGCCGTGGTTCGGTTCCTGATCAAATCATCGGCATGATAGCCAGTCAAATCAAAGCAGCCTTTGCTGACATATTCCAGTGTGCGGCTTGAATCATTCCTGCACTGGAAAACCATGCCAGGTATATGATCGAGCAGCGTATTAAAGCGTAGAGATAATTCCCTCACAGCAACATCTGTCTTCAGGATTGCACTTCCTTATAAAAATAAGCTAACAATAGTAGTTTAGCGGATCAGTTTATCCTCACATAATGGGGGACAGGTTCCACCGGCAGCTTTACCCGGTTATCCTGGTGATTACTTTGCTGGTGAGTGACCAGGTTAGCGGCAAGGTCCACCAGGTTGGCCGGTCGAATTGATGACAGCCAGCTCCGGTCCTCATCGCTCAAATTGAAGGTCTCACCTTGGTACCCAGAAGCGATAGCAATTTCTGGGTTGGTCATCAGCATGCTGCGAAAGCTCTTGCTGACGACAGCTGCACACAGCAGGCGATTCAATTCATCATTGGATGAAGGATATTCTAGCTGTGTGCTGGTTTGTGTTACGGGGGAATCGATCATTAACATTGGATTTTCCTCAATAATCGGAATCATATTTATCACGGCAGTAGTGAAGTCTTGGTTATTGCCAATAGATAAATAGGAATCTAAATTATCCACTCAAATCACCAGTGATGGGCAGGCCAAGGATAACGCCGCCGGAGGCAACCAGTGCAAAGACCATCAGAGCTAAGCGGACATGGCGGGAATCGAGATGAGAGAACTTTAAATAGATGTTTGAAAGGCAGGTGTTCATTTGAATATCTCCTCTAGGAAAAGTATGATGTGGTGCTTTGTACGCATATTATTACACAAACATGCCTCTAAAGTGTCAGTTAAAGATTAAAAAAATACCCATTTCCGGGGTTTTTTTACCATTTTATTCCCCCAAATTAACGCAATATTTTATATAAGTATTCTGTTTCTTCGGAAGGTTCCAGGCCAAGCTCATCCTGTAAGTATTGCTTGCACTGCTCATATTGGTTCACAATCCCCAATCGGTCGCCAAGTGCAGCATACGCTTGCATTGCCATACGGTGGGCTGATTCCATGCAGTGATTCTCAACCAGGATCGCCTGGCAGTGCGTTAAAGATAAGTTAGGTTCACCTTTTTCAAGCAGTAATCGTGCCAGGGTCAAGCGTGTGTGTTCGCAGATTTGGGATAATCGTTGCCGTTCAGTCATCACCCAAATCCCTTCACCCTCGGGAAAGAATTCTCCCTGATATAACTCGAGGCATTCCTGGAGCATCTCTATCTTTTGCGCTGGAGTCCCCGCGCTTTCTGCCTGGGCTAATTTACGCTCAAATTCCTGCACATCATAGCTGTAATCCATGTCTGCATTGAATGCATAACGGCGTTCATTACTGATGATCACATCTTGACCCAGCGCATAGCGAATGTAATAGACTGTATTCCTGAATTGCAAGCGCAGCTGTTCCGTCGAGCTGTCCGGCCACAGGGTGATACCTACTTCTTCCTTGGTTAAGCTTTTTTGGGAATTAGAGATCAGGAAAAAGAACAGCTCCCGTGCCCGTTTTTGGTTGGCCCAGCTTGGGGAAGTCACAGTCTTTCCATCCAGCTTCACCTGTGACTTGCCCAGCGCATAGATACTCAATTTTGGTGGGATCATTAGGACGGTGGCGGCATGTGGGCGTAATTTGCGCCGCAGAGAGGGGATCTGCTTCTCAAAAATTTCGATCCGGCTCAAAAGCTTGACGACTCTTGGACCGATGGTAATAACCTCAATGTACTTTTTGAGTTCTTCCTGGGTGCTCCGCCCGACTACCACCAGGGGTTGGATACTGTCCAGATTGCTGATCAAGCTAAACATCTGGTCCAAGGTGGCTCTTGCTTTGACGTGCTCATTGATTAGAGTGTAAGCACGGCATAAAAGCAATGCTGTACTCGCTGCTTCTAGCTTCTGTCCACCTGATTCAAAAACTTGATATGCATCAGTCAGGTATTTCACTGCTGGTTCTGGCTTGCTCTCAGCCAGAGAAAGACTCCCGGCTTCCATCGACCACATGCTGTTCTCGAAGCCGGATTGGCTTTTTTCAATCATTTCTTTTGCTGAGATGAGATAAGCATTCGCCTGGGGATATTTACCTTCCCGCCTGGCCAGCCCGGATTCAGCCAGGTCAACATTCAAAAGCAGGAAATGGTCATCCAATTTCTGGCAAGCATCACGTGTCTTCTGGAAAGCCTCCCTGGCGCTGTCATCTGCTTCCAGGTCAGCATACAGGTTGCCCAGATTGAATAGTAGATAGGCTTCGCTGCGCAGTATGGCATTTCTCCGGGCTAATAACAACGCTTGTTCGAATAACTTTGCTGCTTCGATGTAATTACCCGCCAGGTGATGTAAACTGCCGAGATTGTTTAGTACATACGATTCACGAGTTGAATTCTTAACACTCTGCCAATAAGCCAATGCCTGCTCATTATGACTCACTGCCTGGCGTATATCGCCCTGGTACTGCCCGCAAATGCCTAATTCCATGTGCACCAGGGCCACATTTTGCTCATCCTTTAGGGATTGAAACAACTGTAGGGATTGGTTGAGCAGCTCATATGCTTTTTCAAGCTGACCCAGGTGAAAATGGCTCACCCCGGTCGAACGGTATGCGCCTGCCCTCACCGGGTTTAATATCTCATCTCCTTTGGATAATTCTAATGCTTCCATCCCATCCAGGATGGAAGCCTGGTAATTTCCGTGAAATCGATGGGCTGTTGCCCTTCGGTCGAGAGTGCGTGCCAGGCCTGGCCGGTCATGATTTTCGCGTTGGGTAATTACTGCCCGGTCCAGGTAGTCCAGGCTTTTCTCCACCTGCCCCTGGAGCAGCAAGACCGAGCCTTTGTGCGATATCAGGCTGGGATGAGAGTCCAGGATTTCAGCCGGTAATGCATCCAGCCATTTGGCCAGTATTGCAAATTGAGCATTGCGGATAAGGGACGTGCCGGCTTTCTCGATCAGATCTGCCGTGGCTGAATTATCACCGATCCGGGTGTATATTGAATATGCCCGCGCCCATTCTTCACGCTCGGTATAAACCTGGGCGATCTTGCGTAGCATACCCTCCAGTTGGTTCGGTTTCTCCTTCTCAAATTGTGCCTTTAAAAAGTCTTCGAACAGGTGGTGGTAGCGCAACCAACTTCCATCTTCACCCACAGGTAATACAAATAAGTTATTTTGTATCACCTGGTTGATCAATCCGCGCCAATTGTATTCTGTTCCCCAGATCGCAGCACACAAAGCTACGTCAAACTCGTGTAAAAACGAAGTCCGTAATAAAAATTCTCTGATTTCCTCGGTTTGTTGATCTAGGATTTCTTGCGCCAGATAGGTATACAACTCAACCCCAGTGACCCGGGCTGCCCTCATCTGGTTCGTCATCCCCTGACCCATCACCTGGGCAGACAGCATTAAACCAGTGATCCAACCTTCTGTGTCACGCGCCAGGTCTTGCGAAGCTGCTTCCGATAAAGTGACGTGATAATATTGCAGCACAAAGGATTGGATCTCATTGGCACGGAACGCCAGCTCTTCGAAACCTATCCCACCTACCTGCGAGCGGGCGACGAGCAGGGGCAGGTCTGGCAAACTGAGAAGGGTTCGTGAGCTTAATACCAGGTGGCAGTTTTCTGCCGATGTATTGATAAAGCGGTTGATGAATACCTGGATTTCCTTGATATTGCCCACCAGGTGATAGTCATCCAGGATGATAAGGAAGTGTTCCTGGATATGTTCATAGGCATCGTTAACAATCACCGATACCAACTGGTTGATATCCGGGGTGAATGGGTTGACCGCCTTTAGTGCAGCTTTGGAAGCCTCTCCAAATGCAGGGAATTGCTGGTGGATTGCAGCGATAAAATACGTAAAAAACCGCTCCGGAGTCTGGTCAAGCTCATCCACGGAATACCAGCAGGTTGGAGAATCCACCTGGTGAGCAAAATCGACTAATAATGAAGTTTTTCCATATCCCGCTGGGGCAATTACCAGGATGAGTTTCTCATCCAGCAGATCATATAGCAAGTTGATCAAGCGCTGCCGGGTAAACAGCTCCTTACGGCGTTGCGGTAATATGACCTTGGTTAGGGTCGGTTTCTTAGCCATCAGCTCGTATGCCTGCTTTTTTGGTTACACATGAGTATAGCATAATCCTGCAATATTTTATTCCATATCTTGAAGGGATTGCAATTTATAAAAAATGCGAGCCCATAAAGGGCTCGCAGGTGGTGATAATATTCAGTTTTATTGCTCCTGGGTCATTCTGCCCAGGAACATCCTTCCATAATCATTTCAATTGCCATAGTATGACTGCATGTCTGGCGAGTTTTGAAGAAGTCACAATCACATTGCCAGGCACTATTGTTAAATTCGACGCTGTGGGGGTTGTTATCCCCATCAAAAGTTACCAAGAGGTTTTTTACATGGATGCGTTCACGCTGTTCAGCATAGCGTTTGGCTTTCTCCCGCTTGCGTATCACGCCTGAATCCATATCTTTACACTTGTCTCCTTTCGTTTGATTTTTTTAACAAAAAGGCACGCGTCAACTAACGTGTGCCACCGTTAACTACAGCAAATATTCAATTTTGAGAGAAAAAAGCGCATAGCGGTATCTTCTCCGTTCAAATTCAGTATAAGCCAATTCAATAGGAAAGTCAACAACCAGGGTTGGCTTATACCCTACGATTAACCTACAACTTTATCAGCTGGCTTGCGGATGAATTTAAATTCCATTCATTATAGGTAATTACTCACCCATCCCCCCTTTGTCCCCCCTTCCCAAATTTATGGGAAGGGGGGAAAGAGGCCGTAAAACAGATGTCCGCAGGAAAAACCACCTGCGGACACCTGTTTTACGTATACGATACGTTGAAACGTTTACAGGTGATGTAAAATGCGTAAATAAGTAAGTAGATATACGTGTTAATGCCACCTTCATTACCACTCGAGCTTGACAGTGGGTCTACATGAATTTCATTCACTACCAAGGACGAAAATTGGTTATATTCAGATCAGTAGTTACCAGTATAGCGATAACAGCAGGTTCTAAGATTTAACCCAATCATTGAAAAGTCAGCCCCAGCCCAGAATTGGTAAAAATACCGGGCAGTGTTCCGAAATGGATGGTGGGTGAATAAGGATGGGTTACAACTTGATATTGGTAAATTTACTTTCCGCAATTACTACTCGTGGTGTTCAGTGATCTCCAGATGAACTCTTGATCAACTGGCAGGCGGTCCAATCGTACGCCTGTAGCATTGTAAATCGCATTAATGATCGCCGGTGCTGTGGGGATACCCGCGATCTCCCCTACTCCCTTCGCACCATATGGACCATCACTGGTCGGATGCTCTACAACGAAGCTGATGATTTCTGGGGTCTGGACAATGGAGGGAGTGCGGTAACGCGCCATCCTATCGGTGAAGATAATACCATTGTCAACAATGAAATTCTCCATCAATGCAGCGCCGATACCCATCATCACGCCTCCTTCCGCCTGGCCTTGCAAGCCGAGCGGATTGAGGCATTTACCCACGTCATTGGCCGTGATTACCTGTAACACTGTCACCTCACCTGTCCGCACGTCCACCGACACTTCGGCAGCCTGTGCGGCAAAAGAGTATGCAATATGCGTATCGCCTGCCTCGCCAAGTGGTTTGGTTGCGGGTGCCTGGTACTCATACCTTACACGGGTATCTCGACCCTCGGCTTTCATCATTTCAGCAATACTTGCCAACGAAAAAGTATGGCTGCCTGCGTAAACCTGCCCATCTGAAAATTGAATTTGACCGGGTGGAAGATCAACTTTTTCGGCCAAAACGCCAGTCATTAGCTGGCGTAATGTATTAGCAGCCAGGCGTACTGCATTTCCACTGACGTAGGTCTGGCGGGAAGCAGTGGTTGCACCCCCATCCGGGGTTAGATCAGTATCCATCAACAGCACCCGTACCTGAGCGGGAGATACATTCAATTCTTCCGACACGATCATCTGGAGCACGGTAGACAACCCTTGCCCGAGTTCAGCCGAGGAGGTGCGTGCTTCCAAAGTGCCATCGAGCAATAACTCAACCTCCGCCGTGGCCGCATCTGTTGCACCAACCCCGAAGCCGGTATTTTTATAACCCGCGGCAAACCCCCAGGATTTACGGATAGTACCCTCTGCAAGGGATCCAAAAGGTCGATCTCCGGAGCGTTTTTTCATCTCAGTCTCCACCCTGTCAATACATTCAAGCAAGCCTACACTTTCACGCAGAGCCTGTCCCGTGCTTGTCACGCTTCCTTCATGCAGAGCATTCTTTCGTCGGAATCCAACGGGGTCTATATTCAGCTCGTTGGCAAGCATATCCATCATGCTTTCCATGGCGAAAGTGGACTGGGTAACCCCAAATCCGCGGAATGCCCCGGCGGGCGGGTTATTCGTATACATGGCATAGCAATCCGAGCTCACATGCGGTATTTCATATGGCCCGGTGGAGTGGGTGGTTGCGCGCTCCATCACCTTTTCTCCCAGGGAGGCATATGCACCAGTATCACCATACAGTTCAGTCTCCACTGCGGTCAGTCGACCATCCCGCTTTACTCCAGCCTTAATGCGGATCTGGGTGAAATGTCGTTTGGGGTGCACCAGCATGCTCTCATGGCGGTCAAAAAGCAGCTTGACCGGTCGCCGGGTGACTTGAGCCAGCAGGGCTGCATGGATTTGCCCGGCAATATCTTCCTTCCCGCCAAAACCGCCCCCCACATATTGGCCGATGATCCGCACCCGCTCTTCCGGGCAGCCAAGCGCCCTCGCTACCTGCTCACGATCGGAATATGGGATTTGTGAGCCGACGTAGAGTTCCATTTTGCCATCCGTAGTCAGGCGTGCAATGCTGCATTCCGGTTCCATGAAGAGGTGTTCAGCAGACGGAATCTGGAACGTATGCTCAAGGACCAGGTCTGCTTCCTTGAAACCTGTGGTGATATCTCCCTTACGCACCCGTATATGCTTGAGCAGGTTGCCTCCCTCGTGCAGGGAGGGTGCTTGCGGTTGCCGTGCCTCCACGGGTCCGGGTACGACCGGCAGCGGCTCAATCGCAATCCTGATCAGCTCCAACGCTTTGTTGGCGATTTCTTCGCTTTCTGCCGCCAGGATGGCAACCGCGTCACCCACATAGCGGATGCGTTCGCCGATCCCAACCAGGATTGGCCAGTCATCTGACACCAGGCCATGATTTCGTGCACCAGGCAGGTCTTGTGCGGTGATCACAGCATGGACACCTGGAAACGCCCGTGCCTGGCTGACATCGAGCTTTCGTAGGAAGGCGTGGGGAACTCCCGCCCGCTTCACCCGCGCAAAAAGCATGTTTTCAAATGTAAGGTCATCCGTGTAGATTGCTTCACCGGTGACCTTTTGGAGCGCATCAGGACGGATCAGGTTACTTCCAATTTTTTGTCGGGTCTCACTTGAAGCCAGAGAAGATGGAGTTGAACTGGAGCAGTCTCGATCAGGCGATTGTGAAGCAGACAGGACGGCGCGCTCGATCGCCGGATAGCCTCCACAGCGGCACAGGGTACCTTTTAGGGCTGCGCGTACTTCTTCCTGGCCTGGATTCGGATTGCTTTTTAGCAGCGCATAGGCAGTCATGATCTGCCCGGGAGTACAGAAACCACACTGCACTGCACCGCAGACAATAAAAGCCTCCTGCAGAGGGTGCAAACCGTGAATGTTATTTACGCTGTTGGTTAACCTGGCCAACCCTTCAATAGTCGTAATCGCTTTGCCATGAGCACGTGCAGCCGGGAAGGAGCAGGATAAAATCGGCTCCCCGTTCACCAGCACCGTGCAGGTACCGCACTCAGCCTCGTTGCAGCCGATCTTCGTACCTGTCAGGTTCAAACGTTGGCGTAACAGCTCTGCCAGCGTCTCACCTGGGATGAGTGGGAGACTGTGCTCGACTCTGTTTACGGTCAACGTAAGTGTTTTTGGGTTGTTCATTGCCAGGCTCGATCTCACACAGCTCTCTGCCAGGCTGAACTGACAGCTTCTTGCAATAGAACACCAGCAAGATGGCGGCGATAATCTGTTGTAGCGCGGTGAAGGCTGGTGCGGAAATGGGCTTCTTTAAGCATCTCAACCAGAGCACGGGCTTGCACTTCTGGAGATGGTTTTTGGCCAATCAATTCTTTTTCAGTGGCGGGCATTCGCAATGGGACCGGTCCCGAAGGTCCAACTGCGATCCGTATAGCACTGATCTGTTCCCCAGTGCGCTGCAACCATACCGCCATATTCACTACCGCCAGGGCGATCCCTTGGGGATTGATACGCCTTGAAAAAGCCGAGGCCTGTCCTTTCTCCTGCAGTGGTAGATAGAACCCGACCAGCAGGTCTTGTCCCGGATCAAGGGTTGAATCACCCGGTCCTTTGAATAACTCCTGGAGTGGAAGCTTGCGCCTGCCATTCATATTCGCCACTTCAGCCTGCGCACCAAGGGCTAGCAGCGATATTGTGCCATCTGCAGCCGGTAGGGCATGGGCGACATTGCCACCGATCGTTGCCACATTGCAAACCTGCGGATTGGCCATCAGCGCGGCTGCATCCGCTAGAGCCTGGGCGTGTTGTTTTATGTAATTAGAATTAGCAATCCGGGTAAGGGTGACGGAAGCACCGATGAATAATGATCCTGCACGGATTCCCAGGGCACACATCTCCTCGACCTCGGTCACATCAATCAACGTGCCGACTGGTGGGTGGATTCCCTGCTGCATTTCCAATAGTAGATCTGAACCACCGCTCACAATACGAGCCTTCCCATGCGCACCTGTGATGATCTCTAAAGTCTCATCTACGCTATGGGCAACCAGGTATTCGTCGCAGGGAATCTTCATGAAATATCCAGAACAACAATCGTTTCAGATTCCTTTTTTAACCGATGGAATCTTCTCGGTGAGCTAACCATCAGTTATCAGCCAGGTAGTGTTCCTGGTAGCGGCAGGTTTGTTGCATGGTGCAGAAATCACACGTCCGACCGGACGATTTCAAATCAGCTCCGACACCCATCACCATGGTCAGGGATTTACGTGGGACCATGATGCTGCTGGAGGTAAGCTGTACGATTGAGCCTGCCTCACCGAGCAGCTGGAATATTTGGGGCTGCCCATCGGATACTGACCAATCCACCATCCCCGGGCTGAATGGTATGGAAACCTGCATTTGCGCTGCCACAGCGCAGTGCTCGAAATACAGGCAGGCTGCATTGGCCAATGCTTCCACCGCGGCTGAGCCTGCCCCATCCAGCGCCAGGGCATACACCATGTCGTCATCCCATATCTTTGAAACTCGTTCATCCAGCTCCATTCCGATGGTGGCGAGGATGACAATGACTCGGTCGGCTGCTGCGAGCTGCTTGGTTAGCAGCTTGCTATCAATCTTACTTCCTCCCTGCAGCAGCAGGCGTTCATGTTGGACACCCTCTACTGTAAATTCCTGGTAAACCACTTTGGGAGACAGCAGGGAGAAGCTTTCTTGCATAGCCTTTTCCGCTACTTGCACCAACCCAGGTCTTCGGGCGCGCAAAATCGTTGCATCTGCCCCCTGCCCGCGCAGCACCGCATCTACGTTAAAGATCAGATCAAGTTTTTGCTGGAGCTCCATCGCTAACCAAACCCAGCGCCTGGCGTTTGCGGAAATCCTTGATGAAGCGGGCAGCAAATGCATCCCGACCCAGCAGCAAATCAGAGGCGCGGATGATGGGGGTCAATTTTTCCGGGTTGGTGATGACGCAGCTTGCTCCCGCGCTCGTCCCGATTGCCAGGAAAGCCTGGTTGACCGTATGTCGATCGGGGAGCCCGAAAGAAACGTTGCTGGCACCCAGGTTGATGTTGACTCCAAATTCCTTGCGTACCATCTGGATGGTAGCGAGTGTTACTCTGCCTGCACTTTGGTCAGCACCCACGGTCAACACCAGGGGGTCGATAACCACATCCTCGGCAGGGATGCCCAGCCTGGCTGCCCTTTCCAGGATTTTAGCCGCGATCCTCACACGCACCTCCGGATCGGTGGGTATTCCGTTATCATCCATTGTCAGACCGATCACCGCCACACCATATTCCTTGATGATTGGCAGCAAGTTCGCCATATTTGCTTCTTCACCGTTGACCGAATTGATCAGGGGTTTACCTGGGATCACCTTGAGCGCTGCAGCCAGAGCTGTACGGTTGGAAGAATCCAGGCAGACCGGCACATCGAATCGCTCGGCTACAGCCAGAGCTACCTGCGGGAGTACGGACTCCTCATCAACACCTGGTGCTCCGACATTAATGTCCAGTACATCCGCACCGGTCTCGATTTGTGCCTTGGCGAGCTCGTAAATGTAATCCATTTCACCCGAGAGCAGTGCAGCGGTCAATTTCTTGCGTCGGGTGGGGTTGATGCTCTCGCCGATGATGGTGATCGTCCCATCGGTGGAAATTTTGACTTCCTTGGTCTTGCCTTTTAGGATTGTTTGCATGTTGGTCACCGAAGTTTTGTCCTCTCCCACAGGTCGGGCCTGGTTCTAAATCATAACCAGGCTGTCTGCGGGATGTATTCATATAGGCAATTAATCGTAAGGTCCTTGGGTAAAGCTAAGACCCAAACCAGTCAAGGTTTCTTTGGCACGCCGGTAGCAGTCCTGCCATTCTTGTTTTGGGGTAATTGTCTGGGTATTATACAACTCATGGAAGGCCTGGCCGAGTTTGGGATTCTTGAACGTATCCTTATACATCGGTAGTAGTTTTAGAGCGATATCATTGGCCTTCTCACGTGTGATCCCGGTGCGGGTCGTAGCAGTGCCCACCTCACCCTGCCAGCCTGCCTCTAGACCGGTGTGGTGATCGACAATGTTCCCACCAGTACTGCCCACCCCGTGCTCCTGGTAACCGCATACCGCTCCGATAATAGCATGCCCGGCTACCTCATAGAGGTTCTCGACCGTTCCGGCACCATTAACGCAGAAAGGATCATTTGTCCACACGATGTGCGAGTTGCGCGCCATCGCCTGGCCAGTCATGGCTAATACGTACATCCCCCACGGATCCGAGTTGTTCGTCCACTTGATGTGGGTAACGCTCAGGTAGTGGTAGGTGGCAAAATAGCATAACACGCCAAGCAACGTCTCGGCCACAGAGACTACTGACACCCCGGCCGGTCCTCCACCAATCCCGCCTGTCAACGGAGTCATCAGGTTGATGATGTGCGACCCATAATTGAGTAAGTGCGGCACCCGCACCAGCTGGTCATCGTTCGTCTTTAGCTCGCACATCTGCGCCACAAGACGCCCATCGCAAGGGCGCAGCAGGTTGACCGGCTCGCTGGCCGCCATCTTGCCGATGGCTGTCATGCCAGTGGCTGCGTCACCGATGTGCATGCCCGGTTTCCCTACCCGCCGGATAGCTTCACGCGCTGTTGCGGCATCCCGCTGCACTGCCTTGACTTCAAGCAGGGTATTGGCCATGATGTCTGCCCCGTTATACGTCAGCGTCGCGCCTGACTCGATGGCATGAACGTAAGGCTCCTGGGCATAGCTGATCATCAGCTCCAGGTAGTGTTCCTCGCTGCACGGTTGCCCAGCTGGCCCCGTCAGATTAAGGGGTGGGTTGGTATCCTCAATGTTGCGATGCTTGGCGATGACCATGTCGCGCCCTTCACCCAGATACAACGTATCTGGAGCCTTGCGCAGAGCATCCAATATCTCCGCCCGGGTGAACTTGATCACCCGCTGGGTGTCAAGGTGGTAAGCGCCTACGTCAATAAACAGTTGCAATCCAGCCTGGAAGACCCGGTCTGCCAATGCATCATCCGCCGGGCAGACGTTTCCCGGGTCGAATGTGATGTTATATTCTTTAACCAGCTCTTGTGTGCGGCGTGCCAGAAAAAGGTCAAATTCTACCTCTTTCATGTATTGTCCACCGCGGGAGCGTTGATATATTTCCACCAGACGGTCGTTGTAGAACATGCTAGGCTCCTCTTTTATTTTTCAATAGGGTCTTGACCAGTTCCACCGCACCACTACCTGTATCCGAGAAACCGTTCGCGCCGATCTCGTCTGAGTATTCCTGGGTGATTGAGCCACCACCGACGACGTAAAGATAACTGTCCTTGAGTCCACGGTCACGTAACAGGTCAGCCACCTCACGGCACCCGGCTCGCGTGATGCTCATCAAGGCCGAGGTGGCGATCACATCTGCATGGTTGGATTCTGCTTCATCGATGAAACGCGCTGCTGGTACATCCTTGCCCAGGTCGATAACCTTATAGCCATGCGCTTTGAGCAGACTGATCACGATGTTCTTGCCGATGTCATGGATATCCCCTTTAGCCGTACCGATTACCACCATACCTTCACTTTGCATCTGGCTGCCGCTTTTAAGAATCGCCTGCTCGATCAGGGCCGTACAGGCATTTCCAGCCTCACCAGAGGCCATTAATTCAGGCAGGAAGATCTCTAATTCTTCAAAACGTCTCCCCACTTCCGTTAGAGTAGGAACGATCACCTCCTGGACGAGTGTCAAGGGTTTGATCCCCTGGTCCAGTGCAAGCTGCGCTGCATTTACCGCGGCTTGTTTTTCACCCTGTATCAAGGCATTCATCAAATCGTCTGTAATCTCTTTCGGAAGGGCAGAGCCATTCATTATTATTAATTCTCCTTTCGCATTTGACATTCTTGTGATTTTCATGTATTATATTGTTAGATGGCAGCCATCAGACATTTTACTCCAGTTAATCCGAATTTTCAAGTGTCCTATGAATAAGACCCCTGTTCGTCAATCTTCCCTCTCATCCCAAATCCTCGGCATTCTTATCGATCAAATCAGGAATGGGACCTTTCCGCCTGAAACTCCGCTACCACCTGAAAACCAGCTAGCCGCAAACTATAAAGTCAGCCGGGCGACGGTCCGCAGCGCTTTTGACCGTTTGGAGGCGATGGGGCTGATCATCCGCCGCCAGGGTGTTGGGACTTTCGTCCGAAAAAACTCAAATATCTCCAACCTGCTCAACCAGTTCATCGACTTTCCACGCCTGATCGCCGATAATGGCTTTGAGCCTGGTTACGATCAATTACGGGCTGAGCTGGTCGAACCATCCCCGGAGCTGGTTCAAAATTTTAAGCTCAACCCAGGTGATAGGCTGCTCGAGATCGAGAAAGTATTCCTCGCCGATGGAGACCCAATAATTTACTGCATCAACCATATCCCTGAGTGGGTCTTCAAGGAGGCGTTTCCCGGTGACGAGGTTTTGCAAACCGGTCTCACCGAACCCATCCTGGAATTCCTTGAACAGAAGTGCGGCCAATCGATCTCTTATTACTTCTCCTCGGTGCGTGCAGATATCTTAAAAAATTGCTGCGTCCCCAAAATATTCAAGAAGTTGGACCCCTTGACGCCTGTCCTGGTGATCGATGAGACCGGCTATAACCGCGACGATCAACCTGTGCACCAATCCATCGAATTCCACCCCGGCAACCGTATGAGCTTCAAGCTTATCCGCTCACGAAATGGTACATAGCTCATCCTTTGTAGATAACCATATAGCCCTTGGATCGACAAAAGGGGGAGTGAAGGGTTTCGCAGAAGGCGTGGGTTGGCGTGCCCAGATATTTCCTGAAATTTAATAGACCAACGAATTAGATCGATAGAGGATTCCACCTTGCCACTTCCAGGATTTAGATGTAAAAAACCATATGAAATCCTTTCGATGGCTGAGCTAGAAAGGATCCATCAAGGTTCCCTGGAAGTATTATCCGAAACTGGGATGATGGTTGTACATGAACGGTCGCTAAAGATACTTGAAGAAGGTGGCTGCCAGGTCGACTTTGAAACAAAGCGGGTAAAATTTCCGTCCGATATCGTGAAATGGGCGATCTCTAGCTGCCCAGAAACATTTTTGCTGAAAGCCCGCAACCCTGACCTATCTCTCGATCTCGGGGGCGAGACTGTTTATTTCGCCTCTTTCCCCGGTTTCACCTGGCTCGATCCTGATACCCAGGAGCGGCGCATTGCCACGGTCGAAGACTGTGCCAGGTTGGTCCGTTTATGTGATGCTTTGCCCCTGGTGCATACACTGTGTCAGCCAGTGGCTCACCTGGGCGATAAACCGCCCCAGGTTGAGCTGGAATGGGTGCACGCCACAGAGCTGCGCAATACCGATAAAACCATCATGGGCACGGCTTTTGGAGGCAGCTCAAAATGGCTGGTCAAGATGGTGGAGGCTGCCGACCAACAAACTCTCGGCGGGATTTGCATTTCCTCGCCCCTCGCCATCTCTGCCGACCAGGCTCAGGGTATCCTGGACTACGCACAGTCTGGGAATCCCCAGCTCATCCTGAGCGGTCCTTCCAAGGGGGCGACGGGACCCGCCAGCATGGCCGGCACCCTGGTGCTCCAAAATGCTGAGATCCTGGGCGGAACCGTACTGGCCCAGCTGGCCAATCCGGGCTGCGGGGTGATGTATATGGGTTATTCGACCCCTATGGACATGCGCTTTGGCACCATGGCCAGCGGTGCAGTGGAAGTAGGTATCATGGCGGTTGCCACCGCCCAGCTGGCACGTTATTATAAGATGCCTTCGGGAGTGTTCTATCCCATGACGGATGCCAAGATTCCCGATCCCCAGGCTATATTTGAAAAACACCTGCAGACTTACCTGTGTGCCACGGCGGGTGTGAATTACATCATGCCTCTTGGCGGTCTGGATAACGAGGGCTCGCATTCGCCGGTGCAGATGATCATCGACCATGAAGTGTGCCGCATGGTTGGCAAAGTGCTGGAAGGGATCATAATTGATGATGAGCATCTGGCGATCGACTTAATTAAGCAGGTCGGTCCTCCACCTGGGAATTATTTGAAGACCAAGCACACCCGCACGCACTGGCAGGAGGAATACATCTTATCCGATGTGATCGTCAGGGAGAACTACAAGGCCTGGGTGGATGGCGGCAGTCGTGGGATCCTGGACCGTGCTGCCGAGGTGGCACGTCATCTGATGGACACCCACGTGCCCAATCCTCTCTCGCCTGAAGCAGACCGGGAGCTTGCTAAGATCCTTTTAGCCGCCGAAAAAGAAAAGATCAAGACCTGATCAAGCTGAACGATACGCCCTGTAAAAGAAACACCATTCCACCATAAGAAGGTAAGCTATGCAAAATAACCGTCTCTCGCTCATCATCGATCGCTCAGAAAATGGGTCATTCATTAAGGAATCCGCTTATGACATGACGCTGGCGCGTAAAACGATGGAGCTTGTGCGCAAACACGGGATTCATTTCGACCGTTCCGTGATCGTCCCGACCGACGACGACATGGCTGATCGGCTATACCAGGCTGGGTTGGAATTATTCTTAGACACGGGGGTTTACAACCAGACAACTGAGCGTTGCATCCTGTTCCCGCGTGAAGAAGTGGAGACTGCGGTGGCTGAAGCCCCCAGCGCCTTCACCATGGGAAGCGGGAAGGATGCCCGAGAGATGCGCCATCGCCAGGTGGAGACCACTGATCCGTGTATCGTACACAGCGGTCCAACCGGCACCCCATCCAGCGAACGCAACCATCCACTTATCCTGTACAGCTGCGCTCAGGAACCGCTCGTGGACGTCCTTGGCGGTGGCTCAGTATCCACCTATATGAACCAGCTCATTATCCCCGGTTCACCCACTGAGATCCTGGGCTGCCGTAAACAAGCCACGGTAGCTCGCCAGGCGACTATGATGGCCGGCAGAGGCGGGATGGGTATCAACGATGTGGCTGTACCGCTCACCTGCTCAGGAAAAATGGCAGCATATGACCCCGAGACCGGTTTACGTTCCTGCGACAGCATGCTGGTGGCGATCATGCCCGAGCTTAAGACCAACTATGACCAGTTGTCACGCGTGGCCTTCATGCAAAGTGTTGGCATGCATATCGTCAACTTGATGACCCCCCTGATCGGAGGTCTGGGCGGCGGGGCAGAGGGGACAGCGGTCGTCACCGTAGCCAGCCATATCATGGGAGCAGTGTGCTACAGCGTCGCTTACCACGATATGGGGCACATGAGTCTGCGCTGGTCGCACAATACCGATCGTATGGGTCTGTGGATTTATGCCCTGGTGGGTCAGGCCATTGCCCGCAACACGCCAATGGTCACCACCAACGCCATCTACACCCGTAATGGGTTGGGCACTCCGGAGATGCTCTGGGAAGTGGCTGCCTGCGCCATCGCTTGCACGCCATGCGGAGTCCACCAGATGGGCATCGGCACCACCGGAGGAAAGGAGACCGATCATACCAGCGGTTTGGAGGCGCGCTTCAATGCCGAGGTGTCGCATGCTGCCCTTGGTTTGCGTCGCGCTGATGCTAACGATTACGTCTTGCAGTGCCTGGAGTTCTACGAGAAAAATATGGACCATCCTAACCCCGGTAAACCCTTCCCGGAGCTGTACAACACCGATACCGTCGAACCCGGCGAAGAGTGGCTGGATGTGTATTATCAGGTTCGGCAGAAACTGATCGAATTGGGTCTGGATATGGACGGTGCCTGGAAAAAGGTAAGGAAAACCTTCCCGCCGCGTTCGCTCTCTAATAATTTGCATTTATAAGAAAACAGTTGGCAAAGCGATTCCAATATGTACCAAAATTTTTTACCTGAGATTGTTAATCGTTCTGAGAATGGCCCGTTCATCAAAGAGTCAGCCTATGATATGACCCTGGCTCGCAAAACCGCCGAGTTGGTTAAAATATATAATATAAAATTTGACCCTCAGGTTGTTGTCCCCTGCGATGACGAGATGGCTAACCGCCTGTACCAGGCAGGTCTGGAGCTATTTATCGAGATGGGGGTATACAACCAGTCCACCGAGCGCCGCATCCTGTTCACCCGCCAGGAAGTCGAATCTGCCGTGGCGGTGGCTCCCAACGCCGTCGTTTTGGGGTGTGGGAAGGATGCGGTGATCGAAAGGCACCGGGATATCGAGAGCCGGGTACCTTGCCGCATGCACAGTGGTCCCACTGGTACACCTTCTAGCGAGAGATTCCACCCGCTTATCCTGCAATCCTGTGCCCAGGAACCACTGGTTGATTGCCTGGGTGCTGGGTCAGTTGCTACCTATCAGGGGCGGCTCATTATCTCTGCCTCGCCGAGTGAGATTTTGGCTTCCCGCAAGGAAGCGTTTCTGGCACGCCAGGCCATCCGGATGGCAGGCCGGCCGGGCATGCACATCGAAGATGTCGCCGTTCCGCTCACCTGTGCGGGTAAGATGGCCACCTATGATCCAGAGCTGGGGCTGCGCCCATCCGATGGCCTGCTGGTATCACAGATGCCCGAGCTGAAAACCAATTATGACCAGCTGTCGCGGGTGGCTTATATGCAGAGTGTGGGAATGCACATCGTAAACCTGATGACCCCACTCGTCGGAGGTCTGGGAGGTGGTGCGGAAGGTACCGCCATTGTTACTGTTGCCAGTCACATCCTCGGAGCGCTCTGTTATGCTGTTTCTTACCATTTCATGGGTCACATGAACCTGCAGTGGTCGCATAATACCGACCGGATGGGCTTGTGGATCCAATCGATGGCCGGCCAGGCCCTGGCGCAAAACACGCCAATGGTGTGCGTCAACGACCTGTACACCCGATCGGGGTTGGGAACATCGGAAGTATTATGGGAGGTGGCAGCCGGTGCTCTCGTCGGAGCGGTCAGCGGATTGAACCAACATGGGGTTGGCGCAACCTGTGGTACCAAGATCGACCATACCAGCGGGCTTGAAGCCCGCTTCCAGGCTCAGGTGGCACATGCAGCCCTGGGGTTGAACCGCTCGCAGGCTAATCAATATGTGGTCGAGTGCTTGCGACATTACGAGCACACATTGGTAAATCCAAATCCTGGAAAATCCTTCCCCGAGCTCTACAACACCGATACCCTCGAACCGGGCCAGGAATGGCTGGATATCTACCTCGAGGTTTGCCACGAACTAACCCAAATGGGTTTAAACATTGACGGAGGCTGGAGAGAGGTGCGACATGACGAAAATTCCATTTGATCTACGTGAAAAGCTCGATGCAGCCCTGCGCCTTGGAGATGGTGAAGCATCCGAATCGATAGCCAGGCAGATGTTGGACGACGGTGTAGAACCGTTCGTGCTGGTACAGGAAGCCCTGGTGCCCACATTAACCGATGTAGGGCAGAAATTCCAGGATTTCGAGATCTACCTTCCCGAGCTGATGATGGCAGGTGAAGCAGCAGAACGCGTCACCGCATTGTTGGAAGATACCATGCTGAAGTCCGGTAAAGCGAGCCTGGCTTTCGGGACGGTCATCCTGGGGCAGGTCGAAGGCGATATCCACGACATCGGCCGCAACATCCTGCGCATCCTGCTCAGATCTCATGGCTTCAAGGTGGTGGACCTGGGACGTGATGTGGCTGCCAGCGCTTTCCTTGAGGCTGCCCAAAAGGAAAAAGCCGATATCGTTGGCTTATCTGCCTTGATGACTACCGCCCTGCCCGCCCAACGCAGGACTATTCACCTGTTTTCTGAGGTGGGTGTGCGCGATCGCTTCAAGCTCATTATCGGTGGGGGTGCCACCAATCAATCCTGGGCAGATGAGATTGGCGCAGATGGCTATGCCTCGGACGCCGCTGCAGCGGTCGACCTGTGCAAGCGGCTGCTCGACCAACCATCACACAAGTAATAGATGCAGTCACTAATCCCATCAACAAGGTCAGCTATCGCAAGATTGCCATCACCGGTGATCCCTTCACATTCCGATAACTCAACTCTTGGCACGGTATTCATTTTCAATGCCTAACGCCACAATTGTAAAGGGTTACCTGCGAGTGAGAAAACACCAATGAAAAATACCACACGATTGATGGATATAATCCAACGCTGCCTGACTGGTCCGATTGTGGATGAGCAGCAGTTTGATTCTGAGCATGTGACTCTTGGTCTCCGCCGGGTGGTTAAACAGTATGATATCCACCTGGACCGCTCGCATGTGGTCAACCTGGACGATGGTCTGGCCGACCGGGTTTGGGAGGCAGCCCTTGATTTTCTTGTCACCTGCGGGATCTACTGCCTGGATTCTGGGCGGGTCATCCATTTCAACCGCCAGGAAATCGACCGCATCCTGTTCGAAGCCCCTGAAGAGGTGCTTCTTGGAAGTGGTGAGGATGCTGTTCGTGAGAAGTATCGCACACTCGGAGAGATTCGCCCTCCCCTCAACATGGGCGGTCCCGTAGGCACACCTGTAAGTGAACACCTTTTCCTGCCCCTCATGTTAAGCTATGTTCAGGAGCCCAACGTAGATGTTGTTTGCCCTGGAACGCTGAGCACCGTTCACGGCAGCGATATCCGCACCCGATCACCGTTGGAGATCATGGCTGCCTGGCAGGAGTGTGACCAGATGATGGAGGTTCTGAACAAAGCAGGACGCCCTGGGATGGCCGTTAACTGTGTTCAGATCAGCATCAGTGATGTTGGATTCCTCTCTGCCATCAGCAGGGGTGGCTATCGCCCGACCGATATGCATACCCTGGGGATGATCAGCGAGCTGAAGGTGAACTTTGAGCAGCTCAATAAAGTAGCTCATGCCATCTTTCAGGATGGTATTATCGACCCCTTCGCCAATCCGATCTACGGAGGACTGGGCGGCGGCATCGAAGGCATCGCTGTGCTTCTGACGGCTGAGATGGTTGCCCTCAACCTGGTTTTCATCGCCGTCTGCCATGGCTCTTCCCCCACCCACCCATTCAACTTCAATGATACAGGTCGTGAGATCATGCAGGCCACCAGCCTTTCGCTCCAGGCACTGGCGCGCAATAGCCACTTGATGACAAATATGACAGTCTCCCCGGTGGGTGGCCCAGGCACGAAGACCCTGCTGTATGAGTGCGCCGCCTATACCACCTTGTGCACCGTATCTGGAATCAGCCGCATTTTGGGACCCCGCTCCGCCTGCGGGACGGTCAAGGACCACGTCTCAGGGTTGGAGGCCCGCTTTAACGGCAAAATAGCCCAGTCTGCCGCCCGTTTGAGCCGTGAACAGGCCGATGAGATCGTCCAGCGTGCCCTCGAGCAATATGAGGCATTACAGGATAAGAAACCGGTAGGTCAGCCTTTCCAGGAGGTTTATGATCTCAAGACCCTCCAACCCACCAGGGAATGGCGGTCTACTTATGTTGAGGTCTTGAACGAGATATCAGATTGGGGACTTTCGGTCAATTAAACAGCACATGGGCTACCCTCACCGCCTCGATGGCGTTATCACCATAGGCATCGGCCCCGGCCTTCTCCGCCCAATCCTGGCTCACCGGCCCACCGCCTACCATCACCTTGAAACGGCCCTTGTATTTTTCGTTCTCGTGCAGGATATCGATCACATCTTTCATTGACGGTAGAGAAGGCAGCATCAGTGCTGAAAGGGCGATAATGTCGGCGTTAAACTCAACTGCTGCATTGATAACGCTGGCTGCCGGTACATCCACGCCCAAATCTTTGAGCTCGAACCCATTCACCTCCAGCATAGTCTTAACGATGTTCTTACCGATGTCATGCAGGTCTCCGGAGACGGTGCATATCACGATCCGCCCTTTTTTGACCTGCGACGGTTCATCCGCCAGGTAAGGCAGCAGCACCTCCTGGATTGCCTTCACCGTGGATGCGGAATTCATCAGCTCCGGTAAAAATATATCCAGGCGGGAGAAGCGCTCACCCACAACAACCAGGGTGGGTTCGATGCATTCGATAAAAATCTGTGGGACTTTTTTTCCGGCATTGACCAGGGTTAAAGCTTCCTTCACCCCAGTCTCCTTATCACCTGCGTGGATTGCCTCGGAAAGTGCATTATATTCATTATCCATGGTTTGTCTGTTCTTTCATTTCAATAATTTTTTATTTTTCGTACCAATTTCCCAATGGTCTGATATTATCTTTCCATAGTCCATTATCTGGTTTACATCCACCGCAGTCGCCCGCTTACTCATTATGGATATGGGATAAATGGCGGAATGATCTCATGCTTGCCCACATCGACCAACCCCATGTCGGTCAGACCGAGTTCAGGGACAGTCGGCAGGGAGATAAAGGACAGCGTCATGAAGGGTGCCGGCAGGCAACAGCCCAGGCTTCTGGCAGCCTGGTTCATTTTCTCGAGTGCCGGGATTACCACCGAGGCCCGCTGGTCACTTAAAAGACCTCCAATCGGCAGTGCCAGCTCAGCCAGGGTCTCATCTACATCACATACCACCAGGCCTCCCTGGGTGTTCTCAATGGCTCTCACGCAGGTTGCCATGGATACTTCATCGGCGCCGACGATCACAATATTATGGTGGTCATGGGAGACAGATGAAGCCAGAGCACCATGCTTTAGACCAAAGCCAGTAACGAAGGTCATACCGATATTCCCATTTTTCCCATAGCGCTCGACCACCGCCAGCTTTAAAATATCTCGCTCCGGTGCAGTTTGTACATTCCCATTGACGACCTGAAGGATTTCCATCTTCCCTTCATTGACGATCTGGTCCGGGAAGATCCTGATCACCCATGCTTTTACCTTGGGGAACCCGGTCTCGATGCGAAAATCTGCAGCTTGACGGCCTCGTGTGATCCTCACTGTCTGCTGGATCCATCCGGGGAAGGTAGGAGTGATGAAATCCCTGGTTGGCCTTCCATTTTCAGCCACAAGTGCACCCTTGTAAAAAACGAATCCAGCTTGCAGATCATGCAGGTCCCTGGTCAGGATCACATCCGCCCATCTTCCCGGGGTCAGGCTGCCCAGTATATGTTCTTTGCGGAAATGTGTGGCTGCATTGATCGTCGCCATTTGGATGACTTTGATCGGATCCAGCCCCATGGAGATTGCCTTTCGCACCATATGGTCGATATGTCCCTCGCGAGCAATCTCATCGGGGTGCTTGTCATCCGTGCACATCATCCAATGCCGGGTGTCTGCTCCATCCCTGATCAAACCTCCAACCAGGGCTTCGAGATTGCGCTCGGTGCTACCTTCACGCACCAGGATCGCCATACCCAAGGCGAGCCGCTGCCTGGCTTCTTCATAGGTGATGCATTCATGGTCATCGGCGATGCGCGCACAAGCGTAGGCTGCCAAATTATCCCAGGCTAACCCAGCCGTATGCCCGTTCACGATCTTTCCGACTGCCTGGGCGTTTATCACTTTCTCCAGGTATTCAGCTTTAAGACCAATGATCTTGGATGGATCGATCTCCCCCAGGCTGATGGTCGCTTCCCAACCCAACAGCTCGTGCGTCTCGCTGGGTCCAAGGGCACCTCCCGTAGTCTCGAGCCCTGGGGCAGAAGGAACGCGCGAAGGCACCTCGATATAGAAATGGTAAGGGAGATCATCCCCCGACCGGACAAATGCTTTCACTCCTGCGATGCCGGCTGCGTTGGCGATCTCCATCGGGTCGGCGAAGACCGCGGTTGTCCCATGCGGCACGATCAGCTCCGCCAGGGCAGATGGGGTGAGTAGCGTAGAATCAACATGCACGTGAGTGTCGATCAAACCGGGCAGTGCAAAGGCACCTTTAGCATCGAAGATGTCCTTCGTTTTCGCTTGATCGCTCATATATGGCGATACGATCAAGCCTTTATATATTCCAAGCGCACCAGGCTGGATATCACCGGTGTATACATTAACGATTCTTGCATTTCGAATGATGAGGTCCAGCTCACGCAAACCGGAGGCTGCCTCGATCAATTCGATGAGTTCTTGAACTGCATCCATTCAACTTTTCCCAGGTCTAGGATAACGCTTTGAGACCCATCGCCCGTACATCTTCTTTGACCTCTTCATACAACGAAGACCACGCATGGATGGGTTGGAGGGTCTCAAGGTGATATGCCTGGCTGAATGGCATACCAGGATTCCCTTCAGGGCGGTCAAAAATATGTTCGTACTTCCGGATCAGCATATTTACCAGGAGATTAGCCTCTTCATGGTCCAAGCCCTGCCTGGTGACCGCATGGCCAACTTCTCCCATCCAGCGCGCTTCGAGCCCGCTGCAGTTCGGCAGCAAGCCGTCTGCGCTCGCTGGGCCTTTCAGGTGCCCTCCGGATACTGTGATCACGATGGCGTTAGCTGCCACTTCGTAGAGCAGGTCTCTTGTAAGAGCACCGCTCTTAGGATATATATCCCCAAAGATGATGCAAGGGGCATACTTTGAAAAAGCCTGGCACACTGCACTCTCCACCCACAGGACGCTCCTGGTGGTGGTAGCCACGTGGCGTATATGGATGGGGTGGCAGCTGTGGAAATCCGACAGGCATGCCAGGTTGGAGAGCACGAAGGAGGCAACATTAAGTACCGCAGACCCTGGTGCGTCTCCCCCAAGCCCTCCCACCACCACACAAGCCAGCGATGAATTACGCATGCCGTATTCGATGGAATTGGCCGCTTTCATCAGGCTGGTATAGTCCACCTTCAGCTCGTTTTGCATCGGGATGAGGTGGGCATCACAGGCTCTCAAGAATCTCGGGTTCGCTACAGATAGGTCACCGTAAGCCGAAACGGAGCTTTCAGCACCCATCAGCCCCATCCCGGGGCGTCCGGCAGCTTCAATTGCTTTCCGGAGCAGGCTTAGCTCGCGCTGGGTCGCTAATAATTCGAGCGGTGTGCCGGTACGCACTTCCCGCCCATCCACAGAAGCCAATGACCCCGTGGAGAGCATATCGACGTTGCTTTCCCTGGCATAGCTGGTTTCTATTGCCAGGAACATGTCTTCAGGGAGCGAGGTTCCCGGGCTGCCGCCCCACACCAGGGGTGGACGATCATCCATCACCTTGCGCGCGAACAGGGTACGCAGGTCCTTGCCTTCTCCCATGGTGAGTTCCGCGGGCATGGCCGCAAAACCCGACCGGATTTCTTCCTCTCCAAAATGGACAATCCGCTGGGTATCTCTGACGTAAACACCCAACAGACTGGCAAGCTCGATCCCGGCCTGGAAGATTGATTCTATTAAATTTATATCTGCTGGGATTGGGGTTTCCTGATTCCACGCGATGCCGTATTTGTTGACCATCTGGCGGGTGGTGATTGCCACCCTTTCAAGATCCCAGGTTTCTTCATCCAGATATTCTCCGTGGATGGAAAGGTCAAGTATCTGGTTGATCCTTTCCATTTTCCACTCACCCGAGTGGAGCATGGGTTAGCTTTCCTCGCGTATGTAGGGATACCCAAGGTGTTTCGGTGCCAATGACCTTGCCCGGCTGCCCATAAGGACCACGATGGCTAATATATATGGGGCAGCCAACAGGATCTGGAATGGAATTTGAATCCCGATTCCTTGTAGCTGAAGCTGAAATGCATCCAGAAAGGCGAACAGCAAGGCTGCCAGCAGGATCCGGCCTGCCCGCCAGTTACCGGCAATCACGATCACCAGCGCCAACCAGCCCCGCCCTGCAGATATCTCGGGAAGGAAACGCACCGTCGTGCCGATGGTAATGAATGAGCCAGCTAAACCCGACATCACCCCGCCAAAGATCACCGACATATATTGCAGCCGGGTGACATTGATCCCTTTCATGTCCACCGCCCGGGGGTTTTCGCCCAGGCTGCGGATCGCTAATCCCGTGTAGGTGCGGTACAGGAAGTATGCAATCACCGGCACGCTGATGAACGCCAGGTAAGTCAGCGCACCCTGGTTGAATAAGATCTCGCCGATATAGGGGATATTCGAGAGGATTGGGATCTTGATCGTCCCCATGGTCTGGATGGTAGGGATGGATTCGGTGTTCGTGCCCTTGAATGCCACCCGGTACCAGAACAGGGAGATTCCCGTAGCGAGCAGGTTGAGCGACAAGCCGGTCACAGTTTGGTCAACCTTCATGGTAGCCGCCATGAACGCCATGATCAAGCTCATCAGGGCTCCAGTTAGCATGGCAGCGGCGATAGCCAGGATGATCGAATTGGTTTCATACGCTACAAGGAAAGCCACGAAAGAGCTCATCAGCATCGTACCTTCGATCCCCAGGTTCATCACCCCCGAGCATTCGGTGACCAGCTCTCCCATGGCACCCAGCAGCAATGGTGTAGCGATCCGCACCGTGGAGGCCAGGATATTTACAATGATTGCCGCTTGTAACAGGTTATCCAACATGCTTGTCTCTCCTGACCCGGAAGCGGGTTAAAACCTGGGCACTCAGCAGCGATAACAGGACGATCGCCTGTATGGCAGAGGTCAGCGCTGTTGGCACACCTGTAGCAATGCGCATCTGGGCCGATCCGTTGATCAGCGCACCAAACAGGATTGCCGCCGGGATGACTCCAATCGGGTTTAATCCCGCCAGCATTGCCACGATGATCCCGGTGTAACCGTATCCCGGCGAGAGGTCCGGTCTCAACCGGTATTGAACACCAAACAGCTCACCCGTTCCTGCCAGTCCTGCTAAAGCACCGCTGATGAACATGGTGACGATAATGATCTTATTGATATTGATGCCTTTAAATTTCGCAGCCTGTGGGTTTGACCCAAATGCCCGCAGCTGGTACCCGAACGGGGTATGGTTCAAGATAAGGTAAACCAGCATGCTGCAGATGATTGCGATCAAAAAACCCAGGTGCAGGCGTGAGTTCGAAAACAAGATTGGGTAAAAGGCATTTTCGGCGATCGGTGCCGTCTGTTGGTAGTAGGAACCAGGTTCCCGCCATGGTCCGGAGGCTGAAAGCATGAAGGAGAGAAAATAATCAATAATATAATTGCCCATCACTGTGCTGATGATCACATCTACATTAAAATAGGCTTTTAATAAGCCTGCCACCATCCCCCCGAATGCCCCCGTCAAGGATCCGGCGATGATGATAATGGGCACTAAAGCCAATGCTGGCAGCCCTTCAAATATGCGGTAAGCCCAATAACCTCCCATGGCTCCCAGGAAGAACTGCCCCTCCTGTCCGATGCTCCAAATCTTTCCCTGGAAGGCGATTACGGTGGCCAACCCGGTGAGGATCAGCGGGGTGGCTTTTACCAGGGTTTCCAGAGCGGCGCGTCTATTACCAAATGCCCCTTTAAGTAAATTAGTGAATGCTTCCAAAGGGCTGGCGTGAGCCAGCTGGATCAATATGGCCGAGATTAGCATCGCCGCAATCAGGGCGATCACGATGGCGATCGTACGCCCAATTGGACTGACATCTTCCCTTTTTTCTATTCTCACCCTTGAAAACGGGTTCATGGGGTTTCCTTATCCACAATGCCAGCCATTAAAAGGCCAATACTTGCCAGATCAGCATCCTTTGCATCGAAGATCTTCAGGATATTACCTTTGAACATCACCGCAATGCGGTCTGATAAATTAAATATCTCATCCAGGTCTTCCGAGATCAACAGGATCCCGATTCCATTACGCCGCATATCCAGCAGCTGCTTGTGGACGTACTCAATCACACCGACATCCAGCCCGCGCGAAGGTTGGTTCGCCACCAGCACCTTCAACGACTGGCGGAGCTCACGAGCCAGGATCACTTTTTGCAGGTTGCCGCCAGAGAGATGGGATGTCCGTTGTTTTATGGACGGTGTCACAATCTCAAATTGGGACACGCTTTCCTCAGCGAACTTCCTGATATAGCTTTTATTCAGAAATAGCCCCTTGCGATAGGGTGGGTTTTCTTCCAGACCGAGGATCAGGTTCTCTTCGACGCTGAAATCGGATATCAGCCCCGAGCCGATCCGGTCATCTGGAATGTGGGCCAGGCCTTCGTTGGCGATCTTGCGCGGGCTGTGACTGATAATGTTTTTACCGTCGAGGATCACCCCACCGCTCAGCGCTTTACGCACGCCTACCAGCACTTCGAATAATTCCTTTTGACCGTTCCCTGCTACCCCGGCGATGCTCAGTATTTCGCTCCGATGCAGGACCAGGTTGATGCCATGCAGTGCTTCAAGTCCCACATCACTCTTCGCTACCAGGTCGTTCAGCTCCAGGATGGGTGCACCTCGTTCCACCTCGTCCTTATTCACCCGGAAGACCACCTTGCGTCCCACCATCATATATGCCAGCGCTTCGGTGGTTACATCCTTCGTCTGCACAGTGGCGACCTTTTTCCCCTTCTGCAACACGGTGACCCGGTCAGATACCTGCATGACCTCCTTAAGTCTGTGGGTAATGAAGATGATCGACAATCCTCCGTCCTTCATGCGATGAAGAACGGAGAATAATCGGTCAGACTCGGGTGGCGTGAGCACCGCCGTTGGTTCATCCAGGATCAACAGCTGCACTCCAGTATATAAGGCTTTGAGGATCTCGACCCACTGCTGCTCACCGACCGACAATTGCCAGATTTTGGCGTGCAGGTCGATCTGAACGTCATACAGCTCGCATAAGCATTCAAGCTTCTTCTCAGTGGCAGGTAGGTCGAGCAGGAATCCCTTATGATCGGTGCCCATCACGATGTTTTCGATCACGCTCAATGGCTCCACCAGAACGAAATGCTGGTGGACCATCCCGATCCCTAAATGGATGGCATCGTTGGGGGAAGAAAGATGGCAACATTCACCATTAAAATAAATTTCGCCTTCCTCGGGTCTGTAAAACCCGTACAGGCATTCTGCCAGGGTGGTCTTGCCCGCCCCATTTTCGCCTAGCAGGCAGTGGATTTCTCCTCTCCTGACATTAAAATCCACTTTATCATTCGCCAGCACCAATGGGAAACGTTTGGTGAGCTGAATCGCTTCTAATAAATAGGTTTCCTGCTCACCGGTCCTGGCTTCTGGATTTTTATTTTCTTCCAAACAAATCCTCCATTAAAGACGTGCCCTCGTAGATCTTATCCAGTAAGAAAGACGAGGGCACGTTAGTTATTGGTATATCTTCCAGCTCTATTTTTATGGAGTTGAGACAGGTGGTTCGATGTTCAGCGGGATATCCAGCTTCCCGTCCACGAAATCTTGCTTGGCCTGGTTGAACTTATCCATGCATTCCGCCGGGATAGTTGCATCGACACCATGGAAGTCCGCTAATCCAGATGCACTATCCAGCATGGAGAACCAGTGCTTATCCTGCGGGGCATTGTAGGCTGCACCGGTAGAGGCGTGTTCCCACCAGCCATCGATCACCCACTTGATATCAGGGTCCCAAAAAGCCAACGCGCTGGTGAGTACATTCTTGGGTGCTGCGAAGTTGTAATCCATATATGGGCCATAGCAGTAGATATTATGTTCGGTGCAGGGCTCATACGATTCAGCAATCATGAACAGGTGATCTTCGCCAGCCGCAATTTGAGCGGTGGCAGCTTCATAAGCTTTGGCAGGATCATACCAGCTTTCAACGAAAGACACTTTTTGCTGGATATTCGGGTTTACTGATTTCGCGCCTTCGAAAAATGCGTTGATTTCATCGTTGACGTCATCGTAGGCGAAAGTGCCCACTGCACCAATTACATTGGTCTTGGTGGAACACCCTGCCAGGATTCCCATCAGGTAAGAAGGCTCATGGATGCGTTTGTAGACCCAATAGACGTTACCGCCCAAACCCTCATTACCCGATCCAACCACTACCCAGGCGATTTCAGGAAATTCGTCTTTCAGATTCTTTACCTGGTCTGAATAGGTGCTGTGTGCCCAAATGATGTCGTACTTACCGGATTCAGCATAGGCTCTCAATACGGTCTCCGCCTCATCACCCCACACACCCTCGGTATAATCCAGGTCAGTCATGGTGAGCCCGTGGGGTTTCTCAGCCTGCACACGAGAGAAAGCTTCGACAAATGTCCTATCCCAGGCGTTATCAAGACCAACAGTTAATATAGCTGCCATGTGCAGCTCTGTTGGTCCTTCAGCTGCCGCGGTAGGTGCAGCCGCTGGCTCGGTGGGGATCGTCGCTGCTGTTGCGACTGGTGCTTGCGTGGGATCTACCGGAGCAGGAGTAGTCGCCTGGCTGCCAGCGCAGGCGCTCATCACCATTGAAAGTAGCACAAAGATAAGTAATACTTTTAAAGTAGACTTTTTAAACATTTTTTGGCTTCTCCTCACTAACATTATTAGAATAGTATGTTTGGATATAAGTTCAGAATCGACATAGCTATGATCGATTTACCGGGTAATTACCTCCCTTCTGTTCCCTGAAATGGGGAAAGCTGAACGAGGCAGGATACATTAATAGCGTCAGATTTGATTTTAAAAAATCGGGGGGATAAGCTGGAGCTTTTGTCATACGGATATGGTCCGGTTCGTATTCAAGGAGTCTACCTTTAATCAAAATCGTAAAACGATTTGAGAAGACAACCTGGCTTATCGGTCGCGTAAAAATCATTTATTATTCAAGTGATGAGTTCCCAGAAAGGTGTTATTCTGAGAAGCACATTATAGTCTGTATTATTCCAATCACCAATACAATCTCTGGATTTCCGATGGCTAGTTAGTTTCCTCTTGTTTATGACGGGATATTGGTTATAATAATAACGTAATTGTCAGATGTCAGCCATCATACATCAATAATATAATCCAAATGGCATTCTTTGTCAACGAGCATAGCTGCTTCTTCTCCATATATAACTAGGCACACATGGATAAACTCACTCGTTTTCTCGATATAATCGACCGGTCTTATAGCGGCCCTCTGGTGGAAGAAGAAGAATTTGACCTCAAAATCGTTGCCCAGGGAGTCAAGCGGGTGATCCAAAAATACAACCTGAAATTCGACCCGGATCACATCATCCAGCAGGATGATGCATTGATTGACCGTGCCTTCGAAGCCGGGCTTGACTTTCTGGTTGAGTGTGGCGTGTACAACCGCAGCACCGGTCGCCTGATCAAATTCTCCCGGACTGAGATCCTCGATGTCCTCGGGGCAGCACCCTCTAAAGTAATGATTGGCGAGGGTCAGGATGCGCGTGTCTATCGCACTCGTAAACTAGAAGATCCCACCCCACCTCAGGTCAGTGGGGGTCCCATCGGCACTCCTCTATCTGAGGATCAATACGTCACCATCATGCAGTCTTACTGGCAGGAACCCATCCTTGACCTGATTGTTCCGGGGACGCTCGCTACCACCTATGGCAGGCAGCTGCGTGCCAAATCTCCGCTTGAGATTGCTGCTGCCTGGCAGGAGGTGACCTTGGGTAACGAGGCAGCTCGGCGAGCTGGCCGACCCGGGTTGTCGCGCATGTGTGTGGAGATGTCCATCAGTGATATCGGTCATCTCTCCTCGATTAGCCGCGGTGGGTTCAAGCCGACCGATGTGCATGTGGTCCCCATGATCGGCGAAATGAAGACAAACCACGAGCTGCTCAACAAAGTTGCTCATAGCATTCATCAAAATGGGGTCATCCTTGGATTCTATAATCCCATCCTGGGAGGATTGGCCGGCCCTGAGGAGGGTGTTGCCGTCCTGGTCATCGCCGGTTGGATTGCCCTGCATATGATCTACATGCCTGACAGTGTCGAATCCTGCCCCACCCATCCATTTCTATTCAATTCTACAGGTCCGCAGATCCTGCGTGCCGTAAGCGTAGCTGCTGCAGCCTTTGCCCGTAACACCCACCTGCTGACGGAGTTTATGACCTCCCCGGTCAGTGGACCGGGCACCGAATCACTGTTGTTTGAGTGTGCGGGGATGGCTACCGTTGCAACGGTTTGTGGTGCCTCCCGAATTCTCGGTGTGCGTTCGGCGGTCGGCGTAGTGGAGAACCACTGCACGGGGCTGGAGACCCGCTTCAATGGCGAGGTTGCCCATGCTGCCGCCGGGTTGAGCCGCTCAGACGCAGACGGGATCGTGAAACAGGCTGTGGCTGCCTACCTCCCATCGTTGGAGTCGAAACCTGTTGGCCTGCCCTTCGAAAAAGTATATGATCCAAATACCGTCCTACCGAACAATGCCTGGTTGGGTGTCTATGAAAAGGTGAAGGAGCAGGTGGCGAGCTGGGGCATGCCGCTTGGATAAGTCTCTGGATATCTTTATGAGGAAATATAGAAAGTTGTGCTGTCCAAGTCAAGTCAGATAAATAATGAATAAGATCCTCATCCGTAATTGTCAATACCTGGTCACCCGCCCCGGTTCGATAGATGGCATCATTCAGGATGGTGCTGTGTATATTGTGGGTTCACAGATCGTAGCGGTAGGTAAATCTCCCCAAATCGAAGCCCAATATGCCGGGCAGGCGGGTGTAGACATTCTCGACGCACACCAGAAAGCCGTTCTGCCTGGCCTGGTGGACGCCCATAACCATGTGGGTGAAGTCCACACCCTGCTGGTTCCGGGCTGGCTGGACTCCCCTATCACCGGCATCATCGATGCGATGGAACTGATGTACTGGCCGGCCTATAACTGGCTGACCGAACAAAGCGCCTACGACTTGACTTTATTCGGCCTGATGCATGCTCTCAAACATGGCGCCACTACCCATAGCGATGCCATGATCTTTCCTGATGCCATCTATCGCGCCTCGGTGGAAGCCAAAGCGCGCACCGTGATCTACCCCCAAATGATTTCAAGTGTGCAACTAGCCGATGCAAGGGATGAAAATGAATACCTGGCTCACACCGAAGCCGCCATCCAGAATTATCACAACACTGGCGATGGCATGATCCGCGTGGGAGTCCATCCCAGTGCCATCTATAATAATACCGAAGAAATGCTGGTAGCTTGTATCGAGCTTGCCCGTAAATATGGAGTCCAGCTCGTCACCCACCTGGCAGAATCCCCCGAAGAAATGGGGAAATATGCTGATATCTATCATCAGTATGGAGGTGTGGTAGAGTATTTGCGCAAACTCGGCCTGCTTGGTCCGCAGACGGTTATATTTCATGGCACTCTCTTGAACGAAGGCGATCTTGACATTCTGGCTGAAACAAGTACTTCACTTGTCCACTGCCCATCGACTAATTCCTGGTTCGGCTACTGTGCTTATCTGCCCTATATGCTGAAAATTGGCTTGCGCGTTGGGCTCGGCACCGATTGCGTCACGCATAACCTGTTCAGCGTGATCCTCTCCGTGATGCAGCACCACAACATCATGCCCAGGGATCTGCGTGGTGTGGACCCTGCCGTGATCTTCGAGTTAGCAACTCTCGGCGGGGGGCGCGTATTGGGGATGGATGAAAGCATCGGCTCCCTGGAACCCGGTAAAAAAGCCGACCTCATCACGATCGATTTGCAAGATAACTCGAGTCTATTTCCGGTAAGTCCACAGGTATTCTATTCCATGCTCGCACTCAATGGAGCAGGCAGCGTTGCTTGCGATGTTCTGATCGACGGCGTCTTTGTGCGCCGTGATTCCCGGTTCACCTTCCTGGACGAGACAGCGATCATTGCCCATGCCCGGGAATGGTGTGACCGGTTTGCTGTGGATTATCACCACATGAAACAGGCGAAGCTGCCCATGTTCCGCCGTTTGCATGAAGAATTTCAATCTCCGCAAGGAAGGTATAAATGACCCGAACTCTTATAAAAGGTGGCTACCTCATTACCATGGATGACGAGGATCGATGTCTCTATGCCGATCTGCTGGTCGAAGGCAATCGTATAATGCAAATTGGTCCAGAGATCGACCTGCCGGCAGACAAAGTGATCCATGCCGGAGGCATGCTCGTGCTGCCTGGTTTTGTCCAGTCACACATCCACCTGTGCCAGTCGCTTTTCCGAGGCCAAGCCGATGACCAGAGCCTGGTCCAATGGTTGGTGACGATAACCACTCTCGAGTCGTATCACACGCCTGAAACGTTATATGCTTCCGCCCGCCTGGGATTAGCCGAAATGATTAAGGCCGGTGCCACCGGAGTGATAGACATGGGCACCCTGCATCACCAGGACAGTGTATTCCGCGCCATCGAAGAATCCGGCATCCGTGCCCAGGCTGGTAAAGCCATGATGGATCTGACCGAAAACCTGCCCCCTGCACTCCAGGAAACCACCGAAAATTCGGTGAAGGAGAGCATGGATTTGCTCCATCGCTGGCATGGTAAGGCTAATGGACGCATCCATTACGGTTTTGCCCCACGCTGGCAGCTGTGGAACACCGAAGGCTTGCTCAAAGAGATCAAACAGGAAGCCGATCGCCATGGGGCAGGAATCCATGGGCACGCCGGTGAAATCCTTGCCGAAGTACCTCAGATGCTGCGTGAACGCGGCCGCCGAAACCTGAAATACCTGGAACATATTGGTGTGGTCGGTCTCAACGTCCAGATGGCACACTGCATCTGGCTGGACGATTCTGAGCTGCAGGTGCTTCAGGAAACCGGCACCCATGTGTTGCACTGCCCGTGTTGCAACTTGAAGCTGGGTTCCGGGATTGCCCAGGTGCCAGAGATGTTGGCACGCGGCATCAACGTGGCCCTCGGTTCGGATGGTACTCCTAGCAATAACAACTTTGACATGTTCATTGAAATGCGATTCGCCTCGCTCATCCATAAATACCGCTTGGGTGCTGAAGCCATGCCGGCTGCCTCAGTCCTGCGAATGGCTACCCGTAATGGGGCTAAAGCCCTTGACCTGGGTGGCAGCGCTTTTGGGTCTCTGGAACCTGGCAAGAAAGCTGATTTAATCATCCTGGATAATGGTGGGCTGCACGCTTCACCTCTCCCAGATTTCGACCGCGATAACCCGGTCAAGCGCATTGTCTCTGCCTACCAGTCGGGCAGTGTCCGCACCAGCTTGATTGATGGTAACCTCGTCATGGAGGATGGTAAGCTGCTCACCATGGACGAAGACGCAGTGTTGGCAGACGCCTCTAAAGCCTGGAATACCATCGCTGCTAAATTCGCCACAAGATAACGATCTATAAGGTAATGTTCCACACCAACTACATTGCACCCCGATCGCTAAAAGAATTACTCACGGTTCTGCAGCATTACAGTGGAGAAGCCAGGATCATTGCTGGCGGCACCGACTTGATCCCGCAGATGCGCCTGGGTAAGCTCACTCCAGGTGTCTTGATTGACCCGCACCACCTCCCGCTGGCTGAGATCGTTGAAACAAATGAGGATTTCCATCTGGGTGCATTGGTGACCCATACCCAAACCCTCACCTCACCCCTGCTCAAGCAGACTTATCCAGCCCTGGTAAATGCCTGCCGGCAGGTGGGCGGACCTCCGGTGCGCAATCGTGGTACTCTAGCAGGCAACCTGGCTAATGCCTCACCCGCCGCAGACTCCGCCCTGCCCTTGCTGGTTTATGATGCCCGGGTCGTTGCCTCCCGGCTCTCTGCAGAGCGTTCGCTCCCGATGGATGAGTTCTATTTGGGTCCGGGTCAGACACAATTATCCAGCGATGAATTCATTCGGGAGATCACGCTCCCCAAAATGCCTCTCCGCACAATGGCGGTTTTTCTCAAACTGGGCAATCGGCAGGCGATGGCGATCGCAGTCGCCAGTGTTGCCATCCGTTTATCGTTGAATGAACAAGGTCAGGTGAGCCAGGCGCGTATCGCACTTGGCTCGGTTGCCCCGACTCCCCTGCGTGCTTATCAGGCTGAGACCATCCTCCAATCTCACCCGTTGAATGATACGACCATTCGCCTGGCTGCCCAGGCTGCTTGCCGTGCAGCCTGTCCCATTTCTGACTTGCGTGCAGCTGCCGAGTACCGCTTAAAAATGGTGGAAGTATTGACCCGCCGGGCACTCGACATTCTTTGCAGCAAAATAGCTACGGAGCTTGATTATGCCCGAGATTGAAGTCCACCTGACAGTTAATCATCAACCTCGAACGGTCAATGCTGAGCCTTGCTGCACCCTGCTCGAATTGCTGCGCGATCAGCTCGGTCTGACAGGGACCAAGGAGGGCTGTGCCGCGGGTGACTGTGGGGCGTGTGTCGTGATCATGGATGGGCAGGCTGTCAATGCCTGCCTGGTGCTGGCAATCCAGGCTGAAGGTAGGCAAGTAATTACTGTGGAGGGGTTGGCACAGGAGGGCAGGCTTCATCCCCTCCAGCAAAACTTTGCTGAAAAATGGGCGCTCCAGTGTGGTTTCTGCACCCCCGGAATGTTAATGTCTTGTTACGCTTTGCTGCTGAAAAACTCAGACCCATCTCCGGATGAGATCCGGGAAGCCATTGCTGGTAATCTATGCCGCTGTGGGACGTATCAGAGCGTGGTGGAAGCTGTGCTGACCACGGTAAAAATGACCCGGGAGGCTATGCATGGATGAGTTTAGTGTCATCGGCAAGGCTGCCAATGCTAACCGCAGTCATGAAATAGTCACCGGGCAGGCACGCTATTGCCCGGATATCCGTCTGCCGGGGATGCTGGTGGGTAAGCTGCTGTACACGAAGTATCCCTGCGCCCGGATCCTCTCCATTGACGTAAGCGCTGCCCGCGCCTTGCCTGGTGTCGTTACAGTTCTAACCGCTCAGGATATCCCTGGCGAAAACAGCTATTTATATGCCCAGCCGGTCGATCAGCCATTATTGGTCTATGATCTGGTGCGTTATCAAGGCGACGCATTGGCAGCTGTCGCGGCTGAGAATGAAGAGGCGGCCATGGCAGCCCTGGATGCCATCCAGGTTGTATATGAGCCGCTTCCCGGAGTGTACGATGTGCTCGAAGCCATGAAACCGGAGGCGCAGCAGGTATGGTCTGATCGTGGAAATGTTGCCGATCACCTGGTCATCAATCATGGGGATATAGAAGCTGGATTCAAGCTGGCGGATGTCATTATTGAGAACACTTATTCCACGCCCCTGGTCGAACATGCCTTCATGGAGACCGAAGGTGCCGTTGCCTTTAGGGATGAAGATGGGAGCATGGTAGTTTATTCCTCGTGCCAGGCACCTCACCGTGACCGGATGCAGATTGCCCGTTCATTGGGAGTGCCCGAGAATCGGGTCAGGGTGATCACGCCCCACATTGGGGGCGCATTTGGCGGCAAGGACGAGGCGCATGTTCAAATCCATGCTGCGATTCTGGCTCAAGCCAGCGGGTGTCCGGTCAGCCTCATCCGCTCGCGTGAAGAATCCATCCTCACCCATGTCAAGCGCCACCCAGTAATCATCCATTACCGCAGTGGGATCACTCGCCAGGGCAAGCTTACCGCCGTCCATGCGGAGGCCATCGGTGACACGGGTCCGTATCTCAACACCGGGCGCGATGTGATGAATTTTGTGGCTGCCACCTTGAGCGGGCCTTACACTGTCCCGCACGCGCGCCTCGAAGCTTATACCGTTTTTACCAACAACCCCATCTGTGGTGCGATGCGCGGGTACGGTATTCCGCAAGCCAGCTTCGCTTATGAAGCGCAAATGGATGCATTGGCGCATGCGATTGGTATGGATCCGTTGGAGATCCGCCTGCTGAACGGGCTGGAGACTGGTCTGCAGGTTCCGACGGGCGTCACCATACGTGAAGGTCGCGGCATGAAAGCCTGTCTTCACGAAGCCGCCCAGCTCTCCGGTTGGAAGGTACGAAATCAGCAAGACCGCCGCCCCGCATCTCATTTACGACGCGGCTGGGGCATGGCATCTATCTGGTTCAGCATCGGCATGGGTCGAAACATCCCCGACCATGCAGCAGCTACGCTCGAGATGACCCAGGATGGTTCGGTCATCCTGCACACTGGGGCTGCCGATATGGGTCAGGGAGCCCATACTGCTCTGGCACAGATGGCTGCCGAAGCCATCGGCGTCAGACTTGAGTCGGTCAAGGTTGTCGGTCCTGATACCAACCGTACCTTTGATGCCGGTCCATCGGTCGCCAGCCGCCAGACCTTTATCTCAGGTAATGCTGTGCTGCGCGCGGCTCAGCCGATTCGCGCTGCGCTGCTGCAGACTGCCAATGAGATCACGGGTCTTCCGGTCGATATATTGGAATTGAAGCTTGGCTACCTCCTGGCTGAAGGCGAGTTGTTGCCGGTAACGGTATCCGAGCTGGCAGTGAAAGCCATGCAGCAGAACCGTAGTCTGCAGGCTGAAGGATTTTATGCCATGGAGTACCCGGAGGAGCTGCCTCCCAATAGTTATCGTTATGCTCCCTCTGTTTTTACGTTCGGCACCCAGGTAGCCCAGGTTTTGGTGGATACTGAGACCGGGCAAGTCAGACTCGAAAAACTGGTAGCCGTGCAGGATGCTGGCACGATCATCAACCCGGGTGGAGCACGCGGGCAGGTCGAGGGGGGTGTTATCATGGGATTGGGATATGCCCTGATGGAAGAGCTGCTGGTCGAGAATGGCACAACCCGCAATCTCAACCTTGGCAGTTATCTGGTACCTACCGCCAGTGACGTCCCCGAGTTAATTGTGAAGTTCGTGGAGATCCCGGAGCCGTATGCCCCTTATGGCGCCAAGGGGCTCGGCGAACCTCCGCTCACACCCACTGCACCTGCCATCCTGAATGCTGTGGTTGATGCAATTGGAGTGCCCCTGTATCAGATCCCCCTGACTCCCGAGCGTGTTCTGACTGCCATAGACTCGCACCGTGGTGAATTTCCAAAAAATGGTAGCTAGTTCATTACTCGATCAGCCAGGTAACAATTCCATGGGACGCTAACCCGATGCCTGAAGACCTGCTATTCCGTGACGCCATCCTTGAAAACGTTGACTTGCCTGTGGATATCGCCATCCATGAAGGCGTTGTTACCAATATCGGTCCACATCTACCCATCGAGGGCAGCCGGGTGGTCGATGTTAGTGGGATGCTGGCATCACCGCTCTTCATCGACCCGCATCACCACCTGGATTGTGCCTTCCTTTCGGAACCACCCAATCTGTCTGGCACCCTTGATGAGGCTATCAAGATCAATGCGCGCCTAAAGGTGAGTCGCTCAGATGATAATGTATATAAGAGTGCTTGCCGTGCATTGCGGATGGCTTTGCAGAATGGCACCGGATGGCTTCGCAGCCACACCGATATTGATTCCGTCTCAAAGCTCAAGCTGCTCTACCCGATTATTAAAGCCAGGGACCAGTTTCGCGGCCTGGTGGATGTGCAGATCGTTGCCTTTCCTCAGCTTGGTCTGATTGCCGACCCGCACAGCGTCCAGCTGATGCGCTCAGCCATGCAGGAAGGTGCTGATGTGGTCGGTGGAATGCCGCATGCCGAGCTTTCCCCCGAGGATTCTGCCCGCCATATTGAGATCCTCTTCCAGCTGGCTGAGGAGTTCGATGCCGATATCGACATGCATGTGGATGAAACTGACGATCCGCGTTCACGCACTCTCGAGCTGCTTGCCGATGCCACGCTTCGCCACGCTTACCAGGGACGGGTGACTGCCGGACACTGCTGTGCATTGGCGGCTTATCCCGATGATTATGCGGAACGGCTGATCGAGAGAGTTGCCCTTGCCCGGATCAATATCATCACCAATCCACTCGTCAACCTGTACCTGCAAGGTCGCCAGGATAAACAGCCCGTTCGCCGCGGCCTGACTCGCGTGAAGCAGCTACTGGAGGCTGGGGTCAACGTCGCCTGCGGTTCAGATGACATCAGCAACCTGTTTTTCCCCTTTGGTCGCATGGATATGCTCGAGGTAGCTATGGTCACTTCGGTAGCCTCCCATCTAACCCGCCCGGAGGGTATCCAGACCGCATTCGATATGCCGCGCTGGCGGGCTGCCAAATCCTTGAATATAAAAGACTATGGGATAATGGTCGGTGAGCCAGCCAACATTGTTTTTTTGGCTGCCGATAGCGCCCGGGAGGCTTTGCAGCTTCAGCCGGTGAAGCGGCTGGTTGTCCGTAACGGCAACCTGGTTGCAAACCGTGAGGAAAGGATCACATTTTTTATCGATGAGGATGAAGCCAATGACAGACGATGAATTGATCGCACAGATCACCCAATCTGTGATCGACGGTGAAACCGCTACAGCCACCGCAAGCCACCCGCACTGCCCTTGAGGCAGGCCTGGATCCATTGAGGATCCTCAATGAGGGCTTGATGGTCGGCGCAGATGAGGTTGGCAAGCGCTTTGAGTCCGGCGATTTTTTCTTGCCTGAACTGATGCTGGCTGGGCGAGCGCTCAAAGCCGCCATGGAAATTCTCAACCCTCTCTTAGTTGGAAAAAATCTTACTTCCACGGGGCAGGGGAACGCCAGGATCGTTATCGCCACCATACAAACCGACATCCACGATATCGGCAAGAACATAGTCGCCTCCATGCTGACTGCCGCCGGGTTTAATGTCACTGACCTTGGTGTGGATGTGCCTCTCAAAACGATTGTGGATAAGGCGGAAGAATTGGATGCCCAGGTGATCGCCTTATCCGCTCTGCTCACCACCTCCATGCCCTATATGAAAGACCTGGTCAACCTGCTCGTGGGTAGGGGTCTGCGCCAGAAATACATCGTGATTGTCGGGGGTGCCTCAGTGACCGAGGCTTGGGCGAGCGATATCAGTGCAGATGGGACAGCCCGTAACGCTGCCCAGGCGGTTACTCTGGTACGGCGCTTGCTGAAACCGGCTTGAGGAGGTTGAAATGATCGACTATCTCGAAATCCTTGAACGTTCCAATCAAGGTGAGTATATCTCCGAAGAGAATTGGGATCTGGAAAAGGTCGCTTTCACAGCCAGGCGGTTGGTCAAAAAGTACCGCCTGGAATGGGACCGCAACCAGATCGTCGTTGACGATCCTTCACTGGCAGATGCCATCTACCAAGCTGGCTATGAGATGGCGCTTGAATTGGGTGCCTACAGCCGTTCCACCGAGCGCATCATTCCCCTGAGACAATCCGAGATCGACGAAGGCATCTCTAATGCCCCTCAGACCCTGGTTATGGGAGAGGGCAAGGACGCACGAACCCTGTATGCACGCCAGCTGGCAGACGAACGCCTGCCGCTCTTCTTTGGTGGGCCGCCAGGGAATCCCATCCCCCAGTCATTCTTTCTCCAGAATGTGCTTTCATATGTGCAGGAACCGCTGATCGACTTCGCCACCTGCGGAACACTGACCGAAGTGGACGGATATACCGTCCGCACAGGCCACCCAATGGAGATCGTCGCCACCCGCAGGGAATCACAGTACATGCACGCCGCCCTTGAACGGGTGGGCCGACCTGGAATGGGTATGCTGGGGGCGCAGTCGAGCGTCTCCGAGCTTGGCAACCTGGCTGCCAGCCAGCCGCGCTATCTTCGTCCGTGTGATTCTCATCTCATCCCGCTATTGAATGAGCTCAAGATGGATAACCGCAACTTTTCCCGTGCCGTCAACTCGCTGGATTACGGCATGGTCAATGCTTCACTGGCCTGTGTGATCGTCGGTGGACTGGGTGGAGGTCCGCCTGGCTCAGCAGTTGTCAATGTGGCTTCATTCCTGGTTGCTAACATCGTTTGCCACGCAGACTATCACCTCCTGCATCCCATCCATGTGCGCCACGTTGCCACGTCCACCCGTGAAGTGTTGTGGGTGATCAGCATGGTCGGTCAGGCATTTGCGCGCAACGCCTCCTGTATCATCGTCGCAGATATCTATCCCAAATCGGGCACGGGTACGTCCGAGCTGCTATTTGAGACGGCTGCCAATGCCATAGTCAATGGTACAACCGCCAGCCACCTGGAAGGCTGTGGCTCAGCCGATGGTGCCTTGCCAAACTGTTCTGGTCTGGAAGCGCGCCTGATGGCGGAAGTAGCCCATGCCTGCCACCGGCGGAAGATGACCTTGCGTGAGGCCAATGATTGGGTTCTAAAACTGCTGCCCTTCTATGAACACATCTTCACCCAGGAAGGTGGCAACCCTGGTCTGCCCTTCGACCAGGTGTACGACCTTGCCTCCATTCAACCGTTAAAGTCGTGGCAGCGCATGTATGAAGACGTCAAAGTCAAATTAGAAGGCATGGGCCTTAGCGTATAATACCCACGCTGCGCAAACCAATAAAATGCCAGATACTCGACCATCCGATGGTCGAGTATTATTTATCCGTGACCTTTATGACCTAAGAGGAACTTTATCATTTTTCCAAATGATGTGGCTGATCCCAGCATTTCTGACCACAAAGTACCGTTTTTCATGGTCCTGCTCTCCGGTTTGTTTACACATTACTCATTCCCACCTAACAAAAATGATAGGTCGTATCTTTAGTGGAATCGGTATAATCACAAGATATTGACTCGTATCCACCAGGCTCCCTTTCCACATACGGAAGGCTGGATATGAATTATTTCCTCGGATGAAAACAATCGACAACCGCCATCCGCTAAGGAGGTGACCATGGATCGCACAAAAATGCAGTGGCTGATGCCGCGATTTCTCCTGATTCTCCCCTTGATCCTTTCGAGTATTTGGGTTCAACCAACAAATTCTGCCGGCAGCTCCCCTGACCAGAATCTTCCCCTGGGATTGATCTATCAGGACAACTTCGAAGATGGCGATTACACCACCGCTGATGGACCTGACGGCCTGACCTGGAGTTTAATCGCTGGCGGGGCGAGTGTGGATGATGTAGATGGCAGCCTCCAGCTTGGAGTGGACCGCGGCTATTCGCTTATCGCCACGGATCAGACCATTGCCGGCGATGAATACACCCTGCGATTCGCTGGGCGCATCACCTGGAGTGCCCCGGGTCGGATTGTCGTACTATATAAAGACACCAACAATTACTATTCGGTCGGACTGGGTGAGCAGACTGGGATCTTCCGAAAATTGAACGGCAGCGAGGTCCTGCTCCACGAAGACTCCGAGGACCTGATCCGCCTGCCGCATGGAAGCGGTGAGACCGGAGAGTTTAAGGTCTATGTCCACAACACCGGCTCAGCCATTATCCTCAAGGCTGATAAATCTGGCGATGGCGTCGATTACGATCTCGAGATTAACGACACCGATCCTGCTGCGGTGGCGATGTTCACCAATACAAGCGTCGGGATGATGAGCAGTGGTGGCGATCCCGATTCGCCTTGGTTTTACATCGACAATGTCGCCATCTACGAGGGGCTGGTCCTTGACCCATACACCCCGGTTACCTACTATATCGATCAGAATCATCCCAACGCCAGTGACAACAATCCCGGAACAGAAGACCTGCCCTGGCTTTCGATTCAAAAAGCTGCCGATACCGTCTGGGCAGGTGATACCGTGATTGTCAAAAGCGGAATGTACCCCGAGCGGATAAATTTTTCAAATGGCACCCGTGGTGCTCCCGGTCAGGTGATTACGTTTACTGCTGATCCGCCTCGTTCCGTGACGATGTGGGGCTTCTATACCAAATTCGCCCATTACTTGCGTATTGAAGGCTTTAACATCACCACCGACCCCTCCCTGACTGGTTGGACAGATGCCAACGGCGTGTTCATCGCCAGCGATCATGTGGAGGTAATTGACAACTATTTCTACAACCTTGACAGTGCCGGCATCTCTGGCGAATCGGTTGGAGCTGTCGTCCGAAATAATCGTATCTATCACTGCCAGGCTGGACTGACCATTTCCGGCTCAGATTGGCTGGTGGAGGGTAACGAAGTCGAACGCCTGTACCAATATGGCAACGGCGATTGCGATTATTCCCGTTTCTTCGGTGACAACCACCTCATCCGCCACAACTATTTCCATGGCACATTATTCAACGAGATTGGTGATGCGCACGTCGATTGTTTCCAGACCTTCGACAATAACGGTGAATACGCGCATCACATTACCATCGACGGCAATATCTGTTACGATTTCCACCAGGGGTTCATGGGTGAAGCCGCCTATTATCACAACATGTCTGATATCACCTTCAGTAATAACATCTTCGCTCACGGCGGTGCCTGGGGGCTGTGTGTCTACCAGATCCAAAATGTTATCGTTGTCCACAACGTCTTTGCTGACATTGCCTACCATGGCGCGGGCTTTAATGATGGTGCGACAGGTTTCGTGTGGAATAATATCTTTTACAACGCCGGTTCCAATTATTGGGCTTCCGGTGGTGGAGCAGTAGAAGGTAGTAACAACCTCCTATTTTCGACTGAAGGAAATATTGATCCGGGTGATTTTCCGAATGACCTGGTCAATATTGATCCCCTGCTGGTCGATCCTGACGGGGATAATTATCACCTTTTTGCAGAAAGCCCTGCGATCGACGCCGGAATGGATGTGGGTATTACCACTGATCTGGACGGCAATTCGCGCCCTCAGGGAGACGCGCCCGATATTGGCGCATATGAATTTACCCCGGCTGTATCGTTGTGGGGACGTCCAGCCTCACACGCTATCACGCTGGTCTGGGACATTAATGTCAATCTGCCGATCACTACCACTTGGACGTTGGATTATATAGGTCCAATTGGAGACCAATCTCCGCCCATCACCGGCATTCCCGGCAACGCCCGGACCTATGCACTGACCGGGTTGACCAACTACACCTGGTACACGTTCACGCTCACAACCGATCCGCCCTGGTTGATAGATACAGTTACTTTGATGCCAACCGACCATGTCATCTACTTGACCTCGGTCAATAAAAATCCGTGACCCGTAATCGATCGGTTCACCTGGAAGGACTCAAAGCATGAAAAACAAGCTCAAATTCTTATGTATGGTTTTGATTCTTCTCTTATCAACAACCACGAGCTCATCGGGCGTAAGTACCGCATCTTCCTTCTCATCTCAGGAGATTATCCCTGCTGATCGGAGAATAGATTGGAGTAACGCAGGCATCCCCGGAGGGGTCCCCGATCGGACCATCATTTGTGAGACCATCGATAGTGCTTTATACGGAAATGGGATCACCGACGCGACCATAGCAATCCAGACTGCGATCGATAATTGCCCAAATGGTCAGGTGGTTTACCTGCCCCCGGGCGTATACATTATCAGCGACACCATCCACCTGGACGATTACGATACATTAAGGGGCGCCGGGCCTGGAATCACAATCCTGAAACACAACGGTGGCTATTTGCGCTCGATGGTAGACATGCGCGGCTTGATTTACTGGCAAATCGCCGGACTGCATAAGACCTATCCTGTTATACAGGCGAACAAGGATGCTCAAGTTATCACCCTGGCAACCACTGCTGGGATTACTCCCGGCGATATTCTTCTGATCAACCAGCTCAATGATGGTGTGCTGGTCGACCCGGTTGGGGTGGAGGGAAAGTGCACTTATTGTGGTTATGAAAATGGCGATAGAGTATTGGGACAGCTTGTTGAAGTAACCGCAGTGACTGATAACCAGGTTTATCTCAACCTACCCCTTCATTGGACCTATGACACTGGGTTGGACCCGTGGGCTTATCAGGTGGACGCAGACGCCATGATCCGCCAGGCTGGTTTGGAAGACCTCACCCTGACGGAGGATACTCCCGACGTCGAGTTCATGATCGAGATGGATGGCGCCCAATACTCCTGGATTATGAATGTTGAGATCGAGAACATTCAAAGGAGAGGCATGTGGGTGATCAATTCCATGCAAAATGAGATCCGGGAATGCTATGTCCATACAGGGATCGATGGGTACGGTCGCGATCGGGGTTATGGGATCCTGCTCGATCTGCACAGCTCGAATAACCTGGTTGAGGATAATATTCTCAGCACCATCGATGGCGGAGGCGTTATGACCGCCGGGGGTGCATCTGGAAATGTCATTTCATACAATTATTTCCACGAGATCCTGTTTGATGATCCCTGGTGGTTGATCGCCAGCCCATCGATCAACCATGCACCCCACCCAAAGATGAACTTATGGGAAGGCAATATTGCTTATAAAGCAGAAGCAGATATTATTCACGGCTCGTCGAGCCACAACACGATCTTCCGTTCGCAATCAAAGGGCTGGCAGAGTGAAACCATCACCACCCGCAATAATGCCATTGAAATCGCAGCAAAAAACTATTATATGAATGTGGTTGGCTCTGTGCTGGGTACTCCCGGGAAATCCAATCGCTATGAAGTGCTCCCCGGTCAGCCGTATGATGATTGGAGCGACTATGTCATTTGGACGCTGGGTGTCGGCAGCGGTGTCGACGATTCCAACGTTGCAAACACACTATTGCGCCATGGAAATTTTGACTATGTTACCAATTCGGTAATTTGGGATCCAGCCATTCCCAACCACGATCTTCCAGACTCGTTGTATCTAAACCAGGTTCCGGGTTGGTGGTGCCAGGAGACCCCCTGGCCGGCGATCGGACCGGATGTTGCTGGCTTGGTCAACGATATCCCAGCCAAGAGACGCTTCGAAGGGCAGCCTTGTCTCCAGGTCAATGCTCTAAACTTGACCGGGCGTCCAGCCAATGAAGCTGTTCTGCTTAGTTGGGAGGTCAATGTTAGCCTGCCGCTCACGACCACCTGGACGATCGAATATGTTGGTCAGCCCGGTGACCATCCTTCACCCATCACCGGCATTCCCGCTGGCACTCGTCACTTTACCCTGACCGGGCTAACCAATTACACCTGGTACACGCTCACTCTGTCCACAGATCCGCCGCTTTTGATCGATATGGTGCAGGTGATGCCGACAGATCACCAGGTGAATTTGCCGCTCGTCGCCAGGAGACCTTGAGCAGAGGCCCAAGGAAAACAAGGACCATTCTCAGAGCAACGTCTGACCGATAATTGCACGGATGAATAGAAACCCAGGCTCCAGTGGGTTTTAGGGGTGGAAGTGATTTATGATGACTTTATTCGGAAAGTAACGGGAGAGGTGTAGTTCAGGTAAAATCTACCGACATCCAGATCAATGTCTGGTGGGAATAAAACCCAGCCTTCTTCAGCACCTCGATTGCTTTTCCGGCAGGGAAATTCAAGCTCAATGGTTGTTCTTTGCGGATGCTCTCGCGTGCGTTGATCATTAATGCCAGGATACATTCTTCATCTGAATCTGGTGATATTGCCAGCCAAAGGGTATCGGTAAAACCACTGCTGTGCTTCCAGCTCAACACCCCCCTCAGCATGCCATCCCGCTCCACGCTCCAGTGTTGCAGGTTTTCCAGGCTGAACGCACGGTATAACACCCCCCAGATGTCCGGACGGAATAAATTCCAATCGATGGGTAGGTTCCAGGCTATATCGACCGGATAGGTCGAATCAAGCCACTTCTTCTGCTGCGCCCAATGATTTGCCTGGCGCTTGATTACTTTCACTCCAGCTGGTGGCAGCACAGCCGGGTAGCTCGGACCGCTGTACCAGTTAGTACGGCGCATGCGTTCTTCAAAACCGTGAGATTCATAGATGTGGATGGCACTGGGGTTGTCATCGCGCACCTGCAGCCATACACTACCGGCTCCACGTTCCTGGGCGTGCTGTAAGGCTGTGACGGTGAGCGCTGTGGCAATCCCGCGCCCGCGGTAGTCGGGGTGGGTGGCTACATTAGCAATCATATAGCCCCTTTTCCCTTTCACTGTGATTGGGATCAGGCTCAAGTTGCCCACCAGAAACCCCCCCTCTTCCCACACATAGCCGGAAGGCAGCATGGGTGATTCATCGATCAAGCTGCTGGCAAACCTCATCATTGACGCATTTTGGGCTGCCCTGCGCATCTCATTCAGGTACTGCCTGCCATCAGGGTCAAGCGTGTCGAAGAAGCACAGCTCCACCAGGTCAGCAACTTTAGCCAGGTCGCGCCGCATATCCAACCGCCGCAAATGATCCCCTGTCGATGAAGAAATAGCAATTTCAGCCATCATAGCTGCACCCATTTTACACCCACTGCAGGTTTTGCATTGAGCGAGCCTGGATTTATGCCACCCCCAATCTCCTCTTGCATCTAACAACGGGTATACACAATTCATATACAACTCTTACGGGGCACAGCTCTTGCATTAACATACTCGATGTTATAATCTTCCAGATAAGGAAGGATTTTTACCTATGATGCGATTTGATCGATTTACTGAACGTGCCCAGGAAGCAGCTCAACGCGCTGCCGAGATCATTCAACGTTACGGGCATAATCAGATTGATACTGAACATATTCTGCTCGCACTCATCGAGCAGCCTCAGGGTGTGATCCCCCAGATATTGGAATATCTCAAGGTTGACGCCAACGCCCTCACCGAGCGACTGGATTACATCCTACGTACCAGCCCCAAGGCGAACATTTTTGGTGGTGGTGCCGGGCAAATTTTTATCACCCCGCGCGTCAAGCGGATCATTGACCTGGCGAATGAGGAAGCCAACCGCCTAAAAGATGAATACATCTCCACCGAACATATCTTCCTCGCCATCCTCAACGAACGCAGCACCCCGGCAGCTCGCCTGTTGGAAGGTGCGGGTGTTACCCGCGAGCGTGTTTACGAAGCCGTCCAGCAGATCCGCGGTGGGCAGCGTGTCACCGACCCACAGGCCGAAACTCGCTACCGCACGCTGGAGAAATACTCCCGCGACCTCACCCAGATGGCGCGTGAAGGCAAGCTGGACCCGGTGATCGGGCGCGATACCGAAATCCTGCGTGTCATCCAGATCCTCTCCCGGCGCACCAAGAACAACCCTGTTCTGATCGGTGAGGCAGGCGTTGGCAAGACTGCCATCGTCGAAGGTCTGGCGCAAAAGATCGCCACCAATGACGTCCCTGAGATCCTCTCCGGTAAGAAAGTGATCCAGCTCGACCTGGGTGCCATGATCGCCGGCTCACGCTTCCGGGGTGAGTTCGAAGAGCGCCTGAAAGCTGCCATCGAGGAAATCCAACGCGCCCAGGGTGAAGTCATCCTCTTCATTGATGAGCTTCACACTGTGGTTGGTGCTGGTGCAGCCCAGGGTGCCATGGACGCTTCCAATATGCTCAAGCCTGCTCTCGCCCGTGGCGAGCTGCAGTGTGTCGGCGCATCCACCCTGGATGAATATCACAAGCATATCGAAAAGGATGCCGCCCTTGAACGGCGCTTTGCCCCAGTCTATGTCGAAGAGCCCAACGTGGAAGATACGATAAAGATGCTGCGTGGTTTACGCGACCGCTATGAGGCTCACCACAAGGTGCGCTTCTCGGATGATGCCCTCGTTGCCGCTGCCCGCCTCTCCTCCCGCTATGTGACCGAACGTCACTTGCCGGATAAAGCCATCGACCTGATGGATGAAGCTGCAGCCAAGCTGCGTGTGGCCCTGTATTCACTCCCTCCCGAGCTGAAAGTGATGAAGACCGAGGTCGATCGCCTGCAGGCTGAAGAGGAACAATCGGGGTTATCGCGTGACTATGAGCGTGCCGCCGAGAAGAAAGCCGAACGCTTGCGCATGGAGACCGAGTTTAATTCCCTGCGTGACAAATGGGAAAGTGAGCATAGCCTGGACGAGGTGGTGGATGTTAATGATATTGCTGCCGTCGTTGCGCAGTGGACCGGCATTCCCGTCTCCCAGATGATGGAGACCGAGTCGGATAAGCTGTTGAATATGGAAGGTCGTTTGCACGAGCACATTATCGGCCAGGCCGAAGCCATCCATGCCATATCCGATGCCATCCGTCGCTCACGCTCGGGTCTCAAAGACCCACGCCGCCCGATCGGTTCGTTCATATTTATCGGTCCCTCGGGTGTCGGGAAGACCGAGCTCGCCAAAGCTCTGGCAGAATTCCTGTTTGACGATGTGGATGCCCTGGTGCGTATCGATATGAGCGAATATCGTGAGCAGCACACCGTCTCACGCCTGTTTGGTGCCCCACCTGGATACGTGGGTTATGAAGAAGGTGGTCAGCTCACCGAAGCCGTCCGACGGCGCCCGTACCGCATCATCCTTTTTGATGAGATCGAAAAAGCGCACCCTGAAGTATGGAACGCCCTGCTGCAGATCCTTGACGACGGTCGTCTGACCGATGGTCAGGGCAGGCTGGTTGACTTCCGCAATACCGTGCTCATCATGACCAGCAACCTGGGCACTGAGTACGTGCGCAAGTCTGGCAGCCTTGGGTTTATACCTCCCACCTCCACCAGTGAAGACCGCGAAGCTGCGGATAAGATCTCCAAAGCGTTAAAAGGCACTTTCCGCCCCGAGTTCCTCAACCGTATCGATGAGATCATTACCTTCTCACCGCTTTCGCTGGATGATATGGTTCAGATCGTTGACCTTCAAATGAAGGAGATCCAGGAGCGAATGGGTGACAGCGGCATGACCATCGAGCTGACTGATGCCGCCCGCCAGTGGCTGGCAGAGACCGGCTATGATTCAGCCTTTGGCGCTCGCCCGCTGCGGCGTGCCTTGCAGAAGTACCTTGAGTCGCCTCTCTCGCTGAGCTTGCTCAGTGGCGAGTTCCCCCGCGACGCCCACATCATGGCCGATGTGAACGAGGCTAGGGATGGGCTGGTCTTCAGTCCCGCCGGTCAGCCGGTCGAGGTTGAAGTAGCGCAAGAATCCGAAGAATCGGCCAAATAAATTCACAGGTCGGGAGCCAACTCCCGACCTTTTGTTTTTATTTGTAGCCGGGATCGTTGATCCCGGTCAGATTTTACCTGTCCCCGCAATTTACCAGGGGAAGCCAATGTGTTATTGGCGAACCTGTCCCCGTTGTTTTTCGGGAAGCGATCTGCCTTTCGGGGTCCTTCCAACGAGTAAACAAACACCTGAAACATCTGATCCACCTAATCATACCCTCTCTACCAATCCTCACCTCCCTGTAACAGACACAGGGTGATATTTGTCTCTTATATGAGGATATTAACCACTTGGTATTTTGCCCCCAAAGGATTAAATTTTTAGGGTGGAACCACATACTATGGACGAAGATGTCTTCCCCAACCTGTTCCTCTTTCGGGACCTATCCCCCGAGCATCTAAAGCTGCTCCAGCCGCTTTTCATCCCCTGCGAGTTCACCGCTGAGTATGTCCTGTTCGAGCAGGGTGATCCTGCCGAGAACCTGTTCGCCGTCGTCAGTGGTGAAGTGGTGGTAAACTTTAAACCGGATGACGGTCCTGCGATCGTGGTTGCAAGGGTTCAGCCAGGCAGCATCGTCGGTTGGAGCGCCGCGCTGGGTAGCCGGCGTTACACTTCCAGCGGTGTCTGCACCATCTACACCCAGCTACTGCGCGTGCGAGGCGATGACCTGCGGCGTTTATGCCTGCAACATCCCACCACCGGTACAGTCTTTCTCGATCGATTGGCAACCGTCATCGCCGAACGCCTGCATTCCACCCATGACCTGGTTTTATCACTGCTGCAGCTGGGATTGACCACATCGATTGAAAAGAGTGGAGGGTAACAAATGGCTACACCCATCAATGCCAATGCCCCGGTTGAAGAACAGGTCAAAGTACTTGTCCAGCGCTTGAGCGCCTATATTGAACAGTTCCATGGCGGGTCGGTTGAATTCATCTCCTTTGATGGAAAAGTACTCAAGGTACGCCTGGGTGGCGCCTGCCTGGGCTGCCCGTTATCGCCAAACACCCTGCACGGCTGGGTGGAGGGCACCGTCAAACAATTTTTCCCCCAAATTGATGTAATCGACGCCGACGCCTGATATGTGGGGGAGATCGTTGATCTCCCAGAGATGAATATGACGGACCCGTTGAGCGGGTCCGTTGTTTTTGGGTAGGGGCGGGTCTCCCAATAAGTGAAAATTTGTAATCACCCACAAGGATCTACATCTTCGTTGGTTTTCCAACCGAATTTGACCCGCCCAGCTGTTTTATCATTTTTGTAGGGGAGGGTCTGAGACCCTCCCCTACTGCGGTAGTTTTTTAAATTCCTCTAATAATTCGGCTGCGGTGACAAACAGGTCTCTTTCTTGGCCGCGTTTATAGGCAGCTTCTACCACCTCAGACGGCAGGTCAGCCGCCATCTCCATAATGGCTTTCCCCACCACATCCTCGAACCAGGGTGTCTTCCCGCACATGGCTTTTTCATCGATCAAGCCACATAACTCCACCGCTCGTTCCACCTCGCTGGTGATTGCAAGCAAATAAGCCGCCGCTGGCACCGCGAAGCTAAGCGAAGGATAGCTTTGTACTTTCAGGCTGGTTTGAAGCGCTTCCACTAGTAGCTCCTGTGCCGGTTTGAGCTGACCCAACCTGCTGAGCGCCAAACTCCACGTTCCAACCGCCCATGCCCATTGAGCGCGATTTCCACGTAAATTTGCGATACTAACTGCTTTCTCGAGGAAAGTGACAGCTTGTTCGGCATTTCCCTGAGCCAGATATACATATCCCAGGGCATAATTGTTTATCATTTTGCCATAAGTGTCATCGAGCTGGTTCGCCAGTTCCTGATTGACCTGGGCCATCTTTCTTGCTGTTTCGTATTGTCCAGTTAATGTTTTAACCAGGCACCAATTAGAATATGTTTCATTTATATAATGCAAATCTCCTGTATCTTCTAAATAAGGCAAACTATCCCTGAATGCTTGATCGGCTTCTTCCCACTGGCGTGCCATCAATAAACTAAATCCTAATTTTGTGAGACTTGCGGCATAATTGTTCCGGCCTCCAATAGAGCGGAAAATCTGGGCGCTTTCACGGGCGGCCAGCATCCCCACTTCTGTTTTACCCAGGTAGATTGAGATTAAACTTAACAGTCCCACATTATCTGCAATATGTCTCGGATCACCAAGAGCGCGCCATTCATTCAAGGCTGCCAGACAGTAACCTTCAGCCTCATGTGACTCACCGTGATTATAATTAATCGAACCCAGTGCCTCTAAAGCAAGTGCTTGATAACGGTGATTGCCAGTCTGCCGGGCCAGTTCCAAGCCGAGTTGTGCCAGATGGATAGCTCGTGTTGGATCAGGGTCGCTTAATGTTAAAGCTAGATCTTTGAGAATCCAAGACATTTCTGATCGAACGTCCTCACCGGATTGCTGCAAGCCTTCCAGGATCCGGAGACTTTCTTCGAACAGCTGTTGTTGCTTAGATTTGTCGATCCGACCGGAGGTTGATTGGAAGTGAATCTGGTAGCCAAGAATTTGAGCTTTTAAGCGCTGCCCGAGCGGGTTGATTTCAGTCATGCTCTCCAGCATGTCCAGGGCTCTCTGGAAGTCATGCTCTCCCTCAACGGGACGGCACCGAAGGGCATAATACCGACCCAGCCCAGACCACCCTTGTTCTAATCCTTCCAGGAATTGATGCTGGCAAGCCCATTCCCAGGCTATTTGCACATCTGCGAGTTCCTGATCCATCTCATCGAGTGCAGCAACCTGATTGGTACCTTCCTGTTTTTTCCCCCATTGCTTCACCGCCTGGAGGAAATAGCGACCGTGGTTTTGACGCATGGCATTTTCCATCTCGGGCGAACATGCCAGCTTCTCTCTGGCAAACTGGTACACAAGGTCATGGATCCCATAGCGTCCGTCCAGACTGCGCGTCAGTAGAGACTTCTCGACCAGGCTGCGCAGCTCATATAGCGTCACTTGAGCCACCTCCTCAGCCATATCGCGGGTGAAATTTCCCTGGAATACTGATAGGCGGCACAACGCTTCTCGTTCGGAATCCATGAGCAGGTTCCAGGAGTAATCGAACGTTGCCCGCATGCTTCTTTGCCGTCCGGGCAGGTCGCGCCACTCAGCCGACAAAAAATCCAGGTTCTTTTTGATTTCTAAAGCGATTTCGCTAGGGCTGAATTGAACCACCCATGTGCAAGCCAGAAGAAGCCCAAGCGGCATTCCCTGCACTAGCTGGCATACCTGCACCACACCTGCTGCAATTTCTGTGGATAGCTTAAATTCTGGCTGAATCCGTTGTGCTCCGGCTGAGAACAGCTGGACTGCGCTGAAATGCTCGACGGCTTCCAGATGGTCAGGAGGCGGGAATTGCATACCCCTCAACGGATAAACCTGCTCCCCTTCGATATTCAGTTTTACCCGCGAAGTCACTGGCGACTTTAAGCTTAGGGGCCTCCCGCAGTAGCTCAACTGCGATCTCATTCCCCTCAAGCACCTGCTCAAAGCTGTCCATAACCAGGAGTAAGCTCTTCTGGCGTAAATAATCCAGCAACTGTTGGCGCAGGTTTTTACTGCTGCCTGGTGATAACCGCAAGGATTCTGAGATCGCTGGGATCAGGGCTTCAAGTCCATTGAGGGAAGAGAGTGGCACCAGGTATGCCCCATGCGGGAAGTTATAGCGCTGTTCATGTGCGGCTTCAAGCGCCAGTCGGGTCTTCCCCACACCTCCAGGTCCAAGTATGGTCAACAACCGGCATCCCGGATCCTCCAGGCGGCTTTTAATTTCAGCAAGCTCCGCCTGGCGGCCTATAAAAGGGGTCACGGAGGCTGGCAGGTTACCTATACTTAGCTCTCCTCTGGTTTCTGATAGAATCTGGTGATAGAGTGCCTGGCTTTCATCCTCTGGTTCAACCCCCAGTTCATTCACGAGCAATTGCTGTAGTTGTTTATAGTGTGCTATTGCTACATTGTGTTGACCATTCAGAGCTAACAAGCGCATTAATTGACGGTGGCTTTTCTCATATAAAGGCTCCATTTCCAACAGTCGATATACATAGCGTAAAGCCTGGCTGAGATCGCTGCGGTTGATGTGAGCATCTACCAGCGCATGGAATGCTTCGAGTGCTTTGCGCTGGAGCTGCTCACATTTCACGGTGCACCACTCCTCAAATGGTTGGCTATCTGGCAGATAAAAATCCGCCAGGAAGCTTCCCCGGTAGAGTACAGTTGCCTGCTCCAATCGTCCCAGGCATAGCGGGCAGGCTTCCAAACTGGTATGGGGATGGTGCTCCGATTCTTCCAGCAAACTCGCGAAGGCGTCCACATCCAGCGAGTGGTCGCTAGAGCCGTTGAATTGGATCTCTTCATGGTTGATGATCAAATAGGGAGGTTGGGCATCCTGGTCACCGATGGCATGCCTGAGTTTTGCCAGGGCATTGCGCAGGCTGTCGTGGGCTGATTTATCCGATTGGTCAGGCCATAACAAACCTGCCAAGGCTTCGCGGCGGTGGGGGTATTCTTGTTCCACAGCTATGTACGCCAGCAGCGCCCGCACTTTATCGTAGCCAAAGCTGGTGACCGGCTGGCCGTCGAGGGTGACATGAAATGAACCTAATAAGTGGATCGATAAACCCGCCATATCCCATCCTTGATGCAGCAGTCGAGGGTTTGGATCGTTTACTTATTAACGGATGTCTTCTGCGTAAAAGCAAAAGATTCTTATCTTATTTTAACCTAATAGTGCCAAGATGTACAATAGCAATTTGTTGAATGTTTGTGGGAGTAGGATAACCATCTCCAGCAGGTTGGGTTAATTAATCCCCTTATTCTCGATATTCCTTATCTTCCGTCCATCGACGGGGTTTATCATAGATATACTCACGGATTGCATCTAATTCTTTTTGATTTCTAATGATATGCTCATAATAATTCCGTTGCCATATTTGTCGGAGCGAAGCATTCACTCCTCTATATTTCATTGATTCTGAGTTTATTTGGGTGAATGCTTCGCCCGTACCATGATCAAGTATCCAAATGATTCCGTGCATGTGATTAGGCATAATCACTTCTTCGTCCTGACGAATAGGGAAACAATCTGGTAAACGTTGCCAGCATAGATTGATAATCTCACCTGGTGCATTTAGTAGCATCACCCCATGGCTGATATCACCGAATAAATTTATTCGCTCCTGGGTTATTAAAGTAACGAAATACGCCCCAGGTTGGGTGTAGTCGTAATCCTTCAACCGTATAGACTTGCGATGATGAATATCCGGATTGTATTTCATATTTTTCTATGCATGCAAAATAATATTATTAATCAACAGGCTGAGAGTATTAAAACAAGTGAAACAGCGAGTTCATCAAGACATTGAGTTGTCCCGATAATATAACACGCCTCACACGCCGTTGAACGCCGCATGGTAATGGATGATTCCCTCCGCACCTTTGAGATATCCTGGGACAAGTTCTAACACCATGAACGCCTCCGCCGGCACATCGTATTCGCACCTGATTCCATAGCGCACCGCTGGGATGAACCCGAAGCGTGGGTAATATCCCTTGTGTCCGAGGACGATCACGGCGCCGTATCCCAGCTCTTTACACCTCGCCAAACCCGCCTTGATCAATGCCGACCCAATGCCTTTCCTTTGCTGCTCCGGCACCACCGCCACCGGTCCCAGACCCACGATCTTGAGCTCCTCATGACCCGGCAGCGTCATGGGGGTAAACAGGATATGCCCCACGATTTGCTTCTCTTCCTCCGCCACGATCGAGATATAGGGATGTGCCTCTTTGCACAGCACCTCCACCAGGTTGGCTTCAGCCAGTGTTTCGAAGGCGGCGGTATTGACGGCGCGTACCGCGCTGTAATCCCCTGGTTCTTCAGGTCGAATGAACACGTTTATTAAAGTATGTCTTACCACATCGGATGCACTTGGGCGCGGATGTGCCGGTCATAGATCGAGCGGATCTTCTCCATCGTCTCATCGGAAAGCGCCGGCAAGTCAGCTGCTCGGAGGTTGTCCTCCAGCTGTGCTGGGCGTTTGGCTCCCGGGACGGCGCAGGTAACATCCTCGAACATCAATATCCACCGTAATGCCATCTGCGCCATGCTCATATCTTCTGGCACCAGTGAACGCAGTTCTTCCACGGCTTTGAGCCCAGTCTCGAAGTCCACCCCCGAGAATGTCTCACCCTTGTCGAACGCCTGGCCTTGCCGGTTGAAGCTGCGGTGGTCATCGCGGGCAAAGGCGGTATTGCGGGTCATCTTGCCGGTGAGCATTCCCGAAGCCAGCGGCACGCGTACGATAATTCCCACTCCACGGCGCTTGGCTTCGCCGAAAAATACCTCTGCCGGGCGTTGGCGGAAAATGTTGAATATGATCATCACCGATTGGACCCCCGGGAATTCGATTGCCTTTTCGGCTTCCACGATCCGCTCCACGCTCACCCCGTAATGGCGGATCTTACCCTGTTTTACCAGGTCGTCTAAAATGCCAAACACCTCCGCATTGTAGACTCCGATGGGAGGGCAGTGCAGCTGCATCAGGTCGATCGTTTCCACCCCGAGATTGCGTAAGCTGTTCTCGACAAAGAAAGTCAGGTTGTTGCGGTTATAACCCCGCTCATCGGGGTTGACCCCCATGCCCATTTTAGTGGCAATGTAAAACGGCTCACTGCGCTGCCTTTTCAGCTGACCCAATAATGGTTCGCTGCCGTAAGCGTCGGAGGTATCGAAGAAATTGACCCCCAGGTCTAATGCCCGGTTGAGGGTTGCCATTGATTCACGGTTGTCCACCGCTCCCCATAAACTGCCCATTGCCCAGGTTCCAAGGCTGATGCTGGATACCTTCCAGCCTGTACGTCCGAATTCACGGTATTCCATATTTTGATCTCCTTCAGCTCTTGTAGAGCTCCCTTTTTAACTGAATTAACCCTCTTGGGGTTTTATTTACCCCCTGCAGTAATGGCACCGATTATACACCTGCAGTGTGCCATGCTAGCTGCTTGCTTGGAATAGCGGGTCATCTTTCCGAAAATATATCGCCAGCATCACTGCCACCGCCGTCAGGATAGGTCCCCAGGCGAGAAATGCCGCCGCGGAGATGGGAGTTTGTGTAACGTAACCTATGACAGCCATGAATGAAAAAATGGCGTATGCCACGAAAAGCCAGCGAATGGAATTCTTTACGCCGTTGCCATGAAAGAGCGGTGCAACAGATAGCGCTGCCAATGACGAGAAAAAACCCCATCCAAGCATCTCGAGGGCGAACATCACCGAACCACTCGAGTAAGGGAGAAAGCGGGCAAGGTCTTGAGCGCCTCCACCTTGTTGAATGACAGTGAGTTGAACGAATCGATTGATGCTGACTGTGGCTGCATATAACGTGATAAAAGTGACCCCCAGCGAACCTAGAATTTTGTTTTCTCCATCATTCGCATACCGGATGGCAGAAAATAGAACGATCAGCCCGGGTAAGGTGAGGAAAGTGATGATGCCACCAGCTAACTGCACGAATTGGCTGGGCGGGAAGATAAATCCTTCTGTTGAAAAATATGCAATCAGAAGAAGCAGGTAGATCATTCCCAGTACTGCGATGTATACAGCTGACCAGAATCCCAACCGTCTTGTGACGTTATTTTTCATATATCACTATTCTCCTGTTTTATTACATGGAATCTTTGACACTGCATATGGCGCAATTGGGCGTGTTGATTAGGAACAATCAACACCGGTAAGATTATACTCCCCACTTTCAGCACAATTCTTGGTGTAGGTTGGGGCGAAGCATTGAGGATGTTCTTCGTCCGAAACATCGTGAGCGTCTATTGCGAGCGATGCTGCAAGTGTTTATTGGAAAAACTGCGTTTCCTTCGCCCTTACTGACAAGTGTACTGTTCGATAAGATGAGTTACTTCTAACTCTCAAAGTTTTCTAGTTCCTCGATCGTGGAGCCATTATTTCACCCACTGCATTGCATCTGAATGGATAATGATCCCATCCGCCTTCAACAACCTCCGTTCCTGCTGTACGATCTCCACCGCAACTTTCAACCGTTCTGCCTGATGGGGAAATTCGGCTGTAAATTCAGGCGAGCCGAACAGCCGGCTGTCTTGGATGGCATCGAACGAATGGGAGGGCAGGAAATCCAATGCGCCAGAGACCCCTAGGTCAACTTTGTGATGGGTAAACACCTCTCCATCCAGGTCGCCAAAATCGACTCCAACCGGAACAGCCCCCAGCTCGACCAGCATGCGGCACATCCATGGCTCGAACAAGGCTGTAAAACTCTGGTTGGATTGGACAGACTTGCCACCGAACAGGCTGTTGAGAAAGAACGTGGCGGGCAGCTTGCTAGAATTCGACCCGCAAGCGATATCCAACACCCTCTTGTTGTGCAGATCAGATAAACGCGTGTAGGAGTTAGCCAGCCTGGCACACATTTGTTCGATGATCCCCTCGACCTCCGGTTCGTTTGCAATTTTCTCAAATAAGGCATATTGGGTGTTGAGTGCTTGGATGGTTTTTGCGATAACCATTCGCTCCTGCTCGTCCTTCCATATGCGTCTCAATTTGTCGATCAGTTGTTCATATTCTCCCCTTCTAAAAATATCGCGCATATGTGTAATTCCTCCAGTTTCACCAGGCAATTCAGGCTGTATGACAGGAAATAATGGAAGGTTCAATCGTGCCTGGATGCGTCCAGAAAAATCTCAACTCATAGTATAAATGGATTTGTAAGAATTTTCTTAAATCCGAATTGGCTCCCCGTTCAAAAAATCTGTTTCTTTAATTGCCATGGGTCTATCATGGTGGAAATTCCCGAGCAAACGGAAGGCGCTTGACAATGGTTCATCCTTATAACCTTCCCCTACTTTTATCAATCACACCGTTATATGCAACGGGGGGTAAAAAAAACCGATACTTATGCCTGGATATAGCCGTGACATAAAGCGCCATATACGGAATAGATAAAAAGAGCATCCGTATATGGCGCAGGCAAGCAGGTCAGTGTAGTTATATTATCATTGATTATGCCTGTATCTCAACCGGTTTTTCCGCCTCAGCAGCATGTGCCCGGCGGTGTAGCTCGGCGAACATAGGGGGCACACCGTTTTTCCAGCTTTCTCGGCGCTGCGCACCCATATTGGCATGCATGTGGCGTGCCATACCCCGCATCAAGATGAAGCCCATGGGAATAACCAGGAAAGGCAATAGATGCCTGAGACCACCGCTCGAACCTTCTCTGCAATCAGAATCCATTCTGTGTTCCATTTTCTTTTCTCCTATTATTTAGGTTGGCTCTTTCTGGTTTGCCATAAAAATTGAACAGGATTCATCAAGATGGTCAAACTCAATTTTCTGTCAAAACGGTGAGCCTTGAACCTCATGCTTTCAATAATAATCATAGATTGTGTAGTGAATATGAAGTGGATGTGGAAAGCTTGTGAAGGGTCATTCGTTATTGACCATGGCGATTGGTGTTGCAGTCAATTTGGACGGTGGCATAAGTCTCCAAGCCAATACCAGGCAAATGGCAATCTATCTCCACCACGGCATGGAGTCTAAAGTTGTCAGATAGGTCCGGCTTTGTATAGGATTAATAAAGCAAGGGATCTTCAGCGCTTGTTGGTTTGCGAAGTGATTTATGCGGTTATTGGCAATAAAATGCGGAAAATCGCTCCCCTTGTGGGTGCGTTTTCTGCTGTGATGCTGCCGCCATGGGCTTCAACGAGATGTTTGGCGATCGCCAGACCGAGTCCCATTCCGCCAGAATCGGTCGATTTGTAAAATCGTTCAAATATGTGCTCAAGATCATCGGGAGGAATGCCTGGGCCTTCGTCCTGCATGGTGATCAGGATGTTTGCACCATCGATTGAACAAGTCAGCCTGATGGTACTACCGGCAGGTGAGTAACGCAGATCGTTGGCAAGCAGGTTGGCGAGAACCTGTCGCATCCGGCTGGGATCGATTTCAAGCAGGGGCAAGCTGCCGGCTGCACTGACGGTGATTGTCACCCCGGCGGCAGCAGCCTGAGCCTGGAACAAGCTGGTTACTTCGCGCAGGAAAGTTATTATTTCGATGGGTTCTTTTTTTATCTGCAGAGCGCCGCTTTCGGCCAGCGCCAGGATCCGTAAATCTTCGATCCGCTGTGACAGGATATTGGTTTCATCCAGCAGCCCGCGCAGGTTGGTTTCATCGGCGGGATAGACTCGATCCAGCATGCCTTCCAGGTTGCCCTGGATGACGGTCAGCGGAGTGAGCAGCTCGTGGGTGGCATCCGCCAGCAGGTTGCGGCGCTGTTCATCAGCCTGATGCAGGCGTGAGGCCATATTGTTGAATGTGTGCACCAGCGACCGCATCTCCGCTGGTCCTTTTTCCTCCACCTGCGCCGAATAATCCCCTCTGGCAACCCGCTCGGCTGCCTCGTGCAGGTCGTCGAGCGGTGCGGATATCCTCCGCAGGCTGCGCACCGACAAAGCTGCAACGACTACGACCAGAACCAGCGCGGCCAGACCAATCGGAATCACCCACTTAAGCAGAGCTGTCAGATCGACCGGGCCAAATGTCCGCAGGAGGAAAGCCACCAACAAGACGAAAAGCGTGAAGCCAATCAGGTTGATCACGCCAAAGAAACAACCCAGCCTGCGGAAGAAAGGGTTGTGGCGGAGCCTTCCACGTGGGGGAGGCCAGGGCTGGTTCTCAGGCCACCAGGGCGGACGTTGCATGTAGGAGCGCGGCCGGTATGACATCAGCGGTCAGTGAATTTGTAGCCCACACTATACACCGTGATGATATAGCGCGGCTCCGGGGGAGATGGCTCGATTTTATGGCGGATATTCTTGATATGTGCGTCAATGGCGCGTTCGTAAGACTCAAACGCCACCCCATGGGCGGCATCCAGCAACTGGGCACGCGTAAACACCCTCCCCGGAGAACGCGCCAGCGCAGACAGGATGACAAACTCGGTTGGAGTCAATTCTTCGATTTCGCGATTTTGCGCAGTGACGCGCATTCGCGGGATATCCAACGTCAGATCAGAGGCATGGATCACCTCCGAGCTGGTCGCGAAGCTCTCCATGCGGCGGAAAACCACCCGTACGCGCGCCACCAGCTCCTTGGGGCTGAACGGTTTGGTGATGTAATCATCAGCACCGAGCTCAAGCCCAATCAGTTTATCCGATTCATCCGAACGGGCGGTGAGCATGATGATCGGTACATTGGAGAGTTTACGCAGCTCGCGGGTTACATCCAACCCGTCCATGCGAGGTAAGCCCAGGTCGAGGATGATACAGTCAGGCTTGTCGCTGCGCGCCAACGCCAGCGCCGTTTTCCCATCAGCGGCGACGAGCACACCAAAGCCGGCACGCTCTAGATAATCGCGCACCAGCTTGGAAATTTTCGGCTCATCATCGACTACAAGAATGATTTTCATAAAAAGCTTCATCCGGAATCCGTATGTGAGCACGGACTCCGGACATATTATACGGCTTACCCTTACTTTTGCGCTGCCTGATCGGCGGGTTTACCTTCTTCAGCCGCGTGCATGCGCCGGTGCATTTCAACAAACATGGGAGGGATGCCTTCGCCCGAGCCCTTATCCTCCCAGCTGCCATACCTGCGATACATCATATGCCTGCCAAAGCGCGGTCCGAAAATCATAAGCCGGGCTGCGCCAAAAGCCACGAAGAACAGGAACAGGACTGCCAGAAAGCTAAAAAAGTTAAATCCGAAAAATGGAAAAGGGTACCAATAGGGCGTAGCATAGACTGGATACGCCTGGATCCCATTTTGACTGGTTGGTACCTGGATGGCATAGCCCGTACCGTGTGTTACCCCGGCGTTGAAGGCCAGGAAAGCGATGCCGGCGATGGCAGCAATCAGGACCAGAGCGAAAAATATGCGAAAACCGATGTGTTTCATTCTTACTCCTTTTGATAGCGTAATTTCTATATTGAAATCTTGACTGCAGTATAGCCAGCGGTTGTGAATTGAGTGTGAAGGCAGCAAGGAGAGGCTGTGGAGGGTAGCGGAAGATAGTTGCTGATGGGAGAGGCGGAAGCCGCGAGGAACAGCTTGCCAATCCCACTCACTCACGGGATGACAGGATCAACGGAACAAAAAAACCGTACCAAATTTGGGATATAAACCTGGGAAGCAGAGGTCTATGGTAAGAGACTTAGTTTTTAAAAGCGACTTTCAGCTGCCCGGGGCCGCTATTTCAGCCACATCCCCACTTCCCCGGCTGCGGTGCACCAGGTAGATGCCCATCAGCACTACGATTCCTCCCACCCACTGCTCCGTACGCAGCGCCTCCCCCAGTAACGGGATTGCCAGCAGCGCTGTCACCACCGGCTGGCCGATCAACGTGGGCGAGACCACAGAGGCCGGCAGGTGACCCAGGGCATACACGATGGCGAGGTACCCACCCACCTGCGAGACCGTCGCTGCTCCTAAAAATGCCAGGTAGGATTGGGTCGAGTACCCGGTGAGCGGCATCCTTAATCCCAGGGTGATTGCCAGCAATAGGAGGGCTGCGAATACATCTACCAGCCACACATAGGATAGCGTATCCATCTTCTGGCGGCCTCGCTCGGTGACGATGAAGTAGCCGGCATAGAACACACCCGCCGCCATCGCCAGCAGGTCTCCCAGTCCAATCGTTGGGTGGCGGAGGAAGTCACTGCCTAACACGATCACTGCTCCTCCCAGGGCAAACGCCAGCCCCACCCAGAATGATCCCTTTAGCTTCTGGCGCAGGATCAGCCATGCGAATAACGCCACCCACAGCGGAGCTGTGTTGCCCAGCAGGGTGGCATTCGCTGCCGAGGTGTAACGCAGCGATGAGTTCCAGGTGCCGTGGTCGAGCGCGGTGAAAATGCCCCCCAGGATGGGGAATAACAGGATTGCCTTGGGGAACTTCACCCCGTACTTACGCTGGCGGTATAGGAATACCGGCAGCAGGATGATCGCCGCCAGCCCAATTCGGTAAAACCCGATCACCGGTCCAGGAGCATTCGCCCACTTGCCAAACATGGCTGAGAAGCTCAGGCAGATGATCCCGATGACCAGAGCTAGATATGGAAGGACGGGTCGCTTGGATGGCATGTCGAAAACTATGATATATCAGCCAGGATGATTTCTTGTTGCGGCATGCCATTCTATCATAGCCGCCTGTTCTCTGGCATGATGGGAATTAATAATTCTTATCCAACCTTCAGGATTTTAGCTCCTAATTGCCGTTATACTACCAGCGCAATTTACACTTTATTACCATTGAAAGGTTTATTTAAACATGCCCAAAACAACCCGGAACACACGCCTCATCCTCACTGGCATCGTATTCTTATCTTTGGTCAGCCTTGCCTGTGGGATTTCAATCCCACGTTTCTCGTCCATACAACCGACTCCCGTGGTGGAAGCAGTGCAGGTTAACCCGAATAGTAATACTTCGTTAGTTGCTGGGGTCTCCAACGATGACCAGGTGGTGATTGACCTTTACTCCCATGTAAATCCATCGGTGGTTAATATCACCACTTACCAGGCTCAAAACGGAGAGCTTCTGCTTGCTGGGCAGGCATCGGGATTTATCTTTGACAGCCAGGGTGATATCATCACCAATCAGCACGTTATAGAAGGCGCCGATGCCATCGAGATCACCTTCGCCGATGGTCTTATCCGCGAAGCCACCCTTGTTGCCCAAGACTTATACAGTGACCTGGCGGTGGTCAAGGTCGAACTTCCCGCGGGGGTTAACCCCATCCCACTGGGTTCGATGGACCAGCTGGCTGTCGGGGAAACGGTCATCGCCATTGGTAATGCCTTTGGGTTGGAAGGTACACTGACGCGGGGTGTAATCAGCGCCCTGGGTCGCACCATTTCCACCAATACCATTTACTCCATCCCTGAGGCCATCCAAACGGATGCAGCCATCAATCCCGGTAATTCAGGTGGACCGTTGTTGAACCTCAATGGTGAGGTCATTGGTGTAAACGCCCAGATCGAGACTTCCGGTACAAGTAACAGCAACCTTGGAGTTGGTTTTGCCATCCCGGTTAGCATCGTCCAACGCGTGGTTCCCGCCTTGATCGAAGCTGGTCATTATGACTGGTCGTGGCTGGGAGTTTCCGGTTACACCGTCGACCCATCCCTGGTAAAAGCGATGGGTTTGCCGGTGGAGCAGGGTGCGTATGTTTCAACGGTCACCGTTGGTGGACCAGCCGAGAGTGCTGGGGTGATTGGAACAACGGATACCATTACTCAGGAGAGTCGCACAGTTGAGATTGGCGGGGATGTGATCACCGCTATCGATGGACAGCCGATAAATACCTTCGATGATTTGCTCGTCTTTCTTTCGCTGCAGACCTCACCCGGACAGGTAGTTACCCTCTCAATCCTGCGCAACGGTCAAAACCAGGATGTAAATGTCACCCTCGGCACCCGCCCGCCGCAGTAGGCATACACATTACTAATATCAGAATCAGGCATTGGTGAACACCAGTGCCTGATTTTTTATCCTGATGGCGGTGCCTGCTATGCCAAAATCGGTATAACCAATCCCACTTGGAGTGCCAAGCGATACAAGGTGTCAATACTCGAGGGTAGCATCCAGGCGGTTATACAATGGAAGCTCCTCAAGGTAACGGTGAAGGTTCTGCGCGAACAGCTGAACTGCGCGTTCATCATAGTGCGCTGAAAAACCCGCGATGTGCGGTGTTATGATCACGTTGGGCAATTTCCACAGCGGGTTGTCGGCAGGCAATGGCTCCATCGGGAAAACGTCCAGTGCTGCCCCGGCGAGCTTGTGTTCTCGCAGCAGTGGGATGAGTGCATTCTGGTCGACGATCTCTCCCCGCGAAATGTCCACCAGGAATGCTCCAGGTTTACAAGCAGCCAATTCCTTGGTTCCTATGATGCCGCGCGTCTCTTTCGTGCGCGGCAAGGTGACCACGACATAATCACAGTCTTTGAGCATGGAACCCAATGCCTGCGGAGGGTACAGCCTGTTCACCAGGTCTCCATCCGGGTCGCCCAATCCTTCCACCGTATAGCCGGTGTCTTCGGGGTGGCGGATGTCACGCTTGGTTGCCAGTACCTTGGCGCCGAAAGTTTGCAGCAAGCGTGCGATCTGCCGTCCAATGCTGCCATATCCGACAATTCCCACCGTGCTGCCTCGCAGCTCAAGTGGAGTGAACAGCTCCCATCTCCCCGAAGGCCATTCTGATTTTCGTTGATGAGCGAAGATGTCTGGCATATGGTGTCCTAAGGCCAGCATCATCATGATCGCATGTTCTGCCATCTGTGAAGCCGATGCACCGCTCATGCTGGTAACGTTTAAATCCTCACGCTGCAGGATGGGCTCTTCGAGCGCATGGTCGAGACCTGCCCAATGGAACTGGATCCACCGTAGGCGAGGTGCTTGTTCGGGAGCGGGCAATGCCCGGTTGGTGTACAACACTTCAACCTTTTTCCATACCTCGGTGCTGATTTCGTCTGCTTTCCGCGCCACGATTTTCTCCAGCACGATGCGCGGCGAGACGTCGGTAATCTTTTTCGTCAGCTCGTCGGTGAAGGGTAGTGTGATTAAGACTTCAATCGGCTCATCCATAATGCACCTCGATGGTGTGGGATATTGTGGGATAAATGTGGGATAAAGTGTGATATGTGTGAGTTTCCCTAATTTTACTCAATCGGGAAGATTGATGCCAATAATAAATACGCTTATTTCAAATATTGGGACAATTCTAATTTAACGCTCATCCTATTTACTGGTTTTTAGCTTTACAAATTCTGAAGCCATCGATATAATGAAGTCTTCTTAACTATTTAGAAAGGTTAATGTATGCAATCTAACGAGCCATTAGTAACCACTTTACAGGAAGCGTTTAGCATCTTCAGGCAGCGTATGATGGGAAACTTTTTCATCTTTGCCAAAGATAAAGGGCTGACCATGGCGCAATTCGGAGCCATGATCCAAATCTATCACAAGGGTGGATGCGGAGTCTCTGATATCGGTAGTGATCTCGGGGTTACCAATTCAGCCGCCAGCCAGATGCTGGAACGCCTGGTTCAGCTTAAACTGATCACCCGCACCGAAGACCCTACTGACCGCCGTGTCAAGCTGATCGTTTTGACCGATAAAGGACGCCAAATATTAAAGAGGGGAGTTTAGCTAGTCGAAACTGGCTGGAAGATCTCGCAAAGACGATGAATCCTGACGAGCAGGAGCTAGTCAATAAAGCGTTGGTCACACTCATCGATAAAGCCCGTCAATTTGAAATAAGTCCCGGCTAACATTTTGTTGTATCAATCTCGCATTCCTACCTATCAATGGCGGATGCAGTATTCAAATGTTGCTCTAAACCGTTGGGCTTTAAATTGGACGATGACCAATTAGTAAGGAATATATTTTTTTGAAAGGATAACAAACCAAGCGCTAATTATTGGGAACGAAACCAACTATGCTGCGATTACTCAAATACCTAAAACCATATCGAATTTTAGTCCTGCTTACCATCGCTTTGCTGTTCGTACAGGCTTTTGCTGACCTGGCTTTGCCTAGCTATATGGCGGATATCGTTAATGTCGGTATCCAGCAGGGCGGGGTTGAGACTGCTGTCCCGGAGGCTCTTCGTCAGACTTCGATGGATAAGCTCACCATATTCATGACTGAAGCGGATAAAACCAGGGTGCTCTCAGACTATACCCTGGTGGATAAGAATTCACCTGACTACACCACCTATGTCGAGCTCTACCCCACACTTGCCACGGAGCCTGTCTACGTCCTGAACCAGGTCAGCAGTGAAGAGATTGCCTGGCTGAACCCGGTTATGGGTCAGGCAATTTTGATCGTCTCGGGCATCGAGCTAGCTACGGCTGACCCAGCCAAAGCAGCCGCCCTGGCATCCAGCATGGGTTTCGACTTATCAAAGATTCCACCCGGTGTGGATATTTATACAGTGCTTGGGCAGCTTACCCCTGATCAGCACGCAAAGTTGCTCAGTGCGTCGGAGGCGAAGTTTGCCACCATGAGTGACAGTATGATCGTCCAGGCAGCCGCTGCACCTATCAAAGCTGAATATACTGCTCTCGGTATGGATACCCAGAAACTGTCGACCAGCTATATTATCAACATTGGCTTGATCATGCTGCTCATCACATTGATCTCCGGTACCTGTATGATTATTGTGGGTTATCTGTCGGCTCGAACCGGAGCCGGACTGGCGCGTGATCTGCGCCGCAATGTGTTCCAACGTGTGGAGAGCTTTTCCGCCACCGAGTTTGATACCTTCTCCACTGCCAGCCTGATCACCCGATCTACAAACGATATCACCCAGATCCAGCTAGTGGTAATCATGATCATGCGTATCGTTTTCTATGCACCCATTCTTGCTATCGGTGGCATCATCCGCGCCACCCAAACAAGTGCTAACATGTGGTGGATCATTGCTCTGGCCGTGGTTGTACTTCTCGGCTTGATCATATCGGTATTTACCATTGCCCTACCAAAATTTAAGATCATTCAAAGCTTGCTCGACCGGCTCAACCTGGTAATGCGTGAAAACCTGTCGGGCATGATGGTGATCCGGGCCTTTAATATGCAATCGTTCGAGGAGACCCGCTTTGACAAAGCTAATAAGGATGTGACCAGTAATTACCTGTTCATCAACCGGGTGATGGTGATCATGATGCCGTTGATGATGTTGGTCATGAACATTGTGACCCTAACGATCATCTGGGTTGGATCCCATCAAGTCGCCGCCTCGAATATTCAGGTCGGAGACATGATGGCGTTTATGCAATACGCGATGCAAATTCTTTTTTCCTTCCTGATGTTAGCGATGATGTTTATCATGCTTCCGAGAGCCGCAGTATCTGGTGATCGGGTAGCTGACGTGCTGGAGACTGAACCGGTCATCAAAGACCTGCAGGAACCAAAGCAATTCAACGAGCCATTCAAAGGGACAGTTGAATTTCGGAACGTGTCGTTCCGCTATCCTGGTGCTGAGGAAGATGTGCTGCACAATATCAGTTTCACTGCCCAACCCGGTCAAACTACCGCCTTGATTGGCACCACCGGTTCGGGTAAATCCACCATCGTCAACCTGATCCCGCGTTTCTACGAAGTCACGGAGGGCGCTGTATATGTGGATGGGACCGATATCCGTGAAGTCACGCAGCATGAATTGCGTGATCGTATCGGTTACATCCCGCAGAAAGGTACGTTGTTCTCCGGCACAATTGAAAGCAACCTGCTATATGGTGATGAAAATGCCACCGATGAAGAGCTAAAAACGGCTGCCGACATTTCTCAAGCCACCGAGTTCATTTCTTCCAAACCAGAAGGTATGCAATCTGAAGTTGCTCAAGGGGGAATGAACGTATCGGGTGGTCAGAAGCAGCGCCTCGCCATCGCTCGCGCCTTGGTTAAAAAAGCACCCATTTATATCTTTGATGACAGCTTTTCGAACCTGGATTTCAAGACCGACGCAGCTTTACGCAGATCGCTTAAGGAGCAGACTGGTGCCAGCACCATGATGATCGTGACTCAACGCATTGCCACCATCAAGAACGCCGAGCAGATCATTGTGCTGGATGAAGGCAAGATTGTCGGCAAGGGTTCGCATGAGGAGCTGATGATGGAAAGTGAAGTATATCGAGGCATTGCCTTATCTCAGTTAAGTGAGGAGGAGCTGGCATGAACGGACACAGCCCAACCCCAACCTCTGCTTCCCCTCGAAAAGATGGTCGTCCACCTGCAGCCGGAGGCCCGATGGGCGGTGGCCCACTGCGTGGCGGTCCGATGGCGATGATGAGTAGAGCTGAAAAGCCGCGTGACTTCAAAGGCACCCTGACCAAACTAGTGCAATATCTAGGGCGATATCGCATGTTGATCGTGATCGTCTGGACATTGGCGATTGCCTCGACGGCGGCAGCGATCTTTGGTCCCAAAATCCTCGGAACTGCTACGACCGAACTGTTTAATGGTGTGATGGCTCAGCTTGCCGGTACAGGAACGGTTAACTTTACTGCCATCGGCAATATTCTCCTGGAGGTTCTGTTACTATACGTGTTTTCTGCCATGTTAAGCTACGCTCAAGGTTGGATTATGACCGGTGTGGCGATGAAAATCACATACCGCTTCCGCAAGGACATTGCAGAAAAAATCAACCGCATGCCGCTTAAATACTTTGATGGCACCAGCCACGGGGAGGTGCTCTCGCGCGTTACCAACGATGTCGACACCGTTAGCACGACTCTTAATCAGAGCCTGACGTCGATCATTACTTCTGTGACAATGCTCCTGGGAATAACCGTGATGATGTTCACCATCAGCTGGCAAATGACCCTGGTAGCTTTAGCCACCCTACCGTTGTCTTTTGGTATTCTTGGTCTGATCATCGGCAAATCGCAGGTCTTTTTCAAGCGACAGCAGGATTACCTGGGCCACATCAACGGACATGTCGAAGAAATGTACGGTGGGCACGTTGTGGTGAAGGCGTTCAACGGTGAAGCCAAGAGTGTTGCGTACTTTGACCAGATCAACACCACCCTCTTCGATTCTGCCTGGAAATCACAGTTCCTGACCGGTTTGCTTTTCCCCATCATGAATTTCGTCGGTAATCTGGGTTATGTCGCCATTTGTGTCTTGGGTGGCTACCTGGTTGTTAACGGCAGGATGCCGATTGGAGATATTCAAGCATTTATCCAATACATGCGCTCTTTCACCCAGCCCATTACGCAGATCGCCCAAATATCCAATATCCTTCAGGGGACGATCGCTGCGGCTGAACGAGTGTTCGAATTCCTGGCTGAACCTGAGGAGGTTCCCGACACCGAGAATCCTGTTCCGATAACTAATTTTGAAGGTCGTGTGGATTTCAAGAACGTCCACTTCGGCTATAGCCCGGATAAGATCATCATCAACGATTTTACCTTCTACGCCGAACCCGGTCAGAAGATCGCCATCGTCGGTCCGACGGGCGCTGGTAAAACCACCATGGTCAAATTGCTGATGCGATTCTACGACGTAAACAGCGGCGCCATCCTGGTGGATGGTCATAATATCAAGGATTTAAGACGCGACGAGCTGCGCTGCATGTTCGGCATGGTTCTGCAAGATACCTGGTTGTATAACGGCACCATCATGGAGAATATCCGCTACGGTCGCACGGGTGCCAGTGACGAGGAAGTCATCGCAGCTGCCAAGGCTGCCCGCGTGGATCATTTCGTTCGCACACTGCCCGAAGGTTACAATTTAGTACTCAATGAAGAATCTACCAACATATCCCAAGGTCAAATGCAATTGATGACCATCGCCCGTGCCTTCCTGGTTGACCCAACTATTCTCATTTTGGACGAAGCCACCAGTTCAGTGGATACTCACACCGAAGTACAAATCCAAAAAGCCATGGATAGTTTGATGAAGGGTCGTACCAGCTTTATCATCGCCCATCGCTTATCCACCATCCGCGAAGCCGATTGGATCCTGGTGATGAAGGACGGCGATATCGTCGAGCAAGGCAGGCATGAAAAACTGCTGGCAAAGAACGGTTTCTATGCTGAGCTCTACAACAGTCAGTTTGAAGGTAAGGAAATATAGTCGGATAACGTTCCAATACTGAACAAATAATCATCCAGCCTCTTGCGGTTTTTCGAAGGCAGCCGGGGAGGCTGGCTTGTGTTATACAAAAAATCATGAGGAATTAGTCAATGGATACTGTTAAGCAAGTTCAAATGCGACCATTAGGAAAAACTGGAATTCAGGTCTCCCCCATCGGTCTCGGAGTTATGGAGTTTGCTGGTGGCGGTGGATTACTCGGACACATGTTCCCGGTCATCCCACAGGAAGAAAAGAACGCCATCATTAAAGCTGCCCTGGACGGCGGTATTAATTGGTTTGATACGGCAGAATTGTATGGAGCAGGTATATCTGAGTGTTCCCTGGCAACTGCTTTAAAGGCAGCCGGCACGTCTGACGAGGATGTAGTAGTCGCCACGAAATGGATGCCTTTTCTACGCACCGCCGGCAGCATCCCCCACACCATCGATGACCGACTCCGTTACCTGGACGGATACAGTATCGCCAATTATATGGTCCACCACCCCTACGGTTTCTCTACGCCGGAAGGCGAGATGAACGCCATGGCCGACCTGGTGGAGGCTGGTAAGATCCGCTCGGTGGGGATCAGTAACTTCAGCCCGTCCCGTATGCGGCGGGCTTATGACGCACTGGCAAAGAGAGGCCTGCCTCTGGCGGTCAACCAGGTCAGATATAGTTTGTTAAACCGTGAGATCGAGACCAACGGTGTGCTCGAGACTGCCGGGGAATTAGGAGTAACCATCGTTGCCTATACCCCTCTTGAGCGGGGGTTGTTGAGCGGAAAATACCACCAGAACCCCGAGCTCTTGAACCAGATGCCAGGGTGGCGTAGGGTCAGGATACGCCGCGGAATTGCGCACACCCGCAAGCTCATCGAAGCCATGGATGAGATTGCTAACGCCTCTGGTGCCACCATTGCTCAGGTGGCATTGAGCTGGTTGATCAATTTTAGCGGCGATATCGTTGTTGCCATCCCGGCTGCCACCAGGGTGCAGCAGGCTGTGGATAATGCCGGTGCAATGAATTTTCGCCTGTCTGTTGACGAAATGGCACGCCTGGACGATTTATCGCACAATCTCTAAGATTTCCAGTCATACTGATGTCATAAAAGCGAAAATGACAAATGGTATTTGAATTTGGTGTCCATTCGGTGCTATGATGGATAAGACAACTGAATAAGCCGGAGCAATCTGAAGAATAACATACTGGCAAGAATCTTGCTTAGCAAGACAGCTGGTCAGGCTGATAATAGAATGCCAGATAAATTCCGCTGATATGCGGGAAAAAGGATTGCTCCGGCGTTTTTTGTTCTATAATACGTGCATGGACACAATCTACGAAACCTACCAATCTCCATTCACCTGGCGTTATGGCAGCCAGGCGATGCGTCAGATCTGGAGTGAAGTTAATAAGCGCATGCTCTGGCGCAGGTTGTGGATAAACCTGGCAGAAGTGCAGGCTCAGTACGGTTTGGTCACGTCCGAGCAGATCGTTGACTTACACATGCATCTGAAGCTGGTGGATATGCCCCGTGCTCTCGAGATCGAAGCCGATATCCATCATGACCTGATGGCCGAGCTGAAGGTTTTCGCCGGGCAGTGCCCGGTTGGCGGAGGCATCCTGCACCTGGGTGCCACCTCTACCGATATAGAGGATAACGCCGACGTGATGCGCCAGCGTGAATCGCTCGATTTGCTTCTGGCAAAACTACGGAACGTACTCAATAGATTGTCCGATGAAATTAGAGAGTGGGCCGATGTGACGATAATCGCCTTCACCCATCTCCAGCCGGCCGAGCCCACCACTCTCGGCTACCGCTTGTCTGTCTATGCCCAGGACCTGCTTCTGGACTATCAGGCGCTGCAGTCCGTACGCAATGAGTTGAAGGGGAAAGGATTCAAGGGCGCGGTGGGTACCGGGGCTTCCTACGCTGAGCTTATCGGGGTTGACCATCTGCGTGAGTTTGAGAGCCGCTTATCCGCTCTTTTGGAGTTGCGTTTTTTCCCGGTAGCAAACCAGGTATACCCCCGTAAACAGGATTATGTGCTTCTCAGTCAACTGGCCGGCTTGGGAGCTTCATTGCATAAGCTCGCCTTTGACCTGCGCCTGCTGCAGTCTGCGCCCATCGGCGAGTTGAGCGAACCCTTCGGCGAACAGCAGGTGGGTTCATCCGCCATGCCGTTCAAGCGTAACCCAATCAATGCCGAAAAAATTGATTCGCTGGCACGGCTGCTGGCTCAATTTCCGCGCACAGCTTGGGATAATGCCGCCAATTCGCTCCTGGAGCGCACCCTGGATGACTCGGCCAACCGCCGCACGATCATCCCGGAAGCATTCATGATCTGTGATGAGCTGTTGCTGACCACCGCTCGTATATTAGACCCCCTGCAAGTGAATAGGACCGCTATCTCCCATAACCTGGAAGCCTATGCACCCTTCGCTTCCGTCGAGCGTGTGTTGATGGCGCTGGTTAAAGCCGGCGCTGACCGCCAGGTGATGCATGAATATCTGCGTGAACACTCCATAACTGCCTGGGAGGAAGTGCAGGCCGGTAAACCCAATTTACTGGCTGAATTGATCTGCCATGACCCGGAGATCACCCTCTACATCTCGGCTGATGAGCTGCAAAAGGTGATGGATATAAACAGTTACTATGGAGATGCGCCACGTCGCGCCCGTGAGATGTTTGAGACTATTCAAAAAGCAATCTCGAGCTGAACCTCTGGAAAATTGAATCTCCGCTCAATGCCTGGAGATAAGCCCTCACCGGCGATGATTACGTCAATGTAAACTAGCGTTGGATGACAATGGTCGCATTGCGCTCCGGACCGACTGAAACAAACGAGATCGGGGTCTCGACCAGCTCCTCGATCCGTCGCACGTATGCCTGGGCTTGCCTGGGAAGCCACTCGAACTGGCGCACCTGCTTGGTGGACTGCTGCCAACCATCCATCTCGATATACTCCGCCTCATACCCCTCCAGCCAGCGCGCATCGCCTTCCCAGTAATGAGAAAGCTTTCCGTTTTCTCCCCTTGGATGGTAACCCACGCAAATCTTGATCTTCGGTAGCGTGTCCAGCACATCCAGCTTGGTCAGGGCAATATCGGTGAAGCCGTTCAATTTCGCTGTGAAATTCACCAGCTCGGCGTCAAACCAGCCGCAGCGGCGTGGCCTACCGGTGACTGTGCCAAACTCCTTGCCCTCATTTTGCAGAACGGCGCCGGTCTCGTCATTCAGCTCAGTTGGCATAGGTCCTCGACCCACCCGGGTGGTGTACGCCTTGGCGACCCCGATTACCCGCTTCACCCACCGTGGAGCGATCCCCAACCCGGCAGCCAACCCACCCGAGATGGTGGTGGAAGCAGTGCAGAAAGGGTAGGTACCCCAGGTATTATCCAGCAGAGTGCCTTGGGCACCTTCCAGGACGATGGTGGCATCCTCCTTAAGCGCTTTTTGCAGCAAGCCAAATGACTCACGCACCATGTTCTCCACCTGGGCAAATTGGTTGAGCTTCTCCTGCAGGACGGATTGGACATCCAGGGGCTCCAGGTTGAAGGCAGTGAACAGGGCATTTTTCACTTGCAGCTGCACCTGCAGCTTCTCCAGGAAGGTAGCCTGGTCTTGAATATCCACCAGCCGGATTCCGTTGTAGCTCACCTTATCTGCATATACTGGACCCATGCCGCGTTTGGTGGTGCCGGTGCTCGAATTGCCTTTGGCCATTTCATAGATGGCTTCGACAATCGGGTGGTAGGGCATGACGACATGGCAGCGTGGAGAGATCCATAAACGTTCGCGCAGGTCAATCCCGGCCTCCTTGATCATGTGAATCTCGTCGATCAGCGTTGCCAGGTTGATCACCACCCCAGGACCAATAATGCAGATTGTATTGGGGTTGGAAAAACCGTTAGGTGTCAGCCTGAGCTTGAACGTCCCGTAATCATTTACTACAGTATGCCCGGCGTTATCGCCGCCGTTAAACCGGGCTGTGATGGCTGCATCCTGTGAGAGCAGGTCGACAATCTTACCTTTGGCTTCGTCTCCCCACTGGGCTCCAATAACCACGCTGACGCTCATAAATCTACCCTCCGCTCTGAGATAGTGATCCGTTGACTTAATTGTACTTCTACACTCTGAACCGTACTACATCAATTGGCTCAATATACGGATATAATTTGTCCCGATGGCCTTGATAGAAGATACAGCCAATCGCCAGATCGCTCGTTCTGCCGGCAAGGTGATGATCGCCTTGCTATTGAGCAATATTGCCAACCTGGCAAGCCTGATCCTGAACGCCACCACATTCGGAACCTCCCCGGAGATGGATGCCTTCCTGGCAGCCAACCGCGTATCGGAGACGTTATTCGTCCTGATGGCAGGTGGGGCGCTGGGATCAGCTTTCATTCCTACGTTTACCGGGCTGCTGACCAAAGGGCTGCATAAGCCTGCCTGGAAGCTGGCTTCGGCGATCGCCAACCTGGTCCTGATTGTCTTGATTATTGCTGCAACCCTGGCAGCCATCTTTGCACAGCCGCTGGTCCATTATATCCTGGCACCCGGCTTTACCGCCGCTCAGGAAACCCTGACGGTTAATTTACTGCGCATCATGCTGCCTTCAGTCGTGATATTCGGCATCAGCGGGCTGGTGATGGGTATCCTCAACTCGCATCAGGTGTTCTTTATACCTGCCCTCACCCCCGCTGTATACCGGCTAGGCATGATCTTTGGGGTGCTGTTTCTGTCCCCCACGATGGGCATTTATGGGTTGGCATGGGGTGTGGTCATCGGCTCATGCCTGCACCTGTTGCTGCAAGTACCCAGCCTGCTCAGGTTGAAAGGCATCTACTTCCCAACCCTGGGACTGAAGCTTCCTGATGTCCGCCATGTTGCCTGGCTGATGCTGCCGCGCGTGTTTGGCGTGGCAGTCGTGCAGCTGAACTTTTGGGTGAATACCCGCCTGGCCTCGTATATGATAGACGGCAGCGTCACCGGCATCAGCTGGGGGTTCACCATGATGCTCCTTCCACAATCGATCATCGCCCAATCAGTGGCAACCGCAGCCTTACCCACACTGGCAGCACAATATTCGGTTGGAAAGTTGGATGATCTGCGAACCACCCTGGCATCCAGTGTGCGCGGTATCCTGCTGCTTTCCATCCCGGCGTCTATCGGTCTGATCCTGCTCCGGCAGCCCATTGTGGAGCTAATGCTGCAGTATGGTAAGTTCACCGAAGCTTCCACTCAGTTGATCTCCTGGGCGCTATTATGGTACTCCGTTGGATTGGTGGGGCACTGCCTGGTGGAGATCCTGGCTCGCGCATTCTACGCCATGCACGATACCAAGACCCCGGTGCTGATCGGGACGGTCGCCATGGGGTTGAACGTGGTCTTCAGTGTGCTCTTCTCCACCTGGTTCACTCGTCTAGGGTTGATACCGTTAGGTGGGCTGGCGCTAGCGAATTCGTTGGCAACCGGGTTGGAGGCGGCAGGGCTGCTGGTTTTCATGCACCGTAGGTTGGTCTGGCTGGAGGGTAGGCGCATTCTCAAGGGAACCGTCCAGGCAGTCCTGGCTGCAGGTATCATGGGATTGGTAATCTGGGGTTGGCTCGGTCTGTCCAGTGAGCGATCTGCCTGGCTGGTTGGCATCGGGGGTGTGATCATCGGCGGTTTGGTGTACGCTCTGATCATCACGGCGCTCAAAGTCCCTGAAGTGCAATCGGTCTATCATTTGGTTATGCACAGACTCAGACCGGCTTATAAATAGCGTGCTGCCTTTTAGCATGCTCCCGGAGCTTTACCACGCTCACCACAACCGGCACCTGGAGGACCTGCCCTTTTGGATTAGCCTTGCTTCACAGGCAGCAGATCCGGTGCTGGAGCTGGGTTGTGGTACGGGGAGAGTGCTCATTCCCTTGGTCCAAGCAGGTTTTAACGTCATTGGGATCGATCAAGACCTGGCAATGCTGCATTTCCTGCAGGGTGAGCTTGGCAAGCTGAAACCAAAACCATGGTTAATCGCCTCAGACATCACCTGCTTTAACTTGTCGATAAAAGTACCGCTCATCATCCTGCCATGCAATACTTTCAGCACCCTTACAAAAAAACAACAGTCAGATTGCTTGCGATCCGTGCAAAAACACTTACAGCTTGGCGGTTTATACTCGGTCAGCATCCCCAACCCCGAATATCTGAGGAGTCTTCCTGCCCGATCAGCTGCAGAGCTGGAGGACGAATTTCTTCACCCCCAAACCGGAAACCCGGTGCAGGTGAGCAGCTCATGGCGCAGGACGAAGTCTACCTTTCAGCTCACCTGGATGTACGACCATTTGTTTCCAGACGGTAGGGTGGAACGGCTAACGGCTGCCACGATCCACCAGATGCTCCCGGTAAATGGCTACTTGGAGGAGATCCGCGCAGCAGGGCTGGAATTGGTTGAGCTCTATGGGGATTTTGACCGTTCACCGTATCAGGAAGATTCACCTTATTTGATCTACGTAGCAAGGAATTGATTTGTTAACAGTTGAATACGGAATTCTAGCAAAATTCATATAAAACGTTTGCATCGCTCTGATATGGGGGGGTTATCATTTCTGCAATAGACTACAGAAAAATTATTGTAATAAGGAGAAAATATCATGACTTTCTACGTAACCCCATATTACCGGATGGCAGCTATGCGCCGGGCAATGAACCACTGGTTTGAAAATGGCATCGCAAACCAATCGTCCAATGATTGTGAGATGCAGCTGGCAGTAAATGTTAAAGCTGACGAAGATGCTTATGACATCATGGCTTTAGTCCCCGGTTTATCTGCTGAAGACCTGGATATCGAAGTGTTGAACGACACGGTTACCATTCGCGGTGAGTTCAAAACGGATGGCGATGAAGGTGCCAACTACTTGATGAGCGAGTTGCCCGACGGGCACTTCAGCAGGGTGATTACCCTGCCCACCGCAGCCGATACTGACCATGTTGAAGCTTCAATTAAGAACGGTGTGCTATCCCTGCACATCGCCAAGGCTGAAGCAGACCGTCCAAAAGCAATCAAGGTTTTGGCCAACTAATTGATTCGCTCTATATTTAGGAATTACTAAACAAGAAGGGCACAGTGGATGTTTCGTTCCACTGTGCTCTTCATCTATTTCTCGATATTCCGAGCGATAATTTTCATTCGGAACGTTTGGACCACGATTTTACTTTACCCCCTGAAAAACTGCAGGGTTTGATTATTGACCAGGAGCGCGATAAACGCTGTTCTTCTTGGTTGCTCGGTCAACTTCTTCAGGTGTCAGCAACACAGTTGTTTTGGTTCTAACTGCGCCGCTTGCGCTGGCGGTAAAGGTTGCAGCTGCAGCGTCGACATTTTCCACACCTTCGATAATGGCGAAACCATCATACTCTCCAAAGGCGAAGTAATAAGCCACCAATCTACCGCCCACGCTCTTAGCGAGTTGTTCAGTAGCTTCGCGTCGTTTTGACCCACCTTCTTTGAGAAGTCCTTTCAAACCCAGTTCCGTATATGTGAATTGCACGAGATAAGATGCCATTGTATTTCCTCCTATGTATATATGCATTATAGCATAAAATTAGTCGGATTTATGGGTTGTGTTTTGATCCTGGTGTTGATAAGATTCAAAGGGTTGGGACCTTCAGAATATTCACGACATCACTCTTCCCAACACAAATATAAATAAACTTTCGGACGATTATGGAAACGTAGGGCCCGCAGTTGTTTTTTTCTGCGGGCTCTTATTTTTTAAAGGCTCCCATACATCTCGTAATTGTGTATTCTTTATCTTGTAGTAATCGACTCATCCTGAACGCTCTAGGCGGTTGAGTACAATGACAGGAATTCCTGTTCTTTGTTCTCCCTCGAGATGTGTAGAATCATGGTGTTAGAAAAATCAGTACAGGCATGTTCAACGCTGTTCTTTGCCTGCCAAAAGACGTCTTTGAGGTTTTCATCTTCATGCCAGGTAGTCATCACCATTTCATCTTCGGGTATTTCACCGTAATTAAACCGTTCAATATTGGCAAAATCAACTGAGTCACCCCATTCGCTGCAGTTAAGTCCCCATGCCATCATATAGATGCACCCGGATCTAATCAGCCATCGGCTAACTTGATCCTGCCATTGTTGGCTGACTGGCTCCTCAATCACCAACACTGCCAGGAAAGGCTTCGGTGGGGAGATTTCCACCACAGCCTGATCGGGTATCAGCTGTAGATACTGAAGTGAAGTTTTATTCGACATAATGTAGACCTGCTGCGAGGGCAGCTCCGACGATCCCGGCATCATTACCCAAAGCAGCAGGGACAATTCTTGTATGTACGGTGATCAGGGGCAGGAATTGGTCCTGTTTCTTGACTACTCCTCCTCCAAGGATCATCAGGTCGGGTGAAAACAGTCTTTCAAGGGAATTCAGGTATTTATCCAGTCGCTTGCCCCACTTTTTCCACGATAGGTCCTGTTCTTTGCGCACCTCATCCGAAGCCAGTGTCTCGGCATCGTCACAATCGACTTCGATATGACCGAGCTCGGTATTGGGTACCAGTTTCCCATCGATGAACAATCCTGACCCCAGGCCTGTACCGATGGTGATCATCAATATCACCCCTTTAACGCCCCTGCCAGCTCCGAAGGTCACTTCAGCCAGGCCAGCTGCATCGGCATCATTGATCACATTTACCGGGCACTGGGTCACTTCCGAGAACAGCTGGGCGACGTTCGTGCCGATCCACCTCGAGTTGATATTCGCCGCACTTTCAGCTACACCGTTGCGGATCACGGCAGGGAAGCCGCAGCCAATTTGTGCGTGCCATCCAAACTGCGCTGCCACATCCTTGACCACTGCTGCAACCGGGTCAGGTTTGGCGCCTTCGGGAGTAGGCAGGCGAAAACGTTCCGCAATCATCACCCCCGTGTCCGTTTCCACAGGTGCCCCCTTGATCCCAGTCCCACCAATATCAATCCCAAGAATTTGCATTCGAGTCTCCCGCATGTAATGTGATAAGTAGCCACACTTCCCAGCAATTCGCTTACCGCTGTATAAGGACAACCGGACTATTATATCCCCTTGCAGACAAATGACCTTACCACTGGTCCATCATTTTTTCGACCAATCCGTAATCTGCAAGAAGCCTACCTGCATGGCGAGCTATCTCAATCAAATAGCTGCTTATTCTGGCTACTCTGGAACAGGCATAATTCATGCATAGACCGCTTTATATTATAATTGTCTAATTCAGTAGTATTTGGGAAATTAGGTCATCTCATTGCATCACACCATCTGATCTGGAGAGTATATTGGGGATTTATGGTGAATAATGATATAGATAGCAGGTTTTAATGGGCCGTGAAATCATTCTCGTAGTCGACGATAACCGCCAAATCAGTGATTTTTTGGCAGAGACTGTTCTGCCTGGGATGGGATATGAAGTGCTGGTTGCGCGGGATGCTAACTCTGCGATTAAAATGGTCAAGCAGCATAAAGCCAACTTCGACCTCATGTTGCTGGACCTGCAGCTGCCTGATCTAACCGGCCTCGACCTGCTGCGACGATTGTCCAAGGATGGCTACCGTATCCCGACCATACTTATGACCGGGCATGGTTCAGAACAGGTTGCGGCTGAGGCATTTCGCTTGGGCGTGCATGATTACCTCAGCAAGCCCCTCGACGAAACCATGCTGACCGAGGCAATAACCCGCTCATTGTCTGAAAGCCGGTTGCAGCGCGAAAAAGCGATTTTAAATAGTCAGCTGGAGGAGCAAGTTGCCTGGCTCACGTCGCTCTCAAAGGTTGGGCAAAGTGTTACCTCCACTCTGGATGTGGGGGAAGTCTTGGTGCGCATCGTTGAAGCTGGTGTATCCCTGACCAATGCCGAAGAAGGTTTCCTGGCATTATTGGAGAAAAAAACCGGCTTGCTTTACCTGCGGGCGGTTAAAAACATGGATGAGGATTCGATCAAGACACTTAGAATCCCCATTGCTGATTCGCTGGTAGGTCAGGTGATCAAATCGAAACGCGCTTTGCGGGCGGTTGAACCGAGTATGAAAGCGCCCTTGAAAGTATCGACCGGTTACCTCGTCCATAGCCTGCTTCACGTCCCGATCCTCTCGAAAGGTGAGCCACTCGGAGTGCTCTCAGTCACCAACCGGAAGAACGATATCCCATTCGAGGAAAACGATGAAGTGGTATTAAGTTCCCTGGCAGCTTATGCTGCGGTCGCCTTGGAAAATGCCGATTTATACCAGCAGGCAAGGCAGGAGATCACCGAACGCCAGAGGGTTGAGAGTGCTCTCAGGGAAAGTGAAGAGCGTTATGCCCTGGCTGTCCGTGCTGCGAATGATGGCCTGTGGGATTGGAACCTGAAAAAGAGTCAAATCTATTATTCTCCTCGCTGGAAGCAAATGTTGGGATATTCAGACGAGGAGATCAGTGATAACCCCAACGAGTGGTTCAACCGTGTCCATCCGGATGACATTGCGCAATTGAGAAATAATATCTCTGTCCATATCAAGGGATTGTCAGCTCACTTTGAGTGCGAATACCGCATCCAGCATTCCAACGGCACGTACCGCTGGATGCTCAGCCGTGGCATGGCGGTGATTGGGTCGGACAAGGCCGCCATGCGGTTAGCCGGTTCGCAGACCGACATAACCCTGCGTAAGCAGGCTGAGACCAAGCTGATGCACGATGCTTTCCACGATTCCCTCACCGAATTACCCAACCGGGCATTGTTTATTGACCGCTTAAAACATGTAATTGAACGCAGCAAACGTGATAATAGCAATATTTATGCGGTGCTGTTCCTTGATCTGGATCGGTTCAAGGATGTCAACGACAGTCTTGGGCACCTGACTGGAGACCAATTATTGGTAGCGACCGCTCATCTATTGAAATCCATCCTGCGTCCAATGGACACGGTGGCGCGCCTGGGCGGTGATGAGTTTACCATCCTGTTAGAGGATATCAGGGATGTAAGCGATGTGACGCGAGTCGCAGACCGCATCCAAAAAAAGTTGATGCAGGCTGCTTTACTGCCCAACCACACCATTTTCATGTCGGCAAGCATGGGGATAGTGTTGAGCACAACCGGGTATGATCACCCTGAAGACGTTCTGCGCGACGCAGATACTGCCATGTATCGCGCCAAGGAGAATGGACGCTCGCGTTATGAAATATTTGATAGTGCGATGCGCGACCAGATCATGCTCCGCCTGGAAATTGAATCGGCTCTAAGGAAAGCAATCGAGAAGGAACAGCTGGATGTTTATTTCCAACCTGTGGTCGATGTCAAAATTGGACGGATTGTGTGGTTTGAAGCCCTGGTCAGGTGGAAGCATCCGGAACGTGGGTTATTAGCCCCTAGTGAATTCCTCCCGCTGGCAGATGAAACCGGTCTTATCATTCAATTGGACCGCCTGGTGATGCGGAAAGCTGCCGCTCAGCTGGTGAAGTGGCAAAAACAATTCTTGAACGATCCACCCTTCGGGGTGAGTGTGAATATTTCTGGCAAGCACATCAACCAGTCTGATTTTGTTGAATATATCGTCCAGGCGCTTGCAGATACAGGCTTGCCCCCCGGCAGTTTGAATTTGGAAATTACGGAAAATGCAGTGATGGGGAATTTTGAAATCATCCTGGATGTGCTTGACAGGTTGCAGGCGCATGGCATCCAGGTTCAAATTGACGATTTTGGCGTAGGGTATTCTTCGTTAAATTATTTATCGCATAATGCGATTAAAGTATTAAAAATAGATCGTTCCTTCATCAGCAAGATCCTGAAAGATCCGAACTATATGAAAATCGTACAGGCGATCATCAAGCTAACCCATGGTTTGGGGTTGACGGTGGTCGCTGAGGGAGTGGAGACTAAAGAGCAGCTCGCCCAGCTGAGCATCCTCGAATGCGAATACATCCAGGGGAAACTGATCTCCATGCCGGCTGATGATCAAAAAATCGCCGCTCTATTGACCAAGGAACGCAACCGCCGGACACCGTAAGAAAACATAGATTTATCGTCAAGCTAAGCACTCAGATACTCAGGACACATACTTTCAGTTTGTGTCCTTTATTAAAATCAACGGTGATATACTGATGACCGATGATCCAAATTAGTGATTTGACCTTCACCTACCCGGGAGCAGAGCATCCTGCTCTCAATGGCGTAGACCTGCACATCCCGGATGGTGAGCTGTGCCTGGTGATGGGACCATCCGGCTCGGGAAAATCTACCTTGTTGCGCTGCATTAATGGACTGGTCCCACACTTCAGCGGGGGCAAGCTCAGTGGGACGATCCGTGTCAATGAGCTGGACCCGGTACGCTTATCACCGCGCGAGATGAGCCGGACGGTCGGTTTCGTATTCCAGGACCCTGAAGCCCAGTTTGTGGTTGACCGGGTGGAAGATGAAGTTGCATTTTCACTGGAAAATGGCGGCTTCTCTAAGGACGAGATGGAAACCCGCGTTTTGGAGGCGATGGAACTGCTGGAATTAACCCCTCTGCGCTCGCGCCGTCTAGAGACGCTCTCAGGTGGTGAAATCCAGCGGGTTGCCATTGCCGCCGCCATGGCGCTAAAGCCCCGCATTTTGGTGTTGGATGAACCCACCTCTCAGCTTGATCCACATAGTGCTGAAGATGTGCTATCAGCCCTTGTGCAGCTGAATAAACATGTGGGTCTGACCATCATCCTGGCAGAGCACCGCCTTGAACGGGTTCTACCCCACACCGGGCAAATCATCTACCTGTCGCAGGATTTTCCCGCAGGTCTTTCGGGTGCGCCGCGCGAGGTATTGCGCCAGATCAACCTCAACCCGCCCATGATTACCTTGGGTAAGCTGTTCGGATGGGAACTACTTCCCCTGACTATCCGTGAAGCTCAAGATTGCGCCCTTGCAACGGCTGAAAAAATCAATTCTGCGCATAAAGCATCCCCCATGCAGCGGGCATCATCCGTCCACAGTAGTGATTCCGCTTTCATCCAGGCTACCGGGGTAAAGGTAAATTTTGGAGAGATGCAAGCAGTGCGGGGAGTGGACCTCAATATATACCCGGGTGAAATTGCGGTAATGATGGGTCTCAACGGTGCCGGGAAATCAACCCTGCTGCGCGCCTTGATTGGTCTGGCACCCCTGACCGATGGGCGCATCCAGGTTGCGGGGCAGGATATTGCCGGTAGGCAGGTCGCCGACATTTGCCAGCAGGTGGGCTACCTCCCCCAGGATCCCAATGCGTTATTATTTGCTGATACTGTGCAGGAGGAGCTTCTGACCACTTTACGCAACCATCACCTGGATGTGACAGATCCTGATCATCAGCCCGCTCGATTAATGGAGCGCCTGGGTATCGCAGATAAAGCCAACAGTTATCCCCGGGATCTCAGCACCGGCGAAAGGCAACGGGTTGGGTTAGGTGCAGTAATGATCACCCATCCTGGTGCACTTTTGCTGGACGAACCCACGCGTGGACTGGATTATGCTGCCAAGCAGACCCTTCTCAAGTTACTCAAAACCTGGCAGAAAGATGGCATGGCGATCCTGATGGTTACCCATGACGTCGAGCTGGCTGTCCAGGTAGCTGACCGCATCATCCTCCTGGAGAATGGATTGGTCATCGCGGATGGTGATCCGGTTGAAGTGCTGGCGAACGCACCCACCTTCGCACCCCAGGTGGCAAAAATTTTCCCTGGCAAGGGGTGGCTCACTGTAAAAGACGTCATCGGAGATAAAGATGCCAACCAATATTGAGATTAAAGCCCGTGTGCATGATTTTCCAGGATTGAGGGATAAGGCTGAAAAGTTGAGCGATATTCCCTGCCAGGTGATTCCGCAGGAGGATATTTTTTTTAACTGCTCACACGGGCGGATCAAGCTCAGGGTGCTCACTTCCCGGCATGGGCAGCTGGTGCATTACCACCGGCAGGATGTTTCCGGTCCGAAGCATTCAGAATACATAATATTTGAGACGGATAACCCAGCCGGCTTGAGAGTGATCCTGACTGAGGCATATGGAGTTCGGGGGGTGGTTTCCAAGGTGAGGTACCTATATATGGTGGGGCAGACCCGCATTCACCTGGATGACGTTGCTGGGCTGGGTAAATTCATGGAGCTGGAGGTTGTATTGCAACCCGCTCAGACTGATGAACAAGGTCAGGCGATCGCAGAAGAATTGATGAAGAAATTAGGCATCCAGGCGGGGGACTTGATCGACAGCGCTTATATGGACCTGATGGAAAAATGATACGCGCCCAGTGTATCGTCCATCGCGGCGGGAGAATTCTTATGGTCAAGCACCACATGGCTGACGAGGAATGGTGGTGCCTGCCAGGTGGGGGAGTGGAGCCGTACGAGGCGATCGCTGATGCAGCACTACGGGAATTGAATGAAGAGTGCTGCGTGGTGGGCAAGATAGTGTCCCAGACGTCCCAAACCATGCGTGGTTTTGAAATAGAATCGGTTACATTTTTGGTCGAGATTGCTGACCAGGAGCCTCACATGGGGTCTGACCCGGAATTCACCCGTACCGACCAAATCCTGGTGGATGTACGCTGGATGACTCTGTCAGAAATCCCTGAGCGCGACCGGACTTACCTGTGGGCAGCAGGCTTACTGAACGTCCCCGGTTTCGTTGAGCAGGTATCCAGCTGGGGTGATTCCCTGAGTTACCCTGGCCAATAAAACGAAAGTATAATTGTCCTATGTTCAACCGTTATCACCCTCCTTGTTGACCTGTTCCATCTGGTAAATATGCCCGCCCACCACCTCTTTCCCTCCCAACGATCTGCACAAAAATCCAATGGAGAGAAAGAGGCTGACATGTTGAAGACGGACAATTCCAAACAATCGATCATATTTTCCAATATTCTGCGGGGAATCTCCTCCATCACCTTCCTGTTCCTGTTGATCGAATTCTTCGATGAGCTGAATTACAGTGTAGGCAATGCGGCATTACCCGCCTTGCGCACCGACCTGGGACTGACTTACGTCCAGGTGGGAATGCTGCTTGGTGTTCCCGGGATTATCAATACATTCATCGAACCGCTGCTGATGCTGTTGGGGGATAGCCGTTTCCGGAAACACATTATGTTAGGTGGAGGCCTGGCGATCGCAATATCACTCCTTATCATCGCCAGCACGAATTCATTTACCCTCATGCTGGTGGGATTTATCATCGCTTACCCAGCTAGCGGCGCTTTCGTGTCCCTTTCACAGGCGACGCTGATGGACCGCAACCCGAAGCGTGAGCCGCAGATGATGGCAAGATGGACTCTTTCAGGCTCCGTGGCAAACCTGGTCGGACCACTGGTGCTGGCAGGCGGGTTGGCGTTAGGATTTGGTTGGCGCTGGGCTTATATCGGGATGGCATTGATGTGCCTGGGGCTGGTTGGGCTCACCTGGCTACGCCATATCCCCATGCCGCACAGACCGAATTCCTCGCAGTCAACGAAGCACCCTGGGATGGACTTGCTGCACGGGCTGTGGGAATTGCTCCGCAATCCAAGGCTGATGCGTTGGATGATCCTGTTGCAATCCTCCGACTTGCTGCTTGACGTGCTCACCGGCTACCTGGCGTTATATTTCACCGATGTGATCGGGCTAAATGTTGCCCAGGCTAGCGTGATGATGAGTGTGCTGATGGGGGCTGGGTTGATCTCCAATATCGTGCTGATCCCGCTGCTCGAACGTTTCCCTGGTCGAAAGCTGGTGCGCCTGTCTGCCGCTTTGAGTGGGGTTCTGTACGCTGCCTGGTTGCTGGTTCCATGGCTGTGGGCGAAGATCGTGCTGATTGTGCTGATCAAGCTGGTCACATTGGGATGGTACGAGGTGCTGCAGGGTGAGGCTTTCGGTGAAGTACCGGGACGCTCGGGGACGGTCATGGCGATCAACTCACTCATCGGCGTGTTCGGTGGTGGGATTGCTTTCCTAATTGGCTGGGTGGCAGCCCGGGCTGGTCTTCAGGCGGCACTGTGGATTTTGTTAGTCGGACCGGTCAGCCTGGTTTTGTTCGTCCCGCGGCATCCTCCGATGACTCTGGATGTTGATTAACGAAATTACTCGCAAGTCCACTTTATCCGCTCTCTTTCCCCTCTTCCCAAAAACTCGGGGAAGCGGAATCAGGAGATGTTTGGTCTGTAATTCCTCACTAACAATTCAAATCTGTCATATAAAGAGGCGGATTGTCATGCCGAATCATTATCAGTTGTCAGTATCCAGCGCCTGATAAGTTGTGTACAATGAGGCGTAAGCTTATAGTACTCCTTTCTAATTCATTAGATGTGGTTATGCAACTTTGAGCGTGTGGAGGCAATGATGCAAGATCTCACCGATAATATCCTCGAGCTTGTCCGTCTCACCTCAACCGACTTGCCGCCCGATGTGGAAGCTTCCATCAGGCGGGCTGTCGACCAGGAGGAACCCGGCTCAGCTGCCCGTGGGGCGCTGGAGACCATCCTGAAGAATGTGGAGCTTTCACGCCAGAACTCCACTCCCATCTGCCAGGATACTGGCACTCCGATATTTTACGTCTACTACCCAGCAGGCTGGAGCACACGTGACTTGCACCAGCAGATCGAGGCCGCCGTGGTGCTGGCAACCAAAAAATCCTACCTGCGACCAAACTCAGTCGATTCAATTACCGGTAAGAACAGCGGCAACAACCTGGGAGGCAGGCATTTCCCCAGCATCCATTTTGAAGAAGTGGACGGAGATTCCCTTACCATCGAGCTGATGCTCAAAGGCGGAGGTTGTGAGAATGTGGGAGCGCAATATTCGTTGCCCAACGATGCTCTGAACGCGGGGCGCGATCTGGCGGGAGTACGCAAGGTGGTGCTGGACGCGGTGTGCCAGGCACAGGGGCAGGGGTGTGCGCCGGGAATATTGGGTATTGCCATCGGGGGTGATCGCGGCAGCGGCTACTATGCCTCGAAAGAAACCTTGTACCGCAAGTTGGATGACACCAACCCCGACCCCCAGCTGGACACACTGGAAAAGCGCCTGGTTGAGGAAGGTAACCAGCTGGGGATTGGGCCAATGGGCTTTGGGGGGACGACGACGCTGCTGGGTACCAAGATCACCCATCTGAACCGGCTGCCTGCCAGCTTTTTCGTCAGCATATCGTATATGTGCTGGGCATACCGTCGCCGCAAGATGACCATCACCGCCGATCTGATTAAATACGAGTAAACGGAGGAATGATATGCGCACACTAAATATGCCTCTCAGTGATGAAGCCGTTAGAGATCTCAAGGTTGGTGACCCAGTGCTGTTGAATGGGATCATGGTTACCGGCCGCGATGCTGCCCACAAGTGGATGGTGGATACGTTCATCAAGAACACACGCCAGCCTGTGGGGGATGACCTGGAAGTCTATGCCGCCCTCAAACCGTTGCTCGCTGGCAGCGTGATTTACCACTGCGGACCGGTGGTGGCTGGCCTGGATACGAAGCAGTATAAATTTGTGGCTGCCGGACCCACCACGAGTATCCGTGAAGAACCTTACCAGGGCTTGGTGATGAAGCACTTCAACCTCAAGGGCGTCATTGGTAAAGGCGGTATGGGCGCTAAAACCCTGGCCGCCTGCCAGGAAGTGCCGGGTGTCTACCTGCACGCCATCGGAGGCGCCGCCTCGCTGATCGCCCAGTCCGTCACCCGTGTCATCGGGGTATACAAACTCGAGTTCGGCGTCCCTGAAGCTATGTGGGTAACCGAAATAAAGGACTTCCCCGTGGTGGTGACGATGGATAGCCACGGCGGAAGCCTGCACGCTACCGTCGAAGCGCACTCCCGGGCAGTTCTAAAGGAGCTGCTGGCGCAGAGCTAACTGGCTGCCAGGTGGGTTACATCCAACCAGGTGGGAAGTATCAGGTATAATCTACCCATCTGCAACCCGGCAGGTGCCCTGCCAGTGAAAATCATCAATATCAGCGACGCCAAAGTAGGCTGACCAGGTACGATAACTGAATAGGTGAGGTCGACGAACGATATGTCTCGTCTTGTATTGGTAATTCCAGGTATGAAATCCATTCGAAGCAGGTATTGGCCTCTGATCAAGAGCCTGCAAACCTTCCTGTTGCTCACGACGGCGCTGGCAGGATATTTAAGTGTCCATCCAACGCATGTGGCAACCAATGCCATACTCGCCATGGCGGGAAGCATGTTCCTGGCCATCAGCGGCAGCACAGTGCTCAACATGTGGCTTGACCGCGATATCGATGCGATCATGCAGCGTACTTGCAACCGTCCCCTTGCCGCGCACACCATTCCACCCTACCAGGCGTTCATTTTTGGGATAGTGTTATCTGCGGTGGGTATCTTTTGGGCGCTGATGCTTTCACCCGTCTACGGCATGCTGGTGGCAACCGGGATATTCTTTAATGTCTTCATCTATACACTGTGGCTCAAACGCCGCACACCCTGGTCGATCGTCCTGGGCGGTATTTCTGGCGGCATCCCGGTTCTCGCCGGGCGCGCCCTCGCCTTGGGATACATCGATTGGGTGGGTGTCCTGCTCCTTTTGGCAGTCCTTTTTTGGATCCCCACGCATATCCTCACCTTCAGTATGAAGTATTACGACGATTATCAGGCTGCCCATGTGCCAACCATTGCCTCAACCTATGGTTTCCAGGTCACACGCCTGATCATTGCCGTCTCCAGTGTGCTGGCAGCCCTGGCGATGGGGTTGGCTGCATTTTGGGTGGGTTTATCCGCTGGTGCATTGAGCCTGTTGGCGGTGCTCGGTACCAGCCTGCTTATCCTGGCGTTGACCAGCGTCCTTCGCCCGTCTGACCGCCTCAATTTTGGACTGTTCAAATATGCTTCGATATATATGATGGGTGCAATGCTGGTCCTTGCAATCCATTAAGTTCGCTTAAGTCAGCCAACAAAATAATCTAACCATAAAGGCTTACAAAATAAACGCCCCGCCGGTCAAGGCGGGGTGTTTGATTCTACTTTATCAATGGTTACGGGCAAGCCTGCAAATTCACGTCATCAACATACATGGATGTGATGCCTCCCGTGCCATTGTTATAGGTACCCCATTGCAGCATGATCGTCCAGCCAGCGTAGCGGGAGAGGTCAACCTGCATATTGGTCCAGCTGTGGCTGTTGCTGCGCATCCACACCAGGGTATCGATCCAGTTCTGGTATTGGTCGAGCACCAGCAGGTATTGGGCATCCGACTGCATCGGCTCCAACCCGAAATACTGCGTCCGTTCTGGCATGGGGAGATTACCGAGCGCCGATTCACTGCTGGAGGCATAGACCCACATCCCAAGAGTGACGTGGTGCGCGCTGGATGGGATGGTGACCACCTGGCGGAAATCGGAATAGCTGTATGTGTTTTGTGCCGGATCAACAATCCCTGTGCGCATGGAGCGGTAGGCGCTGTGATATTGGCTGTTGGAATAAGCCGCCGGATAGTGGGTGTTCAGGATCTCCCAGCCATTACTGCCCTCAAAGTTGTTGTTGACCACCCGCTCCTGGCAGGGTACCGGTGTGGTGGTGATGGTGGGGGTGGGGCTGGGTCCTGGAGTGGGCGTGGTGACGCAATCATCCAGGCTGGCGTCATCCACGAACATCATGCTGATACCGTTCATCCCATCATTGTAAGTGCCGAACTGTAGATAAATGGTGTACCCCGCATAGCGGCGCAGATCGAACTCATAATAATGCCAGTAACCTTCATCCGTGCGCTGCCAGACCAGGGTGTCGATCCAATTCTGATACTGGTCCAGGATCAGGACGTACTGCACATCTCCACTCAAAGTCGTCTGATCGAAAGGCTTCCCGGTTGGGGTGATCTTTTCAGGTTGATCCAGGTTCTTGGCTTCACCGCTGAGGGTATACAGCCAAAAACTGGCTTTCGCCACCGGGGCGCCTGATGGGATATGCACCGCCTGGCGGAAATCGGAATAGCTGTATTTATTCTGCGCCGGGTCGGTAATCCCGGTGCGCATGGAGCGGGAGCCGCTGTGGGCGTAAGCAGTGGAATAACCTGCCGGATAAGCCGTGTAGGGAATCTCCCAATCACTGTTGGCCTCGAAACTGGAGTTATGGAACAGGTTGCCGCACGGACCCGGCGTGACGGTGGGAGTGGGTGCTCCACCGCTGGGACAGATATCGAGTGAAACATCATCCACAAACATAGAAGATATGCCGTCCAGGCCATCGTTATAGGTGCCAAAATGCAGCCAGATGGTTTTACCGGCGTATTGCGTCAGGTTGAACTGGTATTCGCTCCACGTGCGGCTGTCACTGATCTGCCAGATGAGCGTATTGATGATGTTGAAGTTACTGTCCAGCACCAGCACGTATTGCACGTCTCCAGCCATCTTGATCTCACTCAGTGGTCTGCCGATGGCGGGTGCTTCAGGCAGAGCGAGACTCTTCACCTGACCACTGTAGGGTTTGAGCCAGAAGGTGAACGAGGCGCTGGTGGTGCCGGATGGGATGGTCACTTTTTGACGTGCGGAGGAATAACTGAATCGATTATCTGCCTCGATAACGATACCCGTGCGCATCGAACGACCACCGGAATGCGCTTCCGAGCTGCTGTAACCGGCGGGGTACTCTGTGATGGGGATTTCCCAGCCGGAGTTATCTTCAAACCCCCCGTTGATAATGGCTTCAGAGCAGTTCACCTGGGCAGTAAAATTCAGCATCTGCACATCGGGCGGGACGACCACCGAAGAGGTGGCGGGTGAAAAGGCAGTCCCACCCATGGATGGTGTTAAGGTGTAATTGCCCTCAACCAAACCACCCAGGGAGTAATCCCCATTTTGATTGGTGACGGTAACCTGGCCGTGGTCAGTGCGGATTGTAACCCCCGAGATGGGCGAGTTATTAGGACTCAGCACCCGCCCGGTTATGGCGTGATTGCTGTTCGGACCGTTATACAGGATGGGGATAAAGACCTTCTTATCCGCCTGCGGTTGGTCACTTTGCGCCCTCGCAGCTGCAATGCCGATCCCCAGGATAAGAACCAGGCTGACCAAGATATATGCTGTTTTGTAAATATTTCTGTTCATTGCATTCTCCTCATCGTGTGGGAAAATAACCACCTTCCGTTAATAAGAGTGTATAAGATTTTCGATTAATAATCAATCCCTACAGGTAGGTATAAAGGTAAATTGCGCACCCCACAGGTGGGGAGTGATAAAGGCTGCACTTGCTTTATAATAGGCGCACATTATTCTTTGAAAGGAATTTAACTGATGTTGAGTGATGCTCATGTGGTAAGTCTGCAGAAGAGTAAGGTATTTTATGGCTCGCCGCGCCAGGCGCGCCTTGAAGCGAAAGAGACCCTTCCTGCCAAGCTCGACCTGATCATCGACGAGCTGCACCTGCGAGATCGGGTAAAAGATGAGACGGTGTTGATCAAAATGCATACGGGTAATAATATCGTCTATTCCACCATCCATCCGGTTTTTGTGCGCAAAGTGGTGCAGGCGATCAAGGATGGCGGCGGGAAACCGTTCGTGGCAGATGTGAGCTGGGATGCTCGTGGCGCTGAAACTCGTGGTTATGCCTCCGAAGTGATCGGATGCCAGGTTTACCCGGCGGCGGGTCTCGATGAGAAGTATTTTTACAGTCATCATCGTCCTTATAAAAATATCCAGGATTGGCATTTGGCCGGGATGGTCCAGGATGCCAGCTTCTTGGTGAATTTTTCACATGTAAAAGGGCACCCCAGCTGTGGTTTCGGAGCAGCCTTCAAAAACCTGGCCCTGGGATGCATGGTGGGTGACACGCGCAGTGCCATCCATGATACGACGCAGTACGACCCGTATTGGTTCCCTGAGAAATGCCCGGATGAAGCTGTACGCCAGCGCATCAAGGAGGCCTGCCCATTCGAAGCGTTGGTGGATGACAAGGAACACCCGGGTGAACTGCATCTGCACCCCGAGCAATGCAATGCGCTGTGGAAGGTGCTTGCTCGTGGCACCTCCAGGGAGCTTGAAAATCGATGCATTGAACTTCCACTCCTTCCAGGAAGCCTGCGCCAACAGTGTGGCGGTCACGCTTTCCACGTTTGAGCCGGGAAAGGCTACTCACATGAGCCTGGCGACCCACATGACCCCTGTATGCGACTGTTTCGGGTTCACCAGCATGCCCATCCTGCCCGATGCGGGTGTGTTCGGGTCGGATGACATCGTGGCAGTGGAACAGGCTGTGCTGGATATGACCGGGAAATCCCGGCTGATCGAAGAAAATGTGCCCACCAGCATGGAAGTGCACACCCGTGTGGGGCACCCGTTCCAGGTGCTGCATGGACCGCTCAAAGACCCGTACAAGGTGACCGAGTACGGCGAGAAGCTCGGGCTGGGGCAGCGTGAGTATGAGCTGGTGGATGTACTGCCGGTGGTGGAGTTCCAAAGGACCTCGGCGGGGTACATCCCGGCGAAATGAGAGCCAGCTGAGCATGGCGAGTACCACCGAGCTGCAGGCGGTCAAGGACAGGTTTGGAGGCCTGGTCAGGCTGGATTTCACCGCCCATGACCTGCCCACGGCACACCTGCTTTTAGGTCAGCATGTAAAGCAGCAGGTACACACGATCCTGGAGCACAAGCTGGACACCTGGGAAGGCGCCAGGGTGCAGAAGCTGCTGGGTCAGTCACAGGCGTGCCTGGCAACCCTCGCCGAGAAGAGTGGAGATGAGCACCTGGATATGCAGTCTGCGTAAGGCGATAGGTGAATACCTTGAATGCCTGGCAGCCTGGTCCGACGGTGCGGGGTTGGATCGTTTCGATCACCCCGCATTGGCAGCTTGCCAACCGCTTGGAGCCCTCGACCTGGCGATGTTCCTGCAGAATGACTGTTCAGGCTGCCAGACCGGCATGTACCGGACCGGAGACGGCTCGGTGGTAATGTGGCACACCGAGGAAGACGTGGAGGAAGAGCCAGGCAGTGGCTTTGATTCGCTGCGCATAGCCGCATTTAACATCGGCGATGAGCACCTTCCTGTGGTGATGAATGCCTTCATCTACCCCGACCTGCTGCCCGGTCCGGCCTTCGGCTGGCGCAGTGACGGCTTTGCCCAGGGGGTTGATAAGCTGCACATCCGTGATTTCCCTGAGCTGAAGGGGGGCATGCTGGCGAATGTGGTCACCTGGCTAACGCTGAGGTTGGGAGCAGCCGTGCCGGCGGGAGAGATCATCACATCGCTGCAGCCCTTCTATGATGGATACGCCTTGAGTACCGTCCATGTTGAGGCAGGAAGCGTGAAAGCGCACAAGCATGAATTTGCCGGCCAGCGCATCATTTCTTCCTATCTGGATGACCGCCCGGAGAGCTACCTGTTCCAGGTGAACATCTTCTCCGACAGGCTGCATCCCTGGGTAGTGGAGCTGGAGCAGTTACGCCCGGATTGGCGCCGCTTGTATGAGCAGCGGGTTGAGCGCACCGCCAACGCCATCCACAACAAGGATGGTAGGGCAGGTGGGCAGGGGGTGATGGAATTTTTCTTCCACCTGATGACCAGCCGGGCGGGGGGTGGCTGGGCGTATGCCAACAAGGATGTGAAGGCTTATTTCATCCATAAACTAAGTGTTAATGAAACAGAGACCTGGCTGGGGGATGGTCCGGCGATGCCGGGTGATTCTTATTCCGTAATAAAATCCCAATTTAACTGAGCCTATCATCACTTTTTTCCGAAATCCAACACGGTTTTTACATGGTTATAGATTGGGGTGACCTGGTCTATTCTCATACCTGGTTGAGGGCGTTTTTCCCCGGAACCTAATATGGGTGAGGTGCAGAGATATCCCACTGGGACGTCTCTACTACTTACTATGCCACACCAATAGCCATTTCTTACCCTGGGTAATATTCTTAACCGGAAGCAATATATTTATGGGCTCTGGTAAATTGTTGAAATTCCATAATTAAGTAACCCAGGATCCAGACCCAAATTAAACCAATCAATGGAAATAGACAATAATAAAAACCTATATACCCATTATTACAAAAATTCCAGGACCATAAAACCCCATTTTCAAACAAAGCAAACCGTAGCAATGCTGTAGGTCCGTCGGCGAAATAGGAAATATCATAGTATTGTTTGACCGGAAGCAATAACGGCCAGAAAAGATAATTAGGAGAGTAGTTTTGCTCGGGAAGAGCTTGTGTACCTACCCATCGTTGAGATCCTTGATTATCATAAATTAGACAATGAGAGGTCTCCACATAAATAGTCTCTCCTGAATTCGTTTCGACCATAAGATTGTATCCGTCCACATTCCCAATAATACGGGATATGTTTTCTGGGGCACTTTTTACTCTCTTCCACGTGGTAAATAAACCGTGGTTGTATAGATTAGCAAGCACTATGCCAAGGATTACTCCAAGGATGGGAAAAATCCAAATTGGAAATTGTCGATTTTGGTTCATTGCAACTCCCCTGCTCGTATATCAATTACTATTTAAGTACATTTAGAGGGTGATGACGTGATTTAATTTTAGCATCAATGTTTTTTTACCTCTGCTCTAGTCATCTCGAATTTGGCAGGAATATTTTTTTTAATACGGGCTGTCCCACGGCAGTAGGTGGGGTTACAAGGTTTATACTCATACCGAGATGAGGGCGTTTTTTCCCGAAACCAAACGATCCTAATAAAGATAAAACTCTAATCTTAAATCTTCTTAAACCCCTTGTGGATTAGAACATTTGTGCTATAATTAGACTGTAATTACTCACCCTTCCGACTGTGCACTGTTGTTTCCGGTTTGACGATGCCAAAGATACGTGAACGGTTTTTCTCCTCCCCTAATTTCCGTTTTGTTGGAAATTGGGGGAGGTTGGGAGGGGGTAGTCTGAATCATCGGACAGTATACTTAGGTTCTCACCGCATCAATGATTTTGCTAACGATTTCTGATCCCGCGGTGAGTAATTACATTAGACTGTAACTACTCACCGAGTTCACTTTGCCACTTACCAGAGCTATAATTTGGTAAATCAAATAGATTAACCGTATTGAAGAATCCCCCAGTTCTTGGTGGGAGAATGATATTCCCTTATTGTGTCACTGCGAGGCGGTTTTTGCCGAACCTGTCCCCGCTGTTTTTCGGGGAGCAATCTTCCACGAACTTAATTGATCAATTGTGAATGGATAATCTGTTGAGCAATCTTGATAAAAGCAGATTGCCACGACCAGCAAAAAACGCTGGTCTCGCAATGACAGAATCCTTCTAGCAACCAAAAGAGAAATACTCGAAGAGGTGAGTAATTACATTAGACTGTAATTGCTCACCAAGCTCATTTATCACTGACAGGAGCCATAATTTGGAAATAACACACTTAAACTGTCATTGCGGTATCCCCGTTGGTTTTCGGGGGAGGAGAGCGTGTTGAATATTCAATCTTTCTCACATACACGGAAGCCCGACGTGGCAATCTGCTCTTAGTATTAATCATAATCTACCGATGTCCTGGATTACGGTGAGTAGTTAAATTAGACTACCTACAAAAGTTAATATGGTGGTTTCCCATATCAATTAAGGCAGTTGCACACCGGTTGATCAGTGATTTTCTGTACCGACAAGGTGCTCTACCCTATCGGTATGGCGCTCTCCCATACCGGTACAGTGTTCTTCTGTACCGATTGGGTTGAATCGGTAAAAGGCAGTCGTATACGGTTTGGTCTTTACCGGTAGGAGTGCTTGAAATATTTTATATTGCACATTACCAACTAAATATGTTACCAGGAAATACAGTCGTTTCTATTCGTTTTTTCGCGCAACCAATTATTCTACATCAGCCAAACATGTCTTCCAAGGATTTTACCGCTTTCCCGTGTGCATTATCTGTGACCGTATAGGACCGATCCCCAGGGAAAATGAATTGTTTCTATTTATTTTTTTTCAATTCAATTCAGTCGACATGTAGGGGCGAAGCATCCCCAAGAATATTTGTACGAAATCAGAATCCTCTGGGATGCTTCGCTATTCTTACACATATCAACCAGCGTTGATCGCAAGGGTGATGATCGGACCGATGGATCCTTTTTCCACCCCCACCACCTTGAATCCGTCTCCAAAAGCAGCCATGTCTTCGGGGTGATTAATGCCAAAAGTCAGCGCTACATCCAATCCCCATGCCCTCGCTTCCAGGCCGAGCATCCATTTCCATATTCCCCGGGTGTATTTTTCAGGAGTCATATCCAGGGTAAATTGTGAGCGTTCAAACCTGCCTGATATTTCTCGTAAAAGCCTGGTCGCAGCCTCCTTAGGCAGGTACATAAATAAGCCCTCGGCAAGCAGAAGGAAATCCGTATTTCCACTTACCGTGACCCGGTCTATCCAGGTAGTATCCAATATCGAACAACCGATGAGCTCATAGCTAAGTTGGTCTTTGAATATCTCTCTCTTCAGGTCAATCATATCCGGCAAGTCGAGCTCAACGTAGCGGCACATCCCATTTTCAATCCGCCAGAAGCGGGTATCCAGGCCGCAGGCCAGGTTGATCACCGTACAGCCTGGATGGTTTGTAATGAACAGGTTGGCAATTCGGTCGAACCTCATCGCAGTTCGTGCGCGGGCTTTTGCATCGTGCGCCTGAATGCCGCCATACATTTTCTTCCACTTCTGAATACGTTTATTTTCTTCCGGTGAGGATAAAGCGATCAATCTTTCCAAACATTGCACGGCCATAGGGTCGTTGAAAACGGGATCTTTCTTCTCTGCTGCAACCACCCGGCACACCAGGGTTAAAATAGCGGTTTGTGATATCTCCGAGAGATTCATACGGTTATCCTCCAGGCTCGTGACGCAGCCAACCTGCCAGCACCCACGGCAGCATGGCGAAGATGCCCACCAAAGCCGGACCCGGCAGACCAAACTCGAAGTCTGCTAGCAGGCTGCCCAAACCGGTGATGGCATAGCTCCAGATCGCCAGGTAATTATATGGGTCCTTGGGTGAAGCGACCGGATCGGGTTTGATACGGGCTAAAGTAAGGAACAGCCAGAAGGTGATGAAAGACGTCAGCCACCAACCCCAATAGTTTTGCAGTGGGATACCAAAATATGCCCCCGGCTGATCCCAGATCCAGTGGCCTCCCGCTACCATCATCGGGTCCATCGCCAGGTCCCAGGCGGTCATAGCCACAGCGCCCAGGGCAGCCACAAGCAGGCGCCAGACTCGCACGTTTTTTATGGCAGGGGTGAGCATACGGGAAATCACCAGCGACGGGTAGGTCATCATGAACCAGGCAACTGGAATGAGCAGGGGTACTAATCCGAGGAATTTGTAGCCCAGCTTGTCGGTGTAGTGGTAGGCGCCGTAGATCCAGCCGGTGGCGACCCCCACGCACTCGAACAGCATGCTGATGGTGAACGTCAGTCCGAGCAGCAGCAGGGTCTGCTTCCAGCCCAAATTCTGTGAGCCATGCAGCAGGGCGAAGGTAAACGCCACCAAGGTGAGCAGGGGAGTGAAGAATGGGTGATAGGGCAGCCCCAGCGAGGGACCGATCAGCGTGTAGAGCGTCAGCAGGGCATAGAGGATGAGGATGTCAGTGGTGAGTCGTCGGATGGTCAAGTCAGTGTCCCCGTTTGTTGTAGGGGCGAAGCATCCATCATTTCTTGGATGCTTCGCCCCTACAGAAAATCAAATGATCAAAATTATATCTGTTGGACTTTGCGGATGGGTTCGAGGAACAGGCGCGTGCGGTCATCCTGGGCATGATGGAAGATCTGGTCTGGAGGACCGGATTCCACGATGATACCCTTATCAACGAACAGCACCCGGTCGGCGACATCTTTGGCGAAGCCCATCTCGTGGGTGACGATCACCATGGTGGTGCCCTCATATGCGATCTGCTTCATCACGTCCAACACCTCACCGATCAGCTCAGGGTCGAGGGCGGAGGTGGGCTCGTCGAACAGCATCACCTTGGGCTCCATCGCCAGGGCACGGGCGATGGCGACACGCTGCTTCTGCCCACCGGAAAGCCTGATGGGGTGTTCATCCTTTTTTTCAATCAGGCCCACTTTTTCCAGGAATTTCATTCCAATGGGAATGGCTTTATCCCTGGAAATCTTCTTGACCGTCACCAGCCCCTCAATGACGTTATCGATGGCAGTCATATGCGGGAACAGGTTAAACTCCTGGAACACCATCCCGGTGTTCAAACGCATGGCAACTGCTTTTTTTTCGTCGAGGTGCATGTTCGGAGACATTTGCATGGTCAGGTCGGCGATGGTAATTATGCCAGATGAAGGTATTTCCAGGAAATTGAGACAGCGCAGCAAGGTGCTCTTTCCCGAGCCGCTGCGCCCGATGATCACCAGCACTTCCTTGGGAGCGACGGTAAAGGATATCCCTTTCAGTACGTGCAGCATGTCGAACCATTTATGCAGGTTCTCAACCTGGATAATCGCATTATCGCTCATAGGCGTGCCTCATTCGGTTTTCCACCATTCCCACCAGCCAGGATGATATGATGGTCAGCACCCAGTAGAAGAAAGCGGCGACGATGAACATTTCCATAAATTTGCTATCTACACGCGCCAAACGGCTGGCGCGGAAGGTCATTTCCCAAACGCCCATCACCGAGACCTGGGCTGAATCTTTCTGCATGGCGATGAACTGGTTGCCGATATCGGGGATGATCACCCGGATCGCCTGGGGCAGGATCACCCGCCGCATGATCTGCATGCGGTTCATGCCGATGGATTGGGCAGCCTCACGCTGCCCACCGCTGATGGATTGGATGCCGGCACGGAATATTTCGGTCATATAGGCGCCGTAGTTAAGGCTGAGTGCCAGGATACCGGTTTGGAAGGCGGTGAGGGTCAGAGATTGCTGGAGCTGCGGATAGCCTTTAGCCGCCAAAGCCGCACCCATCATGGGGAGCCCATTATAGATGATGAATATTTGGACGAGCAACGGGGTACCACGGAAAATTGAAACATACAGCCCAGAGATGCCCAATGCAATTGCGTTACCTGACAGACGGGCGACTGCCCCCAATAGAGCCAGGATAGTGGCAAAAATAATGGAGAGCACAGAAAGCCCCAGGGTAACCCACAAACCAGCCAGGACAAACTGATAGTGATTAAACATGTAGGCAGGATCAAAATTGAATTGAAGCAAAATAAGTGCCAGAAATGTAATCAACACTACCCACACGACACCAATTTTGACCGTCATAATGATTCGGTCTCTACGCTTTTGAGCCATCAAGGCCTGGCCCATGTCCACATCAGGGTCAAACCCTGGTTGCCCTGGCAGTTTCATCGTTTCTACAGCCATTGGTACCTCGCAATTCTTGGATAAAAAAACATAGGGGGCTGATCGTAAAGAGTAAAAATTATTGCAATCAGCCCCGTCGTGTTAGTTATGATAAAGAACCAAACGTGCACTGGTGGGCAAACCCAATCCCAGGATATATCGCATGGTGTTCACCCACATGGAAGGGCTTTACGGCCACTGGTTCAGTGCAGCCAGGTCGAATGCGGCGGCCGGAGTGGTCAGATCGACTCCGTAGTATTTCTGTGAGAATTGGAGTAGGGTGCCATCGGTGTTCAATCCCTGGATGATCTCGCTCACCTTTTTGAGGAACGGGACCGGGTCGGGGGTGCTGGCTTTATCGACCGCGCCAGCCAGGTATTCGAAGTACACCGGTTCTCCCAGCTGCTTTAAGGGCTGACCATTTTTGATCTCGTTCTCGCCGAGGGGCTGGGCAGTCAGGACAGCGTCGAGTCTGACGCCATCACCGAGGACGAGGTCTTGCACGGCATAAAGGTCGGTGTCGTAGCCCTTGAAATCGGCATTCTGGACCACGAAGTTGATCTTTTCACCGGGGATCGACAGCGTACCTGCCAGGTAAGCATCGTAGGTGCAGCCTGTGCAGGCGCCGATCTTCTTCCCGGAAAGGTCACTCGGTTGGGTATAGGTGGTATTGGTGTTATACACGAAAAATGCAGCCGGTGTGGTGTAATAGGGCTGGGTGAAATACAGCTTGGTCATACGCTCCGGGGTGATGGTCATCGAGCCGATGCTGATATCCCAGCGGTTGGCCCAGTTACCGGCAGTAATGAGATCCCAGGCAATGGTGATAAAGCAGGGTTCCACACCAAGCTTATCGGCGATGGCTACAGCGACATCGATATCAAATCCCTGCATCTGATTGGCTGTTTGCGCATCTGTAGGGCACTTCGTGTTTGCATTGCGCGTGGCGCTTTCCACCAGCTGGGACTGAGGTGGATAAGCCGGATCGGTCGATACCATCAGGTACCCACGATCCAGGATTTCGGCTAGTTTGTCGGTTGCCGTACCAGATTTACCGCAGCTCGAAAGTAGAAAGCTAAGGATGATCAAAAACGTGACAGCAAGATAGGTCTTCTTCATAGGTTCCTCCGAGTAATGTGTGGATAAGCGTAATTGGTTGAAAACTTTAGATCTAACGAAACATCAAGGATGAGCTTATAATGTGCCTCCTTCACGAATTGCCCGGCTGCAGCAGTGAGGAAAGGACGCAAATGCTGGTTGGGAACGCGTTTCACCATCCGGCTCCAGCAAAAAAGTCGGTTCCCTTGCGTGGATATATCATAGAAAGGTATCTATTTAAGTTCTCTGTCATCTATCGTGGTGCTGATATTATGTATTATAGACCATTCTGACAGTGCACAACAGGGGAATTTTAGTTGCTCAACCAGGCTCGCAATACCGACGATACAACAGTTAGGTTGAGGCTCTGCCTGATCACATGACGATAGGGTGCATGTGCAGAAGCAGCATCGAAAAGGGCAGATTGTAGAATGGGATTGTTTTTGGCTGCCCTAAGAACTGGGTCCAATAGGCGGAAACGAGCGAGAAAGATCGTAAAATAACGCATTGCCTGACCATAGGGCAAATCTTGAATGATATCCTTATTTGAGGTGTAGTAATGCTCGCGAAAAGCTGATTCTGAGATTCCGTGTTGCAGTATGGTTTCAGCCGCACGGATGCCGGTGATCACTGCAGTGGTCACTCCCTTGCCTTTGAAGGCACGCACTAACCCGGCGGCATCCCCCACCACCACATAGCGATCTCCGAAATATCCATTGGCTTCTGAACGAGGAATTCGACCTTTATAAAACGGAATATCAGTTAGATTGTCGTCAGGACATCCAGGAGGATTGGGCAATAATTGACGTACTTCGGGTTGGCAAAGGAACAATTCCATCAAATTTGTATCAACATTACTGCCTGCAATATTGATGGATATATGATTAACTTTAGAAGTCATGCCACCGAATTCAATATTAGGGATTGCCGGAAGGAAGGCATGGATACAAGGACCAAAGGCTTGCATGAATTCTGGAGATGGGTGAATTTTGGTCACAATGGAGCTGAGTGCCTTCGGTGGATGGTAGGGGGTGAGGCGGTCAAACATGGCTGAGCTGCCCTCATCCATTCCAAAGGCCCCAACGATGACATCAGCTTCCAGGGGAGTATTATCCGTGTATACCACCACCCGGTCGTCATGAAATTCCAGATCTACGGCACGCGCTGGAACGACGGATATTCCATGTTCTTTTACCGTTTCCAACATATAAGCGTCATATTGGACCCGGCGGAGGGCAATGGAAGGCTGGTTTTTATCATCGAGAGTAATCTGCTCACGAGCTGTGTGGAGGATATATCTGCTGATTTCACCCCGACTAAGCTGGTAGGGAAACTTAACTCCCAATCGGTCCCATAATAAATCCATTAAGGGCGGCGCAAGTACACCCAGGCATTGGTTATAGTGCATCTCTCCGACAAACTGCTTGCCTTCAACGATCGTCAGCCGGATATTGCGACCCATTTCGGCTGCCATACGCTGCAGCGCCAATGCGCAAGCCGTCCCACCAGGACCACCACCGATGATCACCACGTGCCCTTGAAGCAGGGGACCTAACGAATTGCTCATCCTAGCCTGACCTCTTGTGGGTGATAAACCGGTATCCCAGGTGCAACAGAGCGACAATGTTGATGGAACGATAGAAGAGCAGGCGATACGGCTCATCGCCGGTTAGCATCCCCCACAAAATATTGGTGTGCCTTCTCTCCCTGGCAGGTTGGGACATTTCCCAGCGGACAGCGCCCTTCCAGGTTTCCAATATTGCTGGAGAGCTCAGCAGGAAGTTCCACATCCGGAAGAGCAGTAAACCATAAAAGTTGTCGACGTCAATCTTCCGGCAGGTGGGTGCATAATTTTTCCTAAATACCCTGCCAGAGATTCCCAAATTCACAGCGACGGTCATAGCCTGGCGCGAGGTCTTATAAGCGGAGCCGATACCATCCTTATAGAGCCGGGTAACAGCGGCATCGCCCACTGCAACCCAGCGATCACCGAAGTAATGGCGTGCTGCGCTGACGGCGATGCGCGGATTGCACCCACACAGGTTGCCAGACGGATCGTGCTGGAGGAGATCCGTCAGGTTTTGGGCAGTGATGAATTCGTCGATTGTGTTGCGCGTAAAGCCCTTGCCCAGCAGCGAGATGTTGAGATAACGCCCTTTCGGGATAATGGCACCGAAGCTCAGACCGGGAGGGTGCTTGAAGTAGGCGTTTACTTCAGTGGAATTCCAGCCCTGGGGTCGGAAAACTTCATCCTGGGCCATCACTTCGGTTTTGGGCTGGTGGTACCCGTAATAGGCATCCAAAGGCGACCGGCTGTTGATGCCGGTTGCCAGCACGAGCAGGCTAGCGGTGTAATTTTCATTCGCAGTGGACAGCACTGGCTGACCATCCCACTTTACCTCCCGCACTCGATGGCGAATGTGTTGTGCTCCGCGGCTGACGGCTTGAGTAAGAAGGAAGTGGTCAAAACTGGCTTCTGGAGGGCCCTGTACCAGACGCGGACCGCCGCCGCGATAGACGCTGATGATCCTGCGGGAGGGGTCAGGGCGGTCGAGACGGATGGATTGGTGATCAAGATGGATGTTGTAGGATTGGAGGTCTGCCTGGATGACATCTTCAGGTATGGATAGACTCAACTCGGCAAGGTTGCTCCATAAATGGGAAGAGAGGATTCCGGCACAGCGATTACATCCTGAAGGACCAGGCCTGGAGAAATCGCGCGGCTCGAAGATCAGCACCTCAAGGTGGAGATCATTCAGCTCGCTGAGGCGCAGTAATTGAAGGGCGGCGAAGCTTCCCGCTGGTCCGCCGCCGATGATACACACACGGCTGTGATTTTCCAACCGTAGATCTACCAGGCTGCTCTCCTCTATCCAACGATTGAAGGTGATGGTTCAGCGCAAGTCTTGGATTAATGGAACACCTATTGTACCTGATAATTGATGAATATGACCACTTTTGTTTAGTTTACATAAAACCTCCCGGATGGGAGGTAAATTGCACAGAATCCGGGAGGATGATTAATCACCAGACAGGAGGCGGGCAGCCATACAGGAGCTTTGTGGATCCTCATCATACAGGTCCTTACAATCCATGCCGCAGAAATACACAATTCCATCACGGTAGTGAATATAAGGCGTAGTGGATGTTACCTTTATCCTGGCGCCGCAGGCAGTCTCAGCCTGTTCTGGTAAATTTGAAGATTCGTGTGTGGGCTGAGAGGTGGTCATTTTTGTTCTTGCTCCATTTCGTTCAAAAGAGCGATGTCACGCTCGAGTTTACGCCTTCGGACAACCATGCTGAGAATGTACAGCAGCATGACAGAAAATATTACTGCATACCCTGCGACCATGTATCGTGTGGTCTCGGCTGGTGCATGTAAGATTGAGTAAAGCATAAAAATCACTCCTATTCGAGAACCTTTAACTTCAGGTTCTCAGCTTTGTCGGCCAGATTGCCGAGGCGAACGCGGTGCCACAGCAGATCGGCGAAGATGAATGAGAAGGTGAGCAGGCTGAACATGAAGGTCTGAAGCATTTTAGCGGTCATTTCAAAACTGCCTTCAGCACCAGCAGCACTATTCCCGATTAAGACGGGATGGATGGTACGGAAGATGCGAATCGAGATAAATGTGAGCGGAACACTGATGAAGCTCAGGATGGCATAGACTGCACCGAAACGGGCACGACGGTCGGGGTCTTCGATACCCTGGCGCAGCATGAAGTAAGCGGCATATACCAGCTCGCAAATTGCAGCAGTAGTCAGCCGTGGGTCCCATGTCCACCAGGTACCCCAAGTGCCGCGAGCCCAGATTGAACCGGAGATGATGGCGATGGCAAAAAACACGAAGCTGATTTCGATAGCGGCAAGCCCGACGATATCCCACTTGCGGTCACCTTTGCGTAAGTATGCCACCCCGGCGATGGCAGCAACCAGGAAACCCAACATCCCCACCCAGGCATTGGCTACGTGGAAATAAAACACACGCTGCACCTGCCCCATGACGGCTTCCAAGGGAGCATAGAGAAAGACCATGCTGACAGCGGTGATGAATAATAAAACGGTGACGATATCAAGAATCAACAGGGCTCGCGGCTTTGAATCCATATGTTACTCCTCTACAATATAGTCGAACACCATAAAAGCGACGGCAATAAATACCACGTCGTATACGACGAGCAGGTTGATCCAAGGGAGGATATCTGCCAGAGCGGTACCCTGGAGAAAACCGTTGCTGGCTTTAACCGCAGCGATCAAGACTGGGATGACCATCGGGAAAAGCAGGATGGGCAGCAATACGTCGCGAGTGCGGGTCTGGACTGCCATACTGGACAGCAGCGTGCCAACGGCTACATAACCGATAGAGCCCAACAGGATGACCAATAATAAACCGGGTGCGAACAGGTTGACACTATATAGCACCGTATATACCGGCAGGACGATGGCTTCCACGATGAGCATGAAAACCAGGTTGCCGATGGCCTTACCGAAATAAATGGCGCTTCGGTCGACAGGGGCGAGAAGCAAGCCATCCAGGCAACCGCGATCCTTTTCCATCGCCATGGAACGAGTGAGACCGAGAGTCCCGGCAAATGCAAAAGTCACCCACAAGACACCGGCAGTTACCGTTGAACGTGCCCGTGCGTCCAGTTCGAGAGCAAAGTTGAATATCAGTATAACCAGGAGCGCAAAGACGAGCATGGCTGATAGAAGCTCACGGCTGCGCAACTCTGCAGCCAGGTCTTTCCAAATAATGGCGGATAAGGCGCGGATAAACTGCCCGGTGCCCGTAGAACGCTTTTTGAGGCTCACCTGGTTCTCGACATGAGGAATAGGCTGCATGCTCATGCCTCCACCAGCGACTGCCGGTAAAATGCCAACAGGTCATCAGGCTCAATCTGGGAGCGTTGGATGGAAGCGGCGATCACTCCCCGCGATAGGACATCAAACCGTGAGGCCAGGTCAGCTACACGCGCCAGGTCATGAGAGGTCATTACTACTGTGCGACCGCGAGCAGCCACTTCACTTAAGACTCTATCCAACATCAGGCATGCGTCCTGGTCAAGACCGGTGTGCGGTTCATCGAAAAGCATCACCTCAGGATCATGCAACACAGCTCGACCGATTGCCAAACGTTGCTGCATGCCGCGCGAGAAGGTACGCACCAGGTCTCGCCGCCGGGAGAGTAATCCAACCAAATCCAGAACGTCTGTTATGCGTTTATTAGAATCAGGAACATCATACATACGGGCATAAAAGCGCAAATTTTCCTCTGCGGTTAAATCACCATACAGCAGGGGGAGGTGTGACACCACACCTAATCTACGACGGACGGCGGAAGCCTGACCTGGAAGGGAATAACCAGCAATATTCACACTACCCATCGTGGGGCGCGATAGCGAAGCCATGATGCGCAAGAAAGTCGTCTTGCCAGCACCGTTCGGACCGAGCAAGGCGACAAATTCCCCTGGCTCGACGGAGAAGTCTATTCCACGCAAGACAGCCTTCAAGCCGAAGCGTTTAACCAGTTTACGTACAGTGATCATAGGCTTATGAGTACAGGTACTTTCGGTAAACGATGTACTATCCCTGCCCTAAGTTGCGGAGTTTTTCCTTCAATGTTGCCCTGCGCTCCAGGTAGGCATCTTTTGGCAGGTTCCCGGCATGGTATTGGTCATCCAATGCGATGATGGCATCCATCAGCATTTCTTCGTCTTCCGGGGAGGCATCCTGGCCAACGGATGGTGCGGCTATGTCTACACCTGCTGCGGCGACCTGGAGAGAAGCTTTCCTTTGGTTGCTGCGATATAACCATAAACCTCCCAGCACCAGAGCAACCCCAAACGCAGCCAGTCCTATTGCCAAATATTGCATATTTAGATTCGAGAAGGGGGATGTGGTCGCCGTGTTTGGATTTCCCGTCACGGTGAATTCGAGTGAGCTACCGGCAATCAGACTGTCTCCGTTATACATGCGGTAGGCGGTATTTTGATATTCGCGCGTGCCTCCATCCTTGAGCATGCTGCTGACCACTTTTACACCGTTATCAGGTACCATAACCACGACTGCGCTGGTGGGAAGCGAAATGGGTTGGGCAAAGCTGAGCTTATGATCGTATGGCATCTGGAAAGCAAAGATGACCTGATACTGACCTGTGCCCGGGCTGACTGGAGATGTATCCGCGAACCCCTGAGATACTTCTACATAACGATCTCCGAGCGTTCCATCCTGGAATTGTAAATTGGTGTATCCCTCCGGCAAGGGGAAGGTTACAACGGCGCCATCTTTGGTAGGTGCGACCACTGCCTGTTGGGATGGATTAGAAATAATGAAGACCTCCACAACGCTGACCGTACCGGGAGTGGAAAAATCGAATACAAAGTGAACACGGTCGGTGGTTAATACCGAGGCATCGGTGGTCGGTTCATATACTGTGATCTGTAAGTTGAGGTTCGGATTGGCGGGATCAACCATGGCGATGTCTGATCCATAAGTGGCCGAGGCATAATCAACACCCGCCAGGAACGCCCTGCCTTCCGGCATAACCACATTTAGAAACGTATAAACACCATCCAGTCCAGTGGAAAGCGTTTCGGAAAAAGTATTTTGCATATCATCAAAGCCATACAGCGTGACTGGCACATCATCAGGTGCAGCACCTCCCGAGCCGTTGACAACCTGTACCGAGACGGACCCCACGAAGGTAGCAGATGGGGTAATCTCTGAAGTGGCGGTCAATTGAGCGATTTGAGTCACGACTGGATTCGGATACGCCTGGGGTGCCGGGTATGAACCTGCGGAGGAAATGGCGGATATATTCGATGGTGGAGCAGGATATGCATTCGCTGCAGCTGGCGCGTTGGCAAAGGTCAGGGAACGCAGATAAGCAACCACCGCCAGCCGCTCATTATCTTCCAAAGTGCTAGAGTAAGCAGGCATATCGGGTATGATACCTGCGGTCACAGCATCATAAAGATAGGCTGAGGAAGTCTGCGCCATTAATGCCTGGTTGGTAAAATCGGAGGGTTGGGAGGACAATGCGGTCGCATCAGGACCATTTCCCTTACCATTATTTCCGTGACAGGATGAACAGTTTTGCCGGTAGAGAGCTTTACCCTGGCTAACCAATTCATCGGAAGCGCCCAGGCTCATGGCAAATGCCACCACGTCCCAACGCTGGCGGTCGGTTAGATCGGAAAAGGCGGGCATGAATTTCTCCATGTTACCCTGTGTGACTATGGAAAACCACTCGGCGGGGGAAAACTGGCGAGCAAAATCAGATAAACCAAGGGTGGCTACAGATACTGACAATTGGTCAGACTTAGGACCATCCCCCAGTCCGCGCGCACCGTGACATTGGGAGCACTCCTGGTTATAAATCTTCGCACCGTTCACCAAGTCTGGAGGAACAATGGGATAAATCGGACCGGTAGCAACGCTTTGGGTTGCTTGCTGAACGACCGGCAGCTCAGACCCAGGTGGCGGAGTAACATCACCTGCCAGCGATAAAGAACATGCAGATAGAATGACAACAGAAAAAATAAGGGCAATAATACCGATAAATCTAGACATATTTACTCTCAGAATGGGATCAGGCAAGGGTAGCACCGCATTTCGGGCAGAAGTGATCAGATACATGCACCGGTCGGCCACATTTTGGGCAAAAACCAGCTGCCTTATCATCCATTGTACGACGGCGTAAAGCGATACGCTGCTCAAGGTCATCATCCGGTACGGGTGGAACTGCGTTGCCGTTCTTCTTTGGCGAAATGGGTGCCACTTCAAGGGAAAGGCGCCTGGCAATAATTGCTTCTTCGAGGCGATCTTCTGGAGTTTCCGTGGTTAGGCCTGCTTGGTAGGCATCAATTTGGCGCAGGATTTCAGCTCCATCTTGGAGCAGCTTACTCCGTTGTTCGGGGTAAATTTCCGAAGGAATCTTACCCAGATAGTAGTCACCATCTAAATCCTGAATTGCCGCAACCACTTGATCGCGATTCGCCAGCAGGGTGGAAATATCCTGCTCGGAAGAATTACCATTAGCGCGGCTACGCTCAAGGAGAGGTCGACTAATAAAGATTACTACCGGGATCAGTAGGGCGAGGATGAGTAAGATTGAACCAATATCCATGATCGGGTTTCACAATTCCTATAGGATTACGGACCCAGCAGGGGGTCGATAGAAGCCTGTATCTCACTGAGGGAAGTATACGGACTAAGCTTAATAGCGGCAAGCAGGCCATTTTTATCGATGATGTAAGTTTCGGGCACTCCAGTTGTGCGGTAGGCTTGCGAGATTGAGGTGCCTAAATCAGGCCCGTTGGGATAGGTGATCCCAAACCTATCGATATATTTAAGTGAGGCAGATTCAGTGTCGGTCCAGGCGATACCCAGGAACATGACGTCACCGCGCGGTTGGTAATACTTCCAGGCAGCTTCAAGATCTGCTGCTTCCTGCTCACAGGGTTTACACCAGGAGGCCCAAAAATTTACCAAAACTACCTTGCCCGCTATATCTTCTGAACTTACCTTTTGTCCATCGAAGGTGGTAAGGGTAAACGTGGGAGGTTTTTGCCCTATCGACACCGGACCTTGCTGCTTCCGGAGAAGCACCATGGCGACCACCACAAGCAAGGCGAATAACGCTACCCAGGCGAGGAGGCGCCAAAATCGGGATAGTCCTGTCTTCGTGGATTTTTCAGCTGGATTGGTGATTGTCTCTTCCATGTCATCTACCATAGATTATTGTTTACGAACCTGATCTTCCATTTGTTTTATATACTGATCCGGTGGGGAATCCTGATCAGCGGGTGAGGTCGGGGAAGGCGAGGGGTTATTCATGGATGGCACGGGCTTCGTCCAAGAGCGAAAGGCGCGGAAGAGAATATAAAAGCCAGCAATGATCACAATGGGTGGAATAATATAAACAAACCAGTTGATACCTTTAGCTGGTGGCGTTCCCAAGACTCTTGCTCCGTACTGCTGGACAAAATAATCCTTTATCTGCTGTTCACCCCAGCCTTCGGTCAATTTCTGGCGGATCAGCTCACGCCACTGGGCACATGCCTGGGTCGGGCAGACATCCAGGGGAATGTTCTCGCAGACCGGGCAATAGAGCTGTTTTGCAATCGCGTTTACCTGGTCATCGGAGGGGGTCGGCTGCTGAGCAGAAACAATACCTACTACCAAAAAACCGAAAAATAGTGTCAGGGCAACTGCGAACAGACTTTTCTTAATCATATCCATCTGCTCGGACTTTAACCGTGGCTGGGACAGTTTTTTGGATGGCGATCTTCTCAGGTTCCCTTACCGGCCAGGCTGCTACAATTGCACCCACGATAAAAACGACACTACCGAGCCACAACCAATTCACCAGGGGATTGTGGTAAATCCTGAAGGAGGCACTGGTGGTGGATAAGGGCTGCCAGTCGACCAGGATAACGTACAGGTCATCTTCCATGGTGCTGCGGACACCGGCGATGGTCAGCGGTCGCTGTGTGTCATAATAGTAATCACGGCGTGGGTACAGCTCACCTACTAACTTCCCATCTTTATAAACACTCATTTCCGCCCGGGCAACATTACGCCCATCTGCTGTGTCAAATATTGCCAGAGAATTGAATTTAACGGTGTACTGTCCCAGGCTGATTTCACCACCTTGTGAAACGGTAGCCTGGGTTGTAGTCTGAAAAAACTCAATACCGATAATCCCGAGGGCCATAAAGACCATACTCAAATGGATGATATATCCACCGTATCTACGGCGATTCTTACCGATCAACTGCCAGAATGCAACCAGCAGGTTTTGATTTTGGGCATTATGGCGAGCCCAGGTGGCGCGCCATAATTCATACACGGTGACGAAAAGGGCCAGAGCACACAACCAATACCCGATGAGGGCGAGCCATGAATGGGTGCCGGTAAGAAAGAGGACTAAAACAACCAGCAGTGAGGCGAGATAAGGTCTCCAAATCGCTCTACCAATCGTTTTCGCGGTGGAGTACTGCCAGGCAGACAGCGGTGCAACCCCCATTAATAAAAGCAATCCAGCAAATATTGGACCAATAATCGGTTTATACCAGTCCGCGCCAACGGTTACCTTTTGACCAGAAAAAATACCTGCCAAGACGGGGAGGCGCTGCCCGATGATTCCTAACGCTTCAGATAATATCGGGAAGAATACTCCCAAAAAACATACTAAAAAGGCAAGGATAAAGAGCAGGTTATTGAATAGAAATAGTCCTTCGCGGGAGAATATAGAAGTCATCTCGACATTAGATTTGAGATCATTCCAACGAACGAACAACAGGGAGAGCGAGATGACCAAGGTTAAACCAATAAAAACAAAAAACAGTGGACCGATGGCACTCTGAGCGAAGGCATGCACGGAAGACAGGATACCTGATCGAGTAAAAAAAGTACCAAGCATCACAGCGATATATGTCGAAATAATAAGCAGCATATTCCACTGTTTGAACATACCGCGTTTTTCCTGGATCATCACGGAGTGCAGGAAGGCTGTACCAACCAGCCACGGCATTAAGGCAGAGACTTCAACTGCATCCCAGCCCCAATAGCCACCCCAACCCAACACATCATAAGCCCAGCGCATCCCCAGCACCAACCCCAATGAAAGGAAAAGCCAGGCAACGAGAGTCCAGCGGCGGGTGATGCGGATCCAACGGTCATCGGTACGGCCTGTGATCAGGGCTGCCATGGCAAAAGCAGTAGGGGATGACAAACGAGACAAAGCCCAAATAGAGCATGGGTGGGTGGAATATCATGCCTGGATGGCGCAACAAGGGTTCCAATCCATTTCCATCCGGGGGGATGAAGAGCGCCTTACCAGCAGGCTGAAACATGGCAGTGGTAATATTCCCGATAGAAGATTGCCAGAACCTGATGAAGGGATTTTCAACGAAGATGCTCAGGAGCAGGAAAAATCCCAAGGTAACCAGGCATACCAGGATCACCCAGGGAAGAAATTCGCGGTCGCGGTTCCATTTGCGCAACATGACGGCAGATGCGAAAGCGGACATCAACCAGGACCACAGAATCAACGAACCTGCCTGCCCACCCCACAACGAGGTGACGCGTAAATATATGGGTGTGGTGTGGCTGGAGACTGAAGCCACATATTGAATCTCAAAATGTCCGGTGATTAATAAGTATAGGAGAGTGAGGACGGTGATGGTGAGAAGTGGAAAGGTGAGCAACATGGCATTGCGCGCGCTATCCACCCAACCAGACTTATTGCGACGTGCCCCATAGTACGCGGCCCCAGCACCGTATATTGATACGATGAAGGTGATAATCAGGGCACCGTAACCAAGGTTAGCAACCATGGAATGCTCCTGTCATTAAGGTGCTGCCTGGCTCGGGACGGCCTCTTCGTATTTTGTTGGGCATTTCAAAAGAAGCTCGTCGGCATAGAACGAATTGTCTGCACCGACGTGACCGGTCATAATTGCCTGGGCCTCATCTCTGAGCAGGTCAGGTTTTGGACCGACATAAACAACCTGCATCCGGGTACGAGAAGGGTCTACAACAGCAGCATGCAGGACGGCGGCGAGCCCTCCCTGAGCTTCGATTTCTTTATTATCTGCCGGGACGTTGGCGATGGTAAAGTGCAGGGAGAGGTCTTTAGGATCGTACTGGATTGAATCACCGACTACTGCGCCAGAAATGCGCACATTTTGACCAACCATGGATTGGCCACGGGAAATTAACTCATCGATGGTAAAGAAATACTCTGCGTTGGCTTTGGTGGAAGAGATAATCAGATATGTGATTGCGGCAAAGATCAATACTCCACCAACAATAAATTTAACCCGGCTCCCCGATCGCGGGTGCGCTTCAATGGCTTTCTCCATCACTTATTCTCCTTCGGTCAGTAGGCACGGTAATATTGCGATAATAAAATTTTACATGTTTAGATTAATCCAAGGTGAGATAATGCCAATAGTAGGGTGAGAATGCGCAAGACGTCAGGATTAACAAACTACAGCTTATCTAAACGCATGCTCACGGCTTACCTCGTTCTGATGGGTGTACCGCAGGAACGGCAAAACTGGTCACCTGGAGAGGCGCGTTTTCCGCATTGGGAACAGTACACTGCATCTTCTTCAGAAACGGGATCAGTGTCAGCAGCCTTGGAATCGGTTTTTGATCGGTGTCGACGGGTCTGACGTGCGGGACGTTGCCGGCCGGAACGCCAGAACCATACGATCCCCCCAATAATCAGGGCGGCTCCCAATATCCCTACAATCCAGGGTAGGAATGTGGATATGTTGAGATCAGCAACTGTACTTTGGGGCACGGTTGTGCTAGGTTGCACCGGTCCTTCGGCAGTCAAGGTGTCGGTCGTTTTCAGATAATCGATGATAATTTGGATCGTTTGTCCTGCCGATATCGCGCCAATATCCTGAGTGTAGTAGGTCAGGTTACCGCTTCCGAGAGCACCAGCACCCAAACTGGGCGATATACGCATATCTGTGGCTCCTGCTGGTTGCTGCACCTGGATGGTTAATTGTGAGATGGCGTAATCTCCAGGCCAATTGTATTCGTAATGACGGGAGCTGCCATCCTTGATAAGGGCAGGATCGTAGTATTCGAGCTGGACCTTAGGGTTGGTGGTGGTGAAGGTTATCGTGGCCCATTCGCCGTCTACCTGGCGGGTGGAAGTAATGTTATATAGTGAACCGTCTGTCTGTTGTTCTGCAACAGCGTTCGGATCACCCGCAGCGGTTGGAATGCGCAGCGATATGGTAGCCGGGTAAGTGGTTGAAGGGTCAAGTGTGATATGGTAGATGACCAACACACTGGGCTTATCGTATTCAGGCCAGATGTCGATAAACATCGAGCTGAAGGTGAGCGGGTTCTGCGCGTTAACCCCATGTGGAAGGATCAAGGATAGAACCAACAGCAGCAGGAAAAACCATTTACGCATAGATGAACCTCATATTGTCGAATGTTTAATCTTACCATGTCATCATTATTGGGGGAATGGCATGTATACGACTAGGCTTGGTGGAAACCATACCCCGTTGAGAAATAGGGAATTTTATAATACATTACTATAATTGACAATCATAATATATCATGATATTATTTATGTATATTATATTAGAATATTATTTACCCAGGAGGAAGGTATGATTAAATCTGAACCATCTCAGATTGATGAATTAACGGGATTGCTGAGCCGAAAGGCATGCATGGAAAGATTCAGCCAGGTAGTGGGAGCTGCCAAAGCCGGCCCAAAGGAGACGCCGCTGTCATTAGCGCTGTTGGATGTGGATATATTCAACAAAATAAACGAGCAATATGGGCACGCCACCGGAGACAACTTGCTGGTAGCGGTAGCCAAAATCATACGGGAGCATAGTGGAAAAGATACACTGGCTGGACGTTATGGAGGTGATGAATTTGTGATCGTTTTCCCGGGGATAGAGCGGGAGCAGGCGTTTCTCAAAATGGAGCAAATCCGGCTAAAGCTCAGCCAGAGCGAGCTAAAAGACATGAACGGTCAGATTATTAAAGGAATATTTATCAGCGGTGGAGTGGCCTCATTCCCGATGGATGGCAGAACCGAAAATGAACTGTTCCGCAAAGCTGACCACGCCCTGTACCGCGCCAAAGCAAGCGGGCGTGAGCAGATCCGGCTGGCTTACGAAGAACGCATGGTGCCAAAAACCACGCATTATACGCAAACCCAAATGGAACGCCTCTCGAAACTGTCAGAGGAACGCGGAGTGAATGAAGCTGACCTGCTGCGCGAGGCTATGGATGATTTTCTCACCAAATACGGAGTGAACGATATAGAGACGTGACCTAAAAAATGGGTCAGGTTATGGCAGAGCGGACCTGCCGGGCTAACTCAGAGAAGGCAGGCGAGTAGCGGATATCCTCTTCCCGAGGCCGAGGCAGGTCCACAGTCAGATCCAGGCGCAGCCGACCCGGACGAGGGCTGAGAACCAGTACCCTATCAGCCAGGAAGAGTGATTCGCTGATCGAATGAGTGACCATGATAACTGTCTTGCGCCTGGCTTGCCAGATACGGATCAGCTCTGTGCCCATGCGTTCGCGTGTAAGCGCATCCAACGAGCCAAATGGCTCATCCAGGAGGAGCAAATCGGGCTCATGGATCAATGCTCTGGCAATAGCAACCCGTTGTGCCATTCCGCCTGAGAGATCGCGAGGTAGCGAGGATTCGAAACCCGACAGACCAACCAGCTCGACTAGAGCCTGTGCTTTTGCCAGGGCGACTGAGCGAGGTATATGTTGAATTTCGAGGGGTAATAAAATATTATCCAACACCGTCCGCCAGGGCATCAAATTTGCTTTTTGAAATACCATGCCCACACCGTGGCGAGGGGCTTTTTGTGAAGAATTTCCAAAGATTATCTCCCCATGAGTTGGGGGAAGCAAGCCTGCCAGGATGCGCAGCAAGGTAGTCTTGCCAGACCCTGAAGGACCCAGCACACAAACAAACTGCTCAGCAAAGACTGAAAAGGAGATGTCATCCAGGGCATGCAATCCATTATTCCCATCAGGGAAAATAGTGGTGAGGTGCTTGATCTGTAAGATAGGCTCGCTACCTGGATGGTTCATCAAAAGATCCTGGTTCCCGTTATCTCATGTTACTGCGCTGGAAGGTATTCATTACTGAATACTTTGGATACATCCATCGGGGTAGTTAATAAGCCCATATCCAGAAGCACCTGTTGCATGTTCTGCCAGGCATTTGGATCAGAATATCCCAGCTGGTCAGCTTTCCAGAACTCGATGGAAGTGGCGAGCACCTGCTCTTGGACTGCCTGATCAACCTGTGCCAACCCTTCCACATACTTCAGACAGGTCTGGTAGGCCGCATCCGGGTTGGCGATGGTATCTTCAATCCCCTTCAGGAAGGCCTGGTCCATCTTACGCACCAGCTCAGGATTCTCGGCCATCGTCTTTTCATTGGTGATCAAGCCATTCGAAACGAGATGGTCGTAATCCCTGACCTGGACCTCATCGATCTTATATCCCATGGAGCGCAACTGGATGGGCTCATTGTTCGTGTAGACCACCACGGCTTGTTCCTTATCGCTGACCAGTGAGGCAATCTGGGTGTACGCAATCGAATCGAGGGTGACATCGATTTCCTTCAACCCTCCGGCGCTAAGCAAGGCGCGCAGACCGATGTAACTTGCCCCGTATAAACCGGGTAGCCCGATGTGCTTGCCTTTCAAATCCGCCGGTTTGAGGATGCCTGTTCCTGTTTTGGAAACGACCGACACGGGATAATCCTGATACCAGGCCATTACATATACAACGGGCAAACCCTGGGAGCGAGCCAGCAAGACTTGATCACCGGATACCACGGCGAACTGTAGCTCATTTGCGCCTACCAAAGCAACGGCGTCCGTTTCCATGCTGTAGTCAAATTCGATATCGATCCCATCCTGTGCGAAATAACCCTTTTCAAGTGCGACGTAAAGAGGCGCAAATTGGACGTTGGGGATATATCCCAAGGGTAAACGAATATGAATTAATGGTGGTGTAGCAACTGGTGTATCTGCTGACCCCGCAATTTGGGTGGTGAGGATCGGACTGGATTCAGGTTTAGGATTAGCGGTAGCCGCGCCACAAGCGGAGGTAAGGATAACAACCAGCGATAAGAGAACCATCAACGTCTTTTTTATCATTTGGATTCCTTTCCACTCACCAAATCACGTTTTCACCGGAAGATCGGTATTCAATAAGACTTCATTTTCGGGGCGCTGCTGCCAGCCTAAAAGCCGATGCTCGATCAGCGACACTGTACCATAAAGTATGAGAGCCATGGCGATCAAGGTGAAGACTGCGACGAAAACAAGGGCTGTATCATAAATGCCGCGGCCGACATTGACCATGAAACCAAGCCCACTTTTGGCTCCCACAAACTCACCTACCACGGCTCCGATGACCGCCAGGGTGGCTCCAATACGCAGACCACCCAGAAAGACTGGTAAAGCAGCGGGCATCTCAAGACTTTTCAAGGTTTGCCAGCGGGTAGCCTGGAGTGAGCGCATCAAGTCGCGCAAGTCTTCTGGGACAGAACGTACACCTACCACGGTATTGACCAACACGGGAAAAAAGACGATCAGAGCACAAATCAGGATTTTGGAAGATATTCCTGGTCCGAACCAGATCACCAATAGCGGAGCAATGGCAACAATTGGAATTGCCTGGCTGGCAACGATATATGGAGAAAGCACGCGCTCAAGAGCCAACGAGCGCGCCAAAAGGTACCCCAGAACTGTGGCGACACTCACCCCTAATGCCAACCCAGCGAGTACTTCCATCAAGGTCGCAAGCGTATTACGCAACAAGGAGCCATCCCGGATCGTTTGAACAAAACGGAATCCAACTTGTGATGGCGAGGGAAGGATGAAGGCCGGGAAACTCCCAATCCATATCACGAGCTGCCACAACAACAAAGCAGCCAGTAAAGAGAGGATAATCAGCCAGGGTTTTGTCTTCATGTAATAAAAAGCCCCGAAGGGTTCTTCGGGGCAATTAAATCTAACTATCAGGATAAGCCGTGCAGATTACGCACGCATAATAAGCCTGAAAACCTTTAGACCTTCTTCCATCCGGACTGTACCGTCGGCTCCGGAATTACACCGGATCATGCCATAATTCATGGCTCGTGGGCTATACCACCGATCGGGAATAAATGGATCAACCATTATCACCCTGCCCCGAAGGTTTTTATTTGATTAACCTGATTATACCGATAGTGACTAAAAAGGTCAACAATGAGCTTGTTAGAGTTTTATAAGAACCCTCCACCCCCGCTTGACGTACCTATTCCGTCATGGTATCATAATACCCGTCGATTTAGCACTCTCGATACGAGAGTGCTAAATTATAGGTGAAGAAGATGAGTACACTTACCGAACGACAAAGACTTACCCTGGCGCTTATCATCCATGCCTATGTAGAAACAGCTCAGCCTGTCGGATCAAAAGCATTAATCGATAGGTATAAGATCGATACAAGTTCGGCAACCATCCGCAATGATATGGTGGAGCTGACCGAAGCTGGTTATTTGCGCCAGCCATATACCTCTGCAGGAAGAGTGCCAACCGAAGAAGGCTACCGGTATTTCGTAAGGCAGCTGATGGGGCAGGATGAGCTACCGATGAATACACGGCGGACAATCACGCACCAGTTTTATCAGGCTGGGCGGGACGTGAACCGGTGGATGCGACTTGCAGCATCAGTATTGGCACACCAGTCACAAGGCGCTTCGTTGGTGACATCCCCAAGACCAGAATCTGCACGGTTTAAACATCTGAGCCTCATTTCCACTCATGGGAGGCAGGTGTTGATGGTGATGGTGTGGACCGGAGGACAGGTGAGGCAGCAAATGCTTACCCTGGCGGAACCGGTTTCGCAAGAACAGCTTTCAACGGCTGCCAGTCACATCAACCTGGTATGCGAAGGGTTGGATACAGACGGGATTGAAGCAATAAATGGTCAATTTGATGCGCTCGAACTGGATGTGCTCAAGCTGATCCGCGAGGAACAGGAACGGATGAAACAGGTCGTATCCGGTGAAGTGTACCGGGATGGCTTGACCAATGTATTGGCAGAACCGGAATTTGCCGAGTCGGAATCAGCGCGCAAAGCATTGAGAGTGTTGGAAGAGCGATCCATGTTGGAGGATTTGCTCTCACGAACGGTGCTGACCAGCGGTATGGATGACGTCCAGGTGCTGATAGGCGGGGAGGGGACGTGGGAAGACCTACGTGATTGTTCCATGGTGCTAGGTCGTTACGGCGCCCCTGGCTTGGTAACCGGGGCTTTGGGTGTGCTCGGACCAACCCGCATGGCATATGGGCGCACTGTATCTACTGTGCGCTTCGTATCCGGTTTGTTGAGCGACCTGGTCATTGAAATGTTGGCGGAAGAGACTTAAGGAGAGTGACGCTGTTATGGCTGAAAAGAAACACAAAGTAGATGCGAAAATGCATGAGGAGAGAAAACCAGCGGAGCAACCTGGCAATGAATCCCAATCCCAGTCTGACTTCCAACCTGTAGAACAATCCATGCCTCCGATTGAACCGGATGAAGTCATTGAGGCCCCAGTGGTCATCCCAGAGGAAGAGATCGCCCAACTGCGCTCCGAACTGGACCAGGCATTGGCGAAATCGAATGAGTATTTAACCGGCTGGCAGCGGGAAAGAGCCGAGTTTATTAATTACAAGAAGCGAATCGAACGTGAACAATCCCAGGGAGGTCAGAGCGCATTTGGGAATGCCATCCGGCGCTACCTGGATATCGCAGATGACCTGGCGAGAGCGTTAAAAGACAAGAACCGACCACTGGATGGAAATGGGGCGATCTGGGCGGAAGGGATTGACTTGATCCATAGGAAAATGATCGCTTCATTTGAGGCGGATGGGGTGAAGATCATTGAGGTCAAGGGAAAATTCTTCGATCCCAACATGCACGAAGCCATTTCCCATGAGGATAGCCCGGAACATGAAAGCGGTCAGATCATCGACGTTGTGCAGCCTGGCTATACGTTGGGGGACAGGGTCATTAGACCTGCGAGGGTACGTGTGGCACGGTAAGCAAATTGCCATCATAAATTATTATAGATTATTCAATCATTAATAAGGAGAGTAACAGAATGGGAAAAATAATTGGCATCGATCTCGGTACAACCAATTCAGTGGTAGCGGTGATGGAAGGTGGAGAGCCGACGGTCATCTCAAGCGCCGAAGGTGAGCGCCTGGTACCATCAGTTGTGGCGGTCAATAAAAACCACGAACGACTGGTGGGGCGTGTGGCACGCAACCAGGCAGTAGTCAACCCGGAGAACACAGTATTCTCGATCAAACGATTCATGGGTCGTAAGTTCGAAGACCCAGAAGTGAAGAAAGCCCTGTCTCGAGTACCATATAAGGTTGCCAAGGCGCCGAATGGGGACATAAGGGTGATCTTAGATGGGCGTGAATATTCACCTCCAGAAGTATCTGCCATGATCCTGGCTAAACTTAAAGCTGATGCTGAAGCCTATCTGGGTGAAGCTGTAACCCAGGCAGTCATCACGGTACCGGCATATTTCAATGATGCCCAACGCAATGCCACCAAGGATGCGGGTAAGATTGCCGCCTTGGATGTATTACGTATCATTAATGAACCTACGGCATCATCATTAGCTTATGGGCTGGATAAGAAGAAAGATGAAGTGATAGCAGTCTATGACCTGGGCGGCGGAACATTTGATATTTCCATTCTGGATGTTGGGGATGGCGTCTTCCAGGTGCGTTCCACCAGTGGGGATACCTTCCTGGGTGGAGACGATTTCGACATGCGGTTAATTGATTACCTGGCAGATGAATTCAAGACCACCAATGGAATTGACCTGCGCCAGGATCGCCAAAGTCTACAAAGGTTAAAGGAAGCCGCTGAGAAAGCTAAGATTGAGCTCTCCACGTTGATGCAGACCGAGATCAACCTGCCATATATCACTGCCGATGCGTCCGGTCCGAAGCACATGGTGATGAACTTGACCCGCTCGAAATTGGAACAGCTCACCGGCGACCTGATTGAACGAAGCCTGGGTCCAGTTAAGAATGCCCTCAAAGATGCCGACATGGATACATCCAAGATCAATGAGGTGGTGCTGGTGGGTGGCATGACACGTATGCCAGCAGTGCAGGAGGCTGTGCGAAAATTGTTCAACAAGGAACCGCACAAGGGTGTGAACCCTGATGAAGTCGTGGCAATCGGGGCGGCAATCCAGGCAGGTGTATTGGGTGGAGACGTGAAGGACATCCTGCTGGTGGATGTAACACCGCTGACACTCTCGGTTGAGACATTAGGTGGTGTCGCCACCCCACTGATCGAGCGCAACACCGCCATCCCAATCCATAAGAGCCAGGTCTTCTCAACGGCATCTGACAGCCAACCTCAGGTTGAGATTAACGTACTGCAGGGCGAGAGACCGATGGCATCAGACAATAAGAGTCTTGGGAAATTCACTCTGGATGGCATTCCACCCGCACCGCGCGGCACGCCACAAATCGAGGTTACCTTCGATATTGACGCCAATGGGATCATTAAAGTGACCGCCCAAGATAAAGCCACCCAGCAAAGCCGGCATATTACGATTACCGCTTCCTCGGGATTAAGTGAATCGGAAGTTGAGCGCATGCGCAGGGAAGCAGAAACGCACGCGGATGAAGATAAAAAGCGTAAAGAATTGATCGAAGCGAAGAATACCGCGGATAACGCAATCTACACTGCAGAGAAAGCAATACGCGACTTTGGGGACAAAGTTCCGGCCGAAACCAAGAGCAAGGTGGAATCGGAAGTTGCCAACGTGAAGAAAACGTTAGAGAGCGATGACCCTGTCAGGATTAAAAGCGCGGCTGAGCAACTATTCCAAGTGGTACAGCAAATCGGGGCAGCTGTCTACCAACAAGGAAGCCCTGCAGCAGGTCCGACGGCAGGTCCTGATACTGGTCCGGCAGAAGGTGGTGAAGAGCCCGGCCCGGAAGGTGGGCAAAAACCAGGTGGTGACGATGACGTAGTGGATGGTGAGTTCAGGAACGCGTAAGATGCGTTCACACGTTGGAATGTTGGAACGTTGGAACGTTAGCAGGTTAGATCGTTGGATCGTTAGAATTCAAGAAGATGCCGACGATTGTAAGATTCGAAGACATTGAAGCCTGGCAAACTGCACGTGAATTAACCCGTCTGGTTTACGAAATGACAAGGCGTGGGGAGTTTGCCAGGGACTTCGGATTAAGCAACCAGATGCAGAGAGCATCAGTGTCGATTATGTCCAATATTGCTGAGGGCTTTGAAAGCCGAACTTCAATTTTATTTAAGGATTATCTCGGGAGAGCAAAAGCATCGGCTGGGGAGTTGCGCGCTCAAGTTTATGTAGCCCTGGATTGTGCTTATATTACTCCAGCAGACTTCACTCAGCTTTTTGAATTATGTGATAAATGCAGCCGGCAAATTGCTCGATTCATGCAATACATTGCCCAAAAACCTCAATCTATAAGGGATGAAGGGATCGAGTATACCGTGTAAACGTGCCAACGATTACACGGTATAACGTTATTGAGTATGGCTAAACGTGATTACTATGAAGTCTTGGGCGTGCCGCGCGAGGCATCACCCGATGATATAAAAGCCTCCTTCCGTAGATTGGCCAGGCAGTACCATCCAGACGTCAGCCAGGAAACTAATGCTGAGGAGCATTTTAAGGAAATCAACGAGGCTTATTCAGTGCTGTCTGACCCGGATAAACGGGCTGCTTATAACCGCTTCGGTCACGCAGGAGTGCAAAACCAGGGCGGCATGCCGGACTTCACAGTTGATTTTGGGGATTTGTTTGACGAATTTTTTGGTGGTTTTGGAGGTTTTGGGAGGAGTGCAAACCGCAGGACGCGGAATGCCCCACGCCGTGGAGGTGACCTGCAATACAATGTCGACCTGACATTTGAAGAGTCGATTTTCGGGGTGGAGAAGGAAATCGAGATCACCCGGGATGAGGTGTGCGAAACCTGCGGAGGGAAGGGTGCCGAACCTGGCACAAGCCCGGTGCGATGCTCCACGTGTAATGGTACGGGTGAAGTGCGCCAGGTGCGCCAGACCCTATTGGGGTCAATGGTGCAGGTATCTACCTGCCCGGTTTGTAACGGGAAGGGGGAAACCATTTCAACTCCATGCCATACCTGCAGCGGACGGGGGTTGGTGCGAAGAAACCGCAAGAAAGTTGTCTCCGTCCCGGCAGGTGTGGACAACGGTAACCAGATCCGGCTGGCAGGTGAAGGACAGCCGGGTGATAATGGGGGTCCAACTGGGAATTTATACCTGGTGATTCGGGTTCTGTCGCATAAATATTTCCGGCGGCGTGAAAATGACATCCTATTAAACCTGGATATCAATATCGCTCAAGCCACATTAGGGGCGGAGGTTGATGTGCCCACGGTGGATGGACTCACCAAGTTAAAAATCCCGGCGGGCATACAGCCGGGTAAAGTTTTACGCATGCGAGGAAAAGGAGTCCCACACCTGCGGGGGAATGGTCGCGGTGACCAAATGGTAGTGGTCAATGTGGAAGTACCCAAGAGTTTAACCAGCGATCAGCGCAAACTAATGGAAAAGCTGGCTGAAAGCCTGGGGAGTGAAGTACGACCTGCCGAGCGTGGATTCCTGGATTGGCTGAAGGATACCCTGGGGGGATAGTTGGGCTATTCAAAGATTGACAGATCCACTTACCTTCCCTGAAATATTAGACCTTATGGAAAAAATGAGCTGGCTTGAAGTGAGCCTTTCCGTGGATGGTGAACGGGCAGAGGCAGTTGCGGAAGTCCTTGGGCGTTACCTACCTGATGGTGTGGTAATCGAGTCCACCGCGGTCAAAGCAGGCCCGGCGGATGAAAATGGCGAAGCGGTAGGACCTCTTAGAGTTTATGGCTACATCCCGGCCGATGATAATCTTGAAGATACGCGGCACAAGATTGAAGAGGGACTGTGGTACCTTGGGCGAATCTCGCCCCTGCCAAATCCACAGTATAAAATGATCCAGGAAGTCAATTGGATGGAAGCCTGGAAAGAGCATTACCATCCCATCCCTGTTGGTCAAAGACTGCTTATCCTGCCTGCCTGGATCGCTCCTCAGGATGATGGACGCATTCCGATCCGGATCGACCTGGGGATGGCATTCGGCACAGGCACGCATCCGACCACTCAGCTGTGCCTGGCGCTAGCTGAAGATTTTTTTGCCAACCTGGAAAACACTCTAGGAATCAGGGTGATCGATGTGGGCTGTGGATCGGGGATACTGTCGATTGCGGGTCTTCTGCTCGGAGCAGAGCGAGCGTTGGGAGTTGATATCGATGTGGAAGCAATTAGGGCTTCAAGCGAGAATGCTGCCCTAAATGGTGTAAGCGACCGGTTTGAAGTAAGACCTGGTTCAGTCAATGAGGTGATTGGGGGAATATCCGATATAAAAGATGCCCAGCTGGTGTTCGCCAATATCCTGGCACCGATCCTTGAGCAGCTGTTGGATATTGGATTAGGTGAATTGGTATCACCTGACGGGTGGTTAATCTTATCCGGCATCCTGGCTGAACAATGTCACGGAGTACAAGAAGCACTAAGTAAGCATGGCTTCACGCTCGTTGAAGAGCGGCAAACAGGGGACTGGGTGGCAATTGCTGCCCGTCGGTAGTTTATACAATTTCATAAATCACTGACTAATTGAATATTGAATTCAATGCAGATGCTTACCTTAGCATGGGCATTTGGAGGTTATTGCGCCTGGCCGCATCGATAGCGAGCTGATACCCCGCATCGGCATGACGGACGATACCCATACCTGGGTCGGTGGTTAATACGCGCTCAAGGCGTACTGCGGCTTCGGGTGTGCCATCGGCAACTATCACCTGACCGGCATGCTGACTGAAGCCGATGCCTACACCTCCGCCATGATGGAACGATACCCAGGTGGCGCCACCAACCGCATTAATCATAGCATTCAAGATGGCCCAATCGCTAACCGCATCCGTCCCGTCAAGCATACCCTCTGTCTCACGGTTGGGAGAGGCGACTGAGCCTGCATCCAGGTGGTCCCGCCCGATCACAATGGGGGCCTTGACGATGCCTTCTGCCACCAGGTTGTTGAAGAGTAGACCGGCGGCGGCACGCTCACCATAACCGAGCCAGCAAATCCGTGAGGGAAGCCCCTGGAATTGGACTTTCTCACGAGCTAGCTTCAACCAACGGTGGAGATGGGCATCTTCTGGGAATAACTCCATGATGGCTTCATCTGTGCGGTATATATCTTCCGGGTCGCCGGAGAGTGCAACCCAACGGAAAGGACCTTTACCTTCACAGAATAATGGGCGGATATAGGCTGGGACAAATCCAGGAAATTCGAACGCATCCTCCACTCCCTGATCAAAAGCGCGCTGGCGTAAATTATTGCCATAATCGAATACCTCAGCGCCGCGATGTTTAAAATCAAGCATGGCTCGTACGTGCTTTGCCATAGACTGCATCGAGCGTCGGTGATATTCCTCTGGGTTGTTGATCCTAAGCAGCTCGGCTTCCCTGACATCCATACCGGCAGGCACATACATGAGCACATCGTGGGCCGGAGTCTGGTCGGTAACGACATCAGGGATTACCCCTCGCACGACAAGCTCGGAAAAGATCTCGGCAGCGTTGCCGATCAACCCGATGGATTTTGGGAATTCTTTCTTTTTATATTCCTCCACCAGGGTCATGGCTTCTTCCAAGGTGTCCACGACCATGTCCACATAACCCATCTCGAGGCGACGTCTGGCACGATCTGGATCAACCTCGACAATCAGACCAACACCTTCGTTCATGGTAATTGCCAGCGGCTGGGCACCTCCCATGCCACCCAAACCGGCAGTGAGCACAAATTTTCCTTTTAGAGATGACCAACCGCGTAAGTGGGCAAGCGAGCCTAGCGTTTCATAGGTGCCTTGCAGAATGCCCTGGGTACCGATGTATATCCATGAACCCGCGGTCATCTGACCGAACATCATCAGTCCGCGCGATACAAGCTGGTCAAAATGCTCCTGGGTGGCCCAATGGGGAACCAGATTGGAATTAGCTATCAAGACCCGGGGTGCGTCCGGATGGGTTTTAAATACAACCACAGGCTTTCCTGATTGCACCAGGAGAGTCTCATCGACCTCGAGCTCCTTGAGGGTAGCCAGGATGGCGTCAAAGCACTCCCAATTGCGGGCAGCCTGCCCACGACCTCCGTAAACGACCAGGTCTTGAGGTCGTTCGGCTACTTCAGGGTCGAGATTGTTTTGAAGCATGCGGTAGGGAGCTTCGGTGAGCCACGATTTACAGGTTAGCTTGGTGCCGCGTGGGGCGCGGACGACACGGGGAGTTGACATGGATCCTCCTGATAAAATCTGGTCGAAAACTTATCTATCCAGGAGATGAATGATTTAAGCGAGTAAACCAAACATCCCCTCCGGGCTGATTATACGCCAAGAGGGGAGGAGACGACAAATATTATTGTTAGAAAAGTTTAGGGTGTTATCCTGATGGGGCGGTTTCAGCAAACTGTGCAAAATTCGCCTTGGAGAGGTGATCGACCAACATTTTCTGTGCATCGCACCAAACGGGTTTAAGCGGGCAGGTATCATCAAAAGTGCAAGTTAATGAATCACCGACACAGTCGTTCAACAGAATCGGTCCATCGATCGCTTCGATGACGTCCAGCAGGCTGATCGCCTTAGGTGATTTGGCCAGAGAAACACCACCCCGAGCACCGCGAGAGGTCTGTAACAACCCGGCGACGGATAATTGTGAGACTATTTTTGCCAGAAAAGAAGGTGGAATGCTCTTATTCTCAGCTATCGTTCCCGTTGCTGCACGTTTATTTACTCCTTGTGGATCTGTTCCTAATTGTGCAAGATAAACCATTGCTCTAACTGCGTAATCTGCCTGTCGAGTGATCTGCATGATAAACTCCCAAAATTTGATAAGAATACTATGATTAATTTTATATATTTTAGACTATATTTGCCCGAATTACAAGTGACAGAGGTCATACTGAAAATATGATTGTCATCATCCATTTGTCCAAAATGGCACAACCTAACAAAAATGAAAAAACTTACTATTCAAACTTTCTTATGATAAGATAAACGAGTAATCTGAAACCTGGAGGAGATCGAATGAGACAAATCTGTGTGGTTGGTGTTGGCTACGTTGGTTTAGTTACTGCAGCCTGTTTTTCTGACCTGGGAAACCGGGTGATAGCCCTGGATGTGAATGAAGAAAGAATTGAAGGTCTAAAACAAGGAATTCTCCCCATCTACGAGCCAGGTTTGAAAGAGCTGGTCGAGCATAATGTCCAGGCAAAGCGGTTAACATTTACCACATCGTACGCAGAATCTCTGGAAGGTACTGAGTTTGTGTTCATCGCCGTGGGAACGCCCATGGGGGTGGATGGCGAAGCAGACCTGGGTTACGTGGAAGCATCTGCGCGTGAGATCGCAGTGAATATGACGGCTCCCCTGGTGATCATCAATAAATCGACTGTACCGGTGGGCACGGGTGACTGGGTGGCAGATATCGTACGGCGGAACCAAAAACAGAGTATTCCCTTCTGGGTGGTATCATGCCCAGAATTCCTGCGGGAAGGGTCAGCGATAAGTGATTTTATGCAACCCCACCGCACAGTGCTGGGCTCCTTAAATCCAGAAGCAGCAGAAAAGGTTGCCCAATTGCATCTTCCCCTGCGGGCACCGATCGTGATCACAGACCTGCGTACTGCCGAGATGATCAAATATGCTTCGAATGCATTCCTGGCGACTAAAATTTCATTTATCAATGAAATAGCGAATATCTGCGAATGCCTGGGTGCTGATGTAAAAGAAGTAGCCATCGGGATGGGCTATGACTCGCGCATCGGTAAGCAATTCCTGGATGCGGGCATAGGGTACGGTGGATCATGCTTCCCAAAGGACGTCAAGGCGTTGGCGTATATGGCGGCTGAGAAGGGACGGCATCCTCAGCTCCTATACACGGTGATGGAGATCAACGACGATCGCCGGGAAATGGCAATCAGCCACATTAAAGAAATGGTAGGTGATCTCAAGGGCAAGGTAATCGGACTGCTGGGACTTTCTTTCAAGCCAAATACCGATGATATGCGTGATGCGCCTTCGATTACGATTGCACAAAATCTGCAAGCGGAAGGAGCAATTATCCGGGCGTATGACCCTGTGGCAATGGCAGTTGCCCAACCCTTGTTACCGGGCGTGGAGATGATGCCTGACCCATATACACTGGCGGAAGGTGCTGATGCGTTGGTGGTTGTGACCGAGTGGAATGAGTTCAAGCAGCTGGACAGACCACGTTTACGTGACCTCATGCATCACCCCGTATTATATGACGGGCGAAATATCTACGAGCCAGATGAAATGGTGAAAAGCGGCTTTATCTACCGGGGAGTCGGCAGAGGATATAACGGGTGAACCTGTAAAAAAGCGCCAGGCACAACCGGTACACGGCGGCAGAATAACTGGACATTGTTGATGAAATTCAGCTGTAGTGAATATACATGGCTAACTATGTTCCGTGGGTTTTAATACATTGACAAGCGAGCAGCCCCCAATTTGCAATTACGAAGACTCCGATTATCAAACTCGTTTTTGGGAGCAGGGTGGGCGTGCTTACGAAGACAGGGCGGAGGCGATTGCACTCCAACAGTTGCTACCTAATGGGGGCGAGCTACTGTTGGAGCTGGGTGCCGGTGCTGGGCGCAATACACCCAGATATACCGGTTTCAGGCAGGTAGTGTTAGTTGACTATTCTCTAACTCAGCTACAGCAAGCCTACCAACGGTTGGGAGGTAACCAACGCTACATCTATGTTGCCGCAGATATATATAACCTGCCCTTCGTGGAAGGTTTGTTCGATGCAGCGACGATGATCCGCACGCTGCACCACATGGCAAAGCCCCAGCTGGCATTGCGTCAGGTGCGCCAAACATTACAAACGGGGGCGATTTTTATACTTGAATACGCCAACAAAAAGAATTTAAAAGCCATCCTACGCTATCTCACCCGAAAGCAGTCGTGGTCACCTTTTTCCTTGGAAAGTGTGGAGTTCGAGAAGCTGAACTTCGACTTTCATCCTAAGGCAGTTCACGGGTGGCTGGATCAAACGGGATTCTCACTTCAGAAGCAGCTGGCAGTCTCATATCTCCGCCTAGGGGTGCTCAAGCGGAATCTGCCAATCGACTTGTTAACCAAACTGGAAAGGATCCTTCAGCCGACAGGAAGCTGGTGCCAGCTTTCTCCAAGTATATTTACTCGAAACCAGGCTGTTGGAGAAACTCCAAAGGCACTGACCGGGATGTTTTTTAAATGCCCGGTATGCGATTCGGAAAATATCGAACCGCATGGCGCCAAGCTCATATGTAAAGCGTGTTCCAGGGAATTTCCGATCAGGGATGGGATATTTGATTTTCGAATCGATGCTGGCTAGTTCAAACCTTCTCGATCACCCAATAATGAGATAAACCGAATACCTTGAGGGGGGTAGCTTCCATCCAATGTAGGATGCGCCGTAGTAATCGGCCAAAGGTTGGAGAGCGATAGATTATGTTATCGTAGGCACCAAAAATGAGCTGTTGATCCTTGATTATAATGGGCAGCGACTCAAAAAGCCGCTCCAGGTCAGACCTGGAATAGGTACGCACGTGGGGGATGAGCCTTTTACGCCATCGAGAAGGTAAATAGTGTACCAGGGGAATATTGCCAAAGTGGTAGCGACCGCGCCAATATATACCGTGAGTTTCAAATGGATAGCCGAGGTTGGGGACAAAAAGCACAATCACCCCACCAGGAACCAGCACACGCAGCATTTCCTCAACACTACAGCGGTCGTCCCTGACATGTTCGAGGACTTCGTGGCTTAGAATTACATCAAATGAGTCATTAGTGAAGGGCAACTCTTCAGAGGCAGCGTTGACCAGGAGTGGAGAGTGGATATGAGCCTCACGTGTGCGGTCCATATCATATTCGAGACCGATGACCGATCCGACATGAGGAGCAAGATGCTGCAGATACATCCCTACACCGCAGCCATTTTCGAGCATACGGCCAGCCAAACGGGGACCGGCTGCGGATAAAATCATCTGCAGGCGACGCTCCTGCCCGGCACGCCAGACATAGGACGGCTCACCACAAGCGGCTGCTTTTTCGAGATTCCGTGAGTCCATCGGCTTACTCAACCGATTGTCCCTGCCATTCGTTGACCAAATTCGTTTTAATTCCGAGGCGTGCAAGCACCCGGCCAACGGTATTATTGATGATATCGTCTACAGAATTGGGACGAATGTAAAAAGCAGGGACAGGCGGAAAAATAACTGCTCCAGCCAAAGTAGCTTCGCTCATCAATCGCAGGTGTCCAGAATGGTAAGGCGCCTCACGGACAACCAATACTAATGGGCGACCTTCCTTAAGTGTCACATCAGCGGCACGGGAGAGGAGATCGTCGGTGTATGAATTTGCAACTGCGGAAAGAGTCTTGATCGAGCAAGGAATAATAACCATCCCCAAAGTGGCAAATGAGCCAGAAGCGATACCAGCACCGATATCGTGGAATTCATAATTCACATTCGCCAGAGACATGACATCTTCAATTCGCCAATCAGTCTCCTGTTTGATGGTGATAAGCGCCGATTCAGACACCACCAGATGTGTCTCGATAGGTGTCGATTTGAGCACCTCCAGCAAGCGGATTCCCAAGATAGCACCCGAGGCCGCGCTTATGCCGACAACCAGGCGTGGCGCAGATGATGATTGTGATTCGGGTTGAGAAAACTCTATGGGCTCCATGGAGAACAATTTATATAAAAGTCATCAACCACATGAAAAAGGTATAATTTTTTGCTTGGATTAATTATCAAGATACGCATGCGATTATAACAGGTGCAAATAATGCCCCATATCCTTATTTATATCTGCATTAGGAATGCTTCTACATAAGATTGCCAGAATGGCTTCCGAGATTTACTTGCATCACTAATATGATGAAATAAAGGAAAAAAATAACAGGCAAAGCAGAATTATTAAGGCACTTACCCTGATAACAGAATGATAGCCATCCGCAAGTTGATAAGACCGTGGAAACCTTATACAACGGATAACAACCTGACGGTTTTATAACATAACGCGATATAATGGAAACAGCATATGCATGCGAGGATCCATGCGTATTTGACCCTCATTTTGCCATTCACATTAGCAATTATTCTATTTTTGTTCATTATCATCCTTTGTGAGGGGAAATACGAAAAACCCGTACTAGCTATTTGAAAAATCAGTACGGTATAACAGCACTTCGTACCATGGAGACTCGCGCAGCTAAAAATATTTAATGGGAGGCTGCTATGAGTATTGAATTTTTATTCCGGCTCATCGGAATGGTTGTATTTGGTATTTTGGGGACTTATCTGGGCATCCTGATCGGAAACAACACAAATCAATCTCCAGAAGTCAGCGGGTTCTTGTTTTGCCTGGTGGGTATTTTATTCGGACTCATTCTGACCCCTTATTTTACGACCCGACCCGTCAGGTACATCCGCAGAACATTGCTGAGCGTGTCGACCCAAACTTTGGCATCGGGATTAACAGGATTGGTGGTAGGTCTGGTCATTGCTGCACTACTTACATTCCCGTTATCACTACTACCCCAACCTTTTGGTAAAGTATTGCCGTTTGTTGCTGTGCTATTGTTCGGTTATCTGGGTATCGCGGTGTTCGTCCTCCGCCAGACGGACCTTTTCTCAATGTTCGGTGGCGGCGCAGGTAAGACGGGTGAAGACAGTTCTTCATCCAATCAGCCTGCATACCGGACTGTACTTTTAGACACCAGCGTAATTATTGACGGACGGATTGCCGATATCGCCAGGACCGGCTTCCTGGTGGGCACCCTGCTGATCCCTCGATTTGTGCTCAATGAGCTGCAATTTATTGCCGATTCGTCAGACAATCTGCGAAGACAGCGCGGCCGTAGGGGCATCGAAGTCATCTCACAGCTGCAGAAAGACACGAGTACCCCACTGCGGATCAGTGATATGGACGTCGAAGGTGTTCGGGAGGTGGATGATAAGCTGGTGGTATTGGCGCGCCAATTACGCTGTCCGATCCTGACCAACGACTATAATTTGAACAGGATCGCCGAACTGCAGGGCGTCAGCGTGCTTAACGTCAATGAGCTGGCGAATGCTGTTAAATTGGTCTTTCTACCTGGTGAATCCATCGAAGTGAATGTGATCCAGGAAGGCAAGGAATCCGGGCAGGGGGTAGGATACCTGGATGATGGCACCATGGTGGTGGTTGAAGACGGGCGCAGTCATCTGAACAGGAAGATTAATGTTACTGTGACCAAGGTGTTACAAACTGCAGCTGGACGGATGATCTTTGCCCGCCTGGAAAGAGAAGATTAAGGTACAGGAGTAAGCATGGCTCTACGTATTTACAGCACGCTATCGCGACAAAAGGAAGATTTTCAGACCATCGAACCAGGAAAGGTGACCATGTATGTGTGTGGTCCAACCGTATATGGTAAAGCCCACGTTGGTCATGCCATGTCGGCGCTGGTTTTTGATATCATCCGCAGGTACCTTGAGTATCGAGGCTTCCAGGTTCGCCATGCCATGAATTACACCGATGTAGATGATAAGATCATCAACCGGGCTAATCAGCTCGGAATTGATCCGATCAAGCTAGCAGAAAAATATATTGATGAATATGGACAGCATCTCGTCGATCTACACATCCTTCCCGCGACTGTGAACCCACGTGCCACCCACGAGATACCAAATATCATAAAACTGATCACCCAATTAGGTGAAGAAGGCTATGCTTACGACGTGGACGGCGATGTGTACTTCCGGGTTAGTAAGGATAAGGATTACGGGAAGCTATCGAGCCGTCATTTAGAGGACATGCAAGCTGGATCACGCGTCGATGTGGACGAGCGTAAAGAGCACCCGATGGATTTTGCCTTATGGAAATCCTCCAAGCCGGGTGAGCCTTCCTGGGATAGCCCGTGGGGAAAAGGTCGACCTGGTTGGCATATTGAGTGCTCAGCGATGAGCATGCATCATTTAGGCGAGCAGATCGATATCCACGGTGGTGGAAATGACCTCATCTTCCCGCATCATGAAAACGAAATTGCCCAGACTGAGAGCGCTACCGGGAAGCCATTTGCCCGCTACTGGGTCCATAATGGCATGATGCAGATGGCAGGCGAGAAAATGGCCAGGTCATTGGGAAACCTGGTGACTATCGAAGACTTCCTCGCTAATCACGAAGGTGATGTACTGAGGATGATGGTGTTGAATTCGAGCTACCACAACCCGCTCACGTTTGGTGACGAAATTATTGCTGCGGCGGAGAAGGGTTTGGAACGCCTGCGCCTGGCATTGCGACCTGCAGTGGGGGGAAGCCTGGAGAAGGGCGAGGCGGTTGATAATCTATCCACGCAAGCAGAGGCTACGCTTGATGGCTTTATCGAATGCATGGATGATGACTTCAATTCAGCGGGCGCATTGGGATATGTCTTTGAGCTGGTTCGGGCAATCAACCAGGCAAAAGATGCAGGAGTTGCGGACGAGATTGTGGCTGATGGGCAAAGCAAACTGCGTGAGCTGATGTCGGTTTTTGGCCTGCGTGAAGAACGACCAAAGGTTAGCGGCGAGGCGACACCATTTATAGAGCTGTTAATTCGTTTACGTCGTGACCTGCGGGAGCAAAAACTATGGGCACTTTCAGACCAAATCCGTGCCCGCCTGGGAGAGCTAGGAGTGCTGCTGGAAGATAGCAAGGATGGTACTACCTGGCGTTGGAAATAACCAGACCCTCCCGGAGCTGACAGCCTCCGGGATTTTTTTGGTGATGTATGAAAGAATGGCTGTACGGACGAAATGCAATCTATGAAACCATGCGGGCGAGGCGGCGCCAGTTCTTTCGTTTAAGATTAGCCCAGGGAGTGGAAGAGAAGGGACGCCTGGTGGAAATCGTTCGAATGGCTTCCACTTTGAAGCTGCCGCTAGAGAAGGTAGCTCGAGGCAACCTGGAATCACTGGGGAGTGGTCACCAGGGAGTGGGACTTGAGACCAGTAGCTATCCATACAGTGACCTGGCGGACGTGCTGGCATTGGCAGCCCGGCGAGGAGAAGCACCGTTCGTGCTCATTTTAGATGTATTGCAGGACCCCCAAAACCTGGGCAGCCTGCTGCGAACGGCTGAGGCGGTGGGTATCCATGGTGTGCTGTTGCCATTCCGGCACACAGCGACGGTTACACCTGCGGTGGTAAATTCATCATCAGGAGCCACAGAGCACCTGCTGATCGTTCAGGTGAACCTGGCGCAAGCGATCCAGCAACTGAAGGAACAAAATATCTGGGTGATCGGCTTAGATGCAGGACAGGAAGCGCAGCCGATGGATCAAGTGCGCCTGGACGGACCACTGGCACTGGTCATCGGCGGCGAAGGGAGTGGGATGCGGACACTGGTGCGTAAATCTTGCGACAGATTGATGCGCCTGCCGATGCAAGGCAAGGTTGAATCGCTCAATGCCGCGGTGGCTGGCTCGGTAGCCTTATATTTTGTCTGGCAGGAGCGGGGATTTCGCACCAAACCTATTGACGATATCAACAAATCCTGATAGACTCTCAATCCGAAACCTAGGTTAGATACCTGTTTTCAGGTTGAAACCGGGTTTTTTTAATCTTAGGAAAACATACTTGCTGCAAACATATGCGTCTGGTATAATCCAATCCGCTTTCGGACCAGCACTTTTACAATTTAACCCGCCGACGTAGCTCAATCGGCAGAGCAACCGCCTTGTAAGTGGTAGGTTATGGGTTCGATTCCCATCGTCGGCTTCAGGTACAGAATTTTCGTTGCAAGATGATTAGTCAATTAGCCTCGTTGTTGTCCCGACTGGGTCAGGAGGCAAGGGGACTAATTGACCAATTTTCGATGTGACGAGATAACCCAATTGGGCGGTTACCCAAGTGGCCAAAGGGAACTGACTGTAAATCAGTCGGCAGAAGCCTTCGGAGGTTCGAATCCTTCACCGCCCACTTTTGTTGCCCTCATAGCTCAGTTGGTAGAGCACATTCTTGGTAAGAATGGGGTCATGGGTTCAAATCCCATTGAGGGCTCTTGTTACAGGAAAATTAATTGGACAAACCGTTAGAAGGAGTAGGGTAGAGATGGCAAAGCAAAAATTTGAGCGAAAAAAGCCGCACATGAACGTAGGTACGATGGGGCACATCGACCACGGGAAAACGACCTTGACCGCTGCGATCACGAAATACTGTTCGTTCCTTGGGCAGGCAGAGTATCGCTCGTTTTACACGATCGATAATGCTCCGGAGGAAAAAGAGCGCGGCATCACGATCAACATTGCCCACGTGGAATACGAGACTGCCAAGCGGCACTATGCGCACGTGGACATGCCCGGTCACCGAGACTACATCAAGAACATGATCACCGGTGCAGCCCAGGTGGACGGTGCGATCCTGGTGGTGGCGGCACCTGATGGACCGATGCCACAGACGCGTGAGCACGTGCTGTTGGCGCGCCAGGTGGAAGTTCCCGCCATCGTGGTCTTCCTGAACAAGGTGGACATGATGGATGATGAGGAGCTGCTGGAGCTGGTGGAGATGGAGCTGCGTGACCTGCTGAACGATGAGAAGTTCCCGGGTGACACGACCCCGATCGTGCGCGGAAGTGCTTTGCTAGCCCTGGAGAGCACCAGCACCGATCCGAATGCACCCGAGTACGCTTGCATCAAGGAGTTGCTGCGGGTGGTGGATGAGTACATCCCCGAGCCCATACGCGAGAACGAAAAGCCGTTCATGATGCCGATCGAAGACGTGTTCTCGATCAAGGGGCGCGGCACGGTGGTGACAGGCAGGGTGGAGCGAGGTGTGGCCAAGAAAGGCGAACCCGTGGAGATCGTTGGGCTGCGTGAGAAGAGCATGAGCTCGGTGATCACCGGCACGGAGATGTTCCACAAAGACCTGGATCAGGTGCAAGCCGGAGATAATGCTGGTATCCTGCTGCGCGGCATCGAGCGCACTGACGTCGAGCGCGGCCAGGTGGTTGCCAAGCCTGGCTCGATCACCCCGCACACCAAATTCATGAGCGAGGTGTACGTGCTGCGCAAGGAAGAAGGTGGGCGGCACAAAGCTTTCTTCACCGGGTATCGCCCGCAGTTCTACATCCGGACGATGGATGTGACCGGGAACATCAAGCTGCCCGAAGGGGTGGAGATGGTGATGCCGGGAGATAACGTGAACCTGGAAGTTGAGCTGATCGTGCCGGTGGCGTTGGAGCAAGGTTCCAAGTTCGCCATCCGTGAAGGCGGTTTGACCGTCGGCGCAGGTGTGATCACCAAAATCATTGCCTAATTTATCATGCCGAGGGGCAACCCTCGGCAGTATGAGTTGAGAAAAGGAAAAGAATGGCTTCGAAAAAAGATGTCCGCCCGGTGATCACCCTGGCATGTTCGGAATGTAAGGAACGCAATTACACCACGGAAAAAAATCGTCGTAATGATCCGGGGCGTATTGAGTTGAACAAATATTGCTCGCACTGCCGCAAGCACACAGTGCATCGCGAGACCAAATAGAGGCAGGCGACAGCCAGCCTCACCTAGGCCAGTAGCTCAATTTGGCAGAGCACCGCTCTCCAAAAGCGGGGGTTGTGGGTTCGATTCCTGCCTGGCCTGCCTGAGAGGAAAAGGATAGCCTTTTCCAAATGACGCCGTCTAGTAGAGGCGGCGTTTTAACCATAATTGGAGGAAAACCGTGCCTGATATCAGATCTGCTCGCCAGGAGATGAATTTCTTCCAACGTTTCTGGTTCAGAATTCAGAAATTTTTCCAGGAAACTGTTGGAGAATTACGCAAGGTATCTTGGCCTACCCGCAGGGAGGCTATTCGATTAACCTGGATCGTCATTGGCGTCATAATTGTTATGGCGATCATCCTCGGTGGATTAGACTTTATATACTCAAAGTTTTTTGCTGTAATCTTAGGCTGAAAATCAGGCAACGGAAGCGTCGAATATTTAATTAGATGATTAGCGAGTATGATGAGCGAATTTAACCAGGAAGAAGAAAATGAAGAGCCCCTCGAGGACCACGAGAAAGATGCAGACGAAGTGGATAATCTAGTCATTCCACAGGAGTCAAGCGAGATCGTGACTGAGGCGTACCCTGGGCAGCCAGATGAGCTGGTACAGGATGATGACCGCGCCTGGTATGTGGTCCATTGTTATTCGGGCTACGAAAACAAAGTTCGCCATAACCTCGAACAGCGGATTGAATCCATGGGGATGAAGGATAAAATCTTTGATGTTGTTGTTCCTACGGAAGAAGAAATCGAAGTAAAAGAGGGTAAACGCCGTACCGTGGAGCGCAGGGTTTTTCCGGGCTACATCCTGGTCAATATGATCATGTCGGAAGAGTCGTGGTACGTTGTGCGCAACACACCTGGAGTTACCGGGTTTGTGGGGATGGGTACACAACCCACTCCGCTACGACCGGAGGAAGTAGCGCAGATCATCAAACGGATGGAAGCAGAGGCACCCCACATCAAGGTTACCTTCCGTTCAGGAGAACGTGTGCGCATTGTGGATGGTCCGTTCAACGATTTCCGCGGCACAGTGGCAGAGATCGATATGGAACGAGCGAAAGTACGCGTAATGGTGAACTTCTTCGGCCGTGAAACGCCGGTCGAGCTGGACTTTTTACAAGTCGAGAAAGCGTAAGATACAACCAAGAATCTGGTTGTAGATGTGGGAGGGTGTCCCAATAATCACCCGCTAAAACCACGCACCGCTGCTCTGCGAGAGACAAGCGGCGAAAGGAGAAAAAAGTGGCAAAAAAATTAAAAGCAATAGTTCGTCTGCAGATCCAAGCTGGAAAAGCCAACCCTGCACCCCCGATTGGACCTGCATTAGCCGGGCACGGGATCAACTTGATGGCATTTTGTAAGGAATATAATGCCCGTACCAACAACCGCATGGGTGAAATTATCCCAGCAGAGATCACCATCTTTACCGATGGATCGTTTACGTTCATCCTAAAAACGCCTCCAGCAGCTGTCTTGTTGAAGAAAGCTGCAGGTGTGGATAAAGGATCAGCGGTCCCAAACCGTGAGAAAGTCGGTAAGGTCACACGCAAACAGGTCAAAGAGATTGCTGAGCTGAAGATGAAGGACTTGAACGCGGTGGACATCGAAGGTGCGATGCGACAGATAGAAGGCACCGCACGGAACATGGGCATCACGATAACTGAAAGCTAACCCTGTGGGAGGGTGGTGACCACCCGCTTGCACCACGAAGGAGAATATATGGCAAAGCATGGAAAGAAGTATTTAGCTGCATTAGCTAAAATTGATGAAAACCACTGGTACACGCCTGAAGAGGCAGTGAACCTGGTTAAAGAAACTCATTACGTGAAATTTGATTCGACGGTAGAAATCCATATGAGATTGGGTGTTGACCCGCGACACGCCGACCAACAAGTGCGTGATGTGGTAGTGCTCCCGCATGGCCTGGGTAAATCGGTCAGGGTGTTGGTTTTCGCACAAGGTGAAGGGGCAACACTGGCACGCCAAGCCGGCGCAGATTACGTAGCGGATGATGATGAAATGATCGCCAAGATCCAGGCAGGCTGGACGGATTTCGATGTAACCATTTCCACTCCTGATTTAATGGGGAAAGTCGGCCGGCTTGGTCGGGTATTAGGTCCACGCGGACTGATGCCGAACCCGAAAGCTGGAACGGTGGTGCCTGCAGAAGACCTTCCTCGCGTAATCGAGGAATCCAAAGCGGGAAGGGTCGAATTTCGTGTCGACAAGACCGCCAATCTGCATATCCCGATTGGGAAGGCATCCTTCGGAGAGAAACAGCTGTACGAGAACCTGGCTGCATTAATGGAAGCGATCAAGAAAGCACGACCGGCATCAGTCAAGGGTACTTATATCAAGAGGATTACCCTGACTTCCACGATGGGACCGGGGATCAAACTTGATCCGATGCAAGCTCAAAGCATGGTTGTTCAGGAATAATATTATTGTGATATAGTTGGATTATCAAATCACGCTTCGCCCAAGACAGCAGGTGCGGAAAATCGCTTAATTTCCTGCCGAGGTGAGGATATCTCCCCAAAATATTAACCGCGACGCGGTTAGGAAATATGGTAACGGAGAGTCTTTGCCGGCAAAGGTTAGCGAGGCAAAGACTTTTTATTTGAAAGGAGGTGAATTAACCTTGGCTATTACAAAGGAACGCAAGAATGAGCTGATCAATCAATACAGCGAATGGGTAAAGAACAGTAAGGCGCTGGTGTTGACCCAGTATGTGGGTTTAACCATGAAGGATATCGATGCCTTGCGCGTGAAAGTGCGAGAAAATGGCGGAGAGTTCCACATCATTAAAAACACACTAGCGAAACGTGCATTCGATCAGGCTGGTTATACTATCCAGCAAGAGCAGCTGGAAGGCAGCACTGCAATCGTATTCGCTTTTACGGATGCTCCTGCAACAGTGAAGACTGTTACCGATTTTGTTAAAACTTCTGAGTTTCTCAAGATCAAAGGCGGCTTCCTTGAAAAGCAGGCCTTGACCCCCGAGGGTGTAAAAGTTCTGGCTGATCTTCCGCCACTACCAGTTGTACGCGGACAACTGCTTGGGACACTGCTAGCCCCTGCGAGCAAACTGGTACGAACTTTGGCTGAACCAGGTCGTATGATCGCGGCGGTCATCAAGGCGCATGCGGAACCTGAAGCAGCCCCTGTATAACAACATCATTCAAAAGATTGTTTTTCATCATTGATGGGTAAACGAAACTTGTTTACAAATCTACTACCAAAAAAAAATAAATAGAACTAAGAAGGAGTTTTTAAAATGTCTGATCTTAATAAACTGGTTGAGGAACTAAGCACCCTCACCGTACTCGAAGCTGCTGATCTGGTAAAGAAATTGGAAGAGAAATGGGGCGTTTCCGCCGCTGCCCCCGTTGCTATGGCTGCCATGCCTGCTTCTGGCGCTGCTGCTCCTGAGGCAGTCGAAGAAAAGACCGAGTTTAACGTGGTCATTAAAGACGCCGGTGCCAAGAAGATCGAGGTAATCAAGGTCATCCGACAGCTGACCAATCTGGGTCTGAAAGAAGCCAAGGATGTAGCCGAGACTGCCGGATCCAAGGTCTTAGAAGCTGTGAGCAAAGAAGCCGCTACAGATGCCAAAGCCAAGCTAGAAGCTGCTGGCGCTGCAGTTGAGGTCCAATAATCGTTGGATAAATTTCCCGGAAGCTAATTGCTTCCGGGAATTCTCTTTTATCCTTTTGTGTTTTTAGTCGCCCTGTGGTATATTGTAATCACGGAGGGCTTATGAGCGCACGAATTCTAATTATCGAAGACGATGAGGCCATCCTACGGTTCTTGCGCCGCGGCCTGGCATATGAAGGCTATCAAGTAGACACTGCGATCGATGGGCATTCGGGTCTTGCATCGGCAAGGGATAACCCACCCGACCTGGTCGTCCTGGACATCATGCTGCCTGGCATTGATGGTCTGGAAGTCTGCCGGCGGTTAAGAGCAGGTGGTCCTGTACCCATCCTGATCCTGACTGCTAAAGACTCGGTAAATGACCGTGTGATGGGCTTGGATGTAGGCGCAGACGATTACATGGTTAAGCCATTTAATCTGGATGAGCTCCTGGCTCGCATTCGCGCCTTGCTGCGCCGTGCCCAACCAAGCCGACCCCAAGTCCTGCGTTTTGCAGATCTGATCCTAGATACCGGTACACGCCAGGCTTCCCGCGGAGACCGAATAATCTCACTGACAGCAAAAGAATATGAGTTACTGGAATTATTCCTGCGTCATCCACGCCAGGTATTAACCAGGGAGATGATTTTCGATCGCGTATGGGGATACGACTTCGGCGGAGAGAGTAATATCATTGAGGTCTATATACGATATCTACGCCAGAAGCTCGAAGTTCAAGGAGAGCAACGACTCCTTCATACTGTGCGCGGTATGGGGTACGTTCTACGCGAACCATCGTAAACTAAATTCATGTCCCTGCGGAGTCGACTCACCTTACTATACACAGCCATAGTAGGGGGTATTTTGCTACTATTTGGAATTGCCGTCTATTATTCGGTAAGCTCGACGGTGATCCACCAGTTAGATGATGCCCTGAGACTCAGAGCAGAAACTGTTTATTCAAATACCAGTATTGACGACAGCGGAAATGTAATCGTCAATCTTGACCAGCTAGACCTTCCTGCTGATATATTCGTACAAGTATGGGGACGTAATAACAACCTGGTCCGGGCGACTCAAAATATCCGTATCCTGAATAACCCCCTCGATGCTATCGGAATACGCAGCACAACCCCACTCTTCCAGGATGTAAACCAGGGAGGGTCACGGCTGAGGGTATTAACCATTCCACTGGTAGCTGGGGTTGGAAACCGAGTGGAAGCCATCCTGCAGGTAGGTACACGCATGGATGTGGTCAACGCCACACAAAAAACTTTACTCGAGGTTTTAGCTTTCGGGACTGCTTTTGCTATCATAGCAGCAGGCCTGGCGGCATGGTTCAGCAGCTACCAGGCACTGCATGCATTGGATAATGTGACCAAGGCTGCCTTACAAATAACCAGTGCAGATGACCTCTCCCGCCGCATTCCCTATTCCGGCTCCCCCAAGGACGAGGTCGGGCAGCTGGTGGCTGCTTTTAACCAGACACTGAGCCGGTTGGAAAACCTGTTTTCCACCCAACGCCGGTTCCTGGCAGATGTGGGGCACGAATTACGCACACCACTCACGGTGATCAAGGGTAATGTGGGCTTGATGCGTAAAATCAAGGAATTTGATGAAGAATCCTTGGAGACAATTGAAGATGAAGTTGACCGCCTGACGAGAATGGTAGGTGATTTGCTCCTGCTCGCCCAAGCTGAATTTGGCAAAATCCCATTGGCACATGAGGTGGTAGAGCTGGATACACTGTTGTTGGAAGTACTAAATCAAATGCAAGTTTTGGCGAGAGACCGGATAAAATTAAGTATCGGCGATATTGACCAGGTATTGGTGTGTGGTGACCGGGACCGGCTGAAGCAAGTGGTGGTCAACCTGGTGGGAAATTCGATCAATTACACACCCAAAGGTGGCGAGATTGTGGTCGGTTTGGGGAAAGTATCCGAACGGGCAAAGCTTACCGTGACAGACAACGGACCGGGAATTCCGCCTGAAGATCTGCCACATATATTCGAGCGTTTTTACCGTGGGGAGAAATCCCGCACACGGCAAAAAGATGGGAAGGGATTTGGCCTGGGGTTATCCATCGCTTATTGGATCGTGCGCAACCATGGGGGTCGGATCGAGGTCAACTCTGCGGTGGGAAAAGGGACTACCTTCTGTGTATGGTTGCCGCTTGCTAAAGGGGACTGCTCGGAAGCAGCTATCTGACTTATAGGATTCTTAGTGGTATTTTTAGAGGTATTAGCATGGGATTCGATCTAAAAAGAATTGGGCAAATTCTTGATAATCCAATTGTAGGATGGAGCTGCTTCATTACCACGTGCCTAGCAATCGTTATCCTCACTAACTTCGGACCTGCCGAGCATAGTCTGGGGACACATATTCGGATTGTTTACCTGCACGGTGCCTGGGTGTGGGTATCATTAGCAGCGTTTATATTAGCAGGGGCATGTGGTGCTGCAGGATTAATCACCCAACGAGAGAATTTTCAGCGATGGTCACTGGCTTGCGGTCGGACGGGTGTGATTTTCTGGGTCACATACCTGCCGTTATCCCTGTGGGCAATGCAATCCAATTGGAACGGATTATACCTGGCTGAACCACGCTGGAAATTAGCGCTGATCTTTGCTGTTACTGGCATCCTGTTGCAGGTTGGGTTGAGCCTGGCAGATAAGCCCAACCTGACCTCCGCAATGAACCTGGGGTATTCAATTACACTAATTGTGGCGATTCAACAAACTGAAAATGTGATGCACCCAGCTTCTCCGATTCTGAATAGCGGGGCGTGGCGCATCCAGGCATTCTTTTTTGGGTTGATGTTGTTGATCTTATTTGCTGCCTGGCAAATTGCGAGATGGTGGTATAAGCTTGAGTCAGATCGTGTACGACAATAAACCAAGCATAAAGCGTACAATTAATTTTCAGGTCACTGTCTTTGTGATCGTCCGGACAGTATTTAACACCTTTTACCGGATGATCTATCCATTCCTGCCATATATTGCCAAAGGGCTCGGGGTTGACCTCAGGACCATGTCTTTTGCAATAACGACACGGTCGTTAATGGGCATAATCGGTCCATTCCTGGCGTCGATTGCCGATAGCCGCGGTCGGAAAGCGGGGATATTACTTGGCACAATTATTTATACTGCTGCGATATGTCTGATTGCGTTATGGCCGACTTATCCGGCTTTCTTCATAGCGCTTAGCCTGGCATTTATTGGATACCTCATCTTTATACCCTCCATGCAAGCATACCTGGGTGACCAGGTGGCATATGAGCAGCGAGCCAGAGTATTGGGCATCACCGAGTTCGCCTGGTCGCTGAGTGCGATCATTGGTGTTCCCCTGGTAGGTTTTATCATTGCACGGAAGGGTTGGATAGCGCCTTTTCCTCTTATTGCATTCCTGGGTGCGGTGAGTGTTATCACGCTTGCCTGGATGCTTCCGAAAGACCCGGCACCGAGTGTTGATAACCCTGGGTTTATTAGGAATCTGCGTACCGTTCTGACCTTCCCGCCTGCAATCGCAGCATTAGCGATGGCAGGTCTTTATACGGCTGCCAATGAGACGATTACCCTTATTTACGGCGTTTGGATAGAGCAGGCTTTCGCCCTCACCATCGCATCTTTGGGAGCTACAGCACTGGTTATAGGAATATCTGAATTTGGGGGGGAAATCTTCGTCACATTATTCACCGACAGGATTGGCAAGCGCCGGGCGATTGCAATCGGTATTATCACCAACTGCCTGGCTACGCTGGCACTCGCAATATTCGGTCGCTGGCTGGCAGGTGCAGTTGTCGGATTATTCCTCTTTTACTTTACCTTTGAGTTCACCATTGTGAGTGGCATACCGTTGATGAGTGAGATCATGCCATCCGCTCGTGCAACCATGCTGGCTTCGCATATGGCAATACTTGCGATCGGTAGGGCAGTCGGGGATTTATTGGCGCCATTCTTGTTTACCCAAACCATATTCTCGGGGATAAGCGCCAATGCGATTGCGGCTATATTATTCAACCTGCTTGCTCTGGCAGCATTGACCCAGGTTAAATTTCAAACGACATAGTTTTTTCGGTCAGTTATCAGCTCATCCACCCACTAGAGGTGGAAAAATATCCACATGATCGTCTGGTTTAAGTTCAGTATCCAACCCTTCCAGATGGTTAATATTTTCGCCATTTATGAATACATGAGCGTGCTCTGATAATTCTCCCTGGGCTTTCCAGATGAACTTATCCAGGACAGGATACGCTTCTGTGACCTGTGCCAATATCTCGCGGATGGTTGTTCCTATATGGACATTCACATCCATCATTTTTATTCCTGCAGCCTGGCGTAATGAGGCATACAGCTTAATCTGCATATCTGAAACCCGTATCTCATTAATCCATTATTGCTAAAGGTTAAGATCAGCCCGAAGTAGAGATAATTATCCGCTTCGGGCTGTGCCTGATTATATACTTTTATCGGTTCTAAGCCATCCAGCCGAGCCCCAGTTCCTCCAGCTTGGCACGTGTGGGTTTACCGGTGGCTACATCCCATCCACACATCTCATAATAAATATCCAACGCGTCCTCAACTTCCTGGCGGGTGACCGCAACACCGTCAGAAGCGCCGCCCTTGAGGGGTTCATCATAAATTCGCCTGGGAAGGGTGTCCATGTCTCTACCGGCACCTTCCCGGGCGTTAAAGGCGCGCAGCATATTCAAGCGGCGCTCACCTATCTTCTGGACATCATCCACGGTCCATTCCCAGCCGGTAGTAGCTCGCATCAGCTCGGCTTCATCCTTAGGTCCATATACCTGCCAGGCAGGGCCATAGACAAACTGGCATAACACTGCTGTGTCCATAAAGCAATAATTTAATTCGGTGTACAAAGCCATCTTGACCTTTTCACGATCAAGCACCCGGTCAGACATTGGGTTAGTCAGACCAATTTCTGCCATGCGTTCCAGGTTATACGAGGCGGTATCGGGGGTGTAACCGGGATCGTGCTCGGAGGACTGGTGATCTGCACCGAATGGGTTGACTGCGTAAATCAGAGCCAGGCTGCGTTTTACTTGAGGCATATGGGCAGGCAGCTCGTGGTTCTTAACTGCCACCACCAAATCTTCGGCACCCTTGCCAATTTTTTTAGCAGCATATGCCGAGCCGTTCGCCAGTAAATCTCCCAAGCCATCGCGCCTGGCGATTTTATCAACCATGGCTACCATGGCATCGGCGTTACCGAAACGCAAGTCGATACCATCTGTGTCCTTTAATGTAAGGTAGCCATGTTCGAAGCAATCCATGGCAAAGGCAATGGTGGCACCGCAGGCAATCGTGTCCAGGCCAGTTTGGTCACAGATCTGGTGAGCAATGGAAACCGCATTGAGATCACCAATTCCACAATAAGACCCCATTGTGGCGAGCGTTTCATATTCGGGACCACCATACAGCGGATCAAAGTGATTGTTCTTGTACTCCGTTTCAACCACTCGTTTACATCGGACGACGCAGGCGTAACAGGTATCATTCTCTTTCAGGATGGTTTCAGCCATGTTTTCGCCTGAGATATCTTCGGCCAGATCGAAAGAGCCACTGGTATAGTTGCGGGTGGGTAAACCGCCAGATGTATTCTGATAATTTAAAACGGAAGCAGTGCCAAAATCCTGTAGACCCTTCATGTCGGGGATATCTTGAACCCGTTTAGGAGCAAGCCGGGCCAAACTGGTGATGGCTACAGGATCGGCAGTTTTTACTTTCTGGTGGCCGCGCACGGCGATCGCTTTAAGTTGCTTACTGCCCATTACTGCACCCATCCCTGTGCGCCCATTTGCCCGGTTGCACATATTCATGATAGCTGCGAATCGGGAAAGTTTTTCTCCTGCAGGGCCGATTTGAGCTACCTCGATCTTTGGGTCCCCAAGCTCTTCACGGATGGTCTTTTCCACCACACCGGTGATCTTTCCCCATAAATGAGCAGCATCACGTAGCTCAGCTTCATTATCATGGATCCATAAATAAACCGGTTTGGACGATTTTCCGGTGATGACAATCCCGTCGAAACCAGAGAACTTCAATTCCGCGGGGAAGAACCCACCGACCTGGCTGTCACCAATCAAACCGGTCTCAGGGCTTTTTGCAGTGGCATTCATCCGGCTCTGACCACTGATCGAGACCCCGGTAGTGGGGGAGAGCATAAATGCCAGGGTATTCTCTGGCCCCAATGGGTCGACACCGGCAGGGGTATTTTTGAATAAATAATACGTACCCATGGCGGAGCCGCCCAGGTAGGTTTTATAAAAATCTTCGGTTGGCTGCTCTGTGCTTATCTTCCCCCTGGTCAAGTCTACATGTAGGATTTTACCTGCGTATCCGTAAAGCATAGAACATTCTCCTTTGATCAAGTTTTAATATGGTTGGTTGATGAGGATAGCACTCTACGACGATATTGGATATTAATTCCCGTTGGTGTGTATTAAAGCGACAATAGATGATGGCAATCATGGAGTTATCGGAATTATTTTCGTATTTACTTAGTTATACTATTATATCAACCAATAACATTTTTCAACATAAATAGATGATAGATAGTGAAAACACACCCTTCTTGCCATATATGATCGGTCTTCATTTGAAAGATATGAATCCATTTTGTTGTGAAGCGGAGCACCAACAGCATTTAGGCTTATAATAAATCGGTCCGCCGAAAGTCCAACAATGTCATTATAACTACAGACTACCCGCGTCCATTTATTGAACTCAACAAGAATTAACCTTATCATGTATAATTCTTCTTCATTATGAATAAACGCTTCCTACTCGGCGTGGGGTTGGCCTTACTCGTATTTTTTAGCATCATTCAAAGTTATCACACCCTGGCGGCACCTCTGGCGCAATTGACCGTATTCCCAACACCCACACCTGGACCGGATGGGAAGATCTTATACATCGTACAACCGCAGGATACTTGTTGGCGTATCTCGGCCATTACGGGTGTAAAGTTGGAAACCATCCGTGAATTGAACAATCTGGATGTTAATTGTACAATCATGCCAGGTGACAAGTTGTTGATTGGGTACGCAGGCCCATCGGGTGCAACTGCCATACCTGGGTCAATCCCCACACAGGCGATTGTTACACCGTCCCCAACTTCCCCACCAGGCTGGGGGATATTATGTGTGCTGCTCTATAATGACTTGAATGGCGATTCGATGCGCCAGGAAGACGAGCCTTCGATCCCAGGGGGAGAGATCAGCGTTAGCAACCGGCTGGGGGATGTATCATTAACTGCCGAGACTCCTTCGGGAGGCGTCGCAACCACAATTCAAAACCCGACTCCCAAGGAAAGAGGGTACAGCTGTTTTGATCAATTATTGCAGGGTGAATACCTGATCAGTGTGGCAGCACCTCAAGGGTATAACCGCACCACCGAGCTGAACCAGACTTTGCGCCTGGAAGCAGGCCAAACCACAGAGATCGCCTTTGGAGCGCAAGCGAATTCAGAGCTGGAGGCGCAGACTGCCACCTTCCCCGAACCTCCACGTAAAAGCCCCATGATCGGTATTATCGGTGGATTACTGCTGGTTGCCGGGATCGGATTATGGATTTATGCCACCTTATTACGCCGTGCAGGAGCAAAAAGCCAATAGCTGGCTGACTGGTAAGGGGAGCTAGAGGCTGGTGAGCTTTTTCTCAACTCGACGCCAGAAGCGGGCTTCGTCTATCACCACGCGTTCGTGTTTTCCTTCGCCAATTTTCTCAAGGTTATCCCAGGCTTCAACTAAAAAAGATATCAAGTTTTCGTCCAATGAGAGCACTTCTGCTCTTACGTGTATCGTGGCGCCCACCGGTGTTGGGGCAAGATGGCGAACATCCACGTGGGTACCGACACTGGAAAAACCGTCAGGAAGGCAACAGGTGAGCAACCGGTGGGATACCCGTTCCATGAAAGCGATCATCGAAGGGGTTGCGAGGACGCGCGATGATCCACTACCAAGATGGATTGCGCTATTTTCCAGAATAATTTCGAAGTTATCTTCGCGGGTCATCCCCGGATGAAAGAATTCAGATAAGTCCATGATCAGCTCCTAATCATTTATACCCAATCACACCTCGAAGTTACAGGTTGGTTTTCGCACCAGGTGGCAGGTAATCATCACTAATAGAATCAACCGGTCTGGTATGGATTATAGCAGAGTGATCGCTCGTGGTCGTTCTTAGGTATCATTTACCTACCAGGTGTATACTTAATTCCACTGATATATGAGGAGGTTAGATATGAGTATCAAAATCACCTGGTATGGCCATTCAGCTTTAGGCCTCGAACTCGGTGGATATAAACTCCTGGTGGACCCTTACTTCACCGGAAATCCGGCTGCCACAACACCTGCCCTGGAGGTGCCAGCAGATTTTATCCTTGTCACCCATGGACATTTTGATCATGTTGGTGACGCGGCAGAAATCGCCAAGCGAACGGGTGCAATGGTGATCAGCAATTTCGAAATTGCAGAGTGGATGGACAAACAGGGCGTTCAAAAGACACATGGGCAGCACATCGGTGGTGCGCATACGTTTCCTTTTGGAAAGCTCAAACTAACCACAGCCCTGCATGGGTCAGGTCTTCCGGATGGCACGAATGGAGGCAACCCGGTCGGTTTCCTGTTAACTCCGACGGATGGAATAAAAATCTATATTTCTGGGGATACAGGCTTGTTCAGTGATATGAAGCTGATCGGGCAAGAAGGCATCGATATCGCCTTTATTCCGATTGGTGATAATTATACGATGGGACCGGATGATGCTTATAAAGCAGTTGAAATGATAATGCCCAAGCATGTTTTCCCGGTCCACTATAATACCTGGGATCTGATCGCCCAAGACGCAGCGGAATGGGCTGAACGCGTCTCGAGGCTTGGGGTGAAAGTTTATGTGCTAAAACCAGGTGACAGCTTGTCCTTGTAGAGTGGTAACCACAGGTTTTTATGTTTGACAGCTTATTTAAACGAAAAAAATTGGAAGATCAAGGTAAGAAGGAAGGTCGTCTTCCTCCAGGGCAATCACTGACTATAAAATTTCCGGTGCTGCACTATGGTCCGGTACCGCACTTCAACCCTGCTACGTGGGATTTTCGAATTTGGGGTGAAGTTGAAGAAGAACGAACCTGGTCGTGGATTGAATTCAACCAGATGCCACGCACCACCCTGACCATGGACATTCACTGCGTGACCCGCTGGAGCAAGCTGGATACCACCTGGGAGGGAGTCTCCGCACGGGGACTGATCGAGCAAGGACTGATCAAGATAAAACCGAATGCAAAATTTGTCCTACAACACGCCGAGAACGGGTTCACGGTAAACCTGCCACTGGAAGTCGTCCTGGCAGATAATTTCCTGCTGGCAACCCATTTTAATGGACAACCGCTGGCACCTGAACACGGCGCCCCTCTGCGTGGTGTAGTCGGATATATCCCTGGACGGGATGATCTGATGACACCCTATTTTTGGAAGGGTGCGAAATGGCTGCGTGGATTGGAGTTCATGGTGCACGATCGACCAGGCTTTTGGGAACAGGCGGGATATCACAATGAAGCTGACATATGGAAAGAAGAACGCTTTGGCTGATGCAGTTTGATCTATGACAACCGTTTATAGGAATGGAGGCTAAATTGAAAGAGCTAATCATGCGTGCCCTCGACCTGGCTCAACAGCGCGGAGCACAATATGCAGATGTACGAGTGGTAAACAACCGCACAGAAAGCATCTCGGTGAAGGATGGGATCGTCGAGGAGCTGAATTCGACAGAAACGGAAGGTGTAGGTGTGCGGGTGCTGGTCAATGGATCCTGGGGTTTCGCTTCCAGCCGTAATTTGACCAATGATGAGATCGACCACATCACGTCCGAGGCTGTGGAGATCGCCCATGCATCCGGGTTGGTGAGCGGAGAAAAAGTGGACCTGGGTCCAAAAGTGGCCAGCCAGGGTACGTACCAGACACCATATAAAATTGATCCTTTCAGCGTGTCACTTGAAGATAAGTTAGCCGTGTTGATGAAAGCAGATGCAGAAATGGGAAAGGTCCAGGGTGTGCGCACGCGGCAGGCAGGCGCCACTTTCATCAATGAGCACAGGCAGTTTGCCAATACTGAAGGGGCATTCACAGAACAGACCATCGTTGAAACGGGGGGCGGCATACAAGCCAATGCAGTGGGAGGTAATGAGATCCAGGTGAGATCCTATCCCAACGCTTTTGCCCGCCAACAGGTGACCGGCGGTTGGGAAGCCTTATTAGGCTGGGACTTACCCGGTAATGGACAGCGGGTTGCCAGTGAAGCGGTGGCTTTGCTCACAGCAGACCCCTGCCCATCCAATATCACCACAGCACTCATCCTCGGAGGTTCACAGCTGGCATTGCAGATCCACGAATCATGTGGTCATCCAACTGAGCTGGACAGGGTGTATGGAAGTGAAGCAGCCTATGCGGGAACATCCTTCTTGACCACAGATAAGTTGGATAATTTCCAATATGGCTCTCCCGTGGTCAACCTGACCGCTGATAGTGTGCGACCATTGGGATTAGGCACATTTGGATGGGATGACGAGGGCGTCCCGGCTCAATCGTCACCTTTGGTAAGGGAAGGCTTATTCGTGGGGTACTTGATGTCTCGCGAGACAGCGACCAAACTGGGACGGTACTCGAACGCCTGTATGCGTGCATCGGGGTGGAACCGCATTCCGATCATCCGCATGGTCAATGTAAGCCTGGAGCCGGGGACGTGGATATTGGATGATCTCATCGCCGATACAGAAGATGGAATTTACATGGATTCCAACCGGTCATGGTCTATCGATGACAAACGCTACAACTTCCAATTCGGAACCGAGATGGGCTACGAGATCAAACATGGGAAAATGGGACGCATGCTGCGCAACTGCACCTACACCGGGCTTACTCCTGAATTTTGGAACAGCTGCGATGCAATTTGCAATGGCGACCACTGGGTGATGTGGGGCACTCCCAACTGCGGCAAAGGTCAGCCAGGGCAGACAGCCCACACCGGGCATGGCGCTGCGCCGGCGCGCTTCCGCAATGTTAATATCGGAATACTTAAATAAAGAAAAGCATCTGACCAGGAGAGACCATGATCGAAGAAAAAGAAGCCCGTAAAATAACCGATGCAATCTTGAAGCGCTGTGGTGGGAATCCCGCCGAGCTGACGCTGATGGTTTTCGATGCAGCATTGACTCGCTTCGCCAACAACATCATACACCAAAACGTTGCTGAGAGGGATGCTGAGGTGACCCTGCGCTATTTCGTTGGGAAGCAAATTGGTACTGCTTCCACCAACCGCCTCGACCAGGCTGGCTTGGATGATCTGGTAGATCGTGCCAAATCATTCGCAAAGACCAGCCCAGAAGACCCGAATTACCCCGGCTTGCCTGGACCGGAAGCATATCAGCGGGTAACTGCCTTTGATTTAGAGACCTCAAGCTATACACCAGAGAAACGCGCCAGAGCAGTGGGTGCGGTGTGCCAGATGTCATCTGATAGGGGTTTGAATGCCTCTGGGGCTCTATCGACTGGATCGAGCATTCTGGTGGTGGCTAATACTCAGGGCGTGTTCACTTATCACAACATGACCAATGCGGATTTCCAGACCGTGGTGATGAGCAGTGATTCCTCCGGGCGTGCTCAAGAGTCAGCCTGGAAGGTGGATGACCTGGCGGTAGAATCGCTCGGCAAGGATGCGATAGACACAGCAGTGCGCGGTCACAAACCGATCAAGATTGATCCGGGAGAATACAGCGTGGTACTGGAGCATTATGCGACTGATGATATTGTCAGCAACTTGAATTTTTATGGGATGGGAGCCCAGGCTTTAGAAGAAGGTCGTTCATGGATGAATGACCATATTGGTCAACAGCTAATGAGCCCAATGGTGAGCATCTGGGATGATGGATTGGATCCACAAGGAACTCCACTGCCATTCGATTTCGAAGGGGTGCCAAAACAGCGAGTGGATATCGTTAAGCAAGGCGTTGTGATGGGACCCGTTTTTGACAGATATTCGGGTTCGAAAATGGGTAAACCGAGCACCGGCCATGCTACGCCGATTAATTTCCGGGCTTTCGGCCCATTAGCCTTGAACCTGTTCATGGCTGCAGGAAAGGCGAGTGTTGAGGAGATGATTGCATCCACGAAAAAAGGCCTTTATATCAACCGTTTCCATTATACGAGGCTAGTCCACCCACGCGAGTGTGTCATCACAGGTATGACGCGGGATGGGGTATTCTTGATCGAGGATGGACAGGTCACTAATCCGGTCAAGAACCTTAGATATACCATGCCGTACGTCAAGGCATTGGCGAATGTGGAAGCCGTGGGAAAAGCGGCGCACCTGCTCGTAGGAGAGTTTGGCGGGATTAGCACAAGTGTACCGGCACTAAAAATCAACGGATGGAGTTTCACCGGCAGTACAGCTTAACTGACAACGACAATAAACACATTATACGTTTACCCGTTCCAACGATGAGACGTATAGCGTTTTTTATTTTGTGCTGGCAGTTTCTTTATAAGTGTCGAGTTTAACACATTCCCCGCGACGCACCTGAAAGGCATCGAAGTCACGAGCGACGTAGGTATTTGGGAAGATCGCCTGGGATTCCGCCAAGACATCTCGCTCGCGATAACGGCGAGAGATGTGGGTGAGAATAAGGTGCTTGACTCCGGCATCAACTGCCAATTGGGCTGCAGTTTTGGCAGTCAGATGAGCAAATTGATCAGCCAGCCCGGATTCTTCATCCAGGTAGGTCGCTTCGATGACCAGTGCATCAACGTTCTGGACGGCATGAACCAGCTCATCAACGCGACCGACATCACCCACATGGGCAATGCGCGTGCCAGGGCGTTCAGGACCAAGCACCTGATCGGGCAGGATAGTACGCCCATCGGGCAGCTTGATGGATACTCCGTTCACCAGCTCGCGACGCCAGGGACCGGGTGGGATACTCAGCTCGTCGGCTTTCTCGGGGAGGAATGGCCGGCGTGTCTTTTCCTCGAAGACAAATCCGAAGCAGTCGGGTCCACGGTGCCACACCGGGAAAGCTGTGACGGTGAAATCATCTTCGTCGAAAATCAGACCACTGCTGATCTGCTGAAGCTGCAGGTCCATAGGCGGTTTTGCACCCCGCAGCACGATGCCATAGATCAAATCATGAATGCGATCCAACGCCCATTGACCCCCGTAGATCTCAAGCTTGTCAATCGTCTCCCACCGCATGAAAGTGGATAGCAGACCGGCCAACCCCAATATGTGGTCCAGGTGACCATGGGTGATGAGGACGCGGTTCAAGCGCTTAAAACCCAAACCTGACTGCAGGATCTGGCGCTGAGTGCCCTCACCACAATCGATCAGGAAGCGGAATTCATCGTGGATCACCACCTGACTGGATAAACCCCGGTGGACGGATGGGGCAGATGCGGAAGTGCCTAAAAAGACGATTTCAAACAAGAAGACCTCAATTTCTCGAGCCTGGCTATGGTGCAGCGCTAGAATTTTACCTTATTTCTCAGATAAGTGCCCCGTGAGGATGATGGGACCATTCGTGCTATAATCCCAAATGATGACTGAAACAGCCAGGAATCAACTGCGAAAGCAGAGCACAAAAAAAAGTACCCGTCTGTACGCCAAAACCAGCCGGGGTACTTCATCTGCACACCGTACCACCCGGCGTGGGAGACCACCTGGCCGACCTTCCACCCGAAAGAGCCCAAGCTCGACAAAGAGCAAGCGTAGAGCAGGGTCCTCGTTGGCAGGGTTGCTGGCGTCAATTGGCATGTTGTTCAAGCGATCAACCTCGAAGCCGAGAGGTAGACCACCAGCGAATGAAGTCCCAGCCTCGACAGGCATGAGTCTTGACCGAAAGCTTGACCTGATCGGAATCGTCATGTTGTTCATTGGGCTGCTTACATTACTCAGCCTCATTTCGGTAAGCCACAACCCGGCGACTGCCAGCTGGCTAAATTTCCTCGGGCTGGCATTTGGCTGGGGTGCGTACCTGTTCCCCGCCGGGTTGATTATCCTGGGCTTGTGGCTGGTGCTACGCAGCTTCAAACACGTTCCCCACATCGCCCTGGAACGGTTCATCGGCGTGGTCTTGCTCTTTCTGAATATTTTGGGTTGGATGCACTTTTTCTCCTTCACACAGGATGCATATGCCCTCGCCGCCAGCCGAGCAGGTGGCGGCTATGTGGGAGCGTTCATATTTACACCCCTATATATCTACCTGGGATGGGCTGGAATGGCGGTCACCTTGTTCGCATGGTTGATCATTGCATTAATCCTGTTGCTGGATATAGCGGTAGTTGATCTGTTCCGCTGGGCACCTCCTTTGGTGATCCGCATCCAGGATGGCGTACAGGATTGGATGGATGAACGGCGTAACCATCGCACCGCGGCAACTAGCAAAACTCCTAATGCAAAGCAGCCTGCTCCGCCAATTAACTGGCCGGAAATGGCGCCCATACAGGGAGCAGGGATCGCGGCCAGCAATCAAAGCGTCAACCAGCCTCGTCCGTGGTTGCTGCCGCCTATCGACCAGATCCTGGAGAGGGGCAATGAAACCATCTATGATGATGATGTAGACCGCCAGCGTGCCCGGGTGATCGAAGAAACGCTGAAAGTGTTAGGCGCACCGGTCAATGTGGTGGAGATCAACCGTGGACCCACGATTACCCAATTCTGTGTGGAACCCGACTTTATCGAGACACGCAGCTCGCGCACGCGTGTGCGGGTGGCAAAGATTGCTTCCCTGGCAGATGATTTGGCGTTAGCTTTGTCAGCGCGGACGATTCGCATGGAAGTGCCGGTACCGGGGAAGGATTACATCGGCATCGAAGTACCCAACGAGCAAATCGCCTTGGTGACCCTGCGTGACGTGGTGGAAAGCGACGCCTTCAAGCGTTTAAAATCACCCTTGCGGTTTGCCCTGGGGCAGGATGTAGCGGGAAATGCAGTCGCAGCAGACCTGGCTGCTATGCCGCACCTGCTGATTGCCGGGCAGACCGGTTCAGGAAAATCGGTATGTGTCAACAGCTTGATCTGCTGCTTGCTGCTGCACAACACACCGGATGACCTGCGTTTGATCATGGTAGACCCCAAACGAGTTGAACTGACGAACTATAACGGCATCCCACACCTGCTGGCACCCGTGGTAGTAAATACCGATAGAGTGGTCGGTGTGCTGCAATGGGTGCTGCGCGAGATGGACATGCGCTATCACAAGCTGGCCGAGGCGGGAACACGTAACATCAGCGAGTATAACGCTCGTATGGAAAGCCAATCAGGAGGTAAGGATAAGAAGCTTTCCAAGCTGGTGGTAATCATCGACGAGTTAGCTGATCTAATGATGCTGGCTCCTGAGGAGACTCAAGGCGCCATCACCCGTTTGGCACAACTCTCACGCGCTACCGGTATACACCTGGTGATCGCCACCCAGCGTCCATCGGTCGAAGTGGTGACGGGCATCATCAAAGCCAACTTCCCGGCACGGATAGCCTTCGCCGTAGCCTCCAACACCGACAGCCGGGTGATCCTGGACCAGCCGGGTGCAGAACGGTTGTTAGGCCGGGGCGACTTGCTCTTCCAGGCACCTGATGCGCCTGCTTCCATCAGGTTGCAGGGAACATACGTCTCGGACAGTGAAATCCTCAGCCTGGTAAGCTACTGGCAGAGTTTTATCCCCAACCGACCCCTGGCACCCACCGCAGCGGGAGGCGTTCCTGATGTAATCCCGGCGGGGATACCGCTAACGCAAATACCGCTGTGGGATGATATGCAAGCCCCAGATGATCAGGACCCGCTGTTGGCAGAGGCGATTGACCTTGCCCGCAGGCAGGGGCGAGCCTCTGTTTCCATGTTGCAGCGCCGCCTGCGAATCGGTTATACACGGGCATCACGAATGGTTGAATCCATGCAGGAAAAAGGCATTATCAGTAAGGAAACTGGGCCACAAGGGTACGATATCCTGGATTATGGGCAGGCTGCACCGCCGGCCGACGAGGCATAAACCGCCCGTCTGCAGGAAGACGAGACATAGGACGCCAGGTGCAAGCCTCCTCGACGATATAAAGAGTGGTGAATTAAAAAGGCGACAGGATCGGCACCCTGGGCGATTAGAACTTATCCAAGTATGATACGTATACATGAATATCAGTTTTCCGGAGAATTAAAATGGCTGATAAAACAAACCGAAAAATAACTTTTCCTCAAGGCGATGGCTTCCTCCAGGGATTGATCCTGCGCATCAAGCTGATCTTGCGCCTGATGGCGGACCCACGCGTGAACCCGCTGCTTAAACTGCTGCCTATAGGAGCACTGGTGTATTGGATATCTCCTATAGACTTCCTGCCGGTTAATCCGATAGATGACGGATTGATCATTTGGCTAGGGACTTATTTATTCGTTGAGATGTGCCCTCCTGATGTAGTCCAGGAGCACCTGGATGCACTGAATGCCACGCGAAAAGTGATGGACAGTTACCAGGAAACTTCACAGACTACTAAAAATGGCGTGATCATTGACGGGGAGATCGTGGATGGTGACGTGGAGGTGAGATGAATCGCCTCTTTGCTGCCCTCGGTACGCTCATTATGCTCCTGATGGCTGGATGCAGCCAGGGGACACCGACACCCATACCTTCCAAGACACCCACACAATCCATATTCATCCGCGTACCGACACCTTCTGCGTACCAGACGCCCACAACCCGACCAACACTTGTACCCACGGTGGTGATCAGTGGCACGGTTGTTGTCTTTACACCGACCGAGACCCCGACCTCAACACCGACGCCAACACCAACCCCAACGCCGGTAACAGTGACTGAGCTACCCAATCCATCAGGTTATGCATGGCAAGAGGTGGTCAGTGGATTGGACCATCCGGAGGGCCTGGTGAATTCAGGAGATGAATCAGGGAGGTTATTCATTCTCGAGCAGGCTGGACGGATCCGTATTTTGAAAGACGGAGCAGTTTTACCAACCCCTTTCCTGGACCTAACCCCAAAAGTGGATTGCTGTGGGGAGAGGGGTTTGTTGGGTCTCGTGTTTCATCCAAAGTATTCAGAAAATGGCTTCTTCTATGTAGATTATACAGAAAAGACAGGTAACCAGTTATATACCGTAATCTCCCGGTTTAATGTATCGGTAAGTGACCCAAATCAGGCCGACCCAAACAGTGAATTGCGCATGCTTCATATCGAGCAGCCGTTCCAGAACCACAAGGGAGGACAGCTGCAATTTGGACCGGACGGATATCTGTATATCGGCATGGGCGATGGGGGCTCGCAAGGTGACCCGGATGGCAATGGGCAATCCTTAGAGACACTGCTGGGGAAAATATTACGGATTGACGTAGATCATGATGAACCCTATGCTGTACCGTCAGATAATCCATATGTGAATGGTGGTGGTTTATGGGAGATTTGGGATTATGGGCTACGAAACCCATGGCGTTTCTCGTTCGATCGACTCAACGGAGACCTGTATATAGGTGATGTAGGTCAGGATGCCTGGGAAGAGATCGATTACCTACCGGCAGGGAGCCCTGGTGGAGAGAATTTTGGTTGGAATTATTTCGAGGGTACTCATCCCTATCGCGGCTCGCCTCCTGCGGGGATGAAGTTTGTGATGCCGGTGGCAGAATACAGCCATGATTTGGGAAACGCGGTGATCGGTGGCTATGTTTATCGGGGAATAAGCCTGCCCAGCTGGCAGGGTGTATACCTGTATGGTGACTACGGTTCTGGCAGAGTGTGGGGCTTGCTGCACCTGAGAGACGGTAGCTGGCTGAATGCACTGATGTTTGAGACAGGTAAACAAATCTCATCGTTTGGATTGGACGAAGATGGGGAAATTTACCTGGTGGATGACGGCGGTAGCATATTGATGCTGAAGTGAAAACCCTGCAACCGAAAGGAGTGCAGGCGTGTGGATTTTAACATGGATTACCAAACGGGCATGGTTAGATGCCTGCCTCCTGCTTGTTATAGTGACTGCTTGCAGCGAAACCACACAGACGGCTAGCATATTGACCCAAGGGGTGACATACACAACCACGAGCCTGCCAGTGAGTAAACCAACAGACACACGGTCGCCTGGTCCAAGCCAGACTGAGGCGCCGAAATACACCCAGACTACCACTCCCCAACCGACCGTCTCAGCTCCAAGCTTCACAATCACTCCCCAACCAAGCTCCACGACTTCAGCGAGGGTGGTTTTTGCTGCAATTGGAGACTACGGCTCGGGAAACCAGGACGAAGCAGACGTGGCGAAATTGATAGAGGGTTGGCAGCCCGACTTCATCATTACGCTAGGGGATAATAATTATCCCTCCGGGGCAACCGATCACATGGATGATGCAGTGGGGCAGTTTTTCCACAGCTATATTTACCCGTATGAAGGCAATTTTGGTAACGGTGCTGAGCAGAACCGTTTCTTCCCTGCCCTGGGCAACCACGATTTAATCACAGAGAACGGGAAGCCATATTACGATTACTTCACGTTACCCGGCAATGAGCGCTATTATGACTTCTCCTGGGGAAACTTGCACTTGTTCGTTCTGAACACGAATGATAATGAACCGGATGGGGTGGGTGCTTCGTCGAAACAAGCTGCCTGGTTGAAGCAGGGGCTGGAAGCCTCCACCTCAACATGGAATATCGTGTATATGCACTACTCACCATATTCATCAGGGATGCAGGGATCGACGGATTGGGCAAGGTGGCCGTATGGCGAGTGGGGGGCTGATGCGGTGCTGGCGGGGCATGACCATACGTATGAAAGGCTTGTGGAGAACGGGTTGGTGTACTTCGTCAACGGACTGGGCGGGGGTGGAAGGTATGATTTTGGTCAAATTTTGGAAGGAAGTGAAGTGAGGTATAACGCGGAATATGGGGCGATGAGGGTGGAGGCAACGGGTGAGCAGGTTATATTCCAATTCTTTAATATAAATTATGAGCTGATCGACCAGCTGGAAATGGGGAAGTAGAAAATCCTATGAATAAGAGAGAACGCGATTCTTGAAACGAGTTCCTTTTTGCACTAACACTGGTAAATTCCCCCTTGACGATTTCTAGAAAATAATGGTAAACTCGAAAAGTTGTTAACTATCTACTCATGAAAGGTAAGAGGCGTTCAATGAGCGATCTCATCAAGCGAATTTATGAAGTGCGTGCAGTTGCCGCTGGCAGCGGACCTGCCGTTCCTTCGCGGAGCGCGCCTTTCGCTCGTTAGATTTTCTAGGTTGAATCTTACGACCACGGTGTGCTCCAAGCCCCGTGGTCGTTTTGGTTAATTTTTGATTTATTGTGTTTGACCGGTCACGGGACCCTCTCCGTGACCGGTTTTTTATTTTGGCAGAGAAGACAAAATCTTTTTAGCAGATGTTTATTGTCATGTTAGCAATAATGATCTGATGATGGTCGAAGGAAGATTGCCACGGCGGAAAACCACCGCCTCGCAATGACAGCAAGAAGTAAAGAGAAGGACGATCTTGGAAGGTGTAAGTTGAAGAGTTAGCATGACTGATCTGACTAGTGTCAGAAGAAGATTGCTTCGTCATAAAGAGCATTCCTCGTTATGACAGCAGTGCAATGAAAGAAGGTAGTAAAGAGCAGTGCCACAGCGGAAAACCACCGCCGGTAAATTGCAAGTTAAAAGGAGCACGAAATGTACGAGGCGATACAGGTACAGGATGCATATAAAAAGTTCGGGAAAACCAGCCAACCACTGTGGAAGCGGAACCGTGTTCCGGTTGATAACGGCAAGATGGTGAAGGTGGCGGTGGACCACGTCTCTTTCACGGTGCACGAGGCGGAGATTTTCGGCGTGTTGGGACCGAACGGTTCTGGAAAATCAACACTCATCCGTCTGATTGCCACGCTGTTGCTGCCTGACGCAGGCTCAATAACGGTCTTCGGGCATGATGTGGTGAGCCAGTCGATGCAGGTTCAGCGCATGATCAACCGTGTTTCGGTGGAAGCCAGCTTCTTCAAGAAGCTGTCACCGATGGAGAACCTGCTGTATGGGGCTCGACTGTATGGGATGGATGGTAAGGAAACCCGCCGCAAGGTAGTGGAAATTCTTACCCGCCTGGGATTGGAAAAGAACACGATTGGACAGCCGATGGAGGAGATGTCACGCGGGATGCAGCAGAAGGTAGCAATTGCGCGGGCACTGCTCTCTCAGCCCAGGCTGCTGCTGCTGGATGAGCCTACCACCGGACTGGACCCACGTTCCAAGCACGAGGTGCAGGCGGTGATCCGCGAGCTGAACGAAAAGAATGGCACCACCATCCTGCTGACCACGCATGATATGAGCGAGGCGGAAGCGTTATGCCACCGCATTGCCATCGTGGATAACGGCAAGATTGTAGCGCTGGATGCCCCAGAGGCACTAAAGAGGCTGATCCCACGTAACGGGCATGAGCCTACATTGGAAGAAGTGTTCCTTGAGCTAACCGGGAACAAGCTGGTAGCGGAGGAGGAAGAGGAGGGATGAGATGTCGTACACAAATGATAATTACCGCAAGCAAGAAATGCCGCGTGGAAGGGATTTGCGTCCATTGATGAGGAAGTTGTTGATCTCTGCATGGAATATCTTCAAGGCGTTCGTGATCAACGCACGGGATGTTCTAGGCTCTGGACGGATCAATTTATAAGATAAAGAAAATAAATTATCCCCTCCCCCGAATGTAGAATATTTGGGGGAGGGGAAAATGGAGTAATTGAAATGTCTACGTTAGTGAACGAATTTAGAGCAACATACGCCTTTATGGAACGCAATGCCAACCTGGTCAAACGGTATTGGTCGTGGGAGCTGGTATTCATTACCTACTCCATCGCCAACAGCCTGTCGGTCAGTTTCATCGGACTGGGTATGGAGAAGATCGTAGGAGCATCGGTAACGGATGGCCGCTACCTGGTGCTATACCTGGTGGTAGGCACATTGGTTTGGCGCTACCTATCGCTGATCTTTTATTGGATCACCGATGTGATCGGGATGGAACGTTGGGAAGGCACGATCGAATACACGCTGATGGCTCCCATCCGGCGCATCACCCACATGGCCGGGCAAACGCTTTGGGCAGTGATCTACAGCATTATCTCGACCGCCATCATCCTCGTGGTTACGGCTGTGATTTTCAGGCTTGACTTGAGCCGTGCCAACCTGGCGGGTGCAACACTGATGATGCTGGCAGGCAGCCTGTCTTTCATAGGTGTAGGCGTCATGGGATCTGTGCTGCCCTTGCTCTTTCCTGAGCGCGGATCGCAAATGACCCACGTGATCATCGCCATCCTACTGCTGGTTTCGGGGGTGTATTACCCGGTGGAGGTTTTACCGAGTTATCTGCAAAAGCTGGCAGTGTTCAGCCCTGCGACCTATGTGCTGGACGGAACACGCAGCGCGTTACTGAAAGGCACACCTACGCTAGAGTTATGGCAGTATATCTGGCCAACACTGCTGATGGGCGTGGTGGCGATCCCGGTCGGACTGAAGGTGTTTGGGTTGGCGGAACGTTATGCCAAGCGCACCGGGAAGCTGCATCGGAATGGATGATGTAACATCAGGGCGAAGCATCGAGGCATTCTTTGCCCTCGTTGCTCCACCCCTACAGTAGCTGAAGAGGGAAGAATGTCTGTACTATCTGCACAAAACCTGGGATTATCCTTTGGAGCGTTTGACCTGTTCCAGGGGATCAGTGTCACGATCGCCAACGACAGCAAGATCGGCTTAATCGGACCGAACGGCGTTGGGAAAACTTCGCTGATGATGATCCTGGCGGGTTTAAACCAGCCCACCACGGGAGTAATCCACATTGCCCGCGGTAAGCGGTTGGGATACCTACGCCAGGAGGCGAGTAGTGCATTCGCAACCGACAAAAACTGCGTTTACGCCGAGATGCTAACTGTTTTCGCCGGTTTGCAAAACCAGCAAACGCGCCTGCATAAGCTGGAGGCAGATATGGCAGGTGGTTGTTATTCCGAAGAGATGCTCACCACGTACGGAGACCTGCAGGCAGCGTTCGAGCACGCAGGTGGATATGACTATGACCTACGCATCCAGCAAACCCTACAGGGATTAGGATTGGGCAAAGAGACATGGGATATGCCGGTTGACCATCTGAGCGGCGGTCAAAAGACACGCCTGCTGCTGGCACGCTTGCTGCTTGAAAAGCCAGCCCTATTAATGCTGGATGAGCCCACCAACCACCTGGATGGCGAAGCCATCGAGTGGCTGGAGCATACTTTGAACGATTGGGAAGGTGCAGTGCTCGTGGCAAGCCACGACCGGTACTTTTTGGATAGCTCGGTCGATACAATCTGGGAAATGAACCACAGCGGGATTGAAGTTTACTCCGGAAATTACAGCAGCTACCTGCTGCAAAGGGATGCCCGTTGGGAATATGCCCAGCGGGTATTCGTAGAAGAGAAGGAGCGCCTGCAAAAAGAGATGGATTTCGTCCAACGCAACTGGGTGAGAGCCAGCACTCATGCCGCGCGCATTGGGGATGCTGCGAAAGGTGACACGTGAGCTGATGTCAGTGGATGCCTACGGGATCATGGTGCTGCGCAGCGGGAGGAATTGGCATGAGCTGGACCTGCGGGCAGATAAACCCCTGGATGTAACCGAAGCCATCCGCAAGGTGAATGCCTTGCAAATGCCTTCACGCCCGCCGCACATACAGCCGCGGCTGGTGCCATCCACAGACAGCAGCAATATTATCCTGCGAGCCAAGCGGGCTGAGATCGGTTACCCTGGAAAGACCTTGTTCAAGGTACAGCAGCTTGAGCTCCGGAAGGGTGAATGTGCAGCGCTGATTGGTCCCAATGGGAGCGGGAAGACGACATTCCTAAAAACCCTGTTGGGGCAAGTGGAGACAATGACCGGGGAGGTGCAGCTCGGAGCAAGCCTGGAGATCGGTTATTTTGCCCAGGCGCACGATGAGCTCAACCCGGATCACACGGTCTTGGATGAGCTGCTTAGCAAGCGCGAGATGGACACGGAGCAGGCGCGCGGCCACCTGGCACAGTACCTGTTTCGAGGTGATGATGTTTTCAAACAGGTCAGCGCACTCAGCGGAGGTGAGCGGGGCAGGCTGGCACTGGCGATCCTGGCGTTACGCGGGGCGAACTTCCTGCTGCTAGACGAGCCGACCAACCACCTTGACCTGCCAGCACGCGAGGTGTTCCAGCAGGTACTGCAGGAGTATCGGGGCACCATCCTGCTCGTCTCGCACGACCGCTACGTGATCGACCAGCTGGCAAGCCAAATCTGGGAGCTACGGGAGGGAAAGCTGCATGTGTTCGATGGGACGTATCGCGAATTTGTGCTGCAGCGAGCAGGAGGGGCATCACAAAATCGGCGGATACTCCTGCCTGCTAAACCAATGGCACGGGATAACAGCCATGATACGCGCCGTCAGCAGCAAGCTCTGGATAAACTGGAGTTACGCATCCTAGACCAGGAGCAGGCAGTACAGCGCATCTCACAGGAGCTGCACCACGCCAGCGGCTCACGGGGATTCGAGTCGGTCAATGACCTGAGCTGGAAGTATGCCAGGGCACAGGCTGAGCTGGAGAGATTGACCGGTGAATGGGAAAAACTGGTGGAGAAGACATGAACGATCCACGACCCTACCGCGATGAGAGTGACCTGGATGCCATGCGCAACCTGCTGATGCGGGGGCGCATGGCAAACAACGGTAGTTATTATATCCATACCGGAGATCTGAACTGGTGGCTGTACTATCCACCGCTGGAGGGGGATTATTGGAAGGATATTCACCTGTGGGATGACCCTGAACAACCCGAGCAAATCTTGGGTTGGACACTGATCAGCGCGGATTGGGTGGGGATTGACGTTTACGTCAAGCCGGAGCTGCGCGGCAGTCCGCGGGCGTCGGAGATGTACCGGTGGGCGGAGCAGCAAGCGCTACAAACTGCCTGTGAGCGCGGCAGGAAAATGACTTATGTGGTCTGGATCCGGCATGATGATGAGGTACTTGGCCGGCATTTCAAAAAGCAGGGTTTTAAGTTGGCAAGAGGGTACGTTCACCTTTCTCGAAACCTGGATGAATCCGTCTTGCCGGTTAAGGAAGATGGAGGATTCGTCGTGCGGGCTTGCAAAGGTGAACCCGAAGTGGAGATGCGGGCGAGAGCCCAGTATGGCGCGTTTGGATCCAGCGCATCGTTCGAGAAATACCTCGAGCGCTTCAGGAATTTTATGCGCTCACCGGTATACGACCCCAACCGGGATATCGTTGCATCAGCACCGGATGGTCAAATCGGCGCATTCTGCATCGTATGGTTGGATCCGGTTAACCGGGTGGGGTTGTTCGAGCCGGTAGGGACTCACCCCAACTTCCAGCGCAAAGGAATGGGTAGGGCAGTCATGCTGGAAGGGCTACGGTGAATGAAGGAAAAAGGGATGACGCAAGCAATCGATTCCACATTAGAGGATAACTTTGCAGCGATCAAATTATATGAATCGGTCTGTTTCCAAATGCTAACCAAGCTGGGAACCTACGAAAAGGAAGTGCGAGATGGACGTACGAGCATATAACCGCAAGAAATGGGACTTGCAAGTGGAAAACGGCAATCCATGGACAATTCCCGTTAGCCCGGAGGTGATCGCGGCGGCACGCAAGGGAGAATGGTCGGTATTACTCACTGAGCAAAAAAGTGCGCCACGCGAGTGGTTCCCAGCAGACCTGCATGGGGTGGACATCCTATGCCTGGCGTCGGGCGGCGGACAGCAAGGACCGGTGCTGGCAGCTGCGGGAGGAAACGTCACGGTGTTTGATAATTCCCCCAGGCAGCTGGAACAGGACAGGATGGTTGCCCGGCGGGAGGGGCTGTTGCTGGTCATTGTCGAAGGGGATATGCGCGATCTATCTGTTTTCAGCGATGGCAGTTTCGACCTGGTATTTCACCCCGTGTCGAACGTGTTCTGCCCGCAGGTTATTCCAGTATGGAAGGAAGCATTCCGTGTGCTGCGCCGGGGAGGCAGCTTGCTGGCAGGTTTTGATAATCCTTGCTTGTTTATCTTCGATTACCCACTTTCCGAGCAAGGTGTGTTCGTGGTTAAGTATAAATTGCCTTTCGATGCTACCCAATTGAGTGAGGAGGAAAGGCAACGTGAGTTCGGGGATGATTCTCCACTAGAATTCAGCCACAGCCTGGAGGAACAGATCGGCGGACAGCTGGAGGCGGGATTCGTGTTGACCGGATTATATGAGGACACGCAAAATTCACCCCTCGGAAAATTTATGCCTGGCTATATCGCTACACGGGCGGTTAAACCGAAGGATTGAAGGCGGTTTTTAGTGCCCCTGACCTTCTTCATGTATAAATAACCGATAAGGAATTTTTTGTATGGATATCGAAAAAGGCTCCGTGAAGGCCGAGCCGTTAATGAATGGAATGCTGCTGATGTTCCTGCTTGCCATGATCCTGGCGAACATTGGCGGAGAAATGTATGGAATGCTTCTGCCACTGTATCTTAAAGAACTGAATGCATCAGTGGTGCAGATTGGCTTATTCTTTACCATCTCACAGGTGATCCCTTTGGTGGTGCAGATACTGGGAGGTTGGGTTTCCGATTCTCTGGGGCGCTTACGCAGTATCGCCTGGGGCAGTGTGGCGGGCAACCTGACCTACGTGGGTTTCATCTTTGCGCCGACCTGGCAGTGGGTGATGAGCGGAATGGTCTTCAGCGCAATCACACGTTCGCTAATTGGACCGAGTTTTAGCGCCTTCATCGCCGAGCAATCGGCGGAGAAGAACCGGGCACGTGTATTTGGCATTACAGATACGTTGTTCATGGTCGTTGGTGTGATCGGACCACCCCTGGGAGGATTTCTGGCGGATAAATTCGGATTCCGCATTATGCTGGTGTGTGCGTGGGTGCTGTATTTCATCGCTACGATCATCAGAGTAAGCATGGCACGGACGGCAGCGCGCGGGAGTGAAGCCAACCCGAAGAAGCTTTCGATGGGGAACCTGAAGAGTAGCCTGGGTACAATGACGGCGCTGTTGCTCAGCGGAGGGGTGATCACCTGGGTGTTGATCACGGATGGGGTAAGGGATATTGCCTATTCACTTTCAGGTAACCTGATGCCGGTGTACCTGGAGCAAATCGGTGGGATGACCTTCCAACAAATCGGGTGGCTGGGATCTATATTCAGTCTATGCATGATGGCGGTGACCATGCCAGCCGGGTGGTTGGCAGATAAGAAGGGTGAGCGGGTGGGTATCGTGATCGGTTTCCTAACCGAGTTTGTCGCCATGTTCACCTTCATGCAGGTTAAAGGTTTTTGGGGTTATGCTGCGGTATGGGCTATATTTGGACTAGGTACGGGGATGATGTCGCCGGCGTACAACTCACTGATCAGCAAGGCGGTGCCGGAGAAGCTGCGTGGTACAGCATTTGGATTGTTCGGGACCAGCCTCGGGTTGGTATCTCTGCCGGCACCGTGGTTGGGGGCACAGATGTGGGAGAAATACAGCCCGAAAATGCCATTCTACGTGACTGGTCTGGCAGCGTTGGCGAGCGCGATACCCGCTTGGTTCAAGTTCAAGCTACCGAAGAACCCAGAGGCTCCAATTGCAGTGGAAATGGTTGAGGAGGCGGCTGCTGATTAAATATCTCACCATTGAGAACACAGAGAGATATTTCAATTTTACTCAGTGTTCTCATTGGTAAATGAATTGAGGATAATATCATGGAAATAGATAATGACATTTTAGAAACGATCGTTGACTCCAGGACCAGCGAAATCCCGGGAATAAGTTTCCGCGGATTCCGGGGGGAGGGGGATTTCCCGGAGATGCTGAGGATTATCCAAGGGTGTGCGGCTACGGATGGTCTTGAGCGAGCGGAGAAGCTGGAAGATATCGTGAATACATACACCCACCTGCATCATTGTGACCCGTACACCGATATGCTGTTCGCGGAGGTTGATGAAGAGCCGGTGGGATACTGCCGCACCTGGTGGGAGGTGGAAGGCAGTGGTCGATGGGTGGGCTTCCAGCTGGGCAATGTGCTGCCCCAGTGGCGGCGCAAGGGCATTGGGAGCACTTTACTGGGGTTCAACGAGGAGCGGCTGAGCCAGATTGCCCGGCAGCTCAAGGACAACAATGAACTACCAGCTGAGGCGCCCTGCCTGTTGGATAACTTCGTCAGCAGCACGGAGAAAGACAGGATCAGCCTGTTAGAACGGCGGAATTATGAAGCTGTGCGGTATGCATTCGAGATGGTGCGGCCCGACTTGAAGAATATCCCCGACCTGCCCCTTCCAGCCGGTGTCGAGGTGCGCCCGGTGCAGCCAGAACATTTGCGGTTGATCTGGGAAGCGTCCAATGAAGCTTTCCGTGACCATTGGGGATACATCCCCGACCCGTGGGAAGCGTTCCAACAAATGATAGATGACCCGGATTTCGACCCTAGTTTATGGCGGGTTGCATGGCAGGGCGATCAGATTGTCGGGATGGTGTTAAGCTTTATCAACAAAGATGAGAACGAGATGTTCGGTCGCAAACGAGGCTATACGGAGAATATCTGCGTACGGCGCCCATGGAGACGGCAAGGGCTGGCTAAAGCGCTGATCGCGTGCAGCCTGGTGGCGTTGAAAGAGCGCGGGATGAGCGACGCTGGTCTGGGAGTCGATGCCGAGAATATTTCCGGAGCATTGCACCTGTATCAGTTTATGGGGTACCAGGTAGTGAAGAGGAGCACAGTATACCGGAAACCTTTAAACGATAAGCGTCGCTCCGTTTGAAGATTTTAACAAGTTGAAGATAGAAGAATGCCTGTCAGGTTGATAGGAACCTCTCCCTCAGCCTGATTTTTTATTTCAATGGGGGAATAGCTTCTCACCAGCGCGGATGGGCACTTTGAGGTGGTTTTCGAATGGCGTGAGAGGACAAGACCAATAATCGTTATAAGCGCAGTATGGGTTGTAAGCCAGGTTAAAGTCAACCTTGAACATATTCGCTCCCAGGGGCTCGGGATCGATGTAGCGCCCGGCGGGATAAGTCTCTTTGCTGGCAAGACTATCCACGAAGGGCAGGAAATAGCCATCTTCGCTGTGATAAATCGTCAGCTCGACATGCTGTCCATCCACTGAGAATTCGAACTTACCGTAACGTTCGTATTCCTGAATATCACCCGTGGTGGTTTGCATCTTAATGTGCTGCTTGTTTGGAAATTCGAACACATTTATTTCGAGGCTCAGGTCCGGATTGAGTGGGAAGTATTTCAGACCTTTAAATTCTTTCTTCTGCCCAGGCGTGAGTGGGCTTTGACCGTCCTGGGCAAAGAATTCATCCTTCATCTTGCGAAAATCTTGTAAACTTGTCATATCTTCATTTCCTCTCAGCAGTTTAGATGCTTGAGTATAAACAACGGTGGCAGGCAACGGCGACGAGTTATTAATCCATTAATTTGGTGTTTGAATATATACTCTTATAATGATTGACGAGTGATTTCAAACAACAGGTTGAGTGAGCTGCAGACTTGGAGTAACCTTTTCCCGGTGAGGCAGCTGAAGGCTTGAAGGAGGAATATTATGCCTCGAGATCTACCCCTTGGTAATGGTGGATTGCTGTTTGCCTTTGATCAGAATTATCAAATCAGAGACCTGTACTGGCCGCATGTGGGACAGGAAAATCATGCATTAGGACACCCCTTCCGTACAGGTGTGTGGGTGGAGGGACAGTTCCGCTGGTTCGATGATGGGAAGTGGCAGCGATCGATCAAGTACCTGCCTGAAACACTTGTCAGCGATGTGAGTCTTGAACACCCTGAGCTAAAAGTCTCAATTAAATCCGCGGATATGGTGGATTTCCATGAAGACCTGTTCGTCCGAAGGATGGAGATCGGCAACCTGGATTCAAAAGAGCGCGAAATAAGGATATTTTTCCACCATGATTTCCGCATCGCAGGCAACGATATCGGAGATACCGCCTACTATGAGCCTGAACGCAGGGCAATCTTCCATTATAAGGAAAAATACTGGTTCATGATCAATGGAGCCGTCTTGACCGATCAAAATGTGCCAGGACCTGGATGGGAGCCATCGGAGAATACATTCCCGGGATTGGTGATCGGAGTGCACCAGTGGGCTTGCGGTTTAAAAGCAATCCACAACCTGCAAGGTACGTGGCTGGATGCAGAAGATGGGCAGCTGCAAGGTGGCGTGGTGGCACATGGATCGGTTGATTCGACGGTTGGTTTTAACCTGCAAATCAAAGCCGGCGAGAAACGGACGCTTTATTATTGGATGGCGGTTGGGGCAAATTTTGAAGGCGTGACCACCCTCAACCGGATGGTACGCCAGAGGGGTCCTCAGTCGTTCATAAACCGGACGGAGGCGTTCTGGCGGTTGTGGCTGCGGGTGCACCTGCCGGAAATGGGTGAGGTATCTCAGGCAGTGAGAGAACTGTACGCGCGTAGCTTGCTCACCATCCGCACGCAGATTGACGATGGAGGAGCGATCATTGCCGCCAATGATTCGGATATCTCTTCGGAAGTGCGCGACACCTACAGCTATATGTGGCCGCGAGATGGATCGTTGGTGGCACATGCACTCAACAAAGCAGGCTACCTCGACCTGCCTCGGGCATTTTTCCAATTCTGTGACCAGGTGCACAGCCGGGAAGGCTACCTGCTGCACAAATACAACCCGGATGGGTCGCTGGCATCCAGCTGGTTGCCGTGGGCAGTAGACGGCGAGAAGCGTTTGCCCATCCAGGAAGATGAGACTGCCCTGGTGCTGTGGGCATTATGGGAACACTTTTCGCGCCATGGGGATGTCTCTTTCATCAAACCGCTGTACCGTTCCATGATTTGCCCGCTGGCGGATTTCATGGTTGCCTACAGGGATAAAAACAGCGGGTTGCCGCTCCCCAGTTATGACTTGTGGGAAGAACGCCTGGGCATATTGAGCTGGACAGCAGCAGCTGTGTGGGGTGGTTTGAACGGTGCAGCATATTTTGCCGAAGATTTCGGCGAGGAAGAACGGGCGAAAAATTATCATCAGGCAGCTGCAGAGATAAAAACCGGCGTAGAGGCACACCTTTGGCAGCCGGCTATCAACCGTTTCGCACGGATGGTCAATGTGGACGAAAAAGGCAGTTGGGAAGCGGATGATACGATCGATGCCAGCCTGGTAGGATTATGGCAGTTCGGCATGTTCAAGCCGGATGACCCGAAAATTTTATCCACCATGCAAGCGATTCACGATCAGCTGTGGGTGAAGACCAACGTAGGCGGGTTGGCACGCTACACGAATGATCATTACCACCAGGTGAGCCAAGATGTAAGCAACGTGCCGGGGAACCCATGGTTTATCTGCACATTGTGGCTGGCGGAGTGGTATGCTCTGACAGCCAGGAAGCCGGATGACCTAAAACAAGCTATGGATATCTTGGAATGGGTGGCAGCGCATGCCTTACCTAGCGGGATACTGGCAGAACAGGTGGACCCGTATAAGGATCAGCCGGTATCGGTAAGTCCGCTAACGTGGAGCCACGCAGCGTTCGTGAGCACGCTGCTCACATACTTGCAACGGGCAAAACATTTCCAAAGAGGATAAACCCGAGAAACAAAAAGGGCAGGTTTAAGCACCTGTCCTTTTGTTTAATGATCTATGGTGGGGGGTTAGCTAAGTTTCGTGCCACATTCGGGGCAGAATTTGGCTCCCTTGGTCTCTGCACCACAATTGGGGCAGTGTGCAGGAGCTTCCTCCATTTTTGTACCGCAGTTGGGGCAGAATTTTGCCCCGTGGGTATCTGTCTCACAATTGGGGCACAGTGTAGCGACTGGCTGGGTCATAGGTGTGCCACATTCCGGGCAGAACTTGGTGCCAGGGGCAGCCAGGGTGCCATCCTTGGGGCATTGAGCCATTTGGGTGGTAGCTTTGCCGGCAGCTTCCACTGCTTTACCAACGTTATCCAATGCACTCCCCAACCCAAAGGCAGTGGCGAATCCTTTAATCGCAGCACCAGCCTGAGCGCCGCGGGCTTCGGAGATCTCTTCAGTGCGGGGGCTGTCTTCCGTGCAGAACCCACTTTGGGAATCAAAATCCGACAGGCAAACGATGCGGTTGCAGGTTGGGCACTCGCGGAAATGCACCTGACACTGGGTCCATGCAGATTGGAGCTGGGACGGATCCATCTTATAGCTATAGCGGGGGTCTTCGCCGACCACATTATCGGCCACACTGCCACCTACAAGAGGTACTTTTCGCAGCAAGCCGCCGAGGGCAGAGCGACCAATGTCTGTCTTCACAGCGTTGACGACATCAGGCTGACTGCGAAATTCGCGACCGCAGATATCACAGTAAAAAATGGCATAAGGACCGGCACCGTCATTGCGAATATCGTAGCGCGGCATACGTGAAAAAGTGGGCATATATTACTCCTTGGATGGTCGGATTTTGGATATTTTTTTCATGAGCAAGGGTACTGGGAACAAGTATACAGTAGGCTTTCGGGGGATGTCAAGGCAGGGGGATTGAGGTAGGGCTTACATTTTTGTAAGATAAGGAAATGAACCGTCCATGAGTATTACACGATACACGAATAAAAGATCTGGGTGTGAAATAGGGGTAACCCTACTAGAACACGATTGGTTTTGATAGTGTGGTCTATTCGTGTATTCGTGGCGGATTTATTCATGGACAGTAATGAAAATTAAAATCCACTGATAGGACACGAATATCGGGAGGATCGAGATTGCAGCTTATCTCGACCTAAATATTTCTCGCACCTCCTTCTGATATACTTATTTCTATGACGATTAAAGCGGTTATTTTCGACCTGGGTGGGGTGCTTCTGCGCACAGCTGATTATTCGCCACGTGATCATCTGGCTGCTCGACTTAATATGAGCCGGCATGAGCTTGAAGAGTTTATATTCGGCGGAGTGTCGGGTGAGCAGGCACAGTTGGGAGAGATAACCATCCAAGAGCATTGGGAAAACTTGCGCTACCAGCTCCATCATTCGCCAGAGGAATTCAAGGCGCTTTTGGAGCAGTTCTTTGCCCGCGATGAGATCGATGCTGCGCTGATTGAAACCATCCAAAAATTGCACCAGACATATATGACTGCCCTGCTCAGTAATGCCTGGGATGACCTTCGAAAGACCCTGCATGAGCGCTGGAATATCGATGGGTTGTTCGATGAGCTGATCATCTCGGCGGAGGTGAAGATGGTCAAGCCAGACCCACGCATTTTCCGCCTGGTGTTGGAAAGATTGGGTATTCAACCTTTCGAGGCGGTCTTTATCGACGATGTGAGTGAGAATGTCGAAGCAGCGAAGAAAGAAGGATTGTTAACCATCCGTTTTCGAAATACACAACAAACGTTGGTTGAGCTAAACGAATTTTTATCACATGGGTAATGGGGTGGGATGAAGATGGTGGTTTTATCACACTACCAGGCAAAGCAGATGTTAGATTTCCGGAACAAAGGGAATGCGTTGGTTAGTGTATCCCTTGACCTGGGAATAAATTCGGTCGATTTGGTGTTAGCGGATCGAGGGCTCAGGCTCCCGGAGGGCAGCATGCTAGAATGGGGAGTAATTGAAGAGATTGCAAGATCCAATTCGGGATGTTTTATCCTTGAAGACGGATTAGCCAAACCGATCCAGTTCTATTCTGAAGAAACTGACCGGGTGTACACCTTATACCCCACGGCAGGTGCTCCTACCATGCTGGTTTCTGGCATTCCAATGCATCGCATCAAGGATACTGACCCACACCAGGATACGCTGGAGAAAATCAGGGCGGTCAAGCCGGTGGTCGGGCAGGTATTGGATACGGCGACCGGGTTGGGATACACTGCCATTTTGTCAGCTCGAACGGCGGAGCAGGTCATAACTATCGAGCTGGATTCGGCAGCACTGAAGGTGTGCCGGCTCAATCCCTGGTCACAGGAACTTTTCGATAACCCGAAAATCACCCAGCTAATCGGGGATAGTTTTGAGGTAGTGGCGGAGTTGGAGGCTGGAAGCTTCACGCGCGTGATCCACGACCCACCAGTCTTCAGTTTAGCAGGTGACCTTTATTCCGGCGAATTTTACCGGCAGCTCTACCGCGTGATGCGCAACAGAAGCCAGCTATTCCATTATATAGGCGACCCTGAAAGCAAATCAGGACACAGCATTACTGTGGGGGTGATACGCAGGCTGGAGCAGGCGGGTTTCACCCAGGTGAGGCGGGCACCCCGGGCATTTGGCGTGGTTGCGGTGAAGTGATTGGAGGAGAATAATTCCCTGCGCTTCTTTGCTCAATTGATATGTTTACCTGGCATGCATGTGGGCATATAAGCCAAGATTGCGGGATTCATCAAGAGTACATGTTAAGCTGGGTTACAAGGTGCGAATCTCGGTCGAAAATGATAGAAGAAGATTGCTTCTGCATAAGTCGCTTTCCCCGAAGTTTAGCGGGGATAAACCGCAAAGACAATAAAAATGAATAAAGGATGATTATGGAACTGACCTCGCTCTATATACATGAAGCAGCCGAACTGTTGAAGACCAGGCAAATTTCGCCGGTCGAGTTGACGCAAGCGCACCTGGTGCGAATATCACAACTGGATCAACGACTGAATGCCTTCATCACGTTGACTCCGGAGCTTGCCCTGCAGCAGGCAAGGCAGGCAGAGACTGACATCCTAAAGGGGAACTATCGTGGCACATTACACGGTATCCCAGTGGCATTAAAAGACCTGTATGAAACCGAGGGGATACGAACAACAGCTGGTTCGACTTTTTTTACCGATTACCTGCCTGAGGCAGATGCAGTGGTGGTGCATAAGCTAAAAGAAGCCGGTGGGATTTTGCTGGGAAAACTCAATATGCACGAGATCGCCTTAGGCGTGACTAATGAAAACCCACATTATGGTGATTGCTGTAACCCGTGGGACCTTAAGCGCATCAGCGGGGGCTCCTCGGGAGGGAATGCAGCCGCCCTGGCTGCAGGATTATGCATGGGGGCGATGGGAAGCGATACAGGCGGCTCAATCCGCATCCCAGCCAGCCTTTGCGGGGTGGTCGGCCTTAAACCAACGTATGGCAGAATTTCCTTACGCGGGGTGATCCCATTAAGCTGGAACCTGGACCATGCCGGTCCGATGGGGCGGTGCGTGGAAGACGCCGCTATCCTGCTGCAGGTGGTGGCGGGGTATGACCCGCAGGATGCCTGGTGTGCCGATACACCGGTGGTGGATTATCTCAGCCTGCCAGAGGCTGGTGTGAGAGGTTGGCGGATTGCCGTAGCTGCCAACGATTATTTTACGGATACCGAGATTGTGGATGGGCAGGTTAATGAAGCAATAAACCAGGCAGCAAAAGTGTTTGAGGATTTGGGGGCAGTTGTGGAGCAGGTATCCTTCCCGAACGCACGTGAGGCCGCCATGGCAAACGGGTTAATGACCCCCAGCGATGCAGCTGCCTTTCATCACCAACGCCTGGCTGAACACCCGCAAGGTTTTGGAGCAGATGTACTCAAGCGGTTGCAGACCGGAGCTGCCTGCAGCTCCACGGAGTATATTCAAGCGCGGCGGATGCAGACCATTCTGCGCTGCCAATTCAATGAGTTCTTCAACGAGTATGATTTACTGCTGACCCCCACAACACCGATTACTGCTCCGGAGAGGGGATCAGCGGACCCTTATGACCGGCCCAGGTTGCTCACGCGATTTACTGCCCCGTTCAACCTGACCGGTTTACCTGCTCTTTCTGTGCCATGCGGCTGGTCCGATGAAAAATTGCCCATCGGGTTACAGATAGTGGGCAAATCGTGGGCTGAGGCGAAAGTGCTTACGGCAGGCAGGCTGTACGAGCAAGCGCGTGACCTACACGCGACGATCGCTTCACTCATTTAAATTGCGCAAAATAATTGCCTGCTTGATGCTCGTATCGGCGAAGAAGTAGATCAACAACAACGTTATGGCTGCCACCACGAGGTCATAAGGGTTGAGTAACAGGGAGACAGAACCCAGGTTAAGGCTTATTTCTGCTACACCCCCGAAAAACATGGCGATGGTCAACATAATTGCCAAGACGCGCACCTCGGTCGGTCCAAGCTTGCTGTAGGAAATTTTAAATTCGCCCATCACATTCATGCGTACATAGACCAGGACAGACATGGAGATGTAGGCAATACAGCACATGGCTGCAACGGGAAAACCGATGTAAGGGCTCAGCCCGAGACCCAGGATGATGATGATCTCAGTGATACAATCCGTGATGTGGTCGATGTAAAAACCGTATTTAGGTCGCTCGATGTGACGGAAACGTGCCAGAGTTCCATCAAGGCTATCTCCGAACCAGTTGATGATGAAGCCAAGGATGGCGAGCCATAAGAAAGCGGGGTGGAAGCGGCTTAGTCCATAGCCAAGGGTAATCACCAGTGCACCGGCGATGCCGATGACGGTCATCATATCAGGTGTTGCCCAGGGTGGCAGATGCGCAGATAACCACTGCAACGCAGGTCGCTCGAGAGGTCCGAGAAGGATATCATTTACCCTCTTGTGATTTTTTATATCTCCCATCTTATCTCTCCGCCTAATTCATTTATTCTGGGACCTGTCCCATGGCTTCCGGCCAAACCGGGAAGGTCATTTCCCACTGGCTCGGATCCTGACGGATAAACACCTCAGCGATACGTAAGACGTTCTCAGCATTTTGGAGGATTTCTGTACGCCGGTCGGGATGGGGTTGCATCTCGATCGGCTCGGAGAATAGGAAGTGGTATTTGCCATCCGGTTTCCACAAGACTGCAGCGATCATTATCGGTACCTGGGCTTTGAGAGCGATGAAAATGTGGTGGATGGGGAGGGCAGCCGGACGACCAAAGAAGAGCGGTCGATCCTGATAGCTATCATCCGGGCGATCGAAACCGGTTAATATCATGCCCCCAGCGCGCAGATACTTTATCGCTTGTTTTAATGTACCGGGGTTGGTTGGGATTATGTTCATCCCTCTTTCCTTACGCATCTCGATCTGCTTTTGATAACCCGAGTTCACCGTAGGCAGACCCAAATAGAACCCTTTGACTCCGGCGAGACCAGCGGCTTGACCGATAAAATCAAAACTCCCCATGTGAAGCCCGGCTACCACCAGGCCGCGTTCAGAATATTCAGGACGCTGGAGGAACTGCTCAGCGATGGGATGGACCTCGACAATTTTGTGGAAGCTTTCAGGATTATTGATATTGTGATACAGGTCAAAAATCGAATTGGCAGTGGAGCGGAAGTTTTCGCGGACGGCTACATCAAGAGCGGCTCGGTCAAGATTTTCGCCACGCGCCACCCACTGGTTGAGGCGGGCTGCCTTTACCAGTTTCCAGTCCTTGCGAGCAGAGATTCGATCAGCAGCAAAAACTGCAATCCAGCGACCAAGCCGGTTGGGCATGTACCGGCCAATAAAATAAGCAATATTCAGCCCATAGCGGCTGTTGATAATACTCCGTGGTTCGACGGTCCTGATCGCATTAGTAGCCATGGATTTACCATTTTAACATGAACTGGTCAATTCATTGGCGGTCTGATGAAAAAGATCCACCAATGAGGATGGATACGAGGCACCCGGTTAATGTGATGATATTCACTCGAAATCATAGCCGTTTATCGGTTACGATGGTATAAAGCGAAATGTATAATGATTGGATAAGATAAGTCTAAATTTGATGGATAAGGGTGAGGACGGATCAGCATGAGTGAACCCTCAAGGGTAGAACAACCCGTACTGGAATTAAAGACTACAGCAAAAAAAGGTCCACGAGGACAGGTGACCATATTCGCCAACTGGTGCAAGGGTTGTGGGATTTGTGTTGCCTTTTGCCCCACGGGAGTGTTGGCATTGGATGACGATGACCACCCGGTGGTGGTCTATCCTGAAAAATGCACTGCCTGCCATTGGTGTGATACTCACTGCCCAGACCTGGCGATCATCGTTAAAAAGGTTGAGATATAAGGAGGGCAGATTGACTGTTCGATTAATGCAAGGGAACGAAGCTGTGGGTTGGGGTGCGATCGCTGCGGGGTGTAAATTTTACGCAGGCTACCCGATTACGCCTTCCACAGAAATAGCGGAAATGTTATCTCGAGAACTACCCAAGGTGGGTGGTAAGTTCATCCAGATGGAAGATGAGATAGCCAGCCTGGCTGCTTGCATTGGCGCATCTGTGGGGGGCTTAAAATCACTGACGGCTACCTCGGGACCAGGATTTTCATTAATGCAGGAGCACATCGGTTATGCAGCCATGACCGAAGTGCCGGTTGTGGTTGTTGATGTTCAGAGGCTGGGACCCAGCACAGGTCAACCGACAAGCGCCTCGCAAGGGGATGTAATGCAGTCTCGCTGGGGGACCCATGGCGATCACCCGATCATTGTGCTTAGCCCGGTTTCGGTCAGCCAATCATTTGATCTGACCGTAAAGGCATTTAATTTCTCTGAAAAATACCGCACACCGGTGATCCTTTTAACCGATGAAGTGATCGGGCATATGCGCGAAAAGATCGAGCTGCCAGAGTTTGATACAGTCGAGCGTGTGGAGCGGATTGCTACGGATGTGCCGCCAGAATGGTACAAACCCTATGGTGACAGCCTCAGCGATGTGCCGCCGATGGCGAATTTTGGTGAGGGATATCGCTACCACATCACTGCTTTGTTCCACGATGTGCTCGGTTACCCAACCACACGCCTGGATGAGATCGACCCGTGGATCGAGCGTGTGCACCGCAAGATCGAGCGAAATCTTAACGATATTATATTGGTGGAAGAGGACTTATCGGAAAGCGATAGGACCGTTGTGGTCTCATACGGCGCGTCGGCGCGCAGCGCGCGCCATGCAGTCAAACTTGCTCGCCAGCGGCGAACCAAGGTAGGGATGGTCACGCTACTGACTCTCTGGCCATTTGCCGAGGATGAGATCAGCCGGGTGGCGAAAACCGCCAGGCGTATCATCGTCCCTGAAATGAACCTGGGGCAGATAGCCCTGGAAGTGGAGCGGGTGGCAGGACGAAACAAGGTAGTGAGGGTTAATCGAGCCAATGGTGAGATGGTCACGCCGCAGATGATCCTCGAAGCGATTGAAGACAGGTAATTATGCCTACACAACCAGAACATACTGAATACATGTATTTACGCCCGACCAAGAAGTTTCCCAATGTATGGTGCGCCGGATGCGGGATCGGCATTGTGATGGGGGCATTGATCCGGGCAATCGATCGAATCGGTCTGAAAAAGGATGACGTCGCCCTAGTTTCAGGGATTGGCTGTACCGGGCGGATGCCGGTGTATATGGATTTCAACACCATCCACACCACGCATGGACGAGCCCTGGCATTTGCGACGGGGTTAAAAATTGCCAAACCGAATATGAAAGTGATCACCATCATGGGAGATGGGGATGCAATGGCAATCGGCGGCAACCATTTTATCCATGCAGCCCGGCGTAATATTGGCATTACTGCCATTGTAGTCAATAATTCCATCTACGGGATGACGGGTGGGCAATACAGCCCTACCACGCCGATTGGCGCCAAGGCAGCGACTGCCCCGTATGGCAATATCGAACCTCCCATGCCCATCTGTGACTTGGCGAAAGCTGCTGGGGCAACGTATGTGGCTCGCAGCACGGTGTATCACGCAGTCGAGCTGGATCGATTCCTTGAGCAGGCAATCCGCAAGAATGGATTCAGCCTGGTGGAGGCCGTGAGTTACTGCCCGACGACTTTCGGGAGGATGAACAAGCTCGGTTCAACAGTGGATATGATGCGCCAGCTAAAAGAAACCAGTGTCTCCGCCAGCGCAGCCGAGAAAATGACCCCGGAAGAACGGGAAACAAAGATTGTGCGCGGAGTAGTGCATGACATTGAAAAACCGGAATATACCCAGCTGTATGAAGAGCTGATCCAAAGGGTGCAGGCGGCACAAACTCCCAACCCGGTGGAAGTCTGAGGAGGTAACCTGTGGCGAACAAAAAAAATGGCAACCGCATGGAAATCCGGCTGGCAGGTGAGGGTGGGCAGGGGATGATCCTGGCAGGCATTATCCTGGCTGAAGCTGCGGCGATCTATGATAACAAGAATGCCACTCAAACCCAGAGTTACGGACCGGAAGCACGTGGAGGCGCCAGCAAGGCAGAGGTGGTAATCGCACAGGGTGAGATTGACCACCCGGAGGTGATCATTGCTGATGTGCTGGTGGCGATGAGCCAGGAAGCATGTGATAAGTATGCCGGCAATCTAAAAAAGGATGGACTGCTGATTGTTGACCAGGAAAGAGTGGGGAGGGTGCCGTCCAGTCGGGCAATCAAGGTGCCAATTACACGTTTGGCCCAGGAGAGCAGTGGCAAAAGCATTACGGCTAATGTGGTTGCGCTAGGAGTGTTGGTGGGATTAACGAATGTGGTCACGCGGCAGGCGATCACCCAGGCAGTGGCAGCGCGAGCACCTAAAGGTACCGAAGAGATGAACAAGGCGGCGTTATCGGCAGGATTTGCCGCAGCCGACCTGGTGGGCAAGAAACACTCCCACAAGGCATAGATATCGGATAAAAGCCTGCAGTTATTGTGACCAGAGGTTTTTTGATAAAGCTCGAGATCCTATAGTTCTGAACATTCACTTGACGACCATATCTAAGCGGTATAAAATATAGCTACAATTGAATATTTCCAATTTGGGTGCCATATCCCCCGGATGGGATGGCTTAAAGGCGAAGCCGGTGTTTGAGGTAGATGTATAGTCCGGCGCTGTAGCGCAACTGTAAGGGATTTATTCCCCAGCCAGGTCGCCCGCCCAAGTTGGGTTCACCACCGCCTCGCTCATAGGAGATGTGAACGCATGCACTTATCGACCAGCATGATTTTCACCCCTGTCCACAGAGCGACAGGGGTTTTGTTTTTGTAACCATAAAGCCAAACCAGGAGAACATTATGAGACAAAAGTTATCGTTGTTGTTAACCTTAGCGATTGGTCTGTTAATCATCACTGGACTGTTTCTTTTTTTCCAGCTGGGTACGGCAAAAGCCCAGGGTGTACCAGATCAAACAGGGGTGATCGAGGCGGGACTGTCCTATCTACAGAACCAGCAACAAGCTGATGGAGGCATTACAGGTTTCAGCGGAGTCTCCGACCCCGACACGACAGCCCGAAGTGTGATTGCATTTATCACGGCTAAGAAATCGGTGCGTGATATAGCCTCGACGGATGGCAAGTCCATGCTCGATTACCTATCCACCCAGGCTATCACATTTACCCATGACACAACGGGAACGTTATTTCCTGGCCGGGCGGGTTTACTGATCACAGCAGTAAAGTTGGCTGGTGAGGATGCATCTGGTTTTGGTGGGATGGACCTGGCTGGAGAGCTGGAAGCGAGTTTTCACCCGGACACAGGCGCGTACAGTAGCACAGCCAAGGCAGATTTCAGCAGCGGGGCAGCCAGCGACCTGAGCCAGGCATGGGCCATTCTTGGGTTAGGTCTGGAAGGACGTCAAGTGCCGGTGTCAGCCACCAATTATCTGATCGAGACCCAGGCAGGGGATGGCAGCTGGGGAGCAAGTGACCCTGATACGACTGCTCTGGCGGTGACTGCGCTGCTGGTGAGCGGGAATCTGACCAACCAAAGCCAGACTATTCAAAACGCGATCCAGTATTTCCACGCTACGCAGACACCCAGTGGTGGCTGGAAGCCCTCCTGGGACACCGACCCACTCAATGCCGACTCGACAGGCTGGATCCTGGAAGCCCTGATTTCTGCAGGTGAAGATATTCGAGGTCAAAGTTGGAATACCCAACAAGCTAACCCGTTGGATGCGCTGATGAGCATGCAGAAACCAGATGGCTCCATTGGTGGGACGTATGCCAACAGCTACAGCACGGCTGAAGCTATAATCGGTCTCTCAGGGATTCCCCTGGCGAACCTTGGGGTTGAACCAGCCAGTCATAAAGCAGGTCTGGTTATTTTTTATGGGAACGACTCTCTTTTCACGACTTGCATCAGTTTTACCGAGAGCAGCATCAGCGGATTGGATCTGCTCGACCGCTCAGGACTAGAGGTACAAACAGCGACCAATCCCAACCAGGGAACAGCGGTGTGTAAGATCGGTGAGATGGGAAGCCCATCCAGCGACTGCTTCGGAAGCATGCCGAACTATTGGTCCTATTGGCAAATGCGAGCGAATGGTTGGGATTACTCGGTGAAGGGTGCAGACCAGAGCCCGGTTACGGATGGCGGTGTGAATGCCTGGAGTTGGGGTACAGGGAACCCGCCTGCATTAATCACCTTCGAGAATGCTTGTGAAGGTGTGGCATTCGTCTTACCTAGCTCAACGCCCACATCTGCCCCTGCAACAACCACACCGGAGCCCACTGTTGTAGAGACAAGCGTCCCTGCAACACTGCCTCCAATTGCGACTGCAACGCCAGCGGTTACGCAAAAGACCCCGGGCAGTTACATCGTATATGCATCAATCCTGCTGGTTTTGGGCGGGCTTATCATCTACCTGATCCGTTCACGCCAGAAATGACGGCAATATCGCTTTAGATTACGCAAGAGCCTGTTAAGAACCATGAAATCCCGCCTGTTCAGCCTGGCTATTTATCTCACCGCCACCATCTCGGGGATGATGGTGTTGTTGTATCCATTCTTTTCACCCGTCGTATCACGGCAGGAAGGTTTCGGAACACTCCGAACGGGTGAGATGCCGCTAATGATGACCTTCCTGTTGGGGCTATGCCTGGTGGCGCTTTTATTTGAATCTCAGGGACAGATGATAAATACCAAGCTGATCGCGCTGTTGGGCATTTTAGTAGCGATCAACTCTGCCTTACGGTTTATCGAGACAGCCATCCCAGGTCCGGGTGGGTTCACCCCCATTTTTTTTCTGATCATCCTGGTGGGATACGTTTTCGGTGGCCGGGTGGGATTCCTGATGGGGGCGCTTACCTTGCTCGTGTCTGCGTTGGTGACGGGGGGCGTGGGACCATGGTTGCCCGCCCAAATGTTCACCGCCGGTTGGGTGGGGTTGAGTACCATTCTCCTCCGCCCGATGGCGAAAGCGATATCTCCAAAAGGAAACCAAGGATCAAAATCTGCCAATAAGGAGGAAATCTACCTGCTGGCTGGCTTTGGGATGCTGTGGGGCTTTTTATATGGTGCTATCATGAATCTTTGGCAGTGGCCTTTCATCGCTGGACCACAAAGCCAATCTTATGCAGCCGGACTGGGAATCCTGGCTACTCTTCGGCATTACCTGGCGTTCTACCTGGTAACCTCCATGGTATGGGATGCGGTGGCTGCAATTGGGAATTTATTATTGTTGTTGGCGCTTGGAGTGCCAGCGTTGCGGGCTTTACGGCGGTTCCGCCAACGTTTCGAGTTCATTTATACGCCTGAGACCAGCGTTGATTTGGATCGACAAGGAGAGAAACTTACGCCATGAAACAACCCTGGGCGTGGGTCAGCTGGCTAATCGTGACAATCATAATTCTATCTATCACGCGCAACCCACTATACCTGGTGCTCATATTGATGTGCGTCGTGCTCGTGGGAGTGACCCTGCGCCAGGCAGGCTCAGAATCAACCAGCCCGTTTTCCTTGTGGAAGTTAGCCATGTGGATCATGCTGCTTTCCACCGCATTCAACACTCTGACCTCACATTATGGCGAGACAGTGTTGTTCACCATACCAGGTAACCTTCCGTTGCTGAGTGGACCGGTGACATTGGAAGCCATGGTGTATGGTGCTACCAATGGGTTGGTGCTGACCGGCATGCTGGCGAGCTTTATGGTTTTGAACCTGGCGTTAACCGTGCGCGAACTGATCAGCTTGATCCCACAGGCGTTCTTCCCCATGGCAGTGGTAACTTCCATTGCGGTGACCTACCTGCCGACCACTCTCCGCCAATTCAGGCAAATCCGCGAGGCTCAAGCCATCCGCGGTCACCAGATGCGGACACTGCGGGATTGGCTGCCGCTGTGGATGCCCCTGCTGGTGGGTGGGCTTGAACATGCCATGCAGCTGGCGGAGGCGATGACCGCGCGTGGGTTTGCCAGTACCAGTCCGAAGGTACGAGAAGGAGGAAATGCCTCACGGCTATTTATAGTCATCGGGTTGGTGCTGCTGGCATTAGGATGGATATTACAGCTAGGCGGTACAGGGATGGCCGGATTAGCCCTGATCATAGTGGGGACGATCTTGATGTTGGGAGGATTGTGGTATCTGGGCAGGGCATCGGCGCGGACAACTTATCACAGCCCGGGATGGGGCTGGCAGGACTGGCTGACCGTGATCGTGTCACTGGGGGTGCTGGCAATCTGCACCTTGCCGATTCCGGGCTTGAGCCACGAATCGTTGTACTATGACCCATATCCAACCCTAACACTGCCGTCATTCGACCCACTGCTCGGGTTGGCTATGCTCGGATTGCTGGTGCCAGGAATCTTAATTCATATTAAATCAACCCAAGTGACAGAGGACAAGAAATTAGGCGGGACAGAAATCGACGGCAGAACCGGATTATAAATAGTGTGGGAAGGTGAGACATCGGGAGATGAGACTGCTAGATTTAGCTTAGGAATTATTCACCTGGAAAGGCTCATTTGAGGTGAATGTTATAATAATCAGGCATTTTTTACACAGGGAGAGGGACAGAGAAAATGTCTGAATTGTGGCAAACCAATATACGCAAGTACCAGAGCATCATTGAAGCGAACCAGGGACCCAAGGTAGTGAACGTGGTCTCGGGCAGCCCGGCAGACCAGCTATACTGGCAGGACCGGCTGCAAAAGACGCGCCAGGATGTGTTCAGGACCGACGGAGACACGATGATCGTCTCCAGCCTGGAGACTTCGCGCAAAGGAAATTTCCTGGGCAGCGTGAATGCCTGGCTGGCATTGCAAGAAGCCCTGCAAGGTGCCTCCCGACCTCCGGTAATGTTGATGAACATGGTGTTCGGTCAGGGTAAGCGCCTGAGCCCATTCACCCAGGCGCTCACCAACCGAAAGCCGGCTTTTCCCACGCCGATGTGCGCCTCCAATGGCGAGGTATACCTATGCACGGTGGATGCAGCCTCGATGTCTGCTACACTGTGGCTGCACCACCTGGAGACCAACGGCTTCCGGGGAGTGGTGATCAAATGGGGAGATGAGGCGGTGATCCCAGGGAAAATTTGGGATGCTGAGCCCTCCAGCTACCAGGACGTGGACGGGATCCGTTTTGTGTGGCAGACGGAGCCGACTGAGGACCTGGCACGTGAGAAGGAGTGGGTAGAATTCGACTCCCAGACCTTCCAGATGACTTACCAATTTACCCGGCAGGGATTGGAGGGGCTGAGAAAAAGACTTTCCGGACGCAGCAGTGACCACCTTGTTGGGGTCAACCTGGGTAGCCTGGGAATCAGCTACCGTTTGATGGAGACGGCTGAGGAAGTGTTCAAGGGAGATGTTTTGAAGTTGGACCGGTGGGTGGATTGGGATCCCTACACCTGGATCGCAATCGCCTGCCAGACCGAAGCAGATTGGAGAGCTGAAGCAGCCTATGAAGATCTGATCGGTAAGAGTGGGATACACGACTTGGAGAGGCGAATACCGGATTTTTATCAAAAAATAAACGAGATGCGGACCCTGTTCCACAGACGTTACGGCAGGCACCCGGTGATCAAGGTGCTTGATTTTGGCGAGCCGTACTGGATGGATTGGGGTCTGCACTTGAGCCTGAGGCGCTCACTTGAAGCAATGACGACTGATTCAGAGCAGGGTATTACCCTGCGAGAATTGTTCCAGCTGCCGCATGAACGCGACAACAAGGGAAATTTAATCATCCGGAGTGAGGTAGCGGAGGGGGCAGACATACGAGATTCGCTGGTAGTCGATACGACCATCACAGACCGGGATACGGTAATGCGGGGAGCCGTGGTAGTGGCAGGCAGGCATCGCAGTCTGGTGATGCCGGATGGAGGCAGTGCGTTATTCTGTGCAGCAGATAGTATGGTATTCAACGGACCGCATTCGATCGCCTTCAAAGTGGTGGGCGATAAGATGCTTCTCAAAGAGGGAGACCGCATGACCCACCTGTACACGACGGCAGGCAATGTGGCAATGCGGACGAATGAGTCGTTGATCAATTACGAGGGAGAAAATTATTCGCTGCCAGTGATGGGCAATCCATACTCATTTGAAGAAGCGACCAGGCGGATGTCTGAGGAAGACACCCGCCTGGTGGAAAAACGCTGGGCAGACCAGTGGTCAGCCTGGTTGAAGTAACTGCGCAGTTATGGTTGGACCATGCCGGTCAAGGTTTGAACAGAGGCCGGGTCGGGAGCGGTGATCCAGATAGTCGTATCTCCCGATTGGTATAAAGTAGTTACCCCGCCATCATAACGCCAGGTGGTGGTATTCCCCTGCGTGGTGCCTTTTACGCCAAAGCGATCAGTGGCATATTTTTCGAAAGCAGAGGCGAATTCGGCTGCGTCATTGGCAGTATCCCAAACAGTTTCCATAACGAAGGCAGTTTGTCCGGTGGCATCGTTATGAAGCACGACATAATTATCACCACCCCAACCTGCCGCAGCTGACTGGGCAGTAGCGTCATCCAGGCGGGCGTTGGCGTCGGCCCCGCGCGCCAGGATCAGGTAGGTGTACCATTCACCCATCTGGTTGCGCGAGACTTCACGCCAGCCTTCCCCGAGCGCAGTGGTCAGGTCGGGTAATATCACCGGGATGGGCTTATCGGAAGGGTAGAGGTCGGGATGCAAGATCTGCTCGGTGGAAACTGGTGGGTCCTGGTAGACCGCATCCACTGCTGGAAAACCCCCTTTAATGTACATATCCTGGACGAAAGTCGCTCCCTGGTTGTAGGGGAAGACGAAATCTTCATTGAGAAATGCCGGGGCGCTGTCATAGACAGGGCTTTTCAAAGAATTGTAAAAGTCAGAAATTTGTTGTTTATCCTGGTTGGTGGCGTAATTCTGGTACCAGAACGTCTGCGATAATGTAGCGTCGCCTTCAAGCAAGGCTTGAATCCCTGCACAGCGCTCGGTATCCACCTCGCAGGCATCATCGCTATAGTTGAGTCCATTTTTAATATCGAAGTTTTGGTCCTGCAAGACATGCGTGTACTCGTGCGAGTAGGTCAGTCGTTCCGTTCCCTCGAACCCCTGCCCCTGGACGACAAACATCTCGCCAGTATCGTTGTCATAATAGCCGGCGACCTGTTCGCTGAGCAGGTCGATATAAAAATTTCGAAAATCAAAGTCAGGCTCGAGCAAGCCGATAGTGGAAAGCTCCAGGACGTCGTCAGCAACTTCTTCGTCAGTGTAGTCTGCCAGGAAGTCGTTGACCACATTTTGGCGCAGCTCATCAGGAGAAAGCAGCACCACCGGTACAGAGTGATTGGGCTGCAGGCCGCGTTCCTGCTCCACCTGGGTTTGGATCTGGTCAATCTCATTGGTCAGTGCGGCATTCAGCACGGAAGTGGGGTAGGGAGTCTTGGTCGGTTCTTCTGAGGTCGGTGCGGAAGTACCTTGAGGAGACGTTGCTTCAGTATTGGCAGGTTTCGAGGTAACACTTACCTGGGGAAGGGTGGTACTCGAGGCTTGGGCTTCGGTCGAAGCGGTGACCTCGGCTTTGGTTGTCGTAATAACTTGCGGTGCCTGACTTGCAGTGCTGGCGAACCCGCATGCCAGGGAACTAATAAGCAGGAAGATAATGATGACAAATACTCGACGCATAGATCTCTCCTAATGGCAGACGAAGCGAGATGTCAACCTCCTGCAGGAACTGAAGGTGCGGGAGGTTAGCAGATCAGATTGGTTGAATATTAATGATGGTGTGCAGCTTCGGCGGCTTCTGCTTCCGCTTTGGTCTTATGCACGGTTCCATCTGGATGGTTGGGTGGCGAGTAGACGGTATAGAGCTTTAACTGCTCTTTTGATGAAGTGTTGATCACGTTATGAAATGTGCCCGCCGGGACGATGACTGCATCACCGCTGTGCACAACATGCTCTTCCTTCTCATTGAAGACGAACTTGGCCTCGCCTTCCTCGATGCGGAAGAACTGGTCGACGGTATGATGTACCTCATCGCCAATCTCTTCACCAGGCTGCAAGCACATGACCACCAGCTGGGCATACTTTGCGGTATACAGCACCTGGCGGAAATAATTATTTTTCTCGGTCAGTTTCTCAATATCACCCACGAAACCAGTCATAGGTTTTTTCCTCCTGATTTACAATATTGTCCAGTTTGCTTTTCGCAAGTATAGCATAGGAAGGTTTGGTTTTGGTGAAAGATGGAACTATTTGATCGTCTATAAGCATAGAAAACCAGGGAGTGCAAACTCCCTGGAAAGCATATAGAAACTTCTGCGATGGAAGAAGCTGCATAGCCTAGATTTAGAAAGTCAATTAACTTTATTGCCCCGATTCACCCAATGTTGCCTGCACCTGGAGCTGCTTGCCATTGCGCACCAGCGTGAGGGTGACAGTATCCCCAGAGGAATAGTGGAATAGGGTATTGATGTAAGCATGGGTTTCATCCAGAGTGGTACTATCGATGCCGGTAATGATATCCCCAACTTGCAGTCCTGCCTGGGTGGCTGGGCTGTTGGCGCTGACATCGGTGACGTAGACGCCGTACTGGACGGGCAAGTGGTGTCTGGCAGCGACTCCCGGGGTGATCGGCTGCCAGCTGATGCCCAGGTAGGGGCGGGAGACAAAACCATTTTTAACGATCTGCTCAGATACCACGCGGGCAGTGTTGATGGGGATGGCAAACCCCAGACCCTCGGTAACAGTGCCTGTGCCGCTGTTGCGGATGATGAGGGTATTAATGGCAATCACTTCACCGGCCAGGTTGACAAGTGGTCCACCTGAGTTTCCCTGGTTGATGGCGGCATCGGTCTGGATCAATCCATCGATGGTGTAACCCTGACCGGTATCAATCGACCGTCCGGTGGCGCTTACAACGCCCACCGTAACCGTATTCTTGAAATCACCCAGCGGTGAGCCAATTGCGATGACCGTTTCACCAGGGTTCAAGGCATCGGAGTTGCCCAATGCAGCTACCGCGGGCACGGTGCCCGAAATTTTAAGTACTGCCAGGTCGGAGTATTGGTCTGTGCCAACCAGGGTGGCGTCCTGTTGGCTGCCATCGGCGAAAATGACCTGCAGCTGCTGCGCGCCTTCGATTACATGGTTGTTGGTCAGGATATAGCCATCGGAAGAGATAAATACCCCGCTGCCGGTGGAGGTTGAGTCGCCGGTAAAACCGTAGAAGCCTTGCTGCCCGGGAATGGTTCCAACAACGGTCACTACGGAAGGTCCTACGGTTTGGACAGCCTTGGTGACGGCAGTCTCGACATCGATCGTATTAACATCCAGGGTTTGGGTCTGATTGGCAGCCGGGACTACCTGAACCGCAGCCGGGGTTGGTACTGAAGTAGCAACCGGCTGATCCTTGCTCATCAGCTGGTACACAACGATTCCACCAGCCATTGCACCGAACATCGCAGTACCACCCAGGATGAACACAGCGAGTATGAATACAAGCAGTTTTTTCCAAGACATGCTAAACCTCCAAAGAAACCCCGATAAACTCTTTATCCTACGGATTAAGTATAAATGGAGGAGGTTCAGAAATTATTAAGATTAGATTTGTGAATTATATGGATAAACACATAGAATGGGACCCATCTACATTATAAGGTGATTGAATTCGACCTCGCCCAGACGCCGGACCTGGAGGTGTGGCAGGTAACCCGATACCAATCCCGATGGGAAAGATTCCGCCAGGCTGGAATGTCGATCACATTTTCCGGCCTGGCGGATTATTGTCAACCTGAGCCATTCACGGAGTTGATATGAGCTATAGGCGAACACCTCCACAATTAATCAGGCATGAGGTTATTTTGTCAAATTGTAGCTTGATTCGTGTTCAAGTATCCGACCATGAAGTAATCTAATGCTCAAGGTTGTGAATGACCTGTTTTTATTGAAGATCCAAAATTAAAGATGCTGGTTGCGGGCGACAGCTGCCAACTATCCGGACTCGTCGAGGATATATTTAAATTACCACATTTTAGCTGGTCGACGACGAAGTTATCGTAGCGAATATCCAGATTGGGTTGGTCGTAACTAAAGCTGACCAATCCCACGTATCTGCTCCCCATAAAGTTACCGTCAGATAATGTGGCTAACTGGTGACCATTCGCATAGGCGATGATTTGGGTTCCGTTACGATCAACTTTGATCTTGTTCGCCGCCGTACCCTGGTTTATGTACGGAGAATAACCCTCAGAAAGTGCTGCGAACGAATTACCGTTATAACGGTAAATGCCGTACCAACCATCCGGGTAAACTTCCAGGGTATAGAATGAGTACCAATCTTGGGAGAGACCGAAAACCAAACCGTAAGAACCCATCGCGCCGGTCTGGTTGCGTACATCAACACTGGCGCTGTAATCCGAGACCTGGATACCAGGTCGGGCACCTGCTGCATAAAAAGTAGGGCGCATGAGAATGCGGTATTCGTTGTTTTCGTAGGCGAATAACACTGTGCCTGCATCCTCATTCGGCCAACCGCTGTTGGGATTGCTGAAATTATCGGTGAAGAAGGGCATACAAGCTCGATTGATCACGGGTATCATTGCGCGGTGAACATCTATTGAGGAAGTGCTAATTTCATCTACCTGGATCAGAGAATCACTGCCGAATATGAATTCGGATTGATCATCGGAATCTAGATCCGAGAGAGCCATACTATTGATCGTCCCCCAATTACCGCTATACTTAAATTCCCAGAAAAAGGGATAAAGGTGTGAGCCGATCCAAAGCACGCTTTTATCGGAGCCGTATTCTCCCTCACTACCCAACAGGATTAGCTCGCGAATACCATCCGCATCCACATCAGATGTTACGAGATCTTCCAAATATACGTCGCCGAGCGAACGTTGCCATCTGATTGGAAAAGCCAGACCACCCCAAGCCTGCAGTATATGGTTTGAGCTGGTATCAGAAAAAACTAATAACAGCCGGCCATCAGAATTTACATCTGCCTCAGAAATCGCTATAAGCTCACCATCCGATATTGTCCGGTGAAGTTTTTCAGCCCATGTGCTCGAATCGAAGAGATACACACCCAGATTAGTCAAGACTGCGATATCTTTGATGCCATCGTCATCCACATCTCCGACTGCGAAGTCTTGAATCGGACCATCCAGCGCGCCACTATCCCATTGAACGATATTCGATGCACCGTGATATATCTGTAGGTTTTGACCTAAGCCTACTACAACTTCTTCCACTAAATCATTGTCAAGATCCATCAATTCCAGCGAATATGGATAACCACCGACTAATACTGGACTTGTCCACTCAACCAAATGCGTGAGACCATCGTATGATTGAAGACGTGAGTCGTACCAATTGTCTCCACCCACGAGAATCTCCAAAGCTGGATCTGCGTCCAATTGGCCAATACCTAGACTATAGATATCGTAGTACGAATCGCTGACCTTAGCAGACCAGTCGACTTGGTGGGTAAGTCCATCGTATACTCGGATTGTGCCTCCTTCATAACCGCTGGTTGTGCTTCGAGACGCCAAAACAAATTCACCCTGGCCATCCAGATCGACATCGTTGGCGGCAACATAGAGCGGTCCATCCAGGTCATCACTGCCCCAATCAACCGCTTGATTGACCCAACTGCCGACAAACAAGGCATCCTTACCAGAGGAGGATAGTCCGGCACCCCAAACAACTTCGTTGATCGAATCATTATTGGTATCACCGACACCAATACCAAAAACGCCGTGTTCCGGGTTGGGGATAGCCCAGAGATAAGCGCCATCGGTGCCTTGATAACCTGTGATACTACCCCACTGACCATTACCAATCAAAACCTCATAGATCCCATCTTTGTTTGTATCGGCAACGGCGACTTCCTTAGTGTCTCCCAAGCCATTTAGCTGCCATCGAATGGTATGAGTATCTCCCTCAAGGACGTAGGCATTATCCCAGTCGGCAACAAAAGCAATCTCATCCCGACCATCTGAATCTACATCACCAGTATCCATACTCACGCCAAAACCGCCAGTGTAAGCCCATTCCTGGGTTTTTAGCTTGGCATTCAGAATATGTCCAACATCTCCATTTACGACGATCTCGTTGATTAAATCATCATCGAGGTTAGATATTGCTATTTGATCACCACCGAACCCGTCAGCCTGCCAGTTGAGGCTGAAATTGATTGCATCGTATACTAACGTAGCACCCGAGCTGGCAAGTACTATCTCAGAACGGTTATCATCATCTACATCTCCCACGGCAATGTCAAAAGGTGAAGTGCCAGCAGGAAGGTAAAAAGAATCGATCAGACCATGTGTGGCTCCATCGAATAATAATACCTGACCATCTTCGGTGGCAATATAGAGCTCGCTCACATTATCGGAATCACGATCAGCGGAGGTAATGGATAAACATTGAACGTACTGGCTGTACCAGATGGTGTTATAGCTACCGTCAATTTCGTAATTTAACACATAGGCATATCCATTACTGCATGCAGCGATATCAACCTTGCCGTTTTGATCCAGGTCAGTTACCACAATTCCACCTGGTCCAACATTATCGCTGATGATGCCAGTAGTCCAGGCTGCCGTGAAGGTGGGCACAATGTATGAAGACGGTGTGGCAGCAGTATTCTGAGCAGATACTAAACCGGCAGAAAGGATAATAATCAGAAAAGCAACAGTGATTTTTATAATTTGGTTTTTCATCGTGGTCCCCGGAATCGAGATTGTTTAGTGGATGAGATTGCACAGCCAAAATTTGAGGATGTAGTTCCATTAAAAATACAATAAATGAGGAGGGAGTGAATTAACAGCTTAAGCCGATTAATTTACCTGCAAGAAGAGAAATTAGATGGTTTGGTACACTAATTGTGAAATTTGTTTAATGCTATGCTTAAGCTTAGCTATATCATAGCAATAATATCTTGTGATGTCAACTGAGCTTAATTATCCGCATTCAGAGATCTGATTTCGCATTGATTGCCTGCACGAGCTCATTTGTAAGGATTATTCGTAAAAATGATAGATTCGAATAACTCGACCCAATCCGAGATTACCAGGTTAGCGATGATATTGAGCGTCTTTGAGCAATGGGGTGAGGGCGAAACTATGCGAACAATGGAATGGGTATAGACTAGTTTGTTCTCGTACAGTTATAAGTAAATTAAGCAAACCCTAATCCCTCAACCAGACATATTGATGAATAACGGCATATAATCGTTATGATTTATCAGATTTGGGGAGGAAAATAATTAACATCAAAAAATGGTCTACCAAAAATATATTAAGAATGTCCGCAAGATGGATCATCCTGGGGATGGGATTATTCCTGCTCGTCAGCTGTGGGAGCACAGGTAAGGTAAATTCAACTTTATCAACTGCAACCTCCCAAACGGTTCAGCCGGCGGTGGTAACACCTACCACGCATCCAACCAACCAACCGCCATCCGTTTCGCCTAACAAAGGTACAGCGCAAACCAACCCGGCTACACCTGCTGCCAACCTCACTCCTTCAGCAACGGGAGCGTCGACGAGCGGCAAGATCAAGACCGTATTCGTCATTATGATGGAGAACCATAACTGGTCGGACATCCAAAACAACCCCTCTGCAACCTACATCAACCAGACGCTCCTTCCCCAGGCATCCTATGCGCTGCAGTACTATAACCCCTCGGGGAATCATCCTAGTGAGCCCAATTATTTGTGGTTGGAGGCAGGCAAGTCCTTTGGAGTAAGCAATGATGATAGTCCTGAGACTAACCATCAAAACAGTACCGATCACCTGGTAACCTACCTGAATAACGCAGGTTTCACCTGGAAAGCGTACCAGGAGGGCATCAGTGGAAAGGTGTGCCCGTTAAGCGGTGCAGAATTTTATTCCCCCAAGCACAATCCCATGGTCTTCTTTGATGATGTGACCAATAACAACGATCCTAATTCGGCTTACTGCATCGCCCATGAAAGACCTTACAGCGAGCTGCAGACGGATTTACAAAATAACACTGTTGGGCAGTACAACTTTATAACGCCCAACATGTGCAACGATATGCACGGGGCGGATGGTTGCCCGATCTCCGATGAAGTTAAAGGCGGTGACACCTGGCTTTCCACGCAGATCCCCATGATCATGGACTCGAAGGCATACCAACAGGGAGGAGTTATCTTTATCATCTGGGATGAATCGGAAAATGGCGATAACCCGATCGGTATGATCGTACTATCACCCTTTGCCAAGGGCGGAGGGTATACCAACAGCATCCACTATACCCATAGCTCCACCTTGCGAACGATCGAGGAGATTTTTAATCTCACCCCCTGGCTGGGCGATTCCGCCAATGCGACCGACTTAAGCGATCTGTTCACACAATTCCCATAAAAAGAAGGCCAGGAGAATTGATTCTCTCCTGACCCTCTTTGCAATCTAGACTGCCTTAGTACTAAGGAGTCACTACTGGGCACTCGTTTGGAAGGACACTATCTGTGCAGACAATGCGGCCCTGGAATGAAGGGCTCAGTGGGGAATTGGCTGTGACGTAGTCTGCCGGCACCTGGTCCATGATATTCTGAGTGGTACCCCGTGAGTAAACGTTCGGATACCCATCTCCACCCGTCGCCATGAAATCGTTCTCAGCCATGGTGTAGGTGGAGGCGGTTGTGAGATCGATGGCTGGACCTGTGCAGGTACCATCTGCAGCCTGGCGAACAGCGCTTAAGACCCGGCTGCCAGCAGGTAACCCGAGATCATAAGTAAAGCACAGGCCTAGACACCTGCGGGAACCTACCTTGTGCACTGGGCATAAGGGAGACACCGTTCTCCAGGTAAGTCTTCAGCTCAGCACCATTGATGGTCACGGTGAAGACGACATTACCGAACGGCAGTACTGCCAGCACCTGCCCGCGCGTGATGGGGTAGGGCGGCGGAGTGAAGGGTGGGCAGAAATCACCTGGGAGATCTGTGGCAGGGCAGGTCAGGTCAGAGCGCAAACCACCCGAGTTGGTAATGGCGAAATCGGTGGTGTAGGTTTTGCGTAGCGCGTCGGCAGTCACATCACCAATCTTTGATTCGCATAGCCGCCCATCTGAACGACCACAAAAATCAGAACGAGGAATCGTTACCGATGAATTCCCAACAACCGTGTTAAAGATGGGACCCAGCTCGGCATTGAGTTGATCGATGTATGCCTGGATAGCCGGATCGGGGGTCACACCGATATTCCACGGCTTGTGGTAATCGGCAGCCATGTAGACGACTTTCTTGGTGGAACCATCTACAGTAATCCGGATGCGGTTGAAACGCTGCCCACTATTGGGGGCTTCTGTTACTAGCTTTCCGTCCGGGCGGAAGGTGATATATTCCGAGTGGGTGTGCCCACCCAAGACTGCATTCACACCTGACAGGCTATCGGCCAGATTGACCAATTCGCCGGTTGGATTAAAGATATCCGTTCCATCTCCACCCTCATGCCTAACTGCGATGATAGCATTCACTTTCTTTGTCAAGCGCAAATAAGTCGTTTCATCATTGATGGCTACAGTTGGATCCGTGATCTTAAAAGGATCACGATAGCCGGGGAAGATCAATTGTGGCAGTTCTGGTAGGGTATAGCCGATGACACCCAATTTAAAGCCATTAAAGTTATACACCTTGGAGACTACCCACTGACTTGGCAGCTTGCCGTTCCTTTGAAAGACGACGTTGGATGCCAGATACGGGAAATCAGCCGCTGGTATCAGAACATTGCGCAAATAGGTCGAACCCCGGTCAAAATTATGGTTTCCCAGTGTGTCAGCGGTCAAAACCATCATGTTAGCAACATTGATGGCAGGAATATCGCCAAAGAAGTTTGAGATGGGAGGTGAGGCTCCGACCAGATCCCCACCAGAAAGGGTAAGGACACTATAATTTGCGCTGGATAGACCTTCTGTCCGGTAGATATCAAACCACGGTTTCAAGTAAGCCGCACCGCCAATTCCATAGGATGGACCTAGCGTGTCTGCCGTCTGGGATAGTGGAGTGAGCTGACCGTGGAAGTCAGAAATATACAAGATGTCCGCTTCTTTATACTGGCATGGGCGGTTCAGCAAGTTGTAGAGGATCTTACCGCGGGCATTGGCCGGTCCTGGAACATTTAACAAAAAGGAGAGAGTGAAGCCAGATCGATGGCACGAATACCTTCGATGGAATGCTTATGTCCAATATCAGGACCATCTGCCACGAAGGTTCCATGCATGTTAATACCATCTGCAAAGCTTACCCTTTCTGGCAGATAGCCGTGCTGCCCGAAGAACTGCGAGAAGGCAATTGTTTGTCCGAATGTCGCGGCATCGAACTGGTAGGGTGGAATCAACACCACCACCACATCACCGCTGCGATTGGGGTGCAGCGAGTCACTGCCGTCTACATTGCGCAGTTCCTCTTTCTTCATGATGCTCAAGACTACCTGGGCACCCGGGTTAGCGGGATCGGTCAGGCTTTGGAATGCATTGATGATTTCAGTCCTGACTCCTTCGTAGGTCTTGCCTGGCGGAAGGGTCGTATCTACATAAATCTGCGCTGTTCCTCCTGCCCAACAAGCTTTGGCATTATTGACTGCACCTGTGCCGGTAGCTGCTCTGCAGTTGCTGAAGACTTCAGTGCCATCACCGTTCATTTGGATGCCAGCACTGGTAAGGACCATGCCAGCATTCACTGCCAGCCATTGAGCAGCAAAGCCATGGTCAGAGGTGGCAATTATATTCGGATCGCCACGTATCAACTCTTTACCCAGTGCCAGGGTTTCATCTGCTTTCGCGTAAGCGACTTTTAGGAAGCCGTCGGCAATGTCGGGGGTGATGAGCTCGCCATAGGAATAATAGTTGTTGTGGTAGGGGTTGGTGAGTCCATTGACTATGGGTTGAGTTAAACCATAAAACATATGAGAGAACTCATCCGTGGTCGGTTCGCCCTGCATGAGCAGATCAGGGTCGTAACCAATTCCGGGCACATTGCCACCGCTTACAGTTGGTACGAGGTCCGTACTCAAGATAAAGTGCATGTAGGCAAAAATGGCATTCGACCATTTGAGCCCCTGTTCGACATAGGTATTTGCATCGACGAGACCTGATTCAAAGATAGCATAATCCGCAGCGGTTGAGCTGGGGAAGAACTTGTTTAGGTTATCTTCGAAGTCTCCAACGTAACCACACCCTGAGCAAGTAGCCACAGAACGTGCAACAGAGGAGAAGAATAAGGCGACCTTGCTTAAATCAGGTTCGAACATCTGAGCTTTGACGAGAAAGCCTGCAGTTTTACCCGCAGGATTTGCTAATGCCAGCTTGATATCAGCCCATTGATACTGCATGAGGTCTGCTACCTTGTGTGCTCCCTCTTTTAAATTGGCATTGGGGACGATCCAGACGTGGTCATAGTTCTATGCAGCATCGTCGGTAGAATCATAAACATAAAAATCGTATTGATCATTGGGGATGACGGGCGCTGGCGGGGTTCCGGAAGTATAAGAACCTAAATCAAAGGTTCCTCGTTTAGCTGTACTGTAACTTAATGGTACATTGCTCCAGCCAGAAGCATCAGCCAAATCAACACGCTGGTACTGGAGTCCAAAGGCAGTAGCACCAGCTGGCTGACCCGGGACATCCCAGTTGGTCCATAAGCCACGGTTGGAGTAGAAGTTGCGGTAGTCAACAACCGGACCCTGGATTGGAATCATTGTTCGAGACCCACCGGACCATTCGATCGAGGCAACCTTCTTGCCTGCTCGTTGAGTCGATTCAGCTATTGTATCCGCCTGAAGCACAGCGCTTGAAAAAGCTGCAGTGCGGTTGTTGAAGCTATCACCGGTGCGGAAATATGTATTGTTGGTTGAACCGTGCTCGCTCGGGTAGGTGCCTGTAGCCAGGGTGTACCAGCCAACTCCGGTGTTGGGCTGGAAAGCTTGTACCAAACCGTTTTCGCCAGTTACTCCATATTTCATCATAAATTTATAGGTTGGCATGCTTCCATCTGCAGAATATCGCTCCATCAGGTCCTGGCTCATACCGTCAGCTGCATAAAAGATAGACGTGCTGTTATATGCAATTTCGGCGGCTTGGCCTAGGTTTGATACAGGTAGAACCCCCCATAAGCAGAACAAAAACCATGGTTAAATAAAATAATCGTTTCACGTACATCCTCCCCTCATTGATTTGTACGTATATTTAGATAGCTCGAAAGGGAATCCCCTGGGATGCATCGTTCCACGACAACAGAGGGGACATTACTGACGTCTTAGAACAGATAAACCTTTGCTAACACACCTCCTTTCCGATTACCCAACACGGCTGGCAATAATTCATGATCTCCCGGTAGGTCCATTTTTGAGCGCAAAGCCAAGCCTTCGTCTAGACCGTGGATTGATTATAGCAATATTATTTGAGCAGTCAACTTGAATCGACCTAATTTGGAGTGAATTTATCTTTAAATATTTATAACATACAATAAATATTGTATAGTTGTATAGATGATTCTAACAATACTGACTTATTTATAAAGGCTTCAGTCAGGTGAATTGGCAGGTGTTTTCAAGCGGGTCGTCAGTGTAATTTCAAGGCGTGCGTGAAAGATAATGCGGAAAAATGTATTTTGAGCCGAAAGTCTGCTTCTAAGGTAGATAACCGCACCAAGAGATTGCTGTCATGGTCATCAGATATATCCCTGGTGATGCGCATCGTTCTGTATTACATTATCTGCCTCTAAAATTTTTATATCGCAGCTTATGCATTAGATTCTCCTAACTAATTTTCAACCTAGGTAATATTCATCATTTTCTCGGTAAAGTTGTTAACTTTAAAGACAAGACCAAGATTACCACCTTGCCGTAGCACCATTTATAGAAATCGTATTCACACTTCCACGCACTTGTTTTCTCGAGCTGATATGAAGTTAACCCCATCTGGTAGAATTAAATTATGATGGATAGATTCCGCTACTTACTGGTTAGCCTATATGCCTGGTTGGCTTCAATATATTTTGGTGGAGTTTTGCTGGATATGTTATATTCTAATAATTTAAAAGGTGTTTTTGGAGCCTCTGAAAAGGCATCAGTATATTCTGAGATCTCAGATACCTTACTCTGCATTGGTTTCCTTGTGGTCATCTCGGCTATTGGAGCAATTGCTGTTTCTTGGAAATCAGGGATGGCCAGGAATTTATTTATAGCCAGTCTGGTTGCCTTTTCCCTAGAGTTTTTTATTCCAATCTTTTCATTTTTAGTCAAGAATGCACAAGGATTATCGGTATCCAGACTATTCCCCAGTGGATTGGCATCCGTCCTGGCGATTTTCGGACTGTATAAATTTTACCGGGATTAATTGAGTTTACTCCCCTTATCGAAGATAACAATCAATCCACTCAAGCAGGAGACCGGATATCAGTTTTTTTTACAAACGTTGCCCGGCGAACATGTGCAAAACTTAACCGGGCTACTGTAATTTCGGCAGGGAGGAGATTTGCAAATATATATTGGTGGGTGGGAGGTTGTGAAGATATAAATACAGTATGGATAATCATGTGCATCCCCATTCCGTTATTCCATAATCTTCATGGAGATAAAATGGTTGCAAGCTCTGTATAAAGCGGTACAAATGCCTCATATGCCCGGTTAAAAATGCCATATAGTTTTTCGTATTGAGCAGTCAACTGTGGATTCGGGTAGATTTCATCCACGATCGGAGTAAGTGACTCTGCCAGACTCCAGTCTTTATAGATACCCACTCCAATCCCTCCAGCCAAAGCTGCACCAAATGAAGTTGCTTCAGCCAGCAGAGCAGGGCGATGAATGGGAATACCATAAATATCTGCCATGATCTGGCGCCAAATTCGTCCATTTGCACCACCACCGATCACACGCATGTTATTAATTTGGGCTCCTTGCTCACGAAACGCGTCCAAAATCACCTTTAAGTTCATGGTGATACCTTCGAGGGTAGCCCGAATAATATCGGCGCGGTTATGCCCCATTGTCAGGCCAAAATAAGCTGCCCGTGCGTCCGGATTCCAACGGGGCGATCGCTCTCCCAACAGGTAGGGAAAGAAAAGCAGCCCATTGGCACCCGGGGCAGATTGTTCTGCCAGCAGGTCCATTAGTTCATAGGGACTGATTGTTTGCTGTTGAGCTTGTTCTTTTTCTTTCAGGCAGAAGGTATCACGCAGCCACTGGTATGCACCCCCAGCAGCCTGCATACTTCCGCATGGGCTGTACATGCCACGCATTAAATGAGCCCAGGTGAAAGTCCGCATTGAAGGATCATAGATTGGCGTCTTGCTGGCGATCGCAATCCAGGAAGAGGATCCCAGGTAGTTGTAAGCAGATCCCTCCCGCACTACACCCGCTCCCGCTGCAGCACAGCAGCCATCTCCACCACCGATGACCACTGGAGTGCCAGCAGCCAAACCAACCTCATCGGAAATCGATGGCAACACCTCTCCAACAACATCAGTCGATTCGTGAAGGTCGGGTAATATCGAGATGTCCAGGCTGGCTGCGTCCAGCATGGTGGAAGACCAGTCATACGCTTCCAGATCGTAAAGGTTCATGCCTCCAGCATCAGAGAAATCTGTGGCAAATTTACCCGTTAAACGGGCAACGATGAAATCCTTGGCGTGTACAAATTTATATGCCTCACGAAAAATTTCTGGTTGGTGATCGCGTATCCACATGATCTTGGCAGCCGAATACGATGAGCTTATGCGGTGCCCGGTAATGCTGTAAGCTTTTTCCATACCCACTTTCGAAATTATCTGCTCTGCCTGTGGAATGGCACGCATATCCGCCCAGATAAGGGCGTTACGCAATGGGCGGGCTCGGCGATCGAGGACAACGCAACCCATCATTTGACCGCTAAACGAGATGCAGACAACCTGCTTAGGGGTGATCCGCGTGGTGTTCAACAGTTGTTTACTAGAGATGCAAACCGCTTTCCACCAATCTTCGGGATTTTGCTCCACCCAGTTAGGCTGTGGATATTCGGTGCCGTATGTGGATAACGAGCTTGCTAGTACTTTTCCCTGTTCATCGAATAATGAAGCTTTGTTTCCTGTCGTACCAAGGTCATGGGCCAATATGAAGTTTTCCGCCATCAATTATCCTCTTCTTTTCATTTCGATGTGATGTTCTCAACTAATTTGGTTTAAATCTCCATTAACTTCAGCCTATACGGTAATGACTGGGCTAGTTCGGCGGGTTGGAGGTTATCGCCTTTCATCAAGTGTACGACGGTGACCACTAGCTTTAGGACGCATTGATAAGGCAGCTCTGATTGCGAGAGCTACCTCGTCATCGAGAGGATCAGCGAGCGGACGTACCTGATAATCTACCGGCGTCGAGATAATATTTTGGCAAGTTTTCCTAGAAATTGCAAACTTTCCTTAAAACCAAATTTCTTGATTACATAAAGTTGTAATACGAAATAAACAATGATGACAAATATATATATCCTGCCAGCACCATAGAGAAATTCTGAAGAATCGCTTTCTATTATCGATGTTATTAACGCCAGTGAACTGAAGAAGAAAGTTATTGCCTGGCAATATTGTAACCAATCGGGGACTACCACTGGAATTGGAATTTCAATTTGTTCAAGTTCCTTTGAACTGGCCTTTGGAGTATCAAGCGAAGCTGATATTTCTGCTGTGGTCGGGACCAATGTTGCTTGAGCAGGTTCTACTGTTTGATAAGGTTCTGTGGTTTTCATTATTATTAATTGCTTATGGTAAACATGGCTTTGGAGTGCATTAATAGCTCTATATGCGGTCTCCTATCCTCATCATGAGAGGCTTATAGAGAGCCTCAACGACGGCTTTAGAAGATTCTTTATTATCTCGTAACTGTTCAAATGCCAAATATCTAACTTGAGGATCATCATTTCCGAGCATTTCTAGCAACTCCTCATCAATTGCCATTTGCGCCATGTTATTAATTATCACTCGAGTAGCGCTGGGTTATTATCCGACCATTCCTCAAATAAAGGCTGGTGATAGTTAAAAGCCATAATCAAAATAATCCATCCTTGGACATGCGAATAGCTACTAGTTGCTATCTTGTGTCTAAGATTCGTATATAAAATGGGCAGTTAGCTTTCTATCGCCCTTGAACGCTCATGATAAACGGATTTCAACCAGCCATTTAAGCCAGTACGAGCCCCACATCGAAGGGAATACCGCCCGTAGCGGGAACCCATGCTGGACAGGTAGTAGTTTTCCGTCCACTTCGTAAGCCAGGAAATTCTCATCCTTACTGGCCGTCTCTAAAGGAAGCTTCACCTGGTACCCGTCTGCGCTCACCAAGGTGAGCTTTGTAGCGCCTGGCTGTACTCCCGCCAGCTCCAGGATATGCTTAATAGGCACTCCAGTCCAGATCGCACTATCGATAAATACCCCGGGACAATTCAGCTCAGGATTATCTGTTATCTTCGGCATACAACGTAATTCATCATAAGTCAGGCTGAGGGGGTGGTCGACAAGACCGGAAACTTGTAAGGTATAGGTTGCCAGGTCAATCTGTTGAGGGCGGCCAGTGATGTGCAATCCGTTCTCGCTGTCTAATTCGTTAGGCGTGAAGGTTCTATCTGGCCAAGGTGGTTGGATGACCGGTTCAAGCTGGCAAGTACCGGTCACGACTTCTTGAACTCTAACTGTAGGGGTTCCAGTTTGATGTAAGATGATGGAATCTGTCCCTTTACCTGCAGATGGTGCGATTGTGAGGGTCGCAGCTACCGTAGGTGAGGGTGTATCTATTGGGGAGGTGATCGTTGTCGGGGCTATGGTAATAACAGCTGATATTTCCGATGGGATATTCGTAGCACCAGTAAAGGGGGTACAAGCTGATAATAAGATCAACAAAAGGGTTAGCTGCAGTTTTCGTGCGATACCAACCAATAAGGGTTTTTTGCTCATTCTCTCTCCAGGGCTGGCTGTGGATTTCTGTTCTGTAGTCTGAATGATGGTTAGCTGATTAGTTTTCCGTTATACCTCGTGGTCGGTATTGCAGCGCCTCCGCCAGGTGAGCGGGTTGGATCACTTCACTCCCAGCCAGGTCGGCGATGGTCCGTGCCAGCTTGAGGATGCGGTGGTAGGCGCGGGCAGAGAGCTGCAGCTGGCTCATGGCTGAACGGATCAAGGTGCGGCTGGTTTCATCCAGGTCACAAAACTGGCGCACTTCCGCCGGGCGCATATCAGCATTACATTGTACAACTGTACTGGTCAAATCGAACGGCATACTTTCTGTCGGGCTACTCTCGGGTGGCTGGTTGGCTGCACTGTTAAATCGATCCCTCTGTCGCTGGCGGGCAGCCTCAACCCGCTTTTGGATATCAGATGAGGGTTCCCCCAGGCGCTGGTCGCTCAGTTTATCATAATCGACGCGGGGCACCTCGATATGGATATCAAACCGGTTGATAAGGGGACTGGATATACGCTTTTGGTATTCGGTGGCGATGCCGGGTGAACACGCGCAGGCTTTGACCGGGTTACCGTAATATCCGCAGGGACAGGCGTATGGTGCAGTTCAATGGCGGGAGCAAGATTTCGAAGAACTTGCTTCAACATTGAAGATAATCTCATAGCCGATAAAGGAAAAGCGCTTGGTAGAAATACAAAGGCGGTAATTTATCCTCTAGTGTCTGTTGATGCTCAACCGAAAGAAAACCAAAGAGAACACCCTGGAAAATCAAGGTTATGGGTTTACCGCACAACGAAAACCGGATGCGTTGTTGCGCGATACTGGGTCGCTATAGTCACGGTTCGCCACGCGCTGGTGAAGCCAAGCCGTTTCCCAACTGCCGCCGCGCAGCACCTTATCGCTACCGCTGGTTGGACCAAGCGGGTTGCTTGGCGGCGAGACGCTGTAATAGTTTTCTTGCCACCAGTCGTTCACCCACTCCCAGACATTTCCGGCTATATCCAGCGCACCATAAGGGCTGGCTCCGCTTGGATAATTCCCTACCGCATTAGTATCGCCAACGCAGTAGCTATGATTCACGGGATCTATCATGTACCAATGGTTCGCCAGAGTGCAGTCTGCACTTTGTTCACCCCACGGAAAGGTACGCGTGTCACTTGTCCCGCGCGCTGCTTTCTCCCATTCAGCCTCCGTCGGCAGGCGTTTGCCTGACCAGCTGCAGTAGTCGCGTGCATCATACCAGGAGACATAGATCACCGGGAAATCGGCAAAGCTTGGATTGTCGTAATAGGACAATCGGCTGTAGGAGGAATTCAATTCAGGCGGAGCGCAGGCTCCGAACGCCACACATACTGCGTACTGGGCATTAGTCACCTCTTTTTTATCGATATAATAGGCGTCAAGATAGACGATGTGCAAGGGTTCTTCACCCGGTAGGCACCCATAGCCATTGTTGTAGTCCGGGTCGCAGCCCATCTGGAATTCTCCAGCATGTACGAAGACTGTGCCAGATCTGAATTGATTTTCTACCCACGGAATATAAATTTTATAATCCTGGATTAATCCTGCCGGCGAAACTTTTTTAAATGGCGTAGATTGCGTCCAGAGCGTCACGGGAAGTATAAATGAAAATACCAGGGCAATACTAAAAATGCGGACTAGATTTGTTTTCATCTACGTTTTACCTCATCGATCAAAACTTGACGTTGAAAATTTACGACCGTTTATAAGCCTGAGCATAAATATTTATCATTGTTAAATTAAACTACCCCTAGTCTTACAATAATTATCCCATCTCCAGCGTCCGGGGACGGTATTGCAGCGCCTCCGCCAGGTGAGCGGGTTGGATCACTTCACTCCCAGCCAGGTCGGCGATGGTCCGTGCCAGCTTGAGGATGCGGTGGTAGGCGCGGGCAGAGAGCTGCAGCTGGCTCATGGCTGAACGGATCAAGGTGCGGCTGGTTTCATCCAGGTCACAAAACTGGCGCACTTCCGCCGGGCGCATATCAGCATTACATTGTACAACTGTACTGGTCAAATCGAACGGCATACTTTCTGTCGGGCTACTCTCGGGTGGCTGGTTGGCTGCACTGTTAAATCGATCCCTCTGTCGCTGGCGGGCAGCCTCAACCCGCTTTTGGATATCAGATGAGGGTTCCCCCAGGCGCTGGTCGCTCAGTTTATCATAATCGACGCGGGGCACCTCGATATGGATATCAATACGGTCGAGAAGAGGACCGGAAATTCGTTTCTGGTATTTGGTAACGATCCCGGGTGAACACGTGCAGGCTTTGACCGGGTCACCGTAGTATCCGCAAGGACAGGGGTTCATAGCGCCTACCAGCTGAAAGTTTGCGGGGAAGGTCAGCGAGCCCTGAGCGCGGCTGATGGTGACAACCTTGTCTTCGATTGGCTGGCGCATCACCTCGAGTACGCGTGGCCCGAACTCGGGAAGCTCGTCCAGGAAGAGCACGCCTCGGTGGGCTAATGATATCTCACCTGGATGTGGCCAGTTGCCGCCGCCGACCAGACCGGCGTGGCTGATGGTGTGGTGTGGGGAACGGAATGGACGGTTCTGGATCAGTGGGACATCCGGGGGTAGCTGGTCTGCCACCGAATAAATGCGGGTTACATCCAAGGCTTCTTCGATCGTCAGACGCGGGAGAATGCCAGGCATGGCGCGCGCCAGCAGAGTTTTACCTGCGCCCGGTGGACCGACCATTAATATATGATGAACGTATGACCGTTGCATTTTCAATTCCAGCTGATTTATTTCAACCCGGAAACCTATTAGGAGCCGTATTTCGATAGTAGAATAATGAAACGCCCTCGGTGATTTAGCACCAGGGCGACGGTCAAGCTGGTTACAGCAGCCTGGCAGCGTGAAGTATATCATGCTCCAGGTGGATAAAGATAGGAGCGTGGACAATGGCAATCAAACAAGAATTTAAAATCATAATAGATAGATCAACCCCAAAAGAATTCGCATATTGGTTTACGGTTTATTCACGAATGCACACCGCTGAATATTTATCGGTTGGAGCGGATTTCTTTTCTGATTTGAGAATAATTAATCCGGGCGATAATGATTTGGATTATTCTATAGAAATTGTAAAACAACCCTTGCAAAATCTAATTGATTATGCGAGGGGAAAAGCAGACATTCACTAATGTGACCATAAGCGACCTTGAAAGAAGCAATGACATCACAATTGGAGTGATTTCTGCAATATCAATAGGAGATGGAATACAAGTTATTGGGCGTTCGATCGGTCCAGGTGTGTCCTGGGTAGTAATTGACAAGTGGATAATAGAAACATATACCGATAGGATTCGTCACCATTCAGTTGAGATCCAAGATGCACCCGAGCAAGCAGGTAAGCCACTTTCGATTTCAACAGTTACAAAACCGTGGGAAAATATTAAAGATCATTCAAGTGATAGATTAATTATTGAATTATGGTGCTCTGGTTGGACAAATTCTCAAATTGGGAAAACAATACATGTGCAGCCTAGAGTTGTTACAAATTATATTTCTAGGCTTAGACTGAAATATCCAGAGGGCAAAAATACCAACCGACGTTGAGCGAAGAAAAAAACTGATGACAAGAAGTGATAATAAATGATTATTGACTGAGTTATATAACCCCATAGACAATAGACGGTGATGAAACAATCACCGTCTATTTTTTTTGGGGAGGCATATGATGACAGTAAATATAAAAATAACATTGGAGCAAGTCGAATATTCGGCACTTGGCCGAATGGCAATAAATGAATTACGGGCAATTCCAGAAGAGGCACGTTTTATTATTCGTAAAGAACTCGAGCGGCGTGGATTACTAGAAAATCAGACCGACTTAAATATTGTGGTAACTCACAAGGAAGATAAGTAGTTGCCGTGAATCACATTGAAGAGATGAAACATCCTGAGACTGCGATACTTGCTCGAGTGTATGCTTTCATCCTCAGCTGGCCCTCGGATGAAAAAGAAACCGCCCCCCAAGACCTGGCCGGGAGTGGGGAGGCGGTAAAGGTGGAAACCAATAATGAACTTAAATCAACATCTACTCAATTATCCCACGGATAGATCCAAACTTGAATACTTCACGGACCGCCAATCAGCAACGAATATCGACATGCGCTTAAAGCACACCTCCGTGCTGAAAGTACTGAAACGCCAGGCAACCGCGTTAGGATTATTCGAAATTGCTGATGAATTCGAAGAACTTATTGGAGAAATCAACTGTGTATCGGCCGGGGGCAATCATGGCTTACTCAAATGAGAATTACACGCCAAATTCAAAAGGCCGTGAAATACTTGCTGCAGCATGGAGATTCGTTAGTCAGGTTCCCTATAAAGTAACCACTCGTTGGCTATTCTACCAGCTGCTCCAGGCAGGATTTTATAACTCAAAAGATGATTATTCAAATAAATGCATCCCTTTACTATCGCGGGCACGACACTCATTCTATGAGGGCTGGAGACCTGATACCCTGGTTGATGATAGGCGGGAATTGTTTGATCCGACCGGTGGATATCAATCCGTTGATGATTGGGTAAAGAGTTATTCAGAGGTGGATTTGCTTGCACCCTGGACCATTTCTATCGACAAACGCTTTACCTCGAGGCATGGTACGAAGCTGAGGCAATGTCCAGGCAATTCCAACATTACGTAAGAGGAATTGTACTCAGGCCATTTTCCGGTATGCCCTCAATCTCATATAAATGGCAAATCGCGAAATCACTTGAAGACAAATTTAAACGATATAAGAGGCCGATTGTAATCCTGTATTTTGGAGATTATGACCTGGCTGGATTGACCATTCCCGAAACATCGATAGCAGATATTCGCAAATGGTGCAATGTGGATTTTATCGTTGACCGCCGCGGATTAAATCAAGGCGATGCGATTAAATATAACATTCCTGAGAATATCGATAAACCCGGTTCCTATCAATGGGAAGCATTACCCGACCAAGCAGCTCGACAAATCATCCTTAACTCAATTGAGAAATATATTGCCATTCTAGAGATTGGAAAAGCCGTGAATGAAGGTGATAAGGCTGCCAGGATCTTCGATAGTTACGTGGCAGGATTTAACGAGTATTACCAGGAAAATTCAAGCATGGATGAATTTCTATCGTCTCTTCAATAAGAGCGCCTAAACAAAATTATGGACCTTCAACACGTAATCATCCTGCGAAAGAACGAACTCACCCGATTGTTGGCGGGATGCACGGCAATCGATCCGGTCTGGATGTTGCCAAAGATGGAGAATTTACCCGACGATCTACTCACAGACAACATTGCCCGAAAGTTTATCCAGGCAGTCAGGGCAAAACTACCCGAATTACAGGCAACCTCAGATGACGATCAATGCCGAATGGTTGTCAAGGTTGCGGGTGATCAAGGCGTATTGAGCGATTATTGTCAGTGGATTTTTAAGCCAACGAACTTATACGAAGATGGACCCGCAGCCATCCAAGAATTAAAGCGGTTATCGATCACCCTGGATACTCTTACCGGTTTACAGGGCTGGATATCTAACATTGAGGATCTCACAGCATGGCATTAGATAATAATTTTATTGATGAAGTATTTGACGAAATACAATCCCAGCCTCCAGAACCGGAACCGCCTCCAGATTGGGATCTTACCACCCCGATGGAGAATCTACCAGCAGATCCCAATATACCTCCGGCGAGAACATCCTCTCAGAAGCGTTGGACGGTTGCAGAATTATTAGATGCAGAATTCCCAGAGCCGAAATGGGCCATTCCAAACCTGATACCTGAGGGATTAAGTATTATTGGCGGCCGTCCGAAAGTTGGAAAATCCTGGTTGCTTCTCCAGGCAGCGATAGCAGTTGGGAGCGGTGGAATGTTTTAATAAACCGGTGGAAAAAGGTAACGTTCTCTATGTTGCTTTCGAGGATGGACCCCGGCGCCTCCAGGATCGAATAAAGAAAATGGGAATGCCTCGGGATGCGCTTGTAACATTTGAGCGCACCTGGAAACCGATGCACAAAGGCGGGCTGGAGGACCTTGTAATCGAATTAGCTGCAGTTGATTATCGAATGGTGATCTTCGACACCCTCACCCGAGCATTTCCTGGACTATCGCAAAAGGACCACCCGGAAGTGATAGGGCGGTGTATTGACCAAATCCAGACCATTGCAGTAAACCGAAATATATCTATCACGTTTAGTGATCACACCCGCAAGCCAAACGGCTTCGATAACGACCCAATTGACGACATTCTTTATTCGTCCGAGAAGGTGAAATCCGCCGACGTAGTATTGGCGCTTTATAAAGAACAGGGCAAGGCAGGCGCAAAGTTATTAGGACGCGGGCGCGATATTGACGAAGTTGACCTCGCCCTCCAATGGGACCCGGAATTATGGTGCTGGCAATCAAAAGGCGATAACGATGAGCTACGAATGACAGAACAGGAAACCGCGGTATTCGATGCACTTACGGCATTTGGGAAAGCACGCGTGATAGACATTGCCAGGGCAACAGCAATCAACAAGGGTAACGTTTACCGCATTCTATCAACACTATGGACTAACCGTAGAGTGCATAAAGAAGAGATTGGCAGGGATGTATTTTATGAAGTATTACAACCATAACAACTTATACAACCATTGCAACCAATACAACCACGGTTGCATGGTTGTAAGGTTGCATAACTTCTATATAAAACCATACAACCATAGCGCGGCATACCCTCTTAAAAAGGCGCTTAATACTTGCGAAACGGGTTTAGAAGGTTAGAAAATGACGCGCTTGCGTGACAATCTACACTTACGATAATGCACGGTATGACAAACATAGGGAAAACCAATGACAGAAAAAGATGGGATTGACAATCAGCACGCAATAAAACACGGTGGTGCCGGAGCGATAAAACGGATCGCGAGCGGCCAACCATTCATCGGGATTGCTCATGAGGCGGAGGTCCAGGTCCAGGCAGAATATCAAACAGATGGAGCGGGCGCGTTGGAGCTGCGAAATGCACAACGTCTCCAGGCAGCATCGGATCTGTATTGGGGAGCAATATCGAAAGCGGCTGAAGATGGTGATCTGCAGACATTGGATAAATATATACAGCGTTATGGATGGCTTGCTTCGCTTGCGCTCCGTGCCTGGACTGAGATTCGCAAACGAGAAAAGAATAACAATGAGTTTGATGCATCCAGGGTGCTCGAGGTGGTGAGGCGTGGGAAAGAAAAATAAGCTGCAGCCAAAGCGGTGTGATATCTGTAAATCACCGGCCATCCATAAGAGCAAATACGGTTTATTTTGTGGTGAGTGTTGGACCTTATTCGGATTTGACAAAAAGGGAAAGCGAAATGTCAAAAAACAAAGTTGATGAACTGGTAATCCATTGGCGTGAGGTTGGTCCGGTTGCATGGGCTGAGGGTGAATACGGCTGGATTGGGATTGATCGAAAGCCGGTACAGCTCACTCCCTGGCAGCGTGCGGTATTAGAGGCATGGTGGAATTATCGGGAAGTCATCACCACTCTGGCAATCAGCAATATTAAGAAGACTGGCAAGACGTTTGTTAATTCGGTCCTGTTAGCATGGCGTTGGTTGGCATTACCCGGTGATCACTTCGCAATTGGCAATGACTTTGATCAATCAGCGTCCCGGCAATTCCAAGAGATAGCGGAGATGGTCCGGCGTAATGAATATCTCAAGCGCAATGTCAAAGCGACTGCAAGGCAGCTCATATTTGAGCCGACCGGCAGCACGATCCAGGCGCTTGCAGTTGACGCGGCTGGGAATGCAGGCGCCAACCATTTGACCGCTTCGCATACTGAGGCATGGGGCATTATTTATGAAGGTGGTATCCGTGCTTACGAAGAACTTACACCACCTCCAGGCGTGCTCTATGGATTACCGGCGCTTAGGGTATGCGATTCTTATAGTGGATTTGAGGGCGAGAGTAACACCTGGCACAGTCTTGTCGACCGGGGATTGAAGGGTGATCTGGTATCTAATGAGTGGCCTATCTTCATTAACAATGGTCTTATGCTCTTTCACATCGATGGATTAGAAGCACAATCCAGATGCTTTAGAGGCACACCCAAACAAGCTGAAGTCTATTATTCAGAACAGCGCGCCTCGTTACGTCCGGGCACGTTTGACCGGCTTCACATGAATAAGCGGGCGACAGGCAGTGAGGCATTTATTGAACTGGACTTATGGGATGCTTGCATTAACCCGGAACATAGACCGGTTTTACCCAACCATGATTATTCGTTATATCTGGGTGTAGATGGAAGTATCAAGCATGACAGCGCCGCGGTTGTTGGGGTCACATACGATCCCGAAATCAGAAAAGTTGTGCTCTTTCGTCATAGAATCTGGCAGCCAACGGCTAATGACCCTCTAGATATAGACGGCACTATCGGGGATTTCATTCGTGAGCTCAATAAGGGTTATTCACTGGCAGAGGTCAAATATGACCCTTATCAGTTGCACGATCTATCCGGGCGCTTACGATCCGATGGAATACCGATGGTTGAATTTCCTCAATCGGTACCTAATCTCACGACAATGGGAACAAATCTATATGAGCTGATAAAAGCGAATAATCTAATCTTGTATCCCGATGAACAGATGCGATTAGCAGCCTCGCACGCTATCGCATTACAGACAAGCCGCGGATGGAGGATAGCCAAGGAAAAAACATCATTCAAGATAGATCCGATTGTCGCCCTTGCTATGGCTGCGTTGTCAGCGGTCGAGCAGGGAGCGTATCAATCATGGTGCGTATTCTAAAAGGTGAGTGGTAGAAATGGCAGGCGAGACAATCCAAAGACACATAAGACGTGGAGAAAATAACTCGTATCCCTACCGGTTGCTGATGGTTGCAACTGTCAGGCAGGCGATACTTGATACAAGACCAACCAGGGTGAAGGATAATCCCAAAAGAGCATTAAGCGCGGTGACGTTTTTGAGCACTTGCGGCGCCCAATATTGTGAGGGTGCCGGTTGGTCAATCGATCCTAGATATTGGGAGGTGACACTTGCCGGAAAGTTATAACCAGAAGCAATTACAAAAACTATTTGAATTGTGGAAGGGATTGATCCGGCGCCGTGGGCTGGAAGACTATGATACACCCGAGCGGCAGCGGTTAGATAAAGTTTACAACACGGTTTTACCCTGGATTGTGCTGATAACAGAAGCAAATCCAAATCAAGATGTATCCAGCCTGATAACTCAGGCAACAAATTTGATAGGAGAATATATCATGCGTACACGTAAAGAGATCGAAAGAACGATAACCGATCTGGAAAGCCAGGTAAAACGCCTGGAAAATGACATTAAAAACCTTGAGCTGCAAACCCAGGCGCCGGATCTATCAGCCCCGGGATCGATCGAGGCGCTTGAGACGGCTAATACTAGCTTGACTTCAAAGCGGTCTGTATTGCTCAAGGTCAAACAGCAAATTACCGTCAATCAGCGGGAATTACGCGATGTGATCAAAGCCGAAAATAATAAAAGGCTGGAGGATATAAAGCAAACCGAGCATGAGCGGATCTTGGAAGTGATCAAAGCATTGACCGGGGTGCAATTGGCTTTTGACGAATTAGAAAAAACCCGACAGCAGATTGGTACTATGGGCGGTCATTTTGATACGTTGCCCCACATAGAACCGCTATTAAAAGCCATTACAACCGCGCTAAAGAATACCCGGGGCTTTCGTCCTGAACTATGGGGTGAGGAATCCAAGTGGGACAAGCGCGAGCGGGAAAATAAAAAGCGCCAGGCGGAGTTAGAGAAAAAACGCCAAAAAGAGGCTGAGAATTACGAGCGCGCCCGGAAATATGACGAACAGGAACGACGTCAAATGGGACAAAATGCATTGACTCTTTCAGCCCAATGGAAACGGAAAGCAGAAACATTAAGGGAGGCGGCAGCCGGGAAAAAGGCAACCCCGGAAGCGGGAACGGACATACTAACTTTGGAGGCGCAAGACCATGAGTAACATCTTATTGAGCAAAAAAGCCAAGCAACAAATAGCACAAAAAAAGGCGGCCAAAGAGGCTTGAGGCCGAGGACAAAGCCCGCTTAGAAAAAGCCATAAAGCGGCTTAATCTTGTTATATCGGACCGTGAAATTTCACCCACCCAGCAGGGCGTTATTTTGAGAACTTATGTAGACGACCTCAAAAAACTACGCGGCGAGCTGCAGGCAAAATATGGCAAGATCCGGTCACTTTGGAGTATTGATTCGGAAATCGACAAAGCGATTGAGCAAATTGCCAAAATTGAAATTGACCTGATTAAGCCCGAGGCTATACGGTGAACGAGCTGCAGGCGGCAGTAAAGGCGGTTGAAATTGCGTGGGTTGACCTGCTATATAGCCGCGTGGCTCCCCACCTGGCAGGGCGTGAGGTGATCTTGGAATGGTGCCCCCCGATCCTGCCCGGTGCCAGGGGTTTGACCTTGCGAGGCGGCGACAAGGCACTAATTCAGATTGACCCCGATATTGACCGTGAGCAACGGCTGGAAACGTTTTTACATGAGTGCGCTCACGTCCGCTTGCACTTTGACGGATTAGCTGAAAAGAGCGCATTTGATAGCGTACCAGAGGTACGCGCCTCGAAGGGCAAATACGCCGCCCCCGATTGGCTTATGGACCAAAGGCGAGCTGCAGCCAATAAGCGCGAACACGAAGCGTGGGCACAGGCTGAAAAATGGCTTGCCCTGGCTGGGGAAGGCACGATCCGACAGCGACTAACCAAGTTATCAAGTATTCAGCCATGAAATCTCCGGAGTTGGGGGAGTTGCAATCGGGCAGCTCCCCCCAAAAAGGGAACAACGGGAATTCTGATTATCCATGAGTAAACGTCAAAATAAGAAGCGACTTAAAGCACGTAAAGCCTGGAAACCAGCCAAGTTGGTATTTACAGATGGTGGCGGTAGTTACTGGGTTAATGCCAATAATGGGCGGATATATTTAGATCGTGATACGTTCCAGCATTTGACGGAATTAGGCAGGGTACAAATAATCCGGGTAAAGTCATAACTATACCGTAGGTGAATATATGATTTTGGTGCTATCGATATGCATTTTGTGATTGAAAGTAAATATATTAAAGTATTGCTCGAAACCCTAATAATATATATTTGACTTCTCAGAACATTAATGCTATTATTTATACGTTCGGATTCGGAGGAGACCATGAATCCAACTTCATTACAAAGTTTATTATTATATATCATTGAAAATCTAGACCACGCTGTTGGATCCATCGAGCTAGCCAAGATTTTATATCTGGTGGATGTGGAAAGTATGTATATTACTGGGCATACAATTTCTGGTGAAATATATACGCGCCAGAAAAAAGGACCCCTGCCACGGAATTTTAAAAATGCGTTGGATTCAATGAATGGATTTGAGGTAAACTTGGTCGTAATCCCTACCAGGTCTGGAATTCCAAAGAATTGTCATTCTATTGGAGAAGAATTTAGGTTCGAGCCGCAACTAGGTGAAATAGATAAATTAATTGTGAAGAGAGTTCTCGATAGAATTAGTGGATATGCCCCTATAGATTTAGAGAATATAGCATATGGTACAGATCCAATGAAAATCATTACTGCCAGGGAAAAGAAACAAGGGAAGACCTTATATGGGGAAAAACTGGATTTAAATTCGATTGTCCTACACCCCGTTATTGCACAATGGAGGGACAATATGAAGATAAATGAAGATCCAGACCCCGAATATGAGGAATTTATTAAACAAGAATCAGAAGAAATAGATAGTATTCTAGCCTCGTTTTAAAGTTCAATGCTTGCGGCATTTAATAAGGCGCGAGCAAAAAGGGGGGCGGTATTTTCACTTCAATATCAATTCCCCCAAGATAAGTCTCCAAGATATAAATATTGTATTCTGATGGAAGATTACAACCGAAATAGTCGGGATTTGGCTGTTATATTTACGACTTCTCACACAGAGTATGCTTATAAAAATACTACTGTTTTTGTTGGCGATGGGGGTATTAGCGGAATTAATGGCGATACTTTGATTGAATGCGACAATTGGAGACTTATCCAATCGAATATTATAGAAAATTCGAGGACTGAATATTTGTCTCAGATTTCCGATGAATTAATGTTGCGTATCGAAAATGCCCTAACAAATGTTAAAAATATCGATGAGAGTACAATGTTTAGAATGCTCGAATAAAATCTTGTTTTATTCTAATTGCCGCTCTCAATTGAGTAATAAAAACCAGTCTAAATAATTAATGGGCTTTAATCCATTTTCCCGGAATGATTGGAAAAAATCAGCCAGGCGCGCAGCTTATGGTAAAGGCAATCCATTATGGGGATGGGCTGGGTTGCTACTAATTATCGTTGTTATTATTGAATTGTTGCGTTACGTTGGCTGGATAAAATAACCCTTCAGAATCACCCCCAGGATCAAAAGGAGCTGGCATGTTTTACAAAATTGTATCTTCAGATACGGTCATCCGTTTAACCCAGTTGGTAAGCGACTTATTACAACAAGGCTGGGTGACTGCAGGCGGAATAGCATTTGACGGTCAATTGTATTTACAGGCTATGACACGATCTTGAGGAACGAATAACGGGCAGCTTGTGAGGCCGCCCGTTATTTTTGTTAAAATATCTGATTCGGAGTTTTGTTTGAGTAAATAAATTAATGCTCGGATAGTGGCATATTCCCCCAATAGGAAACCAAGTAGAAAAACTATTATTAAGTCCATAGCATGACTCCTTTCTAAACAGGTACCAGGTGATTGCCCGAATCTTTTGAAATGTTCTCTGTATAAGTAACCAATGGCACCTTAGCTATCCGCTTAGTACGCCCCATCTATGTGAAATAACACCGACTGAGGGGAATTGCTCAAACCTCAGATTATCTGTGGAAAGATTAGAAATACTTGACAAACAGTATATAATCTGGTAATATATACAGTAATAAGGAAGGTAATCCAATGTTCACGATCACGAAAGACCTCTTAGAAAAAAATATGCCAAAAGTCCGCAAGCAGGTGCTCGAAGGACTTTCGCCGGATCTCCAGGCAATCTTCAATAACGACCAAACAACCGTCACTGTCCTGGACGTTCTACCGCTCGAAAACGAAGTCAATCAGCAGAAAAGCACTCCAAAAGTAATCTACCTGTAATCTGGAGTAACACATGACAAGCGATAAAGTACGTGAAATTCGTTTGCGAAATTGGGCTAACCGACTTGAGTTATCCTTGCATAAATCTAAAAAGAGACTTTGGAGTGTAGATGACCATTTGAAATATATGATTATTGATTCCAAAGGCAACACGATAACTGGAGAACGATTTGAGCTTGATCTGGATGCAGTTGAGAAATTTCTTAAAGCTTATGAGGAAAAATTGAAATCCTCATAATAAAGCGGATCGGCCGGGTGTTACTAGCACCCAACCGATCCTAACCCAATGCCGATGTAAGCGGCAATCGAGTTGAATTAATTTTATCAGCTAGACCGCTTACCTGGATAGGGCAAGCGGTTTTTTATACCGCGGGAGAGGAGAGGCATCAACTGAAACGAGACCAGTCACCAAAGTTACCCGACAATCAATTACACTAAAAATCAAAGGAGATAAAAATGGACACGAATTCAGTAACCACAAATAACATTCTTGGCGAATTATCGGATCTTGCAATGGAGAAAATCCAATCCAGTTTAAAGGAATTGGAGCTACCCGAACCCGTGCAGACGGCAATCTACGACCTGGCAGATGCAAACGCGATGCTTAATATGCGCATAACAGGCGGTCCCGGACAGGTGAACAATGAGGAGCTTGGCGAGGAAGTCACCAGAATTTTTGAGGGCATCACTATTCTCGATAATGCTTGCCAGGAGCACGCGAAGGTTCAATCTTAATCATTTCATATTCTGCTCACCACCCGGAGCGTGGTGAGCAGTAATGAAAGGATTAGGAGGCATTATATGAATGAGATTACAGCATTACACCCCACAAATGAATTAGAGCCATTGATCGGATTGGTGATCAATGACCTTAATTCGGACCATTCCAAACGTGCCTATAAGCAAAGTCTAAACGACTTTTTTGGATGGTGGACAAATCGAGGCAAGCCGTTATTCTGTAAAGCCGAAGTCCTTGCATACAAGGAATCATTGAGGCGGCGTAATCTATCCTCATCAGCGGTCAACCTGCGACTTTGTGCGGTCCGAAAATTAGCATCAGAGGCGACAGATAACGGATTGATTGATACGGGGTTGGCTGCAGGAATTGCCAAGATAAAAGATGTCAAAAGTCTTGGCACGAGGATCGGGAACTGGTTATCGAAAAAGAAGCGGAGCGCTTACTGCAATCGCCTGATATCACAACGATTGAGGGATTGAGGGATAGAGCGGTTTTGGCGGTCATGATTGGAGCTGGTTTACGCCGCGCTGAAGTTGCAAACCTACGAATTGATCACATTCAATTGCGGGATGGTCGATGGTGCCTGGTTGATCTGGTAGGAAAAGGCGGCCGAATTAGGACCGTGCCAATTCCGTCATGGTGTAAATCCGCGCTTGATACCTGGACAAATGCAGCCGGTATCAATTCCGGCCCGATATTCAGGGCATTCAAGCGCCATTATGCGGGTTTATTTCCAGGTAAGATGACACCCGAAACGGTCTATAATATCGTCAAAAGGTATGCAGATATATGCAGTTTGGGAGTTAAGGCGCATGACTTGCGCAGGACCTACGCCCGGTTGTGCCACACGGGAGGCGCTCCGCTGGAGCAAATTCAACTCAGTCTTGGGCATTCCAGTATCGTAACAACTGAAAGATACTTAGGACTGAGACAGAATTTGACCATTGCCCCATGCGATTACTTAGGATTGGCAATCGCTTAATAATGACTAGTTTATAATTAGACAACACAATGAGTAAACGAGCTGCACTTTACGCAAGAGTATCAACCGATATACAGCGCGACAATTACAGCGTAAGCACCCAGATTACCGCAATGTTGGCTTATGCCAAAAAAGCTGGTTATACCATCGTTGGGGATCGGTATGTTGACCCCGAAAATGGCAATGATACCTTGCCGGGCAATGGAGGCATTCCGGCGTTTGTAGATGATTACACCTCACTTGAAGTAAATCGACCTGGATTGGGTGCTGCCTTCGAATACCTTAAAAGCAATGGTTTTGATGTCCTGGTAGTACACAGCTTGGATAGAATGGCGCGTGGATCATGGATTCGAGAAACTCTCGAAATGGAATTCAAAAAACTCGGGGTGAATGTTGAATATGTTTTGGGTAATTATGAAGATAGCCCCGAGGGGGAAGTAAGAAAAGACCTCGATGCAACATTCGCAAAGTGGGAGAATACAAAAAGGGTTGAAAGATGCAATAGAGGCAAAAAAGGCAAGGCCGAAGCGGGTAAATATGTTGCCGGTCGACCTCCCTTTGGGTTTTGTATTGATAAGGATGCGCCAAGCGGTTTGGTGATAAATGAAAAAGAAGCTAGTATTATCCGCTGGATATACCAGGCTTATGTCGATGACAATCTCAGCATTAGAGGAATTGCCCAATCCTTGAATAAACGGGAAATTCCTCCAAGCAAGGGCGGAAAAACATGGCAGAAATCAAGCGTATCAAATATTCTCAATAATTCAATTTATGCCGGTTATTTTTATTACAATAAATCCAAGCGTATTAATCGAAATACCAAGACGGAGCGCGACCGGGATGAGTGGATAAGGATTGAGACAACCCCGATAGTGGATAAATGGATATATCAGGCAGCCACTAATAAACTTACAGATAATAGACAGATAAGAAGAAATACATCAACGCGGTTTTATATGCTTTCCGGTATGGTCTTTTGTGCTGAGTGTGAGAGACCTTTTGTAACACAAACAGCATTAGCTGGGCGCCATAGACGGATTAATGAAGCGCAATCTTATCGACACCGTACTAAAGAGGGGCATTGTATAAACCGGCAGGTATCGGCCCGAGTGCTCGAGCCAATTGTATGGAATATCGTAAAAGAGTTATTGATGGATCCCGAGAAACTTCGTAAAGGGTATGGTGAATCTCTCGAGCAACAAGAAGCCTCTAAAGGTATGCAGATTGCTCATTATGAGACCCTCCAACGGAAGTTTAAGAAATTCGAGCAAGAGCGGTCGAATCTCAATAATGCTTACCTCGATCCCGAAATCGGGTTAACCAAACTGGAATACCTTGAGCAGAAAAACCGGATAAACGACGAGATCAGAGACCTCAAGCAAAAGATCGAGCAAGTCGAAAATGAACTTGCCAGGATACCGACACCTGAGGCGCTCAAATCGCTAGAGGTATTTTCAGAAAAAATCAGGAAACGTCTGCAGTCAGAGCAAGAACCTCGATCTGAAGATAAACGAAAAATATACGAAATGCTTCACGTAAAAGTGTATATAGATAAAGATTGGCAGCTAGAGGTTAAGGGCTGGTTTGGTGAAAATCGCGAGGGTCTATCGGACCCACCATCAACAAGTTGTGACCCCCAGCGGCAGCCACTTCGAAAGCGCGTTTGACGTGCTCCTGCCCCTTGATTTCCTTGAAATCGGTCTGAGTTTGGATGGGCAGCTCTTCAGGTTTGATCGGTTCCTGCGGTGGAATAATGTGTCTGCCAGATAGGTGGCCATACAGCTCGGAGAGGGTGGTGACCGGGATGACCTCCAGGTCGGGGATCAAGGCTGCCTCGGCGGCATCTGATTGAGGCACAAAGATGCGCTTGAAGCCCTGCTGGCGAGCGACGACGGACATGGGTAGCACACCTCTGGAATGGCGCACACTACCATCCAGCGAGAGCTCACCCACCACCAGCGCTTCCTCGCAGGCGGCTTGCGGCAGCCTGCCCATCATCACCAGCACACCCAGGGCGATAGGCAGGTCGTATGCCGGACCTTCCTTACGCACGGAGGCAGGGGCTAGATTGACGATGATCCGTTTACGGGGGAATTCAATTCCAGCGTTCTTGACGGCGGCTTGGACACGCTCGCGGCTTTCCTGGACGGCAGTATCAGGCAGTCCAACGATGGTCATACCCGGCAGACCCAGACCGGTGTCCACTTCCACTTCAACCACTACACCTTCCAAACCGATAACGGCACAAGAGAATACGCGTGCGAGCATGGGATAAGTTTAGGATGGATTGGTTGAAAAGTCAACCGGCGATAAAAAGCCAATTTACTTGTGAAGCAAACGGAGAGCAGAACAAACCTGCGAGAAGATGTGATTATCTCACTTGCTGGTTTGCACCTTTCCACCTACTCGTATGGTGGATGACCTGGGCGTCGATTACCTGCGATGCTGGGAGCACTACAGCATCCTACCCCGCTAATAAACCATTTCCATCGGCTTCAAGCGTTGCAACAGGGTCTGGTTCTCTCGCTTGGAGAGTAAATGGATTTCCCCATCAATTGCCGCATACCACATCTCTTCAGCAGAACAATGAGTCCAGCCCAGTTCACGTTTCGCCTTATCGCTGGAATAATACCAATTCGTTGCAGCAGCTTGAACGGATTCACGCGAAAAGACGGCGGGTAAACCCAATGCGTGCTGTACTGGTTCCAGAGGTGCAAATAAACCAGTTGCAAGCCCGGTTGGCAGCCATAGTTTGGGAGTATACGCACCGGCTTTCTTGCTCCAAAGGTTGTAGATTTCGTGAAATAATCGTGCTTCCCCACAAAAAAAATAAGTCTCGCCGATCCGACCCTTCTCAGCCGCCAGGGTTATACCTTCTGCCAGGTCATGCACATCTACGCAACAGGATATCGAGTTGGGCGACACACTTATCGGTGGCAAGATTCGATTGACGAAAAGACGAAGTAAATAGCCATATACCGATCGGTCGTTAACACCTATCACTTGATGTGGGCAGGCGATGATCAGCGGAAGACCACGCTGTTGATACTCGACAGCGATATGGTGGGCATCCGTTTTAGACTGTTCATAGGATGTGCGACAGGGGAATTGTCTTGTGAAGGTTTCATCACGCACTAGGTTTCCAGTCTCACCAAAAGCCTGTAACGAGGATATATGAATCGTTAGTGGGATAGATAATTCCTGCGCCAAACCAAGGATAGCATCAGTACCATCCACATTGACTGTGCGCATGCGTAGTTTTCCTGCGGCATCCAAACCATTCTCGTATTTTCCGGCACAATGGATCACAAGATCTGCACCCCGCATCGCCTCCCGCATTGACTCACGCTTGGTAACATCACCTGTAGTTAACTGAACACCCATTTTCTTCAAGCCCTGCGCACGTAAACTATCTGGTTTTATTACCAATGCGATGATACGATAGCCACGTTTTAGCAGTGACTTAGCTATGGATTGTCCGATAAACCCTGTCCCTCCAGTTAAAAAGACTTTCATGTGTTCTTCCATTGTGTGAATGGCGACTCCGTTTTCAAATAGATATATCCAAAAGCGATTATACGGTCTCTTGTTTGTTTTCGAAATCCCTTGGAGGATGGGAATCGAGAATAAAATACACGATATCAGGCGATATGCTTAGCCAATAATATCCATTCTGATATTTCTAGTTTTCCTAAAATCATTCACCGATAAAACCCTTTAGCCCTTTCCAGGGTCGATTCCAACAAGTTTTGTGTTGTGACATTCATTCTTTTTGATTGGTTATCAAACCTGGTTTAATGGTTGGCGGGCCACTTCGGGGGTTCGTTCATCTGTCCTGATGATCTCTCATCAGGCTTCGCCGACAGTGTTCCTGGATCAAACAAGATCACCTGGTAGGTAAAGATGTGGGGTACGCCATTGACCTTGACTCCGGTCACAGTCACTTCATAGGTGATGTCTGTTGGCGGAGGCGAACCGATGGGAATGTCTGGCACCCATACAAATGTATTCTCCCCATACCCATTGACTACGGGCTGCAATGCAACAGGGATATTCTGTCCACCAGAGCTCATTGCCACGGTAGCACCTGAAAAATCGGCGTCAGCGTAAGCAAAAGACCAGCGTGGAAAAACGACCTGGTACGGGGTGTAACCGGGTGGAGGCCAGGCGACGTACTCTTCTCGGGTTTCCGGTCGAGGATTCCACATGTTCTCGTCAAAGACCCACAGTGCATTCGATGGCCAGTAGCCACCGGTGTTAGGAATGTCTCCGGTCCCCATTTGTAAAGTCTGTGGGTATAAGATCCATCGCCGGTGCCCTACGAAATAATTGCCACTACCGGGGTCTTCCATGTATCCAGTGATAGCAGCAGGTCCATAGACGCCCAGGAATAAATTCGAGCTGCCTGCCGCCTGGGCGCCTTCAGCAGTGTAACATAACCAGCTGGGTGGTGGATTGTGGCTGAGCTGACCATTTACACTCATCATCAACGCTGCTTGTTGGGCTTTTCGGCTATACTCGTCGGATAACTGGATGGTTCCAGGAACTCCGGCCATCGAGCGAAAATAATTAATCCGCAGCTGCACGGCTTCACGAAAGGTTGGTGAAGTCTCGCCTGCATTACAATCTGCGTGGCTGCCGGTCCAACTGATGGGGATACCTTCTGATGCGCGATAGACCTGGTTGAAATAGTCGAGTGATGTCTGGCGATCGGTTGGATCAATCCACGGCATTAATTCAAATGCTCTATGGATCAGTGGCAGGTAGGTATGTATCGTCGCGGAAATAACGTTATATTCCCCCATAGAATACAAATTGTCGTTTACAAATGAAAGGGTATTATTGACAGGAAGGGCGAAAGCAGGCTGAACGTGGGTTTGAACAGCTAAAATAAGGGCGACCAGTAAGGCTATACCAGCAGTCAAGCCCTGAACGGAAGTCATTCGCATCTTCACGCAGCACCTCCTATATCATTTTTCGTATTGGGGATAAATTATCCACAGCGAGTTATTCATCGATACGTCTTTGATAATTGAGTCCTACGGAGTATAAACCCGAATAGTCCATGAGGACGCATTGTATCGGAAACTTACATCCCAGGTTTCAATGTAAGCCCATAGAGTATGCCCAAGACAAGCACCTCACCCAGCCCAGCAGCGATTGTATAGAGCAGTGTTTTTTCGGGTACGATGAACATCACCCACTGCGAGGCCGCGGACATGACCACTCGAAAAAACCACATTATGGCGGCAAAGCTCAGCCCTTTTACCAGTCCGGTCGCACCCGGTAGGCTGTTGTACAGAAGCAGGAACACCCCCGCCATGATAAACCCAAAAAAAAGGTCAATCACAATACCCAGGATCGGATTTAACGATGTCCTCGCAATTGGGCTATAGACCTTGTATAACCTTTGAGCGAGAGGATTGGCATTGATCACTCCGTCAAGGACACCAAACAATATCCCACTGATGACACTAATGATAATAAAGGCAAACATTGTTATACCCTTCTCGTTTCTAATGAAATGATCATTTAATGTCCGCTGAATGCTGCAGCAGGTCGATCTACACGATTCTACCGACTCCAATCAAATTGTGCCAATTTTTCAAGGAAAATTTCTGTTATAACCTGGTTCCAGTAAGGAAGCTTGATAGTGTTTATGGATGTAAAAAGTCTTCGAGCACTAAAGAAAGTCTGTAAATGACCTTGTTTCGAACAGGCGTCCGTCTTGCTGACACTTGTGGCTTAATAATTAGAGGGAATATTTCTTCAAAAATCCATCACGCTATCCAGCCCGCGGTGGACGCCGACTAACTTGGAAACATTGCGTATTGCCAGGAGGGCGCCATTGACATAGGGCTCTGCGCTTGAGCCAGATTCGTATCGTAAAATTAGTTTCTGGTCGGGCATACCGAAAATTACATCCAGCGAAATGTTATAGCCTGGCAGACGCACAGAATGCACCTGCGACCCCTGCAGCCTGGCTCCACGGCTCTCGGTTGGTCCTTCGATTGATTCCAGCGGAATGTCGAGCTGTGACTCTCTAATCCTGGAAAGTCGGTTGGCTAATTCTCGGGCAGTCCCGCTGGGGACATCTTTTTTATCGGCATGAGCGTAATCAATGATCTCCCAGTGAGGGATAGATTTAGCTGCGATTTCGGCAAATTTTTGCATCAGCACTGCAGCAATGGCAAAGTTGCCAACAGCCAGAACACCGAGTTTGAGCTCCTGCGCAACACCATTAATCTCTCTGTAGTCGTGTTCACTTAGACCAGAAGTACCAACGACAACGTGGGCACCCCCCGTGAGGGCAGATATAATATTTAACTTAGCAATATCTGGTTTGGTGTACTCAACCACTACATCTGGTTTGGTGGTGAGTGCTTCAGCTATGGTTGCGAAAATAGGTGTAGTGAGCCCATTTACCCCTATCACTTCCCCAAGAACCTCCCCAGCATGGCTTCGAGATATGGCAGAGACAAGCGCCATATCAGGGGCTTTAAAAATGCCTTCGGAAAGCGTAGAGCCAGCCCACCCAGTAGCACCAGCCAAACAAATCCGGATCGTCATCAGTTTATCTCCTCAACGGGTAGATTTAGACCTGGGTAAAGTTATAAAGCATTTCCTGATCTATTTACAAGTATATATTGATATCTTAACCTGGAAATGTTGAAGAAAACTATAAAAAACGTTCAGCTTATATTTAAGAAGTAAACTATTCCTCTTCCAGGATTGACGGGATAATCTTGGCGATGCGGTAGCTGTTTTCGATCTCATTGCCAAATTTTAAGTTCTTCCCAATGACCTTACCATAACGGAAGAAATCTGCATATAGCTTATCAGGGTCAGCGTTAGCTAGCTGGGCCAGGCTGGAATACCCAGCGCCGATGATATTGGAGATGGTGGCCTTGCTCGCCCAGGGCATTCGGGAGAAATCGGCTATGTTCACCACCGTAGAGATCACATCTGGTGGCAGCCTGCTGCTTTCCGTGAGAAAGATTCGTCCTGAAGCCGTTCTCCCCTTCTCCAATACTTCGAGATTTGTCCGCACACCAGATTCGCGCAGCATTTTGATCGCATCAAGGATCTCTGAGTCGGGCCTAATTAAACCGCTTAAATATTTTTCCCCCGGAATAAACCAGTACACCAAGAATTTCAATACCATAATTGCGTCAGGTGCAGTGAAGCCATCCTGATCAACAAATATTTCCAGCTGCTGACGGTTTGCGGTCCTTTCCTTCAAATCCAGCACATTTTGCACGCCAGCTTGATCCATGTGGGTCATAATTTCGACCAGCCTGGAATTATATTCAGTGTAGCGGCGGCGCGAATCACCCAACAGCAGCTTCTGGGTGTAGTCGATCAACTCCAGAATGGAAAAATTAAACCTTGCACGTACGAATGGAAATGCAAATGAAACCTGGAACCGACGGCACAAATCTTCATAATCTTTAACAGGAGGGAGGACCTTCTGAACTTCGTCCCAATTGATACCCATGTGACCTCCGGATAACTAATAGTGATCTTTATTAGGAACATCTACCGATTTTATCGAATCTTGAAATATCCTGCCAGTATAAACAGGGAGTAGTGGGCACAACTCAGCATAAGAAGCTCACAACCTGTTCACTTCGTTCTCGGAATCCCCATCCATTTAGGGGTGCGATTCATGTATTCCTGATATTCTGCACCATATGTCACAAGGCAACCCTTCTCTTCCATGGTCGCTTGATATGCCTGCACGATGATGATCACACCGGTAAGCAACAAGAAAACCCAGGAGGCTGATGCCAAGCTCACCCCAGCTAAGATTACCAAGCTTGATAAGTACAATGGATGCCTTGATAAGCGATACATACCCCGCGTAAAGAGTTGGCCCAGTGGCGTTGTGGAGACGTTTACCAGTGCGATCAGGAACATACCCAAGCCGACCAGGTAGATGAGGATGCCTGCATGGAAACACATAGTTCCCAACTTCAAGGGTATAAAGATGGAATATACCATCAGAACCAGGATGACTAAAAGGTAGATTAAATATGCACTCTTCTCTCCACGTTGCTGGAGTGCCTCATCACCCATTTTCTTGTAAATCTCACCTGTCCCAACCAGTCGATCCACCGCTTTCATGATGAGAGTTTGAAATGGGAAGTAAAGCATCATGATCCAGGCATTCCATAAACCGAGCTCAAAAGCTGGCGCCCACGACATGTTTCTACTCCGTAATAAATTAATGAGGGTGGTGCGGGTTCGTTATCTAATTATGTAAACTTTTCTGCAATCACTTGATCGTTGAGTATATTGGAGTACCCGCCATCGTTGTAAATCGAACTGTGGTGCGATCCATGCCTCCTCCACGAGATCTGGGAGCCGCCCAAATCATTCAGCTCAGAAAACTATAGCAGATATTTTTATTGATTACAATACAATGAGCATCGGGTTTTCCACATAATGCCGATTGCAACATATGAGATAATCGCTTGACATTGGGCAGACAAGGGGCAGCAGGCGCTATATTATCCCGGTATCATCCTATCCGTGATATAAAAAAATGGATAATGAACTCAATGAGCAATCGGACGCAAGTGCGAAAATCCCAGGATACTTCAATCACTTTACTAAAGATTTCCTGATGATTTTAATGAAACCCGTTATAATCTACCTGCGTGAGATTGAACACACATTTACAATATATATAGACTTGTTGATCTCGTGCATTTCAAATTGATTTTATTACCAGTTGGAATTAATAATAAGCAGTATTAAGGTCATATCCACAAGGAGGATCCAAAATGACTGATCAGATGACCGAAACAACTAAATTGCCCGAGGAAAAGCCAGATCAGATAACCGAAACAACCAAATTGCCCGAGGAAAAGCCCGATACCTACCACGATCATCAGGCTTTGGTGCGGATAGCGGATATAGCTGGCTGGATATCATGGTTATTCCTCTTGCTATTTGTGTTAGTCGCAGGGATCATCGGTTATTTAGTATATTACTTTATCCACAACCACATCGCTTTTGAGCAATTTCTGCTAACTCTGCCAACATTTTTGGTCCCATTTTTCTTGGGCGGTTTTTTCTGGATTGCGTTAAAAGCAATTGACGAAGCAATCTACTTGTTTTTAGACATAGAGGACAATACCCGGCGACATTAACCACCCACTGAAAAATAAGGGTGATTCTTAGTCCGATATAGCCCTGCTTATCAAGAATTCCAGAGTTGTTGGCACGTCAATCCGTGATATGCTGATTACCTGACCCAGGCAATTTAATGATGATTATTCACCTGGAACATCAGGTAAATCGCTGGGAGTACAAAGGTTGCGGTGACGATCACTGCCGGTGCTGAGGGTGAGTTTTAGGCATGACCATGGTGGTTTGGACTGGAAAGTTGCTGGATGCATGAAGTTATCTTGCACCTATACACAGCAGCACCTGTAGATCAAGCGATTAGCCCAGGTAAAAGCGCGGGCAAGGTTTACAGCAACTTCCCCTGTGCAGTGAATGTGGGCAGGTTTAATCAAACGCATTGGAACGGCAATTTTTGGAAGCTTGACGATGAGTGAACAAGCGTCATTGCTAAAAAATAATGATCTCACCAATCAGGAGCTCGTTGAGCGTGAGGGGGAATTAGCGTTAATCAACAGCGTCCAGCAGGCTTTGGCATCACGACTGGACGTCCAGGCTATCTATAACCTGGTGGGCGATAAAATCCGCGATATCTTTGATTCGCAGGTGGTTATGATCTCCCTCTATGATCAAGAGACGGATACCATCGAGCATCGGTATGCCATTGAGCGCGGTGAGCATATCTTCGCTCCTGGTCATTACCCGATTAAAGGATTCCGCACACAGATCGTACAAACAAGGAAACCGGTGTTGGTGAACACAAATGTCGCTGAACTGGCAGCGGAGCTTGGGCAGCACACCATCCCCGGAACAATTACTCCAAAATCGTGGCTGGGTGTACCCATGATCGTTGGCGATCAGGTAACCGGGATTTTGAGCCTGCAAAATGTCGACCGTGAAAATGCGTTTGACGACTCAGACGTCAGGCTACTGCAGACTCTGGCAGCCTCAATGAGCGTGGCTCTGGAAAACGCGCGACTCTTCGATGAAACCCAGCGTTTGCTGCTCGAAACAGAACAAATAGCCACCGAGCTGCATATCATAAACAGTGTGCAGGAGGAGCTGGCTCAAAAACTGGACCTACCTTCCATCTATGAGCTAGTCGGTGAAAAGTTGGAGCAGTATTTCAAACCTGCCGACCTTGCCATCATGGTATATGACCCTGAAACCGATTTACTTTCTATGCAGTTTCAAGTTGAAAATGGTAATCGTGCTGAAACGCTCCCATACAACGTGGGCGGTAAGGGCTTTATGGGTTACCTGCTTCAAAACCCCCAACCCCTGTTGATCGACGAGAACATGGAACAGGCGGTGATCCAATATCAAAATGTATATTCATCTGACAAAGGGCTTCCGAAGACGGCATTATATGTACCGATCATGGTTGGCGACTCCTTGCATGGGGCGATCGTTTTGAAGGAAATGGAAAAGGAACATGCTTTCGATGCAACCGATATCCGCTTGTTAAAAACCCTGGCTAATGCAATGAGCGTTTCTATAGAAAATGCCAGGCTTTGGGAGCAGGAGGCATTATATCGGAAAGCACTAGAGCGGGAGTTTGAAATTGGCAGGGAGATCCAGGCCGGTTTTTTACCCGAAACATTGCCTCAGCCCCAGGGATGGGAGATTGCAGCATCCATTAAATCTGCCCGCGAAGTTACCGGTGATTTTTATGACGCCTTCGAGTTGACCGATGGGAAGATCGGGCTGGTTATTGCGGATGTGTGTGATAAAGGATTGGGTGCAGCATTATTTATGACTTTATTCCGCAGCTTGATCCGTGCTGTATCCAATATTGATTTCTTCACCAACACCGAATATGCAGGAACGCTCAACCCGGCTGGGCGTATTGAAAATGCAATATCGCTAACCAATAATTACATTGCCCAAACCCATGGGGATACGAACATGTTCTGCACGATCTTTTTCGGCATACTCGATACCAATTCTGGTGTGCTGACTTATATCAATGGGGGTCACATGCCTCCCATGCTGATCAATCAGCGGGGACTACGGGAAAAGCTAAAACTGACCGGCCCTGCCGTTGGACTGGCAGTTGGAACACATTACGCAGTGGGAGAAGTGAGTTTCGAACCGGGTGATACGCTGTTTACCCATACGGATGGTTTAACGGATACGGTCAACCCCGAAGGTGAGTACTTTCGTGTTGAGGACGTGATCCCGTTATTTACAGGAGACGGGAGTTTATCAGTCCTGTTGGATCAGGTACAGAGGCAGCTAAGAGAGTATTCATCCGGAACCATACAAATTGATGACATCACCTTGCTGGCAGTGAGACGTAAGAAGCACTAAATATCACTTAGATAGTATATTGGTGGTTGTCTCATAACCTCGATACATGATCCTTTGTGTTAGGATCTTCATTCCAAGGGATAATCCATTGTATTGCTGAGCAGATACATTTATTAGAGGCAGGTTTGCGATAAACCTTTTTTTTTATTTTAATGCCCGGTAGTAATTCCTGAGTAAGAATCAAATTGGAATTGATCTGGCGGATTATAGATAAATATAATTGGTAATCTCCAAATATTTACCAATTATTTCAAACTAATCCTGGCTTAATAATTTATAAAATAATAACAGTATTGGTGTGATTCTTCCAGGAGAGGAGGTGGCATGGGATAACAATTTATTTGTCGCATTCATTCCTTTATTAAGGATAAAACCGGAGGAAAAAATGTTATCAAGACGCAATTTCTTAAAATTGTCCATTGCTGGGGGAGCAGCCACCTACGTCGCCACCCGCCGAAGCTTCTTTAAAGTTGCCTCAGCCGCTCAGTCTCCTCAAACCCAGATGGATATATCGACCATCCCTCAGTTCACCGACCCACTACCCAGCTTGGAAGCGATCGTCGCTGATCAAAACCAGATCGATCTGGTAATGACTGAATTTCAAACGCAAGTCCTTCCGGAATCGATGAATCTCCAAACCTGGGTATGGGGTTACTTGAAGTCTGACCAACCAAGACGCGATAGTTATCTTGGCCCCGTGATTGTAGCCACCCGCCATCAACCAACACAGATAAAATTCACTAATAATCTTGGCACGACTCAGTCTACGAATGTTCTGGCGTATAAATACTCGACGGACCAAACGCTGCATTGGGCTGACCCCTTGAATAACGGAGTCAATGATGCGGCCCACATGTCACAGCCTCCCGAACCTGGCGATGTTGGGGCTCAAAATTATGACGGACCCATCCCAGCTTGTCCTCACCTGCATGGTGGTTACGTTCCACCGGTGTTGGATGGTGGACCCAATGCCTGGTTCACGAGCGATGGAAGCCATATCGGAAACGAATATTATTCCATGGATGGAATAGGTAACAAAAATTATTGCATTTACCGTTACCCAAACAGTCAGGAAGGAGCACCCATCTGGTTCCATGACCATACAATGGGCGCTACCCGCTTGAACGTTTTCATGGGACTGGCAGGTGCGTACCTGCTGCTTGATCCTGCCAACGATCCACAGAACCTGCCGGATTTGGTACCACTGGTAATCCAGGACCGCATGTTCGATACCGACGGGCAGTTATTCTTCCCGGCTGCTAGTATTGGTTTAACCCCGGAGGATCTTCCGTGGTCACCGAACCCAGAGCACCCCTATTGGGTTCCGGAGTTTATCGGAAATGTGATCTGTGTCAATGGTAAATCCTGGCCCTACGTAAATGTCAATCCCAAGCGATATACTTTCTTGTTCTTAAATGGGTCGAATGCACGCTCATATAACATGTTCCTGGTCGACCCAATTTCTGGGAATGTAGGTCCAGCATTTTGGGTTATCGGAACGGAAGGTGGTTATCTGGATAAACCCTTCAAGATAAACCAAAAAGCCAATCGAAATTTTGACTTGATCATGATGCCTGGGGAGCGATACCAGATCATTATTGATTTTAAAGGATATCAGCAAGGGGTAAAAGGACCCAACGGTAATCGCTATTCCGGACATTGGCTGCTGATGAATACAGCAGCTGCTCCATTACCCTCAGGGGACCCTGTAATAACTGGTGCTACCGATAGGGTGATGCAGTTTAATGTCGTGGGTCAACCAGGTCATGATCACAGTTTCGACCCCTCAGAGCCTGGTGCAAGGGTACGCCTAAAAAAAATGGTGCGTCTGGTAGATCCTGATTCTGGTAAAGTAGCTAACGGTGTAACAATCCATAAAATCCGGCAACTTACACTAAATGAGATCGAACTGGATGGGCGTGATTTTATCGACCCGGTCACAGGCGTGATGACTACGTACAATGGTGGACCCGAGGAGATCCTGGTCAATAACACCAAATATGATGGGATGCGCTTCACTGGTGTAAAGGACGATGGTATGTATGAGATGGAATCTATCCCGGGTTTTACAGACGATGGACATGGGAACTTCCTATCCGAGATTCCCAAGGAAGGAGAGACCGAGCTTTGGGAAATCGTGAACTTGACCATGGATGCCCACCCCATCCACACCCATCTGGTCCAATTCCAGCTCATGAACCGGCAAGATTTTGACGTTGATAAGTATACTGCGGATTACGCAGCAGCCTTCCCGGGTGGATTTAATTACTCGACGAAAGAGGATGTAGGACCTGGAAACTTCATCCCCGCTTTTGGTCCACCATTGGATTACCAGACTGGCAACTCGCGTGCGTTGGGGGGTAATCCCGATATCGCAGCCAAGCATCATGGGCACCCCCTTTATTTACTGGGCAGGCCGACGCCACCCCTTCCCAATGAAGCGGGATGGAAGGATGTGGTAAGGGCTATGCCTGGTCAGGTAACACGCTTCGTTATCCGATGGGGTCCAACGGATGTGCCAGCCAATAAACCGCCAAGTAAGGCAACTCTACCGTTCGATCCTGCAGTGTTAGGCGGTGGGTATGTCTGGCATTGCCACATTGTTGACCATGAGGATAATGAGATGATGCGCCCAGATGCAATCGAACCCAATGCGGGTGCAAACCGTACTTACATCCAAGGAGTAGACTACTAAATAATTGATAATCCGCCAATGATTTAACGACAATCAAGGGTCGACCGCAATAGACAGGCTGCCCGTATGGAGCCTGTCTATTTGTTCTTCTGGCTTAATCAAAATTGATTTGGTGCCTTACCAACGATTTCATCATCGATAACCACGATTCGATCCCGAAAATAGCGTGCGATCCACTATTGGTATCTCACCAATTAATCCCAATTATTTCAAATGGTGTAAGCGTAAATAAACTCTAAAATAACCTTAATCTTCCTTTTATCTATTATTGGTGTAGCGGGATTCGACCAATATCCGCAATATGAGCATTGTTAAATTTGCGAAGATTAAAGAAGGGAAAAAGTGAATGGACTCCTACAAGATAAACTTTCACCAGCCAAGTACAGCTACTCCAGGCTATCTGACGTACTATGGTAGAGAGGGTACCAGACAGTCAAGTACAGCTACTCAACATTCAGCTCCCAAATCAATCAGGAATTCTTCCCGGCTCTCTCCAGCTAGCAAAGTAGTCGATGGACCCGATAACCTTCGAGTGTGTGTCGATTATCACGGCTGTTTTGCTCTTGAAAATGATATTCCGGCAGCTTTACGATCGATCAATAAATCGAGGTTGTCGGCGGTTGTACGCCAGGCACTGAACCGTAATAATTTTCAGATCCAAGGTTGGCGAGCACGTAACCTGGATGGCAGAGTTGGCAACCCCATCAGCCTGGGCTTGTATCGCTTTGAAGGCGTCGGGGTGGACCACAGTGACTGGCTGGATTGGTCCGTCATCCTGAAGGTCATCCAATCACCGTCTAACCTGGGGTATTCGATAGATGGTGATGGGAATAATCCGACCCAATGGAACTATTGGAAGCGTGAGTTGTTGGTCTACCAATCCGGTTGGCTTGAGGGATTACCCGAAGGAATCTCTGCTCCACACTGTTATGAGGCTGTGGAAATGCCTGGCAGCATCGCCGGGATGTGGCTGGAAGATATTAAAGACACCTACGCCAGCAGCTGGCCACTGCACCGTTATGCCCTCACCGCCCGCCACCTGGGACGCTTGAACGGTATCTATCTTTCAAGGCGCGCACTGCCCACCTTCTCCTGGCTCAGCAGGCAGCGCAATCGCCAATGGCTGGATTCAATCGCCTGGCAGGATTTCCCGTGGGACCACCCACAGGTATGGCAGCAATTCCCCAACCCTGAGCTGGATAGTTTTCGGAGCATGCTCCAGGATAATGAGCGTTTCCTGGCTAAGCTCGAACAACTCCCCAAGACCATCTGCCTCGGAGACACTAACCCGGCGAATTTTATTTCCCACCACTCGCCGAGAAAACTCGAGCAGACTGTGGCGATGGATTGGTCATTAGCAGGTATTGAGCCGCTTGGCGACGACCTCGGTCAGCTAGTCTATGGCACATATTTAAACTTGAAGTGCTACAGGTTGAATGATATCTCTGAGACGTTATTTACCAGCTATATTAATGGACTGCAGGACAGCGGTTGCCGAATCGACACCCAGCTGGTGCGGTTTGGGTATACCGCTTCCGCAGCCTTTCGTGTGGGCCTGGCCAAGCTGGTCCGTCTGGGCGAACAGCTGAACCGGGAGTATGACATCACACCTCAAAGCGCTTATCCTTCGATTACCCCTCAGCCGTTCGAATCAGTCATGGCAGGCGAAGCATATAGGCTGCTCGACCGAATTTAATCGGAATCCAGATAATTGCGTATCAGCAATGTTGGACTATCGGAGTCGAAAGGACTAACGGATTTATTTGTAATTGGGCGAGATTTGGTGCATCGTGAGCGTACTTACATAGGGGGCGCACTCATTTTATTCGGACAGGCTGCTTGAACAACCTGTCCTTTTAATGTTCGGACTGGTAAAGAACTTGCTTGGGCATTTCAACCCTGATAGAATTCTCACCATGAAGCTGCGATCGATCACTTGTTTCCTTGATCCGTCTTACCCATTGAACGAGCAGAAATTAAGCCTGGCCGGTGAATTCCTGCGCATCGCCATACCTGCATTCGTCGATGCTGGATATGAGGTGCAATCCACCCGACTAGCGATCGTCCCTTTCTCCCAGATAGCGGGCGATTTAAAACCTGCCCGGCTTTCTCAATTTGCACAACAGTTGGAGGTTGCAGCTTTCTCGCTCGGATACGCCTATGTCTCGTTGGGTCCTGCCCTTCCCGAACTACCCGAGAGTTATGCCGCTATCCCTGAAGCACTGGCAGACACGCAGAATTCATTTTTCTCAGGCGCGCTGACCTCCAAGGATGGTGGGGTTTCGCTTTCCGCAGTGCGCCATTGCGCCCAGATCATCCACAGTGCTGGTAGTATTTCCGAGAATGGATTCAGCAACCTGCGTTTCGCAGCCCTGGCGAATGTACCGGCCGGATCACCCTTCTTCCCTGCTGCCTATCACCAGGGTGGTGAGCCCCGCTTTGCACTGGCCACCGAAGCAGCCGACCTGGCAGTGAGCGCGTTCAGCCAGTCTGGCAGCCTGGAAGAAGCGCGTGCGAACCTGGTTCGGTCGATGGAGACACATGCCCAGGTTTTGTCGATCGTGGCCAGCCAGGTGGAAAGGCAATCAGAGGTTAAGTATGGAGGGATCGATTTCTCCCTGGCTCCATTCCCATCCGAAGAACTCTCGCTGGGTACAGCCATGGAGAAGATGGGGATTCCCAGGCTGGGTGAATTGGGCTCCCTCACTGCGGCCGCCATCCTGGCAGACACGATGGACCTGGCTAACTTCCAGCGCGCCGGGTTCAGCGGGTTGATGCTTCCTGTACTCGAAGATGCTACCCTGGCCAAGCGTGCAGCGGAAGGTAGCCTGGGGGTAAAGGACTTGCTGTTATATTCGAGCGTCTGCGGGACGGGGCTGGATTGCATCCCTTTGCCCGGGGATACCAGCGTTGAAGAGATTTATGCCGTCCTGCTCGACATGGCAAGCTTATCCTCACGACTGGGAAAACCACTAACCGCCCGCTTGATGCCCATCCCCGGGAAAAAAGCCGGAGATCTTACCGGTTTCGATTGGGCATACTTTGCCAACAGCCGTGTGCTACCCATCGCTGCCTCTCCATTGGAGGGTTTCCTGGCAGGGGATGAGACCTTTAGCCTACACAGGAGAGACAAGTGATGAATTCATCTACATGGATAAGCTTATTGAATTAGGGCGGTAACATCCCCTGAGTTGGCTGCATCGGGCGGAGTAAGATATTTGATGGAGGGTTCGTAACCCTCCGACCGTGTCGGTCGGCGATAGGAAAAAATTACCGCACACTCTGGCTGTGCGGCATCATCATCGTTTGCCGCTGAATTTAACTCTGGCCTTCTGTTTTCCAATAGATCCCCTTCTCACGCTTCAACAGCCCGTTATCAGCCATATATCTACGCAGGGCGGCAAAATCGTCATGGTAGCGTCCTAGGATCTGGTTAACTTGAGCCTCCGGATACTTCACTCCCGGCTCGAAGTCCTTAACCATGTGTTTCAATATAACCAACAGCTTCTTTTGCTGGTTAGGGATGGATTTAAGCTTGCCGTCCCGGGAGAGGTAAGATCGTAAAATTTTGACCTCGAATTCGTCGCCCTCATATTCAGGTGCAGGTGGTTGCGATTGCGCCAGCACCCTGCGGGTGAGTTTTTCAAGTGCCTGGCTGTCCAATCGATATGTGTTTCCTTCCTGATGCGCCAGCCCACTTGCCACCAACACCTCCAGATGTTGCGACACTTGCGAAGGGTCCATCCCCAGGCGTTGGGCAGCTTCTTCTGCAGTAAGGGCTTCCACCCCCAGTAAACCGGCAATCTTCAAGCGCTCTGCATCGGCGAGGGACTTCATAAAATTTGATAATTCAAGCTCATTTTTAACCGTGTCCATTTCTACCTTCCTTTATATAGATTTCAGCTCATCAATTCGCCAATATTCACCCGCCGCCCGGGTCATGAACTTATAAACGATCATCTCCCGCCGCAAGGTGGCAGTATCATCATGGAACCGCATCAGGATCTCGTTGACCTGCTGCTCGGTGTAGTGGACCTCGGGTTGAAAGGAGCTGAGGATATACCTGAGCACTACTTCGCGCTTCTTACGCTGAGCTGGAATAACTTTTAGCCTGCCGTCCGACTGCAAGATGTTATGCAAGACCATCTTGTCGTAAGCACCCCTATCCACATCAGCCGCCATTTTAGGCAGTTTATCCTGCGCAAGCAGGCTGCTGGCGATTTGCTCCAGGGCAGCTTGTTCGAGCTGGTAGACGTTGTAATAGCTTTCTGCCCGCGCGCTAACCAGCCCGGCTTCCGACAAAAGTTTGAGATGGTGTGAGACGGTGGGTGGGCGTAAACCCAGCATTGCTGCCAGCTGTTCCACTGAATAGGGCTGCTGGGATAGCAGTCCAATGATCTTCAGCCGGTTGGCATCTGCCAGAGCTTTGAAGAAAGTTAACAGTTGTTCATCGTGTTGTAAAGAAGTTACGTTCATCTTATTATCCTATTCAATAATCACACTTCCATCTCATCAAGAGGACATTAGTCACAGAATGTTCTAATTAATTAGATATATATCGAAATAATTATACACAATCAATTAAAGATGTCAAGAGCATCCAGGATTAAAATCTATATGATGATCCAGGTTCCCACCGGTTGGCTCAAACTCTGCCAAAGGAGGGCTGGTATAATCAAATCGAGCATTTCAGATGCCTGACGAGTGAGAGAAGATATGTCCTCGATTGATGAGATCAAAGCACGCATCGATATCCTAGACCTGGTGTCAGAGTCGGTGCAGCTTAAACACTCCGGTAAGAATTACACCGGTTTTTGCCCCTTCCATCCCAACACGCGCACGCCATCCTTTGTCGTGTTCCCGAGCACGGGTACCTGGCGTTGTTTTGGGCAGTGCAACGAAGGTGGGGATATCTTCAGCTTCACCATGAAGAAACAGGGCTGGGATTTTCCGGAAACGCTTAAATATCTGGCAGATAAAGCGGGTGTCCAGCTCAAACCGCAAACACCCGAGGAAGTAATTGTAGAAGAGGAACACGCCCAGCTACGCTACATCCTCGAGGAAGCCGCCAAATACTACCATCATCAATTGAGCAATACCGCTGATGGGCAAAAAGCGCTTGAATATTTGCATAAGCGGGGAGTGAGTGATGAGATTATCAAAACCTTTGAATTGGGCTACGCTCCCAACTCAAGGGAGGCGATCATCCAATTCTTCCAAAGCAAAGGAAGATCTGAAGCGCAGTTACTCGAAGCAGGTCTGGTTTCTGAACGGGAGGATGGATCCGTCTATGATAAGTTCCGCTACCGCATCATGTTTCCCATCCGTGACGGACGCGGGCGCATGGCAGGTTTCGGGGGACGCATCCTTGATCCGAATGATCTCCCCAAATTCATGAATTCTCCCCAAACGCCGGTATTCGACAAAAGTGCGTTATTGTACGGTCTGGAGCATGCCCGTAATCCCATCCGGGCTCTTGACCAGGTGGTGATCGTAGAAGGCTACCTGGACGTGATCGCATTGCACCAGGCGGGTTTTACCAACACCGTCTCGCCCATGGGGACGGCTCTCACCGAGCAGCAGATGCGTTTGCTGAAACGCCTCACCCAACGTTTCGTCCTGGCGCTTGATCCGGATACGGCGGGGGATAAAGCCACCATGCGCGGCTTGCAAATCGCCCGCCAGGCAATGGACCGCGAAGCAGAACCAGTGTTCGATGCACGCGGATTGCTGGGATACGAAACACGCCTCCAGGCTGATATCCGCGTTACCACGTTGCCGGAGGGGATGGACCCGGATGAAGTGGTCAAGCGCGACCCTGCAGAATGGCAGAGCATCCTCGAGAACGCCAAACCGGTGGTTATCCACGTTATGGAAACCCTGGCGGCGGGTAGGAATGTGGATGACCCCAAGACGAAATCTGAGCTGGCTGGTCAGGTGATGCCATTGATCAATGAAATCCCTGACCCAATTGAGCGTGAAGCCTACCGGCAGCAGCTGGCACGCCTGATCAAAGTCGATGAACGCCTGTTGGTGAGGAGTGAAAGCACCTCGCGGCCTTCACGTCGCCGGAGCAGGGCAGCGCAGCCTGAAACCAAGCAACCCAAGGAAAGTTTTGTCGTCCAATCGGGGAACGCTTTGCTGGAGGCACACTGTCTTGGGATCCTGGTGCGCCGCCCGGAAATGGTGTTCTATATCGACCGGGAATTGAATAAGGATCATCTGACGAACATATCGCGCCTGGATTTTGAAAGTGCCGAGTATCAGGTTATTTTTGGGCTGGTGAAGGAATCACTGGTGCAAGACCAATCTGAGCCGATGAACTATGTGCTGAACAAATTGTCTCTTCCCTTGATGGAAATCGTGGACAGGCTGTTGGAGCGCACCGATAAACTTGATCCCAAGGAAGAGCGAGTTCGCGACGATATCATGCGCGCCTTGCTGGAAATCCGCCGGCGCCAGGTGAATGAGATCATGAACCAGTTGCGGTACCAGATGGACGAAGCAGTAAAATCAGGAGAGTCACGCATCAGGGAAAATGAAGAAGGCATTGCTAAATGCACCCGCTCGCTAAGGAGCATCCACCAGGCACAGAAACGGTTTATGACCACCAGGTAGAAAGCCAGCCGCAATCTCACTATGACGATCCTAACAAGGGAGGGACAACCCGACCAATCCACGAAGTTGGAAATCCAATCCACCACCAGGCAAACCCATCACCTGGCAGCCCAGGTGCTCGCCAGGTCATTTGTTGATGACCCGGTCACAGTGGCGGTATTTAAAAATTTCTCGGCAGAGAAGCGGGTCAGAGCATTGATCGTAGATTTCACCGCCGAGATTTCGGAGTGCCTGAAGCGCGGCTACCCCATCCAGGTGAATGAGGGTGCAAAAGTGTTGGGGGCTGCGGTGATCTATCCACCTGGGAAGTATCCCCTACCGGTCTTGGACCAATGGTTGCTGATATTGAAGTCGATCTGGGGGAATGGTTTTTATGACATCGGTGGCTGGATGAAGTGGCTGAATGAGGTGGATAAACTGCACCCAAGTGAACCTCATTATTACCTGGAGTATCTTGGTGTAGAGCCTGCTTTCCAGGGGAAAGGTGTCGGATCTGCAATCCTGGTTCACCTATGTGAGAAGGCAGATAAAGAGCAGGTGGGTTGTTATCTGGAAAATGCCAATCCGATCAATATCCCCCTCTACCAGCGTTTTGGTTTCCAGGTCACAATGGAAAAAGAAATCGTCGGGATCCCAACCTGGTTCATGTGGCGTCCGCCAGGATAGATTAGGAGAGGGTTGTAGGGCAGGGTCTCAAACTCTCCTCTCCAGGATTCCATATATTTGAAACAGATTTCATCTTGATTCGCAAAAATTGACAATTTAGAGCATAATTGGGGTATGGCTCGCAAACGAAAGCCCACCAGGGAAGAAAATTCACGAAGTGAGAACTCACCTGATGAGGACGAAAAGGACCTTGCCACTCAATCGTCGGATGAGGTGGATGACCTGCTATCTGATATTGATTCCGACGCTGTAATCGATGAGCCAGATGATGACCTGCTGGTTCGTGAGACAGATGGATTGGCTGCTATCCAGGAGGACGAGCCAATCGATCTGCTTAGTCCAGCTGTGGAAGCTGATCTGTCTGAAGATCCCGTGCGGTTGTACCTGCGTGAAATTGGCGAGATTGAGTTGCTCAGTGTCGACCATGAGTTCTGGCTGGCGACCCGTATCGAGGCTGCCCGACGCATAAATGTACTGAACCGCGATCATCCGCTGGCACGTGGTGGGAAGCAATATTCAACCAGCATCTATCGCGCCTTATTCGATGAGCTGGTAATTGGCTGGAAACGCCTGGTTGAAGACACCAACCGCCTGGGTTATGATTGCCCTGATTTTTCCAAGATCCAGGCTGAAGCGCGTGTGCTAAGACAGACCTGGACGAGTGAGACACTCTCTTACCTGCGCTCATATCTGGACAATGGACGGTGGGGGGTTGACCACCTTTGGGACCGAGTAGCAGTGAATGCCATCACCGTTTACATCTGTTTCTATGTCTTCCCGGAGATTGTAGCAAAAGAGGTGGTCAAATTCATGCTGGCCAGGCATCGTATGCCATCTCAGAATACTTTTAACGGCTACCTGCCCGATGAAGATGTCTTACGGTTGGAGCTCGAAAATGTGCAATATCGCGCCCAGGAATCGAGGCAGATATTGATCCGTTCCAACCTGCGCTTGGTGGTAAGTGTAGCCAAGCGTTACCTCGGGCGTGGGAGCTCATTCCTCGACCTCATCCAGGAAGGCAACCTGGGATTACTCAGGGCAGTTTCCAAATTTGACCCCTCGCGCGGTTATAAATTCAGCACTTATGCCACCTGGTGGATACGGCAGTCGATCAGCCGCTCGATAGCAGACCAGGCACGCACGATCCGCATACCAGTGCATATATTTGAAACTTTCAACCGCTTGATGCAGGTCCAGCGCCAGCTCACCCAGACACTTGGCCGATCACCCACTCCAGAGGAATTAGCCCTTGAAGCAGATTTTGTTGACCCCAAAGATAAACTGGTGATCCAACGTGTGAAGGGAGAAGCCAGTATCCTGCCCCATGATGTACACATGCGCTGGGCTCAGGCAGCTTCCAAGGTCGTGCAGGTGCTCCGTGCAGCTGAAGAGCCTGTCAGCCTGGAAAGCCCGGTTGGCAGTGAAGATAACAGCATGCTGGGGGATTTCATCGAGGATGAAGAGGCCCAGGAGCCCATGGACGCGGCGGCGCGCGAAATGCTGCGCGAACAGGTAAAAAATGCCCTGGCAGTGCTTTCGCCGCGCGAACGTGAAGTCTTGGAGATGCGTTTTGGCTTATTGGATGGCAAGGATCACACACTTGAGGAAGTGGGGCAGGCATTCAACGTCACGCGTGAACGCATCCGACAAATCGAGGCGAAAGCCTTGCGTAAGCTGCGTCATCCGACTCGCAGCAGACACCTGCGCGATTTTTTAATATAATCAATTTTAGCCATAACCTTATAAGGCGTTCTACCAAAAGCCGAGTGCTACTGCCGCCCTGGAGTGGATCCTTTAGTGTTGGATGGGCGATACTATGTTGAATTCATAGTGTTAATCATTAATTATGAAGCTAAATTGACACCCAAGTATGCATATGATAAACTTCACGAGTTCAGCATCAGGTGAATCCTTGCCAGGATGGGTTATAGCGGTGAGTTTCATTGCTTATCCCACCACGATGAGCTAACTTTAGTTGTAGTTATAACCTGGCTGTTACTAGGAAGAAAAACTTATTGACTGCTGAGGCAAAATGCTAGCACCATATATCCCCATTGCTGTCATAGTTATCCTGGCCGTTATCTTCGGGTTTTTTATCGTTGGTCTCGGTCACTTATTCGGTCCAAGACGCACGTCAGCTCGCAAGTCAATGCCGTACGAATCAGGCATGAATCCCATCGGTCCCGGAACACGGCGCGTCCCGGTGCGCTTCTACCTTGTGGCAGTGCTTTTCATCCTTTTCGATATTGAAATCATCTTTATCATCCCATGGGCAGTGGTGCTTAAGCAATTCGTCCAGGCAGACTTAGGCGTGTTTGCTCTCATCGAAATGATTGTCTTCATTGTCATTTTATTGGTAGGTCTTGTGTACGCCTGGAAGAAAGGAGCACTCGAATGGGAATAGAACAAAAAGCCGGCAACATGGGTGTCGTTACCGTTGGCCTGGAGCAAGCGGTCAATTGGGCACGCACCAATGCCATGTGGCCGATGCTTTTCGGTTTAGCCTGCTGCGCCATCGAGATGATGAGCGCACAGGCGGCTCATAATGATATGAGCCGCTTTGGCATGGAGCTGATGCGGGCAAGCCCACGCCAGTCAGATTTAATGATCGTTGCGGGAAGGGTGTCACGCAAGATGGCGCCTGTCTTGCGCCGCCTGTATGACCAGCTGCCTGACCCCAAATGGGTCATTTCGATGGGTGATTGTGCCTCATGCAGTGGGGTGTTCAATAATTATGCTTTGCTCCAAGGGGTGGATGAAGTTGTACCGGTGGATGTGTATGTGGCAGGTTGCCCACCCCGCCCTGAAGCCTTGATCCATGGAATCATGACATTACAAGATAAAGTACGCCACGAGAAACTCAATACCTGGGTATAACCACGGATAATTGAAATGTCGGAAGAACATCTCAAAACTACGCTGAAAGCAATCAAGGAGCGGTTCGGTCTGCAGGAATCTGAGTTAATGAAATACCCACCAACACTGGTTGTGGAGCCCGAGAAAATCGTGGAAGTCAGCCTGGTGCTACGAGATGAATTTGGGTTCAATTTCTTGTGTGAGCTGACCGCAGTGGACTATTGGCCGGAGGAAGAACCACGTTTTAATCTCGTTTACGGCTATTACTCGCATACTAATAACGTACGTATGGCACTCAGGGTGCCACTTAATGGGGATAATCCCACCATTCACACCCTCGAGGGCGTATACCAAGGTGCAAACTGGCATGAACGCGAGGTGTGGGATATGTTCGGGATTACATTTGAAGGGCATTCCGACTTGCGCCGTATCCTGATGCCGTACGATTGGGAAGGACATCCGCTGCGCAAGGATTATCCTTTAGGATATGAAGAACCGCAATTCACTTTTAACTATGATGAGATTGACAAGCGCAAGCACCATGGACGTTACGAAGAGGCCTGAGGCGTATGGATGAACCTTTGGAAGTAAGTTACAAAGAACTCCAGCATCTGGTCTCGGAACGGGCGTTAAAAGGCGAGACTGTATTGCTAAACATGGGTCCGCAGCACCCGAGCACACATGGAGTGTTGCGCTTGCTGCTCGAGCTGGATGGCGAGGTGATTATCAACTGTATCCCGGATATCGGCTTTCTCCACACGGGAATTGAAAAGAATATGGAAGCCAAACGCTGGGAACTTGCGGAGGTAATGACCGACCGAACCGATTACCTTAACAATACCGGCAATAACCTGGCGTATTGCCTGGCGATCGAAAAACTGACCGACCTGGATGTACCTCTCCGTGCCCAGGCAGTGCGGGTGATTCTGGTCGAACTGGACCGCATATCCAACCACCTGGTCTGGTTGGGCACCCACGCCCTTGACCTCGCCGCCATGAGCCTATTCCTCTACTGTTTTCGCGAGCGTGAGTCCATCCTGGACATTAAAGAGCTGTGCTCCGGTCAGCGCATGATGACCACCTACTTCCGACCAGGAGGCTTGTGGCGTGATATTCCGGCTGATTTCGAGATTGCTGTACGTCGGTTCCTCCGCATGATGCCAGAGCGAATAAAAGAATATGAAGCCCTGCTGACCAAGAACCCCATCTGGTTGGACCGCACGCGCAATATAGGCAAGATATCCGCCGAGGATGCCATCAATATGTCGATTACCGGTCCGGTTTTACGAGGTTCCGGTGTAGACTATGATGTGCGTAAAGCGCAGCCCTATTCGGGCTACGAACAATACGATTTCATCATCCCCACAGGCACGCATGGAGATGTCTACGATCGCTACCTCGTGCGCATGGAAGAAATGCGCCAATCATTGCGCATCATCCAGCAGGCACTGGATAAACTGCCCTACGGACCATTCCGATCGAACAACCGGAAGTACGTACCACCGCCGCGCTCCGAATTGGGCACCAGCATGGAAGCCGTCATCCACCACTTCAAGCTGTGGACCGAGGGTTTCAATGTTCCCAAGGGAGCCGTCTACCTCCCGGTTGAATCACCAAAGGGAGAATTGGGCTATTACCTGGAGAGCAATGGAGGGAACCAACCCTACCGGGTCCACATGCGGACGCCTTCATTCGTCCATCTGCAAGCCCTGCCACGCCTGGCGAAAGGTCACCTTGTAGCAGACCTGGTCGGGATTATCGGCAGCGTCGATATTGTATTGGGAGATTGTGACCGTTGAACGCATTACTAGAAAAATATCCCAATGAAGTCCAGCTTATCCTGGTAAAATATCCCGCTGACCGGGCGGGCAAGCGTTCAGCAGTCATGCCCCTGCTATACCTGGCTCAGCGTGAGAACGGCTACATCACCAAGGATGCCGTATCTCAAATTGCTGAAATCTGCGAGATCAGCACCACTGACGTAGCTTCGCTGATCGGTTTTTATACCCTGTATCACGATGAGCCTTCCCGAGGGTACCGTGTTCAGGTCTGCACCGATTTACCGTGTGCCTTAAGGGGGGCCGATGAATTCCTTGAAAAGTTATGTGAAAACTTGGGAATCAAGGTTGGTGAAACCACCTCTGATGGAAAGGTCAAAGTTGAAGCTGTGATGTGCCTGGCAGGTTGTGACAAGGCACCCATGTTCCAGGTGCAGAGCCCGGAAGGGATCGAGTACTACGAGGACCAAACCGTAGAAAGCGCTCTCGATGTGATCAACAAGCTGGGACAAGGGTGACAGACATGGCTGAACACATCTTGCTCCGCCACCGTGCTATCCCGGGTTTGGACCAGATCGATACCTACCGCCAGAATGAAGGCTTGCTGGCGCTTAAAAAAGTCGTAACCAGCATGGATCCGGATAATGTGACCAATGAAGTCAAGGCATCAGGTTTACGTGGCAGAGGTGGTGCCGGATTCCCAACAGGTATGAAGTGGTCTTTTATCGACGGAAACAATTGGCCTCACTACGTGGTGGCAAACGCCGACGAATCGGAGCCAGGAACGTTTAAAGACCGCGAGATCATGGAAGGCAACCCCTACCAGCTCCTTGAAGGGGTAGCCATCTGCGCATATGCCGTCAAAGCCAACGATGCCTATATTTACCTGCGAGGTGAATTCTGGCCGGTGGCAAATAAACTTGACCAATGTATCGCCGAGATGGAAAAAGCCGGGTACCTGGGCGAGAAACTGTTTGGAACCAATATATCCATCCGTTTACACACTCATTTGGGAGCGGGAGCTTACATCTGTGGTGAAGAATCGGCCATGCTCGATTCGATCGAAGGCAAGCTCGGGCAACCGCGCCTGCGCCCGCCCTTCCCACCTGCCGTGGGCGTGTACGGTAAACCAACGATTGTCAACAACGTTGAGACCCTCACCAATGTGCCCTTCATAATTAACCGAGGTGCAGCCTGGTATAAAACTATTGGTACCGAGAAGAGCCCGGGACCGAAAATATTCAGCTTATCGGGATGTGTCAACCGTCCCGGTAATTATGAGCTACCGCTTGGGACGACTTTCCGTGAGCTGATCATGGACCATGGTCGCGGTATTTCCGGTGGGCACAAAATCAAGGCGATTATGGCGGCTGGGGCTTCTTCATCCTTGATCGTCGCCAACGATGAAGCCTTGAATACTGCCATGGACTATGAAAGCGTGCCACAGCTGGGAGCGCAGCTTGGATCAGCATCGGTCATCGTGATCGATGATTCGGTCAGCATCCCCTGGCTGATCAACAAGACCGTCCACTTCTTCAGCCACGAATCGTGCGGTAAATGTACTCCCTGCCGTGAAGGGACGTATTGGATGATGCATCTCACTGAACGTATCGCCAGCGGTGAAGGTTCGATGACCGACGTGCAGCTGCTCCATGATGTAGCCAGCCAGATAAAGGGCAAATGCTTGTGCGCATTGGGAGAGTTCTCCATTGAAGCCCCGATATCCGCGATTGAACGCTTCCCCGAAGATTTTGAGTCCATTACTGCCAAATCCCATGCATAGGACTGCACTAGCGATATGCCCACGATAAATAAGGTTAGCCTGACGATTGATGGAAAACAAGTGACCGTGCCGGCAGGCACGTTGATCGTGAATGCTGCTAAACTGATCGGAGTCGATATCCCGGTATTCTGCTACCACCCCAAGATGGAACCGGTGGGGATGTGCCGGCAGTGCCTGGTGGAAGTAGGACGTCCTCTCATTGACCGGGCTACCGGGAACCCTGTGATGGAAGCAGATGGCTCACCAAAAATTCAATTTGGGGCCAAGCTGGAAACTGCTTGTTCAACCCCTGTCTCTGAAGGCATGGTGGTGATAGGAACCTCACCCAAGGCAGCAGCCGGGCGCAAGGAGATCCTTGAGTTCCTGCTGACCTCTCACCCACTCGATTGCCCTATCTGCGATAAAGGCGGGGAATGCCCGCTGCAAAACCTGACCATGGGCTATGGTCCCGGGCAGTCGCGTTTTAACTATGATGAAAAGATGAACCTGGTCAAAAGACTCCCCTTGGGAGAGCTTATCTACCTGGACCGGGAACGCTGCATCCAGTGCGGTCGGTGCGTGCGGTTCCAAAGCCTGATCGCCGACGACCCGGTGATCTCCTTCACCAACCGCGGTCGGGGTATGCAAATATTTACCAATTCTGAGCCGGGTTTCGACTCTTATTTCTCTGGCAACACGACGGATATCTGTCCTGTCGGTGCGCTCACCTCAACCGACTTCCGCTTCGAGGCGCGCCCATGGGAGCTATGCACCACAGCCTCCATCTGCCCCCACTGCCCGGTGGGCTGTAACCTGGCAATCAACCTGCGCCGGGAAGCGCGTTCGAATGGTAAGACGGTGATCAAACGCATCATGCCGCGCCAGAATGAATCGGTCAATGAAATTTGGATCTGCGATAAAGGTCGCTTTGGCTACCATTACGCGGAGAGCCAGGACAGGCTAACCCAACCCTTGGTGCGCCGCGACGGAGAGCTGGTGGTAATTGGCTGGGAAGAAGTGCTCAGTTATGTGGCAGAGAACTTCAAGCTTGCTGGTCAAAGCCTGCTGACCCTCGCCAGTGGTAGGCTTTCAAATGAAGACCTGTTCAACCTGGGCGAGCTCACTGCTGGTTTAGGTGGAAAATCTGCCCTTTACTCAACCATGGCAGGAGGTGACCTGGTTTCCCAGCTTGGGGTGGGCAAGGGTACCAATATATCTGACCTGGGTAAAGGCACAGTGATCCTGGTGGTTGCCAGCGACCTGCATGAGGAAGCACCCATCTGGTGGCTACGAGTCAAGCAGGCGGCTGAGCGCGGCGCTACGCTCATCGTGGTAAACCCACGTCCTACCAAGCTTGATCGCTATACCAACCAGGTTGTGCGCTACAGTTACGGCTCCGAAGCCAGCACCATCCTGGCAATGATCAATACCCTGTCTGCCAAGCAAAATTTCCCCAAGGCACCCAAAATTACCCAGGGCGGAGAAGCAATAAAAACGGCTGCTGAGTCTATATCATCAGCTGAAAACCTGATTGTATTTTATGGTAGTGAAGGCACTGGTTTGATAGCCTCGGCAGCCCTGGCACAAGCCTGCGCCAATTTGCTAATCGTCACCAACCACGTACGCAAGATCAACAATGGGTTGATCGCAGTCTGGCCACGGGCAAATGACCAGGGTGCCTGGGAAATTGGTTTCCGCCCGTTGCCAAATATAAAAGATGCTTTTCACCAATATGAAGCCATATATATTACCGCTGCCGACCCGGCAGGGGACGACCCTTCGCTTGTGGATACCATCCGCAACGCGGGTTTCGTGGTTGTCCAGGACCTATTTCTGACGGAGACGGCTAAACTGGCGGATGTCGTCCTGCCTGCTCAGCCCTTTACCGAGCGCGAAGGCACCTACACCTCAGGTGAGCGCCGTGTGCAACGCTTTTTCCCGGGAGTGGTGCGGAGTGAATATAAACCTGATTATGCCATCACCGCTGCCATCGCTAATCTGACCGGGGTAAGTGTGGAAACGATCCCATTGCGTATCTTCAACCACCTGGCAGCGAAAGTGCCCGCTTTTGCCGGAATCAATTATCGCCTCTTAGCCCAGGTGACCGAACAGTGGCCGATTGTCGGTCGCGGGGATCTTTATTACGGTGGTACGTTATATGCCAATGCGCAGGGATTGGGTGTGCAGCTATCGCTACCTTCCCAGGTGTCGGCCCTCGCCTGGCCCGAAATTCCTGGGGTTTATCTGACCGAAGGTAAACTTCTCGCCGTACCGATTACCATTTTGTATGACCGTGGTCAAATGATCATACCCAGCGAATTACTTCACCAGCGGATTCCATCGGCTCACATCACAGTAAATCCAGAAAACGCACGGTTTTTGAATATTGCCGATGGGGCGAAGGTTCAATTTACAGTAGACGATAATTTGGTTGAAGTCCTATTACATGTGGATGATCAAGTTCCCATCGGTGTGGCGCTTGTCCCCCGCAGCTTGGGAATACCGTTTAGCACACCTATGGCAATTGAAGTGAAGAATATTGAATAGTGAGCGAAATGCGAGAGTTCCGAGGTCGAATTATTAAAAGGACGAGGTTTGCATGACGGCTGGCTTACTCATCGAATACATCATCAAATCGGGGATTATCCTGATCGGAATGACGCTTGGCTTCGCTTACGTCACCTATTATGAGCGCAAGGCATTAGCACGTATCCAGTCGCGCATCGGACCCAACCGGGCGGGACCGTTCGGCATTCTGCAACCGATCGCTGACGGGGTAAAGCTGATCTTCAAGGAAGAATTCGTCCCTGCCAAATCGGATAAACTACTGTTCCTGCTGGCGCCGGTAATCACGGTCATCCCTGCCCTGATCATTACCGCGGTAGTACCCTGGGGGCGCGTTATTGAGCTATTCGGTCGCCAGATACACCTGTACCTGGCGGATGTTAATGTCGCTATTCTTTATCTCGGTGCAATTGCTTCAATTTCTGTCTATGGGATAGTCATTGCCGGTTGGTCATCGAACAACAAATACGCCATGATGGGCGGCTTGCGATCCACAGCCCAGATGATCTCGTATGAGCTGGCACTGGGGTTATCCTTCGTTAGCGTAACGATATTAGCCGGGTCGATGAGCCTGGTGGATATTGTCGAAATACAGGGAGCGAACGGTTTCTTCGGTTGGATTATTTGGAACCTCTCCCAACCCCTGGCGTTCATCATCTTCCTCATCGCTGCTATGGCTGAGACAAACCGTTCACCTTTCGATATGCCCGAGGCAGAACAGGAGCTGACTGCAGGCTACCACACAGAATACTCAGGTATGAAATTCGCTTTATTCTTCATGGCCGAATATATCAAGATTATCGCTGTCAGTATGATTGCGTCTACGCTTTTCCTGGGTGGTTATTTGGGACCATTTTTAAATCAGCTGCCCTGGCTTGGACCTATCTACCTGTTCATTAAGACACTCATCATGATCTTCATATTTATTTGGGTCAGGGCAACTTTCCCACGCTTCAGGTACGACCGCTTGATGGCGTTTGGATGGAAGGTGCTGCTCCCATTAGCCTTCATCAACATGTTCATTGCTGCCGTGATCACCGTGATGAGGGGAGGTTAGTGGTATGTTTATCGTGGAATTAGGGCGTGGGCTGTGGACCACTTTGCGGATGATGTTTGATAAGCCGGTGACCGTCCAATACCCGGAAGTAAAGCGACCGGTTATGTCGCGCTTCAAGGGGCGTCATAATTTATACCGGTACGATAATGGTCTTGAAAAATGTATTGGTTGTGCCTTGTGTGCAGCTGCCTGCCCTGCAGATGCAATTTTTGTTGAAGCGGCGGAAAACACCGACGATGAGCGCTATTCGCCTGGTGAACGTTATGCCAGTACTTATGAGATCAATATGCTGCGCTGCATTTTTTGCGGGTACTGTGAAGATGCCTGCCCGACCGAGGCGATCATCCTGGGCGATAATTATGAGCTCTCATTCACCGACAGGCGCCAGGCGATTTACACAAAGGAAATGCTACTCCTGCCAGTTCCGCCGGGAGGAAAACCAACCCCTCAAAAAGTGGAACCGCATTCATTTGATAGGGCAATACCCGTCATGGAAAATCCCAAGGATTGATTTTCGAGAGTAAAACAGCTTATGACCACCCAATTGTTCCTTTTCCTGCTTTTAGCCCTGGTTGCTATAGCCTCTGCCTTGGGGATGCTCATCAGCCGTAACGCCATTTATTCGGCTCTGTTCCTGGTAGTGAATTTTGCGACAGTGGCAGTGTTTTTCCTGCTGTTGGATGCACCGTTTATTGCTATTGCCCAGGTGAGTGTGTATACCGGTGCGATCATGGTCCTTTTCCTGTTCGTGATCATGCTCCTGGGCGCAGAAAGAGCCGGACCAATCCAGGCGATCCAGTGGCAGCGTCCTTTGGCAATCACATTGGCGGTTATTCTATTGCTGGAAGCAGGGTACATCATATACACCAACCGGAGCCTGTCGGTTGCAGCTGAGCAGCAACTACCACTGGGGTTTGGCAGCCCCGCCGCGGTAGGTACAGCATTGTTCAACAGCTACCTGCTTCCTTTCGAAATCACCTCGGTCTTATTATTGGTAGCCATGATTGGTGCCATCGTGTTGACCAAGGGTGAAAAAAAATAACGGAGAGTGCGTATGCTTCCTGTTTATTATTACCTGGGCTTATCCATTATCCTGTTCATCATCGGTGCATTAGGTGTACTCATCCGGCGTAATGCCATCGTGATATTTATGTCGGTCGAGCTGATGCTCAACGCAGCCAACCTGGCATTCGTAGCATACGCCCGCTATTGGCAGTCGATGAATGGGCAGATATTCGTCTTTTTTATCATGACGGTGGCAGCGGCTGAGGTGGCAATTGGTCTGGCTCTGATCGTGACCATCTTCCGCTCCAAGGCTAGTATTGATGTAGATCAGATCAGCACACTGAAGGGTTAGTCAGGTTAACGGAGACACACCATGGGTTTGAGTGATGCACTGAATGCGGGCCGATTTTTCTACCTTGTGCCTTTTGTGGTATTCTTCCCCGTCATTGGCTTACTGACAAATATCATATTTGGTAAGTGGCTTGGTGAAAAAATCATCGGGGCGATCGCCTGCATTGCCTCGGGAGCAGCTTTCGTTATCGCAGTCCTGCTCGGGCTGGCGCTTTTAGGACATCCCGAGGGGATGTCTCTGCCCTACCTAAATTGGATTACCATCGGTTCCTTGCAGTTGGATTGGGCTTTCCGCGTGGACACGCTCTCGGTGACCATGATGTTAGTCGTCGGTGGGGTGGGCACGCTGATCCATATCTATGCCGTTGGTTACATGCACGATGATGTGCGCCATAACGGCGACCCTGGTCGCTTCCGCCGCTTTTTTGTTTATTTCAACCTGTTCATTGCCGCCATGATGATCCTTGTCAGTGCCAACAACTACATGATGCTGTTCATCGGCTGGGAGGGCGTGGGCCTTTGCTCCTTCCTGTTGATCAGCTTCTGGTATGAGAAAGGCAAGGATGGCATCGGCAATGCCCTGGCCGGTAAAAAAGCGTTCATTGTTAACCGTATCGGTGATTTTGGCTTCCTCATCGCTGCCTTCCTGATGTTCAAATATTTCCAGCCCCTGGCGCCGAACGGGGTCTTCACCTTTGATTTCCAGATGGTTGCCAACCTGGCCTCCCAGGTACCTCCAACTATAATTGTAGCCATCACGCTGTTCATGCTGCTGGGGGTAACAGGTAAATCTGCCCAGCTTCCGCTGTATGTGTGGTTGCCGGATGCCATGGCTGGTCCAACGCCTGTCTCGGCTTTGATCCATGCTGCGACCATGGTAACAGCCGGTGTCTACCTGATCACCCGCTCGCATGCCCTATTTTCTCTTGTGCCGGTTACCCAGAGCTGGGTGGCGATCGTGGGTGGAGTGACCGCCTTATTTGCCGCTACGATTGCGGTGGCCCAATTTGACATCAAGAAAGTGCTGGCATATTCCACCATCAGCCAGCTGGGCTTCATGGTAGCTGCGGTTGGCATGGGTGCCTATGTTGCCGGCATGTTCCAGCTCGTGACCCATGCCTTCTTTAAAGCCCTGCTCTTTCTTTCCGCTGGCTCGGTGATCCAGGGGATCGAGCGCGGCGAGCACGAAGTGGAGCATGACCCCAACCTGCGTAAACGCATGAAGCACGAGCAGCATTATGACCCTCAGGATATGCGTAATATGGGTGGTCTGCGCTACAAAATGAAGACCACTTTTGTGGTCTACGTGATTGGTGCCCTGGCCTTGGGTGGTATCGTCCCGCTGGCAGGCTTTTGGTCCAAGGACGAAATTCTAGCAGAGGCCAGCATGCTCAATCCTGTTGTGTATTGGCTGCTGCTGATTGCAGCCTTTTTCACCGCTTTTTACATGGGACGCCAGGTTTTCATGGTGTTCTTTGGAGAGGCACGCTCAGAACCCGCCGTTCATGCTGTAGAAAGCAAAGCGATCATTACCATCCCGCTGATGATTTTGGCATTGTTATCCATCACCGGTGGTTTTCTGAACTTCCCTTCCCTGCACACACTAACCACCTGGCTGGACCATACCGTCCAGGCTGTGGTTGGTGGTGAAGGTGAGGCAGTTAGTTTTAATTTCGTCGTTGCCATTATTTCCACCGTCCTGGCCGCAGGAGGTATTGTCCTGGCATGGTATTTGTATATACGCCGGGCGCGCGATATGGAAAAACTACCGCTCAAGGATCGTCCGGATGATCCACTCCGCTCGATTATTGGGCCTTTTTTTAGCTTGCTGGAGAATAAGTACTGGGTGGACGAGCTTTACGGCTATATCATTGTTAAACCCTATCAATGGCTGTCTAAATTCCTGGCTGAGAAGGTGGATTGGGATTTCTGGCACGACTTCGTCCACGACAAAGTACTGGTGCGCAGCTTTAACTGGGTAACGCGCACGCTTGCGGGACCAATCGATTTAGGCATCATCGATGGGACCGCTAACTTCCTGGGCGATGGATTCAAGGAGCTGGCTGCACAGCTGCGGAAATTACAGTCAGGTTTTATTCGGAATTATGCGCTCTCTATATTTATCGGTGTCGTATTCATTATCGGTTATTTAATCATTCGGTTAGGATAGACTGCGGTGGTATTCAGCCCGCACAAAGCTACTTTGCTATAGAGGAACAGACATGAACTTAGTGAACTTAGTACTCCATCCACTTACCCTTACGGTTTTTTTGCCCCTGGTAGGCGTCCTGGTGATCCTCTTCATGAAACCCGAGTGGAAAACTGCCATTCGCTGGATTGCCCTGGCTGCCTCAACCGCAACTTTTGCCATCTCGGTGGTGATGCTGACTTATTTCCAGGTCGGCAATCCTGACATACAGATGGAAATCAATATACCCTGGTTCCAGTTTGCCGGTTGGACCATCAGCTACCACCTGGGAGTGGATGGATTGAGTATCTTGTTGGTCATGCTCACCACGCTTCTCACCCCGCTTTCAATCATCTCCACCTGGAATGCGATCGAAGACCGGGTGAAGGAATTTATGATCTTTTTCCTGCTGCTTGAAGTGGGTATGGTGGGTGTCTTTGTGTCACTAGACCTGTTCTTATTCTACATTTTCTGGGAATTCAGCCTTGTGCCGATGTATTTCATCATTGGAATGTGGGGTGGACCGCGCCGTATGTACGCTGCCTTGAAGTTCTTCCTGTATACCATGGCGGGCTCCATCCTCATGCTGCTGGCAATCTTATGGCTGGGAATTAACCAGGGGACATTTTCCGTCACCGAGCTCATCGCCAAAGGCAATATCCCGGCTAACATCCAGTTCTGGCTATTCCTGGCGTTTGCCGCCGCCTTTGCCATCAAGGTCCCCATGTGGCCACTACATTCCTGGCTACCTGATGCTCACGTTGAAGCTCCGACGGCTGGTTCTGTGATACTGGCAGGTGTCTTGCTGAAGCTGGGTACCTACGGTTTCGTGCGCTTCAACCTATCCATGTTCCCCAGCGCAGCCATCAAGCTGGCTCCGTGGATCGCCGGGTTGGCGGTCATAGGTATTCTATATGGAGCTGCTGTTTCGTACGCCCAAAAGGACGCCAAGAAACTGGTAGCTTATTCCTCCGTGAGCCACCTGGGCTTCGTGATGTTGGGTCTGTTTGCGCTCAACGCCCAGGGAATTGAAGGAGGTATCCTGCAGATGGTCAACCACGGAATTAGCACGGGTGCCTTGTTCCTTGTCGTAGGTATGATCTACGAGCGCCGCCATACCCGTGAGATGGATGCATTTGGCGGCTTGTGGAAGATCATGCCCATCTATGGAGCCATGACTCTGGTGGTGACCCTGTCGTCCATGGGTCTCCCTGGTTTGAACGGATTCGTGGGCGAGTTCACCATTTTGCTTGGAGCATTCGGATCGGCCTATATATCCCCCTGGTTCGCTGGCCTGGCTGCGATTGGCATCATCCTGGCCGCGATTTACCTGCTGTTCATGTTCCAGAAATTATTTCTGGGGCTTCTGGATAAGGAGGAGAATAAAATCCTCAAGGATATTAACTGGCGCGAGATCGCTACCCTGGTCCCGTTATTAATTCTCATTTTCTGGATTGGTTTGTATCCCAAGCCGTTCTTCACCATCATGGGACCGGCTGTGAATAAGCTGGTGAGTATTATTTCAGCGGCGGCTGGTGCTGGCATCCCATGAATGGTTACTTATATAATTCCATCATTTGGGTTCAGCAATTTACACTACCCAAAAAACTTCCCACACTACGGTGCAAACGGTTGGCAGGAGATTAAGGAATGACTGTAAATGACCTGCTGCACAACATGAATGTGATCCTTCCCCTGGCAGCACTGATTGCCTGGAGCTGCATTCTCTTGATTGTTGATCTGACCATCCCCAAGGAGCATAAAGGATGGACGGCTGTGATGGCCGCATTCGGCCTGGTGCTTTGCCTGGGATTGAGCATTGCGCAGTTCGGACGTTCCGCTACCGGCTTTAACGGCATGGTCATCAATGATGGCTTTTCAACCTTCTTAACGATATTATTCCTCAGCAGCGGTCTCGCCGCGATTGCCGTGGCTTATGATTACCTCAAACGCATGGATATCGAGCGCGGCGAGTATTACGTTTTACTGCTTTTCTCGATCAGCGGTATGATGCTGATGGCAGTTGCCAATGACCTGATCGTGGTCTTCCTGGCATTGGAGCTATTATCCATCCCACTCTATGTCCTGGCAGGTTTTGCCCGTCCTAAAGTAGAGTCAGAAGAAGCTTCGATCAAGTACTTCCTGATGGGTGCGTTTTCAGGCAGTTTCGTCGTGTTCGGTATTGCCCTGGTATTCGGTGCCACCGGCACAACCAACCTGACTCAAATTTTCACCTCCATCAGTTCCGAGATGACCAACCTGCCACTGCTCACTATCGGTGCAGCATTGATCCTGGTGGGGTTTGGCTTTAAGGTAGCAGCTGTACCGTTCCACATGTGGACGCCTGATGTTTACCATGGTTCGCCATCCACCGTAACCGCTTTTATGTCAGTAGGGGCCAAGGCTGCCGGGTTTGCTGCCCTGCTCCGCATCTTTGTCTCCGCTTTCCCTGCCTTGTCCACCGATTTAACCATGATCCTGTGGGCGATTTCGGCGCTGACCATGTTCCTTGGAAACGTGGTTGCCATCGCCCAATCCAATATTAAACGCATGCTGGCTTATTCCAGCATCGCTCACGCCGGCTACATTCTAATGGCACTCGTGCCCTATGGAAATACTTCCGTTAACTCTGACACGATCAGCGCAGCACTGTTTTATTTGGTTGCCTATGCTCTCACCAGCTTTGGAGCCTGGGCGGTGGTGATCGCGCTAGAAAAGGCGGAAGGAAAAGGATTGGAGATGAACGATTACGCCGGACTGGCACGCAAATACCCGCTTCTGGCGGCTTGCATGGCAGTGTTCATGCTCAGTTTCATCGGCGTCCCGCCGACATTGGGCTTTATGGGGAAGTTTTACCTGTTCCGCACGGTGATTGAGGGTGGCTACCTGGGCCTGGCGTTGATCGGTGTATTCACATCATTGATATCAGCTTACTACTACCTGCGCGTTATCGTGATCATGTACATGCGTGAAGGCGAGCCGGAAGCCAGGACTGAGTTCTGGGTGCAGTTCACCGCTGCCTTGACTGCAGTTCTGATCATATTACTTACCCTGTTTGCACAGCCTTTGCTTAACCTGGCATCCAAGGCGGTTATGTTAACATTCTGAGCATATCGGGTGATTAACGATTTGGGCACATTACCCGGTTCAGGATGGACCGGGTTTTTTATTCATCAAACAATTACTGGTTTAGAATATAATTTATTGGGGAGCGGTAGTGGAAGCGATTACCAAATTTTAGTGTCCAGGGAAAGGTGTCACCTGCTCCAGCTAAGGATTTGTGGTTAATGCTGCTGTCCGACTGAAGACCAGAAATAATCCGCCTCCTGATTTTAACCAAAGGCTGGACATGTGATCGTAAAATTGAAGGAGTAGGTCATTATAGGGAAGTTTTTTCGCTGCTGAGGTGATAATGATCGTCACCCTTTACACTCAGCAACCACTAACCTGGTTGGTCGATGCATCAGTTATAATTTTTGCAGGATGGAAAATTCAGGTAAGGATTACAACCTAATAGAGTTAATTACCTGTATAGATTAAGTATCTGGCAGTGACGATGAAAACCATGGGATATCTCGCTTCATGAACGATATTATTTACAATCTGGCGAAAAAGATACGGCCAGATCTGGAGGGTTATAGCGGTCAACAGCGCATGAGTGCCACCGCGGATGTACTCACCCTGGTCTATACACTGCCACTCGCAGTTATTGGTTTCATCTGGTTGATTGGCGTGTCAGAATGGGGATCCATCCGCAGTCAGTGGATGTTCTACCTCACCATGGGGTTGATCTTATATATATTTAACCGGCTGCGCTTCTTCTTTATCACCGAGATACGTACGGGTGGTTACGCCAATTCTGACGGTGCCCTGGATGGGATAGCAGTCTGGGCTGCTATTCTGATCCTTGGTCCAACTGCGCTGTGGCTTAAAGTTATTTGGGATGTGATGATATTCACCACCTCGATCTATAAGGAACGAACCCCCCAATCCTACTGGAACCGCGGCAGGATGTTTCTTGCTGACCTATCTGCCGATTTGCTGGCCACATTGATTGCCCTGACAGTTTATTCCTGGGCTGGCGGGGAAATCCCAATCCATGACACCTCACTGGCTTCGATCATCCCGGCATTCCTGGCGATTATTGTCCAATTTATTGGGACGATCCTGGTTTATTCCGGTTATATTGCCTACGTAGTGTGGTCGCTTAAAAATGTACTGCATACTCCCATTCGTCCAGCTGTATCTTTCTTCACCATGGCACTTGCACTACCTGCCCTGGCGAACCCATTTGGGATTGTGGCAGCAGGTATTTATGTAACAACTGGAATATGGGAATTCATCTATATCATGCTTGGCTTGATCCTGGTAGCGTTTCTTGCCAGGAGGTTAAGTCAGGCAGCAGAATACTCGCGCCAGCAGTTCAGTCAGATTGAACAGCTGGAAAAGCTCGGTCGGGCTATTCTCGATTCTCCTCCCGATGGCTCAAACTTATCAGCATTATTGAAGAGCCATGTTTCATCCATGTTTGCTGCCCAGGCTATCCTGATCTGGATCGAAACCAGGGGTGTGCTTGTGCAAGAGCCTATAAAAACCTTGTTCAATCGCGAGCACGCCTGGGAATGGCTGCGTGAGAAAAACGATGCGTTTTATTCCATGCCGGGAAAAAGGTTGCCGTGGGACCAATCGGTCTCGCTGGCCGGTCCAGTGATTATTTGTCCAGTTAATGATGTGGAGAGCAACCAGCCGATTGGTGTAGTTTTCATTGAACTGCAGACTTTGAATATTCCGTGGGATGTGCGCACATTACGCAGGCAGCTTCCAGCCGTGCAGTCTCTCGCTGCGCAGGTTGCCTCTGCAATCCACCAGTCCATCATCTATGCTAGGTCGCTGGCAATGGAAAAAACCCTCCAGGAGCTGTCTCTCGCTCATTCGATCCAGGCTAGCTTCCTGCCTGAATCCATCCCCCAGATTCCAGGATGGCAGCTTACAGCTACGCTCGAGCCTGCCCGTCAAATTTCCGGTGATTTTTATGACTTTATCTATCTACCGGATGGGAAATTGGGATTTTTGATCGCTGACGTTGCTGATAAGGGGCTAGGCTCAGCACTTTACATGGCATTGAGTAATACTTTGATCCGTACCTTCGCCAATGAGTATTATGATGAACCGGCAAAGGTATTAAAAGCTGCCAACCAACAAATCTTACGCAATGCGCGAGCGAATCTATTTGTCACCGTTTTTTTCGCCGTGTTAGATCCGGCGACGGGCTTTGTTAGATATGCAAATGCCGGGCATAACCCCCCCTTCTTATTCGGGAGAAAAGGGATCAAGACCCTGAATAATACCGGGATGCCACTAGGAATTGATGAGGAGAATAACTGGACTCAGGATGAGGTGGTCATCTCCCCGGGTGAGATATTACTGCTATACACCGACGGGGTAACCGATGCTCAGAACAGTGCCGGAGAATTTATCGACAGAAAGATAATCTTGACTATAGCTCAAAAAAATATTGGCAAGACTGTTTACGACATCCAACAGGGGATCCTGGATAAAGTACATCACTTTGTTGGAGATGCGCCTCGCTTTGATGATTTAACTCTGGTCATTTTAGGTAGGCAGGATGAGTAAAAAAAACTGCCGGGATTTCCCGGCAGCTTTTTGTAATGTTTATGCGCTAAGGTTTATGATGTTTGACCATGGTCAGGGTATTGCCCCTTTCGGGGCTGGATTCGTAATTCACTTCATCCATCATTTTCTTCATAATAAATATTCCCAGCCCGCGCGGCTTGATATCATCTAAAGATACATTGATCGCCGGTTCCGGAACTGTGGAGGGATCGAAGGGATCGGCATCATCATAGATCACCACCTTCAACCCATCTTTAAGGATTTCACAAGTGACATCTATCCGGCTGGGACATTCCATCCCATACCCGTGCTCGATGATGTTTGTCGCCGCCTCATCCACCGCTAGCTGGACAGCATAGATTTCGGCTTCATTTAACCCCGCCGCATGCGCGCAACCTGTGATGTAATCGCTAATCTTTTCCAGGTTATGTAAACTGCAAGAAAACCGTTTCGTCGGCATTATTACCGTTAAAAACTACCTACAGCTGAAGTTACATCTTCGAAGATACAGAAATAGGAACCCATTCCCACCAGGTTAAGTGATTCTCTGATCCCTTTATCGACTTTCACCAAAACCAGCTCACCATTTGGTTTACATGTCTTCTGGGTGTCGATCAAGACCCACCAGCCGGCGCTGGCAACAAAATTGACCTCAGTCATGTCAAATACTATGTTATACATATTCTTCGCCGTCAAAGCTTTAAGCGCTTGGGCAAGTTCCTGCGCATTGGATCCGTCAATCCGACCGCTGGTCTTGACTACAGTGCAGCGCTTAAGTTCAGTTGTCTGAATATCCATATGCTCCTCCTGGGACGAGTACGATGATTTGATCCTAGCAATACTTCAATAATTGTCAGTGGATGTTGTTAAAGCCTGTTAATTTTACCAGATTGCACAGCACCTGTTACTTCTAGTGAATTACCAGTGGTAATTTCCTGCCTTAATCATGATGCGTTCCTGTCCGGGTCTTTATTACCCAGGGAATATCGTTGCAGCATCTATTACCAATCCTGATGGACTCATGGAGTGATTCAGGTAAAATGCCTCTTTGATCAAATATGAAGTTTCCCCATTCCTATCTTGCCACCCTACACCCAGGTTTTAATCTCAAGCAACCTGACTGGCTTATGGGTGAAACGTATCCATATAAGGATAAGAAATATCCACATGGATGCTTCCATTCATGTGGATACCCAATTCACGGTTAATATCAATCGCGTAAATTTATAAGCTTTTACCAGCTCCAGCGCGGGTATTGTCGCCCTGCAACCCTACATTCACTTACAGGACACCCAGGCCGCACCTATCATTCAATTGCAGGCAGAGCATGATGCCTTCGGCTCATGCGGAACATCATTCCAACCATAAAACCCAGTGCGGTTAAACCAGCCAGAGCAATTTTGGTGATGTCTACCACTGGCTCCACTCTGATGCCCTCCGGTGAAGCGATAACCACTGCCACCGGGCGTGAGAGGATACGCCCACCACCTCCACCTCCGCTGCCTTTTCCCATTGATGGGTTGTCGGGATGTTCTTCAGCGCTGGACGCTCCGCCACTGCCCACACCAAAACCCAACGCGCACAGCACTTCTGCGGTCGGTATGATCATCGTGTCTTCGTGTAGAATGGGCTCGCCATACACTACTCGCACATCGGCTGCAGCCAGGAATTCTTCCATGGTATCTTGATACGCATCCAGGCCCGCTTCTCCTGCTAGGGTTGTGCTCATTTCGTCTGTCATAATAATCACTCCTTCAAATTAGCTCTCAGGTTATTTGTTGTGGTTCATCATTCCGATCAGCATTGCCCCCAGAACTGCTCCAGCCAGCATTCCCCAAATGATATTACGGGTGACATCTCGAACAGGCAGGATGGTTTCTACACCATCCGTGCTCCTGACAATCACTGACCTGGGACGGTTCCAGATCAACCCGCCGTGGCGCCCACTCAGTTTGACTGTAAAGACATTTGTTTGGGGTGTAAGCTCAAAGTCACCCGCTTGTATCGTCTCGCCGGTTCGAACTTCCCTTTCGATTTCGAGCATGGCGCCTCCTAAGACTGCGGTTTATCCGCAGGTGGGGGTGGGTTTTTCCGGGAAGTTTTTTGCAGCTCTTCATTGACTCTGCGAAGTGTATCTACCACTTCCGTATGTACTTTCGAGCCTACTTCGCCGCTTCGCCAGCGCTCTTGCAGGTCTTTTACATCCTCGGTGATGGTTTTACCGGTGGGAGTGTTCGAGAAATCCTTAGCCGCCTGGCTCAATGAAGCCCCCAGGCTCGCCATTCCTTCCTCGATATCCTGCTGCAGCTTCCTTCGTTCATCGCTAGACCAGGCAGTCTGTAGCGCATCACGCAGGTTTTTACCCAGCTCATTTAACTGGTCACTGATCGTGTCACTTGTAGATTTTTTATCATCGGGATTACTTTCACTCATAATGTCCTCCTTGCATCTTGACTACACTTATTATACGTCGTATGCGATGAAAAGTAGCTTATTAGAAGATTAAGGTGCGCTGGAGGTCGTACCGGTGTTTCCTGGTTTTTGAAGAATTCCTACATGGTTACTTTCAAATAGAACCTTTTTCCAGCTTGCAGCACCCCGGCGTGCGGAAAAACCTGGTTAGGGTTTTTAAGTGTTTCTCCATCCAATCGGACACCATTTTGTTCGATCAACCGTCGCCCTTCACTCTTGCTTTTTACCAGGTTTGCCCCTATCAAAACATCTAACACCGTCTGGCCAGATGCAAGGAAGTATGAAGGCATATCTTCAGGGTAGCTATTTTTTTGGAATACCCTGATGAAATTATTTTCAGCTTGTTTTGCAGCCTCTTTTGTGTAGAAAATTTCAGTTACCTCAAGCGCCATCTTCATCTTGGCATCCCGGGGGTGGACTTTTCCTGCGATGACATCCTTTTCGAGCCTGTCAATCTCTGATGGTGTCCAACGGGTCACCAGGCGGTAATATAACGGCATAGCTTTGTCAGGAACGCTCATCAACTTGCCATACATATCATCAGCGGTTGTATCGATGGGGATGTAATTACCAGCAGATTTGCTCATTTTCTGTTCACCGTCTGTCCCTGGCAGGAGCCCCATAATGATGGCGATATTAGGTTTTTCACCCATGGATGTCATGATTTTCCGGGCAGCGGTGACGATATTGAACAGTTGGTCGGTCCCACCCACCTGTACATCAGTATGCATGGAGTAGGCGTCAAATCCCTGCATGATGGAATAGAAGAATTCATGCACGTAGATGGGTGTGCTCTTCTCCCAGCGTAACTTAAAATTCTCGCGTGTTATGAATTGCTGGACGGTAAAGTTAGATGCCAGCCTGATCAGCTGCTCGAAGGTCAGTCCGGATAACCATTCGGCATTGTACCGGATGACGGTTTTTTCGCGGTCCAAAACACGGAATGCCTGTTCAGCGTAGGTACGGGCATTCATCTCTACCTGTTCTGGCGAAAGGATTGGACGAAGCTTGTCCTTATCAGATGGGTCACCAATCAGGGAGGTGTAGTTACCAATCAGGAAGGTTACCTGGTGACCCAGCTCCTGGAATTGAGCTAGTTTACGCATGGTGATCGTGTGCCCCAGGGTCAGGTCCGGTTTGGTTGGGTCGTATCCGCAGTATACCCTCAGAGGGCGATTTTCCTGCGCCGCTTCAATTAAGCGTTGTCGCAGCTCATTTTTCATCGCCTGTTTCAGGTCTTCATCGCCATATTCGGTGCCCCGCATGAGGTATTCCACCTGCTCATCGATGCCCATCTTGATTATATCCATTTCGCCTCCTTGGTTATGATTCCCGCCAGGTTATTCTTTCCAGGCTTCGCTGATGATACGAAAAACGCGCCCTCTACTGGAGGGCGCGTCAGACACTCCACAGAAGAGAGTCAATCACTTGTATAATAAGCGTAACCGTACTCGCAATTATTCACGCGCCGATTATACCATTATTGAATGCGGAGAAAAAAACATGGATACCAAGATCGATGATATGGTCTCTAAAATGGAGCGTTCCCGGGCTCGTCTGAATGATGCCCTGGATAAGGTGGCGTCTCAGGCGGAAATTTATCCCACCTGGAAAACGAAACAGGTGATGGACCACATTACAGGCTGGGATGAGCTGGTATATTCTTCTTTACAGGCGTATAAAAATGGAGTCTCCCCTGCTCCGATGGTGGAGGCTGGGATTGACCCATTTAATGCCAGCTCAGTCGCCAGGCGCAAGGATTTGACGGTGGAGCATTCGCGGCAGGAGTACGATGCAGCCCGCCAACGTGTCATCCAACAGCTGCGCCAGCTACCGGTAGAAATGCTCACCCAAAAATACCCTGCGCCGTGGGGAGGGTTGTGCACCATTTCCAGCATCGTCAGGATCTTCATCTCGCATGAGGTGGAGCATGCCCAGCACATCGAAGAAGTTCTGGCGAATTCCACCAGCAGGAAGTGATTTTACTCAATGAATCCGCTAAATTAGAGAGGCGTACCTGGAATTAGTTTAAAACCACGGAGTATAAAACAATGGAAGAGATCTGGAAAGAAGTGTTGTGGAACCAGTTTGGAGCGACGATAGATATGTTGGGCAATGCAGTCACTGCCTGCCCGGATGAGCTGTGGACGGCACACATGTGGAACGATCCTGCTGTTCCACTCGGGTTTTCGGATTTCTGGTACATCACTTACCACACCTTATTCTTTCTGGATCTTTACCTGTCTGGCACGGTCGAAGGGTTTTCTCCTCCTGAGCCGTATAACCTCGATGAGCTGGACCCGCGGGGGTTGCTCCCCGAGAGAGTGTTTTCCAGGGAAGAATTGCTGACCTATCTGGAACACTGCCGCCAAAAGTGCCATGCGACGATTGAGCATTTGACCGATGAAAAAGCACACCAGGTATACAAATTCCCTTGGGCGAAGGATGGGCTCAGCTTTGCCGAGTTGTTGGTGGATAATATGCGCCACGTCCAGGAGCATGGTGCTCAGCTCAACATGTTCCTGGGGCAACATGCGTGCATATCCACCGGTTGGGTGGCACGCTACAGGCATGTAGACTAGTTCAGTTCGCGATCCACGCCCTCCCATGCCATCTGAGAATGAGTGTGCTATAATTCCGGGCATTGGAGGCAGAGATGCAGGCCCCAGTACTTGTACTTAATGCGAATTTCGAGCCGATCAACGTCTGCAATACCCGCCGCGCCATCACCCTGGTGATCGATGGAAAAGCCAGCCTGATCTTGAACGGACGTGGTGAGATAAAGACTGTACGGCAGACGTTCCCGCGCCCTTCCATCATCCGCCTGGAAAAGATGATCCACCGCCCACGCCCGCGCGTCAAGCTCACCAAGCGTGAGGTACTAAGACGGGATAACTATATCTGCCAGTATTGTGGTGAGCGTGTATCTTATCTAACTGTGGACCATGTCATCCCGCGCCACCTGGGTGGGGAGCATGTGTGGACCAACCTGGTCGCTGCTTGCCCGCACTGCAATCACCGCAAGGGTGGGCGGACGATTGAACAGGCTCAAATGCATCTGCTGCGCGTCCCGACCATCCCACCTGCCTCAGCTTCTTATCTTTTTGCCCGTCACTTGCACGAAAACCAGGAGTGGCTACCGTTTGTTACCGGCTGGTAGCTTGATGATTAACCCCCACCCAGCAGCCTGACCATAAGCTGTGGGCTGACGAAAACCTCCAGGATAGCTGCACCAAAAAATAGTGGCATCACCAGGGCCAGGGTGATCTTTGCCCAATCGGCGAAGGATATGACCAGCCCTTCACTAATCGACAGATTCTGGTTAGCGGTAACGAAGCTTGCCCCCACCCGCAGGATGGCCGCTCCTGAAAGGATGATGGCCGGAATTTCTAACAGACCGTGGGGTAACATGAAGGCTGCCAGGACGGTGAGTGGGTTCAGTCCGGTCAGACCGGCTGCGGCTGAAAAGAACCCGATCACTCCCACCGGCAGCACCAGGATGAGTACACCTGCCACCCCCAGGGTGATACTTCCCAGCACGGCTGCGATGCTCACTGCACGCAGGTTGTGCCACCAAACGGTCAATACATTGCTGGTGCTGAAAAATCCAAGTTGGCGGAATTGGCTTAAAATTTGTTCATCAACGATTTTCAAGCGGTCAAACCCGAACATCCCCGCAGTCAGCCCCAACTCTTTCACCTGGACCGCGCCCATGTATGTTGCAGCAACCAGCAGGAGAGCCATCCAACCAATCGGGATAGCCATTTGACGCAGAGTGTGGGGAATTTCGTGCCGGTACCAATCCCAGGGCGACCGCGCACTACCAATGAACTGGGTACGGAACACATTCCACATCCTTCTGAAGTTGAGCGTATCAATCTCATGCCCCAGCAGTTCCTCCCGGTTCAAGTGGGTGATTCCCATGCGGATTAATAGTACCGCCAGTATTACCAATGCCAGCACCGCCCACCACAACACCCGGTAATCGGCGTAGAGCATCATCACCGACTCCACCTGGATCAACAATGCCACCGGAATGATAATGAATGAAGCCAGGAGGTTGGCAGCACGCACGGAAGTTGCTTGGGTGGAGATGACCACCGCCCCGCATACCATCACCAGGGCTTGTACGGCCGTCAGCAGGATTATTAAAAGCAGGAACATCGGTTCTGCTCTCCAGCTGGTGTTGTTATAAATTCCAGCCAGGTAAACCGCCATCCCCAGGTAGGAGGCAAACAGGGGAATAAAAATGCAGGCGACCAGTTTGCCCAGGTAAAGCTGGAAATCCGTCAGGGGGCTACTCAATAATGGCTCGATGCTGCGCCGCTCCGTCTCACCGGCGAAGCTTTCCAGCGCGATGACCAGCGAGATGGAAATGGGGAAGAAGCCTACGATCATCAGCAGGAATGGGATGAACCTTTCAGCTAAAATATTTGCCCCATATCTCTCCATGAAGTCCAAAATACGGCGCGTGGTGAAGTTCGCCAGGAATGGAAAAATCAACGTGAGCACGGCGATGGGGAGAATAATGCGCCAGTCTCTCAGCTGGTCGCGGATTTCCCGGCGGGTGATGATCATTGCGACCCTGATATCATCCAGCATGATATGCTTCTCCGCTTGGAGGCACAGGCTCACCCAACCCATTGGCAGGTCCATTATTTGTAAAGTCATTCATCGCTTGTAGGTAGGCTTTTTCCAGGCTGCGAGGGACTTCAGCAATCCTGATCACCGGCAGGTTTATATTTACCAGGTATTGGACTACGAGCGGATTCACTTGCCGTGGGTCGGCGGTTTCATAGCGGATCCAATCTTCACCCTGTCCGGTCAATGTGGCTGAATCCGGCAAGGCTATATCTACTGCCTCCAGTTTCTCTCCCAGGCGGACTTCGAACTGAGGCGCTCCTAAAAGATGCGTTTTCAGCTCCTCCACCTCTCCTGAAGTGATGATCCGCCCGCGGTGGATGATAGCGATTTTATCTGCCAGTTCTTCGGCTTCTGCCAGGTTGTGGGTGCAGATGATGATTGCCCGCTTAGCACTGCGCAGCCCATGGATGGAATCCCGTACCAATTTTGCACTTTCCGGGTCCATGGCAGATGTTGGCTCGTCCATCAACAGCACGGGTGGGTTATGGTAGAGGGCACGTGCCAACGCCAATTTCTGGCGCATACCCTTTGAGTACTCTCCAATCCTTCGGCGGCGGTCATCCCAGAGACCGAATTGTTCAAGCAGCGCATCCGTTCGCTTTCGGCGTGTTATGGGTTCCATGCGGTAGACTTGACCGAAGAAATCGAGGTATTCCAAAGCATTCATCCGCCCGTAAAGCCCATGTTGCTCGGTAAGGACACCCACCGAGGCGCGCACTTCCGCCGACTGGGTCACCACGTCGAATCCAGCCACCCGCGCCCAACCTGAAGTAGGTCGCAGCACGGAGGTCAGCATGCGCAGGGTGGTTGTCTTGCCAGCACCGTTGGGACCCAGCAATGCCAACACTTGCCCAGATTTTACGTCCAGGCTCACCTGGTCTACCGCCAGGAAATTATTGAATGCTTTTGTCAGGTTTTTAGTTTGGATCATTCAATCCAGGGAGCAATTGATAAACCATACCTGCCAGTTCTCAGTCCTTGCATGTCTAGGCTGCTGGTTGTCCGACATCCTCAGCCGGGGCATTATGCTTGCGGTGGCGCCAGAAAAGTAAAAAGGCAGATAAAAGTGCCACAACCAGCATGACCATCTGGTTAAAATTGATCGTCCCAAAGCGGGGAGAATCTAGGCGCACGAATTCCAGGAAAAACCTACCGATCGGATAGCCGATCAGGTACATCAGGAGAATATCTCCATCCTTCAACTTATTCCCATATTTTCTCGACATAAACAACAAAAATACCATATTCAGCAAGTTCCACAGCGACTCGTACAGAAATAGGGGTTGGAAGGTGGAAAAATCTTGATAGCCGGGAACACGATGGCTTGGATCGATATAGATAGCCCATGGTAATGTGCTAGGTTTTCCATACAATTCCTGGTTGAAGAAGTTCCCCCAGCGCCCAATCGCCTGTGCCAGTGCCACCCCTGGGACGGCAATATCCGCCCACACCAGGAAGCTCTGTTTTCTATGGCGGGCATAAAAATATAACGCGATTCCGCCACCGATAATTCCTCCGGGTATGCCTAAACCACCATTCCAGACAGAGATCATATCTTTAAGGTTTATCAGGATGGATGTATTATGAATAAAGTAGGGATTGACTAGTTTATTACTCACTGTATCAAGTACTAACATGCTGGGAGGAGGAGTAAAGATGTGCCACAAACGGGCGCCGATAATGCCTCCGATAAGCACCCAAAGCAGTGCATCCCACACAAATTCGCTATTTAATCCTCTGCGCTTGGCTTCACTCTGTACCAGGAATGCAGCCGCAAGTGCTCCCAGCATGATAAGAATTCCGTAAAAATGAATGTATATTTGTGTAAAAGGGATAAAAAAACCATCTGGCATGGCAACCTCTTGTCGCTATGTTTTGTTTTGCTAAATCTTGCTTCGCTAATTCTTGCTTCGCTAATTCTTGCTTCGCTAAATCTTACGAAGGATTTTGTTTTGCTCATGTGCCTGGCGTCGCACGTCCATGATACGCTGGATGGCGGTAATATTCGCCAGTACTGCTATGATCCACACACCTACCATGGGAATACTGAGAATTAAGCTGGGTGCCAGTACCAGGTAGCGTTCGAATCGTCCCAGAAAACCCACCTTGGTATCCATACCCAAGGAAGCCGCCCGAGCTCGGATGTAAGATACTACTACCGATCCACCGGCAGCGATATATATCCCCACCACGGCAAGCATATCCCCTTTTTGCATGAAGTAATACAGTAACCCGCCATAGATAAACAGTTCGGAATAACGGTCGGTGACCGAATCGACAAAAGCTCCAAAATCAGATGGCATGCCTCGCAGGCGTGCCATGGTGCCGTCTATTGAATCTACCAGACCCATCACCATGATCAGGACACCGCCAACGGTAATATACCCGAACGCCAGCAGGATCGCACCAATAATAGTGCCCGCCAGCCCAATCAGGGTCATGGTATTCGGGAATATCCCCAGGCGATTAAAAAATGCTCCGACCGGATCTAAAATACCTTTAAAAACAACTCGTGCCCGATCAGAGAAAGTTACCGGCCTCTTTTTTGTTTGTGAATCTTCCACCTGGTTTATCTCGCTACCTTTCTTACCTAAAATCGGAATGACGTATGCTATCTCATGCGTCATTGGATGTCAAGATGAATTTTGACCTTCAGGGAATAGACTGGTATCCTTCTAGTCTCACCTACCTTGATTGAAATTGGGATCGCAACCCTCAACTCAACGTTATTTCAATAATCTATCCTTGTAAAAATACCATTCGTCAGGCAATGTCTGAACTTTGGTCTAGATATAAAACTTAATAATAACGATTGCTATTCTTCTTCATCCGTCTCTTCATCACTAAGGAGCACTTCTCGCTCGCGTCCACCTGTCTGAGCTGGACCGACTACTCCCATCTCTTCAAGCTCATCCATCAGTCGCGCCGCACGAGGGTAACCGATACGCATCCTGCGCTGCAGCATCGAGGCGCTGGTATGCTTCTCCCCCCGCAGCATGTCGATGGCTTTCTTCACCAGCTCATCGCGGTCTGCCATAACAGCTTCATCTTTCAGGAACTCTTCCCAGGGAGGCAGGGCCCCGCTTTCAGGTGGGTGCACGGTCTGCCAGTACAGGATGAGTTTATCAATTTCAGCATCCGAAACCATTACCCCTTGCACTCTCACCGGAGCTGCCACTTCAGGCGGCATGAACAGCATATCTCCGTGCCCTAGAAGGCTTTCTGCCCCGCCAGTATCGAGGATCACCCGCGAGTCGACAGACGATGCCACCGCAAATGAGAGCCGGGCAGGAAAGTTTGCCTTGATCAGCCCCGTCACCACGTCTGTGCTCGGGCGTTGGGTCGCCACCACCAGGTGGATGCCGGTTGCGCGTGCCAGCTGTGCCAGCCGGATCAGCATGGGTTCGGTCTGGTCTGGGGCTGTCATCATCAGGTCAGCGAGCTCGTCAATCAAAACCACGATGCGTGGCAGCGGTTCGGCGACCTTATGACGCCGTGCCCTGCGGTTGTACGAGTCGATATTCCGGGCATGCATTTCCTCCAGCAGCTTATATCGCCGGTCCATCTCTACCACTACCCAACGCAGTACGCCCAGGATGCGCTGAATATCCGTTTCCACCTTTCCAAACATGTGGGGTAATCCGTTAAAGCGCACCAGCTCGACCATTTTGGGATCGATCATCACGAGCCGCAGGTCGTCAGGGGTATTATTCATCACCAGGCAGGCTGTGATTGCCGCGATGCACACTGATTTTCCTGATCCCGTCGTGCCGGCGATCAGCAGGTGAGGCATTGTGCCCAGGTCAGCCACCACCGGTAAACCAGAGACGTCACGCCCCAGAGCAATCGTCAATGGTGATGCCACTTTATAAAATGCTTCTGTCTCGAGAATCGAGCGCAATCGCACAGTGCTGGTGCGCATATTGGGCACCTCGATCCCCACATAAGGTCGTCCGGGCACCGGTGCTTCGATGCGAAGCCGTTCGGCGGATAATGCCAGCGCCAGGTCACGCCTCAAGCCAGCAATTTGGGCTACACGTACCTTAATGCGGTTGTCCTGTTCTTCCACAGAACCGCCTTTATCAACAAAGCCGGGCTCGACGGCAAATTGGGTCACAGCTGGTCCAACACGGAATCCGACCACTTTTGCAGGGATGCCAAACTCGGCCAGTGATTTCTCGATCATCCCCGCAGTCTGGTTGATACTGCGCTCATCCGGACGGTCGAGCTGGTCCCGCACCAGCAATTCGAGAGACGGCAAGTGTTCATCTCTTGGTGGCAGGGGGACGTTCCGGGCAGGTTCGCTGGTGGTGTTCAACCGTTTGCGGAATTCAGCCGGAACAATAGGTCGCCGTTTCTTTCGGTCAAACCCTGCAAATGAGCCACCTGTTTGAGCTACAGCGGGTGCTACACTGACCGCAGGTTCATTCACCACCGGGCTCGGTGGTTTTGGTGCGGTAATTTTTTGCAGATATTTGTAAATAGGGGAAACCAGGCCTAATCCATATCCAAGGCAGAGCAGAGTGATCAACCCCAAGACCAACCCGCCCCAGATATTGCGGTCCAGGCTCACCAGGCCCAGTCCCACCGCCACCAGCTCAGCCAGTCCCCAACCGACGATACCGCCGTCCAGTCCAAGCTCAGCCCGTTCTACCAGCCTGCCGCCGATCACCGACAGCAATCCAAGTATGGCGAATGCTGCTACTTCCAGGGCGATGACCCTTCCCCACGGAATCCTGTTGGCAGGGGGAGTATTGAGCTCTCCATTAACCCCTGGCTTGATTGCCCGCAAGCGTAACACCATGATCCCTACAGCCATGGCGGCAATGACTACCAGGAAGGCTCCATACCCAAAGGCGTGCCGCACGATGTTGCGCCACAGGGTGATCAATGTGCCTCCAGACAGCTGGGGTAGATATAAGGCGATCAGGGAGATCAGGGCGAATGCCAAAAGAAATACCCCGATGAAATCATAGGTGAAGCGCTGGAAGCGTGCCAAAAATCCAATGCCTTGATCTACGAGACCGTCAAATTCACGGGTCGTGGGTGTTTCATTGACGTGGGAGCGTTTGCTTTTTCTGGGTGTCATTGCCCGATAGGTAGGTAATTATCCGGTGTAAATGATTCCAAACTGGTTCTTAGTATACATCAACTTTTCAAGCTGCTTCCTGCCTGTCATCTCCAGTAGTGGCAACCCGGAGTGGTCTTCTTGGAACTCTGAGCATCAGTATGGAAAGTATTAGCTTATTAAAGATTAATCAGGAAGCTCCGGCAATTTACCTGCTTCAGCCCTGGAGGCGATATAGATCCCCGTCAGGATCAATGCACCTCCCACCAGCTTGATCGGAGTGGGCATTTCATGTAGGAAGAAATATGCCAGGATGGTAGACCCGATCGGCTCGCCTAACAACGTGATCGATACAAGCGCCGCTGAGAGGTAACCCAATGCCCAATTGAAAGTCGAATGACCGATCAGCTGGGGGATGAGTGCCAATAGGATCATCCATAAATAGGTCTCCGGTGAGTAACCAAAGGGACTTTCGCCTGTAGAGATCATAATGACGATGAGCACAACAGCCGCCATGCCGTAGACCAGCGAAATATAACTGACCAGCGACATATTGGCACGCAGCTTCCTCCCAATCAATAAATATCCTGCCCCGGCAATCGCACCACATAGCGCCAACACATCTCCCACGAAAGCGCGACCGTGAATGAAATTGGATAGGTTCGGGCAGGTAATTCCGACCGTGGTGACAATACAAGAATCGCTTATGGCGATGACCACCACACCGAGCAGAGTAAAGATCAGACCCATCCACACTGCTCGCAGGATCGATTCTTTAATCGTAAAGGGTGAGAGCAGCGCCACCCACAACGGTATCGTGCTTACCAATACCACCGAGCTCGCCACCGTGGTGTACTGCAGTGAAGTGATCCAGGTGGCGAAATGAAGTGCCAGAAATATACCCGATAGCAGCGCAAATCCCAGTTCTTTCCGCTTAAGCGAGGTCAACTCGCGCTTGTGGGTAGACGCAGCCACCGGCACCAATACTATCGATGCGATAGTTAACCGCCAGGCTGCAATGACAATGGAAGGAGCTTCTTCTTGCGCATAGCGGATAAAAATGGAGGCTGTCGATACTGCCAGAATTCCGAAAGAAATGGCGATTATGGGTGAAATAGGGGGTTTTTTGGGCGAATTCATCGGCAAAAACTAATTATAGACGAAATTCTCCGCACCCTGGAATTTACGTACAGAATTTTACGATTTCCGGATGTGCCAGACTACCTTGCCGATCATATCCTTCTGTCTGACCGCTCCAAACACCCGGCTGTCGATGCTCTCAGGCTGTGTGCCAATGACGTAAAATTCACCGTCTGCATTTACCGATTGGATAAGTTTAATCAGCAGCCCGTAACCTGGTTGGTGGAACGCAATCACATCCCCCGGCGATGGAGGGTGCAACAAAAAGGGGATTTTGCTTACCAGCACAAAATCCCCATGTTGGTAACCTGGGGTTAAGCTATCCCCCACGATTTTCAAAAGCTTCGGCATTATAGAGCAGGATAAACCAACTCCAGCGCCGGGGCATAGGGAGCCTTGGCGCGCTTGGTAGCGATCCCCTTGGTCTCCCAGAACATCTGCGCAAATTCATTGATTGCCTCTACCAGCTGGGTAGCCTGGTCACGGTCAGTCGTCTGGCGAACTTTGGATCCCAATTGCATGATCTTGTGGACCAGAGCATGCGCATTCGGATATTTCTCCAGGTGTTGGGCTTTTAGATAATCCCCCCAGATCACACGGATCTCAGACTTGGCGCGTTCGGCATGTTCTTCTTTGACCGCAATGTAACGTGACATGCTGTTCATATATTCCTTATTGCGGTCGGGGGTTTTGGTTTCGAATTCGGTCATCAAGTCTAGCATGCGCACCACGGTGAGGGCGCTGATCTGGGCGACGATCGGATCATAGATCCCACACGGGATGTCACAATGCGCTTGAGCTGTCTCTATATGCACTTTCTGGTCAACTTTATTCAAAAACTGGTAAATCATATGTCCTCCTATTGATTAGTTGATTGGTTGCAGATTATGACTTGGATAATAATGAGAATAATTATACTTGTCAAGCAATAATTGATAATGAACTATTAATAATTCACTGCCTTGGTTAATCTTTGCATCCAACCACTGCATCTTCACACTGATTGCCAATGGTAGATGAATGTGGGTTTAGATCGGATTCTTTTTTTTATGCAGGTAAGCTCGATGCCATGGATTATTTCATTAATGCGAGTCTCATAGATTATGCTTGACAAAGGGGGGAGGGGGGAATAAAATTTTTCTATCGCGTTGATACTGTTATATGTTATCAAGTGAATACCCATGTTCAGATCGATATTCTAAAGGAGGAGTTCATCATGACCCATATCATTACAAGTTTGTGCCTGCGTGATTCTGGATGTGTTGACGTGTGCCCGGTGGAATGCATTGTGGGGGGAAAGCCGGTGGAAAAATACCCCTGGTTTTATATCGACCCTGATACCTGCATCGATTGTGGTGCTTGCATCCCCGAATGTCCTTTCGAGGCCATTTTCCCCGAGGATGAAGTCCCCTCGGCTTATAAAGCCAAGGGAGGCGAGAAGGTCAGCATGGTCGGTTTCACCGAGCATTATGACGGGGTAGACCACCACGGCAAGCCTGTAACCTTGAACTGTGTGCGGACGCTGAAAGCAGGCGAGGTAGTTGACCTGACCAAAGATATCCGGCCGAATTATGATTTCTACACTGAGGGACCTGGCTATAAAGCCAATGAATAACAAAATCGTATACGCCGCTTGGCGAATTTATCCAGGATTGTGGATACGATAATAATGACCTGATAGAAATAACGAATAGCAGCTGGAGGGTAATCCCGCCAGCTGCTATTAATTTCACTACCGGTTGGTCTTGAGGGTCAGGCTACCAGCGCCCATTTTCGTCAGGATGGTGATCTTATAACCACTACCTGAGAGCTGGTATGAATTCCCCACCTGTTCCCAACCACCGCTAGATGAGACAGACACCAGGCTGCTCTCGTTCGACAGTAACACCGGTACGCCAACCGGCACGATGATGGTGACACTACTGATTCCTGATTCAACGCTCACGGTCATGTCGCGCTGCAGCTGCCCGCTGAAATCGAGCGTATAGCTCCCTGCCCCGCTGCTAAACGTCACGTCGCTGGCATTGGCATTCCCCAGCCCTTTGATGGATACCTGGGAAGCACCGGTTGCGTATTTGAGTGTGGTCATCTCCACCAGGTTGGGCCTCGAAAAGCTCACATCAACCTTTGAGGCGCCATCCGTCACGTCCAATCTGTGAATGGACAGACCACCCAGCTCGATGTTTCCCTCGTATGCTCCCGCCTTGATAAGCAGGTTCATCGGATTGGTTCCAATTGCCAGGTCCCACTGGTTGGTCACATTCGCATTCAGGATTGGAAGCCGGTTCAGCTTCAAATTACCCTGTTCGACAGTGATATCGCTGCCGTTGATGGTGACGATGGGTTTGAAGTCAGCCACATTATAGGTGGCAGTTCCACTCACCAGTGCGTCGGCAGAACCGGGCTGCAGGTTAAGTTTTCCCGCCCCGAAGCCAAGGGTGACGTTGGCGGTTGCCTGGGTATCTGCGAGTGGTGGGACGTTGATATCCTCCGTCACCGTCGGTCCGGTTTTAACCTGGGTCTCGGGAAGGTTGAGTGTCACCGAGCATGCCAGGCTGACTATAGCCAGTACTGCAATAGGGAGTAGGATAAATTTTTTGTTCATAATCGCCTCCATTTTTTGATTTCTGTACCTATATACGTATCAAGGATAGTCAGGTTGCAGATCAAGTGTCCTTTTTAATCCCTTTTTATTTGTGCGCCACAAGCGGCAAGAAATTGGGTGAGGCCAGTACAAACACATGCGCTTGTCGTTGCCAGCTGTGACCGATTCCATCGGAAATTGTGGCTGTGTTAATGATTACAGTCGGAGCTATGATTCCCGCCTCCACAGTTGCATCATAACGAATGACTACATCCTCTGCAGAGCTGACCGCTCCGTTCCAAGTCACCTTCCCGTCGACGTAGCTGGCTGTTCCGGATGAAGCCCAGAGGTTGCCGGAAAAAGTAAGTTGTGCAGCCAATGAGTCGTTCATGCTGGCATTATTTATTCTTTGACCGTTGTTACGCAAGGTGATGGTATAGGTGACCAAATCTCCGGGGTTTGCATTCACCAGGCTGGAGCTCTTGGTTGAATCTCTCAGTGTCGGCAGCAAGGCGTTTGAAACATTTCCATCCCGCTGAAAGTCCCCCCGTCCGGTGCCCCACAGGATCGTTGCCTGCTCCGTGCCAGGCAGGTCATACGCCACGACGCCGGAATTCGCGCTCAGCACCACCAGCTCCAAATCAGGGTCGGCGTCGATATTCGCCAATGTTGGCGCTGGTAATGCCCCGTTCCAATCCTCACCACCGAACGCATTTGGCAAGCTCATTTCGTAGATTGGATTGCCCAGGTAATCCAGGATATGCAGTCTACCAGTGGCGTAACTGCCTTTTTGCGTCCAGGATGTGAAGATCACTTCAGCATAACCGTTATCATCCAGGTCGGCTATAACAGGTTCAGAAGCAAAGCGATAAAAACCTTCCCCAGGGTTGTACACCGAGTATGGCCAATTCCCATGCTCGTTTTTATCCAGCCAGAAAGCATGCATTCGTCCATCGTAGGAAGGATACAGGATTTCCAGACGTCCATCACCATCCAGGTCAGCCACCGCCGGGTTGGGCTGGTTGCTCTCAATGACCCCATAATCCTCAGATAGCGGAGCGCCGGTGTCCACGGGAACGCTTCGCCAGTCATAGCCATCAGCGTTGAAACGACTTCGGTCGGCATTGAAGATGTAAACGCCAGCGTATCTGCTGGGTGGGTAACCTGCATAGCAATCGTAAACATTTCCCGTCGCAACCACCTCTTTCGTACCATCGCCATTCACATCAGCGATCACACTGGGTCCATCGGCAAAATTGGTGCGGTAGCTTTCAGCACGAACCCCGTTGCACTCCCCCCAGCCACGCAGCTCTGTCGCCAGGTTTTCCCAAACTCCCACCTTGCCCCAACCCTTTCCGTTGTATATCACGTTGGCGGGAATCTGAGTCCCGTCGGCCTTATAGGCACAAATGTAGTGCACGTCCGAAGGCACCACCAACTCACCCATCGCATCACCATCCAGGTCACCCGCCGAGGCATTGGCGTTATACACTCCCCAGGCGTATCCGCTTTCATTGTTGAGTTGAGGCCACCCCGGGCGCAAAGCCCCGTTGGCTTCGAACACCCACGTATTGACCGCGCTCCCAATAGCTCCAGTCACAATCACTTCCAGCAAACCGTCACCGTCCAGGTCACTGACTAACAATCCACGCAGCTCATTTCCGGTTGGGTGCTGCGGCCAGCCGGATTCGAAGTAGCCCTGTGCGTTGTAAACTGAAACCCACCCCCCGCTGTGTGCGGTGACGATTTCGTTCGCACCATCATTGTCCAGGTCCGCCACGACGATTCCCGGCCAGGTACGCCCAACATTATCGGCGTTTGGTTCGCTTCGGTCATGACCGGATGACATTTTCCATTCTAAATTCCCGCTCGACCCGTCCAACACAACTATGGAATAAGCCGAAGCAATCACTTCAACTTGCCCGTCACCATCCAGGTCTGCTACTGCTGGTGATGAATACCAGCCTGTCTCGCACCATGAGTTATAACACCCTCCCAGCTGCCACTTCAATTCGGGTGTTCCAATGCTAGCGGCAGCCTGTACAACCTGACTCCCTCCGCTGGATGCAAGCGTAAGCGGGAGAATGAACCAGGATATCAGGCGCACGAATTTCCTGCAACATAATATCTGTCTGTTCAATGCTAGACTCCTTTCAAGGATCGTGACTTTGCCTTCACCCTTGACGCTCCATGCTCACAGTGATATAACCTACCAAATTCTAACCCCAAACGCCCCAAACGAGGGGCGTTTTGGTATACACCTTTGCCAAAGGAGGCGAAAATGTCTTCACCTGTCCCGACTGATACCCCCACTTATGCTGTTCCTGATAATAATCTCGTTCCACCGGATGATTATTTGCTCCACCAAATGAACATCCCGGCTTCCCGAATGTTCCTGATCAATAAGTCGCTCAAGGTATTTCATGAGAAATATCCAGACCGCCCGATGTATGATGCATCGCAAGGAGATGGCGGTGCCAGCTTGCCGGGAGTTCCCATCCCGATACTGGAGCGGGCTGCTCAGTTGCAGGTGGAGCACGGTACGGCGTATGATATGCCCTACGGCACCGATACTTTCCGCAAGGTTGTCTTGGAGAAGTATTGGAAGGTGAACCCGCAGTTGGGTTTGGCACCCGGAAATATCATCGCTACTGCCGGAGGGCGTGATGCGTTGGTCAAGGCATACCAAGCCATGCTGGCATTAGGGCATGGACGCGTTGGCGATGTGATCATCGTCTCCCGTGTGCCATGGATTTCCTATACCTGGGGTCCGTACGGCATCGGGGCGAACGTCCTGTATGCCACGGGTAACCCACAGGATGGTTGGGCTTACACCGAGGATGGCATCCGGGAATGTGTCCAATTTGCTGCCCGCACTGGTCGCAAGGTCGCCGGCCTGATCATCACCTGCCCAGATAACCCGACCGGGCTGACCATTTCCGTAGAGCGCCAGGTGAGCCTGGCAAAAGCAGCGCTGCATGCTGGCGTGGCCTTTGTGCTCTTTGACTGGATGTACCATTATGTGACCGATGAGCAGCCGATGGACCTGAACACTTTTTTCCTTATGTTCGAACCGGGCGAGCGCTCACGATTGATGTTTCTGGATGGCATCACGAAAAGCCTGGGCGCCTCGAACATTCGTAATTGTCACCTGATCGCGTCTGAAGAAGTGATTAAATTCATCGTCGCCCGAGCATCTCACAACGTTATGCCTTCTTTCTATTCCCTGGCAGTCGCCCAGGCAGCTTATGAGATGGGTTATTCGGATGCTTGCCGCTCGATTGTTGAGCCAACTACTGCCAGCCGAAAAGTGCTTAAGCAATATCTCACCGAGAATGGGTTTACCTACATCATTGGCAAAGGGTATTACGCCTTTATTAACGTAGGAAGCTGGTTGGCTGGGCATGGCTGGTCAGATTCGGAGCCGTTAGGGCAGTACCTGGCTGAGGAACATGGCATTGCAGTTGTACCAGGAGCGTTCTTCTCACCTTACGGTGGTGATTGGCTAAGATTTTCGTATGCCACCCCTGCTGAACGGACGCAAGGTGCAGCTGAACGTTTATTGGAAGGCTTGAAAGCCTTATAAACGTATGAAATCAAACCCCTGTGAGTGTGACCATGGCTTATAACCCGAAACAATTTTCTGAAAAATACCAGCTCGCACTCCAGGCTGCTATAAAAGAAAAACCCGAGGGAGGCGTGGCAGGGTTTGAGCTCGAGTGGAACCTGCTCGATGAGCAGCTTCGACCTCTGCTGACGGTTGGCTCTGGACCTAGCCAGCAGTCCTTCGTGGATTATCTGCGAGCGAACTGTCTCTCACCTTGGATACGTGAATTCAGCCAGCTTGAAGTCTTCCATTGGATGATTGAATGGGCGACTCGCCCATATTATTTACTGCGTGGTGCGAATTATGAAGCCCGCTTAATGGAAGCCGCGTTAATTAATGCCTTGCGTTGTTCAGGGAGTGAGTTTGGTCAGCGTTTATATTATTGGCACGGTAACCTGCTGTTCCTGACGACCATTGACCAGCAATCAATTCCGAGCTCATGGCCGATCGCTAAGCGTCGATACCTTGAGCGCTGTGTAGAATTGTATGGAAATAACCTGGCCACGGCCGGTACCCACACCAATCTCTCACTCCCAGATCCTCTGTTTATGTGGGATTTTGTCCATCTCACACCCACCCAAAGGATGAATTCTAGCCAGGGAGGCACATCACCTCAATATTTAGATGAATATAAAAGTGAGTTTTACATAACAGCTACGCGCCTGCTGCGGGCGTTTGCCTCATTATTCATCGCAGCGAGTGCCTCCACGCCTTTACAAGCGCAAATGAGGCAAGGGAAACCGGTGGTTATACTGACCGGTAATGACTCAGTGCGCAACCTCACTTTTCCCAATCCGCGGGTGATCGACTTGCCTGATCTGTATCGGTCTTATAATGATTACCTCCACCTATCCTACGACCTCGTCAGGAGCGGAGTGCGTTTTGGGAATAATAACTGGACCCCTGTCCGTGCGCGCTCGTTTGCCGAGCCAGTTGAACGGTTGATCGCCGTTACCAGTGACCAGCTGGGCGAATTGTATGCCCGCGGATTGTATTCGGTTGGGGAAGAACAACCCGCAGAACAAATGGCTCGCCAGGTCGAGCAGCAAAACCTGATGGCCCGCATCAACCTTCCCATGGCGCGCGTCGAGGTTCGAACGGATGATGGTGGACACCCACTTGAGGTGGAAATTGCTAATTTAACCCTTAAGCACTTGTTGCTCCTACGCATCTATGCAGATCCTGAGTTTGCCCGTGCTTTCCGGTATGACCAGGAGGATATCTCCAGAGCTCGAGCCAATGAGACGAAAGCTGCCCAGGACGGCTTGCGAGCTGAAATTGACAACCCGCTCACCGGTAAACCCGTCGGGATGCGTGAGTTCCTCGCTTGGACACTATCTCAGATAAGACCTCTGGCAGATGCATTGGAGTTATCAGAAGCCCTAAAGCCTTTGGATGATATGGCAGCTGGAGCACCGACCACAGCCGAGCAAATTCGTCAAAAAGTTCGCGCAGAATTAGGTACCTTCGATGAAGTGCCTTACGAGTTATTGAAATTCCTGGCTGAGCAGCGTGAGCAGCAAGTAAGCAAAGATGTTGGTATGATTGCTGCTTCATGCCCTGATAATCAGCCTGATTCTTCCCGTTTGTGTGAATTCGTCCAACACGCCCAGGATGATTTCCGTGGTGACCAGCAGGTGCTCATCCCGTTCCGCCCATCCACTTCGCCCGCTGTTGAGCTCACTTATCCAGATAAGACCAGCGAGATTATCGCACTGGCAGAACGGCTGATCTGCATTCCCAGCGTGACCGCCTGCCCCGATGAGCGCTTGGGTGATGTTCAGCGTGCCGCTGGTCTGGTATATGACTACCTCAATGGCCAGGGGGCGGTGGTTAAGCTGTTCAACCAGGGTAAATACCCTGCCGTCCTGGCAGCATTCCCGGGCATTTCGTCAGCACCTGTGATGCTATCGGGTCATTTCGACGTAGTGCAACCGGAACCCGACGATACTCAGTTCGAGCCGCATATCCAGGGTGATTATCTGTGGGGTCGTGGCGCTGCAGATATGAAGACGGTCGTGGCTACGTATATGGTTTGGATGAAGGATGCGCTTCGAAAAGGTCCACCTTTTCCACGCCTCAGCCTTTTGCTGGTTGGCAACGAAGAGAATGGAGAAGGCGAACCCATGGGCACCCCCCATGTGCTCCGCTGGTTGAAGGAAGATGCAAGATTAGAGATGAACCTCGTCCCCCAAATGCTTATAGCCGGTGAGCGTACCGGCGAAAACGGCAACGAGCTGTGGGGTGAGATATGTACTCAAAACCGGGGGGTGATGCGCTTTGATTTGATCGTTCGCGGTCAGCGTGCCCACTCAGGTGTGGCATCTGCTAAAGCAGACCTGACCGATAGATTACTCTCTGTGCGCGGCGATCTGCTCGAACAACTTGGCTCTAACCTGACGTTGAACAGCCCGGATGGCTGGCAGTCTCAGATGCGCATGCCGTTCATCCAGGTGGGTACTCCCGGGATGTATAATGTCACCCCCGATGTAGGTCTGCTGGGAGTGGAGCTGCGCCCCATCCCCCAGGACGATCTGGCGGAAATCCAGGATGTGTTGGAAAAATATTGCCGTGACCACGAAGTAGAGATAAAAATCCAAGTGATGGAAAACGGGATAGTCTGCTCTCCTTCCAACCCCTATCTCAAGGCGTTAATTAATTCTGTCCATACTCTTTCTGGTGCGGAGCCAAAAATTGGCAGCAAGCTGCCAGCCACCAGCGCTCGTTTCGCTCCAAATGGGCAGGGAGTGGTGTGGGGGCAAAGCGGATTGGGACCCCACTCGCGGGAAGAGCGGCATTTCATCCCCAGCATTTTGCCTTATTATCGAGCATTATCCGAGCTGGCAGCACAACCAGAATTAGGATAGGCATCACCCGCGCAAGGCTTAACCTTTTATAAATCATTCAAATAAAAATAATAACACCAGCGGTCGGTATTCAAATACTGACCGCTGGTTTACGAATTCAAAGACAGGGTTTCACACTGAGAACCAGGGCCTGATTCTATGCAATTAAATAGAATAAGCTGGCAGCCTGCCTCTGATCAATCGCCACAGCATCTGGACAATCTTTACTGCATTTACGATGATTACGATGATAAAGGCGAAGTGGAGCACCGAATCCAGCAAAGACTTGAGTGTGACTTCCAAACCAGGTAGCCCCAAAGTACCTTGAAGTGAATACAGGTTTTGTATGTTGGTCATCAAACTGGCAGCGAGAGCGATTGTAAATCCACTCAACACGATGGCGAAAATTCGTGAGCCCGTTTGCCACGAACCTTTGCGGAGCAGGATTGCATCTTGGATGATCGTCAGCACCCACAGCAAGTCGAACCAGACAATATAGGGTGTGAAGGCAGCCGTCAGGATTGGCGTGAACGACCATTGACCATTGGTGTTGTTATAGATGCCAATCCGATCAAAGTAAAAGGTGAAGATGATCAATGCCAAAGATGTGAATACGATCTCGACGATTAGCTCACCGCGCTTGATCTTATCAGGCTGGCTGATGGCTTTCAGGCTGTGAGGATCCCATTCCTTCTCCTTTGCAATAGTACTGAAGTCTGGGTTCGCCCACTGGAGAATGGCGAAGATGATCACGATGTCAGCGAACGCCTGGATTACTGCTGAAAATGCTCCACCAATCGATTTGGCCAGCTCGGTAAAGAATTGACCGATGGTCATGGTGGGTACATTTATTGCTCCCAGCCAGTAAGCTGTCAAGACAGCGACGGCGACGATCGGCAGGACGATGCGTAGGACCAGGGTGAAAGTTGGGAACAGGCGCGGCCCAATCAAGTATCTTTCCGGCAGGTAGGGAGCGACGATTTTCTGAGGCGGTCCAAACTGCTTCAGCACGGCAGCCATCATCTCGTCATCCGGGGCACGCCCCTCCGCCTTGCTGCGGTCGTCCAGCGCATCCTGGATCAACGACTGAATTTCGGTGACGGTGTCCTTGCGCTGCCTAGCTGGCAAGGTATCACTTACGGCAGATAAATAGCGGTCAATCAAGGTTTCCATTTTCATTCTCCAATTTTTAGTTCAGCATCCGGCCCATCATTTGGACCATGCTTTCCCATTCTTTGATCAACCTGGGCAGGATTTCCTGTCCTTCCTGGCTGATTATATAATAACGTCGCGGCCGTGCGTCTTCCAACCGCCAATGTGAGCTGAGCATGCCCTGTGCTTCCAACCGTCGCAGCAAGGGGTATAGCGTACCCTGGTCGATCTCAAGCCCCTTTTCAGAAAGAGACTTCAGCAGTGAATAACCATATTGTTCCTGGCTGCATTGGTTGAGCACCGCCAGCACAATCACCCCACGCCGCATTTCCAGTATCAGGTTGTCAATCGATGGTGTATTCTCCATAATAACTATCCTTTGACACATTATACTATGTATAATACAGTATGTCAAGAATAATAATACTGTTTATACCAATCTATTTTTATAATTGAATTTACATCAGGGAAATATATTGTCTTAGGGATTTATGGCTGATTGGAACATGGAGCTGCCAATTTCCTGCACCAGCTGGGCGTCGTTCTCTTCTATGACTACCGCCAGTGCCAGGGGCACGCCTTTCCATTCCGGTGAAGTGCCACCCAGGTACCACGAGTACCCTGAGACGCTCCGATCCGTCCCCATTACCGTGGATGTACTTCCATTACTCGACGCCACCACCTGCCAGATGGGCAAATCACCGGCTTTAAGCGCCCCGGCGGCCTGATTGGCGGAAGGAGCTGGGAGAGCCTGCTCTGGCTGAGAACTCAACGGCAGTGTCACCCAGCCGGCTTGAGGCGTATCGACCGACATCACCAGCCGGGGAGCAGGCCGAATTCCCTGGTTGCTCAATGTGGCTGCTGCAAGCGCCATCTGCAGAGGACTCACTTGAAACAAGGTTTCCGATCCTGGGTCTTTCTGCGCACCGTTGATATAAGCGAACAGGTCCGAAATAACATCTGGCTTGGTTGAGCTGAGTGTTTCCACCGGGAAACCGGGCACGGTGTACAACCCGAGCTTATCAAATAAACTGATCAATTCCTGGCTGTCCATTGACGACAGCATCTGCAGCATAGCATCGGTGCATCCCGCCGCAATCACTTCTCCCCAGGTGATGCCTGTGGGTACCAGGGCACAATCGGCGAAATCTGTGCCCATAAATTGAGATGTACTGCCTGGCTGGCTGGCTGCCAGCAGAAAACCACCCAGCGCATTTCCGGCAGGGTACATTCCCATTGCCGCCCGGTCGAGTAAGGGGCTGTTTGGGTCACTTACCAGACTCTCCCAGTTCGTGTTCAACAGGTTGGCATCAAAGCTGGGGCTGGAAGCCATCGCCAGCACTTCGCCACTACGTGCATTCAAGAGCACCAACGCACCCTTGCGACCGGTCAGCAGCTCGTCCGCCTTCGTCTGCAGGTCATTCTCCAGGCTCAGGCGCACGTCCAGCCCGGGAGGCGGCTGGCCATACAGCAGGTGCTCCCACCATGAAGTCGAGGCCGGGTAGCCCTTCAAGCCGCGCAGGTAAGGATCCAGGCTTGCTTCGAGACCAGCCTGCCCGTACACGGGATCAGTGTAGCCGACCAATGGACCCAGTGCCGAGTAGGGGTAGGAGCGCTGGATATTTCCAGCCGTGCCGTTGGATTCTGCCAGGGGGTTATCGTGGCTGTCAAGAATCGACCCACGCTTCACGTAACGGTCGGCGATCGTGCGGCGCGGATTGTCGGTACGTGTCAGCAGGTCCGGTCCGCGTACCACACCCCACCAGCCGGCAATCACTGCCGTCCCTGCGAGGCCCAGCATCAGCCCGCCGGAGACAATCAGGTTGAGGTTCGTCTGGGCTTTTAAGATCTCCGGTTGCAATCCCTGGATCTCTTCCTGGCGTGCACTGATGAGCAGCAGGCACAACAGCTCGAAAAAGGATACCAGCAGCGAGCTTCCACCATAGGAAACAAACGGCAAAGTCACTCCGGTGAGGGGTAGCAACCGAAGGTTCCCGGCGATGATGAGGATGCTCTGCCCGACCAGGTGGACTACCAGGCCAATTGCCAATAAACGGTGGAATGGATCGGCAGCTTTCATGCCCAGGCGCATACCCCGGTTGACCAACAACGCCAGCAGAACCAGAATTCCGATCGCGCCGATCAATCCGGCTTCCTCATTGATGGCTGAGAAGATAAAATCGGACTGGGAGATTGGCACCAGGCCGGGGTTGCCCATACCTACACCACGTCCGATCAAACCGCCGTTCGCTACCGCCAGGAGTGACTGGACCACCTGGTAGGAACGCCCAGCTGGGTCTAGCCAGGGATTGATCCAGGCATCCACCCGTTGGCTCACCACGTCGAACAAAGCATAGCCGGCAACCGCCGCCAGAAGAAGCACCAACGTGCTGACGATCAGCACGTTTTTATTACCCGTTCCAGCGAAGACAATCACTGCATATAATACGATAAAAATTGCGGCTGTACCCAGGTCACGCTGGATGACAAGCAGCAGGAGCGCCAGGCCGGTCATGAGCAGAGTGGGGGTCAGCACGGGCAGTAGCCTGGTGGACGGGGTAGCTGCTGCTTGCCGGTCTGCCAGGTAGGCTGCCAGGAAGATGATCAGCAGGATTTTTAACGGCTCAGAGGGCTGGAAGTAAAATCCGCAGCAGCCGAGCCATAGGCGTGGACCCGCCCCCAGCGGGTTCGTCCCCAGGAATAGCGTAGCTGCTGTCAGCACCAATCCCGACGTCAGCCAGACGTATTTGAAGCGGCGCAGGTAAACCAATATCCTTCCCGCTGGCTGGGTGGTGTCGAAACGGACTGCCAGCATGAAGATGATCCCGATCAGCAGCAGCCATGCCGTTTGGCGTAAGCCAAGCCCGCTCGCCAGCCGCCAGATGGTCAGCATTCCCCAACCCGTGAGCATGGGCAGTAAGCGGAAATAAGAATGGGTCACGCTCCGGCAGGCGGTGGGACAGCTGCCTGTGAACCAACCAGGCAAGCCCAATCCATACAGCGAATCCCAACCAATGAGTCCAACGATAATCGACCTGCCAGCTGCGCAGGCGGGCTGCGTTTGCCAGGCTGAGTGCAAGTGAGTATACGCCCATGAAAGCACCTGCCAGGATAAGCAGACGCCGCTCAATACGATCGGTGGCGGTGGTCAGGTGGGCAGACAAGCCGATTTACTTAAGGTATTTCCGCACCAGCAAGTCAAGCTTCTGGCGCGTTTCAGGGGGAATACGGTCTGGGTTGGTGATGATGGCATTTGCCAGGGCGTTACCGCACTCGCAACTGCCTCCTGGAAGGAGGTGCTTCGCCAGGTGGGTAATGGCAAGCTCGGCAATGTGGGTGTTATGCTTCAGCACGGTGATCACTGCTTCGACGCTCACCGGTTCCTCTTCCATGTGCCACACGTCGTAATCGGTCACATGTGCCATGACGGTGTAGCACAGCTCGGCTTCGCGCGCCAGGAACACTTCAGGCGAGGTAGTCATGCCGATCAGGGACATGCCCCAGGAGCGGTAGACATTCGATTCGGCTTTGGTAGAGAAACGCGGTCCTTCGACGGTGAGGAAGGTCCCACCGCGGTGGACAGTGGCACCGGTTGTCTGGACGGCTTCGTAAACCTTGCAAGACAGGTCAGAGCAGAAGGGGTCAGCCACGCCAATGTGTGCCACCAGGCCTTCACCGAAGAAGCTACGTCGCCGGTTGCGGGTCAGGTCGAAGACCTGGTCTGGGATAACCAGGTCACCAGGGGCGTAGTCATCCCGCAACGAGCCGCAAGCCGAGATGCTGATCACCCGTTCCACCCCCAGCGACTTGAGGGCATAGATATTGGCGCAGTAGTTCACCTCAGTGGGCGAGATGTGATGCCCAATCCCATGCCGGGCCAGGAAGGCTAATGGCACGCCGTCAAGCGTGCCGGTGATAATGGGGGCACTGGGCTTTCCGAATGGTGTGGAGAGGTCCAGCTCAGAGACGTCTTTAAGACCGGGCATGCTGTACAGCCCGGAACCACCGATGATCGCCAGGGTAGGATTAGAGTTCATAGAATACCTGATTTATGAGAAGTTTTGTTTATTGTACCTGATAAAAACATTCCGCAGGTAAGGTCGATTATCATGGAGAGAATAAGATAGCCACAGATGAACACTGAAAAAATGAATAAGGCATTTCCTACAGTTCATTTGGCTACAGATAAACACAGATGGCTCCCCTGAAAAAAGGGTCGCGTGATTGGTAAAAGTTTAATATAATCGGTAAAACTCTACCGATGGACAAAAACATGTACAGACGAAACCAGGAGCACCTACAACCCCTGTTAATCAGCAATGTGAGCGAGCTGCCCGAAGAACAACAACAGCGACTGGAGACTTCTTGGGCGGGGGTGTTTTACCGTGATTTCTTTAGTCGGATCAAAGAAGACAGCTTTGCAGTGCTTTACTCAGATATCGTTTCCCGGCCGAATATTCCGGTGAACGTTTTGCTGGGCTTGGAGACGTTGAAAGCGGGTTTCGGCTGGAGCGATGAAGAAATGTACGATCATTTCAACTTCGATTTGCAAGTGCGATATGCTTTAGGCTATCACAGTCTCAGAGAAGGTGGATTTGAGCTGCGAACCTTGTACAACTTTCGGAGGCGATTGAGCCAGTATAACCAGGCATGTGGGAAAAACCTGGTGGCGCAGGCTTTTGAAGACATCACCGATCAACAGGTGGTGGCATTGAAGGTCAAAACCAGCATCCAACGCATGGACAGCACCCAAATTGCCAGCAACATCATGGCGATGAGCCGCTTACAGTTATTGGTGGAAGGCATCCAGCGTATGCACCGCCTGTTGAGTGAAGAAGAGCAGCAGGCCTACCAGGAATGGTTAGCGCCATATGTGCAAAACACCTGCTGGTCAGTTCGTTTACCGGGTGAAGGGCAAGCAAGCCACTGCGGCTCAAACCCAGCAAGTAGGTGAAGTGATCCAGCGCATGTTACAGGAGTTCAAAAATGTATACGGCGGAACACCAACTTATCAGACCCTTGAGCGGCTATTCCGTGAGAATTTCATGCTGATGGACGAGCAGGTCCACGTCAAGCCCAATGAACAAATTGGAGCGGGATGCTTGCAATCCCTAGATGATCAAGAAGCTACTTTCCGTCGCAAGGGACCAGCAGAATTCAAAGGCTATGCTGCCAACCTCAGCCAGACCTGCAATCCTGAAAATAAAATCCAGCTAATCACCAACGTGCAGGTGGCGCCCAATAACGTAGACGATGCGGATTTGTTAGAGCAGGCAGTCCCTGACTTAAAAGAACGGACAAAGATTGAAACCTTGTATGCTGATGGCGGATATGGCAGTCCGTCAGTTGATGAAAAGCTGGTGGATCAAAAAGTGGAGCTAATTCAAACCGGTATTCGTGGTAGAGCACCAGCTGCGGATAAACTGAGTCTCTCACAGTTCAGCTTCATCACCACTGAAAAGGGAAAGCCTGTCACGATTACCTGTCCCAATGGCCAGGAAATCGCAGTTGAACCCGCTCGCACCACCGGCTACATTGCTCGCTTCGATCCATCCATTTGCCAAACCTGCCCCTTCGCCTTACAGAATTGCTGCCGGGCTACCTCGCACAAGCGAGATCCAGCCTTCAAGCTCAGTTTTACCCAGAAAGAAGTCCATTGGGCCAGACGCCGCCAAAGGTCTGAAGCTTTTTACCAGACAGGCAAAAACCCGCGAGCAGCTATTGAAGCCATTGTTCGGGCAGTCAAGCATCCTTTCCCGAGAGGCAAGCTTCCCGTGAGGGGTTTGTTTCGAGTGACGTGTATGGTGGTGAGTTCGGCAGCCATGGTGAATTTACGAAGCATATGGCGATCTGAAACAAGAATGGCAATATAGAAGTCCTGGAAATCTCTTGTTTTTCTGTTTTAGCTTGCTCAATTAATCACGCCTTGCGTCAGTAGTGTTGAAATAGGTTCGTCTTGTATATGTTCAGTTGTTAAAGTGCTGTTTTTTCAGTCAAGCCACAGATGAACACGGAAAATATGAATAGGGAATTTCCTGCGGTTCACTGCACTGGAAAGTAGATGAACTTATGGAAGGATTTGTTCCCTCAAAAAAACAAATCGAAACGACTAATCTTTTTGCGGAAGGGAAAGGGTAGGTCTTAAGGCGTGTACAATAATCATTGGTCATTACTCAAGAGTGTCGATAATAATGGTAGATTATGAGTTGTGCCAGAGGAAGATTGCTCCCCATAAAACAGCGGGGACAGGTTCGACATAAGGCGTCTTCCCCGAATATCAGCGGGGATACTCCCACTAAAACCAGGTGGGACAGGCGCAATGACAGCAAAACCGAATGACCGATCTGGTAAACTTCGACCTCATTCATCCTCAAGGCAATGGGGATGAACAAAATGAAAAATGAAGTTATGATTTCTTCTATGCACAAGGAATAGTTAAGGATAAGTAGTCAATACAGTAATGAATGATGAGCAATTACACTTATACCGGTAAAGATAAACCGGTATACGGATGTCATTATCTAAAATGAAATAAAGATGACATCCTAATCATAGCACATATGTTCTGTATTGTCAAGAGGAATTACTCACAGAAATCGAGAAAAAAACCGATTGATCTATATTGTAAAAGGCAGATTGCTTCTTCGGGCTTCAAAGTGTGGTAATAAGCATTGGATTCTGTGAACGCCCTCATCGCAATGACAGTTAATGGGAAACTATTATTCGAATTTGCTTACATTTTTACCTACGAGTGCGAACAGTGAGTAATTACTTGTCAAGAGTGAAAAGGGAAAATATGAATAATTTAAGAATTCTCATTTTATGGGGGATTTTCGGGAAACGGGACTGATTAAACCAGGAATAATCAAGATAAAAAATTAGATTGGTTCGGTCACAAGTTCGGACATTCAATTTTAAGCGGCTAATTTATAGAGTCAACACCTTGATAAAAACTGCAAATTAGAGATTGCCACTGCGCAAGAAGTAAACCTGACCTTTCCCCTCAACCTGAAAAATCTGCAAACCAGACATTCCCACTTCACAAGAATTAACCTGAGCCTAGAACATGGGGTTCGAAATGATCCGCTTCTGAAATAAAAACACGGGGATTACGAAATGATTGGGTTACTAAAAATTGTGCGATGTTTTCCAGCTCACTGGCTTATGAGTAGTTGGATCTGCACCTGAAAACACTATTTAAAGAAGCAGCCGGTGCGGAGTTGTATATTCACGGGCAGTCATTATTTCCATAAGTGAAATTAGGCTATACTTGTAATCATAGAGGAACCCAACATGGCAAAGGAACAAAAATCCGAGCAGCAAGAGCAGTTCGAGCAGTGGCAGCGCAAGCAGAAGGAAATCGAGAAGCAGCAGGAAGAAGAACGGAAACAACGCGCCATCGAACGGCAGAAGCTGGAACAGCAGCAGGAACAAGAACGATTAAAAAGGCAGCAGGAGCGGATGGACCTGGAACGCCAGCAGGAAGAAGAACGCAAAAAACGCCAAAAAGAACAACAGCAGATGGACGTCCAGCAAGGGGGTTTGCAAAAGCCGCAGCAAGAGCAGCGCCAGCAGCTGGAAATAGAGCAGGAGAAGAAACGAATCGTTCAACAGCAGGAACGCAAGCAGGTGGATCAGGTACAGGGTGATCAACAAAAACCCCAGCAAGAGCAGCGCAAACAGCTTGAAAAAGAGCAAGAGAAGGATCGATTAACCGACCAGCAAGACCGCAAGGATTTGGAAAAGAAACAGGCGGAATAATAATAAGAGGGAAGTTATCTGGTAGGGGTTTAGTGATATTGACGTTATTTGATGCCATTAATGTTAATAATTGGTGTTAGCAAAATAACAGATGCAGATAAATGATCTCACATCGAGGGTTTCGTCGATGGGAGGTAAGTTAAAAATTCAGATTATCGTTTCGTGTAAACCGCCGTTAAGTTCATTAGCGTTATTGATCAACAAGATAGAAGGAAGGTTTAGTGATGAGCAAAACCTTGTATACGGTCATACCTTTCATCCTTATATCCCTGGTTCTTGTCATGGTCATTATTCTTCTATCCGTATCCAGCAAAATCGCTATAGCTTCTAACCACTCGGCCCTAACGAATGAAATAATCGTCACCACCCTGGAGGATGAACTGAACAACGATGGCGATTGCAGCTTACGTGAGGCTATTAAGGCTTCCAATGACAACACAGCAGCAGATGCATGCATGGGAGGGGATGCGGTTGCAATAGATACGATAGCCTTTGTAGTGACGGGCACAGTCAGAGTGTATTCTCAACTATCAGTGGCTGCCGGTGGTCCGCTTGTAATTGACGGTAGCGAAGAGATTACAATCAGTGGAGGAGGAAACACGCGTGTGATTGAGGTGGAACCGGGCAGCGAATTAACAATGCAGAGTCTGTCAGTGGCACATGGCTATATTTATGCTAATGGAGCTGGGATATATAGTAGTGGCATTCTAATAATTATCAATAGCTCAATAAGCAGCAACGCTGCTTATTATAACGGCGGTGGGATCTTCAATTCTGGTAGCTTGACCATTGCAGGCAGTAGCTTGTATGGAAATAGTGCTCACCAAGGCGATGGCGGTGGTATCTATAACACGGGCATAATGACAATCACCGAGAGCACTTTAGCGGAAAATACTATCTCTATTGGAAATGGTGGTGGTATATATAACACAGATTTGGGAACATTTTCAATATCCAGTAGTACTATAACAGGAAACGATGTTAACGGATGGTCTGGCGGAGGTATTTACAATGCATCGGGATCTGATAACGCTTTAAACAAGGTTACATTATTCGAAAATCGCGCATATTATGGTGGAGGTTTATATAACACTGGCACCTTGATCATCACTGAGAGTGTAGTCTCAAATAATTCTGGTTCATACGGTGGTGGCATTAATAACAATAATGGAAAACTAACGATGATAAATAGTGCTATTAATGGTCATAAAGACACTTCCATGGGCGGTGGTATTTATGCAAACGGGTCTGTAATTACCATTATCAACAGCACAATATCGAATAATGCGTCTAGAATCGGTGGGGGCTTCAGAATTGATAATTATTCCTCAGTATCCCTCATTAACAGCACAGTATCGGAAAACACCGCAAGTTTAGTTGGCGGTGGGATAAATATAAACGTCAGCACACTATATTCTCTTAATTGCACATTGTCAGAAAATAGCGCTCCAAGAGGTGGGGGAATCCTTTTATATGGCAACGTTACACTCGTTAATACCATCGTCGCAAATAGCCTATCTGGAGGTGATTGTAGGTTATATTCCGGTGGTATTAATGACGGAGGGCATAATCTTGATTCGGATGGCACCTGCGGCCTCGACCCTGCAAATGGTTCACTCCCAAATACCAACCCCTTACTTGGTTCACTGCACGATCATAGCGGACCCACCATGACACATGGTTTGCTGTGGAACAGCCCGGCAATCGATGCAGGAGATAATGCGCAATGCCCGTCCACCGACCAGCGAGGTGTGTTCCGTCCACAAGATGGGAACGGCGATGGTTTGGAGGTATGTGATATTGGATCGTTCGAACTCTTTTGGCCAATTTATTTGATATATGAACCTTTGGTCAATAACGAGCGATGAGTGGCTGAACATAATCATACAGCTTTGTATTCCTCATAAAAAATTCTTAATATATTTATACCGCGGATGGTTTTGTAGACCAGCTTGATTAATTCTATCAAAAACTGGAGATAGATTAATCCAGGATATGAATTAGCCTGAAGTTCCTTTTCATTGAAATCCACATTGATTGCGGATGCGTAATTATCAGCAAATATCGGTGCATAGGAGCTGATATTTATTTTAATTACATAGGGAGGAATTAGAATGAAAAAGGTAATTTCAGCAGCTCTTGCAGTAATGATCGTAATGGCAGGTTTTTTCTTCAGCGGGCAGATTGTTCCAGCCAAAGCGGATCCGCCTACAATTCTCTCGTTTGGGAATATGGTCGGTGTACCCACGGGTCTAACCGGAGCACAGAGTCAACTCCCGCTGCGCGGGATTAGCGGGGGTGGTTTGCCCTGGATGCTCACCTCTGCCAATGGCTTTCTTAAATCAAACGGTAAGCTGAAGGTCGAGGTCGAAGGACTTGTGCTTGCAGCTGGAGCGAATGCAGGCAGTAACCCAATAGCTAGCTTCCGGGCGATTGTCAGCTGTGTCAATAGCGACGGCACCTTCAGTAATATTTTGACGAGCGCTTTTCCAGCTACCACCGGACCGGCATTGAGTGGAGGTGGAAACGCAGATATCGAGACAACCGTCGTGCTGCCTCAACCCTGCATCGCGCCGATCATCTTTGTGACCAGCCCGGGTGGGAGCTGGTTTGCTGCGACGGGTAAATAATCTTTTCAAAGACTTGATTAAAATCGATACATCCCGGATTGAACATCGGGGTGTATCGTGGATTGTAGCAGAATTTGGAGTTTAGTTATTATCCTCCCCCATTTTCATTTTCTTTGAAAATAGGGGAGGTGGATTCATTTATTCCGTTTCACTGCCAGGACGAGCTTAAGCCCTTCGAGGGTATGCTGCTCAACATAAGCGCCCTCGATCGGTGGAGCGTCAAGCAGCTGTGTGGTGAGCGTCTCTGAGGCGATATATTCGCCCCAGGTGACGAACACTTCCACCAGCGCACCTTCTGCCTGGTAGCAGGTGGTTATACGGTCTTCGATGTTGAAGCCGGCATTCTTGCGCATGTCCTGCACCCTGCGCACCACCTCACGCGCCAGACCTTCTGTTTTGAGCTCCGGAGTCAGCGTGGCATCGATCCCGACGGTGAGATACTTATCCGACGCCACTGCCAAACCGGGGAGCGGTTCGGTGCTCACCAGGATGGTCTCGGGTGCCAGCTCAACTGTCTCACCCGCTACATCGATCTTCACGGATAATCCGGCATTTACATTAGACGCCACCCAGGAAGGGTCGGCATGCATCAAGGCAGCCTTGAGCTGAGGGAATTTTGCCCCGAATCTGGGTCCCAGCAGCTTATTATCTGGCAGCACCTTATAATTCACCAGTGCGCCTTCCTGCTCAACGAACTCGAATGCCTTGACATTTAACTCATCCTCCACTGTTTCCACGAGCTCCTGCCGCATCACGGCTTTGCCGGTATGTACAAGTACTTTACTAAGCGGCTGGCGCACCTTGAGGTTGGCATTCGCCCGAGCGCTGAGACCCAGCGAGGCAACCCGACGGGCGAGTGACATCTGCTCGAGCAAGTCATCATCGGAGATTGAATTGTCCACCATAGGCCAGGCAGTATGGTGGATGCTCTCGTAAGCTTCTGATCTCACCGATCGCACCAGGTTCTGGTAGATTACCTCAGAAATGAACGGGATGAATGGGGCAAGTGTCTTAGCAAATTTAACCAGCACATGGTACATGGTGGCATAAGCCGTGTTTTTATCGGTATCATGCTCCGACTTCCAGAAGCGTCGCCTTGAACGGCGCACATACCAGTTGGAAAAGTCGTCCAGGAAAGCCTCAGCGACCATGCTGGCACTCATAAAGTCTGAGGCATCGATGGAGCTGCCCATGCTTTCGACCACCTGGTTCAGGCGCGACAGGATCCACCTATCCAGCAGGTTATCACTCTGGGGTGTAGATCCTTCGGGGTAATTGGGGTCGAATTCACCGGTTGGCGACCAGCCATCAAGGCGAGCATAGTTGGCGAAGAAACTGTACACATTCCACAGCGGGATGATGAATTCTTTGCGTACATCGGCTCCAGTGCGGACGCCTGACTGGGGGTCATTTTCTGGTTTCGCATAGGCGAAGATCAAGTCATTTTCCGGCTTATGCGAGCAGAACAGCCAACGCATCGTGTCCACTCCCATCAGGTCGGCTGCCTCGTTGAATTCGATCATGTTTCCCGAGCTCTTATGCATCGGGTGACCATCCGGTCCCAACAGCAAGGCATAGCCGAAATTCTCCATGAAGGGCGGCGTGCCTTCCATGACGGTGGCCATCGCCAACAGAGAGTAAAACCAGTTGCGGAACTGACCCGGGAAGCTTTCACTGATCCAATCGGCAGGGTACCACTGCTTCCAAAAGTTGGGCTCCTTGCGGTAGCTGAGCGTGCTGAAGGGGACGATGCCCGCATCCAGCCAGGGGTTACCGACATCACGCACACGGTTCATGCTGGTGCCGCATTTGGAACAGGGGACAGTGACCGCATCAATATATGGGCGGTGAGGGGTGTGGTCGCCCAGCACATCCAGACCTCCCGTGGCGCGTTCCTTGAGCTCATCATCGCTGCCGATGACCTCGAAATTACCGCAGGCTTCACATTCCCAGATGGGCAGTGCCAGCCCCCAATAGCGTTTCTTGCTGATCATCCAATCGTGCATGTTGCGCAGCCAGTCCATCTCGCGTGAGAAGCCGAAATCGGGAATCCACTTGATCTGCTCGACGACATCCATGATCTGGTAGCGCAGGCTCCCAGCTTTCTCATCAGTAGTCAACTCTTCGCGCGGTTTGTCGTAGCTAGCCCCCATGCTGATGAACCACTCATCCACCAGGCGGAAGACCAGCTCGGTGCCGCAGCGCCAGCAGACCGGGTAGCGGTGGGTGTAAGGTTCAACCCGATAGAGCAAGCCTTTACGGCGCAGGTCGTCAAAAATAAGGTCCGCTACTTCCAAAACGTGTTTCCCGCTCAACCAGCCGAAACCTTCCAGGAATTCGCCCTCCTCATTCAACGGGGCGATGATGGGCAGGTGGTTATCCTTGCCCAGCTGGAAGTCTTCCGCGCCTGCACCTGGGGCGGTATGCACGATCCCGGTGCCTTCCTCTTCGCCAACCAAATCCCACAGGATCACCCGGTGCGCCTGGATGGCATTCTGCTTCACGTCGCGGATCAGCTGTGCCAGGTAGGTGTAGCCACCCGGGCGTTGAGAGGGTTCCAGGTCGTCGAACGGACCGGAGTATGCCCAGCCTTCCATCTCGGCACCCTTCAGCTCTTGCAAGACTTCAAAAGGTCCTTTGAGCATCGAGAGGGTGCCTTTAGAGAGATACAGCACTTCATCACCCTGCTTTACCTTCACGTAGGTGAGATCCTTACCCACGGCAGCAGCAACGTTGCTGGTGAGCGTCCACGGAGTAGTGGTCCATACCAGGAGCGATTCTTTTTCACGCCCGAGCAGCGGGAAACGCAGAGTCACGGCGCGATGGGTGATCTCCTGGTAACCCTCGGTGGCGATCTCGTGTTGGCTGAGACCGGTGGCACAGCGCGGGCACCATGGCATGACGTCATCACCCTTGTAAAGCCAGCCTTTCTGCCAGCATTTTTTCAGAAAGGTCCAGATCATGAAATTATTCTCGTTGGAGAAGGTGAAGTACGATCCGCCCAGCTCTGGCAAACCCAGGTGAGCCACCACCTGCTCGACGGTGCCGGTGAACGGACCGTTCGGTCCGGGGACGGTGATCAATTGGGAAGGGTCTTGCATCAGCTTCTCCGCCAGGTCATTCAGCATATCAGTGTCGTTCCAGTCCATCCAGAAGCCCAGCCGGATGGACTGCTCGGTTTGGACGGCGGCATATTTAAGCACGCGCTCCTTGCACTTGAGCACGAACTTCGCCAGACCGTAGTCTTCAATATCCAGCTTTGACTTGAAACCAAGGTCACGCTCGACGTTGACTTCCACCCACAGACCCTGGCAGTCGAAACCGTTCTGGTAACGCAACTCGTGCCCCTGCATGGTGCGGTAGCGCAGCATCAAGTCCTTGTAGGTGCGGCCCCAACCGTGATGGACGCCCATCGGGTTGTTGGCAGTAATGGGACCATCGATGAAGGACCATTTAGGCTGCCCTTTATGGATGGCGACCATTTTATCGAAGGCGCGGCTGTCCTTCCAAAACTTGAGCACTTCCTGCTCCTGGGCTGGAAAATCGACTTTGTTGGGGACTTCTTGAAATGGCATGGTAACTCCTTTAATCAAAAAACTCTCCTCCCACATCAGGGACGAGAGTGCAAACATCAAAACTCCCGCGGTACCACCCTGGTTCCCGCCCACTGGACGAGCACCTCCGCTGCGTGGACTAGCATCTGATGGACAGAGCATAATCCACGTGCCTGGGGTAACGTCTGGCAGTTACGGCTTTCCTACTTGCAGATCCATGCGTTCAGATAGCAGCTCCGGAAGGATTTTCAGCCTGTGGCACTGCCCCGGCTCACACCATTCCCAGGGTCGCTGGCAGGGAAGCAGGCTTACTCGTTTCCATCGTCGCTTTTCGACTATCAATTGGGGCGATTATGCCACAAATAGAGGTTTTGGTCAATCAGGGACCGGGCAACCAGGATAGAAAGAAAATTCTTCTACCTCCAGTGTGAGCAGACAATTTGAAGGTTATAACTAACCAGTTGAAAATTAACCTCTAAACATTCAAAGGTTGAAGCGAGAATTCTTGTTGTTGAGACGCATAAAAAAAGCGCACCCCCTCCCACCTCCCCTCTCCCGAACAAAATCATTCGGGATGCAAAACACCAAAAAACGGTGTTTAGGGGAGGAGTATTCAGGTATAGACCGAGCGACGGTCGAATTAATTTGAATAATCATAAAATGTGTGAGTAATTACATATAAAGAGAAACCGGCGTCTTGCCGGTTTCTGCGTACTTTATATATTGTCTGGATTTTTATCCAGTTAAGTGACCTTATTGGTCAATAATCGAGCAATGTTCCCCCTTCAATTGGACTGACTTTGGCATGTCGATAAGCTTACCCGGCGCCTCCTTTCCTGTTCGATCAATCAATGAGAAGAGGAAGAAAATGAAGTCGAGTACACCTCCGTTTTTTCGATCGTTATTAATGAGCTAAAAATTTACCGATTGTCAAATAATTTATTTCACAAGTTTCAAGTAAATCCATTATAGCAAATGCAGAAAAAAAGTAAATGACAGAATTGTTAGGCTGAATGACACAATTCCCCAGACGCCTTGAAACTTGAAATTAGCAGTGAAACACAGAGACCACAGAGATTAATCAATTCTCAGTGGTCTCCCTGGTCTACGACGAAGCTATTGTATGGTTATAATAAAATAATGTTGTGCTCCCGGCACTCCTTCACCATTTCTGCAGGCCACAAGCTGGACTGGATCTCGCCGATATGCGCTTTCCGCAAGTAGAACATGCATAGTCTCGACTGACCGATCCCGCCGCCGATCGAGAGGGGCAGCTCGCTGTTCAGCAAACGTTGGTGGAATAACAAACCCTTACGCTCCTGGAGGCGGTGTAATTCCAGCTGGCGCAGCAGAGCAGGCGGATCCACACGGATGCCCATCGATGATAGCTCATATGCACAATCCAACAGGGGATAATTCACCAGTATGTCACCATTCAGACCTTTATACCCATTATAGGTCGGGGTGGACCAGTCATCATAATCGGGAGCACGACCATCGTGTGGTTTTCCGCCCGGTAAATCAGCACCAATCCCGATCACGAAAACCGCACCACACTCCTGGCAAAGGGCTTTTTCGCGTTCCTTGGGAGACAGCCCAGGGTAGCGTTGCTCAAGCTCTTCGCTGTGGATAAAGGTGATTTCATCCGGCAAAATTGGCTTAATGTCTGGGTAAATGTGACCCATATAGCGTTCGGTGCGGAGGATTACATCATATATCTTCGTTACCACATGCTTCAAGAAGTCAACATTCCGTTCTTCGCGCCGCATCACCCGTTCCCAGTCCCACTGGTCTACGTAGATCGAATGCAGGTTATCCAGTACCTCATCAGGTCGGATAGCGTTCATATCGGTGTATAGTCCTTCGCCTGGCTGCATCCCGAAATCAGCCAGCTGCAGGCGCTTCCATTTCGCCAGTGACTGGACGATCTCGGCGCGGCTATCCTGCATCGACTTGACCGGGAAGACCACCGGTCGCTCAACGCCATTCAAATCGTCGTTGATACCAGTGCCTGAGAGCACGAACAGCGGTGCAGTCACGCGAATCAAGTTGAGCTCAAAGGCCAGATTTGTTTGAAAGAATTCCTTGATCTGGCGAATGGCCAGCTCGGTCTGGCGCAACCCCAATAGGGGGTGATAATCTTCAGGAAACATATTTAATACATCCATCCCAATCCTCCCTTATATGAACATCCCCATCGTTGTGGATGGGGTCTTATGGTGAGTAATCAGCGTATCCTTCAAAGATTTGTATTTGGTACCATTATCAACCAAATCGTCCCTTGATAATTGGTCGATTATATCACCCACTTAGGGAGATAGATTGGAGGTTTTCTGTTCGAAAGGTTCGATTTATATCTTTTGGCGAGGTTTGACAGGGAGAAAAACCCATGCTTACCTAATTTAAATATAGAACCTGGTTGGCTGGGGTAAAATTAGCTCAATGACTGAGTCATCATCCTTTTGTCAGGAGATTGTGTCATGGGATTGATTTCTGCTTTATTATCACAGTTGTTAGCCGCTTATACCGTGCTGGTCGAACCATTTCTCCGCACCAATTTCTACCGTAACCTGAAGAAGCAACTTAATATCGATCCTTCCGCTCGCGTCCTGTTCTACCGCACCCAGGTCTTGTGGGAGCTGAGCTGGATGGTAGTGCTGGTTGTTATTGTCATCCCCATCCCCAATCCCCTCGAATGGTTGGGTCTCACTATGCCAAACCAGTTCGGATGGATCATCCTGGTGGCACTCCTTTTTGGTGTGGTTCTATCGACATATCTGCTCAAGCGTAGTCCAGGCGCCATGGCCTCCATGCAGCGCAGCCTGCAGGCGTCCTCGGTGCTCCTGCCCGCCAACGATGCAGAGCGCAAATGGTTCGCCATCGCAGCCGTTACGGCAGGCATCTGCGAAGAGCTGCTGTACCGGGGTTTCTTGATGTCTTATTTACCATCGAATTTCTCCATGCTGGCAGGGCAGCTGATCTTGATTTCGATCATCTCAGGCATCATCTATGGCTTGAGCCGAGCATATCTTGGTATGAGGGGTATCGCAACCACAGCACTGACAGGCTTCAGCTTTGCGATTGTGTATGCCTTGAGCGGCAGCATCCTGCCTGCCATGGTTTTCCATATCATAGCAGAGTTACGCACACTATGGTTATGGCAGCCTGAAGTGAAGGCGAAGAAAGCTAAATAAGATACCCCGGTCATTGATGAACAAAGATATCCGCCTGCTGTTCAGCACGCGCATCATTCGCATGTTCGGCTACGGCTTTTTGTCGGTCGTGCTGGCGCTATACCTGGCTCAACGCGGACTGGGTGAAGGAGATATCGGTTTATTGTTCACCCTCACCCTGGCTGGCGATGCGGGCATCACCCTGTGGTTCACCACATCTGCTGACAGGATGGGCAGGCGAAAAACGTTGATCATCGGGGCACTGTTGATGGTCTTGGCTGGGGTAGTCTTCAGCTTAACGGGGAACTTCATCTTCCTGGTGGTAACGGCGATCATTGGAGTGATCAGCCCGTCCGGCAACGAGATCGGTCCCTTTTTGTCCATCGAGCAGGCGTCGCTCTCCCAGCTGGTGCCGGACGCAAGCCGCACGCAGACCTTTGCCTGGTATAACCTGGCAGGCTCCTTTGCGACTGCCAGTGGTGCGCTACTCGGTGGGGCGCTGGCGCAGGTGCTGCAAAACGCCGGCTATACTGCGTTGGATTCATACCGGGCGGTGGTGCTGGGGTATACCGTGATCGGTCTGATTCTCGCCGTCCTGTTCCTGTTCCTATCCAAATCAGTGGAGGCACCTGTGATGGTCGAAGCCATCCCGCTGCAGCGCCGGTTCGGGCTGCACCGCTCACGCCAGGTGGTGTTCAAGCTTTCCAGCCTGTTCGCCCTCGACGCCTTCGCCGGCGGGCTGGTGGTGCAGTCCATGGTGGCGTATTGGTTCAATGTGAAGTTCGGCGTCCAGCCGGTGGTGCTAGGGACTATTTTCTTTGCCGCCAATATCCTGGCCGGTATCTCCGCGCTATCAGCAGCTTGGATTGCCAAACGCATTGGTCTGATCAATACCATGGTATACACCCATATCCCATCCAATATCCTGCTGATCATGGTACCGCTCATGCCCACATTACCCCTGGCAATCATCGCACTTTTACTCAGGTTCAGTATTTCGCAGATGGATGTGCCCACGCGCCAATCCTACACTATGGCGGTGGTCAGTCCGGATGAACGTTCTGCTGCCATGGGTGTGACCAGCATCTCGCGATCGGTGGGGGCATCGCTCTCCCCTGCCATTACCGGGCAGTTTTTAGCCATTCCTGGTCTGTTGGGGGCACCTTTCGTCATTGCGGGATCATTGAAAATCGTCTATGACGTGCTGATTTGGAGAGGCTTCAGGGCGATAAAACCGCCGGAGGAACGGTGAGTCTCACATTCCGCTGGCTAGGTGCAGCAGGGGTGGTATTCGAGTCTGGTGGGTGATCCAATACAAAGATATTGAATTAAAGTCTCATGCATGTCTAAGGATAATTGCGAAATCTGTCACTTCGATTGCGTTATACTTTCCGGCAACTATCTCCCACAGTTGAAATGACCATGTAATGGCGGCAATTTCAATCTAAAGGGGGAGTTAGCTCGTATACTACATATGATGCACTGTTATCAATCGAGGGTAAACAGGATCATTCCGGCATGCCAAAAGTTGCTCTGATATTTCCTTATTTCCGCACCAAGTCATCCACCGAGATGCTTTTTCCTCCGCTTGGCGCAGCCTCGCTCAGCGCCCAGCTGAACCTCAGACATATCGAGACGCGCATATTTGATTGCACCTTCCAAACCTTCACGAAGGTGGCGAAAGACCTGGTTGCCTACCACCCGGATATCGTCGGCATCTCTTCAATGATCCTGTTGAGCCGGGATACCTTCCGTTTCGCTGATCTCGTCCGCCAGCGTTTGCCCGAGGCTCTGCTGGTGGTGGGTGGGCCGATGCCCACTTTGTATCCGGAGCGCTACTCGGGTGTATTCGACCTGGTGTTCCGGGGTGAAGCCGACCTGAGCTTCCCGGAATTCTGCCAGGATTACTTTACCTGCCAGGCTGGACTGAAATCGTTATATATACTCGATCTCGCGAAATATCCAGGCTTGTATGTGCGAAATTTAGATGTATTGGTGGATAATCCCATCATCCATTACAGCCTGCAGGAGATACGCAGCTTCCCGATCCCTGACCGGAGCGGGTTTGACCATGCGGCCTACCAGAAGGCGTGGATGGATAAAAATGGCACCCGCACCACCTCGATCATGATCACTTTGGGCTGCCCGTTCGACTGCGATTTTTGCTCCCGTCCGGTTTTCGGGCATCTCTACCGGAAACGCGATCTCGACGTGGTATTCGAGGAGATCAAGCAAATCGAACAGCTGGGATACAACCAGCTGTGGATCGCTGATGATAACTTCACCTTGAACCTCTCCCTGCTGCGCCAGTTTTGCCAGCGCATGCTTGGCAGAGGCATGAAATGGAGCTGCCTCTCCCGGTCCACTGGGATCGATGCTGAGATTGCTAGCCTTATGAAGGAAGCAGGCTGCCAGAGGGTGTACCTGGGATTGGAGACCGGCAGCGATGAGACCCTACGCTTAATGAATAAAAAAGCCACGCTGCATGACGGCATCTCGGCGGTGGAGCATTTTCGCCAGGCGGGCGTCGAAGTAGCGGCGTTCTTCATCGTAGGTTATCCGGACGAGACCACAGAGTCGATTGAGCAGACGTTTAAGCTGGCTCTCAGTCTGCCATTGAACGAAATATCGTTCAATGTGCCGTTCCCTCTACCGGGTTCAGCCCTTTTTGACCGCGTCAGCGGGATAGACCCGACCAAGGACTGGAGCCAGGAGAACGATGTGACTTTTGTTTACACGTCGGAATTCGACCCTAAGTGGCTTAGACGGCGGATCAAGCAGACGATGGAGGATTTTAGAAAAAGGGAATAAAATAAAGTTTGGAAAAATTATATAATGACAATGACATTCCGGCTCATCCTGATATTATGTCTTGCATTACTTATTTTCGGAAGTTTTTTACCTTGGGGGTGTCAAGGAGATTTAATATCGGTATGTGAAAATGGAATTGTTATCTCATTCCAAAATGGATTTCACCTTGAAAATAATGGGGGTTTAGTCGTTCTAATTTTATGTGTCATTGCGGGATGGCTAATTTTTTATCAACCAATCTCACCCGAGAGATCAATTCTTTGGGCATTAATAGCCGCTGTAATTCTTCTAATATATTCAATAATTATTATCGGGATTTGGGTATTGAAAGGGATACAGCAACGGGGAATTACTGGCGCACCTACCCTAGCTATTGGATTAGGGTTTATCCTTACAGCTTCAATTATCTTGATATTCTTAGCACTAAGACGTTATCGTGAATTAAATTCTTTGACCAGCAAAAATTAGACAATTTCTCCAGAGTTAAAATCCGAAATAATAGAATTGTTCATATCCAGATTATTTGAAAAGGTTAAACAGACCATCGGTAATCTTTTCGAACAATTTCAATACGAATGGAGCCAGTTTTCCAAACCTGCGTAACCTGCGGTTAATCTCGAACTGTGCCCGCCCCTTGATGATCCCAAACCACATCTTGGTCTCTGAGAAGTCGGCATTATAGATCAGCACATGGCTGCCAAAAACGCTTTCTCCGGGATTCCACTCACGCTTGATCTGACCCCTGACCCTTTCGTATAATTTTGTGCCCGGCAGAGGGTAAGGCATGGTGAGACCCAGGTAATCCAGTGGCAGGGTGGTGGTGAAGTGCAGCGTGTTCAACACGGTCTGGTTGCTCTCACCCGGATAAAACAGGATGAAAAACGCACCAACTTCAAGCTCAGCCTGGTGAGCAGCGATGACTGCGTGCCGCGCTTGCTGTGCGGTGATCTTCTTGTTCATCAGCTTGAGCACCGTATCATCGCCCGATTCGATCCCGAAGTACACCCGCCTGCAGCCGGCAAGGTACATCTCGATGTAGGTGGCGTCATCAAGCGAATCCACGCGCGCCAGGCATTCCCAATAAAACTTCAGGCCGCGCTGCTTGATTTCCCCACAGACTTCCAGCACCCTTTTCTTCCTCAGGGTAAACACGTCGTCCGCAAATGAGATGCGGTCATAACCCACTGCCAGAGCTTGCTCCACTTCATCCACCACATTGGCAGCTGAACGTTCACGGTATGAGCCGCCGAAAATGACGTTACTGCAAAACTCGCATTCATAAGGACAGCCGCGCGTGCTCATCACGGTGGTGATGGAGTAACCGTATTTTTTCTTTCCAAATTGGATGTAGCTTTGGTTAGGTAATAATTGACGGGCAGGTAAGGGCAAGCTGTCCAGGTTTATTGTAAAAGGCCTATCCGGTGTGGATATGGTCTGCTCATCTTCCTTTCCGTCCGAAACTGTCTTCTTCAGCAAGGTGATGCCGGCGATGGTGCTGAAATCCTCCCCGGATGCGTATGCACCCAACAGCTCGACCACGGTGCTTTCGCCTTCCCCGCGCACGACCACATCGAAATCTTTCACAAACGCGAACGGATCACAGGTCGGCAGCGGTCCTCCCACCAACAGTAGCCTGGTGTGAGTTCGCAGCTGCCTGGCGAGCCACAGACAGTCTTCCTGCATGGTCACCATGCAGTAGATGCCCACCACCTCCGCACCTGCTTGCTGGGCTTTTGCCAGGGCATCTGGTTTAGCCATGAACGTGCAATCCACCACCTGCACCTCGTGACCTGCCGCAAGCAGGCTGGAAGCCAGGTAGCTTATACCCAGGGGTGGGAAGCGAAACACCGAGCGGTCATTCGGTGGGCGGAAGTACGGGTAGATCAGCAGCACCTTACTCATGGCAACTTCTTAACTGTGACCTCATAGCGAAAATGGTCGAGAGTGGGTGGGAAGGTATATCCGAAGCCTGACCAGGCCAGGCGTGTGCCGATCAGCTCTCTTCCCAGGAATAGCCTGGCTCCTTTTACACGCGGCAAGCTGAAAGATAAATGCGGATTGCTGCAGATGAATGCGGCGCTTGCCGAAAAAACTTCGTCCCAACAGCCGATCTGGTCGCCTCGTTTCACGATTCCGTCTGCGTCCTGGTATTGGTCGAAGTGATGCGCGCCCTGCTCGTTCATCAGGATAATCTCGGTGATGCCGTCTGGTATAGCATCTACGCGTTTGAGCTCAACCAGGATCCTGCCTGCGCCTGCATTGATGGTGTAGGTCAAGGTCACATAGGTGGAATATCCTGCCGGTTCATAGGTAGTCTGCCATCCAAAGATTGTGCGCAGCAGGTTGGATGTATTGGTCAGCAGCCTGCGCAGCGCTGGCATGCCGCGGATCATCCCTGCCAATGCATTTTTACTGGCATATACCAGCCGGTTGTTGATACTGCCGGTGCCAGGCCTGGCAATCTTCTCCTCCAGGTTCAGTTTAAAACGGGCGCTGAGCTTGTTTTGCGGGTTGTCCACATCGGGATATAGCTCGACCGCTCCCGGAAAAACAGTCTGCAGTCCACGTTTGAGGATAGGCACTCCGAAACCCACCGCTTCTTCTGATAAGTCATGACCGTCACAGACCAATACCAGACCCTTTTGCATTTTACCGGTGGGATAGAATGAATCGTGGCTGGTACCCGGAGCGATTTGCAGGCTGATTCCGTCCGATAATGGCAAGTCAATTCTCATACCGGTGCAGCGGGTCCTTTTCGATAAGCGCTGGCTACCATCCACCAGCCTGCTATCTGCCAGGGGATGACCACCAGCATGCGTGCCCACAGGCGGGGTGTACGGAAGATTTCTGACCACTGTAATAACTTTGCCATCAGGTCTGGCAGGACGGGAAATAACAGCTGAGCGGGCGAGGTATTAAATATAGTGAATATCAATGGCAAGATCCAGACGGCATAAAACATCAGCCTGGGCAGCTGTTTCAGCCACACCAGGATCAACACAATGGGTAAGATCAGAGCCAGGTTTTGTTCTGAAAGCCAGGTGCGGGTGAGGAAGAAGATCAAGATCAATGCCAGGCTGTTCTTCAGTAAGATGATGAATCCGAGGTTTCCCCTGCGTAAAAAATAAGCGCCAATTAGAATGGCGGGCAGCCACAACACACCCAACAGCCACCATTCTCCTGGTAGTACATACGTACCGGCAATGAGCTCGTACAGCGTGGTGAGAGCCATGCCTCCACTTACCGTAAATTGGGTATTCCAGCCATGCAGGATAGGGGTGGCGTCCCAACCGAAAATAAAGAATGGGAGCACACAAAAGGCCAGCATGCTGATTGAAAATGCGATCAAATAGCGCGCCAACCTGCGCCAGGGAGCCTCCCACAGGAAAACGACGGCAGCCAATACGACCGGCATTGGAGTGGGTTTAAGCGCAATTGCCAATGCCAGCAGGATGGCAGAGGTGATCAGACGCTGTTCATGCAGCAAGACCAGAGCAGCCAGAGTAAGTAATGCAACCAGCGAATCGAATTGCCCCCAGGCAGTGGTGAAGTAAAGCAGGAAGGGGTTGAACAATAGGAACAGCCAGGCTTTACGAGAGCTCTTCGCATTAGCACCCTGTTTGAGTAAGATATCCCTGACGAGATATGCCAACATTATATTGGCAATGATGACCGGGATTTTAATTGCCAGGTTATACAGCAGGAAGTTATGGGTAGTGGCATAGGTGAGCAGGTAGAGCAACCCCAATACCAGCGGCCAGGGAGGTGGGTAGCCGATGCTGGTCAGCCCAATGAAGGCCGGGTTATGGAACACCGTACGCAGGTCCGGCAGGTTGTATGGGCTCTGCCCGGTTGCCACGAGATACCCCGTGGCCATGAAGATCTTTATATCGTAGGCGTGCCCGAAGAACAGCCCCAAGACCAGCTGCACCCCAATACTCGCCAGCAACAGAGCGAGATCTCTACTTGGGAAAATCTGCCTGATGCGGCTTGATCGGGCTGATCGAACCTGACTCGACATGTTCAACCGGTTCTTGTGGTCGGCTTTGCTGGAAGGTGAGGAACGAGATAAAAATATAGGCCGTGGTGTAAGGAACCAGGATTGCCAAAACCGCGTAATGGACGTGCACAATGGCGAAAACTGTGGCGATGATCCCCAGGCAAACCGAAGCTAGCTCGAGCAGGAAAACGAAGTCCAAAGGCACCTGGTAACTTCGGTTTCGCCAACCTTCCTTATCTTTCACGTTGGCATATTTGGGCGTTCTCTTGAATTCCCATTGGCGGTTGGTAAACAAAGCCTTGACCGCTTCCACCGAATTGCTGACGCTTATCCCACTACCAAGCAGAAACAACACCAGCAGTCCCAGCAGGTTCTTCCGGATTGAGATCTTCTGCAGTCTCAAGCTGATGATGGGTGACAACCAGGCTGCCACCATGCTGAGCAGGATCATGGTATCCAGCACTCCCCAAGTGAGATTGTGCAGCTCCCTGGCAGTGGTCGGGTCGAAAGAGGCGAATGCACCGCCCAATGGAGTGAGCATATGAGAATGGACCAGAAAGGTATCTACTTCGAAGATAGCTCCGAAGCTTGCCAGGAGAAATGAAACAAACATCATCGGGTGAAGCATGTACCCGGTCAGGTGGATGAAAGCCTCCAATTTTTGGTAAATCTTGATGCTGGGGTCCGGCAGGATGGATGGCAGCAGTTTTCGGGCTGTACGCAGTGACCCGTTCGCCCAACGCGCTTGCTGCTTTTTAAAGCTGGGAACCGTGGGAGGCACCTCCCCCGGACTGGTCAGCTCCTTTAGGAACAGGATATGGTAGCCTTTCATCTGCATTCGATAGCTCGCATCAAGATCCTCGGCTAATGTATCTGCCTGCCAACCACCAGCCTCCACTAATGCGCTTCTCCGCAGCACTCCACCACTGCCGTTGAAATTCTGGAAGCAATTGGAGGCATACCTGCCGGTCTGTTCTACCATAAAGTGTACATCGATGCCAATCGCCACCGCGCTGGTGACCCGGTTAAAATAGCGGTTCAGGTGGGTCCAGCGGCTTTGGACGATAGCCAGCTGATCATCCTGCAGTAAATAGGGGATGGTGCGAATGAGAAAGTCGCTGCGCGGGGTGTAATCGGCATCAAAAATTGCGATAAATTCTGCGTCGGTATTTTGGAGGGCAACTTGAAGCGCGCCTGCCTTGTAACCAACCCGGTCGGTTCTGCGCTGGATATGAATGTGATAATGCTTTTGGCGAAATTCGTTGACTACTTCATCTACAATTTGAATGGTGTCATCGTTCGAATCATCCAGGATGTTAATTTCAGCATTGTCGATGCCGTATTGTTCCACCATGCGTGCACAGGCTTCCACCAGGCGGCGGACAACATAGCGCTCATTATAGATAGGGAGCTGGATGGCGACGTAAGGGCGCTTGTCATTTGGGGAGGTTTTAAGCTGGGGAGTGCGGTAGCGGTGAATGACGCTCAACAAAAAGTAGTGGTTAAACCCGTAAAGAAAGAACATGAACGTCAGGGAGATCGAGAGCGCCAGGAAAATGATTTGGATGTAAAGCATGATCGTATCTTATATCCCAAATATGAATACGATGATGTAGACGAAGACCCCGCCAACGGTGGCAATCATGTATAGCGCATACGCCCAACGCATGAACAGTTTATAGTTATTAAAGCGTAAACGCTTCGGGACCAATCCATTCCCCCGTAAAGCGACAAAAACACCAAACACGAGTGCTACCGCACCGATCAAACTGTGGATTGTCGTCACCGCATAATCACCCTGACCTAATTTGGAAGGAATACCCGGCAGGATGTAGATGATATAGGACGTTACCATCGAGATCAATACTACCAGGGTATTTAGAGTGACTGAGCCTGTTTGCACCCAGCGATGGGCGGTAAAGTGTTTTTTGCGTGCCAGGATGAAACCAATGTTGAATAATACTGCACTGATCAATATCAGTATTAATGTAAGATCAGAACGGAGAGTGGCTTTGGTACCAAGGAAACCCGGCGAAGTGAGAAAATCTGACATAAAGAATTTTCCTAGGTTCAGTATCTCATTTTAGCAGAATAAACGTAATATATCCATAATCTACATTACGAATAGATTAATCCATTGGATCCTTCGGGTTGCTGGGTGGTAAAATCATCCTGGAGCCGTATATGCGATTATTCAGTAAAGCTGAACTGATCAATTCTACCAAGGCAGAAAGGGAGAAACTGGAGGCAAAAATTGCCGGCTTTGCTCCTGAGGAGATTTTGTTCGCCGGGACGATGGGCGTATGGTCGGTTAAAGGACATTCTTCAACATCTGGTGGATTGGGAGCAACGATGGATCGGCTGGTATGAGGCGGGAAGACGGGGTGAACCTGTGGTTACTCCCGAAGAGGGATATAACTGGCGGCAGATGGGTAAGTTGAATGAATTGTACCGACTAAAGCATCAAGATCGCCCACTGGCGGCGGTGCTGTCAGATTTCCACACATCTTACAAGCAGATTATGGATATGGTTGAGAAGATCCCCGAGGCAGAAATGCTGGCTCTCGGGCTATATACCTGGACAGGTAAACTTCCACTTATAGCGTGGATCGCTGGAAATACCTGCGATCATTATCGCTGGGCAGTCCAGATGATCCATCCTGTTGCCATACGGCGGAAGCTAAGCAAGCAAGCAATCATCAATAATCCTATTATGACCATCGCTTTTAGAACAAAGAGGAGAGGAAAACATGACCGATCAGGAAAAGGAACAAAAAAAACAGAAGATACTACCCCGACAGCTCCCAAGGATGTGCTGGTGGAGACCAAACATACAGTGACCATCGATGGAAGAGAGGTTCGCTACACTGTAACCTGCGGAACGATGGTTTTGAAAGAGGAGGCAGAAAAGAAGGGTGATAAGGAAGGCGAGGCGGAAGGGGAAAAGCCGCGCGCATCCATATTTTTTGTGGCTTACACCCGGGATGAGGTGGAAGACTTGCGTAAACGCCCATTAACCTTTTCCTTTAATGGAGGTCCGGGTTCTTCATCCGTTTGGCTGCACCTGGGTTTACTGGGACCACGACGTGTGCTGCTGGATGACGAGGGGTTCGCCCTTCCTCCCCCTTATAAACTGGTGGATAACGCTTTTTCTCTGCTCGACCAGACCGATTTGGTTTTCATCGACCCGGTCAGCACGGGCTTTAGCCGTGCAGTTCCGGGAGAAAAACCCAAGCAGTTCCATGGCTTTAAAAAGGATATTGAATCGGTGGGTGATTTCATCCGCCTGTACACCACGCGTTACCAGCGTTGGACGTCTCCGAAGTTCATCATCGGCGAAAGTTACGGCACCACCCGCGCAGCGGGGCTATCTGGTTACCTGCAGGAACGGCATGGGATGTATCTCAATGGGATTATGTTGATCTCTTCCATCCTGAATTTCCAAACAGCTGACTTTCATACCGGCAATGACCTGCCGTATATTCTGTTCCTGCCCACCTACGCGGCAACTGCCTGGTACCACCACCGCCTGAACGATGAAATGGAAAAGGACCTGCCCGCAACCCTGGCTGAAGTGGAGAGCTTTACCCTGGGTGATTATGCGGATGCGCTGATGCAAGGCGATGACCTGCAGGCGGAGGAGCGGCTGCTCATTATCCGTAAACTGGCACGCTACACCGGGCTATCAGAGGATTATATCGACAGCTCCAACCTGCGGATCGAGATCTTCCGCTTCACTAAAGAGTTATTACGTCATGCCAAACGCACTGTAGGCCGGCTGGACAGCCGCTTCAAGGGTATCGATCGTGATTCTGCCGGCGAGCGTTTTGAGTTTGACCCCAGTATGAACAATATCACCGGTCCTTACACCGCCACTCTAAACGATTATGTGCGCGGTGAGCTCAAGTTCGAATCGGACCTGCCCTATGAGATCCTGTCTGAGCGCGTTTATCCCTGGAGCTATGCTGAATTCGAGAATGAGTACGTAAACGTTGCCGAGACCTTGCGCAAGGCCATTACCACCAACCCACACCTGAAGGTTTACGTTGCAAACGGCTATTATGACCTGGCGACTCCTTACCTGGCAACGCGCTACACCTTCAAGCACCTGGGATTGGATCAGTCTTTATTGGATAACTTACGCATGGGTTACTTTGAAGCCGGTCATATGATGTATATCCATATCCCTTCGCTGGGTAAACTGAAATCTGAATTAACTGACTTCATCAATTGGGCGGTTCCATCTTAATGTCCGTGAAGTAAACTGAAGATGCGTCATACTCACCGGTGACCTCCGTCCCGATGAGTATGATGCAGCAGAACCTGGCAGGGGCAATCAGCCGGGAGGTGACCGACCAATCGATCCGCCAAGCTGCCGAAATGTCGGGAGAAAAACTACAGCGCAAAGATGGGATCGGAAGAGCCGTCGGTTATATCCAGGCATTCCTGGTAAGAAAACCCCACCCTAGTAAAAAACTCTAGTGACTCGGGAACATAATCCAACCACCCGGCGTTAATATCATCGCGGTCATATCACCGTTCTGTTCGAGTTAGGAGAAACAAGACATGCAAAACCTCCGCAAGAGCCTGACCCCATTTTTGGCAATCGTTCTATTATTTGCTGCCTGCACATCAACTAGCCCGACGATTACCACCACCCAGCAAACCATAAATCCACCAGTTACACCAACGAGTGAAAAACCTCAGGCTACTTTCGCACCCACCCAAGTTCCGGTAATCCTCACAGAAGTCCCCGTCATCCCCACAGAAACCAAGTTACCTACAAAAACCTCGCTTCCAGTGATTGGAAGTGGAATCATCGCTTTCGGCTCAAACCGCGACAGCGCATATATAAATATTTATACACTAAACATCCCCGATCGGAGTATCACTCCATTGACAAGGAATGAATCAAACACCTTCCCCGGACCATATTCATCCAACAACGCTCAAATGCTTTTCACTGGCTTTGGGTTGACCCATAGTTACGTTGGAGTAGTGAATGTGGATGGCAATAATGCGCACAACATTTCCAATCGATCAGATACAGATGAGGCTTTCCCCACCTGGGCACCGGATGGTATGCATATCGCATTCACCTCCCGTATGGACGGTAATAATGAGATCTACACCATGGACGTGAATGGGATGAATGTTAAACGACTGACCAACAACTCCGCGGATGACTTTGCTCCCTCCTACTCACCCGATGGCAGCAAGATTGCGTTCGTATCCGACCGGGACAACCCAACCGGTGTGAACAACCTCTATATCATGAATGCGGACGGCTCTGACATTGTGCGGTTAACCGATGGAAATGAGATCGATTACGGACCCGCCTGGTCTCCAGACGGAAAGCAAATTGCTTTTCGGGCAGATGTTGATGGAAACAGCGATATTTATGTGCTCAATACCGATGGTTCAGGCAGGGTCAACCTGACGAATAACCCGGCGAGTGATTGGGCACCAGCTTGGTCTCCAGATGGAAGCATGATCGCGTTCCAATCCGATCGGGATGGCAATTGGGAAATCTATGTGATGAATTCCGATGGCAGCCAGCCTATTAATTTGACCCAAAATCCTTTTGATGACCAGCTGCCTTACTGGAAACCGGCAACGACAGATATAAATTAACCAAACTTATATGGATACATTATGATGGACATGAATTACCTGGGGAGGTGGAATTTGTACGAGGTACCGCTGCCCCAGTGTCCGGAATTATTGGTTATCGGTAGGAAAAAACTTAAAGGAGAACCACTTTTTTCAGATGCATTACCGGAATAGATGGATATCTGTATCGTCAATTTGCGATCTGAATAGGTTTGTAAAAAATGAGTAAAAGCACATTAAGAAAAATCCTGATCGTGGAATTTATTGTTGCCTCAATCGCACTCGTATTCATATTCGTCGCCATATGGAACAAGCCCCTTGGTCCGTCCTTAGGACTGTCCACCCCGACCCCCCAAAAAGTAGCCGCATTACCAGACTCGGTTGGAGTAGTAGTGGATGGGGTGATTACTCACACCGAGCCCACTCCAACGCCGCAATCTCTGCTATCTCAAATCGTGACAAAATTAATTAAACCAGCAGAGACCAGCAAGGCTCTTTGCAACGGTCCAGCGGTGATGACTTTGCTGTTGGTCGGCTCAGACGAGCGGTCGGAAGGATATCTATATGGGTTGGCCGATTCAATCCGTATCGTGCGCATAGATTTCACCGTGCCGAGTGTGATGATGGTGGATGTCCCCCGTGATCTGTGGGTTGAAATTCCTGGGATTTCTAATCATTATGACATCACCCATGGTAAGCTGAACCAGGCATATTTCTTCGGCAACCCTGGAATGGGATATTACGATGGACCTGGTGAAGGTCCCGGTCTGCTTGCCCGCACCCTGGAACAAAATTTTGGCTTGCAGGTGGACCACTACCTGGCGGTGGATATAAAGACATTTGTCCGCATCATCGATGCGATGGATGGTATCGACATAAACCTGGATTCGGAAATCGACTTAAACCAGAACCACGATGGCGAAAACCCGGAATACGTGCTCGAACCCGGCATTCATCATCTGGATGGGACGATGGCTTTGAGACTGGCGATGAACCGCTATCCCACTATTTATCAGCGTGCCAGGAACCAGAACATCGTTTTACATGCCATCCAGGCGAAACTGCTAACTCCGGCGATGTTCCCCAAACTGCCCAACCTGGCAGCTCAATTCACCGGCTCGGTACAGACCGATTTAAGCCCCAACGATGTGAATAAACTCATTTGTATCAGTGATAAGCTGACCAAGGAGAATACCTCCATGGTGGCTTTTCCGGACGAAATGTTTACCGGGGACCGTGTGTATGACCCATATCGTAAGGTCAATACCTATATCCTGGATGCTGACTTCAACCTGATACGATCGTATTTTACCGATTTCATGAATGGGACCTGGCCCCTACCTTAACACGGTGGGTCAAAGTTGATCCGCAAGAATATCCCGATATCATTATCAATATCCTAGATTAGCTTCCTGGTTACTGAGTATGGTCAAACAAGAATGAGTAATTTTGGAGTTTAAAATGACTTCCCCAACCTCAAATTATAAGATTGTCCAGGTGGTCGAGGTAAATGAGGAGTTGTTGCAGGCCTGCCAACGACTTGTACCCCAGCTCACCAGCAACAATCCCCCACCCAATCTGGAAGATCTCATCTCGTTGTTGGCGGATGGTGCATCAACTCTAATCATAGCCCGCGACCAAACCATCGACGCTGGTGAGATTGTTGGATTAGCTAGTTTAGTACTTTACCGCGTTCCGACCGGCATGCGTGCGTACATCGAGGATGTGGTGGTGGTGATAAAGCCAGGGGGAGAGGAATCGGAGAAGCCCTTATGCGAGCCTGCCTGGAACGGGCGGAACAAGCTGGTTGCCCACAGGTGATGCTCACTTCCAACCCGGGGAGGGTAGCTGCCAACCGATTGTATCAGCGGATGGGTTTTGAGCAACGTCTAACAAATGTGTACCGATATTATTTTAAGCGGGGATGAGGATGATTCACTCGCATTGAGATAATCTCAACCTATCTTGAACCCCGGTAGCTGCAGGTTGCAATCAGAATAAGGTGCCCAAGTTCAGCACACCCGCACACTAACCCGGATATTTATTGCATTCAATATCTAATTGTCATGCGGATGATCCGAGCCACCGTAATACCTTCACGAACATTCTTTATGCAGATGCTCCCGAGTAATTTTTCAGCCCCAACCGCCAGATCAGGCGAGACAGGATGACGAATAGGATGGTAAGGGCGAAAGTGCCTGCCAGGATGAGTGGAGTCAAGCGGGAGGTGAGGGCTTCGGCAGGAATGGTCACCGCGAACGCCACCGGGATGATAAAGGTTAACCCCACTCGCAGCCACTGCGGGTAGATGCTTACCGGCCAACGTCCGGCTGCATATACTCCCTGGAACAAGTTGACGATCTCATCCACCCGCACGATCCAGAAGGCGGATGAGGTAATCATCAGCCAGAAGCAGTAGATCAGGATACTGCCGAGAAGCAGCGCCAGGATAAACGCCAAGGACTGGCTTATGCCAACATTCCCCTGGTAGTAATAGACTCCGTATAAGAGTACGATGATACCCACAATTACATCGGTGAGCGACCAAAGGCGGAATTCGCGGATGCTGATCAACCCCTGTGCATCTGCCGGCTTGGTCAGGGCATAATCGAGTGTGCCTCGTTGGATCTCTTCCAACAAACGCGTCATATTCGGTTGGATAAAGGCGTTGATTATTCCGCCCATCAAGACGAATATCCCCATCACCACTAACAGCTCGGGTTGGCTCCAACCGTTGATCTCGGTGGTATGTGAAAAGACCAGCCACAAGCCGATCAGCCCCACGGCAAGTGAGATGAGCGACTGCACGAGCTGGATGAAGAAGTTCGCCCGGTACTGCATCTCATTTTGTATCCCCACTCTCAAATAGTTTATCGCCAGATATATCATAGTTACACTCCAGGATTAATTAACCACAGATCCACACAGATATACACAGATATTAAGAACTAAAAAACCATCCGTTTGCAACCTAGTTTTGAGGTTCCAAAATTAAGGATTAAACCTCTGTGGATGCCAGTAGCTTTTAAGTAATTTATAAGCTGTGCTTGATGACTCTCGTCTATTGCTTTGGCAGCCTTTATCTCCAGTATGACTTGCCCTTCAACAAGAATATCAGCATAATATTCACCGACTGGAATTCCTCGATAACTAACTGGGATAGGTTTTTGTTGTTCACATTTCAGCCCAGACTCGCCTATCTCTATTGCAAGTGCATTTTCATACACCTTTTCCAGGAACCCACAACCCAGGGTATTACTCACTTTAAAAGCACACCCAATAATCTTCTCTGTCAGCCAGTCTTGTTCCTCAGTCATTTGTTATTCCTTTTTTTGCATCCATTATTTCTTGTTTTTCTGATAGGTTATCATCTGTGTTTATCAGTGTTCATCTGTGGCGATATCGATTTTATTGGTGTACACCAATTATTGTTTCTAGCCACCCACGGCGGAGAACTGGCGCACGCTGAACCTCCACATGATCCTCGCCGCCACCCAACCAATTGCGATCCACATCAGCTGCACACCCAGCCCGGTCAGCATCGTCTGAACGCTCATCTCTGACACGAGCACCTCGATGGGGAAGAAGAAAGTCCATTGGAATGGCAGGTATGCTGCCACCTGCTGCACCACAGGAGGCATCAGCGACATGGGTACCAGCCGCCCCGAAAACACCAGCTCGAAGGCAAAGAACAATTCAAAAATTGCACCTACCCGGGTGGTGAAGAATGTGATCATCCCGAGCACGGAGAGCAACATCGTGCGGATCAGATATGCCCCCCAGATGGCGAAGAAAAATCCAATTACCTGGTACCAGCTAGGGTGCAGCTCAGGTTTGAAAAAAAGCGAGAGGAACAACGCCAGGGGGATCCACAGGATGATCACCACCACCTTCATCCCGGCAAAAAAGGAAACATCGTTATTCAGTGGGTGGATCGGTCTCAGCAGGTCCGACGAAAACTCACCGCTGCGGATGCGGTTCTCCCAGCCATAGGGGGTGAAAACTATGTTCATGTTTCGCACCAGCGTCCACACCAGGTAGTAGGCAGCGAAAGTGCGCGGTGTATATCCACCCACCGAGCCACCCTGCTGGATGGCAATCGTCGACCACACCACCAGGTAAATGACCGGCTCGGCTATCATGCCGATCATGTAGAAGTAGTGGAAAACCCGGTATTGGAACTGGGTCTGGATAGCAATTCTCATGTTGGTCAGGTAGTAATCGAGCATGTGCCTCATGCTGCTGCCTCCTCAGGTTTCCCCTGGGCGAATACCTGCTCGATGACGTCCTCAATCGGTGGGTCTTCCACGTTCAAGTCGTCCACCGGCAGGTCTGCCAGCAGGCGCGCCGTCACCTGGGCGGTTTCAGCCTTGGGCACGCGTAAGGTGAAGCGCGTCCCATCCTGGCTGATCACCTGCCCATATGCGTCAAGATTGGCACTGGCGCTTTGGAGGGTCACACCCACCGTCTTGAAGGCTGAGAACTGCTCCACCAAGGCACTTAACACGCCATCGAACAACAGCTTGCCGTGGTGGATGACGATCACCCGCCGGCACAGCGCTTCAACGTCAGCCATGTAGTGTGACGTGAGCAGGACCGTGGCACCATAGCGCTTGTTATATTCCGCGATGAAAATTCGGATGCGCCGCTGCATGGTTACGTCTAGTCCGAGGGTGGGTTCGTCCAGGAACAGCACCTTGGGACGATGCAGCAAGGCTCCGGCAATTTCCATCTTCATGCGCTCACCCAATGAGAGGTTGCGAACAGGCTTGTTCACCAGATCTTTCAGCTCCAACAGGTCGATGAAATCATCACGCGTCTTGATAAACTCATGGGTGGGAATGGTATAAATGGAGCGCATCAAGTCGAAGGAATCGAGGGCGGGCAGGTCCCATACCAGCTGCTGGCGGTTGCCCATCACCAAAGTGATCTGGCGTAGGAATTCGGATTGGCGTTTGGACGGTTCGAAACCAAGCACCGAGACACTCCCATTGGTCGGGTAAAGCAAACCCGAGAGCATCTTGAGGGTTGTGGTTTTACCTGCTCCGTTCGGTCCTAAAAATCCCACTACCTCCCCAGGGTCAATCTGGAAAGTGATCTCTTCCACAGCTTTCACCATCACATGCTCGCGCTTGAACAGGCTGCCGATGGAGGCTGCCAGGCCGGCTTTTCGCACCGGCACTTTGTAGTGTTTGGAGAGGCTTTTAAGCTGGATGATTGCTGCCATACAGGCTCCTTGTGCGATGGATATCCCCAAAACGAACGGTTCAGGATAATTTTATTGCTATAATTCAATAAGATGGTAACGTAGCATGATAGTCAAATTTTCAGGAAGTGTACATTACGCCAATGGCGATCCTATCTCTAATGTCGCCGTTCGCATCTTCGACAAAGATGCCTCTGGCAAGGAGGATGATGACCTTACGATCACTGCCGGTCTTTCTGATGATGCCGGTCAGTTCAGCCTCAGTTATGAACCCCTGCGCTACCTGGATTTTCACACCATCCACTTGCCTGGCAGGGGCGACCAGGCTGCTGAGGTCCAACCCGAAAATTCCGGCCTGCGAATGCCCGACGTGGGGGACATGTATCTCCCCTACCTGAAGTTTAATTTTACTATTAACAGGGTTGGTCATGAACACAGCGCTTCGCTGGGGGTCTTGCAGACCGAATTTCGCCTGCCGGTGAACCCTGCCGTGGAGTTTCTACCGTCCAGAGACGGTTTCAAGTTCCCCAACAGCTTTTCGGGTTACTTTTTCCCCTACTCGACACCTGCTTTTTTAAGCTCCCGCAAGGTCTCTTCGAAGTATGGTCTATGCGGAGGCATGTGTGCTGCGGTCTATGATTTCCTCCTGGCAGGTAGAGCTATCTCCCTGGCTGTCGAGGTGCCTCATCAGGGTACGCGCCTTCAGCGCTACCTGTTCCAACGCCAGATGGACTCATTGGGTGGGTTGGGGAGGCAGGCGGTGAAGGTGGCGCAGTGGACCAGCTTGCCAGATGATACCCCGGTTGGAACCATGCGGCGGACTGCGGACGAGTTCGTGCTGCTGCGCCAAAAGCTGGACCAGGGAAACCTGGTCATTCTGGCGCTCATTTATGAGCACGCTACTTCAATAAAGGAGCTTTCCAGGCGAGTGTTTAATAACCACCAGGTGCTTGCCTGGGCGTATCAGCAACATTCTTTCGGCGAAGTTACAATCCGAATCTATGATCCCAACCTGCCTGGGCGGGATGACGTGGTCATCCGATCAGAGCCGGTGCCGTTGGGTGAGCCAAACTCGCCTTCAGGTTCGGAGAGTTTGGTAGGGTTGAAATCAACGGAGCTTGTTGGCGAAGACTTATATAAGGAAGTGCGCGGTTTCTTCGAAATGCCATACAGCCCAATAAAACCACCCAAAGGGTTGTAGCCAGTACTAAAGGAAACGGTTATTTCCCATCGGTCGTTGAATTAAACAGCCAATTCCAATCTGCCGGGTTATACAGTATACTTTTGCCATTCTTTCCAATCCCTTAAAATCGAGGAATCCATGGAGTGGCATAACGAACAATATAGTATTGACACCGATAAATCCAAACTGGATGTAGGTCTAATTCACCACTTCCTCTATACCACCGCCCACTGGGCGATCGGTCGACCGATGAATATCGTGCGCAAGTCGATCGAGAACAGCCTGTGCTTTGGGCTGTATGATGGCAATGAGCAGGTCGGCTTTGCCCGCATCGTGACAGACAGCGTCACGGTGGGCTGGATCTGTGACATGTTTGTCATCCCTACCCACCGCAGCCGCGGCCTGGGAAAATGGATGGTGGAATGCATGATGGAACATCCCGATATCAAGGGGTTACGCCGCATCCTGCTCAATACGAGAGACGCACATGACCTGTATAAGAAATATGCAGGGTTTCGACAACTGCTGGCACCCGAGAGCTGGCTGGAAAAATTCACTGGTCCGCCACTTCGCCCCGTGAAGAAAACAGCGCAACCGAAAGAAAAAAAACCAACCGCCTAAGGCTGGCACCATTTTCGGACAGCGAATCTCGATTTTCAGCCGGTGCTATAATCGTTACGTCAGACAACTTTATTCCTGGAGTAAATCCATATGAGTGAGAGAATTGAGTTCACACGCAATTATTCAGATTTAAGCACCAACCAGGGGTTCCAATTCGAGTTCAAGTGTGACCGCTGTGGCACAGGCTACCGAACCCGTTTCCAGGGCTCGATAGTAGGCACCGCCTCGACCGCTTTGAACACAGTCAGCAATATATTTGGGGGAGTGTTCAACAACCTCTCCAATGCCAGCGAGAGTGTGAAATCGGCATCCTGGGAAAAAGCCCACGATGATGCCTTCCTCAAAGCAGTGGAGGAGATCAAGCCAGATTTTATCCAGTGCCCGCGCTGCACCGATTGGGTCTGCCGCAAGACCTGCTGGAACGAGAAACGCGGATTATGCAAGCAGTGTGCCCCAGATCTGGGCGTGGAGATGGCAGCCGCCCAGGCCAGCCGGACGACGGAGGAGATCTGGGCGCACTCAAAGGTAGCCGAAGAAGACCTGACCATGATGAAGGAAGCGGCGTGGCGCGAAGGCGTGCGCGCCACCTGCCCGAACTGCGGGAAGCCTCTGCCTGGGAAGACCAAATTTTGCCCCGAGTGTGGCGCTGAGATATTGGTAGACATCAAATGCGCCCAGTGTGGTGCCAAGGTTGCCGCGGGTGCCAAGTTCTGTCCCGAATGTGGAGCCAGGATGGAGATCGAGCTCAAATGTTCAAATTGTGGAGCCAAGCTGGCTCCCGGAGCCAAGTTCTGCCCCGACTGCGGGACTAAGGTAGAGGGATAAATCGCGGCATTCCGTGGAGTCGAATTACCTGGGTTTTTGGTTTTGATTGCCTTTTAGCAATGGAATGAGGAGAGCGTTCGATGTTCCAGACTTTTGAACAGGCAAGACATTTCCTGGATGACCGAAACATCCAGATGGTGGACCTGAAGTTCACCGACCTGTGGGGTCGCTGGCACCACCTCACCGTACCTGCCAGCCAATTCTCTCCCCAGCTGCTCGAAAATGGGATTGGCTTCGATGGCTCAGCTGTGGGATTGAAGAGCGTGAAAGCCGGCGACATGGTGCTGGTACCCGAGCTATCCACGGGTATGGTCGACCCATTCTGGGATGCGCCTACACTCAGCTTCATCTGCACCACACTGGAAGCGGACACGCACGCTATCTTCACCAATGATCCGCGCAACATCGCCATCCGGGCCGAGGAATACATGCGCTCCACCGGCATCGCCGATCAGAGCCGCTGGGGACCCGAGTTTGAATTCTACATCTTCGATAGTGTGTCTTATGAATATGGAGTCAACCGTGCCAGCTACCGTGTTGAATGCCAGGAAGCCGACTGGGCCAGCGTGCAAAGCGGTCATGGGCATTACATCCCCGTGCACGGAGGCTATCACGCCATCCCTCCAAAGGACCAGTTTTTCAACCTACGTACTGAGATGAGCCTGCACCTGCAGGAAATGGGTGTGCCGATCAAGTACCATCACCATGAAGTGGGTGGTCCAGGTCAGTCGGAGATAGAGACACCCATGATGGGTCTGCTGCAAGCAGGCGATGCCACCATGATTATCAAGTACGTCACCAAGATGACCGCCCATGCCCATGGCAAGACTGTGACCTTTATGCCCAAGCCATTGTTCGGCGAGGCCGGCTCGGGGATGCACTTCCACCAGCACCTGTTCAAGGCCGGGGTAAACGTGTTTTATGACCCGCAAGGGTATGGCTGTCTTAGCCAGACAGCCTTGTATTACATCGGCGGTCTGCTGACGCATGGACCTGCTTTACTGGCTCTGACGAACCCCAGTACAAATTCGTATAGTCGATTAGTCCCGGGTTATGAAGCCCCGGTGAATGCCTTCTTCTCACTGGGCAACCGCAGTGCTGCGGTGCGCATCCCCAAGTATGCCACCCAGCCGGAAGCCGCCCGGATGGAATTCCGCCCACCGGATGCTACATGCAACGTCTACCTGGCACTCTCTGCTCAGCTGCTGGCAGGGCTGGACGGAATCATCAACAAGATCGACCCGACAGAAGCCGGGTTTGGCCCCATCGATGCCAACATCTTCGCCTGGAGTGAGATTGAGCGCCAGAAGATCAAGAGCCTGCCCGATTCGCTCAATGCTGCCCTGATCGCCCTGGAACAGGACCATGAGTTCCTGCTGGCAGGAGATGTGTTCAGCGAGCTGATGCTCAAACAGTGGGTGGACTTCAAGCGCAATGAGGAATATTACCAGGTGCGAAACCGGCCTCACCCCTATGAGATGAGCCTGTATTACGATGTATAGCAGCTCAACAACTCGCTTCTATATCGCACTTCTCAAGCTCTGATCCATTGCTTTACTCGCCAATACTGATGGCGCCTGGCAGCCTACGATCGCGGGAGCCTGGTGAATGAGCTCATCATTCTCAAGTGCTGCTACCATAAAGAGGGCATAGTCCACCCGCCGGGTAATGTTGCTTTTGAGAATAGGGTCACCTACATGCCTGCTCCACACAGGTAATCCCTGGCTCTCACCCTCTTCCAGATCGCTTCCCCGCACAACCGTCCACCTGGTGCGGCTGGAAAACACACGCCGGCACGCATCCACCTGGTCATCAATATCGATGAATCGAGTTAATTTCCCAAACCAGCGGGCGAAAATTTCCTCTCGCTTTGCTGCTGGCGTGTACACATCCTTGCCATCAAGTGTGATGTGCCAGCCGCAGGAAAAAATCAGGCGCGCCTCGGGTTGAGCATGGTCGAGCACGGCTTGGGCTGTCCCCGAGGCGTAATGGTGAGCTCCCCAGGGTACCAGCACAGTAAGCACTCCATCACAACCGTCAACAGCTCGTTCAATCACCTGCGGATCGTTGGTTGGTCCGGGAAAGATCGTAATTCGCCCGGTGAACGGATCGAGCTTGCACGCACTCTTTTCTCGGCACACACCGACAACTTCATAGCCGCGGTCCAGTGCGTGCTTTACCATATATTGACCGAGTTTCCCTGAAGCCCCAACAATACAGACCTTTTTCAATTCGACCTCGATTCGTGATGACACATATTGTTAGATTTTAAATGGAGTGGAATGTGAATCAAGTACACCAGGATCAATGGATGATCACAGGAGCTTTCTGCCGCAGTTTATTACATCTCAGGACTGCATTTTCTTAACAACATAAATTGCCGTCCAGTGATTTTGGAAAGCTTCATCAAGGGCAGTGGGTTAGGGGATAGCCGGCAGTGTGATGTTACAGCTCCTGGGCTATCAAGAAATGTTTTTGGAAGCAGAATTTGCAAACCGTTCCATTCTACTCGGCAGAGTTAGTGGCTGATTCTTTTTCAAGGATCTCCAACACACCTTTTACCAGGAACACTGGCCACACCAGGGCTTTCAGGAAACCAATTGCCTTTTCCTGGGGGGTGATGGCCCGGCTGATGTAAAAAATACACGCCCCGATGACGCCAAGTCCATACACGGCTCCGGAAGACCCGCCCTGGACTCTCACATTTACATTGTCACCTTCTTTTTTGGTGGAAGTTATTTCATCGTCCATTGTATCTCCTATCTGTCTGATCCAAATTTGCGGCTGATTAATCAAGCCAACGGTCACGGTGTTTATTTGATTGTGCATTCTATACCTTTACGCTCGCTTTCGCCCGCTTATTTGGCAGCGATTGCTTACTCAATGACCATTTGATCCCTATTGTGCTCTCATTTTGTGATTTTGGCAAGTTAAAGAAAATACTGTATTTCAGCTGAATGTTAATCCATATCTGTATGACATCCGTGACGCTATCGAAATTGGCAGGCGCTCCAGACTGAAGAATGAACTTTGAATAAGTTATAATCGCCGGCATGGATTCACAGCTTCTTTATCAACAGGATGTTACCACTCTTGACTTCGAATCCGAGGTGGTGGAACGCATTACTTTACCTGATGGGCGCGATGGGGTAATCCTCAACCGCACCTTCTTCTACCCCACCAGCGGTGGGCAGGAGCATGACACGGGCACAATTGGCTCTGCCAAAGTGGTGGATGTTTTTAAGGACGAAGATAATTCACGCCTGGTGCATATCGTAGATGGGGAAGTGAGCCTGGGTACCGTAAGAGCCCATATTGACGCCGACCGCCGCCTGCGCCATATGCAGCACCACACTGCCCAACACCTGCTCACTCAATGTCTGCTGCAGCAGACCGGTTATGAGACCGTCTCGGCCAATATCAATGGATACTCCCCGTCAACCCTTGACCTTGTGGCGACCCAGGTCAGCAGGGGTGATTTAGAGCATGCTGAGTTATTGGCAAATCATATTATATATGAAGACCGGTCGGTTAAAACTTATTTCGTTTCACCTGAAGAGCTTAAGTCCATCCCGCTGCGCCGACCACCCAAGGTGACCGAGAATATACGCATCGTCGAGATCGATGGATACGATTATTCTCCCTGCGGCGGGACGCACGTCCAACACACCGGCAGCATCGGTCTGGTTAAAGTGCTCAAAGCAGAGCGGATGAACGATAAGCTGCGTATCCATTTCATCGCTGGTCTGCAGGCAATGGAAGTCTTTCATGACACATACGAAACACTCACCGGGTTAGCGAATAAGATGAGTACGGGTTGGCAGGATATCCCTGAAGTGGTGGATAAGCAAGCCGAACAGCTCAGTGCGACACAAAAAGAATTAATCGAATTGCGCCAGGCGAGTGTCAAGTATGAAGCGCGCGAGTTAGTCGATGAGGCTGACACTCGTGAGGGTTTGTTCCTGGTGAGGGTTGGCTTTGAAGGTCGACCCGTGACCGAGCTCCGCATGTTGGCTGAGGAGCTTAAAAAGATTTCCACAGTGGTCGCTTACCTGTGCTCATTCGATGGGCAAAAGGTTTCCCTCATCGTTAGCTGCGGTGATGGAACCGGTAAGGATGCCCGCCAGCTGCTAAGCGCACAACTGGCTCAGATCAATGGGCGTGGTGGGGGTGATAACAGGCTTGCCCAGGGGGGTGGGGTGGCAACAGATGAACAATATCATACCTTCCTCGAACACATCGACCTGGGATAAACCAAATAATAAATGCCTATCAGACCGCCCCCTAAAAGTGCAATCGAAGGCTGGCTGAGTATGGAGAGGATCTGTTATCACCCTTTTATATGTATCAATAGTGTTATTCTTACGATTATCAGCATTAATCTCCGGTTTTTCCCCGTTTAATTTTCATATACCTGCTTCCACCTCTACTCGGTGGGGGGTGTTTTAGCGTTATTACTCATCAATCAGGCTGTGCTGTGGTGAAGTATTCCTCATCAGTGCTTTATATGAGCTTCCCCCACAACTTGACGTATTGGTGATTCACTGGTAAACTAAAACACTGTAGGAAAGCCAGAAAGTTCTCGTTGCACGTGTAATGAAGACGGTCCAAGGCAATTCCTTGGGCTGTTTTATTTTGACTGCTCCGATGGATTTGAAGGCGCACCACAACATCTTTTTTCATACCTTACGGAGGTAAAATCAATGTCTGAAAGAATAGTCGGCACAGTCAAATGGTTCAACGGGAGCAAGGGTTACGGATTCTTGTCCCAGCCTGATGGCGCGGACGTTTTCGTGCACTACTCGGCGATCCAGTCTGACGGTTACCGCACTCTCCAGGAAGGCCAGAAGGTGGAGTTCTCCATCGAAAAAGGCCCCAAGGGATTGCAGGCTGCCAACGTTATCCCTATGTAATTAACGTATAAAATAATAGGTCAAAAGAGGCCTGCCGTCGACCGGCAGGTCTTTTCTTTTACTTCCTTAGCCAGCTATTCCAAGATGGTGAGAATAAGCTGGCTTGCATCGTCCCGGACTTACCCCTGCGGATAACAATGTAGCAGTTATAATTTGCCCTTGAATGAGCTTTATATTGAATAAATACAAGATAATACTAATCGGGCTTTTACTCGGTCTGCTCTTATGCGTCTCTGCCTGCTCCATACTGGGAGGCAGCTCGGTAACAGCCACTCCCACGCCTGTTCCAACCTCCTCTGTCCAAGATATGGTGGTCATTCCACCACAAGCTTGCCGGGTAGCAGAGCAGAGCATGATCCGGGCGGACGAGCCTCAAGGTGATCGTATTTCCTGGTCACCCAGGGCCGATACCGTTGCCTATATTGCCTCCACCCAGGGGTCAAGTTGGAATGTAGGTGACCTGAATATTCTGACGGCACCGCTTTTCGATGCACCTAAACGCCTGGCGACCGGAGTGGCGGGCGAGCTGATCTGGTCTCCGGATGCCAACGCTATTGCGTATCTCGGCCTGCGCCGTAGCGACAGTATGTACACGATTGGCCTTGCATACCCCGATGGACGCAGCTCGAAAGACCTGTTCCCCGATGAAACCGCCAAGACAGATGATTATTCCAGCCAAAAATCCATCCTGGAATGGATCGATTCCAGCCGCTTGAGAGTACTCACATCGTGTGGAATCGATTGTATGCAGACAATGGATTTTGACATCCCCACTGGTGTCTCAACACAGGTGGGTAACCCAATCCAAAGGAGCTGGGATACGTGGTCGGTCCATACCTCCCAGCCAGCTATCCTGCCTACAGAAGTTGCAGCTCTCACCGGTCAGCTCAACTGGTCACCAGACGAGAAGCGTATTGCGTATATTGATGACCGTGGAAATGCCTGGGTGATCAATAACGGTGCAGGCACGCTCTACCCGTTGGATATCGGTCAATACGGCACCGCGACCGAAACCGATTGGTCTTATGACAATCGATACCTGGCTGTCCAGGTGGACCAGAACCTGCTGATTTTTTCCTTTAATTGTTCGTAATCGTGGAGTTAAAATGACCAGTACACGTCTTGAGCATGATTTATTGGGTCAGCGCGAGGTACCGGATGAGCATTATTATGGCATCCAGACTCTTCGAGCGGTGGAAAATTTCAGCATTACCGGCATTCCCATCTCACACTACCCCCGTTTGGTATATTCCCTTGCCTATATTAAGAAAGCAGCAGCGCTTACCAACCGTGAGCTGGGTCTGCTGCCTGCAGACATCGCTGAGGCGATCGTCAAGGCATGTGATGATATTCTACGAGGCGAGTTGTTAACCGAGTTCGTCGTCGACGTCATCCAAGGTGGGGCAGGTACTTCCACCAATATGAACGCCAATGAAGTCATCGCCAACCGGGCACTCGAGCTCCTGGGCTTCCCCAAGGGTCGATATGATGTGCTGCACCCCCTCAACCATGTCAATCTATCACAATCCACCAATGATGTCTATCCAACCGCGCTGCGCCTGACCCTGAGCATGAAACTGGATGGCTTGCTGACCGAGATGCAAACTCTTCAGCAAACCCTGGCAGATAAAGGGGCTGAATTTTCAGATGTGATCAAGATGGGCCGTACCCAGCTTCAGGATGCAGTACCGATGACGCTGGGTCAGGAGTTCGACGCATGGGCTGTAACCGTCGGAGAGGATATTTTACGTGTAGGAGAGGCACAATCCCTGATCCGTGAAATCAATCTGGGTGCCACTGCCATTGGTACGGGGTTAAATGCGCCTCCAAATTATGCCGAGCTGGTCACTGCCAGGTTGATCGAGTTGAGTGGGGTGCCGGTGGTCCAATCACCAAACCTGGTCGAAGCCACTCAGGATGCCGGGGCATATGTCCAGCTATCAGGAGTGCTGAAGCGAGTGGCGGTCAAGCTCTCCAAGATCAGCAATGACCTGCGCCTGCTTTCATCGGGTCCCCGCGCCGGGCTGGGAGAGATCAACCTGCCACCCATGGCTCCTGGCTCATCGATCATGCCGGGTAAAGTCAACCCGATCATCCCTGAAGTGGTTAACCAGGTGGCTTTCGAGGTGATTGGGAACGATCTGACGGTGACGATGGCAGCCGAAGCCGGTCAGCTGGAACTAAATGCCATGGAGCCGGTAATTGCGTATAAACTGTTCACTTCACTGGATATGCTTGGGCGCGCCTGCCGCACACTGGTCAATCGCTGTATCCGCGGCATCACCGCAAACCGTGAGCACTGCCGACAGCAGGTGGAGAACAGCATCGGATTAGTGACCGCGCTCAATCCATTGCTTGGCTATGAAAAAGCAACCGAGATTGCAGAGGAAGCCTTGCGTTCGGGCAAATCGGTGGTGGAGATTGTGCTGGAGAAAGGCTACCTGAGCCGTGAGCAGCTAGAAACGGTGCTCTCACCACAACGAATGATCCGCAAATAAGCGTCTGATAGTAAATGCAAACCTCACAGGTGTTTGCTGCCGGTGAGGTTTTGATTACCGATAATGCACTGGAAGTAATATCTGGATTCGGTCTATGCTTCAAACAGTGACCTTAACGGGCATCAATCTATACAATTGTGCCAACATTAAAAATCTCTGTTGGCAGCTCAATGTTGTTGATGGCGAATTTCTCTGCAAATTTGGGTCTCAAACCTGTGGATTTCAACGCACCCATCACGCGACCATTCTGGATGCCGGTTTGTTCAAACAGGAACAGGTCTTGCATGATGATTGTATCCCCTTCCATCCCTTGAACCTCAGCTACGTGCACCACTTTACGCGTCCCATCCCGTAAGCGCTCCATGTGGATGATGAGCTCGATGGCAGAAGATACCTGTTCCCGGATAGCTCGCAGGGGTAATTCCAACCCTGCCATCAAAACCATCGTTTCGATACGGCGTAAGGTATCGCGTGGGCCGTTCGAGTGGATCGTGGTCATGGAGCCATCATGACCCGTGTTCATCGCCTGGAGCATATCGAGGGCTTCACCACCACGCGCCTCTCCAACAATGATGCGGTCGGGGCGCATACGCAGCGAGTTGATCACCAGCTGCCGGATGGTCACCTCTCCCTTACCTTCCACATTCGAAGGGCGTTTTTCCAACCGTCCGACGTGCTCTTGTTTTAGCTGAAGCTCGGCAATATCTTCGATCGTGATGATGCGCTCGGTGCCTGGGATGAAAGCGGATACTACATTTAAAAGTGTGGTTTTCCCGGAACCGGTGCCGCCAGAGATAACAATATTGACCCGTGCTTCCACGCAAGCCTTTAAAAAGGTGACTAATGATGTGGTCATCGTGCCGTTTGCCACCATGTCTTGAGAGGTGAACGGCGTCTGGGCGAACTTACGGATTGTCATCATCGGTCCGATGAGTGAAAGCGGTGGGATGATCACATTAACGCGGTATCCGTTCGGCAGGCGGGCATCCACCATGGGGGATGATTTATCCACCCGCCTCCCAAGTGGGGCGACGATGCGATCCACGATGCGCATCAAGTGATCTTCATTTTCGAAGGTGATGCGTGTTTTTTCAACTTTCCCAAAGCGCTCAACGTAGATATTGTCATATCCATTGACCATCACTTCGGTGATGGTGGGCTCATTTAGCAGCGGTTCCAGTGGTCCAAACCCTAATATGTCCGCGATTACCCAATCCAGGAGCCGGGTACGTACCGCCCGTGTGTAGAGCAAGTTTTCCTCTGCCAGTACCCTGTTGAACAACGCTTCGATCATCTGGTGCATTTGAGGAATATGCGACAGGTCAACTTCTCCATCAGCTTCGGCCAATAACCTGCGCTGAACACGCTCCCGGATCATATATGCATCTGCAGTGATATGGTCGCCGGCACCAATGTTCTTGGCTTCTGCTAAGATATCATATTCATTTGGGGCGATCGTGTGACCATTCTTTGCCGGTCGGTTAGTGAACATTCAGCTATCTCCCTTTTCCCTTATGGCAGGGTTGGTATGATCAGCTGCGTATCGGGTGTCAATCGCGGCTGGTTGTTCATATCATTCGCCGATAAGATAGCCGCCACAGTTGTATTGTAGCGGTGGGCAAGCATGGATAGGTAATCACCATTCTTTATCGTGACAACCGTCGATTGGTCGTATGCTTTTACCCGGTTTCGTATCAGATTGCGATATGCATAAAACGCACTTTGGTAATCACCTGCATTGGCTAAATAATCAGCGTAGGTCAGGCTGTCGGTAAGAGGGCTGAGTAATCCAAATATGCGCTCACGCAAGCCGATCGTATTCAATGCATCCTGGTAAATTTGCACAGCCTGTTGGTAGTGGTTTAACAGTCCTTGTGCCTCACCGATCATGATCTGGGCCTCAAAGGATAATGGAGCCGAGTCAGATAATTGCTGGGCTAAAACTGCAGAACGCTGGAAATCATCCAGGGCGAGCGAGTATTCACCCGAGGCTATATATTCGGAGCCGCGGGCAATGTATGCATCATACAGTGTCTGCAAGGCAGTTCCACTCGCATAGCCGGCTTGCAGCCCAACCACATACTCAAGCTGGTTGATGACCGAATCCCATTTGCTGCTGGCAAAATCACTCACTGCCTGGATAAAGGTTTGAGCAAGCTGGAACTGGAGCAAAACGCTCGGATCGTTTGGTCGAACCTGAAGTGCCTGGCTCAACAAGTGCTCAGCAGACTGCTGGGCATCGATTGAGTCAGGAGCACTGGCAAGCACCGCTTGTGCCTGAGTGAAGTAATCATTAATGATCGCGTCTTCAATGTGTGCTCTGACTTGCGTACGGGCTGCCAGTGCTTCGCGGTCCAGAGGTTTAATCGCCAGAGCCTGGGTGAAATAATTATCAACCGTCTTTAAATTATCCAGGGTAGGGACGGGGATGGATAACAAGTCTTGGGCTGCATTGATATAACTTTGGAAAAGTTTTTCCTCCACCGCCGCAGTATCATAACCTGGGTCCATGATGCGTATCGATTCATAATTGGATACTGCATCATCAAATCTACCTTCAGCGAATGCCTGATCAGCTTGCTGAATGACGGCGTTCAGTTCTGTTTGGGATTGCACGGTCCTGATCTGCAGCGATACATCCCGGTAATTGGGTATTTCCTTACTGATTTCCTGCAAGATCGTCAGAGCCTGGGCTGAATCTCCGGCCTGGAGCAGGTTCATTGCCTGGGTATATTGAACTTCGACATTTTTTAAGGCCTGAGCCTTTGCGATACCATCAGCTAAACCTGGGAAATCCGGTTGTTCAGCTTTGATCGCTTCAAATGCGGTCAACGCTTGATCAGATTTCCCTGCTACCAAAAGCTGTTGGGCATTGCGTAAATCGACTGTGAGCTCAGCTTGCTGCAGATTCTGCGAGAAGCTTGACTGGGCACTGGCTATCTGTCCCAGTATCCATCCTGAATATGTAATTAATGCAACTGCAGCCAGTCCGACCACGACAAGAATAAGAGCCAGCAGCACTCCAGTATTCCTCAGCTTCAGCATCTTGTTATGCTTTACTTCTTCCAGCTCATACTCAGATATGCGTGCACGAACTTCCATTTCCAGACGAATAGCCCGGAGATCAGTTTCAGCGGGGAACGCTTTCTCTACATCGGCGAGTTTTAATAATCCTTCCTGCCACCTGCCGACGCGAAAGTGTCCCATCGCCTCATGGAAATCCGGAGAATCCATATACGATCCTGTATCATTCGAGCTCATGCTGCCTCCAAAATATCCTGACCATTACCACACTTTTCTCTCCGCATCTATAAGGATTTGAATGCTTCCATTATCGTCGGGATTGCAGGTCCTAAAATGACTGCCAGCAATGCGGGAAATATCAATAACGCCATAGGTATAAGCATCTTGATCGGAGCTCGCTGGGCTTGTTCTTGTGCCCGGAAGCGACGCTCGATCCGCATTTGTTCTGCCTGGGCGTGCAGCGTATCGCTGATGCTCATCCCGAGCTGTTCGGTTTGCAGGATGAGGGCAACGAAACTTGCAATTTCGCGTATCTCCAGGCGGTCAGAAAGATTCCGCAATGCATCCCGGCGGGTTAAACCCATTTCCATCTCATTGATTACGCGCCCGAATTCACGACCGATCGGCGTGTTCCAGTATTCGCTCACCCTTTGCAGAGATTGGTCGAATCCCAAGCCAGCGGTGGCGCACACGCTGAGCATGTCCAGCGCATCAGGTAAACCGCGTCTGACCTGATTTTGTCGGTTGGTCACCCGGTTCTGCAGCCAGGCTTTTGGGGCATAGTAAAAAAATATTAGCATTAATATGCTCAATAACAAATTAATCGTCGTCGTTCCTCTGCGGAAGATCAGGAATGCCAGGTAGACTCCCAATAGTGTGGATGCCATGCTGATGCCATAATATTCACGGGCTCCCAGGTTCATCGGGTTGCCTGCAATTAGCAGTTTATGCGAAATATTATCGATCGCGCCGGAAGGAGTGATGCGACCAAACATTCCTCCGACCCATCTGATTGCCGGTGTAACCGTGCGGTTGAAGAATGATCCGGTGATGACACGGGGTTGGACGCGGGCTACGTTTGTGTGGGTGCCTGAGCTTTGCAGGGGTGTCTCAACATATTGGACCAGGCGTTTATCGAGGCCACCCGACCTCAACCAACGCACTCCCAGAGCAATCACGGTTAACCCGGCGATACCCAGTGCAAAACTGATGCTGATTTGAATAAATTGCTGCATAAAACCTACCTCACACGTCAATTCTGGCTAGCCGCCTGACGGCTATATTGCCGAAAATAACCATGATAAATGCACCAATTGGGATACACAATAAAATCTGTTGCGGGGGTCTAAACAGGCGCATCATATAAGTGGGATTGATAAAGAATAAGGCTGCTGCCATACCGATGGGTAAAAAGGTGAGTATGTAACTGCCGAATCTTTGTTGCGCTGTGAGTACCCGCACTTCGGCAAACAAACGCACCCTTTCACGGATGGTATCAGTTACTGCTTCCAACATGGTAACGATATTCCCACCGACTTGAGAATTGATGTTGATTGCTGTGACGGCGAGGTAAAGATCATCATTTTCCATTCGGGCTACCAGGTTGGTCAATGCCTGACTCAGGGATAATCCTAAGCCAATTTCATGACGTACTCGTCGAAATTCTTCCGATGCGGGTGCCTTCAGCTCCTTGCTGACCACTTCGATGGCCTGGGGTAAGCTGTATCCAGCCCGGACTGCGCCGGTCATGAGGACCAGCACGTCAACCAACTGCCTGCCAAAATTCGTGCGTCTCTGGGAGATCGATCGTTTCAATAGTAAATCCGGGATGAAGAAGACGATCACTGCCAGTCCTATCCCTGAGATGGCCGTTTTAGCAATAAGCGTCCCTAACAGGAATGCCACGATGACGCTGGCAACCCTTATCAACAAATACTCGGTTTCGGTGATCGGCCAGTTGGCACTCATCAGCTGCAGGTTGAGCTGTTCAGATGACAGCCCCGACAGCATGTTATTCAATCGCAACCGCAGGCGGAGCAGCCCGACACGCCGCCTTTGACCAACCTGGGGTTGATTGGATTCTTCAGGCAGTGTTACATACGTATCCAGTCGTGAGCCGATATCTTGACCGGCGTAGAATATATCGCGCAGTCCATAGATTACCAGACCGTAGGCGATTAAGATGACGATCACGATAGCCAGAATTAGAGCGACAAGGAGGGCAAATGATGGCATTCTTAAAATTCCTATTGTGTCCGGTTGTCACTATCCCAGGTGGCTCGAGGCAAGCAGTAAATCCCGCCCGGCTTTTTCGCCAGGTGCGGGAACAGCTTCACGCCCCAACTCCCGGATATTAATCGCAGCCAGGTTCCGCGCCAGCTGTTGGACAGATTTGCTGGCACTGCTCCTGGGGTAATATACCAGGAATGGTATTCCCCGGTTGATACTGCGCAGCACGTTCGGCGGGTCATTCGCAATCTGATGGTACACCTGGTTGTGCAATACTGCTTCGATATCCTTCAACTTAACACCCCCCTCAACGCCAGCCTTATTCAGGATCAGCAAGATTTTTTCTGCCGGATAAGAAAGTGACCTGCTTAATTGAAGAAACCGGCTGGTGTCGTGCAGGGAGGCCAGGTCGGGTGAAGTCACTAATGCTATGCGGTCGGTTGCATCCATTAATGTGACGGAGATATCGTTCAGCGGTCCACCACCATCGACGACGACGTAGTCATAATAACGTGAAACACCGATAAAAATGTTATAGATGTCTTCGGCGCGGATTCCCTGGGCAACCTGGGCATTCGAGGGCGCAAGGAGTACATGGATGCCTGATGGGTGTGTAGCCACAACATCGCGGATCAAACCTTCGTCCAGGTTTGCAGCATGTGGAATCAGGTCGGATAAGGCATTTTGTACTTTGAGGTTCAGCATTACTTCCAGGTGACCAAAAAATACCTTCCCCTCGAACAAGAGCACCTTTTTACCGGTTTCCTCGGCTAATGCAATGGCAGTGTTAGCCGCGAGCGAAGTGACTCCTGTTCCTCCACGCGGGCTGTAAAATGTAACCGAGCGCAAAAGGCGAGTGGCTTCCGGTAATTGGGTCGGTAGATAGGATTGTGTTTGCTGCCGGCGACCCTCAAGCTCGGTGACCCTTCGCAGGGTGCTTACCAAATTGATCTGCGAGAATGGGGCAATCAGGAAGGCGCGCGCCCCCGCCAACATTACCTGTTGGGCAACCAGCGGGTCATTGTTGGGCAGGATCGCAACAACAGCCGAACTCGGGAACTGGAGTGCCAGGTCATCTATGATGTCCATCGTAGATTCGCTTTCAAGTTGGGAATCTACGAGCAGGATATCCGGTTCGGCGGCGCGAATCTGCCTTGCCAGCATCTCCTTGGATGATAAGACATCAACCAGGGTAAATTCATTCTGCGTGTTCAACGCTTCAGTTATTTGCTGCAGCGTGGCGCCAGGATCACACAGCGCAACCACTCGGATTTGTTTGATTTCTGGGCTCATACTCGGACACCTCTATGTAGAAAAATTCGTCTCAATTCCATATCAAAAGGATTATTCCCCAGAAAACTACCTGGGGAGTTGCAGTTTATACCGCTGCAGTAAGTATTCTTCAGTCACCGGGCTGACGTCAAACAGCTCATTTGAAGTGGGTGATCGCAGGACAATGTCAAATGTAGCACCCGAATCGCGCATGTGTTTCAAAACCAATGCATCCTGTGCATTCAACGCCAGCAGGTATGCTCGCACCTTTACATCCGCCGGGTTCGGCGTGGGTTGTGCCTGACCCGGTGTAGTGCTCGATCCAGATTGTACGATCACATCAGCCACGATTGCTGAAATCTCCACCCGCTGGAATGCGTCGAAGGTGAACATCTGCTGTTCGGTTTGCTGCTCGGCTGCCCCACTAACGGGCGCCGTAGCGTTCGTTGCACTCACTTCTACAGTCATGGTAGCGAAAATGTCTACGTTGTCTCCACGTTGCAAAACGCCTAACGTGCTCATTAAATCTGTAGATGGGAACGCCATCAATACCTCGTCGTTGCCGATGATGTATCCGACGTCATGCGATACGTTTGTCGGATCCGCCAGGTGGTGTTGAAGCACCATCTCGCCCTGGATCAGGTGGACGGATACTATTTTACCCAGTGCTGCCTCGATGGTTAGCAAGGCGTCGCGTGGCACCAGGCTCACCGGGACAGTCGCCAGTTGGACATCCTCACGGTTTAAAACCGCACCTACTGCCAGATCATGGCTTGTGATGATAATATCGGTGGTCGCTTCTACCACCGGGGTTTCCTGTGCAGGTGGGGCAAAACTTTGCCGTAATACGCGATTGATCGCCAGGATACCCAACCCGATGAGACCTACTCCCACAACCGCAATCAGGATTCCGATTAGTACTCGACGATTTAAGGTGACCCTCCTAGATTAGAATATTTTAAAATCAATATCGTTACCGGTAATGGGTGCATCTTATATACCAGATTGAATAAAGTGTATTTGAATTTCTTTCGAACATCACGCAATGGTCATGACTCTAGCGGACCAGGCAACAGTGAATGTACCAGTATCATACCAATCACCCGGACCGCCGAATCCACCGAGGTTTTCGCGAACGAAATATTCCTCGATCGTCTTATCGTTATCATCAATTGAGTTGTTATTTACCGCGCGATCATGACCGTAGCAGCTTTTATCCGATGCGTGAAGAAAATAACCGGGTTCTGCAACAACTTTATTTTTTCCGGTCTGTACACAGGTAACATGGAATGCCGAGAATGAAATAATATGGAAAGTCAATGTGCTATTGGTGATAAGGTCCTGTATGTCTATTGTCCCGGAATTGCATTGGGCTAATGTTTCTGGGTCGGCCGTTGTGGGTAACCCGTTGCAGACTTTATCGAACACCGGTAGTACCACATTCTTTTCGACCAGATATGACGCTGTAATGTGGAAAATACTTGTGGTTACACCGCTCTCTTCAGGCAGCCAGGTGTGAACATTTATTGGCTCAACAGCAACTGCTCCGGAGATCCAATTCTTCAGCTCATTAGCTCCACCACCTCCGCCATCCAGGTCTAGCCAGCTGCGGGAGCCTCCTGCTGCCAGTTCATCGACGCAGTCGTTATCCAGGTAACAATCGATCTTTGTTGGATCGACCGGGATGCAATTGGGAGGAGTGCCTTGCTGAAGGCTGCATTCAAGGTCATTTTGGACGTAGCATGGTGGGTCATCCGGATCACATTTTTTATTCTTATTCCTGACTTTAACCGAATCCATCAGGACGTAGGAACAGTTCATACCTGTTGGATCAGCTAAAGTGCAGCAGGGTCCAATATCATCTGTGCATTTGATCTCGCCCACAACAGTCTCGCGGCATGACCAGGCGACCGGTAGCACCCCAACACCAGGTGGACGGCAGGCTGCTTCGGCTGCAGCCCTTGGTGAGACAGAATCGTTGCCGATCACTCCGGCAAAAAAGGTATCTTCAGTGACCGTAGCAGTCACCACCACGGTAGCTGCATTGATGTCGAGAACGACCTGTGGGGGGTTAACCGCGCCATTCGATACTCCGTACTTGATGGCTTCATTACTGGCTGTGTCAATTACTCCAGCTTCTTGGCGATGCTGCCACATATATTATTCTCCAGCCAGGGCTCCTGCATCTGCTGCTTTTTGTGCTTGCCACTTGGCTGTATAGGCATTGCCGCCATCAAGTACCAAAGCCAGGATAGCTACGAAAGCCAAAAATGCAAGTGAAACAAGCACCAGCGTTTGACCTCTTTCAGAAATTAGTCCTATCGCATTCATAATCCCTCACCCGAATAATTTTAACTAACCCTGGTTATGGCAGTGCTTCCAGCTTCATGGTCGCTTCACCTTTTAATACAATACATTTATTTCCACCACATGTATTGGATAAAAAGTTTGATACCAATGGTGTTGCTGGGAAAAAATCGTAATCGACATTAACTGTGACACGTGGCGGTGGATAACTTACAATGTTTTCCGGGATCACCAGGTCAATTGTGACATCCGAATCTTGTAATCCTAATCCGACGGCATAATCAATCGCTTTTTGTTTCATCCCTGGTTCATCTGCAGGATGAATAATGCCGTAACGCGCTGCCTCTCTGGCAGCGTTATGGATCGTACTGGAGTAATATACAGCTCTCCCGAGATCGAAGACAACCACGGACATTATCAAGAATACCGGAATCATGATGGCAAATTCAGCCAGGGATTGCCCACCCCCCGCAGTATGAATTGTCTTCTTCATGGTTTCATCATCTCCGCTGATCTCTTCAACATGAGCGGTTGGGTGAAAAACACACCCAGAATTAATTCGTGTTTGTATGTAACAGTCTCGCGGATTGGTTGCTCAGTTGGGCAAGCTTTCAGATCATCAGTGTCACTGACTGGGGTGTAACCATTCCCACACGTAATGACAATCGACGCAATCATATTTGGGTCAACCACGAAGCACTACCAACTTCAGAGATCGTTGTAGAAATAATTTCGGAGTATGTGGTTGTAACAGGAGTAAAAGTATACATGCGAACGCCTTCGCGGGCTGCATTGGAGATGGCGATGTAAGCAAAAAAAGCTCACCCAACTCAAATATGCCCACAAGGACGAGCACTATTAATGGCAGGATGAGGGCAAATTCAATCATACTCTGCCCGTGCTGGCCATTCTTCACGGTTTTATTACTCCCTTTTACTATCAAATATTCACCTGCGATAATATTTTTGACTAAATGTTGCTCCCCCGCTCGACGTAGAAATATTATCTCTCCTCAGTAAATTTTCTTCACCATCACTGTAACTATTTCTAGTCTGACAGGTTGAACAACTTTATCCCTTGAGCTAAAAAAATTATATCATTTCAATCTAATGAATCTACTGACAAATGTGATAGGAGCTTAAGGAAGATTATTAAACAAATGAAACTGAGAACTGTTGTAAAATATAGGTAACAAGTCATTTCACCCTACTTTATAAACGTATCTCTAGGATTCGTTACGGTCCTTATTCGGAGAGGATGGAAATATGTATTCAATGGATAGTCATCGCGAGTTGTTGGATGCTGTTTGGCGCCTGGCATATATTGCTGAATTTCGAGAGGGTAGCAACCTGGCCCACCTTGAACGCATCAAGGGCTACGTCCAGGTACTTGGTCGTGGGATCGGATTGACCCAAAGTGAGACGCAGCTCATCTCAACCGCCTGCCAATTGCATGATATTGGTAAGGTTGGTCTCCCAGAGGCACTGCTACTCCAGCAGGGGCAATATTCAGAGACCGAGCTCCTAAAAATTAAGCGACATACCACCATCGGTGCTGAGATCTTGAGCAATTCCAACTCACCCTTACTCCAGGCAGCTGAGACCGTTGCATTGAACCACCATGAACGCTGGGATGGGTCGGGTTATCCTAACAGCAGACGTGAGGAAGAGATCCCGTTGAGTGCTCGCCTGTGCGCCATGGCAGATGTTTTTGACGCCTTGACGACACCCCGTCCATACAAGAAAGAAATTTCTCCTGAAGATGCTTCCCGCTTGATTATCGGTGCCGGTGGGTCCTTATTCGACCCTCAGCTGGTGCAGGTATTCGAGGATGAACTTGCTTCAATCCTCAAGGTAAAAAAATCTGCCGAGAAGCATTAATCAAAATTTTTAATAAAGTAAATAATTAGGGGTAGGGGGTAGGCGTCTCTTCCCCTGTTGACTTGCTGGTAACCAGATACCAGTTGGTCACGTGGTTGAACCGATCAGAGGGTTCCAGGATAGGGCCGATGCTTACTCCATGCACGTCTGTACTCACCGCATAGGTGTACACCGTATAGAACAAGGGCAGGGCGGGTAGTTCCTGGCTCCACCGGACTTGAAAGTTATTATACAAGCGGGTGCGTTCTGCCAGATCGGTAGTGATGCGTGCCTGCTCCAAATATTCACTCGCCTGGCGGTCATCCCACTTCGAATAGTTCTGCCCGCTGGATATTTGTGTCTGGTGCCAGAATGGGTAGGGGTCAGGGTCAGGCGTCTGGCTGAGGTTTAAATCCACCAGTGCTGCCTGATAATTACGATTGTCTAGATGCTCCGAAACAAGCTGGTCATACGCTAATGGCGTTAGCGTGACCTGCACGCCCAATGCAGCCCAATCTCGTTTGAGTGCATTTGCCAGGACTACGTGCTCGCGATCGTCAGGGAATAATAACTCAAATGAAAGCGCGGTCCCATCTTCACTCGTCCGGATTTCTCCTCCTGCCGCAGGGATTGTGTAGCCAGCCTCCCGCAGCAGAGAAATCGCCTGGTTCGGGTCATACGAATAATGCTCAATGCCGTCATAATATGCCCAGCTGCCCGGGAAAATGGGACCGTCTGCCAGAATTGCTTGTCCACCCTGGAGGGTGTCGATCATTCCCTGGCGATTTAGTCCCTGCATGAGCGCTTTTCGGACGATCACATCCTGAAAGAATTTCACCTGTTCATTATCGAGGTTCATCAAGATCATCGACATGATCGGCAACCGTGTTGTGTAAATGCTGAGTCCGTCCTCTTTGAGCACTTCCGGCAGGATGTCAGAGGCCACATCACCGATTCCGCCAATTTCTCCAGCCTGGAAAGCTGAATAGGCAGCAGGTGCATCGGCGTAATATCTAATCGCAATTTGGTCGATGAAAGCTCCTCGGGGCAGGTAATCTTGAAATGCGGATAGTACTACTCCCGTAATCTGACCATCGGTGGTGATCATGTGGTCAAAGCGATAGGGACCACTGCCGACAGGCTGTAGGTTGAAGGGATTGTCGATCAGCTCTGCCATAGTTAGATCACCCAGCAGGTGAGAAGGGAGTAGACCGAAAGTCAGATAGTCAAGGAATGGTGCATACGGCTCTGGAAGTTTAAACTGTATTGTCTTATCATCCAGGCGGATTACCTCGACCTGTTTCCAGAATTCTCTAATGTCGTTTGGAATAGGGGAGTCATCCGATATCATCATTTGGATGGTGAAGATAACGTCATCGCTCATAATGGATTCCCCGTCATGCCACACAGCATTCGGATTGAGCGAAAAGTTATATATAGTGCCATCACGTGAGATACCCCATGAAGTTGCCAGGTTAGCCTGGGGTAAACCCCGGTCATCGATGCGCAGCATCCCGCTGAATATTAAATGATCGACATCCCTATCAGCGCCGTTATAATAATCCAGCACGGGGTTCAGGCGCATAAATTCTCCGACTACGCCTTCCGAGTAAATCCCCCCTTCTGCCGGTTTAACCACCGGCTCGGTAATGGGTTGCAGGATGTCTGGTTTTTGGCTGATCAACAAGACCGCGATTGCTGCCAAAGCAATGACCGCAATCAATAATGGCCAACGTAATTTTTTCATGTTTTCAATATTATCATGGCTCTAGTGCGAAATTAAAATAAAAAGCGCTTCGGAATAATTACCAACCTCCTGAAATATGGTGGCTGGTAATGCTCGTCTGCGCTCAACTGGATATATTTATACGACTTTTACCGATACAATGGCCAGGGTAAAAAATAAAACGCTCAAGGCAATGGTCACGTAAAACAGAGTTTTTTCGACTCCCCTACGTGCAGTAAAGATACCACCTGTATCAGCCCCGGTCAGACCACCCAGACCCGCTCCTTTACTTTGCAAGATGACACTGACAATTAGTGCAACCGATACAATAATCAATGAAATGTCGACTACGTTACCCACAACCTGCCTCCGAGCATTAAAATATCGTCCATGTCTAATAAATATTCTATAAGAACACCAGACGCCTAAGCTTGCCGATTATACCTTCGCTTGGTTGAATCGTCAAACCCAAAGTCAGTCGGCTTTATTTCCAGGCTGGAGATTAGATTTTTTCAAACTCAAATCCTAACAGTAATAGCATATATAATAAAGGCGAATCATGCAGGCTTACACTTGGATTTTTTGTCCTAAATCTGTTGCTTGTATTTCTAATTGAGAGAATGCATGCCAGAAATCACACTGAATTTACATATGCATACCCGTTATTCAGACGGAGACGGCTCACATGCAGATATCGCCGCGGCCGCTGTCAGGGCGGGTTTGGATGCTGTCATTGTCACTGATCATAACGTGTTGGTAAACGGGTTCGCAGGATATAAAAATGAAGCTGATCGCCGTGTTCTCATGCTGGTGGGAGAGGAGATACACGACCAGGCACGCAACCCCCAAAAGAATCACCTCCTGGTATTTGGAGTACCGTATGAGCTGTCAACTTATGCTCACGAACCTCAGGTGCTCCTGGATGCAGTAATCAAAGGCTGGCGGTCTTTCATTCATTGCACATCCTGTCGACCCTGCAGCACCGTCAGTTCACGAAGGCGACATATCCTGGGTGGATTGGAATGTGCATGGTTTTACCGGTCTCGAGCTGTGGAATGGTTTTTCAGAGTTCAAACCGCGCATCAAATCAATCTTACACGCCGTTTATTATGCATATTTCCCACGCCGCATTAATCGTGGACCGCTGCTGGAGACTGTCCACAGATGGGATGACCTGTTAGCTACCGGGAAAAAAGTCGTTGCCGTAGGCGGCTCCGATGCTCATTCCTACCATATGCAGCTTGGACCATTAAAGCGGACCATATTCCCATATGAATTTCACTTCAGAGCGATTAATAACCATGTGATTATTCCCCGTCCACTTGGTACAGATGGTGCATCTGATTCCAGTATGATCCTGGATGCGCTTTGCCACGGTCATTCTTTCATCGGCTATGACCTGCCCGCTCCTACTCTCGGCTTTAGTTTTACCGCGCGCGGGTTCGAAGCCTCTGCCCTGATGGGTGATGAGCTGAACAGCAAGGGTGGGATCACATTTCAGATCCGTCTGCCGATGATCGCAGAATGTAATTTACTCAAAGATGGCAAGACGGTGCGTACCTGGAGAAAGCATGAATTGTGCACATACATCACGACCGAACCCGGGGTATATCGCGTGGAAGTCTACATCCAATACCTGGGAAGAAGAAGAGGTTGGATTTTTAGTAATCCGATCTATATCCATTAACTGGGATCGCCAGTATTGAGCATTACGGATTTGTTATTAATTGGTGAGAAAATTTCTAAATATATTGATATATAATAACAAAACTACAAAAAAATCTGGCAGAATATGGTAACGATATGAAAACGATTATTCTTGCTGGTGGTATGGGTACCCGCCTTCAGGAAGAGACCACGGTTAAGCCAAAGCCAATGGTCGAAATTGGTGGTCAGCCCCTTCTCTGGCATATTATGAAGATCTACGCCATGTATGGGCACACGGATTTTGCCATCGCCATGGGGTATAAATCCGAGGTCATCCGCTCGTATTTCCTAAATTATTATTACCATCACTGCAATATGACCGTGAATTTAGGCAGCGGTGATATTGAAATTGAAGATGGTGACCACGACGATTGGAGAGTATATCTGGCGGATACCGGAGATAAAACCCAAACCGGAGGGCGCATAAAACGCCTGCGTAAATGGATCGATAATCAAACATTTATGTTCACTTATGGCGATGGTGTCTCCGACATTAATATTGACGAGTTAATCAAATTTCATAAGAAAAATGGGAAACTTGCTACTGTGACTGCTATTAGACCTCCCTTTCGGCTTGGATCGATTGTGACCGAGGGTGATTTCATTCGGAGGTTTATCGAAAAACCTATAATTGGAGATAATTGGGCTTCGGGTGGTTTTTTTGTTCTCGAGCCGGGAGTCTTGGATTACATCGAAGGTGATGACATTCAATGGGAGAAGTACCCGTTAGAACAACTCGCAAAAGACGGACAATTAATTGCATATAGGTATGAAGGTTTTTGGCAATGTATGGATACCATACGTGATGTTCAGTACCTCGAAAGCTTATGGTCTCAGGGGATTGCTCCATGGAAAACATGGTAAACCATACTCCCTTTTGGGTAGATCGCCCGGTTTTCGTAACAGGCGCCAGCGGTCTGGTGGGTGGTTGGCTGATCCGCAGTTTATTGGCCGCAGGTGCGGATGTGGTTTGTCTGATTCGAGATTGGGTTCCCCAATCGGAGATAATCCGAACCCACTTGATCGATCAAATCAAGGTGGTCAGAGGGGACGTGCGTGATCAAGAATTATTAGAACGCATCCTGGGGGAATACGAGATTTCCACGGTAATTCATTTAGCCGCCCAGACGATAGTCACGATTGCCAATCGAAATCCGATTTCTACCTTCGAATCGAATATTGGTGGCACATGGACTTTGCTTGAAGCTTGCCGGCGGAGCCCGAAGGTGGAGCAAATTGTGGTCGCTTCATCCGATAAGGCGTACGGTGATCAGGAAAGCTTACCTTACAGCGAGAATTCACCCTTGCAAGGTCAACATCCTTATGACGTTAGCAAGTCTTGTGCTGATCTCATCGCCCATGCTTATGCGGTTACTTATGGTTTGCCTGTGGTGATCACGCGCTGTGGAAATTTTTATGGTGGTGGCGATTTAAATTGGAACCGGCTTGTCCCTGGCACCATTCGTTCAATTCTCCGCGGAAACCCTCCGACAGTTCGCAGCGATGGATCATTGGTCCGTGATTATTTTTATGTCGAAGATGGTGCAGCTGCGTATATGCTCCTTGCAGAAAAATTAGCTGAAAATCCATCATTAATTGGAGAAGCATTTAATTTCTCCAACGAGTTACAGCTGCCTGTTCTCGACTTGGTGCAACTAATCTCAAAGAAAATGGGTTCAAACCTGGACCCGCTCATCCTTAATGAAGTCACTAACGAAATACCCCACCAATATTTGAGTGCTCAAAAAGCACGTCAGATCCTGGGGTGGAAGCCATTGTTCACCTTGGACCAAGGAATTGAGATGACGATCGATTGGTATAAGGAATTCCTGGGTAGATATAAATAATGGGAACCCGGGAAGATATTCTTGAGCTTGTCTCCAGGTATTACCAAGAGCGATTCGGATCAAAAGAGTTCAATCCACAAATCGACTTAATTCATTATGCCGGGCGGGTGTTTGACCAGCAGGAGCTGATCAACCTGGTTGATTCCAGCCTCGATTTCCACCTCACCGCCGACCGGTATGCAAGCCAGTTCGAAAACCGCTTCGCAGATTACCTGGGACGATCACATGCGTTATTAGTCAATTCAGGCTCATCTGCGAATTTACTCGCGTTGTCGGCATTAACCTCACCCATGTTGGGTGAAAAACGGTTGAGACCTGGTGATGAGGTCATCACAGTTGCTGCTGGGTTCCCTACCACGGTGGCACCCATTTTACAAAATCAGCTTGTGCCCGTATTTGTGGATATCAATTTGGGCGACTATACGGCCATCCCCGAAAAGTTGGTTGATGCCATTTCAACCAAAACCCGCGCCATATTCATGGCACATACCTTGGGAGTACCTTTCGATCTGGATACGGTTACCGGTCTCGTGAACAAGCATAATCTGTGGCTGATTGAAGATAATTGCGATTCACTCGGGTCTAAATATCGGGGGAGATTGACCGGTTCATTCGGGCACCTTTCCACCGTTTCATTTTATCCGGCACACCAAATAACCATGGGTGAAGGTGGCTGTGTGACGACTGATGATGGTCAACTGTCCAGGATCCTGGCTTCTTACCGGGACTGGGGACGGGATTGTTATTGCGCAAGTGGTAAAAGCAATACCTGCGGTAAGCGGTTTACCCAGCAATTTGGTCAGCTCCCACCGGGCTATGACCATAAATATGTTTACAGTCACATCGGGTATAACCTGAAATTAACAGATATGCAGGCTGCGGTGGGTTGTGCTCAGCTCAATAAATTAGATCAGTTTATCCAAAAACGCCGGGAAAACCACCACCGCCTGATGGAGATACTCTCCCCATATCAAGACCGGTTGATCCTTCCGCATGCCGGCAAATTTTCAGAACCCGCCTGGTTTTGTTTTGTGGTCACGGTACGTGAAGATGCAGGTTTCACCAGGAACGAGCTAACCAGGTATTTGGAAGCAAATCGGATAGAAACACGCCCACTGTTCAGCGGAAATCTACTCCGTCATCCGGCTTATGAAAACATGGTCTGCCGTATCGTCGGGGATCTTAAAAACACCGACCTGGTAATGGAAAACTCATTTTTTATTGGGGTTTATCCAGGTATTGGGGATCCGCAGCTTATGTGGATCAAAGAAGTCTTCGACCGGTTCATGCTGGGTGAGCAAAGAGTATGAGCCCAAATAAGACGGATTGGACACCGACGCTGGATCCTGTGGATCTTGATCACATCCTGAGCCACACAACCACATTATGGGAGGAACTGCGTGGTCAGCGGTTGTTCATCACCGGTGGGACAGGTTTTTTTGGCCATTGGCTGCTCGAAAGTTTGCTGTGGGTGAATGATCGCCTCGACCTGGATGTGAAAATTACCCTGCTCAGCCGTAACCCAGGTACTTTCGCTGATAAGTATCCCCGGCTGGCAAATCATCCAGCCATCTCCTGGATCCGAGGGGATGTAAGGACCTTTGACTTTCCCTCTGATAATTTTCCATTTGTCATTCACGCAGCTTCCGAAGGTGATATTAAATTGGCCACGGATAATCCGCTGGCGATATTTAACACTATTGTCGAAGGTACACAGCGGGTGTTAGACTTTGCGAGAACCCATCAGACCAGGAAACTTTTATTCACCAGCTCCGGAGCGGTGTATGGCAGGCAGCCACCTGAATTGACCCATATACCAGAAACTTATATCGGCGCTCCCGATGTGTTGAACCCTCTATCGGCTTACGGGGAAGGCAAGCGGGCAGCCGAGATGCTTTGCACGCTGTATGCGCACCAGTTCAGTTTTGAGACTAAAATCGCTCGCTGTTTTGCCTTCGTCGGACCCTACCTGCCTCTGGACGCCAATTATGCTATTGGGAATTTTATTCGCGATGCTCTACATGGTGGTCCTATTGTGATCAAAGGAGATGGTACGCCGTATCGCTCATATCTTTACGCAGCCGACCTGGCGATATGGCTATGGACAATCCTGTTCAAGGGACAGGACTGTCAGCCGTATAATGTTGGCAGCGGTAAAGAACTCAGAATTATTGAAATTGCTCAGAACGTTGTAGAACAATTTTCAACCAAAATAATGATAAATATACTCACAGCTCAAGATCCATCCAAGTCTCGTGATCAATATATACCCGCTGTAGAGAAGGTGAAGATAGAATTAGGAAACTACGTATGGATATCATTACAAGACGCAATTCGAAAGACAATCAACCATTATCAGGCCAAAAGCTAAATCAGGTCGATTGAGATAATAATTCTTTTATCGAGAAATTTTCCTTATCACAAGGAAAAACAACGAATCACTTAGAATAATATTACTTCCATAAAGAATGATGTATCATCTATTTCGAAATTGTCCAATATGCGGAAATGATAAGGTTGAGTCATTACTCACCCAAAGGTTTGAATTGTCTATCGGGCATCCCCTATCTACCGGTTATGAACTGGTTTATTGTGTTTCTTGTGGATTTATTTATGCGGATACAACAGTTAGTCAGGCAGATTATGATGGGTATTATGCGAAGATATCAAAGTATGAAGACAAAAAAACCAGCTCGGGTGGAGGATATAATACATTTGATAATAAGCGTTTAGAGGTTACTGCGAATCAGATAGCTGCTTATCTACAAGATTATTCTCTCCGAATTCTCGATGTTGGTTGTGCAAATGGTGGATTGTTGAGTTCATTAAAGAATTTAGGATTTAGTAATCTTTGTGGTCTTGATCCATCGCCAGTGTGTGTGAAAAATACAATTGCCCTCGGTATAACCGCATATACTGGATCTATTTTCGATTCACTTCACCATGGTCAGTTCGATTGTGTAGTTTTATCACACACACTCGAGCATATTATGGATCTGAAGGGAGTTATTAAACAGCTTTCCCAATTAGTTAATGTGAGTGGTAGACAGATGGTTTATATTGAGGTCCCAGACTCATTACATTATATCGATTATGTGGTGTCACCCTTCCAGGAGTTAAATACTGAGCATATAAATCATTTTTCTGAAATAAGCTTGAATAACCTGATGATGCTAGCAGGTTTTGAAAAAAAAGAATTTGGGGAAAAAATTATTGATATTGGTCATAACTATTCCTATCCTGTGATTTATGGTTTTTGGAAAAAAAGTAAACCCAAATCAACAAATAAAATAATAATGGATACACTGTCCTTGTTCTCTATGCGTGAATATATCGATCAGTCAAGCGCTATTCTTAGCAAAATTGAAACTCATCTTCAAAAGGTATTACAAGAAGATCTAAAATTTATCGTTTGGGGTACCGGTCAGCTTTTAGTGAAGTTACTCGAACAAACCATACTTGGAAAAGCAAATATCGTTGCACTTATTGATAACAATCCAATTAATCAAGGGCAAACTTTGCATGGTTTGAAGATTCTCCCTCCTCATAAATTGGAAGAATTGGAATATCCCATTTTAATAACTTCCATATTGCATCAACAAGAGATCGCGTCTCAAATCCGACAAATGGGTTTGCAGAACTCAATTATCAATTTATCGGGCTGAATATCTTGTTCGTTATATCAATTATCTGTACTATGATGCACTTTAGAATCAATAAGGCAATAATTTGACATCAGCAATTAGGAAAACCCAAGCTTTACTCAATCGATTTTCTGAGGATAATGGCAGATCATCTATCAATATCTTCAATTCCCAGGAACAAGCTGAGGTCATAATTTATGGAGCAGGAAATGTAGGAAAAATGGTTTGCTTGTTACTTAAGAAGTACACAGCTATACATATCCTGGCATTTTTGGATCGTGCTGCATTACCAGGACAAATCTTTTCAGGTGTTCCAGTCTATAAACCAGAATTTATTAAGATTAACCTACAAGATAAAAATTCACTATATGTTATTGTGGCAATTCACAATCCGATTTCTCCGGTTAACGAAATCACTGATTACTTAAAATTATTGGGGTACAAACGATTTATAAGTATGGTGGATTTTTATAACCAATTTCCAGATAATCTTGAGAGTAGTTATTGGCTCACCAAATCAAGTGTTTATTTAACCTATAAAAACGAGTTGTTGAAATGTTCTGAACTCTGGGAAGACACTAAAAGTAAATTACTTTTTAATGCATTGTTACATCACCGATTATTTGGGGATTATTCAATTCTTCCTAAGTCAGCAAGAGGGCATCAATACTTTCCTCAATATTTATCAAACTGGGATAAATTGTTAAGGCTAGTAGATTGTGGTGCTTATGATGGAGATACACTCCGACAAGCACAAGAATTAGATATATCTATAGAATGTTTATATGCATTCGAGCCTGATGGACAAAATTTTAAAAATTTATCCAAGTTTCTCCATGAACAAAAGCACTTTAATTATAAGGTCGCACAACAAGGTGTTTATTCAAGTTCAAGGGAAATTGGTTTTATAAGTGAGGGATCTGAAGCGAGTAAAATCACCGAATCAAATAATAATCTCATACCGGTCGTGAGTTTGGACGATATCCTAGGAGATTTCAGTCCCAATTATATTAAAATGGTTATTGAAGGGGCTGAATTTGAAGCATTAATCGGTGCTAAAAACACTATTTTCAGATACCGACCAGGTTTAGCAATTTGTCTTTATCACCATCCAGAGCATCTCTGGAAGATCCCACTGATGATCGATCAATGGGAACTAAATTACAAACTCTATATCCGCTCCCATTCATATAATGGCTTTGATGTTGTGATGTATGCTTTTGCTGATTAACCAGTGCGTGAGGTATTTATGATCAGTGTCGCTGAATATGTAGCCAAAGTAACCGCAGAACATGGTGTCAAACATGTCTTTATGGTGACTGGTGGTGCGGCCATGTTCCTTAATAACGCTTTTGGGTCTGAACCGCGAATACATTGTGTATTTAATCATCACGAACAAGCAAGTGCGATGGCGGCAGAAGGATATGCTAGGGTGACCAATCAGCTTGCTGTTGTTAATGTTACTTCTGGGCCTGGAAGTATTAATTCGTTAAATGGGGTGTTTGGTGCCTGGACAGATTCTATTCCATTGTTAGTGATTTCTGGGCAAGTTAAACGGGAAACACTCTTAGATTCTTACGTGCTTCCAGAGTTACGTCAGCTTGGAGATCAGGAACTAGATATTATTCGGATGGTAAAAGGTATCACGAAATATTCTGCTCTTGTTATAGAACCAGCCTCCATTCGATATCATCTGGAAAAAGCAATGTTTTTAGCTACTAGTGGTCGACCAGGTCCATGTTGGTTGGATATACCGGTGGATGTTCAATCCGCATTAGTCGAAGAACTAGAATTAAAACCTTATGATAGTTCTGTCGATTCTATTTCTTGGGAAAGATCTGTAATTGAGCACCAGGTTCGTTTAGTAATAAATAAAATTCGAGATTCTAAAAGACCAGTTATATTAGCTGGATCTGGGATTAGATTAGCTGGTGCAATTGATATTTTTAATCAGGTGATCCATAGACTCAATATTCCAGTAACAACTGCATGGACGCACGATCTAATAGCTACGGAAGATCCATTATTCTGTGGAAGACCTGGATCAATTGGTACACGAGCTGGAAATTTTGTGGTGCAGAATGCGGATGTTCTTTTAGTACTAGGAAGTCGTTTGAATGTACGACAGGTAAGTTATAACTGGCAGGAATTTGCAAAACATGCCTACAAAATCCAGGTAGATATAGATCCAAATGAATTATCTAAGCCAACGGTGATTATCGATTTCCCTATATTATGCGATTTAAAAATGTTTCTTGAGGTTATGAATGAATCCCTTGATGCAGAAAATAATTTTCTGAACAAGCATAATGAATGGTTGTCGTGGTCGAAAGAACGAGTCAGACACTTTCCAGCTGTCAGTCCTAGCCAACGTAACTATACTGGCGCAATCAATCCGTATTATTTCATGGAAATTTTATTCGCATGCTTAGATAAGGATGATGTAATTGTCACAGGTAATGGATCTGCCTGTGTCATTTCATTTCAAACTGCAAATATTAAATCAGGGCAGAGATTATTCTCAAACTCTGGATCTGCATCGATGGGATACGACCTTCCTGCAGCCATTGGTGCGGCTTTTGCACATAGTGGGAAGAGAGTAATATGCTTAGCCGGGGATGGTAGCATCCAAATGAATATTCAAGAATTTCAAACAATTTTCCAAAACCAATTGAATATAAAAATATTCGTGCTTAACAATAACGGATATCTTTCAATTCGAACGACCCAGAAAAATTTCTTTAATAAATTAATTGGTGAAAGTCCTCAAAGCGGTATTACCTTCCCGGACATTGTTCGTGTTGGAAAAGCATACGGCCTGTATTCAATTCGAGTCAATCAGACCGATTTTAAAACCCAAATCATTAAAATCCTAAAAAAGACCGGTCCATGTATTTGCGATGTGGTTTTAGATCAAGACCAGTCATTTGAGCCGAGGTTGAGCTCAAAAAAATTACCCGACGGGAAAATTGTTACTGTGCCATTAGAAGATATGTATCCTTTCCTTGATCGAAAAGAATATTTAGAAAATATCCTATATGATCCAACTGATAATTGAAAATATTTCAGGATTTATTATCCTTCCAAAATTTTTCTCCTGTTACCATCGTCAATCACAAAAGCTCAATATAAAGAAGTTCTAATGGGCTTGATGATAAAAATAGGTACACATCTTGCATGAAGAATCCATGAATATTATATTGAGATATTTACTATTCAAGATTTAATAATGTAGCTATCAGGTCATTGTATTTTTATGAGAGGTGCTCATGAATCGTGATTTCTTTGAAGACTTGTTTGTCTTGGAGATGGCCAATAATCATCTTGGTGACGTGGAACGAGGTCAAAAAATAATCACCGATTATGGCCAAATAGTCCGCTTTAATAATGTACGTGCAGCCATAAAACTTCAGATTCGTGATGTGGAAACTTTTATTCATAAAGATTTTCGAAATCGCACTGATCTCCGATACATTAAGAAAACACTGGATACAAAAATCACAAGTGATGACTTAAAAATATTTGTTCAAACCATTCGGCAAAATGGGTGTATACCGATGGCAACACCATTTGATGAAACATCTGTTGAGTTAAGTGTAAACCTGGGGATTCAAATTTTAAAAATTGCTAGTTCGGATATGAACGATTGGTTTCTTATTGAAAAAATCGCTAAATCCAGAAAACCAGTTATTGTATCAACCGGAGGTTCTTCATTAAAGGATTTGGATGACTTGGTCACTTTCTTTGAAAATCGAAACATACCGCTGGCAATAAATCACTGCGTCGCTATATATCCTAGTGATGACTCTGAATTGGAGATGAACCAGATCGATTTTTTACATAGTAGATACCCAAATCACGTCATTGGTTTTTCAACGCATGAGTGTCATGATTGGATTACCTCGATCTCAATTGCATATGCAAAGGGAGCAAGAACATTCGAGAGGCATATTGATATTGAATCTGAAGGAGTGAAAGTTTCACCTTATTGTTCTTTACCGAACCAGATTGACCAATGGTTTAAAGCCTATAAAAAAACTAAAGAAATGTGCGGTCATTCAGGTGAATCGAGGAGGATTCCTCCCCAGAAAGAGATTGATTATTTAGATTCTTTAGTGCGCGGGGTTTATGCAAAAAAAGATTTACGAGAAGGTGATACTATTCATGATGAAGATGTGTACCTAGCAATCCCGCTATTAAAGGGGCAAATCTCTTGCAGAGAATTAATGCGCGGTGAAGTTATGTTAACCGCCTGTAAAAAAGATGAACCTCTCATGATAGAGATGATAGATAGCCCTTATGCATACAACGACGAATTGCGTGAATTGATATATCGAAGGGGTATTTAATTAATATTACCTAAATATTTCTTGTTCGAGGTGCATCATAAAAAGTTTAAGCATTGTTACACCTTGTTATAACGAAGAGCAGAATGTTGAGGACCTTTACGAGCAAATCTGCCGGGTGATGTCCGAACTCCCAGATATTGGATATGAGATTGATTTTTATCGATAATGCCTCTACAGATCATACTAGTATCAAAATTGCGTGTGCTAGCAGCAGTAAACCCTTGTGTCAAAGTAATCTTAAATACCCGTAATTTTGGTCATATCCGCTCACCGTATTACGGTTTGTTGCAGGCGTATGGGGATGCTGTTATTATGATGGCCTCCGACTTACAGGATCCTCCATTATTGATCAAGGATTTCATCCAAAAATGGCAGGAAGGTTTCAATGTGGTTTTGGGTATAAAAACGCGAAGCCAGGAAACAAGGATTTTTTATTTTTTCCGATCTTTTTACTACAAGATATTGGCAAAATTAACGGATGTACAGTTAATCGAACATTTCACCGGTTTTGGGTTATACGATCAAAGGGTAATAGAAATTATAAGAAAAATCGATGATCCTTATCCTTATTTTCGAGGGTTAATCGCCGATATCGGGTTTCCCATTGCTAAAATTGAATTTGACGCAACCAAAGCGAAAAAGTGGGATCACCAAGAATAATTTTTACACCTTGTACGACCTGGCGATGCTGGGATTTACCAATTACACCAAAGTACCTCTTCGACTGGCGACCATGTTCGGATTCTTAGCTGCCATTATCAGTTTTTTCGTTGGTCTCTTCTATCTGGTCTACAAGCTCATCTTCTGGCAGGAATTTACCCTTGGTTCAGCTCCTATTATCGTTGGATTATTCTTTTTTGGTGCGATTCAGCTTTTCTTCTTGGGAATTGTTGGCGAGTACATCGGTGCAATTTATACCCAGGTGCTTCACCGGCCTCTCGTGATAGAAAAAGAACGGATCAATTTTGAAAAAGAGCCGCAGAAAGAATAAATTTCTTCGGTGGGTTATTTCGCATTAGATTGATGAGACTTTATTATGAATGAAGCTCATCCATCTGGTCAATCATCTCAAACCAAACCACGCTGGTACTTGCCATTAGCTATTGGATTATCAATTATCTTTCTCTATCTCGCCGTCCGTGGCGTCAGGTGGGATGAATTTTTCAATGCCGTTCGAAATTGCCAGGTACAATACCTGGTTCCAGCAATTGCCATATCTTTGATTAGTTTTATGGCACGCAGCTATCGCTGGGGGATTCTCCTGCGGGGAAAACAACAAGTTGGTTTTACCACGCTATTTTGGGCTACCGGGACCGGGTATCTGGGCAACAATTTTTTACCGTTTAGAGCGGGTGAATTGATCCGTTCCGTTGTCCTTGGCCAAAAAACGGGTATTAGCAAAGTTTATGTTTTTGCTACTGCAGTTACTGAGCGCGTCATAGATGCGCTTTTCTTAATTCTCCTCGGGTTGTTATTGGTTCCAACAATTGGCGAGGTTCCAAGCTGGCTTCCCCCCGCAATGCGATTTTTAGGATTTCTAGGTCTCCTGGCGCTCCTGGTCCTATTAATCGCTCCGCGCCTGGAAAAGGTTCTCAATTCGGTAATCACTCGTATCCCTATGCCAGACAAATGGCATGTATCGCTCAATAAACTATTAGGGCAATTTCTCCAAGGTGCATTGTCTTTTCAGAAACCGCAGCGATCAGCTCAATTCCTACTCTTTACCTGTCTGATTTGGCTGCTTGACGGAGCTGGGATGATGCTTTCTGCGAGAGCATTTTCCATAAATATCTCGCTCAGTCAATCATTGTTATTACTGGTAGGCTTGGGCTTATCCAGCGCCATTCCATCAGCCCCAGGTTATTTAGGCATCTACCAATATACTGCCGTGACGATCCTGGCAATTTACGGCTATCCAAATAGCCAGGCATTGGCATTCATCTTAGTCTCCCAGGCGATCGGAATGTTATTGACCTTTATTTGGGGTTTTACTGGTCTATGGAGGCTTGGATTACAACCAAAAGAATTAATGACCGAGATTACTTATCAGGATTAACGAATAATGGATATATTTTCTACACATGAAGATATTATGATAATTAAATCAGGATTTTCTGGTTTAACTATTGTGCATAAAGAATGGATAAAAATGGGAAAAATGTGCTTATCCATAACTAGATTTTATGCTGAATTATGAAAAAGATTATCCACTCTGAAGTTCTTATTCTTCTCGCAATTCTTATTATTGCAACGATATTTCGTATATATAAGCTGAGAATTGCACCTGATTGGTATCAAGATGAGGGAGAGTTTATTCGCCTGGCAGATTATATTTCAAAAGGAAACTTTAACTTTTTAGGAATCAGGAATTCATTATTACTAATAGGAAGGCCTCCCCTTTTCATATGGATCCTTGCTGGTATATTTAAAATATTTGGAACGGATATCCTCGTCTTGCGGAGCCTGACGGTAATCTGCAGTATTTTATCGATAGGTATTTGTTATGTTCTTACACGACAGGCAGTAAATCGGACTGCAGCAATTTATGCGTCGTTACTTCTAGCAATACTGCCTGAGTATGTTTTTTATAATCGTATCGGTTTATCCTACAACTGGACTTCGCTGTGGATACTTATTTTTGTTTTCGCATTATGGAAATACTTATTTTTGGATAATCAAAGATGGTTGTTGCTTGCCTGCTTTGCCGCGGGTATCGCTTTAGCCTCTGATTATATTGGCATTATTTGCGTCCTTGTGCTTTTTTTAATAATTTTATTCACTCACCCAAAACAGATTTGGAAAATAGCGATTGTGGGAATCCCATTACTGATAATAATGATTCCAAATTTTATTATCTCTCCTGGCGATACATGGCATGACTTGGTTTATTCATTTATGTTGGGTTCAGGAAGTGGGAGCAACCTGGTCGTACAGCTTTCAACAATGGTCGCTAAGTACTCAGAAACAATTAGAAGACAGCCTTTCATTGTGTTGGGGATAATAGGAATATTTACCTTAGATGATAATAAGCTGCGTAGTATCCTTCTATTAATGTTGGCGGGAATGTTTGTTATATTACTACCGAGTAGAATTCTGATGGGACATTACCTTCTGCCTGTGTGGCCATTAATAATGATAGGTATGGGAAGTTTTATGGCAAAATCAGTCCCATATGTTTACCAGTATTTACGAACATCCATCATCAATCTAAATACCACTCACCTGGTGCTAGTCAATGAAAAAGTAAGAAATAACGTTAGTTCACTCTGTTCTACTTTAGTTATTTTTGCGGTTTTTTTTCTACCCCTTACCTGGCTAGCCATTTTAAGTATGAGAAGCTATATAGTTGAGCCGGTGAAACCTTCATTGGCTCTTATAGAAAATCCCGAAAAAGAAGGTTTTATCCCAGCTGTTGATGCAGAAGCGGTTGCGAATAAAATATCACTCACATTAAAACCAGATGATTTTGTGATTGCGCCCGGTGTAATATCCTGGATGCTTTCAAGCCACGCGGCAGATGCTCGCACAGTTGTTATTTATGATTATGGGGGTAAAACTCTCGGGATGGGTGATTTTGACCTGGAAAGATTCACTGTGGATAGTTCACTAACTAATGCCAGGTATGCAGTAGTAGATAATACCTGGAGGATATGGATGGTGAGTATGGCTCCTGAAATAGCCACAATGTTGGAAGAAGTGAAGAAATGGCCTATGGTGATGGAACAAGGTTCACTGCAGGTATTCTGTAATCCCACATATTGCCAATAAGTTCCATCGCATCAATATTCAATTTTCGATTGCCAACCCCTAGAACCCTTGTTCTAGCTACCAATTTAAGGTATGATATCAAGTCTTCTTCGCGAGGTATCTGCCTATGGACTTTAGACTCGTTGCCCCATTTATTCCCACCGGTGACCAGCCGGAAGCTATCCGCCAATTAGTTGACGGAATCAATAAAGGTTATAAACACCAGGTGTTGTTAGGTGCCACCGGCACCGGCAAGACTTACACCATGGCGCAGGTCATCACCCAGCTTCAGCGCCCCGCCCTGGTGATGGCGCATAACAAGACCCTCGCTGCCCAGCTCTACGCCGAATTCAAAGAGTTCTTCCCCGATAACGCCGTTGAGTACTTCGTCAGCTATTACGATTACTACCAGCCTGAAGCCTATGTGCCCCGTCACGATTTATACATCGAGAAGGAGACCGACCGCAACGAAGAGCTTGAACGCCTGCGCCTTGCTGCCACCACCTCGCTCATGTCGCGTAAGGACGTGATCATCGTCGCCTCAGTATCCTGTATCTATGGACTGGGTAACCCGGCTGAGTACGGTCGTGTGGTGATCACCATCGAGAAGAGTAAAATCTACCGGCGTAACGCGCTCCTGCGCGACCTTATCGAAAGTCAATACGAGCGCAATGATATGGAGCTAAAACCCGCCACCTTCCGTGTGCGTGGTGATACCCTTGAAGTCATCCCAGCTTACCAGGACCGCTTTGGTTACCGCGTGACTTACTTTGGTGATGAAGTCGAGCGTATCGTCGAGTTTGATGCCCTCACCGGAGAGCTCCGCCACGAGCTGGAAAATATTGCTATCTACCCTGCCAAGCATTACATCGCTGCTGAAGATAAGCTCAAGCAAGCCATCCTGGACATCGAGGCAGAGCTGCAGGAAAGAGTTAAATATTACCGCGAGAACGATAAAATCCTCGAAGCTCAGCGTATCGAGCAACGCACCATCTATGACCTCGAGATGCTGCGCGAGATCGGCTCATGTGCCGGCATCGAGAATTACTCCCGCCATCTCGACCAGCGCGCCTCGGGCACGCCACCCTGGACACTCATCGATTATCTTCCGCATGACTACCTGCTCATCATCGACGAGTCTCACATGTCTGTTCCCCAAATCCGAGGCATGTATAACGGCGATCGCTCGCGCAAGGAGACCTTGGTGGATTATGGGTTCCGACTACCCTCTGCCCTCGATAACCGCCCGCTCAAGTTCAAGGAATTCGAACAGCACATGGGGGTCACCATTTATACCTCTGCCACACCTGGTCCATACGAGATGGAGCACGCTGCCCAGGTTGTCGAGCAGATCATCCGCCCCACCGGTCTTGTGGACCCTGAAGTGGAAGTCCGCCCCATTGAAGGTCAGGTGGATGACCTGATCGCAGAGATCCGCAAGAGGGTGGAAGTCGGTCAGCGCACGCTAGTAACCACACTCACCAAGCGCATGTCTGAGAAGTTAGCCGACTACCTGATGGAGCTCGGAATAAAAGTGCATTATTTACACTCTGAAGTTGAAACCCTCGAGCGCATCGGCATTCTGCGTGACTTGCGCCTGGGTGTGTTCGATGTTGTAGTGGGCATCAACCTGCTGCGCGAAGGCTTGGACCTTCCGGAAGTCTCTCTCGTCGCCATCCTCGATGCGGACAAAGAGGGTTTTCTACGCTCAGGCACTGCCCTCATCCAGACCATCGGTCGGGCTGCCCGCCATGTGGACGGCAAGGTCATTATGTACGCCGATAAAATGACTGATTCAATGAGTTTTGCCATCAGTGAGACCAACCGCCGCCGCGCCAAACAGGTGGCATATAACGAAGCGCATGGAATCGAGCCAGTTAGTATTGTCAAAGCTGTCCGTGATCTGACCGACCAGCTGGGTGGTAAAGCCCAGGCAGAGGCACGCGGTGAGCGTCCTATCAATCCGGTCCAAATGCCCAAGGGCGAGCTCAAGCGCCTGATCACCGAGCTTGAGAACCAGATGAAGCAGGCTGCCAAGGACCTTGAGTTCGAGAAAGCCGCTGTTCTCCGAGACGAGATCTTCGAGCTGCGCGGCGTGCTAGCTGAAGAATCGCACGCCCCACCCTGGGAAAAAGTCCGCTACCTCGCCGGCGAGGAATAATTACATTATTCTATAATTGGGTCGTTCATGAACTTTGGAGCTGTTTTACTGCCATATATTCTTTAGTTTCCCTATTTTCTCCGTGTTCTCAGTGTTCCCGTGGTAAATTTTTACTCAAAGTTATTAGTTAATAACGAATTGCTAACCGCAAATTGCTATTTCCCCTTTTCTTCATACTTCCTTCACAATTATCGATTAAACTATAACTGCGTCTAGTGCAAAAATTGATTACGCAATAAATTATTTTCATTCTCGGAGGAGTTTCTCATGAAAAAGTTTTTACTTATCGGTTTGATTGTCGCGCTTGCCCTGATCGTTGTTGGAGGCGTGGGAGTAGTTTTTGCCCAGGCTCGTGGTGCAGAAAATCCTGCTGCCTTAACCGTGACCACCACTCAAAATGGAGATGAAATCGTTCGACAATTCGGCTATGGTTCTCCCAATCCCCAGAGCGACAAAGGCATCATCGTCGTTCCTGGTGACCAGCCGAACGGTGGTACGGTTCAAATCGGTCCCGGCGGGATGATGGGCCGAAATGAATACGGTTATGGTCCCGGCGGTATGATGGGCGGTAACGGTCGGGGTGGGATGATGGGTGGAGACGAGTATGGTTATGGTCCGGGCGGGATGATGGGCGGGAACGGCCTTGGTCCCGGCGGGATGATGGGTGGTCGCGGCCTCGGTCAGAATGCTGGTGTCATGCACGACTACATGATATCTGCATTCGCCACTGCCGTCGGACTCACCGTCGATGAGGTGAACACCCGCCTTACCAATGGTGAAACCCTGGCTCAAATCGCCATTGCACAAGGAAAAGCTGAGGCTGATCTTCCTGCACTCTGGACACAGGTACGCCAGGACGCCTTAAACATGGCCGTCGCCGATGGTGTTATCACCCAGGCTCAGGCAGATGTCATGCTGGAGCAGATGAACAATTATTCTGGTCCAGGTTTTGGCCCCGGGTTTGGTAATTGCCCCATGAATGACGGAGACGAAGTCCAACCGTAAGCATCTGTTACCATATAATAAATTCCGGGAGACGCAGAATTTTTCCTGCGTCTCCTTCTATTTTCACTCGTTCCGCAATATCACTCATAAATAACTCCATAATTCTCCTGGTTTTATCCCGGTCATAACCGGCCGTAAAGCTGGCTGAACACAGTACTCTCATCTTCTGCTTGTAGCAGGCGGATTTTGGCATGATTGAGATGGCTCATCATGGTTTCATCTGCCAAGAGCGATGTCCGGAATACCCCTGCCACCATCTCCGCCTGGTCATCCGCTGCGATGCGGTTGATGGAATGCTTGCTGCAATCACTGCAGCGATGGATCAACATCAGCTCTCCCGTTTTGTCGATCACATACTTATCGCGGGTCTGCTTCACCGTCAATCCAATGGGTTGCATCACTGCTTTGCAAGCAGACATTCGATCGCCTGGCTTTAAATAATCGACGTGCCGTGACCATAGACAAAATGGACAATGGTTCCGGTTATTTACACCTGCGATCATTGGCAGGGTATAAACATATGCCCCGCAGTATTCACACCTGAAGCCTTTCTCCATGGTGTTTGGTTGCCTGTGGGAGTATCTGACAGGCCTGGTTTTTCGCCTTCCCCAACTTTGGTTGGGTGGCAGATTATAAATTTCTTCGAACATTGACCATTTCCTCTTTCAAATGCAAATAGCTTTGATAGCGTCGCGGGTTGATCTCGCCTGCCATCACTGCTTTACGGATAACACAGCCCGGCTCTGTATCATGTTGGCAATCCAGCCCGAAGCGGCACTTGCCTACCAGCGGCTGCATCTCTCGGAACAGCATCGCCATGTCGATGTTGGTTTCCCACAGCCCGAACTCTCGCGTCCCGGGTGTGTCCACGATTGCCCCTCCACCTTCCAATGGGAACATTTCCAGGTTGGTGGTGGTATGCCGGCCCTTTCCCGTCGCCAGGTTCACTTCCTTTACCCGCAAGCCCAGTCCGGGCTGTAAAGCATTCAACAGGGCGGTCTTACCCACACCCGATTTGCCTACCAGCACCGAGATACGCCCGGTGAGTCTATGACGCAAGTCTTCGATCCCCTCAGTACTATAACTGCTCGTCACCACTGAGGGATAGCCAATCTCCCGGTATTCGCTCAGTACTTCGTTCAGCTCATCTTCATTGCCCTTCACCAGGTCCAACTTGGTGATGCAGATCAAAGCAGGGATCTCGCCTTCTTCTGCTGCTGCCAGGTACCGGTCGAGTAGATTCCACTTCGGAGCTGGCTGGGCAGCCGCGATGACTGCCACCACCTGGTCCACATTCGTCACGATGATCTGCTCGAACGGGTGAGCTCCATGGTGCAGGGGTTTGGGCACTGCGCTTCGGCGCGTTAACTTGTTGTTCCGCGGCAGCAGCTCGACGATCAGTCCTTTACCGTCCTCCGCCTGGATGTAGCGCACATGATCCCCAACCGCGATCGGATCCATGTGCTCGAGCTCAACCACTTTTTGCACCCGGTGGTGCAAGCTGCCCGGATCGGCGGTGGGGTAGATCAGCTGCTTGCGGATGCGGTTGGATAATTCGCATGGCAAAGCCCGCCCATCCGTGTGGACGATATAATTCCCGATTGTTTTTTTGTAGACCACACCACTGAAGGTGGGTCTGCCGTCGTACATGTTTGGTATTTCAGAATGCATTGTCTTTAATCCTGCTTTTATCGTGATTAAAACAAAACCAGCCACATTAGGTACCCGTGGCTGGAATGGAAAAATGATCGATCACTGTCTATCAGAAATGACCATGCCTTATCTTTGGGTCGGTCCGATCACGTCTTGAAGGCAGCTTAAACAAAAGCCACGGGGCATGAGTGCTCCCGTGGCAAGTAGACAGATTAAAGTACAGTGTGTCTTACCCCGTCACCAGGAGGCGCGCCCATGCATCATGAATGACATTCGCCGAGATCTTATTAGCCATACAACGCGCTCCTTTCTTCATAATATTAACATGCGGTGAGAGTCTATCATTGGGTTTTGGTGCTGTCAAGGGATTTGTTCTCACCTTTTTCAAGTTGACACACAGGATATTTTTTGCTATGCTTTCAGTGCACATTTCGGGGGGCTTCGCTCAATCAGCAGTTCCTGGTTATTTTGGGAGGGCAGCATGTACAAAAGGCAGTGTTTTCTGATTTTGATTACAGGTATATTCTTTTTTTTATTCGCTAACGTCGTGGGTAAAGCTGCCCCGGATGCTCAAGTCAACAGCTCATCTGCTTACATACCACTGGTATTCAAGGACGCTACTTTTATCCTGGACCAGGTCGGCTTTATCGGGGTTGATTCGAATAACTATGCCAATAATTACATATATAAAATCAATGAAGACGACAGTGGTCTGAAGAATCTGACCATAGAACCAACCCCATATCTCAGCTTTTCCTGGTCCCCAGATGGATCGAAGATCGCATTTAATTCATTTTGGGAAGGTAACGATGAAATCTATGTCATGAATGCGGATGGCAGTACAATTGCTCGTCTCACCTTCGAGCCGGGTTATGATGAATTTCCTTCCTGGTCACCTGATGGAACCCGCATTGCATTTTCATCAAACCGCCAGGGTTCGCGCCAGGTTTATGTTATGGGTGCAGATGGCAGTACCGTCGTCCGCCTGACCAACCTGGCAGCGGGCTGTTCAAACCAGATTTGGTCTCCCGATGGCAGCCGGATTGCTTTTGATAATTTTAATTCAGCGTTCAATGATGAGGAAATATATCTCATCAAGCCGGATGGATCTGGTATACAACGCCTGACCAATAACGGATTTTTCGATACAATCAAAGGTTGGTCGCCAGATGGCTCGAAGATCCTGTTCCTTTCGAACCGCGATTGGAGTGGCGCAATCGATCGTGAGGATGCATACGTGATGAACAAGGATGGCACAAACCCTGTCCGACTGACCATCAGCGGCAACATTCAAGACGCCTCCTGGTCTCCTGATGGCAGCAAGATCGCCTATTCAGATTTATCACCCGTAAACGGTTTATTTATCATGGATCCCGATGGCACCGATGTGACGGAAATTCTATGCCAATCCGAGCACATTGCTACCTTCGATTCATCCTGGTCTCCTGATGGAAAGGAGATCACCTACGCGCCATCTTCTGGTGCAGGCCTCTATAACGTGCGCATTGATGGCAGTAGTTGCCTCCAGCTTACCCCAATGCTGGCAAATCATCCCCAATGGAGACCAGTCAAATAAGCTAATTGCAATATCTCAATAATATCCTCAAAAAGTCCAAACTCCTGGTCTAAGAGATTTCTCCAGCACACATTTGTTCTCAACCTTCGATTATTGGGATTGGGCTGGTGAAAGGGTGTATTGATTGGGATCTGAGAAAAACTCTGCTAGTTTGGTTATTTGGGTAGAACTACGGTCTCTCTAGATAAATCAATATCTTTTTTGTGCAAGAAAATATGAAGGAGGTCAATTCTATGAAGGGTAGCTGGAAAATGATCATATTACTCACCTGCCTGTTGCTTGGTTCAATGATGTTCGGTCTGGGTCAGGCAGCCCAGAATTTACCATCTGCTCAAACACCTTCGTACCTTCCATTGATATTTCGTGATTTTTCTGCTGTGATGGATCAGATCGCATTTATCGGAGTCGACCCAAATATTTTTGAAAATCAATTCATTTTTCTAATCAACGAAGATGGTGATAGGTTGCATAACCTGACCATGGATCCAGCCTCATCATTTATGTTCGAATGGTCGCCCGATGGATTGCAAATTGCCTTCTCAGTCTATCGGGGGGGGAACTATGATATTTACTTAATCAATGCCGATGGAAGTGGATTGGTTAACTTAACGAATAATCCCGCTCAAGATCATCATCCTTACTGGTCAGCTGATGGTGCGCAAATTGCGTTTATATCTGATCGTCAGGCCTCCCTTCAGGTTTATGTCATGGATTCAGATGGCAGTAATGTCACCCAGCTCACCGATCTGACCCCCGGGTGTACAAAACCTGTATGGTCTCCTGACGGAAGTATGATTGTATTTGATCTCTTAGGTGACATGGCGGACGATGAGGAAATATATGTAATGAATTCGGACGGCACTGGTCAGATGCGTCTGTCGAATAATGACTATTACGATACAGTGGAAGATTGGTCACCGGACGGCACGAAAATCCTTTTCCTTTCAGATCGCGCCTCAATCAATTCTTCCGATGTATTTGTGATGAATAAGGATGGAACCAATCCTGTCAGATTGACGCCATATCCGACTGTGACAGGAGCTCGATGGTCACCAGACGGCAGTAAGATTGCTTATTACTCATATAATTATCCTTTCTCAATTATGGCTTCGGATGGTTCAGCTAATACCATCCTCCTTTGCCAATCCGAAGAGATCCAACCTGCCAGTGCATCCTGGTCGCCAGATGGGAAGAAGCTGGCATTTTCGCCAATACCGGGCTCCAATCTGGAGGATGGAATTTATGTTACTCGTGTAGATAATACGAGCTGCAATCGGCTTACAACCACGCGAGCTTGGGATCCCCAGTGGAGACCCTGATAACAAACGAAGCATGCTGCCAACGTAGTTAATTTGTCTGGTCAAACGCTCCGGAATGGTGATGGTATTTATATGGTCAATATCGACTTTAGCAATTGCCAGCATCTCACCTCGATGATGGCAAGTACCCCCAATGGAGATCGGTCAAATAAGTTAGCCTTGCTTCTCATGCTCATTGCCTTCCCCAATCAACGCTCTTTGGTGAATGTGGCAATTTGGGCGAGTCTGAGTCCGGTAAGTTTTTCTACCGGACGGCGTTCCCGTCAGCTGGGCGAGTCTGAGTCCGGTATGTTTTTCTACCGGACAGCGTTCCCTTCAGCTGGGAGGCGGGTTCTTCTTGGCTTACCTCCGCCTCATCCTGCTATCCCGGTTCGTGGCTCCTTTCGCCGAAGGTTTTCCCTCTCCCTTCTTGACATAACCATTCTTTAGTGCGATAATCAGATAAATAATATCGAAATAGGATTGATATAATTCTACCATGAAGGGTGTGGGGAAACTCAGTAGGAAACAAGACCTAATGCTCGACGATAGCCATGCTACTAACAACCTGCTCGAGACCCATGCAGTCGATCAAGGAGGAATAAATAATGGGTAACCTCATTGCCTCGATTTTTGTCAGCCTCGATAACATGATAGTCGGGGAAAATGAAGATATGAGCTGGGTGGTGGGTAATTTTGATCCTGAAATGGGCAGCGATATGGACAAGGATGTGACGGGTTCGATGCAAGCTATCCTGTTGGGTCGTACCACCTATGAAATCATGGCCAGCTATTGGCCGGGTGCAAAAGTGGATGATGAAGGACCTGGCGTGGATGAGATGAACCTCACACCCAAGATTGTGTTCTCAAGGAAGCTCAAAAAGGCTGTATGGGGTCAGTTTGATAATGCTACCGTCCTTAATGAAATCTCACCCACTGAGATTGACCGCCTGAAGAAGCAGGCAGATAAACCAATGGTGCTCATGGGCAGTGCCAGCATTTTTCAGCAATTTTCACACCTCGGTCTCATTGATGAATATGTGTTATGGCTTCACCCGGTCATATTAGGGCGTGGTAAACCTTTGTTTAAGGACGATAAAGTAAAGCAGAACCTGCGACTTATCAATTCCAGGGTTTACCAGAACGGCGTGATAAAGCTCATTCTTCAACCGAAGGAATAACGAATAATCGGTATATATAAAATGCGAACAATCGCTGCAGGACTATTTATCTCCCTTGATGGGGTGGTCGAGTCACCCGGTGAGTGGGGGTTTCAGTTTATGAACGACGAAATGAGCCAGGGGATCGCTGCTGGGATCTCCCTGGCAGATACGGTTCTCCTGGGTCGCCGAACCTATCTCGAATTCGCCCAATTGTGGCCAGGGCAGGGCAGCGACGTCCTTATGGCTGACTTCTTGAACCATTCACCCAAGTTCGTGGTTTCATCCACCCTGGAGGAACTTTCCTGGCAGCCGGCGGTCCTGGTCAAAAGGGACCTCATCGCTGAGCTCACCAGGTTAAAGCAGCAGCCCGGCAGGAATATCCAGGTCCCTGGCAGCCCGTCCTTGGTCCGCTATTTACTGGTGAAGGGGCTGCTCGATGTGCTCAGCTTGAATATCTGTCCTGTCGTGGTGGGTTCCGGCATGCGCCTATTCGATGACATGACGGGTATGCTGAATCTGAAGCTCGTGCATTCAACTGTCATGAACAATGGCGTCATCGGGGCGACGTATTCTCCGGTGGTATCCGTTAATCAGGCTGCGTCTTCACCGGTTAGCTTTCCTTCCGCGGCGGACCATAAATAGCATCGTTGTATGAAGAAAATGATTAACATACCTTTTATAGCAATCGAATCTCCTCCTCAGTTTAGATCGGGATGGATGTAATTATGAATAAGATCATGCCTACGAAAGGATTTATAAATGCGTAAACTATTTATTTACATGAACATGTCTTTGGATGGTTACTTTTGTGGGCCGAATGGCGAGCTCGATTGGATGTTACGAACATCGGACCAGGAGCTAAATGATGATACATATGCCATTTTCGGTTCGGCTGATACGGGAATGATTGGCTACCCGACTGCAGTCGAAATGATACCTTATTGGGCTAATGTGGAGAAAAACGACTCGGCTTCAGCTGACGAACGAAAGCTTGCCAAGGTCATTACCAGGCAGCGAGCTATTGCCATCTCGAATACCGAAGCTAATCTAGATTTCCCCAACTCCGAGCTGCTGATCGTTAAAAGTGATGCCGACCTCGTCGAAGCGGTAAAAGGGCTGAAAAGTCAATCCGGAAGGAACATTGGAGTGCCGGGTGGGGTCCGTACTGCTGGAAAATTTAGCCGGTTGGGTTTGGTCGACGAATTCATTTTTATCGTACACCCTGTTGCCATTGGAACTGGTAAGGGTTTGTTCACAACCAGGATCGACTTACAATTGATCAGCTCCAAATCATATGCTTCTGGAGTGGCGCGCCTCCATTACCGGCCGCCTCTATAACGGCTCGATCTCGAGGCACTGAAGCTGAAACGTAACCGATGAATTATCTAGGGAGATCACCGGATAATTGACCGTTGCATAGAGGATATGAAATGTTTACCAAAATCTCGCTCGTATCCGTTCCGGTAAAAGACCAGGATGCTTCGAAATCATTTTACGTGGATGTACTGGGTTGCACGGTGTTGGAAGACCAACCTTTTCTCCCTGGCACCCGCTGGATCGAGTTGGAATTCCCGGGTGTCGAGACCAGGATTGCCCTGGTGACCTGGTTTTCTCAAATGCCTTCAGGCAGCCTCCAGGGGATCATCCTGAATACTGATGATATAGAAAGGACCTGCGGAGAGTTAGGAAGACGTGGCTTGGAAGTATCCCAAGTAAAGCAGCAGCCGTATGGACTGGAAGCGACTTTCTATGATCCTGACGGTAATGGTTGGGTCCTTCTTCAGCCCGCCTGAAGATTGTGGGGGGATCGTACGAGATTTTGAATAATATCCTGGTACACGATGGGAGGAATTTCCAATGCGTAGAATTATTGTATTCACCAATTTAACCCTTGATGGAGTCATGCAGGCTCCGGGTCGTCCCGACGAAGACCTGCGCGGTGACTTTAAGCACGGCGGTTGGGGTGCTCCCTACGCTGCCATGACCTTCGCCACCGGTGAAAGCATGTCCAATATTGGCGCCTTGTTGTTCGGTCGCCGCACTTATGAGGATTTCTACACGGTCTGGCCCAACCGCACAGATAATCCATATACCGAGATGCTTAATAATTCCCAAAAATATGTCGCTTCCACCACTTTGAAAGAGCCGCTGCCGTGGGTCAATTCGACCCTGCTTAAAGGTGATGTAGCACAGGCATTGACTTCACTCAAATCTCAGCCGGGAAAGGATTTCCTTGTGATGGGCAGTGGAGTGCTCGTCCAATCACTCATGCAGCACAACCTGGTCGATATCTTTGTGCTCTTGGTCCACCCGCTCATTCTAGGCTCCGGGCGTACACTTTTCACCGCCGGCTCTCCTTACACAGCGCTCAAGCTAATTGATGTCAAGCCGACCCCGAATGGTGTGGTCATTGCCACCTACCAACCAGGCTGATCCGAGAATTACGCCCATTTATCCTCCTGGTCGTGCTTTTTCCTGCTGTTTCTTCTCTTCCTCCACCTTCTTGCTGACCGCCTTGATGAATTCCCCAATCCTCTCGATCGCTTCGCGCCCTTCAGGCACGAAGCTGGCGGCAAACTGCCAGACGTGCTGCATCCTCGGCCAGACTTCCAGAGTGACGTCCACTCCCGCGGCTTTCGCCCGTTCTGCGAAAGCTTTGCAATCGGGAAGCAGTGCTTCATCCGATCCAACCTGGATGAGCAGGGGTGGAAGACCGTGCAAATCTGCATAGATAGGTGATGCCAGCGGATCGCGCGGGTCATGGTCCCTTAGGTACATAGGTCGGATTTGTTTGACCATATACGGGTTTAGGATCAGTTCTTTTTTAGCGTTTTTCTTCCAGGTTTCCTCACTCGTGGTCAGGTCGGTTGAAGGAGACAGGCACACAGCCGCTGCAGGTAACGGTTCACCTCGCTCACGCAGTAACAACAGCAATGCTAAAGCCAGCCCACCACCAGCCGAGTCTCCTGCCAGGAAGATTTGTTCAGGTGGTATGCCTTGTTCCATCAACCATAAATATGCCGTTAAAGCATTGTATATCCCTGTCGGGAATGGGTTTTCAGGAGCCAGGCAATATCCGATGATCAGGGTTTGCGCCTGGGCTGCGATGGCGATGTTCCCTGCCAGGGTACGGTGTGAATGGATTGATCCAGACAGGTAATATCCACCGTGTAAATAAAGGATCACCCGCCCACTTTTTACAATCTCCGGGATGATCCACTCTCCCACCACGCCATTAACATCTAGTGGGCTATGTTTTAGCTTCGCCAGTGGTTTGAACTTATCAGAAAATGCATCCAGCCCGAGGCGCTCCTTGTCCAAATCGATCTTTTCGCTGGGTGGGTATAATTTTCGTTGGGTCTGAAGATAAAGCATGAGCGTAATTGCTTGAATGCTTGGCATCCTCTCACCTCCGGGCAGATTGATAAGCTGAAACCTGTACCGTCGTGCTGTTCAATTATCAGGAGTCACACAATCAGCTCTATTTTACCGCCATTCAATTCGGGTCGTCCGGCGAAAATTACCTATCCTTCCCATATCAACGGTTGTGTATTGTTTGGTCCTTTTCCATTGGATTGCTCTGCTGGATTAGGCACATTGAAACGAGCGTATGGACCCCGGACGAATAAGCATTTGAGCGATTTTATACGGCATCCCGCCAGGCACATACAGTATGATCCAGGAATCACTTCCTGCTCCATATCTCCTGTAACGCCCGATAATCTAATAATATGATCCCTTCTTCTTTAACGATATTTTTTGCCTGTTGGGAGGTCCAAAAATCGAAATCCGTCTGGCGCTCATGTTGATTGGCGGGTTCCAGGATCAGCAGCTCGGCATCGTCTAACCCAGGATGCACCGCCCATTCACTTAGACCGGCAGGAAGCTCGTGCAGCATCTGCGCGTAACGAGCGGACTTCGTGCTCGGATCCAATCCGTAGCTATCCAAAAAGTCATTATCGAGGGTTGGAAAACCCTGGTTTTGCAGTTTTTCGATCGATGAACGCCCAATTACCCGCAGCGCCAGGCGGTAATCCATCGCCAGCCGGACCATCAGCTCGAATATATCCATCCTGTCACCGAAACGCAACGCGTGCCAATCCAGGTGGGTCGGGTTGAATCCAGCAGCCAGCACGGTCTCGATCTGCGCCCTGAATTCCACTTCAAGCTCGTCCGGTTTCGCCCTGGCACGCAGAATGGGCATATCGTCAAAGTTATAAAAATACCCACCTGGATCCACCAGCGACGGCACCTTTTCCCAGCAAGTCACCGGACCCCAGCGGTAATATTGCGGGTCGCTGATCACGGTAAGGTGGATACCGAAAGGAATTTCGGGATGACCGGCGAGGAAATGCATGGCGTGCAGAGCCCACGGGCATGGCACCATCACGGTCGTTGAGTGAACCAGTCCTTCCTGTAACGCCAGAACGATAGCCTCGTTTATCGAATGGCACATCCCAAAATCATCGGCATTGATAATCAACAGCCGGGCGTCCGGCGGGTATCCCAATAATTGGTTAGTTTGGCCCTTATTCAAAACGCTAACCTCCAATCTCTCATGCAGTTTATACCATCAATTCACCTCTCCTCACCTTCCTCTTTCCTCTCCCACCCACTCGGAGTATACTCTCTCCATGCCCACCCTGCTCATCATCGAAGACGAGCCTGAGCTGGTACGTGTATTGCGCTCCTACCTGGAGCAAGCTGGCTTTGTTGTGCTCACCGCCCTGCGCGGCGATACCGGTCTTGCCAACTGGGAGGACAAACGTCCCGACCTGGTGATCCTCGACCTCAACCTGCCGGGTATGGACGGGCTTGAGGTTGCCCGCCGCATCCGCCAGGATGAGTCCCGCCGTACACCCATCATCATGCTCACCGCTCGTGCTGACGAGACCGACCAACTGACGGGTCTTGAGCTGGGTGCTGATGATTACATCTCCAAACCCTTTTCGCCCCGCATCGTCGTTGCCCGCGTGAATGCGCTTTTGCGCCGTATTGATACTGCCACTCCTTCCAGCCAACCCTTGCGGATCGCCGATCTCGAGATTGATCCTGGCGCTCATGTACTCACCCGGGCGGGAGAGGTGATTGAGCTCACTCCCACCGAGTTTAGCCTGCTCGTCACCCTTGCCGGTCAGCCTGGCCGGGTATTTAGCCGCTTGCAGCTGCTAGAAGCCTCTCAGGGAGTGGCATATGAAGGTTATGAGCGCACAATAGACGCTCATATCAAGAATCTGCGCGCCAAGATCGAGCCAGATTCGAAGAAGCCGAAATATATTGAGACCGTGTTTGGAGTTGGATACCGCTTTGCTCGAACTTAATCATTGCTATTTGGTCCAAAGGATGATATGCGTTTAAAACTGTTTCTTGCCTTTACCTTAATTGTGTTCGTCTCGGTCTCCCTCGTGGCATTGATCGCACGGCGTGGGGCGGTCAACGAAGTACGCACTTTCATGTTCCGAGGCGGGATGTACGGGTTGAGTGATCTAACCGCCAACCTGGAAAACTACTACCGGGGCCATGGCTCCTGGGAAGGCATTCAATCCATTGTGTTCTTTTCCAGGGGTGGAATGAGTGGCATGGGTGGGATGATGAACCAGCGTTTACTCCTGGCGGATGCTTCGGGAACAGTCGTGGCAGATACCCAGGATGCCCTAATCGGGAACCAGCTGCCTCCTTCTGAGCTTGCCGCATCGATCCCGATCATTGCTGGTGGGAATACCGTAGGCTACCTATACTCTGTGGGTGGGATGGGTTTGAACCCCGGCAATGAACAGGTAGTATTTGCTCGCTTAAATCGTGGCGTCTTACTGGCTGGAGCAATATCTGCAGCTCTCGGTCTTGTCGTCTCCCTGGTGCTGGCCTACACCCTATTGCGTCCCGTGCGGGCTCTCACTGTCGCGGCTCAAAAACTCGCCGAAGGTGATCTATCGCAACGTGTGGAAGTACATGGTGATGATGAGCTGGCTACCCTGGGCCATACCTTTAACCAGATGGCAGATTCTCTCCAGCAAGCCGAAGAGTCCCGTCGTGCCATGACCGCCGACATAGCCCATGAATTGCGTACTCCCCTGGCAGTGCAGCGTGCCAACCTGGAAGCCCTGCAGGATGGAGTTTATCCCCTCAGCGTTGACAACCTGGTGCCCGTGATCGATCAAAATCAACTCCTCACCCACCTGGTGGAGGATTTACGCACCCTTGCGTTGGCAGATGCCGGGCAGATCGAGCTTGAGCGCACCCCGACTGACCTTATCGCACTCCTGGGTCGGGTGGTGGAACGCTTTCAGCCTCAAGCTGCCACCCAACAGGTCAGTCTCATCATCCATCCACCGGTTGAGTCTTTTGCACAGGTGTCACTCGATCCCATTCGCCTGGAGCAAATCCTCACCAACCTGCTCTCCAACGCTCTACGGTACACCCCTCCCGGTGGTCTGGTCGATTTGTCTGTTGACTCGACTGCCACAACTGCCCTGGTGCGAATCCATGATAGCGGTCCAGGTATCCCTCCTGAAGCGTTGCCTTATATTTTTGGTCGGTTTTATCGTGTGGATAAATCGCGCACCCGCCTTGAGGGTGGCAGTGGGTTGGGTCTGGCAATTGCCCGCCAGCTTGCCCGTGCCCACGGTGGTGACCTGACGGTTGCGAATCACCCCACTGGCGGAGCTGTATTTACCCTGATATTACCCAAGTAGCCTGCGGATTATTCTCGGGACACGGTTTAACGTTTCCTATGCGTTAGCCCTCTTCAATACCCTTAATGACCGCAAAGTGACCCATTTATTCGGCAGTTTCTTCTCCCCAAAACTCGCCCATGTCTTCCCGCTGTAGTCATATTCCAACAGCCACCTGCCCTGGTCATCTTGCTTGTTTCGGATTAGCTCTAATAAGTTAGCCAGGCGAGGGTCCTTCCCATAACCGAGTGCCACCAGTCCTTCAGCCACCTGCAGCAAGTCAGTCACATAAAAAACGGGAAAGCCGAACTTCCACCAGTTCCTGCTGGGTTTATCCCCCAGTCTGGTGGGCCAGTCCGCTGTTACCGGGTCTATCTTGAAAAAGAATTCAACCCCCTGCAGGATTGCATCCTCGATCAATGGGGTTCGTTGTGTTTGATCCAACTTCCCGAACGCCAGCATCACCTTCGCCGCTCCCCATGCGCAGGGTTGTCCGTAGTTCGGTCCGCAGGCAAATAATGGTCCGCACTTGTACGCGTAATATCTCAGCTCTGAATCTTTCTCGCTTCTTGGTGCCATGCCTTCACCTGTTACGGTGCGTGCCATCCACTCGAAAGCTGGTGTTAAACGTGGATCATCGTAGCCCATTTCAAGCAGTGCCCAGCACAGGTTGCCCTGCAGGCAGTCAATCGTGCTCGAGGGCGTCCCATAAACCGAAAATTTTCCACCAGGTGAAAGCGACTGCTCCAGAAGGTAAGCACATCCACGTTGGATACGCTCATCTTCGGAGGTTTCAGCCCCCAATTGTGCCAACAGGATCAACGCCCAGGCTGTTGAGCGATACTTCGTTGTGTATCCTGGTCCAGGCTTTGCCCAATATCCCTCCGGGTCCATCCTGTCAAGCACAGTGGCGATAGGTCCCGATCTGTGAGCCGCTTGCCGTGCTGTGATCATCTCGGTATTGTCTGCAGGTCTGTCCAGCAGGTCGCGCAATGCCAGGTAACGCACGCCAGGGTTATCAGCCTCCAACAGCCATTCGATCGAGTTGCCATTCAGTTGATTTTGCCAGTCCATAGCAATCTCCTTCATACTCCTCTACGATATATATCGTGAATTTTCCACTCTCTGCGTTGATTACAAGCCCTCACGAGTAATGTGCTCAAGCTATGTAATCATTACCCGCCCTCACTTCCTCCTAGTGGAAGCTGAATATAACCCGATAAAGACGAATAAACCTGCCATGATCCCCACTGCGATAGGGTTTGAGAGATGGAACAGGTTGGAAATTGGGTATGCGAACAACCAAACTGCCAGAAGTGAAATTCCCAGTATCGTCATGAATCCCATGCTTGCCCGCCGCCCGCCAACTCCGCTGCCGATGCGCTGCCCAAATTGTGGCTGCGACTTATCCTCCAACACCTTCTTCGCATCCCTGCCCGCTCCGCCTTCCGGGTCAAGCTCGATCACTTTTTGGAAGTGTATGCTGGCTTTTTCGCTGGCATCAGGAACATAGAGTGAATACATTGAGCCGAGCTGGTAATGTGCTTCTAAAAAATCTGGGGCCAGTCCGACGGCTAGCATCAGGTTGCTCTCTGCCGCCTCCACTTTGTTGAGCTGCAGTGAGAATATCCCTATGAGGTAATAAGCGGCCGGGAAATTAGGCTTATTCTCCACTGCCAGTTTAAGCAGCATAATGGATACACTCCGGTCTTGTGTTGCAATAGCTTTCAGGTACAACAGCTCAGCGTTCTTAGGATTTTCCTGGAGCGCTGCTTCAATGCTTGGCTTTTTCTTGGATTGGGGTTGAAGGATGAAATCGATCACCTGAAAATAAGGATTGCGTCTGTCGGTCTCGGTCTGGAATTGCTTGAACCAGTCGACAATCGAATTCCATTCCTTATCCTTAGCCTTACCAGCCATACTCTCAAGATAGCGTTTATTGCGGATCATCGAGGGTGGGTTGATGAACTGGCAGGCGATGTTTTGGATGAAAGTTGCGATGGGCTGGTCTGGTTCAGATTGCAACAAATCGGACGCGGTTCGGTAAACACCTTCCCAGTCTCCCCGTGACAAGTCCAGGCGCATCTGATAATTAAATTGGCTCATACTTGTAGGTGACGAATTCATCATCTGCTCCACAAAAACGGCTCCTTAATAGCATTGTCCAACCATTCTCACGATGGTTAATGAGATTCTACATCACGATAAACTTAAATCCCAGTTAACTCTCATTTCCATCAGATAAGTCCTCTGCACTATAAAGCATTTCACAAGCAAGGTCAATCCACCACTATATGGCAAGCTAAATTAAAATCCAATCCCGATCTTTAATATGCACTTGTTCGCAAGCTGCCATCATAAAATGATCAACACCAAAGCCAGAAAACACAGGATCATGCCTGCCCATTGCGTTGATGAGACCTTTTCTTTTAAGATGATCCCTGCTAAGAGTACAGTTCCGGCGGGGTAGAATGACGAAAGCAGTGCAGCGACGTCAAGCCGGGTGAAATGCGTGGCGAGCAGGTAGAAGACATTGCCTCCAGTATCTAACACACCAGCTAAGAGCGCCAATGGGTTGGATGTGATGCCTGGTCTGGGAAGGCGGTTCAGGCGCAGCATGATCAAGGCGATCAACAGGGTTACTGTCCTGGCTACCAGAATCGGTGTGAAGACCTGCTCTTTACCTACCATTGAGATGAATATAAAGAAGCCTCCAAACCCAATCCCTGATAGGAATGCCAGCATGATCCCTTTTCGAAAGATACTATCCCCTGCATTGGGTGACCTGCTCAGCAACCCTATCCCGATGAATGCCAGCGTAAACCCTCCCAGCTGCATGGGCTTGGGAAGACCAACAGTGATCATTCCGAACACCACTGGCAGCATGGCGCAGGTTATTGCGGACGTAGGTGCCACGCTGGCCGTATTCCCCAAGGATAATGCCCGGTACAGTGCTGCCATCCCCAGGGCTCCTGCTGCTCCAGCCAGGGCTCCCCACAGGAAACTTCTCCCCGTTGGCAAGCCTTCGCCACGGATGAGGGCGCTCACAACCAGCACCACCATCCCCGAGAGCGCCGCCAGCATCAACACCTGGTATTGGTGACTCTTGCGTGTCGCCTGCCCACCGCTGAAGTCTCCTCCTCCCCATACTGCAGCAGAGGTGAGGGCAAACAGGATTCCTAGAAGATCGCTGGGCATCTGGTTTCCAGGCTCATGGATTCGGAAGTGTGGGATTTCAACACCGGATAAGTTTATCACTGGTCGAGCAAATTCATATCCGGCGGTTCATATTCATCACCAAACGAATCTAAGTGTTTGCAGCAGACCTTCGAACCTCCCTGATACCTCCTCTTGTTCCGTTAGAAGGAGGCAGAGATGCGCAACAAATGGATTGTGCAGTAAAATTAACCGGTACCTCATGGAAAGTTATGGGCACTTTTCCTGTATTATCGAGTAATTTTTTGCCCGAATAATGAACGAACATTCATGAGTGGAAGTAAAATGCATGGTTGCTAACAACGTCACTCGTCTCCTGGACGCCAGGAAAGTCCCTTACACCGCCTACGAGCTGCCCGCTGAGAAATTAGGCGCAGCGGAGACGGCACGTTTGCTCAATGTACCACTTGAACAAGTGTATAAGACGATCGTTGTCAAGCGAGAAGGTAAGGGTAAGCCAATCCTGGCGGTTATACCCGGCTCAGCTGAGGTGGATTTGAAACTTTTGGCGAAAGCCTTGGACGAGAAAAAACTTACCTTGGCGACAGAGCGGGAAGCTGAACAGCTCACTGGCTTGCTGGCTGGAGGTATCTCTCCCCTGGCATTAATTAATAAGGGCTTTCAGGTGGTTATCGATTCAAATGCAGTCGGGTATCGGGAGATTCACGTGTCCGGAGGGCGCCGGGGACTTAACATCCGTTTACCTGTGGATGCCCTGGTGAGCCTTACCAATGCCCGTGTAGAGACCATCATCCGCGAACTATAAACCTGGGTCTCGTATCATCCACCCAGGTGCCTGGCAGTATAGGGGAATTGCCTTCACGAACCCTGATCTTTCAGTTCAAGCACCGGGAGGATGATTTGCACTTCAAAGCCATGCTGCGGTCGGTTGTGAGCAGAGATCTTGCCTCCCTGAGCTTCAACCAGCTGGCGTGCGATGGATAGCCCCAGTCCGGCACCACCCGTGGACCTGGCACGTGATTTCTCTCCACGCCAAAATCGGTCGAACACATGGGAGATTTCATCTTCAGGGATGCCTGGCCCTTCATCTGCTACAGTTAATACAATATTATCCTGCTTACGCTGGATGATCAAATCAATCTTACTGCCTTCGGGGGTGTAGCGCAGCGCATTGTCGATCAAGTTGCCGATCACTTGTTGGAAGCGCTGCGAGTCCACCATCACTTCAGGTAAATCTGGTTCCGCTTCCAGGTTCAGACGCACGTTACGCTCCCCGGCTTGTGCGGAGAACAGACCAAGGATAGTCTCTGCCAGCTCGTGTAGCCTGACCGGCTTTAGCTCGAAACGCAGCTGGTTGGCTTCTGCCAGCGCCAGCAGGCGAAGGTCTTCCACCAACCGCTCCAGCAAATAGGTCTCTTCCAATGCCGGGGCAATGTGGGCTTCATCGGCAGGATACACCCCATCCAGGATACCTTCCAACCGTCCACGCATAATCGTAATCGGGGTACGCAGCTCGTGAGCGATATCTGCCAGCAGGTTGCGGCGTTGGTGGTCAGACCGTTCGAGCTCATCCGCCATATGGTTAAAGTGGATGCTCAAGGCGGTTAAATCATCATTCCTGGCACCTACAGGTACCCGTGCACTCAGGTCACCCTGTGAAACGGCTTGTGCCGCGGCAATCACCTCTGAGAGCGGGTTGATCATGCGGCGCATGAGCAGCAGACCGATGATCAGAGTCAAAATACCCAACATAATCGATATTATCGCCGTGGGTCCGATCAAGGTAAATATAAGCTGTACTACCCGGGAAGGTGTGCCCCGATCCACCCACAATGTACCAATCAGGATGCCATTGATCGTTAGAGGTTGTCCGGATTCATCTGTTTTCTGGGTAAATTGGGTACCGATTAATGCACTCTTGGTATTGCCATGGTCGATTATTACTATTCCGTTCGCATCCACCAGGATAGTCCGGTCCCAATCGGGTCGCAAAGCCCTGATGGATGTATTGGTACGTTCTTCCAAAACCACCTCGACGCCCTGCCAGCTGCCATGCCCCAGGTAATATGTTTCAAGGACGATGGCATTCGGTGTACGGAATATCGGGTTTCCGCCGGTATTTCTAGCAATGACACCTGCGGACACGACTAGTATCATCACCACGGTGAGGAAGACAACGATACCAAATGCCCGCAGCAGGAGCAGCAGTAACCGCCTCCTGATAGGTTGGATGGAATTTGCATCCACCTGGTTCATTGGTCGGTCCCAATGAATTTATAACCTGCTCCGTGGACGGTGATGATGTGGCTGGTCCCACCTTCCGTGGGTTCTATTTTGCGCCGCAGGTTGCGGATGTGCGAGTCAATAGCACGCTCATAACTTTCGAACGCAACACCCCGTACTGCAGTCAGCAGCTGAGCTCTTGAAAAGATGCGCCCGGGTTGGCTGGCAAGGGTTGCCAGAAGCTCGAATTCGGTCGGAGTCAACTGGATTTCACGGTCTGGAAAGCGTGCGCTGAAATGACCCCGGTCAAGCGCCATATCTCCTGCATGGATGATTTCCGCCTGGGGATTACCACTAGTGCGGCGCAGTACCGTACGCACCCGAGCTACCAGCTCTCGTGGGCTGAATGGTTTGGTCATATAGTCATCGGCGCCCAGCTCCAGCCCGATGAGTTTATCAGTCTCTTCAACCCTGGCAGTCAGCATGATGATGGGCACATTACCATCCCGCCGCAGCTCACGGCATACGTCGAGACCATCCATCTCAGGCATCATCAGGTCGAGGACGACCAGGTCGGGTTGGCTTTTGCGGGCGAGTGCTAATCCGGTGGAGCCATCGTAAGCGTGTACCACATCAAAACCTGCTTTGACCAGGTAGTCTTGACAGATTTCAACGATCTTCGGCTCGTCATCGATCACCAGTATTTTCTTAGACATGTCGCCTCTGTTATCGCATAATAAAAATCTGATTGGAAGGACGTGGACGGTTCAGACCATCAACGAAATTATCTCACGATCCTTTCAACTTCCTCATCGTCTCCAACCTTGGAAGTTGCATACGACATCCTTGCGGAAGGCAGTAGCAACAACACGATCACTGCTACAGCCATCAGGATGCGAATCAAATTCTCAAGTAAAGTAACTGTTGAGAATATGCGAATCATGCTTGGAATGGTGAGCAAGATCACCGTCACCGACACCACGATGGCAAGAATGGATGCCCAGCGTTTGCTTTTGAACAACCCGATTACCGCTACCACCGACAGGACAAGCAGGATGATATCCAGCGCAATGGTCACCGGGCGGAGTATGCGGAATACACTTGCCAGGCCTGAAGCCCTCTGGGGGTTAAAGGGAAGTTCGGTGCGGTACCCTGGCTGTTTTGATCACCCGAAAAGCCATTGGGAGGAAGTCCATTGGACGGGAAACCACCCGGCGGAGTGAAGTTCCGGTTTCTAATTTGCCCGGCGATGAACTGGCGGTTGCCGAATCCTTGCCCCAGAAGCCCGAACTGGTTGGCAATCCCCAGGCCTGCCACGAACAGGCTTAGTACGAGTAGTAATATCGCCGCAATTGTGATTACAGTCGGTCTCTTGATGTTAGTCTTTTCTTCAGTAATGGGTTCAGAATTTGTGTCCATTATTATTCCTTGTTGTTGTTAACTCGAGGAGCGTTCTAAAAGTCCTCGTTTGATGTTCTTTTCCTGTTAAGGCAATATTCCTTTAGTATGTGTAGATGAAGTGTATTGCATCCTATCGATTCACTCCATCTGGTTGACCGTAATTATTCGTACCTGAGCGCTTCGATCGGTCGGAGCGATGCAGCCTGATAAGCCGGGTAAATCCCGAAGAATAGTCCTACAAGTGCGGCGAAGAAGAACGAGTACAGGATGACATCCAGCGAGACATAGGTGGTGATCAACCCTGTCAGGGTGACTATTCCCGCAATGGCTGCCCCTAGCAGGATGCCGATGATCCCTCCAAACAAGCTCAAGGTGATAGTCTCTACGATGAACTGCATCAAGATCACCGAGCGCCTGGCTCCCACAGCCTTCCGTAAACCGATTTCGCGTGTGCGCTCTCGCACGGATACCAACATGATATTCATGATCCCAATCCCGCCCACGAAAAGCGAAATACCGGCAATGGCACCTAAAAATATGGTCAATGTGCTGGTAATGCTGTTTAGAGTACTCAAGAACTGGTTCTGACTTGACACAGTAAATGGCAGTGTATCGTGAAGGGTCAAGCTGTGATCCCGACGTAATATAAATTCCACCTGGCTGATGACTTCATTAACCGCATTCGGGTTGGCTGCAGAAAGTGAAATGGTAGACAGCACTCGCTTACCATTTTCCAGGGCTCTGCCTCCAAATAAGCGGCTGTATCCAGTCTCGAGTGGAATGAGAATCACTTCATCCTGGCTGAAAAAACCGGTTGAACCCTTTGAAGCCAGCACACCCACCACGGTGAAGTTGATACCATTGATGGTGATCTTGCGTCCCATCGGGTTCAGCCCGCTAAAAAGGTCTGTCGCAGCCTGTGAACCAAGGACAACTACCCGAGATTCAGCTGAATTATCATTGTTGCTGATAAATCTTCCCTGAGCTACGGTGTACGCTTGAACAGAGGCGAATTCTGGAGTAACACCCGTGATGCTGAATTGTGACTGGTTGCTGCCGTATTGCACCTGTGCAGATGTCTGGTAGATTGGAGAAATCGCCACCACATTACTGGTATCCTTGGCGATTGCCTGGTAGTCAGAGTATAACAGTGTAGTAGTCAGCGCGCCTGTTCCAGCCTGGCGTAAGTTTCGGGCAGACGACACGGATATCAGGTTCGAACCCAAACCTTCCACCCGGCTGGTCACACTGCGTGTAGCTCCACGTCCGATTGACATCAGTGCAACCACAGCCGCCACCCCGATGATGATGCCCAACATGGTTAAACCTGAGCGCAGTTTATTGGCAGCCAATGCCCGGAATGAAATGCGTATGTTTTCCAGAATACTCATCTTATTTTCTCCTTCAGCGGGTGCTTAACAGCTGACAGGTCGATATGAATTTAGCTTTATCATCCATTCACGATCTCCTCTGGGCGATTTGTGCCTGCGACCAGGGGATTGGCGACCGGTTCATCGCTGATAATCTTTCCATCCACCAGGCGGATAATGCGTTGGGTGTGCCGGGCAATGAAGGAGTCATGGGTGACATATACAACCGTTTGTCCTTTTTCCTTATGAAGTTTTTGGAATAAGCCGATGATCTCTTCCCCGGTTTTGGTATCCAGGTTGCCTGTTGGCTCATCAGCCAGCAGGATGGTCGGATCGTTTACCAGAGCACGAGCGATCGCTACCCGCTGCTGTTCACCCCCTGAAAGCTGGTTCGGGTTGTGGTGCATGCGGTCTGCCAGCCCGACGGTTTCCAGTGCAGCTTTGGCTTTCTCCACACGTGCCTTCCCATGCACACCATCATAGAGTAAAGGAAGCATCACGTTTTCAAGGGCATTCGTCCGTGATAACAGGTTGAATTGCTGGAAGACGAACCCCACTTTTTGGCTGCGCACCTGGGCAAGCTGGTTGTCATTTAACTTTTCCACAGGCTCGCCTTCCAGCCGGTAAATCCCTTTGGTCGGAATGTCCAGGCAGCCCAAAATTGCCATTAATGTGCTCTTCCCTGACCCGCTTGGACCCATTACTGCAACCATCTCGCCGGCCTCGATCTGCAGGTTGATTTCATTAAGGGCATACACCTTGGTAAGACCCATCTTGTATATTTTAGAGACGTTCTCAAGTTCGATCATAGGATCAACCTCTTATTTAGATCGCTTGCCGGGTTATGGTCCAAAGAACCGACTACCACCCCCGGCTCCACCACCAGTCGTGTTGTTGGTGGTTGTACTCTGAATCAAGCCCACCGAATCACCTGGTTTTAGGTTTCCAGTAACGATCACCGTATTATCTGGAAGGATTTGGCCACTTATTACAGTCACCTGTTGAGCACTCCCATTCTGACCAACTACCATCACATATTCACCTTGAGAATCGCTTCCCACCGCACTGACTGGCACGGTCAGCACATCCTGGGGTTGCCCGGCCTGGATGGTGACATCGGCCGTGGAACCTATCAGGATGGTCGGATCAGTCTGATCGAGAACAACCTGGACATCATAATAGACCACGCCCTGGTTGGAGGTGCCCACCGGATTGATATATGAAACCTTGCCTGTTAGAGCCAGGTTCGGGTTGGCTTCCAAGGAGATGGTGGCTTTATCCCCTGAGCTTAGTTTTGGCACATGTGATTCATCGACCTGCAGGTTTACATATAGTTTCGAGCGGTCGACCAGAACGACAGCAGGCGTACTCTGATTGACACTATCTCCCACCAGATAACCTACACTCGTCACCACGCCGTTAAATGGGGCTGTCAGGATCATGCTGTTGACTTCCGACTGAGCCGATTGGACTTTCGCCTGGGCAGCAGCTATGTCGTCTGGGTTCGGTGAGCGCTCGATCTGATATAGCTTTGTCACCGCACTGTTCAGTTGCTGCGTAGCATCCTGGTAGGCTGCCCAAACTGTGTTCAAGTTAATCGCCAGGCCAAAGACAGAATTACTCGATCCACTGACCTGAGCTTGATCATTGGTGATCTGTGCCTGGAGTAATTGGATTTGTGCCTGAGCGGAGGCAATATTGGCTTCAGCTTGCGCAATTTCAGATGCCGTCCAGTAAGACGAACACCAGGATAAATTTGCCTGGGCAGTCTGAAGCGCTTGGTATTCCCTACTTCCGACGATGTGGGCCGAACGGTTGTATCGATCCAACGCGCCATTGTATGCACTCTGGTAATCGGCAATGGTTGCATCCGTGCATCGTAACCCATTCATCCCCGCCCGCTTATTCTGGAGGTTTGTGAGATTGGTTTGGGCAGTGATCAGATCGGATTGTTTCTGTGTCAGGTCAGCCTGGATTTGAGCTGCATTCACGTTCGAATTCGTAGTACTGGTTACTACCAAGCCGATAAAGCTTGAGGCAGCCGAGTTATATGCATCTAATTTTGCTGACAAAGTTTTAACCAGGTCAATCTCGGATGACGATAAACCTGCCTGTAAATTGTCCTGTTTAGCCTGGCTGTCCTGGACGGTTTTCTGCAGGTCTGTCACTTTCTGGGCTAGGACTGTATCCGTCGGATGGATACCTGCATTAGCCTGTGCTGCGGTCAGTTGAGCCTGCAGCTGGGTTGTATCGCGGACGGCCTGGTAGTAAGCTTGAACATCAACGGAGGCGTTTGCCAACGGCAAGTTATTTTGTGCGCTATCCAGGGAATTTTTACTATCCAACCATGAAGAATATAAAGTACTATCGCTCGCCGTCTGGTTGCTGATAATGGCATTGGTTAAGGCATCTTGCGCTTGCTGGTAACCGGTATATGCGCTGGAAAGAGCTTTTTGAGCATTTGAAATCGTCGATAGGTCCGGACTGGTGAGCAGGATGAGAGCATTTTTGGCATTGGTCAAATCCGTCTGGGCTGACGAAAGGTTTGCCGGCACGGTAGCGGGGTCAAGTGTAATCAACGTGTCGCCTGCATTTACGGTTTGGCTAACTTGAACCTTGCTTTGAGCCACAATCCCGGTTGTAGAAAAACTTAAAGATGTAATGTGCTGGGGTTGGATCTGACCGGTACTCTCAACCGTGTCGGTATAGCTTACTTGTGTCACCGTCCCATAACCGGTGAAATTATTACCCGAAGATCCCGTCTGGGCATTGGCTGTTCCCGAACATGCCGCCAGGACGAGAGAAAGTAGGACGATGACCGAAAGAATCCCGAATAAACGTTTATTCATTACCATATTAACCTCCTGCAGATTGGAACTTAAAACCTGATTACTCTTTACGGTTTCTAGTTCTATTTTAACCAAGGTAAATATACTCTCGGAATGTGGAGAAATTATGGAGAACTCGCGGAAAAATAGCAAAAATTCTCACAGGTGATCTGAACTTGTGAGGATTTATCGTCTGACATTTGACCGGATTACTTCAGATCTTCGCTCTCTGTCATGCCTATTTCCGGTTTCATTGACATGAACACATCCACCACCCTCGGGTCGAAGAAATGCCCTTTTTCATCCAAAATGTATTGGATGGCTTTATCATTTGGCCAGGCTTTTCGATAAGGCCGGTCGGAGGTGAGCGCATCGTAAACATCCACCACGCTAAATATGCGGGCTGCCAGTGGGATTTGCTCACCCTTTAACCCGCGTGGATAGCCTGTGCCATCCCACTTCTCGTGATGGCTTCCAGGGATATCCAGCGCAGGTCGAAGGTAGGATATAGGTGCCAACATCTCGAATGCATACTGTGGGTGCATATGCATCACTTTCCACTCTTCTTCGCTGAGTGCATCGGGTTTGAGCAGGATCGTGTCGGGGATGCCCATTTTCCCCATATCATGCAACAAGATCCCTCGACGCATGTGCACCAGGTCTGAATCGCTCATCCCCATCACCCGCGCCAGGCTTAATGCCATTTCCGTCACACGCTTGGTGTGACCTTCGGTCACCGTATCGCGCATATCTAGAGCCCTTGACCAGCCTTCGATGGTTGCGTCGTAAGCCAGGCTGAGCTCCAGGTTTGACCGTTGCAAGTTGGTGAAAAGCTGTGAATTATCGATGGCAATCGTCACCTGTCCGGCGAGTGTTTCAAGAAATTCCGCCCATTCTGGGGTCTGTTCATGCTGTGTGCGCTGAAAAACTTCCAAGACACCTTTTACCTCGCCTTTGGCGATCAGTGGTATTGCAGAATATGAGGCAAAACCTTCGGCGGTGAAGATATCAGCACGGAGAAAATTGTGGATCACTGCTTTCAGATCGGCGATATGAATCGACCGGCGTTCCATGATCTGGTGTCCGATGACTCCCTCACCCAATAAAAAGTGCGATTTCTCAATCGCATTGGTGAGAAAACCCTTACCCGTAGAGTATTCAAAGGCGTAATTGTGGGGGTTTAACAAAAGGATATCCACTGCATCCACGCCAAGCTGGGTGATGATCTGAACAACGACGATATTTAGGATTGCTCGCAAGTCGAAACTGGATGCGATGGCAGTATCAATCGTCCTTAATGCCTGCACCTGCTGGAGATGACGCTCGGTCTTTTCGAATAAGCGAGCGTTTTCCAGTGCCGCGGCTGCTCGCTCTGCAAGTAAATGGCAGGCAGAAATCTCATCGGCGGAAGGCTGGTATATACCTATCTTGCTTAGTGTGAGTACACCGATCACACGTCCACCCCTTAGCATGGGGTAAGCAAAAAAAGCATTGATATCTGATCGAAGCAGGATCTGCCTGATGGATGGTTCCTGCCGATCGATATCTGACAGGATTAAAGGTTCGCCGGTCTCGATCAGTTTTCGGATCGCAGGTAGGGTCAATTGGACATGTGTGGTCTTCGACCCGGGTGGTAAACCGATACCCGCTCGTAAAACCGCCTCGTTTTTCTCGACATCGATTAACATGACTGTGCAGGTGACGCAATCCATGACCTCTGCGACGTGCTTTACCAGGGTTTCCAAGACTTCACCCTCATGCCGCAGAGAAGCCATATCAATCCCAAGCTCGACGATGCGAGTCAAACGGGCTGTCCGTTGTTTTTCTGCCTCATATAAGCGTGCATTTTCAATGGCGACAGCGACGGTATCCGCTATGGTTGATAGGAGCTCGCACTCCCTCTCGCCAAATGCATTTGGTCGATATGATTGAACAGAGATCACGCCCACGACTTCTTCACCGAGTTGCATGGGAACCCCTAACCAAGAGCGTGAAGGCAGCCCGGTACCCCATAATGTCATCATGGGCAGATGATTTCTTTCCTGCTCATAATCCCGGACCAGGAGATATTTTCTACTGTTGACCACCTGTGCTGTGAGTGCATTCCCTAGGGGACGCAGGTACGGCCCTTCGTGGACATCACCATCCACCCGGATACGAAACTCGAGCTGATCGGTTTTTCGGTCGTATAAGGCGACGAAAAACGAGTCTGCCGGGACTGCATTGATGATTTCCTTGTAGACAATTTCAAGCAAATCGTCAAGGTTTAGCGTTGTGCTGACCGTTCGTGCCACCCGGTTGAGCAGTGCCATTCTTTCGGCGTACTGGCGTGTATCTTCGAGACTGACACGCAGTGCATCTTCCGCTTTCTTTCGCTCAATCGACACAGCAACTTGCGTGGAAACAAACTCCATCAAGTCGAGGTCATCCTGTTTATATAGCACACCTTGTGAATAGCTCTGTGCTACCATAACCCCCGTGACGTGTTCTTCAAGCTTCAACGGTACCCCGATCCAATCAATCGAGTCGGAACCGACGACCTCCACTTCACCCAGGTGGATGAGCTGTTGGAAAACTGCCTCAGGTGCCCAAAGTGGTTTCCCCGTTCGAATGACATATTCGGTTAGCCCGCGCTCTGGCTTGGCTGGTGGCGGAGGTTGATCATATTTATCTACATAATAAGGGAAGCTGAGCAGGTCATTGGTTGAGTCATAGAGTGCAATATAGAAATTTTCCACCGGCATCAGCTCTGCCAGGATACGGTGAATGGAGTGGTACAGCTCATCCAGGCTGGCGGTTGTCACTACTGCTTGTGAGATCCGATAGATCGCTTGCTGGACTTGCTCACCACGCTTCGATTCTGTAATATCTCGGTAAAGACCAATTGATCCATGCGAGATACCATTTTCGTCCCGAAGCTGCACCGCAGAATCGAACACCCAGTAAATCTTCCCATCCCTTGCCCTGATGCGGTACTCACACTTCCATGTGGAACCGAGATTCTCTCCGGCATGCATTTTTCGGACGGCTTCGTCCCATGAGTATTTGGCCAAATCGCCAACGAGATGAGTTTCGAGCACCAGTGCTCTCCACAGTTCTTCAGTAAATTCTTCCGGTCCATAACCAGTTATTTGTTGAATGCCCTCGCCAATGAAGTCATAATGGATGGATTTTCCGTCCACATCGTAAGACTGGTAATAGGGCACTCCGCCAGTAGACTCGATCGCCTGCCGGTAGATCACCACAGATTCACGCAGGGCAGCCTCGGCACGTTTACGTTCCTCTAGCTCAAGTGCAGCCGATTCATATAGCCGGGCATTTTCCACCGCTACAGCGGCATGGTTGGCAAACAAGATCAACTGGTCCAGGTCCCTATGGGAAAATTGTTCTTCCCTGAAAACATGCAAAACCCCGTTCACCCGTCCCTGCCAGATCATCGGCGCACTGACTAATGCCTGGAATGAGGGCTCATCCGTCTCGTAAAGACTTACTTTTCCAGCCCACCGGGGGTAGTTTTTTAATATTAATGGCTTTCCTGATTGTATGACCTTCCCCGCTGCCCCTTCCCCAAATTTTAATACTGTGCCCGCATAATCCTTGAGAGTGTTGTGGCTAACCACACATTTAATCGTTCCCGACTCGGAATCAACCAGGTACAAGCCTCCACCGCTGCCATTAAGCAGACGGGTAGCACGTTCAACAATTAGTTTTAGCAGCTCTGGTAAGGAATGTCTGATGGTAAGGTTGAGTACCGTCTCTTGAAGGGCAGAAAGCTCGGCTGCATGATGTTCCAATTCCATCTCAGCCTGCTTCCGATCGGTGATATCAATCATAAACCCTTGCCAAAATAAGGGCTTCCCGGTGGCATCATGGAGCAACCAGGCTTCATCGTAAATCCACTTTATTTGATCTTCACGCGTCCGGATCCTATATTCAACTTTAAAAGGTTCTCCGGTTGTTTCTGTGCGTGTGTTTTCTGCCCAAACACGCTGCTGGTCTTCTTTAACGATAATCTTGAACCATAGATCCGGATCGGCAAGCCACTGCTTGGGTGTGTATCCTGTAATGGTCTCCGCATGGGGATTGATATACAAAGTCTGGCTGAGTCCCCCAACTGATTCGGTATAGATAATGGCAGGGATCTGCTCCAACATAGCCCGATAGCGTAACTCAACCGCAGCCTCCGACTTTGGCAATTTTCGGATGCGCTTGGTCTTCACGTGATAATCATCATCACGTTTTATCGTAGTTAAAACCGCGGAAGCTAATTTATCGTTCATAAGAGACCTCTACCCGGAGAGGTTGCAATTACTGAACCAACCGAGAGGCAATAATTATTCAGCGATGATGGTTGTTGGGAGATTGATTATACATATACAATATACGATATCTCGGGTGATGTGCTTATCACTTATGCAAGGAAAATAACCGGCATGCTCATTTTATAAAAGGGGACATTTCTACTCTGCATTGACATCACTTTTTGGGGTCTGTCAAGCGTATGTAGAAATGTCACTTTGAGAGAAGTATAAGGATAATTCTGAAAGTCGAGGGGAATTTTCTCTTCAGGATCAAAGTAGGGAGAGCATATTAACTTGTCGAAATGCGAATAGATCGCGCGAGCCAAATAATCCCCCAATTGAGGCGGCTTGTATAAACTACCTGCTGAATTGGGTGAACGCAGCAGATGGTAGATCGATTTTAGGTATTATTAGAATGGGTAGCCGGGAATAACGCAGGATCACGGTCGAATTTGTTCACCTCGATAATGCGCGCTTTACTGCGCACAATTGAAGGGACAGCCAACCTGGCTTGGGCTTCATTTTCTGCCTCGATGATAGCCCAACCTGAATGGACGCCTGCCTTGCAACCCCAATCAAAATGATACAGGTAACCCATGGCGTAGACCTGATCGACTATCATCTTGCAATCCTGGGCTGAATGAGGCGTTTCGATCAGATAGCGTTGCATTTTAATATTATTCTGAGTATCCATCGCGGCGCATTGTCCTTTTTTAGTTTAATCGTAGCAATTAATAACACATATAAGACCCACTATCTCCTATTATAAGGGCAGGAGAGTTATTAGTCAAGATATTCGTTTGATTAGCTGAATAAATAACCAAGACCTCATAGGTTACGGAGACCGCTTCGTAGGTACAATGCCTTTCTCGGACCTACTGTGAGGTGAATACACAGATTGCTTTCGGGTGAAGAGGTGAATTGCGGTTTGACGAATGAATTACGGATTAACCGGACAATTGGAGATTTGATCTGGTACCAAATTAAATATGTAATTAACCGGAAATTTACCATCAAATCCCGTAAATACTACATGGTCCGAGCCGGTCATCTTGAGGAGAAGTTTGCCATCCACATCAGGTTGGCTGATGGTATAGCTCCCACTGGCATCATGCGACTCACCTGCAGAGGGGATGTTATAAGCATAGGTCCACGAGCCATGATCAGCGGCAGCAGGAGCAAAATTGAACGTCCAAGACACTTCAGGCGCAGTGGCATTAACCATAAATGGCTTGGCAACATCACATACGGCTCCGGAAATCGTCTCATGGCCCAAACTTTCTAGCTGTTGAACAATGTATGGACCAAATAGGTGATCTGGGGTAGGCATGGGTGTTGGCACTTGAGTGTCAACGGCATTATTCCCACCACTGCCGCCACCCCCTGAACCGCTGCCTCCACTCCCACCGCTGCCACCGCCAGCTCCGCTTCCCGCATTCCCTCCGCTCCCTACAATTACCGGTTGAGCTATGAATACGGAAGTGGGAGTTGGGGTACTTGATGCAGACGAGGCGCAGGCGATGGATACAAGCATTACGATCGAAATAATCAGCCAGAATGGATTTTTTGTTTTCACAGTTTCCCTCCTGTTATCCTGGGTGAATTGACTGATTCTGACCTTCGGATCACTTGCACCTTGTAAAAACCGTATACCAGGATGATCGTTTGGTACGCGGCTTATACCTTATAAATAGACCAAAGGTAATCAAATTCATCCAATATTATTATACTTCTAATCCCCCAAAATGAGTATCCTTATTAACCGCATTATGATCGCCTGCCAGCAGAACCGTTACCATTGGGCGATTAAGCAGACCTGACAGTAGGTCCGAGAAAGGCATCGTACCTACGAAGCGGTCTCTAAGACCTCTCAAGTCTTTGTCATGGATAAAGTCGTGGTATTTCTACACAAAACTTATGGTCCCACCACGGGGATGATCTCGGTCCAGCGTGCTCCGCCGTTATCCGTTTTCACCAGAGCCATGGCGCTGCCAGAACGGGCCACCGCCCAGCCGATCTGCTCACTGATGAAGTCCATCTGGGCAGTCCAGGTGACGTCGGAGATAGGTTTCCAGGTTATTCCGCCATCGACGGTCTGCTCGATCTTCATGGCGAGTGCCCATCCAGTATCTGCTGAGAAGAAATATAACGTCACACCAGGATAAGTGTTGGAAGACCAGGTACTGCCTCCATCCTGGGTGGTGTAAATGAAATAGCTATACGTATTCGGTGTCACTGTATAGTCGATGCAACGCACACCCAGATGACCCAGGTCATTGCTGAAGAAGAATGGGTCGTAAGACCCGCAGGCGACGCTGGATTCGACTTCGTAAAGACCGGGGATACTGGCTGGAGCAGGCAGGGTGATTGCCTGCCAGGAAGAACCAGCATCGGTGGTATTGAACAGGAGCACACCAGCTTTCACACCACCACAGTCTCCCGTTAGCCAACCATGGTTGGCATCGGTGAACAACATGAAGTTCTTCGTACAACTCTGGATTCCGCCATCGTTGTCGGAGTCGATGATGCGCGTCCAGGTTGTCCCGCTATCATTCGTACGGTAGATGGCGACATAATCGTGCATCATCCCCACACCTACGTGCACTAGGAGCCAGCCGTCCTTCCCGTCGACGAGCTGCAGGTTTGATGGTACATAAATCTCCGCCAGACCGGTCACGTCGAGGGGTTGGCTGGCTTGCCAGGTGGCACCTCCATCCGAAGTATGCCAGACGACGGGTTGGGTAGGCACGGGTGTGCCTCCATTGATACCATAAGTCACCCAGGCGGTTTTTGCGTCTTGAAAGAAGGCTGCTGCGGCTTTGGCATCACCTTCAGCTTCAGTCTCCGGCGGGGTGACGTCTTTCCAGGTGCTCCCACCATCGGTGGTGTAAAGCACATGGTTGCCCACGATGATTCCCAGGCTACCGATCGCCCAGCCTGTAGTGGCATCGATCATGTGGATGTCGGTGATGGTTAACTCCTGCCCGGTGGGAAAATGCTTAATCACGTTTTCAGGAAGCGGCGTAGGTGAGGCAGTGGGAATTACCTCAGTGGGCGTAGCCGATGGCGGGATGTTTGTGGCAGTAGGAGCTGCCATCTCAGTGGGTGGGATGCTGGTAGTCACGCTTGTGGTCGATACAGGCGTGCCTGCTGTGCTACAGGCTGCCAATGAAAGGATGAGTAAACCCATTAAAAGAGAAATGGAGCACCTTTTCATAAATTTTCCTCCTGAATTTTCCAGCACCTATTATAACTTGACGGATTATCCGCCATGATTAGGGTTGAATTATATTTAATTTTCCCATTAACGTAAAAAGGAGCAGGTTGGTTCCAACCAACCCGCTCCTCGGGGACGATTACCGTCCGTTATCGTATATATTTTCTTTGAGGACTCTTACATGGCGAATAACCCGATCACCTGCCGATTGGTTCACAACAGGTGCAGATTACCTCCAGGTGAGACCATTTTTGAATCACTTTGTCACCGTTGAGCTGGTGATGGCATTAGCGTTGAATGTGCCAAGCAGCACACCATTTACCAGCACCGTATACTGCCCGGATGAGAATGTACCCAGGGGCACGGTAACAGAGAATGGCTGCAATACCGTCACACAAGCCAGGGTTGGATCATACAGGCTATAAGCCGAGATATTGATGGTGCTGCTGGTAGTTGACGACCCTACGACCACACGTAACACGTGGCATGGGTCAGGGAGATTTCCGACCAGGTAAGCAGACACCTTCACCGGGTATCCTGTGGATACGATGAGCCGGCTTTTTGCCAGGTCCAGAAAGACCTTATCGCGGGTGAGCTTGATATCACCGGGTTGGGGCGAGTAGCTCGATGAAGAGGTGCCGGTTGAAGTCAAGACCGATGTGATCGACGTGGCTGTGAGTGATGAGGCGGTCGATACCGAAGAGATTGCAGCGGCGGTGGTATTGTCCACTACAAACCCGAGATAAGAGGTGTATGGTGCGGCTGGCGATTGCGCAGCAGGATCTACAGAGCTGCTCTGAGCTGCCGTGGATATCGGAACTGAAATCGCGAGGAGCAGTGTAGTGACGATAGACAATATTATGGTTCTTTTTCCTTTCATGATTATCTCCTTCAAATGCAATTGGTAACGATTTGCATATGTATCGTCCCAAAACTTTTGATGAAAACCGGTGAGGAACATAGAAAAACTTTCTTAGAAATCCCCCACCCATTGCAGCTTTCATCGCTAATGCTTGTTTATTAGCAGGGGCATAACTCTGACAACCTAGCTTTTGATCGAATCAGCCTTTCCTGCTTACAAGCTACTGTGTCCTGGCATAATTACCCACAAAAATAATAAGATCCACCTCTTATGGGTAAATAACCGCCTGGACTTCTTTTCCCCTGCCAGCAGAATGGCATGTTCATACAACCATCTGCCGTATACCTGTTAACCGTGAGTATACAGGAAACTTAGCGCTAATTGCCTGAAAGTCTAATGAGAAATTGGACAATATTAGTCTTATATCTGTGGAAAGCTTATAAAAAAAGAATGAGCGGGTTGGCTGATGCCAACCCGCTCCCAGGTTTTTTTTATGGTTCAGTAAATCCGTTAACCCTGGCTCGCTAATTATTTCGCGCCAGTGGTGGTTGTTGGAGGATTGACTGAGAAAGACCCCAGCTTTGAGCCGTTCACCAGCACTGTATATTGCCCTGAGGAGAAACTTCCCAGGGAGACGGTGACAGAGAATGGCTGAAGCACTGTGGCACAGGCTGTTCCAGACTTGAACAAGCTGTATGCCTGTATGCTGATGTTGCTGGAGGTGGAGGCAGAACCCACAACGAGACGTAAAACGTGACAGGGGTCAGGCAGGTACCCGGTAAGGAATGCCGACACTTTTACCGGCAAACCTGTGGATAAGATCAGGTGGCTTTTTGCCATATCTATGAACACCTTGTCTCGGGTCAGGTTAACATCACCGGGTTGGGGTGAATAACTTGTGGCTGAGATGATGGATGTGCTTGTACCCGCGGCCAGGGCTGGTGCGGCTAAAACTGGGCTTGCGAATGCTGCGAACAGCATAGCGATGATCGAAAAAATTGTGGTAGCTTTTGTTTTCATGACTTTCTCCTTTTTTGATATAGGTTGAATACGGTTTGTTATAAATTCATACGCAAATCTCGATAAAACAGATCTTTTTACGGGGAATTCGGTTTTATTACCTGCTGCCATAGCTTAAATTTAAAGCAAACGGGAGCAAGATGGGTGTTACCATCCTGCTCCCGAGGATTATTTGTGACCTATAAATTCAGTAAGCCTATATCTCAGGCATCAAATTCGGCTGCAAGCTGACCGTTAACATAGACAGCATAATGGCCACCTGAATATTCTCCAAGTGGGATGCTGACATTGAAAGGTTTTATGACCGTGATGCAGGCATTACCCGGAGCGAACAGGGAATAAACCTCCAGGTTAATTTCCTTTTTAATGTCATCACGGGTGCCGACGATGCGCAGCTGGTGGCAGGGGTCGGATAAGCTGCCTTCCAGGTCAAGGCTCGCCTGCACGGGCATGCTCTCCCTGAGCATCACCTGGCTGTTTTGCAGGTCCAGGAACACCTGGTCGCGCTGTAGAATTTCGTCACCCGGCTGAGGGCTATAATCGTTGGTTGGAAAGGAAGGCGTGGGTGTGGCTGGTGGCGGGAGGTCGGGGATCAGCGCACACCCGGCAAGCGAGACGATCAGCAGGCTGGCAGAAAGCGGCAGCAATATTTGTTTCATAGGATCATCCTCGTACATCGATAAGGTTTAATGGCCTTGTTTTGTCGAATTTCCGGGGCAGGGTCTTGAACTTTGGTACGGGTAATATCGAGCTTCACCCACCCCATTCAAACTTCCCTACTAACTGACCATTCACATAAACACCATAAAAACCACTGGTGAGCCCTAACGGATATATTACCTGAAATGGTTGGGTAGCAGATGTGCAGACACTCTCAGGATCGAACACAGTATATACTTCCAGGATGACTTTGTTTTCATTATCAGCAGGGGATGGTACGATGCGCAGATGGTGGCACGGATCCGGCAGCTCCCCACTCAGGTTTACCGCCATGATATTGGGTTGGGTACTCGTGGAATCAAGCCTGGTTGACGACATATCAATGGTCACCTCGCCGCGGGTCAATGCTCCATCCCCGGGTTGGGGTGCATAAATCCTGGCTGTCTCAACCAGCTGTTCACCGTTCACCCTGACGGTGTTATCCCAGGAGGGGTAATAACCCAGGTAGACGGTGGTCGAGAATGGATTAGGTCCGCCTGGACAGGGTAAGAAGGGGTTGACCAGTGAATAAGCATCGATATTGACCGTGTTGGTGGAGTCTGGAGGAGACGTTACCACGCGCAGCACCTGGCAAGGGCCCGGCAGGGTGCCGTTCAGGAATACGTACACCATGGAAGGATCAGAGAGGGTGGCTATCACCTGGCTTGAATCCAGGTCAAGGGAAACGCGACTGCGGGTGTAGCTGTCATCACCGGGCTGAGGATCATTGCCTGGCATGGGGGGATAACCAGCACCTGGTCCGGGATAACTGGTTAAGGCAGGCTCCGGGGAGGCTGTCACCAGTGGTGTATAAGGAATGGTCACAGCTGGAGCTGGAGGGGTGCCAGTATTCAACCACTTGCACCCTGTGAAAAACAGGATAATCAGCCCAGCTGAAATGGGCAAGATTATCCTGTTGATGGAATTCCCCTTTAGTTTCATAGCTCCTTTAGCCAGATCAAATTGCGGAAACACTTTCAGGAGCGGTGGATCGACAGCGGAAAGTTTACCGCCTTCGACGGTCTAGCCGCCTTTGCCGGATTACCCGTCTTCGACGGACTAGCCGCCTTCGACGGACTAGCCGCCTTCGACGGACTAGCCGTCGAATTCTCCCAGATCTTCTCCGTTCACATAGACGGTGTAATGTCCGCTGGAGAAGCTTCCCAGCGGGTAATTCACCTCAAAGGGTTGGATCACGGTCGTGCATACAGCTTTCGCATCGTACACGGAATATACTTCCAGGTTGATCTTGTTCTGGGCATCGGCGGGGGTGAGCACAATTCGCAGCTGGTGGCAGGGATCAGAAAGGTATCCTTTCAGGTTGGCAGTAACCTCGTTGGGTTGGGTGCCTGAAATGATCAGCCTGGAAGCTGCCAAATCGACAGTGGCCACATCGCGGGTGAGTTTATCATCACCAGGTTGGGGTGTAAACACGGTATCGAACTGACCGAGACGTTCACCATTCACCATCACGGTGTAGCGCCCGGTGGAATAACTGCCCAGGGGGATCGAGGCGGTAAACGGCTCGATTACCGTGATACAGGCGGTCGTCGGATTCACCAGGGAATAGACGTCGATCTTGATTGTGTTGTTGGCGTCGGCAGGGGTGACCACGGCGCGCAAGGAGTGGCATGGGTCAGGCATACTGCCAACCAATACGGCTTTTGCCTGGGGCGGGTCTGTCACAGTCACCACGAGCTGGCTGGTGGTCAAGTCGAGGGTGACGTTATCCCGCTTCAATTTTTCATCCCCTGTCTGGGGCTCATAACCTGAAACTGGGATCACCAAGCTCGACCCCGTCGTGCCTGGTTCTGGGTAGGCAGGTATGGTCGGAAGGAGACTACCTGAAGGCTCTGGATAAGCTGTAGCCGGACCAGACTGGGTGGGTAGGCTGGCTTGCGTAGGTTGGCTAGATTGTGTTGGGGGGACGGTAGGATTCTCGGTCACCACAGGCAGGGTGGATGTTGGGGTTTTAGTGGAACATGCCGCTAGGAGAATACTGATGATCAAGAACGATACAATGCTTTTCAAAGTCATGAATTCCTCCATATCGATTGATTTAATTGACGCTAAATTACTAAATATGTTCCCTAACCTTTAATTACCGCCAGGGGGTGCAGACGGGCGACCTTGCGAGCGATCCCTGCGCCTACTACGGCTCCCACCACCTGGTCGACGTCTTTATAGGCTTGCGGGGCTTCTTCAGCCAGCCCTGCCATCGAGCCAGCGCGGATGTGGATGCCTTCCGCTTCCAGCTCCTGGCGCAGTTTTTCTCCCCGCACGTTACGTTTGGCTTCATGGCGGCTCATCAACCTTCCAGAGCCATGGCAGCTGGAGCCAAAAGACTGCTCCATGCTGGCGGCAGTGCCTACCAGCACCCAGGAGGCCGTACCCATGCTGCCGGGGACGAGAACGGGTTGACCGATGGGTTTATATTCGTCGGGCAGCTCTTCAGCGCCCGGTCCAAATGCCCGTGTGGCACCCTTGCGGTGCACACACAGCTGCATGCTCTCGCCTTCGATGATATGGGTCTCGATCTTGCCCATGTTGTGGCAGATGTCATAGACCTGGTGCAGGTGCCAATCCTTCACCTTGCCTGCCAGCACCTGTTCGAAGGCTTTGCGAGCGTTGTGGGCAAGGATCTGCCGGTTGGCGAAAGCATAGTTGGCGGCACAGCGCATCGCTCCCAGGTAGCTCTGTCCTTCAGGGGAGCTCAGAGGTGCGCAGACCAGCTCACGGTCCACCAGGTGGATGCCGTAGCGTCTGACCGCTTCCTGGAATTCCTCCACGTAATCGGTGCAGATTTGGTGCCCGAAACCGCGCGAGCCGCAGTGGATCTGCACTGCCAGTGTACCTTCGGCAAGACCCATGACTGAAGCTGCCTGCGGGTCAAACACCTGCTCGACCAGATCGATCTCGATGAAATGGTTGCCGGCACCCAGCGACCCCAGCTGGGGTCGACCGCGCTGGCGGGCTCGGACGGACACTTTATCTGGGTCGGCGCCTTCCACGCAGCCCGATTCCTCCGTACGGCGTAGATCGGCTTCAGTGGCAAAACCCTGTTTGAGTGCCCAGCGAGACCCCTGACGGCAGACGGCAATGAGCTCGGTTTCTGAAGTATGCACCGCGCCACCCTCGCCGACTCCGCTGGGGCAGAAGTGGTTGAGCGCAGTGGCGAGGTCGTCAAGATGCGGGCGGGCTGCCTCAAAGCTGATTTGGGAACCGAGCAGGCGTACACCACAGTTGATGTCGTAGCCAATCCCGCCGGGTGAGATCACACCATCAGGAAGACGGGTGGCGGCTACACCTCCGATGGGAAAGCCGTACCCCTGGTGCATGTCGGGCATGACAATCACGTGACCGACCAGACCGGGAAGAGTAGCGGCATTGACTGCCTGCTCGAGTGACTTATCCTTCATCACATCTTCGAGCATGCGCCGGGTGGTGAACAAGCGTACAGGTACATGCATGTCGGGACGGTAGCTTTGAGGAATCTCCCACTCGTATTCGCTGATTTTTTTGAGGTCTTGTAGAGTAACCATGCGATACTCAGCGTCCTATACGTCGAAAACGATGTTCACACGCAACCCAGATGAGGAAGACTGCACGGTCAGGTTGTGATAAGTGACCGCCTTGATTTCCTTATCTAGCTGTGCTATGGGAAAGCCATGCAGCTCAGCATCCAAATTGTAGTCGCCATCCACTGTAACCGATATGTGGTTGAACGCCAGGTGCTCGTTCTGTTCAAGCCACAGCAGCTCGCTTAGAAAGCGTACCAACAGGCTTTCAGCATCAGCTGCATGCAGGCCTATCCTTCGTTCTCCTGGTGGATCCGGCTGAAGCACCACCCCGGATATGGCGTACATGCCGTGGGCGGCTTGTTCCAGCAGGGAGGGCAGGTCGGAGGCCCAGACTTCGAGCTCCCAATCGGCGGTGTGAGCATGCTCACGGAAACCAATTTGAGGCTGCATACGTCTAGGGAGTATACCGTATTTTCGAGTGCACCGGAATTGGCCGAAGAATGAGTAAAATGCCAGATATTCTCATCCTGCGAAGCTTTTCCGACCTTCATAACTGGAGCACGATGTGGTTAAATTATGAACATGCCTTGGTTTGAATCATCACTAACCCGTTTGGAAGCGCGTTTACGCGCATTAATCGAAGGTGAGCCTGGGGTGGATGGCATCGCCCGCAAGTTCCACCATCAGCTGGAGCATGAGCTGGTCAAGGCGATGAAGGCAGAGGTAGAAAATAGATCCGGCAGGCATGACCAGGCAAATCTGATATTGGGTGCACCCGACATATACACGCTGCTGCTGCCCACCCAACAAGCGCAGCAGCTCCTGACGAATCCGGCGGAGCTGGACAGGTTAACGCGTGCCCTCGAAACTGCCGCCTACCAATCAGGCATCACCTTCTCCAGTGAGCCCATGCTGCGCGTAGTCGCAGCTCCCCAATCACCGGAGATTAAAGTCCTGGTCGAATACAGCCAGTTGGGGATGGGTGATTCACACACCACGAAAGTGGATGGCAAGCTGGAGGGCTCGAGCCTGGCAAGCGTGGGGTTGGTTCCAAAGGCATTTATAATCGTCAATGGGTTGACGACATATCCAATCACCGAGCCCGTGATCAATATTGGCCGGGATCCGTCCAACCAGGTGCAGCTGGATGACATGCGGGTCTCGCGCCTGCATGCCCAGCTGCGGCTGATCCAGGGACGGTTCGTGATCTTTGACCTGGACTCTACCGGGGGTACTTTCGTGAATGATGCGGTGGTGTCGAGCCATATGCTCAGCCCGGGGGATGTGATCCGGCTGGCAGGGGTTCCGCTGGTGTACGGCGTGGAAGAAGACGTACCAACCGGTTACACCCAGGAGCTGCCGGTCGATCCACCCGCCTCTGAAGTGTTGTAAAGGTATAATCCGGTGGTGAGTGGAATCGTTTTACTCGTTTTGCGGATCATCCTGGCTGTATTACTGTATGCGTTCCTTGGGTATGCAATCTATATCTTATTGCGCGACCTGAAGAAGCAGGGTGAGTTGTTGGCTGCCCGCCAGCCGCCTCCGCTCATCTTGACCCACCAATTGGAAGACGGGGTCAGGTCACAGCGTTATATCAAGCCGGTAATCATCATGGGAAGGGACGCCGGGTGTGATTTCTCCCTGGATGACCAGACCGTTTCGTCTCAACATGCCAGGCTGGCATACCGCAAACAGCAATGGTGGCTGGAAGACCTGGCGTCTACCAATGGCACTTTCCTGAACGGGGATGCTGTAACAACGCCGGTGGTGATCACCCATGGTGACGAGCTGCGTCTGGGGCACATCGGGGTAAAGATCGAGATAGGTCAAAGCGCAGACGGCCAACCTAAATAGATTAATCGTCTGCGCCCTTATTAATCTTGTGGGGATAAATTCTTATGGAGCGGTGGTGAAGCGTGCGAGCTGCATGCTATCCGAGAAATCGATCCCAGTCACGTGGCTGGTGCCTTCACTCTTGACCATCCCGATATCCTGGACCAGCCAGGTGGAGGCGGTGTATGACCCGGCCTCGATCTTCAATGGGGTGACCAGTATGCGGATGATCACATCCACCCGCAGGGCATTGAACGTCCCTAGAGGAACGGTGACATTCTCATACCCTATCGCAGCGTAATCAATGGCGATCGTACCGCTTGCATTGAGCTGTGGAGAGGTGGCTGAGAAATCGGCAGTCTGTTGCCAGGTGTCACCCGGAGCGATTTTTGCGGGCAGGGTGATGCCCGAGACGGAGGACAATTTCACGTTCAGGGGAGCGTTTGGGCCGCTGAGGAAAGCCCCGGCATACTGCTGGACGGGGTCACTGGCGGTCAATCCGGCGGAAGAACATCTGTAATTAACGCTGTAAGAAATACCCGCTAAGGTTGAGTCAACCCGAAAAGCATCAGCGCTGGACTGGCTTACGGTATCCGTCCGGTTATATGCTCCTAGGGCTGTATTGTTGCCTGAGTATTCCCAGGTGTCGCCCAACCCGCTGGGGAAATACGGGTTGGCACACAGCGAAACGGGTGTGGGCGAGGGTGCGGGTATCACCGCGCTGGGCGGGATAGTTGCCTGTGCTTGAGAAATCTGCCTATCGGGCAGGTTACAGCCTGACAATACCAGAATGGTCAAAATGAATACGACAATAATCGAACTATATTTTCTTTGCATGATCATCTCCAACGGAAAAATCTGAGGCATTATACTCTGCTTGCACCTGACCAGACTTTAATTAATAAACTTTCGACTTTAAGCTTGCCTTAAATGGTCCGTCTGGATGGGTCGAGAGCGAATGCCACATGCTGTGCATTACCAGGTAGACGCATTATCTGTATGACAGGTTCCGCAGCTTTGCTGAAAGGCTAATAAACTTTTTCGTTGCGTGGAATGTCTGAAATAAAAAATACCTGGCTTGGGGATGATTCACTTAGAAAAAACTGAAAATCTTAACATGGTATAATTTTTTCATTATTCCGAGAAGCTTGCTAATAATTGTGGAGATTTTATCTTGAATGACAATCAGACGGCGGGACCCGCTTCACCGGCGTGGTCCTTTTTCGGTAAATCACGAATACTCATTTTATTAGCGGTATTACTGATTTTTGGCATTGGTATTGGAGTGAGGTTGATAAATCTCACCAACCCTCCGCTCGATTTCCACGGTTGGCGCCAGCTACGTTCTGCTACCATCGCCCGGGGTTATTTTTACCAGATGATGCCATCAGCAGACCCGGTTTTACGTCAAAAAGCCATTGAGATCGGCAATGCTAATGCGATATTCGAGCCGAACATATCCGAGTGGGTCGTTGCCTTAACCTATCGTTTGCTTGGTCATGAATATTTATGGATCGCCCGGTTATATGCCATCCTTTATTGGGTGATAGGCGGCATTGGCTTATTCCTTCTAGCTCGCCGGTTAACCTCCGTGGAAGGCGCGATTATCTCGGAGGCGATTTACATGTTGATACCCTTTGGGGTTTATGCGAGCCGATCGTTCCTGCCCGATGTATTAATGATTATGTGGACCATATGGGCATTGTATGCGCTCTACAGGTGGAGTGAAGCCCAGAGCATGAAATGGGCAATTGCGGCGGGAATACTATCAGGCATCGCCGTTTTAATAAAAGTATTTGCCGTTTTCCCTATAGCTATTTCAGCCGTGATGCTTACCCTGTATACATGGCCACTGCGCAAGGCAATAAAACAATCGCAGGTTTGGGTGGCGGCAATATTGATGGCGATTATCCCTGCTATTTATTACATCTTGATGCTAGGAAATCAAGGCTCAACGTATGTTAGCCAATGGGTGCTAGCCTTCAGCAACTTATTGACATCTCCATGGTTCTACAAGCGTTGGTTGGACACCGCCCACAATCTCATTGATCTTGCGTTGGTTATGCTAGGTGCGGCTGCTATACTCATACTTCCGGGGAAGAAGCGCATCCTGTTGTTCGGGATGTGGTTGGGGTATCTGGTCTTTGGCATGACAGTGCCGGAACTGATCATTACGCACAGCTATTACAACTTGTTTGCGGTTCCCTTGGTTGCCCTATCACTGGCTCCTCTGGGTCAGCTGTTTATGGGTCAAATGAATAAACAAGGGGTAGTCTGGAAAGCAGTTTTCCTGGGAATTGTCGGGGTTGGTATGTTGTTTACGGTCTGGAATGTACGAACTCAACTTATCAAGGTAAATTATCGGAATGAGATACTTGGATGGATCAAAATGGGTAAGGAATTACCCAAAGATGCGCGTATTATCGGGATTACCCACGACTATAATCAACGACTAGCTTATTATGGTTGGACGTCTGTTATTGGCTGGCCATTAGCTGCCGACCAGCAAATGAATGAACTGGCAGGTGGGAATTCGGATGTGAATGACCCTTATTGGGACGCATATTTTAAAAACGCCATTGCGAACGCGGATTACTTCCTGATCACCAATATGGCGGAACTCGATGCTCAGCCCCGTCTAAAAGCAAATCTGTCGCGGTATCCGTCAACACAAGGAGATGGATATGTGTTGTATGATTTACATCCAAAATAGTTCTGGCAGGAATCAATGCATCTGTCGCAGATCTTCTTCCAGGAAAACAAGAGAGATAGATCGGCGTTGATATGCTAGTTTTGGTTTAGCACATAAAGTTTAATGAATTTAAACGAGTAAAGCATAAGACAGAGCCAATATCATGAAACAAAGCTTCATACCTTAGTGTTCGAGGAAGCGATTAGAGAATGTTACAGATGATCTTTGATGTTTTGGTCGCTGTGCTAATGTACTTTATACCGGGTTATATTTTATTGACCGGGATCGATTTTCCGGCACTGCGAGGGCTTAACCGTTATCTGTTAGCTTTATGTATTTCACTCGTCATCACACCATTAACCTTTATTATAGTGGGGAATATTGTACACATTCAACCAGGATTGTGGGCCTGGCTTATCCTGGTAATCTTCCTTATCCTGGGTAGCTGGATTCTGCGCCGCACCAACCGGCGAATGAAGGTCAATTTTGTAAACAGCCAGAGTTCGAATCCGACAGAATTTAATAATGTGAGCCATTTAGAAAAGTGGGGAGTAGTAATATTTATTACGTTATTCGCAGTTATCGCTAACTTGCCACGTGTGCTCATGTTTTTCCAGGGTGGCAATGTTATGGAGCTGGGTCCATATGACGAAACCTGGCACATTCAGCAGCTCGTTGCAGTGGCGCGTACAGGAATTCCACCATCAAATTACTTCTTTCCATCCATTCACCTTGGTTACTACTATGGATCATGGATCTATCCTGCCATCCTGGGCAACTTGCCGGTGTTACCGGTCTCCCTCATGCGGGCGATGGCGATCCATTCTTTTATACAGACATTTGCTTTCTTATCTTTAATCTACCTTTTGTTACAAGTGAATATTCGCCGACCATGGGTACGGTTGGTAGGAATATGTTTTTTTACCGTCATGGGCGGATTTGATTTATTTGCAAATTTGCCTGGAATAGACAATGTTGAGTTTTGGATTCGTGATCCAAGCTGGCTGATGAATGGGGTTCGATCCATGCAAATCAGCCAGTTTTTTACACTCTATATGTGGGTACCGCACCATTTAGCTGGCGGCATGGTAGCGGTATTTCTTATACTGTTATATAAGAATTTAGATTTACCCACCTGGTTGAAGTTAGCTTGTACAGGTATCCTCTACGGATTTTGTCTGACCACCTCACCTTTTGTTTTTATTGGATTAGTCATTGCCGGTGGTCTCGTTATTTTATGGAATATTCGATCCCTGTGGCGAGAACGCGCTAGAATGTGGTTCCCGGTCGTTCTTGCAATCGTTCTATTCTTCTTGGTTGCCTGGTCGCCAATAATATCATTTGCCTCGCATAACAGTTCATTCATCTATAATAATTTCCAAATCTCACTCGTCGAGCGTTTTAGGGGTAACACAAGTTTTAACTCCCTTATTGATAAATTACTTACTATGCTCGGTCTTCCGCTGGTAGCCGGAGTGATATTAATTATTGATATGGGTCTGATGTTTATTTTATATATTGTGTGGTGGATCAAACACCTTATCTCTCATGAGGAAAGCTTCCATAATACTCAGGATATTGTCCTCGGTTTCCAACCATTGATCAGTCTCGTTTTTATCTTCTTGGTGACTGATGTAGGCGGAGGAAGTAACGTAGCTATGCGCAGTATGATTCCCGCTCAAATTGTGATCACGCTGGCTGCGGTCTTGGTCGTTGATTGGTTAGCGAATTTGATCGAGGGACGCTCAGTTAATCGTTTGGTTTTTATCTATATATTTGCCTGTTTTTTGATTGCACAGAGTGTCTCTCCCCTGGCTGAACTTCGGACGAATGCCAAGCGAACCATACAGATTGCTATTTGGAATGATTGTGGTGTGTTGGCCAGCTTGAAAGGAAATTTTGATCCTAATTACTGTCTTCCAGATGATGCCTGGCGATATGTATATTGGTTAAATGCCAACACTCCGCCAGATGCACTTGTGCTGGAAGACGGTCCATATGGAGAAGATTTTATTAAATTTCGCTGGCTGGAACGGGAACGCTTGCTCGTCCCTAATGAAAGCCAGAGCCAGGGTTTGCATTCCTATGACGCCGACTTTATCCTTCCCGGTGAATGGAATAATATGGTCTCTCAAGGCAACGATTCGATGAGCGCTCTACAGTGGTACCAGGTGCTAAATTTCCCCGGTAAAGGACAACATCCTGTATACCTGGTAACCCGCCAGGCAAATCAGGCTCCTCCAGGTGCCGGGGACCCCGTTTATCAGGATGATTATGTCAAAATTTACTCTTTGTCCAGTCATGAGCTTAATCCTTAGCCAGGTGGATAAGTGAAGTTGGAGGAAGGAGATAAAAATGAAGAACAGACTTGGCGCCGAAAAGATTTTCCTGATCCTATTTACCATGATTTTGCTTTACCAGATGTTCATTCCACCTGTTGTCGGTCTGGCTGACAACGGCGATTTCGTCCGTATCATGGATAAAGTTGGAATACAGGCAAGTGATACAAAAGAGTATATGGCAAATATAAATTTGCGTTTCCCTATAAAATTTCACTATAACATCAAAGGTTACCAATCATCGGAGCTGATATTCGTAATTACATCGATTTTGATCAACAGCATCACCTCAAAAGATGGCATGTTCCATCTTTTGACATTGGGCTCAGTCCACCTGGTTGTTCTCCTGGCCTGCCTGGCAGTTGTTGCATATGGCATTTCCCGGGCGGTGCCGCGTTTAAAATGGGTCATATACGCCTGTATTTTGATATTCTTTACTGATGTGGGTTATATATCTTATCTGAATTCTATATATAGCGAACCTGCCTCTTACATCTTTCTGACCCTCAACATAGGGATTGTCTTATTAATTGCTATCCAGGCGGATCAAAAACAGGTTGGCTTTGGTTGGGCAATTTTATATTTTGTGACCGCTTTTTTATTCGTGACTGCCAAACCGCAAAATGCTGCCATGGGAATACCGTTAGCTCTGCTGGGTTATTGGCTAATGAGGTTCATTCGCCCACCCAAGGTATTTGAAAAGTGGCGCACACAGGTGGCATTGTTGTTTTCATTTGGCTTGATCGTTGGCTCATTTTTATTGTTTGCTTTTGGCCTGCCGCGTTATTATCGCTCCGGAGACCTTTGGAATTCAGTTTTTCTTGAGATAGTTGGTAATTCTCAGAATCCCGGGCAAGACCTGGCGGAGCTTGGGCTTCCAGCGGATATGATCATATACAAAGGAACATATGCTTTTTCCGAAGGAGTGAACAGGAACGTCTACGAAGATTTTCAGCACAGCTGGTTATATTTTCAGATTTTCAAATTTTATCTTATACATCCAAACCGTTTATTCACCTTGATGAATAACAGTACTTCCACAGCATTTGAGCTGCAGCAGTCTAACCTGGGTAATTTTGTATCATCAGATGTCTCTGGCTCATATGATAAAAGCCAGGCATTTGCATTTTGGAACAAGCTGCGTCTGGCTGTCCTGCCAAAGTCGATTTGGACTTTGATCGGATTATTATTGCTCAACATGGGAGCGGTCTGGGTGAAGATAAAGCGATATGACCATGATAAAAAAAACCTGGTCCTCTCAGGATTGCACCTAACCATCACTATTATGGCTGTGATTCAATATATGACTGTCTTGATGGCAGAGGGAACCTTTGAGCTTGTCAAACATATGTTCCTATTTAACCTGCTCCTAGACGTTACTTTTGTGTTTCTGATCACCTACCTGGCGGATGTGCTGATCCGAGGGTTTTATCTGATTACAAAAAACTCCCTGCCAAAACAGCAAGCCTCCGAATAAAATCCTGAAAAGAAATTATGGTATGATGAATATCCCCAGGCTGACCGGATGATCGCGGTGGTCTTGTGCCATCGAGGAAAGTCCGCACTCCACAGAGCAAGGCGCCGGGTAACTCCCGGGACGGGGCAACCTGACGGATCGGGCCACAGAAACAGACCGCAACCCCCTCCCACCTCCCCCAAATCCTTCGGATTTAGGGGAGGAGAAAATGAGGGTTGTAAGGGTGAAAAGGTGGTGTAAGAGACCACCGGCGCAGGCGGTAACGTCTGCGGCCAGGTAACCCCCGCCTGGAGCAAGGTCAAGCAGATGCAATCCCATTGGGAGGTGACTGCTCGTCACCTGGATCGCAAGGTCTGCAGCATCGGGTAGACTGCATGAGACGTGAGGTAACTTACGCCCTAGAGAGATGGTCATCGGTGCGGGGAAACCCGCACGCACAGAATGCGGCTTACAGGCTGGCCTGGGGAAATTAATCACGTAGATCTACTGGAACCACTGAATGCAGATCCTCCTTGCACTGATCCCACTGCTGGCGTATTTCGCGATATTTATATATCTCAGCAACAGGTTCCCCTCCGACCCAACCCGCAGGGTCTTTATCCATTCTGCCATCTGGTATGGCTGTTACCTGGTGTTGAGTATGGAACTGCTCAGCATTTTCAGCTGGATTACTGTGGTGGGTCTGGTCATAACCTGGCTGCTGCCCATTGTGCTATTCTTTGCCTGGTTTTGGCGTAAGCGAGGGCGGGGGCAGAAAGTCGAGCTACCCCGCTTCCAGCTACCGAAGAACGGGTGGAACCGACTGTTGATGGTGATGGTTGGTTCAGTCTTGCTCATCACCGCCCTGGTCGCCTGGATTACCCCTCCCCAAACCTGGGACTCTCTCACCTACCATCTGAGCCGGGTGGCCCACTGGGCTCAAGACCAGTCCATCTGGCATCATGCCACGGGGATCGACCGTCAGACCAGCATGCCTCCCGGTGCTGAAGAGATGATCCTGAACACCTACGTTTTAACCCAAAGTGACAGGTTGGCGAACTTCCCCGAGTGGGCGGCAATGGTGGGGAGCCTGCTCGGAGTATCACTGATCGCATATTACCTGGGAGCAAAATCCACGGGCCAATGGCTGGCAGCTGCTTTCGCCGTCACCATACCGATGGGAATTGTCGAGGCATCCAGCACAATCAATGATTACGTAGCCACGTTTTGGGTCGTGTGCGCCGTTGTTGAGGTGCTGGCTTATAATAAAAATAACGAGAATCGGTCCCTGGTATATGTGTCGGCAGCTGCCGGGTTGGCGATTCTAACCAAACCTGTGGCAGTACCCTTCCTCATCCCCTTTGCCTTCTGGCTGGTGTATCTGATTGGAAAGCGACATGGAATAGTATCGCTATTGAAGTGGGGTGCGATTGCCATCCTTATCATCGGCTTGCTGAATGCGGGTTACCTGGCGCGAAATTTTGTTACCTATGGTGCTCTATCCAACCCGGTGGACTTCGAAACCCATTACAACCAGCTGCACAGCGTACAAGGCTTTATTGCCACCCTGTTAAAGAATATCGGGATGCACGCCGGCCTGCCCCGCCTGGATGAATTTAACCACGCCGTCTACCTGATAATCTTGAAAATTGTGGTTAAACTTGGCCTGGATATCAATGACCCGCGCATGACCGCCGTCGGCTTCTTCCAGGTCGTGTCCCCGTCCACCTATGAAGACACTGCCTCCAATCCCTTCCACGCTTATCTTATCTTCGCCCTGTTTATCAGCATGTTTTTCGTGTTTAAAAAACATGGTAGATCCCTGCTACTTTATGGGCTGCTGGTGGCATGCACTTTCCTGCTGTTCAGTTTTATATATAAATGGAATGCATTTGGCACCCGCTATGACCTGGCTTTTTTCGTCCTGTTTGCACCTGTGGCAGGGGTGATCCTGGCTGGTTGGGATAAGATAAAGGCGGGTTACCTGGTCACAGCTTTGTTATTGGTGGGGTCAATCCCCTGGCTGCTAAGCATTAATTCACGCTCCCTGATCAGCTTACCGGGGAGTGTTTCGGAGCACGAGAATATCCTGGTAAAACCGCGCCTGGAGCTTTATTTTGCCAATGCACCGAGTGTAAAGGGTGTCTACACCGAGTATACCGATATCATCAAAGCCAGGGGATGTGCGGATATCGGGGTTATGCTGCGCGGGGATGACCCCGAATATCTATTATGGGTCCTGATGGGCGCACCCCGCACCTCAACCAGGATTGAGTGGATTGTCAGCGGTCCCACCGACCGCTACAGTCATTCAGAGTTTAAGCCCTGTGCCATCATTTGCAACGGATGTACCATGGACCAATCTCCACTGCGAGGCCTGGAGATTGCTTATCAACGGGGTGATCTCTGGTTGTACCTGCCGCCATAGAAATAATAGGTGAACAGAAATTACATCGGAGAAGGTGATTCGGCTGTTAGCAAGGGTATTTGCCAAGTTCATTCCGCTCATTAAACCTGCATTCTAGTTATTATTATTGGTTAAAGCATGCTCATCTACTTATTGGGAAAGCAGTGACCAGGACGGTATAATCATTGGGTGAGTGACGATGGGGACCACGAGAAATTGGGAACACCAAAGATATAATAATTGAGAATGGAATCCTTGGTGCACGAAAGAGGGCGAAAAAACACGAAAATAGAGCATGAATTGCACCAGACCACGCAAATACAACAACTTTCGAGGAACGGGTAATAACTGGCCATTTTATAATCTTGTTTAGACATGATTTGTAAGCATATGTGGGTTTTGCTTTCGGGGTATTGATAAGGAGTACAGGTTATCGAGATAAGGGTAAATGCCATGGATACTTATCCAGAATTGATCGACGTTCAAAACAGTGCGGAATACTGCAACTCGTGGGAAGAGCTCCTTCAATCCAGGCAGCTGATCATCGCCTCCAACCATGGGCCAGTTACCTTCCACACCGATGAGGATGGCATCGTCCAGCCACAACGCAGCGGAGGTGGAGGGCTGGTGACTGCCTTATCCGGCATCGCACAGCATGTCGATGCGTGCTGGATCGCCAGCGCACTCACTGAGGAAGATAGGAACTGGCAGGGTGGATTGGTTCCTATGGGCGAGGGAAGTGGTTCTATACAGGTTAAGTTTGTGGCTTCAGAAGAAGCAGCCTATGATGGCTATTACAAGGTGATCGCCAACCCGCTATTATGGTTCCTGCAGCATTCCATGTGGGATATCTTCCGCTCGCCAACCATTGACCGCACCACATGGCAGAACTGGCAAAATGGCTACGTGGTGGTCAACCGGCAGTTTGCCGATGCTGTGGTAAAACAAATCTTGTTAAAACCGCAGCCAGCACTGGTGATGCTGCAAGACTATCACCTGTACCTGGCACCTTATTTCATCCGCAGGGTATTTCGCCCAAAGAAAAAATATACGCTGATGCACTTCATCCACATCCCTTGGCCGGGGGCGGAGGATTGGGCCTTCCTGCCTGCGCGCATGCGGCAGAGCATCCTGGAAGGGTTGTGCTCTGTTGACCTGCTGGGTTTCCAAACGCGTGAAGATGGCTTGAATTTCATCCGCACCTGTGAATCGCACCTGCCACGTGCGCACGTGAATTTCAAGCAGGGGCGGGTGTGGTATCGAAACCACACCACCCATGTGCGAGACTTCCCTATCTCCATCGACGTGAAGGCACTCGAGCGGCTGGCCGAGACGGAAGTAGTGGCGGTACACCACAAGTCATTTTTAGAGCAATATGGCGGCAATCCACTAATTTTGCGTATCGACCGGATCGAACCCAGCAAAAATATCGTGCGCGGCTTTCAGGCATTCGAAGAGCTGCTCGAGTTGTACCCGGAGCACCGCGGCAAGGTGCAGTTTCTGGCGTTGCTGGTGCCCTCGCGGATGGAGGTGGAGCAATATCAAAACTATCTAAATGAATTGATGGGTGCAGCCGGGCAGGTGAACGCCAAATACGGGGATAGTAATTGGGAGCCGGTGCGGGTGGTGGTGGGAGAAAACTACCCACGCGCCGTGGCCGCGATGCAGCTCTACGATGTGCTGCTGGTGAATTCCATCGCCGATGGGATGAACCTGGTTGCAAAGGAGGGTCCGGTAGTCAACCAACAGCAGGGGGTGCTGGTGCTATCTGAGCGGACGGGAGCCCATCAGCAGCTTGGGACGGGTGCATTGGTCATCCCGCCTTTGGACATCTCAGCAACAGCCAGCGCTCTGCACCAGGCATTGATCATGCCCGCCGATGAACGGAAAGAGAAAGCGGAGCGTTTACGCAGCCTCATCAATAGCGAGGATATCGTCGATTGGCTGTGCAAGCAGCTGCAGGTGATCGTCGATTTGCGTTTATGAAAACAGCGATCTTGCATTATTCTAGTTCCTCCGGTGGTCGGCGGGGTTGAAGCGGTGGTCCAGGCGCACACTTCGCTGCTGCTCGAGGCAGGCTACTCGGTGAGGCTGGTTGCCGGAGTCGGGGAGGAGAGTGCCCTCCCGCAGGCAGTGGAGTTTATCCGCATCCCCGAGATGGACTCCCTCCACCCACAAATTGTCCATGCCAGCCAACAGCTGGAAGCCGGCATTATCCCTGACGATTTCGAGGCTTTATCGACCAGTCTGGAGAAATCGCTGGCACTTGCCCTGCAGGGCATGGATAACGTCATCATCCACAACCTCTTTACCAAGCATTTCAACCTGCCGCTGACTGCTGCATTGATGCGATTGCTCGACCAGGGCAGGGTCAGCCATTGCATTGCCTGGTGCCACGACTTCACCTGGACCAGCCCACACTCCTGGTCAAGCGTCCACCCGGGTTACCCCTGGGACCTGCTGCGCACTTACCGGAAGGAGGTCACTTACGTAACCGTTTCCCTTCGCCGCCAGTCAGAGCTGGCAGGTTTGCTGGGATGTGCGCCTGAATCCGTCCACGTGGTCTATAATGGCGTGGACCCGGTAGAGTTGTACAGCCTATCTCAGCAAGGTCAGGCGCTCAGCGAGCAGCTGGAGCTAGGGGGAGCTGACCTGATCCTGCTGATGCCGGTGCGTATTACCCAGGCGAAGAACATCGAGCTAGGACTGCAGGTCACAGCCAATTTGAAAGCCATGGGTATCCACCCGAAGCTGGTAATCACCGGTCCACCCGACCCGCACGACCCAGAAAACATGGTCTACTATCACAGCCTGCTGGATTTACGCCGCAAGCTGGATATCGAGCGGGAGGCAGCATTTGTTTATTCAATGAGTCCGCAAGTGGAGGCTGGGTACACGATCGGACTGCCGCTGCTGAGGGAGCTGTACCGGGCATGTGATGCGCTGTTCATCCCCAGCCACAGGGAGGGGTTCGGGATTCCTATCCTGGAGGCGGGATTGAACGGTATGCCCATCTTCAGCACGGGAATCCCGGCCGCGGATGAGATTGGCGGTGATGACGTGACCCGGTTCCTCGTTGATGCCTCCGCAAACCAGGTGGCAGATCTGATCCTTAGCTGGGCACGAAGCAGCTCCACCCAGAGGTTGCGCCAGCGTGTGCGGAAAAATTTCACCTGGCAGGCAATCTTCCAACATGATATCCTGCCATTGATGGTAAGAGGAGAAATAGCTTGAGGTTTTCATCCGAAAATGAGCTGAATACCTGGGTTTCTGAGGCGGATAGGTTATGGCTGTTCCTCGATTATGACGGCACGCTGGTGGAATTCACCCGAACACCCGATATCATCAAACCGGACGTCAAAGTCATTGAGCTGATCAAGCGCCTGGCAGAAAAAAGCAGCCTGAGGGTGGCGATCGTCAGCGGCAGGTGCATGCAGGACCTCCAGGCATTATTGCCGGTGCGGGGGATCTTTATCGCCAGTACCTATGGAATCGAGCTGCAAACCCCGGAGGGAGAACGGATCCAACGCGAGAATTACGCCCAGGTCAGACCTTACCTGGATAAGTTAAAACCTCTATGGGAGGAAATCATCGCTGGACGGAAAGGATACTTCCTGGAAGACAAAGGCTGGTCGCTGGCGCTGCATGCCCGCTTCGCTCCTGATAAGGAAGTCGTGCGGGTGATCTCTGCCATCCAGCAAACGCTGGACCAGGAGCTGATCACCGATGAATACCGCTTGATCAAGCAGAAAAAATTTCTGGAAGTCAGCTCTGCCAGGGCGCACAAAGGCAAGGCAGTCTCCTTTTTGTTGGAGAGCTTCCCACAGCAGGGGGCACGCCAGCTGTACATCGGTGATGATGACAATGACGCAGAAGCATTCCAGACCATCCACTCCAATGGGGGTGTGGCGATCTCGGTGGCGCACTATTTCGGCTATATCCGCTCCACCGGGGGAGATTATGTGCTCAAGTCACCCAAGGCGGTGCGCAACTGGCTGGAGAACCTGCTAAAGTGGTTTTAAGGCTTTTCATCACCGCAGAATCATCCATCAGCTGCTGTTGAAGAATATTGAGTCGAGCGCATAAACCTTTATGGTATTAGAACATTTATCATTAATAGATTTGATCATCTAAATATCATCTATATAAAAGGACGGTACAACATGAATGCAAATGCCTTTCGCCATTTCTACGAATATCACTTCACTGAAAACCGTAAAATTTGGGATAAATATATCTCATCGTTATCATATGAACAGTTCACTCAAAATGTAGACTACTCCCATGGGTCTGTTCGAAACCAAATCGTCCATTTAATGAATGTGGATGAAGGATGGTTTAAAGAATTGCAAAACCTTGAAAGCTCAGATTTTCTCTCTCCTGCTAACATTGATGAGCGGGAAACCATCCGCGTACATTGGGACAGGGTTGAGCAAGATATGCGCGCTTATCTTGTAAAATTGCAGGACGATATGCTATTCGAAAAACCGATCACATGGGGAGAAGACAAGGATCTTATCGTGTGGCAGGTGCTTATCCATGTGGCTAATCATGGTACCGATCACCGTGCTCAGCTCCTCAGGATATTACACGATTTGGGTATCAAAACGGAATCTCAAGATTATATATTCTTCGTCTATGACAACCCATAGAGATTAGCAGTGTCTGCCAGGAGGTAAGTACACTCGGGCTGAGATCGAGGCATTTGGGGCGGTTAGGCTGCCGGAACATGTTTTCATGCAATCCTGGTTCGGTCCCGGAATCCTACCGCCATTCAATTATTTTCCTCCGCAATTGAAAACAATACCGAGATCCGCAATGATTTTCTATGCTTTTTGGGTATTACTCACCGAGTTCACTTTACTGATTACCATAGCCATAATTTGGAAAATCAAACAATTTAACCGACATTGCGAGGAGGGCGTTCCTGAAATAGATGATTCTCCCACGCTCCGAAGCCCGACAAACCTGTCCCAGCTGTTTTTCGGGGAGCAATCTGCTCCTATAACTTGTTGTAAACTTCCATAATTACCGATTCTGGTAGGTAATTACCTTTTTGCTTCACCTCACTTGAACTGACAACTCCGTGCAGGAACATCGAAAAAGGTCAATAATTCCACCTTTGGGTCAATCAAGCCGCCTTAATTTGATATAGGCAATTATGCCTATTCGCGCACCCGTCAGATGGCGCTCATCCCTGACTAATTGCGCCCGTATAATCCCTGAACATCCCCAATCAATGGAGGTATCTGGTTGAAGTCATCAACGCTGGTAAAGCTGATATCGATTCTGTCAATCATTCCAATATTTACAGTTGTCCTTTCAGGCTGCAGCAAGGCCTCCTCCACTTCGGGACACCTGGCGATGGCGTCGATGGATGACATGCCGGGTGAAGTGAAATCAGCCCCGACGGTGGTCCAGCAGGCTTACCAGTACGCAGCAGCCAACCCCGATGTGATGAAGCAGATCCCTTGCTACTGCGGGTGTGAAGATATCGGGCACACCTCGAACTACTCCTGTTATATATCCGGCGTCGACGAGAATGGAACGATCACCTATGATTCACACGCTTTGGGTTGCTCCATCTGCGTGGATATCACCCAGGATGTGATGAGACTTTCGCAGCAGGGTAAATCTCCACCAGAGATCAAAACCTATATCGACCAGACCTACGCCCAGTACGGTTCCTCCAACATGCCGTAATTCGCCTATATTATCCTCATGAGCTCGAATCACTGGTGGCATTGGGTTTTGCTCGTTGGGCTGGCGCTTTTGGTTGTTTTCATGCCCATCCCGGCGGGAGCGGCCGCGCCTACTGAGCGCACCTTCCGCATCGAAGCCAGCCGTTTTGAATACAGCCCGGGAGTGCTAAAGGTTAATCCAGGTGACCGGGTGACGATTGAGCTGGTGGCAATGGATGTAGTCCATGGCCTGGCCATCGATGGATATGACATACAAACTTCGGCTGATCCGGGCATTCCCGCCAGCATCACATTTACCGCTGACCGGAGCGGCAGCTTTCGCTTCCACTGCACGGTAACGTGCGGGAATATGCACCCCTTTATGACCGGCAAGCTGGAAGTTGGGCAAAACACTTTCTTGTGGCGGTCAATCTACCCTGGTAGGACTGGCCCTCTTCGCAGGGGTGTGGAAGGGACGAAAATGACCCGCCTGCAGGAATTCCCCTGGGTGGAAGACAAAGTGATCGAGGTTCCCGCAGCCCAACCTCTAAGAGCTCGTACCAACCCGGCACGCATCAACCTGTTCCGCATCCCTTGGCTGCGGGCAGTCATCGAGAATCGCTGGCCACAGTTCGTCTTGCGGGCGCTTATGCTGGTTGGTTTTATGTTCACCATCGCCACTGGCCTGCTGGGTTCCCGTGTTGGCAGCCATAATTTCGCCATCATCATGGTGTGGATCGCCTGGTGGACGACGCTCAAGCTGGGGTTCATCCCCCTGGGTGGGCGTTCGTGGTGCAGCATCTGCCCCATCTCGCTGCCAGGTGATTGGCTGCAGCAGGGCGGGATCATGGAAAAAGGGAAGCGCAGGTTGGGTCTCAACCTGAGATGGCCGAAGCGCCTGCGAGGCTCCTGGTTGCAGTCAGGCGGGTTCCTGCTGATCGGCATGTTCAGTGCCCTCACTCTAACCGACCCGCACATCACCGGATGGGTGCTGCTGGCGATTTTTGTCCTGGCAGTCGGGATGAGCCTGGTCTTCGAGAACCGTGCGTTCTGCAGCTATATTTGCCCGATTGGCGGCTTCAGCGGGATGTATTCCAAGGCTGCCCCGCTGGAAGTGAAGGTGATCGACAAGGAAATTTGTGCCAGGCACGGAGATAAATCCTGCTACAAGGCATGCCCGTGGGGAATTTACCCGGTGGCGATGAAGGACAGCTCAGCTTGCGGGTTGTGCATGGAATGCCTGCGCGCCTGCCCCAAAGACAACCTGGCATTGAACCTGCGCCCCTATGGCACCGATCTGAACCAACCTCCCCACTCGTCCCATCTCGATGAAACTTTCCTGGCGCTGATCATGCTCGGTTCAGCGTTGGTATTTTCGGCTGTCTTCCTGGGACCCTGGGGTTGGCTGAAGCTGAGTGCATACCAAATCGGCTCGCAGGCGTGGGTGGTGTATGCTGCGGGGTTCCTTGCGCTCAACTTGTTGTTATTACCCGGAATCTTCACCTTGTGCGTTGCAGCGTGGAAGAAAATCAGCCGGAGCAGCATGCCGTTGAAGCGTCTGATAAACAACCAGGCCCAGGGGTTGCTTCCGTTGGGGTTATTAGCCTGGATGGCATTTACCATCTCCTTTGCCCTCCCCAAGCTTAATTACATTTTGGTAGTACTGAATGATCCTTTCGGGTGGGGCTGGCACTTGTGGGGAGCCGGTACTTCCACGGGGAGCCTGGATTTGTCACGCCTGAGCCTCCTGTTACAAATCCTCCTGCTGGCGGTGGGCGTGTTTTGGTCTGCCCGGCTCACCAGGAAGCTCTCTAACAGAGATGGCAAGAAAATCTCTTTGCCGAATTTCCCGGTTTTAGCATTTTACCTGGTGTATGCCGGTGCATTCGCATGGCTGCTGGCAGGATAGGCAATGATTAAAGAGTGGCTCGCCCGTGGCATGATCATCCTGGGATTGGCAGCAGTGATTTCCATCCCGGTGATTAAAAATGTGCACGGCTCAAATGCTATTGTGGTGCACGCCCGCATGGCTGAAAATGGCGGCTGGACTCCTGAAAACCTCACCGTGGCAGTGGGTGAACCGCTCCACTTGCGGCTGACTTCGGATGATGTGTCACATGGCTTTGCCGTCGGGCAGCTCGACCAATCGGCTGTGGAGATCAACCCGGGCGAAATGACAGATGTCACCCTGGTGTTCACTAAACCGGGCAAATACACCTTTTACTGCACCCGCTGGTGCAGCTTGAACCACTGGCGCATGCGCGGCACGATCGAAGTCACGGACCCTGCGGCAAAGACCGAGCCGGTTAAGCCACCGCTCTACGTTACCCTGGGGCTGGATATCGACGCGACCCACAAAGCTGCGCTTACGCCTGCGACCATCCCATCTGCCTGGCGCGGGGCGCTGCTCAATCGCAGCGTGCCCGATAGCTACACCAACCGGGAGTACTACATCTCGCACACTCCCATTGACCTGTGGTCTGCATTGCGGGCTGATGAAGGATATAAGGACCTGACCGACCAGCAGGTGTGGGACCTGGTCGCCTGGGTGGGGCAGTCCAACACTACCCCTGAACAGGTGAAGGCTGGTGGCGAGTTGTTTGCAGCCAACTGCGCTGCCTGCCATGGAGAGAAGGGGGACGGGAATGGGGTATTTGCCGACCAGTTAGCCGCTGGTTCAGCTATTCAAGATACAAACCAAAGCATGGGTGAGCACACTCAACGACCGGCAAACTTCACCGACCCGTCTGCTATGCTCTCTGCCAGCCCGGCTCACCTGCAGGGCAAGATCATCCGCGGCGGTATGGGGACGGGTATGCCCTCCTGGGGTGCAATTTTTACCGATGACCAAACCTGGGCACTTATTTCATACCTATGGACATTCCAATTTAGTTCGGAGGTTACACCATGAGTCAAAATAAACCAAAGAAAGCACTCAGACACCACAGGAAGAAACAAAGTTGGCCGTTGATCCTGCTTTTGACCGCTGGCTTGCTGTTGATCGTCGGCGCGGTGTTCGCCTTTCGAAAGCCTTCAGGACCGACAGCGGGCATCGAAGTGACTGGTTCACCCAGCTTGAAGGTGGACCGCGAAAAAGTAGACCTGGGCAATGTCAAGCTTGGACGGACTGTGGAAGTCAAGTTCACCCTCACCAATGTGGGTGATAAGACCCTACGATTCAGTAAAACGCCTTATGTTGAAGTTCTGGTGGGGTGCTGACCCCCTACTCCTACCATCGGTTCGATGGCACTCAAACCCGGGGATTCAACCATCCTTGACATGAAGTTCATGATGCATGCTGGAATGGATGGCATGCATGACTTCCGCGTCCACCTCCCCAGCAACGATTCAACCTGGGGTGACAAGACTCTGACGGTATTGTCTAACTGGGGACCCTAGTGAAAATCGTTCTATGCTCTACCGCGGTTGGATGGAATCGACAGTTGAACAGCGTGGTAGATAGGCTGCCAGCAGCGGTGAGAGGATGAGTCTCCAGCAGGTACATCCGAATTCTGTGAAGTACCAGGATTATCCATTGAAATGGTTATGAACGATCATTCTGCCCTCATAATGTTGGCTCAGCCTTGTGACGAGGCAGTGGAATGGCTGTCTCGTATGGTAGGTCAGGCGGGTTTATCGGTGCTACGCACCTTTGACCTGCAGACGGCTCGCCAGGCGAAGACGGTGTGCCCTTGCCCGCACCATGGGACCGACCAATGCGACTGCCAGATGGTAGTGCTGCTGGTGTACCAGGACGTGCGGGAACCAATGGCGCTGATCGCCCATGGTTATGAAGGGCAGACCTGGTTCTCGGTGGTGGATACTCCGCAGCAGCGGGCAGACCCATACCTGGTTGCAGCCATCTCGGGGATGTTCGAATCAGCATTTCTACCTTCCGTAAAACTGATCAAGCATAAACCCGCTGGATAAGTCAGTAAATAATTTCCTGTATATAGAAGCAAGCCAACTTATGCTTACCAAACGCGAGATTGATTATTGGAAGCGTGTGAACATCCTTATATCGATATACCCCTTTTCTGTATGCGTGACTCCACAATCAGTTCTTAATCCCAGCGTTCCTAAGGAGAATGAACATGTTTTATCAAATGCAAGACTCAAATGATGAAAGCATATCGCAGGGTGAGAAGTCTGGCTCCAGGCTGGCAGCTCACCGGCGGCGATCGGTGGCGATTAAATCCCTGTTGCTGCTGTTGGTTTTCGCTCTCGGGGGTGGGGGCGGCTATATGTTTGGTCGGCAGTCGCTGCACACCATGGCACCCACCAGCGAAGCACAAAGCGCAGCCCACAGCGGAGCACAAACACAAGCTGATGCCATGTCACTGATGGGTGAGATCAACCCGCCAGATGGGTATAAAGTACCGGCTGTTTTTGGCGATATTGGTCCGCAGTTGTTGGCTGCCGGGGCGATTGACATGCTCCAATTCACCGGTCTGTATAAGTCGCAAAACAAGCCGTTGACGGACGAGCAGATGACCATCCTGTCCAATGGCACTCAGGCTGAAGTTGTTTTCACGCCGGAGAATGCCTACTTCTTGTTGAATTTCTTCTGGGCCCTGGGTTTGACCAACCAGAATGCCATCCTCACCGATGGTCCGATGATGTCTGGGGGGAGAGACAAGGTAGGCGGGTTCGCTTCCACCGGTGGTTGGACGCTTGGATCTAAAAAGTCCACCGATTTATACGCCAGCACCAAGATCATGACGTTAACCGATGAGCAGCAAGCCCGGCTGCTGGAAGTGGCTTCGGTGGTCTACCGCCCATGCTGTAATAACCCCACCCATTTCCCAGACTGCAATCATGGGATGGCGATGTTGGGCTTACTGGAGCTGCTGGCCTCCCAAGGTGCTTCCACGGCTCAAATGTTCGAGACGGCAAAATATGTAACCGCCTTTTGGTACCCACAGCAGATGCTGGAACTGGCAACCGCCTTTAAAGCTGCGGATAAACAGGAATTCGCCCAGGTGGATGCCAAGACGGTTGTGAGCTACCAGTATGCATCAATTTCTGGTTTCCAGGCGGTTCACCAGTGGCTTTCACAAAATGGATTGCTTGAGCAGGCACCCAGCGGAGGCGGGAGCTGCGGGGTCAAATAGCCTGGCTGGGATGAGGTTATGAACCCTTCGAAGGAGGGTGGTGGTTTATCATTTGAAGTGCGCATCCAATGAAAATATTTCTCCGTCGATATTGGATTATCCTTATGAGTATCGCCCTCGGGGTCTACATATATCTGCCGTTCCTGGCACCGGTCTTGATGCATGCCGGGCAGGCAAGCGCTGCCAGAGCGATTTACTTCGTCTACTCGTGGTTGTGCCACCAGCTGCCGCAACGCTCCTACTTTCTGTTTGGTAGCCATTTCACCTATTCACTCGCCGATATCCAGAACGCCTGGCAGCAGACGAATAATCCGCTTATATTACGCCAGTTCATCGGGAACGCGCAGATGGGCTGGAAAGTCGCCTGGTCTGACCGGATGGTCTCCATGTTCACCAGCCTGTGGCTAATGGGCTTGTTGTGGTGGCCATTACGCCGGAAACTTAAACCATTGCCATGGTGGGGTCTGGTGTTATTCCTCCTGCCCATGGCAATCGATGGCACCAGCCATTTCTTCAGCGACCTGGCAGGGATTGGGCAGGGGTTCCGTTATGCCAACCTTTGGCTGGCACAGCTCACTTTCCATATCTTCCCATTATCCTTTTATTCTGGTGAGACTTTTGGTTCGTTTAATTCACTAATGCGTTTATTAACTGGAGTGCTGTTTGGAATCGGCCTCGTCTGGTACACTTATCCATATTTAGATCGTGCAATCATGGCACAAGGACGACCAATTACGACCGGACTTGCTTCGGGTCCGGTTAAGAAACCAGAGAAATCTACAGTATGACCGAAAAAACTGAGCCGATCGGCGTACTCCTGGCTGACGACCACGCTATCGTCCGGGCAGGCATCCGCCAATACCTGGAGCGCGCCGGTGATATCCGCGTCGTGGGGGAAGCCGACGACGGTGAAATGGCGCGCACGATGATCACTCAGCAACAGCCGGATGTGGCTGTGCTGGATATCCAGATGCCAAAATACAGTGGCATTGAAGTCACACGCTGGGTGAGAGCAAATTTTCCTCAGGTGGGTGTGCTGATCCTGACCGCTTACGACGATGACCCTTATGTGCTGGCAGTCTTGCAGGCGGGAGCGAACGGCTACGTGCTGAAGACCGCCTCCCCGCAGGAGCTCATCCAGGCAGTGCGGGATGTATATGCCGGTAAATCGGTATTGGATCCGGCTATCACCCGAAAACTGCTCGCCCAGCTTAGCCAACCCAGGGAAGCGCTGCAGATGGAGCAGCTCACGCAGCGCGAGCTGGAAGTACTTTCTCTCACTGCCAAAGGCTTTACCAATAAAGCCATCGGTGTGCAGCTTGGCATCAGCGACCGCACCGTCCAGGGACACCTGGCGCATATATTCAACAAGCTGCAAGCCAGTAGTCGGACCGAAGCGGTCATGCGGGGTGTCTCATTGGGGTGGATATCACAGACTATCGGGAATATCGCCGAAGAATGACAGTACGTATATGAAGGCGTCTAAACGCCCAAAGTTCAAGCTAAAACTGCCCGCCCTTGGATTGGTTTTGCAGCTGTTTGCCATTATCCTGCTGCCGCTGACCATCTTGCTGGTGGCCATCACTTTCGGCAGTATCAGCATACACCAACAAGCCATGCGTTCCATGGTCGGTGATCGAGACGCGCGCGCTGTGCGGACAGCTGCAGGAGCGCTCAATGCGCAGATTGATAACCGGCTGAAAGAAATGCAGATCATCGCAGAGATGCTCTCAGCCAATGGCTCCCAACCCATCACGGTTACCCTGGATAGCTTGAGCGCATTGATGCCCGATTTCGATGCCGGTGTTGCCATGTTTAACCCGCAGGGGCAGCTGCTGACAATGGGAGAATATCAACCGATGTGGCACGCCTGGACTGCGGATTCGAGATGGCAGTATTTCTTTGCTAAGCTCAGCTCAGAGACAGGTAAGCTGGTGCTCACCTACACTCCAATTGATTTCAAAAGGCTTGGCTTGATCTCATCGAAGCTGAACGATGGAACCCTCGTGGTTGGGGGGTTTTCGACGAATGAGTTAATTCGTTCCACGCTGGGTGAGATTCTTCCGCCAGATAGACAGTTATCCATATGGTTGGTGGGTGCAGATGGTCAGTTGGTGTACGACACGGGAGGTTTTGGCGACCAATACCCGAACCACCCCGGCGTGGCAGAAGCATTACAAGGGGAGAGCGGTACGGTGTACGTGAACGTAGACGGCGATGAGCATGTGACCGCCTACAGTCCGGTGACTTCAGCAGGATGGGCGCTGATCACCGAAGAATCCTGGCAATCGGTTTCCACACCTGCCTTGCGGTCGTCACAACTCGCACCGCTGATCCTCGTCCCGGTGGTTTTCATCATGCTGTTGGCGCTGTGGTTTGGAGCCAGCCAGGTGGTTGGACCTCTGCGCCTGCTCGAATCAAAGACTGCCACGTTGGCAGCCGGTGACTTTAGCACCATTAAGCAGTCAGTGGGCGGGATTGCCGAGATCCAGCACCTGCAAAAAGAGCTGGTGCAGATGGCAGACAGGGTGGAGGATGCCCAGCGCAGCCTGCATGGTTACATCGGCGCCATCACTGAGGCCCAGGAAGATGAGCGCCGCAGGCTGGCGCGTGAGCTGCACGATGATACCTTGCAGGCCTTGATCGCCCTCAAGCAGAGGGTGCAGCTGGCACAGCTCGAGCTGCAGCCATCATCGAATGAAGCCACCCCTGAATCTGCCGAGTTGGGCGAGATTATGCAGCTCACGGAGCAGACGATTGAAAACTTGCGCCGTCTCACCCGGGCGATGCGACCGGTATACCTGGAAGACCTGGGTCTGGTGCCTGCGCTGGAGATGCTGGCACGGGAGACGGGGGAAGGGGCAGGTATCAGTGTGGTATTCCACCACCAGGGGACGGAAAGACGCTTGCCAGCCTCGGTTGAGCTGGCGCTCTACCGCATGGCACAGGAAGCCTGCAGTAATGTCTCCCGGCACGCCCAGGCTAAGCATGCTTCGCTGAGCATTACCTTTTCACCCGATAGCGTGATGTTAAAGATCGAGGACGACGGAGTGGGTTTCAATTTACCAGCTACCCCCTCAGAATACGCTGCCCATGGGCATTTTGGGCTGCTCGGATTGCACGAGCGGGCTGAGCTGATCGGCGCCACATTATCCTTGCGTTCATCAATGGGCAAAGGCACCAGCATAATGGTATCTCTACCTGCGCAGGTGTCCGAATAAGATCATAATTGAATAAATTTATTGGATATTACCCATGAGAAATTTTTCCACCAGGATTGGCGAATTTAGTGGTTGATACACATAGTTTGGTATCGGAATTGGAGCCAATAACATGTCTCGATCGATGATTGCATCCGTATTATTAGTCTTACTCCTGCTTACTGCCTGCGGTGGAGCTCAAACCCCCCAGGCAACGGTAGCAGTGATTGGAAAGATTGTAGATGTAGCTGGAGGGAGCTACACAGACATCAGCGTCAGCGAGCTGCAGAATATGCTAGCGAATAAGGACATCACCTTGGTGAACGTGCACATTCCTTTTGAAGGTGATATCGCCAGGACCGATCAGTCCATTGCTTATCATCAGGTGGCGCAGAACCTGGATCAGCTGCCCGCTAAGGATGCCAGGATCGTTCTGTACTGCCGTAGTGGGCGGATGAGTGCGATTGCCGCAGAATCCCTGGTGAGTCTGGGTTATACCAACATCTTCAACTTGCAAGGCGAGATGGCGGCTTTGGAGCAAGACGGGAATAAGAATGAGCAATAGCGAGTTCATCTGCAGTTAATGAATTTGTGCTATAACGATATTATTGATAAGGAAGGAAGCAAACCGTATGGAAATAGACCACGTATGTGGAATGGAAGTAGACCCGAAGACCGCCGCGGGTCAGTCAAGCTACCTGGGAAAGACCTATTACTTTTGTTCACCTGGCTGCAAACGAGATTTTGATAAAGAACCGCAGCGATATGTAAAAGCTGGTATGCCTGATGATGGGCATCAGCATGGGCATGCTGACTGATGTGAACTGTGCGCCAAGAAGGTGATTGGCGGGTACCAGGCACCGGATGGAACTGGATATGAGGTTGGGAATTTTATGCAAGCTATATGGTGGATATTCTGATCCGTTATTTGGCGCTGATCGAATGATGATGAAATATGTAGAATGTAGTGGTTCGTTGGAGGTTTGATATGATGGTCGGAGCATTTGGATTTGGATGGATATTAACGGTGCTCATGATCGGCTTACCGATCTTGGGAGTTGTCTTATTACTGTTGGCTGCAGCCGGTTTCTTTCAAAACCGGTCATTAAATGTGGCTCCAATAACGGATCAACCACGCGAGAATTGAAAATTAAGCATCCCAGCCCCAGATTCACCTGTAACCGGGCGCTACTGTGCCCATTGCGGCGCTGGGCTGCAAGCTGATTGGACTCATTGCCCGCAGTGCGGAGCAGCGGTTTAATAATGGGGAAATAAGGTGTTGGAAACTTACCGACGACATGGTTCGCATTATTAGCGTGCAACTTTACCGAAAATAAAAGCCCATGCTGCGTAATTAACTTGCAGGTACGATTAACGACCTCCGCAGATGAACAAGATAATGCGCAAAATCGCCTAAATCAAATACTGCAATAATGCGCTAATATAATAAAAGATTGCTGGTCGTGTTCAATAAAATATTATAGGTTTCTTCCCCGCAGCTTGCCAAGGCTCACGGGGAAGCCTTTTTAATTAGATTAAGCTCATTTCCCGATGGTTATCGCTCAATATTTCGTAGCGTATCTTTCCCCCGCAGTATTCCTCCACCAATCCCATCACCTGGTTGGCGATGCCATGCACCTCTTCCAGCTCCACCGGGGGCAGGCGGTCGATGTTGATCTCGATGCTCTCCGTTTCGGGCAGGGTGAGGCTGTAGTTCGCCTGGCGCCAGGTCCAACGGCGGGTGAGTACCGTGCTGCCTGCCGCGAAGATCACCTCACCCGGTATGGGATGTTCAACTTCAGTTGAGCCAAACGGCACGAATTCCTCTTCCCCGGTTGCCAGGCGCAGCGAGATATCCTGGGTGAGCTCATCCATGGAGTGCCCACCTACGGGCAGGATGTGCTGCAATGAGACGATATTGCCAATATCCACCAGGGCATTGATGCTGGGCAGCTGGTCACCTCTCAATGCCCGCCGCGTCATCGCTTCGACCGAGGAGCGGAACTCACTCGGTTTGGCACCAAAAGCCTTATATGCCTCCCGCCAGGGTTTAATGCGCGGATGCTCGGCTATGGTTCCAATGTCTACCTGTTCACGCACAGAGTCTTCGGCCGCCCGTAACAGCTGGACTAATTTATTGGGGGAAGGACCATTATGCACCCCAAGCGCCACAACTACCCCTCGGGCGTAACCGGGATATTTATCAAAAATCTCCGCTGAGACTGAATATGTCAGACCTCGCATCATCGAGCTTCTTTATCTGCCTTAAGCGTGGTTTTCGTCGCGTATGATCATTCGCACCAGCAAATTCACAACCCTGATAAGCTGGAGCCGACTGCGACGTGAATGCCTCTTTGGCGCAGGAATTCCTCCATGGCGAAGAGGAAGTCCACCAGGTACTCACGCGTGGATGCTTTGCCCAGGTGACCCACGCGGAAGATCTTCCCCGCCAGCTCGCCCAGGCCTCCGGCGATGGCGATGCTGTGCTGATCCACCAGCCATTTGCTCAGCTCACTAAATTCAAACTCAGGTCGGCTGTAAACCCCGGTTACGATTGGGGACGCAAATTCGTCCTTAACGAACATCTCGTAGCCCAGGCTGCGTAACCCCACCCGCATTGCACAACTTGCGCGCAGGTATTTCTCAAAGTGGGCCTCGAGACCCATTTCGACGATCTTCTTCAGGCTGGTGCGCGCCGCCAGGATGATATTGGTCGGCAGGGTCACTGGGGTGGGGTGCCAGCTGCCCCATTCGGTGGCATACTGGCGCCAGGTCTTCAGGTTGAGATACCAGCCGTGGTTCGTCTGGGCATGGCTGTCCGCCAGCTTCCAGGCCCGCGGTGAAACGCTGATAAAGCCGATCCCGGGCAGGGCTTCCAGGCATTTGTTGGGGGTGGTCACGCACACGTCGATACCCCATTCATCCACCCGCACATCCGCCCCGCCCATCGATGAGACCGCATCCACCACCACGGTTTTACCAGCTTCACTGGTTAACATAGCCAGCTCGCGCAGGGGGTTCATCACCGTAGTCCCCGTCTCGTGGTGCACCAACGCCACAGCTTTCGCATCCGGGTGAGTTTTGAGCAGTGTGCGTAAATCTTCTACGTCAAGCGGTTCACCCATGGGCGCATCCAGGGTGACCGTATCCAATCCATATCCGCGGGCGATCAGCGCCAGGCGCTCGCCAAAGAAACCGTTATTACCTACGATGATCTTCTCACCGCTGGCCAGCAGGCTGCCTATGGCCATATCCATCAAGGCTGAAGCGGGTCCGGGCACGAAGAATATCTCGTTTTCAGTTTTAAATATTTGATTTAGCAGCCCCTGGGTCTCATGATAGACCTCCATCCACTCGGGTCCATAATGGCGTATCACCGGGGTTGCCAAACTGGCCAGCACATCTTCATCCACATCCCCAGGTCCTGGGGTGTACAGCTTGAGATGCTTGACCATGTCATTCCTCCCCGTTCACGCGTATCAGCTCCACCTCAGCCATGCGCAGGAAATCAAGCGTGTTTTCATCGATGCGGTATTGCTGGTCATACACGATACGCTCCACCCCGGCATTGATCAGCATCTTAGCACACTGGATGCACGGGAAGTGGGTCACATAACAGGTGGCACCCTTGGTGCTCACGCCGTGCAGCGCGGCCTGGATGATAGCATTGGCTTCTGCGTGGATGGTGCGCACACAGTGACCGTCCACCATCAAGTGACCGGCCTCGTCGCAGTGAGGCAGACCAGCCGGGCTGCCGTTGAATCCGGTGGTCAGGATGCGCTTTTCCAGCACCATCACCGTGCCGACGAATGCCCGGTCACACGTGCTGCGTAGCGCCACTACGTGCGCTATTTTCATGAAATAATTGTCCCATTCTGGTCGCATACATCCTTCTTTCAACTAATAAGTATTCTGATTCTACTCTATTGATTACTTGCTGCTGATGATAACCACGGTCGAGCTGTGGGTTACCCCTGGCTGGACCAGCCCGTTAGCCACCGCGATCAGATCGATAGGCTCCAAGGGGCTCACACTTTGGTTAAACGATTCCAGCTCGCTGGTTTCAAGCCCCTCCCTTAAATTCGCCAGGAGTCCCTTCAAGTCCACATACATGGTTGGTTGCATCCCGGCGGGCAAGGCGTTCATTGCTTTTTGGTAGCTTGCGCTGTTCACCAGGCTTGTGTCACTGGATGATGATATCTGAAGTGCATCGATATCTGTACCGAGAGCAAAGTAACCGTTGCCTTGTCCGAATACGAGCGTCGGATAAGCATCACCAATATTTCCAATCGTATAATATGTAATCCCATCTTGTTGCTGATTTTCAACGTTGATTCCCAGGCTATAACTTGTAAAATATAATTTCTCTGAGATGGACTGCAGGTTGATGTGATCATCGGCCTGCACGAGCAAGCCGACTGCCAGGTTTAAATTTGCTTGCTCAGGCAGGAATCCGTGGGCTGATGGTATAGCATAGATTGCCCACTCACCGTTCAGATGGTTTAACAATTCATCTTGCAGTGAAAAGCCAAACGACTGCTCAAAATAATCAAAGAAGGCACCGTTTTCCGATAGGTCCACAACCGCGTAACTTAATAAACTTTGCTTAAACAGCTCGAAGCGCGAGTTAGCCAGGTAGACGACGGTTTCTTGGGGCAGTAATTGGATCATCTCTAAAGGTGGAGTGTAGAATTTCTGCACCACCTCCTCGTCGGCTGCGGATTGCGACGTTACATCGAGGGTGGAGTAACTGTCGAAGCGCAAGCCTTCTTGAATGGCTGTCACGCTCAGCAGCATCCCCGACCATGTGCTTGATAATGGACTGATGGTTGATACGAGAGATGACGCCAGACCCCCGTGTAATAGACTTTCAATCAGGCTGCCGACAGCATCATGACTCAGGTACATGCTGGCGGACCAGGTCCGAGGACGCACATCCATCAGCCGGCTATATTCCACCTGAGTTGAGAGGGATTGGTTTCCTGGATGATCGATGGCATTTTTGAGTATTTCCAAATCCGATGCCACCAGGACCATGCGCCCAGAGCGTCCGAATGAAACTCCACTCTCCCCACCTGAGGTTAACTGAACAAAAATTGGCACTCCATTGTAAGACTGACGGCTGAAGTTCATATTTTGCATGTCTGTCAGGTCACCCTGTACCGACTCGAGGAAAGCGTCTGCTCGCCACAGATTGCGTGCTTCCAGGGCAACCATCCAGCCGGTGGGGACGAGCGCTCCAAAATCGTCTAAATGGAATCCCATTGCGCCAATCCCTGCATATTGTCCCACCCACGGGCTGATATCATCCGGGATTTTTACCCCCGTCTCTTGTTCAATTTGTCGGAGCAGGTCGGTAAATAAACCCAGCTGCTCGGCCTGGGATGGGTCAACTTCCACATGCGAGAATTCATAACCCAGGGATGACTTCGTAGTCGCATCTGAAGGTGTAAAAGGTGCCAACCTGTTATCCACCCTGGTCAGCAAGGCATTACCAATATTGAGTGATAAATACACGCCGGTGTCAGCCGGCATGACCTCAGCTGCGGCATCATAACTGCCGTTCAACCGCCCCCATATGTGTATATTGAACGGGTCAACCAACACGGTAAACACCAGGGATAACATAAAGACCAGGGGTATGCCCACACACCCGCATGCGAAACAACCGATTGTGATGCGATGGGTTGGTTTCATCCCGCTGCCCGCCGGTTGAACTGAAGTCCCTGCCGGGGCTGCTGGCTCAGGAGTCGAAATAGCAGCTTGTATGGGTTGCGCTTGATGCTGTGACGGAAGGGCTTCTTGCTCCGGCAAGCTGTTTGCTTGCTGACCGACCTGATCTGCGGTCTCAGCAGTCGCGGATCCGCTTGGACTGGCTTTTGAAGCCTGGATTAAGATAGTATTATCCATCCCTTCAGGAATTTGCTTCACCGCTTGCTGGGTTTCTGGCGGCTGATATAGGGCGGACGGTGTGCCACATTTTGGACAAGCGGACAATTGGGTATCGTACACTTCACCACAATTCGGGCAGGATATGTTGGACAGGATCTGTTTACCCGTATAGGGACAGAAACTGGTGCCCTCACCATGTTCTTGATCACAATGTGGACATTTCATTGGATTATCTCCTCAGAATAATTGTACGGTCGCTTGGCTTGAATTGCAAGGCTATCAAGATGACATTATAATCACCTTGCCAAACCCAGCATGCCTATCCCATTTCGACCCCTCGCCCGCCTGCTCACCCGCATTTTACTCCCCGCTCCCAAGGTGGACCTGACTGCCGTTAAGGGATTCTTCAACCAAATGCCAGAGCAGGGCACGGGGGCAGGCGCCTTGATCACTGTCAACCACTTTCACGCCTCTGACTTCCAGTCCTGGTGGTTCGTCATCCCGATTAGTGCAATTTTCCCGGTTGAGATCCATTGGGTGGTCACCTCCGGTTGGACCGGACAGGACTGGAAAGAGCGACTCACCAACTGGCTTTTCCCGCCTGGGGCAAGGTTGTTGGGTTTCACCCCCATGCCGCCCATGCCACCTGACCCGGCAGAGACCCTGCAAAGGGCAGCTGCCGTGCTCGAGGTGGTCCGTTATGCCAGGCGATCCCCACATGCCGCGGTTGGAATGGCACCGGAGGGAGCTGACCAGCCGGATGGAGTGCTGGGGATACTGCCTCCGGGTGCAGGGAGGTTCATGCATCTGCTCAGCCAATCCTGCCCAAACATCATCCCGGTGGGAGTATGGAAGGAGCGGGGTCGCATCAACTTAACCTTTGGTAGCCCCTACCGGTTGGAGGTCCCTCCCGGACTTCCCACACACGAGCGGGACAGGCTGGTGGGGGATATCGTCATGGGTCATATTGCTGTGCTCTTGCCGGAAAGGCTGCGCGGGAAATATTCGACGAATAAATTTACCTGATGGGATTGGCCTTATATGTTGCGCACAAATCAGTACCGCTGAAAAAACAGGGATATATTAGCTCGGTTGTTAAAAATAAAAACTGTCAAAAACGTAGGGGCGCAGGGTAAAATTTCTGCCCTTAACTATCTAATCCCGCCCCTCCGGTCTCAAACCCAACCGGACTGGTGCGCCCCTACAGGTAGATCGGTTGAAGAATAACAGGACTTCTAAAACAGCCCTCTAATTCCACGCTAGCGAATAAACGTAACGTTCGGGGTTAATAAATGCTGGAAAAATGCTCGATGTAGTGCTCGTAGGTGTTGCTGGCAATCACTTCCCATGGCATGGCATCTGCAGGCATCTCCTTGAAAAACCTTGCGTTTTCGAGCTCTTCATCGGTGAGAGTTTGCAGCTGGGCCAAAAGATCGGTAAATGCTTGCTCCTCCACCCTCCAGGCTTGAAGCAGCGAAATCGTCAAACCTTCGGTCTTGATGAGTGTATTGCGTTCATCAACCGGTAAATCCCACCAGGGTGAGCCGTCGAATGAGCGCAGTTTCATCATATTCACCATCTCGCGCTCATACCAGGCTACATGGTAGAGAATATCACGCAGGCTCATTTCACCGGGTCTGCGTGGGCTGGACGTACCAAATAGATCGATCCCTCTCCAGATCTGGTGCCATTGTCTGCGTCCGTTATGTATATTGAGCAGGAATTCCGTTTTGGTCATATAAATGATTTTACTACAGGATAGTACAGAATTAGTGTGATATTAAGAATGTACGATAGTTGACCTTTAGCGTTATTTTTATCCCTTGGTCTAGTTAGTGACTAACGGTCAATTAAGTTGATTTATCACCTTGCGTTTCCCGTTGAACCGACTTGAGATACAAATAACTCGTGATGATCGCCCACAGGAACAACGCCAGGAATAATCCCAGGCAGCTGAGGGCATACACGTCCACGCTTGAGTTGGCGGTATAGTAAAGGAAAATTGACCCTATCGCGGTACCCAGGCCCACTACCAAAAGGCGCTTGCCGGAATATGTGTTGACCTTATACCACAGCTGCGAGTTCTCCATCGTGGCCGGTATACGGAAGCCGTATAACCCGTTGGGCGGGATCTTACCCAGGATCAAGGGAACCGATAAGCCCGCCAGGAGCAATCCACTCAGTGCATATAGCGCTAATAAGATTTCCATGGTGATCCATTATCTCATCATTTCTTCGCATATAAAATATCCACAGGTAGTCCCCACATGCTTCGTGTTACGCGTTTTTCCAGGCTGAAACCTGCTTCCTGGATCATGGCATATGCCTCGATGGGGCGGCAGTCCACGTAAGCGGGCAGGTGTGTGTGGAACCATTCGTATAGTCGTACTATCCAGCTGGCACGATCGGTCTTCAGCATCGAGACCACTCCCAGGCGTCCGCCCGGTGTCAGCACACGTTGGCATTCCGCCAGGACGAGTGGGATCTCGGGCGTATCGAACAGCTCGAGGGTGAAGCTGAGGAAAACCGCAGTGCAGCAGGCGCTCTTTAAGGGCAGGTAGGCACCATCACTATCCAGCAGGGTCACACGGTTACGTAAACCTGTCTTCACCAACCGGTCACGCGTTTGCCGGAGCATGCCAGGAGACAGGTCAATGCCAAACACGCTACCGGCAGCTCCCACCCGGGCACACAGTTCCACCTGCGCCTTGCCAGTGCCGCAGCCGATCTCCAGCACCGACTCGCCTTCACCCACTGCCAGAATTTCCAACCCTCGTCGCATCAGCGGAGTCTCGCTGGAGCCTGCCAGCAGGTCGTAGACGCCGCTCAGGCGGTCATATGCCTCCTGCGCTGCCCTTTTGGATCGATTCACCGGACTGATCTGCATGAGATTATTTTACCCGTAGATGCAAAATAATTTATCACCGATAAATGCAGAGATTTAGATTTAATCGCAAATGAACGCAGAGATAGGCAGATATAAGCAGATAAGGCAAAACCAGATTTATATTAAATTGCAAAACTAAATATGTGAATGTAGTGATAAAGGTAGTCGATTTGGCTGGTTACAATAATCAATTTGCATTCTCAGCCTGTTCCTGATTGAATTCTGAGTAAAGATCTCTATGGTTAGCTCGCTTTGCCTGGTGGATAACTAATAACTAATCGCTAATAACGAATCACTAATTCCTAATCACTAATAGCTAATCTAACTAATTGCTAATTGCTAATTGCTAATTGCTAACTGCTAACTGCCGCCTTTCTCCTTCCACCCTGTTACGCCCACCGCGCTTGGCGCGGTACATGGCAGCATCCGCCCGACCAACGAGGCTTACAGAGCTGTCGCCTTCCTGGTATAAGCTTGCCCCCACGCTGATGGTCAGATTTTTGCAATAAGGGAAGGCGTGTTCTTCCACCCGGAGGCGTAATTTTTCTGCCAGGTTGGTGGCGCCTGGTAGATTGGTATCGGTGAGCAGCAGGACGAGCTCATCTCCACCCCACCTGCCCAGGTAGTCAGTGGAGCGGGTGCTGCTGCTCAACACATGGATAAGCTCCTTCAGTACTTCATCGCCGGCGTTATGCCCAAAACCGTCATTGATGCGCTTGAAGTAATCCAGGTCGATCATCAGCAACGACAACGGAATTTTGGAGCGCCTGGAGCGGTTGATGGCATCCGCGATAAACTGTTCCATATACATATGGTTAAAAATCCCGGTCATGCCGTCGCGGATTGCCAGGCGGCGTAATTTCTCACTGTGTTGCTTGGCTTCGAGCTCATGCTGCAGCGTAAAGCTTTGCATGGCGCAGATGCAGGCTGCCAACCCGACATATTGCAGCACCGATAATACTGAAAACAGCCCGTGACCCACACCAGATAGAATTTCGCCCTGGTAAGCACCCATGCGCATGGAAGCATCTTCAAAAACCAGCAATACCAGCACGCACACCGCAAACACCCACGCAACTTTTCGCCGTTCCTCGAAACCAAAGATCAGGATGGGCAGCAACAGCGCAAAACATAACCCTTGGCGCGCAAGGATGAATGTCAGCGGATTCCCCTGCACGCCATTGTTTAGTTCGAGCGCGGTGAACACCAGGATGAGTGATAGCGGAGCAAAGGCAAATAAAAATCTTGACCACTCCACCTGTCTTGCGCCATTGAGAGCGAGGATCGAGCAGCCCACCATCATCCCGCTCACCAGCAGGCTGAACGGGTGTGTGAACCCCATCAGGATGAGCAGGAATGTCCCCGGGAACGCCATCAGCAGGCACATAAAGGAAACCCGGTTGATCAGCGCCAGGTTTTTCTTTTGATGGAACGGCATTTCTGCCGTAATGCCCAGGTTGAAAATCCAGCTAAACCCTGCCCCCAGCGCCATCTGGGACGATGAAAGGAGCTGCGTGGCTTGCTCGAGCCAGGGTTGGCGCGGCAGTTCATCAGTCGGGACGTAGTGGGAAAGACTATTTCTCAATTCCATGCAGGTCGATGTCCTCCGTTTGATCTGATCACAGGCAATGGAGTGCTACTGACTCCGGTTGAATCCCTGTAATCCTAACCGGAGGATGCAAGCTGTGTGCCAGGCATCGAATCGACGCTGGAAACAACAACCCGTGTGCATTACGTACCCCGGTCGTCACTACCTCATTCAGTTTCACCGCGAGTTTATTCCTGGATGATCGACTTCTCAGTCCTGCAGCGGAACCATCTCACCGGATAATCACATCGGATCAGCATTCACCAACACGCAGCACGCTGCGGAACGGTCATTGGGTGATCACCCCCGGATCTTCTAAAAATCCCAGGTACAGTACGATTGGCTGGAGCCGATATCAACATTGCAGACGGATGGGAATGGAGGTGATTATGTATAATTTATGTCGGTTTTTCCAACGTTATTTTTGCAGTACGTATAAAATACGATTAAGCAATTCAAATCGTGGAGGTTGACCGATGGATATAATCTTACAGGATTTCTCACCTGCCCGGCTCGCCGTAGCCAATGAGGAGAGCCTGGCTTCGTGGATACCTGTTTTCAGTAAGTTGGAAGGATCACAGGTGAATAATCTGTCTGGGGTAAAAAGATCGATCAGCAATATCCCCATGTCACTATTGAACAGCATTATGGACACCCAGCTTGCCCCTGAGCAGGTGGAGCCGACCATAGAATACCTTATTGCTGATGCCAAAGCGCGCAAAGTCCCCATCCTCTGGTGGGTTGGTCCTTCCACCCGTCCATCTGACCTGGCAGAGAAGCTGGTTTCCCATGGCTTTAGCATCGATGAAGACGGACCCGGTATGGCTGTTGAGCTGTCAATCCTGAACCAAAACCTGCCCTCACCGGAGGGCTGTTCCATCCAGCCTGCCCAGGATGATGCCTCCTGGTGGGCGTGGAGCAGGACCATGGCACAGGGTTTTGAAGCACCTGCCGAAAGGTTTGATTTTGCTGTGAATACCTGGCATTCTCTGCTCAGCCAGGTGGACCCGGAAATTACCCAGGCATATATTGCCTGGTTGAATGGCAAACCGGTGGCAACCTCCCTGCTTCAGCTGGGTGGGGGCGTGGCAGGAATCTACGGGGTGGCAACCATCCCCGAAGCTCGGCGTAAAGGGATCGGCGCACAGGTGACCCTTTACCCGTTGCTCCAGGCGCGCGCCAATGGCTACAAGATCGGCGTCCTCCAGTCGTCCGAGATGGGTCTCAATATGTATCGCTCCCTCGGATTTCGCCAGTGCTGCCGCATCACCTCATACGTTTGGCGACCCGAAGCATCATAATGGAAATTACCTTTTAGATTAGCTTGAAATTGGGAATAATGTAACGAAGGTTGTATGAAAATAGAAGAAAAACCAGATGATCGTAATATTAGTTGGGGCGAAGCATCTGCCCATTGCGTGGCATAGATGTAGATTTATAAAATCAGATGCTTCGCCCTTACATTTCTATATCCTCCGTCCATCGAATTGGATTTTCCTGGATATATAAACGAATCTTTTCCCACTCTTCTTCATCCCTGATGATCCTTTCATAATAATTACGTTGCCAGATTCGGGATCCAGGAGTGCTCCGTAATTGATTACACTTTCGTGTGCTCACAGAATTAAAGTTTTGCAAAATTGCTCCTAACGATCCTGATTCCGTTCCAATCACCAACCATCGCATTCCTTGAAAGCATTTCAAGAAGTCCAATCCAATATCTTATGCCACAGACCGATCAGCGGCAGGAACCACGGTCTCCCGTTATAAAGCCCCAATGGCGCAGTGGGAAAAGAATAGGCATTATACGGCATCTCTTTCACCGTTCCATCCACGATGGCATTCGCCATCTGCATGCCCAGGTGGGTACCAAGCGCTACGCCATGACCTGCAAACCCAAGGGCGTAATAAATGCCTTCCAGTTGTCCGGCGTGTGGCATCTGGTCGAAAGCGAAGTCCAATGTGCCTCCCCAGGCATACTCCACCTCCACATCTCTTAATTGTGGGTAAACCTGCACCATCTCCCGGTGCAGGATCTCGGCGCTCCTGCGGATGGTGGAGCTCGTTTCGGGGAAGAATGCTGCCCGTCCGCCGAAAACCAGGCGGTTATCGGTGGAGAGGCGGTAATAGTTCAGGAAGTGTTTGTAATCGAAAACCATCCTGTGCTGGGGGATCAGGCTGTGCGCCAGGATTTCTGATAATGGCTGCGTGGCGATGATATAGGAGCCGATGGGGATTGTGCGCCGGCGCAGCTGGGGTGTCGCCGGTCCGGTGTAACCCCCTGTGGTCACCAGCATCTGTTTAGTCGCCAGGTCCCCGCGGACGGTTTTTAGGTTGAAGCCTGTGGCGGTTTTATCCACCTGGGTCACTGCGGCTTTCGGGCAAAGAACTACCCCTGCTCTGACCGCCGCATTCGCCAGACCGGTTACGTACTGCGCCGGGTTCAAACCAGCACTGGTCTCATCCACCAGCCCGCCGAAGTAGACCTCAGAGCCAATTTCATACTGCAGCTCGTTTCGGGGGATCAGGCGGGTATGATGGTTGAAGTGCTGAGCGTACCACTCGGTCTCGTGCTGCAGGGCAGTATAATGGGCGGGCTTGTTAGCCACCAACAAGTGACCCGTACGGGCGAACCCGCACTCGATCTGCTCCTGGGTGATGATTTGCTCGACTGTGGTGAGTGACGCCAGCGAATCTTCAAATAACCGGCGGGTCAGCTCGTGTCCATACCTCGCCTCTACCACCGCAGTATCCAGCTTGAGACCGGTGAGTGCCATACCCCCGTTGCGCGAGCTTGCTCCCCAGCCGATGGTTTCCGCTTCTACAACGGCGACGGTGGCACCCCTTCGCCTCAGCTGGATGGCAGCCGCCAGCCCGGGGATGCCTCCACCGATCACCGCCAGGTCCACCTTTGTGGGCAGCTTATCCAACGCTTCTGCAGCTGGCATTGCCACGGTATCCTGCCAGTAAACCTTTTCTTTCAGCATCCTCGCACCTCTCATCGATAAGCTTTTGATGGCCGCCTCACACCCTTGCTTATAGATATATTATAAATGGATTACCAGGGCAATCAGCGGTTGACCAGTGGCAGATGGATCTGCCATGGCTGCTTGAGGTCGAAGATGTAGGCTGAGCCTGTAGGCAAGCTGCCGGGTGCACCCACTACCGCCAGGTCACCATCGATGGCGGTCCAATTTCCAAATTCATCGCCTCTATAATTTGTTTATGTTCCTCCCGCAACAAACGCGACCCGCCCGGTTGAATTGATAAAATTGAAATTTCCTGGGAGGGTCTCGTTCTTGCGACGATGAAACTGGAACTCAAGTCACATAGTTCGATTGGCTTCTCCTGATGTTAGAAAGACCCTCGCCTACTCGATCTTAAATCGAATCGATGTATATTTATAGAAATCTCGCTCTTGTTTGTTCCCTGAAACATGAAAACAAATCCCATAAAACCGTATAGAAAATCCACACGTTTAACCGGATACGATTATTCTCTACCAGGAGCTTATTTCATAACAATGGTGTCCCATCGAAGAGAATATCTTTTTGGAAATGTGGTGGAAGCGGAAATACATAATAATCGGTACGGTCTAATTGTTCGGGAAGCCTGGATGGATCTACCCTTCCATTTCCCCTTTGTCAACCTTGGGGCGTTTATAGTGATGCCAAACCATGTCCATGGGATTGTAATAATCAATGAGGTTAAGCATCTTGTCGGCAGGAGCTCGAAAGCGGGAATTGCCCGACATGGTCTCCCGGAGATTGTAAGGGCATTAAAATCATTTTCGGCACGCCGAATCAATGAATTACGCAATATGCTTGGTAGTCCTGTTTGGCAGCGTTCATATTACGATCGTATCATCCGAAACGAATGCGAGCTACACGATATTACGGAATACATTTTATCCAACCCTATGAATTGGCAGGAAGACGAATTACGAACCGATCCGTAGGGGCGGGTCTCGCCGAAGACCTCATAAATTATCATATAAATCAATAGGTCGCGAAGAATTCCTCCCGCAACAAACGCGACCCGCCCGGTTGAATTGATAAAATCAATATTTCCTGGGAGGGTCTCGTTCATCCGACGATGGAACTGGAACTCAAGTCACATGGTTCGATTGGCTTCTCCTGGTGTTAGAAAGACCCTCCCCTACTTGATCTTAAATCGAATCGATGTATATTTTGGCTGATCGACGCGTAGGGGCGGGTCTTGCAATAGATATAAAAAAATCTTATATAACTAAATAGGTGCGAGGAGATATTCCCGTCTTTGCCTGATCAGCGTCCCGATTCTCTTTATACTCCGGTAGACCTTATGATACACGGGGTTGTCACACATTATCCTTGGTAAATTTGAAGCGTCTGAGTGCTTTCCAATATACTGAACCACTTATTTTATTCTGCTACCATAAAGAAAGCCTCTTTAGACATAAATATGCCTACTGCTAATCCTTTCCAGCCAAGGCCCCCATAAGCGTTGCTACAATGAAAATGACTCCCATGAATATATACTGGAATGTCACATCAAGCCCAAAAAGCAAAACGACATTCAGCACAAGAGTTGTAACAAGTACGCCGCCAACAACACCCATGATCGAACCTCTTCCGCCTCCCAGGAAGTTACCACCTATTACCGCTGCAACAAGCGCGGTAAACTCATAACCCTCTCCAATCCACATATCTGCATATCCGGTATACCCGGCCAGCAGTAATCCTGCAATAACAGCCATTACACTGCTATAACAATAGCTTATGATGACAGTAGAATTAGCATTAATACCAGAAAATATGGCCGCCCTTTTGTTGGTACCAACAGATACCAGCTTTCTACCATAAACAGTTTTATTCAGAATAACAAAACTAACAATGATCACGAGCAAGAAGACTATCACAGCATTTGGAATAGGCCCGGTCAGATCATTACCCAAGTATCGCATCGTACTCGGAACAGAACCTGCAGATTGAACCCCAACGAGTATCATTCTAGCCCCTGTCAGTAATTCAGCCATAAACAATGTAACCAAAAACGGTTGAACATTGAATTTAGTCACAATCACGCCATTGGCAAGGCCAATTAGTATTGCAATAACCAGCGAGATTCCAATACCCAGGATCAGTCCCCAAACACCAAACGCGTTGGTAAAATAGACACACGCCACAATGGATATCTGCATTGTAGCAACTACCGACAGGTCAACTCCGCCGCCAATAATGACGAACAATTGTCCAGCCGTCAAAACGCCCAATGCAGATGCCTGCCTGAGCATATTGAATATTGTAGAGCCACTCAAAAACTTAGGGCTGTATATATATGTTGCCACCAATAAAATCACCATTACAATGTATACACTGTAATGCTTGTTTATGCGAAGTTTATTGCCAATAAGTACCGATTTCATCTTGTTATCGTCTCTTGAGTTTTCGTAGAGTAAGAGCAAATGCTCGCCGGATTTAATCTCTAAGTTTAGGCTTGGAAAGCCACTCTATTTTTTTTCATTCTCATTTCATACGAGATGATGATGGCCAGCAATAGCATTCCGCCAAAAACATCTTGATACCACAAATCAACATTCATAAGGCTTAGAATATTTTCAAGGATTGCCAGCATCAATACGCCCAACAAAGCACCGCCCACCGTCCCTCTGCCTCCGCCCAGACGAGCACCTCCGATGAGTGCGCAAGCAACGGCTGTAAGTTCCATCCCTGGTCCAAATGCAGGATCTCCTGCGCCTGTCCGGCCCATCAAGAATAATGCGGTCAAGACAGACATCGAGGCGCTGATCAAGAATGCGATGATCAGGGTTTTTTGAACAGGTAAACCTGCCCAATATGAGCCTTTCGGATTCTCTCCGACAGCATAGAATCTTCTGCCGAGCGCCGTGTATTTCATTAGTATGCCAAACACAACGACCAGTGCGATGATGATGAAAAGAACATACGGCACACCAAGGACATCTTTATTTGCTATTACCCTAAGTATTTTGGGTGATGGTCCAATTGGGTTTTTTGTTATGATAAGTGAAATGCCTGTTAAAACGATCGACATGCCTAGGGTGACAACAAATGAATCCAGCTTCGCCTTAACCACAAGCACCGAATTACTCAGTCCGACTATCAGCCCAAAGGCAAACATGATCACAATACCCAGCAACACGCTGTCGGGATTTTTTACCATAAAAGACACACCCAATACGCCGGTTGCCGCTACAGCCGCACCACTTGAAAGGTCTAGCCCTCCAGCTACAATGATTACCAATTGCCCGAGTGTAAGAATCAGGTAAGGCATCGCCTGCCCCAAAAGATTCCTTGCATTCATAAAAGTCCGGAATGAATTGCTTATTGAAACGCTGGCAATCACCAGAAACAATGTGACAATCGCAAGAATGGCTGTGTTGTTGTTTTTATATAAAGCTCTCAGTTTTCCAAAATATTCCTTGGAACTATTCCCAACGGTTATATTTCTTTCCGGGTTCCTTACGTGGGACTCCTCGCCCATCCCTTTGTAATTCACTTTACTGCTTTCTTCAACTGTTTGCACATCAGCGATTGTAGCCAAATGGCCTATTTTCTCTTTGGTAACTTCTTCTGCGGCCAAAACGCCTGTGATTCTGCCTTCCGACATCACGAGCAGTCTGTCGCTGAGGTATATCAGTTCCTCCCAGTCCGAGGAAACCAATATGATGGACGTACCTTGATTGGACACCTCTTTAATGATGGAATATATTTCTTCTCTTGCTCCGATATCTACCCCACAAGTCGGTTCATCGAGCAGTAAAACATCTGCGTTCACAAGCAACGTTTTAGCGATAACCGCCTTTTGCTGATTTCCACCGCTTAAAAGTTTTATGAGGTGTTCAATTCTTGATGGATCGAGCTGTACGTCCTTGGCTGCCTTTGCAATGATCTCTTTTTCCGGTTTAATGTAAATGAATCCGCCTTTAGCTCGCTTTTCCAATGTTGCCGAAGCGATATTAAAACGGACGCTTTCATTCATGAACAGTCCATCAATTTTTCGGTCTTCAGGAATAAGCATGATACCATTGTTCATGGCATCCTTAGGATTTTTTATGATGACTTCTGTACCATGCTTGTATATTTGCCCCGATGTTTTTTTGTCTATCCCAAAAATTGCGCCGAGAAGTTCAGTCCTTCCTGCTCCAACCAAACCGGCAATTCCAAGTATCTCTCCTTTTTTCAACTCAAAACTGACATCCTTAACCAGATTTCTTAGACTGATGTTTTTAAACTCCATTATCACATCCGCCGTTGCTTTTTTCGCTTCTGACCTTAAAAGCTCTACATTGTGCCCGATCATACTGTTGATGATCTTTTCTTTATCAAATTGCCCGTCCAATAGGTCGGCGAGTTTTCCATCCCGCAATATAACGCATCTTTCGCACAGTGCTATCACTTCATCAAGGCGATGGGAAACATAAACGACGGTTGTTCCATTCTGACCCAGTGTTCTGATTTTTGTAAAAAGCCATTGTATTTCTTTATCCGATAGTGTGGCTGTGGGCTCATCCAGCAGAAGTATTTTTGGCTTTTCGCTTAATGCACGTGCGATTTCAACCAGATGCTGGTTTGCCACACTCAGGGAGGCAACTTCTGCATCCGGATCTATGTCCAGCCCCAAAGACTCCAGTATTGTTTTTGCCTTTTTGCGAGTTGCTTTCCAATCAATCAATCTTGTTACTGTTTTGTTTTCTCTGCCTATAAACAAATTCTCAGCAACAGTCATATTTAGAAAGAGATTTAGCTCCTGATAAACACTGATAATTCCTTTTTGCTGAGCAATATACGGGGTGATGTTGCCAAGATTTACATTATCCAAATATATGTCACCTTTGTCACTCCTTTGGACTCCTCCGATGATCTTTAATAGAGTGCTTTTCCCGGCTCCATTTGCGCCTAAAAGGCCAAGTATCTCACCTTTATAAATATCAAAAGATATGTTCTGAAGTGCTTTAACTTCATAGAATGACTTAGAGATATTCTCTAATCTTAAAATGACATCTTTTTGCAACATTAATTTTCCCTGTTATATTGAATTTACTGGGGAGCCGTTTTAGACTCCCCAGTATTGAAATACTGACTTTTATTTAAAATAGTCCTTTAATAATTCTTTCGGAATCTTTGCCAGAGACCAGAAACCATCGGGCATTCCATCAGGTATCCTCTCAAACATTTGTTGAGCGGTGAACAGCTCGACGGGGCTGAGGTAATTCTTTTCAACTGGCTTGCCATCGAGTATATCCATTGCGATTTGGGCAGCGTCAAAAGATACTTCTGCACCTGCGCCATAAGTGATGAACTTTGTAAAGTTATTCGCCTTTGCGGCCTTCATGAACAGGTTAATATCGTCAACTGTCATATACGGCGGCTCCAGGCCCTTATCCAAATAGGCCTCAAGTATTCCGAGACCCATGTGGCCGCCCTGCACAATAGCCCCTACAATGTCATCATTTGCGTTAAGCATTGTTTCCATCTGCTGCTTAGCAGTTGCCTGTGAGTAATTGGCATATACCGTGGGAAGAGGTACGATTTCGGGATATTTCTTTAAGGCTTCCTGAACACCTCTGTATGCATCCTCGGTATAACCGCTGCCAGCTTCACCCATCATCACCACCACTTTGCCTTTACCGCCAATCTGTTGTGCAAGCCAATCGGTATAAGCGTATCCAATGCCCGTATTGTCGGTGTTGACAAATGAAACATATTCATCCGTTAGCAGACTAGCGCCAAAGATCACAACCGGGACACCCATGCCCATTGCCTTTTCGACAACTGCAACTCCTGCCGATTCGCTTATCGGTTGAAACATCAGAAGATCTATCCCTTGTGTGAGAAGGTTTTCGACGTCATTTATCTGCCTTGCGGCATCTCCATCAGCCGCAGCAATAATCACTTTTTCAACTCTGTCCTTAAAAGCGACATCAAATTGATATTGAATGTGATAAAGCATGGACTTGGAGTAGTCATTGAGCGGTCCTTCATATGAAACACCAATGGTAACTTTGCCGTCTTTCTTGTACTTTGTGGTATCGACCATACCTTCTTCAAGCGGCACTTCGGCAGCTGGCGCTTCGGTAACTGGTACTTCGGCAGCTGGTACTTCGGCAGCTGGTGCTTCTGTTGTCGGTGCTGCTGGAGCGCAGGCGCCGAGGATAAAAGCAAAAAGCAATACCACAGAAATTCCAAAATTATTTTTCTTCATTTTTTTCTCCTCATTTTTTTGTTTTTTTTAGACTTCACCAATGAACACGAATCGTTGATAATCACCACCTCCTTGTCATATTTTTCTCGAATCTTTTGATTAATGGTATATACATTTTCAAAAAACTTATACTGGTTGTAGAAATCGGACATACCATATGTTATCCTGTCATTACAGGATTAAAGTATTATTATTATATTATCATATTTTTTTAAGATTTCAATATCAATGTAAAAAAAATAATATCGCAACAAACGCGACCCGCCCGGTTGAATTGATAAAATTGAAATTTCCTGGGAGGGTCTCGTTCTGGCGACGATGAAACTGGAACTCAATTCACATGGTTCGATTGGCTTCTCCTGATGTTAGAAAGACCCTCCCCTACTTGATCTTAAACCGAATCGATGTATATTTTGGCCGATTGACGTGTCGGGGCGGGTCTTGCCGAAGACCTCAAAAATTATCACATAAATCAACAGGTCGCGAAGAGGGCCTCTCGCAACAAACGCGACCCGCCCGTGTTAATCTATGATTCGTTGGCCAGCTCGAACAGTTTATCCGCAAAGCTGAGGATAAGCTCGGCTTGCACGATGATCTCCCGCCACTCACGCGGGATGCCCTCCACCCCATAATACGCCCCGGCCAGTTGACCGTAGATGGCGGTGGTGGTGTCGGCGTCATCACCCAAGTTGGCTGCCAGCAGGGCACCCTCCCTGAAGGAGCCCGTCTGGTGGAACGCCCACAAGGCAGCTTCCATGCCCCGCACCACATAACCGCTGCCCTGGATATAGGGTGGCACTTTGTGCTTGAACGAGCCATTGACCACTTCGACAATACTTGGGTCGAGTCTGTACAGCGATTCCAGCGCGCTGGGTTCAAGAAATTTCCAATCATTGGGAGGCGATAATAAAACCTCCTTCGGTTTCCCCACCAACGCTCCAATGATCAATGCTCCGTAATAGCGGCAGGCATCGACTGCCTGTGGAGCCGCATGGGTGGTGCGGGAGGAATCGGCGCAATACTCCAGCGCAGCCTCAGTGTGGTGGGCGTAGAACATGGGCACCGGTGCCAGGCGCATGAGTGATCCACTGCCGGCAGTGTGTGGCGCATCCGGACCAGGATAAGGCTCCCGCGTGCGCTCGAAGCGATGCAATGCTCCGCCGGTGGTGATGCCAATATCAAAACAACGTCCGTTCGATGAGAGGTATCCGCTGCGGTACCAGCGCAGGTAGCGCTCGAGCTGGTCGATGGGGTCGAATTTAGATGTCTCGATCAGACTCTCTGCCAGGCACAGTGCCATCGAAGTGTCATCGGTCCATTCGCCTGGGGCAAGGTTGAACGGGCCACCCCCGACGATGCCTGTGACCGGGGAAAAGCTGCCTGGCTGCATGAACTCAAGTGTCGTGCCCAGTGCGTCTCCGGCAGCCAATCCCAGCAGGCAGCCCTGGTAGCGGTGACGGGAAAGCTCGGAAACCGGATTCTCAGGCATTTTAAGCGCAACCTTTCGGGTCGATGGGCGTTAATAGTAGTGTAACTTCAAGGAGAAAAAACATGAATACAGGGTCTAGAAAGCTTTATCGCAGCCGTACAAACCGCTGGATCTTCGGTGTATGTGGTGGTCTGGCCGAATTTTTCGGGATCGATCCAATCGTCGTGCGCTTGGTGTTCATCATTGGAGCCCTGCTTGGGTTCGGCTCTTTCATCCTGATCTACATTGTTATGTTTTTTGTAGTACCAGAGGAGTTCCTGGGATAAGCCTTAGTCCTTAGAGCGCAGCATCCGCATTCCATTCAGCGTTACTAATAAAGACGCGCCCATATCGGCAAACACCGCCAACCAGAGCGTCGCCAATCCTGGCAAGGTCAGCAAAAGGAAAGCTGCCTTAATCGCCAGGCTGAAGGCGATGTTCTGGTTAATGATCTTCTGCGTAAGGTGGGCAGTCCGGATGGTACCCGGCAGGTGAGTCAGGTCGTCCTGCATCAGTACCACGTGGGCGGTTTCCATTGCCTGGGCTGATCCTGCTCCACCCATGGCGATACCGGCGTCTGCAGCCGCCAGGGCAGGCGCATCGTTCACCCCGTCACCCACCATGAGAACTAATCCATGCTGAGCTTGCAGGTCGCGCACTGCTTGCAGCTTATCTTCAGGCAATAAACCAGCCCGCACTTCATCCAGGTTGCCCAATGCGAGTGCTACCTTACCCGCCACCACCGGGTTATCCCCGGTCAGCATCACCGTGCGGATGGGTGGATGGATGTCTTTCAGCTGTCGCAGTGCCTCAGCGCTGGTCGGGCGAGGTGCATCGGCAACTGTCACATAACCCAGCAGGCTGTCATCCTTCCCCACCAACATCACGGTCTGTCCTTCGTCCATGGCAGATTGGATACTGGTGTGTAATTCCTTGTCCAGCCGGTCATCTCGCGCATGGAACAGGTCATGGCTTCCCACCAGGATGCTGCTGCCGTTCGAGTAACCCTGCACACCCTGCCCAGCCAGCGATTGGACGCTCTCTGCGACCGGGTACGAGTGAGAAAGCTGTCGAGCTTCCACTTCAGCCATGATCGCCTGGGCCAGCGGGTGTTCTGAGCGGCGCTCTACCGTGGCAGCTAATGCCAGCATGTCGTCGCAGGCGGGGCAGCGCCATACGTCGGGCAAACAATCCACCGAACGAGCTTGGATAACGGTTGGATGACCGAGGGTTAGTGTGCCAGTCTTATCGAATGCAATCAAGCGGGCACGCGCCATCACATCCAGATATGCGCCACCCTTCACCAGCACGCCCCGGCTTGCCAGCGCCGTCAGCGAGCTGACCATCGTCACCGGTGTGCTGATGACCAATGCACACGGGCAGGCGACAATCAGCAGCGCCAGAGCGCGGTACAGCCAACCATGCACTCCGTTGGCATCCAGGAACGGAGCATTGAACAACAGGGGTGGGATGATGGCCACAAATACCGCCATCAGCACGACTATCGGAGTGTACCAGGCCGCAAAACGGTCGATGGAACGCTCGACCGGAGCACGCTGGGTTTGCGCTTGCTCCACCAGGCGCACGATGCGGCTGATGGTCGAATCAGTTGAAAGCTGTGACACAGTGACTTCGAGTGCAGTATCGCCGTTTAATGTTCCGGCGTAGACCTTGTCTCCGGGTGCTTTTCGCACCGGGATCGATTCTCCCGTGACCGGCGCCTGGTTGACCGACGAGATACCGCTGGCGATGTGGCCATCGACCGGGATGCGCTCGCCAGGGCGGACGATCACGGTTTCACCGACCAGGACTTCGTCGACCGCTAATGTGATCTCATGGTGGCTGCACACTGGGCATGCACCACCTGTATAACCTTGCTGACCCATATGTTCGTCGCAATCGATGCACGCCCGCATCACGTGTGCCTGCTCGGGCTTGAGTGCCAGCAGGCTTTGGAGCGAATTGCGTGCCCGCTCAGCCGTGTAACCTTCCAGCGCTTCACCGATGGCGAACAGTAGGATGACAGTACAGGCTTCTGCCATCTGACCGATCAGCAACGCACCCAGTGTGGCGATGCTCATCAGCAGGTCAATGGTGATCTGCCTGCCGATCACCAGCGCCCGTATCCCTCGGTTGGCAATCGGATAGCCTGCCAGGACGGCAGCTGAAATTTGCAGACCTGTCTTGAGCCACTGGCTGGCAGTTGACCCCTGGACCAGTCCCAAAGGGATTGACAGTGTCAGCAGGATGGCACCCAGAAGTGCCAGGCGCGTTTGTTTGGAAGCGTAGAGATATCCCAGGAACCCCGGCAGTTTGATCGCCGGATTGACACGAGCAGCCTCACCGCCTGTTCCTTTCTCAGCCGATTGTCCTGGAACAGCCACTTTATATCCCAGTGCTTCTACACGTTTGACCAGTTCCTGCGGGTTAAAGCTGCCGTTTGCCTCCATAAATCCGGTGGTATAGTTGACGTTCACCTGCTCTACCCCCTTGATCTGTCTCAGGCTGCGCTCAAGGCTCAAGGCGCAATCTGCACAGTCCATCCCCAGGACGGAATATTTTACTTCCTGTGATTCGGTTTCCATCAATAATAGACTTTCCAGCCTGCGATTGCCAATAAAATCGCGCGCATCAGCCAGGCATCCTCATGCGCACGCCGAAAAGCAATGATCTCGATATCGATCCCCACCATGCAGGCTGCCTCTTCGAGTGAATAAGCCAGGAATGCTCCTGAACGAGGATCGCGTTCATTTTTATAACGAGAAAACAAGTCCATCAGGCTGTAGAAATTATTCGTATCGAAAACCCAGCGCTGGTGGATATTGTTGTAGGAATTCTGTAGTGCCTGCAGCTCACTGGCAAAGTCATATACAATTACTTTCTTCCCAACTACAATTTCCTCGATCTTGGGGAGAATCTCCGCCCACCTGGGCGCAGTATCCACCATCTCGTCGGTGACGCCGTGCTCCTCGGTCGCAGTCTGGCGAATATGGCGCTTCGGTTTCACTAGCTCATCCACCAGCGGTTTGCCGGAGCTATCCAGGATGGCGATTTCCACCACCTCTGCGAGCTCCATGGCACCTGTGGTTTTACTAAGCAGGAATAACGGGCTCTGCTGGAGCAGATTTCGGGCTTCGAGTTGGGCTTCAAGTAAGGTCATAATCACCAGTTGGCCATGCGCCTCAATCCAATATTAAAATCAAACACTTTCAGCCATGTGATGCAGCAATGCACGTGTCAGCATGCAGTCATCCACCGCCCCATGAGAATTGGGCAGCCGGATTCCGCACTGCCTGCCGGCTATCTCCAGGCTCTGGTAGCGATAGCTCTGGTGGTAAGAGTCCCAATCTCCAAAGAAGCGGGCGTACAGCTTCATGATGTCGAAGAAATTAGCCTCCACCAGGCTCGATCGCATCCAGGTCCGTTGGTTCGACTGCCTGATCAAGCGCAGGTCGAACTCAACATTATACACCCCCACCTTTTTATCCAAAAGGACTGCTTCTGCCTCGGGCCAGATCTGCTCCCAGGTGGGGCAATCCGCCAGCATCTCGAGGGTAATCCCATGCAAGCGCCCCGCACCAGGGTCGATCTTGCCGCGCGGCCGGATGCGCTGTTCATATAAGATATTACCCTGGTCGTCGATAATTCCGATCTCAATCACCTCTGCCGATTGGTGCAGCCCGGTGGTCTCGGTGTCTAAATACACCGGGTTGGATGCAAGCAGCAGCTGTGCTTCCTGGATGGTGTTCATGCGGCGGTTGACACTCATCGTAAAAAGTTCCTCTTCATCGAATTTATCCCAACACCACCGGTGGTTGCAGCAACCGCGCCCGCTTGGAAGCCATCAGCTCATCCAGGCGCGCATGTTCGGCATAAATGCCCCGGTATGCCTCTGGCAGCTCGGCTGCGATACGACACATGATCTCCTCGGTATAAGCCGCCAGCTGTTCATCACGGGTCTTGCTCTGCAATGGCGCTAATGTGAACGTTGGTCCGACGCTGACGGTCACCCGTAAGCGCTTTAAGTGTTTCAGCCTCTCCACCACTGCTGAGTCCTCACTCCCAGCTATACCTACCGGCAGGATGGGTAAGCCTGCTTTAGCTGCGATATAGCTGGCGCCATCCCATCCCTGGATCAGGGAAGCTTCTGGGCTGCGGGTTCCCTCAGGGGCGATGACGACGATCCCGCCCTTTTGGATGCGCCGCAGCACCTCACGCATGGCGCCCAGGTCGGCGTTATAGCGGTCCACAAAGATGCCGTTGACCGCTTGTGCCATCAGGCGTGACCATGTATGCTCCTTGTATTTCTCCGCCACCAGCATGACGATATCCTTTCGGTTGAGCAGGTAGTAGACGAAGCCAGGGTCGAGCCGCCCGATATGGTTGGCGACACAGATATAAACCATCCCCGTCGGAGGCAAATTCTCGGCACCATACACAGTAACGCGAGCGATAATGCGCAAGATCGCTCGCAGGAGAACTAACACCAGCGAATAAAACATTAATTAATTTTACCGCATTATAAATATTGAAGCAGGTCGCATCCTGCCAGGATTACTGACAGGTTTGTTAGGAGTCCTTCTTCAACAGCTGGAACCGGGATTGTTGGTCCCATCCGAGTCTGGCCATCATCCACGATGGATGCTGCCTATCCTTTTCAGGATTTGCGGTATGATTAATTCAAATTCTATTGCCCATTTGGAGGCTACTCAAATTCAATGAGCGGGGATAATTCTCCTCATCGCGGGTATGAAGGCACCTCGAGACGCTGCTTGGACAGTGGTCGCTTATATGCGTCTGAGACGGAAGGTCAGCTGCGCCTTACGTCCTGTTCAGCGGGTGAAATACGGCCCATGGAAGGGGTGGGATCAGGGTGAAATCTCAGGGAAGCCGGTTGCTAATTGCCATCGTCGTCATTGATCTGCTTATTTTGCTCGCCATCCTGGGTATCCGGTCAATTAACTTGCACAGCTCAGCTACTGAGGTGCCTCAGAATACCCCCACCCCTGAAACGAAACCCGGATTGGTAGTCACTGGGTCTGTGCAGAACTCACAAGGCACAGGTGTGGAAAATGTGGCGATCTATATTAATTATGCCAGTTATCCTGGAAGGTTGATCGGGGTGACCGACACTGCCGGTGATTACCGCTCAGATTTCTATCCCATCCCTGGTGATGAAATGGTAAGCGTATGGGCTGAGCGGTCCGGGTCTTTATTCCTGCCTGAGCTCTGTAATTGGCGGCATTATTATGGTTATGAAACGAGAACTTGCGACTTCATGGTACAACCCGTGGCGGTTATTTATTTACCCATCATTTCCAGGGTATTTAAATAAGATTTACCTTTGAAAGACAGCAGTCACCTCCGCTATCTAAAGAGTCGCGGGTCCCAGCCTGTTAAAATTTAATTCGTTGGAAAGACATTGCCTCATCATATAAAGGCGGCTACAATTTTCGATTCTCATTCACTGCAATTTGTGACTGCAGGTAATCACGCTCGGCTAGTTTTCTCGCCACCTTATACTGTAACTCCCCCGTCATCTCCCCCAACAGGTCCCGCCCCTGGTGCCGCGCCAGCTTCACGTCCAGGCTGAGTTTCACGATCGGCAAGCTGCCCAGCCGGTTGATCTGCTGGCGCACCTCTCTCAGTTTGCGCTGTGCCACTTCCAGCTCGGTCAGGGATTGTTTTGGAAAAGCTTCGGTCTGAAGTGGCGGCTGACTTATATCGACCCCATAAGGCACGCTCATCCCTGCCAACCTCATCAACACCGCAATGTCTCCGGCTGAATAAGCCCGGTTGACCTCCTTCATCTGGTCATTCGACTGGGCACGGTCTGCGTCATTGCGCGCCAGGTCAGGGTGGTAACGGCGCGCCAGTTTTCGATAAAGCACCTTGATATCCAGAGCCGGCTGATCCATTGCAGTCTGTGGTTGGCTGTTATTTGCCTGGATTGCATTGTGGTTTACCAGCTCAGCGGGAGGCAGGTCTGCCAGGTTGAGCGGGCGGGCCGGTTGAGGAGCGCCGTCCAGGTATTGCATAAGGTCAGTGCCGAACAGGTGCTCTTCACGGATTCGCCTCAGTTTACCGTCCAGGGCACCGGTTTCAGCATTCAGCTCACTGAGCTCGTCCAGCAGGCTGCCCAGGCGCTTATCCACCTGCGCCTCGAACTGGCGCAGCTGCAGTTTCGCCTCATCCAGCTCAGCTTCAGCCGATTTGAGCTCGGATAAGACTTTTTGGAGGTCCTGGTCGGTGCGGAGATTCATCCACCAAATTATACTTCCTGCTGATTCTTATCCGGTGCGGCTTGTAAAATCCATATTTCTGAATATAATTCCTCCATCAACTACCCAGGGATAAAAAGACCTCGCCAGGAGAAGACACGATGCAAACCATACGTAAGATTCTAAGTGAAAAGGGGAGTGATGTTTGGAGTACCTCGCCGGGCGCAACTGTTTACGAAGCCCTGCAGCTTATGGCCGATAAAGACGTTGGAGCACTGCCGGTGTTGGAGCAAGGTAAGTTGGTGGGAATATTCTCCGAGCGTGACTACGCCCGCAAGGTTATCCTGCTGGGAAAGACCTCCCGGAAAACCTTTGTGCGCGAGATCATGACCCCACATGTGGTCTATGCCACCCCCGACATGACCAACGAACAGGGTCTGACCCTGATGACTGCCAAGCGCATCCGCCACTTGCCGGTGGTCGACGGTGAAGAAATGACCGGCATGGTCTCGATTGGTGACCTGGTGCGCTCGATCATCTCCGAGCAGAAGGAGATGATCACCCAGCTCGAGCAGTATATTCTGCATTACACCAGCATTACCTAGACAACCCGGACGCTTTAACACCTCCAAAACTCGGGCAGCGGCCATTCTACAGGCTGAGTTATCTTTGGTCTCTACCCCTCCCCCAAGTACGTTTTTTTGTACTTGGGGGAGGCAAATCCCCCCTGGTTTCGGGGGGAGGGAGGGGGGCGTATTTACTCTCATGCGACCTAAAATTTCCGTTAAAAAGTCATACCACCAGGCTAGGTATCTTCGTCATCATCATACTCCCGCCGAAGCAAGGTTATGGGCACATATTCGGGCGAATCAGCTTGATGATGTCCATTTTCGCCGGCAATATGCTATTGGTAAATATATTGTTGATTTCTGTGCTCCTTATCACAAGTTAATCGTCGAGCTGGATGGAAGCCACCATCTGGAGCAGGCGAAACAGGATTCAGAACGTACAGAATTCCTAAAAACTAGAGGATACCGGGAAATACGTTTTCGGAACAATGATGTGATGAACAATCTCGATAATGTCATCAAGGCAATTGAGCATGTGCTGAATAAAGAAGATAAAATGGATTAGCCCCCTCCCGCCTCCCCCATCCCGAAAAAATATTCGGGAAAGGGGAGGAGGAATTGTGAAAGACTTAACGATCTTGGTGTTTGCTCCTCCCACAAGTACGTTTTTTTGTACTTGGGGGAGGCAAATCCCCCCTGGTTTTGGGGGGAAGGAGGGGGGTGCTTTCACTCTGATGCGTAACCAGCTGGGGGACAATTATTCCTGCTGGAAAATTCCTCGAAAAATCTGGTGTTTTTTGGCAGGAAAAAAACTTGTTTTGGCGGTTAATTTCTGCATTACTGTTCTCGAACATGATAGCTTAGCTTGTACCTGACAAATCAAAAATATGGCATATTGGTGTTCTGGGGTTAGCTGGGATCATCATCTGTCGGGAATGGCGACGACCAGCCGATAAACCGACCGTTTGGTGGGTAACTATCCTGGCAGGGGTTCTGTACGGTTTCACATACTTCTGCATTTTCCTCGAAGGACAGACAGTTCCGTTGGGTTTTCCGGTCGCCACTATATTCCTCGCGATAACATTAATTTGGGGTCGCAAGCAGTTGCCTGAAAAGCCATTATTGGCTTTTTTCTTCATCGCTGCTTTGGTGGCTTTCGCGTTTTTCGCAGGCTGGGGCCTATATTGGGGAGGCTTTCCTCAATTCTCAGTTGTAGGGCTTATCCAAGTATTTAATTAGTTTTTATCAGTCTTTATCTGCGTATATCTGTGGCAAATTGATTTTATCTCGGCGTTCATCCTCGTCCATCTGCGGTTTTCACTTATTTTTATTCCGTTTTCTCCGTGTTCTCCGTGCTCTCTGTGGTTATACTCGTTTTCCCCTCGAAAAATTCTTCCATCACCCTGATATACTCCTCGGTTTCCAGCAATCCCGCCGACTGCGTACTGCCTCTAACCAGGTGCAGGCTTGCTCCCGGGTACAAAGATATCATCACATTGCGCAGCTCCTCCGTGGTGGTGGGGTCATCCTCGGCCAGGATGAGCAGTGTCTTCCCTGGCCAGCTTTCCAGGTCGGTATAGGTGAAGTTCTGCTCATCGAAATCAACCATGCGCAGGTAAGTGTTCATTGCTGCCTGGCGGTTTAACCCGCTGTCCAAGGTCTCACGGATCTGCGCCGCGATAAGCAACAGCTCGGCTGGTGGATTAGCCGGCAGCCGTCCGGTCATCTGCCTGCGTAGAATGTTCTTGACCATGAAGACTGGCACCCACCTGAACACCTGCAGTGTAGGCTCCACGCTTTTCACCCGGCTGGGTGAAGGCGGATAGGCATGTGTCATGACCAGCTTGCTCACCATCTCTGCGTGGCGGTGGACGAAAACCTGTGCCAGCATGCTCCCATATGCCCCACCCACCAGGTAGGCATTTTGGATGCCCTCCAGTGTAAGGATCCGGGCAATGCCATCTGATAGGGCGGTCATGCTGCCAATTTCAGCCGGGTAGCTTGGGCAGATCAGGTGATATTTCTTGGGGTCGAGCTGAGTGATCATGCGCCAGGCTGATTCGGCGCTGCTCAGCCCGCCGGGCAGCAGCACCAGGGGCTGAGCAGGGATCTCACCCGACTGAATATATTCCCAGGTGACCCCATCGATTTCATGTTGAGTGAGCGGGTGTTCCTGCCTGAAACGCATGAACTTTTCCCGCATCTCGGTTGGTACTTTGCCGTAATACTTATCCATTTTTGCTCTCCAGCATCTGTTGCAGGGTCTTTCCGCCAATCGGGCGGTAGGATAGCAGCTTGCTATCGTATACAACGCCAAACACCCCATAAGCCGAGGGGCTAAGCGAGCGAGCCTCCCAGCTGGTTTTCAATGCCACCATCTGTGTGGGGATGCCCATCTGGTTGGCAGCATTCCCCAGTGAGCTGACGAACATGGCGTGGTAGGGGCACTGTCCCGAGTGGTACACCACCAGCCCCTGTGGGATACGCTTGAGCCGGCCTTCCCAATCCTGTGGAAAACTGGGCATGGCACCCTCTCCGAAGCGCATCACCAGCAGCTCGAAAGACGGTGGTGCCTGGTCCACCACCTCGAAGCCGTGGTGGAGAAAAAATCCCTTGTTGGTCAGGAACGTGCTGGCGCTGCTCACCACTGCCACGCCGTACATCCCCTTTTTCTGCGCCTCGCTGATTACCTGTTCCAGCAAGCGCTGACCGTAACCCTTGCCTTTGCTGCTCCCCACCACCCACATGCAGTGGATCACCGTGTAGCCTGGCGCCCGTACCACCCGCCAGGTAGATTCTCCGGGTGCATACTCGATGAAGCCCGCTGAGCGTGTGCCCTCATAAATGATCTTCAGCCGCAAGCCTTCTGCCAGGCAAGGCTTCAGCCACTCGCGTTTATGCCGGTAGCCGGTCGATTTAGGCTTGCTTTTATAGCAGAAGAAACCATATCGGTCAACGTTGGAAGCATCAATGGTGTGGATCACGTTTTCCATAGCCGCTCCATTCTTTCCCGAACAACCTGCCACCATTATCGGATTTCTATGGCGGTGGTAGCCTGTCTCCTTAGTATCATTCATTACTTCCGCCACGTCCAGTATACCCATAAAGCGATTTCGTAAGCGGTTATCCTCCCGTTCCAACGAAGTTCCATATTCCAATTTACTTGAATTTAGTATATAAATTCCTTTGCAACGGAAGCCGATTTATTTGCGCACCTTTGTGTGCTTTGTGGTGGTCTTTTTTCCCAGGGCGTATTCTTTGGTTTAACCTTCGTGTTCAATGCATCATATGTGTCTTTTTTACTAGAGCATTTTCTATGTACGAACCTTCGTGTCGGAGGGCGTTCTTTTCACTCACCTTTGTGGTGATCTTTTATTTATTTTCATTTGTCCAACATTTCAACGATTCTCCTGGACCATCAATTAGACTAAATCCCCCCTTGTATTTAGGATGGGATTATTAATTAATGAACGCAATATTAAAATTATTGTATAATTAACCATACACAAAAAAATGAGAAAATTGCTTGTTCGTGGGATTTTAATTACAATTTTGATCACCATGACCGTCATATTGGGGTCCAGCGGTCGTGCTCTAGCCGACATGGTTGTGTCTGAACGGGGGCTTAGTACCACCGGCTGGGCAAGAGAGATCAACCCTGACAGCAGCGGCTCGTTATGGATTACTGATTACAACGCTGGAGAGATCTGGCAGGCTGATCCTGCAAGTAACGAATTTACTGTGTTTCCCGTCGGGGGTAACCCTGTCGATGCCCGCCAGGTGGACGGCTGGCTGTGGTGGGCAGATGGATCAACCAAAATCCTGGGTCGGGTTTCCGTCAGCGATGGTTCCTTTACCCGCTGGCTGTTGCCAACGGCAGATAGTTTTGTTGGCACCAATGTGGATGCACAGGGGCGGTTTTATGCAACTGATTTGATCAACGCGTATCTCTTTCAGTTGGACGAAACCCAATCGAACCTGTGCACTTTCGAAATGCCCGGGAACGCCTCTTTATCCTACGTCGTTCGTGATGGAGATAATCTCTGGTTGAGTGACTATTTCCATTCTATTATATTTCGCTTTACGGTCAGCAATAATAGCCTCACCTGGTGGCAGCTGCCTGGAGGAAGCTCTCCAAACGGGATGGCTGTTGATGCAGCCGGTAATTTGTGGTACGCCGATTATTCAAATGATGTATTAGCAAAACTTGATCCGACTTCCGATCAGTTGGCCACTTACACTATACCGTTCGAAACTACTCCGTATATGATCGCAGCCCAATGGGGTGCAATCTGGTATACCGGGCAAGTCAGTGCCAGTCTTGGCCGTCTTGACCCGATCGAAGCCAGCCACACCGACACCGATCTCACACATGATACCCAGACCCTGGATCCGACCAGTTGCGTGGGTATTTCTCCACTGGACAGCGGATCTCTCAATCATACTCACGTTGCTCGAACCTGGGAAAATATTACCTACACCACCTATGTAAATTCAGATGGGTGGCATGTCTACCAATTACCCCCCTTAGCGGATCCTTACGGCATCACCCTTACAGGTTTTGGGTACATGGTCGATAGCAGTCGCCGTGTACTGGCGCGCTTCCCGCTCGGTAATGTAGACCTGTCAATCACCAATTCAGACGGAAAGGATATTGCCCTACCTGGAGAAGCCACTTCTTATATAATCCAGGTCTATAACCCGATTTCACCTTCTATCTCCGGCGTGACAGTTTCAGATATTTTCCCGGCTGCGTTGACAAACATCACCTGGACCTGTTCGGCGAGTGACGATTCGACCTGTACACCCTCCGGTACTGGAAATATCAGTGATACCATATCAATGGCAAAGAATGGCACGGTTACCTATCAAGTAGACGCCACGATTTCGTCCTCTGCTATTGGGGTGGTTCAAAACACCGCAACCGTGACAGCCCCTGGCGGGATTATCGATACCGATTTAATTAATAATGAAGATACAGACTACACTGCCTTGCATTCCACAGATATTTTATGTGGCAACGATGCCAGCCTGGTCACCTGTTACCAGCTTGATGAATCTGCCGGGACTGCCTACCTGGATAGTGTGCAAAATACAATCTACAATGATGGCAGCATTTTAGGGATCACTGGATATTGGACATCTGCAGGTAAGATTAATAGTGCCCTGGATCTGGACGGTAGCAGTAATTATGGCTATTCTCCCGATGAAGCCAGCCTGGATATCGCCAACCAGATCACGTTGGCTGCCTGGATCAAACCCGAACATTATGACGCATCTGACCAGTATTTGATCAAGAAAGGCTACACAGGCAGCACTGATGGATACGAAATAGGCCTCTCATCGACAGTCTCAACCTGGCCGGAGAGAGTATATGTCCGCGTAAACCAACAATCGAGAGGCGATGTATGCCGGGTCAATTCGAGCCATGCTTACCCGCATGATGGCGATACCTGGCTGCACGTGGCAGCCACCTTCGATGGCTCGAAGATCCGCCTTTACATCAATGGTGTTTTGGATGATGAGCTGAATGCACCCGCTGGTTGTACATCCATTGGTACGAATGATCTCCCACTGACCATCGGTGCCCAATCGAACGGCACCATCGTTGATGGCTTCTACCAAGGTGCGATTGACGATGTACGTGTGTACAACCGTGAGCTTTCTGATGCAGAAATTGCGGAATTATATGATTTCCCTACCGGGGTTGACCTGGTCGACTTCAACGCTATATCGCAGTCGCCTGACATTCGCCTTTCCTGGCACTCTGTCCAGGAGACCGACTTGATCGGCTTCAACCTTTTCCGTGCAGAAGCATTGGACGGATCACAGCTGAAGATCAACCCTCAGTTGATCCCCGCCATCAACCCCGGGCAGCTGCAGGGCAACGACTACCATTACCTTGACGCCACCGCTGAAATCGGAAAGATGTACTACTATTGGGCTGAATGGGTCGGTCTTGGCGGGTCACAGTTCTTCGGACCAGTAACAGCCCGCCTTGTTCCATATAGTGTGTGGCTGCCATTGGGATTACGGTAACTTCCCTGTAAGTAGCTAGTTCTGGCATTACATTCTTTCACTACGCTGGTAGATTTACTCTGTCTCTCCCCAAACCTACGCTTTCCTTAAATCTTCTTAAACCCCTTGTGGATTAGAACTTTTGTGCTATAATTAGAATGCTTTCCTATGGTTAACATGAATGAAAGCATTCGTATACCGGTCAGTGTACTTCTGTACCGGTTGATCTGAACCGGTATGGTCTTTACCGGTAAGGGTGTAATTACTCACTGTTCGCACTAGTAGGTAAAAATGTAAGCAAATTCGAATAATAATTTCCCAATTACTGTCATTGCGGTATCCCCGTTGGTTTTCGGGGAAGGAGGGCGTTCACAGAATCCAATGCTTATTACCACACCTTGAAGCCCGAAGAAGCAATCTGCCTTTTACAATATATATCAATCGGTTTTTTTTCTCGATTTCTGTGAGTAATTACATCAGGGCGTGTTCATATGGCAATATATAAATAAACACGCCCGTATACCGATCAGTGTACTTCTGTACCGGTTGATCTGAACCGGTATGGTCTTTACCGGTAAGGACTGGTAATAACTAATCCATTTTGTGAATGTTCATATTAATTCGACCATCATTCAGTCCTTACCTCAATACTCCTCCCCTAAAAATCATTAGCTTTTGGGGAGGGCTGGAGTGGGTGTGCGCTTGAACACCGACATACCTCGCAAAAAAAGAGGAATTGAATTTATTTGAATTTATTATGGAACAATTCCCAATATTTATACGAGTTTCTGTAAATTATCCATCCATCCTGACAACTACCTATAAAAATGTTTCGTTTCGCTTCGTTTTTTTTGTGGACGAATACCACCCTGGAATTCCTCGCCTTATCTAACCACTAACCATTAATCATTAACCACTAACAGCGAATGACCGATCTTCCCCTCTCATCCCTTGACTTTTCCCCCTCCCCAAACTACACTTACTCTTGGGGGTGTTAATGACCCCGTATGGTTTAAGTTAACCTTGTCGAGCCATGGATTATTCTCGCCTCAGCGACGAAACCCTCCTCCATCTGATTGCCCGCTCACAGGAAAACGCCTTGAGCGAGCTCTACGACCGCTATAGCCGCTTGATCTACAGTGTGGCGCTGAACACGATTTCAGACCCCGGCCGTGCAGAGGAAATCACCCAGGATGTGTTCGAGCGTGTGTGGGAGAAAGCCCGCACTTACAGCGCTGAAGAGGGCAGGGTGGTCACCTGGCTCACCAGCATCGCCCGTCATCGCTCGATAGACATGTTCCGCAAGTTCAGGTCTCACCATGAAGAAATGCAGATCACCTGGCAGGAAGCGGAGATGGTCGATCTCCCGGATGGGCAAAACGTCGAATGGGAGGTGGACCTTGAAGAACGCACACAGCGCATTCGCAAGGCATTGGCACAGCTCCCCAATGAACAGAAGCAAGCCGTGGGTATGGCATTCTTCCAGGGCTTGTCGCACCCTGAGATCGCCGACGCCCTCGGCGAACCCCTGGGGACGGTAAAGACCCGCATCCGCCTGGGTATGCAAAAATTGCGCACAATTTTACAAGATGAGCAATCGGTATAGAAATCCGCCGGGCAGATTATTACGTATTATGCTGAAGGAGTAATGGAAATGCCGGTAGAGCTTGAAAACCATGTAATAGATCTGCTGCCAGCCTATGTGTTGGACGCATTAACCGATCAGGAAACGGGTCAGGTGGCAGAACACCTGGCAGTTTGCCAAACCTGTCAGGCAGAGTTGGCGCGCCTCCAGCTTGTCGCAGATGACCTACCCCTGGCTCTCGCTCAGACTGCACCTCCGCCCAGGGTTAAGGACAGCCTGATGGCATCGATCCACTCACGGGGCTCGACCACTGCTGCTTCCCCCAAGCTTAGTACCTGGCAAAAGTTGGTGGGTTTCTTCCGCATGCCGCTGCCTGCCGTTGGTTTAGCTCTCATTTTGCTCCTGGCACTCGGTAATATTTTCCTCTTACGACAGCTGAACCTGGCAGGCCAACAATCCAATACATCAATGCGCATAATTGCTTTAGTTAATACCAAAGATGCACCCAATGCTCTGGGAACTATGATTATCGATCAGCAGGGCGATTATGGCACGCTTGTGGTGGATAAATTAGCCGCGTTGGATTCTAACCAGCAGTATCAGATCTGGCTGCTTAAAGATGGGCAGCGGGTGAGTGGGGGTCTATTCTCTGTTAATCCAGACGGCTATGCCTCCCTCGAAATCATGGCGCCCCTGCCGCTCGCTCAATACGATTCGCTTGGCATCACCGTTGAACCCGCTGGTGGCAGCCCCGCTCCAACCGGAGCTAAGGTATTGGGCGGCGCAATTCCCCATTAGTTTATTGTTCTACAAAATACATCTAATTTTCATCCTGATACGTATCATTTTCTAAATGTTCATATTAGGAGGAATACTAGATGGACGCTCATTTGAAAAATCGAGAATTAGCAAGACCATTATCTTTGATCGGTTTACTGGTTGCCGTTGCAATGATCCTGGCAGCCTGTGCACCGGCTCCCACTCCTACTCAGGCTCCCGTGGTTTCTGGTCCGAGCAATACCCAACCTGCGGTATCCACCAGTCAGGCTGTGATCAACCTTGCCTCTGATCCCACTCTCGGAAAGATCCTGGTAGATGACAAGGGAATGACTTTATACATGTTCACCAAGGATGGACCGGACCAAAGCAACTGCGATGCCAAATGCCTGGCTAACTGGCCACCCCTGGTTTCCTCTGGCCAACCCAAGCTTGGACCTGGTGTCGATGCTGCATTGATTGGATCAGCCCCACTTTCTACTGGCGAAAAGATAGTTACTTATAACCATTTACCCCTGTACTACTTTATCAATGATAAGAAGGCAGGTGAAACAACTGGTGAGGATGTGGGCAGCGTATGGTTTGTCGTCTCTCCTGATGGAAAGCCAGTTAAACCCGCCAGCGCAACTGCCCCAACTCCTGCTGCGGCCTCCCTCGAACCGACCATCAATCTATCCAGTGATCCCACCCTCGGTCAATTTCTGGTGGACGGCAAGGGTATGACATTGTACATTTTTACCAAGGATGGACGTGACCAATCCAATTGTGATGCTGCCTGCATGGCAAAGTGGCCTCCGTTACTTACCCAGGGCACTCCAGCTTTAGGCTCCGGTGTAGATGCGTCTCAGGTCGGATCAGCCCTTCTGACGGATGGCACCAAGATCGTCACCTACGATCATCATCCGTTATACTACTTTATCAAAGACACCAAGCCGGGTGATCTCAACGGTCAGGCTGTGGGTGGTGTCTGGTTCGTCATCTCACCGACGGGGAAGGAAATTGAGACACCCATTGGATCTGCAGCGATTCCTGTGTCATCTCCTGCTGCGGCCTTCCTCGAACCGACCATTAATCTATCCAGTGATCCCACCCTTGGTCAATTTCTTGTGGATGGCAAGGGAATGACCCTGTATATTTTTACCAAAGACGGACCTGACCAGAGCAACTGCACCGGCAACTGCCTTACAAACTGGCCACCTCTGCTGACCAACGGTTCCCCGATTGCGGGAAGCACCGTGGATGATTCGAAGATCGGCTCGACGCTGCTGGCAGATGGAACCAGGATTGTTACCTACAACCACATGCCATTGTATTACTATTTCAAGGATACCAAGCCTGGTGATACCAACGGGCAGGGTGTTGGCAGTGTCTGGTATGTGGTCTCTCGAGATGGAGAAATAATCAATAAGTAACAAGCTGCCTGGTGCTTTGTAGAAATAAAGTACCAATGCTGCTTAATCCATACTTAAATAACAAAAATACCAGCCTCCCGAGATGGAGATTTCAGGAGGCTGGTATTTAGCCTTCATAACCCTGGTAGCAGGACAATGGATGCAGTCTGTTCTACAATATTCGCCTCACCCTTCCGCACCCATGTTTGTTATTTACCCACCAGTGGCAGCAAGCTGCGATGCATTAGAGCTCCCACCGGCACAGCCAGGTCGACCGTTTTCAAGTCGCAGGCATTCTCAGCCGTCAGCCCCACAAAATGCGCACCATGTGTATCAAACACGTGGGTCACCACGGGTCCAGCGAGCGGCGCTCCATCCAGGAAGTCCCAGCTGAAGCTGATCGGCAGGCTTCCACTTGCTATTCCGGTAAAGGTGATTACCTCACCCACCACAGGGTCTGGCGGGATGAAGCTGGAGCTTAAATCTGTGATCCCCTGGCATGCTGAAGTCACGGTCATCGTCACCGGCATGGTGGAGAAGGGGTTCAACGGATCATTGGATTGGAAAGCGATACCGCCTGTGTACTCGCCATGTAGCATTCCCTCCGCGTTAAAGGTGACCGTTATCGTAACGCTCTCGCCTGGGTTCACGCTCCCGCTGGTGGGGTTCTCATCCAGCCAGGGCAGGTCGAAAGGTTGACTCATCACAGCCGCGACTGCTTCATAAATGTCGATGCGACCATGACCGTAGGTGTTGTTGGCACCTGGGCAGGTGCTATCGCCGGTACATGGTACGTTGGCATCATAGCAAATCGCAGTGTCAAATAAGGTTTGTTCGAGCTGGTCAATGCTTAATTGCGGATCTGCGGAGTACAGCAAGGTCGCGGCGCCTGCTAAATGGGCAGTAGAGAAGGATGTCCCGCTCCATACCTGGTAGCTACCATCAATGGTGCTCGACCGGATGTTCACCCCAGGCGCGGCCAGGTCAGGTTTGATAGAGCCATCGAAGCACGAAGGACCCCTGGCAGAAAAACCAGAGATATCATCATTATTGTCTGTCGCCCCGGCGCTTAAGGCATCCGGGTAATCCGCCGGAGAGCGAACCAGGCCGCAAGCTGGTCCTTCTCCACCCGGGGCAAATACCGGCAGAATATTTGCTGCTCTCAGCAGGCTAAGATCAGTACTGAAATCTGGAATGCAACCACCCCAAAGTCCCCACATATTGAGCACAACTTGCGGAGCTTTTGTTGGGTCTGGGTTCTGTCCATTCAGATCAGTGGGAGCCAACATCCACTCCAGGGCTGCGTGCAGATCCTCTTCCGTCGCACCTCCTCCTCCATCCATCGCCTTGACAGCAATCCACTTGGCAGACGGTGCGACACCAATCTGGTTACCGGTTCCGTCATCCCCAACTGCGATACCGGTGCCAAATGTTCCGTGTCCGTGATCATCATAAGGTGATGATAGCCCATTGATCAGGTCATACCAGTTGTAATTGTTGTCGTAATTCCCGCTCCCCAGGTTGCCGCGGTATTGGGCAATCAGTGCTGGATGGGTGTACATCACACCTGTATCCACCACCCCGATCACTGCACCTTGCCCACGGATACCGAACGTGCTCCACACCTGGTCTGCCCGGATTTTGGCAATATTCCATTCCACCGTATCCGGACCGCTCGTATAAGATTCTAGCCAGTTAAAAGTTACCGGCTCATTCAGCAGAATCTCGGCCTGACCGTTGATCCCCACCCGCATCACCTGTGGGAAACCGAGTATAGACTTAAGCTGTCCGGCATTCAGCGTGGCAGCAATGGCATTGGCAGTCAACAGCCGTCTTGGCTGGGTTCCCTGGGATTGCAACCAGGTGAACAGGTCATCGCTTTCACCAGCTAGCTCAAGCAGTTGGTCATAAACGTTCTGGACCCTGGCATCCCGGTCGTCGATCTGGCAGACTGTTGAAATGTCAGGGAAACCCCTCAGATAGATGATCAAGCGCGCCTGGTTCATAAACAGGAGCTGCGATTTCACGTCAGCATCCACCAGGGCAGCACCTGCCAGTAAGGTCTGTGGAATGCTAATGTCAGCCGGCGCGGCAAGTATCTGCCCTGTTCCGCTTACCTCATGCAGGCTGTAGGTGAGCACATCCCCGCCAAGATTGCTGATGGTCAGGGTTTCAGTCTGGACACCGTCCACAGGTAGTGTGGTGGATAAGGATAGCGGGTCGATGACGATAATCGGGGCATTCTGGGGTGTCACATCCAGTGTCACTGGTACGCTGACGAAGGGTTGGATGGGGTCATCGCTGCTGATTCCGAGCGCACCTGTAAAGCTGCCAGGTTCGAGACCAGTAGCGTTGAACGTAACAGCGATAGGCATCCCTTCTCCAGCCTGGAGCGTGGCACTGATCGGGGTTTCACTCAGCCATGGCAGGTTGACGTTGGAAGGGTTTCCCAGTGCGGTAGCTACGGCCTCGTAAGCATCGATGCGCCCATGACCATAGGTGTTGTTCGGGTCAGGGCAACCAGCATCGGGTGAGCATTGCTGGTTGTCACTACATAAGGCAGTGCTGTATAAAATAGCCTCCACGCCATCAGGTCCGAGCAGGGGAGCGGCTGAAATGACCAGGGCTGCTGCGCCTGCTGCGTGAGCCGCTGATTCAGCCGTGCCGCTCCAAATTTGATAGTTGTAATCATTAAAGCTGGAGCGAATGTTCACACCAGGGGCGACCACATCGGGTTTGATCTCGCCGTAGCAGGAAGGACCTCGGGGTGAAAAGCTGGCAATAAGATCATTTTGATCCGTGGCACCGGTTGCCAGCACATCCGGCAGGTCGGCCGGGGATCCCATCGACTCACAAGTCGGACCACCACCGCCCGATGAGAAGATGGGCAGGATACCCGCAGCGCGTAACATCGCCATGTAGGGCATGAAAAAACCGTTACAGCCTGGAGTTCTCCAACCGCCAAATACCACATCCGGAGCTTTGGTGGGGTCAGGGTTCTCATTGTTAAGATCAGTGGGGGCCATCATCCACTGGAGAGCATTGATCAGGTCAATATCGCTGCATACACCGCCACCCGAACAGGCCTTGACAGCAATCCAATCCGCACCGGGTGCAACGCCGATCTGGTTGGTTCCCCCGTCATCGCCCGAGACTATTCCAGTGATCATAGTCCCATGCCCCATATCATCATAAGGCAATGGCTGATGGTTGACGAAATCGTACCAGTTGTAGTTGTGGTCGAAGTTGCCACTACCCAGGTTGCCGCGGTAAGAGTTGACCAATGCGGTATGGTCATACAGCACACCGGTATCCACAATCCCCACCACAGCACCTTCGCCGGTAATATCAAATGTCGACCAGGCTTCATCGGCGCGAATCTTGGCAATATTCCACTCAACTGTACCTGGTTGGAGTGGTGGGATGGCTGGTAGCTGTGGACCGATCAGCCTGGCAGGATAGGCGGGTATGACTGTGTAATGGTGGTTGAGGCTAATCTGCCGGACCTGCGGGTTTAATGCCAGGCTGGATAGCTGCGAGCTGTTCAATGTGGCCGCGATGGCATTGGCGATCAGCAGGCGCTTGGGTTGCGCTCCCTGCCCCTCCAGCCACTGATACATGGCCTGGCTGTGCGTGGCTGTCTCCAGCAATCGGTCGTATACGTATTGCGCCCGGTTGTCCTTATCGGGGATCAGGCTTGCCGCGGAGACGTCCGGTTGTTCACGCAGGTAGATGATTGCCAGACTGCTGCCGTTTGCTGCCACTTGTGCCTGAAGGGCGCGGTCCGCGATCGGCACCGCAGCCGGTTCGAGGGTCACTCCGGTCAGCTTCACCGATGCGGTCATTTCGTAGATGGTGAAGCTGAGCTCTGTATCACCCGTGTTGGTGATCCATAATGTTTGGGTGATCAGCTCATTGGGGTGGAGCTCAGCCTGCAGCTCTGTGGGAGAAATGATAATGCCAGATTGTAAATCGGTTGATGGCGGGGATATTTCACCCAGGCTTGCATTGGCAGTCGAGGCATCCATGATGGCGAAGACCCCCAATAGGCACGCTACTGCCCAAAACAAGCCAAGCAGCACGATGCTGCTGGTCTTGTTGGCAGACATGATGCACCTCCTCTAGGTTCAACTATCATTATAGAGACAATCAGGCTGAAAAGCAAATGAGAAATGCGTGGTGTATCAGATTTAGAGGATAGAAAGATGGAGTGTACACAAACTGGATCGCCTGCTCGTTGACTTTTCCTTGTATTGGAGTAGGTATAATAATTAAGCCTTGGGCTCATCCAGGGGGTTTAATACACCTCAAAACCTCATCCACGATAACGGCAGAATTCAATTAGCGATCATGCAGGCGTAAACTGCAGTTGAATAACAGGGCAGGTGTTTCAGATTCCATAACATGTTTTTTTGCTAACCAGTATCCTGAGGAGAAAAGATAGTGAAGCATTGTAAACCTTACACCGCAATCATCATCCTGATCATCCTGCTCACGGAGGTGTTGTCAGCATGCAGCCGCATAAATACCACCCCCACTCCGCTTCCTCAACCCACCCGCGACCCTATCCTGGAGCAAACCATTGAAAATCAGCTCGAGGAGATGAACGCATTCGCAGTACCAATCTATCGGAAAGCGACCACATCCCTCGATAAAGGTGATTATGAAACATCCAGAGAACTTTACCAGCAAGTTTTGACTTTGACTCCAAATTTTGCGACAGCTTACCGCAGGTTAGGGTATATTGAGTCAGTATCCAATAATGTGGATCTCTCCATCGAGCTCCTGCGCAAAGCAGTGCAGCTTGAGCCGGATGGCTACAACCAAAGTGCCCTGGCTACATCGCTTTTACAGCGCGCCACCGCTGACGATAATCATGTGGCGTTTGACCTTTCAACTGCTGCAGTTAAGTTGCTGCCAGGTGATGGCCAAGCCGTAATGGCGTGGTTATTCTCAGCTACGATATTAGATGATATCGACATCGCTCGACAGGCGGATGAACGTCTGCTCGAGATTGCCCCAGAAAACGCATTTGCACATTATTATGCCGGTTTATTGGCAGCCTCTGACGGAAAGTGGGGAAAAGCAGAGAATGAATTGAAGGTTGCACAGGTTTTAGGTATCCCGTCAGAAACGATACAGGAACTGTTGGACAGTGGGATCTCGAGAGCTGCCAGAATCATTCGGATTATTCGCTGGGGTGTCATAGCCCTGGCAGCCTGGTTCATTGGCTTGCTGATCTTATACTTCACCGGGTCAATCCTGAGCAAGACCACGATGAAAGCGTTGAATTCCTCCCAGCCTGAGGTCAATACTCAGCCCAGCCCCAGGGAATTAAAGGTCAGGTCGATCTACCGGATCGTCGTAACCATACTTTCCTTGTATTTCTATATTTCCATTCCCTTCGTCATCCTATTGCTACTGCTCGTTGTTGCGGGTGCATTTTACGTCTTTGCCATCATTGAGCTGATCCCGCTCCAGGTCGCATGGATCCTGGTGGTCATGGTGTTTGGATCGCGGTTTGCCATTCTCCGTTCAGTTTTTTCGAGAGTTAAAAATATCCCACCAGGGCGTGAGTTAGGTCGGATGGACGCTCCCGAATTGTGGAAGGTGGTTGAAGACGTGGCACGCAGATTATCCGTCCAGCCTGTGGATACAATTTACCTCACCCCAGATGCGGGTATCGGTGTGTTTGAAAAAGGCAGCATCCTGAAAAAAATGCGTGGAATGGACAAGCGCAACCTGCTGCTGGGCATGGGGGCCTTGCTTGGTCTCACCCAGGGACAGTTTGCCGCAATCCTGGCCCACGAATACGGGCATTTCTCCAACCGCGATACAGCCGGCGGCAACCTGGCCCACCAGGTTTATGCCTCCTTGAGCCAGATGGCTCTGCGGATGATCCAGACTCGCGCCGCCCAATTTTATAACCCGGTGTGGCTATTCATCATGGGCTACCAACGCATTTTCCTGCAGGTCACTCTGGGGGCATCGCGATTGCAGGAGGTCCTTGCCGACCGTTACGCAGCCGTAGCCTATGGCAGTGAAAATTTCATCGATGGGTTGACGAACTTAATCAGGCAAAGCATCTTGTTCCCACTTTTGGCAAACCGTGAGATCCAGAGTGCTTTCGAGCTCAACCGGACCTTCGTCTATTTATATGATTTACCCATGCAGGATGATCTTAAAAGCCAGCTGTTGGATAAGGTCGATGAAGCGATGACAAGACCCACGTCCAAATATGTTTCGCACCCTGCCCCACGGGAGAGGATCAGTCTGATTGAGAGGTTGCACATCCCCTATTCTCCGATGCATGATAACCCCAGACCCATGCTGGAGCTGTTCCCCAACCCTGAGCAGCTCGAGCAGGAAATGACAGCAGAGATAAGGAAGCGCCTGAAGAAATAAGGCAGGCATCCCGGTAAATCGGGATCCAGTATAAATATGCTTTTCCTTCGATGTAAAAAAAGACATTACACCGCGCACATGGATTGGCTTGTCTGGTTGTTGCATTAAATGTGTACCCTGTGCCCAGACATGCTAACGGATGGGGTGTCGCTCAACATTTCCCTTCCCTCCTCGTCTAATTCAGGCTATGATTGAGCTATGGATGATAATACTTACGAGTGTCCCAACTGCGGAGCCAAGATCTACCCCGAGATGACCCGCTGCCCGCAGTGCGGTCAGATGATGTACCCGGAAGAAGACGAAAGATTACCCACAGAAGCACAGCCCACCACACCTGCCTGGTTATCCTTCCTTGGTTCTCTATTGATCGGATGGATGATCGCCTCCGGCATCGCCCTCATCGTGCATTTCGTTGTCGACGCTTTCATCAGCCCATACGCGTTGGGAAGCTTGGGAAAGATCATCCTGTTTGTGGCGGGTCCGCTGGGAGCGCTGGTGGGTGCCTACGTGGGCACGGGACTGGCCAGAAGGCAGTCCAGGCTGATGGGAGGCCTGGTAGGCGTGTTCGACCTCCCGGTGTTGGTGCTGTTGGCTACTCATTGGGTGAAGGTAACGCTAAGCCTGCTGTTTGGTCCGTGGGGGTTGTTGCTCGGGTTTCTGACCATTTTAGCCGGAGTCTTGGGGGGCTGGCTGACTGAATATTTTGCTCCTGATAGCGACGTGAAGGAAAAATGGAGGGTTCGCGGCTGGGAGGATCTGCTGTATCAAGACCTGTTGCGCAAGACACGCTTCAATGGCTCGGCGGCAGACAGGCTGATTGAGTACGAAAGGAAACAAGACCCTGCAGCCAGCCGTCTCAAACTGATCCAGAGTGCCATCGAGCGCTGGGAACGCGATAACCGCTAAGCCCATCAATCTAAAAATCTGCACCGAATTGAAACCTGCCAGTGCCGTACTTCTGGTCAGTGCTTAGAACACAAACCGGCGGTTTACCGCCATTCATTCAACCCCAAGGACAAATATCCTTTTACTTCTGCTCCAAAATCACCAGATTGGAAGGCTTGGAAAGGTTGATTACCAGCCACACCAGGCACAGGACGTCTAAAACGATGGTGATTGCCAGGATGTAAATGGGATCGATCAAATCGACGTAGTACTGGATATTGACCAGGATGAGCTGTAAGATGCCTGACTGGAAGGCAGGCACTCCTTCTAGGTATGACAAGCCGGCAAGTAGTCCCCAGCCGATAAAGGCAACCAAAATGAAGATCAGCACTGGAACAAGGACCTTATCTAGCAGGCTGTACTTGCGGGTATTGCGGGTGAATCCTGCCCCAAGCCGCAGCTGCAGCGCATCCAGAGCTTCATCGCGCACCTGGGGACTGGCAAAAATGAGCTGATGGGAGGCTGGCTTCTCATCCTGGGTGAAATCAATGTCCATATTCGACCGCTTGGGGTTGATAGTCAGGCGCTGGATGGTCTCCAGCTTGATTGTCCTGGCATTTCCACCCAGCAGGTCTCGCAGCATCTTCTTTTCATTGAAAAGACCCATGATATGCGGGACATCACTCTCCGCGGGGTTGGCATAGATGATGGATTTACTGCCCAGGATGACCATGCGGTCGTTTTTAGCCTGGGGGTTGTCCCACAACAGAGGCTCGGGCTCATTAAATCCGGTTTGCGATTCATCAATTCCTTCAAAGGCGCTCATCCGGGTCTGCTGTTCGCCGCTGGTCGCAGGGTTAGCCGTGCTGTCAGGCTGCTGCCCGGAGATGGACTGGGACGTTGCAGCCACCAGGTTATCCGCAGCCGTCGCGCCGGTGGTTGACCCCGATGCAGCTGCGGTTGCCGCTGCTCCAGTAGTGAGCGGGTCTTTCAGCCAGCTTAAGTCGCTGTCGGGTACAGGTTTAGCAGCCAGCTCAGGATTGCTTACCGCATCAAATATCTTACCGATGGTCTTATCGGGCTCAGCCGAATCAGCTGCCCAATCGAAGGTTGTGGGCACCTCCGGAGGCTCGATTCACATCCTCACCTTTCAAGTCAGGATAGGTCATGTCCCCTAAAGCCTGGAACTGAGCCTCATCGCCCGTCCAGGTGAATGGAGGCGTAAATGGAGGGGCTTTCTCAATTTTAGGCGGGATGACGGCTTTAAAGCGCTCTCCGCGCACCACAGGTCCGAGAGGGGATGTATCCAACTTCATCAGGGCAATACTGGCTGCTGTGTTCTGCGGGTTGATCAACAGCACCCGTTGCAGGCAGTTCCGCTTTAGTTTTACATCGTCAACAACTTCAGACATCAACATCCAGGCGCCTTCATTGTGTGGGTCCTGGATCAGCGCCTGGGCCAGCAGCTGTTTCGTTAGGGCGATATCCCCTCTATGCTCGGCATCCATGGCTTGTAAAAGTAAATCGGGCATACGTTCTCCTATTGTTTACCAGTTTATTATAATCCAAGTGCATCATCCAAAGTCCTTGCGGAACAGAAACACCTCCTTACAGTTCTGTTTGTAAGCCTGTCGGTTATAATAAACCATCCTCACGTGGAGTAATCATATGACCCAACCTGTCACTGTAAAATATACCCCTTCCCAGCAGGATTATGCCCAGGTACTGCGCTTGCTCATCCTGCAGAGTATCGTCAATTGGATCATGCTGGGTTTCCTGGTGATCGTATTTGGCTTCATGGTCTTCAATATCGTATCGCAAGGTACATCGGTCACTTTCTTTGAGCTGATCTGGCTCCTGCTGCCACCATTATTCATCGTTTATATCATCTTCATTCAACCCAACCGCATGGCGAAGCAGTATATGGCGAACGAGAAGATGGCGGCTGAAACCACCTGGGAACTGGATGATTTAGGTGTGAAGATTTCAACCGCTTTCGGCGAGACGTTCCTGGAATGGGAAAAACTCTCCAAGTTGGTGACCAGTAAAGATTATTACCTGCTGACTCTCAAGAAGACCAGGTACGCATCTCGCTTCCTCCCTCGGCGCTCTTTCACTACCCCGGAAGAGCAAGACGCTTTCCTCCAGCTGGTGACGGGCCATCTTTCCAAATAAATCGACCTTCAGGTGAGAGTTATTCCTGCTATGGATAACGCGCTTCCATATGATATTTAACCTTTCATATTCCTGACGGCTGTATTGTGAATACTTTCATATAAACCATGAGCTTTCCTACACTACCCAAACGGACGATTGGCGCTCCCACGTTGGGAGATAAGGTGGCCTTCACGCGCACCCTTACTGAAGCCGATGTGGCGCTGTTCATTGGCACCACCTGGGACGTCAACCCCCTGCATACAGACGAAATCTACTGCAATGGAACGCAGTTCCAGCACCGCATCGTACCAGGCTTGCTCACTGCCAGCTTGCTCACGCACCTGGGAGGGCTGTGGGCATTCCTGGCGACGGAGATGGAATTCAAATTCCTGGCGCCGGTCTACGTGGGAGATAGCATCACAGCACAGGCAAGTGTAGCCGAAATTGATGCCGAAACCGGTGCAGTCCTGTTGCTGTGCACCTGCACCAATCAGAATGGTGAGCAGGTGTTGACTGCCAGCGTCAGAGGCTTCCCGGGGAAATTCGAGTGAAGACAGGTTATGCGCTGCCTTTCTTGATCCTGTTGCTGGTCTCAGCGTGCGGGTCTGGAACTGTCCAGGTGCCAACTGCGCAGTTGCCCGATCCGGCTATTTATGCCGTGAGACCTTCAGAGCTGCCGGAAGTGGGCGTAGGCTGGCAGCAGACGTACAACCAGACCAGCGTGGAACAGGGTTATAAATGGTCCTACCAGGCCTACCAGGCATACCAAACGGGGGGTGGGGGCGGCGAGCTGGATAATGCCTTCGCGGTGAACAACGATGTAATCCTGTATGAGGTCGATATGAGCCGGGAAGACCTGCCCCAGCCTCCCCAAACCCTGGGTGATATCCAGGGTGTGGCGTGGAAAGCGGGCACCCCTCTGCACCGGGTGGGGGATAAATCGGCAGTTTGGAAGACCACCCTGGGTGACCTACTGACCCCTGTGTGGTGGCTGGAGTTCTACCAGGGGCATGCCTATGTACGCCTCTCACTGCTCGGCTTCCCAGACCAGATTGCCCCGGCGATCATCTACGGGCTGGCGGATATCGTCGCTGCCCGACTGCCCACCTCGCTGGAGGAGCTGCGCTCTGACGCGGGCACCGTCGTACCCACACCGCTTCCAGCTGTTCCCTCAGTCACCCCGGAGACCCTGCCTGCCCAGGCAACGATCATGCCAACGCTTTCCCAGGGCAGCCCGGCGGTGTATGTCCCTGTGTTGAGCTATCTTGCTCCACCCGGAGAGACCAGTATGGTGGCTTACCCGGACGAGACAGGCACCCAGCTGGCGGACGGTGTGATAGGGACGGATGATATCCTTTCTGATCTCGGCAAGGGCACAGCCTATGAATGGGTGGGTTGGACCGACCTCACCGAACCAGTCACGCTCACATTTACCCTGCCGTCAGGTGCGAAGCTGAGCGCGGTGGAGATTGGTCTGAACCACCGTGATGGGTTGGGGATCTTTGTGCCCGGCGGCGTGACGGTCAATGGGACCAGGTTCACGCCCGATGCACAGGCAGTCGCCAACAACCAGCGAGCCGATTTGACCTTCAGCGGTCCTTTTGATGGTCCGGTGGTAACCATCGTACTCAACCACCGCGGTAGTGGCTGGACCATGGTAGATGAGGTACGTTTTATATCCGGGAATTGAGCTTTACCGGCAGGGGAGGAAGGAATTTTCGCCATAGGGTAAGAAATTTCACCGCGCAAAGCGCAGAGAACGAATAGAAAGAACATATTAATAAACAGATTTGGCAGGATTTCTGAATAATCCAATTAAATGATCATAATTTATACCCGGATTCACAGCTGCACAGACCAGACGGTAGCGGTCATGTTGGCTGCCAGGACCAAGTATAGGCCAGTGGCGAACCTGGGGGCAAAGCGGTCTGCAAAGAACAAGATCGCTGGGTGTCCTGCTGCTACGATCACTTCAACGATCTTGGTCCCACTGCCGGCTGTGTTGTCATAGAATGTGGCTGTGGCTGCTGCTGCGCTGGTGCTGATGATCACTCCGGAAAGAACACCCTTGCCGGTGTGGATCAGTGCGCTGGCTGAATAGACTGCAAGTGCGTCTGCCATTTCTATACCTTCCAGATCAGTCGGTATGAATGCAAAGTAAAAGTGCGCATTCAATACACCCGGTCGTATTTGTCTGAGGCCAGCTTGGATGTGATCACACTGTTGGACAAAAGATGCTGAGCTGCAGAGACCTGGTCCCTGTATTCCTGCTCCATCTTTTCAACCATGGTGGTCATTTGAAGGATCTCGGTACTGTGAGCGGTGGGGTTTTGCATCATGTAACTCAGTCGCTCTCGGTAGGCTCTGCACATCACGGACAGGATCAGAAGGTTCTCGTATTCATCGGGCACAGTAAGATAATGATCGCTGGCGTCTTCGAGAGCAGTGTCATGGCTGGCCAGGTACTGTATCTTGATGTGAGCTGTTGCTGCCACCCCTCCGGACACGTACATAGTCCAACCCCCTCCGCTGGCATAGTCGGGGGCTATGTCGTAGTATCCAGCTTCTTCGTAGAATTTCGGATCAAACCGGTTCTTACGCACCAGGTAAACTGGTGGCTGCTGGCTGATGGGATACTCGACGCTGATCACTTCACGGAAGTCAGTCGCCATATCGAATACATACTCCTTGGCCAGGCCGGCGGTGTGGTCGTCGAGCTGTGGTCTGCAGAAGGGGAAAGAACCTGACCGCTTCACTGGCCCAAACCAGAATACGATCCGTCCTGGACCAGGTAGCGCCTCCGCTGTCACCCAGGGCGAGCAAACAAGCTGTAAGGAAATCGTCAACGGCTATGGCCATGGATTAACTCCTATGTTCCAATCGTCTTTGAAGTTATGTAGGAACAAGTTTGCAGCTGCCTGGCTTGCAGAGTAGCTGGCAGAACGACCTCCGAAAACCCCTACTCGTAAGCGGTCAATGCTGTTGTACTTGAAGACTACAATGTCGCCATATTGATTGGTGGATGTGGTGAACGTAATAAGATTTTCATTGATGCCAAAGATGTTGGCTAACCTGGTCCTTAAAGCTGCGACGGTGAGATGGTCTGAATTGAACACAGCTTCAAAGATCACAGCTAGCTGATCAATACGTACTCTCCAATGATTGCGCTCGTTAGGGTGTTCATCCTGGTTATGCAGACCCAACCCTTTGAGCGCATTGATAAGGGTTTGTCTTTGCTGTTGGGTGAGGCTGAGTGACTCGATGTAAAAATAACCATACCATTCAGCCATTACACACCTCCGTTATAGAGTGACTGTACTTGTGTTGGAGTAAGGACCTTATCCCACAAAGTGGGATGGGCCAGATGTCCGTGCCACGGATCGTTAGGAACGTCGGTAGATGCACCGAAAACACACTGTTCAGATTCATCCAACGTCCCGGCCCAAGTGCCCAAGGATCCAAGTGGATCTCCAATTGGAGAGCCATTGATATAGAGAATAAATCGATCGGCTGCTCTACTCCACGTACAAGCAAGCATATTCCAGTCGGCGTTATAACAATTCTGAGCAACAACGGCTGTGAAAACATTTGCAGCCACGTACCAAATAACAAGAGTGTTTGGATCGATGTATTTAAAAATAGAAATAAAATTGGTGCCGTTAGCATGAAGTCTTAAATGATTACGTACAACACCTTCGGTCCAATCGCCTATAGCAGACACTTTAAACCAATACATCAGGCTGCCTAACTGACCATTGAACACAGTGTTCAAAGATGCAGTGTAAAGGTCAACAAAATCGTTGACCCCATCGAAGTAGGGAGCTCTGCCGATGCCTGGTGATGGCGTGTTCCCTAAAGTTGGCCCGATATAACTGCCTTCTGCGTTCTTGACGGAGCTCCTATTCTTTACAACGACGCCGGCGAGCTCAGTACAGGGCCAATAGACAACCGGGGAAGTGGATTGGATGAGTGAATAGTAACTACTTTTAGAACTCAACATGAGTGGAAACATGGTGAACTCTAAGGTGAGACCATTCTGATGGTCACACTCACGGCAGCGGTGAGCTCGTCACACTGAGCAACGCTGACGGTCAGCACACCATTCACAGGGATGAGCTCGTACAAGCCGGTGTCGGCAGCTGACTGGTCACAAGATTGCTTGCGGGGAGTAAGCCATACCTTTGTAGCATTGTCGGACTGTGTGAGTAAAGCGCCAAAGGTCTCATCCGTGATCACTACGTCGGTGGTGGCCGGTGCGCCTGCATCGTAATCGATCAGCACGTCAAGCAGGAAACCATGAACGATCATAGTCACTTCGCTGCCGACGGCTGCTCCATCAGCTCCTGCAGTGTCGACCACTATTTTTTGAGTAAAGATTTCGGACATTGTTTAGCTCCTTCACAGAGGCAAGGGCGACCCGTTGGGATCGCCCCTACCCCTCATAAATTTATGTTGAATACCACTTACCATTCTTAAGCGAGATGGTCCTGGGCTTCTCGTCACCTTGGAAGAACACTTCCCAGGTATCGCCGTGATGGCTGATGATAAAGTAAGGACGGTCATTACCCAGGCCGGCGAGGATATCTTGTAAGCGCCTGGGCTCAGCGGGTGGCTCAGCTGGTGGCTTAGCCGGTGGTGTCTGGACCATAGCAGTTTTCTTGGCCATGGATCACCCCTCGGTGAAGGTTAGCACCAGAGTAAAGTTTTGAGTAGCTGTTCCACCAGCTCCGTCGTAGTCAAGGCTGATGGCAACAATGGTCCCTTTGACGATATGAGGAAACTGATCATTTACAAAGTCGAGTTGTGTAAACTCGGCCGGTGTGTTGCTGTCACCGATGTCAACTGCATCGAGATAACCGTCTGTGTCGGTGGATGGTCCGATGTCGAGAATGCCATTGTTGCCGTTGGAACCGTTGGCGCTGACGTGGATCAGCTGGCAATCTGCCTGAGCTGTAAAGTACATCGTGACATTGGCTGCCAACGTGCCGGGGATGTGATACGTATGTGTGAATTTACTTCCGATCATTTTTATTTTCCCTTTCGACCAGGCTGGGGTGGGACCAGCCTGGTCTGTGAAATGGTCCTAACCGGTGGAGGGGGACCGGAAAGGCTATCCGCCGGCAACCACACGCTTACCAATTCCTCGGTAAGTGGCGACGCCGTAGGCGAAGATATCACGCACCTTGATTGGTAGCGTGTCGTTGGTGAAGAGCAACCCACTGGAGGGGTCGGTCACGCTGAACAGCTGCGGGGCTGGGTGGGTGGTGCCTCCTGGATTATCTCCGTAAGCCATGCAAATGACCGGGGAGATACGAGGGTCAACGATGTAAGCCCAATCGGTGGTGTCGGTCCACTCGGGAACCAGCACAGGCACCGGCCGTGGATCACCGGGGCGGTCCATGGCGTAGGGGTTCACGTCGTTGTTGGGTGTGGCTGGGTAGCCACCTGGACCGGCACCGTAACCAAAGTCGATCAAAGCCTGGTCATACAGGTCGGCCGGCAGCAATAAGAACTTAGGCCAAAGCGCCTGGCGCTTGGCTGAACCCAGCTCGGCTTGTTTCATGCATTCAAGACGAGCTGCCTTCCAAGCTGCGATTGCGTACACTGTCGTCGCATAATTGCCATGGGAATTATCGGCAACAAACAAAGCCTTGCTGTCCTGGGCAAGGGTGGGTCCTAAACCGGCAGCCTGGGTGAAGATGGCAGCGATCGCTGCACTTCTCGTCCTGATGGCCGAAATGGTCAACGACTTGGGAATAGCCTGCAGCTTATCGATCTCACTGTTGCGCAACATCTTGTCGGTGATGCCGACGTAAGCGCCGTACTTGTAGAAGGCACCGGTCTCTTTGGTGTCGGTGACGGCGAGCTCAGTGTAAGCAGCTCCTTCTGCCACGACCGGCAGAGCTGCAAGTCCGCCCATCTGCAGCCATTGCATATCATGCAGGGATCCATCGGTAGCCTGCACGCTGGTGATCAGCTCGTACCACCGGTAGGCGGTCAGGTTGGTGTAGAGCTCGAGCACGACCTTGTTCATGGCATTGACGGCCAGGTCTGCCAGGGTGGTCGTGTTCGCAGCTGCAAAGGCTGCACGTGTGGGATCGAATTGGCCTCGCATTTCAAGGTCGCCGGTGACGGCACGGTACAACGCATCGGACCGGCGCATCTCCGGAGGGGGCAGCTTGGCACCTGGTGCACCAAACAACCAGTCGAAGTAACCCTGGAATTGGGAGAGAGCGCCTGGTCCCTCTGAGAGTGACTGTCCTCGAGGGGGCTGCCCTCCGATGGTGATGATACTGTCCTCGACTGCCCGGGACAATACGGCAACCTGGGCTTCGAGCTTTAGGATACGGTCTTGCTCGGGGGTGGGTTGATCTGACATTTCTTCTTGGTCTCCTTGTTCAAATAATTCTGAGTACTCTTCTTCGGTGAAGAGTTTTAGTAAGTTATCCTTGTTGAACAATCCCTGCGGGTTCAGTGCTGGCTCGTCGACGACGTCAGCTGCGTATAACTGGGTTATACGAGCAACCGGGTACTTACCGGTTGCGTCAGCTGGCCGGCCGGAGCTGGCCGGCACATCACCGGTGGGAGTTGTCCAGGCTCTTTCAAGGTCGACTACGACGGACACCCCAAGGGCTGCAGGGTCTTCAAGCGCCAGATCAAGGACATATTGACCTATATCGCCAGCCGGGCTCTTGTGGGCCGTCTTGCTGATCAGCAGGTCAGCCACAAGCTTTTGATTACCCGACACACCGTTCGCTGGCGCTCCGGGTGCCGCATCTACAACGCCGAAAGAACCGGCTGGAACGATGCGGAAATTTCGAAACCTGCCCAGGTACTTACCCAGCCCATCATGGAACCAGTCGGGGTGAGTAAACCTGGATTTGATACCACCAGCTTTGGAGGCTGCCAGCTGCTGCAGCTGCTGCAAGGTTGTGTCGTCGAAGAGCAATCTATGCCCAACAGCTTCGCCGGTGGTGGCGATGCTCACTCCCAGGATCACTTCGTCGCCTATCCGGGTGAAGGGTGCCCCGGACTCGTTCGCTCCGGTAAACCCGATAGGGTTTAGTCTGAGATTTTTTATCATTGGACCTCCTTATCTGATGGTCGGGTCTGAACAACCTTGGTGTACTTCAAGGTAGCCTTGGTCTGGGGAGGGAAACGGTTATTGACGAAAGAATAAATCCCGCTTGCGCATAGTCCGGCTGCAACTCCGAAGAAGGCGATCTCGATGTACGGTTCTAAGGGTGGGTAAATTTCGTGGAACTTGTAGACGATCGCAAATATCATACCCACGGCCATTGAAACAAGCATCAGCTTGTTACCTGTCAGCCCGAACTTCTTGATGAACTCAACGATACCGAGGATCAATAAAGCGAGGGTGAGAGGGTTTAGAGTAAAAGTGCTTAGGTCCATGCTATTCTCCTTTCAAGATAGGTAATCAGGTAATCGGGTAATTAGGTAATCAGGAAGTACTACCACCAGGCTTGGGCGCCTTCCTACGTCGGCACTTCGTGTTTAGCGCCTAGCTCGTTGGTCTGTGGCTGCTGATCAGCAGCTGGCTCCATGCCCGGGTACATGACTTGCTCGATGGGATCAGCCTGGGCTTCGCTGATGATCTTGTCCAGCTGTTCATCGTCGAGGGTCACTCCGGCAAACTTGAAGACCAGGTCCACGGCCTGGCGGTGGAGGGTAGACGACTTTCCAAGGATGGTGTTTTGGAGGGTGGCAAAGCTGGTAGCGACGGTCGAGGCTGCAGCTGCGAGCTGTGAATTGTCTCTGAGTGAAACGTCCGGGCTCTCGACGGTAAAGATGTCGTCGTAATTGGTCTCAGTGATAGCCGGCTCAGCCCCCACCTGTACAGCACGTACATAAGCTTGTACTAGAATATCTTCGAGCGCCCACACGAAATAGTGCTGTCTTTTTAACAGAAGCTTTTCTGGTGGGGCTTGCATGGCTTCGGCGGTGGCGACATTCACGTCGCCACCTTCACCCCGCCAATGCGGGGGGAAGCCCGAACCTGCATCAATGAGCTGGCGCACTGCCTTCATGTCGTACGATGCATCGGCCCCTCTGAGAGAAGGGGTGATCGTTTCCCACGTTTCACTTTCGTCTTTGACTACGATGGATCCACTCTCCGGAGCGCTGCCGTACTGTGTACTCTTACTTTCAACCTTGTTGGAGGGCACAGTCACAAGATACAGGAATGCACGTGCAGCCCAGTGAAGGCGGACCCGGTCTTCGAGCATCCGGCTGTAGCGCAGCAGCCAGGGGATCACGGTAGTCAAGTCACTCTCACCCATGAGTGCACCCATGGGACGATTTACACTGTAGTGCAGCATCACAGCGTCAGCTGTGGCTGCGTCGGGATGCTCAGGCGAAAGCCAGCGTTTGGGATCATACTCGCCTGGCTGGGGAGCTTCGAAGTACACCAGCTCAGTCTCCCAATCGTTGGGAGCTGTCTCGATCTTTTGGATTTGGTCCTTGGTAACAAACCTGATGTAGGACATACCGTCGACTGAATTACGAAATAGCAAAACGAAGAGGTCTCCCGATCGGACCAGCTCTTCTACCATGTGATCAATGCGCAGGTCCATTCTGTTCTTGCGGTGCTGCCAGAAGCGGTCGATGAAGTCATTCATCGAGCTGATGGGTGAAGTAAGGCTGATCCCATCACCGGTGACGTAATTCACCATCGTGCTGACGATGCGCCAGGCCATGGGGTTCTTACGCCAGGCGGTGAGCGCATCGGTATACAGCTCCTGGATCTCGGACCAGCTGCGGTCATGCCGGCGTCCGCTGATCGTCTGCCAGTGATCATCGGTGGCCATGTTGGCGGAAATTGCAAAGTTTGTTGATTTCGTTGGATCCGATCGGAAATCCAAATTCAATAATCTTTGTAAAAATGTAGGCTTCATGATCAGCTCCCTTGATCAGCGAGGTTTACCAGCAAATAATAATTACCTGCGGTTTCCATCGAAAACGATGGGTAGTTTTCAGGATCGTTCACGTTGATTGCTTTAAGGCAGGTAGCAAGTTCAAGGTAGCTGGGCTCGGTTGGCTTCTGCCGGCTGAGCTGCATAGCGGTTTGATCATGCATCGTCCGGAAGGCGACAGTTAAACCGCCGGTGAGATATTCTTTGTAGACCTTGCCTGGATTAAGCCTGGACCGGTTAAGCAATTGAGACAGAATAATCTTTAGTGACATATCCTCGCTCCCAAAATATCTACGCCTGTTTGTTCTATAAATGCTTGGGGTAAACGTCATAGTAAACTCCTTGGGACACTATGAAAAATTACAGTAAAATTTTTCATTTCACCACCTCCATGTAGCGGTAACCTGCAATCTCGACGGCAGTGTAGCCTCGGGAATGACGGACCCAAGCGTCATGGCCAGCCAAGTCTTCGAGCTCGATGGTCTCTCCCTTGGCCAGGTGACCGACTTCCTTGGCGTCTACCCTGGGCTCTTGTCTGATGTGCAGGTTGTCAAAGTGGGATCTGAGCTGCAGAGGCTTCGAAGGTGCTGGGTCAACAGGGTGGTAGTTACCAAACCACTGCCGGCACTGGTCCAAGCTGCCGTTGAACCAGTCGCCGTCTGCTGCAGTCGAGCAGCCTGGAAAGTAAAACGCATCGGTGAACTGCCAAATGGTCCACTTGGCCCAGCCGATGGGCAGGATGGGTGCATGCTCGGCGGTGTAGTGAGCGACGAGCAGGTCATACTCATGGGCCCAGGTGGGTCGTGGTTTTACGAACTCGTTCCAGAAGCCGGCCGATGTGTAGATGGCTGGCTTACGTCCGGTGAGCTGCTCCACGTTTTTTAGGAATGACAAGGTACTTGGCTGTCAAGCTCATCGCCTGGCTCTTCGAAGTCGGCGATGTAAGGTCCCTGATGATCTCCGGCTTTCTCGACGAAGAATTGAGCTTGTCTGACCGGATCACGGTCAGGCTGGAAATAGTGATAGGGGGCAAACGGCAGTCCGGCTGCCTGGCAGCCATTCTTATTGGGCAGGTAGGTATTATCGAATAAGCTTAAACCGTCGGTGCATTTGAAATAAGCGAACGGTATCCAGTGAGCTGCTTCGTCCCAATCGATCTTACCTTCCCAATGGGATACATCAACGCCGTGAGTTTTCATCAGAATTTCATCCCTTCGAGTATGTCCTTTTGTGTGACGATCTGACTGTCACCGGTGCCCCAGGTCTCCTGGTCCAGCAGAGCAATCAGAGCTGCGCTGAGCACATAGTCATCGTGGACCAGCTCACCGGTGGCCACGTCTCGGGTGCCATCGGGCACGGACCAGCTGCATGATCTTACCTGGTCCGTCCTTGATCACGTACTGGCAGTATTCAAGCTGGCGGACAAACTCTTCGTCTTGGGGATAGAAGTCTTTGAACCTGCCGGTTTCGATCACGCTGAGAAAAGCCCAGCCCAGGTCAGACTTGCTGACTGAGCTGAACTCGAAGGGTAGCACTTTTGTGCCTAACCGGTCCACCAGGAAGTTAGCTCATACCGGCACCCACGCCGGTAGCATCGATGATCAGCTTGACCGGCTGCCACAAGTCAGCGAGCCCAACGATCGTAGAATACAGCGAGCTGTGCTTTACGCCGGTCCAGCTGAAACGCATGACTACCTTGTAGATGGGCTTGCTGACGATATGATCCACCTGGGGAATCTCGAGCTCGAAGATAGTGAGTACCGTGCTGTCACGCTTGGGGTTCTGCAGCTGTTCAAGGTCCTGAACTGCGCCTTCGTCCTGGCCGGCAACGTCGATCGTAAATGCATACACCCGACCAGGCGTGGGGACGATCTGCTTGGGCTGGCTGCCCAGCATCAGCGCACGCCGGCTGAGCGGGAACATGCCACCCTCGCTATCAATCTCCTCGCTGAAATACTGTGTTCTGACCAAAGGATTATTCCTGCCCAGCCTGGCGATCTGTTCTTCGACGAACTTATTGTAAGCTGGCACCACTGCGCCAACGTCATCGGCAGTCAACACCCACGTCCTCCGGATATGGTCCTTCTCTTCGGCCAGCCTGGCTGCACGCAGCTCCCGGGCGAGCAGGGTCTTACTGGTCCACGCTGTGCCCCAAAATACCCGAGTTGCGTTGGTCGAGGCAGCCATGGGGGCGATCTCCTTATCCCACTTAGCAATTTGAACGTCCTGGGCTTCATCACATTCGAGCAGCAGGCTGGCAGTGGCACCCACGATATTAGACTCTGGGGAACCACTGAGGAAATAAATCACGGCAGACCCGATTTGGATAGCATAGCCTGATTTTTTTATCCAGCGTGACTTGGTGAAAATATTATTGTCCAGGAGATGCTGGAGACGCCAGATGGCAATTTTCGACTGGGGCTCGCGAGTTGGTGAAATTTTTACCATTGCATTGCGGGTAAGGCTGAAGGTGAGGAGGAAAAAAGCTTCGATTTGGGCCTGGAGCTCATTTTTGCCAGATTGGCGGGGAAAAACAACCACAAAGGACAGACCTTTTTTGTTAATCACCGAATCGTAAATTGCCATGGCGACGTCACGCTGATAGGAACGCAATCGGATTTGGCTAAACCCGGTAAAATGCGAGACATCACACAGGACACTAGGGATTTCGAAGATATTGTCTTCCATTCAATTTAATAATGTGGAGATATAGAGGATAGGTCAGTCGCGATCGAGACCGCGCTCACGAGTGAGCTGGAGAAGTGCGAGATCAACGGCATGATCGAAATTACGGATAGAGGGACATACTCTATATTCAGGGCAAGTCAGGCATTGACGTGTTGACCGAGCGAGGTGGCGAAGAGCTTTACGAAGATTATGGGTTTTATTCAAAACACTTTTCGCTTCCAACAGGATGGGGCAGGACGCGATGGGTCCATCAGGTATGAGGGGAACCTGTGGGGATGAAGAAGGATCATTTTTGGAATGTGTCATGGGTGTGATTTACTCCAGAGTGACGGAATGCAGGATAAAATCTTATATTGAGAGGGATTGGAACCAGAAAAATCGAATCGAAACGAAGCTTATTTCATGGGATGGTCTTCACCCGTGATTCGATGACAAAATGAGAAGGAGAATCGACCTGGTCGAGTTTTAAAACACGTGTCAGATCCTGAAGAGCTTTATGAAGCTCGGTTTCTTCCATATTTCCATGCAGCTTAAGATACTGGCTGGTTTTTACCAGGCGGGTGATGGTGAGTGAAGCCAGGCATAGGATGCGGAGAATATTCGCGACCTGTGTAATACTGTCAGGTTGATCGTCGAGCTCGATCAAACGGCGGGCATAAATGCGGATGATGGCGATCTCGTCCATCAGACCGTTGTAATCGGTAGATTCAACCCCAGCGAGGTCAGCCTGGTTGAAACGGCGAGTATAAAAGCCATGCTTGAGAGCATTGATATTACCGGGCTGACCACCGCGGCTACGCTTAGATAGAGGCACAGAATTTTTCATTGATTGCGTCCTTGTGGAGTTCAAGACTTCAAGAGTATGCGCACCAGCTCGATCAGCGAAAGCAACCCGCCTCCAACAGACAGGCTCACCAGCAGCTTAAACTGGGTGGCGCTCTCGGTCAGCTCACGCAGGCGTTTTTCGAAATCGGCTGCCTGGGTTTCCAGGGCTTTCAAGCGAAGAGTGGACATCTCGGTGGTATGTTCCTGCTCGATGCGCGTGGCAGCCAAATCAGCCTTGATCAGGTCCAGGGTATGCCCCAGCTGCTCGGCGATCAATCGATTGGTGGTTTCTTCATCGTCTAAAGTCATATCTGGTCTACTTTTCAGTGTCCATCGTCCAATATTTGGTGAAGAGATTAAGCGAAATTTCTGGATAAGCCATACCTTTGGCGTCTGGTTAATTAGGCTGTTGAGTCTATGTAAGATTGCGGGCGGTCAAGTCCGCTTTCCCCGAAAACTATGGGGGACAGGCGCATATCGCTCCAAAAATCGTCGCGATACAGGATGACAGATTTATTGAGGGGATTCATTCCCGGTTTATTCCCCACTCCTGCCAAAGCTCACGGATGGCGGTGTCCATTGCCTGGGAAAAGTAGCTGTGGGTGGGGCATTCAGCTCTTTCTGGGCAGGTGATACAGCGCTGGGTGGAGCGGCGCAGCTTGCGGACTGCCCGGTGCAGATCGTGGGCTTTATCCAACACATCCCTGGCTTCCAGGTAGATCGGGCAGGTTGGATTGGGGATGCCCGGTGTGATGGGGCGTGAGCCTACCTGGAGCGGTTTCACAAGGTTGTTTTTCATTTTCTATTCCTCAATTCTTGGTTGACTTGTTGGATGGCGATCGAAATCTCATCTGCCACCCCTGGATGAGGGGAACTTAATATTTTTTGAGCTCGCAGCAAGGTGGCGAGCCGACCTGCTGCTGCCCCCAGAGCGCCCAGCACACGGGTGGCTTCGCTCAAGTCATCGATGCCATCTGCCAGCTCCATGGTGCGCCGGATCATCACCCTGAGCAAAGCGATCTCGTTTTCCAGGCTGCCTGACGGGGTAATCTCCAGGTCAGAGCTTTCCGAGCTGTGAAACAGACGGGAGTAGTAGCCGTGTTTGAGTGCGTTGAGGTTGCCTTTAGGGGCGCCGCGGGAGTTAGGCATAATGATGCAATTAGCAGTTAGCAATTAGCAATTAGCTCTTGAATAAAAATGGTGCATGGATGGATAGAGATGGATATTTAATAGAGTTGGACGTAGAATTGTTGCGAATTTTGGCATCGGAGGTGAACCCCTGGCACGGGTGGGCTGCGATGTTACAGTGCCTTCGTTCCCTGGCAAGGGATTGCGCCGGATTGGACCAGGCAGCATGCGGGGCTGCCCAATGGCGTTTAAAAGATATGGCACGGGTGGGCGGAGGTCTTACTCCGCATTGCCCGTGCCAGGGGTTCTGGGATTATTATAGCACAATTGTTCTAATCCACAAGAGGTTTAAGAAGATTTAAGGATTCTCGATATTTGGAAAATTTACGGCTAAAATTGTGCTCCGGAGGGGGTAAAAAAGTCATTTTTACACACAACTATTGAGTTAGCTGGAATTACCATATTTTGAGCCGGTTAATCAGCGATTAACCCAAATAGGATAGAATAGGTCCAAATGAAGGCGATATTGCCTAATTTTTATGAGGTTAGTATCCCTTTAGGTGGAGATGCTGTATCCATCCAGCTCAAGGAGAAGAAGCTGAATGACCCACAGGAGGAAACAATGACTGGGACAGAAGAAAAGGCTGGGGAGATCAGGCAGCTGGCACATTACGAGATCCATCCGCAAGCAATGGAGAAGATCATCGCGGCAATCCGCGAATTTGTGACCTACGTGCGGTCGAACGAACCGGGCACTCTGCGCTATGACGTGTGGCAAGACCAGGAGCATCCAACCCGCTTCGTACACATCTTCATCTTCCGCGACCAACAGGCACATGACCAGCATTCTGAGTCGGCGCAAGTGAAGAAATTTGCCGACACGTTGTACCCGGAATGCCTGGCACCGGTCGAGTTCATCGACTACCAGAAGATTGCATCGAAGAGCAGCCTATAAATAGAATAAAAAGGGAGAATAATAGGAGGAATATTATGGCACTGATTAAAACCATCCCGGAAGACCAGGCGCAAGGTGTGCTTAAGGAATGGTATGAAGCCGAAACCAAAAGTAATGGCTATCTACCCAACTACACTAGGGCGTTCAGCCTGAACCCTGAAGCCTATGATGGCTGGAAGAAGCTGATCGGAGCGGTGCGCTCGAAGATGAGACTGCGCCGTTATGAGCTGGTGACCTTCGCCACGGCGATGGAGCTGGAGTGCACTTACTGAATGCTGGCACACGGAGCGGTGCTCCGTAAAAATTTCTTCAGCGCTGACGAGCTGGCAGCCATCGTAAAGGATTATCGCCACGCCGGTCTGACGGATGAAGAAGTTGCGCTCATGTCATTCGCGCAAAAAATCAGTTCTGATTCACAGCATGTGAGCACAGAAGGTATGGATGTATTACGCAGTTTTGGACTGACGGATGAAGACATTTTGAATGTGGTCCTGACATGCACGGCGCGCAATTTCTTCAGCAAGACGCTTGACGCCCTGGATGCAGTACCCGACGAGGTGTACAAGGAATTCGAGCCCGAGCTGTTGAAACTGCTTACTCCAGGGAGGACATTTCCGCAGCCAATAGTGCAAGAAGAGTAAGCATCAAGCAGGAGGGTATCAGTCAGGCATCTGGTGGAACCGAAATATCGTACAAATTATTAAAGCAATAATTGGATTATGAGCTAGCTCCAAAACTGAACAGCGGAGTCAGCTTTATTAGCAGGATGAAAGGATGGAAAAAATGAGAATCTTCCTGAGTATTGTAGGGGTGTTGTTAATCCTCGTCGGGGTGGTATGGTTCCTACAAGGCATCGGTGTCATCGGGGGCAGTGTGATGACCGGACAGAGCCAGTGGACGATCATTGGTGGGATCTCCTTCCTGGTTGGGGCTGGGCTGCTGGTGTTTGCCAACCGGAAGAAGTCATCGACGCTGAACATGCAAAAATAATGCATCCGCAGACCTCACAGCAGGTGCTGGAAAAGCATGGAGACCTCACAGGATTCTAAAACCTGTGAGGTCTTTCGTCCAAAACCTGCGAGGTCTTTCGTCCAAAACCTGTGAGGTCTTCATAGATTCGATTCCATGCTAAAATAATCTATATATTCAATGGGGGATAGGCCAGTTTACCGGTTGAGCGGTATCCACCGAGTCAAGTAATCCCATGTTTTTGCAGTCGAGGAGGGATCCGATGAATCGCTTAATCCACCTGGCACTGGTCATCGCATTTATATTAACCGCCTCCACGCCGGTATTTGCCGCTGTTGGGAATGACCCGGCAGTATTTTCCTGTGCAGACGTCAGCGAAATACCCCAGGTGGAGTGCGAAGCACTGGTGACATTTTATAATGCCACCAATGGTGATGGCTGGGACCATAATAATTACTGGTTGGCGAGCACTCTGCCCAGCACATGGTACGGAGTAACGGTCACAGGCGGGCACGTGGTCGATTTATACCTGACCTTTAACAACCTGGCAGGCTTCCTGCCGCTGGAGCTGACTGACCTTTCCTATCTCGGCCAGTTAAGGCTGTGGGGGAACTCGCTCACCGGGACGATCCCTGCCAAGCTGGGCGACTTCTCCAGCCTGACATACCTGGGATTGGGCAGGAATCTACTGGTTGGCTCGATACCCGTGGAGCTGGCGAACCTGTCTGGTCTGCAAACCCTCACCCTGTATTCCAATGAGCTTACCGGCACCATTCCCACCGAGCTGGCGAGCCTTTCGAGCCTGAGGCGTTTGGACCTGATGGATAACCAATTAACCGGCGGCATCCCGGCTGAGCTGGGCAGCCTGAGCCATCTGACCCAGCTTTCCCTGGATGCCAACCAGCTGGGTGGTGCCATACCGCCTCAGTTGGGGAACCTGAGCGATCTGACGGTCTTCCGCCACAGCTAGGTAACCTTACCTCCTTGATATCTTTGGGATTCCCTTATAACCAACTTAGCGGTACCGTCCCACCAGAACTGGGCAATCTTACAGGCTTGCAATTTATAAATTTAAACGATAATCAATTGGAGGGGATTATTCCAGCTGAATTGGGTAATCTGACCAATCTCGGATCCTTTTGGCTGCAAAATAATCAATTTGTTGGCAGCATCCCGCAGGAGCTTGGCAATCTAACTAACCTGTATGATAGTAATTACTCACCGCTTGATAATTGACCTCTACACATTCAAATATGAGGCGTTCATTCCGGTTAGCGAGATGTAAAAATACGGAATACCCCCTCCCGCCTCCCCCAAAAACAAAAAGAATGTTTTTAGGGGAGGAGTATTGAGGTAAGGACTGTGCGATGATCGAATTAATTAGAATATACATGAGATGGGTGAGTAATTACGTATGATATGTATCTTTATCAAAATCAATTAACCGGTAATATACCGGCACAGTTAGCCAATCTGATAAATCTCAACTGGTTGAATATAAGCAACAACCAGTTGAGTGGCAGCATCCCACCTGAATTGGCCAGCCTTGGAGCCCTAAAAGTTATGCGGTTAGGCGGAAATCAGTTGTCAGGTTCAATTCCTCCACAGCTGGGCGACCTGACAAAACTTGTCACTTTGGAACTGAGTCACAATCAATTGAGCGGCAACATACCGTCTGAACTGGGCAATCTTACCTACCTATCTTCCCTATACCTCAATGATAATCAATTGAGTGGCAGCATCCCTGTCGAGGTAGCGAATATTATAGGTTTAAGTGAATTAAGCCTGGCAAATAACCACTTGACAGGTATTATCCCGCTTGAACTCGGCAATTCAATTTATCGGCATGTATTACGCTTAAATAACAACGATCTCGAGGGAGACATCCCGGATAATTTTCTCAACTTATTCAATCTATACGATCCTGGTGGCGCATTGGATGGTGGGGATGGACTGGACCTGGATTACAACTACCTGAACGTCCCACCTGATTACCCCAATCCAGACAACCCGCTGCATGTATTCCTGTATCAAAAGGACCCGGATTGGCACCTGAGGCAATTTGGTGTACCGAAGATCTATTTACCGCTCATCCGGAAGTAAACATACGATTCTAACAGACCTCACAGGTCTCGAAAGACCTGTGAGGTCTTAAGAAACCGATGAAGACCTCACAGCAGGTGCTGGAAAACCATAGCACCTACGAAGCGGTTTCCAAAAACTGTGAGGTCTTCATTCTAAAACCTGTGAGGTCTAATTAGATATGATTGTGCGCGAAAATAAATTGATGTATAAATAGGAAGATTTTTTTACCTTGGGAGACAGCGATGAAAGACATGCGGGTGAAGGTGGGTCAGATCGAGTCTGCAGGTGCGCGAATACGAGCATCCGGGTGAGGCGATTATCTTCCTGCACTTCAGCGGTGCAAACCTGATGATGTGGCAGCCGGCGGTGCCTTACTTCCAGGAGCACAACCGCCTGCTGCTGGTTGACCTGAGAGGGCATGGCAAATCGGATGCTCCGCAAAGTGGCTACCATATGGATGACATGGCGAGGGATGTGGTCGGGATGATGGAGGAGCTGAAGCTCGAACGGGCACACATCCTCGGCAGCTCGCTGGGCGCGGAGGTGGGGCTCAGCCTGGCAGCCAATTATCCCGAAAGGGTGATCTCGCTGGTGTGCGATGGAGCTCTGGCAAGCGAATATGGTCCGTACGGCACCTGGGAAGGCTCACAGGCTGAGTACGAAGAACACGTCAGCAAGGTGCTGGGAAAAATGCACGATAGAGCGGAGGCCACCTTCCCGTCGGTGATGGCTCTGGTAGAAAACAGCCGGGTGGGGTTGGAAGATATCGGCTGGTGGAATGAGCATGTGGAAGCGATGGAGAGGTATGGTGTGATCAGGCTAGACGATTGCACTTATGCCAACGCTTTCCGGAAATACGCCAGGGAAGACTACATGAAGCATTATTTCCATTACCGCCTGGAGGATTATTACCGCAAGGTGCAGTGCCCGGTGTTGATGCTGCCGGGTGAAGATGTATATGAAAACGAAAGCGAAGAGGCTGCCATGCAGGGGTTGAGTGCCTTACCGCCCCATGTGCAAATCGCGGCAGTGGGTGGGTGGCAGCATCCGTATGGCTGGATGATCGACCCGCAGGGGGTGTGTGAGGAGATATTGAAATTCCTGGGCAAGTTTGACCAATAGTTCCTGAATGTTTTCCGGTTAATGGTGCAGAATTTGTAGGTTGGGTTGAGCGTTGTCTGCGAAACCCAACGTCCTAAAAAAATGCTAAAATCGTGATATGGAATATCGTCGAGTATATTTAAGAGGTGGAACGTATTTTTTTACACTTGTTACGTATAACCGTAGATCAATCTTTTCAAATCAAAATACGGTTGGGTTACTTAATGATGCAATCCAACATACTGCAGAAAGACTGCCTTTTGAGATTGTCGCAAATGTAATTTTACCTGATCATCTGCATATGATTTGGACTTTACCACCAGAATCGAGTGATTTTTCAACCAGGTGGCGGTTAATTAAGAGTCACTTTACCCGAGCCTGGTGCAGAGATGGTTCCCTGAGCAAATCAGCAGCGAGGAATAAGAAGGGTGAGCGGGATGTCTGGCAACGACGATTTTGGGAGCACATGATTCGGGATGAAAATGATTTATCCCGACATATAGAGTATATCCATTACAATCCTGTCAAGCATGGTTTAGTAAATTCTGTCAGAGACTATAAATATTCCAGTTTTATGGAATATGTTAAAGATGGGTTATATCCTCCAAATTGGGGTGAAAATGGAAGAATATGGTCTGGCATGGTGAATATGGAGTGAGATATAACCTGAGTTGTAGGTTTGGTTGAGGGTTCTTTGCGAAACCCAACAAATAGCTTGGGTCGAATATATAATGGCAAAGAGTTGGGTTACGGACGAGAGAGCATCGTCCTAACCCGGTTGTGGTGCAAACCGGATTCCCCAACCTACAAAAGGTTAGTGGAGCAAACTGGATTCCCCAACCTACCGAATAAAAAAAAACAAACAATTACCCCGGGGAGAATTTGTAGGTTGGGTTGAGCATTCTTTGCGAAACCCAACAAATAGCTTGGGTCGAATATATAATGGCAAAGAGTTGGGTTACGGACGAGAGAGCATCGTCCTAACCCGGTTGTGGTGCAAACCGGATTCCCCAACCTACCGTATAAAAAAAATCGAACAATTACCCCGGGGAGAATTTGTAGGTTGGGTTGAGCGTTGTCTGCGAAACCCAACAAATAGCTTGGGTCGAATATATAATGGCAAAGAGTTGGGTTACGGACGAGAGAGCATCGTCCTAACCCAACCTACAAAAGGTTGTGGAACAAACCGGATTCCCCAACCCACACTAATTTCTTGCATGACACTCCTCTACGATATTAATTCCTCTTGACAACGATCCCTCTCGGTCATATAATATCAATTAATAAACCGGCAGTCGGTTTATTAAAGAGTACAAAGATGGCACGAATTGTCAACAAAGAAGAATATGAGCTAAGGCGTAACGAGATCCTGGATGCAGCCCAAAAGGTGGTATACACCAAGGGCTATGACCAGATGTCGATCCAGGATATCCTGACCGAGGTGCATATTTCCAAAGGTGCTTTTTACCATTATTTTGACTCGAAGCAAGCCTTGCTGGAAGCCCTGATCGAGCGGCTGGTGAGCCAGATCCAACAGGTGCTGAACCCCATCGTCCAGGATGACCAGCTGCCGGCTACGGTCAAGCTGCACCGCGTTTTCGATGTCGCTTCACGCTGGAAGACCGACCGCAAAGAGACATTGCTTAGCCTGGTGGATGTCTGGTATGGTGATGATAACGCCGTCCTGCGTCAAAGAGTGCAAACTGCAGTCTTCCCTGAAATACAGCCCCTTTTTACTTCGGTCATTGGCCAGGGTGTAAGGGAAGGGGTGTTTGATACTGGTTATCCAGATCAGGTCAGTTCGATCATTTTTTCCATGCTGATCAGCTTTGGAGATAACCTGATCAAGTGGATTTCGAACCCAGAGCTCCACTACGAAGCCCTCCAGAATCTGGATAAATTCTCCGCTTCCTACCAGGACGCACTGGAGCGCATCCTCGGGGCACAGCCAGGCTCGCTGCCGCTTTTCGATACAGCTATTCTACGAGAGTGGTTTCCGCTCTCTATTATTTCAAAGGAGTGAACCTATGAGCGTCATCGAAGTAAGCAATCTCACCAAATATTACGGAAAAGCACGTGGCATTGTGGACGTTTCTTTCAAAGTGGAAGAAGGCGAAATTTTCGGATTCATTGGACCGAACGGTGCAGGCAAATCCACCACCATCCGCCTGCTGTTATCACTGATCCGACCCACCAGCGGCACCGCCAGGGTATTCGATAAGGATGTAGTCACCCACGGACCCGAGATCAGGCGGGATATCGGTTATCTCCCTTCGGAAGTCTATTACTATGAGGGGATGAAAGTCATCGACCTGCTCAAATATTCCGCCAGTTTTTATGACTGCGATTGCACAGAACGGCTGAACAAGCTGTCTGAAACGATGGAGCTGGAGAAGAACCGGCGCATAAGCGACCTTTCCTACGGCAATAAGAAGAAAGTTGGCATCGTTCAGGGCTTGCTGCACAGCCCAAAACTGCTGTTCCTGGATGAGCCTACGGCAGGACTCGACCCCCTGATGCAGCGCAAGTTCTTCGACCTGATCCGCGAAGAGAATGCCCGCGGCGTAACGGTGTTCTTCTCTTCCCACATCCTGGGAGAAGTCCAACGCCTGTGCAACCGGGTTGGCATCATCCGCGAGGGAAAAATCGCAGAGATCTCCGATATCCGCACCCTGCAGCAGAACAACTATAAAAAGGTGCGCGTGCTGGCTGAGAACCTTGACCCGGCGGCATTCAATTTACCGGGTGTGACCAACCTCCAGACCGAGGACGGTATGGTGCATTTCTTCTTCAAAGGCGATATCAATGCGGTGCTGCAAAAGATCAGCGGTGTACAGGTTACCGATTTAACCATCGAGGAGCCGACGCTGGAAGAAATCTTCATGCACTATTACGAATAGGCACACACTATGAGCGCAACAATTTACTTACACGAGCTACGCGCCAGGCTTAGATCAATAATCACCTGGTCGATCGCCCTGGTGGCGATCATCCTCATTTTCTTCTCGATTTACCCGTCGTTTGCAAACCAGGCGGAATTGCTGAAAGAGACGTGGTCGAAATTCCCACCGGCACTTTTGGCTGCTTTTGGTCTGAACCAGGTGGATCTATCCCTGGTAACGGGATTCTTCAGCTTCATCTTCCTGTTCGCCCAGCTGTGCCTGGCAATCCAGGCGGCTAACTACGGGTTTGGGCTGGTCTCGATCGAAGAAACCGAGCTTACCGCCGACTTCCTGGTGAGCAAACCCGTCAGCAGAGCGCAAATTCTCAATAGCAAGCTGCTGGCGGCGATCACCAGCCTGATCATCACCGAGCTGGTGGTGTGGGTGACCAGTTTTGCCGGCTTCATGCTGTTCAATTCAGGGCGTGAATATGATACGCGCACGCTGGTTTTACTTTTAATCAGCCTGTTGGTTTTCCAGCTGTTTTTCTTGAGCCTGGGGCTGGTAATCTCGCTGCTGCTGAAGCGCGTGCGCAGTGTGACGCCGTTTGCCCTCGGGTTGGGCTTTGGGATGTATGTGCTGAGCGCATTCAGCGGGTTGGAGGGTGTTTCCGTTTTGGAGACCATTACGGCGTTCAAGCATTTCGATCCGAACTATATCATCCAGCATGGTGCGTATGATACCCCGCTGGTATTGCTGGATGTGGCAGTCATTCTTGTATCGCTGGCGGTGAGTTATTGGCTATATCTCCGCCGCGATATACCAGCAGTGTCATAAGGAGGTACTTTATGAACATCTTTCGACGTGAGCTGAGAGCCAACCTTAAATCGTTGATCATTTGGTGCGTGATCATGGCACTGTTGATCGTGGTTGGGATTTCTAAATTTTCGGCCTATTTCAACAACCCGGAATTGTTGAAAATCCTGGATTCAATGCCGGCGGCAGTGCTCGAGGCAATGAACATGCTTGCCTTCAACCTGACCACGATCAGCGGATTCTATGGCATCATGTTCACCTACTTTGCTTTGCTAGGAGCGATCGCGGCCGCCATGTGGGGCAGTGACGCCATCTCCAAGGAAGAGCGCGACAAGACGGTGGAGTTTTCACTGGTGCTGCCGGTGACACGCTCCAGGGTCATTACCGCCAAGGTGCTGGCTGCTCTGGTGAACTGCATCGTGTTCGTGTTGGTCACCTGGCTGGTATCCTACGGAGTAGCGCAGAGCTATAAACCCGACCAGGTTTTCTATAACTTCCTGGCGCTCGAGATGGTAGCCATGTTTGTGATCGAGCTGGTTTTCCTGGCGATTGGCTTGCTGCTGGGATGCGCCATGAAGCGGTATAAGCGCTCCAGCTCGATTGCCATTGCCATCATCCTGGTGGCATACTTCCTATCCATCCTCTCGGGTCTGCAGAAGAACCTGGAATTCCTCAAATACTTCACACCCTTCAAGTATTTCGACGCAGGTGAGCTGTTCCGCAACGGCTTGAGTGGGACATACCTGATGCTTTCTGCCGGGATCATCATCGTGTGTGTGGTCGGAGCATACCTGACGTATAACCGCCGCGACCTGTATATCTAGACAGTTGATCCAAACTCTCCATCCCCTCTTCGATTTTGCCTTGAAAATTGGAGAGGGGAGTTTTGTTATTGAATTCACCCTGAATACGCACACGGGCTCATCTCCTACACGAAAATATGAGAGTATAATTACAAGCCACGGAAAGTTATTCTCGGGGAAGGGATTCAGGAATGCTCACTTTATACGAAGAACTCCAGCTGCTCGCAATCCATGATGAGAAGGGTATTATCATCCGTTCTGCCGTCGAACCATTAAAGCCGGGTCTGGCAGGGGCTATGTTGGCAGATCTGGCATTTGCCGGTAAAATCTGCACCGCTCAAAACCACCGGCTAAAACTGGAGGACAGCACATCAACCAACGACCCCATCCTGGATGACGCCATCACCACGCTGAAAGGTTCTGAGAAGGAGCGCAAGTTTGGCTACTGGATCAATAACCTCAACCCCAAGCCGGAGAAACTCCAGAAGCTGATCACAGCCAACCTGGTCGGGAAAGAAATTCTGACCCAGGAGGATGACCGCCTGCTGTGGGTCGTCCCATCCCATTTCCATCCGGAAGAAAAAGCCTCCGCCAAGTATTCGATCATCAAGCTCCTGCGCGGCATCGTGCTTGCCCAGGAAGAGGCGCACCCACGGGAGATTGGTTTCCTCAGCCTGATGTGCGCCTGCGGTCTGTTGGACCTGATCTTTTTACGCGATGAGCGCAGGTCTGCCAACCAAAAGATCAATGAGCTGGTGGTATTCCATGCCATGCAAGACCATTCGCTGGAGACCATCCAGGAGATCAGCTCGGCGATCGCTTCGGTGGTGGAAGAGGATTAAGCGGAACGCGTATCATTCTAGACCTCACAGGTTTTCAAAACCTGTGAGGTCTTTCGTTTTGTAACCTGTCAGGTCGATTGATTCCTGCTTTGGTGATATAATTCCAGACAATAACGACACTATATATCCAATATAAGTCGTTCTCAGGAGGGGATAAATGGATGATGACCGTAAATCAATCGAAGCTATCTATTCAGGTTGGAGCAACTACCAGGGTCTGTTGATCACCGCCCTGACGCCGCTCACTACCACTCAGCTGGCGTACCAGGCATCTCCCAGCTTGCGGACCATCGAGGAAATCGCCACGCACATCATAGGGGCGCGCGGACGCTGGTTTGCAGCGCCTCTCGGGGACGGCAACCCACAACTGGCTGCCTACAGCCGCTGGGACCGCAGAGACCAGCCGATAAGAACTTCAGCGGAGATAATTGAGGGGCTGCAGTTCACCCTTGATTACATTCTCTCCACGATCACCCATTGGAATACCGATGAATGGAACATGACCGTTCCCGGTGAGGGCACGCACGAACCATCCGTCATCACCCGGCAGTGGGTGATGTGGCACCTGATCGAACACGACCTGCACCATGGCGGCGAGATTTCGCTCACCATGGGGATGTACCGGCTGAAAGCGCCGGACTTATAAACCGGTTTAAATGCTGCACAATTATTCACTCGATCATCTTCACCTCTGCGTTACAGTAACGCTTCATTCATGGCAGCAATATCAGTTAGCAGCTTTTTCAGTCAGAAAGGAAATCCATGTCCATCGAGAGTAATAAGGAAATCGCCCGCCGGTTAACCAGGCTCCTCGACCATGACGATAAGCAACAAATAATGGAAATCCTATCACCCGATTTTGTGTCTCATTTTGCCGGTTTACCCCAACCTCTCGGCAGGGAGCAGTACATCCAGGTCAATCACATGGCTAAATTAGCATTCAATGATCTTTCACGCACTGTGGAAGATCTGGTCGCCGAGGGTGATCGGGTGGTACTGCGCATCACGGCGCGCGGAACCCATACCGGCCTGTTTCAAGGGAAACCAGGTACCGGCAAGATCACCAAAATCAGCGGCATTACCATCCGCAGGATCGTGGATGGGAAAATCGTTGAGGAATGGGTGGTTAATGACCAGCTGGGATTATTGCAACAGCTGGGAATCATCAAGACCCCCGCTCAAGAGAAGACAAAAGTATAAGAAAACCAACCCACTAAAGCTATAATAAAGCTCATGGTGTGCCAGCGGTAGCCGCCACCTGTTTTCCGTTATAATCCGTCGGGTGCTCGCCTGTTACAGACGGAACCATATCCATAAAATTTAGTCCCATCCTATTTGTTCATCACTGGAGGAAAATATGCTCCCTTTTTATGAAGCCCTGGCAGAAAGGTTCCATGAGATTCATGCCGACATCCTGAAAGATTTCGAAACCCTTCCGCCCGAAGCATTGGACTGGAAGCCGGGAGCGGATACGAACACGGTCAGTGTCATCATCGTGCATCTCACCGGTGCTGAGCGCTTTTTGATCGGGGATGTGATTATGCAAGACCCGTCCAACCGCAACCGTGAAGCTGAGTTCCAGGTTAAGGGGATGAGCAAGGCGGATTTGGTGCGCCGGGTGAACGATACCGATGCCTATATTGGAAAAGCGCTGGAAGGATTGCGCCTGCCAGACCTGGAGACAACCCGCCTCCATCCACGACACGGCAGCCAGGTCTCGGTTTCGTGGGCACTGCTGCATTCCCTGGAACACGCCGCCACCCACCTGGGGCACTTCCAGCTCACCGCCCAGATGTGGCAGCAGAGGCATGTCGGTGGGGGTTAGATTCGCTCACCGGCTGGTATGGCTCACTCGCTGGCAGGAATGGAGCGGCAGGATTCCTTGAACAAGCCCATGCCTATGGATGAGCTGAACATCCAATCTGTAGGTGGAATTACTACCCGGCTTTATAAAAGTGAAGCCGATTTGAAAGACATGCTGGATTTGCTGGTGCAGGGGCGTGCCAGCACCAACGACTGGCACTATGCCCACGTAGGCGAGCTGCTGTGGAATTTCTTCATGGTAGCCATCCACCTTGACCCTCAGCAGCACATCCGCCTGTGGCATGCTGCCGACGGTGGTTTGGTCGCTTATGCCATGCTGGGCGAAGACCCATCCTTCGACTGGCAGGTGCTGCCTGGATATGAATGGAGCGGGATCGAGGCACAGGCGTTGGACTGGGCGGAAATACTCGTCAAGCGGCTGCGCGCCCGGGATTCAAAACGGTGGGGCGGTGAGCTGGGCTGCGGTGCCCGCCAGGACAACCCAAGGCGCATCCAGTTCCTCGAAAGTCACGGTTTCTGTTACAGCGGCAGGTTTGCCGAGGTGAACATGCTGCGCTCATTGAGCGAGCCAGTGCCCGATTTACCCATCCCCAGCGGCTGCCAGGTGCGGGAGCTGGATTTAAGTGAGATCGCAGACCGAGCGGCAGCCGAGCGTGACGTGTGGCTGCCCTGGACGGTGGGTAATGTGACCACGGATGATTATGTGCAGCTGATGCATCTCCCCGGATACCAGCGCGACCTGGAGGTGGTCACGGTCACACCCGAGGGGGTCATCGCCGCTTACGTGACCGGCTGGATCGACCGCGCTCAACCGCATCGGCGATTTTGGTCCGGTGGGGGCACGCGAGCAGTACCGCCGGCAGGGACTGACCCGCCTGGCACTGCTGGAAAGTCTGCGCCGCATGCAGGCACATGGGATGGAGCGAGTATGCATTTCAACTGGGATAACGAACACCCCGGCTCTCAACCTGTATGAATCGATTGGCTTTAAGGTTGTGAACCATTACCTCGATTTTGTGAAATCCGGTTGAGCCTGCGGAAAAGGATTAATCGGTGCGGGCAGCCAACGAGGCGATGATTTTCGCACAACCCCCAGCCTGTATATAACCGGCGTGATCGGCGACATCCTCGAACTTCCTTCCCACCACCTTGGAGCACTCGAACTCATAATCACTGGCTTCGAGGTATCTTTCGACCGCCGCGGAGGCCATCGGGTTATCCAAACCGGGCTTTTTGTCATTTAGTTTGATATATTCCATCCCAATCAGCCAAATTGCCGCCCCCAAAGCTCCACAACCGCCCCCGCTCAAGCCGATTCCGCCTGCCAAGCCGGCGGCCATAACGGTGTGCAAGCCGGAAGCGCCCATCGTATTCGCCACCAGGGCTGCGCAGCTCACCGGTTGGGCGGGTACTTCCAGCTGTTCTTCGGGAACTGCATTATTCATCTCATTGTATGCCAGCCGGGCATAGCTTGCCGACATGCTGAAGCAGGCGATCGGGCCACCCTTCAGAATAAATTTTAGTGCCTGCGCGGCGAGGTCCCGGCCCGAATTTCCCTTCCAATGCATATCCGTAATTTCGGAGCAATTGATATTCTTGTTGCGCCGCTTAAACACCTCCACCAGGCGCTGAGCAGTGTTGATTGCTTTCATTTCTGCTTGCGCACCTGGGCCGTAAAGCTGGAACGCCTGTGCCCCGGCAGCCAGCACCGCGCCCCACAGCATTCCGCACTGGTAGCCATTCCCCAGGATTCCACCAGCCAGCGGTGCAGATGCGCCCTCCTCGAGCTTCAAGGGATGGTCGAATGAGTCGTCCACGACGCTCATAACTGCTTCGGATCAGGTACCTTCCTTAAGAAATTTTTTTATCGTCCCCATGGAGGATAGCGTGGGTTTATCAATCATATTCATCGGTTGTAATCCTGTTGAGGGATATTTATTGTAAAAGCTTAATTATTTTGATCCACAATGATGACGACATTTCCTTTTTTATGCCCTTTTTCAACATAACGGTGGGCATCGGTCACTTGTTCCAAAGGGTAGCACCGGTCGATGACTGCTGAAATCGTCCCCGCCTCAATTAGCCCTTTAAGTAAGATTAGATCTTCGCTCTCGAGGCTCGGTGAACCGTTGACCGAAAGATAGATTCCTTCTTTGGTGAGGGATTTTTTACACAGGCCGGCTGATATCTTGCCGACCGCATCAAAAATGACGTCATAACTTTCGCCATTTTTAGAAAAATCATCCCTGGTGTAATCGATTACCTTATCCGCCCCCAGCAATCTCACCATCCCTAAATTCGTGGAGCTGCATACCCCGGTTACTTCCGCTCCATAGTGTTTGGCAAGCTGGACGGCATAAGTGCCCACGCTGCCGGAGGCCCCATAGATGAGGACTTTTTGCCCATTGTGGATATTGGCTTTGCGCATGAAACCGAGCGCCGTCAATCCGCCCACTGGAACCGCCGCAGCTTCTTCGAAGGATATGTTGGCTGGCTTGATCGCTATCGCCCCGTCCTTTTCCAGTTTTCCGTTTTCAGGCAGGCAGATATATTCGGCGTAGGCGCCAAACTTAAAACCGGTGAATGCAAAAACCTGGTCACCTGGCTTGAATCTTACAACATCTTTGCCCACCGCTTCGATTTCACCCGCCAGCTCAAAGCCCAGTATGTTTACTTTTTGGGGTTTGAAGAGACCATTGTACAGCCTGGCAGCGATTGGATCAGCCTTTCGCATGCGCCAGTCACCGGCGGCTGCCGTTGTCGCACACACCCTGATCAACACTTCATCATCCTTGGGTGTGGGTTTTTCCACTTCTTTGATGTGCAGAACTTCCGGCGGTCCGTATCGATCGTAGACAACTGCTTTCATGAGCCTATCTCCTGTTAATTTTTCATTGATGGGTACACCGAGGTATACGCATGGAATCCAGCCAGGTAGCACAATTATTTGGTCAGGCGGATGGATGCTTGATTATACATCCTTCGATTAGCAGCTCATATTGGGATCGGTTAGGATTTTACCCATCCGTTGAGAACCAGACACTCCGCTTCGCAATCTCCGCCAGTAGTGATTACTTACCACATTGGCAAAGGAAATTTTTGAAAAAGAAAGAACAACAAAATATTGTTATTTTTCGAATTTATATACTATAAATACTGTTGAAGCGCAGGGGAGGTATTCCATATGACTCATTTCAAATTCCTCCCCTCCGGTAAGTAAACTGACCGGACCGGTCGCGCTGCTACGATCAGTTTACCCAACTGGTGAGTAATTACCGTCGGTAAATAAATCAAGTGGTACTAACTTAAATTCGAGCGGCGATGCGGTCTATCCTTGATTTGATCAGCAAACTCAACAGATCCAAGTTGGATAACAGGCCGCGCGCCTGGGCCAGCTTTATGTAGGTGCCTACAACCGTATTGGGGACGAAAGGCTGTTCTGCATCCGGCTTACGCACCAGGGTCATAGCTCCGGTATCACAGCTGCTGACGCATAACCCGCATCCGATGCAGCGGTCGAGGTCCACTTCGGCAACACCCAATGGAATGGTGATGGCATCCATCTGGCAGCGTGCCACGCAGGTGCCACACCCCGAACATAGTGCAGCATCATGGGTAACCACGTAGGGGCTGGATAGGATACTGGCGGGCTTGGGTTGGAGCTTGAGCGTGCGTAAAACCCCACAGCAGTCACCGCAGCAGGCACAGATAAATCGCGGATTTTTTGAGTTTGAAGGTTGAAGAACCAGACCATATTCGTCAGCTTGTTTAAGAACTAACAGCATTTCTTCCCGCGATATTCTTCGAGCCCGCCCTGAGGCGATGCTGTTCTCAGCCACCGATCCCAGGCTCATGCAGGTTTCCACAGGCTTGCCGCAACCTTTCCCGATCAGTTGCTGCTCCTGGCGGCAGATACAGTTCGATACTCCAAAAGACGAGTGAGATTCGATCACTTTTACCGCCATCTCATAGGGCATCGCCTCAGCTTGAACAGGGATGGTCTCAGCAACCGGGATGGTTCTTAATTGCGGTGCTTTACGCCACAGTTCAGGGTTGGAGAAGGTATTCAAATACTCATCGAAATCTTCCACCAGCTCCCGGTCCAGCCGGTTCACCTGACCCTCCCAAAAACCAACCACGAACTGTTGGGCAGAATAGCGGGTTGTTTTACCGGGTCGATGCTCTCCAGAGATCACCCTCTTCTTCTCCATTTCATCCAAATGCTGGCTAACCATCTCCACGGGCTGTTTTGCCCGCCGGGCAATGAGGCGTGGTTCTTCGCCAATCAGGGTAAGGTGCATACACAGCTCCGCCTCAGCCGGAGTAAATAGCTTGCGCAGGATTCGAAGCTCCACGCCACTTTCAGTCCTTGGGTAACCTGCCGGCAGGCGATCCAAGAATAGCGCTAACTTTGCATAAATATCTTCCATACCTGCTCTCCTCCGCGCTCCACACCATTTTTAATTATGCGTATTATGGATGAAAAGTAAAAATATTGGCCTACTATAACAATGATGCTTGGTTGCGTCAAATGAGAGATTGCGATCGTTCCAGGAAGGTCAGGCTCAGCATAGCGGTGCTGTCTCAAAAGTTTTGTTCTGCATCATCCTATTCACCTGTAGGGGCGCAGGGGAAAATTTCTTCAATTAACTGTCCAATCCCTCCCCTCCAGTCTCAAACCAGACTGGACAGGTGCGCCCCTACTCTTTGGACAGTCCCACCCCACTACAGGTTTCCTCTATAGACAATAGAGATCATGATAATTTTCCAGACAAGATTATTAACATTTGGGTAATGATCGCTATATCTATTGTTCTGCAATTAATCGGAAAATATTTGGAGTGTAATGAGTAATTAGCTTGAATCTATTCAGATAAATGTTCACTGCGCTGAATTTTTCCAACTGAACCGCTTGACGCTCCTTTATTATAGTGTATAGTAATATGAACCGCGTGTTCAAACCAAACAGGTGGAGGATACAGATTGGAAGCCTACTCAACGACGTATGAAGTGCGCTGGACCGATATCGACGCCAACAAGCATGTGCGCTACTCGGCCTACATCGATGCCGCGGCAGAGCAGCGCTACCGCTTCTTCTCCGATCACAACCTTCCACCTGAAGCCTTCGATACGCTAAACGTAGGTCCGGTCTACACCACACTGACGGCTACCTTTTTTCGCGAAATTTTCCTGGGCGAAACCCTGACCATTAAATACCTCCTCACCGGTCTCTCTCCCTCGGGAGTGCGTTGGAAGGTGCAGCATGACTTCCATAAGGCCAGCGGCAAGAAGGCGGTGACGGTTTCCCTGGAAGGCACCATCCTCAACCTCACCACGCGCTTGCCCACCGCACCTACGCCTGAGATCATGGCGGTGTTCCAGCTGGTGCCGCGCAGCCCCGAGTTCGAGGTACTTTCGGAGAGCCGCTGGTTCAAACCAGGCAATTAGCTGTTCGCCGTTCGTCTTTAGCTATTACTAAACTGGATATTACCAAATGCAATTATTAATTGGGGAACTATGAATAAAAATAGCAATCTCAAGGATATCAAGTTCGGCATCTGGTTTCCACCCTCTCCATCGTGGTTGGTCTTGCGCGGATGGGCTCAATTTGCTGAGAGGCTCGATTTCGATAGCCTGTGGATGGTGGATCACTTTGTCAATCCGTATGATTCTGACATCGCTTGGATGGACGGCTGGTCGTTGCTGGCGGGATTGGCAGGTTCTACTGGCCGGGTGAAGATTGGGACTCTTGTGACCAATATCATCTACCGCCTGCCTGCTGTGATTGCCAAGCAGGCTCTCACTGTGGATAATATATCTGGTGGTAGGCTTACCCTGGGCATCGGTGTGGGTTCTCCGCATGATCTAAGCCACCCGATGACGGGAGTCGAACCGTGGCCCAATGCTGAACGGGTCTGTCGATTTGAGGAAATTGTCACCATTGTAGACCAGATGCTTCGCAATCCGGTGACCACCTATGCCGGCCGATATTATCAGGTGACTGAGGCTGTCATGCTTCCACCGGCTGTTCAAAAACCTCGCCCTCCTCTGCTGATCGCTGCTGAAGGTCCGCGCATGCTCAAAATTGCTGCCACCTTTGCCGACAACTGGAACGCCATCTCGAATTGGAATTATTCTTCGGAAGAATCACTGCAGCATATTCGCGACAACAACCTGCGTATCACCGAGCATGCCCTTGGGCTGGGGCGAAACCCAGAAACCATCACCCGCTCCTTCTGCGTGGGCTGGACTAATGACCAGCCATTCGAATCGATGAACGCATTTCAGGATTTCGTGGGAAGGTATAGCGAGGCGGGCATCCAGGAGTTCATGCTCGGCTATTGGGAAGACCAGTATACCCCGCGCCCGATGCCGATTGCTCATATTAACAACCTTGATATGCTCGAGCGTATCGCCGAATACGTCAACTCCTGACCGGGCTTATATCGGATGGTGGTTGGGTCAGGTGAGCTTACCCCGACTAAGCCAGGTCCAACCTGCCTGGTCTACCAACACACCAGGTAAGTTCTCCAGAGGCAGCTTATGGCGAGTGTTCAAACGAAGTTCCTGAAATTTTGGCTCAAGCGCCAGCATTTTTTCGGTAACGGCGACTATGACCCGCAGGCAACGCGCACGCGGATGGAAAACGCTTTGCCTCTGATGAGGCTCCACCGGGATGTTCGTGGGGTACCCGTCAGGGCAGGTAATGTGCCTGCACGAAGGATGATAATTAAGATGAAGCGATGAAAGGTGGCTAGGTGAGGAAGATGACGAAGACAGGCAAGATTATTCTAGCGCTCGTTTTGTTGGGAGTGACAATCCTGGTCGTTGGGTGGTGGTCAGTCTCTTATTGGCACGAGGATTTTACCATGTTGGAAATATCCACCAATAAACAGGAATACCAGGCAGGAGAAATAATTCAGATCCACATTCAAAACTGGGATGAGCACACGATTGACATCTATTGCCCGATGAACTGCGCTTTGGGGAATTTTCCCACCACGGTCGAAAAGTTTGAGAATGGAGAGTGGGAATATTTAGCCGGTTTCTGCCCAAGTATAGAACCATTATTGGGGAAATATAAAAATGAAGGTGACTATATCATCCATTCTCTTGACCCGGGCAGCGCGTACGACCTGGAGATTTCAAACCTGGAAGCTTTGCACCTGCAAGGGGAGGAGAAATTGAGAATTATGTATTATCTCAATAATGGCAGGTCGACGATTTATTCAGGTGATTTCACCGTCAAACCGTGAAGAACATTTACACTTGCACAGGCGGATCAATCCTGAGCAACGGGCACCGAACATGCATCCAGGAAGGTTATCATGACCGACGTTGACAGCAGCCTGCCCCAGGCAGGTAATTTTATCCAGGTTAATGGGCTGGAACTGTATTACGAGGACTATGGGAGTGGCACGCCTTTGATCCTGCTGCATGGTGGCACGAGCACATCGCAAACCTGGCAGGAATTCCTGCCAGGTTTCATTCCCCATTTCAGGGTGATCACCCCCGACAGCCGGGCGCACGGCAGGACGAACAACCCGGCTGGGCTGCTCAGCTACCGCCAGATGGCAGATGACGTGGCGGGGTTGGTCCAGGCGCTCCACCTGACCAAACCGCTGGTGTGTGGCTACAGCGACGGCGGGCAGGTGGCGCTCGAGCTGGGGATGCATTATCCCGGTCTCACCAGTGCGCTGGTCATTGGAGCTGCCTGGTATAAATTTTCACCGACCTACCTGGATACGTTGTACATGGCAGGCTTCTACAGCCCGGGAGGGGTGAATTTTGAGCGTGTCCAACGCGATTCACCCGATTGGGTGGATGAAATGAAACATGACCATATCTCATCCGCTGACCCGGATTATTGGATAACTTTATTGAAGCAAATTTCAACAATGTGGTGGACAGAGCTGGATTACACCGAACAGGACTTCCAGAAGATCAGCGAGCCATGCCTGTTGATGCTGGCTGACCGGGACGGGATCGTCGAGCTCCAGCAGGTGGTGGATATGTACCAGATGATCCCGCAAGCTGAGCTGTTCATCATCCCGGGTGCGGACCACTTTACCGCAAAGACCGAACTAACCATGCGTATAGTCGTTGATTTTTTGTTGCGTCACAACCCGTCGACTGAGGGTTCATGAGGCGATGGAAGATATCCTCATAAGGGATGTGATTTTATATCGGTTAACTCGCCTATCATTACTTCAATTTTCGAAGAGTGAGCCATGCTGGAAGCCAAAACAGCCAGGCCAGTTGTACAAAAGGAATATGATGAAAATCCTTGAGACCGACCGGCTTATTCTAAGATCGCTGGAAATGACTGACCTTGATGACCTGTACAACCTGTACCGCGACCCGCAGATTCGACGGTTTTTTCCCGAGGGTACGCTGTCTTATGAGGATACCAAACTGGAGCTGGAATGGTTTCTAAATGGGCATCCGAAATTTCCTGAGCTTGGCTTGTGGGCAACCATCCACAAAGCTTCCAACCAGTTTATCGGGAGGTGTGGGTTGTTACCCTGCGTGATCGATAATAATCCAGAAGTCGAGGTGGCGTATCTGATTGCCAAAGAGTATTGGGGGCAGGGTTTGGGTAGCGAGGCCGCGCAGGGTGTGCTTCGATACGGGTTTGACACCTTGGGCTTATCGCGCTTGATTTGCTTGATTGAACGAGATAACCTGGCCTCGATCCGTGTCGCAACCAGGATCGGGATGAGCTTTGAACGGGAAGGTCGGGACGACAAAGGACCCTTCCTCTTATACTCGATAAACAAAGTGATTGGAAGATCAGTGAACGGTGTGGCAACACCGCTACCGCAATAGGTGAACCAGGAGATAATCGAAATATATGCTCACATCAATGAATTCAGGAGTAAACCATGACACCCCGTAAAAAACCCAGGCCGATTGCCCAGGAAGCCTATGATGAGCTGGCTGAAGCGTATGCTGCCCTGGTGGATACCAAGCCGCACAACGCCTATTACGAACGACCTGCCACGTTATCACTCTTGCCCGATGTGAAGGGCATGCTCGTCCTGGATGCAGGCTGCGGACCTGGCGTATACTCCGAATGGCTGGTTGAACATGGAGCCGACGTGGTGGCGATCGATGCCAACGAAACCATGGTCGAGCTGGCAAAGTGGCGGCTGGGTGATACGGCTGCAGTGGTGCAGGCGGACCTTGAATCACCCCTGGATTTCCTGGTCGATGATTCGATCAACCTCATCGTCAGCGCCCTGGTGATGGATTATGTCGAGGATTGGGGGGCTACGTTCAAGGAGTTCTACCGCCTCCTGCACCCGGGTGGCTATCTGGTGTTTTCCATCGGGCATCCCTTTCAGGAATTCGACCTTCGTCGCCAAACGAACAACTACTTCAAGCTGGAGCAGGTGAGATATGTGTGGCGAGGCTTTGGCAAACCGGTGGACATGCCGTCCTACCGCCGCCCGCTGTCTGAGGTGATCAATCCACTGGTGGGGGCAGGTTTCATCCTGGAACAAATCCTCGAGCCCCTGCCCACCGCAGAGTTCGCTGAGAAGGACCCCGAGGATTATGACCAATTGATGCGCAGCCCGGGCTTCATGTGCATCAGAGCAATAAAAGGCAACCACAAGTGATGGATATCGAAAACACCTCGCTGATCCCAGGGTTGAAATTTCGTTCCTTTCGTGGCGCAGAGGATTATGCGTCCATCGCCGCGGTCCTGGTGGCCAGCGAAAATGCAGACCAGCAAGAGCGCCAGGTGACGGCGGATGACATTGACCATGCCTATCAGCACCTCAGCAACTGCGACCCCTACCGCGACATAATATTTGCCGAGGTTGACGGTGAGATGGTTGGCTACTCGCGCGGCTGGTGGACAGACGAATCAGCCCCTTTGCGAACGTACATTCACAATGGGTTCCTGGTGCCTGAGTGGCGGCGCAAGCGGATTGGGTCTGCCATGCTGGATTGGATGGAACGGCGCTTGCGTGAGATCGCCAATACCCATCCCCCAGAATTGGAAAAAACTTTCCAGGTGAATGCCACCCAGTTCGACCAAGGCACAGCTGCCCTATTAAAGCATGCAGGCTATCTGCCGGTGAGGCACTACTACCTGATGGTGCAGCCAAACCTGGATGATATCCCTGATTTTCCATTGCCTGATGGTGTCGAAACCCGACCTGCACTGGGCACGGATTACCGCCGGGTCTGGCAATTGGTTGTTGAAACCAGCCAGGATGAATGGGGTCATAATATTCCGACAGAGGAAGACTATCAAGAATGGCTAACCAGTGACAATTTTCAACCTGACCTGTGGCAGGTGGCATGGGATACTACAACGAATCAAGTTGTCGGACTGGTTTTAACCTATATTCAACACGATGAGAATAAACAGTTCGATCGCAAGCGCGGTTACACCGAAGGGATTGGTGTATCCGCAAGTGGCGTAAACGTGGGATCGCCAGCGCGTTGATCAGCAGGAGCCTGCTGGCTCAAAAAGCTGCCGGCATGACCGAGTCGGCGCTGGTGGTGGACACGCAGAATCCAAGCGGTGCCACCCACTTGTATGAAACCTGCGGTTTCCAGATCGTCAAACGCGATACCCTCTACCGCAAGCCGTTGGATGGGTAGATAAAGATTATTCCTTGGGGTAAATAAATGGGGGGCACTGCTTTTTCCCCGGCGTAGGGACGGGTCACCGTCTTCCCTGGGGTAGGGGCGGCTCTTGATAACATCTCAGATTTCGTCCCGCCACCTCAAAATACGCTTACCGTTTAATCGTCACGCCAACACAACCCGCCCCTTGATGGTGGAGGTGTGTGGATCGCCTCGCTTGATTTGGGCAGGTCTACGTTCCGCCTGGTCGATTTCTGCGCACGATATCATTCGATATACCGTTTGATCATTCTGCGTCACCCGACTTGATTTCACCCCTTCGCCCTGCCAGGTAAAGAATTGACCAATTAAAGTTATAATACGACCGTTGTGCCTGAGATGCCTGGGAAAACTAGCTCAAGGTGCATCCTTATCTATCATCATCATTGCTACTTCGTCGAGGTCAAAAATGTCTCCGTACCTCCTGGCCCTGCTCGCTGCCTTATCTTTCGCCCTTGGCTCGGTACTCCAGCAGCGTGGAACGCTGCAGACTTCCGCCGCCGAGGGTGACCCGCGCTTCCTGGCGGAGATCCTGCGCAAGCCGGTCTGGTTGATCGGCGGCATACTCCAGATCAGCGGGTGGGTGCTGCAGGCGGCTGCCCTTGAAAGCGGAAGCCTGGTGGTGGTCCAGTCGCTGTGCGCCCTCAGTCTGGTCTTTGCTCTTCCGCTTGGGGCGCGCCTCACCGACCAGCACATCGGCAAACGCTCGATCATTGGAGCCTCTGCCACCCTGCTCGGGATTATCGGGTTCGTAGCTGTCGGCCAACCCCAGGGAGGCATCTCTCAGCCCGAAGCTTCCGCCTGGTGGATCTCGGGGATCATCATTGCAGCACTGGTCGTCCTGTTAGCCCGCCTGGCTAACCTCCGCCGCGGAGCAGTAGCTGCCACCATGTTCGCCACCGCTGCAGGTCTGTCCTACGCATTCCAGGCTGCCGTTACCAAGGTGTTCGTCACGCTGCTTGGTAATGGAGCGGCAGCTCTCCTTGCCTCATGGACCACCTATGCGCTCATTATCTCTGCACTGGTGGGTTTCGCCATGCAGCAGTCCGCCCTTAAAACCGGATTCCTGGCACCGGCGATGGCCGCTTCCAACGCCACCACCCTCATCGTCAGTGTGTTCCTGGGTGTCATCGTATTCCAGGAGACACTTTCGAAGGGTCAGGGGCGCTTGTCGCCTGCCCTTCTCGGTCTTGCTCTGGCGGTGGTCGGCGTGGTGCTGCTGGCCTTCCCTGACCCAAAACCACCCGAGCTTGCCGCCCAGCAGCCTTGATGTTGGATAAAAGGCTAATTCATATCAGTTAAACGAGACCAATAATCAAGCTGATAGGGGGGATAGGATGTAGTATTCACCAGGAGGCTCACATGGAATTCACCAATCGACTCAAGGGAATAGTGGCTGAGGTGGCAGGTGCCACCCGTGGAGCCGGGCGCGGCATCGCCTGCATGCTCGGTGAAGCTGGCGCCACCGTCTACTGCACCGGTCGCAGCCTGCGCAGCCAACCCTCCGATAAGCACCGTCCGGAGACCATCGAAGAGACCGCCGAGATGGTCACAGCTCGCGGTGGCAAGGGGATTTTTGTCCAGGTCGACCACACCGATCGCCAGCAGGTACAGGCGCTGTTCGAGACCATCAAACTGGAGCAGGATGGTCGCCTGGATATCCTGGTCAACGATCTCACCGGCGACTCCAACATGGAATTCAAGCCCTTCCTCGAGCATTCTTTGGAAAAAGGTCTCAAGCTGCTTGAGAACGGCTCATTCTCCCACATCATCACCAGCTACTATGGCATCCCGCTGATGGTCGGCAGCGGCGGTGGTTTGCTCGTTGAAGTGACCGACGGCATCAAGGATGATATCCGCCAGTTCAGCTTTTACTACGACCTGGAGAAAGCTACCAATATACGCCTGGCGCAATCCCTGGCGCTGCAGCTGCGGGCGCAAAAGATTGCTGTCGTCTCACTCACCCCTGGCTTCCTGCGCTCGGAGGAAATGTTGGACCATTTCGGGGTCAGCGAGGATAATTGGCGCGACGCCATCCAGCAGGATAAGTATTTTGCTTATTCGGAGACGCCTTACTACGTCGGCAAAGCCGTGGTTGCCCTGGCATGTGACAGGAAGGTGATGCGGAAATCTGGTAAAGCCCTGGATTCGGGCAGCCTCGCCCGCGAGTATGGTTTCACCGACCTCGACGGCACTCAGCCGGTGTGGACTTTTTGGAGTAATCCTTGAAAACCTCCTCCCTCCTCATCTTCGAAATCCTTCGGTCTCCTGGTGGGAGCGATCCTCCTCGCCCTGGGTTTTCCCTTGCCCATCCTGCCCCTGTTCATCGTCGCATGGGCTTCCCTGCGCCTGCGGCACATGGGCTGGCGGGATGTCGGTCTCCGGCGACCGGACAAATGGCTGCCGACCATCGGTCTGGCCCTGCTCATCGGCATTGGCTACCAGGTCTTGGATACCCTGCTGATCACCCCCATCCTGCAGTCCCTCACCGGCGAAACAATCGACCTGACCCAATTCAGCTTCATAAAAGGCAGCCTGCCTGCCCTGTTGTTCTTCCTCGTCGTCACCTGGACGGAAGCCGCCTTCATCGAAGAGCTGTTCTTCCGCGGTTATTTTTTCAACCGCCTGACGGATCTGGCTGGCAACGGACGCACCGGCATCATCCTCGCCCTGGTGCTGAGCTCGCTCGCCTTTGGTGCAGCTCATTCCTACCAGGGGATCACCGGAATGGTGGATACCTTTCTGGCAAGCCTGGTGCTGGGTCTGCTGTACCTGTTTGCCAGGCGCAACCTGTGGCTGCCCATCCTCACTCACGGGATTATCAATACCATCGGTTTCTTGATCCTTTATGCCGGGTTGTTTGGCTCATAACCTGTAAGCCTGGCACTGGTCCTGCCCTGGCGTGATATGATTCTCACTATTCTTGTCTCCTGGCAACTCGCGAGGTGCTATGCGCAGCGAAAGTGAAATGCTCGACCTGATCCTCAGTATCGCCCGCCGTGACGAGCGTGTACGCGCCGTTATCCTGAACGGCTCGCGCGTCAACCCCAACGTCCCCAGAGATTTCTTCCAGGATTTTGACATTATCTACGTGGTCACCGAGAAGGAGTCCTTCCTGGCAGACCCCACCTGGATCAAGGTCTTCGGTGATCTGATGATCATGCAGCTGCCGGATGAAATGTCTGACCCACCGAATGAAGGTGGAGATCAGTATGCCTACCTGATGCAGTTCTCCGACGGCAACCGCATCGATCTTACCCTCTATCCTGTGAGCAAGCTGGACATGTTGGGAGCATGATAGTCTCTCCCTGACCCTGCTGGATAAGGATGGCATCTTACCTCAGTTTCCACCCCCGGACGATTCGGGCTACCTGCCCAAACCGCCCACTGCCAAAGCCTTTTTTGATTGCACCAATGAGTTCTGGTGGCTCTGTCCGTACGTAGCCAAGGGGCTGTGGAGGGGTGAGCTTCCATATGCCAAAGAGATGCTGGACTCATATGTGCGCGAGCAGCTGATGAAGATGCTGGATTGGTATGTGGGTGTGAAAACAGATTTCACGAAATCGCCCGGCAAGTTGGGCAAGTATCTCGAACAATTCCTCGAGCCTGAGCATTGGCAGCTGCTGCTCAAAACTTATTCCGATGACGACTATGACCGCACCTGGGATGCCATGTTCTCCATGGGAGAGCTCTTCCGCCGCACCGCCATCCCGGTGGCGCAGCACTTTGGCTTCACCTATCTTTTTGGAGAAGATGAGCGCGTGACCGCCCATCTACGCCACGTCCGCAGCCTCCCGCCTGACGCCAGGGAGATGTATTAGCAGATTTCGTGCTATTACTCGCGAGGTTATAATTAGCCTATGACAAAAGTGCCTGGTACAACTTCTTGTTCCATTCAGCCGGTTGTGACCATTGTCTCGATCCACTATAATCACAATGATTTTTCTTATTGGCAGTCACAACCATACTTAGCACGTCTTGAAGCGCTAGAAGAGATCCGCGCTGACTATCATTCCTGGAGATATGGTTATGAACCCGGATTTCAAAGAGTTTTTTCAATCGTTAAACGATAACCAGGTTCGTTATTTAGTGGTAGGGGGGTATGCAGTTGCCTTCCATGGCTATCCACGCTATACAAAGGATATGGATATTTGGATCGAATTATCGCATGAGAATGCTGCTCGTATGGTGAAAGCATTGGACCAGTTCGGTTTTGCCTCACTGGGATTGAAACAAAGTGATTTCTTGGTCGCAGATCAGATTATCCAATTAGGATATCCACCTAATCGCATCGACCTTATAACCAGTCTTGCGGGGGTGACTTTCGATGAATGTTTCGACAAGCGTTTACGAGTGGAAATCGAACGCGTAGAGGTCAACTTTATTGACCTGGATAATCTGCGCAAGAATAAGCGATCAACAGGTCGCTTACAGGATCTAGCCGACCTTGAAAAACTGGAATAAGTATAAAACCTAAGTCAACGCTAGTCAGCAGAACCCAACACCCATTACCCTGTCCTTATCCCCCGAAACCCAACCCGAAATTATACTTTCGTGGGATATACCCGGTGCGAGCCGTCACACAGTGGCTTGATCTGAGAATGCCCGCAGTTGCACAACGTTACTCGGTTGCGTGTCTCGAACGGCTGCCCATCCGAGCGGATGATCTGGATGCCACCCGTTACCCACAGCGGACCCTGAATGGGGCCGTCCGAGGTGATCTCGGTGGTCACAGCAATCTGCTGCGGTAGGTCAGCTTCGATATCTGGATCCCCTTGCTTAAGTGCGAACGTCAGCGCACCTGAAGGGCAGTGCTCCACCATCGCCATCGCCAGCGCGCGCACCGACGGGTCATCGGTTTGAGCTGCCAATTCACCAATGCTGGTCAGGCGGTTGGCGCAGAAACCCGAGTCGGTGCACAGGATTCCATCCATGCGGATGACGATATTAGTGCTGCCTGGGTAGGTCTCCTGGCGGTCAGACGTCAAGTCGATGGGTGCCGTCTCGGTGCCAGCGAAATTGATTTGCTTATGTGAACGGTCGCATAATGGAAAGGTACTCGAGTGACCACAGCGGCACAGGTAATAGGGTTCTTCGGTCGGTAATTCCCCATCTTTTTTCCACGTCAGCGGCTCGCCTTGCTCCGAGACCACCTGGGTCTTATGCACCAATGGCACTCCACCGCTGACCATATAAGCCCCATGAGGGCGAATTTCGATCTTTTTGGGATTTTCCGGGTTATCCATTAGCTCCATACCAGCACTCCTGCGGATTGAATACGCTATTATAACCACCTGTATGCCAGAAAAGATTACGATAAACTAAGTAAATATTGTAAGATACCAAGAAAGAATACTAATTTCTATTACTTCAGCAAAAATCTAATATATGGTGGATTAGGTGGTTGTCTATTACAATACACTTAGGAACATTCCAGTTCGATGCACCGTCCTTACCTGGATCGGGAAAAGGCTTCAATGGTCAGGTGTAATCTCCATACTTTTATGCTGGTCTTATTGGCGCTTGCCCTGGCGGGCATTGGCTTGTCATTCAAGCTCCCCGGGTTAGCCACAGCCGATGTAGGTGTGCATCCCATCCTACCTGGCGGCAGCAGCATCGAGCCTCAGCAGGAAACACCGGTCCAGATGGCAGATGAGGTCGTCACCATGGATGTGCGCCAGGCCACCGCAGCCGATAATACCGCCATCCAATTGAACCCGGCGGCTTATGGTTTGCAGTTTCAGCCGGTATGGTACCCGCTGGTGGCACAGGTGCAGGCAGACTTCACCATGCATAACCCCACCACCTCCACCATCGACCTCACCACCTGGTTCCCTCTGGCCTCTGCAATGGAAAGTGTGAATTGGGAGCTTAATCCAGACGAGATCGTGCCGCGCATTGCCAGCTTCCAGGTGATGGTGGATGGCATTCCCCTCGAATACGCCACCAGTGAGCTTCCAAATCCGCAGGGTACCGATAAACCTCCCCTGCCCTGGGCAAGTTTCCCGGTCAGCTTCGCAGGCGGGACAGACACTAAAATCCACATCAGCTACCTCCTGCCGCTCACGCAAGCCGTCAAAGGCAGCGAGCTGGCACTGTACTACATTTTCCAGACCGGTGCGAGCTGGGCAGGTCCGATCGGTCGGGCTGAGCTGGTCTTGAACCTGCCATACCCCGCCTCATTCAACACCCTGGTGCGGGTCGATCCCACCAGCCTGAGACTGCCTTATTCAATGGCCGATCCGAGAGATTCCATTTCCTATGACGGTGTTTTTTATGGCAACCAGGCACGCTGGACCTGGACAGATTTTGAGCCCACACCCCAGGACGATTTTTCCATCTGGTTGATGGATCCGGATAAGTGGCAGGAGATGCAAACTGCCTGGGAGGCTGCTCAGAGCAGCCCACAGGATGGGCAAGCCTGGCTAACCCTCGCTGAGGTCTACCGCAGTTTAGCGATCAAGTCCTACGGTTTCCCTGGAATATTCAGCAAGAGCTTCTTACCACTAGGTCTGGAAGCTTACCGGAAAGCTGTTGAGCTGCTGCCGGAACACCCCGCTCCTCACACTGGGTTTGGTTTACTCACCCTGGCACCCTATATGAGGGATTTGAAAGCACCACCAGAAGTACTGGTGTTGGTTCAAAATGAGTTGCAGATTTCCCGCAACCTGGAAGCAGCCCATCCAGAGTTGGCCAGCCCGAGCGGTTTCTCCAGCGTGTGGTTGGAAGATGCGCTAAATATCTACAATGATAATTTGATTGCCCTCAAGAGCACCACCTCGGTCGAGCAGACCGAGGCTGCCCTCCTCTCAACCCCATCATTTACACCTTTCCCTGCGCCCAGCCTGACCCCCACAGCATTGCCTTCACCTTCACCCAGGCCCGCCACGGCGACCGCTGTACCAGCTGCCAATGATAACCCCGAGCCAGCTGCAGGCAGTCAGCAGTCTACGATCATCATCGTGACTGCTGTGATCGCTGCCCTGGTTACCCTGGGTTACCTTGTGGTGAAAAGAACAACGAAGGGAACCTAGGCATACATTTGTGTAGGGGCTGGTCGCGACCAGCCCCTACTAAAACACATTTGGTTTTACTGTAGAGGCGCAGGGGTGAAATTACACGTTTAAGCATTGAAATACTCCCCTGCGCCCCTACTTTTTGGACAACCTCTCACTTTTGGATGCTTATTTCCTCAGATCCGCCAGGTGTTCTTCCACCGCTTGTACTTCCAATTTCAGCTGGCTCAGATAGTCTTCCAAATCGGCGATTTTCTCCGCTTTGGTTTGATATTGGCGCTCGAAGTTACCTCCATGATGGTGCTGGTGGCAATCGCATGAGCACCCGCATTCGCAGTCCGAAGAATCACAACCACATTTTTCACACATATTGTTAACTCCTTTTTTGTGAGATATATATACTGACATTAATTCTATCAGTTCTGGGAGTGATCATGACAATTGACCACGGAAATTCTTGTCCATCATGAGAAATCCGGTTTTACCACCTGCCAGGATATACCGGCTTTCCAAATAAAATTGTACGGAATATTTCTATATGCAGCATCGAGGATGGGTACAAGAAATTGTCTCAACCTTTCGATCGTTTTCTGGAAGTTTGGTGCATCTTCACCAGTTAGTAATGATCGCCTTAGAAACGCATTCCAATTATTCTGCCTCATAAAAATAAATTCATCTGATAAAGCTGTTGGAAGATTTTCCGGTAACTTTGTCCGCCTTGTGGTAAAGGTTGCCTGGATTGCATCAACCAGAGTCAAGCCTTGAATATCAACATTCTCCGATAACAGCCAGATATCGTAAAAATCTTTCATTCGACCATTAATAATATCTAAAGCTACCATCGCTTGCAACTTTTCAGCAATTGTGGTTTCGATAGGATAACCCAAAAGGTGAAACCTAGGCATCCCCAGCAAGGTCGGAAAATCGAATTCACGCTCAGCTGGAGTGATAATGTTTGCAAAACTAACATCCATGTGTAATTTTAGGCGGGCATTCCCTAGATATCCCATAAAATCTATTCGGACACCAGGATAAATCATGGTTTCCATTATCTGCTCGCCCCTGACTGATTCTGGGTCATATGACATTCCGTCCGGTTCAATCTCCAAAGTGCATATTTCTCTTAAAATTGCTACAAGGTCTGTTACCGTTGCAGAGAACTTACCTTGAACATCAATATCCCTCGTCGGTCTTCTTAGTGGGATCTCCCAACCTGAAAACATCAACCCGCCTTTTAGAATGAATTTATCTTTATAATGGCTTTGCGATAGGCGGACCAGGAAACGCTCGATGGAATAATAATATAAGAATTCTTGGAATGGTCTGCCGGCAAGTTCAGCTTCATTTTTCAAACGCTGATGTATGGAAGCAGGTAAATTCTTGATCTTCTCACTCATAAAATTGCCTTGATATAAGGTTAAATCGTCTTTTCCACCCGATCCACTCGTGCACAATAGAGTAGCTCCTGCAGATTGCGATCTGGTTGACGTAGATAATCCTTTAATGCTTCAATAGCAATATCCTGCCCGATTTTATTTTGAAATTTGAAACAATCAGCAACAGTCTTTTCCCGGCTATAAATATGCACTGTAATACCGTCCAGGGTATGCTTTTCGATTCCGGCATTATACGGTTTCTCTGATAGATACACTATATCCAGAGGTGGGTATTCTATCCGCGGAGCTTTGGTATTTTGAGGCAAGGCAATATAAACTCGGTAGGGAATTTGGGTAGTCAGGTTATGGAAACTCAGGGCTGAGATAAGGCTTATAACGCTACATGGTACCCGAATAGCTACTTGAATGAAATCCGGGTTATTGAGGGGAGGCAAATCTACCAGGCGATATAATCCCCGCGCTTCCCTAACCAACAAACCTTGGTTGAACATCTGGATAAGAATAGGTTGGTCGATACCATACCTTTTCGCCTGCCCGGTGCGTAAAATACCATTATGCTGGCTGAATATCTCTGCAGCTCTTATATACGTTTTTTTTGTCATTAAATACTCTCAATCATTAGGGAAAATTCGTTTCCCAATCTCATTATATTACAAAATTACGGTACTTTACATATAACTACCGTAATTTTGTAATAAAATCAATCAATATTCATTTTTTCAAATCCGCTATAAATTCTGGACGTCTTTCCTTGTATCCATTAGCTTATTTGCATTCAGATAATTTTACCCCGTTAAAACCAACGCCCCGAAAACCGGTTTCGGGGCGTGTCCATATTGTCATAAATCAATCGATATCTCTCAGGCTTACTTCACCTGCGCCCGCAGGATGAGCGGCAGCCATAGCGGGAAGCTCGTTTGGATCACTTCCACCTCCTGGATATCGGTTACCGCTCCACCGCAGTTGGTCGCCGTGACGCCTACATCATACAGCCCCGGCTCGAGCCAGGAGAAGGATGCCTCTGTCCCGGTCATCCCATTGCTCCACTCGATGTCGATCGGCAGGCTCGCCTCGGAAGGGGTCAGTGATACTGTGTATACACCGGTCTCTCCCACATCCAGGCTGCTCGGTCCATGGATTTCCGCCCCCACCAGGGGTGTGCAGGGTGTGTAGACGTCGATCACCAGGGTATCGGTCACCACAGCTGAGCCGTCACAGTTGGTGCCTGTGATCACCATGGTATAAAATCCCGGTTCGTTGGGGGTGAAGCTGATATCCCCGCCGGTATCACCTGTGCTCCACTCCACCGAGACCGGTGCAGACGCTTCCGCCGGTTCGATGGTAGCCGAATAAGCGCCAGTTTCACCCACCTGCAGCTGTGCCGGACCATGGATCGCAATGTCAGTTAGCTCGGTGCAGATTCCTTCACACGACAGGGGGTAATACTCGGTGGGACCTAATGGTGGGTCACAGCTCTCGTTCACCCGCCCGCCAAAAGTCCACATGCCCGGCAGACCGTCATCCGGATCTGAGGTGCACAACGGGATATAGGTACCCGCCAGGTCAGCGCGTGGGGTGGGCAGCTCGGGCAGGTCATCGCGCCAGGTGTTCGTGGCGATGTCATACTCAAGAAACTCGCCCGACACCGCAGCCCAGTCATTGGAAGCCACCACGTAAAGCTTGCCCTGCACCTGTGATCCGATATTGAGCGTGTCGGCGTCGAAGCCGAACCCACGCCCCTCACCACCTGGAGTTGGCATGGGTGCCAGCAGGGTCCAGCCTGCCGCCAGGTTGGCTGTATCCAGCACTTCGAAGGTGTCCACCGGGTTGAGCTCAGCGCCATCATAGAAACCCACCCCGCCGATGGAATACACCAAGCCGTTCTGCACGGCACTCATGATATAGCTGCGTGCGGTATGCATAGGCGCTCCCAGGTTGGTCCAGCGGGAGCCTGACGGCAGGTTGGGGTCGAAGGTCCAGGTCTCAGTGGAAAAATAAGGCGCCACGTTTGACTCCCAACCGCCGTAAACGTAGATAATGTCGTCGACGACAGCTGTCCCCATGGCAGCCACCCGGTAACCGCCCACCATCCCGTTCCAGTTATCTGCCACAGGCAGTGCCTCTGCCAGGTTTACCTGCGGATAGTAGCGCTGCACCGTACCGATGCTCACACCGCCGTGGTCTTTATCGGTGCCGCCGATGACGTAGATCGCCGGTCCGCGGCCGGTCCCATCGTCGAAGACGAGGTTGGCATTATAGTTGGAAACGTCTTCCACCACGTCTGCACCCGTATCGGTGAAGGTCCCACTGACCGGGTCGAACATCCAGATATTAGGTGATTCGGTGGGGGGTGACGTGCGCCCACCCGGGAAATACACCTTGTTGGCCCACGGCTCGAGGGCGGGTCCGGGCACAAAGGCACCATCGTGCCGTGCATACTGGAATTCAGCCGGGGGGTATGCACCGGTGAACCAGCCTTGCTGCACCGGAGCCTGGGCAGCCGTGGAGGCGGGTAGAGGCGTGATGGATGAAGTGATTAAGACCAGCAGCGATAACAGTACCAATACCGAAAAGGATTTGTGTATCTTCATGTGCATTCTCCTCCATGAGCTCGTGCTGATAAGGTAATTTTATTTATCCGTTGCATATCTTATTGGTCTGGTTTCATCACCTCAGGGTTTATTTAATTGGCTATCGTCTTGTGCTGATTTTCACAGTATAGCATGATTGGAATTTTAGCGAACGAAATTAAGGAAGGGTTTTTCGGGCGATATAGTTATTAGCAATCTAAGAACCTGTTTTTCTATAAACCGGGATTACTAGTTATCGCGAAGTTGAATATTTATACAAACGGAAACATCATCGTAATAATCCACACGAATGGGTCTCAGATGAGAGTTCATCGACATATACCAATCCTGCAGAAATTTGCAGATCAAAGTAGGTGCGCAGGGGAGGTATTTTAATATCGACAATAAATTATTCCCCTGCGCCCCTACCATAATTGGAATACCTCGGAAAAAGACTCGATAGGTCGCAGAATCCCGCTTTCTTATATATCGCATAGCATGTGTAGTGATAAAACTTGCTCTAACCATACAAAAAAGGTCCGAATACTATTATATATGGTATAATCTGCCAATCTTTTAAAGAGGGAGATAAAAATGGTAAAGAGAGATGACGTAATCGAAAATCCAATCACCGGCGAAAAAATGGAGTTCCTTCAAACCTCAGAAGATACCGATGGAAGCCTGCTGCAGCTCATCCTGACGGTGAAACCAAACGGTTTCGTCGCTACGCCGCACATTCATCCAATTCAGGAAGAGCGCTTCATGGTGAAGACGGGCACGCTTCGCCTGCGGATTGGTGATGACGAAAGTTTACTGAGCAGTGGGCAGGAAGGCCTGGTCCCCCGTGGCATTCCCCACGTGTGGTGGAATGGGGGCGCGGATGAAATGAAAGCCTTGGTTGAGTTCCGCCCCGCATTACATACAGAAGACTTCTTCTCTGCCTTGTTTGCTCTAGCCAGGGCTGGAAGAACCAACCGCATGGGTATGCCGAACCTGCTCCAGATCGCGGTAATGAATCGTAAATATCAACACGAGGTTTACCTGGCAAAGCCGTCGATTGCAGTCCAGAAAATCCTTTTCCGCTCCATCGCCTGGATCGGCCTTCTCCTGGGATACCAGGCTGATTTTCCTTATCGGCAGGTACCAGCGGAGAAAAAATCAACCTCAGTAGATGCTGAGCTGGCGACTGTTCCCATTGAAAGTAAAAATCACCGATAATTTCTAATAAATAGAATGAATCACCTTGCGACACCAGACAAGTTAGCCGGTGCGCTTGAAGCAACGGCTAATGAGCTTTTGAGTTAAAAATCAGGTAATTCGACGCTTAACACACCAATTCTACCGAGGGCAGGTATAAGTATGACCAACTTGGATGGCAATAAAAAGGAGTTATCACCAGAACAATGTGAACAACTGCTCCGAGTGTTGAAATCCCGTTTTGAGAAAAACATGAACCGTCATACAGGTCTTGAGTGGGCGAATGTCCTTGCCAGGCTGGAAGCTAATTCTGAAAAGTTGTGGTCACTCAATGAAATGGAAAGAACGAGGGGTGAACCGGATATTGTTGGTCATGATAAAAAGACAGGCGAATACATTTTTTATGATTGCGCAGCGGAAAGTCCTAAAGGCCGCACAAATGTTTGTTACGACCGTGCAGCACTGGATTCAAGGAAATCATTCAAGCCAAAAGATACCGCCATGGATATGGCAGCTGCCATGGGCATCGAGATTTTAACCGAAGAACAATATCGAGGGTTGCAGGAGCTTGGAAATTTCGATTCGAAAACGTCGAGCTGGTTGAAAACACCTTCTGAAATTAGAAAACTCGGCGGCGCCATCTTTGCCGATCGCCGCTACGACCATGTCTTCGTGTATCACAATGGTGCCGACTCTTACTATGGCGTCAGGGGGTTCCGAGGCTCGCTAAGAGTCTAATTTTTGCCAGTAATAAATGTAAGTACGGGTCACCCGGTATGTTCCTCTACCGGGGTCACCCGGTATGTTCCTCTACCGGGTAATCTCAACCCTCTGCTGCTAGTAGTGATGATTTTTATTCAAATTTCCTGTCATGTTTCTCCTCCCCCAAACTGGTCTTCATTTGGGGAAGGCAAGAGAGGGGATTCCATTTTATATGTGCTTATATACCAGGAATGATCGCTTCACGTTTTGTATAGAATAATAAATTTAAAGTAGGGGCGCAGGGGAGGAATTTTAATAATATGATTTAATACTTCCCCTGCGCCTCTAACAAAAAAACATTATTAACGAGTTTCTCAAAGTCTGTCAAGCTAGTAGTTATGACTGGCGGGTCAAGTATGACGGTTTATCGCGAAACCCAACGGTTTAAATCCTGTATATAATTGACCATAGACCTATAAAACTTGGTTTTATCGGAGGTGACCCCGCTATGAGCCCAATCCGCATGGAACGCCTGGAATCAGGAGTGCGCGTGGCGATCGCATTCAATGAAGCCTTCAACCGGCATGACCTCCCTGCCATGATGGAGCTGATGAGCGAAACTTGCGTGTTCGAAAGCTATTCCCCAGCCCCCGACGGCACGCGCTATGAGGGCAAGCAAGCCATTGCCCAGTTCTGGCAGGAATTGTTCACTCGTACGCCGGATGCCCACCTCAAGGTCGAGGATATTTTCGGCTTCGGTCACCGCTGTATCATGCTGTGGAGATACGACTGGACGGATGCGAGCGGCAACAAAAGGCACCTACGCGGCGTGGATATCTCCCGCGAGCAGGATGGCACCATCCATGAGAAGCTGTTATACGGTAAGGGATAACCTATCCCGGTGCTAAAGCTTACTTCTTCTGCTCCATTGGGATCACGATACTGAACGTGCTGCCTGCGTGCAGCTGGCTGCTCACCGTCAACTTCCCCCCGTGCGCTTCCACGATTTGCTTGGTGGTATACAACCCCAGGCCCATCCCAAAGGTGTTGGTATTGAGCGGGTGTTCCACCTGGTAGTATTTCTCGAAGATCTGTTCACTATCTTCCAAAGATATCCCACTGCCTTCATCGATCACATTAATCAAGATCTTGCCGTTCATCGCTTTCCCCGTGACCAGAACCGTGCCGTCCTTTTCAGAGAAATTGATCGCATTCTGGACCAGCTTAGCCAAAACCCGGCGCATGCGCACCGCATCCGCGCTGATAACCAGCGGAGTTACCATAGGGGCAGATAGAAGCGAAACCCGTCTGGCACTTGCTTGCAGCTTGAACGTCGCCAACACCTCGCCGATCAGCATGCCCAGGTCCAACCGCTCGCGGTTCAGCGTAAGGTGCTCGCTCTCAAGCAGTGAAAAATCCAACAGCTCATCCACCATGTCCACCAGGCTGCCTGCGTCGATTGACGCCTGTTTCAAAATGCTCTCTTGCAAGCCTCCGCCACCCAATTTTTCGCTGCGCAGCTGGTCTAAGCATTCCATCACCGATAGCAGGGGGGCGCGCAGCTCACGCGCCACGCTGGAAAGGAATTCCTTCTCCAGCATCACCACCTGCTTCTCTGCGTCGATCACTTTTTTGCGCTCCGTGATATCCCGCGTGATGCAGATGAACCCAACCGGCGACCCGGATGTGTTATGCTGCACCGCCGTGCTGATCTCCGCCGGGAATGGGCTGCCGTCACGCCGCACCAGCGTGTACTCAGACGTGGTGACCTTGCCCTCGTTGAGCGTTTTGCGGATATTGGATGCCGCCGGTTGGCGGTCATGCGGGGCGATTAATTTGAAGAAATTCACTCCCACCATCGCTTCCGGGCTGGCATAGCTGAGCAAGCGCGCAGCCTGTTGGTTGCACAGTAACAGCTTCCCTTCCAGGTCTGCCAGGGTAATGCCATTCGGTGAAGTCTCAACTAATGTGCGGTAGCGCGCTTCACTCGCCCGCAAGACTGCCTCCACCTGCTTACGCTCGATGGCATAGCGCACCACGCGCATCACCAGTGGTCCGCTGATATCCCCTTTTACCAGGTAATCCTGTGCGCCTCGCCTGACTGCTTCCACGGTAATGGCGTCGTCGGCGAGACCGCTGAGCACCACCACCGGGATTCTTGGGTAACGCTTGATGGTTGTGTTCAAAGTATCCAACCCGCGGCTGTCTGGCAGGTTGAGGTCCAGCAGGATCACGTCATAGACCACTGACCCCAGCTGGATCAGCCCTTTAGACAGGCGGTCAGTGTAATCCAGTTTGATCTTTCCAAGCCCGATTTCCACCAGCGAATCTTTGAGCAGCAAAATGTCGTCTGGATCGTCTTCGATCAGCAAAGCACGGATCTGGTTTGAGCTCATCTCGATCCTAATTCTATTTCCTGAGCCACATTATACCTGGCTACCTGGTTGCAGCCCTTCCGTTTTGCCTGATAAAGCGCCTGGTCTGCGTGGTCTATAAGCAATTCGCTGGCTTCTGCGTCATCCGGATAGCCAGCCACGCCGATGCTGATGGTAATCTCGAGTCGCTGAAGCTCTCCAGCCTCGTTGGTCACCTGGAAGGATAAATTCTCCACCACCTTGCGTAACCGTTCAGCTCCATAGCAGCCTTGCTCTGCCGGGGTTTCAGGCAGCACAATGATAAACTCGTCACCCCCGTAGCGCGCAGGCAGATCGCAACCGCGGCTGTTATTTTGCATTGCCTGCGCCACCATCTTCAGGATTTCATCTCCCACACGGTGACCAAAACGGTCATTGATCTCCTTGAAATGGTCGATATCCATCAGCAACACGGAAAATGCATGGTGATAGCGCTGGCTCTTGATGATTTCATACTCCAGGAAGCGGTGAAGCTCGCGCCGGTTGTACAATCCGGTGAGTGCATCCCGCACCGCCAGCTCGCGGATTTTCGCCAATAAGCGGTTACGTTCCAAAGCGTAGCGGATGGACCTTTCCAATAACTGCCCATCCAGTCTGCCTTTCACCAGGTAATCTGTTGCCCCAGCCTTAAGCGCAGCCTGATCCACTTCCCGGTCTGACGAGCCTGTGACGATGATCAGCGGCGCCTGGCAGCCCGCCTGTACCGCCTCCTTCAACAGGTCCAAACCTGAAAATGCGCCTAAATAATGGTCGATCAGGTAGACGTCATGGTCTCCACGCTCGATTTCCTTCAAACCTGCCTGGTAGGATCGCACCCAATCCAGGTGGTAGTTTGCATCGCTGCCTTGTTCCAGGAGGCAATCCCGCAGTAGCAGATAATCGTCTTCGTCATCTTCAATGAGTAGGATGCGGATGTTATCTATATTAGGGTCCATTGGTTGGTCCGACCTCCGACGAAGTTCATCATTGAATGCTTACAGCTCTAACATCATAAATACTATATGGCTTCCCCGGGATGAGGATTGGAATGGCTCTTTATTACTCCATTCTTGTGTTCACCACCAGCCAGCTCCACCACTTCGAACCAATATTGGTTCAGCCCTTTCACCACTTCCACCAGCCCCTGGAACGATTCCGGTTTAATGATAAAGCCGGCTCCTCCCAGGGTGTAGGTGTACAAGATGTCGTCGTCTGATTTCGAAGCCGTCAACACCACCACCGGAATGCGGCGCAGATTTGGGTCTGCCTTGATCTCCGCCAGCGACTCGCGGCCGTCCTTATGTGGCATATTGAGGTCGAGCAGGATCAGGTCCGGTCTGGGTGCCTGCCCAGGCGTCGCATAACTTCCCTGGTGGCGCAGGTATTGCAGCAGGTCATTGCCATCCTGGACGAATAGCAGCGTATTCTCCTGCCCGCTCTCCAGGAACGCATCCTTGACTAAAATCTGGTCGTCGGGGTCATCCTCTGCTGTGAGAATGGTGATGGATGGGAATTGATTGGTCATATACCTATGCTTTGTCCTTTGCCGGCAGACGTACGATCTGCACCCAATACTGACCCAAGCCTCGGATGGCTTCGACCAGCCCATCGAAGGTCACCGGTTTGGTGATATAGCTGGCAGCTCCGATATCATAGCTGCGCATGATGTCTTCCTCGGCTTTGGAGGTGGTGAGCACCACCACTGGGATGTACCTGAGCAGCGGGTCACTTTTGATTTCAGCCAGGGCTTCGCGGCCATCCTTGCGCGGCATGTTTAGATCCAGCAGGATCAGGTCAGGGGAAGGCGCATCCGCCGGATCTGAAAATTTGTCCTGCCAGCGCAGGTAATTCATCAGCTCGACCCCATCTTCAACGAAGTAAATGCTGTTGGAAACCAGGCTTTCTTGAAAGGCTTCCTTGATCAGCAATCGATCGTCGGGGTCATCGTCAGCCATTAGAAATACCACCGGTTTTAGATTTTTATCCATAAGAATTCTCTCCCTTGGATTGGTGTATGGGTAAGGTAATGATAAATGTGGATCCCTTATCAGGCGCGCTGGTCGCAGTGATCACTCCACTGTGACGCTCGACAATGCGGCGGCAGATTGCCAGCCCCATGCCGCTGCCCTCGTATTCCTGGCGGCTGTGTAAGCGCTGGAAGGGTTTAAAAATGCGATCCAGGTACTGCATATCAAAGCCGATGCCGTTATCCTTCACGGTCAGGTGGCATTTACCGCGTGAATTGCTGGCCGATACCTGGATGACCGGGGGATGCTCTTCACGATGGAATTTCAAGCCATTGTTGATCAGGTTCTGCAGCAATTGATACATTTGTGTTAAGTCAGCCTCGATCACCGGTAATTTCCCGAATTCCACTTTTCCCTGGGTGCGGTCGAGCTGGTTCTCCAGGTCGGAGATGACTTCCTCGATCACCGAGCTCAGGTCGACGGTGACGAATGGTTGGGCGCGGGTGGAGACGCGCGAGAAAGTCAGCAGGTCGTTGATCAACGTCTGCATGCGTTGGCTGGCATCCCGCATCCTTTTCAGGTAATCCCGCCCGGTATCATCCAGCACATCGCCATACTTATTTGCCAGCCGGTCACCGAAAGCCAGCACCTTGCGTAATGGCTCCTGTAAATCGTGGGAGGCGATGTAGGCAAATTCTTGCAGGTCGCGGTTGCTCTGCTCCAACTTTTCAGCGTAACCCTGCAGGTCAATCTCAGCCTGCTTGGAGGTGGAAATATCGTCCACCGATAGCAGCAGGTGGGGCTCCCCGTTGGATATAAATGGTGTGAACCTGCAATCGAGCCAGATCCGCTGGTCATGACCATCAGAGGTCTCGTATTCACGCCGCGTTTCCTTACCGCTGGCAGCTGCTTCCTTCGCCGCCGCCAGCAGACCAGACTCCTTCCATGATTCAATTTCGTTGTAATTTTCACCCAACAGCTGTTCGCAGGTTGTTCCCAGGATCTTGGCGAGCGTGTCATTGGCTAAAATACACCTGCCGGTAGCATCATAGGTGGTTAACCCAAGACTGGATGAATTGATCAGCGTCTTGATATATTCGAGCGCATCGTTGATCCGCTGTTGGTCGAGTTTGCGCTCAATCGCCGAAGCCACCTGGGTGGAGACAAATTTCATCAGGTCGAACTGCTCCTGGTTGTAGACCACTCCCACGGTGTAGCTTTGCGTGACCATCACCCCGATCACCCGCTCTCCCAGGATCAACGGCACTCCGATCCAGTCCACCGAATCGGTCCCTATTACGTCAGCTTCTCCTTGCAGCACCAGCTGGGTAAACACCTCGCCTGTCGCCCACAGGGGTTCCTTCGTGCGCAGCACGTACTCTGTCAATCCATGCTCAGGTTTGGCCGGCAGGGGAGGCGCATCATATTCGTCCATATAATATGGGTAGCTGATCAGGTCATTGACCGGATCATACAGGGCAATATAGAAATTCGGCACCTGCATCAGCTCACCGAGGATGCCGTGGATCTCTTTGAACATTTCATCCAGGCTGGTAGTGGTAACCACGGCATGTGATATCCGGTAAATTGCCTGCTGCACCTGTTCGGCATGCTTGCGGGCGGTGATATCCACCATCACCCCCTGCCAGAACAGGGGTTTTCCCTTCCGGTCATACACCAGGCGGGTCTCATCGCTTACCCAGATCACCCTGCCGTCGCGTGTCTTGATGCGGTATTCTGAAATGGAAGGCTGCCTGGCGGCGTAGGTGCGGGTGTATTCTTCCAGTACACGCTCGCGGTCTTCTGGAGCGATCATGCTGTTCCACAAGTCTATGTCGTTAATCCATTCCTCGGGGTCGTAACCGGTAATGGTCTTCAGTTGCGGGCTGATGTAGAGCGTTTGGAACATTTTTTCGGCTGAATCGGTATAGATGATGGCAGGTACCTGTTCCACCAAGGCGCGGTAGCGCACTCCCAGGGTCGATTCTATGCTCTTGGTTTGCTCCCCCACCTTTTTTTTATCTCGAGCGGTGCCCCCTATATCATTGACAACCGGTTTCTTGGGCATCCATCAGCTCCCGCTAATAATGATAAGTGTTCCACCAATAGGCAAACACCACATTGGTAAAGTATATAAATGCAACTATCATGCCGGATGTTAATCATACCCCAACAAACTTCAAGGCGGTATTTTCCCTATTGATAATCCACCTTGCATAAATGCAAGGTTTCACGGGGCAGTCTCTGACATATAATAATATCCCTGAATTTACACGCTATCGCCCCACCAGGCAGAAAAAATCGCCAATCGAAAACCAACCGAATAATCGCAAATCAATAAGATTAAAAGGATATGATTACTCCCTCCCCGGGGCGTATTTCATTACTCTTTTAACATATCAATGTATAGAGCTGTTCGGTCACGTTGAATCTGGTGAGGTAATACTCAACCAATATGGACAGGTTGTTTTTGATACAGTAGAAAAACTACATGAACTGTATCCTTACATGGTAATTAATCCATTCATAATAATGCCAGACCATTTCCATGGAGTAATTCGGATCATCGAATTATCCGATGAATGTAAGGGCGGGTCGCGACCCGCCCTTACAGAAATGCTCAAGATAAAACCTTTAGGGCAGCTCATTGGGGCATTCAAAACGCTGTCAGCGAAGAAAATTAATCTATTACGGTCTACTCCCGGTTCGCCCGTCTGGCACCGTAACTATTATGACCACATCATCCACAACGATGATGAATTCCGAAAAATTTGGGATTATATTGACACGAACCCCCAAAACTGGGATCACAATCGTCTGCACACATTAGAATAGGTATATACTGGATGCAGGAGAACTACAGCCAGTAGGTTGGGTTGAGCCTGCACCGAGCGTATTTTGCGAGTGTGTACGACGATTTTCCGTACGAAACCCAACACTATGACCCAGCATCCCAGCCACAATCCTCGCAGGGAAATGCAGGCATACATCGGGTCTAAACGGCCCTCCTGGGGAAGTCTCGCACGCGGAACATACGTTACAATTGAGCTTAATCCTTTCCACCGAGCCCCCTCATGACCAACCAACCTCCCCTCATCCACCACGAACACTTCACCATCCACCCCATCGAATGTGACTTCAACCAGGAGTGGAAGCCTGCTGCCATCATGCAGCACCTCACCGAGATCGCCGGCACCCACGCCGCCATGCTCGGGGTCGGCTTTGACGTGATGCTCTCGAACAACCTTTTCTGGATCCACTCGCGCATGAAGATCAAGTTCCATCGCTTCCCCCACGCCGGCGATACTATCACCATCCGCACCTGGCCCAAGACCATCTACCGCAGGCTGCTCTATATCCGCGACTTTGAGCTCCTGGATGGAGCTGGTCACCAGCTGATCGTTGCCTCCTCCGCTTGGGTGATCATCAACGCCACCACCCGCCGCATGGCCCCTCCGAAATCGGTGATCCTGAACCTTCCGGAGGTTCACGATCCCGTCGGTCTGGACGAGCCGCTCGAAAAACTCGACCTGGCGCACAACGGTGACGAACGCCTTCGTGTTCGCGCCGGCTACTCCGCCGTGGACCTCGTCGGGCACGTCAATAACAGCCGCTACGTGGAGTGGATCTGCGACGCCTTCCCCATCGAGATGTTCAAGCAGCACAGGCTCGACTGGCTGCAGATCAACTACGAGCACGAGGTCCTGCCCGGCGAAGAAGTCGCCATCCTGGTCAACCCCGTCGGTCAGGATGCATCCCTGTGGGCAGTCGAAGGTCGCAACGTCACTGGTGGCACCCGCGCCTTCGAAGCCGCCCTGCGCTGGCAGGCTTGAACCCTGGTTTTTAGCTAATTACTAACAACTAACCTCTAACCACTGATCTCTACCCTACGCTTTCCTTAAATCTTCTTAAACCTCTTGTGGATTAGAACAATTGTGCTATAATTAGAATGCTTTCCTATGGTTAATTAAGATGAAAGCATTCGTATACCGGTTGATCTATACCGGTAGGGGTGCGTTTATATCTGATATGTATTTATAAATGAACGCACCCGTATACCGGTTGATTTGAACCGGTAGGAGTGCAATTACTCAGCTCCCCGAAAGGTGAATCTCGACTGCACCATTTACCTCGGAACCCCGAGGAATTATCGAGTAGTTATACACCAACGCCATAATTGATTCGATTGAATTCGTATTTTTTTATTAATTACTACCTCCTCTAACCTACTTACTATACCAAACACCGATGGCTCGATCCCTGCTGCCTCCTTGTGGTGTCGTGATACCCACCCAAATGATCTACCACCCCCAGCTTCCCCCCGCAGTGGTCCTCACCTGGATCCAGCTGCGCGGCCTCGCCTGGGATGGTACGCACACGCCACCTCTTCGCATGCAGGAACTTGTCGCTCTCACCGGCAAGCATCAGGCGACGATTTACGGACACATGTCCCAGCTCAGAAATATAGCCGCATTATCATGGGTCTCCACTGGGCAGGGAAAGATCATTGTCTCGTTCGCTGGAAAACCATCGGATATATTTAAAAATTACGCATATGATCGTCCTCCTCCGGGTTCACCGATTCCAGGTTCCAAGAATCTGGAATCGCCCCATACTCCCTCTTCTCCCTCACTTCCAGTTTCAGATCCTGGTCTGATTCCTGAAAGAATTCAAACAGTCACTGTTAATCTTGGTGATGGAGGTATTAAGAATGGGGTTCAATTCCAGCAATCTGGAATCGATTCCAGAAATCTGGAATACCTTGATCCTGTCTCCACCTATGTCTCGCTTGTCCACCTCACCCCCAACCCCTCCCAGCGCCGCCTCCTTGCCGCCCGCATCACCGACCTCGTCCTGTGGCAGTCCACCCTCGAGCACTGGATTTCTCATGGCTGGAACCCCCGCAATCTCGCCGGCATGCTCGAGCTGTATTCCCGTGGCGGACCCACTAGCTGCCGCTACTGCCCTGCGCCAGGCTCCTCTCGTAAAGGTTCCGCAACTTCCCTCGACCACACTCTGGCCGCCATTGATGCCCTGCAGCGCAAGCAGGATCCACCCCCGCCCCGCGGTTGATCGGTGATCCCTGCCTCCTGCCCCCAATCCATCACCGTCCTGGCCATCCCTGCTCGCCGCCACCCAAGGCAATCCAGGTCAAACCGCATCACTCATCCCAGCTCACATCATGCCACTCCTATGCCTGCAACCGATACTCTCTCTATCCTCAAACGCATCGCCACCGCCTATCCTGAAAAACGCCTGGATGAAGCTACCCTTAAAGTGTACCTCGATGAGCTGGCAGATATCCCTGCCCCGCTGCTTGACCAGGCCGTAAAACGCCATATCCAGAACTCTCCCTGGTTCCCGCATGTCTCCGAGCTGCGCAAGGCCGCCCTGCAGATCGCCGGTGCTGCCGATTTTGCCTCCGTCTACCCACCTGGGGTCGATTTCCTCGCCCTTGAAGCCCACGAGCTGGAAAACGCTTACTTTAAGCGCGCTGAATTTGACCCCGCCGCCTGGGATCGGCTTGCCCGCCAGTTCGAGCGCTGCGGGCGTAGCTGTCGGGCCGAGGAGCTGCGCCTCAAAGCCCAGCACATCCAGGAAAGCGAAGCAGCTCATCAGCGGGGAGAGCAGTACCCATCTGCTGAAGTCCGCCTGCGCTATGCCGATTGGACCAGCACCAAGTGAGACCCACAACCTGCTTTTGTCTGCCTGTATCTGTCTACCATTCTTCTCGCCGGCTCGGAGTTCGCTTTTCACCCACCAGGCTCCCTCACCTGCCACCTGCCCGGCGATGTGTTGCGGCTCAGCCTGTTTTGAAGCCGTCTTCCTCCAAGCAACAGCGCCGCACCAGGTCTCGCCGCTTCTCGCGGGAGCGCAACGAATATTGTGATTGTGGTATGCTGGCAGTCACGGTGATCGAGCTGCAGGTCGGGTCCGACCCTCAGTACACCATCCAGCTGCCTCTCTGCCCGGCTTGCCTGAAACTGGAACAAGATTTGGAACGATAATTGCACCTTCAAAGAAGCAATTAGCCGTTAGCATTTAGTTTTTAGCTAATTTCTAATTTCTAATTGCTAATTGCTTATTACTGATAGATATCGAGAGTGTCGTCCGTGATAAATATCTATTTCATATCGCAATATCATCACTCTTGGAGGATTCATGCCTGAGCAAGCCATAAAAATTTCCTGTCCTCACTGCGGGAAGGTGCGCACCATCAACCCGAAGGTCTTCGGTGTATCTAAGGGACCACCCAGCCCCGCCCTGGATAAAGCCTACCAGCAAAAAAGGGAGGCGATGGTTGGTTCGGGGAGCAAATCTGCCAGTTGGGTCAACCTCAAATGCCCAAACTGTGGCAAGCCTTACCAATACAACCCCAAAACCCATAAGGCGCGCCTGAAACCTTCCTGATCCACCCGGCAGCTCCACGGCTGAACATTCCATGCCCTGTTCCGCACGGCTGGTCGAAAAATAAAAAAAACCCGCCGGAGCGGGTTTGTGTTTGGATGCATAGTTGGATTAATTCAATGGATTGGGAATGCTATAACGATATTGCTGTACATATTGGAAACTGACGTTCCCATCACCACAATCATGACGACGACCACGATCGCAAGTAATACGATCAATAATGCATACTCGACCATCCCCTGCCCGCGCTCTTTATTATGAAAAAGCATAGCGCCCCACCTCCTTTCTTACCGAGGGTCAGATCATGTGGATCATGGTCTCATCCTCAAAACCATTGGGCAGCCAGTAAATAAAAGGGGAGAGCGAGCTAAATAAAAAAGGATAACGACCCCTGGCGCGCACCCATTTGGATGGAACAGCCATGATCAGGTATGAATATTATGCTATTATTTTAGCGTAAAACTGATGAAAAATCAACTATCTTTGCTCACACCTTGCAAAACCGTATAGTCCGCCTTCACCGTATTATTTATTATTTTTTACCCATTTTATGAATATTCATATTAATCCGACCATCGCACAGGCCTTAGCTCACTTCTCCTTCCTTAAAAATATGTTTTTTGGGGAGGCCTAGTCCCCCCTGGTTCTGGGGGGAGGAGGGGGTATTCCATTTTTTTATTTTTCCTGATGTTTAATTTCTTTGGTTTAGTCGTATCCTAAGCATGGTTTTAGGGTTATCACAATCAAACATTGGAGGTGAACCATGCTAGCTCGTGTCATCGGTGTATTTAAGTTGGATTCTCAGACTTTCGAAGAGATCGAGCATAATTCCAGCCTGACTCTCTACGCTGTCATCATCGTCGCCCTGGTTTCGCTGGTTAGCGGCGTGGGCACCGGTATTTATCGGGCAATTTTCTCCGGAAGTGTGGTGAATGGATTTTTGGGATCGATCTTCGCCACTTTCCTGGGCTGGCTGATCTGGTCAGCCCTCACCTGGTTTGTGGGGACGAGATTCTTCGGTGGTCAGGCTGACCTGCCGGAGATGATGCGCGTGATCGGCTTTGCCTACATCCCCCTGTTCCTCACCATCATCCCCTGCCTCGGTAGCATCGTTGGCGGTATTTGGGCGCTTATTGCTGGCTTCGTCGCCATCCGCCAGGGTCTAGACCTGGATAACACCAAGACTTTCCTCACCGTGGCGGTGGGTGCGTTTGGTTACTTTATCCTGAGCGCGCTGGTCAACATCATCTTCTAGCAATAACCTGGTCGAGATTACCCCACAGAGTCGTCGGGGCTGGTGAATTTAACCAGCCCTTGTTACGCGCAAATAGCCTCGATTCAAGGAATTATCTGGACTAACCCTGCAGATAACGATCATAATTATTCACCTATTCGACTTTGCACTGTTGTTTCCGGTTTGACCATACCAAAGATACATGAACGGTTTTTCTCCTCCCCTAATTTCCACTTTTTGGAAATTGTGTATCCCGAACGTCCTATTTCGGGAGAGAGAGGTTGGGCGAGTCTTAGTCCGGTATATTTTTCTACCGGACGGCGCTCCCTTCAGCTGGGAGGGGGTAGTCTGAATCATCAGACTGTATACATTGTTGTGGATTGGAAAGAGTGCGGTGAGCTTCCGCACGAACCCAAAGAATTCCTGATTTGTACACTCGATTGTCATTGCACCCCTGCTCACTTCACCCGGTAATAACCTCCGAACGCGCAGGTTTGGCACAACACCTTGCCGTCCACGATGGCTTCCCGTTCATTAATGATTTCCTCCCCACAACTGCTGCACATCGCTCTTGCAATCTGGTGGCTCATGATCTGGGTCGGTGCCGTCTTGAGCTCCACTTTCTGAATGTTGAATAGCTCCTCATCGGGCATCACCTCATAACCTTTAAGCTGGGCAAAATACCGGCGTGTCTCGCCGGGAGCAAAATCACTCGCTCGTAAGCGGACATCCGGTTTGGGCGCCAACCTGAGGCTGGTTGCTCCTGTCAGGTCGGTGAAGGTGGCAGCGATTTTCCCCACGTCTTGGATTCTGAGCGTTCGGTGACCCACCGACGCTCCTGTCACCGCCCGGATGCCATCCACAAAACAACCATCCGTTTCCACGATGATAAGTGCCGTTTTGGCACTCACCGGTGCGTTCAGTCCCAGTGCTGCTAATCCCGCCAGCCCCATCCGCACTCCCAAAACCTGGCGTGGGCAGAGATGGTCGTGTTCGGAGGCGCTTTTCTCGAGTAAGATGGATAAATCTACTGGCATACAAACCTCAATCTGCTTACTGGGTATAAAGGATCAGGTGACCTTCTGCATTCACTTCGACCCGCAGCTTCGCTAATGGGTGCGAAGCTGGACCATTCCGCAGGCTACCGTCGGGTATGAAGCGGCTCCCGTGGCAAGGACAGGTGAATCCGTCGCTGGTCTGATTAACCGTGCAGCCCAGGTGTGGGCAAACCAGGCTGAGGGCGCTGTAGCCCTGCTCATTATGGATCACGATCGCCTGCCCAGACGAAATGGTTCTCCGCGAGCTGTTTGGATAATCCGCTGCGGGTCCCAGGTCAATCTCGCTGGGAGGGCTGTCCTCACTATTGTAGCTGATAAATCGGCCGAGTGCGCCCAGTCCGAGCAGCGCAGAGCCTGCCAGGCTGGCTTTCACCATCCAGCTTAAAAAGCCTCGCCTCGAGATGGCTTTATCTTTGGACGGCGTGGCACTCATGGCAGTAACGCCCCTCCTGTTGGTCTGGGTTTTGCTGGCAGGCACTGCCCATCACCGGCTTGAAGCTGAGCTGGTCGCCGGTTGCCTTGGAGGTCAGCTCATATGAAGGTGTTCCCTCCCCTGCTCCTACCACCACCCGGATGTTCCATAACGGCTCGCCCTGGTCGGTCATCAGGATGGTATCCCCGACCTTCAAGTCTGTCACCGGGTTAAGGAATGCCATCCGCAGGGCAAGGTCATCTGCACTGCTGATGGTGTAGGTCAGGGGCAGGGCGTCGGGTGTTCCGTGACAGGTTTTACAGCGCACATACTGGATCTGCTTCTTGCTGCTGTATATCTGTCCGTCCCCCATGGCTTCCTGGCGGGTATGGCAGTCCACGCAGTCCAGGGTCCACTCACAGCGGGTGAACTCGGCAATCGGCTGGTAGTAGTCGTTCAGGCGGTCAGTGGGGGTATCTTCACGGGCGTGGAACTGCATATCAGCCAGGCTGTAATTACCCCGGTTGTGGCAGGCGTTGCATTGGCTGTACGGTATGGAGGTGGTTAACTTGTGCACCTCGGTGCCATCATCTCGAGGGGCTGGGCTGTGGCAAGCGGAACATCCTGTCCACCGCTGAGTTGCCTCACCTTCCATGGGCTGCGCCGATAGATGGCAGGTTAGGCAGTTGTTGGCAAAAGCTGTCAGCATTGGGGAGCTTTCTGTCGCTGGGTCAAACGCGGCCAGTCCGTCGACCGCATAGATCCCCATCTGTGCCACCAGGTCGTCTTGGGCACCGAAGGCATAACGCACCTGGGCAATTGCACCCGCATAGGTGGCTTGCAAGCTGGTGGTCACCCGTTGGATGTGGTCCCGGTTAGCCTGTGAAGTCCCGCTGTGGCACATTTCACCCCCGCAGGAAGCTTCCACCACCGTTAAGTCAGATGGGTTTGCTCCACCCCGCATGGTGCTGTGAGCCAGGTCTGCATCGAGAGCCAGCGGTTCGCCTCCATGGCACACCACACAGCCGAAGGTTTCCACCGGGTGCGATTGGCTGATCTCGGGCAGCTCTGCATGGCAGGTGATGCAGTACTCTGTTTGTCCGGTGATGCTGGGAGTGATGCTCATTGGCTCGAGGCTGTGGTTTTGCTGCCAGAACACAATGCCCGAGGCAATAAATAACAGCACCGCTACGATGAAGAGATTTCGCTGCATATTATTGGATGAAGTTGAGCAGGGTGAGCAGCAAGATCGCCCCGGTTAAGATGGCTACCATCACCTGCACATTCCGCCCGCCGTGCGGGAACCATCTGCCTAGCTCGGCGGGTGATAGGCGCTGGGGTGTAATATATGGCACCAATGCCAGGATGAGCAGCGCCCCGAATGGGACCAGCACACCGAAAATGAATGGGTCTCCCAGCCTGAGCAGCTGCTGCACCCACAGGAAGAACCAGGGAGCCATGCTCTCGCTGGCTGGAGCTGACCCTGCCTGGATGCCCGGAGCCAGGGGTGCCGGTACCAGCACTGCCAGTATGATCAAAACGAGCGCTGCCCACAACATCGCCAGACCTTCCCGGCGGGCGAGCTCCTTGCGTGGGATGCGACCTGTGCTTGCTCTCAGCTCGGGTGGCGGCACTGCGATGCCTCCGTCGCGCCTGACCCGGAAAATATGCCAGGCAATGATGGTGACCATCACGATCGTCAGCCCGAATAAATGCCAGGCATAGAAGCGGATGAGTGTGGTTGCCCCCACCTGGTTGCCTCCCACCAGCACTGCGTATAGGCTCGCTCCTACCAGCGGGATGGAGCGCACCAGGTTGGTACCTGCCACCAGCGCCCAATGCACACCTTCATCCCAGCGTAAAACGTAGCCGGTGAAGTCCAGGAACAGGCACAGCACCAGCAGGGATATCCCGAGCAGGTAATTGAGCCGGCGGGGAGGCAGGTAAGCCCCCGTGAACACCACCCTCAGCAGATGCAGTGCAGTTACCAGCACCAGCAGTTGTGCTGACCAGAAGTGCAGGTTGCGCATCAGCCATCCGAAGGGCACTAAAAAAGTCAGCTCCTGCACCGACTTGGCTGCCAATTCGGGCGTGGGCAGGTAGAAGAAGGTCACCAGGATGCCGGTGAAGCCCACCACCAGGGTCAGGAATACAGCCAGTCCACCGGTTGCCAGCGTGTAGCGCAGCCTCGCCTGGGGTGCCGGGATCGTGGGTGGGTGGAGGTGGTCGTAAAAGGATGGTCGCATGAGCTCAGGTTGGCAGGTTTACACGTTAGAACGTTATCACGTTAAAAAGTTAATAAGTTTCATTCGTTATTTTCGGATATCAATCGGGCTGCGCCAAGACTTCGTACGAGAATGTTTAGATGTGACCAGACAAGCATTTTTATATTGCCAGATTTGAGTCATAAAGAGACAGGGTGCCAACGTGTCAACTTGTGAACGTGTCAACGTGCCAACGTTTCTTGGGTCGATTCCAGCACTTCTTTTTCAACCTTGTCTTCCCACTCCATTTCTTCCTTCAGCATCTGGTTGTACCATTTTTCATGGTGTGCACGTGCATACCAGGCCGACACCTTGCCCGAAAACATCGAGAAGAACGCTTCCTTTTCCTCCGGGAAGATGGCTCCCATATACACATGGATAAACAGCCAGGCAACGATGACGAAAACGGATATGAAATGGATCGGTTGGGCGATTTGCTTTACGATGGGTGGGAACAGGCTTTTAAAGACCATCACTGGACCAGTGATCATGATGCCGATGGTGCACACTACCACAAAATAGCTATAGATTTTCTGCCCGGCGTTATAAGCATCTTGGGGAGGAAGTTCCTTATCCTTCATCAAGCCCAGCATCTGCGGGGGTTTGATGAGCATCCACTTGATATCGTCCTTGTCCAGCAGCATGCGGTGGGCCGCGAATGGTACGAAGTACTTGCGGAATCCCAGCAGCACATTAAACAGGATCACGAAGATCCAGATGAATCCGATGGTGTAATGGAAGCGGATCAGGTTGGCGTCACTCCCGAACAGGTTGCGGAACATTTCCTGCCACCAGATGGGGGTGATCCCCAGGCGCGGTGATGAGATGATCGCGATCCCGGTTGTCAGCAGCAACAGCCATGAGGCCACATTGAACCAGTGGGTCAGGATATTCGCCAGGTTATGCTTCTTCAGCATCTTCTGGCGCAGGCGCTGGCGTTCCGGCAGGGGTATGTTCTTATGGCTCATATCTTACTCCTTCTGCTCATCCTAATCCTCAAAATCCTTCTCACCTTCCAATAGCTGCTTGGTGAAGAACACCGCCTGAGCCAGGAAAGTGGCACCCATCGCCACCGCTACAAGTGGGATTGCCACCTTCTTCCATCCCACTTCCGAAATGGTGTAATGTGGGTCGCGCGGCAGGGTGGTCTGGGGCACCTGCCCGAATGAGTCTGATGAAAGGATCGCCTGGGTTTCCGCCAGGTTGAGGTAATAGATATTCGGGTCGCTGTCGGTGCCGTTATTCTCGTAATCCAGCCTGGTCACCGATTTGGCATTGCTCAAAGCGATGGAAGCCTCCGCATTGGGGTCGTTCAGGTCACCGAACATGCGCGCCTTCCCCACGCAAGTGGCTACACATGCTGGCTGTAAGCCCACCTCCAGGCGCTGTACGCAGGCATTGCATTTATCTACTACCCCGCGTTTCTGGTCAATATAACGCACGCCATACGGGCAGGCTTCCACACAGTAACCGCAGCCGATACACGCTTCCTGGTCTACCAGCACCAGACCGGACGTTGAATCTTTGTAGGTGGCACCGCTTACGCATACTTCAGTGCAGGGCGGGTGGTCACAGTGCATACAGTTATATGGTACGAAGACGCGGCTCAAGATTGGCCATTCCCCCTGCACTTGTTGGTCGTGCACCCAGATGCGGGTGTGATCCATCGGCACGTTGTTCTCCACGCTGCATGCCACCAGGCACGCCCGGCAGTCGATACAGCGGGAAACGTCGATCACGAAGGCATAGTGGTTTTTAGTCGGCATAGTCTCCTCCTCAGGCCTTCTTCACCGATACAAAGGTCTGGCTGAGCGCCTGGCCTCCGCTGATAGGATCCGTATAGGTGACGTGCAGCTGAGAGTCGGATGCACCCACACCATAGGCAGTCCGTAGAGCCATTGATAGGTGTCCAAAACCTGGGGTCAGGTAGACGCAGTCGCTGCGGATGGCGCTGGTCACTTCCAGTGCAACTTGCACCGAGCCAACTGGAGAGGTCACTTCAACGGTGTCCCAATCCTTCAGTCCCAGTTCCATGGCTGCCTCTTCAGCCATCCAAAGGCGAGGTACATCCTCGTATTTGTGCAGGAGCTGGTTATTTTGTGTGCCAAATTGGGTATGCTGACCCACCTTGCCCGTCAGCAGGTAAAACTCACCTGCCTTGGGTTGGGGAGGGTCGATCCAGGCTGGGACGGGATCAAAGTTGTCTTTCTGTAGCGCCGCGGAATACAGCTCGACCTTTCCACTGGGCGTGCTCCACTGGTTAATGTTGTTATCGCCGCTGGATGGGACCGTGACGCTCCCCTGCAGCCGCAGCTCCTCCAGCGAAATGCCGGTAGGCGCCAGCTGCTGGTTGATGTAGTCTTCCTCGTCCTTGTAATGAAAGAAGTCAGCCAAACCAAGCCTTGTGCCGAGCTCTTTGAACACCCACATGCCAGATTTTGCCTCGCCCTGGGGTTCGATTACCGGTTGGCGGATGAAGATCTGGTCACCCATCGGAACCAATGGGTCGTAGCGTTCCAGGTAAGAGGCTTCCGGTAGTATCACATCCGAGAACCAGTCGGTATCGTTGACCAAAATGTCCATCGTCACGATGAAGTCCATTTTATTGAAGGCTTCCAGCGTCTTACTCCGATCGGGCAGGGAGAGAACCGGGTTCTGGCGTGAGATGAACCACCCGTGGGCTTCATAAGGCTTACCTTCTACGATCGAGTCACGCAGCTGCTGGAATACGCCAATCTTGAGCGGGACGAAGGGATACATCCATGGGACGCCGTCCAGGCGCTGGGCAGAAATGCGTGGATAAGGTGGTTGGGGTGGGCTGCCCAACCCGCTGCCGCCCTCTCCTGCCGCTGGGAACAGGGTCGTCCCCCAATTACCCACCAGGGCGTTCAATATGGTGATGGCGCGCTCGGTGGGGAAGGAATTGATAAAGTTGGAGGTCCGCCAGCCGTTATGAGCGAGTGCATACCTGCCTGCTCCGGCAAACTCTTGTGCGATGCGCCGGATGTCATCTGCTTCCACACCCGTCAGCGTGGATGCCCATTCCGGGGTGTAATCTGTCACCGCCGATGCCACCTGTTCAAAGCCCTGGGTATACTGGTCAACGAAACGGGTGTTGTAAAGCTTTTCGCTGATGATCACATGGATCAGCGCCAGGTGGAATGCCAGGTCGGTTCCCGGTCGGACGGGCAGCCATTCGGTCGCCTTGGAGGCCGTCTTGGTGAAGCGCGGGTCGATATACACCACCTTGGCTCCCCGGGCAATCGAATCCACCAGGTCGGTGGTTTCGGAAGTGGAAATGGCTTCCGTCAGGTTGCGCCCGGTAAGGATCAGGTATTGCAATTGGCTGTAATCACGGGCTGGCTCTTCCATCCCGTAGGTGATCGTATTGGCGACGATCATGGCATTGAAACACAGGCTGCGTTGGGTGCCGTAATTGGGTGAGCCAAACCCATACAGCAGGTTTTCAAACAGCGGCTGCGACAGGTTGTGGGTGGATGAGAAGACCATTGCTTCAGCACCATACTTATCCTTGATTGCCAGCATGTTCTCCGCTACTGTTTCCAGTGCTTCGTCCCACGAAGCCTGGCGGAATTTACCCTCGCCACGCTTCCCCACCCTGATGAGCGGGGTGAGCACCCGGTCGGGGTCGTAAGTGTTCATCAACCCCGACTGCCCCCTGGCGCACAGCTTGCCTTTTGAGTGTGGGTGCTCGGGGTTGCCTTCCAGCTTAACCACTCGTCCTTCGACCACCCTGGCGCGCACTCCGCAGCGCCAGACGCACATCTCACACATGGTGCAAATATACCCGCTGCTGTTTGCATCCAATGTGCCGGCCTGCCGGGCAGCTTTGGCAACCGGCGGGGGAATGAATTGCCCCACCGCCAATGCACCGGCAGCCGCTGCACCCAACTTTAAGAAATTACGCCTTGATAGCCTTGAAATATTTGAAAGCTCAGATTTCGGCATAGTTCACCTTTCGACCTGTCCTACCAGTGACTGGAATCGCGGGTCTGGTTGATTATTGGAGCTTTTCCTTGCGCTGCAGCCCTGCCCGTTCAATCAGGTAGAACAGGAACAATGCCATCAAGTCAAAGGCAACCACCGCCAGGTAGGGATTCAGGCTCCACAGGTCAGGGATGACCACATTGCCCAGGTTGGCAATCTTGGTGATCAATGGGAAAACTTGCGAGTAGGTCAGACCCCATAAAACTGCACCGACTAGAAAGCCTAACATTCCAGGGAAGATATAGTCCAGCTTGCCTTCGCCGCTCCCGGCGGCGCAGGTGCCTGGTCAGTACCCGGTGAGCGCCATCCCAACACCAAACAGCAGCCCGCCCATCAGGTTCCCCACAATATAAGTGGCGGGCACGGTGGGGAAGGTGATCCAACCCAGCCCCCGGAAGATGTACAGACCGGTCATCGCCACCACGATCGCCGTCATCATGAACTTGAGCACGGTCATATCGGTGAAGCGGAACTGGTTGGCCACTTTATGATATTTGGTCAAACCAACCTTATTAAGCGAGAACCCAAAACCAACACCCAGCAACAGACCAACGATGGATGTGACCATGGATTAATATCTCCTTCCGTAGACGATGAGCATGGTGATGATGCCTGAAATGAACATCCCGCCTATAAACAGGAAAGCTGCCGGTGTGAACGTCATGCCACCCGAAATAGCCAACCCGCTGGTGCAGCCTCCGGCAATCCCCGCCGCATATTCCAGCAGGATGGCGCCAAAAAAGCCGATCACCCAGCGCTTCCAGGGCTGTGGACCGATGACGCGCTTCCATTGGGCATCGTCATTCCAGCGAAACTTGAAGGTGCGGCTGGTAAGTGCCCCGATAGTGCCGCCAATGATGGTGCCCACGATGAGTATGATCGACCAGGTGATTTCGGGTCGCATCACGGGTAAAGCACGCCCTCCGGGGGTTCCCCAATATGTGTTATTAAATATGCTCAGGTTGAGATTTTTCCCAACCCACCCCACAAAGCTTTCAAAAGCCCCCGAGGCCCCCAGCAGGGCGTTTGCCAGCAAAACTGCCAGTAATCCAATGATGCCCAGCAGGATGCCAGCCACATAAGGTGACCACATCTCTTGGGATATGAATGTAGTGATCCGTTTCATAGCTCCTCCATAATCAATAGTAGATCGACTGTGGTTCAGCTGCCTGCGATTGCCATCAGCAAGGCACGCGAGTCTTTATCCAATGACTGCACACGCTTCACTAGCTCAGGGTCGAGGTGTGATAAGGCATGCAGCATCTCGTTGGCTTGATCAGGGTTCGCCAGGATACGCTTCATCGCATGCAGACCCACCGGGTTTAACCTGGCGATAAGCGGTAGAAGTTGTGTCACTTCACTGCTGTAACCTTCCACCACCGGTATTTGCCCTTCCACGGGTGCCTGCACGGCCTGGGAGCCGTAGAAACCTTTCATGCCTCTTCGTCGCCGCTCGTTCCAGTAGATAAAAACACCCCCGCCCAATAACAGGCCCAATATCATCAGAACCAGGATCACATTCCCCCAGTTGATCGGGTGCTCTCCCAGCACGGTTTGCTGGTACTGTTGGACGTAATCGATGCTTCCGGGTTGGCTGACGACGATACTCCCTCCGCCGCCGGAAGGCAGGGTCTCCATCGTTGAAGTCGTGACGGATGTAGCTACCGGGGTGGTCGCAGCAGGGGTGGTTCCGCCCGCGCCAAGGGTTACACCCAGCGTGGTGGCATATTCCTGGGCAAGCGTAGTGTAATCATTGGGGTGGCACGATGCACAGCCGGCCTTTATATCAGAGTCCCACGCTAACATACCCGTATGGGCCTGGGTCTTGTCGGTGCTTTGTGGGTTGCCCACGTGGCAGCTAACGCATGCGTCGATCTGTGCATGTTGGCTGTGCCATGCAGTCCCATCGTTATTCACCGGGTCCTGGCTTTGGGTTTCATGGCAGTTTTTGCAGGATGACGCTTGAGAGCCACATTGGGCGCTGGTTTTAGTGGTGTTTAATAGCAGAAAAAAACCAGCAATCAGCATGGCGCCAAGAAAAATGGGTATTAAATAACGTATCCTCGAACGTGGCATACCTTCCTCCTCAAAAAGTATCATTCTCGAAGAACTTTTCGTGATCTGATTAAACGCCGTTTGCCACCTGGTTGGCTACACTGTCACTCTCCATCAGGTTGGCGCGGTAGGTCAGCCTGTCGCGCAGCACCAGGCGCAGCGTATTCAATGCATCCACCAGGCGCATATCCGTCAGGTGATATTCCAGCGTTGTCCCCTGGCGCACGGTGTAAACCAGGCCCCTTTCTCGCAGCACCTTCAAGTTGCGCGAAGTGGCTGGTTGGCTGATGCCTAATTCTTCAGATAAGTCGTTAACCGAACGAGGCTTTTCGGCCAGGGCGTAAATCATTAATATCCGGTTGGGGTCAGCCAGGGCGGAGCAGATATCTGCATGCAGCTGAGAGACTTCCTGGGTTAATTGGGGATTTGTCATAGATGGTTTATCCAATATATGAACATACGAATATATCAATTTATGATATATTAGCTGATATCGCGTCACATATATAGTATGATTCGTCACAAATAATTTGTGATACTGTCACATTAAATGATGCACCACACAATTATAAATTACACAACAATGGAGATCTAATGAGGGAGATCAATCATGTTTGACAGGGAAGCCCCATCTGTATATGTCGGTCAGCTCCTCCGCCAGCTGCGTGAAGAACGGGGGATTTCAATCCGTGAGCTCAGCCGGATGAGTGGATTATCTGCCAATGCTCTGAGCATGATCGAGCGCGGGCTTACCTCGCCTTCCGTCAGCACGCTGTACCGCTTGACGGACGCCCTTAACGTACCCATCACCGCCTTGTTCCGCCAGGCTCAATCCCAGGAACCGATCGTCTTCCGTTCGGTCACTGACCGTACCCATGTACCTTTTCCGTTAGGGGTTTGGGAAGGGTTGGGTGGGGAGGCATTCACCGGGAGGATGCAGCCCTTTATGCTGACCCTTGAAAGCGGTGCCGAGAGTGGGCAGGAAAAAATAGTGCACACCGGGAGTGAGTTCGTGATTTGCCTGAGAGGCAAGCTTGAATATGAGGTGGAGGGCAAGTATTACCAGCTTGAAGCCGGTGATAGCCTGCTCTTCGCTGCCCGGCTCACTCACCGCTGGCGCAACCCAGGCAATACCGTCACCAATGCCATTATTGTCTTATCCGGTTTCGACGACTATGAAAAACCAGGCGTATTTCACTTTCCACCCAAAACCTAGGCCAAATTCTATTCCACAAACATTTGTATATTAGTGCTAGTGGTTCAGCGTAATTACTCATTCTTATTATGGATAACAAACTATCGACGATGATTTATACGCCCACCTCCCCCAAAAACCGGTTTTTGGGGGAGGTGGGCGAGTCCCAGCGTTCCCTTCAGCTGGGAGGGGGTATTCCGTTTTTTACGTCTATCTAACTGGAATGACCGCCTCACATTTTTAATTTGTAGAAGTTAGTTATCAAGCAGTGAGTAGTTACGGTTCAGCCTTGACTTCAACCAGGCGGAATCCGCCCCGAAAGGCGCAAACCTTGCGCCCCTACAACTCCGGGGCAATTATTCTTATTGTAAAATCGGAGGGGCGCGACCTGTCCGGTCTGTTCTTTGACCGGCCGGAATCCACCCATATAACTCAACTAGCCACTTCCCAAATAGTCGATATCTCCCCTGTGATAACTGTCACAAATTAACTGTGACAATTATTACTATACAATCTTTTTCTTGTGATTATAATCACTTATATATATGCATATACGTATATATGATAGGAGTTGATATGCCGTACGCCCTCGAACAGGAGATCAATCAGTTACACGCAGAGATCTGCGCAGGTCTGGCAGACCCAAAACGGATCCTTATCCTCTATGCCCTGCACGATAAACCGCGCAGCGTCAACGAGCTGGTCGAGCTTCTCGACCTGAGCCAGCCGATGGTTTCACGCCATCTGAAAGTTTTACGCGAGCGCGGCATGGTGACCACCAACCGCATCGGTGCCACCGTGGAGTACAGCCTGGCAGACGAACGCCTGATCGAAGCGCTCGACCTCCTGCGCGCCGTCCTGGCGAACAAGCTCAAGGGCCAGGCTGCCCTGGCAAATACCTTCAACAACCTGCCTGAATAAACCCATATCGGAAATAGGATCATCCAATGAAAAAACTTCTCATCCTCGGAGCTGGTACTGCTGGCACCATGGTCGCAAACCGTCTGGCACGCCAGCTGGACCGCGATGAATGGCACATAACCCTGGTTGACCAAAATGAAGTCCATTACTACCAGCCGGGCTTTCTGTTTCTCCCTTTCGGCATCTACAGCAAGAATGATGTGATCAAACCCAAGCGGGATTTTATCCCCGCCGGGGCTGAGATGATCATGTCGCCCATCGAGCACATCGACCCCGAACATAACCAGGTCAAGCTGGTGAATGGCGGCCGGTTGCTCAACTACGACTTCCTGGTCATCGCCACTGGCTGCCAGGTGCATCCCGAGCAGACCCCCGGCCTTATGGAGCACGAATGGCACGCCTCGATCCACGAGTTTTACACCGTCGATGGAGCGCAAGCCCTGGCAAAGTACCTGCGTAACTGGCAGGGCGGTCGCATGCTGGTCAATGTGGTGGAGACGCCCATAAAATGCCCTGTGGCACCTCTCGAGTTCCTCATGCTCGCCGACTGGTTCTTCCACCAGCAGGGACTGCGCGAAAAAGTGGAAATCACCTACGCCACCCCGCTCTCCGGAGCCTTCACCAAGCCCGTCGCTTCCCGTTACCTGGGAGACATCCTCGACCAGAAGGGCATCAAGGTGGTGCCAGATTTCATGGTCGAGCATGTTGATCCCGATGCCAAAAAGATCGTCTCTTACGATGAGCAGGAAATTGAGTACGACCTGTTGGTGAGCATCCCCTTGAATATGGGTGATGAAGTCATCGCCCGTTCTGGGATGGGGGATGAGCTGAATTTCATCCCGGTGGACAAGCACACCTTTCTCCACCCAAAGTACGGCAATATTTTCGTGTTAGGTGATGCAGCCAACCTTCCCACCTCCAAGGCTGGCTCGGTGGCACATTTTGCCAGTGAGTGCTTCGCCGAGAACTTCATGCGTCACATCGATGGGTTGGAGATGCTGCCCACTTTCGATGGGCACGCCAACTGCTTCATCGAGTCAGGCTTCGGCAAGGGTCTGCTGATCGACTTCAACTATGACGTCGAGCCTTTGCCCGGGCGCTACCCACTCCCTGGGATTGGTCCGTTTTCCCTGCTGCAGGAATCGGAGATGAACCACTGGGGCAAGATGATGTTCCGCTGGATGTACTGGAACCTGCTGCTTAAGGGTCAGCAGCTGCCCCTGCCTGCACTGATGAGCATGGCAGGCAAGTGGAACAATTAAGGAGGCGACATGGATGCAACGCTGCAAGAGCTGAACCAAAAAATTGACCTGCTGACTGCCCAGATGAGCTACCTGACTGAGCAATCTAGAATAAACGAGCGCCAGCGCAATGAACGTGCCGAGCTCATACGCGACGTCACCCCCCTCGCCAACCAGGCTTTCACCCTGGCGGTGGAACAGCTGGAAGAAGTTCAGGAGTATATCGACTTGAGTGACTTGATGCGCCTGCTTAAGCGCTTGCTGCGCAACGGTCGCAACTTTGAAAAGATGCTCGACCAGCTGGAGAGCCTGACCGACCTGGTTGAAACCGTTGGTCCGCTGGCGGATGATGCCTTCGGAAAGATGGTTGATGTCTTGGCGAGGTTGGAAGGCAAAGGTTACTTCGACTTCACCCGTAGCGGGATGAAGCTGGTCGACAACATCGTGACTTCCTTTAGCGCCGATGATGTCGATCATCTGGGTGACAACATCGTCATGATTCTAAATACTGTAAAGGATATGACCCAGCCTGAGATTATTAATTTTGTCCACAGCACCTTACTCGTGGCTGAGAAAGAAGTTGATAAACCTGTGGATGTATCCTACTTGGGTCTGCTACGTCAGCTGCGCGACCCGGCAGTCAGGCGTGGTTTTGCGCTTACCCTGCGGGTGATGCAGGTAATCGGTTCCCAGGCCACTCCCCAAATTCAGCCAGGGCAATAATGTAAACCACAAGCACCCCATGGGTCGCTTGAATTATAGATGTTTCATAAAGGAGAAAATATATGCCAACAAAAATGATCGCAGGACAGAATGTGCAGGTTAATGAAGAAGGATATTTGACCAACCCGGCAGAGTGGAACAGGGAAATCGCTGTCGAGATTGCCAAAGAGGAAGGGCTGGTTGAGCTCACCCCCGACCACTGGAAGGTGATCGACTATGCCCGCCGGTCAGCAGTCGTGAGTGGTGCCGCTCCCACCTTACGCACCATCACCTCCAATGCCGGCGTGACCACCAAGGAGCTGTTCACCCTCTTCCCCAAGGGTCCCGCCAAAAAAGTCGCCCGCATTGCCGGGCTCGGCAAGCCCGAAGGCTGTGTGTAACTTGTTATTCGTGAGTCGATTGCCGATAACGTCAGCGCTCTTCTGACTGAAGCAATCTTCCTATATACAGATTTCATAATTAGCCGTCCGATATAAATATTTACCCATAACTATCTTTAATAATCACTTACTGGAGAAAAACACATGACCGACAACAACGCTAACCGCCACATGGCATTCATCTGCTCGAAAGGCAACCTCGACATGGTCTATCCCGCCCTGATCATGGGCTGGGCCGCCCTGGGTAATGGTGTCGACGTAAGCATCTTCTTCACCTTCTGGGGATTGGACATGGTCCGCAAGGACCGCGTTGACCACCTGGAAGTCCCACCTGTGGGTAACTCAAGCTTCAAGATGAGCTTGATGGGCATACCGGGCAACATCGGCATCCCACAAATTATGGGCATCATCCCCGGAATGACACCCTTCGCCACCGCAATCATGAAAAGCAAGATGAAAAAATTGGACGTTCCACCCGTGCGCGAGTACCTTCAGATGTTAATGGATGGTGGTGCCAAGCTCTATGGTTGCAAGATGACCTGTGACTTATATAATCTAACCAAAGACAGCTTCATCGATGGTGTCCAGGGAGTCCTGACCGCAAGTGAATTCGTCGACCTCACCGAAGGCGCTCAGATCATCTTTATATAACTTCTTTATTCCATATAGCAGGGGCACGCCCGTCTGGTCAAAGACCGGAGCGTCGCTGTGCCCCTGGATTGAATAAATTCTTCCACCTCACAGTTGATTTCATTCAAACATGGTGCGGTGCGAATAGTGCCACTGTTTGGCAGTGCTCTCATACATTCTTATCGTATTTATGCACCTCGCCTGATCTGCGCCATAATAGTCGTGAGAAGTCTTCTACCTGGGTTTACACCACCTGATACTCACACCCTCACCTGCCTCACTGCGAAGGGCGTTTTATGCGACGGAGTAAGATCTTCCGAGCGTTCAATCGTTGCCCACGTTCCTTCTCTGCAGGCATATTTTGCTGGTAAATTCCGCTTGGTCTGACGCGATCTTAATCCAAAGCTTTTTTTATTTTTTCCCCAATTCCTTGATCACCCTATCAGCCGCCAGTTTGCCTGTAATGATCGATACCGGTAGCCCGGCAGGGCTATATGTCCATTGACCCGCCTGATACACATTCATCACCGGAGTCGTTACGGCTTTTAAAATCTTCGGTAATCTGCTTTCTGCCGGCATCGGATGGTTGCTGAACGCCCATCCCGTGATGGCACCCTCCGAGTTGCCCGATAGTCTCGCCATGGTCAGCGGTGTTGAGCTAAATTGCTGCAGGATAGCTTGTTTGATGCCCGGATAGATGGAGCTATCCAGGGCATTGATAATACATCTTTCGCATAGGGTTTTGAAATCCTCATACCATCCCATCTGCTCTATCTGCCTGGTTAGCTGGTAATCAAACAGCAAACTTACGATCAACCCGGTTTTACCGCTGGGTGCCAGACACATATCACGCAACACCGGTATCGAAATCTCATACGTCGTCAGGGCAAAAAACATCTCCAGCCAATGTTCTATCACCTCCCTTTTAGCCTGGATGGGCAATGGTCCAGCCTGCGATTGCCCCAGCTTGCTGGGTGTGTAGAAGAAGTGCTCACTGGCTTTGTTGGCAAAGTAGTGCTTATCTAGATCGACCGCCAGGTATAGCGTGTAAACTGAATCGTTGCCTGGTTTATCAGCAACTTCCGCCTGGCGCGCCTGAATGGTATCTTTATTCTGCGCTGCCTCGATATTCTCCAGGTTCACCAACCGGTAGAAGGTCTTCAAGTCTGCTGCCCAGATCAGCTTTCGGTATGAATATTGGTTCTCTTTCGCATCGATCAGCAGTTGTTTTTGCGGGTCGACCATCTGGATTTCCGTTTTGTTGCTGATCTGCCCTTGGTGACCTTGTATGAATTCCACTATTTTTTCTATGAATTTCCCAGTACCGCCTAACGGGTAAGAGTAATCCAGGTATAGCTTCAGGTAGCTCAAGGCAAAGAAAGCCGGGGTATCGTGGAAGAAATGCTGCGTAATGATATCCAGCAGGCTCTGGTTTGCCGTGTATTGTTTTAAGAAATCCACCACCGGCATGTTCAAGGCAGTGATTTTTCGCACAGTAAGAGCGTATTTCACCATCCAAGGCAGAATCTCCTTCATCATGTAATCGCGGTCTTTCTTCATGTCCAAGAAAATGGGGTTGTCAATGCCGTATTGGACTTTCATGTACTTCATGATCCGTCGTATTTGGGCAATAATCTTTTTTATCTCCTCAAAGCTCTCAGGGTAAAAAGCGTTTAGCAGATCCTGGTAATCCAGTAGATTTTCTTCGCCGTTGATGCGGATCACTTGGTCCTCTATACCGAGTGAAATATGATTCTTCACCAAATCGATATCTACGCCCAGATGCCTGAGCATCGGGAATAACACTCCCGAGTTTTCCATCGCCCGGATCCCGCCATCAAACACGAATCCATCGCGCTCAAAGGAATTGATCAGTCCTCCACACTTAGATTCCTTCTCGCAGAGCAAAGTGCTATAGCCAGCTTTTGAGAGATAAGCTGCTGCGGTTAATCCAGCAATCCCGCCGCCCACAACAATGGCATCAAAATCCATATCTACACCTGAAATAACTGCACATAAGTTGCTTTCATCCGACAACTAAAAATATCTCATAATCTTATAGCAAGGTTCATTGACCCACCAGCAGGTTTATCACCCTTCTGCTTCAACCCGCTCATTCCAGCCCCGTTAGCTGTTCACTAATCGCCCATACCTGTTTTCCAAGCGTTCGATCCAGGGCATGAGGTGCAGGTTTCTCATCGATTGTCAGGTTAAAGAATCTGCCACTCACTGTTTGCATCTCCGCTGCGGCTGCCAGGTAATAAATGGCCTCCCCCGAGATCACCGCGTCTTTCAGCACCCATCCGATCAGGTAACGCTGATAAAACCGGTATAAGCGCCCGTTATTCATTCCAATATTCGTTCTCACTTCACCTGGGTGGATCGCATTGATCGTGACACCTGTGCCTTGTAATATTTCTGCCAGTTCCCACACGGTGAGCAGTTGTGCTACTTTTGAAGCCCCATATCCCTGTAACCCTCGGTAGCGCCGTCGCTCCCAGTTGAGGTCGTCTAGATCCAGCCCACCAAAACGGTGACCTTGCGAATTTACCTGGATAATTCGTGCTGGTGCGCTATCAATCAAGCGGTTGAGAAGCAGCCGGCTGAGTAGGAAAGATGCCAGGTGGTTCACGCAAAATACCGTCTCAAAGCCTTCCTTCGTGAGGGTACGGTGGGTGTTATGCAAACCGGCGTTGTTGATCAACACATCGATGCGTGGGTAGTTTGCCAAAAGTGTTCCAGCAGTCTCCCGCACTTCACACAACTTTGAAAAATCCGCCACAAACACATCCACCTGAACCGCATAATCATGCTCTAATTCACCTTGCACCTTTCCAGCTTTCTCGCGGTTGCGGCAGACCAGCACCAGATGTGCACCGCCCTGTGCCAGTCTTTTTGCTGCTTGATAGCCAACCCCTGACGTAGCACCGGTGAGGATGCATACTTTTCCATCCATGCGAATAGCAGTGGTTTTCTGCTGCATGCGAGCATTGGCGATAAACTGGAGCTCTTCAGGTAATTTCATATACGCATCCCAGCTAGCCAAAATACCTGTGCATGAAATTCCAATAAGATTTACGCAGTAGAGGGATACCATTGAGAATTGTTCCCCATATATCAAAGTAATCCCGTTGGTAAATGATCCGGTTATCATCGCCGAGGGTGAGTTTTGTGCAGCCAAACAGGGTATTGCTTGGCCATCTTTTAAAGCTCATCACCATTTTCCATTCAAAGAAGACTTCATGCCCATCCATCACAATGGAAATAATATCCATATTAAGCTGTTCGCACCGCTGCGCCAGCCGACCACACATTGCCATGAACTCCGCTTTCCCCTCTATTCGTTGGATGATGTCTTCGAAAACGATTTCCTCATGGTAGTACGGAAAAAGGTGTGACCAGTCAGGTTTACCATTTGTGTTGTAGGTTTTAGACCATCTCTCCCTGATTATTTCAGGGGTCAATGGTTCCAAGGAAAGATCATCTTCTTGCCCTCTTATGTCAATCATGCAGTCTGATTACCAGTGATAAGTCAGATATTATTCATAGAATTTACCGAATTATAAACGAATTTTAGGCGGGTTGAGAGATTGTGTGGAGTGAATTTCAGTCAGTCTTTCTTACAAATCATTTCTTCTCAGCACCGGTTTTTTCTACGTCTTCTAAAAGTTTTCGTGCCTGGCAAAGTGCTTAAAGTTATTGAGGTGAGTGATCATTTACAACACCATAGTTTTTGAGGAATACCCGCTTCCCGTGTGGGGGCACGACATCAAGCATCCGACTGGATGGTCGTGCCCCTACATTAAATTCGACTTGTTTTGATAGTGCGCAGACCAATCTCCAACAGTGCTCGACTACGGTATTTTTGCATTAAGTAAGTTGTTGTCGAGTGTGTCAGCCCGAAATCCAACATCAATTGGGGTCAACTGCAAAGATGGTACCGGTTTTTGTTGCATTCTCCAGAATTTGCTATAAACTTAATCAGGTGAGTATGGGGGTTGATCGTAATCTCAACTTTTAACCCACACTACTTGTATACCAGAGGGGGATATGTACTCGAAAGAAAAACTATTAGATATGATTGTAAGCAGCAATCCGTCCACGCGTTATGACGCCTGTGAATGGCTGCGCATCAGCCAGGCAAGCTCCCCTGAGATGGTGTATGCCCTGCAAAAAGTTGCCATTGATGAGAATAATGAAGTGGCAACCCGGGCGCAAATGGCACTCCAGGCTGACGCGCACCATAAAATGGCGATAAAAATGGGTCATCATTCAACGCACGGCAAATGAGCCGGATGAAGCTGAGCAGCAGAAAATAGATCAAGCCCAGGCTGTGAAGGATGTAATTGATACACACGCCGCAATGCTTAAAGCGATTCGATCCAACGGATACTGGCTCGTTGGACTCGGCGTACTCCACATCATTTTATCTGGCTGGTTAAGTGCCCCCTGGGGAGTTTTGCTGATTATTGTTGGTCTGGGTTCATTCTTGTTTCATTCACCCTCCATGTTCGTGATATACGCAGTTACTTTAATCTGGGCTTCCATTTCTAGTTTTATCGGTTTCAGCCCCATATGGGCCTCCTTCGCCTTCCTTCAGATCTACTTTTCGATCCGCATTTTTATGGATTTTCGCAAATATCGTAAGGTGGAGAACGAATACCACACTGTTATGGCCGATAAAGTAGCAATTTCCACCTCAATTGAGCGAACACCCAGTCTTTTCCCCTGGCTGGGAACAGCATTTGGTTGTGTTTCGCTGCTCGGTTTTGTGATGGTCCTTTTAGTTGAAATTATCGTCGTCCTGGCCACAAAAACGGTGGATACCATTCCAACCTATATCGTTTTCCTTGAAAGATTACTGGTGAATATGGCGGTCTTAGGTTTTGCAATCGGTTTAGCCAGCATATTGTCCAGGTATCGCCCCAAGGCATTGGGAATCATTGGCTTGGTCGCCGGGGTGCTAACCTTGATCATTAACTTCGGATTGCGATTCTTATGAGGATTTATCGAATAAAGCTAACCCTAAAGACGAGCTCTCTAATAAATAAATTATATGGTATTGAAAGACAGGAATAGTTAGATATGCCAGTCCATCCAGAGTCGCAGTTATCCAACTCGGAGGACAACGCAAATTCAGATATGGGCGAAATTGACCTGGCAATTGTAGACTTCAAAAAAGCCCCCGAATTATGCAGTTCTGACACCCAGCTGTGTCAATATGCCCAAGAAATGCTCGCACAGCTGGATGGAAATTAAATCTTATAGGAGAATTTAAAATGCAACGAAGAATATTGATTGTTATATCGGTAATTATATTAATTTTTTTGCCAGCCTGCGGGTCAGGTCAAACGGTTCAGAATGCAACACCTCCGCCTGCGTCAACGCCTACACCTGAACCAACACCTACGCCTGCGCCAACACTGACGCCTACGCCAATACCGACGCTGACGTCGATACCGGGCTGGAGCAAAATGGAAGCCGATAACGTTTCCATATGGCTTCCCGATACTTACACAGGTGGTGACCTGGTAAATGACCTCGATGTGGTTGTGAGCAAATTAAGAACTCTCGGACCTGAATATGAGCAGATCGCTCAAACGATAGAAGCTAATCCATCACTATTCCTCATCTGGGCAGTCGATTCGAACATCGGCTCCACAGGTTTTTTAACCAATATGAATCTTTCCCATGAAGAGGTGTTATCTGCCGTGACCCTCGATATGTATGTTCAGGCAATAGAACAACAACTACCCTCATCCTTCACCATCACGGACCAAAAAAAGGTTCAGATAGGATCGGATGATGCTGCACGTTTGGAAATCGAAATGAATCAGTCGGGGATAACCGCCAAACAATTGATGTATATTATTAAGAATAACTCTACGATATATAACATCACTTATTCGACCGGCTTGGATGAATTTGCAGATCGGTTACCCGAATTTGAACAAAGTGCGAATACATTCACCATTCAGCCATAACGAATTCCTGTTCGTTTTCTGTTTTGTGTTCCATCTGTTTCTCTTGAGTTGTTAGTCCTGGTAGCCTGGACGACGATCTTACAATCTTGTGAGAGCAGGTTTTTATATATTCGCCTGCCTCCCACTGAACTTAAATAAGAATGATCCAGCGATTACATCTGCTTTATCTGTGTTTATCTGTGGTGAAGTTCTGCCTTCCTCCCAATCCGCATTATAATTACCCGGGGAATTTTTCACATCGAGGTGATATCAATGGAAAAAGAACTAAAAGAGCTAAAAACCCGCCTGATGGAAGTCTATGACCTGGAACATATCGGTGCCTTGCTCGGCTGGGATGAAGCTGTCTACATGCCGCCCGGTGGCGCCTCATCGCGTGGCCGGCAGAGCGCTCTGCTCGCCAGGCTGTCGCATGAGAAGTCCATCGACCCGGAAATCGGGCGCTTGCTGGATGCCCTGCGTCCTTACGAAGAGTCCTTGCCGTACGATTCCGACGATGCTTCCCTCATCCGCGTCACACGCCGTGAGTTTGAGCGGTCGATCAAGGTGCCGCCCCAGTTTATCGGCGAGATGTACGAGCACTTTTCAAAAATATATAATACCTGGGTCACTGCCCGACCGGATAATAACTTCAAGGCGCTCGAGCCTTTGCTTGAAAAGGGTGTCGACCTCTCCTGCCGCCTGGCAAATTTCTTCCCCGGCTACGAGCATATCGCTGACCCGTTGATTGACTTTGCCGACTATGGCATGAAAGCCACCACGTTACGGTTGCTGTTCGCCCAGTTGCGCCGTGAGCTGATCCCCATCGTCCAGGCGATCGCTGCCCAGCCTGTGGCTGACGATACCTGCCTCAAGCAGCATTACCCCCAGGCTGACCAGCTGGCATTCGGCGAGGAAGTAGTCAAGCAATTAGGTTTCGATTTCAACCGAGGCCGGCGCGATTTAACCCACCATCCCTTTATGACCAGCTTCTCCTTGGGCGACGTGCGCATCACCACCCGCGTCAACGAAGATGACCTGGGCTACAGCCTGTTCTCCGATATCCATGAATCGGGGCATGGTATGTATGAGCTGGGCATCCGACCGGAGCTGGAAGGCACCCCTCTGGCTGGTGGCACGTCGGCTGGCGTGCACGAGAGCCAGTCACGCACCTGGGAGAACCTGGTGGGGCGCAGCCGTGGATTTTGGGAATATTTCTTCCCTCGGTTGCAAAAGCGCTTCCCGAGCCAGTTAAACCACGTCTCATTGGATACTTTTTACCGGGCGGTGAACAAGGTCGAGCGTACGCTCATCCGCACCGAAGCCGACGAAGTGACTTACAACCTGCACGTAATGATCCGCTTCGATATCGAGCTGGCACTGCTGGAAGGCAACCTGCTGGTGCGTGACCTGCCCGAGTATTGGCACGGTCGCTACAACGCCGATATGGGCATCCGCGCTCCCGACGACCGCGATGGCGTGATGCAGGATGTACACTGGTTCAGCGGACCGGTGGGAGGCTCCTTCCAGGGCTACACGCTGGGGAACATCATGAGCAGCCAATTCTTCGCCAAGGCGCTTAGTGCCCACCCCGAGGTCCCCTCGGAAATGTCACAAGGTAAGTTCGAGACCTTGCACACCTGGCTGGTGGATAACATTTACCAGCACGGGCGCAAGTTCACCGCCAATGAGCTGGTCGAACGCGTCACCGGTGGTCCGCTCAGCATCGATCCGTATATCGCTTATCTGAAGTCCAAGTACGGCGAGCTCTACACGCTGTAAACTTAAAGACCTGGCAGGTTTCAATCAGACCTCACAGGTTTACTAAAACCGCTGTCGTAGGCGCTATGTTTTCAACCGCCTACTGTAGGCTTTATCTCGTACACTAGGCCTGACAGGTTTTTAAAACCGCTTTGTAGGCGCTACGTTTTTCAAGCACCTACTGCTGAGGTCTGTATGTCGTCCACCTCTTCTCCTGCAATACCCCTGGCAAATTTCCGATTAGGATATAATTAATTTGGAATATCCATCGGGATATTCCATAAAATGATAATTCCGATAAACTCTGGTTTTCAAATTTCGCCGAAATGATAAAAGCAAAGGAGAATGAAATGTTTCCACGTCGAATTATCTACATACTTATTACAGCAAGTTTGGGGCTATTGTGCGTAGCGGGATTGCTCAGCCTGCCTGCCTCTGCCCAATCGTCGGTACCATCCACCAGTAGCCCGTCAGGGATAACACCCGGCAATGTGGGCATCTCACCTAACCCGCCAGGTCCTCCGAGCGTCATCTTGTACAGCCAATATGACAACCAGGGAGCTTATGCATATTCATCCCAAAATTACGAACCGGCGAATGATGCTTATGATGATTTCCTGGCGGATGACTTCGTGGTTCCTGCACGAGTCGATGTGGAACCTGAATCAGGTGGATGTGCAGGGCGTTTATTTTAACGACATTGGTCCGGCTGATTCGATGAATGTGTTCATATACATAGAAGCGATTACCATGCCCGGCACCCTGGTGTACTCGCGAGCAGAGATGTCATTCACCAAAGTAGACACTAATTTCGCCATCGCAATTACCCCGTCTATTGCGCTCGAACCGGGCAAGTATTGGATTTCGGTGCAGGCCAATCAAAACTTTGATCCAGCCGGGCAATGGGGTTGGGCCGGGCGCACCGTGACTTCTAATTATCCTGCTGCGTGGCAGAACCCGGGTGGTGGTTTTGCCTCCTGCACAACCTGGGGTTTGCGAACAATTTGCATTAGCGGAGCGGAAGCGCCGGACCAGGTCTTTCGCCTGGTCGGTACAGCCACTTTTCTGCAATGCGGAATACCTTCACAGTGGGTTGTCCGTAACAGGCTGCCAGAGGCGGTTTATGGAGCGAATGTCACCAATGACGGTGAAGTTGCCTATGTGCTTGGAGGTTTTGACTTGTCTGGTACAGGTGACATCACCCAGACGCTCCGCTACGACCCAATAGCGAATACTTTTAACTCATTTGCGCATCTTCCCCATCCGGCTTCGATGGCAACCGCAATTTATTCCCCTATCAACGATAAACTGTACTTTTTCGGTGGTGAGAGAATAAATACTGGTGAGGTCTATAGCACCACGCTAATTTACAGTATCGCCGATGATTGGTGGGTACTCGGAGCACCCATGCCAGCCCCCCGCGATTTTATGGCTGGTGGTTATTACAACGGTAAGATATACCTGGTCGGCGGCTATAATACGCCTAGCGTCGACCCTTCATTTGCACAAGTATGGGAATACGATGTGACCGCCAACACCTGGGCGACGAAGACGAGTATGCCCGAAGCGCTGGGCGGGGCTGCATCGGCGGTGGTCAATGGTCATCTATATGTCATTGGGGGCCGCGATCCCGTAAATTCTTCCCGCAGTCAGACTTATGACTATAACATTGCCCTTGATACCTGGTCAGTGCGTTCGAGTGCACCCTACCCCGTCAATGTGCCTGGTACAGCGGTGGTGAGTGGTAAGATTTGGGTGATCGGCGGCGGCACTCCCTTCCTGGGGTTGGATGGTTTAACCACTGCAGCGGAGCTCAATTCCCCCAATACCATGAACACTACCATGGTTTACAATCCAGCTACCGATAGCTGGTCCTCCGGGCCTTCGCTGAATGTTCCTCGCTCATTTATCGCCACTACCGCATTACGCGGCCGCGTTATCGCTTTCGGTGGATGGGATGGGTCGAATTCTTCCGATTTGACCGAGAGTGAGCTCATGGGAGTATGCTGGTCTTATCTGCCTCAACTAAGGAGATAGGACTGTCGCATTATTCATCTGACCTCACAGGTTTACAAAACCGCTTCGTAGGCGCTACGTTTTTCAAGCACCTATTGTCAGGTCATTTTTTCCTCGAGACCTCACAGGTTTACAAATCCTGTCAGGTCTATTTTCTTCCTCGAGACCTCACAGGTTTACAAAACCTGTGAGGTCTTATTTTAAACTGTCAGGTCTTTCTCTTATTCTTTATTGACCCGGAGACCAATCCCAAAACCAATACGCCAATCCCTGCCACTTGCCCCACCGTTCAAACGTGGAAAGCACCTGCTTGGGGGTAACCTTCTCCCCTCCAAAGAATTCGCCAGACACGACCTTCAACGCCCATGAATCCACCGGCACGAAATCATATCGTCCGAGCAGCATGAGCAGGTTGGCAGCTGCATACCCGCCCACACCCTTGATGCTCATCAGCTCCTTGCGCAGCTCGCTGGTAGGCAGGCTGCTGGTCTTGAGCGCTTCCAGGTCCAGCTCACCTGAAACCACCCGCTGCGAAAGGGCGCCCACGTACTGGTCGCGGTATCCCATGCGGCAATGCTCCCGCAGGTCTTGCTCAGTCACCTGCGCCAGGCGTTGTGGGGTGGGGAAGGTGTGCAGTTCAGTCTCGCACGGCAGCGGTTCTCCATACCGAACAGTCAGCTCACGGCACATACGTAAGGTGTGCTTCCACAGCGTATTCGTGGTCAGCAGGGTGCGGATAACATCCTCGAACAAGGATGGTGAACGCAGCACCCTGCCTGCCTGGCGTTCGACCATTTTCGTCAGCTTGGGTTCCTGGCGTGCCATTTCGTAGAATTCGCTGAAGTCCTGGTCCAGATCCAGCATCCAGGTGATGTTCTGGCTTAGCTCGGTTTGTTCAGCCTCGCTGAGCAGCTCGGTGGTGCTGACGCGGATATCCTTGTCGGCCAGGTCCGCTTCGAACCGCAGCACCTTACCCGTGCTGAGACGGATCACATAAGATAGTCCGTGGTGAGCTGTTTCAGCGAACGGCTCCATCTGGATCCATCCGTGTGAGCGGACCACTGCCGGCAGGTTGAACGAGCTGGGGGTTTTGAGGGTGAAGGACATGGGTGGCTCCAGTAGGTATTTTGTCTTTATTGGGGATATTCAAGGTCATCCGCCCAGTTTGCAGCATTGGCGAAGATATATCCAGCAATGTCAGTTAATTCTAGTTCATTCCGAATAATATGCTCGTAATAATTTCGTTGCCAGAGTTTGACTATTCCTAATTCCTGCTTGGCGCGCCGGGATACAGCTGCTTTATAAGTACGTATGATTGTTGGGATCGACCCGGCAACGGGTTGGCTGAATTCTTCCGCTGTAGGGGCACGATATACTGCATGCGCAGGCATGATCGTGCCCCTACTTTCATCATCGAAAATTGTTATGATTCCGTGGATATGATTTGGCATTACAACGAATGGAATAACTTCTGTGTTATGGAAATGGTTTGGTATTTCCGACCAAAATTCGTGTGCTAATACTCCCAGAATGTTTAAAGAAATTTCATTCTCTATGATCTTGCCGAATAAACATTGATGCTCATGGGTCACTATCGTCACATAATACGCTCCTGGCTGGGTGTAATCGAATCCCTCCAGGCGTACGGATCGACGATGTAACCGTTCAGGTAAATCTGTCATCCTGTGATGTGATGCATACCTTACTTCTGAAACCCTTCCCTACGAATATTCCCCCATCCGCATGATCACTTGCCTCTGCTCTTCGCTCAAATTGCAATACTCGGTATTACTTTCGCCCGTGTCCCTATTTTCCACGATCAATATAGACGCATCACGGCTGAGCAAGGTGGTATGCCATGCCGCCTGCCTGACGTTATATATTCTACCGTTTTCCAGGAGCTGCACCTGTAGGTCCGCCGCCACCGCACCATTCCCCCCCAGCACCAACGCCGCCCGTCCCGCCAGCAACACGAATACCTCATCCGTTTGCATATGTCGTTCCATGGTGGAGATCGCTTCGGGCAGGGAAGTCTCTATCCAGCGTAGAATTGCCACCCGCCAGCCGGCAAAATAGATCAAGGACTGGTAGCCATAACCTGTATATTCTTTGATTTCCAATACATCCGCTTCCATATCACCTCCCCATTAATTCCCCAGCCACACTTCCACCTGGTGATCACCTGCTAATCCATCCACCTGCACCAGGTTGCCCGTTTTCGGAACGCCATCCACCTCGAACCTCACCACACCCCGGCTGACGTGCTGAGGGTTGTTCACCGTGATATGCAGCTTACTTCCTCTGAAGCTTCGTACAACCGTAAATCCATCCCATTCCGGCGGGATGCACGGGTCGATACGCAGTCCGTCGAAATCGGGGCGGACCCCCAGGATCCATTGCGTGATGGCGACGTAGTTCCAGGCAGCCGTGCCGGTCAGCCAGGAATTCTTGGCTTCCCCATAAGCAGGAGCCTCCCGCCCGGCGATCATTTGGGCATACACGTACGGTTCACAGCGGTGCACCTCGCTGATCTCTTCCCGCTTAGACGGGTTGATGCGCAGGTAGTAATCGTGAGCTGCCGCACCGTTCCCCAGCCTGGCTTCGGCGATCATGATCCACGGGTTGGTGTGGCAAAACACGCTCCCATTCTCCTTGTAACCCGGCGGATAGGAAGATATCTCCCCCAGGTTGAGGTAATAATGCGTGTATCCGGGCTGGTGCAGCATGATACCGTGTGGTGTCGCCAGTCTGTCTGCCACTGAATCCATCGCCTGCCTGGCACGTCCGTCGTTAATCCCCAGGCCAGCCATCACGCAAATCCCTTGTGGCTCGATGAAAATCTGTCCCTCCGTGCACTGGCGCGAGCCGACCGGGTCTCCGAAATCGTCGTACGCCCTCCGGAACCACTCACCGTCCCAACCGGCTTCCCACACCACGTTTTCTACCTGCCTGGCGGCTTGGGCATAATTCTCAGCCGCTGCTTCATTTTCCCAACGCTTGCATATCTCCACCATTTCACCGGCCGCCAGGATGTACAATCCGGCGATGAACACACTTTCCGCCACCTTACCCTCCTTGTTCGTCGTGGTCTGGAAGGATTGCCCCGGCGAGCTGGAAAAGCAATTAAGGTTGAGGCAGTCGTTCCAGTCCGCTCGCCCAATCAGTGGCAAACCGTGCGGACCCAGCCGGTCGAGAGTGTATTGCATGCTGCGCTGCAGATGTTCGTACAAGCTATGCTCGCTTCCTGGCGTGTTATCGTAAGGCACCGGTTCCTCCAGGATGCTCCAATCCCCGCTCTCCTTGATATATGCCGAGGTCGCCACAATCAACCACAGTGGGTCATCGTTGAAACCCGAGCCGACCTCATTGTTGCCGCGCTTGGTGAGCGGCTGGTACTGGTGATACGCACCGCCGCTGGGCAGCTGGGTGGCTGCCAGGTCTAGGATGCGCTGGCGTGACCGTGCGGGTGCCAGGTGCATGAACCCGAGCAGGTCCTGGTTCGAATCACGGAACCCCATCCCGCGCCCAATGCCCGACTCGAAATAGGATGCCGAGCGCGAGAAATTGAACACAGCCATCAGCTGGCTCACATTCCAAATATTTACCATTCGGTCGGTATGGATATCGGGTGTACGCACCTGGAGCGTTTCCAGCAGCCCGTTCCAGTAGGTCTGCAGCTTTTCGAAGGCCGATTCCACCTCGCTTGGTTTGCGATAGCGTTGGATGATGGGCAGGACGGTGCGTTTGTTAATCGTCTGGGTTCCAGGCGGGTCGAACTTGTTATCCTCGGGGTTTTCATGGTAGCCGAGCATAAAGATGGCCGTCCGCCGCTCTCCGGCTTTCAAGTCGACATACGTATGCAGCGCTCCGATGGGCTGCCAGCCGTGAGCGATGGAATTGGAGAGCATTCCCCTTTCCACTCCGCTGGGTGTATCCCATCCGTGATACGCGCCCAGGAAGGACTCACGGTCGGTGTCGAAACTCGCCACCACTTCGGAGCAGGCGAAATATGCAAAATGGTTGCGCCGCTCGCGATACTCTGTCTTGTGGTAGATCACCCCATCCACCACTTCCACCTCACCGACCGAATAATTGCGCTGGAAGTTGGTCGCATCGTCCTGTCCATCCCACAGGCAGAATTCGACTGCCGCAAAGATGGATATGCTTGCTGCCTGAAGGCGCAGGTTGGTCAGCTTGAGCTCCCAAATTTCCACATTCTCGCCCGGTGGGATGAAAAAGCGCGTCTGTGCACAGATTCCATCCTGGGTGGATTGAATGGTTGAATAGCCCATTCCATGCCTGCATTCATATTCATCCAGCTGCGAACGGGCAGGCTGCCAGGTTGGGCACCAGCTGGAGCCTGTGTTACCGCTCTCGTCCCGCAGGTAGAGGCAGCGCCCACTTGCATCCAGTGGGGCATTGTTATAACGATAGCGTGTCAGGCGGCGCAGGCGCGCATCCTTATAAAATGTATACCCCCCACCGGTATTCGAGATGATCCCGAAAAAATCCTCACTGCCCAGGTAGTTGATCCATGGCAGTGGGGTGTCCGGTCGGGTGATCACATATTCGCCTCGCTCGTCATCAAAATATCCAAACTTCATATTAACCTCTCCGTGATGGAGTTTTTCTGCAGACCTGGATTCGCACGGCGTGATAGATTCCGGTCATTTCACCTGGTTTACTTCAGCAATCATGCCATCGACAAATTCCTCCGGGCTCATCGTCAGACCTCCATCCACGAAGTTAAATATGTCATGTAGTGGCAGCTCTTTTAAATAATTCATCAGGTCCGCGATGACGCCGGGGTCAATTTCCTGGCCTTCACCGGCGCTAACCGGCATTTGGCTCATCATTTGCTGCGTAAGCGGTTCCAGGACACGTCTCCCCCGCGGGTCCGCCAGCCAATCCCCGAGTGAAGAATCACGGTTGAGCAGGCTGGGCAGCTCCTGGATCGATTGCAGGGTGACGGTCTGGGTGCAGCGAATATCTGCCGATGAAGAACCGATCAGCAGGTCAAATTGCCCATCCTCGGTGATCCACGTCTGGTATCCCGGGTGGAAATAGGCGAATGCGCGCCTATCGAGAGCGATCGTCACCGTCTTGGTTTCCCCGGGCTTCAGCTCAACCTTGGCGAAGCCTTTGAGTTCCTTGGGTGGGCGCACCAATCTTGAAACCTGGTCGTGTACATACACCTGCACCACTTCCTTGCCTGTCATCTTGCCGGTATTGGTAACCTCCACCGACACGCTCACACCATCCACATCGCGGAAGGTTTCCGCTGAGACCCTCGGGTTCTGGTAATCGAATGTCGTATAGCTCATCCCATAACCAAATGGGAATAGCACCGTTGCCTGCCGGGCGTCATAATAACGATAACCCATGAAAATGCCTTCGCCATACCTCACTTCGTAGTTTCCTCCAGGGAAGTTGATATACGCCGGCGTGTCAGCTCAGCTTGAGTGGGAAGGTCTCTGCCAGCTTGCCGCAGGGGTTCACCTTGCCATACAGCACGTCGGCTATCGCTCCGCCGCCTGCCTGTCCCATCATCCATGCTTCCAAAATGGCGGCCGGGCCAACGATCCATTCACTCATCACCACCGGGGAGCCATTATTAAGGATCACAACCGTCTTAGGTTGGATCGCAGTCACCGCCTCGATCAGCCCCACTTGCTGGGATGTCAGGTCGAGGTCAGCCCGATCGTACCCTTCCGACTCCTTGGTCTTCGGTAGCGAGACGTAGATCAAAGCCACATCGGCATCGCGGGCATTCGTGACGGCTTTATCAATCAGTCCCTGGTCGAAAGTATCATCCTCCGGGTAACCATCGGTGTAGCTTAGTTTGGCCTTGCCGGCTAATTTTTGCAGCTCCTCGAACGGGCTGTCCACCTGGGTTGGGTTGATGTGCGAGCTGCCGCCCCCCTGGAAATATGCTTCCTTGGCTGATCTACCCACCACTGCGATGCGCTGCTGGTCCTTCAAAGGTAAAATCCCGTTGTTCTTCAGCAGCACCATCCCCTCCGCAGCCATCCGGCGTGCCAGGGAATGGTGGGCGGCCTTGTCGAAGCCACCACCTTTGGGTGTCTCGGCTGCCTTGAAAACGATGCCCAATATCCGCCGCACCGCTTCATCCAATATCGATTCACTCACCTCTCCGCGCCTGACGGCTTCGACCACCGCCTTGAAGCGCCGCTCGCGTGGACCAGGCATCTCCAGGTCCAAACCTGCTTGTAACGCCTTCACCCGCTCGTGCACCGCCCCCCAGTCAGAGACGACCAGCCCTTCGAAGCCCCACTCATCCTTCAGGATATCCACCAGCAGCCGGTGGTTTTCTGAGCCGTAGGTGCCATTCAGTTTGTTATAGGCGCACATCACCGTCCACGGCTTGCCTTTTTTGACCGCCGTCTCGAAGGCCGGCAGGTAGATCTCTCTCAGCGTCCGTTCATCGATTTCGGCGCTGATCGACATGCGCTGGGTTTCCTGGTTATTGGCAGCAAAATGCTTGAGCGACGTGCCCACACCCTTACTCTGCACGCCATTGATGAAGCTGGCAGCCATTTGCCCCGCCAGGTAGGGGTCTTCGGAGAAATACTCGAAATTCCGTCCCCCCAATGGCGTGCGCTTCATGTTCGTCCCGGGTCCCAGCACCACGTCCACCTTCAGCGCGATGCATTCCTCCGCCAGCGCCTGCCCCATGGCGTGTATCAAGTCCACGTCCCAGCTGGAGGCTGTGCACGAGGCAGTCGGAAAGCAGGTGGCGGGTAGGGTGCCGGTGATGAAATCATTAACGTCTGCCACCCGCCGCACGCCGTGTGGGCCGTCCGACATGGTCAGTTCCGGTATGCCTAATCGCTCCACCGGCGTGGTCGTCCAGGGGGAAGCTCCAATACATAATGCAGCTTTTTCCTCAAGCGTCATTTTCTCGATCAGCTCATTTACATTTGTCATTGCATCATCCTTTCATTTCCCCGTCAACGGAACAGGGTAGTATGTTTAGTCACCTGGCAGGTTCAACTGCCGCTATGAACCGAATTCTTACTATCCGTGCGAATACGAATCATATACCGAGCGCACCTGAAACTCCTTCTTCGCTCTCTCCAGCGTCCAGCCGGCAGGCATTGGGCAGGTAATCCGGGTTGTCCGTCCTGCCGGCAGATTAAAGTAGTTATCACTAAAGACCACCTCGCTGCCTGTTAATGACAGCTCCACCAGCACTGCCAGTGAACGGCTGGTCAGCTCGATTACCAATTGGTCGTTATCCTCGCTCAGGTCCGCCCTGATTTCCGGAGCGCCCAGCGATAAATGCTTTATCGGTGCAAAACCCACCGTTTGCCTTGAAACCAGCTGATCTCCCTGCCATAGCTCGGCAATAAAAACCAGCGTGCGGATATTGTCATTGTTAATTCGCTTGGAAAAATCCAGGATGCACACCTGGCAGGCTGACTGGGGGGCAGCTCTTACGGCTGCCTGTCCCTCATCCAGAGCTTCCCCATCGAATAGCTCCAATGACCATCTCACATTCCCTTCCCATGCTTCGAGCCCGTCATTGGAAATATAAACTGCCTGCTCAGGCGATTTATCTTCGATCGAAAGCAGCACCGGGGCATAAAATCGTCGTGCCGCATAATGCAGCGCCTTCCAGCGCCCGTAGTAGTCCAGGCTGGACCACGAAGCCACCGGCCAGCAGTCGTTCAGCTGCCAGTATTGGGTTCCAGCCACACGCTCTGGGTGGCGCCGCCAGTGCTCCACCCCGTAGCGGATGCCCTCCGCCTGCAGCACCATGCTCAGGTACACCAGCGATTCAAAGTCCTTTGGGAGTTTGAACATATCCAGCATCTGGCGCATCATCATGGAGTTGCCGTTGGCGTTCTTCTGGTGTTGCTCCATGATGTAGGAGGTCATGTTCCAATCGGGCTTGTCTGCATAGGTGCGGATCGTCTCCAGCGGGGGTAGCGCCTGGAACCCGAACTCGCTCATGAAGCGCGGGTACTGGTCGCGGTAGGCAGTGAAGGGCTTGCCGCCGTGCCATACGTCCCAATAGTGGGCATCCCCTTGTTGTTGCCCATTCGGGTTGATAAACGGCGTATCCGAAGACGGCGAGCTGGGCCAGTAGGCGTGGTCGGGGTCTTCTGTCAGGCACCATTCCTTGAGCGTATGGTGAAAAAATTGGTCGTAGGCGGTCTTTAAATCCTGCAACCCCGTACGGTTCCAGTTCCAATCCACCCAGCCCCACTCCATTTCGTTGTTCCCGCACCACAACGCCAGGCTGGTGCGATGTCTCAGCCGCCTGACGTTCTGGATGACTTCCTGGTGGACGTTTTCAAGAAATTCGGGCATATCTAATGGGTATCCACTGCACGAGAAGATAAATTCCTGCCACACCAAAATGCCATAGCGGTCGCACAGGTCATAAAAGAGTTCATCTTCATAGAAACCGCCGCCCCACACCCGCAGCATATTCTGGTGTGTCTCCGCCGCTGAGCGGATGAGACCCTCCAGACTATCTTGCGTGATCCGCGTGGGGAACGAATCTGCCGGGATCCAGTTCGAACCCTTGGCGAAGGTCTGCACGCCGTTGACCACGAAGGCAAACGACCGTCCCCACTGGTCTTCCTGCTGTCGCAGCTCGATCGTCCGCAGCCCAATCTGATAATGGCTCTGGTCAAGCTGTCCTTCCGTGGAAGCTTCCTTTTGAAATAGAGATACTTCCACCTGATAAAGCGGTTGTTCCCCGTACCCATTAGGCCACCACAGCTTCGGCTTAAGGATCGGCAGTTCGAGCTTTACCCGGTCCGAGCCCTCGACTGCCCTTTCTAGTTCAAAGAATTCATTCTCTGGGCTTTCGATGCGGATTTTCACTTTGATCGGTTGTTTCCCCCAATGTTGCACGCTGACCTGCGCCTCTACAGTAACCTTTCCATCCGTGTGCACCTGGTGAAGCTGGATATTTTCCAGCCTGGCCTCGCTGTGGCCTTCCAGGCGGATATCCTTCCAAATGCCCATCGGCGGCAGCTGTGGACCCCAATCCCATCCGAATTGGCAGGGTGCCTTGCGTAGGTACGGACCACCCGGGATAGCTTGGGGCACTCCCGGCAGTGGTCGAATGGCTTGCTTTTCCGAAATTAAATAAACTGGTGAGGCGAAAGCGATGCTCAGCTCATTCTCACCAGTCGGATTTAGATAGGTTTTGACCTCCCACTCGTACCTGCGAAACATGTTGTCTGTGCGTCCGAGCTCATGCCCATTCAAGACCACCGTCGCCAGAGTGTCCAATCCCTCGCACACCAGGTATATTTTTTCATCTTTTAAAATATTGCTCGGGCAGCTAAAATTAGTTCGGTACACCCAATCAGATTCAGCCACCCACTGCACGCGTTTCTCATTATCCCCACGAAAGGGGTCCGGGATGCGCCCGTTCGCCAGCAGGTCCGTGTGCACGCCACCCGGCACTTTTGCCGGTAGCCATTCGTCAGACTCAGCCTGTCGGAATTGCCAGTCACCACTCAGAGATTGAATATGCATATTGAATAACCTTTCGCAGCGCACACTACGTTCAAAGGCGTGTCCAGTATCGTATTTAGACTATTAAGATTAATCGCTTGAGGCTAACTCAAGTGGCACACTCAACCGTTGAGAGATCCCACTCTTCATAAATCTTAGGTACATCGCTGATCAGGCGTTTCGTATAAGGTTCCCTCGGCGATAGGATCACCTCATCGGCTGATCCGCTTTCCACAAATTTTCCATGCTCCATGATAAAAACCTTGTCAGATACAAAGTACGCCAGGCCAATATCATGCGTAATGAAAATGACCGTCATCCCGATTTCACTGCGCAGCTGCATCAGCATGTCCAGGATGGTGGCGCGTGAGCAGGCATCGATCATCGAGGTTGGCTCATCCGCCAGCAGGATCTTCGGCTTCAGCAGGAAGATCCGCGCGATCATTAAGCGCTGCATCTGCCCGCCGGAAAGTTCAAAGGGATACTTGTTGGTCAGTTCCTCGTATTTCAGGTTGACAAAGCTGCATGCTTCTGCCATCATTTCAACTTTTTTCGCCCGCGGCAGCATTCTGCCTCCCCGCATGCGGATGCAATCTAACAGTACGGCATCAATTTTGTGAAAAATATTGTATGAAGAGAACGGGTCCTGGAAGATAGCCTGGATATTTTTCCAGTATATCTGTCTCTTTTTATTCGTCCTGATATCCCGCAATTTGCCCTGGAAGTAAATCTCGCCTGCCGTGATATTGATTAATCCCAGGATCATCTTCGAAAGCGTGGTTTTTCCGCTGCCCGATTCTCCCACGATCGAGATGACTTCACCTTTATAAAGGTCGAGATCCACATGGTCCACTGCCAGCGTTTTCGTAGCACCAAACCCAAATTCCTTGGTCAGTCCTTTGGCGCTCAGGATAATTTCATTATTTTCGAACATTTTGTTCTGCCTCCATTTGATACGCTTCCCTCAATTCTGTTTCGGTCATCACACAACGGTAAGAACGGTCGCCTTCAATCGTACGGAGAGGCATATTCATAGCCGTACATTCCATCCTGGTAAATCGACAGCGGGGAGCAAACCGGCAGCCCGGTGGCGGATTTTTAAGGTTAGGCGGTACCCCGGGGATGGCAGTCAGTTTTACATCCCTCAAGCCGGCTTCAGGTACAATGATCGATCCCATCAAACCTTTGGAATAGGGATGCAGCGGGTCAAACACGGCTTGCTTGGCGCTTGCCTTCTCCACGATTTGCCCGGCGTACATCACCATAATGTCGTCTGTGACGTTATAGAGCAGCGGTAGCTCATGGGTGATGAAGATCATCGATTTGATGAAACCATCTTTCATCAAGTCCTTGAGCATTTTGATCACCATCTTCTGCGAAGTGACGTCCAGGGCTGAAGATGGTTCATCTGCGATCAGAATTTTTGGGAAAAGGATCACGGAAACAGCAATCACCGTGCGTTGCTTCATGCCACCCGATAGTTCAACCGGGTATTTTTGCAGCACTGTCTCGGGCAGTCCCAGGATGCTGCAGCATTCACACGCCAGCTCATAAATCTCTTTCTTGCTCTTGTATTCATCGTGCGCTTCGTATACATCTTCAATAAAATTGATGATCTTCCGCGTGGGGTTAAGCGCATTCATCGCTGCCTGCGGGATGTAAGCAATTTCTGTCCCCAATATCGCTTTACGGACCACATCCGGGTCCATCCCTGAAATATTACGCCCATTGACGATGATCTCTCCGCTCGTATAGTGCAGCGGAGCGAAGTAATACCCCATCAGGCTGAGCGCCAGGGTCGATTTACCGCAGCCTGATTCTCCAGCGATTCCCAGCGTTTTCCCTTCTTCAACTTTCAGGGAAACGTGGTCCACCGCATAAATATCTTCGTTGTAGCGGGTGATATATTTCGTGGTGAGGTCTTTGACCTCAAGCATTACTTGTCCCATATATCACCTATTCTCTCAATGCCGGATTGTATACCTGGTCAAGACCAGTGTTCATCAAGTTCAGTGAGAACGAAACCAGGGCTATGACTACGATCACAGGCATGTAGGCCCACCATTTTCCGAGGCTTGGTGCCATGTATACCATCGCCCAGTTCATCATCAGGCCCAGGGTTGCCGTCACCGTAGTTTTTGGTCCCAACCCAAGGATCGATAAGCTCGCTTCGTACAGGATCGCCGAAGAAATTTGCAGGATCAGCGCCATAAAGACGTACGACGCAATATATGGCAGAATATCGGTGAAGATGATCAGAGCGATCGGGTGCCCCGACAGCTTCGACAGGTTTACATGGTCGCGGTTGCGCAGAGAGATCACCTGCGCCCGTACAGCCCTGCAAGTCCAGTTCCACGCAGTAAACCCAATCACCACCGCGATGACCACTGGACCGCGTTTTTCCTGCCCGATGCTGTATGAAACTAATATCAATATAACAATGGTGGGGACTACGGTAAAGAGATTGGTGAAAAACATGATCACATCATCCACCACTCCCCCAATATAACCCGCTGCCAGTCCCAGCACTAAGCCAATCGTGGTTGCGATTAATCCCGCCACGATGCCGATCAGCAGGGATGTGCCGGTTGCCGAAACCAGCTCGACTGTCACATCCCGACCAAAGTTATCGGTTCCAAGCGCTAAAAGGCGCACATTCGGAACTTCGCGCACGTTTACGTAGTCGGTTTGTGCGATGGTCCCTTTTGCCTGCAGCGTACCCGTCACATTGCTGGTCTCCGCAATAGTTACGCCTTCCGAAGATAGAATTCCCTGGAGCGAAGTATTCAGCCTTTGATAGAACCTGGTTTTAGCAAAGGTCATACCAGGGACGTTTTTTTTGGGATCATAATTGCTCGTCCATAGATCCAGGAGACTTTTGGTATCCGTGGTATCGATCTGAGATTCGGGAATCCCATCCTTCACCAGCCATTCCTTGATGGCAGTACGGTCATCCGGGGTCAGCTTGCTTGCGATTCGCTTGGCGGTGGCATCATCCAGCAGTAGAGTATACGGAGCCACCCCGATGCTGTCATAAACATTCACATAGATCCCGGGTGGAAGAAAAGAACCCTGGATGCTACCTTGACTGATGGTTTCTATGGGAGAAGCTTTTACGAATAGAGGAAAAATGATCACCGTCAGCACGATCATCGTAAAAATGAGAAAACCAACCACGAATTTACCTGAGTGAAATATCTGTTGGAGAGTATTTTTCATCGCTATCTCTCCTAATCCGATTGCGCCGCTTTGATGCGCGGGTCGATGAAGCCGTATAAAATTTCCAGGGCAAAGGTAGCGATTAGCACCATCAGCGTGATGATCAGGGTGACCGCTGAAATCATCGGGTAATCCTGCCCCCGAATAGCGCTTAACAGCGTCGTCCCCAGGCCTGGGTAGCTAAAAATGATTTCCGCCACCAACGCTCCACCCACCATCGTACCGATCGCTAGCGCCAATCCGGTGACCTGCGGAAGCATGGCATTCCGGAATACGTACCGGATGATCTTTGAGTCTTTGATCCCCATAAAACGGCTGTATTTTAACATAGTCGGCATTTAGCTCATAGATGGACATGGAGCGCATGCCGATCGCCCATCCGCCAATGGCGATCAAGACGATCGACCAAAACGGCAGCTGGTAATGCACGATCACCGACCAGAAAAATGCCCAGCTTAGGTTGGGGATCAAGTCGAATCCATACCCACCTGAAGTGGGTAACCATTTTAATGTGATTCCAAAAATGACCAGCAAAATAGTTGCCATGCCAAATGCTGGTAAACCACTCGCAAAAATACTGAGCGGCATCAGCGCTTTATCATAACCCCCTTTCAGATAAGCCGCTAACACGCCTAATATGTTCCCTATCAGAAAGCCGACGACGATTGCCGGGAACTGCAGGATCACCGTCCACCACAATGAAGTTTTGAGAACATTTGCCACCGTTCTGGGATATTGGCTGAATGAAAAACCAAAATCGCCGTGGATCACATTTTTTATATAAATACCAAATTGTGTCAGCATCGGTTTGTCGGTGCCGAACAGCTCGGTATACTGCTTATAAATTGCTTGGACCCCCGTGGCATTGGATTGCCCCTGCGCCATCCTTGCAACGATGGCTGCCACAGGGTCTCCGGGCATTAATCGGGGTAGGAAGAAATTCAACAGGAAGGCGGCAACTAATGTGATCATGAACCAGACCATTTTTTTACCGAAATATTTTGTGTAACCTTTCAACTCAGCACCTCCGGTTGATCTTGATTAAATACCAATAAAATTTTCTTATTCTTTCGCATAAATATAAGTCGAGCAGCTATTGATAATAAACAGCCATGTCCCCCCGGGAGGCGGAACATGGCTGTCTCATTACATAGTTGGTTATGGAGTGACCAGGGTTATGTTATACAAGCATGCAATACTATAACCGTCGATACAATCCATAGGTGGCACGGGTGGGTTGGTGCCATCATCCTGGTGAGGGAAGTTGGTCCAAACACTCTCGTTCACCGTATGGAAATTATCGGGACGATACATGAGTGTGAAGGACGGGATATCGGTCAGGTAGATCTTGACCAATTCCGTATAGGTTGCCTTCAGCTTGGCCTGATCGGTTTCAGCGGGGATCGATTTGATCAATTCGTCAGCCGCCGGATTGCTGTATTGACCCCAGTTGCCGTTCCAGTTGACTGCCTGACCAACGAACTCAGAGCTCAACAGGTGGCGGACACGTCCCCAGGGTTGGGTCGGACCAGCGCCATCGGTCCACATCATGAAGATGTCATAGCCTTCAGGCAGTGGAGTATCTGATTTGGTAACTACCGTCTGATACACACCCCATTCAGGGAAGGCGGTCGTGATATCGATGCCGATCTTCTTTCCAGCTCCAGCTACAACCTCGATCGCGGCTTGCCAGTCAGACCAGCCATTGGGGCAGGTGGCTATATAGTGCAGCTCTTGCCCGTTGTATTCACGGTTGCCATCGCCATTGGTATCCTTAATCCCGGCATCATCCAGCAACTTTATGGCGCCTTCGATGTCGTTTCCAGCCCACTGCAGGTCAGCGACGGCCTCGTGGTCATACAATGCTTGCTCGCCAGGGGTTGGGTTCATCAAGGAGCGTGGAACCTGGTCGAATGTAGCAGATTGGTTGGTCATCGCATTGGCGATGATGGTCGGATAGTCCACTGCAATCGCAATCGCCTTGCGGATCGCAATCTGGTCCAAACCATAAGCCTTCAGGTTGTAATAGGCGGTTGGCAGGGTTGCACCAATCCCGTATGGAGCTTCAGGTAGGTAGGTGGATACAGGCAGACCATAGCTCAGCCACAGAACTTGAATGTTGGAGTTAAACTGCTGGGAGACGTCCACTTCTCCTTGCGCCAAAGCAATTGAACCAGCTGCGTTATCCTTGAAGATCGCATGCGCAATATACTTCGGAGCCGGCAGTTTACCCCACATGGAGGCATCCTGACCCCAATAGCTGTCATCACGGATGAGCACGACCTTCGTATCGTCTGAGAAGAACTGGTGGTACGGGCCGGAGTAAACTACATCGTCGGCGGGATCAGCTAAGAACAATGTTGAGCTGAAGGTCGTCCGTGCTTCTAAGGTCTCCGTCCAGGCTTTTTGGCAGACGTACACGCTATCCAGGTAGGACAGAAGCATCAGAGGATTGACTGAAGCGCCGGTCGCATCCAGTTTGGACTTGATCAGGACCGTCTGGGGATCAACTGCGGTGACAGAGTCAATGAAATCCTTGAAGTTATTGCCAGCATTGGTAGAATACTTGACATTGGTGTCCCAGCTATAGGCCACATCATCAGCAGTCACCGGGGTGCCATCGCTCCACTTCGCAGCAGCGTTAAGCATCACGGTGATTTCGGTATGCGCATCATTCCACGTGTATGGACCATCTGCCAGTAGAGGATACGAACCGCCATCCAGCATGTCATATAGGTACAAGGTTTCAAACATGGTCACACGGGCAGCATCCTTGGCGGTTACAGCCAAGGCATTATTCATGCTGGACGAATAAGGATTCCAGCCGACCGGTGCGCTCCACTGAAACCCATTTAAGTATAGTGTTTCATTGCGCGGCAGCTGTTCCTCCGGTGATGGAGTGGGGGGTGCAACTTCAACAGTCTGCACGACCACCTGGGTCTCTTTGACCGTGACTACCTGGGTTTGCACCTCGGGCACCACAACGGTCTCAACGATTGTCTGGGCAGTTGGTGTTGCACAGGCTGAGAGCACCATGCCCATCACCATGACCAGAGAGATTACGATATACAAGCGTTTCATTTTCATTCTCCTTAGAGTTTAGATAGAATTGATATTTCAATTGGGTTGTTCGATCTGGTTTCTGTGTTCGTTATTTTTCCACCTCCTCCTGTTACTAGGGCGATTAGTGCCGTTTGGTTGTGAGAGCGCTCCCAAAAAGAAATCCATATCAATGCCTTGCATTTGCCATATGTTTTTGGGTAGCGCCGCAGCTGTCGCGGATGATCAGCTCTGTTTCCATAATAATTCGCCGGGATGGCTTGATCCCATTTTCGATCAAATCGATCAAGGTATCCACAGCTTTTGCACCAAATTGAATGATCGGTTGGCGCACGGTGGTTAGATTAAAATCCGAAAGCGAGGCGAAAGGTAGGTCATCGAAACCCACAAAGGCTATGTCCTCCGGGACGAGCAGACCTGCATCACGCACCGCCCTGATGGCACCGACCGCCATGCCATCCGAAGCTGCAAATATGGCATCGGGTTTGAATTGCAGCAGCTGTTTCATCGACTGGTATCCGTTGTTCTCGGTAAAATCACCTTCGATGATCAGCCTCTCATCGATGTCCACGCCGTGGTCTGTCATGGCTTTACGGTAACCGTCCAGCCGGTCGATGCCTGGGGTATGGTTTAAAAGTCCGGCAATCGTCCCGATGCGTTTGTATCCCAGCTGGATCAGGTGGCTCACTGCCCGGTAGGCACCGCTAAAGTTATCCACGTCGATGTAGCTGATCCCGTCTGCGTTGAACGGGCGCCCGGCGACCACCACCGGGAAATCCGAGCTCACCAGGCGGTCGATTAATTTGTCACCCAGCTCGGCGGTCTGCAGCAGGATGCCGTCCAGCAGGCCTTTTTGGGAAATCCGCGGGAAGATACGCTGTTCATCTTCTCTCGTATCAAGCAAGAAGAGACCCAGGGAATAGTTATGTTGGTTGCAGGCTTGGGCTACGCCTTGGGTGAGGCGTGGGAAATATGGGTCGGTGAAGAAGTTGCTCACCGTGCGGGGCAGTACCAATCCGATCATCCATGAGCGATGTGAAGCCAGGCTCCGTGCAGCTGCGTGTGGGTGGTAGCCCGTCGAGTGGATCACTTCCTGCACTTTGCTGCGCACGCTGTCGCTGACATTGGGGTCATCGTTCACCACCCTGGATGCGGTGGATCGCGATACTCCGGCTTGCTTGGCAATGTCTTCGAGTGTCAGATTAGGCACTGATAGATTCCAATTAATTCGGTTATTTGTTTTTGATAGAATAATTGGGAGCGCTCCCAACCATTACATTATACAGAATAATTTGTAAAGAGTCAATCACTTTGTGAAAATTCCCCCGAAGTGGTTACATTTGTCTTAACCCTTATGACACTGCACTTGTCCCCGCCGTTTTCCAATTGTATTTGTAGGTTGGGCTCGTCCGGTTCGTTCTAATACCGGGTTAAGTGCGGTGATCTTCCGCACGAAACCCAACATATTATTTTTGTCATCACAGATTTCCCCAGCAATTAGGGGGAGAATTAAGCTGTCATTGCGAGACGCCTTTTGTCGAAGCAATCTTCAACCAACACTAATTTTCATCATACACCTGGATGCCTGTATACTTTTCTTGCACTTGGATTATTGCTTCGCCAGCAGATCTCTGGTTTGCAATGACACTAAATTTGTACAGGCATTTATTCCCGTTGTTTTTGGTTAACATTCATCTACCAACAATCCATTTCATTACACATCTGGATGCATGTATACTTAACTTGCACCGAAAATAGATAATCCCCAGCGATGTCCTGGCTCATAAAAAAGGAGACCCTCACCCATGCCCCAACCCGCACTCCCCAATATCCCCTGGGAAAATCGCCCTGCCGGCTGTTCAGATGTGGTCTGGCGCTACACCAGCAACCCGATCATCCCCCGCAACCTCATCCCCTCCTCCAACAGCATCTTCAACAGCGCCGTCGTCCCCTTCCAGAACCACTTCGCAGGCGTATTCCGTTGTGATAATAAAAAACGCGATATGAACCTCAACCGGGGTTTTTCTTCCGACGGCATTCACTGGCAGCTGGACGACCAGCCCATCGACTGGATCTATGACGACCCAGAGCTTAGCCACTTCCAATACCGCTATGATCCCCGTGTTGTTTGGCTCGAAGACCAATTCTACATCTCCTGGTGCAATGGCTACCATGGACCAACCATCGGTATTGGCTATACTTTCGACTTCGAGCGTTTTCATTTCCTTGAAAACGCCTTGCTTCCCTTCAACCGCAACGGAGTTGTTTTCCCCCGTCGTATCAACGGAGAGTACGTCATGTTCAGCCGTCCCAGCGATAACGGTCACACCCCCTTCGGTGATATCTACCTCAGCCGCAGCCCTGACCTGCTCCATTGGGGCCGGCACCGCTTCGTCATGGGCACCCGCGGCGGCTGGGAGAGCACCAAGGTGGGTGCCGGACCCGTTCCCATCGAAACCCCCAGGGGTTGGTTGATGTTCTACCATGGTGTGCTCACTTCGTGTAATGGCTTTGTCTACAGCTTCGGGGCAGCCCTGTTGGACCTGGACCAGCCCTGGAAAGTGATCCGCCGAGGCACCTCCTACCTGCTTTCACCTCAGACGTACTATGAATGCGTGGGAGACGTGCCGAACGTTGCCTTCCCCTGTGCCACGCTTTACGATCCTCCCACGGGCCGGATTGCCATTTATTACGGCTGTGCTGACACCGTCACTTCCCTGGCATTCTGTCAGCTGGACGAAGTGCTGGAATTCTTGGATAAAAATTCTTAGCCTGCCTCTCTTACCGACCGCAGCTCCCCTCCCATGGATCCCGCGGGCTGGATTAATAAATAGTCATCTATTCCAGCCTTTTACAGTTGATTGTCTGGTATAATTAACCCATACGGACTCCAGATTTCGCGCTCGGTTATATAAGCCGCCATTCTGCATCGAATGGCGGTTTCCTTTTTCGAAGGTGCTCCTGGATGATCTTATAACGGCTGCCTGGATGCCAGGATGACTGAGGTCAGTTGAAAACTAGAAAAGGAAATGATAATGGAATCAAAATTATATGTTGGAAACCTGTCCTATAACACCACCGAGGACAGCCTGCGCGCAACTTTCACTGAGGCCGGTACTGTAGTCGCTATAGACGTGATCAAGGACCGGGATACCGGTCAGATGAAAGGTTTCGCTTTCGTGACGATGGGGAACCAGGAAGAAGCTGAGAACGCCATCAAGCTGCTCAATGGAAAAATGTTGGATCAACGGGCGATTAAAGTCAACATTGCCAAACCGCGCGAAGAGCGCCCCCGCAAATCATACAACTCGCGCCGCTGGTAATATTGCTCGCAGGCTGTCTGTTACAGGTCAGTCTTTAATTTAATCAGTGAGTTTATGTGTTGTAGGGAAAGAGGTGTGCTATGTGTTTTCAGGTCGGCGATATGGTTATTCACCGTACATTCGGTATGGGTGAGATTAAACGCATCGAAGAAAAGACCATCAACGGTATCCAGGTAAATTGCTATGTCGTCAGCATTACCGATATGACCGTCTGGGTGCCCGTGGATGATCACGAGCTCAACAGCCTCCGTATTCCCACCTCTCCAGAGGAATTCCTCAAGACGTTACCCATCCTCTCCAGCCCGAATGAGGCGCTGCAGGAAGACCGTGTGCTGCGGAAAAACCAGCTCATGGATGAATTGAGTGACGGGCAGCTGTCTTCAATTTGTAAAGTAGTGCGCGATTTATCCCACTACCGACGTAACTCCAAGCTCAACGACCAGGAGAAAACCATCCTGGAGAGGGCTGTCAAGTCCCTGCTCACCGAATGGACCCTTTCGTTGGGTACTCCTCAAAACCAGGCTTACCAGACCATGGAAAGCATGCTGCAAGTCTGACCAGTCGCATTTTGTCAATCATCCTGAGGGTTGCTTCTGCAACCCTCAGGTTTTTTAATCTCCGGGTAAAATTGTAAACCAGTATTCTCTATTCCCCATTTCCGTATTTCTAATAAGCCGCTGCCGTTGGTGTACAGGTCGGCAAATATAAAATAGTCGACCACGATTTATCGACATTTGTCATGGTTTTATCGACAAATGTCATGATTTGGCTAAAAACCCTTGTGGATTAGAACATTTGTGCTATAATTAGGACGTAATTACTCACCACTTGGAGAAATCTCTCTTTTAGTTGCAAGAAATGTTCTGTCATTGCGGTTTATCCCCGCTGATATTCGGGGAAGTTGTAGGTTGGGTTGAGTGCGGTGATCTTCCGCACGAAACCCAACATATTCCTTTTTATCCTCGTGTTTATCCCTGCAGATTTTCAGTGAGCAATCTACTAGAAACATGATCGGTAAATTGTGGATGGAAAGTCTATTTATCAGTCTTAAATCAGGAAGATTGCCACGACCAGCCAGCAAAGTACGCTGGAACGCTGGTCTCGCAATGACAAAATCCCTATTTCATCCAATGAGAACTAATCAAGGTGGTGAGTAATTACATTAGGACGTCTTCATTTTACCATTTTAAAAGAGACGTCCGTATACCGGTCGGTCTTTACCGGTAAGGAGTGTAATTATTCACTGTTCGCACTCGTAGGTAAAAAAGTAAGCAAATTCGAATAATAATTTCCCATTAACTGTCATTGCGGTATCCCCGTTGGTTTTCGGGGAAGGAGGGCGTTCTCAGAATCCAATGCTTATTACCGCACTTTGAAGCCCGAAGAAGCAATCTGCCTTTTACAATATAGATCAATCGGTTTTTTTCTCGATTTCTGTGAGTAATTACATGGAAGTGCTTTTCTTTCACATCGGTCTGTGCATTTCTGTACCAGTTGATTGGTGTACTTCCATACCGGTATGAACTGAACCGATGTTAGGATGCTTTCCAATAGCATATTTAGATAAAATCGTCCGAATACCGGTCGGTCTTTACCGGTAAGAACCGTAATTACTCACTCTACGATAAGGATAACAATCTGACGAAGCATATTAACTACGCTCCTCCCCCAAAAACTTGTTTTTGGGGGAGGCGGGAGGGGGGAATCCATATTTTGTTTCACCTTCATACCTGCAACGATCGTCTCACATTTTGAATGTATAAAGGTTTACTGTCAACTGGTGAGTAACTACACCAGTACACTTGTCATCGATTAAGATCCCTCTGCCACCGAATTTTATATCAAAAATGTTTTGTTCCGATTTGTTTTCGATTTTTTCTATTAATTCACTCTCCCTTCCCGTATCATCAAGATGATTATTAATCCTTCTATATCTCCTTCCATCTTATATACCGGAGAGCGAGCGATCTTCTCGATATAATTGCCGGATATTAAGCGTTTCTCGATATGATATCCCACGGATTATAATCACCCAATGTCGAATCACTTAGCACACGAAACCTCCCCTTACCTGCTCCAGCACGCTGGCAACCCCGTCGATTGGTACCCATGGGGCGAGCAAGCCCTCACCCAGGCTCGCCAGCAAGACAAGCCCATCTTCCTCAGCATCGGCTACGCTGCCTGCCATTGGTGCCATGTGATGGCCCACGAATCCTTCCAGGATCACGCCACCGCCGACTTCATGAATGCCAATTTCGTCTGCATCAAGGTGGACCGGGAGGAGCGTCCCGATCTGGACAGTATCTACATGAACTTCGTTGTCTCCACCACTGGTCAGGGCGGGTGGCCGATGAGCGTCTTCCTCACCCCGGATGGCAAACCTTTTTATGGTGGCACCTACTTCCCGCTGTTCCGCAGCCACAACCTGCCCGCCTTTCGGGAAGTGCTGAATACGGTCACTCGTTTATGGCGCACTGACCGCCAGGCTCTCCTCATCAGCAGTGAGCAGTTGGCCCAAAGTTTGTCTGCTCAGCTTGATACCTCCAGGAGTGAAGTCACAATCAGCCCATCATTCCTCGAACAGGTTACCCGCACTGTAACCAATAGCTATGACCGCCACGATGGTGGTTGGGGATCAGCACCCAAGTTCCCCCAGCCCATGCTGGTCGAATTCCTCTTGCGCCAGGCTTCTCGCGGAGACCAGACCAGCCTGGATACGGCTCTTCATGCCCTGCGCTCGATGGCTCAGGGTGGGATGTATGATATCCTCGGCGGTGGTTTCGCTCGCTACAGTGTAGACTCTACTTGGCTCATCCCCCATTTTGAGAAGATGTTATACGATAACGCCCAGCTGGCGCTCGTCTACCTGCATGCCTGCCTTCTGACGGGTGCGCCATTTTATCGAGAAATATGTGAATCCACCTTGGATTTTGTCCTCCGAGAGCTCACCCACCCGGCGGGCGGTTTCTTCAGCAGCCTGGATGCTGATTCAGAGGGCGAGGAAGGGAAATTCTACTTGTGGACCCCCGATGAGATCCACACCTCCCTGGCTCAGCCTGGAGATGCCGATCTCTTTATCGCTGCCTATGGACTGAGCGAAACCGGCAACTTTGATGGGCGGAATATTCTCCGCCGCAGCCTCACCGATGAGCAGCTGGCGCAGCTCTTACACTTGGATCTCGCTACGATACCAGGTCGATTAGCTGAGCTGCGGCAGCGCATGCTGGCGGTGCGGGATACCAGGGTGCATCCATCTACGGATGACAAGGTCCTGGTATCGTGGAATGCCCTTATGGGGATTGCATTTGCTGAAGCCGGGCGTTCGTTGGGTCGGCAGGATTACCTCGACGCAGCCATCAGGAATGCCAATTTCATCCTCGAACAGATGTCCGTCGATGGCAGGCTGATGCGCTCCTGGCGCGATGGAAAGGTGAACCACTCCGCTTACCTCGAAGATTACGCCGGCCTCGCCCTCTATCTGCTCACCCTTTACCAGGCCGACCCCCTCCCACGCTGGTACCAGGCAAGTATTCAGCTGCTCGAGCAGGTATTAGCACACTTCACTGACCCCGCCGGTGGGTTCTTCGATACGCCTGATGACTACGAAGCCCTTCTGTATCGCCCGAAAGATCTGCAGGATAATGCCACAGCATCTGGCAGTGCATTATCTGCTGAGCTCCTGCTGATGCTTGCCACCTATGAGGGTCGCTCCGATTGGCGTACGCTTGCGGAAAATATGCTCTCCTCAAATTTGTCTCTTATCACGCGTTACCCCTCCGCCTTCGCCCGCTGGCTTGGCGCTATTGATTTTTCGCTGGGTCCGGTGTATGAGCTGGCAGTGGTGGGCAACCTGGATGACCCCGCCACTCAGCGTCTGCTCGATCCGCTGTGGCATGCGTATTACCCTCGCCTGCTATTGGCAGCTTCTTCATACCCGCCTGTCCCTGGTTCGCCGGCCTTGTTGGCTAATCGCCCATTGCTGAACAACGTCTCGACGGCCTATGTGTGCCAGGCTTTCGTCTGCCAGCAGCCGGTGAACGATCCAGCGTTGATGATGGAGCAGTTACCCCACTATCCGTAACGAAGCGTAGGGGCGCATTGCAGTACGGTCCGAGCTAATTCCGCCGCGTCCTTGGGTTTTTCAAATTTTCGTCAGTGAATGATTGAAATTGATTATCTGTTCAGCTGATGCAGGTTGACCGGTTCGCCAGAATTTTCCGCTGATCTTCCTTTGCTTATTGGTTGGTTTCATCCGGCATCAAACGTGTTGTCTTGCTCGTTGATAGATGCGCATCCAACGTATCGCATTCAGCATATTCACACTCTGCAGCACCAGCTGCACCATCATATCCACCCGGAAGTGACCATCCAGTTTCCCCGGAGTCTCGAAAGTATACGCCAGCTTGGTCATCCCCTTGTTGTACAAGGCTCTATCGAAAGCGTGGTCCCGCGCATTCGACAAAATCAGACCGTGGTCATCCGTGGTGCAGCCCTCAATTTCCCCGTTCATCCATGGCGGAATGCACGTTTTGGCAACGCTGCACACGGCATGATAAAAATCAAGGTTCTCCTTGCCCAGGCCATACATATAGAACTTTTCCCGGTCGCTATCTTCGTGAAGCGTGATCACCGCTTCGAAAGGTGCGAATTTCAGTGCATCCTGGTAGAAAGTCTGCACTTCAAAATAGTTTTTACTCCTGAGTGTTGCTCCATAGACCGCGTTCAGATCCCTGCGGTCTGCATCGAAACGTTGGCGCAGGTCAAACCCCGATGGGTTGATCATCGTGTATACCACGAAACGAAATTGCTCAGGCAGGTCGTTGATGATGGCATCGACGATTTTCAAAACGGAAAGCGGACCGGCAATCTCGTTTCCGTGGATTCCGGACACGATACAAATCGTGGAATCGACCTTCGGATGGATCACCAGGCGGTAGAGTGGATAATTGATCCCCGTCCGCCTGGAAATTTCCGAGCCGATGATTTCCATCGGCAATTTATGCAGGCGGGCTTCATTCAGCAGGTTCCATAAAAATTTCTCGTAGGAGAAATTTTCTACATCGATGACCATCCGTTCGTTAGCCGACATACAACTTAACCATCCTCTCATCGGATGGTTCTTTCCTCACTTGGAGCACCAGGTGGATTATCAACTGATAATAAAAGTAGGAGCAATACTTCTTTAGGTGCAAGATTATTATGGCAAAATATTTCACAAATGCAAATACCACACATCTGATAGTTATGATATAAAAGTCGATGAACCACGATAGGCAACATCATGCCACCTGGCGTTCATCTAACCACTCCGCTCGTCTGCATGTGTACCGGGATCTTACCGGTCACAGATGTCCTGGTACCTTGAGGATCACGTCCAGCATCCCATAAAACAAGAGTCGCTCCAACCTTTTTATCAGTTGGAGCGACCATGGGTGAGTATGAAGCTTGATATCAGCCCGCTAAGGTGCTTGAAAATGATGGAAATGGCTGGCTTTGTTTCTGCCTTATCGCCCGCATTCCTGGACGAGACGTTCTGCCATCCCATAATATTTCTCGTGTAATTCTGCCCCGTTCTCCTCGCGTTCGAACCGCTCGAAAGCCTCGATCATCTGGTTTTGCCGGTCTGCTGGGATTACCTGCTCCACCAATGGGAACAGGACGTTGTCCTCCTTATTCATGTGCCGTCTCAGTAGGCTGACGTATCCCAACGCACTCAAAATCACCTGGTCCCGAACTTTCACATCGCCCGCCTGGTAGCGCTCGGTCACCAGTTGAAGCCTGTGGGCCAGTTTCCGCCCCTCTTCATGTTCTGCGAGCAACATCGCAACCGGTCCGCTATCTTTATCCAATCCATTCTCAACCAGCGCGGGGTACAATATCATCTCTTCCTTTTTATAATGGTAACTGTCATTAAAACCGTTGATCAAAGCTGAAGTCCCACTAAAAAATCTCAGGTATACCGTTTCTCCCCGGCTGAGACGGCTGGCAGCTTTTTCAAGTGCGATTAAAACCCGCTCGATTACCCGGTGTTCTTCCATTAGGATTTCTGTTGGTTTCATGCTACTACCTCCTCTATCACACGACTGGAAGTGTCGATGGCAGCAATGCAGGATTGATCAGATATCCAGTCCCATTAAGATTAAAAAGTATCTGGGTATATTTTAATTTGCTAAATATCAAAGTGAACATACAGAATTGTTGGTTTTCGCTATTTTTCCCAATATAATCGTAAGTTTACCCGCTTTATAAATGCTCGGTTGAACTAGACTTATCAGACCTTTGGCTGGATTAGATCAGCTTTACCATTAACAATCCATCGTAATAATTCCCATGATGGTAAATTGTCCTGGGTTCGATACGATAGTTGGTGAACCCACACCGCGAGTATAACCGGTTCGCAGCTAAGTTGGATATGTTTACCCCTGGCTTGACCACAGTTACCCCATTGTCTACCGCCCATTCTGTGCTATCGTTAATCGGCCGCTTCCCAATGCTGAGGTGAATGTTTTAATCGGTACCGTCAGCTCAATCACCCGCCCTTGGAGGTTGGGAAACCTTGCTTCAGGGCAGCGGTGATGGGGTCGACGATAAATGTGCCAATTGCGATCTCCGGTCTTTTGTCGTCGGTAAATTGGTCGTACTGCACCTGAAAAGAAAAGAATTCAGCCGGGAATTTAGCGGTTATTTTACCTCGCACGATATTCCCCGATTTTTTCACCTTTTCAACATTTTGATTCTTGATCATCGGTAGCGCAAATTCATCCAACCGGGCATACTTGTCAGCCACAGAATGGACCATGATCACCATCGAAGGTTCGATGGAGAAAGGTCCTCCCTGGGCAAACAAAGTCTCATCGATCACCGAAACCACCTGTAAAGCACACCTTTTCCCTTCCAGCATCAACGCATAATAGGGAGGGATGGAAGGGACTGCCTTGAAATCTGGAAAATAGTAATTCTCCATGCAAGGCGAATAGTGTTCCGAAAAGAATTCAACCGGAAGCTGCTCGGAGATGTGTTCGTAAATCTGTCGTAGACCATTGAAAAATTGGTTGAACCAGGTGATGTTAGCCTGAAACCGTAGCTTTTCTCGATCCTTCATGATGGATTTCCTTTCCCAGCCTGTGTTGAAATCATTAGCGCTATATAGATACAGCTATCACCCCGAAGTCTAGCATAAAAACATCTATTCCGTATCATCTGAACTATGTTGTCTTCACCCGATTGATATATTCTTCACCGCCTCCATGAGTCTATCTGCGCTGTTGGCATTTAGCCTGCCGGGTAGGCGGTAGAAATAAGGTGCTATATCGACCTCAAAGCCTCCCAACCTGTGTTCCTCCGCCGTGGGGATATAACCGATACAACCGCTGCTCACACTGGCGATCATAGCAGGTTTTGTCGGCGATGCCTGTTTGATGGCCACGCCGAGATCCGTAAATACTTCAGCCCCCAGCGCATAGATCGTCGCCCCTCCCAACCGCAGCTGGGTCAACACAACCGGTACTGACCAATAACCATCGCGTGCGGTGATATGGCTTTTCCATGGGTAACGGAAGTTGAGTACAGAATCAACCATGAAGCGCGGCACGTGTGTCATCCGGGCAAGCACCGCCCGGTACGTGGGTGGAGGCGACGCACTGTGCGCTTCTGCTTCCAATGAGAGCCATACCTGCTCCTGGTGAAAACTGACTGCCTCACCTGAGACAGGTGCCAAGAGAGGTATCACATTCGCAGCCTGGCGGGCGACCTCACTGCCAATTGCCTCCGCGGCATCATAATCATCTCCACCCCGGGCTTGGTCTGGGTTCAAGTCGCCGGTGGCACCCTGCAGGAACATCACCGGTGAACCGGTTTCCTGCTCCAGGGAGCGCCGCATGGCACCGATCCAATCTGCGGATGCTTGCAAGTTTCTTGGACCAAGGACGGTACCGTGGCATTGGAAGTTCACCAGGCTGGCGATTACTTCTCCATCCGCAGTTTGCGCTTCTAGTACTCCCAGGCTGCGGTCTATAGGTCCTGTGGGGTTCACCCCGATTTTGACGGTTCCATCCGGTTTGCGTTCGCGCCGGTTGACTGCGACATCTGCCTCACCCTGTGCCCACATCAGCCTGGCAGGTTGTGGATTTAGCTGGGCTTCCTTCACTGCCGCAACGATTCGCCCTACCAGGTAAGTGATATACTCCCGGTTCCTGCGAGCTGACCGTTGCCCGGCGTAAGTGATTGGACCTGAGTGGGTGTGCGAGCAGCAAATAACGATATTCGAACCGGTTTGAGCTTGAATGCGTGCCACCGTGTGTTCGTTGATCGCCAGCAGGTCACATGCGACGATTACTGCCCGGTGGAGTCCGTCGTCCACTGACAGGGCGGTGGCAGTGAGGTCATCATGCACGCCAAGGTTACCTTTGGTGCGGTTTCCGTAGCCAATCAGGTATATTCCCGGCGGGGGGTTGATGCTCTTCCGCCTCACTCCAATGTTTAGGGGCATGGCTTATCTCCCGCGATGGGTCAGAAAGTATTTTACACAATGGGAGCGATTTTTATTTATCAATTTTGTAACCTGGCACGACCAAATCGAAGGCAAGTCACGCTTCATATGCTGACAGCAGCTGTCCAGGACTCAACGCCAGCTTAACCTGATTATACAGTACTCGTATGAATCAAGCGTTATTGCTGTTTCTTGCAAATTACCCTTATACCGGATACAATCACTCCAATATAATGCCTTTAAACGATATGCAGGTGGGCGGATGTAGATTTAATTAATTACCGGGATTTATGTTTATTTGTAGTTATCAATGTCAATCAGTGTGCATCTACCCGTCCCCAACTGCCTTCGGAGGCGGTGCTCATCCTTCTTTACTCCTGAGGTGATTACAATGTCTGAGAAAATCCGCAACATCTCTCAAATCGTCACACCCATACAAGTAATGGAAGGTGCTGGCGTGTTACTCAAGCGCTCGATTGCCACCCGCACACTGGACTATCTAGACCCCTTTCTTTTATTCGACCACTTCGGCTCAGATGATCCAGCCGACTACCTGGCAGGCTTTCCCATGCATCCACACCGCGGCATAGAGACGGTCACCTACATGTTGGCAGGGCGTGTCAACCACAAGGACAGCCTGGGCAACCACGGCACTATCGGCGCAGGCGACGTGCAGTGGATGACCGCCGGGCGGGGGATAATGCATGAGGAGATGCCCCAACCATTTGAGGGGAAAATGGAAGGGTTCCAATTATGGGTGAACCTGCCTGCCAGGTTGAAAATGACTGCACCACGCTATCAGGATATTGCTTCAGCTGCCATCCCCGAGCTCGATCAGCCTGGTGGAGGGAAAATCCGTTTGATTGCCGGGCACATGGCAAGCACATCCGGTGCTGTGACCGATATCTATGCTGACCCAACCTACCTGGATGTCTCTTTAGCAGGTTCGGCAACATTCAACCATGCTATCCCAGCTGGTCACAGTGTTTTTGCATATTTGTTTCGTGGAAAGGCATCTTTCGCTGGCGCAACAAGCTTGGTAGATGCTCCCCGCCTGGTTATTTTTGAGGATGGGGATTCTGTGCTGGTGCAGGCTTCAGCTGAAGGGACAAGATTTCTGCTTGTTTCAGGTGTACCGCTTGGTGAGCCGATTGCCCGTTATGGACCCTTCGTGATGAACACGCGGGCGGAGATCGAGCAGACCCTGGCGGAATTAAGGAATGGGACTTTTATTTCGAACGCTTGACCAGGCAGATCAAGGATATGAGTTCTTTACGCTTCTGGTAATTACTCACCGTCTCATGTTCGGGTCAAAGAATCGGCTTTAATCATCCACATTGGGTAATGTTTTATCCGATAACCTGTACCAGGTGTGCCTCCTGGCATCCGCTATTTTATCTGTTGACTGAGAATCAGATGCCAATATTTCTACAAAGACAGCTCTCTATTATGTTTTTTCGCGTTTTTCGCCTCCTTTCGCTCTATTTGTGATCCAAATGCTTTCTCCTGTGAGTCTACATGAATGACATTCACTACCAAGGACGAAAATTGGCCATTTTCATACTAGTAATTACCAAACCGTTAGTAGATGGGATAATGACCGGGCTTTAGCACTCGCCGCTGCCATCGAAGCTGATTCGGAACATACCATTGCTGAGGGTATCCGAAAATCAGCCCGCAAGCTCCAGCTTGGCTTGCCATCGATCTCCAACTTTGAAGCGATCAAGGGGAAAGGTGTTCGAGCGTAGCTTGATGGGCGTGCAGTTTTATTCGGTGGTCTACGTCTACTTGAAATGCTGGGAACCAGGCTACCTGACGAGCTGGAAACCTTCGCTCATCAAGCCAGCCAGAAAGGGCAGAGCCTGGTTTATCTGGTCAGTGAAAACCAGGTGGTTGCCGCATTTGCCCTGGCTGATGTCATCCGTCCGGACAGCAAGCTGGCGATTGAGCAGCTTCATGCGTTGGGAGTGGACGTAGCCATGCTCACCGGAGACAGCACTGCTGTTGCCAGTGCAGTCGCTGACGAGCTGGGTATTAGCACCTACTTTGCCGAAGTTTTGCCTGAGCATAAAGAGTTGTAGGTGGCTGAGCTTCAGAAGCAGGGTAAACGAGTGGCCATGGTCGGCGATGGTGTAAATGATGCCCCCGCCCTGACGCGTGCAGATGTAGGCATCGCCATCGGCAGCGGCTCCGATGTGGCGATCGAATCTGGCGGGATCATTCTGGTAAAGAACAGCCCATTGGATGTGGTCAAAATATTCAGTTTGAGCCGCCTCAGTTATTGCAAGATGACCAAGAACCTGGTCCTGGCGGCGGGATATAATGTTTTCGCCATTCCCCTGGCAGCCGGGGTGCTTGCCCCGATTGGGATTATGCTCTCACCTGATGTAGGCACCTTGCTCATGTCGATCAGTACTGTAATCGTAGCGATCAATGCGCAATTACTACGGCGAACAAAGCTGGATATCAGTGATTAGTCGTTATCCATTCCTCCACCATCCCCTCCAGCATCTCTAACGGCACTGAACCGGATAACAGCACCACGTCATGGAACTCGCGCAAGTTAAATTTATCGCCCAGCCTGTCTTCGGCACGCTGGCGTAGCTCGCGAATCTTCAGCTCGCCGATCTTGTATGCCAATGCCTGTCCTGGCCAGGCAATGTATCGGTCGACCTCATTGATGATATTCAGCATGGTCGAAGAGGTATTCTCCGCCAGGTGGTCGATAGCCTGCTGGCGTGACCAGCCCAGGGCGTGCATACCGGTATCCACCACCAGTCGGCAGGCACGCCACATCTCGTAGCTCAAGCGACCAAAGTCGGAATACGGGTCAGTGTAGAACCCGACTTCGAGGCCCAGGCGTTCGGAATACAATGCCCAACCTTCATCGAATGATTGGTTTCCGCTGTAACGGCGGAACATGGGTACGTCTTCCAGCTCAGCTTGAAGTGCCAGCTGCAGATGGTGACCCGGTACTGCCTCATGTAGTGAGAGGGCTTCGATCTCATACAATGGGCGTGATGGCAGGTCGTACGTATTGACGTAATATACTCCCGCCCGGGTGCCATCTCCTAATCCAGGGCTATAATATGCAGCCGTCTCTCCCGGGGCGGCATATTCGGGCACCTCGCGGATGCCATACGGCATTCTGGGCAGGGTCTTGAACAGGCGCGGTAGCTCACCATCCATCTTCTTGAGCACGAAGGCAGTCTTTTCCAGCAGCGCTTCACGCGTGGTGACGTAGAACCTTGGGTCAGTGCGCAGGAATTCCAGGAAACCATCCATACTGCCCTTCCAGCCGGTCTTCTTGATCACCCCATCCATCTCGGCCCGGATACGCTTCACCTCATCCAACCCGGTCTGGTGCACCTGCTGAGCACTCAGATGCAGGGAGGTGTAATAGTAGATACGGTGAGTATAGAAGGCCTCACCCAGTGGGAGTTCAGCCGAGGCGATGCTTGCACGTGCAGCAGGCAGATATTCATCCAAAACGAAATGCAGCAGCTCCTGGTAGCCGGGTACAACCGATCTCATGATGGTTTTTTCAGCCGCCTCACAGAGCTTCCTGCAATCCGCCGCACTGAACTGTGCGGGGAAATGCTTGAAAGGTTCATACAGCACGCTTGCGGTAGGGTCATCCACGATATGTGCCTTGAGCTGCACATCCAGGTCGGTCAAGCTGCAGGCAGGTGGAATAAAGCCGGTCTGTAATCCCAGCCGCATCAGCTCGATATTCTCATGGGCATACTGCTTGAACGCCTCCAGGCGAGCTATATACTTCGCATAGTCTTCCGCATTGTTAAACGGCATCACCTGGAATCCGTCAGGGAACATCAGGTGGAATCCGCCTGTGCGTGAGATGGGCAGGCGGTAGGCACTGAAGCCGATTTCGGCGATCTCATTCTCAAGCAAGTGCCTGAACAAGTTGTAGTTGAGTTGGTCGCTGGCTGATAGTTCCTGGTATGGGATACCTTTCAGGCGACTCTGGAAGCGCATCATCTGCTCGCGCCAGTTTTGGTAGGCTTCGTCGGTGGCGACGGGTAGCTGGTCGTTGAAGCGCTGGTCGCCTACATACGTGGCGGTAAGCGGGTCGAAGCGCATCCAGGCATCCCAATGGTCCTGGAAAACCTGATGTAAAGCGGAGAGGGAAGTGGGCATGTTTGGCTCCTAATATATATTTTGGCTCACCAGGATTATGCCATAGAATGGTGAGAAAATGCCACCCTGTCTGCTTATCGAATAATGCTATCGATCCGCATTAAAGTCTGCCACTCCTCCATTGAAAAATTCATATTAGGACAATAATGGTATAATTAGTCCGGGGAAATAGAAAAAAGTAATGGAAGGCGCACATGAGCTCTAAAACCATTGTGTTTATACATGGCATGTACATGAATCCGTTATCCTGGGAAAAATGGATCCCTTATTTTGAGATAAAAGGATATCAATGTTACGCGCCCGCCTGGCCAGGCAGAGACCAACCGCTTGAAATTTTAAGGCAGGAATGCCTTTCACCTGAGCTGGGCAAGCTGGGCTTATGGGATGTGACTGAATCGATCGCGGAGTTTATCGGATCGTTGCCTGAAAAGCCAATTCTGATCGGTCATTCGATGGGTGGGTTGGTCGTCCAGCTATTACTGCAAAAAGACCTCGCCTCCGCGGGGGTGGCAATCGATTCTGCCCCTCCGATGGGGGTATTGACTGCTAAATGGTCTTTCTTGCGCTCTAATTTTCCCCACATCACACCATTTGTACCTCTAAACAATCCCATCAGGATGTCGTTCAAACGCTTCCAGTACGCATTTGTTAACGACCTGCCATTTGATGATCAGGATGCAGCCTACAGGAAGTACGTGGTTCCTGAATCCCGTCGTGTGCCTCGCCAGTCCTTGACCGCTAAAATTGATTTCAGTAAACCACACCCACCTTTGTTGTTGATCGCAGGATCAACCGACCATCTAATCCCGGCCTCACTCAATAAAACCAACTATAACAAATACAGATCGTCTGCCTCAGTCACCGTTTTTAAAGAGTTCCCCGGACGGACGCATTACATCATAGGTCAGGAGCATTGGGAAGAAGTGGCAAACTACATATTGTCTTGGCTGGATGAAAAAGAAATATAAGCCCAGATGGGGCAGCTTTTTCATGTCCCAGGGAGCAGGTATCCGTCAAGAATTGTCTGGCAAATAGTTATTGCCAGGTCAGGCTCAATCATAGAATCTTGACTGCTTAAAGCGTTCAATTGACCGTTCAGTTAGTTCATCTAGCTCAAGGAATAACTGCTCATCTGCACGGGTGAAATTAAAACAGGATTTACCTTGCATGCGTTTCTTGAGTTCGGGGGAGATCCCTTGGAGCAGTTCAGGAAACATGTATACTGCCATGAGGTGGTAGGAAACATATCTTTTACCAATTCGAACAGCACCGATCCACAGCTCTTTCCCCCGGCTGAGAGGGGAGGGCGGACCGATAAATTCAGTTTCGTTCGGTTTATCTGTCCTAATTTGTATACTCTCCCCAACATGCTTTTGCATGATATTCACCAGCCTCGTAGAGATAAGTAGAAAATTTGCTTTGGTTTGATCTGTCATTGCGCAATCTCTTTCAAGCATTATTATCTGGAATACAGGTGCATCAGCAGGGGCTTACTTACCGAACATCTCGATAGGTGGCCAATGCAGTCCCAGCTGAGTGATGATTACTGCCAGGTTGACCACCTGCGCCGCCAGGGTGTTGAACATCGGCCATCTTCCCCAGAAAATGACAATCCCGGTGAAAGATATGAAGGCGAAAATCAGGGCCAGCTGTCGCCATAAGTCTCCTGGGATGAGTATGTCCCAGAACGACAACGCAGCCGCCACGAAACCGAACAGGGAAAGCCCCCAAAATACGATCGCCATGGTTTCCGCTGCTTTTGGGGCGAGGTTGGGGAACAACCATGACCGGGCAGATAACCACTTCCCACCCGATACACCCCTATCGATGGCAATTAATGCTCCGATTGCACCACCGTGCCCTAGTCCGTGCAGCAGCAGCACAACTGGGATGAGTACTTTGATCAATTGAGGTGACATATATATCTACACACTCCTCCCTTTATATTTAGTGTACAGCCTCTGTTCCACCATCCAGGTAATCAGGCTGTTGATGATCCCTCCTAACAGGCATACCATTGCGACGAAAGCCAACTGTCCGATTAAGAACAGTAGGCTTGTTGGAGTGACCTGTGTACCCCATACTTGCCTGAGCCACAAGAAGGTGGTAACCAGTCCGAAAACAACGAAAAGCACTCCTCCTGTAATGAGCATGCCGTACCAGACAATGAATTTCCCCAATCCTCGCTGGCGGATCTTCTCCCAATAAGCGATATCCCGCGGTGTCCAATCAAATAATCTTTTTATCATCCAGACATCATCATTCGCAGACTTCTTTGACCGATCAGACATACCCTTCAGCTGGTGGGTCGTCACCGCTGCCGGTATTTTTCAAACTCTCCATACCAGATGTGATAATCCGTCTTATAAGTGCAGCCTGTTATCTAAACCGATATCTTCCGGCGTTATTTTGTAACACAAGCCTACGTAATGGTCGTTTTCCCATCTTTATAGAACAAATCACCGTCCACAGTTATCTCGCTCTCAGCCATATCACACAGCATATCCCAATGGATGGCTGAATCATTCGTGCTGCCGGTCTCCGGGTAGCCAGCTCCAACCGCCAGGTGGATGGTGCCACCAATTTTTTCGTCGAACAGCATTTCCTTGGTGAATTTCGTGATCCCGTAATTGGTGCCAATCCCCAGCTCTCCCAGGTAACGCGCCCCGTCATCGGTATTCAGGCTGGAAGTGAGCAGCTCCTGGTTTTTGGTTGCTTGTTCCTTCACCACCTTCCCATTCTCGAACCACAGTTCAATGTCGGTCACTTCCTGCCCCAGGTAGATGGCGGGATATTTAAATCGGATCCAGCCGTTGGCTGAATCCTCTACCGGACCGGTAAAAATCTCGCCATCTGGGAAATTTTCTTTTCCGTCGCAGCTGATAAACACCCTCTCCTTGATGGAGAGCGTCAGGTCAACATTCGAGCCTCTGATCAGCACAGTGTTGCGCCCTTTGAGCCAATCGCACAGTTTGCTCTGTTGCTTGCCGAGCGACTGCCAGAATGCCACCGGGTCTTCCTCGTTGAGCATCCCCGCCGAAAACACGAATTCGGTGTAATCACGCAGCGACATATCCGCATCCTGTGCATTGGCGTTGTTAGGGAATACGGTCAGGCACCAGTGCATTTCTCCCCGCGCAGCCCGGTCGAGGAAAGTCTTCATCAGCTCGCCATTGGCTTTATTGCGCCGTGCCATACGCTGCGGGTCAATTCCACTTAACAACCGGCGGTTGGGCATGGCTTCAATCGCCAGGTGGGCATCGAACGTCTCATAGATGAGCTTTCTCACCGGTGAGACGTAATCCAATTGTGCCTCCGCAGCAAATTTATAAAGGATTTCCGCAGCTTCATCGAGTGGCTGCTCCAGGAACACATTTGCCCCGGCTTTGATGGCTTCTTCATATATTGCCAGGGTAAGCTCATAGGCTAACGGGCTGGATGAAATATGCAGCTGCTGGCCGGGTTTTATTCCTACAGAATAGTTAACCAGCACTTTTGCCAGTTTTAAAACGCGTGGGTCGGTCATGATACCTCCAATCGTTACCTGTTTGCAAATTCGGCATAAGTACGAGACATTCAATTATAACGGGATAGCTAATGAACCATCCCATAATAAAAGGGAAGAGCATTTGTTTTCGAGAAATACGAAGTAATTACACACCTTTCCGACTTTGCACTGTTGTTTCCGGTTTTACGACGCCAAATACACGTGAACGGTTTTTCTCCTCCCCTAATTTCCGCTTTTTGGAAATTGTGCATCCCGAACGCCCTGTCTCGGGAGAGGGAGGTTGGGCGAGTCTTAGTCTGGTATATTTTTCTACCGGACGGCGTTCCCTTCAGTTGGGGGGGTAGTCTGAATCATTGCACCGTATACATAGCTTCTCTCCGTATCTATGATTTCACTAACGATTTCTGATCCCGCGGTCAGTAATTACATTACGACTTTGGTAATCACCCATCTTAATCTCAAGTAGTGACCGTTGGTGTCAAGATTACGATGGGGATCTTGCGTTTTAACTCTCTTTGATACTCTATATATTGGTTATTCTTCAGGGAAATCATCTCCCACAAGTGCTGGTATTCTTCATCTCCCGCTTGGTGTGCTACCACCTGGATCAGTTCTCGACCCACCTGGATGGTCGTTTGTGGATGGTGCATCAGGTTGTGGAACCACTCTGGATGTTATCCTTACCCCAATTGGAAGCCACCACCATATACGAGGCACCACCGCGATAATAGGAAAGTGTTGTCTTATATTGTTTACCGGATTTACGTCCAGTGGTGTGTAAAAGCAGCACCGATTGTCTGCCCAACCGGTTTCCGAGCGCACCATTTGATATTTCGTAGATAAATACATTCGCCTGAGCGAAGATTTTTTCCAATCAGTCATTTTTCAGTTCTCAGCTGAGATCAGCCTCTTACCACACCCCGGGTAGTAGTCGATACCTTACCTCTCGAGTATACTCCGCATATCCAGGCAGCTCGGCTTGAAGCATGCGATCCTCCAGGATTGTCCGCAAAATCATCAGCACGCTCGCCATGATTGCGGGGATCAACGCCCAAATTGAGCCCAGCAGGATTGCTATTGCTGGTGATTGGACGATGAAGCCAACATACCCCGGATGGCGGACAAGGCGATAAGGTCCACTGCGGCATACTTCCTGGCCTCTGTCGGTTTGAATGCGCGCCGCGGTTGAAAAGTACGCATTGCTGATCATTGCCCACCCGCTCAGCGCCAGGCTGAGGGCGTACACCATTGCCCCCAGCCCCTGCCATCTGATGCCGATCTCTCCTGACCAGTCAAAACGTTGGTCTAAAGCAGCCACGAGCGGAAGGAGTAGATATTGGAACCCTGCCCATGAGCCGCTCACCAGCTTATCCCATTCCTGCCACCCCTTCGCCTTACCGCGCTCGGCAACCGTTTCTGGGCTTGTTCGTAGCATAAAGAATGCATTGATCATTACACTTACCAGGCTGATGCCCAGGAACACCCAGGCGGCTGGCCAGTGAATTGTTCCGGATCCCAGGAATAGTATTGTCCCCAACAAAATGAACATGAACAGGATCTGCCAGGCGCGGGCGAGTATGCCTGCAGTTACGCTGGGGTGGTGTGCAGAAGGTGGATTTACAGGTTGCATTCGAGCCTCCAATCATTAGTTACGGCCCCAATTGGATCGTGTCGATTGAAGCGTCAATCAGCGCATCTTGTTCGGGTGCTTCTCCTGGCTGGCGCGTATAGATGATATTCAGCTTCCAATCACCGTTCTCGAAGATATAGAAGATTTGGCGTATCCTTACCCCCTGTTGGGTGTCTTCGATAACCCAGTGGAAATATTCAAGACCGCTCGATGTCTCCAGGAATTCCTCTTGAATAGAGTTGACATTGGAAATACTGCTTGTGACGCCGTCCTGGACTGTGGCTGCGTAAAACGCCAGGGGAAATGGTGATGTGTCAGGAGTAAATACCAGATTCTGGTTCACATTTCCAATATGTGGTCCGATTAAAGCGTCGTATTTTAATCCAATGTCCTGGATCACGAATCCTTCGGGGATTACCAGCGAGAAGCTGTTATCCGGAGCATAATAACGGTTCGGATCGCGCGTCGGGGTTGGGGACGGTGTGGAGGTTGGCGTGTTGGTGGCGGTTGGGGTGAGGGTAGGAGTAGGCGTTTGGGTTGGGGTAGCGGTGAGTGTTGGAGTTGGGGTATTGGTTGCTGTTGGCGTGGGCGTCCAGGCTGCAGCTGTCGCTGTCAAGGCGGTGGCAGTCATCGCTGCTTGCTGTTCAGCCGATGGACCACATGCAGTTAGTAATAAAAGTGCACTTAAGCATCAGAACCAGAATTTTCATGGTCTTCCTCCTCGCGGAAATAAGATAATATCTCCTGTGGGTAGACGTCCCTCTATTCCACCTATTACAGTAAAGACATAAATTCTAATTCGGTTATCTATCGGATTACCAATAATGGCAGCTTTGTATGAGACCAGACCCCAGCAATTCTATATATAAATTGTACACCCGTCCATTAATTTTGATACGGGACGATCATATAGGAATGCTGCTCGCTGCCGTTCTTCTGAGAAAGGGAGTCCATTTCGGCCATCGAGCTGCTGTGCCTCCTTTGTTAATCCCAAATAAACCAGCCGGGCCTGCTAAGAACTAATATTTCCAGTAAACAGATTTCAGGACTTGACATTTGTAACTAATCCCTTATCACTAATCCCTGATCACTAATAACTAACAACTAATTACTGATATCTGGTTTCCATCATTTCTCCCCTTATTAGAATCTATTAATCCGTCAAGTCTTGACAGCCAAATTAGTTGGATTTATAACTTTTACACGTGTAAGGGGTGAAAATGCAACAATTAACGAGCTGTCATGGTTCTACACTGGTTACCAACGCTTCAATAATGAAGGTTTCGCTGGAATATGACTATTTGCTGCGTCTCACGCATAAGATGGCAACGAATAGATGTGTTTTCATTAGAAATGGAGGGTATTGGAGATAAACTTACGTCTGAAAGTGCTGATAATTAACTAAATATGTATAGTAATGAAAAAAAATGGAGGAAAGACATGAATAAAACTTATAAGATACTGGGCACACTGATTATGGTAGCTATTCTGGTTACCGCATGTGCCCCCACGGTATCAAACCCGATCGCCACGCCGCCAACCGCAATGCCACCGACTTCGGTTCCACCAACACAACCACCTGCGGCAACCACTGCGCCGACCACTGCGCCAACCACTGAGCCTACTGCTGCACCTACTGAAGCACCTACTACAGCCCCTACTACTGCCCCCACTCCAGTCCCTCCGACCCCTGCCCCAACCGCAGCAGGTACGATTGATTGTGGAGCTGCTAAATCGGGTGATCAAGTTACTATGATCTACCAGTGGACCGGCAACGAGGCAGCCCTGTTCAATAATATCGTCGCCCCGTTCGTGGCAGCCTGTGGGGTGAAGATTGTCGCCACTGCTACCCGCGATGCCGCGGTGCTGGATACAGCGGTCAAGAGCACCCCACCGGATGTGCTTTTTTGGCCTACGACTTCACCGCTCTCCCTGTATGCGGACAAGCTTCAGGAGTTGACTCAGCTGGGGGTTGACCCCAGCAATTACGCCGACTACTGGGTGAAGATGGGTACTCTGAACGGAAAGCTTCTCTCCCTGCCTGCCAAGACGGATATCAAATCCATCGTCTGGTACAGCCCGGCTCAGTTCACCGCCTTCGGATATACCGTCCCAACAACACTCGACGAGCTCAACACCCTGGTCGAGAAGATGGTTACCGATGGGCAGGTGCCCTGGGCGATGGGCTTTGGATCAGATGCTGCCACCGGCTGGACTGGTTCGGACTTCATGCAGGATATCCTGCTGGCACAAAAAGGACCTGATTACGTCAATGGCATAATCGATGGCAGTGTCAAGTATAGTGATGCAGGTGTGCTGGCAGCCTACCAGTTGTACTTCAAGTGGGCGTCGGATGCCAAGTATACGGTTGGTGGTGCCACCGGCACCGTCAATACGAAATTCGGCGATGCCCTGCTCCAACCCTTCTCTGATCCGCCCCAGGCGATGATGGTTAAGCAGTCCGGCTTTGCCGGGGGTGAAATCGTCAAAGCCTTCCCGACGTTAAAAGTACGGCACCGACTACGCCTTCTTCGGCTTCCCTGGTGCCCAGGGGCTGCAAGGTGGTGCTGACTATATGTACGCCTTCAGTACTTCTGCCGCTACCAATGCTTTGCTCTCCTATATCACCGGACCAGTCGGTGCTGCTAACTGGGCTGCCGCTGGTTTTTCACTGGATCCAAATAAGCAGGCGGAAGGAAAATATATCGATCCGCAGCTGCAGGATATGGCTTCCATCCTCTCCACCACCAATGGTTTTACCCCCGATATCGGAGATACCATCGGTGGCACTTTTGGAACCGCTGAGTGGACCGCCATCATCAACACGGTTCAAGGTAAAGATATTCAGACCGAGCTGAATACAGTCGAACAGGCTCAGATGTCCTCTCTCGGGAAATAACTTCCAACTCATGGGGCGTGCAGTATTCCTGCACGCCCCATTTTTCAATTGAATAGTGGGAGGGATGCCTATGGTTCCAAAAATCATGAAACAAGGGCGGCTGGCTCCGCTGATCTATCTGGGTCCCGCTCTCATCATCATGTTGATTTTTGTCGTTTACCCAAGCGTCAACACGATTATTCTTAGTTTTATGGATAAGACCGGCACCCAATCCGCTGCCGTAGACTGCTCCACCGGTCAACCCTGTTGGGGGGTATTTGAAAATTACCGCTATGCCCTCACCAACCAGCTCATGCTCACTGCCCTGCGCAATAATGCCCTCTGGTTGCTGCTGATGGTTCCCGGTGTGGTGGTGGTCGGGCTGTTGTTCGCCCTGCTCACCGACCGTGTCCGTTATGAACCCCTGGCAAAATCGATCCTCTTCATGCCCATGGCGATCTCGTTTATCGGCGCAGGTGTGATCTGGCGTTTTGTCTATTACATCCAGACGGGCGGGGGACCACAGATTGGCTTATTGAACGGCATCCTGGAAAAATTAGGCTTCCCACCGGTGGCGTTTATTAGCGATGCGCGCATTAATAATTTCGCCCTGATGATTGTGGGGGTCTGGCTGTGGGCAGGTTTTTGCATGACCATCCTTTCAGCCGCCATAAAAGGGCTCCCTTCAGAGGTGCTTGAAGCCTCCCGCGTGGATGGAGCAAACGAGTGGAACGTGTTCTGGCGTGTGATGTTCCCCATGATCCTGCCCACCATCGTGGTGGTCACTACCACCATGGTGATCAACGTGTTGAAAATATTCGATATCGTTTTCGTCATGACCGGCGGCAACTTTGGCACCGAGGTGATCGCCAACCGCATGTTCCAGCTCATTGTCACCGACACGGGTAAGTCCATGGCGATTGCAGTCATTCTCATTATCCTGACCATCCCGATTATGGTATTCAACGTCCGGCGATTCCGCGCCGAGGAGGCAAGTCGATGAGCCCCCTCACGAAACTAAACCAGTTTTTTAGGAGAATGCCTCTCCACCTGGCAATTATCATCATGGTCCTTCTTTGGTTGATCCCCACCTTGGGGTTATTCATCACCTCATTCCGCACCCGGGAGGATGTGCGTAACACGGGCTGGTGGACCGCTTTCGCCGCGGTTAAGCCGGTAGGGCTGGCAGAATACACCACTTATTGCGCTTCCTGTCACGGCGCAGACGGCAAAAAAATCGCCACTGCAGACTTGTCTGACCCAAATGTGGTCAATCAATATACTCGATCGATCAACCTGCTGGTTGACCTTAAAAAGCCTGTCAACGGAGGTCCTCACCTGGTTGATCCACAGCTGCCTGACAATGCCGTCCAGGCACAAGCAATCCTTTCTCCTATCCTCACCTATATGCGCTCACTTTCTGCCGGACCAACGGCAGCGACACCAAAATTCACTTTAAGTAACTATGTGGATGCACTGGTGGGATACAAAGGTACTGCCAATTACCAATCCGATTGCCAGAATAAAGTACCCGGCACCCTGGCAGTATTCAACTGCAATACCTCCGATCTGCTCAACCAGGCCGGCATGGGGCGTGCCTTCCTGAACACGTTGGCGGTTGCGATCCCTTCCACGATCATTCCCATATTATTCGCTGCATTAGCCGCATATGGCTTTGCCTGGCTAGATTTTAAAGGGCGCCAGTGGCTGTTCGCCCTGCTCGTGGGGTTACAGATCATCCCCCTGCAGATGACACTCGTCCCGATCGCCCGGCTGTATGCCAGTCTTGGTCTTCAGGGTACCTTTTTGGGTATTTGGTTGTTCCACACCGGTTTCGGTCTGCCCTTTGCCATCTACCTGCTGTGGAATTTCATCCGCTCCCTGCCGAAAGAGATCTTCGAATCGGTTTACCTGGACGGTGCCAACCACTGGACCGCCTTCAGGAGATTGGCGCTCCCCCTGTCAATCCCTGCCATCGCTTCCCTGGCTATATTCCAATTCCTGTGGATCTGGAATGACTTTCTCGTAGCCAAGGTATTCCTTTCCAGCAAGCCCGTCCTCACCGTTCAAATCACCAATCTGATCGACCCGCTTGGTGCGAATTGGAACATCCTCACCGGTGCAGCCTTCCTCTCCTTCATCATCCCGATGGCAGTTTTCTTTGGCTTCCAAAAGTATTTTGCCCGTGGTTTGCTCTCCGGCTCAGTGAAAGGTTAATCTACCATGTCTGGATTGCCGTGGTATAAGAATGCCGTCTTTTATGAAGCCCCTGTGCGGGCGATTTATGATAGTAACGCCGATGGCAAGGGTGACCTGGCTGGTCTGGCACAAAAACTGGACTATCTGGTTGAGCTGGGAGTGGACTGCATCTGGCTGAACCCCATCTATCCATCGCCGCTTAAAGACGACGGTTATGATATCTCAGATTATTGCGCCGTCCATCCCGACTACGGCAGCCTGGATGATTTTAAACAGCTGGTGGAGCTGGCACATAAGAAGGGACTGCGCCTGATCATCGACCTGGCGCTGAACCATACCTCCGACCAGCACCCCTGGTTCCAGGCTGCCCGTAAGGACCGCAGCTCGCCTTACCGTGAGTATTACGTCTGGTCTGACAGCGACACAAAATATGCCAATGTACGCATCGTATTTGTGGACACTGAAAAGTCGAATTGGGCTTGGGATGAGCAAGCCGGGCAGTATTACTGGCACCGGTTTTACTCCCACCAGCCTGATCTGAACTTCGACAGCCCGGCAGTCAGGCAAGAAATTCTTAAAGTGATGCGCTTCTGGCTAAACCTGGGCGTGGATGGCTTCCGTGTGGATGCAGTGCCATACCTGTTCGAGCGTGAAGGTACTTCATGTGAGAACCTGCCGGAAACTCATGATTACCTGAAGGAGATGCGCTGGTTCGTGGAGGTAAATTATCCTGGGCGCATCCTGCTGTGTGAGGCCAACCAATGGCCGGATGATGTGCGGGCATACTTTGGTCGCCTGCACGAAGGGGAGGGGGATGAGTTTCACCTGGCGTTCCATTTTCCCCTCATGCCGCGTATCTTCATGGCACTCAAGCGTGCCGATGCCTCGCCCATTCGATGGGCGTTGGAAAACACGCCCCCCATCCCTCCTGAAGCTCAATGGTGCACCTTCCTCCGCAACCATGACGAGCTCACTTTGGAAATGGTCACCGAAGAAGAGCGCCAGTGGATGTGGCAGCAGTATGCCCCTGAGCCTCGCATGCGACTGAACCTGGGCATCCGCCGGCGGTTGGCACCCTTGCTGGATAACGACCTGCGTTTAATTGAGCTGGCATATTCTCTCTTATTCACTTTGCCCGGTGCCCCCATCATCTATTATGGGGATGAAATCGGCATGGGTGACAATCTGGAGCTGCCGGACCGGAACGGTGTACGCACACCCATGCAGTGGGATGGTTCACCCTCTGCCGGGTTCTCACAAGCCACTCGGTTATACTCCCCGGTGATTGATCGCTCTCCGTATAGCTACCAGGCGGTGAATGTTGCCGCACAAATGGAAGACCCCACTTCATTGTGGCATACCATCCAGAGGATGATCCTGCTGCGCAAGAAGCATCCCGCCTTTGGCGAGGGTGACCTCGCCTGGGTCGAAGGCGGATCAGCTGCTATATTGGCTTTTTATCGCACCAGTTCCGATGAACGCGTTTTGTTGGTCCATAATCTGAGCCCCAATTCTCAACGAGCGAGTCTCGAGCTTAATTTTCCCCAATTGAAGTGGACCGACCTGTTCACCAACCAACCCTGTATCGCCGTGCAGCACCAGCTTCAGCTCCACCTGGCTCCTTACCAATTCCTCTGGCTGCACTAAGCCATATTTTTACATGGTATCGTTGATCCCGATTTTTTTCTTCGTCGCTGGAAATCATACCGTTCTGTGTAGGGGGCAGGCATACTGCCACCGGTATTAGTGGCGCGTCACCCGACCTTACCGAATTGCCTGTGACTCACATTCTGTTGTAGGTTGTGGTTGAGGGTGATGCTCTCTCACCCGAAACCCAACTCTTTTCTCTTGATAAATGGTGTCGGTTCCTCCCCCGAACCCCGATATTTCCCTGACATTCACTTGTAAGTTGTGGTTGAGGGTGATGTTCTTTCACCCGAAACCCAACTCTTTTTTCTTGATAAATGGTGCCGCTCTCTCCCCCGAAACCCCGATATTTCCCTGACATTCACTTGTAGGTTGTGGTTGAGGGTGATGCTCTCTCACCCGAAACCCAACTCTTTTTTCTTGATAAATGGTGCCGCTCTCTCCCCCGAAACCCGACATTTCCTCACGTCCCAATTTCCAACAGCATCATCAATGCAAAACCCACCATCGCCGCAAACGTGGGCAGGTTGGTATTACCCTCCCGCTGGCACTCAGGGATGAGCTCCTCCACCACTACATAAAACATTGCCCCCGCTGCGAAAGACATCGCGTACGGCAGAATGGGGGATATTGCAATCACCGCCGCTGCCCCGAACAATGCCGCAATCGGTTCCACCATCCCTGAGAATTGCCCGTAGAAGAAACTTCTACCCATCGGCATCCCCTCCCGCCTTAGCGGAAGTGATATCGCCATGCCTTCCGGGAAGTTTTGAATGCCAATTCCAATAGCTAAAGCGATCGCGCTTGCCACCGACACCTGATGGGCCAGCAATCCTGCCGCCCCAAACGCCACCCCCACCGCCAGCCCCTCGGGGATGTTGTGCAGCGTCACAGCCAGCATGAGCAGGGTGCTGCGCTTCCAACTGGTCGGCAGACCTTCGGTATCGGCATCCGGGAAACCAAGGTGCAGGTGAGGCAGCAGGCGGTCCACCGTCCACAGCACCGCTCCACCCAGCAGGAATCCTACCACGGGGGGCAGCCAAACCGGCAGGCTTCCACCCCGCGATAATTCAACTGACGGCGCCAGTAACGACCAGTAAGCAGCTGCAATCATCACCCCGGCTGCAAATCCTAGCATGGCATTGAGGAACCGGGTGCTCACGTTCCTGGTCAGGAACACTGTGCTCGCCCCGAGTGCAGTGATTGCCCAGGTGAATAAAGTGGCGATTAAAGCCTGCAGCACGGGAGAGAGGGTTAGGAAAGTATTCATCATCCGGAGACCGCCTAAAGGAGGAGGTTGTTAACCCGAAAATTAACCCTTGAATTATATTGATTATATCGTTTGTTGGCTAGAGCACTTGTTGAAGTCAGCGTAAGGGCGGGTCTCACTAACCTGAGGAAATCCTGATCCACTCTCCGCTGATTAATTTACCGCTTCTTCTTCACCCAACCGCGACCCGCCCGATTTATTCCACGTCTATCGGCTTGCCAGTAAACATAGGGGCGGGTCCCACGAACCTGATGGAATACGGATCCAATGTCCGCTGATTAATTTACCGCTTCTTCTTCACCCAACCGCGACCCGCCCGATTTATTTCTTGCCTCACTCCTTGAATAATGCCGGCGTGCCTTGGCGCGGTTGCCACACGATTCCATCGAACACCAGCGCCGTGAATGGTTCTTACTCACGTCCATGAACAGGTAGCCGCAGCCCCGGTCGTCTTCGCATTCCCTCACCCATACCGTCTTTTCAGAAGTGAGCAGCTCCGCCGCTGCAAACGCAACCTCCCACAGGATAATTTCCGAGCCTTCCCCATCGGGTTTCCATTCCCATTGGAAGGTATCCCCTTTGGGTACCAATTGCCTGTGAGTTGTAGCTTCTTGCACCAGTGCGTTCAAGTGTGCCAGGTCTTGTGACGAGATTGGTCTGCCGTTGGATCGGTCGGAGAAGATATGGTAAATGGCCTCCCGCGCCTGGATCGCCAATAGGTATGCTTGTTGGGTTAGCTCGGGATACTTGCTCGCTAACCGAGATAGTCTTTTAGCAGTTTCTTCCGGAAGCACCCCTGCAGCCAGACCCCAGGCAAGTAGATCCGAAAAGTTGTGTAGGCTTTCTTCAGGGTGTTCGCTCGCATGCCAGTTGCTGGTGTTGGCAAAATCCAGGCACAAGTCACCTGCCTCGAACTCAAATGAATATTCGCTCATTTATCTCCTAACCTTCTAAAACCACTTGACAGGTTATATTATTTATGCTATTATATAACCATCAAAACAATTATAGCAGGTTACTGTATGCATGTCAAGAGTAACCTGGATGGATGAAGGTTCAAAACAAAGATTGAGAGGTATGTCATGTTTAGGATAGGATTTGATCCCATGTTGGAAGCCGAGCAGCGCAATCAGGAGCTGATAAGGGCAGTCAAGCAGTACCAATTAGCCAATCAGGGGACGGCTCAGCATCAAAGCAGGGTTCGTAGTGGTTTACGAGTACTCGCCTTGATCGGTAATAGAATGGCCACCCTGGGTACCAGTCTTGAGGCTCGCTACGGTGAGCAACCGTTTGTGCAGATCGATTTAAGTACTCAAAGCAATCCCGAAGGTTGCACCTCCTAGGGGAAAAGCCATGAAATCTCGCATTTGGTTAGCTTTATTCACACTCTATATCGCCTGGGGCACCACCTATCTCGCAATCCGTTTTGCCGTAGAAACCATCCCCCCTTTCTTTATGACCGGGACGCGCTTCCTGGTAGCTGGGGTCATCCTGTATATCTGGCGTCGTCTGGCAGGTGACCCGGCTCCTACGCGTATTCAATGGCGGTCGGCTGTAATCATTGGCGGCTTATTATTGGTGGGAGGCATCGGTGGCGTCAGCCTGGCAGAAAAATATGTCCCCTCAGGCATCGCCGCCTTGGTTGTGGCTGCCACACCCTTATGGGTGGTACTGATCTCTGCCATACTGCCGGGAGGGGATCGTCCTACCTGGCGCTCCATGGCAGGCGTCCTGATCGGAATCGTTGGGATTTTCATCCTGGTTGATCCGGTCAAATCCACCGGACCCCAAGCAGGCAACAATCTCCTGGGTATCGCCCTTATATTACTGGCTACACTTTTTTGGTCGATCGGGTCGATTTATAGTCATAAGGCACCGCTACCCGCCTCGCCTCTCCTGGGCACCGGGATGGAATTACTGGCAGGTGCCGCCGGGTCATATATGATTGGTTTGTTGATGGGAGAAACCCGTCAGCTGGATATCGCTGCCATCAGCCTGAGGTCTTTGTCGGGGTTGGCTTACTTGATCCTGGTTGGCTCGCTGATCGGGTTTGTGTGCTATACCTGGCTGCTGAGGGTAGCGCCCACCCCGCTGGTGGTAACGTATGCCTACGTCAACCCACTGGTGGCGGTATTCCTGGGCAGCTTGATTGCCGGAGAGATTCTCACCCCACGGATATTAATCGCCGCTCCGCTGATTCTGGCTGCGGTGGGTCTGATCCACATGCGTCAGCCGAAAAAAGCGCTACAGCAGGTTGCAGCCTTGGCCGTCCAGGCACCTGCCGGGGAAGACTAGTTACTCAAATCGGCTATTTTAAATTCTCCTCGTATGCCAAGGGCACACCTGTCCGGTCAAAGACCGGAGCGACGCTGTGCCCTTTTGAATCTATTGCAACAAAAGGTACTGGTAGACTTATGCTCGATCGATCAACAATATATAAATGATCGGACTTGCCTTCTCATGCAGGATTTTTCGAAAAGCAGCTAGCTGCTCAGTAAACTATCTGTAGGCTGGAGTATCCAATTGTTCTTCAACCGGAGAGAGGGTAATGCATTCCCGCCCAAACCCAGCATGATTCTCAATACTCCATATTCATCGCCTGCCTGACTTCCTCCAGTGTTTGCTCGCCTACCTGCCTCGCTTGCTTCACGCCCTCATCGAGCACCTTCTTGATGTAAGCCGTATCCGCTTCCAGCTCTTTCCGCCTGGCGCGTAGCAGTCGCAGATATTCATTAACCGCCTCGGCAAGCATCTGTTTTAATTCCGCTCCCCCGCCATCTCCAATCGTGTCCGCAATCTTTTCAGGTGCATCTCCCGTGCACAGGCCGATCAGGTTGATCAAATTGGCGATCTCCGGGCGGTGGGTCGGGTCATAGGTAATATGCTTCTCGGCATCAGTCTTTGCTCGCTTGATCAACGCTGCGGTCTCATCCTCTGTGGCACCGAGCTCAATGGCGTTATTCCTGCTCTTACTCATCTTCTTCGCTCCGTCCAGCCCAAGGATGAGCGGACTCTCGCTCAACAATGCCTGGGGTTCAGGGAACACTGCCTGCTTGGTAGCGAAGCGTTCGTTGAACCTACGGGCAATGGCACGTGTCAGCTCCAGGTGGGGCAGCTGATCCTTCCCCACCGGCACCACGTTGCCCTTGCAGAACAGGATGTCCGCCGCCTGGTGCACGGGATAAGTGTACATCCCTGCATTGATCCTATGCTGACCGGCATCCAGGATCTCTTCTTTGACCGTCGGGTTGCGGTTCAGCTCTGAGATCGTCACCAGGGTCAGGAATGGCAGCAGCAGCTGGTTTAGCTCAGGTACGTGGCTGTGGGGAAAGATGAACGTTTTTCCATCACCCGGGATTATCCCCGCCGCCAGGTAATCGATGGTCAGCTGCCTCACGTTTTCAGCGATGGTCGCGTAGCTTTCCCGGTCGGTCAGCACCTGGTAGTCGGCAATGACGATATACGACTGGACTCCCAGTCTTTGCAGCCTCACCCGGTTTTGGATCGATCCAAACAGGTGACCAATGTGCAGTCTCCCGGTGGGTCTATCGCCTGTCAACACCCGGTAATTCTCGGGGTGCAGGATTAAATCTGCCTCGAGTGCCTTGCTTCTTTCAAGCGAGGCTTGGTAAGAACCATAATCAATTTCTCGGGAATCTGTCATCTCCGCCTTACCCTTTTTTTAGCCTCTTTTCTGCCAGCGAATTGCTTTTGAACTATCTATAAGTAGGTTTTCTTGTATGACACCTGGTTTCTCAGGTCTTTTATATTCAGGAGCTTTGTGTCGGAGGGCGTTCAATTCACGCACCTTAGTGTACTTTGTGGTTCTCAGAATTATTTAATAACCACTTCTTCCCATCCCAGCGGAAACTGGGGTATGCTCCAATCCTCCGGGGGCAGCCAGTCTTCCCAGCCATCGCAGAACGGGGATTTATGTGCATTGAACCTCGCAATCACCCGCTCCGCTTCGTCCCGAATCGCCCGTGCCTCCTCCTGTGAATACACCCCAATCCTTACAGCCTCTGCAAACTCGTCCTCATCCTTCCAACGCCAGCTTGAAAGGTCGGGGCTGATGACGATATCCAGGATCTGGTCCATGCTGTCGAAACCAATGCTTGTTCGTCGCAGCGGTTCTTGCAGGTGTACATACCAGCAGTGTTGGATTCGCTGACCTGCCTCCCACATGAGATCGATGGAATGTGCCCTGCCTGGCTCGACCAGGCTCAGCACGTCGGTATCAACCCACTCAGCATCCACCAATCTAACTTGTGGGGTCAACAGGTCCTGGACTGTCGGTCTTCGTCCCCATCGTCTCACCGCTGTCCCTGCCCGCCAATAAACTGCCACCAGCTCGGGTGAATCACGCACGATATATTGGGGGCACGCCCACCACAGTTCCCCCTTCCAAATTCCCCGCATCACGATGATATCGCCGAAGTCCCAATGGGTAGGCATAACTCCACCGTTGAATATTTGATCAGGCCTTATTCATCGGCAAGTTGGTCCCGCAGTACGGGCAGTTCGCCGACTGCGGTCCGGTCCACTTCACCTCGTGCCCTCGGATGGGTCCGTTGCAGCTCGGGCATGCCTGGGGCAGTAATTCGATGCGGTGCTCTGGAGCGGCATACGCGGCTGTATTTTGTCCAGGGTTAGCCGGCATTCTTCCTGTGTTTGCCGTTTCAACCGCTGCCTGCTCTTCATAGGCATTGGGCACGAAGCGCTGCAGCACTCCTTCGTAGATCGCACTGATCGCAAGCAGAACCAGGATGCCTGGAAAAATTGCGTTCCTTGTGATTAAGATATACAGTCCCACCACCCAGATCACCACATGCAGACTGCGCCAGATCCCCACCAGCTCTTTTTTTGTCCGATTCCTGCTCATATTCACTCCTTGATATTTTTGATCGAGAGGATCCCGGTTATTACTATACAACAAGTCTTGGATAGCGTAAAGAAATAGAGCAGAGTTTTGATTTCTCTTAACTAAAGGGTATCCACCTGGGGACCTTGCGCTTATACTCCTCCCAGTCACGTCCGAATTCCGTCATCAGGGCTTGTTCTTCCTTGTGTGCCCGGTAGATCAGCCCGAGCATCATCACCGCGAAACCTAGCATCGTCCAGGTCAGATACTTCAACAAGCCGCCCCATCCCACCAGGATGACCGCCAGGTACATGGGGTGCCTGACATATGAATAGGGTCCACGGGTTACCAGCTCATGGTCCTGCTGCAGCCTGACGCCAAACCCGCTCGAGGCGTTGAAGTTTTCCCCCAAAGTGCGCAATCCCCAAATGTATACTCCCAGGCTGCAAAAATATACCACCGTCCCTGCAACCAGCATCACCAGCTGAAATATCCACGGCAGCTGGATGGGGATGGGCTTCCAGAACAGGTAGCCGAGCATCACAAATATTACCGTGGCAATCACCAGGTAGCGTAAGCGCAGCACCTGCCTTGCGGAGCCTGTTGTGTGACCATTCGGTCGTGTTTGCGCCAGCAGCATTTGGAAAATTGCATAAGCCAGCGTTCCCAGTCCGTTTTCACTTTTTCTATCAGGTTTCGGAGATGACTGCATTCGTGGGCAACCTGACTTGTTATCCGAAACCACCTATTTCCCCGTGGTTACCGCCGTCGTCCAGCAGGCTGTGATGAAGAACTTCCGGTGGTAAACAGCTCCGCACTCAGCTTGTAGCCCACCGCTTCGAGGCGTGGAGAGAACATGGGTCGAATACCGGTCGGTTTAAAACTCCCGATCACTTCACCTTCTGCTGTGACGCCCGTCTGTTCAAACTTGAAAATGTCGCTCATCACGATCGTATCCCCCTCCATTCCGGCAACTTCAGATATGGCGGTAATTTTACGTGGACCATTTTTCAAACGCGACTGGTGGACGATCAGGTCAACCGCCGACGCAATTTGCTGGCGGATCACCTTAAGCGGCAGCTCCATCCCCGCCATGAGCACCATTGTTTCCAGGCGCAGCAGTGCATCACGCGGTGTGTTGGCATGCAAGGTGGTCAGCGAGCCATCGTGACCCGTGTTCATCGCCTGCAGCATATCTAGCGCTTCACCCCCCCGGCACTCACCGACGATGATCCGGTCGGGGCGCATACGCAGGGCATTCCGCACCATGTCGCGGATGGTCACCTGACCTTTGCCATCTATGTTGGATGGTCTGGCTTCCATCCGGACGATATGTTTCTGGTCCAGGCGGAGCTCTGCAGAATCTTCAATCGTTACCACGCGTTCAGTCTCAGGGATAAAACTGGAGAGCACGTTGAGCAGGGTTGTTTTGCCCGAGCCTGTCCCTCCTGATACGATAATATTCAACCTGCCCAGCACACACGCCCTCAGGAAGTCAGACATCATCTTCGTAAGCGTGTCGAATTCCATCAGGTTATCGATGGTCAGTTTCGTTTTGCTGAATTTTCGGATCGTGAGCATCGGGCCATCAATGGCCACCGGAGGGATCACCGCATTCACCCGAGAGCCATCCGGCAAGCGTGCATCTACCATTGGGCTATCGGTGTCAATCCGGCGCCCGAGGGGTGAAATGATCCTCTCGATCACGCGCAAGATGTGGCCATCATTATCGAACTTCACGTTTGTCTCAATCAGCTTACCATTCCGCTCGATATACACCAGTTTCGGGCGGTTGACCATTACCTCGCTGATTTCCGGCTCGTCTAGCAGTGGTTGGATCGGACCAAACCCGATCAATTCATCCAGGATCTCCCGAAATAATTGAATGCGCAGGCCTTCCGGTAGTTTTAAACCGGTTTGTTCGTATGCCTTGCTCAAGCTCTCCTTCACCAGTGTGGTTCGTTCATCCGAGGTTGTGGATACCTGGTTGAATTCGCGCGTTACCGAATTGATCAAATACGCTCTAAGCTTTTGTATATTTTTTTCCAGTAAAAAGGAGCTATCTGGTTCTATAGGTTTATCCATAAACAGTCTCTCATCTACTATGCTTGTTCTTTGAGTTCTTTGACTGGCATCAGCCAGACGATGTGTTCACGATTCACCACCAGGAAGTCGCTGGAGTTAAGTATCTCCCCCTCCGAATTATATATTTCGGCTTTGGTCACGGCGATAAAACGATAGTCTTTATTGAGCTCGTCGCTCAAGCGCTCATCCTTTCGCACGTGTACGTAACCTCGGATATAGTAGGTTTGGGTCTGGATATGGGTAAGAATTTTATCCTTTGTGATAATGTCTGTAAAAAATTTTCCCTTATCATCAAATTCAAGCACCATTGTTTATCTCCATGCTTACTCTAAAATGAATCTGTTAACGAGCTATTGTTAGCTCGTAGGAACGTTCACAAGCTAATTCAGCGTAATAAATTACCTTTATTTGGCACTTAATATCCCCCATTTAGTCTGCATATATTATGCCATATTTGATCTGATGTTTCAGAGTTTTTATGTAAGACTCTCCCATTTTCTAAATATTCAAAAATACTCGACCATCGTATAGCTCGTACCGTAAATCTCCTCCCCCATTTTCGCTTTTTGAAAATTGTGCATCCCGAACGCCTTGTTTCGGGAGAGGGAGGAAGGAGGGGGTATTCCATTATTATGCATCACTTAAACAGGAATTATTGCCTTATATTTTGAATATATAGGGGTTAATTATCAATCAGTGAGTAATTTTGATTTTATAAATTTCTCTTCAACTGCAGTCCCTGATGCTTTATCTATGGGACAGCACTCCAAGGTTCAATCGAGATTGTTGGAACCGTATAGCTAGCCTCTGACTTTACGGCCCAATACTTAACTTAAATATGTTCCCCGAGCGTGTCAGCGCCCACACATTTCCCTGGGGGTCTTGCTCGATATCCACCATCCAGCCGTACGCGGTGATGTCTGTCGTGATGGGCTGCCAATCCAGTTCATCCCTCAGGGTGGTGAATTCTCCCCCCAGCACAATCTGACCAGTCGGCAGTGCGCTCATTGCATAAATGCCCCCGGTGAGCGGTGGGGTTGCCACCCGGTTCCATTGTGTATTGTCCCAGCGGAATAATGCCCCGCGTGAATCCAACTGATCGCGCGAAACCTCGATCCCCCCAACCCAGATCGTGCCGTCGATACCCTGGCTCAATGCATAAAAGTGGTCGACGCCAGGCAGCACGGTACCGGTCCAGGTTGTGCCATCCCAGTGGAACACCATCGCACCCAGGTCAGAACCTCCCGCAGCATACACGTTATCAGCCCCCACCACGAGCACAGCATTCAACCCGCAGTTGCACTCTGCAAATGTGTTTTCTTCTACCAGGTCTTTCCCATCCCAATGCAGCGCATAAGGACTGCTCTTTCCATCGATGCCCTTCATCGTCCCCACCATCCATACATCATTATTGGAATAAGCATCCACCGCATACAACACCGGCGTCGATCCACCGGGTCCCTCTCCGAATCCGTGAAAGGGCAGTACTTCGCTCCATGCATTCCCGTCCCACTTGATCACAGCAGCCCCGTCTCCAACCGACCAGCCGCTCGTCAGTCCGGAAATGCTCACATCGTACAGGGCATGCGTGGCTGGTGAGCTTGTCTCCTTCCATTCCACGCCTACCTTGTTAAAGATGATCCCATCGTCCCCCACTGCCCAGGCTTGCCCACCTGGGCTGTAGCTCAATGCATTCAATGGAATGGTATACGAGATCGAGCACGATCCCACTATTCCGGCTGCATTCTGGCAGATCCATCGGTTGGGTGACGTGACCGCATCTCCGAAAAATGGGTTGGGTATGAGCTTAAAGCTCGCAAGCACTTCTTCGGCAGCCTTGGTGCAAGCCTCGTGGTCCGCTCCGGGGCTAACCGTGTAGCACGTCTGGTCCTCTCCTTCTCCGGTGCAGTAGCTGGCGAATAACAGCTCCCCTGCCTGGCTTACTCGCGCGATCTGGTACGTGGTCGCGCCGATCGGTCGGCTGTACTGTTCCACCTCATACCCTTCAACGCCCTTTCCCACCGATGGCTCGAGCCTGCAATCGTAAATCGCCCGGTAGCTGAGTGAATACCCCATATAGTCGGTGGGGTAGTATGAATTGAGCGTCCAGGCAGTTGGGTCATACTCCATAGACACCAAATTGGTAGGCTTTGGCTGCTCGGAGTATGTTGGTCGGTCGATCAGCTTATCGCGGGTGAGAATAATTGGCGAGTAGGCTCCTCTTACGGTCGGTGCGCTCATTGGTGTGGGAGTATTGCGCGGCGTGCGCGTCGGTTTTGGAGGTGTCGTTGGTGCAGGCGTCCAGGTGGGTAGCATCAGGTTGCGCGGCGTGTTGCTGGGTAGGATCGCCGTGGGAGGCGCCAGGGTTGGCGTGGATGTAGCTGCCGGCGCAGCACAGCTCGCCAGGAAAAAACAAATCCCCAGGATAATGGTGCTTATCCACTTCATGCCTTACCTCCGAGCTGCCTGCGGATCATTTCGGCATTCTTTTGCAGCTCGTCCACCGGTGGACGTGTAAAATAGGATGGCTGATCGTGCAGGTGATGTCCATCTCCGGCGAAGCGCGGGACTACGTGCAGGTGGACGTGCATCACTGACTGCCCGGCACTTTGCCCATCTGCCAACAACAGGTTCACTCCCTCGCACCGTATGCCGCTCGATCGTATCGCCGCATCGACGAGCTGGGCTACTTGCAGCATATGTCCGGCGGCAGCTTCATCCAGCTCAGCCAGCATGGCGGCATGGGTGATGGGAACAACCAGCACGTGCCCCGGGTTCACCGGGTGGATATCCATAAATGCCGCGCACAGCTCGTCACGGTAGACGAGATTGGCGGCTGCCTTCCCCGCCAGGATGTCACAAAAGACACAAGAAGTCATCGGAGTCTCCGAGAAAAATAATTAACCATTAGCACTATGCATTAACCATATCTGCTATTTTATCGCGACTAATTTTTTGAATAAATGCATTGAGCATACGCCTGATTTCGATGAGTTCGGTTGAAAACTCCAGGAATGATTTATCATCCAAATATTGTAGATCGTGCGATAAAATCAGCTGGTAATCCAGCTCACTGGAAGAACCCATGGCAATATAGAGGAAGCGGGTGAGTTCAGTTTGGCTATCTCGTCCACATCCTTCCGCAATATTTGTTGGTATTGACGCTGCTGAGCGACGCATCTGACTGGTTAACCCATATAGCTCATCTTTAGGATATTGCTTTGTTTTCAAGTAAATCGATAACGTGAATTTATGCGCCCTCTCCCAAACCTTCAATTTATGGAAATCTTTCATTGGGATTTTCTCCGATTGATTCGCGAACAATATAATTCATTTCACCAATAGCTAATTGCTAACAGCTAAATGCTAACAGCTAATTGCTAATTACCCCTCGCCACCCCCGCTACTTTTATCGCTGAAGCTATATCTTCCGCAATCATTCGCTGCTTGCTTTTCTCGATGCCGTAGCTCGGTCCCGCCTGCAGGTAGGATGGAAACGCCCTTTTACTGCGGTAGTAGAATTCGCCCCCGCGGATCTTGTAGGTCGAGCCAGCTGGTATCACCCGCGGTTCCCCTTGTCGCCTGGCTATCGCGTTCATCGCTTTGATCGCCACATCGCCCATCAGCAGGTATGCCCTGACGTTCGGGAACAGCTCGATTTCGCGCTCCAATATGGATGAGCAGTGTGCGATGGTGCTGCTGGCGATGGCATAATCATATTTCCCGCATTTGACTGCCGTGGTCAGGTAAATTCCTTGATGTAGCAGCTCCTGGACGGTGTTCACCTCGGCACCGGCTTCCTGGAAAGCTTGTACGGTGGTGCGGGCGAATAGCGCCTCGCAGGAGCCGTAATAATAATCTTTTGCCTCATTCGGTGCTGCCTCTGAGATTAGCATGACCTTAATCGATAGTGGGTCGATGTCTATTTCAGGCACCAGGTAGCTTTCCTGCCGTGCCTCTGTGCATGGGAAATCGATGCATTGGACCTGATCACTGATTCGCATGGATAAACTCCTTCCTTCATCTGCGCAAAATGGATAGGAACGTCCGGTAATAAACAAATTCATACGCACCCATGTCCACCGTGTAATTTTGTGACCTCAGGTTGCCATCATAATCCACCAGCGGCGCCACAGCTCCATCCCCTTGGTTGATGGCTGGAGAGCCGGCTGAAATGTGATAATCGCCGGTCGTTGGGTCGATGAAAGCTGGGTCTTGGCTGATGCTGTGTGCCAGGATGCTCGGGAAACCACAGTATTGGTAGCGCTGACCGTAGACGTCGTTGTAGTCCATATCCTGATTTCCGTTATTTTCGATAAACACACCGCATTCTCCGTTATTGGTCACGATATTATTATGCAGGCTAAATGACGGTGGTTCAACTTGCTCCGTCTGCGGGAACAGTACCTGCACACCTCGGAGTGCGTTCCCCACGATGGTATTATTGGTCATACGGATGTCGTTATTCTCGATTAAACGCACCCCAATCCCGGAATTTTCTGCAATGATATTGTTCGTCACGGTCAGTGGATTGGTTACATCCATGATGCAAAGCGCGGAACGCTCATCCGGACCGATGTTCGCTTCGATCCAATTGCTGTCGATAATGGCAGGCGAAGATATATATAACCCGCTGCCTTCGAAACCGCTCTTCAGCAAATTATCATGGATCAGATTACCCCGGATTATAACCACCTTATCCAGTCCTACAGTATGGATCCCTGCACCTTTTCCACTGGGCTGGTCAGACAGGCTGTTGTAGGCAATCGTATTGGAGATAATCGCTGCCTCCACGTTCCACCCTACATAGATTCCCCCGCCTTCTGTCTGGGCAGTATTGGATAAAATGGCATTATCACGGATTAGAGTCGGTCCTGAGGCCACATAAATTCCACCTCCCACGCTGGTGTCATCTCCTTCCACCGTGATCACCGTGTTTGAGACAATCCGGTTGTTCAAGATGGATGGTGTGGCCCCTCGCCCGATATAAATTCCGCCGCCTCTACGGAATGCCTTGTTATTCGTGATCAGGTTATCTCTGACCGTCGGTGAGCCATCGAATATGCGTATCGCTCCTCCTGGATAATAGAACATTCCCGGAGAATGAGCCCCACTGCCACCAGTGATCGTAAACCCTCCCAGGCGCACATTGCTGTCTACCAATACTGCCACGTATGCACCTGGTGAGCCGGCTGCACTCAGGGTTGTCTCATACGTCTCGATATCCCGTGTGGAGAAATCGGGTGAATACCCCCCCAGCAGGCTGCTGATATCTTTGGTGATGATCACCGTCGCTGAAATCCCCATGGCGGTGCTGGGGTCGTACATCACGCCAGTATAAACTCCCCCTGCGACGTGGATGTAATCCCCCTCTTGTGCAACTCGGATGGCACGCTGGATACTCTGGCAGGGAAGGCGGCTGTCCTGGCATTCATTTCCATCGTCCTCGCCTGCTTTTGAAACATACAGCACCGCCCTGCGCGCTTCTGCCGTTCCTGCGGTCACTCGGGCAGCTTGCGTTCCAACCAGCCAAATCAGGGTAATTGTCAATACGAACCCGCAAACAGGCACGCATGCCAGCCAAAGGAAGCGCTGCACCCTCATTCTCATCCCCTTGATTTTACACGTAAATCAGTTTTCTTGTATGTTGGGGTCATCCGGTCTGTTCTTCAACCGGATTGAGCGGTTTTTGAGTAACTCAACAGGCTATCTTTCTTCTTCAAGCTATAATTTCCACCACCATCCTTGCTGTCTCACCCGCATAGTTTATGCATTCGTTGATCAACCCCTTTTCCACGAATACCGCCTGCCCCTCAGCTGTCCCCAGGTGCACGCCGGTCAGCTCCAGGCAGCTGGTTGAATGGAATCGGGCTGTAAATCGCTCCACCAGGGTTTGCACAGCCTGGTAGCAAGCGTCAACACTCTCGCCAGGTGTGTTGCGCCCCAGGGTATAACCCGATTGCCATGATCCCTCCTGAAACTGCACCGCACATGCCTCCCGTGCGCCCCATGCCGCTGCAAAAGCCGGTGGCAATCCTTGGGATCAGCTCATTTTGTATCTCCTGATGCTCGGCGACCGCCAGCAGCACGCTCTCCGCTCAATAATATCCGCTTCCAAACAATTCTCTAGCTCGTTTACCTGTGTCGATCATCATAGCATCACATCATACCTTGTTTTATTAATTTTGGTTTTCCTTTGTGGTCTGTGAATCGGAGAGAGTTCATTTCATTCACCATCGGTATTTTTTACCTTTATTTATTTCTTTTAAATAATTGTTTCGCCTTTGTGTTTTTACCTTTGCGTCGTAGGGTGTTCTTTTCACTCATCTTCGGTTTTCTTGTCATTTATTATATTTATTAGTTATTGGTTCTCCTTTGTGTTTTCTTCTTTGTGTCCTTTGTATACTTTGTGGTGATCTTTTATTTTAAAGCTCGTGGTATTCTTTAGTTTTATAGCCCCTCGTACAAATCACACCACTCCGGGTTCATCCCCTCGATCATCTTCACCCGCTGCTTTTTCGAGTACCGCTTGATTTTTTTCTCCCTTAATCGGGCTGCCCCATCATCTTCCACCAGCTCATAATACACCAGCTTCGTCAGGTTCCACGTGCGTGTGAACACACCCCCATTTCCCGATCGGTGCTGTGTGATCCTGCGTTTTAAATTACCCGTCCTTCCGGTGTACAGCAAGCTGTGCCCCTCATCGGTCATGATGTAAACGCAGAATTGAGAGCCGTCCATAATTGTCTTGGTCATAGCGGAGATTTGATCAGATTATTATACATTTATTATCTTCCGCTTTAGCTTATCTACGCGATAGATTTGTTTCTCTTCCCCCAAATACTTTTTTGTATTTGGGGGAAGAGAGAGGGGGTGTCTTTTCGCTGGTCCCCGCTGTTTTTCGGTGAGCAATCATCCACGATGTTAATTGATCAATTGTGAATGGATAGTCTGTTGAGCTATCTCTATAAAGGAGGATTGCCACGACCAGCAAAGAACACTGGTCTTCCCCTAAAAACAAGGGGATACCGCAATGACAGAATCCTTCGTGCAACCAAAAGAGAAATACTCAAGGGGCTGAGTAATTACTATTTATCCATCACACAGTTTTTCGTCTTCCCCCGCTAATACCCATTACCTGGTCCCTGGTCTCTGATTCCTGGTCCCTGGTCCCTGATTCCAGGTCCCCAGTTCCTGATTCCTGGTCCCTGGTACCTGATTCCTGGTCCCTGGTACCTGATTCCTGGTCCCTGATCCCTGATTCCTTGTCCCTGATCCCTGGTACCTAATTGCTGTCCGCTATTGGTATTCCCGTGCAATCCTCTTCAACCGGATTGGCGGCGTGAAGCTCCCGCACACCAATAATCCGCCGGTATGTCACCCAAACCGCCGTCAGGATCATGATTGCGCTGAACACTCCCACAGACCACATCCCAAAGCTGCCGAATAACAGCCCCCCAATCGCTGGAGAAAGAATACGGGTAATATTCTCTACCGCATTGGAAATCCCCAGTATCCCGCCTGTTTCTTCCGGCGCGACAGCTTTGGAGATGTTACTTCCCAGCAGCGTATTGGCGATCCAACCTCCGCCTGCCAGGGGTAGGATGGCAAGTAGCATAATGATATGGTTGGGAGTTACCGTCCAACCGACATATCCAACCAGCATCGCCCAGAGTGACGAGGCGATCAGGCTGCTATCTCTGAAGCGCCTGGTCAGCACTCCAATTCCAACCACCTGCACGATCACGCTGTATAAACCGACGAATGTGAGCAACAGTCCGGTGTATACCACGCTGAGGTCCAATCGGTTCTGGGCCAGCAGGGCGAACACCATTTGGAACATGGAGAAGGCCATCATCAAGAAGAATCGTACCACCAATAGCGGGCCAACTTTTGGTCGGCTGAGGGTTTTGATCAGCGAGTTTAAGCTCAATGACCATCGATACTGGCTTTGGATTGAAGCACGTCGTTCTTTTGGCAGTGATTCGGGCAGGAAGAAGAAAATGGACATCAAGTTGAGCAATGCCATGCCGGCAGCAGCAAATGCAGGCACGTTATAACCCCAATGGCTAAGCAAACCTCCCACGGCTGGTCCAATAATGAACCCCAGCCCAAATGCCGTTCCAATCACACCGAAACCACGCGAGCGGTTCTTTTCATCAGTAACATCGGTAATGTACGCCTGTGCCACGGTGATATTCCCGCCGGTTGCACCATCGATCATTCGGCTCAGGAACAGTACCCCTATGATGAACGCGTTAACATTCTGGGAGCCAAATACATTTGCAATAAAAGTTCCGATGGGTACTGCAAATCCGAGCAGCACGTAACCTATAAATGTTCCTGCCACGCTCAGTAGCAAGATCATTCGCCTGCCGTATCGATCGGAAAGCCGCCCCATCAACGGTGCTCCGATCAGAGATGCCGCTGCGAAAGATGCCACCAGCAAGCCGATCAATAAGGGAGTCGCACCAAACGTTTCTGCATAATAGGGTAATAACGGTAGGATCAGGCCGAACCCCACCATGTCTATGAACACGACTAAAAAGATATTGATCAGACGTCCGGTTTTCAACCCCATTTTTCCCTATACATACCCCATATAGCCGGTTCTTAATACTTGCCCGTAGGCAAAGTATTGTGGTTGGAACCTTTGATCTCGCGAGACGTGTGCAATAGCTGCACGACTAATTAACCCTTCAACGTCATGATATTCAAGAAATCTTATCTTGACTTATTAAGCATCCCTTCTTTTGACGGAAGGAACTTTATTGAGCTTGATTATTACAACTCCCCACAAACACAACTAATCTGATAGATATTATCATATATCCGGTTGTCTGACAATCCCTGAATAATTTCGAGCCTGCAGTTCGCTGGATTATATTATTCCAGTTTTCTAAAATCTCACCCCACCTCACCCCAAACCTACGCTTTCCTTAAATCTTCTTAAACCCCTTGTGGATCAGAATTACTCACCCCTACACGATTTTAACATTTTCTGGTAAGATGCGCGTGTGAGTAAAACAGATCTAGAAGTCATTTTCGAAAGAAGAATTAATCCAGTTGATTCTGATGCTTCAAGATGAGATTGAAGCGTTGAAGATGAAGTTTGAGAAGAACCAAAAGCCACCCACTTCTTCAAAGAACACTTCTCAACCACCATCACGTGATCAAAAAGGCAATTTACCATCAGGTCGACGAAGGCATCGGCATGGACCACCCATTGGGCACGAAAAACATGAGCGTAAGTTTGTTGCCCAACCAGATCACACCATTGAGTTACGTGCGAAGTCATGTGGTAAATGTCACACTGAGCTAGGCAGCGCAGCGGGTCGTTTGGTCGATGTGAACCAGATCACCGAGTTGCCTCAAGCACCTGCCCAGGTGATTGAAGTACGCCAGTATACGGTGACCTGTCCTGAGTGCGGTGTGTCTCAAGTTGAAGAAGCACCTGCTGGGTTGGAGATGAACCGTGCATTCGGAAGTCGGTTGGAAGCAACGGTGGTGTACTATCGGCAAGAGCAGCATATGAGCTATGTTCGCACTCAAAAGGCAATGCTTGACCTGCATCAGGTTGAGATCAGCCAGGGTGGGATCGACGAGATCATGAAACGGGCTGGAAAGTGGGCTATGGGCAAGATCACCCAAATCCAGGATAGCATTCGCCAAAGCCAGGTGGTTCATTGTGATGAAACTACCAATCGGATAAACGGAGCTAATGCCTGGGAATGGGTTTTTTGCACTCTGACGAGTGTTTTGCATGTGATCCGTCGTGACCGTAGTGCGGAAGTGATCCGAGAGGTCATGCAGAATGCACACGCGGAAGTGTGGGTAAGTGACTGTTATGGAGGGCAGTTGAAAGCCCCAACCAGGCAGAGACAGTTGTGTATGGCCCATCAATTGCGCGCCTTGCAACATATTTTGGATGCTCAGCCTCATTTGACCTGGGCTCACGCCCTGCAAAAGCTATTTCAACATGCCATCCAAGTTCATCGCCAACGTGGCCAGATGACTACCGCACAATTCGATAAACAAGTGGCTCATATTGAGCATAATTGTGATCGCCTGCTGTATCAAGACTTAGCTCCACCTGAAGCGCAGAAATTACAGCGTCGTTATTTGAAATATCGTGCCTGTCTGTTTGTGTTCTTGCATCGAAAGGATGTTGAACCGACCAACAATGTCGCTGAACGAGCCTTGCGTCACTCGGTAGTGCATCGCAAGGTGACAAATGGATTCCGTTCCTATTGGGGCACCAATGCTTATGCTGCTTTAGCTTCGATCATTGATACCGCAGAACTGGGTGGTGTGCGGTCTTTTGATGCACTCCTATCTCTTTTTGGTCTATCTGCCCTTCCAATTCCTGCAGGTGGTGAGTAATTACATGGAAGTGCTCTTCTTCCACATCGGTTGAACTGAATCGATGTTAGGATGCTTTCCTAGAACTCATTTTGATAAAGGCACCCGTATACCGGTTGGTTTTTACCGGTAAGGACGTAATTACTCACCACTTGGAGTATCTCTCTTTTAGTTGCAAGAAATGTTCTGTCATTGCGGTTTATCCCCGCTGATATTCGGGGAAGTTGTAGGTTGGGTTGAGTGCGGTGATCTTCCGCACGAAACCCAACATATTCCTTTTTACTATCGCGTCTATCCCCCAGATTTTCAGAGGCCAATCTTCCCCAGTGAACACTTATAATCTAAGGTTATTGTCAATTCTGGTGGTAAATTACATTCCGGTGAGCGTAAACAGGTTTATATTCCTTTCGATCTCTGCTTTCATGTGAATCTCTCGCTATGATCACCATATTTGAATTTATTCGTTTTTTATTTATTTTATTAATAATTCACCCACCGGTACACTACCACCCCGATAACCACTGCCATCGTGATCCAGATGAACACGATAATCACCGCTGCAAGTTTATTCACCGGCTTACCCTGCGCCACCATCACTTTTGCTTTTTCACGGCTCTTCGCCATCACCTCTATGGGGATCATCTTCACCGCCAGGTATGCCCCCAATGGGATCAGCACCAGGTCATCCAAATATCCTATTACAGGGATGGGGTCGGGGATCAGGTCGATAGGGCTGAATGCATAACCCACAACCACCGCCGCGAAAACCTTGGCGTACCATGGAGTCCGCTGGTCCTTGTAGGGAATGTACAGGGCATACACTTCCAGCTTGAGTTCCAGCGCCCGCCTTTTCCATCGCTCGAGAAAGGATTCCATAACTGTTCTTGGTCAGATTATAATGGGAAATTAATCACTAAATCTTGTCCCGCAAATAGTTGCACATGGATCTGACGACAATAAAAATCCTGCCCACTGCTACCGGAGCCCATTTTCCAGCCGTTGGTGCGTTGATGAACACCGTAGAAACTAAACTGGACTATATCCGCATTCCCGGGACTTTCGTCATGGAGAAGGAGCTGGCTCATGGCTGAGCTTAACCTCGATACTGGGTCAAAGACTGCTTCCTCCTGGTTCTCGCGTAACTGGATTTACGCACCCATTCTCGTGTGCCTCCTGATCATGCTCCCCAGGCTGATCTCGCCCCAGTTTGGCTTGATGGATGATGGTCGTGCCCTTACCATTGCCCAGGGTCTCCTGCACGGGAAATTCGACCTGAGCTGGGACCTCGTCGCGGGTCGAGCACGTCCAATCTATTGGGCGGCCTTCGCCTTCTGGTATTTGCTCGTCGGCGGTCATCCATTCTGGTATTTCCTCGGTAATCTGATCGTCTTTGCTGCCACCACTTTCCTCCTCATCCATCTGGTGGTCGACGTGGGCGGCTCGAAGCTGCAGGCAGTGCTTACCGGTTTTATCTTCGTCTTCAGCACTTCCCTGATCGAAAATGTCTACACCCTCTCCAAGGCTGAGAATTTTCAGCTGCTGTTGATGGTCAGCGCCATCAGCCTGGTGATTCTGGCTGCCAGGTCAGCCCGTGGTGCCCGTTACTGGCTCCTCCTGGTGGCATCCGCACTTTGCCTGCTGGTCGCATGCTTCACCAAGGAAAGCACTCTGCTTTTGCTGCCCATCAGCCTGGTGTGGTGGGGCATTGCCTTTTTGGGCAGGCTCAAGCATTTCCCCTCCGCCCTCTTCGTCGAACGGGTAAGCCGTCACCTCGTCCTTGTCAGCCTGCTAAGCGGTGCGGTGTTCTACCTCGGTCGCACGATCTTTTTAGCCTCCTCGAAAATTCTTGGAGTGGGTCAATCGTCTGAGTTTTACTTTGACCGTACCAGTATCCTCAATGGTATCGTCCGTTGGGGTGGATGGCTGCTGCGTGACTTCATCTGGTTGTTGCCCATGGCACTCATGGTCGCAGTTTGCTGCCTGGTTAAAAAGCGCTTGCCCCGCTCTGGCTTATGGTGGTTGGCCGGTGTTTGGATGGCGTTTTGGCTGGGGATGTACATCCCGTGGCACTTTGCAGTCGAGTATTACCTGCTCCCATTCGCTGCTGGGACCGCTGTTTTGTCTGGGGTTCTGCTGGTCGAGATCGTGGAATTTATCCGTCAGTCTGGTCGTCTCTGGAAGGGATTGGGCATCGCCAGCCTGGTTCTAACTGGCTTGCTCCTGCTGGCAACTCAAGCAAACAGCTTCACCGATGCCTCTATCCAGCTCGCCCAAGATTCGGCCAATGCCAGCCTGCTCGAATACGTGGCTGAAAACGCTTCCCAGGATAGCCGGGTGGTGGTGAATATCCAGCTCGCCAACGAATACATTGAGCAAATGCAGCTCATGTTGGCCAATTACTATCACCGTCCCGACCTCCAATTGGTCAGCTATCAAGGGGAGGATTTATCTGCCCTCAAAAGCCAATCACCTGCGCCTTACTTTATCCTGGCTGAGCTGGTCAACCAGCCCAAGCTGACCGTCCGCATGGGGTTGGATGAGCCCAGCTTGCAGGTCTGGAATGCCAGTGTCCTGCCGGCGCTGTCATCCTGGCATGAAGTCTATCGAGTGAATGAGGATCCTCGCCTCCTGACGATAGATTTTCCACGCTTGCTGTGTTCTGTGATCAACCGGGGGAACTACTGCACCAGCGGGTCAGGGTTGGTCAACGCTAAACAATTACACTACCAGTGGTCGGTCTTTACTCCATAAAGGATCACTCGTGGATATAACTCGGCAATTTACAGGTTTGTAACTGGTTTCCCAATGATAAAACCCGCATTCCTAGAAGCTGAAGACCAACCCACAGTCATCGGTCATGTGTTTGGCACGCCTGTAGTGGTCAAGGGCCTGACCGGTCTGCCGTTACTTGAGATGGGAAGCTGGTTGATATTATCCTGGGTTGCCGGACACAAAAAGCCTGGCTGGTCCTGGCGTAAACGTATCTATGCCGGTGCAGTCACCACCACCATCCTCTTCGGCTCCGAGTGGTGCCACAACCTGGCGCACACTGTTGCAGCATCACGGATAGAAAAGCCGGTGGATGCCATCCGCATCTTCTTTGGCACCCCATTATTGATCTATTATGACATCAATGATCAGCAGGTTACCCCATCTCAGCATATAACCCGGGCATCGGGAGGACCTATCTTTAATTCGTTGATGATCCCGTTCTCCTGGCTGGCGAGGCACTACTCCCAAGAAGGAACACTCAACCGTTATTTTGCCGATTTTGCCTTGGGGACCAACAGCTTCATCGCTCTGGTCGCCTTGTTACCCATCCCGGGCATCGATGGTGGGCCAATTCTAAAGTGGTCGCTCGTTAAAGCCGGTCGCACTCCAGCGAAAGCCGATGAAGTTGTGCAGCGGGTTAACCTGGCATTGGGCAGTGGATTGAGCCTTGCTGCCGGGGTAGCAGTGAAACAGAAACGGAGTTGGCTGGCAGCTGCTTTTGCTGCCTTTGCCGCCACCTGCCTCGCCATTGGTCTGGGGCTCCTTAAAGAACAAAGATGATGATCATCTATCCAAGAGGGAAGAGTATCTCAGGCATGGGTAGCTCGGCGGAAAACCGGAGGGTCAAATTAGGGTGCTTAAATTCATTTTACGCTTGTTGGGCTTGCTGATAACCATCATCTTACAAATCGTCATCTCATATCTCGTTATCTTGCTCATATCCATCATTTTCTCCGGTGTCGATACCACCTCCCGCACGGGATGGCTGGCATCGCTCTTCGTCATCTGGTTGGGTTATGTGCTCGGGATTAACCTGGTCGGGATGGTTGCCTTACGCTGGGTGTGGAAAGGTGTTCGCCTGCTGCCCATTCAACGGCTTATCGGTACATCGATTGGCGCGCTGATCCCTCTTCTTATCCTCCTTCCAATAGGGTTCAGCGTTCCGGTGGGCGATTCAGGCACGCGCTTTTACGACCTGGTCACCAATTACTGGCAGCTGATCCTCGCTGATGCTTCTTTGCTCATTGCCATCGTTGGTTATTACGTCCCTGGGATGCTCATCCTCCCCCCGAGTCAAACGCAAATCAGCCGGTAAGTCTGTGTACGAATTGACCGGATCGGTGATCGCTTTTAGTAGTCCTATCGGAAGCTGCACACTAGCTGCACTCATATCCGTTATAATCGGAAACGTCGCCCAATTCCTGTACGTCTGACCAAGGTGAAAACCATGAGCATTCTGAAAGAGCAAGAACCAGTAGACCTCCCTACGATTACCACTCGACAATGGACAAATACAGCCCGCTATATCGTTGCAGTGATGTTCGTGTTTGCGCTGCTTGGGTTGTTCTTATTTGTCTCTCCAATCGCCCGTGACCTGGCAGCAGCATTGCTGTTTGCCATAATACTTGATATCCCCATCCGCTATCTTGCCCGCAACAGAACTCAAGCTTACCGCAAGTCTGCCCTGTTAGTTTACGCAGTGCTCTACATCATTATGGCTTTACTGCTGTTCGTCGGGTGGAAGCTGCTTGTCAATTACCTGCAGGGCATGGTTACTGACTTATCCCAGGCAGCGACCACCATGCTTGCCTCCCTGCAGGGGTCATCCGGTGGTTCAACGCCAGTAGCTCAAACCATTGGATCTGTCGCCAACGAAGGCCTTGTGAAAGTGTTGGCGGCGATGGTCAAGTTCTTGCTTGTGTGGTTGAGTGCGCCAATCATCACTTACGGTCGGTTCGCCTTCGTCGTTGTGAATGTCGGTCTATTTGTGTTCATATCGAACCTGCTGATATTCAGTGCTCACAGTGCCCGTGGCCGTCTTAGGAAATGGATCCCGGAAGTCATCGACCGGGAGGCGACCATACTGATCACTTATTTCGACCGCATCTGGGGAAATTATCTCGCTGGGATGGCCTTTTTTGTGCTCCTCCTGGGGGCAGGTTCGATCATCGAATATTGGCTGCTCGGTGTACCTTACCCGGTGGTATTTGGAATACTGACTGGCTTGATCTGCCTGCTCCCGCTAGTTGGCGGATTCTTATCTGGTCTGGTAGTGTTCATTCCATGCTTTCTGCTCGGCTCCACTCGTTTTACTGCGATGGACCCGCTGGTTTTTGCCCTCCTCGTTACCTTGATCAATGACGTCATATGCACGATTGCCTATAACTTCGGTGCCTTGCCGGTCATCGGTAAATTAGTCAGATTACCTTATTGGGTTACTTTTGCTGGCGTGTTGCTCGGGTTTGCGTATAACAATGTTTTGTTGGCGTTCCTGATCATCCCAATATTTAGCACATTGCGTATTGTCTACACGTATTTCCTGGCGAAGATTATTGGTCACGAGCCCTTCCCCGGACTGGAAAAGCCAGTTGGTCCGGCAAAAGGTTTCTTAAGCCAGTTCCTTCTGGATGATCCGGTAAAAAAGCCGAGTGCAGAGAGCGAAAAGTCTGAGCATCCACAACCTGAAGTCACCGTTAGTAATTAGATGGTCACTAAAAGTGACCGCCGATTAACCTGACCGTGGAAATAGTTCTATGGGAGAGTACATTCGACCTCCGGATGACGTTTACTGGCACTTCAGACGGCTGAAAACTCAGAACCAGGTGGGGGCGGAATACACCAGCTGGGAAGATGGTTGCCTTTACCGGGTGGATTCCGAACGTCACATCTGCCGTGTGGTGGATGATCGTGAGGTTGTGACGATTGACAGTCTACCCGACCGTCTGCCAGCTGGTGCTCATGTGCTGACGGGGTCGGGGTGGGGCTTCCACATGCACATCTCCACGTTCTACCAGCAGGTGATCGCCCGGTCTGGGAATAAGCTTCAGGAGTAATAATTCCTTCGCCTTCCCCAACTGACCCGCAACCATCAGTTATATGAGGGTATTACTAAATACACCTTATCGGGGGGCTAACTCCCATCTTTCCGGCTGACGATCAGCATGTGCTCACTGATGGCAACCGCACCGGGATGGGTGCAGGTCTGGTAATGGGTCTCCAGCCAGATCTGGTAGCGCTGTTCATCCTTCGCCAGCTGGTTCACTTGCTTGATATGCTGGGTGCTGATACCTTCCAGGCCTGCCAGCTCTAAAACCTGCAGCCCTTCTCGGGTAAATTCTAGGTGCAGCTCTTCGGGCAGATAAAAGTGACAGGCGGTAAACCCATGCCCTCCCAGGTAGTCACCTGTCTCCACGAGACGTTGGTAGTGTGCCATCCCGATTTCGTGCCGGGATTCCATTAGGATCACTATCAACACAGCCAGGCGACCAATCACGGAGACAAATATTGGTGCGCCGGGCTTGGCGACCCGCACCAGTTCTGAGATAGCATGCTTTCGTTCTTGCGGATCGAGCACGTGGGAAAGCGGCCCACCGGTGCATAAGACTGCATCAAAAGTCGCCTCACTATACCTGGAGAGGTCCACGATGGAGCCAGCAGTGAATTCCTTGATCCTGGTCTTTAGCCCCCGGCGCTTAACCTGGCGTTTGGCAAAATCCAGGTTTGCCTGGGTAGTGTCCAGCAATGCCATATCGTAGCCCTGCTCTGCCAGCTCGAGGGTGTAGCGTCCTGGTCCACCTCCGGCATCCAGGAGAAAACCAACCTTAGGCAGATATTTATCCAGGTAATGCAGGGTAGTATCAAATTCCAGCCGGTGATATGCATTTTTAACCAGCCGGTGCCATTCTGCCCGAACCTGAGCTGTGTAAAACTCTCTGACCAGAGTATCAGACATAGCTATCGGTGATGGATGAGTGGGTAAGGATACTCATAGAATGATACTAATAATCCAGCTCCATCCTTACATTAACATCAGACCAGGTGAAATGAAAAATGGGAGTGTGCAGGATTGCCTGCAAGCCCTCCCATTTTCAATTTTTGACGAGCAATATCCACGTTCATTCCAATTCATTCGGAATGTTCGCTTTACCCGACCAAGATATTACCTTGACCTTGCTGTGAAACCTTAAGCACCGAGACCGGTGGAAGTTTTGTTTTTCTTTTCTTCCTTTAGCTTACGTTTTTCCTTCAGCGTGTGTTGAGGTTTCTTTTTCTGTTGTTTTCTACCTTTATCCGCTTTTCCCGATCCAGCCATCTGTGATTCTCCTAATTTGGGATAATCTAGATTATAGCATGGCATCCGATTTGCGAGAGGCTGTTACAGGCATTTCTGCCCTACCTTCTGCCCACAGCTGCCACACCAGGATAAGCTCATCCAGCTTGGAAATCGGTGCAAGTGGGACCGACCAGATCCCCGACTGTGCGCTAATGATAATGTAGAGCACAATGGTAAGAATGGTATACCCAATGAAAACCGGCCGTACCAGCTTGTGAAGGGAGTCAGGCAAACCCAGTGGCAAGTAAAGGAGACCTAGCAGCCCAAGGTACCCAATGGCATTAAATAGAAATAAGGTGAACAACCTATCTGGTCCAGATAATGTGAATCCTGGTCCGGTTGTATAGAAGTAAACGTGAATCCCTGCGGTTATCAGCGTGAGTATGATAATTAAAGTACGTCGCATAGTCTAACCTCCTGGTCAAGACAAATAGTATAAAGAGAGATTGAATTTCCTTTTAGCCATAATTACCCCCGAGCATTGTTGATAATCTGTGTAAATCATCACCCTCAAATTTTAAGCATGGAAGGCGTAATTATGGCTTTCCCTTTATCATTTTTCATATATCCTCTAAATACGTTCCTTACCAATGATTAGATGCATACTGAACGTTGGATGTTGCATAATTTGGAGAGAATTTACGACCTTTTTATTCAGTCTTTAGCTATGACAGTGCGACCGTATTCCCAATCTTCTTGGTCTTAAAGTAAGAGGCTGAATAGTTGGAAGTAAAGGGTATTTCAATAATATTGAATTTTCACGGAGAGCTTGAGGCGAGATGAAAGGTATAGACTTTTTGATAGTTTTTCGAAATGACCACATTTATCTCACCTGAGGTCATGTTATAAACTACTGACCATTGGGTGCTGTCTTGTTTGACATCTGAGAGAAGCTGCATGGCAGCCTGGGTATCCAGCACGCCATGCGCGGCGGTGAGCCGGTCAGAGATGGTACTGTAGCGCCAGCAACCGCCATCCCCGACAGCGATACAGCGCAGATGGTTGGTGGCGATATGCCATGGAGTAGCGTTGGGTAGCCTTACCAGCTCCCCTTGATAGAACTCAACTAACGCCGCCTTGCCACTCGGGTCAGCGAGCAGGTAATGGATGGGAGGTCCACCGCTAAAAACGATATTATATTGCCCAAAGATCGCCAACGCTTCGTCCACGTTGCGGGCGTGGTCGAGTATCTGCCGGATGATGCCAATTGAACCTATGCTAGGTTTGGAAGGGTCTTTGCCGGTGTCATCTGCATATTCATCTGGAATTGCTGCCATGGCAACCGTAAGTCCATATTCGTTCATCCCATCAAAAGGCAGGGAGGGGGCAGCAAGCAAACCGGTTCGCTTTGTCAATGGCAGATCAGCCAACTTTGTGGAGTCAGCGGCGCTGATATCCAGGAAGGACAGGGCAACCATGCTGACCGAGGCATATCCATCGGTAGGATCGGTGAAAAGCAGCAGGGAAGGGCTGAATCCCCAATCGAAGTTGCGACCATACAGCATGCCCTCAGCATCTCCCATTGCAGCAAAGAGCGAGCACGATATATCGGGATCAACAGGTGTGATCGACCCGGTTAGCGGATAGTCATAATCACCTGCATAATGCATGACATAGAAGGGATTATCGGAAAGTAGCTCCAGGCTGCTCAATGTGGAAAATTCATTGGGTGATAGTCCCTGCATGTTTACCGTGGGTGAGGCTAATGAGGGCAAGGTGGTAGCAGCGGGAACCTGTCCGGTGCAGGCGATGACTAAAAAAAGAAGAAATACTGGATATATCCAGCGAATAATCGATTTGTGAAGGGTGGGTTGCATTTCACCTTCCTATCCCAGATATACGGCAGGTTTGTTTGGATGTTGCTGGTTTGCTTCCGTGTATACTAATAATATCCTGGAGTTTAGATTTAGTTCAATTTCTCGGCTGGCTTTTTATGAACACACCCTGACCACCAGGCTCAGATCACCGCCTGAAAAGGATGTGGGCACTGGTCGACAAGCTGTTATGTTATTATCTATACTCTCACTCCCAGCGAAAGGTTTTGATAGATATCAGCACACCCAGCGCAAGGATCACGAATAGGACGAGTACTTCGGTGAGATGCTTGTTCCAGGGATCACCGACCCATAACCCGCGCAATAGGGTGACCACATAGGTCAGTGGAAGAAAGTTGGCGATCTTCTTTATCGTTTCAGGTAACAGCTCGCGCGGGAAACCGGCTCCGGAAAGAAACAGCATCGGATAGAGAATCACCATGCCCACCACCTGTGCTGTGCGGGCGGTCGGCATTATCCCGGCGAGGATAAAACCGAGGGCAAAGAAACTCAGGATACACAAAACAAAAGCCACCAACACATTCAGGGCATTTCCTTCAAAGCGTAAATTGTAGACCAGTTTGCCAGCAATAATAAGCAGGAACATTCCAATCAAAGTCATCACAAATAGGACAATTACCTGAGCTATCAGGATGGTAAAGGGGTTTATTGGAGTGGTGCGCAGGCGGCGTAGAACACCGTTTTCACGATAGGCAGTGATGGTGATGGTCAGACCAAGTAGGCTGGTGGTGGCAATAATCATGGCGGTGTACGCTGGAACGGAGATGTCAACCGTACCTTGACCGTTAAAATACTTCGATGGAATGTTGCCATAAATTGAGCCAAATAAGAACAGCATCATCAGCGGGAATATTAAAGTGAAGAAGGCTCCCACTGGCTCGCGCAGGAAAAGCTTGGTCTCCATCCACGTCATCTTGAGCAGACTCTTCATCTCACACCTTAGTCTATCATTCCATGCCCTGTCAATTTCAAGAATACATCTTCGAGGCTGGGCTGCTCGGAGCGTAAGTTTCGGAATGGAATCTCCAGTTTGGTGAGCAGCGAGACGACATCACTGACCAGCGTTGATTGGTTTGTATCTCCATAGACAACAACCCGCTCTCCCTGAATATCCAGGCGACCAATTCTATCCACGAAATTTATAAAGTCAGCCGGGAGGGGTTTTTCCACTGTGAAGGCAAGGCTTTCCCCGTATCCATGAATACGGACGAGCTCTGCAGGAGTGTCATGTGCGACAATACGACCGTGATCGAGAATGGCAACATGGTCGCACAAACGCTCAGCTTCCTCCATGTAATGAGTGGTTAGGAGAATAGTCTTGCCCTGCGCACGTACACCTCGTACCAGGTCCCAGATGACATGCCGGGCTTGGGGGTCTAAACCGGTGGTTAGCTCATCTAAAAATATCAATTCCGGGTTTGGGAGGAGTGCCAGGGCAATAAATAGGCGTTGCTTTTGTCCACCTGAGAGCTTGCCAAAGGGAGTATTACGCTTTTCTGATAGTCCTAACTGCACGAGCAGATCCTCCCAATTAGCGGCTTTGGGATAGAACGAGCTATATAAGTCCAATGCTTCCCAAACTTTCATCCGTTCGGGGAGGTTGGATTGCTGAAGCTGCATCCCGGTGTGAAGGTGAAGGAAATGACTTTCGCGCTGAGGATCAATACCCAGGACGGTTACCTGCCCTCGGTCGGGGGTGCGTAGACCCTCCAGACACTCGATCGTGGTGGTCTTTCCGGCACCGTTGGGACCAACCATTCCGAAAATCTCGGCTTCACGCACCATAAAACGGATCTCATCCACAGCAACAGAGGTGCCATACGTCTTTCGTAATCCTTCAACAATAACGATTGGGTCCATTTGATTACCTGTTTGATATGATCTTGAACGTGCAGTCGAGCGCCGTCATGACTGTGGTGTGATGATATATGCTAATGAATTATCAATTGCTTGTCGATATTTGTTGATTGCCACCTCGCATGAAGGCACAGGTTAAGGCTCATATCTCTATAATAAATCATTGCGGATAAAAAAACAGGCCCTGTTAGGGGTATTAATAGGGTACTGGCGGGGGTATTTTATTGAGGGCGAACTAAGTGACAAGTTTTTGTGCTGGCAGGGATTATTCTAAGTTTCCGATAGAAAATAGTAATATCGATAAAGCTTCCTGTTCAAGTTTGGCAATATCAGCGATACGTAGTGCAGGGGAAAGATTATTATTCTCAATGAATGCTGGAAAATAAAGAGCCTAGAATTGCCAGTTTATCATTCCAGCAAAAAAGGTTTCATGGGAGCCCATTGTTCTGCCCAAACTTTGGGGATCAATTCTTCCGTGATGGTGGCAGGTAGGCTTGCTGCAATAATTGCCCGGTCTTCACGGTCGAGATTATACAAAATGAACGGGATTACCCAATAGGGAGGCTGGGCATTCTCACGGCTGTGTTTAGCAGAAGCTTCACTGATGCGTATCTGATCTTCTGGAGCCATTACATCAATCAGGCCTTCTGAGGAAAAATAGTGTTCTTCCAGCTGGATGTGAGGTGCCCAAATCTCGGTGATCTTATTCAAGGTTAGGACGATCTTCAGAAGTCCGTTATGGGTGTCATCGGAAAGGTTTGCTATCACCGAGGAAAGTGGATCGAGGAGTAGTTCAATCTCATTATGATCATATGCTAACTGAGCATAAGGAGCAGAGGGTATTACCAGGCGAAATTCAGGAAAGGCGATGATATCTTCGCTGGTGTGGTGTGAATCCAAAACGGCAACGAGACTGTGGGAATAGCTGGAATAGCCGAGTAGCAATTCTGGCTCTGAAAATCCTGACTGCAGAAATGCTCTGCCTTTGACCAGACATATATCGAGCGCACGTGTGATTACCTTATGGATGCGGACCAGGTCTGTTGCCAGAGTGGGGGTTGATTGTTCCATAAATTTCCTCCGTAATATATGATATCAATGGGTAATAACTCTCAACTCAAATTCCCCGTATCCTCAAAAGTGAGCTGCAACTAAGTAATTCATGTGATGGTGGAGTTGGACTAAATGACCATCTCCACTCCCATCATATTCAAATTATTACCCTGACTATACATCAGTCGCGGCCTTTTTGCAGATGAATCTGTTTAGAACTGTATGAGAAATACCCAACCACCAGTCGGTCGTACCTATTATATGGAATCTTGCCAGGAGGAAAGGGAGCAGTAATCTAAATGTGCTGAGACGACCAGGATAAGCTTCGGAGAGTGACGATTTACTGTAAAGCCGTATATATGATGAATGCAAGAAAAGCAAGGCCAATTATATAAGGTACAATCACCGGTCGGATAGTGCGCCAGAATAAGGCTTTCATCATCTCCGGCTTGCTCAGGTTACTGATGACCAGCGGTGTAATCGAGCCAGCAGAAATCGATATAGCACTATCGCTTTTTTGAAGCTTCCCTAACACCAGAATTTCTTCATCAGGCGCAATGAGGCGTTCGTAAACCTGCAGCTTGCGATTAAACCCCAAAAACCCTTTGGTTTTTATGCCCAGGTTTTGTAAAGAGATTTTTGTGGCTTCATCAAGGTTTTCCATGACGGATTCATTGCTCGTCAGTACATCAGTATTACCATCTTGGATTTTTATTCGTCCGGTCATGTCATCGACTTCTATAGATCCGGATGACTGTTTGTGCACCGTCCTCCAGTGGCCTCCACCTCTCCCACTGCTTTGATATTCTTTAACTTCAAGCTGCCAATAAGCACAGTCGGATTGGTTAATCTGGCTTTTTATAAGAATGCCTTTCGCTCTACCGGTCACTTCAACCCAACCCTGGCTGGGCAAGGCGCTGATCCAGGTGATAGGTATGCGCCAACCCAAGAAGAGTTTCCATAGAGTACCAGCAGAATAAATTAACGGGCCAACTATCCAGCCGGCGATAATGAGCCAAAGAAACCAATTATCCATTGATTTTTTCCATCCATTTGGAAGCACGAGCCTTTGTGGTTGTCAGACCTTATTTATTGCTGGGAAACCCTGTAAAAATTGTGGGTAATGATCGGATTCATTATAGCATGGCAAACGAGAGCCAATTCTCAACGAAAACAATCTACAGCAAATTATCGCAATCAGTAATGTTCGAGGGAAGGATGGTTGTAATTTGACCAGCTATGATACAGGAAATTAAGGTACAATTTGGCGAAATTTGGCAATCACTTCTGCCTTTGGCAGTGACTTTGAGCCATTATGTAACCAGGATAGCAGGTATGGACATCTATTACAACACCACCAGGGGGATCATCCGCATCTTTCAGACGATATTCTTTCAAGACTGCCGGGTGTACGGAGAGACTAATGTGCCGTTGGGGGCAAAAATAATAGCCGGCAACCACCCCAATGCCACTGATGGTTTATTCCTCCCATTTGTATTTCGCGAAAAGCTGCACTTCTTCGCCCAAGACGACTTGTTCGATATCCCTTTTATCGGCTGGATGCTGGCTAAAAGCGACCAGATCCGGGTGCTTGCGGATAACAAGCTGTTGGCATTAGAGAAGGCGATAAACCTGATAAAGCAAAATAAGGTGATTGCTATCTTCCCGGAAGCGCGCTTAAACCCCAACCATCAATTATTAAAAAGTGGCACAGGAGCGGTAACGCTGTCGGTGGAAACTGGAGCACCAATTATCCCGGTCGGTTTCTACGTCCCGGCCAAGTACTTGCATTATATCGAGCGGAAAAAGAACGGGAGAATCTCGAAAGGACACTGGCAGACTCATGGTCACTGCTACCTGCATATCGGCTCTGCCTGGATGCCAGGAAGTGAGATTGGCTCTCCAGCGGCAATATCTGACCTGCGTGCTCTGACCAGGCAATTGATGGAAAAGATAGAGTCGTTAGCCTTTATGGCTAAGCAGGATTGTGCCAGGGAGAACGGTCAATCGATTGATGCTCTATCCAACTGCGGTTGACAAGAATTAACCAATAAGCGGCGAATCTAACCAGGACTGTATAAGGAGTGAAATTATATGGCACAAGGGGAATCCATGGTTTAATTGAAAACGCAGTCCGCAAGCTATCCCCGGCTCACGAGTGGCTGATGTTGGACATCGTCTTGGGAAGCCTGCTGCCAGATATGGATAACCTGGTAGTGGCAGCAGCTACCGTGATGAAATTGCCAATAGATGGACTGCACCAAACATTCACGCACAGCTTATTCAGCGTGGTGGCGGTGATGATCGTTTTTTTCGTGGTGGAAGCGTTGGCGAAAAAGCCAAGCTATGGCAACCTTGGAATTAGGCTGGGGGTGGGAATCCTGATGCATATCCTACTTGACTTGCTGATCTGGTTCAGTGGAGTTGCCATCCTGTGGCCGATCCCATCCTGGATCAACCTGTGGAGTGGATTTTCCCCACCAGTCTGGTTCGATAAACTGATGCTCTCAACCGAGTTCCTTTTCTTCGCCTTGTTCTTCGTTGGACTGGATGGAATTGCTCACCAACGAAACACCGATCATGAGTACCTGGGTACGCTGCGCGTGTGGACTTGGATCCAGGCAGCGTTGTTCTTGATCTTCACTGTGTTGGTTTATGTGATGCAGAGAGGCTTCATGACCCCATATGGGTTGATTTACCTGCTTTCATTGGCACTGGCAATCGGGGTGACCATCCGGATGCGAAGGACGGTGGAAGCGCCGGCGCTTAAACTACACAGATTACAAATACCCTCATAGCATCACGTAATTAGATTTAAAAAGTATGTGATAAACGAAATACGTAGTTAGCTTTGTTGTTGCAGGAGAATTCGATTATTCTTCCCTGGGCAGCCATTTTATCCAGCTATCCTGCGGGGGTGAGATGGAAGGGAGACCCTCAAGCAGCAAAATCGATATCTATGTATGGAATGTCATCTGCAATGCGCGCTGCTCGTCCGCGCATAAAATTTCCCACCCAGGAACCAGGCTTGGCAATTTCTGGGAGGTCAATAAGGGTAGCATAAATACACAATTCTTTGAGCTTGAGGAAATTTGGGATCTGTTGCTGCCAGAATGGGGAAAGGTCGTTCTCCAACCGGTATCCTACCAGATAGCTGCTGAGGAAGCGTTGGGCGAAGCGGTGGCTCTCTTCTTCGCTGGGGGCATTATACAGCACAAGCACATCGAACAACGCCATGGCAATATCCATCGCGAACCAGCCGTAGCCACAGTCATCGAAATCGATAATGGCCATCCGACCATCCGGCTGGATAATGAAATTGGCGAAGTGCAGATCATTGTGGATGAGACCGAAATCAGTGGGCGAGGTGGGCAGGTGGACCAGCTCATCGATGAGGTTGGTGAGCCTGGCGCGGGCGGGGTCGGAGGTGAGGGCCAGCTTGTCCTTAGCTTCACGGATCTCGTAACTCTCATCCCACTGCGGGCGGGTGAGGTTGGGTCGGGATGGATGGTAGCCGGTTGAAATCAGGTGCATCTTCCCAGTTGCCTGACCGATGCTGTGGAAAAGAGGGTCATCCCATTGACTGGGAGGAATTTTTTCAGCCAATACACCTTCGACTTTTTCGAAGGCGGTTAATGTGTAAGGTGTACCGTAAAGGGTGAGCCTTTCCACGAGGTGATTATTAATGGAATGCACAGGCGCAGTAACAGGCGCTCCATTATTGCTCAGGTAGCGCACCCATTCGAGCATACCCAGGGTCTGGTTGATGGGACAATCCTCAACACCAATGCGCAGGATGGCGGATTTATCGCTTTGCGGAAACTGATATACCGCGTTGTAGTTGCCTCCGGAGAGGGATAGCAGCTCATCCGGGGAGGTGTTGTACAAGTTGCAGGCAGACTCAAGTAATAGGGGGTTCATAGGTGTCAGGAGAATTGTACCAGCTACGCATTAATTGCCATGAATTGGTTGGAGAAGTTATTTAGGGAATTGGAAGTGGAACAGGAATAAGCGCTTGGAGCATGAAGAAGGAATTGGAACTCGAAAAACTCGAAAGGAATGCGAAAGATCCGAAATCCCCCCTTGTGTGAGTATTCAGCCACCGCCTGGTACATGCAACCAAAAAACCAGCTTGTATCACCACAGTTCGCGCTTACAACTAATCGGAATAGGTGGGGATAATCTCAACTATAATTACCACATCCTCGCATTGATGGAGATATGATGACAACTTACGAGCTTGTGATTGCCTCAGGTCGCATACTGGATGGGTGTGGTAACCCGTGGTACTGGGGTGATGTAGCCATTGAGCGGGGGAAAATCGTTAAAATTGCTCCGCCAGGAATATTAAAAGGAACCAAAACGATTGATGCAGCAGGCAGGTATGTATCACCGGGATTTATCGACATTCACACCCATTCAGACCTCTCGATCCTGGTAAACCGACAAGCGGAAAGTGTGGTGAGGCAGGGGGTGACAACCGAGCTGATTGGTAACTGCGGGATGAGCCCCGCACCGGTGAGCGATACACACCTTCCGGTGCTTAAACGATATTGGGGTCCGATTTCAGACCAAGCCGAAGTGAGCTGGGAGTGGCGTAGTTTTGGGCAATATTTGGAAACACTCCAAAATGGTGGACTGGGAATCAATATTGCGGCGTTGTCGGGGCACGGAGCATTGCGTATGAGTGTAATGGGTCTCGAGGAGCGGGCGCCTACCAATAATGAGCTTGATGAGATGAAGGAGTTGTTGGATGAAGCGATGCAGTCAGGAGCATTCGGTATGTCGACTGGTCTGGTTTATCCGCCGGGGTGTTTTACCAGCACCGACGAGGTAACAGCTCTGTGCAAGGTGGTGGCTCAATACCAAGGGATATACGCATCTCACATCCGAGGTGAGCGGGAGACGATCCTGGAAGCGGTGGCTGAAGCGATCGGCATCGGGCACGAAACGGGAGTGGCAGTGCATATTTCTCATAATGCCCCTAAGTTTGGTGCGCCTTACGACGCACGTGCTAATCTACGCCTGGTGGAAGAGGCACGTGCCAGAGGACAGGATGTGACCGTGGATAATGACTTGCACACCGATCTGGGTCCATCATTAACCGGAGGTCTGCCGCAAGAAATTGAAGACCTGCCGGCGAGTGAAATAACAACCATGCTTAAAAATCCTGAGAGACGCCAGGCTATCCGAACTGTGATCGTGGATGATGAGAAACCGGCCTTCGGACCCGTGGGGTTGCTGAAACACGGACAATGGCAGCGTATCACCATTCTGCACGCGCCGAATACGCCTGATGTAATCGGAAAAACCATCCAAACTATCGCCAGTGAACGTAAGCAGGATCCATTCGATACCTACTTTGACCTGATCATCGAGAATGGTCACCAGGCAGAAGCGATATTTGACTACATCGACGAGGCTAATATCCGCATCCTGCTACAACACCCGGCAGTGATGATCTCATCCGACGGGCAGGTGCTGGCACCTTATGGCTTTCTGAATGATCCGCCGCCTTATTCGCCATGCAGTTATGGCGAGTTCCCGGGAGTGCTGGAACGTTATGTGCGCGATGAACCTGTTTTAACGCTCCAGGAAGCGATCCGCAAGATGACCTCATTCCCGGCACAGAGGCTGGGGCTGCGGGACAGAGGCGTGCTGCGCGAGGGAGCATGGGCAGATGTGGTTATTTTCGACCTGGAGCGTGTGCACGACCGGGCGACCAACCTCTACCCACATACCTACCCGTTTGAAAACTACCCTCACCAGTACCCACAGGGAATCGATTATGTGCTGGTCAACGGGGAAATCGTGGTGGATCGGGAAGCGCACACCGGAGCCTTAGCGGGGAAGGTGCTGAGGCATCGAAACCAGTGATTTGCTAATAGTTATTAGCAATTTGCTTAAACCGGAATATTCATGGATGTTATCGGCCTAAGATCCAATAACAGCATTACTCCCAATATACCTGTATGCTCCCATCGATAGTATAAATATACTGATGATCGAGTTGGCAAGCGTGGTGAGCAGGATAAATACCCCACAACCCATAGCGATGATCCAGTACATGCAATGGATTTTTTGGGGAGAGTCTAGGCTTTATGACATCACGGTGACTATACACACATGGGCGTAGCCCGTCAAGGAATTTAATAAAAAGCGATAAATTTGCTCCAATTTAAAAACTGGACAGCACTTACAAGACAGTAGAAATCACCAAATTTTGATGGTGTAGGTTAAAGCTAATTCAGCTGAAATACCTTCTTTTTGCCAAATTTGCAGAAGATAGGCGAAATTTGATCTTAAAGTCCACTTGTATGGTATTAATATCAGCAGCGCAAAGATATTATGTGTCGAACTATTGTTTTTTGAGAGGATATGCAGGTATGGAAGTTAAAACTCCTATTATGTACCTTAAAACATTTGGTGAACATTTGCTTCGACCGTATGGAATAACCATCGATCAAGCCAATAATATCTATGTGGCAGAAGCCTCGGGCGGTAGGATTGCTAAATTCGACCAGGACGGTAAGAGTCTGATGAGTTTTGGGAAGGGCGAAGGCAGCCTGATCAAGAAGATAGGGCGCCTAGGCCAGCCATCAGCGGTGGCTGTGGATACAGACGGATTTTGCTACGTTGCTGACTTCAAAAAGAGCTGCATCTTCAAATATGACCCACAAGGTCACTTCGTGAAAACATTTGGCTCGCAAGGTAAAGAGGATGGACAGTTTTTCCACTGCTTGAATATAAAGATCGGTCCTGACGGCAGCTTATGGGTGGTGGATCGGGATAACCACCGGGTGCAAAAATTTGACTTAGATGGGATTTTCCTTTTTAAATTCGGGATATATGGTCGGGATAAGAATGGGTCGGGAAACTTCAATAACCCTTCGGATATTGCCTTCGACACACAGGGCTTTATGTATGTGACCGACGAATTGAACAGCAGGGTGCAAAAATTTGACTCACAGGGTAACTTTATCTCCATATTTGGAAAGATTGCCAGCAAGGAAGGAGTTATCGTTCGTCCACGGGGGATTGCGATTGACACTCAGGATAGAGTGTATATTACCGATACGTTCAAGGATGTCGTGATCGTATTCGATGCGTACGGGCGTTACCTGTTCGCCATCCTTGGACCGATCCAGGTGGGGGGTGCATTTAATCGACCGCTCGGGATCGCAATCAACGATAAAGGGATTATCTACGTGGCTGATAACCAGAATAACCGGATCATGGTATTCCAATAAGAAAATGAGCTGACCGGAATCATTCGGACAATATACCGTCGGAAAAGGATCCGATCAGGAATTCGCTAAAACAATAAGTGAATCAATGTAAAATGGGTGCATCCGGGCGGTCCTGACGATAGTGCGAATAGTCGAACCGCTAATTAAATTGTGAGGTTAACCTAAGGGGAATATTAATTTGCGAGGATAGTTAATTAGCCCGTCGTATAATTAATGTATCAAGTAACACCTGGTTTTCTTATCTCACCTTATAGGAGGGTTGTATGTACACGACCGACCAATACGAGGGCATGCTGGCTGAGACAGTAATCCTACCCGGTTACCATGCCGACCTGATCAATGCTTATTTCGCCCGTCCACTTGGGCAGGGACCATTCCCGGGGATCGTACTGGTGCACCACATGCCAGGCTGGGACGAATGGTACCGCGAAACGACACGTAAGTTCGCTGCATACGGCTATGCCGCCCTGTGCCCGAACCTGTATTTCCGGGAAGGTCATGGCACACCTGAAGATGTGGCTGCCAGGGTGCGTGGAGCGGGAGGTGTCGCTGATGACCAGGTGTTGGGTGATTTAGGCGCAGCCCTGGCGATGCTCAAGGCACTGCCGTACATCAACGGCAAAGTAGGTCTGTTCGGAACATGTTCAGGGGGCAGGCACGCCTACCTGGCAGCTTGCCGTATTCCGGGTTTCGCCGCTCTGGTGGACTGCTGGGGCGGCCGGGTGGTGATGACGGCGGAGGAACTTACACCCAAGCAACCAGTGGCACCAATGGACTATACGGCGGATCTAGCCTGCCCGGTGTTAGGAATCTTTGGAAATGATGACCACTCACCAACCCCCGAGCAGGTAAATATATTGGAAACAACCCTTAAGCAACTCGGTAAGCAGTATGAATTCCATCGCTACGATGGCGCTGGACATGCATTTTTCTATCAAAATCGACCTGCTTACCGACAGGAGCAGGCAATGGATGGATGGAATAAGGTATTTGCTTTCTTGGAAAAGCACTTGAATTAAACCCAGGCACTGTTGTTATTGGTCGTGTAATATTTGGTAATCTGCTATTCTAAAATGATGAAGTTTGTATTGGAAGGAACAGATTATGTGCACAATGATTGCCCAACAAGTAAAAGTAATCGGCAGTGGTAAAGCAGGCTCGGGGTGGTTCAAGGTCGATCAGGCGAGTGTAAGCTACGACCACCCTTATGACATGCCGTTGGAATATACATTGAACCTTGACTTCACCAGTCAGGCAGGGTCACCGGGTATGCGCGTGGCAGTAGAGCTGGATGCAGCCTCAGCACGGATGCTGATGGAAACTATTCAGGAAGTTATGAGGCAGGCGGAGGTGGGAGGGTTCGTTGAGCAGGCGGTTAAAATGGAACCTGCGACTGAATAAGAAGATAATCGAGCTGGTCGGGTACAGGTGCTCTGCCCAACATCTCGTTAAGCCTCTCGCCAGGAAGTGGAAATAATTCAGTGAGTGCATACCCTGGTAAATTTGAAGTCTACAATCCACCCACATCTAAATAGGATCAATTACAATGTCACCAGAACGAAAATTTACCCCGTAAGAAGCAATAAGAGCGGCGATGCGCTCAGCGTTAATTGGGATGAGGTGCGGATTGATGAGTTTCAAGCGAGATTGACGGTCGAGCTGGAACATGGTGTGCGTGACTTGCACACGAATGTCACCGATGACGATGAAATCCAGACCGGAAAGACTACCCTGGCGCATCTATAAGAGTTCCCTGATTATTGCACGCGTCTTGCCAAAATGGAGCAGGAAGCGGACGAATACTGGGAAAGTAAACGCTGAGTGATTTCCGGCATTATAAGGGGAGATGTTAATCAACAACCAATGTGTGTTTCTTGTTCGTTGATATCTTTAGGCAGCTTATCAACTTGTATTGTTTTTGCTTCTCTAAATTAGAATAGCTAACCTGTGACAATTAAAATTGTTTGAGAATCGGGTATAATTTTAAAATTATCCATCGGGGGCAAATAATCGCAATATGAGGAGGTGAGATACTAGAATTTTCCATGCGCTCTAATGATTGGATTAAGTTCCGTGATTTGCTAACTAACAATTGAGGAGGAAACCAAAAATGAATAAGAAGATTGTTTTCATTACTGGTATCTGTGTACTGGGTATCACATTGGGCTTGTTCGGAATTTTCGGGGCGGTCAGTCTGGCAAAAGGGGCAGACGCTCCCGCTGATTGGTCAGGCACCTGGCAAATGGGACCGAACCTGGATACGACCATCCTGGGGTGTGCGGCTGGTAATGGATTGGCTCGGTTCACTGGGATCTACAATCCAACTCAAGACCGGGTATATTTCCTGGGTGGTCGCTGTGAGCTCGATACCACTACTACCGGGTCAGTTTTCTATTTCGATCCGGTGACCGAAACATTTGCAGTAACCGGGGCAGTGATGGCGACACCGGTCTCTAACTATCAAGTGGTGCTCATCGACGATGATGGACGGGGTAACGGACCCGGATATTACATCATTGGTGGTCGTACCGGCACAGGCGGTCAGACCAATGCAGTCCAGGTTTATTACCCTGACGTTAACCTGGCAGAAACAATTGCCACAGACCCATTCCCACCAGCAGTGTCCTACAGTGCGGGTGGTGTGGTAGCTCAAGGCGGTAAAATTTATGTGTTTGGTGGTTTTGATGGAGTCAATATGTACGCCAGCACATATATTTATGACCCCCTGGCTGCTGCAGGAACCCGCTGGACCTTATCTCCTTGCGACCTGCCAACGGGTCGCTCCTATATCTCTGCAATTGCTTTGGGTAACTTGATTTATGCCATCGGGGGCGATGAAATCCCCACCCTGACACCGATCAATGATACCGTTGTATATGATACCGCTAATCCGGGTGCTTGCTGGCAGGATGATTTAATGGCTGACCTGCCCCAGGCGAACGGTGATGCACCGGCAGTATACGTCGATGAAAACTACATTGGTGGTGGCATCTTCATGGTTGGTGGTTTTTGGCCCGTTCCAGGACCCAACCGCTGGGTATTCCGCTACGATGTGGCAGGTGATTTATGGGAATCATTCCCAGACCTGGCAGTCCCCACTCCAGCTACCGGGCGTCGCAATGAAGCCGCAGTATATATTCCTTCCACCTCCGGTGGGACAGGTCCTGGGGTTCCAGGTTTATGGGCATTCGGAGGCTATGATGGTTCGGGGACCAATGCGATGACTGAATCTTCTGAGTTCTTCGCCAACCCGGCGACAGATGTACTGTTGCTCCCCGCGTCATTCGAAGTCGCCGGATTACCCGGCACGACAGTGTCGGATGTGTTCACGGTGGTGAACCAAACCTTGATTTCAGATACCTACGACCTGACCTACACCTCGGACGTGACCTGGACTGTAGGCATCCCTGGCAGCATCGGACCGATCCCTGCTGGAATGCAGGATGACTTCACCATGACGGTCACAATCCCAGCAGATTTGGATTGCGGTGTCACCGGATCGTTCACGGTCACGGCGACTTCCCAAGCCAACCCAGGGACATTCGCCGCTGCTACGATCACTGTCAGGTCAATCTGCGGTGTAGGCGGCAATATTACCGATGCAGACAGTGGTTTACCGATTGAAAATGCATATGTTTGGATCCAGGACTCGGTGGATGGATTAGGGACGTATTATGACGATTACACCGATGCTGATGGCAACTATTTACTGCAAGATGTTGCTCCTGATTTCTATTATTTCGGCGCAGATGCCCTTCATCACCAGCCTTCCTTCTATCCAGAGGGGTGGCCAGGCGGTGTATATACGTTCACCGTGGGAACGAAACCGGTGATCATTAATTGGGCACTGGTGGCCTCAGATATCAGCTGGGAACCTGCAGAGATAACAGTGAGCGTAGTACCTGGCGGGACAACCGCTGAGACGCTGACGATCAACAACGATGGGACAGGACCGTACTACTTCAACATCAGCCTCATCGACAGCACGCAACCGCTACCACCGGAGATCGGTGCACTGGCTGTTCCGGGCTTGCTGCGCGTGGACGAACAGATCTTCAGCGATATCGCCGCTTCGAGTGATGGAACGACCGATTTCGTAGCCGTATTGGGAAGCCAGGCTGACGTCAGTGCGGCTTATGGTATTGCGGACTGGAATGAACGCGGTTGGGCGGTTTACAACATCTTGAACCAATATGCAGAATCCAGCCAGATCAGTTTGCGAGCTTACCTGAACAGCCTGGGCGTTGATTACACCCCAATGTACATCGTCAACGCGGTGATTATCCATGCAGGCAACGCAGATCTGGTAAACAACCTGGCAGCCAGGCAGGATGTATCTCAACTGGTAGCCAACCGCAAGATCGCTGTAGAAGACGTTTCTCCCAATTACATTGAAACATTGTTGCAGCCAGTCACCGTCGAGAATGCGATCGAATGGAACATTGCTAAAGTGGGTGCTCCCGATGTTTGGGCACAGGGCTTTACCGGCCAGGGAACAGTGGTTGCCGAGATTGATACCGGCACTCAATATGATCACCCGGCATTGGTGAACCAATATCGCGGGAATTTGGGTGCCGGTGTCTTCAACCACAACTACAACTGGTACGATCCATACCACCAGTGCCCAACTGATGGTGTACCCTGCGATGGAGCACAGCATGGAACCCATGTAATGGGCACGATGGTCGGGGACGATGGTGGTGCGAACCAGATTGGTATGGCGCCTGGAGCCAAATGGATTTCCTGTAAAGGCGGTGACTCAGTATCTGGCTACTTGCTGACCAATGAGCTGCTGACCTGCGCCCAGTGGATCCTGGCACCCTTCGATCTCAATGGCGCGAATCCTGACCCTGATATGCGCCCTAACGTGGTAAACAATTCTTGGGGTGGCGGAAATGGTGATTACTGGTTTACTGGTGCGATTGCAGCCTGGCGGGCGGCTGGGATCTTCCCTGCATTCTCTGCAGGCAATAATGGTCCAAGCTGTTCTACAACCGGCTCACCTGGTGATAATTGGCATAGCTTCGCCACTGGTGCCACTGATGTTAATGATGTATTAGGTGGCTTCTCAAGTCGCGGACCTGCGGCATACACTGGTTTCTTAAAACCGCAGATCTCAGCTCCTGGGGTTAATATCCGCTCTAGCATACCAGGGAGTGGATATCAGGGTGGTTGGAATGGAACCAGCATGGCCTCCCCACATACTGCCGGTGCAGTTGCGTTGTTGTTAAGCGCAGCTCCAGAGCTGGTGGGACAGGTTGATTTGACTGCCTGGGTGCTGGAACAGACCGCCTTACCAAAAACCACCAATGAGGGTTGCGGTGGTGATACGCCAATAAGTATCCCGAACAACAGTTTCGGTTATGGCCGGCTTGATATCCTGGCAGCAGTAAATCTTGCTACGAGTGAAAACCTCATCCCCAGCTGGGTGACACTCGACCAACAGTCTGGAGTGATTAACGGAGGTGACAGCCTGACCATCAACCTGGACTTCACTGCACCTGAGGAGACGGGTATACTCACTGCAACGCTGCGGCTGGTCGGGGACGACCCGTACAATCCTGATGTGCGCATCCCGCTCACGATGAATGTGGCGGAAGTCAAGATCTTTATGCCCCTCATCAGGCGATAATATTTAATATTTTTAATAAAGGGAAGGCAGCGACCTGCCTTCCCTTTATTTATTCAGAGGAACTCCGGGTAATAAGAAAAAATGGTTGAAATCATCGCTTACAAGCAAAGTTGGCCAAGCGAATTCATCATCATCGGCTCCACCCTGCGCAGTGGATTAGGCGATCTGGCGCTGCGGATTGACCATATTGGTTCGACATCCGTGCCGGGACTGGGTGCCAAGGATATCATTGACATCCAGATTACGGTATCACTTTTGAGTGAACCGGTCTATCAGGCGATGTTAGCCCTGGGTTATACACGGACGGAAATCTCCACTGACCACCGCCCTGCCAGGGTGCAAAGTGAAGCTAAAGATTGGGAAAAGTGGTATTTTCGACCTCCAGCCGGTCAACGCCTAACACACACCCATATGCGGGTTCAGGGACGACCCAACCAACGCTATCCTCTTCTGTTCCGCGATTACCTCCGGAATCACCCAGCTACAGCTGAAGCCTATGCAGAGCTTAAACGCCGCCTGGCAGCGAACCTCGCAGACCCGGAGACTTACCCAGATGTAAAAGACCCTGCGGTTGATCTTATCTACCTGGCGGCTGAAGAATGGGCAGCTGCCATCCGCTGGGAACCGGGCGAGTCGGATATCTAAGCATTGGTTATAATTGCGCCGGACAAATTCACGCCGGCGAAGCGATAATCATGCACAAGAGAATTGGATGAATAATCGTTCAAAGCTGAAGAATGGAGAAATGATATGAGCACTGTTGAACGGGCAAAAATGACCCAGCTCTCGAACATCGAGAAAAAGACCGGCAAGACCTTGGAAGAGCTGACCGCATTCATACAATCCAGCGGGTTGAGCAAGCATGGTGAGATCCGCAGCATGCTGATGGAAAAGTTGGGGTTAACTTACGGTGATGCCCACAATCTGGCACTGTATGCGCTTAATGCCGATGCACAGCTGGCGGCAAAAGAGAAGGGCTTATCGACATCTGAAGTACTGGATGAGATCTACAGCGGACCGAAAGCCAGCCTGCGACCAATCCACGATAAGCTGATGAGCGCCATCGACCAGTTTGGCGAATTCGAGATCGTGCCTAAGAAAGGCTACGTCAGCTTACGACGGAAACGTCAATTTGCCATGCTTGGACCCGGCTCCAATACCCGGGTAGAGCTGGGGATTAATATCAAAAGCATAGAAGACGACGATAGATTGATCCCACAGCCTGACGGGAGCATGTGCAACTATAAAGTAAAGCTCACCGATGAAAATCAGGTGGATGATACGATCATTGCATGGGTCCGTAAGGCGTACGAAGCAGCAGGATAGACTAAAAAATATAGCCAGACCTTCATACTTACCTAAACGTAGGTTTGGCTGTATGGGGCTATCTTTTAATATCTCTCAAATGCTGTTTAATGGTTGACGAAACGGTATATGCCTGCATCCACCAGATTCCCTGGAGCTTCAGATTGCCGGTGTAACAAAGGCAGGAAAAAGCTGTTCATGGCATGGTTGCGTACAACAGTTGGTTTCGTTGGCAATCCTTCATCGGAATGTGTATCCGGCGAGAGTGACTTTCCGGGAATCTCAAAGTTGCCGGGGATACCACCGCAAGTAGCAGCATATAGAATGGAGAAGCCATTCTTAATGTCCACCGAATAATCCAATGCCGTTATGTGAAGCTCTCCCAGAACACCGGCGGCCGGTTCCCAGGTATCTCCAGCATCACTCGAAAAATAACAGCCCAGAAAAGGTGGCGGCATATAAGCGGGTGGAATCACCGTCTAAAAAAAGGTAGGCGCGAGCACCACCATTTAGGCCCGTAGTGTGCTCCCAGGTTACACCGCCATCCAATGAGCGGAAGGGATATTGGGGTCCAGTCCCAACCAGCAGCATGGGCTGTGGGTAGGTGGCGATGGTAATGTCCGTGGTCAGCTGCATATCTGGCTGTTGAAGGTCATCGATTCTAGTCCAGCTCTCGCCATGGTCTGTGCTCTGGTAGACACCGGTCCCTCCGGTGGCAATATAGACCAATCCTTCTATTTCGGGGTGAAATATTATTTTATTAATCGTACCGAGATCCACGCTTTGGGTTACGGTGATGGGCTGCCAGCTCGTACCAAAATCACTGCTGGAATACAGCTGGCCTCGATCATGGAGGTGAAACGCATCTGAGCCAATGTTATATCCCACCAGCAGGTGACCGGGAAGGTATGGATCCGTGTCCATGTAACCGGGACCGCCATTTAAAGGAATGGGAGTGTTCCAACCCAGGTCAGTCCAAGTTATACCCGCATTCGTACTGGTGTAGAAGCCTGAGTCTGCTGTGACGTAAAGGCGTTGAGGGTCGAACGGATCTTCACGAACAAACCTTACGTTATTGGAATTATTAATCGGGAGGTAGTTCCAGCTATTGGCACCATCGTCACTGCGATAAATACCTAACGAAGACCCAAATATCGCAAACACTCGCAAGGGGTAGGCTTGTGATGCGTCGACCTGGAAGGCGGTCATACCGGTTAGCCCTTGGTATTTTATCTCCCAGGTCTGGCCACCATCCAGGGTCTTTTGCACACCGTATAAATTATCTCCGATATAACCAATCTGGGGATTATCTGGGTTAAATTTTATCTCACCATAGCCTCTAAGGGGGCCAAATTGCTGCCAGGTTAACCCCCCATCAACAGAGTGATGATGAACGATGTAGATCGAATCTGCACTGGTAAAAGTTATAAACATCACTGTAGCCAATGTATTACGATGGTCTTCTGGGGTTACGTCCTGCCAGAATATAAAACCTGGATCAATCGTTTTATATAACCCCCCGCCTTCAGCATTCGAGATCCACACCTCTGCGGGATTATATGGATTGTAGGCGATCCGGGCAATGTTGCTGAGGGGTGTCGCAGCATACCCGTTCCAGGTATCACCCCCATCTTGTGACTGGAAGACCTGACCTACCTGGGTCGCCGCCAGCATTTGAAGATGGTCAGTGGGGTGAAAGGATGCATCCTGAACGGGGATGCCTTCCAATTCTGCCACGATACTCCAAGATGATCCGCCGTCCTTGGATACGATCATGCCCATCGCACCAGTGGGAGTCTCTCCTGGATTGGCAGACGAGCTGATGAATATTGTCTGAGGGTTATAGGGCGATAGATATACCCTTGTGACGATCATATTCCGACCATCTGGCCAGGTGCTGACCAACTTCGTCCAGGTATCACCTTCGTCCTGTGAACGGAAAATACCTTGATCGGCGGCGATGTATACCCAGGTAGGATGTAATGGATCGACGGTAAAATCGGGGTTGCCCAGATTGGCGTTGACAAATTTCCAATGCTCACCTGCATCCCGGCTGCGGAATAGACCGATCCCATTAGCTAAAGCGTAGACAGTGTTGGGGTCACCAGGCTTTAACTTGATATATCCAACTTCTCCCCCGAATATTTCACCACCATTCCAATGCCCGATGCCCATCGAAACATTATAGGCATTCGTCAACCTGTCTGTCCCTCCATCCGGATTGGTGACGGTCAGGTCATAACTACCCGTATTCATCCCCCAAGGCACCGTCGCTGTGATCAGGGTGGTCGTGATCCAGGTTGCATCATTAAGCTGCACATTCCCCAGCACTACCGTCGGCTGAGTGATGACCTGTGTATTGGTAATCGTCGCAGAAAAACCTGTTCCGGAGATGATAATGACCGTATCAAGGTCATTAGGGGCAGTCGATGGCTCAACGGAGATAATAATTGGATCCTCATGGGGTAGAAATTGAGCTGCCACCGGACTGATGGGTTTATCATATACAAGTGCCAGAAAAAGTATGAGCGTTATGATTACTATACATATACAAGACGCGAATGGGACAAGTGATTTTTTATTCATTCCCTCTTCTCCTTAACCCATGTCTATATGCCTGATAAGAGTGATGCGATATTATTTAATTAATTACGATATCATCAGGAGAACAATCTTCCCCCAAGGCTGCAGGCCTACTCAAGCGAGATTTAGTGCATGGCAGCCTCGCTAATCCTGTAACAAAAAATCATTGATACAACAATAACTACTATGCATCAAATCTGTCATTTACAGAAATGCTTAATGATCGAATCTGATTATCGCGCTATTTATAATAAATGCAATAATCATTTATCAGGATAGGGCAGAGACTCGGAATTAAACAAGGCTGAGGTTAGCATGAGAGGAACCAAAAAATCTGTAGCTGAGCATACCAGTCAGCCCGGGTATTCGGAATGACGAATAACCACTCATCCGATGGCAATTTTATTATAAATTGGGAATACTTATCCCAGTGTTATTAGCCATGATTGAAAAAATGATAGAATAGAGGGGTTATTTTTGGGGGAGGAGGCACTATTTTGTCAGGAGCGAGGGAACATGATTTGCCCTAACTGCCAAACGAACAATCCAAATAATGCCCGCTTCTGCCTGAATTGTGGACAGGGACTGGTGCAAAAATGTTCCAACTGTAAATCTGACCTGGCACCAGGCGCCCTTTTTTGCATGCATTGTGGTCAACCCGTACAACTGCAGACCGCCATGGATAATGACCGTCTCAGCCGGCTGACTGCGGTGGTACCAGGGTCTTTAGTCCAGAAGATGGTCACTGAATCAAAGGCAGAAGCAGCTAAACGCCCGGGAACACTGCGAGAACGACGTACCGTCACCACCCTCCTGGCAGATGTAGTCAATTCGACCGGTTTATCGGAAAGTGTGGACCTTGAAACGTGGACCGGGCTGATCAATTATGCCTTTGATTCTATCGCCAAGGTGGTATATAGCTATGAAGGCACCATTGCCCGTCTATTGGGCGATTCAATCCTGGCATTCTTCGGTGCCCCGGTTGCCCACGAAGATGACCCGCAGCGTGCGGTGTGGGCTGGGTTGGAGATCATCAATACGGTCAGGGAATTTTGCCAGGAGCTCAAGAAAGAACAGGGGCTTGACTTCACCATCCGGGTATGCATCAACACAGGACCGGTGATCGTGGGACCGGTGGGCGATGACCTGACGTATGATTTTACTGCCTATGGCGGGACGGTAAACCTTACCTCACGGATCAAGTTTGCAGGCAAGCCGATGAACGTGCTGCTCACCGGGAATACTTTCCGCTTTGTTTCGCCAATTTTTGAATGCCAGGACCTGGGGTTGATAGACGTTAAAGGGATGGCGAAGCAAGTGCGGGTGTATCAGGTAAAATCAGCCCGGACTGTGCTCGGACGGACGAGGGGCTTTTCCGAGCTGGAAAGCCCAATGGTGGGACGTAGCGAAGAGCTGGAGACGCTCCTGCATACCTGTGAAGCGGTCCAGGCTGGTTTGGGACGGGCGGTGCTGATCAGTGGGGAACCAGGATTGGGAAAAACTAGATTAATCCAGGAGTGGAAAAAAGCCGCTGAAGCTAAAAACCTCGTCTTAACTGCGGACCAGGCTGGTGGGTTACTCAAACCTGGAAAATGGTTGATTGGTCGATGCGTATCATACAAGCAAGGTCTGGCTTACCAGCTATTGATCGACTTATTGAGGAATATGATCGGAGTGACCATCGGGAGTAATGAACCCGAAACCCGGGTTGCCTTGCTTACTTACCTGAACGACTTGTTTGGTGATAAGGCGATGGAAGTATACCCCTACTTGGGACACCTGCTTACCCTCAAACTGGAAGGGCAAGCCCTTCAACGAACGCGAATAACCGATCCTCAGGCACTTCAAACGCAATACCTGCTGGCAATGCAGCGCTTACTCGAAGCGATCATGAACCAAAACCCGGTGATATTGGTATTAGAGGACATACACTGGGCGGACGGGTCTTCGACAGATCTGTTCACCAAGCTGTTATCACTGGTCTCAAAAGGACCGATCCTCTTCTGCCTGGTAACCAGGCTGGAACGCGAAGCTGCCGGATGGAAGCTGGTAAATACAGCCCGCGAGCTCTTGGGCGCTAGCTTAACTGAAATTAGCTTGCAGAATCTCACGGAAAAAGATAGCCGCAACCTGGTAGCGAACCTGCTTGAAATTGAAAGCTTGCCTGAACGGGTGCGGGACTTAATCCTTGAAAAAGCAGAAGGGAATCCTCTTTATATGGAGGAGGTCATACGGATGTTAATCGATCGGGAAGCAATCATCCACCAGGATGGAACCTGGGTTGCGCGGCAGGAGATCTCTGACCGCGACATCCCCGATAACCTGCAGGGATTGCTCCTGGCGCGCATCGACCGGCTTCCGCCCGAGGCACGCTATACCTTATTGGTGGCATCGGTAATCGGTCGGAACTTCCCAGTGAAGGTGCTTTCGAGGGTCCTGGAAGGAGTTAAAGATGAGCTTATTCAATAATCTGAGCACACTTGAAACAGCTGGATTAATCCAGGTGGCGCAGGTGGAGCCAGATCTTGAATATCTTTTCCGCCATTCCATGGTGCAGGATGCCGCTTATGCCTCATTGCTCGAGAGCGACCGGAAGCGGCTGCACCTGGTGGTGGGTGACGCAATTGAGAGCCTGTATCCCGAAAGAAAGAAGGAGCTGGCTGCAATCCTGGGTTATCACTTTAAAGAAGCTGGTGAGGACCAGCGTGCCCTATACTACTTTCTGATCGCTGGTGATGAAGCATTATCAGCCTATGCTAACCAGGAAGCTGAGATCCAATACCGCAGTGCCTTGGAGTTGACCTGCTGTAGCGAACCCCAAATTGGCTGGCTCTATTCTGGGCTGGGAGAAGTACTTTACCGCCAGAGCCGTTTTGCTGAATCGGTGGAAGCATACAGAAATGGAATTAATGTTTTCAAATCGCTCGAAGATGCCGACAGTATTGCTCGGATGTATGCCCGCCTGGCGCGGGTCGAATGGTATGCCGGTCACCGTCCAGAAGGTTTGCGAATCTGCCTGGAAGGATTGGGGGATGTTAATGACGCTCCCAACAGCCTTGGTAAGGCCACCTTGATCCACGAAACGGCACGGGCTTACTACTTCAATGGAAATTCGGACAAAGCGCTTCCGTTGTGCCGGCAGGCGCTTGCTTTGGCAGAGCAGCTTGGGGCAGTGAATGAACAAGCAGATGCACTGGCAACATTAGGGATATTAGCGGGTGTCAAACCTGAAGAGTCGTTGGAAGCATTGCGAAAGGCAGTTGAGCTGGCTGAAGCAAATGGGTTATTAAATGTTGCCATGCGGGCTCATATAAATCTAGGGACAATGACCCGAGCCTGGTTGGCAGATAATGAAGTAGCTTTACAACATTTCCGCAGGTCAGCGGAGTTAGGAAAGTTACGCGGGGTGGCGTCGGAAGAGGTATTGGGTTTATCGAGTTATATTGCCTGTTTGTTCACTCCTGGAAAGCTTATGGAGATAGAAGCTGAGTTGCCAGGTCTGGAAGCGCTAATTCGGCAAATTCCAAACCCAGCCCCCATGATGATTACAATCAAATTTATCAAAGCAGTGTTGACAAGTTTTAAAGGTGATTGGGATAGTGCAATTTCCAGTTTATGGGAATGCCTGCAGGAGTATCGAGATGAACAAAATCATGAATCGATTATATCAATGTTGGACGAGCTCACCTGGCTGATCATGGAGAAGAACCGCTGGGGAGAATCGGCGGACCTGGATGTGATTGACACGCTGCTGCAGGAAGCAGTTATGATCGTTGAACAGGATAATTCGAATGAGCGGCAGTGGGTATATTCTCGAGTCGCAATACTCAGGGCCAGGCAGGGACGCCTGGTTGAAGCTCAGGAATGGCTGGTAAAAAACCGCGCCGGGGAGGCAACAAGATATTCTGTATGGGATGATCGGTTGACCGGGGAAGGCGAGGTGGAGATTGCAGTCGCCAAGGAAAATTGGAATGATGCTATTCAAGAAACTGAAAAGATTACCCAGATGGAGCAGCGCCTGGGTTTCAAAGCCCATGCTGCAATCTCATTAGTGCGGTGGGCAGATCTTCTTATTAAGCGGGGCAACACGGATGACCTGGATACCGCCCAGACAATTATTAGGCAGGCTTTAGCCGAATTTGATCAGATGGGGATCGGGCACTATCCTGAAATTGCCCAGGGCATGCTAAAAATTATCCAGGCAAGGCAGCGCACCCAGTCGGTTCAGAATGTGCAGATGACCAAGGAGCTGCGCAAAGCCCGCAAGGTGCAGGAAAGCTTGCTTCCAGCCAACCCGCCGGTTCTGCCGGGCTGGGAAATGGCAGTGCTGCTCGAGCCAGCGCACGAGACCAGCGGTGATTTTTACGATTTCATGGTGTTGCCCGATGGTAGTTTAGGACTGGTGATTGCAGATGTAACGGATAAAGGCACCAGCGCGGCATTGTTCATGGCGTTGAGCCGCTCACTTTGGCGAACCTTCGCCGTCAATCATCCAGCCGAACCCGAGCAAACGATGGCGGAAACCAACCAACGCATCCTGGCAGATACCCACGGCGGTTTATACATTACCCTGTTGTACGGCATCCTTAATCCTGAAAACGCAGAATTTACCTACTGCAGCGCAGGTCATCATCCAGCATTGCTACTGCGGGATAGAGACGGCTCTATTGAGAAGCTGGAGAGAACGGGGATGCCACTGGGAGTGATGGAGGAAACTACCTGGAAACGGGAAAACGTCAAGATCGAGCCGGGAGATGTGCTGGTTCTTTACACGGATGGAATTACAGATGCACAAAATTCAGCCGAGGAGTTCTATGGTTTGGATAAGCTGCAAGAGGCACTGGGCGAGCAGCGAGGGAAGACGGCAGAGGAAATCCGTGATACGCTGAGAGAAGGGGTGCGTGTGTGGGTGGGGAATGCTGCCCAATTTGATGACATCACCATGATGGTGGTGGTGAGGGAGAAGTAAACCCCCTTCAACCTCACCAAATCACCAATAAACTGTGATTATGGGTGGAGAAACAATACCATTAAAAATTTCCGGGCGGATAAATCAATAATTCATCCTGCCATTCATTGAGCCGCAAGATAATTAACCAGATAGAAATTAATTAGTCTGGATGCACGTATAATTATGTTTGGGTAGCATCCGCATGACACAATCCAACGCGTCAAAAATGTCCGCTGAAGATGTAGTTACGTTGATGATTCTCTTTGCACAGAATGAGGTTGAGGTGATCCTGGATGGCGGATGGGGGGTGGATGCCTTAATGGGTGAACAGACGCGAATGCATTCTGATCTGGACATTGTCATCGCCTACCAGGATGTGGCGCAGCTGCGGAAAATTCTTCATGCAAATGGGTATCAGGATGTGCCGCGCCCAGATACGCGCATGGTCAACTTCGTCATGGGAGACGGGCATGGTCACCTTGTAGACATCCATACCTACACCCTTGACCGGAAAAACCATCCTGAACAAGGCCTCGATTATCCGCTTGACTCATTGGATGGTGCGGGAAGCATCCTTGGATATTCCGTCAGATGCATAGACCTGCAAAACATGGTCAATTTCCATACGGGGTATCCCCTGGATGAAAATGACTACCATGATGTGAAAGCGTTATGCCAGCGGTTTGGCATTCCGATGCCAGCAGAATACGAAGCGTTTATCCTTGGAGACAAAGCGGATGAAGTAAAACCGGGATTGTAAAAAAATAAATGCCTGTGATGAGCGATAATACCATTGAGAAGATGAACAAGTTAACTCACCTATTTGAATTATCTGGCTACCAGTTTCGCCAGCTAGGATATGATACCTTACCCGCCCTGCAAGGGTTGTTGGAGAGATGCGGGGATTACATCCAGCTGGTGACAGGCGCCCTCCCCAGCTCAAAAGCGGCTGAAAATATGTTGGCAGACTGCCCTCCGGGCAAATCTGGTGAGGATAAGGTGGTGATTGGCGTTTATAACATGGACGAAAGGTTGGTAGCCGTCCTGGATGCTGTTTGCGATTACCCAGCTGAAGGTTGCTGGTGGGTGGGATTGCTGCTGGTGGAGCCAACCCTGCGCAGCCAGGGGCTGGGTCGGCGCCTTTTTCATGCATTCGAGCAATGGGTAGGTCAGCTGGGTGCAAAAAATATCTTACTGGGAGTGCTTGAAGACAATGATAGAGCTTACCAGTTTTGGCAATCGTTGGGGTTTACAGTTGTAGAGAAACAACCACCCAGTCAATTTGGTGAGAAGGAACATACTGTGATCACCTTGATACATGATTTATCTCAGATGAAGAATGATTGATATTATTCCGAATCAAGTAACACCGGCTTTTGTATCGTTGTTCGACCGTAGCATGCCAACAGCAGCGCGCTGTTACGCCGTCCTGGGTGGTGGGAATGCAGGGATGATTTTTACGGATGAGCTCGAAAACCCAAGGTTGGAATATTTGTGGGAGCGCGACGATGGAATTCTTTACCAGGGTGGGGTGAGAGATTGGCAGGTGTTGCATTAGATGCTGGAGCATCTCAGGCAGGATGGTACGGTGGCATTGGGTTTCCGGGATGGTGACCCCTGGGTGGATTTGTTCCCACCCAGTCCGGAGGCAGGGGCGGAGTGCGTAGAGTTGGATCGTTTAGTCTGCGGAAGTGACCTTGCCCCTTATCAAAGCCTGCTGGAAGAGTACGAGGTGTTCCGCATGGGAAGAGACATGATCGAGAAAAGCCCATTTCTAGAAGCGACCCTTTCCCGTTATGGTACTATCTACGCATGCCTGCAGACCGACTTGGGTGTGTTGATCCTCCATGAAGATGAATACGTCTGCCGTGCGGAGGCGGATATGGACGTGGGAGGGGTAAGAGAAATTGGTATCTTTACCGAGCCAGGACACTGGGGGAAGGGCTTTGGTACGATTGCAGTGGCACATTTACTCAAATGGTGTGACGATTTGGGCTGTTCCACCTATTGGGATTGTGTGAAGCTTAATATTCGCTCACTGAAAATTGCACGTAAGCTGGGCTTTACCCATGAGCGGAGTTATAAACTATTGGCATGGTTCCCACCGGACAGAGAGATTGGGATCATATGAATGATCATACAATTCAGACTGGTGAAGATTACATAGAGAGTCTGCGCGGGCGCAAGCTGAGGGTGTACCTGATGGGTGAATTGGTTGAAGAGCCAGTAGACCACCCAATGATCCGCCCTTCAGTGAATGCCATGGCGATGACTTATGATTTGGCGTTGGAGCAACCCGACCTGGCTTTAGCGGTTTCGTCAGAGACTGGTGAGAAAGTAAACCGATTCTTGCATATTGCCACCAGTGCGGAGGAAGTGGTGTTGCAGAACAAGCTGCAGCGCAGGCTTGGACAGCTGACCGGAACATGCTTCCAGCGTTGTGTTGGGATGGATGCCTTGAATGCTCTGTATTCGGTGACATATGAGGTTGATGCCCAACACGGCACACGCTACCACTCCAGGTTGAAATCATTCGTCAAGGCGATGCAAGAACGCAATTACATCATCGGTGGGGCAATGACGGATGTGAAAGGTGACCGCAGTAAAAGCCCCTCACAGCAGGCTGACGCAGATATGTTCGTGCACGTGAGTAAGCGCACATCAGATGGGGTGTACATCCGCGGTGCCAAGGCACACCAGACAGGGTGCGTTAACTCGCACTGGCTGATGGTGATGCCCACCTTACGATTGAAACAAGAAGAGACCGATTATGCCATCGTGGGGGCAATCCCAGTAGATGCCGAAGGTATCACGTATGTGATTGGCAGACAGTCGTGCGACACACGCTGCCTGGAGGGTGAGATCGAAGCGGGTAATGCTGGGTTTAGCGGGCAGGAAGCGTTGATCATTTTCGAGGATGTCTTCATCCCCAATGAGCTGATCTTCATGGATGGGGAGTATGATTTCAGCGCCATGCTGGTGGAGAGGTTCACTGCTTTCCACCGCCGCAGTTATGTGTGCAAATCGGGGGTGGGTGATGTACTCATCGGTGCGGCAGCGACGGCAGCAGAATACAACGGGGTGGAACGTGCATCGCACATCCGTGATAAACTGGTCGAGATGACCCACCTGAATGAGACGATTTACGCAACGGGGATCGCCGCTTCATACCAAAGCCATGCCACAGCATCAGGGGCGTACTTGTGTGATGAGCTGCTAGCGAATGTATGCAAGCAGCAGGTGACCCGCATCACCTACGAGATGGCGCGCCTGGCGCAAGACCTGGCAGGTGGGCTATTGGTAACACTACCATCTGAAGCGGATTTCCGGAGCGAAGAAATCGGCGGACTGCTCGAAAAGTATCTCAGGGGAGTCGAGCAGGTGCCGACTGAAGACCGCATACGCATCTTGCGGCTCATCGAGAACCTGACCTTGGGCAGGAACGCGGTGGGATATTTAACCGAATCTTTGCATGGAGCCGGATCGCCGCAGGCTCAACGCGTCCAGATCCAGCGCCAGATGGACCTGGAGTATAAACAACATTTGGCAATGAAGCTGGCAGGCATCGAGGAGGAATGAAAACATGCGAACACTGGTCATCTATGATTCACAGTACGGCAATACCGAGAGGATAGCACAGGCCATTGGCAGTACGCTGAAGCAGAAGGGGGAAGTGCAGGTCATCAGGGTGGGAGATGTAAAGCCAGATATGCTAAAAGGGATTGATCTCCTTGTGGTTGGTTCACCCACCCAACAGTTCAGAGCGACTGAAGTGATGCGAATGTTTTTAAAAAATATGCCAAAGCAGTTATTAAGTGGAGTCAGGGTGGCAACGTTTGACACACGGTTATCCCAGGCAAAAATCGAGAAAACCCCGACCCTGTCTTTTTTTGAAAGGATTTTCGGTTATGCTGCCGAGCGTATTGCCAAGGCGCTGAAAGAAAAGGGAGGCAACCTGGTTATGCCAGGAGAAGGATTCTACGTGGATGACATTCAAGGTCCGCTGGTGCAAGGGGAAGTGGAGCGGGCAGAGGAATGGGCAGCGAGATTATTCGTATAGGCGAATTTAGCAGTTGAATCTTGTAGATAAAGATTACAAGTCAGTGAATTATGGTTAAGAAACTAGTGATCAATTTACATCTACCTCCACTTATAAATTCGCTAGACCTTAGGTCTGCCGTAGCACACAGGGTCTATTCGGTAACCATTGCCGCACAAAGGATAAAGTGTGGATAATTTTATCTGCCGGGTGCTGGAAATATCTGACGTTCCACGCGCAGCATCTGTAATTTCGCAGGCGTTTATAAATGATCCGCTGTGCGCCTTCATGCTACCCTGGAGACAGACAAGAATGAAGACACTATATAAGTTTTTCAGCGCTTATGGGACGGTAAACATCCAAAACCAACATGGATATGGAGTAGGTGAGCCGTTGAAAGGAGTCGCTTATTGGCTTGAACCATCAAAAGCCGATATCTCGGTCAATATAAAATCGTTAGGGCTGTTTCTCCCGTTATTATTCACTTTTTATCCAATCGGATACTTCAGGGCGAAGGTAATCATCAAGCAGACTGACTTGCTGCATCGAAAATTTGCCAGTGAATCCCATTATTACCTGGATAACATCGGCGTGCTGCCCAGCGAGCAAGGCAAAGGCTTCTCATCGCGACTGATCCGCCCATTTCTAGAGAAGGCTGACGAAGAAAAAGTGAGCGTTTATACCGACACGGTCACCAGCAGTAACGTCAGCCTGTATGAGCATTTTGGATTTCAATGTGTTGAGGAACTCCCCGTAGCGAAAACCGGCATCACGATCTGGGCATTGCATAGACCGGTACAATAACCTGATAGCTAATTATCTCTTTTGAGAACCTGATTCTGGAGCTTGATCTTAAATTCACCAATAAATTCATAACAAGGAGGCAGGAATGACTTATAAATTTACCTACACCCGGTTGCTGACATCCAATTTTAAAGCATGTTTCCTTTTCTACCGCGATGTGATGGGTTTCCAGGCGACATTTGGTTCAGAAAATGATGTGTATGCTGACTTCAATACAGGTGAAGTGACTCTGGCACTTTTCGATCGTTTGGCGATGAGCAGCACGGTGGGTACCACAATGTATCCGATAGATGCCCAGGCGCAGGATAAAATGTGCCTCATCTTTGAGGTGGATGATGTGGATGCAAATTGCGAACGATTGAAACCACGTGGTATCCCGATCATCAACGGACCAGTCGACAAGCCTGACTGGGGTATACGTGTGGCTCATTTCCGCGACCCCGACGGCAACCTGATCGAGATTAACCAATCGCTCAAACATCCTTGACCACAGGAGGTGTAGTTCTATGGACGATCCGATCTTCTCACTCGAATATGCTGCCATGGAACGCTGGCGAAATGGTGACCCGATGGGATTTGTGGAGATCAGCGCGAAGGATATCTGCTATGTGGATCCCGGTCTCACCAAGCCCATCATCGGGTTGGAAGCATATACTGGATATATGAAGCAACTGGAAGGGAAAATCCATTTCCAGAAATCTGAATTCATTGACCCAAGGGTAGAGAGGGTGGGGGAGGCGGCACTACTTACCTACAACTACCGCTCATCTGTGATCACACCCGGGGGAGAGGTGAGCTCACAGACCCCCTGGAACTGTACCGAAGTCTACTTCAAGCAGGATGGTGAGTGGAAAATTATCCACAACCATTGGTCTTTCCTCAAGCATAAAGTGCCAGAGATAGTGGAAGTTCCGCTGCCGGTGTATGCAAGGAATGTGGAATATGATGGCGTCTTGGGCGAGCTGATGAGGCTGGAATCGGGTGCGATGGACCGTTGGCGGAAAGGTGATCCATGGGGATTTGTAGAGCTGTATGCCCCGCAAGTGACATACTTCGACACGGGATCGCCCCGACGCATCGATGGCAAGGAAGCCCTTAGTGCTGAGTACAAACAGCGGGAAGGAAAAATCTTTTACGAGGTGATGGATTTCATCGAGCCGTGGGTGTTGGTGTGCGGTGAAATGGCGGTGTTGTTTTACCGCTTCCTGTCCACCAGTCTAAACCCTGATGGCTCGGTAGCGTCGCGCGTGCCGTGGAATTGCAGCGAAATCTACGTGCGCATGGAGGGTGAGTGGAAGATCATCCACAACCATTGGTCGTATATCCGCGGAGAGATGATTTAATCCCATGAAATTTCGTCCTGGATAGTTATGAGTAGAATTCACCTGTTTGAATTCACCGATCAAGACTGGTACCCACAAGTATTCCGATGCATCCAGACAGATTATTTACAATTTGCAACTACACGCGGGGCAGGTCATCAAAATCTGATCCCGGTGTTTAAGAAGGTGCTGCAGCAGACTGGTAGCACGGATATCGTTGACCTGTGCTCTGGTGGGACAGGTCCATGGATACGGCTTCGCAAGCAGCTCGAGCAGGCTGGAGTGAACGTAAAAATCACTCTAACCGATAAATTTCCTAACCCCGAATCGATCCAAAAGTGGTCTGGGGCATGGGCAGGAGATATTTGTTACCTACCTGAGTCTGTGGATGCCTTGGATGTGCCGGAACACCTGTCAGGAATGCGCACGATGTTTGAGGGATTTCATCATTTCAAACCTGAGCAAGCCAGGCGCGTTCTGCAGGACGCGGTTAATAAAAGGGCCGGGATCGGTATCTTCGAAGCCAGCCTGAAACCTCCCCAAGGACCCATCATTTTCGCCTTATCTCCTTTAATGACACTGCTGGGTTACTTGTTCGCCACCCCATTCATCCAACCTCACACCTGGAGCAGGCTCCTGTGGACATATCTGTTGCCTATCGTGCCCCTGGCAACCTGTTGGGATGGGCTGGTATCGTTTCTGAGAGTGTATTCACCAACTGAATTGAAGGAGTTGGTTAATTCACTTCACGGCGCCAACTACCAATGGGAAATTGGTGAGGCTTCCACCGGTACACCGCTGTTTGTATTTTCTTATTTAGTAGGATACCCGGTGGACAAGCCTGATAATCTGAACCTATAAACAAGTAATTATATTGCAGTCGGAGCTTGACCGAATAAGAATGTCAAAAATTGCAGATTACCAGACCGTATTACGCAGCTTATCCGATTGGGACGATTATCTTTTGAAAGAATCCGGGCTTCCCGGACCACGGGGGAATATTGAGCTGGCTCAAGCAGTGGCTGACACAGGCAAACGCGAGCTCTTCCACCGATATCTTGCATATAACGCTGAGGTCGCACCGGTCAATTCACCCTATGAATTCCTGGCATTCTGCGGGGCTGTGGGTCTGGGGAGGTTGCTGGCAGATGGGGATACAAGCGAATTATTAATATTGAGAACCCTGGCATCCGACCCACGCTGGCGTATGCGAGAAGCCGTCGCCATGGCCCTTCAACGGCTTGGAGACATGGATATGGGGCTGCTCATCAAAGAAATGAAGGTATGGAGCCAAGGTAACTGGTTGGAGCAAAGGGCGGCTGCTGCTGCAATCTGTGAACCCAGGCTGCTCATCGATGCGGAATCTGCTAAAGAAGCTTTGAACATCCTGGATACGATCACGACAGAAATTGAACAAGCTGTTGATCGCCATGGTGAGGAATTCAACGCCTTATGTAAAGGATTGGGATATTGTTGGAGTGTGGCAGTGGTAGCCATGCCCAGTGAGGGAAAAACATTGATGGAAAAATGGTTGTTAATGCAAGACAAAGATGTTTTATGGATCATGAAAGAAAACCTGAAGAAAAACCGTCTTAAACGTATGGATGCGCAATGGGTAGAGCGATGGTTGAAGATCTACTGATCAAGAATTCAACCTTTAGCATTAAACACTGGTAAATTGGATGTAATAACGATATGTGGACCGCGTTTAATTTCCTGGCCGGTAATTGGCAGGGGACGGGATCGGGTCAGCCTGGTTCAGGTCAGTATGAACGAACCTATGAGTTTATCCTGAATCACAAATTCCTGCATGTGAGGAGTAAATCCACCTACCCACCCCAGGAACAAAACCCAACTGGGGAAGTGCACGAAGATTGGGGTTTCATCAGTTTTGACAAGGGACGAAAAACCTTTGTTTATCGACAATTCCACATTGAGGGGTTTGTTAACCAATACGTTCTGGAACACATATCGCAGGATGGCAAGGAATTCGTCTTCGTAAGCGAAGCCATTGAGAATATCCCCGCTGGGTGGCATGCTAAGGAATCCTACCATGTCATCTCACCGGATGAATTTATCGAAACATTCGAGCTGGCAGAGCCGGGTAAAGATTTCGAGCTCTACACTCAGTGCCACTTGAGGAAGGTAAGATAATTCCTACGAGGGGATAGAACCAATGAATACCCGGTGAGGGTATTCATTTTATGGGGTGGGGGTTAGCGATGGTTCAGAAGTCGGTGTGGGGGTGATTGGGAAAGGTGCAAAAACTTCGATCTCTCTCCATGAAACCCATGAGGGGCTTTCAGTGGTGACGATACGTACAAAACGGATATTCTCGAGCGGTGCTGTTGGCATGTAATTGAGCACATCGTAATCGAATTCGCGCCCGCTGAACTCATACACCTTCCGGAGTACATCACGGCTGGCACCCACCCACACCTGGTGCACCGTCTCCCCAGATGGCCACTGACCTACCGTCAGGCGGATCTCACCAACGGTGTAAGAAGCTCCCAGATCGATCTGGATCCACTGGGTAGGGAATGCACCGGAGCTCCACTGTGTGTTGGGGTTACCGTCGACCGCCATTTGAGCTGGCTGGTCGGGTAAAGCTTCAGTAACTTCAACGGACTTATTCAAAGCTAGGTTGCGCCCGGGCAAGGTGGTGGTGGTGCAGGCGTCTGGCTGGACCTTGGGCGAAAGAACTTTCATCAGGTAGTTTTGATTGTCAACGAATCCCCAGGTGGCATCTGCCAGACCAGCTGGGGAAGGGTAGTAGCCGTAGTAAGTCCAACCAGCGAACCCCTGGGAACAAGAGCTGGCTATCCAATCCTGTACAGCAATCGCTCCTTCAGAAACCTGGGGGTAAGCCCAGATGGAAGCTCCCACTGAACCCATGATGACAGGTTCGGTTACATGCCCGTTCAAGCCGAAGTTTTGGGCCAGCTGTGAGAGGGTCAGCTCGCCTGCCGGGTCTGTGTGCAAGTCGAAGAAATCGAGTGAAGATGATGATATCAAAAGGGCTGTTTCGACGTAACGGTTGTCGCCATCGCGCCAGGGATTGGGGCTGTTTGGGGCGAAGAAACCCATGGTGATAAGGGCGGTTGGATCATATATGAGGATCGTACTGCGGAGTTGGTTGATGTAATAGCGCATCCCATCCACCGCTAATGCCTGTACCTGCTTTTGGTCAAACATATAGTAGGATTTCCCGTTCGCGGGTGTGATTTTTTGGGTATAGAGGGAAAAAGGCGGTTGGTCTGACAGGTAATATTGCTCGTCCAGCAGCTCCCAGCCCAGAATAATATCGAAGGGGGCATGGCGTGAAGCCAATCCACCCAACAGGTCAGCCCAATACTGCTGGCCAGCGTGGATCCCAGCTGGGGTGAGGAATTCAGCATTGCGCCCGGCAGCATACGTGGCGTTGGCGTCCTGGTTGGCAAGTGCAGCATAGCCTCCCGGCTCGGGCAGATCACGCGAAGCCAACAACAGAAAAAGGTTGGTTTCCTTTGCCAGGTTCATCAGGTCGACGATATTATCCAGGTATGCCGGGTTCAAACCCTGCCCATCCTGCACACCGATGCAGGTGTCTCCACTGGTACAGCCATCCAGGATGATGCGCACAGTGTTGTAGCCAGCAGCTGAGATTGCGGAAAAATCTGCACGAGTTCGGGAGTGGTCGTACACTCCACTGGCGAATAAGCGGTCTTCATAGTGGTCTTGCACCGGCACCAGGGCGATATAATTCACCCCGCGAGGAATGAATTTTTGGAGTGAGAGCGTATCGTAAAATTCGGCAATGCCGTAGATGCGGTGGGTGGCGATGCGATGATCTGCAACAGGAGGTGGAGGACTGGGGTGTGAGGTGGGAGTGGATATAACTTGCAGACCAGGCGGAGTTTCCTCAGGGATGCTGGTGACCTGGCTGGTGACAGATGTGAGCGGAAGGCTTGTGGGAGGCGATGAGGCGGCCTGAGGAAGTGAACAGGCTATTGTGGCGAGGATCAGTAGGATCAAAACTGTAATAAGGAGCTGGCTGCGGGGAGAAATCATGCAGGTGGAAAATCCATCATTGATTGAATGAGCCGCTCAAAACAAACAACATACCACCACCCAAAAGCAGTAGACCCAGGATAGACCCCGCCAGCTTCATGCGCCTATCTGCTGAGAATAGCAACGCTCCCACCAGGAAGGCAGGCAGGCTGGAAAGCAGGGTCAATTTGCCCCAGTTGTAAATCGCCGAATCCAGCCATGGACTATGGATATGCAGGAATGATAGGACTTCGAGAAAGAAAAATCCTGGTGACACCATCGCCACCAGGATGGCATGTACCAGCGAGAAGGGTTGAGATGGATCGAGGCTGTAAATCTTGATTGTGTAAGGCACCCCCCATTGTTCCATCAATACCAGGTGCAGCACACTGAGGGTGATCACATAGGCGAGCCAGGCGAGTGTACCGCCGATCAGCCAGAGGGGGATGCGTGAGTTCTTGGGCATATCATCGTTGTGCCATAATCCAGGATGATTCAATTATAGCGCAGTTAGTCACAATCCTTTGATAACTCAATCTAGGGGAAGAATCCGCGAAAAATGGTTATAAATAATCGTTTCCCTGGAAATTACACAGGTGATCGGAATCTTGAACCCGTCTTGATGGTCCTACAAACTAAGTAAATAGAAACGATAAGCCTGGTTTCTTGGTCTAGTCTTGAAGTCGAGTTTAAGATAATTCTCCCCTGTGATGCTATAATATTAAACTGAGATTAATAACTTCACTAATCTGATGTGTATATTGCTATCCTAACTGGTATTGTAGTGTTATATGAAGATAGTAGAGTACGCTTGATATCATAATCATATAAATCAGAGCTGCACTATAAAACAATACAAAATGAGGAGAATTTGGAGATGGAAACTTTACCAGCGCAACCTGTAAATGATAGGAAATGGTATGAGATTTGGAGGGACGTTTGGACAAATCCAGGCGTTGAGGCATTTTGGTCCATTCTGAAAGAAAGGAACCACAGCGCTACTCGGGGGTTTATCTGGATTGGTGTTACCTCGCTTGTTTTGGGTCTTGCTGGAGCATTAACCTCCGGACCAGCCTTTAGCAGCATCAGCTCCCAGGTTCCCAGTTTCTTAAACACCGGTCAAACCTTGCTTACTGTCTTGTGCTCAGTCATACTTGCACCCATTTTTACTGTGATCTCAATGATGATCCTGACTGGAATTTTCCACCTCATCGCCAAACTCTTCCATGGAAATGGCAGCTGGGGAAATCTCGTTTTTTGCATTGCAGCTGTTGTAGCTCCGGCCTCAATCATCACCGGTGTGTTAGGCACCATCTGGGGCCTTGTTTCACAGGTTCAAATCCTCTTTTTCCTGGTAGCCATATTAGCCGGAGTCATCGGTGTTGCTTTAGCAATCTATAATATTGTTTTGTATGTGCTGGCGCTAAAGGCTTCCGAAAACATTGGAACCGGAGGCGCAATCGCTACTCTTCTTATACCCATCGGAATAGTGATCGTCCTGGGTATTTGTTGTTCTGCAACGCTCATCCCCGTTTTTATGAACATCAGCCAGTAAAATTACACATAGCTCGCTGATACGCAGATTGCCATATTTTATCGCGTGTTCAGGTTATGATTAAAGAATCACCGGAACACCCGCTACGAGGAGTAAAGCTGTAAGTATTTACAACTGGTGTAATTCGCTTGTAGGTTATTTAAACTTATACGCACTTAAAAGTGATATTTGCTCACGGATCCGGGTAAGCGTATCTAGCAACGAACCAAAGCAGCTATTTTATTAACTCATCCCACCTAAATGGCGCTCCATGACCCGGGTAGACCATATTGATATCGAATGCCATCAGTCTATCGTAGCTCGCATTTCCAGCAGGTTTATCGTACATCATTGAATTCAGGGCTGGCTTGCCTGTGGAGTTGGTGAAAAGGTCGCCACAAAAAAGGTCGCCGGTGTTGGTCAGGATGCAGATTGACCCAGAGGAATGGCCAGGCGTATTCAATACCTGGGCATCCAGGCCATAATCAGCCAGTGATGCTCCATCTTCTAACAGCAAGTCAGGGCTGGTCTGTTCTTTTTCTCCAAAACGGATGAATAGCGGCATTAGCTTTTTGAGCAGAGCATTATCGAGCTTCCTGTTCCAGAACATATCTCCATTTTCAAGCATGCCGGCATCGCTTTTATGCATGGCGATGCGTGAATGGAATTTATCGCGGATATAGCGGGCATTGCCGGTATGGTCAAAATCCCCATGTGTGAGCAGGATGAGCTTGAGATCACCAGGCTGTGCGCAAAAATGCTCGAGAGCAGTAGTGAGCTGACCCCTGGCATTGGTCATCCCGGTATCCACCAAAAAATATCCGTCTGGGGTATTTACCAGGTAACTATATACATGGCTGAGCTTGAGTGGTAAGGGTAAGCGGATAGGTATGATTTGCTGGGTCATGGGGTACTCCTGGATATTCCCGCTTGATAGTTTCTTGGGACCATTGTCGCTCATTTCACCGTTTGGGTTATTAAGCGCCTCGAGATTGGTTCTATAGATATTTAATTAAAATATGTGATCTCAATCTGGTTGTCCATAAAATTCCCGTAGCGGGTACCTGCTTCTGAGATCTGATCTGATAGCGCAGGATCGAGATGATCGAAAGGCTGGATTTCCAAGCGCAAGGTTTCTCCGTGGATGGACCGTTTCCAAATCCCCACCACCTGCCCGTTGACCACAAGTATGGGCCGGAATACTCCCCGGTCTGAAATCTCTTTCATGTGGTGTTCCAGATGCGCTGGGATGGAGGCACTCCGGTCAGAATAGCTGATGGTATATTCATCATAGGTGGGTAATAGATATGCACCACCCTGGCTGGTCTGAGGCATGGAGCCGTCACGGGTGAGCCAATACGTCTGTTTACCGACAGGCATCCGCTCGAAATCCGATTTTACCAGCTCCAATGCCAGGCTCGCCTCGCGAGCAGGTAAACCAGACCACCAGGTGAAATCCTGAAGGGTCGCCGGGCAGCGGCTGGTGAAATAGCGCCTGGCGAGCAGCGCCAGTGCTTCGTCTTTGGGAAGCGTATGGTTGTTTGGAACCCGTTCGGATAACAAGGCATAGGTAGTCTTGCTGCCGCGGCTGGGACCATTGCAGATGATTTTTTCAAGCTCTGCGCGAGCAAACAAATGCGAAGCCCGGTTCTGATCCGTGGCGATGCCAGCATTGCGCAGTGTGGAGCTAAGCTCCTCACGGGTGAGATGCTTACCGTCACGGAGTGCATTTTCGATAATGGTGTTGCTCTTGGCAAAAACCTCCTCGGTCAGCTCCAGTTGCCTGTCACGCGAGCTCTGGGCGGTTTTGATCTGAGGTGCCGTGAGATCCAGCAGCCAGTAGATATCTTCCGCAGGTGCAAAATGCCAGGTAGGTCGTAGCAGGTGGGTTCGGATGATATCTGCATTAGTAATCGCATTTTCAACAGCCTGGTCGGTAATACCTGGCAAGCGTGTTCCGATAGCCCACTTTGCCATTGGATAATCTTGCGCCTGAATGGCACCCATCCAGCATACGAGGTCTTTTACAGTGGTAAAACTGGTGGTGAGAAGCTGCTGGCTGGCGAGACGTAGGAAGGCGATCTCAGATTGATTTATCGTCATAAACTGTATGTATTCGTCTGAAGCGTTTTCCCCACTCACCCATCATTATCGTTTTGGTATGAGCCGAGGTTGATTATACATCATCCCTTACACCGGTTCTTAGAAGGGTATAGAAATTTCAGTTGTTCATAATGAAAAAAACCACGCTTGTTTCTATTCTTTTTCTATGTCCATGGCAAGGGCTATCCCACCCAAAACACCCGACCGATAGCTTAGAGCAGGTGGGACGACATAGTCTTCGAGGTTGCTGGTCAACGAAGGGTGATTCAGATAATTGTTCAGTAATGCAGAAAGCTTGGTGCGGACCATGTCGTATAAATAGGTGCGGTGCATGACACCACCACCCAGGACGATCCTTTTCGGCGGGAGGGTGAAGATGTAATTCGCCAGGGCAGAAGCGATATAGCCCGCTTCAAGCTCCCAGTAGGGGTGATCATCCGGCAGCGTCTCCGCGGGTAGGCCTAAACGTGTTTGAATGGCAGGACCGGAGGCAAGTCCTTCGAAACAGTCAGCATGGTAGGGGCACGAACCCATGAACGGGTCGAGCTTTATATCGTGGGGGAGGTAAACATGGCCCATTTCTAGGCTAACGAGCCCACGCAAGGGTTTGCCGTGGAGGATATAGCTGCCTCCAATCCCGGTCCCAATAGTAACGTAAAGGGATGGGTCGAGACGCTGGTTGGCACCCCAGCGGTATTCTCCCAGGGCAGAAGCCGCGACATCCATATCAATCACCATGGGTAGACCCAATTCGCATTTGAGTATGCCTAATATATCCGTGTTAGCCCAACCTGCTTTGGGTGTGGTGGTGATGTATCCGAAGGTGGGTGAAGCCTGGTCCACATCCACCGGACCGAACGAGCCGAGTCCGATGCTCTTGAGCTGCTTAGATTTTACGTAAGGGGTGAAGAAGGCACTTACACGCTGCAGGGTCTCCTGCGGTGTAGTGGTGAGGAAGCGGTACTCCTCGACGATCTCTTGGGGACCACGGCCGACGATGCAGATGAATTTAGTCCCGCCGCCTTCAATCCCGCCGTAGAGCTGGTCTGTTGTCATCAGGTTTCTCCTTCACCAAGGCAGGCTATTCGATATATTGAGAGCTGATACGTATAAACGACCCCTACCTTTTCAGAATAATATATACAATACGCAGCCAGACCCATAATCTACGATTTTACCTTGAAAAATATTCATCCAGCTAAAACAGCCCATAAGCTTTCGGAATGGGTTGTTGATGATCAGGATATAAATTGGGTAATTGGGTGCATCCCCATTCAACCGAGCCTGTAATGGAAAATCCCGCTGGTCTTGTATAAAAACGGGATATAACGCACCCAACGGAGATGTGCCAAACGCGGCTCTGGGGATAGGAACGGGTACCATTCTTCTAATAAGTGGATATTTTCTCCCCACTTTTCAAGCTCTTTACCCCCCTTTAATGCCCAATGAGCTGAAGCACCAATATGAGTGCGGGAAACCCTGCGGTTGTTACCCCAAACATAAAAAGGAGAGAATGCATCGAAGACCATCTCCGAGGCCGGGAAACGATCCTTCAATAAAAGTACCAACGACCTAACTTCAGCCTGGTCGAAAAACATGAACAACCCCTCTGCCAGGAACAGGCAGTGTGGTAAATAAACTATGACTGAATCCATCCAGGAAGGGTCTAAGGCAGAGCAAGCCAGCAGGTGGTGTCGTCCGACCGCACCGCCGATAAGTTTACGCCGTAACCCGATGACTTCCGGTAGGTCGAGGTCAAACCACTCAACGCATCCGTTATCCGTGCGTTCGAAGCGGGTATCCAGCCCGCATCCCAGATAAACCACTACTGCTTCGGGATTTCTTTTTAAAAAAGCGTTAGTGATACTGTCAAACTGGCGGTTGCGCAGCAGGATGGAAACCTGCACTTCCTCACTCACCTGAGCCTGGCTGAAGTTGGAAGCAGTAATACCCATCTTTTGGACTAGTTCTACTGCCCGTTCATCTCGGAGGATGGCGTCAGGATGGCCCGTTTCAATGGCACGGATATAAAGAGGCAGTATCAAACTTTCTGCCACCCCACTCAATTCTTGAATGGTAAGATCCGACGTATCAATCACTTTACGACCCCAACCTTTCTCTCAAACGATTTTATCTGGCTCAGACTGAGATGTGAGATATCGTTTCCGGTCCACGATGAGTAATACGATCGGGATCAGGTTAAGCGCGAGAACCAGAATGTCCGCAAAGACAACATCGCCAACATCGCCAAAAATGGTGAGTAGAGAGACCATAGCGAAAAATGCAATGGTAAGATAATAGGCATTCCGGTGGCCTCGATGCATGAGGACGAATAATACCAATAGCACACCAGCCATGCCTAAGGATAGACCTGCCAAAATTGCATTTAATTGTGGGGGGACTGAAAATGCTGGTTGAGTAATGATACCGATAATGCCCAGGGCAACCCATAGCATCACATTTAGAAATATTAATATCGTGGTTAATATCACTGAGAATCGGCGCTTCTTCATTGCAGGCCTTACACTTCAGCATTTATCATGGAAACATTTAAACGATTCCTGATTAATTCAAATTTTCCAATACATTATTGAGAATGGCGATCTTGCGCTTCGAGAAGACTTCTAACGGTGCACGCTTGATATATCGCTCCATCACGGGGCGGGCATAATGAAGTTCTGAACGTGCCGGTTCCAATTCAAGCTCTGATAGCGCATAAACAGCATAGAAAAAGGGAAAGTTGCGCCATTTACCATCGCCAAGGCGCATCTCTTTCATATTCTGCAATCCTTTTACGATATGCGCTTCCTTCTGGTCAAAATCACCCACCCAGGCATGTCGCCAGAATGCCAGGGTACATCGACCGCAGCAAAAAGTGCCGCTGGTCTGAAAATCCTGGACTTCGTGCATCCAACCAGTGGCTTGATTGTAAGCGTTACACACAGTCGAATCAGATCGCCCCAGCAGCCAGGTAGCCCGGGCAGCTTCCTGCCCCATGATATGCCGGGCACTGGCACACACCAGTTTTTCACCGGTAAATAAGCGGATACCATTTGTGAAGTCTGCCTGCGTTGGAGCAGACATGCCTCGGTAGGAGCCCTTTTCACCCTGGCGGGAGACAATCCAACGCGCCGCTTCAAGACCTTCTTCTGAGGCGATTGCCTCACCAGACAGGTATGCCGTATTGATGTTATCTAGGGTCGATACCAAAGATGTAGAATCTAGAATCATCCTGACAGCACCTCTAATAAAATATCTTCCAAAATCGACTTTATCTATTAACTATCGCCATAATCCAACTTAAAGCTCAGAAAGTATAATTTATTTATCTTTGCTTGGATATGTTATAAAATAAATAGAATTACATCACAATACATCCATCCGCCGATACAGGCAATCCGATCGGAGTTAACATGCCCAAATCAATCCTCATCAGCGGCGCATCCAGCGGGATCGGTAAAGCGCTCAGCCTGGAGCTCGACCAGTTTGGTTACCAGGTTTTTGCAACAGTAAGGAATCCAGCCGACGGAGATTCCCTGGTTGCCCAGGCTTCACCCCAATTAACCCCCTTATTGTTGGTCGTGACTCAACCGGAGATGATTACAGCTGCCTGCCAGCAAATGAGTGAAAAGACAAACGGGGAGCTGTTCGGCTTGATCAATAATGCCGGTATCAGTCTCAGCGCGGCGATGGAGTTCATACCCCTCCAGACTTACAATCGCCCGTTAAACTACTATAAAACTCCTCATACTTCTGAAAAGTGATCTGCTCATCGTGGGCATTACCAATTTCAAGGGAAACCTGTCCCATTTTCCGCGCCACATCCGGACGTTGGAGAATGGATAAGATCGCATCTCCAAGCTCGTTAGCATTGAGCGGATTGACCAATAGTCCATTTTCGCCATGGCGAACCAACTCTGGAAGGGCTGCAGAATCTGCTGCAACGATGGGTAAACCGGTCACAGCAGCCTGCAATGCGGGAATACTCTGCACTTCCACCATGGAAGGGATGGCAAACAGGTTACACGCCCGGTAAAGGGCTGGCAAGTCTTTCTCAGGTACATATCCCAGCAGGTGGATGAATGGCTCCATATGCAGCTTGCTGATAAGGGTCTTCAGGTGATGGCGCTCGCTGCCGCGACCCACCACCAGCAGGTGTGCTTCTATTACGTCGCACACTAGTCGCATTGCGTTGATCAGTAAATCGAGCCTTTTGTCTTTCATCAAGCGTCCTACCGAAAGGACGCGAGGTGCTGGAGGAAGGTGATAGCGAGTGTCCATGTCCTCGCTGGGATCTTTTCCAGGGTGGTAGCGCTTGATATTAACACCATTCGAGATGACTGTGGTCGGTCGTAATAGACCGTGGGCCAGGAAATCCCTTTCATGCGTCCGGGTACAGAAGACCACATGTTCATAGCGACCCAGATTCCCGAGATAGTAATTCCACATCATTTTGTCGATCCTTGACTCAAGATCTCCGGGTTTCAAGAATTGAGTAAAAAAAGACGGTAGTGTGTAGCAGGATGAGATCAGTTTTTGGGACGGTTCCCACTTTACCCTGGGGAGGACAAGGCTTGAGTAACCGTTGTCGTGGGTATGAATGATATCCGGTTTGAACCGGTCTGCCAGGTTGCGGATACTTCCTGGTAAGATGAAAGGCATTGGTCCCTCCCACCAAAATGGGTTAGGGATCCCGAGAATGCGTTCCAATTGAACTCCCTGGTCCTCAGAATGATACGGCAGGTTCTTCTCGCTGGCTGTGACAACCATGACAGCATGACCGCGCTCGACCATAGCGCGCGCAATTTTCTGGACGACCAGCGTCACTCCACTGATGGTGGGTGGGTAACCGTGGCTAAACATCATAATCCGCATCGGTGTGCTCCTCAAGGTTCGCTGGCTGTCTGCTGTTTAGCCTGGTGCAACAAGCGGTTATAAAATGGTAGGATGCAAAAATACGGGACAATGTAATAAAGAAAGCGGAATAAGATGGCTGCTAAAATCGCTACCTCGACCGGGACACCCAGCAAGGCATATATTCCTGCCATTGAAGCTTCCTGTATGCCAAATCCACCTGGTACCATTGAAAGCAAACCCGCCATGATCCCAATAACATAACCCGTTACCAAGACACCCGGGGTCACAGAAGTACCGAGGGCTTTAAAGATAAAGCCCATGGCAGCAATGCTGCAAACGAAATCCGCCAGAGTCAACACCATGACCCACACCAGAAGTAGGGGACGGGTGCGGATGGCTTGCCCTCCAAGGGTCAGTGACTCATCCAATTGGGTCAGCCATGGTTTGTAGTCACGGCGCAAGATTTTTATGGCAAGCCGGGCGAGTAGGTTGATAATAGGTTGGCGTATGGATGGAACTAGTACCAACGCGGTGGTCAGGATCAAAACTAGTGTGAAAATTAGAGTCATCAATCCCAAGGCGATGGCGGCTCCTCGCGGTACCGTTGCATTAAGCATCAGGTAAATAAAACTAAGCGGCAGGAAAGTCAGCATGTCCAGGCTGGTCAGGTATACATGGAATATGGATGAGCTGATGACATCCTTGAAGGACACTTTATACATACTCATCAGCAGATAACGTAAGGAGTATCCCACCACGCCGCCGGTAGTTAGAACATGGTTGACCACGGTGGAGATGAAGCAAACTTCCGCCAGCTCGCGTTTGCGCATGCGGATTTGCAACATTTGAGACACCACCGCATATCCGTAGCTATAAAAAGCGTATGAGAAGAAAGTTAATCCCAAAATGACGGGCAGGTAACGCCAATTTGCTTCCGCCAATACCTTGCGCATATCTTGCCAATCAGATGCCACCAGAATTACTCCCACCAGAGTGATGGCAAGGATCAGGATAGTTGCGAGGCGGTTGGATGAGTTTGTTTTAGGCTGCATGGCAGACCGTGAAGAATTGATGAATAGATATCCACTCTAGTGGATGGCAGACCCACCTGGAAGTAAGGAAAGGTAAGACGGATTATACCTGAGATGCGTCGAATATGTATTCAGCAGGTTGAAGGAAGAAAAAAATAGGATTGTCTTTTGAGCGCATGAAGATCGGGTATACATTGAAATCAACACGTTTATTACTTCCGATTTATAATCAAATTGCCCTGAAAGGATTCTATAAATATGGACACTCAATTCTCTAAGCATTTCATAGACCGATGGAGCAAGTACTTTCCAACTGCAGAGCTACCGATAACATATTTTTATGCCGACCACGTCAGCGAGCAGGATTCAAGCGCCAGTCAGGTTGTTGACCGCTGTTTGATCGGCAACTTGAATCGGGTGCGGCAGGGATACCCCTTTGTGTATGATGTGCATACTTCCGGCTGCTCGGGAGGCAAGCGTTACACTGGTTTCAGCCACTCGTTGCGGCCAAATTTTGAGTACTTCCTGTCGTGCGGGATACCCGGTGAAATGGAAGGTGAGCGCTATAAATGAGACCCTGACCTGGTCAGGCAACATGTTATCCAGCACCCGCCATTTGAAGCGCCGGCGAGCTACCTGGTATTCAAGCGTTGGGACAAGCTGACCGCGAGCGATGAGCCTTTGGCAGCGGTTTTCTTTGCCAATGGTGATGTGCTGAGCGGGTTATTTACACTGGCTAATTACGATGTGCCTTATCCGGATGGGGTGATCGCCCCCATGGGAGCTGGTTGCGCTTCGATTATCGGCTATCCACTCGAGCAGGCACAATCGGATAAACCCCGCTGTGTGTTGGGGATGTTCGATGTCTCTGCCCGCCCGCATGTGAGCCAGGATGAGCTGACATTTTCCATTCCAATCCAACGCCTGTCACAGCTGGTGGAATATATGGATGAGAGTTTTCTGATCACCAATTCCTGGGAAAAGGTTAAATCAAGGTTGATATAATTCTTCATCAATTCATCCATACATAAAAATCACCACCAGGCATCTAAAATTAATTTAGACGGTGGTGAATTTTTTTTACAGCAAATCGCGAAATGCTTATTCCAAAAACTGTAATATTACTTCACCTCCACGGTCATGCTAAAGGTTTTTTCAGGAGTTACGTTGGTTTCGAAGCTGCGCTTGTAATCCAATGTAAGGGACGTTGTACCGGTTCCTGTTGCCTGGAAGTAGAATATTTGAGCACCCGCAGCACCCAAAACAGGCGTGGATGAGTTCGTGGCGGTTTCCTGGTATACGGGTTCTCCCATCTGAACCAGGACAGCCGCATTGGATATTGTAGCGAACCAGCTGTAACCGGTGGATGTGTTGGAATCTAAGGAGATTGACAGCACTTCACCTATCTTGAGCTGTTGAGTGGTTCCGTCTGCTGTAGCGTCTAGAGAGACGTTTGCCACATTCGCTGAAATTAATGGCAGCATTTGGTAGTTATCTGCAGAATCACTCTCGGTGGGGGTGCCAGAGGTACTGCTTTGGGGGCTAAGCTGAGTGGCATTTGAGGCTGGGAGGGTTAGTGATTTTGCTCCACAGGCTACCATCGAAACCAGCAGTATCATCGTGACGATTGTGAGGGAGACCTTCGTGAACATACTTGCTCTTCCTTTCCTTTTATCGGTATTTACCCACTAGACGTAATAAGAAAAAGCATTGTTCCGTTGGCGAGAATTATAGTACATTTTATACCTGGAGCTGCTCAGAGGAAGGTATATCAGCCGAATTTATCTATTCAAAGTAGCTCCAGATGTATAATAAACCTCCCGTTCATATTGAGCTAGAAACACATCCTGGAGAGATGATATGCAACCAAGGCGGAAACACATCATTTTTTGGAAGCTGATCGAGCGAGACTATGCTGTCCGGTACATGATGATGTCTATGCTCAGTTTTGTGGCCACGGTGGTAGCGGTGCGGACCTTTTTGGTGCTCACCGGTTATCCGCAGATTGGAACTGGCACATTGCATATCGCTCATGTCTTGTGGGGAGGTCTCATCCTCTACATCGCTGCCATCCTGCCATTGATCTATCTCAACCCACGCTTGCATTCCCTCGGGGCAATCTTGTCTGGGGTAGGTGTAGGGCTATTTATCGATGAAGTGGGCAAATTCATCACCCGGCAATATGATTACTTTATTCCCGCAGCGGCTCCAATTATATATATCTTTTTCCTGCTGATTGTCATCCTGCTGATAATGATCCGCCGCCCCGATGCAGTTGATGGACGTGCGGAGCTGGTTAAAACGCTCGAAGTGGTGAGAGAGCAGCTGTATCGACCCCTGGAGCCAATCGAGAGGACCCATGTTGAGAACGACATGGTAAAAGTGATCGAGAGCGACCCGGACGTGGTGCATCAAGAAATCGCCAAGAAATTGCTGGAGATTGTGCGTTCCGATCCGCGTAGTGCACCTGAAACACAGCCACAATGGTGGAAGCGGACTGCTTTAATGGTGGAGACCTGGTTGACAGAACCGCGCTTAAGCTGGTTGTTGGGAGCAGGGTTTCTATTGTTGGGTTTGCTTACGATAAAAAATCCTGTCCAAATTTGGCTGGAGAAGGTCATTCCTGATTCAGCGCTGGTAACTTTCCTTAATGCGCATGCCGGGAGACAGATTTCAGCGGTGGAAGCGCCGGTGCTATATAATACCCGCTTGATTTTGGAAATTTTGGTGGGGCTGCTGCTACTGGTTTCTGTAGTTCTACTTGCAGCTAGAAGGAAACGCTTAGCGATTAACCTGGGTTATTTTAGTCTGTTGGTATCGCTCACAGTGTTGGATATGCTGCTGTTCTACTTCGAACAGTTTTCAACAATCGTCATTGTGTTGATCCAATTCGCAGTGCTTTTTGGCGTGATTTATTACCGTCAGCGATTTCTCCGTAGCCGTCTCTAGCAATGGATAATCGTTGTACGTTATACGAGCAGACGAATTTATTCCGCTTCACGGCTTTGGGGTATGAGTTGGGTTTTGTCCATGATTGCCATTCCCCGGGGTGGTTTGCCCCTGACCATTACCCGGACCACCATGCCCGGGAACTTCCGTCGGTTCTTTCATCTCATTCCCTTGGTTATTACCGTCCTGCCCAGGTACTGGAGTAACGGATGAATTTTCAGGAGTGGATAGTGATGGCTCACTCTCGGTTGAATGTTTAGAACCACGTTGCTTTTGGAACCGATCACGCATCTGAAGGCGGAATTCCTTGGGGTCTGTCTCGCCAATTTTACTTAATTGCACCTGTTCGTTTAAACGCTCCTGGAGTTTTACCACCGCCGGCTCTGCTTGAGGAGGAAGTTTGATAATCAATTCCTGCATGGTCATCCCCTGGCGTTCTGCGTGACTTTTAATTTCTCCTAGTGCACGTTGGATCTGGGTATCATCTAACTGCGCTGCAAGCTGCAGCACATTCTCGAGCTCACTCGCGAAGCGCTCAGCTGTTAGATCGCTTACCGGCTTTCCATCTGCCATTAAGGTGGAGATTTCCTCCATCCGGCGGTTGGTGAAGTATAGGGTCAAATTGAGCTTTGTCTCGGGAGAAGTGGTCATGGAGATACGGATATCTTCACTCCACGATTTAACCGGGTACAACATCTGACCTGGCAGGCTGTTTTGCGAGGCGAAAACCGTTGCGCTGCTGGCTGCCAGCAAGATTACAAAAGCCAGCACAATAGCAACCAGAACCTTCATCTGCGGCTTGTGCTGTACCAACCACACCAGGTTGTGCTTTCCGTTCCCTTTGTGGGCATCTTCCAATCCGGGTTGTGAACCTAATGCCTGGCGAAGGTTATCTCCTTCAAGAAGATATTTTGTCCTGGCTTCTGATACAGACTGTGGGTCCAGGGGAGGGACGGGTTGCAACGGGGCGAGGGTCCGTTTTCCGAATTCATCCAATTTATTATTGGCTCTGGTCATACATTTATGCCTCATACCGGGTAAGTATCCGGCGCAATGCTACTAGGCCGCGGTGCTGTAGTGCTTTTACTGCGCCAACGGGTTTCTTCATACTGTGAGCGATGCTTTCATTCTCCCAATCTTCCAGATACTTGAGCACGATCACCTGCCGCTGGTCGGGGGTTAGCAGGGATAGAGCCTGGCGTAGCTGTGTAGTGGAGATCTCATCTGCCAGTTGCTGTTGCGGATCATCAGCCAGGCTTGCCGGTATCTCAATATCCAACGGCAGTGTGGGAGGGGTTTTACTGCGGTAATAGTCGGTGATCCAATTATGAGCGATCCGGTACAGGTATGCCTGCAGATAAGTATCGGGCCCGCCTGCACGCTTTAAGGCAGCCAAAAACCGGCTAAAAGTCTCCGACATACATTCTCTGGCTAACTCCTCGTCACCCAACAGGCGATATGCGTAGCGATAAATCCGTGGGCTGAAGGCATCGAAAATCTCTTCGAGTGCCAGGGCTTCAAAGCGTTTTGCGCGCTCCAGGATAGCCTGATCTGGGTTATTTTTCATAATATATGACGTAATGTTTCTCTACTCGAAACGGGCATTTCAGCGGAGTTTTACACATTATTTTATCGCATATATCCGTAATCATAATTCAGCGGTGTGGAGGTAGCTCCACACCGCTGATATTATTCAAGGCAAACTGAGTCTACGGTTGCTCACCTGTCGATTCGCCGACAGGGGTTTGAATGTATTCGGTGATCAATCTGGCTGTAAATACTCCCTCCACCAGGTTGCCGTGAATGGCTACTTTTTTACCGACTTCAAGTTGATCAAATGGAATTGCAACCCGGTTAGAGTCGCCTTCGTCACTGGTTGTCGACTCAGCGCTGCTGAGGACAGGGGTGGCAGATTCTCCTCCACCTGTCTCACCTTCATCACCCTGGGTAAGCCTGAAGATCAGCGTGGCGTCTGTGGTTTGTATGGATAAGTCTCCATACAGGTATTGTTTAACCTGTGCATTGCCATGGAACAGGGTGACGACGATGATTTTTGTACCCGTGTCAATCGATTTTATCGTCCCCTGCAAGTAGAATGGAGTGCGCGAACGGACTGTCATTGCACTTCCATTTCCTCTACCATGGTTACCTTGATTCTGCTTGTTATTGTGATCGGATTGATTCCCCTGATTTTGATCTGACGGATTTACCCTCGTTGAGCTTTCCGGTGTTTTATTATTGCCGTTCCCATTTCCATGGGGTGGTGTTTTTGCCATGACGGGCACCGCAAGGACTGCGAGCATGATCAAGACGACACCAAGATAAGCCACTTTTTTCATTTTTCATCTCCTTTTCGGTAGATAAACCTGATGCTGGAGGTTTGCACCTCTTATTTTTTATGACGCTTTATAATTGTTCTAGATATGCCTTACTTAGAAATCTAATGTATGATTAATCTGGGTATTTTTGGTGATGAATTTAATCACATGGTTTTCTATGCCAACCTGTGTAACGGGTGCATTGATTGAGCATCCAAAGGTGGATATAAAAAAATTTAGTTCTCATGGTAAGAACGGATTTTTATCTGATGTCGGATGAGCTGAACAAGGAGCGGACAATGAGGGGAATTCAATGACCAATTGGCATAACCTGGAAATAGAAGAAGCGTTCGACCAGCTTGATTCACGTCCTTCCGGGTTGACAGACTTGGAAGCCTCCGAGCGGTTAAAAAAATGGGGGAGTAACCTGCTCGAATCCCGTAAAACCACCTCATGGATTAAGCTATTACTCAAGCAGTTTGCCAATTATTTCATCCTCGTGCTTCTATTTGCCGCTGGTTTGGCGTTCGCCGTCAGCTATTTACCCGGGCAAGGTGACCGCAAGTTAACGGCTTATTTTATCCTGGGCATCCTATTGATCAGTGTGCTGTTGGGCTTTTTTGAGGAATATCGCTCGCAGAAGGAGCTTGAAGCCGTAAGCAGGCTGCTTATGTTCCACACCAATGTGCTGCGCAGTGGGGTAAGGCGCGAAATAGACGCTGTTCAGGTTGTTCCTGGCGATATTCTGGTTTTATCACAAGGTCAGAAAGTGCCGGCAGATGCCCGGCTGATAGAAGCTCACAGCCTGCGGACGGATGAATCCACTCTAACGGGGGAGAGTCTCGGGGTAGACAAAGGAGTAAAAGTAGTGCCCTTGGAAACCCCCCTGGCGGAGCGATCCAGCATGGTGTACGGTTCTACTTATGTCACCCACGGCAGTGGTTTAGCCCTGGTAGTCAATACAGGGAGTGCCTCGGAGGTGGGTCTGATTGCTTCTGCTCTTGGACAAATGTCGGAGCGCCCTACACCATTTCAGACTGAGGTGAAGAAGATGGCCCGCCAGATGACCTGGATCATCGGCATCTTAGCGGTGATCGTGGCACTCATCCTCCTCTTCGTCCTGCACGAGCCATTCGTGGACGTCGCGCTCAATACACTTGCCCTGGCGGTTGCGACTATTCCAGAGAGTTTGCCGATTGTGCTCACATTTGCTTTATCCCTTGGCGCCAGGCAGATGGCGCATCATGGAGCAGTTGTACGCAGCTTATCGGTGGTTGAATCACTTGGTTCGGTGGATACCATTTGTACTGATAAAACCGGCACCCTGACGCAGAACCGCATGGCTGTTCAGCAGATATACACAGGCGATATGCTCGTAAACCTTACCAATGGGGTAATTTCTGATGATAATGTCCGCGATATCCTCGAGGCCGGTGTTTTGTGTAATGAAGCCACAATTGAGCAAGGCTCGGAGCTGAAAATCCTGGGAGACCCGGTGGATACCGCATTGTTAAAAGCTGCCAATGACGCCGGTTTGGATATCGACCAAATTCGCCGCGATCATATGCGGGTAAAAATAATCCCGTTTAGCTCTGAACGCAAGATGATGACCACGCTGCATCAGCAGGATGGTAAATTAATAGCCATCACCAAGGGTGCTCCGGGCATCGTCCTGGATCACTGTACATCATGTGAAGGCAATGGTCAGCAATTCTCAATAGATGATGCGCGTTGCCAGGCCGTACGGAAAACCATCCAGCAGCTGCAGGGGCAAGGGATGTATGTGCTAGGCCTGGCGCGCAAGGAACTCACTGAGATCGCACCTGCGAGTACGGTTGAGAAGGAGATGACTTTTATTGGCCTCCTGGTATTGATGGACCCACCGCGTCCACGGGCTGATGAAGCCATTGCCAGGACCAAAACTGCTGGTATCCGCGTGGTAATGATCACTGGTGATAACGGTCTGACGGCACAGGCAGTTGCAGGCAGGCTGGGTATTGGACAGAATGTGGTCGATGCGCGCAAGATGGTCGGGCTTACCAATTCAGAGCTGTTCGAAAAGGTGAAGGATGTGGATATTATTGCTCGCGCCACACCACAGGTGAAACAGGTGGTGCTACAGGAGCTGCAGCTGGCTGGGCACTTCGTCGCCATGACCGGGGATGGGGTAAATGATGCCACGGCATTAAAACAATCCGATGTGGGAGTAGCGATGGGATTGCGCGGCACCGACATCGCCAGGGAATCTTCCCAGATGGTCCTACTAGATGATAATTTTTCAACCATCGTCGTCGCCATCCAGGAGGGCAGGCGGATTTTTGATAACATCCGCAAGTTCACCAATTACCTGCTTAGCACGTCCCTGGGTGAAGTTTTCGTGGTGTTGATGTTATCCGTTGCGGGATATTTTCCGTTGTCTGCCATTATGCTGCTGTGGATTAACGTTGTCACCGACCTGATACCTGCCACTGCCCTGGCAGCTGACCCGGCGGTAAAAAACGTGATGACCCGGCGCCCGCGCCGACATGATGAACCCATCATGAACAAAGCGATCTATGCTACTATCGCAGGGAGCATTTTTCGCACTTTGATTGCTTATGGGCTGATCTTCTGGGTGGGACTGCAGTTAGGGGGTTTGGTCTACGCCCGCACGATGCTGTTTACCGCCATCGTGCTCCACTCCTTCACACGTGTCATGGTAGTCAGGCAGCTGGATGACCTGTCCATATGGTCAAACCCGGTATTGTTGGTGAGTTACGCTCTGGCGGTGGGTCTACAGCTTGTGGCGTTGTATACCCCCTTGAGCCAGGTTTTCGGCGTGGTCCCGTTGGATTGGCGTGCCTGGGTGGTGATGGTGCTGGTGACGGCTGGTTCATCGTTCTTTGGTGTGTATATGACCCGCTGGATCTTGAAGCTGGTGCCCTTGTGGGATGAGCCTAAAATGGCCACTGTTACGCACAGATAAACATCGAATGGGAACTGGAAATACTTATTTAGCTACTGGTAGATATCCCGGCTGATGATATTTTCTTTTTAAGCCTCAACATGCGGAAGGTTGATTCAAGCTCCATGGCGCGCAAATCGCGTGGCAGCTCACCCAGCCCCATATGCATCCCGCCATAAAGGTAATAACTGTGTTTTTCACTCAGATATTGGTGTGGGAAGGAGTAACTCCCGCCTTCGGTGCGAAATGTCTCCAGGTGGGTCATACCTTTTCGGAACCATTCACTGGCTCTTCCGGACTCAAATTGAGCCATCATTTCCATGAAGAGCACCAGTTTTTCCAGCTCATAATCGCCCGGCAGGCATCCCAGGAAAACACGCCCGGCAGCGTATGGGCGGCGCAATTGTGCGTTCCAGATGTAACCCCCCGGCGTTTCCTGGAATTTTGGATTCAATAAATAAGTGACGATTGACTCGATTTTCTTCCTCGTTATTTCGTCTCCCATCGGAAGATAAGCGAGCGCATACAGGTCATAACAGGTGGGTAAGCCTAAAACGTTCCAATGGTTATTGAAATGTTGCCGGTAAAACAGCTTTGGTTTCCCATGTAGAGTTCTCTGACTTAGTGGCAGGCACTCGCGCTCAGCTTCGCTCATGTAGAAGTTATAATCCTCACGGCAAGCTACTCCATACAGCATATCGATGCGCTGCTCCATCCAGCTTGCCACCTGCGATTCACCCGCATACCCCAGCCTGACCAGGAAAGGTACCACGATTAACGCCTCCTCGTGAAAATGTCCACCTTCTCCGACCGCGCAGTAAGGCAACACGCGTGCATCCAGGTTTGGTTGCCCGGCACGCAAACCATATTCACCCAGCTTGGCTAATACATTTTCAGCAGATGAATCCTTTGAGTGGTGTACTGAACCGCTTCCAAGCAGATCCAGCCAACAGCGTACTTCATCGCAAGCCAGCAGCTCCGATTGCAGCGTTTCACGGTCGATTGAGAAATCATCCGATGCTAATTCTGAAGCCGTGAGCCAGCGCAGGATTGGTCCGCCCTGAGTCTGTAGCAACGAGGTCAACCACGAATCCATTTCTTGAAGATTCACAATTTTAGATGACACACATGGATAACTATATCATAATCAGCCGTACGAAAATCCAATTCGGACAAGGCAACATGCACAAGCGGCAGTTATCATCTGACTTATATCGAAGGTAGTCAGTCAGCATTTGGTAAGATCCATACGAGAGGTTCTAAGCTCTCTATCCAGAGATAAGCGGGGGAATTTGATAATAATAAAGCGCCATGGTTCTACTACCATGGCGCAGGAAGAAAAATACTGATGATTATATTATTGTAGGCAATTCAGTAGTGCACCTGTGGTAACCCGCACGGCAGTCCAATCTCCGTCCACCAGGGTCCCGTGGCTGCTGATGTTCTGACCAACCGCCAGGTCATCAAATGATATCGGGGTAACTGTTCCATCAGCGTTACGCAGCAGGAAGCGAGTCGTAGCTGATGTCTGCAGGGTCACTTCCTGACCAACATAAGGCTGGGCTAGGCGATTACCACATGCAACGATGACAGTGACGGTGTGAGTTTCACCATTGAGCGCAGAGATTGTGCCCGATAGTGCATATGGAGTTCGTACGCCAAAACCATTCTGAACGCCACCGCAGTTGTCGGCGGGTGTGCCCTGGTTAGCATTTACTGGTCCATTGGCGTGTGCCGGTACAGCAGATAGTGCCAGCATGATCACGAGCAAGGTTATTACGGTTAGTTTTTTCATTTCTTTATTCCTTTCAAAAAGTAAGATGGTTTGGATGGTGCATTACGTTCTTACTTCATATGACGCACCGGGTATTGATGCGATATGGATTGGCAAAATCCTTCACCACTTCTTCACAACTCGAGTAGGTATAATTGTGATACTTCAGGTGAATCTAAATATAGATGGAATTTGATGAACCACAGAGAGAGTTTTGGGAGATGGTACATTTTGAAACTGCGGACAAGCTAAAAAAAGAAGCGAATGTTGTTTTGCATCTGGTCAGGATGGATGAGATTCTGCAGCTTTACGGTCAAGTATATCCAACCGGCAGTTATTATCTGGATGTGATGGCTTATCCCGATATCGACCTTTACATTACCAGGATCAACCTCCAACAGCTATTTGAGATTGGATCACAGATTGCCGCCTGTGACCTTGTTTCTCAGGTCGTGTATGAGAAGCCGGATGACCCGGTGAACATGCCAGATGGACTTTACTTGAAATCGCGGGTGAACTATGGAGAATGGGGTCGCCCGTGGAAGGTTGACCTGTGGTCCCTGGCTGAAGATGTCATCCAGCGCAAAATGGAAGACATGCGGCACTTCCAGCTGAAGATGACGCCCCTGCTGCGCCAGCAGATTATCCGTTACAAGCTCTCAGTGCTCACCTCACAAAGGCGGACACCGATGTACAGCGGATACAATATCTACAAAGCATTTATCGATGAAGGATTGACTGATTTTGAGAGCGTGACCCAGTATCTGATCTCCTGTGGCATTAAGCTGGGAAGTTAATGGTATCTTCGGGAAGATGCAGACTGACTTTCTAAGCTGATTATCATATTTCACTGATATGTTTAGAATGATACTTATGACTATCATGTTACAGAATCTAGGGAGGCGTGCATGTTGGATGCAGATACAGTCATTCTCATCACCCGCAATGGAATGGGTGAAGCTGACCAGGTTTTACAGCACAAGCTGATAGGTAGTTATCTAAGACTTCTCATTGAAAATAAGTTTCTGCCTGGGGCGATCTGCTTTTACACCGAAGGCGTATTCCTCGCAGCGGAAGGCTCGCCCGTATTAGCTACATTGCAAACGCTGGAAGACATGGGGGTGCACCTCATCTTGTGCTCCACCTGTGTGAATTATTATGAGCTCACTGAAAAATTGCGGGTGGGCATCGTTGGTGGGATGAGTGACATCATCGAAGCACAGCAGCGGGCGGCCAAGGTGATCACGATCTAGATTGACTTGCAGGGAGTGGACTGAGTAAGGAGGTAATTGATGAAAACCAACAATATTCGTCTCGCTCAGGTAAAGGGCATCCCCATCAGCCTTGACCCATCGTGGTTCCTGGTCTTTGCCCTGATCACCTGGATTTTGGCAGTGAATTACTTCCCCTCGGAGTTTGGGAATTGGAACGTGCTGCAGTTGTGGGCTGTGGCAGCGGCGACATCCATCCTATTTTTCTTGAGCGTGCTGCTGCACGAGCTGGGTCATTCGGTGGTTGCCCAACGCTATAAGCTGACGGTAAAAAGCATTACCCTGTACATCTTTGGGGGAATTTCTGAGATCACCTCTGAACCAGCAACCCCATTACCAGAATTCGTTATCGCCATCGCCGGTCCTATAACCAGCCTGCTCTTAGCGGCTTTTTTTTATGTCATACAGCTAATTTTCAGCAGTGTTGCACCTGTTTTCGCCTCAGCGAAATACCTGGCATATATCAACCTCGTCCTGGGATTGTTCAACCTGATCCCCGGTCTCCCTTTGGACGGTGGGCGGGTATTTCGGGCGATCGTGTGGGGTATCACACACAACCTGCGCCGGGCAACCGAGATTGCCGGTTTGCTCGGTCAGGGTATCGCCTTCGTGTTCATCCTGTTGGGTGTGTGGCTGTTGTTCCAGGGGAATTGGGTGAATGGATTGTGGATCGCTTTCATAGGCTGGTTCCTGGAAAATGCCGTCGTGGGTCAGGTGCAGCGGGTGCGCATGCAAGATATCCTGTCTGGTCACACCGTCGACCAGGTGATGAGCCAGACCTGTGTTATGGTTCCCGCCGAGCTCACCCTGCAGGAGCTGGTTAACCAATATTTCCTGGATAAAGGTGAGCGCTGTGTCATCGTCATTCAGGCAAGCCAGCCGGCAGGTTTCCTCACTCTGCACAACGTCCGTCAGATTCCCCGTGAACGATGGGGTGTTACTACTTTGGCACAAGTAATGATCCCCATGGACAGAGTGAAGGTTACCACGCCCAATACCGGGTTGGTGCAGGTGTTGGATGAGATGGGCAGCGACGGGGTGAACCAGATGCCGGTGATGGCGGATGGTCAGATTGAAGGCATGCTCCGTCGGGAGGATATCGTCAATTACCTGCACGTGCTGCAGAAGTTGGAGAAATAAATTGTTGGTTTGTTCTACTGTAGGTTGGTAATTACTCAGCCCCTTGAGTATTTCTCTTTTGGTTGCACGAAGGATTCTGTTATTGCGAGACCAGTGTTCTTTGCTGGTCGTGGCAATCCTCCTTTATCGAGATTACTCAACAGACTATCCATTCACAATTGATCAATTAACATCGTGGAAGATTGCTTCGACAAAAGGCGTCTCGCAATGACACTAGAAGGGAATTTCATTCTCCCACCAAGAACTGGGGGGCTTCTTCATTTCGGATAATCTATTTGATTTTCCAAATTATAGCTCTGGTAAGTGTTAAAGTGAACTCGGTGAGTAATTACGTAGGTTGGGGTCATCCGGTTTGTTCCGAAACCGGATTGAAGGCGGTGGGCTTCCACCTGAAACCCAACACTGTTTTATAAATTGCTCGTTCTTATACACTCAAGCAGCATTTACATCCTTGGAAGCATCGGCAATCCTCACCTTCGCCTCCAGCGCGCAGGCTTTAGCCTGCTCGAGGGTCATCGAACGGCCCTCTGCCCTGGCTTTGGCGAATGCGTCCTCCCCCAGCTAGCGGCGTGTTTCAGCCACGTCACGCTCGTAATCCGGGCGAATACATTGAGCCAGAGGAAAATAAAATTTTTCACGGTGCGCCTCGGTGAATCCAGATAAATTGGCTGCTCGCCCATACTCTCCGTAGGCTTGCGGCACACCTACTATAGTCTACAAGCTTCCATCAGTGGGACGAGAAATATTACTGACAACCCACTACTCGTTGGATTATTCTTGATTGATTTTCATATAAATTTGCGTTCTTTTTACGCTCATTTTGCACCAGGTTGTTATAGTGAATCTAACCATCAACCCTGGAAATACCAAAGTCGCCGAGCAGGCGCACAGGAGACCGGGGACCCCAAAAAAAATGAAAGGAAAGGGAGAAATGAAAAAGACAATTGCAATGATCATTTTAGTAGTCGTAATTGGTAGCATGCTCTCAGCAGCCGGGCCTCGCCAAATTACACCCTTGATGGGAACCCTGAAGTGGCAGCGCGTCAATGTGTGCGGTGTGTCCGATTATGTCTCTCTGCCAGTGATGGAAAATGTTTTCTTGACGGGCAGATTTGAACCAACCCAGGGATTGTACCAGGGATGCCGCATACAAGCGTCAGGAAGCCCTTACACGCTTGAAGGCTGCAGGTACTTTGCGGTTGATAAGTACACGATAACGTGTGATCAAGCTCGGGCGGGGGGTCACCGGTAAGAGGGGTGTACCGGTTGCTAATCTGCTCAGACCATGCACACAGTCTGAGCAGAATTTTTTTAATTAGAATATATCGTTTTTGCGTTTATAAAAAAGCCGCGATCTAAATCTTGTTAACCAACGCTTCCTTATAACATCGACGATAAGCGGTAATTAAAGGTCAATCCGCATCTCGGCTTCATCCCCAAGCATCCTTCCCGTTAGAGCAAAACCATAACGCCGGTAAAACGGCTCGGGACCATCCTCGCCGGGATGGCAGCTCAGCGTCATCTCCTTTGCTCCCGGGCGGGTGCGCACGTACTCCAACAGCAGGTCCATCGCCTTTCTACCAAAACCGAGCATCTGGTAGCGAACATCGATCATGTAGCGCCACAGGAAATATAACGGTTCTTCAGTTTCGTCGTACAGCATCAGGAATCCCACCGGGGTTTCATCGGCGTAGATGGCGCGAAACCAGGCTTTCGGCTCAAAATAAGCCTGGGCGATGGACACCGCGTTGGGGGCAACGAAATGCTTCTGGTCTTCACTTACGTCCAGACGGCAGATCTCCCGCACAGTATCGGCAGTCACTTCGCGCAGGCTGACGGTGGAATCACGGGTTATAGTGGGGGTTTCATCAGACATGATGACGTTGACTCAATATTCTGGGTCTTGTCGGTGTGGTTTATTATTGGATAGCACTTATTATTATTTGCTTGACCCAAGAATTCTTATAAATTATATCCTTGTTCGATTTTCCCGCCATCAAGAATAAGTATGCAGTCCTATCGAGTTCGTGGTTGGCGGAAGACTAACTACTGACCGTTGAGTTAAGTATTTTCCCCATGATATAATTTTCACACTATATTAGACCTGACAGGTTTTTAAAACCTGTCAGGTCTTTGTAGGAATTACTATGCCATTCTGGACCATCTTGCTCATCGCCATCGGCCTGGCCATGGACTGCTTTGCGGTTTCCCTCGGCGTAGGGACGGCAGGGACAGCCGTGGGGCTAAGACCAACTTTCCGCCTGTTCTTCCACTTTGGCTTGTTCCAGGCCGGGATGACCCTCCTGGGTTGGCTGGCGGGCAAGACGGTGGTCAATTACATTTCAAATCTGGATCATTGGGTGGCTTTCGGCCTGTTGGTATTCGTGGGTGTGCGTATGATCCGCGGGGGTCTTCAAAAAGCTGGTGAAGAGCCTTCCATACCGGATCCTTCGCGTGGACTGACCCTGGTAATGCTCAGCGTCGCCACCAGCATCGATGCCCTGGCGGTTGGGCTCAGCCTGGCACTCCTATCGGTCAATGTGCTCTGGGCTGCCCTGCTGATCGGCGCAGTTTCAGCCGCTCTCTCCCTGGCGGGATTACTGCTTGGCAACCAGCTGGGGATGCGTTTTGGTAAGTCGATGGAGGTTTTAGGGGGGGTCATCCTGATCGGCATCGGTTTACGGGTATTGGTTACTCATCTATTCTAAAGTAGGGTGATTATGGATCTGAATGATTTGATCGAACGCAGCTGCCCTCCCATTCCCTGGGAAGAAGGGGATAATATCCCCTGGAATGAGCCTGGGTTCTCCCGCCGGATGCTAAAGGAGCACCTCTCGCAGGCACATGATGCCGCCTCCCGCCGTTTTGAGATCATCGACCGGCAGGTGGGCTGGATACACACCAGCCTGCTCAAAGGGCAGGTCTCCCGGATTCTGGACCTGGGTTGTGGTCCCGGGTTTTATTCCGCTCGACTGGCACATTTGGGTCATACCTGCCATGGCATTGATTATTCACCAGCTTCCATTGAGTATGCTATTGCAACCGCTCGATGTGAGCAATTGGATAGCCAATATACATGCCAGGATATCCGTCTGGCAGAATACCCGGGTAATATCGACCTGGTCATGCTTATCTACGGTGAGTTCAATGTTTTTCGCCCTGTCGATATTGGGAAAATCCTGTCCAAATCCTGGCAGGCATTGAAGCCAGGTGGTATCCTGCTCCTGGAACCACACACTTTCCGGATGGTAAAAAAACTGGGAAAGCGGCCTTCTTCCTGGTATTCTTCATCCGGCGGATTATTTTTCGACGGACCGCATGCTATGCTCCAGGAAAATTTTTGGGATGAAAGATCTCGTACTGCCTCTATTCGCTACTATGTGCTGCAAGCGGAGACGGGGCAAGTCAGCCGGTATGCTCAAACTTTCCAGGCGTATCACGATGTTGAATATCAAACTTTATTGAATGAACATGGTTTTAGCGATATTGAAATTCGTCCCGGGCTGTCGTTAGAAGATCCCCACACAGGCCTGATGGCAATCGTGGCTCGCAAGTAGCAGCGTGTCTGGCTTTTTCTTGTACCGTGCTCGGATTACTAGCGATGAGAGGTTAGAATGGGTGATCTTGATCGTTAGCAGCCTGGTGGAATAGAAAACCCGCTAGTTCCAGGCGGGGTATAATTCCGAGAAGTATCTCTCAACTCCGAGAAGGAATTCTCTTTAGAAGACTGACCGATTTGTTCCATTACGTTAGGGCTTGGAAAAAATGCATCCTGGGCGAAAATCGCTGATCCTGCCAACCATCATTATGCTTGGATTGATTCTCACCAATTTTGTTGTCCAAATTGGTGTCGACCCCAGTTATAAGAGCATGTCCACCGACAGCGGGACGTTTGCGTATTGCGGGCAAATAGTCCGTGACGGCGGCCTGATGTACCGCGATTGCTGGGATAATAAGCCACCTGCGGTATATTATCTCAACGCAGCTGCGATCTGGCTCGGGGGTGCCAATCCATTCGCCATCTGGCTTTTCCAGGCAGTCTGGCTGACGATCGCAGTCCTGTTGTACTTTATGATCCTGATCCGGGTTTGGGAGCACACCGGTCTGGCAGCCCTTTCAGCCTTTGTTTTATTATTGCTCGTCTTGTATCCCGATATCTTCCAGGGGGGTAACTACACCGAAACCTACGCCATCCTGCCCGTGGTGCTTTCACTGGGAGCCTTTTGGGCATATTTACGCTCAGGTCGCAAACGATGGCTGATTGCCTTGGGATTACTGGCTGCCGCTGGATTCTTGCTAAAGCCGACCTATATCGCCGTCGGGCTGGCTGCTGCCATCAGCATCGCATTTCTCGAGCTCAGGCGTCGGTCTTTCAGGACCTTGCTGGTCAACCTGGCGATTATTGCTGTCTCCGCCGCTATCCCCCTCTTATTGGTGGGTCTGTATTGGGTGATCAAGCAGGATTTTTATGAGCTGTGGTTCGCGACATTCTTGCATAACCTCACTTACCTCAGTGAAGGTTTTTCCGTGCGCAGCTTGTATGGAACGGCACGAATGTTCCTCATCCAGCAGCCCATGGTCGGGCTTACCATCCTGGTTGGCATATCCCTCGGTGTTTTTCTCTACCAATATGGACGTCTGATTTTTTCCTTTAGAGTGCCCCCTCTAACTGAAGTGGAAAGTTTCACTCCAGGCAGGATGGACCCAGGAAATGTGCGCGTTTGGTTCCTTGCTGGAGTATTCCTGGCAATCATCCTGGATGTTGCTTTTTTAGCTTCCTCGGGTAAGAATTTTGGCCACTATTTACAGGTGCTCCTACCCGGAATGGTTGTTGCCATGGTGTATTTGCTGTTTTTCCTACGCCTCTCCATCCGGCAAGATCGATTAAGCCGCAGCTTGCAGGCATCTGTGCTGGCGGCAATCCTGATCGTCTCTATTGGCGGGGGGCTGGAAATAGCTGCAAAAGAGCTGCCCAACCTGCAAGAGCTGAAAGCCTTCATAACCACACCGCATCTGACTGTTTACCAACCCACAGAGCTTGAGCAATATATAATTGACCATAGCTCTTCTGCTGATTCTGTCCTTATCTGGGCGGGTCATCCGGGCATGAATTTTGTCACCCAACGCCGCTCTCCCACTAAGTATATTTTCCTGCTGCAATTATTTGCACCAACCCCTTATGGTCCAAACGGGTTTACAGAGTTTTTAGCGGATCTGGATGCGGATCCTCCCGAGTTAATCGTGGTCCAGCCTGATTCATCGATGGGCCTACCCTATTTCAGGAATAGTGCTGACTCCTTATGCCCTAATTGTGATCCTCTGACAGTGCAGCGTATGCAGGCATTCAAAGCCTATGTAGAATCCAATTATGATTTGAAGTATTCGATCTGGGACTGGGAAGTCTATCAGCGTATCCATTAGTATATTCCTAGCATATAAAATCTCATAACCTTCAGGTAAGCTTGCTGGGTTACGATTCTATTTCATCCGCTCCCGTCTGAAAATTCAATGTGCTACCTATATAACGGCATCCTCGCCTTGGCAGAGAGGGAGTGACATATGGATTTAATCCTGATTGCTCCACGCCGTTGAGAATCTCACACTGAAAGTGGTATACTCACCAATCGTTGCAAGGTTTATGTCTCAACGAAAAAATACTTCCATGAACGCTGCTATTCATTTGATGCGGGAATATTTTGGATAGGTGAGGTCAGCATGAATCGTTACCACAAGCTCCATTTCTTAATCATTATGATTTTGCTATTTACTCTGATGGCTTTAACAGCCTGCACAGCTGCTCAAACAAATGGTACCCAAAGGGTTTCGATTGCCAATAATGAGGTCCAGGCAGACCAGCGCTCGAAACAACCTTCCATCTCCGCGGATGGGCGCTACGTGGCCTTCGCTTCGGATGCTACCAACCTGGTGAAGAGTGACTTAAATGGAGTAACGGATATTTTTGTGCGTGATCTGGCCAAGAGGACAACCAGGCGCGTATCTGTATCAAGTGACGGGATCGAAGGCAATAAAGCTTCCTACTTTCCGTTCATCTCCTCTGATGGGCGATATGTGACCTTCACATCCGAGGCTAACAACCTGGATGCCTCCGATACCAATGGGGCGGGGGATGTGTTCGTGCACGATATGCACACCCGCCAGACATCGATGATCTCCCATGGTATAAATGGCTCAGGCGGCAATGATCTATCTTTCTGGTCGTCCATTTCCGCTGACGGACGTTATGTAGCGTTTATGTCGAATGCTACCAACCTGGTGCAATCAGACGCCAATGATTCATGGGATATCTTTCTGTTCGATACTCAGATAGGTCAGACTAGCCTGGTTTCGTCTGGTTATGATGGAACCCAGGCCAATTCCCAATCCGAGTATCCGATCATATCTTCCGATGGGAACTATGTGGCGTTTGCATCCGATGCAACCAATATCGTGGCAAGGGATAATAATGGGTATCGCGATGTATTTGAATATGACCGTCAGACCGGTAAGACTATTCGTGTCTCGCTTGCCAGTGATGGCGCTCAAGCTAATGAAGGCACCCAGGCATTTGTCATTTCTATTTCGTCTGATGGGAAGTTAGTAGCCTTTCCTTCCCTGGCCACCAACCTGGTGCCCAATGACACCAATAACGTTTGGGATATTTTCGTCCATGATCGGGATACTGGAGAGACCAGCCGTGTATCCGTGTCCAGTGATGGGAAGGAGGCGGATGCTGGTTCATACGGTGTTTCAGTTTCACCTGATGGGCGTTATGTAACCTTCGGCTCCAATGCCACCAATCTTGTGCCGGATGACCTGAACGGGGCTATGGATGTCTTCATGTACGACCGGCAGACGAGGCAAATAGTGCGCGTTTCGGTCGCTACAGATGGCACACCGGGGAATGAAGCTTCCGGATTCACCCTCATCGCTCCTGATGGGATTGATTTCGCCTATGGTCCTCTTATCTCAGTTGACGGGGGCAAGGTTGTGTTCATGTCCAATGCGTCTAATCTGGTGGTAAATGACACGAATTCCAGTCAGGACATTTTTGTACACACCCGCTAATGTGGTATTTTTTGAAAATAACCCGATGGAGAAATATTGGGTATACCAATTCCCTGATTAATCATATACAATTAAGAGGTTGATGACGCATCGCAATAAAGTGGGAGCCAATGGAAAAATACAACGACGTTGAAGCATTAACCAAATACATCACCGATGAAGTGTTCAGGCTGTTCAAACAATCGCCTGAATCCTGGGTAAGGCGAACTTTTGGACCGGCATTATGGTTTCCTGCCCACCGTTTTGCTTCCTTAGCCGTCACTTTTGATGGTTATATCGAAGAGTATGGCCTTAGAGAAGCTGCTCTGCGCATGATCTCGAAATATGTGCGGTCTTATGAGGCGCGCAATGTAGAGAATATCCCGCGTGAAGGTCCTTTGCTGATCACTTCCAACCATCCAGGCACGATCGACTCATTGGTCATCACCGCCAACATTCCCCGCCCTGATCTGAAGATTGTTGCCACCGGGATACCATTCGTGCAAAGTCTGCGTAATGCTGCCGATCACTTGATCTACACCCCCAGGAAGGGGATCCATGAGCGAATGATCGTTGTCCGCTCAGCCATCCGCCACCTTGAGGATGGCGGAGCACTGCTGATTTTCCCCAGCGGGCGTATCGACCCCGACCCGGCTCTATCCCCCGAGGCAGCCAAGGATATGGGAAGATGGTCTCATAGTGTTGAGTTGATGCTCGAGCAGGTACCCCAAACTCAGGTACTGCTGACCGTGATCAGTGATGTGTTATCCGCACGCTGGCGTTGGAATCCCCTGGTTCGGCTGATGGGAGACGACTTGAAACAGCGCAGTGTGGCTGAAGTTCTGCAGGTAATCCAGTCGATCTTCCTTCCGGGTATAAATCGGGTGGCTCCTCGGCTGACATTTTCAGATCCTTTGAGCACGGATGACCTGGTCCGGGCTGATCAGCGGATATTGGATGGGATGAAAGAGCGCGCCCGCTGCTTGATGGAAGATCACCTGGCCCATGGAGAAAACCTGCTTCCTGCTCACACGCAAGTATAAAATTATTCCTTATGGAAAATAATAGCGAGATCGAAACACTCTCGAAGTTCATTACTGATGAGATTTTTAAGCTTTTTAAAGTTGACCCACAAAGCTGGATGCGGCAGACATTTGGACCCCTGTTACGATTGCCGGCACACCGTTTTGCCCAGGTAACCGCTACATTTGATCGTTATGTGGAGGAGTTCGGCTTCCATGAAGCTGCCATGCGCATCTTGCCGGTCTTTGCACAGGGGTTTGAAGCCCGCAATGTGGAGAACGTCCCGCGGGAAGGACCACTGCTGATCACTTCCAATCACCCAGGCACGTGTGACTCTCTGGTAATCGCAGCCAGCATTCCCCGACCCGACTTGAAGATTGTGGCCGCAGAAAACCCTTTCATCGCCGGCCTACGCCATGCTGCTGAAAATTTGATCTATACCACCCTCGACGTCCATGAACGCATGATGGTGGTGCGAAAAGTCATCCGCCACCTCCAAGATGGGGGAGCAGTCCTGATCTTTCCCAGTGGCAGCATCGACCCTGACCCGGCGTTATCTCCCAAAGCAGCCGACGATCTTGAGAATTGGTCTCCCAGCATCGAGCTCATGCTGCGCCGCGTTCCCCAGACGCGCGTCCTCCTGTCTGTGGTTAGTGGTGTTCTCTCCGCTCATTGGCGGTGGAACCTGTTCGTCCGCATGCTGGGTGATGACCATAAGCAGCGCAGCGTGGCTGAAGTCTTGCAGGTGATCCAGCAGATGATCTTCCCAAACTCGGTCCAGGTGACTCCGCGGCTCTCATTTTCAAATCCACTGACCACCGAGGACCTGACCGCGATGGGTCAGGGGATATTGGATGGGATCATCGAACGCGCCCGTTGCTTGATGGAGGACCACATGGCGCAGGGTGAGAGACTGCTCGCCGCTCGTACCTAATGATTGGTTTTCAGATAATAAGGGGGTTTTGAGTTTACCTCCAGGTTAATGCAGGTGAGACTTCTGATTTCTCCCTACATCTTTGCCAGGATATCAGCTTTTTTAGCCTCATAATCAGTTTCATTGATCAATCCATCATCCAGCATCTTCTTGAGGTTTTGAAGCTTTGTTTGAGTATCATTAATGATGACTGGAGCTGGCGCCTGGACTATCTCTGGTTTCTTTTTGGATTGTCTACCCAACCAGGTTCCCAGTACAAGGATGATGATTATGAGTAGGCCGACAGGGAGAATGCAGTAAAGCAAGATGCCTTTGGCGAGTATGGAACCAATAAACGGAGCAATATTGGATGTCGTGTTGTCTTCCACAGTTGCCCCTGGAGATTGGTGTAGTCCATCAGTATCGCTCGAGAAAATCAAATCCCCATGGATTACCGATCCTTCTGCCAGATAAACATCACCAGAAGTTAGGACGACATCCCCGCCTACCTGGGCATTTTTTCCAATATTAAGTACTCCGCTGGTTATCAGGATTGTTCCTGTCACACGACTGTTCTCTTCCAAGGAAACTGTTCCCGAGGTTACAAACAGGTTTCCGCGTAAAGTCTTACCGGCTCCCAGGACATAATTGCCGGAAAAAGAGGTTGACATACAGCTGGTCAGCAGTATTCGACGCCAGGATTAAACTGACGACTACAATCTTATACTTTATTTTCCACACTCCTTCAGTTAGTTGTGCAAAAACCACCAATCCTTACTTCTAAGGTTGGGTTGCAGTTGCAGGTCTGTCCTTAAAGATTGCTCCACCTATCAGACCGGCAATCGCCCCGATTATGTCAAAAATCACCCCAATCGAGGTGAGCATGACATTTCCAATTGCTCCTTCTATCCCGCTTAAGTCGATTTCGTCAGCCGATGAAGAGATTGCGTTGACCTGGTTGATAATCCCGGCTGCTCCCGCCAGACCAGCAAAACTAAGCAGCAAACCAATAATACCGGCGATCAAACCTGAGGTCACACCCACCCAAACAGCCTCTTTCGTGCTCAGCGTGCAGGTCATGCGCTTATACATCCAGACTGCGAAAAGCGGACCCAACCAGAAGCCAGCACATATCACACAGTTAATAAAATTTACGAATGTAATGTTGGTCATTGCCAGGGTGATGATTGCCCCAACCAGGCCGGTGATCAAAATGTTTTTTGTGTTCATTTATTTTCTCCTCCTTGTTGTTTATTTGGATGAAAGGATAAAGCTGATCGTTGTGAGTTTCTAATGTAGGTTGATAGATTTAGCAAACCACAACCCTATTTATCCAAATTTTGTGAATATTATATAATTCATCCTAATTCAGTTGTGATATACTGCGATTATTATTTATTAATCGTATACGGCTGCTTTTGCCAACATTTTCGCGATCATTGATGCACCAGGGCGAGCATGGAATTGGTATATTTATGATTATTTACGATCTTTGTGTCGCCTGGAACTGGGCGTATGATGCTGATTTTATCGGCTTGCTAGACTTGAGCTGCCAATCAAGAGGGCTATCTCTACTCCAGATCAAACCAGACAACCTTCCACAGATGTTGAATTCACTTGTAGGAGGTGAGCTAAGCTGCCGGGTCTTTTTTGACCGGGCATCAGATGTTGATCCTCAATTTATGCCCCTCATCCAATGGGTTGGTGAGGATTCCATCCGCTCGATCAATGCTTATGAGCGCGCTGTGCACACCTGGGATAAAGCTAAAATGCACACCATGCTTGTTTCTAAAGGATTAAACGTTCCTCCTACGATCATTCTGCCACCGTTTATCGAGCAGCCTGAGCTGCCAGTGTATAATCTCTGCCCGCTTGGCGAGCAATTCATCATTAAGCCCGCACACGGTAGTGGAGGGGTGGGGGTAATGACCAATGCCACATCGTGGGAACAAGCCCTATCAGTCCGGCAGGAGCATGCCACCGACCATTATCTGCTTCAAGCTCATGTGGCACCTATACAGCTGGATACCCGTCCTGCTTGGTTTCGGGTACTTTTTTGCACCGGGCAGGTCTATCCATGTTGGTGGGATCCATCCACACATGTATACAGCCTGGTGACTGAGGCTGAGAAAGCAATCTATGGTCTCGAAGCGTTGGAAGAAGCTACCTCTGCCATCGCTGGCTTATGTGAGTTGGAGTTGTTTTCGTCCGAGATTGCATTCATTACCGATAAGCACTTTGTAATAGTGGATTACGTCAATGACCAGATTGATTTACGTTTGCAGTCCAATGCCGCCGAAGGCGTGCCGGATGAGATTGTAAAATCCATCGCCCAGCGATTGATCAGCCATGTAATTGATCAATACCAGTTTGAAGGGATCCGCTGAACCGGAATTCCCCATTTATTTGAGATCAATTTAATAAGATTGACAAAATATAAAAATACAATAAGCTTCAAGCTATGTCTAAAAGCTCAAATTTATCAAATACTTAACTAAACTACATATTCAATATTGCTAACTGTATTATGATTTAGCCTCGTATCCTGCCAGGGATGCTTGGATTTTGATAATCTATGAATGATGTTTTTAAACTCCTGAAATATATCCGACCATATCGGCGACGTGCAATCGTAGCCCTCGTCTTGTTATCCATCCTGGTAATTTTCGACCTGTTCATCCCATTCTTAATCCACTGGATCATTGATGAGGGAATTAATAAGCAAAACCAGACTGTGGTTATCCGTACTGCGCTTATTATGCTGGGAATGTCTATCCTCAGCTTCGCGATCGCAATTGGGAACAATATCACCTCAGTACAGGTAAGTGAGAACTTCGGACGCGACCTGCGGGACGCAATTTTTACCAAAATTCAAGCGCTCTCTTATGGCAACCTGGACCAGATGAAGACCGGACCGCTGATCTCCAGGCTGACCAGCGATTCGGCTGCGGTGAAACAACTGGTGCAGATATCTCTGCGTATTGGCACACGGGCACCTCTGTTAATGATTGGCAGCCTGATCTTTATGTTTATCACCAGTCCAACTCTGGCGCTCCAACTGCTACCATTACTTTTTATTACATCAATTGTGATCGTCTTCTTCATTGGCAGGATGGCACCGCTTTTTCGCAGGGTGCAGCAAAGGCTGGACCGTTTAAATACAGTATTACAGGAGAATATCGAAGGAGCGCGCATCGTCAAGGCCTTTGTTCGCGCAAATTTTGAAAACCAGCGCTTTGAGACTTCTAACGAAGAGTATACCGACAATTCAGTCAAGGTCATGCGCTTTATGTCCACCATGTCACCGGCATTAACCGTTCTTATTAATATTGGAATGGTTTGGGTATTATATAGGGGTGGCTTACTGGTGATATACGGTAATATGCCTATAGGACAGATCGTGGCGTTCAATAGCTACCTGCTTACCACCATGACACCCTTGATCATGATGACCCAGCTTTCACAGACCTGGGCGAATGGAATTGCCTCCTCGAGGCGGGTGTCTGAAGTGTTGGATGCAGCTCCCGAGGTGCAAAATGCGGTTGATGCGCAGGTTCTACCCGCGACTTCGCCAGGGCGGGTAGTTTTCGAGAATGTCGGGTTCCATTATAACGGCACATCTGATGAGCCGGTGATCAGCGATGTAAATTTGGTCGCTGAAGCTGGACAAACATTAGCCATTTTGGGTGCAACCGGATCCGGAAAAACCAGCCTGGTCAATTTGGTACCGCGTTTTTACGATATATCTTCCGGACGGATAACCATTGATGGAGTGGACCTTCGCCAGCTGGATCAGGATTCGCTACTGGAACATGTTGGCATAGTCCCCCAGGAATCTGTGCTTTTCACGGGTACGGTCGGGGAAAATATTCGCTATGGTAAACCTGAGGCAACAGACGAGGAAGTCACAGAAGCGGCTAAAGCCGCTCAAGCTCACGATTTCATCGTGGACCTTCCAGATGGCTATAACCAACGGGTGGAACAGCGTGGGGCTAACTTCTCGGGTGGGCAAAAACAGAGATTGGCAATCGCCAGGGCATTATTGATGAAGCCACGTGTGTTGATCCTGGATGACAGCACCAGCTCGGTGGATGTGGAAACTGAAACCCGCATCCAGGATGCCCTGGAACAGACGCAATATAACCCTACGACTCTTGTCGTAGCCCAACGAATCAGCACCGTGTTAAAATCCGACAAGATCATCGTCATGGATCATGGACGAGTAGTTGCACAAGGAACGCATAAAGAGCTTATAAAATCCAGCCCCATTTATCGCGAAATTTACGATTTCCAGCTTGGCGATGGTAACCATCTTAAACAACTGGAGACCACAGAAGAAGAGGTGACCGCATGAGTATGCAACCTACCGGCTATGGTGCCGGGAGTGTGCGCGTCACCATGATGCAACGCAGGCCGGCTGACCCGGGCAAGATTGAAAAAGCGAAAGACCCGCGAAACGCTGTATTGCGCCTTTTTGCTTATCTCAAACCATTCACCTTGCAGATGATCCTGGTTTTGGGATTCGTGTTGATTTACACTCTCCTCGGGTTGGCAGGACCATATTTGATGAGTAAGGGTATTGATGATGGCATCGTCGCAAAAAACTCAGGTATCCTGATTTATTATTCTGTTCTGATGCTGGTGGCGTACCTTTTCAACAACCTTTTCCAGGCAATTGCCAACTGGATCATGGCAAACGTCTCTCAGCGCGCGTTAAAGCTGATGCGTCGAGATATGTTCAGCCACTTACAGAAATTACCGTTGAGTTATTATGACCGTAATCCTGCAGGCGAGCTGATGAGCCGCTTGACCAATGACATCGATGCCATCAATCAGGCTGTCTCGCAGAACGTTACCTCCCTTATCGCCAGCTTGCTTTCCATGGGTGGGATCATTATCGTCATGTTTGTACTAAACTCCAGGCTGGCATTGGTAACCCTGCTGGTTATTCCGCTCATGTTCTGGTTCACCAATTTCGTCGCCCATTACACCCGCCGCGGATACAAAGATCTGCAGATGCATTTGGGTGAGATGAATGCTGTTATGGAGGAATCAATCACTGGAGCGAAAGTGATCAAGGCTTTCAGGCGCAATCAATCGGTGATCGACAAATTCCGCCAACGTAACCAGGAAGTGTTCAAAGCAGGGGTCTATGCCAACACCTACGCTTTGCTGTTGATGCCGCTAACCAACGTCCTGGGAAACTTTTTTATCATCGTCATCGCTGGGTATGGCGGATGGCTTGCGCTTCAGGGAGCCGTTTCAGTCGGGATTATTGCCGCTTTTATTAACTATGCACAGAATTTCATCAATCCGCTCAGGCAGATCGCCAATATTTATAACTCCATTCAGGCAGCCCTGGCAGGTGCGGAACGGGTTTTTGAGCTCTTAGACACTACAGCGGAAGTGCCCGATGTGCAGAATGCTTTTCCCTTGGACACAGTGCATGGCGATGTAACTTTCGACCACGTCAATTATAGCTATGTGCCAGGCACTCCTGTGATCAAGGATATGTCGCTTCAGGCAAAGGCCGGTCAGATCCTCGCCCTGGTCGGTCCAACAGGTGCTGGTAAGACCACCTTGATCAACCTGCTATCCCGTTTCTATGAGATCAATGATGGCAGTATCACCATCGATGGGAAGGATATTCGTGATGTTCGCAAAGATGACTTGCGCCAGCAGCTGGGAATTGTGCTGCAGGATACCTTCCTCTTTTCAGATACGGTTATGGAGAATATCCGCTTCGGCCGGTTGGATGCCACTGATGAAGAGGTGATTAAGGCAGCTCAAATGGCCGATGCGGACCTTTTCATCCGTCAGCTGCCCCATGGCTACCAGACACTTCTCTCTGAACGGGCTGGAAACCTGAGTCAGGGGCAGCGCCAGCTACTTTCAATTGCACGTGCCATTCTCTCAGACCCGGGAATCCTGATCCTGGATGAGGCGACCAGCTCGGTGGATACGCGCACCGAAGCGCGCATCCAGAAATCCCTCCTGCGCTTGATGGAGGGTCGCACCAGTTTCGTTATTGCCCACCGTCTTAGCACCATCAGAGATGCTGATACTGTGATTGTTATCAATGAAGGGGAGATTGTCGAACAAGGCACACATAAGCAGCTGCTAGATACACATGGTTTCTTTTACCATCTTTACAACGCCCAGTTTAAAGGACAGCAGATTTAGCTATCTTAAAAATTTGTATACCCAATCCTGCCTGATGTAAAACCTGAGCCAGATTGTTGTATTTACCGATAATTTGGATATAAAGGGCTCTGTCCACATATCTAACTTTTTACTAAGATTTTGGGTCCACAAAGTAGTGAATATGGTTATACTTAACCTAATTATAGGAGGCTTATATGAGTGATTTCTTTGGAAAATTAAAAAGTGGTGCTGGAAAATTAGCTTTCGAAGCCGATAAGATGAGCAAATTAAGCCAGGCGAAGGGTGATCTGGAAAAGGTCAAAAATCTGGTCCAGGTTCAATATGCGAAACTCGGTGAACTGTATTATACCCAGCGAGGCACTGTGGGAGTTACCGGACCGGAGTACGATGAAATTTGCCAGGTAATCATGGATCTACAACAGCAGGTTGAGGCTAAAAACGATGATGTCCAACGGATCAATGCCGAAATTTATACACCGCAGATGTCCCAACCGACATCACAACCTGCTTCTGCGCCTGCTGTTTCATCATCTGTCCCCGCCCCAATTCAAACTACTTCCCCTTCAGCCCCTGTTGTAGCAGCTGCTGCGACTAAATTCTGCCCGAACTGCGGTCATGAAATGGCAGTTCAGACTAAGTTCTGCCCAAATTGTGGGACGAAGGTGTAGAAGGCTTGGCTTAGGGCTATTGTTTTTTGTCGGGGTAAACAGGAACCTGTTTCCTTTAATTTCTCCAGGTAAAATATTGCAAAAACCTGTATGTATCGATAAACCGTAGCTATTTCTATCCGTCCTCTTACCTGGAGTGCGCTTCAACAGATAAGGCGCTTATAAATAGTGGTAGTCAAACTCACCAATTCCGCTTATTTACGCACTGCCCTGGTTGGTCGTTTAGCCAAACCCGCCAATTGGATTGGCAACTACTCAAATTATCATTCATTAATACGCCGTTTAAAATAATAGGTTTTTCCCACAGTTAAAGTCGTATCGAAGAAATTTCGAGATTTTTTAAACCATTTTGAAAATATATTTTCTTTAAATTTGTATTTTTCATGGCTGATATCTTCGATATTTACAGCTAAAATTGGTATGACCCTTATTAATTCCCAACCTTCTCTCTCTAATGCAGCCAGCGCAATTTTTTCTGGCATCCAATAATATCCGATATCATCAAAACGCAGTATCCCATCGTTATTCACATGTGTGGTCAAAATTCTTAATTCCAACTTTTCCTTATCCTGCGTAGGCATAATCGGATTATCGCCTCGCATTTCTTGCTAGTCAAGTAAAAATAACAATATTGCAAAGCGCACAAGATAAGCAATGGTTGAAGATCTTTGCAAGATACACATTATTCTAAAATGAACTCCAATCTTTACTTTAAAAAGTCTATAAAAATAATTTGGATCCGTGATAGAGTGAAAGACCAGTCTTAGGCTAATTTCGAATTCGTATGGCGCAATAGTACTCTGTGCAATTTGCACTGATTTTGTCAGGCTGGTTTCATCCAAAGGTTACATTTTTATTATCCTGATGGACAAGTAGTTTAAAAGGGTCACTCCTGGCGAAGAAGAATACCAAGTATTCCAACAATGACGAAACGCTTCCAGATATATTGATCATATTCGTGGTCAATAAGATACAGAAGCTGAAATCAACTCCGGCTGTGCTTCCCAATCCACAGGGCAACACCCGAAAATTGGCGCCGTATAATGAGCCACCGTAGAAAACCAACTATAAAACCTATCATTAGATAAGCGCGGGTTATTACCAAAATTGATTCTCCATTATCGATTTTTCACAACCGATCCTGGATTAGGCTATATATTTGAATATATATCAAGATTCCAACAGAGATGGTGAGGACCATAATATTGATGCACGGGAGACACGGCGAAGTGCCAACCATTGAGCTATTGTAATGGAGAGAGTGATGATAAGTACCTGTATGAAGTTATTATTGATTGATTTTATTTGCAATGAAATCACTAGGGGTATTATTGCAGCATCACAAATAACCAGAGCATTAGCAATTATCCTAACATAGAACGAATTACTAATATTGCTGGATTTTTAAGTCATCACCCATCCCGCCTCGACCGGTTAATAGAAATTCTATTGTCGATCATTCTGACACACAATCGCCGTAGTAATGATCTCGGTGCGATCGGGACTCAATCTCCCGATAAAATGATCAGGCCGCAGATATAACAGGGAAAAGTCATGAGTATAACTGCCACAATACTTAAAAGAAGATCCCTGGTAATCTGGTTTACCACAGGTTTTATTCCTTTGTCATTATATGAATCGTCGCCATTCTCATTCATTTGGAACCCACCCATTCCAATGTTTACATGTATATCATGGCTGGAAGCGTATTGATTATATTGGAATTGTACACCCATCTCGTTGAGCACGCTATGCAGTCGTCTAAATTATTAAATCACGATAATTAGCCTGCTATCATTCAGAAGCTCCCAATCTTACCCTTCGGTCTTCCCTTTTACACAAACCCTCATTGGATTACAATTCATAACTGGGGCACGAATAATTTAATGGAATCACAGAAGCCACCTCAAAAAACCGGTCTTAATCCCATCTGGTGGGTAATCATGCTGGGATTATTGGCTTGGAATGTGTATGCATTCTGGCCGCATACCCAGGCTCAGATTAGTTTGCCTTACAGCAGTTTTATCGACCAGGTAAAATCTGACCACGTCAAAGCAGTTCAGATCAGTGGTAGTTCCATTAAAGGTCAGTTTACCCAACCCCAACCAATCTCCGAATTAATTCCTGTGCAGACAGGTACGCCAGATGCCACGCCTTCTTCCGGTATTATCCCCACGGTAGCTCAACCGATCACGTTCACTACATTTGCTACAAACTTCCCCGAGGTGGTTGGGGATAATACCTTGATGCCCTTGTTGAACTTACATAACGTGGAAATTTCGGTTGCGCCGCAAACCAGTCCGTGGTTTGCCATCCTGCTGACGAACGGCTTGCCAATCCTGCTGATGGTGGGTTTTTTGGTGCTTCTAGGAAGGCAGGCTTCAAGGGGCCAGGAAAATATCTTCTCCTTCGGGCGCAGTAAAGCACGTCGTTTTATTGAAGATAAGAATAAGGTGACTTTCAGAGACGTTGCAGGCGCCGATGAAGCTAAACGCGAGCTGCAAGAAGTGGTTGATTTCCTGCGCAACCCTCAAAAATACCATAAGCTTGGGGCGCGCATCCCGCGCGGAGTGCTCCTCGTTGGACCACCCGGCACGGGCAAGACATTGCTCGGACGGGCAGTTGCCGGAGAAGCCGATGTGCCATTCTACAACATAAGCGCTTCCGAATTTGTAGAGATGTTTGTTGGTGTGGGTGCCAGTCGCGTACGCACGTTGTTTGAACAAGCCAAATCCACTTCGCCAGCCATCGTCTTTATTGATGAACTGGATGCCGTCGGAAGGCGGCGCGGCGCGGGTATCGGCAACGTGAATGATGAGCGTGAGCAGACCTTGAACCAGCTGCTGGTTGAAATGGATGGTTTCGATGTCAACCACGAGGTCATCATCCTGGCAGCCACCAACCGACCGGATGTGCTTGACCCAGCTTTGCTCCGCCCAGGACGCTTCGACCGGCAGGTGAACGTTGCCTTACCAGATCGCAAAGGTCGTGAAGGCATCCTGCAGATCCATACTCGCCAGATCCATCTGGGTCCTAATGTCGACCTCAACACTTTAGCCCGATCGACCACCGGTCTGAGTGGGGCAGACCTGGCTAACCTGTGCAATGAAGCTGCTCTCGTAGCAGCCGGCAAAAACCACGATTCCGTTGCCATGATCGATTTCGAGGAAGCCATAGACCGAATTATTCTGGGTGAGGTGCGTCCGTTGATCCTGGAGGAAGAGGATCGCAGGATCGTAGCATACCACGAATCAGGACACGTCCTGGTGGCCTGGTTGACCCCCAATACTGACCCGGTCCACAAGGTGACCATCGTCCCCCACGGGCGGGCGTTGGGCGTCACCGAGCAGATGCCGGAGGAAGACCGATATAATTACAGCCGTGAAGAGCTAATGGCACGCATCCGCGTGATGCTGGGTGGGCGTTCAGCAGAGGAAATTGCCTGCGATGATATCACCACCGGAGCCGAGAATGACCTCGTGGAAGCCACCCGCCTCGCACGTCGCATGGTCACCCGCTGGGGTATGGGTAGCCTCGGATTACAGGCATTTGCTGTTGATGAAGAGCAGCCCTTTTTGGGGTATGAGCTAACCCAGTCGAGGGATTACTCCGAGCAGACTGCAGCCCAGATCGATAAGGACATCCAGGCTATCCTCAACCAATGCCATGATGAAGTAAAAGCCCTTTTAGACCGTGAGCACGACAAGCTTGACGCCCTCGTTCAGACCCTGCTCAAAGATGAGACTGTCGAACAGGAGGGACTGGAGCGAGTATTGGGTCCGCGCGTTGGGGGAGCCAAGGTAGAATAATAAACTTTTCCTTCTGGTTGGCAGATATAATAATTGGTTGAAGCAGCCACAGTGCAACTGTAATAGCGCAGCGCTCGAGCCACCTCGTTAAAAGCACCACCATTATCCGTTCTCATCCGCCGCCTTTCAGATACTTGTCAAAAAACTCGACAGTTCGGCTCATCGCCAGGTTGAAATAATTGCCTATGTTGTGGTCATCCCCTGGGTATTCGTAATATTCCACCGGCACCGTGTTTCCATCAGCCAGGATTTGTTGGTAAAGGTCTTGTGAAAATTTAACCGGTACATCTGAATCCCCAACGTCGTGGTGCAGTTGGAGTGGACCGGAGAGGTCGGTTAAGTATGAATTCGCCGATATTTCATTCCAGAAAGCCGGGTTTTCTTCAGGTGAGCCATTTATATGAGTCCAAAGGTCCCGCCAGCTGACGTGGTAATCAGGATCAGGAGAAAGCGTCGGCACCCTGGGTGGTGGATGGTGCCAGCAGCACAGCATATCCGGGTAGGATCCCACGACCCCCGACCAGATCGACCCGGCTTTGATCTGCGTCGAGATGACCATTGCGCGCAAAGTTAAAAATCCACCCATGGAATGCCCCCACATGCCTATCCGCTGCGCATCTGCCAGTGGAAAAGTCTGCAGCGAAGACACTGCATTCAACACGTCGTTGGTATATCCTGGGTCACCGTAAGCGCCGTTCGCAGCACCTTGTGACCTGTCATTGCCGCGGTAATCGATCTTGTATACGATATACCCGTGCCTTGCTAGTTGATCGACATAAGCCACGTAGCGCTCAGTGGTGCGGTATGCCTCTGGAGCAATGTAGCCATGGTTGAACACGATCGCTGGCCATCCACTGGCAGGTTTTTCACCGAATGGCACGGTTAGCAGTCCATATATTTTTAAACCATCTGACAAATACCAGGCATAATACCTGTTATAGTTTGCCCCGGGTTCCAGCGTTTCTTCAATCGTGATCGCGCTGCCGGGGTATGTTCTTTCTCTTGCCGCCAGGATGCTCATCGGGTGTAAGGTGGGCGTGCTGCTGGGCGTAATCGTTGGGCTGGAGGTGACCGTGGGTTGGGGCGTTCTGCTTGGTGAAGGCGTAGCAGATGGAGTTAGAGTGGCGCTAGGTATTACGTTCGTGGCAGCAGGCGTCTTACTGGTGGCTACGCTCACTGTTTTCTCAACCGTCGGGCTGCAGCCGCTCATCAATAAAAACAGGAGTAAGCCAAAGGTCATCGCTGCAATTACCCTGAGCAAAAACTCTTTATTTCCAAAATACATCTTCATGGTCGCTGGTTGGTTCCTAAGTAGGCAATTATACGCCATCCATCGCGTAGTATTGTCTAACAGTCGAATTTAATGACATGATACCTGAATGCGAAGTACTTCTTTGAGTACGTAATTTCAACAGATGGATTTATGCGATGAGACAACCCGTTGTGAACGCATAACGAGTTGAGTGATTCAAGTAAAACCTAAGGATATTTTTTTGGTGCTATCCGGTAAGCACTCCTACCGGATTGAACGAATATACCTAAACCCAATAAGAGTAATTTATTTTATAAGTTGATTAGAACGTTTTTGCCAATGCCTGAAACTACCCTGATCAAAAAGCTCCGATCAAGTTAGGCGAGCTCGCTGGCACTGCCTGACCAACGTCCCACATTTCGACAATCTTTCCATTGTCGAAACGGAATAGGTGCACCACCGCTACACCTGACTCGCCTGATTTCATGATGATATTGGAGTGCACTGCCACCAGGTTTCCATCACCGAGCACATTTTTAACCATTAACCGCTTGTTTGGGAATTGAGCGTGGTTTTCGATCATTCCCCTTTTTAGGGAAGCAAAATCCGCGGCATAATATACGTTGTGATGCCTGCCATGCATATTCACATAGGTCTCGTACGCCTCGTTAATATTTCCCGCCACCACCAGGTTCAGGAAGTCCACCGCGCTTTCTTTCTGAGCTTGGATGTTGTTCCTGTTGGTCATAATCGTTGCTCCTCTACTCAGCGGAACCCATCAATGCAGGCTGTTTTGTCAGCTCATCTGGGTGCCGGTCATTGATCAGGTTCAGTTTGATTCCATATTCAAGGTAGGCTTTTAAACCCGCCAGCACCAGCTCAAACCCGGCCGCTGAAGATATCGCCTGCGCGACAATCTTATCACCATCCCCTTGAAAACCTGAGTTGGTAATACTTACATTGGTAGTATCGGGTGTGCGGGCAGTGAATATCCACTCAACCCGGGATGGTTCTTTCTCTACGTCCCATTCTACCAGGATGCGCTTCCCAGGTACGAGCTCCTTTACAACGACCATGGTCGATACACCGTACATTTCCCAGTCCCAACGGACATACTTACCTGCCTCGAGTCTGCCGCTGCTCTTGGTGAACCAAAACTTGGTGGTGATGGCAGGGTTGATGAAGGCTTCATAAACCTCATTCGCAGGTTTACGGATCAGCATTCCTGCTGTGGCAACTGGGATTGTCATCAAATTCAACTCCATAGAGTTAATTTCCTTCCCGCCGGTAAGATAACAGCACGTTCCCGTTATGGAATATTTTCGTATCGATTAGATTGAACTTTAGCATGCTTCCATTTTCGATGAACAATGGGTTTCCCTTCCCTAAAACAACTGGATTAACCATCAAGCGATATTCATCAATCAGGTTATTTTTAGTGAACGTCTGGGCAAGATCTGCACTACCAAAAAGTAGCAAATTATTTCCCGCCTGGTTCTTCAATCTTGTCATTTCCTGCACTGCATTACCCTTGATCAGCTGGGTGTTATTCCAATCCACTTTATCCAGGGTTTTGGAGAAGACGTACTTGGAGATCGAATTCATCTTGCCAGCCACGATTGGATCATCCTTAAATCCTTCAGGTGAAGGCCAGTAGCTTGCCATCCCCTGGTATGTCACCCTACCGAATAACAGTCCACCGGCGTTATCGAGTTGTTTAATCGAAAAATCATTAATCTCATCATCCACCCTATGCCAGCTAATGTCCCACTTATTCGGTCCTTCAAAATAACCGTCCAGAGTGATCAGGTTGAACATAATTACTTTTCTCATAATTTCTTCCCGTTTTATATGTTCACGATGAACAATTAAGACTTCGTCTAATTTTTGAATCTTCTGCCGCCACCGGTAAACGAAATATATCCCTCCTCAATCGTTCCGGTGACGGCAGCTTCAAACGATCACACTCGCATGGAAAACCGTGTGATCAGTTTTTCCAACCGTTGAGCTCTAATTGCGGTCATTTTTAACCCACCCCCGCTCCCTTACCGGTGCGTCCGTCTCAAGTTCATTGATCAGTCGGGCACAGATAGCTTCAATCTCATCAACAGCGGTTATGAAAACCAACTCGTTGGCATTGGAAGGCTTGCGGTACCCGGAGATTTTGCGCACGAACTGCAGCGAGGCTGCATGGATCTCCCCCTGGGTCGCCGCTGGCTCAATGTGGTAGAGAGTGTGAATGCTTCTGCACATAATCTATCCCAGGCAGGTTGCCAACTTGTCAAACGATTCGTTCCAGCCTGCCCGTGCCTGATCCAGCATTTCACCTTCCGGTAAGCCGCAATGCTCCAGCATCAGCAAGGTCCTCCCGCCGATGTCAGCAAGTTTCACTTCAATTGCCATTTCCACCGTCTTATCAGGTCCCATCCCGTAATATGACATTGGCACAACATTCCCATTTTGATCAGCGAAGGTGTCGGTGTAGACGATGCGGCTCGGTTCACTGATTTCCTCGTACGTGCCGGTGTCCCAGTATTCCTTTCCATCCGGGCCCCGCATGCAGCTGAGATACTTGCCTCCCACCTTCAGGTCAAACCTGGCATAGGGTGAGGTGAAATCCTTCGGGCCCCACCAACATATATATTGATTTGAATCGGTCCACAGGTCCCACACCCGTTCGCGTGGAGCATTGAATTCCCGTGTGATGGTAATGCACCCGGTACTATCAACGTGTTTTTCCAAAGGCTCTCCTGTCCTTTGTCCTGTGTTCAATCTTTCGATTAGCTCGTTGAAACGCTCGTCTCCCTCAATAATCCCTTGTTCCATTCCTTGCTGGATCATCCCATCCCGGTCTTCCACGGATTGGAACAGGTTCTGTTGGGTCACGATCGTCCTGTTTCCCTGGTCATCGAATCTGGTAGTGTCCAGTATCACATGACCAGGCATGCCTTCCCATTCGAAAGTGGATATGATCTGCTCGTTTGGCGCGAGAGAGTGGTATACCCCATGGAATGCGAATTCATTGTTTTGCGTGTCGTGCTGGATATAACGCCATATACCCCCCGGTCGTAGCTCCATACTCTCGACGATGGTCGTCAGGTTCCTGGGTCCCCACCACTCGGGAATCAAACTTGAATCTGTATAGATCTTGTACACCAGGTCTCGGGGGGCTTCGAATTTATGTGTAATTACCATTTCCAGACTTCCTGGAAGGGCAATGTATGTAGGTTTTTCCATCATGTTATTCCTTTCTTTAGGTGGTTTTTGAAATAAAGTTGTAACAATTGACCCAGGTCACTTAGTGGATATTTTTACCTCTGGATCGGGCCAGCTGTATCTCCACATTCTCTCCGATATATGAATTTATATGGCAGGCAATTTTTATGTGAGTATTTCATACTTTTCTCTCCAGTTGGTAGCAAAGTGCTACTGCCCCTGATGGGAACGTTTGGCTCCACATGTAAATAAGCTTCATTCCCGCATCAAGCCCTCTGAATAATGCCTTTCCAGCCCCGATTACAACCGGATGCACAACCAGCTGGATTTCATCTACTATTCCATACCGGAAAAAAGTCTGCGCCAGGGTTGCTCCCCCTCCGAGTAAGATGTCACCCCCCGGTTGAGATTTCATTTTGTTGATTTCATCAGGAATCACTGATTTCATCACTGTTGTGTTCCAACTGACATGCTGCAGGGTGTTTGAAAATACAATCTTGGGTAACGGGTTAATGGCATTGGCAAAATTGACCTCCCCTTCTGATATAGAGTTGTCGTTGGTAGCCGTTGGCCAGTAGTTCACCATGAGCTCATAGGTAACTCGTCCAAAGAGTATGATTCCGGCATTTGTTAACAATCTTGCATAGAAATTATGCAGGTCGTCATCTGCAATGGTCCAGTCCAACTCACGGTGAGGTCCTTCAATAAAGCCGTCTATCGATGTGTTCATGCCAAATATAACTTTTCGCATTCAATCCTCCAGGCGGAATCGTTATCAAAGATCCAGATTTGCCTCAACACAGGTGTTTGTTGCTTAATAATATAGATCAGTCTTTTCAATAACAATCCCGATTCTCCCAGGCAAAACGTGAACTCGGAGAAATTACATCCTATTTGTGTTATTTTAGAACCCGCTTTAGCTCATGTCAAGATATGGCTGATTAATATTTGATAAACATTACCAAGTTCTCTGCGGCATGAATAAAGCCAGCCCGGTCAATTCGGATAAGGTCATCTCATAGTGCTAATCCTTGATCGATAGTTCGATCAGAATCACAGTCAGCGGGGAGTGTGGAATAGCGAATCAGGGTAAAATGATTTCATTGCATTTGGGGGAATCAAGCCAATCGCATATTTAGGAGATGCATGATGTATCGTATCATCACCACGCTTTCATTGGTTGCCCTACTTTCCATATTGATCACTCTGCCTCCAGGAGCAGCGCACTACGAGATACATCAGCAGCCAATCAGCTTGTCCTATGTCGAATCCTCATCCGGTTTGATCCCACCAAACCTCGAAGCAGGTCCGATTGAAATGGAAATGGGAGACGTGAATGCCGACGGTAACCCTGACCTGGTTTCGATCGGTGACCATTATGGCGGTGTTTATGAAGAGCAGGGCATCATGGTCTGGTTCGGCGATGGGGCTGGAAATTGGTCCTGGCAGCATTATGGACAGGATTTTGGATATGGTGGAATTGCCCTGGGGGATGTAAACAATGACGGAATGGTTGACGTAGGCTACGGTATGCACCATAACTACGACGGCGATCTGGGTGATCAGCTGCTCGAAGTTGCCCTCGGCGATCGGGCGGGATTTATACGCCAATATCAAGAACTGAATGACGTCCTTACCAGTGAGATGGGGATTGAGCCATTACCCACCACAAAAAAACTGTACGATCGCCTCTTAATCGGCATGGAAGGTTGAATCTGATTTCGCCGGGATTTCCAGCAGTAAAGATTCTTTAAGTAACTAATGATGGTGGAAGTGTTGTTCTAGTCAAGGATGATATTCAGAGTATGCAATTATTTTGAAATACTTTTATCGTGGATGAGATAGAATTGGAAATATGGAGGCCATCATGTCTAAAAGAACGATTGGAATTGTGTTGGTTGTCCTTGGAGTCATCCTGGTGCTGATTTCTTTTGGTGCTGATCTACTCGGAATTGGAAGCGGCGGCTTCGGTTATAAACAGATTATCGGCGTAGTCATCGGTGTGATCGCGGCCGCCGTTGGAATCTGGCTGGCAATGAGCAAACCAGTTCCGACATAGTAGACCATCAGATATCGACTGGCTTTCATAAAGATATCAGGCTATGCCTGAAGGGTGGTTCGCGGCTGAGCTGGGGGGTTAGATAGAATATAGCCATATCCTGTTGCTTGTCAGACCAGGAGTAATGGGTTTACGAGCAGGGCTATCGTGGTATTCACATCCATAGTAACGGTAATCATTTTTAACGAAAATTCGACATTAGATATCCCAAACCCGCCGGATAGCTCCATTTTCAACCCACCAGATCTCGTCAGCGAATCGTCGGATGAAGTAACGGTCGTGGACCACCGCCAGCACCGACCCTCCAAATTGACCCAACGCCTGCTCAAACTGCGATCGGCTGGGAATATCCAGGTGATTGATCGGCTCATCTAAAAGGAGACAGTTGCAGCCCTCAGCCACCAGTTTAGCTAGCAGCAGGCGGGTACGCTGCCCATAACTCAGCATGGAGATAAACTTTAACGGTTCGTCTCCAGTGAATACATAATATGCTAGAAAATTCCTTGCCTCAGTTTCATTGGGGAAGTAGTTTAACATCATTTCCACCGGTGTTTGGGCGTGGTCCAAGCCTGACTGGTCCTGGGTCAGGTAACCCACGTGTGTCGTTGAGCTGATGTGGATACCCCCTGATTGTGCTTGGATCTCTCCAGTGATCGTCCGCAGCAACGTGGTTTTCCCGCACCCATTGGGTCCGGTCAACACCACTCGCTGACCCGCCCGCAAATCGAGGTTAATTCCTTCGATCAGCGGTATTCCAGGATCATGCCCTATACTCAAATTCTCCAGGTGGATGACGGTGCGCCCGATATGATCTACCGGGGTGAACTCCAACTTCATCTCCCAGGAATCTCTCGGTTTTTCCACCCGCTCATCCGATCCGATGTACCGGTCCAGCTTCATCTGGCGAGATTTAGCTTTCTTGGCGACCTTTTTCGCAATGCCTTGCTGATAGGACTTAAAACCTTTCTGCTTATAATCACTCCCCCCGATGCGGATGGAGGATGCCTGTCTCTCGGTATGAGCAGCTTGTTCCCGTGTGCGGATGATATCCTGGCGTAAACGGTGGATCTCCGCTTGTTGGTCGTTATATGCGCTCCACTGGTGCTCAATTTCTTTCCGGCGTTGTTCGAGGTAATCTGAGTAGTTGCCGGTATACTCTCGCACACGGTGCTGAAGCGGGTCCATTTCCAGGATGTGGCTCACAGTGTGGTCGAGGAATGTGCGATCGTGTGAGATGATCAACGCCGCCAAGGATGAACTCGTTAGCCAGTTTTCCAGCCATTCCAGCATAGCGATATCCAGGTGGTTGGTCGGTTCATCCAACAACAGCAGCTGGGGGTTGTCCAGCAGGACGAGTGCGAGTGAGAGCCTGGTTTGCTGACCTCCGCTCAGCTTTCCCACTGGCAGGCAAGGGTCGATTTGATTTAATCCAAGGCCAGTTAATATCCGGGTGGTGGAGTTTATATCGCGCGACTGGATGCGTTGAAGCAATTCATCATACTGGTGTTGGAGTACCGCATCATCCGGTTGGCGGGCTAAAGCCAAGGCTACCTTTTCTAGCTGAGCATCAAGGTCGCCTAACTTCCCTGTGGAAGCGCTGATTATCTCACCCAGCTTGAAGGTTGGGTCAGGCTCGAAGCCTTGGGGCAAGTAGCCAATGCGCAAGTGTTCATCTCGGCTGACGTGCCCGCTGCTCGCCGGCTCGATCCCTGCCAGGATGCGAAAAAGGGTAGTCTTCCCACAACCATTGGGTCCCACGAGGCCTTTACGTTCGCCATCGTTCAAGCTGAAGGATACATTTTCAAATAAGATTTGTAAGTCAAAGGATTTGCTTAAATAGTGAGCGGTAAGCATATATAACTCGTTCCTGATCTGGTGACTAAATCGAAAGTGCCGACCCATCACGAAAACTGGGTGTGAGAGGTGAATAGATCAGTGGGAGTGGCTTACCGCGTCATGGTCGTTGGATACCTGTTCCTTTTATTGTGCCGAAATATTAATCCAAAGGAGACGCAGTGTCAAGGGAATTGACCTCATGTACGGAAAAATATAGGCAGGGCCACCGATGAAGGCAACGTGTAACACCCGAAAATATCGTCGATCATTGATAGGATTCCTTTTCTTCCTTTATAAAAATCCAAAGGTGAGAATTTATTCATCGATTAAAATCTTGACGAAGTATCTCCCTGGCATATAATAAAAAATATAAGACTGAATTAGTCTAAATATCCAGTGGAGGAAAATTATGAGAGGCCATGAGATTGTGCATGTTGAGTTTGCAGCGAAAGATCGCAAGGCATTGAGCAAATTTTATGCAGATGTATTTGGGTGGGAAATCGAAGATATCGATCAAATGAATTACACTACATTTAAATCGGGCGATGGGCTGGGGGGAGGGTTTAATCCAGTTACCGAGACGACTCCGGTGGGGACAACCACGGTGTATATTGCGACCGATGATGTGACCGCATCCTTGAACGCCGTTGAGAAAGCTGGTGGAAGCATCCTGGTACCGGAGTCAGATATTCCTAATATGGGTAAGTTCGGTTTGTTCCGTGACCCACAGGGTAATATGGTTGGTTTGTATAAAGCGTTTCCGATGGTGGGTCAGATGTAATAGGACTTTTGGTCACTCGATTAACTTGTTCAATCCAAAATATGTAAATGTCGGGTGGGAGGAGTCATCCCGACTTTGATAATCTACCTCAGTCCTCCGGAAAGCTGAGAGGGCTGATTTTATTTTAACCGACGAATGTTCGAGTAGATGTCGACTGGTAGTTATTACCTGCAACGGGTAATTACGGATAAATTTAGCTTGAATATTGTGCCAATCTTCTTCCCAAACGAGATGATGCATAAACCTCTCGTCAGGGTTTGCGTGCTTCGATCAGGATGCGATGGTCGTGGACCAATAATGGACCATGCGAGATAATATCCTGGTGAACAGCAAACAGTTTATGGCGATACTTAGTCAAACTAAAATCAGCTATCTGCCATGGGATGATCCTCAGGTAGAACACCACTGCACCGATATCAGCAAACTCTACAAAGGGATACTCTTCTTTGATGGTAATCAGCTCGAACCCGGCATCTTTCAGCTGTTGAGTTATCCGCTCTTTAGTCCAGTAAGAATATTGAAAATCGACCCTGTCCTGTAGCAGCTCGTTGAGCTGGATGTCATTTTTACCACCAACCTGTTCGGTGAGAAAGATGCCACCGGGTTTCAACAGGCGCATCAGCTCCTGCTCAGAATAGGAACCGTGGCGATTGAGGATCAGGTCCAGGCATGAATCTGGTAGCGGGATGGCGGCATCGGAATAATCGGAGATGACCTGCACACCAAGCGGCTCCAACCGCTCCCTGGCAACGGGAATATTGGGTGGATAACTCTCCGTAGCCCAAGTGTGAGCAGGGAATGGCTGGAATGCGGAGAGTAATTCACCACCACCTGTATCCTGGTCAAGCATCGAGGTGATCCCATGTATACGACGGCGCACCCAGCCAGGATAATCCCAGGAGGGTTCGCGTATTTTCCAGCGCTCACCAAGGATAGAAAAATCCCAGCCTGAAAATGGGAGGGACAAGCCATCCTGGATCAGGTCCTCAAATGAGGTCATCACTGCGTACGGGCATACAGGTGTGAATAGATGGTGAAGACTTCATAGATGCCCATCAGGTATTGGCGGGTCTCATCAAAGCGGATCACTTCCACGAACAAATCAGGATCACCTTTGGCTAGCGATTGCCAAATGGCGGAATTGCCCGGACCGCCATTATAGGCAGCCAGGGCAGCGTACAGGTCACCATCCAGGTAGTCACGCTGGTCAGCCAGATAATCTTGCCCGAGGGTCAGGTTAACATGCGGTCGGAGCAGGTCGGATTGAGTGTAATCGGGTGGCCAGCCGATCCGGGAGACAATATCCTCACCTGTTACCGGCAAGACCTGCATCAATCCATATGCGCCAGCGCTGGACTGGATGGATGGGTCAAACAGGCTCTCCTGCCGTATGGTAGACCAAATCAAAAGTGGGTTGAAATTGTTGTCCTGCGCACCTGGCGCCACCAGATCGGGATAATATGCCCCAAAGCGGATGTGGCTGAATAGCACCGGAGCGGTGAGAGTGCCTGCATCATCCAAACCAGCCAGATCAAGCACCTGACGGGCAGCGAGAATTGCCTGGCGGTACATCCCCAAATCAGCCAGGTAAACTGCCAAGCGGTAGGAGGTCAAGGGATCGCCAGCAGTTTCGTCGCGCAAATTACTGAACTCAGCTTCAGCCTGGTCGTACAGACCAAGACGCCAGAATCCCTGCCCGCGGATGAAGCGCTGGTCACCAGCAATTGGACCAGGGACAGATAAATCAGTGGTGGAAGGGAAATTGAACGTGGTGAGCATCCACAACTCCGCCTGCTTGATCTCTGACTGGTGGTCGATACCCAGGTCGATGGTCAACGGAGGGGTGAAGGGTGGGATGTTATTGAGCATATCGCGCGAACGCTCGGAGTAATACCCGGTTGGGTCAATTGCAGCAGCCTGCTGCCAGGTGGCTTTTGCGGAGGTGGTATCACCCTGGGCAGCCTGCGCTTTTCCTACCCAAAAATATGCCCCAGCACGTTCAGTTGGTGTGGTGGCAATATCCTGCGCCTGCCAGAACACGGTTTGTGCAGAGGCATAATCTTCCAGACGGTAATGACTGATCGCCGCCAGGAACATGGCGCGGTAGACGTAATCAGAATTCGGGTATTCTATTGGGATACGCTGCCATAACTTTGCTGCGTCTGCCAGACGATTATCGCGCTCTGCAACCCGAGCTGCGTCGAAGAGGAATTCAGCGGCGCGAGGGTGAGTGGGCACTGCGGCAACGAAATCCAACAGGGTCTTCTCAGCCCCGGCATAGTCATCCTGGTAAGCCCACTGTATATAAGCCTTCGCCTCCCAGGCTGAGTCCCACACGGAACTGGCCTGATCACCCTGGATGACACTATCCCACTTGGATATGGCAGCAGGAATATCTTCCTGGTTGCACTGGATAAGCCCTTGCGGGTTGCAAAGAATAAGTCCTTCATAATATTGAGCAGTAGAAGAATCTGAAGGGTTGAGTGAGATATACCGGTCGAAGGCAGCAAAAGCTACGTTGTACTGCCCGGCATTGTAATCAACCAATCCGCGCTGGAGATCACTTACCGGATAACCACTATTCACCAGCTCGACCAAGCTAAGATAGGAATAGTATGCTTGCGGGTAGTTATAGACTGCATCTACATAGGCTGCGGTCGCTTGTTCAGCCTGCCCCAATGCGGTGTACATTTGACCGCGGGCATAATCCACCTGTGCCTTAATGCTCTCCGAGCTGGTGCGGCTAAAAATGTCATCATAGACAACACCTGCGGTGACGTAATCTCCCAAATAAGAATATGTTTGTGCCAACTTGAGCTCGAGGGCGAAGTTGGTGGGGAGGCGGGGTGACTGGATTGAATTAATGTACGCAGCAAGTGCCGAGCTATAATCACCGCCGGCAATAAAGGCATCTCCACGACGCTCGTTGATGAAGGCATCCAGGATACCCGGGCGAATAGTGAGGTAGTTGGCGAAGGCATCTGCAGCTTCGGCAAATCGGTCGAGCTGCATATAGGTTTCGCCAAGGAAATAGTAAGCATCAGCCGCCTGGGTGTAGCCTGGATAACCACTGGTGACTGCCCGGAATTCATTCAAGGCGTTGGGATAATCACCCTTGAGAAAGTGAGTGTGACCCTGACCGAAGGTAGCAGCAGCGAGGATGGCAGGGTCGCTTGAACTTATCAGGGCGGCAGTATATTCGGTAAGGGCTGTGTCATAATCCCCATTAAATAGCGCATGGTCACCACTGGCAACCCGAACTTCAGGGACCGGTGTTGGGGTGAAGGTAGGGATGGGGGTGGGGGTGCTGGTTGAGGTGGTGGTTGGCTGGGGAGTGACCAAAGACTCAAGAGGTGGGGTGTCTGTGGGGGTAGGCTTGTTTTGGGAGGATCCAGACAAGTTGCATGCTTGAATCCCGAGCATAAATATCAATAATGCGAGGAAAAGCTTCTTCATGGAAATCAATATACCCGGGAGAGTGCGAGGTGTCAAGGAGAGCACAATTGGCAGACGGAGAAAATCAGTAATCAGCGATTAGCTATTTGCAATTAGTGTCAAGTCCTGAAAAATATTTACAGTAAATACTAGCTTTAAGTGCATTTATTCCTCGACTGGGTTGATCACCAAAGAGGGAATATACTGGCGGTGACAAGGCACATCATATGGGGATGCCGGGTTAGTAAAAGGTGTGGGACTATCGGCTAGAGACATCAAGATTGTGATTTGTTTTTGAAAAAAAAACGAATAAATTCAAATGTGTGGTGGAAGGTAATCCTTTCGAGAAGAAGGCGCGATGTCTGGCAATCAGGTTCGAGAGACCAGGAATAAGAGGAAGGACCGACCGGTATACGGGCGTGCCTGTTTATAGAAATATTGACATAGGAACACGCCCTATACAGATAATAATCAACCCGATGAAAAACGATCGGTACAGAAGAGCACTGATCTGGACAGAAGTACACTGACGTTATTACTCACCGCGGGATCAGAAATCGTTAGCAAAATCATTGATGCGGTGAGAAGCTATGTATACAGTCTGATGATTCAGACTACCCCCCTTCCCAACTGAAGGGAGCGCCGTCCGGTAGAAAAATATACCGGACTAAGACTCGCCCAACCTCCCTCTCAGGAAACAGGGCGTTCGGGATGCACAATTTCCAAAAAGCGGAAATTAGTGGAGGAGAAAATCCGTTCAAGTATCTTTGGCATAGTCAAACCGGAAACAACATTGCAAAGACGGAAGGGTGAGTAGTTACCACTTCCTTACCGGTAAAGACCAACCGGTATACGACTGCCTTCATTGATATGGAAAACCACCATATCAACTTATGTAGGTAGTCTAATGTAACTACTCACCACCTGCCACCAACACCAAATTTCAAGGCGGTGGAGGAGAGAAATACTGGAATGTAATTCTTGATGAATTGAATTGAAAAAATTCAATTGCATTCAAATCCTAGAAGACCTGTGACCATCCATGAATATATAAACATGAATACACGAATAATGCTCTGTAAACGGATATCTAACGGATGCCAGGAAGCACACCTGGTACAGGTTAGCGGATAAAAGAAGAATCGATAATGATAATAGGTGTCGAAAATTTTTACAATCTACTCCAGGGGTGAGTAATTACAGTCTAATTATAGCACATAAGTTCTAATCCACAAGGGGTTTAAGAAGATTTAAGAATTCTCATAATTCCGAAAAAATTCGATAATTACCGAGTAATTTTCTCGAAAGAGTATAATGAAGCTGTAGATTTACAAAAAAGTGCACAGTGGTGTAGCTGGTCGATTTTTTATTGAGATAAACCACGATATGGTAATTTTTGGAAGTCCTTTTTAAATCGGAGAATTGATAAATGAAAGCTAAAATCCTCGACCCGCAGGTGAAAGTTTACAGCAGCATCGATGAAAATGCCGTATCGATTGCGACTTTACAAGAAGGCAGTGAGATCGAATATAGCGCTCCTAAAAGGAGAGCCGGAAAATTGTGGGTACCGATTACGTTATCCACCGGGCAGCAGGCGTTCATCCCTGGAGAAGCACGCATTGCGGTCCTTCACGAAGGAGCGTTGATGCAGGACAACGTGGCGCTACACGCGGAGCCATCGGCAGAGTCACAGGTCAAACAGCAGCTTAGACTTAACACGAAGCTCCTACTGCTGCAGAATACAGAAGGGGGAGGGCAAATTTGGAAACGAGTTCGAGATATGAACGGGAGTGAGGGATACATTGCTGGTGATACGCGCGTGCGAGTGATCCAGCAGAAAACCAAAGCTACGGCTCGGAAAAATTTACTCACCGGGATGATGTGGCTGATCGCAGGTCTGGCAATCACGTTTTCAGGATCATCCAATACCTCCGGGGGCAGCTTCTCCCTGCTCGGATATGGCGCGATTCTATTCGGGGCGGTGATGCTGATCATGGGATTGGTGGCGTATTTTACAGCTAAAGCTTGAGATCCATAAACGGATATTAAAACTCGATAGTTCTATGCCTAGGAAATTCAGGTCGTAATGTAGATAGCATTGGTGGTTGAGTGACCTGGCTCATATGGCAATTTAGAATATGATGGGTAGAGGGATAGGAGTGTTCAGGTGGAGCTGATCACACCACGGCTGCGACTACGGGAATTTTCTGAGCTGGACTTTCAGGCATTCCGAGAGATGGATTCCAGGGTAGAGATGCACACTTACGAAAGGGAGCTTCCTGGTATAGCGGAGACCCGAGATACCCTGGAATCGCTTCTGCGCGATCCATTTGAAGTGCCGCGGACGACTTATCGATTGGCAATCACCATTCTCCCAGATGATAGCGTCAAGGGTATCGTGAAACTTGCCAGGCAATGGGAGGCGATCCGGGAATGGGAAGCGGGGTGGGCAGTGCATCCCGATGAGTGGGGAAAGGGGTATGCCAGTGAAGCTGCCTGGTCGTTGATGGATTGGGGGTTCAAGGAGCTGAGTATTCACCGCATCGTGGCTTTCTGCCATTCTTCCAATTCAGCTTCGGTGAGGGTGATGGAGAAGCTTGGCATGCAGCAAGATGGCAAGCTGCGAGAGACGCGCTGGCTGCACGGCGAGTGGTGGGACGAGTATGTGTATGCGGTGTTGGATAAGGATTGGGAGGAAAAGAAGGACTTGACAGGTATCTGAAACCTGTCAGGTCTGGTGGACAAGGGATTTATAAATTACAACGAATCAGTCGATGGACGATGATAAGTGTGATTGAATGAAAACGGTAGCTCCATTACAACCCGGCGTGTTTTATCATATCTATAATCGGGGGAATAATGGTGAAGACCTGTTTCGCGTGGAGCGAAATTATCCCTACTTTCTCAAATTGTATGAAAAATATGTCACACCTATTGCTGATACTTATGCGTATTGTTTATTGAAAAATCATTTTCATTTTCTTGTTCGTATTAAGAATGAAGAAGAGATTGCTACTGTTCACCCTAAAGCAGTCCCAGATGAAAAACAGCCATCCAGTGAAGATATATTTTTTCCTTCAAAATCCTTTTCGAATATGTTTAATGCATACGCGAAGGCGATAAATAAAATGTATAACCGGACAGGAAGCTTATTTGAAGAACGATTTAGTCGAAATCCAGTGATGAAGACTTCTTATCTACTTGAGCTGATTTTCTACATACATTTCAATCCACAAAAGCACGGATTTATTTCTGATTTCCGAGACTGGCAATGGTCTTCTTATAAATCAATAATTAAGATTGGGCATACAAACTTAAAGAGAGCTGATGTCATTGAATTATTCGGAAGTAAACGAGAATTTGAGGAATTTCATACGGGAATAATTGATGATAGGAAATTATCTGAGATCGTCGACCAAGATTAATGGATCTCACTAACAGGCCTAATAAAAAGACATCGTAAACAGACCTTACGAACAGATTTACCGAACATACCTTACACACATAACTTACAAACAGATTACACGAACATATCTTTAAATAGGCTTCACGAACAGACCTCACGAACAGACCTCACGAACAGACTTCACGAACAGACCTCACAGGTCTTATAGACCTGTGAGGTCTTAGGGTGCTGTGAGGTCTAGGGGATCTATGAGGTCTGGGAAGAACTTGCATAGACTTGTGGACGCAGTTATAATGTGGGTCTGATAAATTTGGGCGCGTAGCTCAGTTGGTTAGAGCGCACGGTTCACATCCGTGAGGTTCGGAGGTTCGAGCCCTCGCGCCCACTTTTTATTGATCACATCCGTGTCCCCGCAGGGGGAGGTCAAGGTTCGGAGGTTCAGCCCTCGCGCCCACTCTTTATTAATCACATCCGTGTCCCCGCAGGGGGGAGGTCAAGGTTCGGAGGTTCGAGCCCTCTCGCGCCCACTTTTTATTGATCACATCCGTGTCCCCGCAGGGGGGAGGTCAAGGTTCGGAGGTTCGAGCCCTCGCGCCCACTCTTTATTAATCACATCCGTGTCCCCGCAGGGGGGATATCAGGTTCGGAGGTTCGGGCCCTCGCGCCCACTGATTTATAAGAATAAGGTATCAGCAGTCGGACACAAGCGAATAGAAGGATGAATCTGGAACCCCAGTACATCAAAGTGTGAGGCTATCTTTTTTATGTCTTAACGATTCAAGAGCCCGCTGAGCAGCCCAAGGGACGGCAGCAGATGGTTCGACGCCTTCCAAAGCGTCGAAGACCTTTAATTCGGCATCGTATAACCGGCCATCATCTTTCATTACATGTAGGATATGGTGCGCACTCTGGCGAAGCCAAATGGAATCAAAGTCGCGTACCAGTGATTCTAGCAGGGCGGGGATGGATTCCCGACCCATTCCTATTAGCGCATTGGCAGCAGCCCAGCGCACACCAGCATGCTCGAATTTTAGCTGCTCAACCAGGATTGGGATGGTGGTCGAATCGCTGATGCCCTCCAATACCTTGATGATTTCCCAGCGTAGCTGTGTGTTCGCAATTGACAGCGTCTTAATTAGCTCGACAAGGGCAGGTTTACCAATGCAAGTCAGAGCTTCCCGTGCTTGTATGCGTGTGTAACCGTCAGCATTGCTCAATTGGTGGATCAAGGATTGGATATCAGTAAATGGAAGATCCTCGGTGCAATTGGTAGTTCGGTTGATTTGAGATATCAATGGACTGTTCATTTTCTAGCCCTGTCCTTATAATTACCGTCGAATAGCTTTACATTTCAGTCTATATTATGATTACAAATATGCATAATTGGATACAATTTATCCTAGAATATTAATCAAATTCTTATGGAATGTCAACTTATGTTGTGATTAAGGAATCACTTTAAGCCAACAGAATCGTTACATTGCGAGGATTATTTCGACTTCAATGGATAAAACGCGCCAATTTGCGAAGGTGTGGGGACTGGAAAGATTCCTTCGTGGGTGGAATTGACATCCTGGATGGACAGAAAAGCGTGTGGGTGGGTTTGATGAATAATCGATAAAACATCATTCAAGCACCGACGACGGACTATTGTATAGATCAGTTTTACATCACCATTCGCACCTATTCCATCGACGGATGTCACACCATAACCTGATGACCGCAGGTGAGCAATAAGTGGGGAGGCACGCTCTTGAACAATGGCAAGAACCACCTGGGTACCAATCGCAAGACGACCTTCAATATACATCCCCACATAATTGCCAGCAGCAAAACCCGCTGCATAGGCGACGTACGCAAGCATGTTATGGGCATGGCTAACAATCTGGGAGACAATTGTGATCCAGATGAAGACCTCAAAAAAACCGAGCACCGGAGCCACGTTCTTCTTACCGCGTGAAATAAAAATAATGCGCAGCGTACCAAGTGTCACATCCGCCACGCGGGCGAAAAAAACCATCAATGGCAGGATTAGCCATATATATAAGCTGCTATCGAAGTTCATTGAACTGCTCCTTCATCAAGTAATAAAAAACCTATCTATACCCATTTATAAGAAATTTGAGGTGAAGTACCTACCGCGATTTCATCGTGATCTCATAAAGATTGACCAGTCTATCAAGCGGTGAAGCATTATTAATCGCATCATGAAGGGTCACTGAAGAAACATCCTTATTGACAGGTTCGAAAATTTAAATCCGATCGATCCTGCTTCATACTACTCAACCTTTGCCTCGTTTTCCACATCATTCGATATATTTGCTCCATCTTCGGCGAGAAGGATATTTTTTACCTTGGAAATGGTATCGCGTTCGCATAAGGTGGTGACCACGTCACCCACGTGCAAAATGGTATCGCCGCGTGGAATGATCACTTCATCTCCACGCTGGATTGAGACGAGCACGGCGGCACGCGGTACATTCAACTCAGCAATGGTTTTACCAACGGCAGTTGAATCATCTGACAAGGTGACTTCAAGGAACTGGGTGCGGATTTCCGCTTCCTCGGGGAGGGATGAGAAGCCCTCACTCAACAGGGCATCCACTTCGGTGGATAACTGCTCGAAGACATCGTCGGAAATAACGCCATCCTGTCGCAGACTGAGCAATGAAGCGCGTTGGGCACGCAGCATCTCACGCCAACCGGTTTCCAATTCTTCTGCTTCCAGGATTGGGTCTGCCAACAACAAACCGCGCACCTTCTCGGCTAATTCAGAAGCTTGACCCGTCAGACTACGCTTAAGCTTTTCCCAGGTGTGACTGGACAGCATGCCGTCATTGTGCAGGCGGTCAAGACGAGAATCGGCGCTGCGAATGGCTGTCAGACGAGCATGCTGCAACTCATATTCGACCTGGGCATCGCTGCGAGTAATGATTTTCAACCGCCGGACGAGGGGAGACATGGTGGTGCTCTGGACGAGCAGGGTGAACAGGACGACACCGAACGTCATCACGCGCAGTAAGTCGCGATCTGGACCCATTGAAACAGGCAAACTGAGGGCAAGTGCCAGACAGATGGCACCTCGCAAGTCACCCCAATTGAGGATGTGCTGCCAGCTAAGCGGAATTGGTTCAGCGACCCGCTTGACCAGGATGCTCAAGCCGTAAACCACCACCGTGCGGGCTACAAAAACCGCCAGGATCGCCCATAAAATTGACTGCCAGGAAGCCAGCAAAGTGGTGATATTGACCTGCAGTCCGATCAGCAGGAACAACATGGAGTTGGTAAGGAAGGCGACATACTCCCAAAAGTTGAAGATGACGATTCGGCTGGTGGGGCTCATCCCTTGCTGACCAATATTGCCATTAACTAACCCCGCCGTTAGGACGGCAAGTATACCGCTAACACCCAACCTATCAGCCAGGAGATAGGAACCAAAAGCGAGTACCGTGGTCAGTGTGGTCTCGATTAGATAATTGTCCACACGGGATATGATCTGTGCGACCAACCAGCCAAGGACCAGTCCCACCAGGATGCCTCCGATGGAAACAATGAAGAATTGCCCCAGGCTTGAGATCAAATTCACTTTATTCGTGAGGACAACCGCCAGCATCAGGTTGAAGAGCACAATGGCAGTGCCATCATTGAAGAGACTCTCCCCTTCGATCAACACCGTCAGGCGTTTAGGCACACCCAGCGTCTTGAATAATGCCACCACGGCAACAGGGTCGGTTGCAGAGATCAAGGCACCAAAGAGAAGAGCGATGGGTAGACTCAGCTTGATACTGAAAAGCAGCATCCCACCAACAATTAGCATGGTTAGGACAACGCCGGGAACAGCCAGCAGGAGGATAGCGGGTAAATTACGGCGCAGCTCTTGAATGTTCAGGTGAAAGGCGGCTTCAAAGATGAGGGGAGTGACGAACAAAGCCAGGATCAGCTCGGGAGTCAGCTCAAATTTTATGGATGACTGAAAGGTAATCAACAAGCCGGCAAGCACCAGGGCAACCGTGTAGGGGATGCGCAAGCGACGTACACCAATTGCGACGACCGATACAATTAAGAGAAGCTCGATGATCAGGGTCTCGGTGGCTAAGAATTGCTGCATGCTGCTCCAGAATCTGCCATAAAAAAATCTATATTTTCGTCAGAAACTCGGGCTATGCCCTCTAAGATAATACCCTACTTTATTATGTCAGGCAAGCCGGAAGGGATATTCTATGGAGGAGGCACGTGCTGCGAGATAGAGGTCTGGGGTGATATAATTTTTGACAGGAGGATGCCAGCATGAGCTATAGCGACCAATTCAAGATAAAAACAGGCAGCAAGGTGAACCTGTCGAAGGTCGATCCAGGCTTTCACGGAAATTACGATAATGAAGCAGCTGTTGCCAAGCAGCTGAATGACTACAGCCAACGACTGAGCGAACTGCAAGGCTTGTTATATGCTGAAAATAAACATTCGCTGCTTATTGTGCTGCAGGCGATGGACGGAGGTGTAAAGGATGGAACGATCCACCACGTCATGTCAGCCATGAACCCACAAGGTTGCTCGGTGGTTGGTTTTAAAGTGCCCACCACGGAAGAGTTGGCGCACGATTTTCTTTGGCGCATCCACCAGCATACGCCTCGCAAGGGGCAAATCACAGTTTTCAACCGCTCACATTATGAGGATATCCTGGTAGTTCGAGTACATAACCTGGTCCCGAAAGAGGTCTGGTCCAAACGCTATAACGAAATCAATGCGTTCGAGAGCCAGCTGGCAAATGCCGGAACCACAATAGTGAAGTTGTTTTTACATATCGACAAGGACGAACAGCTCAAACGGTTTAGAGACCGACTGGACGAAAGTGATAAGCAGTGGAAAATCAGCGAGTCGGATTACTCCGAGCGTGAATATTGGGACGCCTACCAGTCGGCTTATGTGGATGCATTAAGCAAATGCAGCTTCAATTATGCCTCGTGGTATGTAATCCCTGCCAACCATAAATGGTTCCGCGACCTGGCAGTCTCACAAATCCTGGTGGAAACATTGGAGGGATTGAAGATGAGCTACCCTGAACCCAGCATTGACCTGGCGGAGATCAAACGTTTGTACCATGCAGAATTAGCGGAAGCGTCGGGACTTCCGGTAGCCGATTTAATGACCGGCGAAGAGCCAAGTGTTGAGAAAAAAGGAAAGAAAAAGGGGAAAAAGAAGAAATCGAACAGCACAAAAAAGTAAGTCGATTTTAGCCAGTGCCTTCTCCATCGTGGGAAGGTTTTTTTTGTTTATTCAGCCACACCGGGTAACCAAATAGCAGCAAACCGGCATAAAAGAACCACATTAATGCAAAACCAACATGGGCACCTGGGTCCAGGTCTGGGGCGGCCAGTAAACTGTGGGGCAGGGACTCAGAATTGGTTCCAGGAGCTTGCTGGATGTATACATCCAGCACAGGGTAAGGCAGCTGTTCCTGAAGGCGGGGGAGATTAACGAAGTTCCAGGTGTCGAGGTGAGATTCACCCGGTGCCAGGGTTGGGTCACGCAGAGCACTGCCGAGCTCTCCCTTTTCCATGGATTGGCGGATGATACCCTGGACCACAACCCTTCCGGGTTCATCGAACTGGCGCCAGGAGGAGGATGTGTTGTATTCCAAAGGGATCCAGCCGCGCTCCACGAGCACAGCTCGTCCATCGTCCAGGATAAGGGGAGTGAGCAGGGCTACCCCAGGGTCGGTTCCGGTCATGCGGCTCCTCACCTGGTTGCGCAGCACAACCTGGTGGTCGAAATCATAAACACCAGCGGCAGTGACCGCACGATATTCCATACTGGCAAGGTCATCGGGCAGGGAGGTTTCGTTCAAATCCAGCGCAGGCATATCCTGCATAGCCAGGATGTGGTCGATTGCAGCCTGACGCTGGGCGTTGCGGTCAAGCTGCCAGAAGCCCAGGCGGATGGCTACGCCGATGCCGAGAATCACGATGAGGGTGGTCCACCACCAGCGACGGGAAAATAATAAACGCAGCATGGTGGTCATTTGATGGTCGACCCGGGTGAAATCACGATGGGGGCGGGGTTGCTTTTGCTTTCGGTTTCAGGGGCAACGCCACCAGGCTGTACACACCCAGGAGCACACCTAACGGCAGACCTGCCACCAGAGAAGCCTGCAGTCGCATACCAAAGGTTAATCCTTGCAGGACTTCGATGCCGTAATATTTTGTGGGCTGGAACGAGCAGGTGTAGCTCAGGCTGCCAATCTGGTCCAGCTTCATGCTGGCAGTGGCACCGGGGGGAATGACCAATGGTCCAAGGGTTTGGGTGACTGAATCTTCATTTTTCACCTGTAAGGTATCACCGACCATAAACGTCTGCCCGGCAGGTATGACGCTCTGACCTAGAGCGACTTTAGCGGCTGTACCGGCAGGGATGACCAATTGGATCGTGGTGGGGTCACGACTGGTGGTATCGGCCTGAAAACGGAAGGTAATTTCGCTAAAGATGGCTGAAGCGATGAGGCCAATCGCCAGGAAGAACAACATGCGATAGACCAATTGCTTGCGAATGGTCATTATCCACGCAAAAGGTTGCGGAGGTCGGTAGTGATACCATCGGCATTCTGAAGGAGAGGATAAGTGGCGGTCAGGTTGCCCTGGGGGTCGATCAGGTAGAGATATGAGGAATGGGTTTCTCCGTTGTCCAACACTGTCACCCCATATTCAGACCAGACGGGCTGCAGGTTTTCCTTGGCGGAGGTGAGGCCAATAAAAGATGGGTCGAAATGACTGAGGAAATCTCCCATGGCTGCCGGAGTATCGCGGGCAGGATCGGTGGATATCATCACTACCTGGGTCTGGTCGGCAAGCGAGCCGAGCTTATCGTGCATTTGTTTAAGGAAACCCATCGTCAAGGGGCATTCGGAGGTGCAGTTGGTATAACCGAAATATAACAGCACATATTTGCCACGAAAATCCGATAGTTTCACTGTGGAATCAGTCTGGCTGGTGAGTGAAAAATCTCCGGCGGGCTGGGGTGGGGTGATCAAGGAACCATGAAAAGCGGGATGGGCGGAGGTATACCAGGCATAAAACAGCCCAGCTGCCACAACAACCACAAAAACCAGGATTGAGATGACGAGGTACTTTCGGTTCATAGACGCTCCTCTACGTGACTAATAATCGACTGCTACTTTGCCAATGTGCCGATTAGGTAAAGCGCCGGGTAGAAGAAAAACCAGACTACATCGACGAAGTGCCAGTAAACCACGGAGGCTTCAACGCCCCAATGTTTTTCACTGGAGTAGACCCCGTGGGCGCCATTGCGCAGCACGATCGCCAGGAAGATCACTCCGCTGAATACATGAAAAGCGTGGAAACCAGTCATGACATAAAAAATCGCACCCGCCAGGTTGGTCGAGGGACCAAAGGGCGCCAGGCGCCATTCCACACCTAAGACGCCGATAAGGAACAGGATGCCCAGGCACATGGTGATGGTGAGACTGACCAGGAACTGCTTGCGGTCACCGTATTCAATGGATACTTCAGCCCGATTGGCGAAGTATGAAGAGACCAGTAGAATGGCAGTCACCCCAAGGCCGAGATACTGGATCAGATCGGGGCGGGTGAGACCGAGCAAATTAATGCGCGAGATCATCAAGCCGCCGAAAATGAACATATCTGAGATCAGGAACAACCACAGACCGATGCGGTTGGTCGCTAGCTTGTAAGCAAAAGATTCTCGATCGACATCTTCATCATTTTCAAACAGGCGGGATATATGCATGTAATAATAAAGCACGAGCCCGGCTTTAATCATCGGGATGATTATCAGTAATTGCCAGATATTAATTGTCAGGGCAATGGCAAATTCAACCGCGGTGAGGATTGCCAAGGCTCCAAAAACCAGAAGCCCCAGCTGCAATACGGAGGATTTGGTATGCTGCTCCATCTCACTCCTCCTCGATAAATTTCACGTACACCGAGCCTGGCAATCCATAATCATACGGTTCTCCAACGACCTCAAAGGGTTTGTCGTAATTGTGGATGGGCATGGGTGAAGGTACCTGCCATTCAGGGGAGCGCGAATTCCAGACATTACCGGTGGCAACCTCACCATGGCGCAGGCTCCAAAACGCATTGATGATGAAAGTCAGGATCCCCAATGCAATCAGAAAGCCAGCTACTGTCATGATACGGTTTTCGACGGTGACACCCAGAGTAGGATCATAATCGGCGATACGCCGGCGCATTCCCAGCAAGCCGATGCGCATCATTAAAGTCGACAGAGCGATGAAGGCAGGGGTCATAAGCCAGAAATGGACCTTGCCGAGGGTTTCGTTCATGCGCTTTCCGGTCATCTTGGGGAACCAGTAATAAATGGCGGCAAAGAAAGGGAAGATATAACCGCCGAACATCGTATCATGGAAGTGACCGACGATGAAATAGGTGTCCGTCAACTGTAAGTCGGTGGCGACGGTGGCGTTGGGCGGACCCGTCAGACCCCCAAGCAGGAAAACCACGATGCCTGCCAAGACGAACAGCATGGGGACAGGGAAGACGATTTTCCCGCGCCACAGTGTGCCCAACCAGGAGAAGAACTTAACCCCGGTTGGGACTGCCACCAACAGGGTGCTGTACATGAATGGGACTCGCAGGTACTCCGCCATGCCCGAGGCAAACATATGGTGCCCCCACACCAGGAAACCGATCAGAGCGATCCCAAACGAGGAGATGGCGACCCACTTATACCCATATAAGGGTTTGCGTGCAAACACCGGCAGCAGCTCGCTGATTATCCCCAAGCCTGGCAGGACGAAAACATACACTGCCGGGTGTGAGTAGAACCAAAACAAATGCTGGAACAGGATGGGGTTGCCCCCTTTTGCAGGGTCGAAAAAGCCCATCCCAAATAAACGCTCGAACATGACCATCTGGAAGGATAGACCGATCAGCTGGGTGGCGGTCAGGCTGATGAGGGAGGTGGCGAGGGCACCCCAGACGAAGATGGGCATGCGAAAAGCGGTCATGCCTTTGGCACGCATGCGCAGGGTCGTGGTGATGACGTTGAGGGAGCTTAAAATGGTGCCCATGCCTGCCAGTGACACCCCCAGGAAGAACATCTGGATGCCAATGGGGGCGCGCACGGAAAGCGGTGGGTAGCCTGTCCAGCCGGTATCGAAGCCGCCCAATGCCATGCTGGATATCAGGATGATGCTGGCAGGGACTGCCAACCAGAAAGCAAACGCGTTCAGGCGGGGGAAGGCCATGTCACTGGCACCGATCATCATCGGGATGAGGTAGTTCATGAAAGCAGCAACTCCCACCAGGATACCGACGATCATCACCATGCCATGCAAGGACATCAGGGTGTTGTATTCCATCAAAGTGAGGAACTGCAAGCCGGTACTGGCAAGCTCTGTGCGGAAAAGCATGGCAAAACTGCCGCCAACCAGCATCAGGACCATCGATAAGACCAGGTACTGGATGCCTATCACTTTGTGGTCGAGCGAGACGTCAAAATACCGTCTCCGTCCCCAGCCTGATTCATCCGGCTCGGGGGCTTCTTTCCCGGCAGCTACTTTGATCCAGCCATCCAAAGATCCAATGCCATACACGAAGAATAACGCTCCCAACAGAGCCCCAAATACAAATGCAGATTCTGGTTTCCAAGGGGTAAGTCCAAGCAGGTAGCGGATGCCGGTAAGGATCCCAATACCAATGGCTGTCCCCAAAATCTGCCAAAGGAGACCGCGAATCAGCCCGATGGAATAGATTTTCCGCATAGCGCCTCCGCTACTTCAGGGTTTTGATGTACGCCACCAGTGATTCGACCATCGTCTGGTCTAAGACTGTGGAAAAATCAGGCATCACGTTTGCCGGGAAGTCTAACGTGACTTGCGTGTTAGGACTGTTTATTGAAGTGCTAAGATAATTGTCGTCCGCGGTGACGGACGTCCCATCAGTCAACTTCACCGTGGACTCATACAGGTGCAGCCAGGTAGGTCCGGTTTTGGGTGACCCATCGGTAGAATGACAGTTGATACAGCCATAATCCTGGGCAAGCCGTTGGCCGCGCAGCTCCGGGCTTTCCGGAGCAGCGGACTGCTGCTGCGCAATCCAATTGTCGAAATCACCTTGCGAGACGACATTGACCTTACCCTCCATATAGGCGTGCCTGAGCCCACACAGCTCAGAGCAGCGCACCATATAATCTCCGATCAGGGAGGGCGTAACGCGCAAATCAACCGTCCGTCCAGGGATGATATCCTGCTTGAGGCGGAATTCAGGTACCCAGAAGGAATGGACCACATCCACGGAGGTCATTTGCAGGTCGATTTGCCGGTTGACGGGCAGGTATAAATCGGAACTGGTGACGCCAAATTCAGGATATTGGTAGCGCCAATACCATTGACCTGCCGTCACCTTTACCTGCAGGGCAGAAGGGTCGATGGCGCGGATGGATCCAAGCGTTTTCGCCCCGGCATACGCCAGGACGAGCACCGCCAGGAGGGGAATTGCAGTCCATGTCATTTCAAGGGTGGTATCGCCGGTGATGTAAGCACCATCGCCGGTCTCACCCTTACGGCGGCGGAAGACGATCAGGCTGTAGATCATGGTGACCATGATCAGCGAAAATAGAAATGAGATTATCCATAAGTGCACGTGGAACAACTGGTCGACAGCAATCGATTGGACGCTGGCTTCACGAGGGAAAAGATGGACGAGCATTAACCACTCGTGAACGACGAAAGTACTGACAATAACCAAAATGAAGATGGTCACATAGCGTCTCATGTGTGGTTCCTTTTGGTAAGGTCATTCTTCATGATTAAACCCTTGGCGGTGATGATTTTTCTGATGATAGTAGATAAATCATCGCCCAATGTGAGTAATCATTAACCCGAGAATAGTATATCATGAGAGAAAATTATCCGTTACTTATTTTTATTTCGGTTGATGTATAATTTGATGCACGGGCAGTTTCCGCAAGCCATGCAGACGTTTGGGATTGAGGTATGGTGATGAAGAAATCCCGCAGTGCCATTTATATAATCTTCGTGATCATCGCATTGCTGTCCGCAGGCGCTGCAATTGCTGCCGAGCCTACCCCGTCGCCGGATGACATTATTCGCGGGGGACAGCTATACGATAAATGGTACGCAGTCTTGGGGGGAGACCCACCGACAGGCAACATGCCTATTTGGAGCCGCCAGACTACAAACACACGCTCCGGTGGGGATACATGGCGCTGCAGTGAATGTCATGGCTGGGACTATAAGGGTGCCCAGGGGGAATATCAGGCAGGCTCACACTATACAGGATTCCCCAATTTGTGGCAGCTGGTTCCGGGGTTGACCGTCGAGGATATCGTCAACCACCTGAATGGCATGCTCGACCCGGCGCATGATTTTTCAGCATACCTCGACGATACATCACTCGTTCAGCTGGCAGATTTCTTAAAGTATGGCATTATCGATGATGCGAACTTTATCAACCCGATCTCACTGCAGGTGATTGACCCTGACTTCTCACATGGAAAGGAGCTTTACCAGTCTACCTGCAGCACTTGCCATGGGGAAGATGGTACAGCCATCGTGATCAAGAGCGAGGGGATCAACGAATACCTGGGAAGCGTTGCAAACCGGGATCCCTGGCGATTCCTGCACCGCACTCGTTACGGGGTGGCAGGAACAGACATGCCGGTGGGGATAAGCTTGGGCTGGCAGCCGACGGATGGAAGGGATGTGCTGGCATATGCGCAAACCCTACCCGCCGGTGGAGAGATCGTCAGTGAACCCACTCCAAACCCACTGAGCACCCCCGCTCCGCTCACCGGTGGACCAACCCAGAATATATTCACCGGAATATTAACCAGCCTGGGGGCACTTGTTGGTATGACAGTGGTAGCTGGGGCGTTTATTGGTGGATTCATCCTGATGGCAGTGGTCGTCGTGGTCATTTTCCGCAAGCGAAGGTAGCGCGATCGATGAGGCAAAGACATGTTCGATAAGCTCAAGGCACTTCCTTCAAAGATCAGGACAGCTGATTTGTCTGGAAAGCTGCTGGCACTGGTGAAAAAGCCGGCTTTTTTGATCACAGGTGGAATATTATTGATACTCATCTTGAGTGCGGCAACGTACGGGGTATGGCTGACACAACAGTCACCCCCCCAACCGATCCAGTTCAACCACAGCCTGCACCTGGGGTTTGGTGTACAGTGTTTGTATTGCCACCCAGGTGCCTGGAAAGGTCGCTCGGCGGGCTTACCCACCCAAACCAAGTGCTGGGGCTGCCACCAGCAAATTCCCATAAAGAATGCCGACCAACAAAAACTGGCAGATGCAGTTAAAAATAACGAGCCCATCCAATGGGTGCCGGTGTTCATCCTACCGGATTTCGTTTACTTCAACCACCGTCCGCATATTGCGTATGGCTTGAACTGTGAGACTTGCCATGGCGAATTGAGCCGGATGACCGTGGCAGAGCCGCGCTATGACCTTAACATGGGCTGGTGCCTGCACTGCCACCGGACCAAAGCTGCCGGTGATGAAGTGCTACTGACCAGACTAACCGACTGCGGTACATGTCACCGGTAATATGAATGACTGCGAGGAAATTATTGCCCGGAGTGTTTTATGACCCGTAAGATAAGCAGGCGACAATTCATCAAAGCAGCTGGAATTGGGACCGCGGCTGTGCTCACCGGCTGCGGACCCATGTCGCGGTACGTGGTGCGGGAGCCATACACCCGTATGCCTGAATATACCTACAACGGGCAAAGCACCTATTACGCCAGCACCTGCCGAGAATGCCCGGCGGGATGCGGGGTGGTGGTACGGACGGAGCAGGGGAGAGCGCTCAAAGTGGAGGGGAATCAGCTCAACCCAATCAACCAGGGGAAGACGTGCTCACGAGGACAGGCAGCGCTACAGGGACTATATAACCCAGATCGAATCCAGGGTCCGGTCAGGCGAACTAAGCGCGGCTCACAAAACTATACCGATATCAGCTGGGATGAAGCAATCAGCGTGGTCCAGGCAGCCCTGCAGAACGATTCGCCTGGGCAAATCGCTTTTATGTTGGGCATGACCTCGGATCATTTATTTGACCTGGTGAGTGAGCTTTGTACAGCATTGGGTGCGCCGCAACCCATCCGTTACGGAGCACATGAGATATTCGATGCCCGCCTGACACTGGTGAGAGCCATGGAAAGGCTATTTTCAGACAGCAGCCTGCCATACTTCGACCTGGCAAACGCAGACGTTACGTTTTCATTCGGGGCGAATTTCCTTGAGACCTTCATTTCTCCGCTGGCATACAGCCGGGGATTTGCGCATATGCGTCGCGGAACCACCGGTAAGCGTGGATACCTGGTGCAATTCGAGCCGCGCCTATCGCAGACTGGAGCTGCGGCGGATGAGTGGGTGCCAGTTTTACCTGGCACCGAAGGGATTGCCGCTCTGGCAATTGGGCGCCTGGTGACAGAAATCAGGGGTGGAAATATTCCAACAGCCTATATAGGAGTGGATGCTGAAAGTGCAGCTGCATCATGTGGGGTGCCATTTGCTGATCTGCAACGGTTGGCGGGTATTTTTTCCAATGCATCTGCGCCGCTGGCAATTCCAGGTGGTGCAGCATCAGGATCGAGCAATGGTCTCGAGGCAGCTGAAGCTGTGCTAGCATTGAACGCATTAGTGGAAAATCTGGGGAAAACGGGTGGTATGTTCTTCACTCCAGCACCCTTGGTCCATCCTGATCTACCCCAACAGCCCAATTCATTGGTGGAAGTGGATGAACTGATTGGACGGATGCGTCAAGGTGAGGTAAAAACATTATTTATCCATGGGATCAACCCATTATTTGAGCTCCCCGTTCGGCTTGGGTTTAGTGATGCGCTGACGAAGGTGCCTCAGGTGATATCGTTTGCTTCATTCCCCGACGATACCAGCTTGCAAGCAGACTACATCCTACCCGATCACAGCGGGCTTAAATCATGGGGCTACCAGAAAGCGACTGGGGGTGCTGACCGGTTGGTTATCTCGGGTGCTCAGCCCGTGGTGGCTCCGTTTTACAATACCCGGGCGACTGCCGACGTCTTGCTGGCAGCTGTGCAAAGTATCGGTGGAAGCCTGGCGAAAGCACTGCCATTCACCGACGTCGTGGCGTACATGGAAAATGCTCTCGTAGGCCTGGTCACCGAGGAAGGTTATTTTAATTCGCCTGAGATCAAATCCTTCATGGCTAAGTTCCAGCAATACGGAGGATGGTGGAGTGCCTTACCTGGGCTCAGATTCCCGCTCGGCGTACATGCGCTCGTCCTGCCTTTATCCACAGCTCCTGCACGCTTCGATGGCACGGGTGATTTTTACCTGTTCCCATTTATGTCTCCCATCCTTGGAGATGGAAGCGGAGCGAATAAACCCTGGCTGCAGGAAACGCCTGACCCTACCACCACCGTGATGTGGGAAAGCTGGTTGGAGATCAACACCGCAACGGCAGATTCCCTGGGAATAACTGATGATGATGTGGTGAAGGTGATTTCGTCGCTGGGTGAGATTGAGGCTGTCGTCTACCGCTACCCTGCCATCCAACCGAATACGGTTGCCATCCCGTTTGGCCAGGGGCACACCGCTTATGGTCGTTATGCGCAGGGAAGAGGAGTGAACCCAGGCAATCTGTACAGCTTGATTTTTAATGGAGCGGATGATCTGGCATATGGAGCCACAAAAGTTCGCATTGAAAAAACGGGTCGCACGAAACCTCTTTCGAGGCTCGAGAGCCGCCTGGGCGTGTATGGAGAAGAATGATTTGATGAGAGTATTGGTGACACCAGGAGGCTGGTGATAATGGATAACCCGTTCAATGAGACATCCATGTACAAGTGGGGCATGGTCATCGACCAGGACCTGTGTACCGGCTGCCAGGCATGCGTGACGGCTTGCGCCATGGAAAACAATCTCTCCTTCGTTGGCGAAGATGATGCCGGCTACGGGCGCTCGATGCACTGGATCCGCATCGAAAGGTTCTGGAAAGGTGAGTATCCACAGGTGAAAAATACTCCCTTTCAGCCGGTACTATGCCAACATTGCGAACATGCACCCTGTGAGCCGGTATGCCCCGTGTTTGCAGCAGTCCACAGCCTGGCACAAAAGACGAATTTACAGGTATATAACCGCTGTGTAGGGACGAGATATTGCGCCAATAACTGTCCCTACCAGGTGCGGATGTTTAACTGGCGCGATTTCTCACGCCCCGAGCCACTTTCCAATATGCTACACCCTGACGTGACGGTACGTCGTCGCGGCGTGATGGAAAAATGCACGTTCTGCCTGCAGCGGCTGCTCCAGGCGGAGGATAAAGCTCATGCAGAAGGACGGGAACTTGCAGAAGGTGAAGTGATCACCGCCTGCGCCCAAGCCTGCCCGACCAATGCGATCGTCTTTGGGCGGATCGACGACCCACACTCCGAAGTCAGCCACTTTGCCTCTGATGGGCGGGCGGTGATTTTGTTGGAAGAACTGGGTACGCTTCCCAGCATCACCTACCTGAAGGGAGGTCCATCTTATGGTCGCAACGGCTAAACCGCTCGAACAACCCCTCCCGACAGAAGCTGAGGACCCCCACGAGCACTTGATGCTCGACCCGAGACCACGCGGCGAGATGAACAGCATGGTGATGGAAGCCATGCATACCTCCACGTGGAGATTCTGGGTGATCGCTGTATTCCTGACAATCATCGTAATAACCTGCCTGCTGGGTGCCTGGGGATACTTGATCGCCGAAGGCCTGGGTGTGGCAGGTGTGATGCGACCTTCCTACTGGGGGATTTTCCTGGTCAATACAGTTTTTTGGATCGGTATCAGCCACGCAGGCACATTCGTTTCAGCACTGCTCAGGGTGCTGAAAGCGGAATTCCGCCGTCCGTTCACACGGGCAGCCGAACTGATGACCACTTTTGGGTTGGTGCAGGCCGGGATGAGCATTTTCATGCATATGGGGAGGGTCTGGCTGGGTTATTGGCTGTTCCCCTATCCAAACGAACGCACGATCTGGCCGAATTTCCACTCCCCATTAGGATGGGATTTTCTGGCTATCAACACCTACCTGATGGCGAGCACGATGTACCTGTTCCTGCCCCTGATACCCGACCTGGCAATGGCACGCGACCGTTCCACGGGCTGGCGCAAGGTGTTCTACCGCATCCTGTCGCTGGGATTCCGGGGAACCGAAGGCGAATGGACGCACCTGCGTACGGCGATGAATATCTTTGCCTGGGCGATCATCCCGGTGATGTTCTCGGTGCACACCATCGTTGCGTGGGACTTCGCCGCTGCCACCCGACCGGGCTGGTCTTCGACCATATTCGGTCCATACTTCGTCATCGGTGCGCTGCAATCGGGCATTGCCGCGGTAGGCATTGTGGTGGTGCTCGTCAGGGCGACGATGAAGAACTTTAAATATTTTATCCGTCCCGAACACCTGGATGCCATCGGCAAATTGATGCTGGTCGTGTCCATGATCTGGGCTTATTTCTTCTTCAACGATTACCTGGTGGAGTGGTATGGGGGTGATAAGTTCTCCGAGATGCTGCTGCACTTCCACGAGAAGGGACCCATGGGCTGGATGTGGTTTTGCATGCTTATCTTCAACGTCGCCGTCCCACTGCTTACCCTGTGGAATAAAAAGATCCGGCGCAACCCGGCGATGCTGGTCACCATCGGCATATTGATCAATATTGGCATGTGGTTCGAACGTTATATTATTATCCCAGTATCCTTGACAATTAACCGTATGCCGTTCACCTGGAAACTGTATTTTCCTCGGGTTGAAATCCTACTGACCCTGGGCACGCTGGCGTTATTTATTTTGCTCTATATGATCGCTTCCCGGCTGATCCCATTGGTGCCGGTGTGGGAAGTGCAGGAGGGTCAGGTGGCACACGGATTACGCAAGGTGGGTAAGGCTACTGTGAAAACGGTGAGCGAGATTGAATAGGGAGGAGCCTGGTATGAGTGAAACGAAAACATTCCTGGCCCTGTTTGCCGACATAGACCCGGCGGTGGAAGCTCTCGATCGCTTGAGAGAGCATGGTGTCAGCGAGGATGAGATGAACGTCATCTCTGGCATTCCATTAACCGAACAGATCCTGGGGCGGCCGCGAGTATGGAGCAACGTCCCGCGCCTCGCAATGGCGGGAGCCATTGCAGGGATGTTATTCGGGATTTTCCTGGCGGTGGGATTACCATACCTGTATCCGCTAAAGATTGGCAGGCAGGGATTGGTGGACGGAGCACCCACCGTGGTGTTAATCTTCGAAATGACCATGCTGGGATTACTGGCCAGCACTTTCATCGGGGTGTTCCTTGACAGCACATTTCCCTCGTACCGACCCAAGGAATATATTCCCGAAATCAGCGATGGGAAAATTGCCATCCTTTACACTATTCCGGAAGAAAAGGAAGCTGAAGTGGGGGATGTGCTGGGATCCCTTGGTGCAGAATCCATCTCACCCGCGGAGAAGCGGCAGCTATGATCAAACGGGTGGCTTTCCTGGTGATCGTAGCTGCTTCGCTGCTTGGATTGGTGATGCTATTTTCGTATGACATCATCAAGCTACATTGGATCACCTTTATGTCCATCCAGCCATCGTTCAAACCGATGGAACACCCTCTACCAGTCGCTGAAGATTCCATCCCGATCGAAGGTGCAGCTTATACCCTGGCCATTGGAGTGCCGGTCAACCCGGTGGCTACGGATGACGTGTCCATCCAAAGGGGCACAGAGCTTTATGCAGTCAATTGCGTTCCGTGCCATGGCGCGAAAGGCGAGGGGGATGGAGTGATCGGTACGTTCTTCAAGTTCAAGCCAGCCGATCTGACATCATTCGGTGTGCAGCAAAACAGTGATGGGGCACTGTTCCTGGTGATTTCCAACGGTGTTGAAGGACGCATGCCGCCGCTCAATGAAAACTTCAGCGTGCATGAGCGTTGGGACGTGGTAAATTACATCCGCACACTGGTAGCACCAAACCCAGCGCCATGAGCACCCAGGAGATTGGAAGATGAAACGGGATTTCAAGTCATGCATGCTGTACGCCCTGTTTGGCTTGCCAATTTTCCTACTGTTATTTATCGCCAGTATTTATTTTTTAAACTGCGGTTTTTCCGCAAATTGCTCCCAGGCAAGTTTGCCACCCATTATCCATACCCCCATCCCGACGCTCATACCGGTGACTGTCTCCACCCAGGCAGCTCCAGTGCAGGTTGAAACCAGACCGGTGTGCTCGGTGACCGGCAGCGATTTATTGAACTCATGGGTAAGCGCCGGTTACCAGGAATCGCAGCCATTTTATTTCCGGGATATTGATGGAAATTCCTGCCAGGCGATGTTCGCAGACGTCATCCAGCTGTTTAACCAGGCGAACCTATGGTACAGCGGTGCAGCAGCGTGCAACAGCTGCCATAATGCCGATGTCACCGTGGCAGCCGCTGGCCTCGACTTGAGCAGCTACCCGGGTGTCCTGGCAGGAGCCAGGCGCACTTCATCGACCAGCCAGGGTGAGGATATTCTGGGCGGAGGCAACTGGGAAGAATCGGTATTACATAACCAACTTTTTGTTTTCCAATTAATGCCCTTCGGTGCACCCCCTGGTGCACTATTACCCGATGGACCCACCCTTAAGGCGGGGATTTTGGCAACGAGCCCAACCGTGGTGCCAGCTGAGATTGGAGCGCAAGAAGAAGTTGCCCGCCCTGGGAACCCCGGGGGACCAGGTGAAGCGATCAACCTGAGCGGAGACCCGGCTGCGGGACAAAAAGTATTCAGCGATCACTGCCAAATATGCCATGGAGAAGCCGGGACGGATAATGTGGTAAACCCGGGCAGCGATGATGGCACCGTGCCACCATTAAATCCAATCGACCCGACGTTGGTGGACCCTGATTACAAGACCTTTGCCTATAATTTAGACCTATTTTTACAGAACGGCTCCACGCCTGAAGGTCCGAACGCAGCCTTCCAGATGCCTGCCTGGGGTGCGGATGATGGCCTCTCCCAGCAGCAGATTGCGGATGTAATCGCCTATATCATCAGCCTGAACCAATAGATGAATACGAAAACCATCAAAGTATTCTGATAGGCGGTTATTACTCACGAAAAACGGAACTAATAATAACTAACAACAAAGGATAAGAGCAGATTGCTTTGTCGGGCTTCGGAGTGTGCTGGTTACTATGGAGTAAGTGATCGCCCTCCTCGCAAAGACAATTAACACGATTCCTGCCCCATCTTCCTCGTTTTGTTAAGGAATAACTAGCTACCTGAAGATCACCGGCACGAAGATGTGGTGCTGATTGATGGTGATGGTGACCATGGCTGGAACAGAATCCAGCAGCCCATCGCTGGCGATGAAATAAAAACTATCGGTGCCTTTATACCCGGACTGTGGTGTATACACCAGGTCGGGTCCAGTTCCGCTCAATGTGCCATGACCGGGTGGGGAAGAGATAGTGTAAGTGAGGTTATCCCCTTCCACATCCGAGCCACTCAGCGTGATCACCAGGGGGACGGATTGAAGCGTGGTAACCGATTGTGGGTTAGCAGCCGGTGCGTCGTTGACCGGTGACATGTTGATATGCACAGTGGCAAGGGGTGAGTCAATGATACCGTCATTGACCTTGAATTTAAAACTATCGCTGCCGTTGTAATCCAGTGTCGGAGCATAGACCAGATTGGGCGCGATCCCTGCGAGCATACCGTGAGCCGGGTTGGTGACGACGGTGAAGGTGATGGTATCGCCATCAGGGTCGGAGCCCGTCAGGAGAATACCCTGGGAAGTATCTTCGGGTGTGGATAAGGTCTGTGGGTTCGCAATGGGTGCCTGGTTGGGTGGTCCGATGACGGTGTAAGTATAAGCCTGAGTATCGCTGTTGCCGGCATAATCACTGACTGTTACCAACACCGAGTGCTGGCCTCCGGTGCTGGGAAATACGAACTGTGAATCGGGGATGAAACCCAGGTCGATGTAATATTCCCGACAACTATAATCACCGCAGGTTGGTGGAACAAGGTAAAAATCGTCCAGGTATGCGGTATCATCGGCTCCACCGGGCAGTGTATCGAAGCGCCAGGTGGTTTGTTCTGGTCCATCGTCTACGGAAAATGTTATTTCCCAAGGAGGGAGATAATAATATTGGTCAAGGATGAGATCGCGGGCGTGAACATAGAGGCTGTAATTGCCCTGGATATCGTTCCCGGGATGGATCTGACCGTTCTGCACTAAACCTATACCTTGTATTTCTGGACCTACCGTATCTTCCAAGGGGGTATGGAACTCGAAACCGTTGACAAATATACCACCAGCAGCCAGGATGTTCAGATGGATGTGGTTGAAGTAGTCATAATAAGACCAAACCGGCCATTCAACTATATTTCCAATGTAGGTATTGGGTTCGATGAAACCGCCGTTTATTGGATCTCCCAGGTACTCAGTCCATTTTTCCCATATAAATGCAGGTATTGTTGGTTCATCGATATGATGATACTGCCATATATACCCATCTGGGTCGAGTACGGCAATTTCCCAATATAGATAATTACCAGGTTGATAATTTTCCACATTTACTATCTGGCCTCCCGAACGGTTGTATACCATTGTGCCCCACATTTTCATCATGTCCATCCCATGGTGAAAGTAAGGTGTTCCCCCGTAATCCTGGTAAGACTGCATGCTCCACCCTATAGAATTGAGATCGAAAGGCCAGGCATACACACCGTGATCAAACAAATTGGGGTCACCAGTTGCCAGGCTGAGATATGCCGGGTGCCATGCCTGCTCAATCTGCTCATCCACCTGGAGATTAGCCAGACCGATGCCAGCAGTGCCAGGAACGCTCGCGCTGGAATTTACCTGTGCGTATGCAGTTGGGGATGGAGTTGGTCCGGCTCCCAGTGACCAGCACGAGAACGACAACCAGGAACAGGATCAGTATATGGCGCGCTGCGTGGTGAACGACAGTCTTTCCAGCGACGAAGAAGTGCATGGTTGGCTCCTTTTTGCGGCTTTTATAGGCCACTGGCATACGGGGAATGTGCAGACTATATCACTACTGCCTGCTTGCGTCAACGCGACGGCGGAAGACAGATTACAAACGGTACTGGACCTGATCCAACGATGGGATGAACTTAGCTGGCCTCTACATCCAGCACGTTAGCGCTTTCGACCAGCTCAGCGAAGGTGCGGGCGAACCTGGTAGCAGGTGCTCCATCAACGATATCATGGTCGAAGCTCAAGGTGACGTGCAAACACTCCCGCAGTGCAATTTGACCTTCGTATGCCATGGGTTTCTCGGCAATGCCTCCGACCAGCATTCCCAGGGTGGATACGGATAGAAAACCGATGCCCCAGCCGGCACGTTTGCCAAACATGCCGAACGACGAGACTACCGTAGTTCCTGCGACTTGTTTAACCCAGCTGGGATTGAGTTTTAGGATGCGCATGTACAGCAACCTGGTGAAGCGAGGCATGCGCGCCCCGAATTTCACAACCCAATCCAGCCTTCCCCATGGATGTGTATCGATTTGGACAGAGCGGATCTCTTCACTGATGTCTCGCACCGACCTGGATTGGGCTTTCCGAACGGTATGGGGGATCGCAACCGCCCCTGGAGAGGGCTCAACCAGGGTCGAGACGTCCACATCGTGGAAGACGATCAGCCGGCCACGCAGGTCGCGGTATGCCTGGACTTCGGGATGGGTGTGGATCGCCCGGGCATAGCTGGCGATGATGAATGCAGTGAATGACAAGGGTCGACCGTCACTGCCCGAGGTCGTTTTGAGAATACGCCTTGCATCGGTTACATCCAGCTCCAAGGAAGCCATTGATGATATGCCGCCTTGATGCCAGGTAACCGCCATCTACAATCACATTTCGTGATGAGGGGAATGGGAGGATGTCGAATCCCATAACGGGTGGAACTCCTTTCCAACGGATTAAGAATTCAATCTGCCCAATCGGAATAAGTTATCGGTAATCATGGATTTGGTTGGAATTTAAAGAGACGCAAGACAAAAACACGATAAGATTAATATCGTCAGGACATACGGTATTATACACTTATCGTTTGCACAACTACTCAACCGCTAGAAAATGAATAATCCTCTTTTACGTGGCCTCCTTTTATATTTGATCAGGAATGTTTTTTATGACACCAGACTTTAGTTCATACAATGTAACTACAGTGAGTAGATGAGCGCCTGGGGATTGAAAAATATCCAAAATTCACCCAAATTACCGCATTGCCCAGAAAGCAGGTAAAAAGAGATGCAGCAGGGTGTCGCCAATCAACCCCAGGATGAACAAACCCCCGAACAAGCGATTGTGGTTGAAGTTGAAGGCTGAGAAATATGTCGGCCAGATGGGGTAGCCGGGGGGAGCGCTATCTGGGCGGGGCCTGGAAAGGATTTTTATCGCTGTGACCAGGCGTGGCGTGGCAAAAAAGATGATCAGCATCAGCGGAGTGAAGTAACGGGGGATGAGCACCAGATACACCACTACCAGGTAGATGATCACCAGGATGGCGATGTTGAGATAACGGGCATCCGTTTCACCGATGCGAACTGGGAGCGTCCCCACTCCTTTTTTGGCATCTTCCTTCATCTTGTCGATATGCTTGCCCACATTGATGCTGACCACGCTCAAGCCAAAGGGTATCCCTGCCAGCACGACGTTCCAAATGTTGTTGAGGTTGCTGTCAGGCTGCCCCAGCGCTAGCACGATATACACCGCCGACACCATGATCGGACCCCAGATGAGGAAGATAAACAACTCTCCCAACCCATAGTATTTCAGCGGGTATGTATACAGCAGTAGTATCAAGGCACCGAAAGCAAAATAGGCAATCACAACTGGGTTGAAGTGGGTGTAGAACAGGGCGAACAGACCGGTGAGGAAAGCAATTACCCCGCTTACCATAAACCAACGCAGCTGCTGCGGTTTGGTCCAGAAACCCTGTACCAGTGGGTGAACACCATATTGGGTGCGGAAATAATTGTCCTTGTCCACCCCGCGACTGTAGTCAGTATAATCGTTGAGCAGGTTGTTGGTGCCGTGAGCGATGAACAAGCCCACGGTCAGGACGAGCCAGGGTACAAATGAAAAATAGTGATCCCGCAGCGCCAACAATCCGGCGATTACACACGTGTACACAGTCACCAGGGTCACCCCGGAACGCGTGGCGATGAGCCACTTCGAGATGAAGTCGAGCTTATCCCATTCGGTCTTATCGTCCATCTTGACCAGGGTCCAGATGGCGGTTCTCCACATTGCAAAATTTATGTTCATGGTTTTTCTCCCTTATTTGGCAAAGAATTGTTATTATCCTATAATCTGACAAATAACAATACCGTTTACAGGATCGGAATAAAAAATCTACCTAAATATATATATCACTATTTTAGGTGAAATGTACGCCAATATCATTAATCTTTAATGAGATTGAGGATCTCCGTGCGAATCACAAACCCCCAAATAATGATAAAATGCCAAATATCAAGTCCAATCCAACGCGGATCGTCACAGCAAACAGCAAAGGCAGACCAGAACCTTGCAGCCATAAAGTAAAATGCAAAGGGCATGTTGTCAACGAAAAGTGGTAAACAGCTTAAGGCGAGGATTATAATAATCAGAAGGCTTGAACACTTTGAAGACGGAGAAAAACAACGGGGTTTCTTCCTCCACTCCTGTGACGCACTACCTGGATGAGAAAGGTATCCATTACCGCTTTTTCATTCATCCGGGAGCAGTGCATTCTCTAGAGCAAGCCGCGGCTGAGCGTGGGCAGCGCACCGAGCAGATCATCCGCAGCATCGTGTTCCGCCTGTCGCACGGAGGGTTCGTGATGGTGCTGGTGGCAGGTGAGAATCAGATCTCGTGGCATGCGTTAAGAAGATACCTGGGAATATCGCGCATCAGCATGGCAACCGAAACCGAGGTACTGGCGCTGACTGGTTTCCCATTGGGGGCAGTATCACCGTTTGGAACCAGGCAGCCCGTGCGGGTGCTGGTTGATCAGGGCATCCTGCATGAAAATGAGATCTCCATTGGTTCCGGGGTGCGTTACACCACCGTGATCATGCGCTGCGAAGATTTTATGCATGCCCTTGGGAAGGTGGAAGTGGGGGATTTTGTGGAGGATGAGAGCCGAGGATGATGGGGGAGTGACCCTGGATTGTGCAAGGATCCGAAGCGGGTGTTTTTGAGTGGTTAACTGATCCACCTGGAGGTGAACTATCCATATGAGCACAAATCTTGCAACCCATTTTACTGAACCAAATATTAGAAATTGGAGGAGATAAGCCAATGGACATCATCACCCCGATATTGACTATCGTGCTGGGAATCATCCTATTGACGACGGGGAAAAAACTGTACTGGTTGTTTGTAGGAGTGGTGGGGTTTGTGATCGGTTTGGCGCTGGCCACAACATATGTGTCGCTCGATCCACCCTGGCTGATTTATATCGTAGCATTTGCAGCAGGAATAATCGGGGCGGTCCTGGGGATATATTCACAAAGGTTGGCAATTGCGCTGGTTGGTTTCATCGTAGGTGGATACGGCGCCATCTTCGTGGCAGGCTTATTAGGGATCAAGGCTGAACCCTTCAACTGGATGGCTTTCATTGTAGGCGGATTTGTTGGACTGCTCCTGGTAGCGAGCATATTCGATTGGGCGCTGTATATTCTATCCGCTTGGGCAGGCTCAACCCTGGTTACTCGTACATTAACCGAAGGTGTCGGGATGAATGAGACACTGGGATTAGTGCTGTTCTTTATCCTTTTTGTGGTGGGGATCACCCTCCAAGCGGGGATATTTATGGACAAACCCAAAGCAAAACCGGTTGACGAAACCACGATTGATCCGGCGGCAAAGAAAGCAGATTAAACTAGAGATATACCTATCTAGCGTATTTAAGCAATCACGGGGCAGTATTTACCACCAGTGTAATTGGGTGCGAGATTACTGCCCCGTATGATTCTCCATTAAAAAGTCATCCAAGTGAGTAGTCCGGCACAACGGGTGAGAAAACTCGCTAGCTCACCGTCCAGATAACTATTCCTGGGAGGGGAGGGTTAGCAGAGAATGTATATCCAACCTTGTAATATGCGCATAGACGAACACTCCAACCGAGATCAATGGTTGGAGTGTTTTTATGGTTATGGTGAAAATTTAGTATTTTATGTTTATTCTAGCGGTGATGAATAGAGCGGAGAAACAGGCATCAGCTCACGAGCCAATTAACCATTCCGTCGATCGATTCACATGAAAGCATTTACATTGTGGCTGAATCAACGGGCTAGCCGATCAGCCGCAGATAGTACGCCAGAAAAGCCACCAACAGCACGATACACAGCAGAAGGATAATGATCATCAGCGCAGATCGCCTGGTTTTGCCACCGCTGGGTTTGGTCTGGGGTGAGGCAGCGGTGTTCTCATGCGCAGCCTCGCCTTGCAGTGTGGCGGCTACTACTGCCGGTGTAGCATCATGAGCCGTCGGGTTCAGGTTGGTCCCGCAGAACCCGCAGTATTTAGCACCTGCCCGGACGGGGCGCAGGCAGTTAGGGCAGATTGTGGGCATGTCTATCTCTCCTCAGAACAAATCTCGACAGTACTTGAATCCCTGCTTATCATAATATTTCGCACGAAAAAATGACACTGTGACAATTGATAACCGGCCTATTAAGGTTGATAGACCGAGAAATTATCGAACAAGATATCGGCCCCCGGTGTGTCGTAAGTGCCTGCAATCAGGCCGACGTTCCCGGAGGTGTATTCACTGTCGGTTTGCTGGTCAACCTGCTGACCGTTCACATACAGGGTGAGCACATCTCCCTGGCAGACAAACCGGATATGGTTGGACGCCGTTCCCTGGTTGATGGCATCGCTGGGCTGCAGCTCAGTGGCGCCTAACAAGCTGGTTGTATCCGTGGATACCTTGGTAATTCCGTAGAAGCCATCACTGCTGATGACGGCATAATAGAATTGGTCGGCTGCCTGGTAGCGGCAAATCAAACCAAAATCATTATCATCGGGTCCACTATTTTTGGTGGCATCGACTTCAACACTGACATCACTGAATACATTAGAATCGGGGTTAGCCCAGCTATCAAACATATCAGAATTTACGGTGATGCGGTATGCGCCATTATCGTAATTTGCATAATAATTGGTCTCATCCGCCTGATCCCAGCCCGAGGTTGGATCAGAAAAATCGTCGAATAACAGCAACCCCGGGTCCGGTACAGGAGCAGTGGTTACAGCGGAGATGGAATCGGGAGTCGAAGAAAAGAAGTCAGGAAAGTTCGAGGTTGCACTAGAGAAAAATCGGATTACACCTAAAGTCCCTAGCCCACAGCACAGCAGAAGGAGTACCAACACAAAACAGCCCAGCAGCCACCATATCCGATTTCCATAGATACCCCGGGGAGCTTTAGGTGGTGGAGACTCAAAGGTTGGTGGCAGCACTTCGGTTGCCGGGGACGGTTCGGTTACCGGAGGAGTTTGGATTATCGTGACTTTTGGTTCGGGAGAGTACGGTTCTGTGGATGTATCTTCACCGGGAACGGTTAATGGTGCTCCACAGAATCCACAGATCTCTACACCTTCAGGATTTTCATTACCACAATATGAACAGATCATAATTTCCTTTCCTTTGACAATAGGATGGCACTTATTTTAGATGCAAAATAATGTAAACAAAATAACATCGATTCACGCTAAGGTTGAGTCCAGGGAATAGTCACCCAGGCAGTATAACCGTGTTTTTCCACGCCATACAGCCTGGCATGTGAAAATTCCGAGCAACCTGGTTCATCTTTTACGCTTACGCTAGTTTCCCATGAGCCGATAGGTTCAAAGATGAGCTGACCTCCCCGGCATACCCAGGCTTCGATCAGGTAGGGAAATTGCTCAGAATCATCCCCTGCCCTCAAGACAAGCGGATTCCATGAGATGGTCACGGTATCGCTGTTTCGCACTGATGCGACACCCGATAGCGGTCCATAATACGGGGACTCGGGCAAGGGAAGGATACCAGGTGCCAGGCTCATCACATCTCCACGCACATCCATTAATGAAGCCTTGAGCCAACATGGATTGTTACCACCGATAGCCTGTACCAGGATCCAGGTTCCTGTTTCATTGCGTCCGATTATCTCAAGAGTGTTGTCTTTGTATAGCCCGTATTTATACAAATAGGTTGCACCAGGTCCATAGCGGCAATTGGATTGTTCCAGCACGGTTCCCCTGAGGATAGCATAGGTGGGTGTAGCGGATGGCGTTGAGCTCTGGGTGGGTGTTTTCGGTGCAGTGCTGGTAGGGGAGGGGGTTGGACTCTTGGTGGGTGCAGGACTGAATGTCTTCGATGGTTCGGGGGATGGGTCAGGAGTGGATGTCATCGTTATAACGAGGCCAGTCGGGCTGCTATCTGTCACCGTAGCCGTTTTACCCGCAGTGTTCGTGGTGCCTTCGCCAACAGTGGCAACAGGAGGCGGTTCAGTCCTTGGGTCAGCCAATGGATCACACGCCGAAGCCATCAATGTGATTATGGTGGTCAGGAAGACCAGGTTGCTCATTCTCCTCAAGGGGTTTGGCATAGAATCGAGTAAAAAGCGCTGGATCGTTGTATCTCAATAAGATAATACTTCAATCAACAGGGCTGAGATGTTGTCCTCGCCGCCGGCAGCGTTGGCTTCTTCAACCAATTGATCGCAGGCTGCCTGAGGGCTGCTGGCGTCCAGGATTATCATCTGTATCTTCTGGTCATCCAGCATGCCGGTGAGACCGTCTGAGCAGAAAAGCAGCCTGTCTTGTGCGAATAGCTGCTGGTTGAAGTAATCTGCTTCAACTTCGGGCTTCTCACCCAAGCTGCGATAAATAATATTGCGCTGAGGGTGCACGCGGGCTTCTTCCTGGCTAATCTTGCCGATTGAAATCAGGTGTTGGACAAGTGAATGGTCGGTGGATAGCTGTTTGATGGATTCCTTGTTCACCAGGTATATCCTGCTATCGCCGGTGTGACCTAAATAAGCATGGCTTCCGACGATCAATCCGAGCACGATAGTTGAGCCCATATCGTTGCCTGCATTTTGGCGGGCAGTGTACACTGCCTGGTTGGCAGCCTGGGTAGCTCGCCTGACCCACTCGCCGAATTCCTCAAAAGAGGGGTCCTGAAGAGCCCCAAGCTCTTTAGCACCAATTTGGGCGATGGCATCAATCACCAGGCTGCTGGCCTGTTCTCCTGAGGCATGACCACCCATACCATCAGCCACTGCGACCAAACTGATGGGTTGGATTATCCCAAGGTTCATACGGCTGAGCTCGATACTCAGGATGCTATCTTCATTGTTGGAGCGCACTTTACCGGGGTGTGTGCGCCGTCCCAGCTGATAATCCAGATTCAACCGTTTGGGTCCGGTGGATTTTACATTTTTGATCTGCTGCTCGAATTCATCGCCACTGGTAAAGCCATCACCAACCAATGCCTTTTGGAATAATTCGTTGAGAGCCGGGGGAAGATATGGGTCAAGGCTGTAGGTGGTCTTACCCGTCATCCAATAATACATCGCCAGAGCAAGCTGGCGAATATTATTGATCTTTTCCCTGTCGGTCAAGATCGGTAAGATACGCGTCGAAGTGAAATTCCTCCACACCACTTTTCCGTCTGCCAAGCCGATACTGGATTGGTCAAGCTCATCTCCCAACACGACCCCTTTTACCTGCATGTAATCCAGAGCTTGTGAAAGCTGCGTGCCCCAATCCAGTACATCGGACATATCGGGTTGGTCAGGTAGATCCTCAGAAAGGGGGCTTACCAGGCAATAGCGCGTCGCACCGTTGACATTCTGTTGGAATTTAGCCACCGGGGGATGAATATTAGGGTGCACCAGGTGAAGGTCGAGCACTGGTTTAATGGATGCAAATCGATCAGTGTCGACTTCCTTAAGAAGCAATAATGGGGATTTTGGATCGAGGGGTTGACCGCATTGGGTACAGAATTTTTCAACATCTTCGCCGACGGGGCAATGAATAGTCTGGCATGCAGGGTTGGAACAGATGCGAACCGGGACGATGCTCGGTTGGATGACTTCCGTTACAGTATAGTGGACCTCATGCTCATCCTGAAATATCAGGGAGTCATATCTAAAGCGGTCGCCGAATATCGATCCCCCTGGACGTTCTGGGAATCCCTGGTGTACAACGGCTGGTTCGCTGGGCACGGTATTAACCAGTGCGGTTTTTACCGGTTGTTCGAAAGCAGGGGTTAGCCTGGGAAGCTCAGGCGATTTTTCCGGAACAGGTCGTGAGAATAAGATCGTCCCGCATCGAACGCAGAATGCAGCTTCTGGGCGGTTTTCAGCTTTACACTTCGGACAGATCACCATAATGAACTCCTTACCGGTGGTTAATTCCCATAGTTTACCTGCAAATCAAGTTAGTTGGAAAAATTGCGACTAACTTCGTCATACAGATAATAACCTTGTAGAAATGAAAGATGTTTTTTCATTCCAAATCGAAAAGCATCTCACCAATCGCGTGTTTCTGAAACCGCCACACCTTACCGATTTTCAAGGCTGGCAGCTCTCCCCGTCGAGCCATCGAGCGTATCGTTTCGGGTTGGAGTTTAAGGTAGGCTGCAACATCATCCACAGTCCATAAGGGATCGGCAGTTAAGCCAGGCTGGGGAGTATCTCGAGAGCTAACAATGCCGAATTGATGATCCATAGGCTCATCCGTTTTATTCATATACCAACTCCTCATATACACCAATAGAGCTGGAAACCAGAACAATATTCGTTCATCGGTACTCGTTTGTGTGTGTATACACTTGTATATGGTGGTATGCATGAATCATACCAGAGGAATTAAAAGCGAACAGGGAAAATAGCCAAGATATTTTTAGATAAGTTATCGATACCTTGCTAACAACAGAATTTATTCAGGACACACTTGCTGCCCATTGACCCAGACACCAACCACTTGCATTTCATCAGAAAGCAGAACAAAGTCTGCTTTGGCACCCACAACGAGCCTGCCCAGGTATTCATCCAGATGGAGCAGGTGGGCAGGTACCCGGGTGACGGTGGAGACAGCAGCTTCCAGCGAACACCCGGTGAAGCTGATCAAATTGCGCAGTGCCTGGTCAAGGCTGAGCAAGCTGCCTGCCAGGACGCCGACTGCAAGCCTGGCTGTAGAGTCATCAGTGAACACGCTGTAGTCACCGAGCTTATATTCCCCTGGAGGCATCCCCATGGCAGCCAAAGCGTCCGTCACCAGGCTGGTGCGCAGAGGGCCTAGAATTTGCCAGGCAAGGTCGACTGTAGTCGGGTGCAGGTGGTATCCATCAGCGATCAATCCGCAAGAAATGCGCCGGTCTGATAGTAGCGCACCGAGTAACCCGGGCTCCCGATGGTCAAATTGGGGCATGGCGTTGAATATATGCGTACCATAGCGGATGCCCGCTATAATGCCTGCCTTCGCTTGCTCAAAAGTTGCCTGGGAGTGCCCGGCACTGACCACCACACCGTGCTTATCCAATGCCTGGATCGCCTCGATGGCACCCGGCAACTCTGGAGCCAGTGTGACCAGTCGCACGAAACTTGCCGGGCTCCAGTGCTCATAGATATCAGGTTCAGGCAGGCATAGATATTCGGGGTTGTGAGCACCTTTTCTTCCAGGGTTGAGATATGGACCTTCCAGGTGCAGCCCAATAACCCTGGCACCACGATAACCTCCTGGAGAACCATTTTGCAGCACAATCTGCGCACTGCGAATATTTTCATGAGGTGAGGAGATGATGGTAGGCAGGAAGGAGGTGACTCCGTAGTGGACCAGTTTGTCACCCACTTGCCAGATCGTGCCTGGATCAGTTGTGAAATCCATGCCGAACCCACCATTAATTTGCAAATCGATAAACCCGGGGACGAGTTTTAGACCCTCAGCATCGAATTTCTGACCTTTCGGTGGACAGGTTAGCTCCTGCTCGGTGCCGATTGCAGAGATAGTTTCACCGGCAGTGAGAACTGCACCGTGTTCAAGTATCCCGGCTGGGGTATATAGAATGGCATTATGGATATAAATCACGTTTGTAGGATAAACAGGATGATCGACCCGAAGTATCTTTGATCGATTATTCCGGTTTAAAACCGGATCGATGCCAGATATATTCCATGCGTCTTGGTGCTGAAGTAAACCACATTGGGATTGGTCGGATCGATGTTGATGGACAAGATGGTATGACCGAGGAGATGGTTATCCACAAAATTCCACGTTTGACCGTCATCCACGGAGTAATATGCGCCGTTCGTAGTACCAGCATAGATCACACCTGGGCGGGTAGGGTCTACTGCTACGGATGTTACAGTTAGATTAGACAGCCCCAAAGATGTAAAGTCGCCAGATTGGTAACGGTAAATACCTCCACTCGTACCAGCATACACAACCCCACTCTCAAAAGGAGAGGTCGCCACAGAATAGAAAAACACTTGCAGGGAGGCATCAATCCAATTAATACCACCATCCGGGCTATACTTCAGGCTTCCAAAATAATCGGTGGTAGCATAAACAAGATTTGGATCTGTGAAATCAACCGCCAGGCTGCGGATGGCATTGCCACCCAGATCGGCCGATTGCCAGCTGTTACCACCGTTCAGGCTTCGATATACCCCCGTGCCATTGGTGCCAATATAGGCAATTTGAGGGTCAGAAGGGGCATAAACCATCTCAAGCAAGCCTACGGGTATCTCGTTGGGTGATTCGGCCAACAGTGGAGCAGTAAAGTACTCCTGCATCTCCAGGGTAGCAAATGGATCGTCGGCAGAAAAAGCAGGTGCGGGGAGGTTGGTGAGGGGTAATCCCTGACCAACGCTTACCCATCCAAGTCCACTCAGCAGGTCATTCTTGAATAATCCACCGGTGTCTGTTAGCGCGTAAAGCAGCTGGGGTTGCGCCGGATTCATGACCAGATCATGCACCCACTTGTCCTCCAAACCGGTATTCAGCTCTTCCCAGGTCTGACCTTTGTTGACTGACTGATAGACACCTGCACCATATACACTGGAATACATCAGGAGTGGATTGGTGGGATGGTGAACAACGGAGGTAGCCATGGCGTTATTGATGCCAAAGTCACTTTTCTTCCAGGTCATGCTGTAATCCAAGCTGCGGAAGAGACCATCTCCGGAAGTACCGGCAAACAGGTTGTTTGTCATGCCTGGGTTAATAACCACGGAATACTGTTTATCAGTGGCCAGCCCGGCGGGTTGCCAGCTATCGCCTCCATCGAGAGTTTTCAATACCCCATGAGAAAATGTGCCCATATACACACTGTCAGGAGAATATGGGTCAATTGCCATGGTGTAAACCATTACATTCGGGATGTAATGGTTAGCCCCCGTCCATATTTTTCCACTGTTTAAGGTTTTATAGACGCTGTCAAAGTGCCAGACCCCGAAAAACAAGGTTGAAGAATAATCGAGCTGGGGGCTAATAACAATGGATCTCCCGGAAAGATCTCTTACCCCATCAGGAATGGAGTGCCAGGTTGTACCATAGTCATCACTGCGGTAAGGACCGTGCTCGTGCAGGGCAGCGAAAATCTGACCCGGATCATTCGGGTTGATTACCATCGAATACGCCCAGTCTTCATCCCCTGCACCACCCACATTAAATAACGAGGGCGTCCAGGTCTGACCACCATCAACGGATCTATACAGCACACCATTCCATGGCGGATTATTATTGTTAGAAATACCTCGTGTACATGCATACACATTGGATCCATTATCAGGATCAACCGCAATGCTATAGACGATGGCTGAATCCTGCATCCCGCTTCCCGACCACGACCAGGTGCCGCCCCCATCAATCGATTTAAATACCTGGTTATGATAAGTGCCTGCAAATAAGGTAGATGGGTGAGACGGATCAACTGCCAGGCTGTAGACGTTAAGATTGGTCAATCCACGGTTCGCAGATACCCACGAATGTCCTCCATCAGTGCTTTTAAACACGCCAGACCCAAATGATCCGGCGTAAACCTTTTGTGCGTTGGTTGGATCCACCGCGATAATGGTGATCGTCCCACCATAAGGTCCAATCCAACCGGCAGGATTGTACGAAACAATGGGTAAATATATGCTGTTCGTTGGAGCCTGGCCAAAGCTGTTTGATTGTTTTACAAAGCTGAAAAGGATAAGAATGAAAATTGGAATGAGTAAGCGATTAATCCTGGTTGGCATAGAAGAGTATTATATACGCAAAAATGAATTTGTTCGTTATACTATGTTTACAGATTATGAGATTTTTAATCAAAGCGAAGGATTTGTGGCGAAACATATTTTGATTGTTGATGATGATGCCTTAATGCGCCGAAGCCTGGCATTTAATCTCGAACAGGCAGGGTTCCATGCCAGTACTGCGGAGAGTGCTGAAACAGCTTTATCTAAGGTGAGTCTTGATCGACCCGATCTGGTACTATTAGATATTAGCCTGCCAGTAATGGATGGGCTGGATGCCATGCGCCAGCTAAAAAACCAGTTCGATCTGCCGGTGATATTCGTCACTGCCCGCAGGCGAGAGCTGGATGAAGCTCTTGGCTTGGAACTCGGTGGAGATGATTACATCACCAAGCCATTTGATTTTAACGTCCTGGTTGCCCATATCAAGGCTGTGCTGCGCCGGTTCGATCGTACAACTACATCGACTGATATAACCAACAAGAAACCCCTGGTGGTGGGTGAGCTGGTGGTGGACCTTGAAAGCCATTCAGTGATCCTGGCAGGGAATCGCATCGATCTCCCCCGCAGAGAATTCGATCTACTGCATGCGCTGGCGATGCAGCCTGGGCGTGTATACACCGTGGACGAGCTGCTTGGCACTGTATGGGGGGCAGAATTCGTTGGTCAGCCCCAAGTAGTTTACGTTCACATTCGTTGGCTGAGAGAAAAAATTGAGCAGGATGCAAATCATCCACAGCGCATCGTGACGGTACGAGGGGTTGGTTATAAGATCGTACCGGAGGCATTCTAATGTTTCGCACTTTGCGCTCACGCCTGGTCCTTAGTCATGCGTTGCCACTAATCGTCATCATCCCGATCATCGGGGTAGTGCTGACCAATCTGATTGAAACGCGGGTGCTGCTGCCCAGCTTATCCAGGGCATTAATGACCAATGCCGTCCTGCTGGCAGATGTCGCTGGCGATCAACCTGAGCTCTGGTCAAATCCAGCTTATTCAGAATATTATCTGACCCATTTAAGACATGATATCAGTGCCAGAGTGCAATTTCTTACACCAGGTGGACAGCTGATCGCTTCATCTGACCCAACAGAAGCGCAGCTGCTTGGCATGGTGCTTGATTTTGCCGGTGTGGCGAAGGCACGCGCCGGACAAGTGGCGAGTTACACGTATTACAACATTGGCTCACCCTCGGAAGTTATTGATGTCTTTGTGCCGGTGCTCAGTCAGAACCAAAGCCTGATCGGGGTCCTGCGCATGTCTTATACCTATAACACGTTATCAGCCGAATTTACTCGCTCACGATTTGTGATCGTTGGGATCCTGGCAGGTGGGCTGTTCGTGGGGATCATGCTTGGCTGGAGCCTGGCATTAAACCTCAGTAAACCCATACGGGAAGTGACCCAGGCGATCAATGACCTGTCCCATGGAACCCGCCAGTCACCGCTGGCAGAACGTGGACCAGCAGAGATCCAGCTGCTGGCGCAATCATTTAATTCACTTAGCCAGCGGTTGAGCAGTATGGAAAAAGCGCGCCGGCAGTTACTGGCTAACCTGGTGCATGAGCTCGGGCGACCTTTGGGCGCATTACGCTCAGCCATCCAGGCATTGGCAGGCGGGGCTGCGAATGATCCACAACTGTTGGAAGACCTTACGACTGGAATGGATGACCAGGCTGCCCGTCTCCAGCATCTCTTAGAAGACCTGGCAACCCTACATGACCAGGTGCTGGGTACCCTTGAGATGGAATATCAGCAGCTCAATGTCAGTGAATGGCTGCCTAAAGTTCTGCGTCCCTGGCAAGAAGCTGCCCTTGACAAGCAGTTGTCATGGCAGACGGAAATTACGGCAGACCTACCGGAAATATCTGCTGACCCGAACCGGTTGGCGTCCATCGTGGAGAACCTGGTGAGTAATGCAATCAAATATACGCCCAGCGGTGGGGAAGTCTCGGTCAGGGCGGGGGTTGAGGGTGAAGAGCTGTTGATCAGTGTACAGGATAATGGTTCGGGTATCGCTACAGATGAACAGCAAAAGGTCTTCGAACCTTTTTACCGGGGCAACCAGGGGCGTCGCTTCAAGCAAGGGATGGGTCTTGGGTTGAGCATCGCCCGTGATCTGGTTGAGGCTCATGGCGGATCGATCAGCCTGGAAAGTGAGCCAGGTAAGGGGAGTATATTTACCATCCATCTGCCATTACAAAAGACACCCAAGGCATTGCTTGCCATATAATTACTGGAACAGGTAGTTAATCTTTATACTGATTACAGCTCCAATCTTATTTTTTGTAACTTTGCAGACACGGATCTTTCAAACCAAAACAACCAACTAACCAATCACAGATTTTTTGCATTGTATGCCTTACCAGAGCCTGGCGGACCATCCAGGCTCTTTTCGTCAGGTAATCTACATTTGATGGGTGCCGTTAATATCGATAGTCATTGGTCCATCGAATATTCGCTGAAACCAGCTCTCGTTCCAATGGTTGAAGCTACATGGTTTATAAACCTTATCCCTCCTTTAGAAATAACACCACTATTAAAACCCAAAGTTAACAGGTACTGTCCCAACACTTTTCTATCTACATAAGCTTTGCTTAAGCTATCCATAGGGGAGTGATAAGGACTAAATCACCGCAGCGGACTATGATTATGCTGTAATTGGTATAAAAATATAAAAATATCTGGAGGAACTCATGAATAAGAAAGTTTTTAGTTTAGCAAGTTTAGTCCTTGTATCGGCGATGTTGCTTTCCGCTTGTAGCGGGATTGCAGCATTCTCACAATCTGCCAATCAGCTCAATGTAGCCCAGGCAGCTTCACCGTCTACCACAGTATCAACTCAATCGACAAGTGATAGCACAGTATCATCCAGCAGTCCTGCTGCTTCAGCACCTGCAGCTATAACAGGCAACTCCGAGCTTCTGGCAGCTTATGAATCGACGATGGAATCAATTTATTCAACCGTCAGCCCACAGGTAGTTAACATTATGGTGCTGATTCCTGCCACTGGCAGCAATCTCCAAAACTTCCCAGGGTTTAATAATAATGATAATAATAATCAGACGCCTCAGTTTTCCCAGGCATTAGGATCTGGCTTCTTCTGGGACACAAATGGGGATATCGTTACCAATAACCACGTTGTAGACGGTGCGACAAAAATCGAAGTAACCTTCTCCGATGGCTCAACTGTTCCTGCCACAATCGTTGGACAGGATCCCTACAGTGACCTAGCGGTTATTAAAATTAGTGGCTCCGCCGATAAAATTCATCCGGTAACCATGGCTGATTCAGCCCAAGTAAAAGTAGGTGAGATCGCCATCGCCATCGGTAACCCGTATGGCTTTGAAGGATCAATGTCTGTCGGAAATGTCTCCGGTCTCGGTCGTGATCTGCCATCAAGCCAGGTTGATACAACCACCGGTGCAACATACTCCATCCCCGATGTGATCCAGACCGATGCCTCGATCAACCCTGGCAACTCCGGTGGTGTGCTGGTCAATATCGAAGGACAGGTTATTGGTGTCACTTCCGCCATCGAATCTAACAGTGGTTCCAGCTCGGGTGTTGGTTTTGCCATCCCCGCAGAGATCGTTTCAAAGGTTGTCCCGTCCTTAATTTCATCGGGTACGTATGCTCACCCTTACCTGGGCGTCAGTGGAACTGACCTGACACCGGATATTGCGCAGGCAATGAACCTGCCTGCTGATACTCGTGGTGCACTGATTGAGACTGTCACTGCTGGTGGACCTGCAGCCAACGCAAATTTACAGCCCAGCAACACTACTGTGACCATCAATGGTGTCCAGGGTACAGTGGGTGGCGATATTATCACTGGAATCGATGGACAGACCATCAACAGCATGTCTGATATCATCGCCTACCTGGCAAGCCATACAACCGTCGGCCAAACAATCTCGATGACAATCCTGCGCGACGGCAAGACCCAAACTGTCCAGGTTACTCTGGGCAGCCGCCCAACCCAGTAACCTCAACCAACATGGTTTCTCCTTTCATCTCCCTTAAACCCCGGTGGTTTAAGGGAGGTGGGTGGGGAGAGAGGTTGGTAACAAATGATCGATCGTCGTGCAGTGCGTATCCTAATTTTCCTGCTCATCCTGCCAATATTTTTAGGGGCTGGATTTACAGGCGGTGTGTTGGTGGATCACTTCCTCATCACGCCTACAATTGCTTTAGCCAAAACACAATCCCAAACCCAAACCGGCGGGTTGGATCTGGTCAACCAGGCGTACCAGATCATACAACAACATTATGTTGATAAGACTGCAGTCCAGCAGACTCAGCTTGAATATGGAGCGATCAGCGGGATGGTGGACGCTTTGGGTGATACGGGTCACAGCCGGTTTTTAACCCCAAAGATGGTGCAGGCAGAAAACAACTTCACACAAGGCTCATTTGAAGGCATTGGTGCGGAAGTTATGATGAATAGTAATAATCAGGTGGTCATCGTCTCGCCCATCGATGGATCTCCAGCTCAAGCAGCAGGAGTGAAAGCCGGCGATATTATAGTCAAGGTGGATGGTGTTGACGTGACCGGGATGAGCCTGAGCGATGTGGTGAGCAAGGTGCTAGGACCTGCCGGTACGAAGGTGACTATCACGTTTCAAGACCCAAAAACGAATGCGGTCAGAGATGTGATCATCACGCGGGCAAAGATAAATGTCCAGAACGTCACCTGGATTATGCTGCCCGGGACTACGATCGCAGATGTACGCATCGCAGGATTCAGCCAGGGAGTGACCAATGATCTGCGAGCTGCTTTGAAGCAGATCCAAGCACAAGGTGCCACGGGGATCATTTTGGACCTGCGCAATGATCCGGGCGGATTACTTGACGAGGCGGTAGGAGTGACCAGTCAATTCCTGGGTAGTGGAAACGTCCTGTTAGTCAAGAATGCACAGGGGAAGGAACAGTCCATAGAGGTGAAACCAGATGGATTAGCCATTAATACCCCCATGGTGGTATTGGTGAACCAAGGAACCGCAAGCGCAGCTGAAATTGTTTCAGGAGCGCTGCAGGATGCTCACCGGGCAACGGTGATCGGTGAGACGACCTTCGGTACGGGGACTGTTTTGAACGGTTTCCCACTTGCAGATGGGTCACAGATATTACTGGCTACCGAAGAATGGCTCACACCCAATGGGCGCGTGATATGGCACAAAGGTATCGTTCCCGATGTGACTGTCAGTCTTGACAGCACGGTAAATCCGTTTGTCCCTGAAGCAGGGAAAGGAATGACATCAGCTCAACTGCAGAGTAGTCAGGATGTGCAGTTATTAAAAGCGATTAGCGAGCTATCTGATGGGGGTTAGGAAATCTTTATAGGTAAGTAAACGGTTTGAATGGTATTCACTCCCTGGAAGTCATCTCTCCCTTCCGGGGAGGGTGCGTTTAATCTACGGAAATAAAACCGCCGTGCAATAGTTGCCAGGCGATGCGTTATGCTGTCATCGATACCGAACGAAGTTATGTTCAATTGTTGATACCCCATGTGTTCAATAATAGCTTCTTATACCCTTGTCAGAGGCAGCTACTAAACACGCAGAGGATGGATTTGAATACCTATTCATCCTTATTTTCTTGCTTCAAGAGTGTAGCTGCTCAGCTACTGTGTTCACTTCAGGTATGCACTACTTCCTGAATATAACCCAGTGTATGCCGAACGTGGGCGTATTTGGGGTGAACATAAATGGGAGTAGATTGTGATGAAAAAGTTATTATCGTATAATTAAGATACTTATTGGTTAGAAACACGAGGGAATAGCGTTAAGGTAACTATATAAACCATATTGGTTATACATACACAACGAAATATATTCTTCCCTTTAAGGTATGATGATCTGTGAATCTGCAATATGGCAGGAAATCGTATTATCAATTGTTGAGCGGACAACCGGTCTGCATTCCGGGTCTGGCATTTCAGCTGGGTAGGTCAGCGCGAATTTGGCAGAAATATGTCAAGGAGGATTTTTCATGAGTAAAATAGCTAATATGACTACTCCTATCGACGACGAATCCGTGGACAGCCTCAAGGCTTCATTCAGGGGTGAGCTAATTCGCCCAACTGACATTGGCTATGACGAGCACCGTAAAGTGTGGAACGGCTCGATCGACCGGCGTCCAGGACTCATTACGCGATGCACGTCAGTCACCGATATCCTGGCAGCCATACGATTCGCCCGCGAGCATGAACTCCTCACGGCTGTCCGTGGGGGCGGACACAGCTTCCCTGGATTCTCGGTGTGCGATGACGGAATAGTGATCGACCTCGGTCCCATGAAAAGTATCCGCATCGATCCTGAGGCTAGGACAGTCCGCGCACAGCCAGGAGTTCTCCTCGGCGAACTCGATCACGAGACGCAGGCGTTCGGGTTCGCGGTCCCTGCGGGAATAGTCACCCATACAGGTATAGCTGGGCTTTCCCTCGGTGGTGGCACCGGCTGGATCATGCGCAAGTACGGGTTGACGATCGACAATCTACTCTCAGTCGACCTTGTCACTGCGGATAGCGAGTTCGTTAAAGCCAACGATAAGGAGAACCCAGACCTCTTTTGGGGTGTGCGTGGTGGAGGGGGCAACTTTGGCATCGTGACAGAGTTCGAGTACCGTTTGAACCCGCTGGGTCCTCAGGTCATGGCGGGCCCTGTCTTCTGGCCGATGGAAGATGCATCGAGAGTACTTCACTTCTACCGCGATTGGATCGCAAACTGTCCCGACGAGCTTATGACCGTAGTCGTGCAGCGAAAGGCACCGCCGCTGCCTGCCTTCCCACCAGAGATGGTGGGTAAGCGCGTTATCGCAGTTGTAGCTTGTTATGCGGGTCCCGTCGACGAAGGTGAAAGACTTTTACGACCTCTCAAATCATTCGGGTCGCCAGTACTTGACTTGTGTCTACCCAAACCGTTCGTGGTACACCAGGCGACGTTTGATCCCTCATTTCGGCACGGCTGCTGGTATTACGTGCGGTCTTGCGATGTTGCCGAGCTCAATGACGACATCATCAATATAATGGTGGAATATGGAAAACGTATCGTCTCTCCGATCTCGAGTTTGGCACTCTGGCAGATTGGGGGCGCTGTAAGCCGCGTGGGCGAGAGCGAGACTGCCTTCAACGGGCGCAATGCTGGTTTCACCTTCAACATCAACGGCAACAGTGAATCCTCTGAAGGCTTCGGTGCGGAACGAGAGTGGGCCCAAGACTACTGGTTCGCGCTTAAGCCTTACCACACCAGCGTATATGTAAACTTTCTCATGGATGAAGGCGAGGATAGGATCAGACAGGCTTATGGCGCCGAAAAGTACACTCGTCTGAAATCACTCAAACGGAAGTATGATCCGACGAACTTCTTTCGACTCAACCAAAACATTCCGCCGGGTTGATTTAGTATTTAATATCGTGATCAGCACGAACGCCAGCCTAGTTGTATGATAGAGGCAGCGTTGTTGACCCGCTACTCCTAATACAATATCATCCTATAGTTCTCTCATGTGAGAAACCAGATCATTAAATATGCTCGTTTGGTAAACCTTGCAGAAACGAGAAATTTCATTATCGGTAGACTATCCTTGAGGTTCTTGTGAGAAGGTTAGTAGTAAACTCATTACTGTGGGGTGTGAGACAAATTGTAAGCCACCTGTTGTTCGAATTTCCATCAACTAAATTATGACAATTTCTGCGGGTCGCCTTTCCTTGCTTCATACCGGGTGCAGTTTGAGTGCAGTTTGGGTGCAGTTAGCCTGGACGGTATGGTAATAAAATACTTCCTGGACAGTATTATCCCCCATATAGCAGTTTTAGTAATTATTAGCACCAAAAATAGGTGCGGGACATACAGGAAAGCCCCTTTAACTCCCTTCGAGGGAGAGTGGTTATCACATCAGCTTGCTTCATGCCATAAATTTATTGTCTCGCTGTAACCAGCCATTCCAATATACTCAGCCCCACCAATTTCCAACACAATACTGTTGTTCAAATTTCATGATGGATTTAGGTAAGGATTCTTATTGCCTCTATTTAACATAATATTTAGATTGATAATATATTCCACGATGGGAGTTTTTTGGTTAGTATTTTTTTGAATGATTGTTCAAAAGATTTATTATGGGATCTTATCAATGATGACCTTGATCTGGTTATTCTGCGGTTTTGAAAGCAAGTCAAATCCCATCTGAAGTTGATTGAGTGACAAGCGGGTGGTGATCAACTCGGAAAGTTTTATTCTTTTTTCAGACGCTAACATGATTGCATCATTAAAATCCCATCTGTATCCTTGAGATCCTGTAAGGGTGATTTCGCGCTGAACAAACAGGTTGATTGGAATATTTGGTGCTTGCTCTTCAAAGATACCCAGCAGAATTACATTTCCACCCTTTTTGATCACCTCTAAGGCTTGAATCAAAGTTGTCTCCAAGCCGACTGCTTCAAATGCACAGTCAACACCTAAATTATCTGTATGGCTCATAACTACATCTACTAGTTCTTGGTCGCCGTCCGAAAGAACACCAATTGAACCCAGATCGATTGCCTTCTGAACCCGATATTCATTTATATCTGCTACAAAGGGTTTTATCCCAGTGAGATTATTTAAAAGCATCGCAACAAGCTGTCCAATAGCACCCGCGCCAATAACTGCGCTTGATTGGCCAATATATATGCCACTTTTATTTACTGCGTGAAGTGCAACTGATAACGGCTCGATCAAGGTACCTTCCTCAAAAGTAACCGAGGGGGAAAGTTTGTATGTCCTGTCTTCAGGTGCATAAAAGTATTCTGCAAATGCTCCCTGACCTTGCCGGTATTGGAAGCTAATACTTGAACAAAGGTTATATTGGCCCCGTAAACAATAATAACAACTGCCACAGGTAATTACAGGTTCTACAGTTACCCTGTCACCTTCTTTAATTCCATTTACCATCCTTCCTACCTGCACCACATCTCCTGCCAATTCATGTCCCACTGTTGCAGGAAGTGCTACGGAAGGGTGCTTGCCTTTATATAAATGCAGATCACTTCCACAGATGGCAGCTGTCCGCACTTTGATCATGACTTCATGTGGTTCAGGATCTCGTAAAGGTATTTCGTGAAATTTAATTGTTCCGGGTTCAGGAATGAACGCCATCGGATATGTTTTCATCGAATAATCTCTATCTCGGAAATTACCGGATTGATTAAGGTTGCGATTGTCTCGATCCCCGTTTGAACCAAATCTCCCGACCTTAAAAAAACCACTGGATTCGGTTCTCCATCCATCAATTTAGGACTCCCAGTGAGTACCACGTCTCCAGGATTCAATGTCGTAAGCGTGGAAAGGTAGCTTATCAACTGTGAAACATTAAAATACATTGTAGCGGTATTCCCTTTTTGAACAACTCGATCATTTACTTTTGTAAACAGGTCTAAATTACTTGTGCTACTCAACTCTTCGGGAGTGATCAATATTGGACCCATGGGAGTGAATGTGTCAAACATCTTTCCGCTAGTCCATTGAGAAGTACGCTTTTCGAGCAATTGGTCTCCCAAGTCGTTGGCAACCGTGAACCCAGCGACTAAGTTCGATGGATCGTTGTGAACCAGGTTACTCACATTCTTACCAATCACAACTGCTAATTCCACTTCACACGCCACGTTTTCTGCCAAGCTGGGCAATATGATATTATGCTGGTTTCCAATCACGCCACCTGAAGGCTTTAAGAAAACGGTCGGGTATTCAGGCTTATCCAATATATGTGATGTCGGGAAATTTCCTGCTATGCATATAACTTTACCAGGTGTGGGTATCGGAGCTGTGAGAATCACATCCTGGATGTTAAAGGCTGCATCACTATCCATCGATTTCATCTGAGATATTGGGAAATTACCGAGAACCCACTCGGTGACTTCATAGGCGAATTGCCTACCAACAGGTCCAAGAATCAACAAATCAATCAATGAAGTTGGAATCCCATTGAATGGTTTCTCAACATGAGAGTGATCATTAAGAAAAAGCTCTGCGCAATTACTGAGATCTAAACCAAGCTCACCCACCTGTCGCGCCGAACGTGGCTGACCCTTCGCCAGATAAGAAAAGAGACGCATCGGGTTCTCCAGAATTACGGTTTATTAAATTTAGCTGTTCTTTTTTCCAGGAATGCTGTGCGACCTTCAGCCGCATCATTCCCGCGTCCGGTTTTTACCCTGAGGTCACTTTCCAATGCAAGACCTGCCTTCATTCCTTCACGCAGCCCAACGTTGACACATTTTTTAGTGGCAGAGGTTACCAAGCCAGAATAAGCTGCGATCGCAGATGCAATTTTCAGCACCTCTTCCAATAAAGATTCGTCTGGGAAGAGGTATTCCACTAATCCATAGTGTAGAGCATCTTGAGCACTGATTATCCTGCCTGTTAGCAGTAATTCCAAGGCTCTTCCCCGTCCCACTAATCTTGGCAACCGTTGAGTTCCGCTTCCCGAAGCGAATGCTCCAACTATTACTTCTGGAAAACCGAATTTGGCACTTTCCGATGCCACTCTGAAATCACACGCAAGTGCTAACACAGCTCCACCACCTAAAGTAAAGCCATTGCATGCGGCAATTATTGGAAACCTGGCATCTTCAATCATTTGATTCAAGGCTGACTCCCAATAGTCATTTTCAAGCAACCAGCCGACATCCTGGCTGAAATCGTTGATGTCTGATCCAACCGAAAATGCCTTCCCAATACCTGTGAGCATTGCACATCGAATAGAATTGTCTATCTCAAGCTCAGATAAAGTGCTCATTAACGCTCGTTTTACAGAGTGTCGCAAGACACCAAGCGGTTCAGATGTGATGGTGACAACCGCAACTCCTTCAGAAGGCCTGGTGACCTCAATCACAGTGGTTTCTTCCGCTAAAGCTTTTTTTTCGTGATAATTTGACATAAGAAGTCCTTATTCTAATAATCGCGTTGGAATATTGACTGCTCGCATGGAATGTAAGTGTCTTTCCAGTCCCATTGGTTTGTCAATAAACAAGCGTTCGTCCATCAGTTTTAGATCTTTTCCAATTTCTGGGCGGAAGTCCATTTGCGCAAGAATGTCGCGGTCAAGATCAATTCCAGGAGCAATTTCAATTAACTTAAGTCCCTTTTCACCTCGGGTAAACACAGCCCGTTCCGTGATATAGAAAGCTTCTTGCCCCCGTTCTGCTGCAAAACGACCATTATACGAAATCTGTTCAACGTTCAAGACGAACTTTTTAAATTTCCCCTCTCTTCGAATAACCGTTTTTCCTTCAGGCCAACCCATATCAAGGCCGCCTGTGGTGAAAGTTCCATTGAATATCACTTTTTTTGCACATTGACTTATATTTATGAAACCACCGATACCAATAATTCGTCCATTAAATCGGCTGACATTGACATTCCCTGTTGAGTCGACCTGGGCAAAAGATAAAAAAGCAAGGTCTAAGCCACCACCATCATAAAAATCGAACTGATATGGTTGGTCAACAATCGAGGTGAAATTTATTGCTGCACCAGCGTCTGCAGAAGGGGCTCCGCCGATAAGTCCCTGTTCATTTGTCAATACAATCTGATCCAATATCCCTTCTTCTGCAGCAATCGTCGCGATTCCAGTAGAAACACCAGATCCGAGATTACAAATCGCTCCTGGAGAAAGTTCAAGTGCTGCTCTTCTGGCGATTATCTTGCGCGCATCCAGTTGCAATGGGGCAATCTCATCCAATGGCACTTTAATCTCACCCGCATACGCAGGGTTGTAATCCGTCAGGTAGGTTTGTCGCTGAGCGGGATCAACAACGATCAAATCCACCAGCATACCAGGGATCTTAACATGCTTGGCGGGTAATGTTCCTTTTTGAGCTAGCTGTGCAACCTGGACGATAACGATTCCGCCATTCCTGCGAGTAGCCTGCGCCATTGATAACATTTCACCAAAAATCGCTTCACGTTCCATGGTCACATTACCATCTTCATCCGCAGTAGTACCGCGCAGGAAGGCTATATCTATTTTGTAGGGTTTATAGAAGAGCCATTCTTTCCCCTCAAGTGTAACCAATTCCACTAATTCTTCTTTTGCGCTTTTACTTTGCCTTCCACCATCCAGACGCGGATCGACAAAAGTGTGCAATCCGACTTGGGAGAAAAGCCCCGGACGACCTGCAGCTATATCACGCATTAGTTCCGATAGGGCTCCTTGGGGTAAGGTATATGCTTCTACTGTGTCCTGTTCAGCTCGATCCTGAAACGCCGGGCTATTTACCAATGCTCCAGTTACTATCCGTTTAACTAATCCGTGATGGGCAAGACGTCCAACTCCCTGACTGATATTATCACCTACACCAACTGGGTGAAGGAGGGTGATATTTTGGGGTTTTTTTTCACTCAGGTACCTTTTTTCAAGCGCGACAATTAAAGATTCAGGAATGGCATGACCACCACCAGAGCCACCAATCACAATTGTGTCGCCATCACGAATATAACTAACCGCTTTGTCAAATGAGACTACTCTCAATTGAACTCTCCTTTAATAACTGATCAACCCAATAGTTTAATATCTTTTTTGATACGCTTTAATTCATCTGCTTCTGGTCTCTTCTTATAAAAGTCATCCAGGGGATAACAACCGGAAACCATTCCTTTACGGGGAGCCGTGGTGCAATCGCTGAAAGTTCTGCAGAAACGATTTCTAATTAAAGGGCGACCTGCAAGGACATCAGCAGGTAGTTCAGGATAGGAAAGCGAAGACCGGCCGAGTCCAACAAAATCGATCATTTTCTCCCTGACTACTGCCTGTGCAACATTTGGGATCCACTCCTGAAGATAGCTGTAACCGGAACCAACTGTCAACAGGTTAGGCACAACAGCTTTTAATACAGCTGCCACCTGGATCTGCCTTGCTACACCTACGAGTGGATCCTCTGGAGGTAAATACCCGTCAGAGGGAGGATAATAAGCTGGTCGTGTAAGGTGAGGATTGTAATAAGGGCTTGCCGCAGTAAGATTCACCAACCTCACGCCAATTTCTTCCATCATTTTCATCAATGCGATCGGCTCATCCAGTTGAATTTCTCCCAAGATGTTCGGATCTCCACCAAAAGCGAAGGGATAACAACCGTTTTCGTCACGGTACTCCACCATGTGACCGACATTTTCACAATCTGGGCGGAATGGAGGCATATCAAAACTGCTAAACCTTACACCTATCATCAATCCGGGGCATTCGCTTTGAATTCCTTTTATGATCTCGCGCATAAACCTGGTTCGGTTTTCAAAACAACCACCATAATTTCCAGGTCGATTGACTGCACTAAGAAATTCATGCCCAAGATACCCGTGACAATGTTTCACATCTACGAACTCGAATCCGATGGATTGTGCACGTTTGGCTGCTCTAATGTAATACCCGATGAGGTCATCAATTTCCCCATCGGTCATCACCGGATAATCTTGGTTGATATTGAACTGCTTATCAAGAAGTGGATGGTGGTAAAGTATTTTTGGCTCGAGTTTGGCTTTGTCATTTGGTTTGCAGAAACGACCCGAGTGAGTAAGTTGCAAACCGACAAGTAGATCATTCACCTGCCCGAAATGCTTCTGATGTTCATCGACCAATGCCTGTCGTAGCTTCTCCATATCTTGCATGGTTTGGTCCAGGAGCATCAATTGATGTGGGTTTGCCCGTCCGTCTGGTCTGACGGCTGTAGCTTCACCACCCCAGATCAATTTCGCTCCACTTAATCCAAAATTTTTCCATCTGCGATACACCAATTCAGTAGGTCGTCCATCAGTGGTCGCATCCCAACCTTCCATTGGAAGGATGCAGAAACGATTCCCTATTCGCTTTCCATCTTTTAGCATGTAAGGTTGTGCAAGGGGTCCCTCTGGAGCAGGTAATACAACCGAATCAAATGGTAAATGTATATTGAGAGATTCAATATATTCCTTTAGTTTAATCGGCGTTTTTATCGGCGCGAGATGAGGGTACATTTTTTTCATTAATTTCACCGTATTATGAAATAGGTGGGATTCCCGAACGGCCGGGTTAGCGACTCACACGACCTGATCCGTCACCGTTCATTAATTTTTCTACTTCATTAACTGAAACCAGATTAAAGTCACCAAATATTGTGTGTTTAAGCGCTGAAGCAGCAATGGCGAAGTTTAATGCTTTTTGAGGATTTTCTGAATAATTAACCAAACCATAAATTAATCCACCCATAAAGCTGTCGCCTGTACCTACTCGGTCAACGATATGGGTTATATCGTAAACCGGTCCTATATACGTATTTCCAGAGTCGTACAGTATTGCACTCCATAAATTATGCGAAGCTGATACCGAGCACCGCAATGTGATTGAGATCGTTTTCAGTTTTTTGAACTTTTTTGCTAATGCCTCACACACGAATTGGTATTTATCAGCTGATATCTTTCCATGGGTGACGTCAGTTTCTGGAGCCTGGATGTTAAAAACTTTTTCTGCATCTTCTTCGTTCCCAATTGCAATATCACAGAAAGATACCAACTCTTCCATCACTTCATTGGCTGTTTTTCCCCATTTCCAGAGTTTTGCCCTGTAATTCAAATCACACGAAATGGTGAGACCCATAGCGCTGGCTGTCTTTACTGCTTCAAGACACGCTGCTGCTGCATTCGATGAAACAGCAGGTGTGATCCCGGTCCAATGGAACCAATCTGCACCTTCGAATATTGATTTCCAATCAACTGAATCTGGTGAAATTGTCGCAAAAGAAGAACCCGCCCGATCATAAATGACCTGGCTGCCACGCATAACTGCCCCATTTTCAAGAAAATAGATCCCCAAGCGGTCACCACCACGTTGGATAAATCGGGTTCCAACGCCAAGTTGACGCAAATACTGCAGGCAGGCTTCTCCAATGTCGTTCTTCGGTAGCCGGGTGACATACTCAGTTTCGAAGCCATAATTGGTCAGTGAAACTGCGACATTTGATTCACCTCCGCCATATGTCACATCTAATGATCTTGTCTGACCAAACCTCAATTGGTTTGGAGGAGATAAACGAAGCATGATTTCGCCGAATGTAACGATCTTTTTCATATTACCTCTATAAACGGTGTATGTGGAATCCGCCATCCACGTCGATAATTTGTCCGGTCGAGTACGGAAGGAAACCCTCAGAAATCGCGACAATAGCTTTGCCGATATCTTCAGGCAATCCCCAGCGTTTGATTGGCAGAATCCCGTCAGCGATCAGTTTGTCATACTTGTCTTTAACAATTTCAGTTAAAGGTGTTTTTATAATTCCAGGTCGGATTTCGAAAACATTGATGCCTTCAGCGGCAAGTCGATCAGCAAATAGAATTGTATTCATCCCCATTGCCGCTTTTGATATGCAATACTCCGCCCGATTTGTGCTGCTTGTATATGCGCTTATCGATCCAATATTTATGATTATTCCAGATTCGATTATCTTTTGTGAAATCAATTCGATCATCTTTTTCGAAACAAGTTGGGTCAGAAAATAAGGACCGACAGTGTTGACAGCTAAAACTTCATTCATGCTTGCTTCATCGATCTCAAGCATGTCCGTGCGTACACGGGGTCCGATACCGGCATTGTTTACCAGTAAATCGACTTGTCCATATTCTTCGATTGTTTCGTCAACGATCTTTTTTCGTTCAGAAGCAACCGTAATATTAGCCATAACAACCAAGCCGTCTGAGCCCTCTTTCCGCACCAGGTCGAGTGTTTCAGCAGGCGGTTCGGGGTTTCCTATATCATTAATCACGATTTTCCAGCCATGGTGAGCCAGCTGTATGGCAATCCCGCGTCCTATGCCTCTACCAGAGCCTGTGATGATTGCAACTCTATTATTCTTATCCATCATTATTCTCGCATATTAATTATTTACACTGATTTTATAGTTTCTTAATCCCAATCCAGGAACGTAGGTAGGGTACCCTTGTTTCGTAATGACCCTACGATTCCATCTGGGAAGAATAACAATACAAAGATTAGGATCAATCCAGTAACCACAATGTTTAATTCTGTGGCGCCTAATTTTGAAACCACAAACTCATTTATTGCCAACATGATCGCAGCACCAATAATTGGACCACTCACCGTACCTTTACCACCTAAAATTGCATTGAGGACAATTCCGGTACCTATGGCGACTGTCAGAAAAATTGAAGGTCGCAGGTAGGTGAGTGAATATCCATAGATGGCGCCTGACATTCCGATGAATAACCCGCTTATACCAAAAGCCAGGATCTTGTATTGCCGGGTTGGTATTCCAGCCACTTCTGACTTGATTTCATCCTGGGAGATTGCCCGCAGTCCCAGACCAAATTTTGAGTGTTGGATAAAGTAGGTTGTCAACACAGTCAACACCATGATCACCAACATATAATAATAAAAAGGGATCTTCGCGATCATGCCTTCGAGTGGAATCATGGGCATTGCTAATCCATTTGCTCCACCGGTGAGCTCCCAATTATCCAATGTCTCTCCGAGCAGCAAGACTAATGCAATCGTCGAAATAATGAAGCTGCTCCCACGCGTACGCAGGGCGATCAATCCAAACAAGAGCCCACTGACCATAGCAAGTATGCCAGCGATGGGAGCGGTAATTAAAGGAGATACTCTCCAAAATACAAAGATCATGCCTGCGAAATAAGCTCCAATGGCGATGAAGACGTTATGACCAAGCGAAATGTATCCGGCAAATCCGCCAATGATATTCCAACTACTCGACCAAATGATATACATGAAGCATATCGTCAACATGTATAACCAATAGTTGAGCGTTCCGGTCTTAATTTGGATTAATGGAATTGCTATAAATAATGCCAGGATCAGTAATGGAAATCCTGCTTTTACCCACCTGTGACGTCTTGAAAACCGAGTGATAGATGGAGTGAGCAGGAACAAGAACCATAAACCCAGTCCCAAAATTACAATTGGTTCAGCTGATTTTTCCATCCATGGTAGCGATGTGAGTATCCCATTCGCGCTTAACCCAAATTTCCATATTACGTAAAGAATAGAAATTATGGACGGTATGATAAAAGGTCTCAAAGTAATGTTTTTCTTTGGATCTATCATTTCAGCCTGGTCATTTGAATTTAAAGGTGAAAAATCTGACACTTACCACTCCACCTTTCTTCCAAATAATCCCTGCGGTCTGAACAAGAGGATCAAAAAGAGCGCCAGATAAAAAGTAATCGGTGCCCAGGTAGCTGCCAGGTAAAAGCTAACAAATGAAGCAGCAATGGCGAGTATAAAAGAACTGACCAGAGCGCCCACCAGACTGCCCATTCCACCCAGAACTACCAGGCACATGATCATACCTATCCAAGCTACATGTTTTGCCGGATAAAAAGTAAACACGTAGCTGAGCAACGAACCAGCTGCGCCAGCCATAGCCAGGCCAATCCCAAAGGAGAGAGTCGAGATCCAACTGACATTTACTCCTACAACCTGGGCGGCATTCCGGTTTTGCATGGTCGCGCGGATTGCATTTCCAATCCGGGTATAACGTAGAAACAGCCATAATCCGCCGATCAACACAATGCTAACAATTAAGGCGTAGAACTGACTCTGAGGAATAAAGAATGGTCCAAAGATAAATGAGGTTTTTGCATATTCCGGGGTTGTCGTTCGATATATTCCTGTAAAAATAAAAGCCAAAATACCTTCAATAATCAGGGCAGTTGCAAAAGTGATCAAGACCGTGATGTCGGTGAAGCGGGGGTTATCTGCGCGTGGGGAAAATAGAATCTTGTAGTATGCCATTCCAACCAGGAACATAACCGGCATCGTTATCAAAATTGAAAGAGTTGGGTCAAGGTTGATAGCTTTAAATAACCAAAATGCCATGTAGGCAGCCAGAATAATAAATGCAGAGTGGGCGAGATTTACAATGCGCATCACGCCGAAAATCAGGGTCATACCTGATGCCATAAGAGCGTAAACCCCTCCTAATGCAACTCCTAAAATGACTATCTGTAAAACCTGTATCATTATCAACCTTCCGTAGCCAGTAATTCGCGCTTCTTGCCGAGGTAAAGCTCTTGAATACGAGGATCACTGAGAACCTCCGCAGCAGGTCTTTCAAAACTATTTGTCCCGAGATCCAACACAACACCTACGTCAGCAATTTGGAGGCCTTTTCTTGCGTTTTGTTCCACAAGTAAGATCGTCATCCCGTTTTTACGTAGCTCGGTTATGGTTGAGAATATTTGTTGGACCACCTTCGGGGATAATCCCAGTGAAGGTTCGTCGAGCATGATCATTTCTGGTTTGAGGATAAGCGCCCGAGCAATTGATGCTAATTGCTGCTGACCGCCTGATAGCGTTCTTGCCTGGTGAGAACTTTTTTCCTTTAGCACAGGAAACTTGGTAAAGATTTCATCAATTCTTTGATTGACCAACCGACCATTTCCTAAAATATAACCCCCCATGCGGAGATTTTCTTTCACGGTCATATCGGGGAATAAACTACGATCTGAGGGAACGTACGATAACCCTTTCTGCAAGACCTGATCAGCGCGCAGGCTGCTGATCTGCTCTCCTTTGAAGGTGATATTCCCTGCGCGGGGTTTGAGCAACCCGGCGATGACTTTGATCAGAGTTGATTTTCCCGCTCCATTGGGTCCGATAATACAGTAGGTCTGGCAGGATTCAATGGTGAGCGATAGCCCTTTTAGGATATTCGGGCCGCTTCCATAACCGGCGACGACATTGTCTATTACGAGAATTCCCATATCTCATTCTCCTAAATAGGCTTCCATCACCTGGTTGTTACTTTGAATGTCCTTAGGGCACCCCTGGGCGAGGACAGTTCCATATGCCATACAAATGACTGGATCGCTGATTTTCATTACCAGATCCATATTGTGTTCCACAATTAAGAAGGTAATTCCTTTTTTATTTAATTCCAAAATCCGGTCGATAATACTTTCAAGCAAGGCAGGATTTACTCCACCAGCTGGTTCATCAAGCATGATTAATTTTGGTTCAGACATCAGAACAGATGCAAACTCCATCAATTTTTTCTGCCCGTATGATAAATTCTTAGCCTTTTCTTGCGCCAGGTGTGAAATTCCGACGAATGACAGCAATTCCATCGCATGTTCGGTCTCTTGCTTCAGCATACTTGAACCAAACATATCAAAAAAACCCTTTACCTGGGATTGGATGACCATGTTTTCCAATACAGTCATTTCTTGTAGATCACGTGTGATTTGAAAAGTACGGCTGATCCCTCTGCGAGTTATCTCGTGCGGTTGTAATCCTAGTATCTTCTTTCCCTTGAAGATGACTTCTCCGGAATCAGAAGTCAATAGCCCTGTAACCAGATTGAATACAGTCGTTTTACCCGCTCCGTTCGGACCAATCAAGCTTGTAATCGTACCCTCATCAACAGTGAATGTACAATCAGTCACGGCCTGGATCCCGCCAAAGTGTTTATTCAGTCTTTTTATTTCTAATAATGCCATTTTACTAACCGTATCTACTAAAAAAAATCAACCAGAAAATAACCCTTCAAAATGTCCGTGTCTGGTGTTTCCACCAGACACGGCTTTGGGCTAGAAACGATTTACCATTCAGCCTTTGGATAGACAAGTGGTTCGACACCCGGAAACGCGTCAGTCGGGTATACAAATTCAAGATTACCATCTTGCCATTGGGTCATTATGAATGATTTATTTATAGGAAGCCCTCGCTCATCCCAGTAAAAATCTCCAAGAATGGTTTTTACAGGATCGTCAGCAGTACGGGCAGCCAGCCATTCACGGAGAACTGTATTATCGGTCGATCCAGTTGCCCGAATTGCCTGTTCGATTCCCTGGCATAATGCGAACGGTATAGCTTCATCTTCCCCGCCTGCAGCACCGTATTTTGCCTGGAAGGCATCCAGGAACATTTGATTCGTGAATTCCTTGCCATTCAACACGCCAGAGAAATTGGCTAATGGATGCCATGATGCCTGGACAGTGATTCCATTTGCAGCGCTGCCGAGTGCTTCACTAAATTCTTTCTGGGCTCCCTGGCTCATGAAAATGCCTTTGGGATTGTAGCCTACCTGCTGTAAGGCACGAACCAGGTTGATGGCTTCATCAGCAGAGGTGACTGGTGCAAAGAGGTAATCCGCATTGGCAGCTTTTAGCTTTGATGCCAGTGTTGTCCAATCAGAATAACCTTCCGGCCATTGCTCTTCAAAGACAACTTCTGCATTTAACTTTGATAGTTCACCAGGAGCAAGACTTACTGTCTTGTCCGTACCATCATTGTTTTGAAAGGTAACATCCTCTCCACGTAAACCTGCGATCAAAGCATTGGCATAAAAATCATCTGCCCAAGCAAGGGCAATCGTCTTGGGCTGCTGGTCAGCAGAGATCAAATCTTTGATCATCATAACCGGAGAGGCGCCGATGTATTCTGCCGCATTCGGCTGGAAGTAAACCAGGTTTTTAAACCCTCGTTCATATATGCGCAATGCCGCTGCTGAGGGGATCGGGAGCAAATAATCTGCCTGCTCAGTGATTGCAGAAGCCGGGAAGGTTAATTTGCTTGAAAAAGTACCAAAGATGAGATCAACTTTGTCCACGTTGATAAATCGTTCATGTTGAGCAAGCGTAGTATCAACATCAGACTGATTGTCGCTGACGATTAATTCAACGGGTCGCCCTAATAGACCGCCCGCTTCGTTGATCAAGTCAGCACAAAGCTGGTAACCATCACGGTGTTTTGTACCAGTGATCGAGAACTCACCGGTCAAAGGCAGCGATGTTCCGATTTTGATCGGAACAGCAGCTGCTGCGGGGGCTTCGGTAACAACCGGAGCTTCTGTAACCGCGACTGTGGGAGCCGTTGTGGATTTCGCACAAGCGCCAAGCAACATTGAGGCGATTGTAACAACAGCGATTAGCAAAAATATACTCTTTTTCACGATCATTCTCCTCTTTATTTATATTAGATTTTTTATCACTTAAGTAGATCTAAGACCCCTCGTCTTAATCCTTATAATTTCACCTCCTTAAGGTTTAATCTATTGGTTGGATCAAAAATGCAGATCAAATCTCTATCGTTCAACTTTGATCTGGATTAATATGACCCATCTTTTGTGAAATGCTGCCAGCAATATCTATCAATTTCCTTCCGTACCTCTCGATATCTTCCTCGGGAAATCGCTGAATAGGGACTGAAATGCTAATCGCCGCAATCGGATAGCCAAATGTGTTTAATATTGGAGCACCAACACATCGCCCCCACAGCTCATTCTCCTGCTCATCGACCGCGTAACCCCGTTGATAGATATCTCTGAGTTCTTTAGAAAATGCATCCCTATCGATTATTGTATGAGGTGTAACGGCGAAAAAATCGTAGGAGTTGATTAATTTTTGTCGTTCAGATTCCGGGAGATAAGAGAAGATCGCCTTACCAAGAGCTGTGCTGTGGAGGGAACCACGTCGCCCTAATTCGGAACGGATGCCGAGGGATTGATCACCAAACATCCGTTCAATATAAACAACCTCGTTTCCATCCCTGATGGCCAGGTTTACACTTTCACCGCACCAGTCTCTTAGTTCTTCGAGAAATGGTTCGGCAACTTTACGAAGGTCTAGCTGGTCTAGCAGAACAGCTGCTCTTTCGGCTAGCCTCAATCCAAGTCTATATTTACGGTTGGCTGGATTCTGGTCTAAATAATGATTGATCCTAAGCGTATATATCAAACCAGCTGCAGTTCCGGTAGGCAAATCCATCAGCTTCGCAATTTCTGCATTACCCAGCTCTACATGCCCTTTATCAAACAAGTTAAGGATATCCAGAGCGCGTTGAACAGACGCTATCGATTTTCGGGAGGAAGTTTTTGGAATTTCCATTTCACAACACTTTCATACCAGCATTAAATATGGCAACCTACTTCACGGATTAGTTGAAAATCTTCGAGGGACAGGTACTTCTCATTCCTTCAGATCATATTTGTGATGACCTGGTGCGAAGAAAATTCCTCAAATTCATGTTCAGTAAAATTTTCAATCACACCAGGTATCAATATACCTGGAACTTTACCCTTTGAAGAGGATCAACTTTTTAGACCTGTTACTTTCTGCGCGAATACTGCAACTTTGGTATTAAATTCATCCGGATTGCAATAAAAGAACACATGACCGCCTGTATCGAATGTGTGGGATTCTTTATATACCGCTGGATTTGTGTTAGCGGGATAATACTTGGCTGCCAGATCTTTTCCGTTTGCAGTGACTGCAGAATTCGCACCCATAAAGATAATGGGTAGGGTGACTTTGGGTAGTATTTCATAACCATTCTGGAAAACCATGTCGCTATAGATCGCAAAGGAAATCCAGGCAGGCGTCTTGAGAAATTCTTTTGTGCTCCACTCAATCATAGAATCATCATTGCCACCCCAGACCACCTTAGCAAAATAGGCGCAATAGCCTTCGTTATCGTTATATGACTTGGTGAGGGAACCGTTGAATGCATCCATGTTGAAACTCTTCAAGTGATGGGCATTCCATTCCGCATCATGCATTGCACCGAGTGGGCAATCCAGGAGACCTAATGAATCGATGCGATGGTTACCATAAAGTATGTGATATTTCAACACAAACTGCCCCGACATTGACCATCCAAGCAGCGTGGCATCCTGAACATCCAGATAGTCAAGTAATTCTTTAATGTCCAGTGCATTTCGACCGATCGTATGACCTTGCAAGCCTTTAGATGAATTACCTTGACCGCGGGGGTCGAAGGAAATTATGCGATTTGTTTTTGTTAGTCCCTCAATGTTCTTCTCAAAAAATTTAGTCGAGCAAACAAACCCGGGCACTAACACAATGGGCTTGCCAGTGCCGTGATCTTCAAAATAGAGTATCGCATCGTCATTGGTGTGGAAATAGTTTTCCCTTTTACCTGCCACTTTAATTTCACCTCTCAGCAATAGATGTTTTGTTGTACCCTTCACAATTTCTATGTGAGGATCCCCAGGGCAGACGCTTGCCGTAACATCGTGAGAAGATTATTGGGTTGAACAAACCTGGGGTTATATAATGCCGAGATTAATAACAGAAACGCCAGAATTACGAATACACCATTGTGCTTATTAAGTTTAAGTCGTTGAAGCAAAGTGGTCATTATCGACTAGCCGAGATTCTCGATCATTTTGAGAATTTCTTTCGTGTCTTTCACCCAAGCAAATTTCATTTCGAAATTTTTCAAAAATGCAGCCTGCAAATCAGCCATAAATGACGTAACACCATCTGAAACCACGAGAACCTTGAACCCTAATCCAAACGCATCATGTACGGTATCAGCTACACAAATTTGAGTTACTGTACCGACGATAATAAGCGAGGTAATTCCTTCGCTTAGTAAAATGTCTTTCAGATTGGTATTCTTGAACGCTGAGTAACCGTACTTGTCAACTATGTAATCATTAGCTTGGGGATAGATTTCATCAACCACATCTGCGCAATATCGTTCGCTATCGATGTCGACATAGTATCGTTTTAGATCTCGCCGGCATGCACCAAATTCTTCAATTTGGGGGCTCCAGTTCCATAATAATGTTTTGCTTGGTCCAGATAAAAATTTTGTATAAATAATTGGAATACTTTTTTGCCGAGCTGTTTCTATCAGTGAGTTAACTTTTGGAAGGGAGGTTCGAGCATCTTCGACTTCCATTGGAGCACCTTTTCTAACGAAATCATTTTGAAGATCAATGATGAGGAGAGCGGTATTTTGGAGGTCAATCATGATATCCATCAGATATTTTTATAATAAGTTTCTTTCGAATTCACAAATCGACTATCGTGAACGCCTATTACTTAAATTTGCTCGCCATTAATGGCGTATTTCTATTAATTTTAGATTAAAAAAACTCTTTGGATTTACCCACATGCGGCATTGCCGTATGGCATTTGGTATTATCGCACATGTTCAGAAAAAAAGCAAGGGATTAAAAGAAAATGAGTAGACGAGAATAGTAAACCGGTTTGTTCTGGGATGAGAATAATATAACTGAATTTATCCGGCGTCGTTATATATAGCCCCATTGCGGAATCGAGACCATGCGGTTTCGAACCATGAGTCACTCTCTGGTATCGGTCGACATGGTGTCCATCGATGCTGGATCCTGTCTTCCCCTAAATACAAGGTTTCAAGAACTTTTTCCCTAAACGAGGTGTCTTCTGGGGCGACTCGCCAGTAATTATCCAACTTTTCATGTATCTTCAAGCCATTTGCGTCTATAACTATGGAGGATCCTCGACTACCAACGTGGCTATCTAGTGAAAACCTAATTGCATCTAAATAGATCGCTTGAGAAAATGCCAATTGCCTAATTCTGAATGCAAACATTAAATCTTTCTGATTATTGACCTTACATCCTAGTTGGCTTAGCCTATGAACCTGCTGCCATGCTTGCGGGATTTCATTTTTCAACACCTCAATACTACGAATATGGGATCCTGACCGGGACATTCGTTCTTGAGCCTCCTTCATTTCGGATAACCACGGTCTCTCCGCTTTCAGGCATAATTCTGCCCATTCCAGAATTCGTTGCATGGATGTTTTTAAAACATTATTTACTTCAGCTTCATTTATTGTCCAATTTGAGTATCGATGGGTAATATACTCTGCTGCTCGAAAACCTGCCACCTGTCCCGCATTTAATGCCGAGCCACCTGGGCGGGTTACTCCATGAGAGCCATTAACTTCACCAATCGGAAATAGATGTTTGATATTTGTGGATTCATACCAGAGATTTCCCGCCAATCCGCCATTATTATGTTGAGCGCAAACAGCTACTTCCAAGGGTTCCTGTGATAAATCAATCTTATGATTTCGGTAGAGATCAACAGCAGCTGGGTTCATATGAAAAAGTCTCTCAACTGGAGTACTCTGTAATGCACCTGATTTCTCCAAATATGTGCGCGCTTCATCAGGAAGATCAGAAAAAGAAAAATCCTGGGGATTTGAGCGAAAATCAAGGTAAACTCGACGACCATTGATCACCGTTTCAATATAAACGAGGATGTCGATGATTGAAGATCCACCAATCGCTTTTCGGGCATCAAATGGCCATTGATACCCCTTTAGAAAAATCATCCCATTCATCAAACCAACAGATTTGAAGTAGGAACGTAGAAATTCTTGATCGCTCGATACATCAGCAATATTTCTACTGATGATTCTCGGTATAACCTGCATATAAGTGCCGGAGACATTCCAGCGGAATTTTGTCGAAGCTAATCCATATTGAGATTCCGGTAAATTTGCAGCACAAGCACCAGCCATCAACCCTAAACCAATAGCTCCTGAATGGACAGAGGGATAAACACTTGTTTTGTATAATCCCCCCGGACCACCCACAGCAAAAATGAGGTTCTCACAAATATACACCTCAAAATTTCCTTGCTTATTCACCGCAATAAGACCGGCTACCCGGGTTGTATTCCCGCCAATTGTTAACAGTTCAACTGCATAGCGGCCTTCTCGGATTTCAATACCCAATCCCTTCACTTGATCGATAAGCCTCAAGCACATTTCTCTTGATGTATAAGGACCAATTGAAGTGGCTCTTTGACGCGGGTCATGATCTGTTTTGTAGCCAACAAATTGCCCGAATTCGTCTCTTGGGAATGGAACACCAAGGTTTACCAGGTTTATAAAACTGCGAACTGATAAACTGGATTCTACCAGCGCTAAATCTCCATGCATTGAGCCGTTGTCAAAATACGTCTGTGCCATTTCTCTAGGGGAATCTGATTCATCTCCGCACAATGCTAACTTGTAATAAGTCTGTTTATCACTACCGGTATTGATCGAAGTACCCATATTGAGGCCTTCAGTCAGGATCATCAGTTCTTTGACCCCATTAAGCCTAAGCTGAGCTGCAGCATTCAAACCAGCAGCACCGCTACCAAGTACGAGTGTATGGGTACGAGTCACCGGTATCTGATATTCATTGTTCCCAGTAACCAGATTAATATGCTCTACAGACATTTTCTGAGCTCCCTGGTAGATCTTCATATGCAAATAGCAAAATTGTCCACTTTGAACGTAAAAATTATATCATTTATAATATTTGTGCTATCGGTGATAGATTCCGCTATCACCAAACACTCCCCCATTGCTCGATATAAACATCGTAATTGCTCACCGTGTTCACTTTAACACTTTCCAGAGCCTTAGTTGTAGGTTTGGTTGAGTGCGGTGATCTTCCGCACGAAACCCAACATATTCCTTTTTATGATCGCGTTTATCACCGCAGGGTTTCGGGTAGCAATATTCTACTGACAATAATAACCCTAAGCCTTATCTCTCTATTCTAGTGAGTAGTTATTAAACATATAACATCTAAAAAAACACAACTCTGTGTTGAAGCTTTTATTACGATCATCGTACCTGAGTCTACAGCAACCAGAGCTTCAACGACTATAATGAAATGCCAATACCGTTACAACTTCATCCATCACACTGAATAGATACGGGATTTGTATCAATCCAGGCTAAATGAATTCCCCACAAGTGGGATATTGTGATTGTGGTGGGTCAACAAATATCAGGTTAGCGGACCGGTCTATTGGGTTTGTTCAATCGTGTGAAGTCGTGTTTAATACAAAAAAGCGCAGCAAGGAATTAATGGACCTCTTGGACAGCTTTAAGAAAGATAGGGTGTCCTGCATTTATAAAAAAAAGCAGGTAGTTTTTAAGAATTTCGAAAAACCAAAAGTGGCTGGTAGGTGTCGTCTAACGTCACGGCGTGGTTAGGATGATGGGCATAGGGGGGACTCCCCATTGTAAAATTGTCCCGTCCAAAGAGCCGGATATCAGACTCCTCCCATCCGGGGTGAATGCGATGCGCTGAACCTGTTGAAAGTGTCTGCGGGCTACCATGAGTAGCCGATCTCCTGCGACCTCCCATAACCGAACCGTTCCATCCAGCGAGCCTGTTGCCAGGATCCTGCTGTCCGGTGAAAAAGCGACGCTTACAGCGTCATCCACCTGCAGCTGGGCAATTTCTTTGCCGTCCACGGCGTTCCACAGCTGAACCATCCCTGCCGACCAACCGTACTGCTCGTTTTCGGCACTGGCTGCAACCGTCGCTATCAGCAACCCGTCCGTTGAGTATGATACCCGGGTAAAATGCGCCTCACTCAGTTTGAACGCAGGAGTAGCTTGTGGCAGCTGCCAGGCCTGTACCAGGTAATCCGGAACACTATAAATGGCTGCCAGTTGCTCACCATCCGGTGAATATGACAGGCCGGTTACCCAGCCAGTGTAATCTCCGATGCTTTTTATCAAAGCGCCGTCTGGGAAGCTCCACAGGTCCAGCTGGCCTTCGAAACAGCCGCTCGCCAACTCCTTTCCATCCGGCGAGAAAGCCACGCTGGAAGGCCAGCAGGATGTCTTTTGCCCAATGGCCTGTTCCATCACCGTCATGCGCTTGCTGGCAGCCAGGTCCCACACATCTCCACCCACAGCGATGAATTTTCCATCCGGGTTATAGGCAACTTCTACGTTATCCAGGCTGATGCCTTGCTGATTTGAAAGTGCCTGATTAACATGACCGGTTTTTAAATCCCACAACCGCAAGGTATATTCGTCCGTGGAGTGTACTGCCGCCAGCGTTTTCCCGTCCGGTGAAATCGCCATGCCTGCTACCGCCGTGGTAAAGCCGTCGATCTGCCTGGTGATAGAGCCATCGGCAGCATTGATCACCTGCACCGCTTCCGCCTCTACCGCGGTTATTGAGCTGCCGTCTGCTGAGAATGCCATCCAGCCGGAAGGATGCTTGTTCCTTGAGATGATCGCGCCGTCCGCTGCTTTCCACAGCACCAAAGAACGATCCAGGCCATCTATTTCCGTGCAGGTAGGGCAATGCAGGCTATATACGTCACCCGCCAGGATCTGTCCGTCAGGAGAAAACAATACCCCATCTATCTGCGAAAAATTGCCTTCGAGAATATGCGTACGACGTCCGTTGATGTGGTTGTACAGCGAGATTTGACCGTTGGCAAACAGCGGCATCAATTTGCCATCCGCTGAGAACGAAGGCTGTATTCCCTCAAAAGGGGCTGACAGCAGGTCTCGATCAATGTATACTAGCCGAACTGTTTTTTCGTCTTCCAGCCACATTTGCCCAGCTGGGGTGAATCCGGCATTACGGGCAGCCCACTGGTTCACCTCAGTGCCACTGCTGGTTTCGTACAAGTGGACTTGATTCTCACCATACTCCACCACTACTGCCATATGCCCATCAGGAGAGAACCGCAGCCTGTCTCCCGGAAAGGTAAATATCTTTTTCTTGCTCTGAAGCGACCAGACGGCTACCTCTCTATTCGAGCTGGCGGCCGATATCAGCGACCCATCCGCGGTGATGGACAGCTCCCAATACCAGTCTTCCGGGTTGCCTTGTAGTACGCCCGCCTGTCCGCCGGTCGCCGGGTCCCAAAGGGTGACGTTGCCATTCCCGCTGGCTGCCAGCAGGCTCGCGTCGGGGTAGAAGGCTATGAACGGCGTCGAAGCCGGGATCACACCCAGCTCTTTTAACGTAGCTGCGTCGTACAGGTAGATGCCCCCAGAAGTCGGGATCGCCATCCACTTTCCATCCGCTGAGTAGATCGGCATGCCCTCCGGTGCATAGGCTGGGTCGGATAGGATCGCCCCCTTACCCAGCTTCATTACCTCAGTTAGTTGCCCAGCGTTTTCCGGCTTGATCACCGGGTTTATATCCGCGTCTGGGGAGGGACTTGCCGTTTCGACAGCCGGAAGGGTAACGGTCGGCGTTGTCACCTGGTCAAGGACCTCGACAATAGGCGTACCGGTAGGCGGGTAGGTAGCCGTAACGGAAGTAGTGGGTGGTGCTCCACTACAAGCTGTCAATACGAGGATCAGGATCATTCCGAGTAAAGTGTGGTTTCGCATTGAATAACCCAGTAGTAGATTATATTTCCTGAATGGAGAGGTTTTATGAATTAACCAATCCGATGTAAATATTCAGACATTTTTTGAGCCGAAAAGGTTCCATTGTATCCCCATAGATAAAAAGCCATCCTGCCAGCAGGCGCAGACGCCTTTATCAGCAAGAATACACCAACGGGTAAACTACTGCAAATCCTTAATTAGATACTGTGACTTGAAAGACTATTGTATGGAGTATCAGAATGATTGTAGCAGTTAACAAGCTGGATGTGAAATATGTAGATAGAAGTATAATTTATCCAGGTAAAAAATAGGAGGCGCACATATTTTAATTATATATAATGGAAATACATAACACGAACATTAAATCGGATGCAGGCTCAAATAATAAAAAGAGAGGAGAATATTACCAGACAAACGAGACGAACGACGTGAAGACCGCCAGCTTAGGTTACTGGGTGGAAGCGGTGACCATTACCAAATGCACCATAAGATCGTGGCGATTGGGATTATTTCTGAGTCGAGGATGATCAGGGTCAGAAAATGTAAGGAAAGGCGCTGCGGATACGCCAAACCCTGATTTTTGAAGACGCCATTGTACCGAGTTGTGCATGATCCGGAAAAATTCTATATATATATAAGCTAGCATGAAAATCAAAGGACTTCGTGGTGAGCAGCTAGCCAAGGTAAAAAAAAGGGGTGACCATTCCCATGCGTAAGCGGTGGGTGGTAAAGATCAAAGCTGGTCCTGATATTAATGTGCAAGGAAACATTTTGGATCATGAATTCAGCATTGGTGAAGTGCGTGATATAGTGGCGGAAGTCTCAAAGAAATGGTTTAACTCGCGCGACAATCATGGTGTATCCATCGACCCTGGTCGGATGATACGCTCATCCTGACAGTGGCAGTGTGTATTGACGATATGACTCACGGAGACAAGTTGGGCACATTGTCAGCATTGGTTTGGACACCGGAAATTGGTGTCCATAAAAAAATTCATAAAAAATATATAGAGGAGAGAATATAATGCCTTGTCTATTTGCACTGTTTGCTGGAATGTTTCCCCGTATTGCGGATATATTTATCTGGATTGCTCGTCCCACTATGTTTATGGAGGCATTTAATGATAAATGGTGGTGGGCAGTTCTTGGGATCATCTTCTTGCCCTTCACCACACTGATGTACATCATCTTGTGGAGCCCCGGACTTGGTTTGTACGGCTGGGACTGGTTCTGGCTGATTCTAGCAGTGTTCCTTGACCTTGGGCATTATGGTCATACTGCCTACAACAACCGCAATGCCATCCCTGGGTACACACCTCCCCCGCTCAACCGGCCATGTAAAATCACCAAGGACAATACCCGGACCGTTATTATCATTCAGACGGAAAGAGGATATATCGAGGTGGAGAAAATCACATCTTCAAAGACGAGATTTGAGTTGGGGGGTATGATCTACTAACCCCCAGCTCAACCAACTCCACCTCGATTACAGATCTCAGATTTCTCAAAGGGAGAAATCAAATAACATCTGGTCCAATCTATTTTCTTGTTCTTGATTTCAACAATGGGAATCTCAAGAGTGAGACTTTGCATGCTTTGTACGATCCGGATTGAAATTAGATTTTTCGGATAATTGATGATGTTGTCATCCAGAAATATGAAGATGGGAGTCATTAAGTAACATAGCTTCAGGTGCAGGCCCTCTTACTTGATTCAGGGGTACTGAACGATGAAGAATCTACCCAAGTCAAGGAGCATCTGCTATCGAGCTGACCGATGGAATATCTCTTCATAAGATAAATATGACAACCAAACACTCGTTGACTTCATAAAATAAAACTGAAAATTATAGTAAGGAGAACATACCATGAAATTCGTTCTAAGCTTTATATTAGGCACATTCTTTGGCGCACTCGGTGGTGCAATCGTCGCGCTGCTTTTTGCCCCTTCATCAGGTGAAGAGCTGCGCTCAAACATTAAGACCAGGGCTGATATCGAGTATGCAAATTTTCAGGATCAATGGCAGAAAGTCATGCAGGATATGCAGACCCGTATGGACAAGATGAGCAGTGATCTGCAGAAACTAAAGAGCAGCTCCAAAGAGATAAACACACCTACGACCTAAGGATACAATCCTAACTGATTGGGCGGGTTGCATGGATGAGATCGAATTACGCCGAGGTAACAGTATCTGACGCTTCTGGATAGTATTTCAGCATGCGGACCCGATGGCACTGGTGGTTTCGCAGTAGCGACCCACGGTGGCGAGCAACGCACTCTGATTTAAAATGGTGGCGAGACAACGTAGCAATTTAAACGTATCTTATTTACAAAATATGGTAACAGCGAGTGGGAAGGAGCCATTATGTCGGACGCAACCGTTTTACCTGGAGAAAGCTTACCAAAATTGACTAAAGCACCAATCCCGGTGCAAAGCTCCCATACCCTGCGGGTTGAAGAACGGTTCTCAAAAGGGAAAGAATTACGCGAGGTCGCATCTCGCAAAGCGCAAATGGAATGGAAAGCTCCCGCCCACCGAGTGGATCCAGTTGAGCTAATAATCGATAACTGTAAGGGCCGCGTGGAGGAACTTATTCCGATTCGCTACGGCAGGATGATGGTGAACCCATTTACTTTCTATCGAGGAGCAGCAGCGATTATGGCGTATGATTTATCCCACACTCCATCGACGGGTTTGACCCTGGTAGCCGATGGTGACTGCCACCTGTTGAATTTTGGTGGTTTCGCCACGGCGGAGAGGAATGTGGTTTTTGATATTAATGACTTCGATGAAGTATCGATCGCTCCTTGGGAATGGGATGTGAAACGGTTGGCGGCAAGCTTTGTTATTGCAGGACGTTCAAACGGTTTCGACTCGGTTGACTGTAAGGAAGCTGCCTGGCTGTCTGCACAGGTATACCGCCAGCGCATGGCGGAATACACCCAGATGCCTACACTGCAAGTATGGAATGACAGCATCGATTTCAATTGGGTCATCGATAATATGCGCGATAAAGAAATGAAGCGTTTTTATACCAAAAAGCTATCCAGCGCCACAGAACAGAGTGCCCATGAAAAGGAATTCGCCAAGCTCACATTCACCACCGGTGACACCCCACGAATCGTGGACCAACCTCCGCTAATCTACCACTTCGGCGACCAACGCGATAAAGAATACCTACAAACAGCCGACTCTACGTTGAAAGAATTAAAAAAGAACTTAAACCTGGGAATTAGGTTGTTATTAGATCGATTTACCGTCGTAGATGTAGCCTTCAAAGTGGTAGGTGTGGGCAGCGTGGGGACTGTCTGCGGGATTATGTTATTAATGTCTGGCAAAGGTGATTCGTTATTCCTGCAGTTCAAACAGGCGCGCCAGTCCGTTTTAGAACCGTACTGCGGAGCTAATCCATATGACCATCCTGGGCAGCGGGTAGTGGTAGGTCAACGTGCCATGCAAGCAGCTGGGGATATGTTCCTGGGATGGACGACCGGGACAGGCAAATTGAAAATCAAGTTTTACGTTCGCCAGCTAAGTGATGCAAAAATCAAACCCGTTATCGAGATTATGAATCCCATCAATCTTAAGGGCTACGCTGGTTTGTGTGGCAGGGTGCTGGCAAGGGCACATGCCCGGTCGGGTGACACGGCAGTTTTAACCGGTTATATGGGTAAGAGCACTGCCTTTGAAGATGCAATTGCTGATTTCAGTGTTGCTTATGCCGATCAAAATGAACGCGATCATACTGCCCTGCTGAAGGCAATTCGCTCTGGGCGCATTGAGGCGCGCATGACTGAGTGAAGGATAAACAGATACCAAAGATTTAATTTCCTTTATCGTCGATGCCAAAGTCTGGCGATAGAGTGGTCAACCTTTCATTAGCATCACGCGATACCATAGCAGAACCGATTCCATGACTCGTTTTTACGGACATTGGGGAGGAGCTTCTCTTTCTTCTGTGTTGATCATGAAATTTAAATACCTAAAGTTCATGGTGGCGGTTTATGAAACAAGATATCAAGATTACCAGGGCAAGGGTTACCACACCTCGCGCTGCTGCAATTGCAGGCATCCTGTTTTCGGTATTACTCATCACAAGCCTGGTGCTCATCTGGCGTTCCATTCCTGCCAGTACGTTTGATGCAGGGACCTTGCTTTCTGAGGATTGGAGCAAAGTTAATCTTGCTTTGAACCTGGTTCCGTTCGCCGGGATTGCCTTTTTATGGTTTATTGGTGTGGTGCGTGACCGGCTTGGGGAAAATGAAGATCGCTTTTTTGCCACCGTATTCCTGGGCAGCGGGTTACTTTTTTTAGCCATGTTGTTCGCTTCCGCAGCAGTCGCTGGCGGTATTATCAGCTTAGTTGGAGTAACTCCGGGAAGGCTCATCGATTCAGGTGTGTATTCGTTTGGACGACTGGTGTCATATGAGATTATGAATGTTTATGCGATGAAGATGGCGGGGGTGTTCATGATCTCTACCTGCACGCTTTCGCTGCGTACAGGGATCGTCCCGCGCTGGATGGCATACCTTGGTTTCCTATTGGCGTTGTTTCTCTTGCTTAGCCTGGGTTTGTTCTATTGGGCTCCGCTGATCTTTCCAGTATGGGTGTTGCTGATCAGTATCTACATCCTGTTGGCAAATATCCGTAAACCCAATAGCGAACCTGCCCGGACAACCCAGAAATAACGAAGCACAAAAGTACATTCCAATAAATAAGGAAAGCGCAGGTAGAAATCTAATTTCATTTACTCAAATACAGCCTCAGCGGGTCTATCGAGTCAAACCGCCGGAAGTATTCAGCGGTCTGACAATGAGAGATGACGATAGGTATAGTTTTTACATGTTAAATTCATTTTCCCATTTATGGATCATGGAATGCAGCTCTTCATGTACGCCATGTCCAATAACAGTATCTTCATATTTTTCAAATAGTTCAAATAGCTCATTCTGTCTGACATCATCCAATAATTTATCCGCCATTACAAAAAGAACATTATTCTCTTTTTCAATATGATTTCTTAATAGATCCCTATATTTAACTAAATTGTTATTAAAGTTACTCAAGTCTTTGGATTCAAGGGATTTACTCAAATACGAGATATATTCCCTGCCTTGCCTGTGTTCTTGAAGCATCACTCCGATTGGCCCACCTTCGTTCGGCATGCCTCTGGTGATTAATTCCTTGAATAGATAATCCTCTTCTTTTCCGTGATGACATTTATCTGCAAATGTCTTTAGGAAGAAAATCAACTCATTACCAAATTTATAGATTTCAACATTTTCTATTGTATCGGATGTCAGAATTATGTCTACAATTGTAAGGACATGCAGAATCGCATCATGTTCTTTCCTTAAATCCTGAGTCGCTTTTCCCATAACAAAATCCCTCTTTCTGTTTATTCTTTTCTGTTGAATTACTTTTTTGGAATCATTTTAAACGGTGATTCTAAGTCACAGATTATCACGTATTGTTTTTTAGTATATCAAATAATCGGGGTAATTACGGGTACCACACTTTCAACAGATAAATTCCGATTATCCGATCCTTATGCCTGCCATCCACGGGTGCTTTTAATCGAATAATAATCTTCATGATATTACATGCTCAGATAACCATGTTATTATCCACTGCAGAAATGGCAATTTCAGGTAATTTTATAGCGACGAAAGAAGAATTTTGTTATAAAATGCGTATATTATGGCTAAGCAAAAACCAGCCCCAGCAGAATTGAGCAGCACCGAAAGAGCAGCTGCGCTCATCCTTTCGGGGAAGAGTAAGAAGCGCGGTATTGCCCGACTGTTGCCATTCATGGGTCCAGCGTTCATCGCCAGCGTCGCATATATGGACCCAGGTAATTTCGCCACCAACATCCAGGGTGGAGCACAATTTGGTTACCTCCTGTTGTGGGTGGTCGTAGTCACTAACCTGATGGCTATGCTCATCCAGACCCTGTCTGCCAAGTTGGGTATAGCCAGCGGACGGAACCTGGCCGAGTTGTGCCGCGAAAACTTCCCCCGTCCTGTTGTGATCGGGATGTGGATATTAATGGAAATTGTCGCCATGGCGACTGATCTGGCAGAATTTCTCGGAGCAGCCTTAGGGTTTTACCTCCTGTTGGGCATTCCACTTTGGATCGCTGGTTTCCTCACTGCCATCGTAACATTTGTCATCTTAGGTTTGGAACGCTATGGCTTTAGACCACTTGAAGCCGTCATCACCGCAATGATTGGGGTGATCTCCATCAGCTATCTGGTCGAAATCTTCCTGGTCAACCCTGATTGGAAAGAGGTGGCATACCACGCTGTCGTGCCCCAATTTGCCGGTCCTGAAAGTGTGTTGCTGGCAGCAGGTATCCTGGGTGCGACAGTTATGCCACATGTGATATTCCTGCATTCCTCGCTGACCCAAAAACGGATTGTTGTGCGCACCCCCGCCAAGTTGCGACTACTGTTTAAATTTGAGCTCACCGACGTGATCTTGGCTATGGGTGTGGCTGGCCTGATCAATGCAGCCATGTTGATCATGGCTGCTGCGACCTTCTACCGTACTGGTTTAATCAATGTAGGTAGTATCGAGGAAGCCCACAAAACACTTCAACCACTGCTGGGACAAGCATCCAGTGTGTTCTTCGCTCTTGCCTTGTTGGCATCCGGCCTGTCATCCTCATCTGTTGGGACGATGGCAGGGCAAGTGATCATGCAAGGATTTCTCAAATGGCACATTCCGGTTTGGATACGCCGTATGGTCACAATTCTGCCTGCCTTGATTGTCATCCTAATCGGCCTCGATCCCACCCGCACCCTGGTCATCAGCCAGGTGGTGCTCAGCTTTGGGCTCCCCTTTGCCGTCATCCCATTGATCATTTTTACCTCGCGACGCAAAATAATGAAGACGTTAGTTAACCGTAAGATCACTACCGTCGTGGCGTGTATCGTGGCAGGTGTGATCGTCACCTTGAATATTTACTTGCTGGTACAGATTTTCACAGGAAAATGATATGGCTATCAATAATATCCTGGTTCCTTTAGATGGTTCAAAATTATCAGAAACGGTGCTGCCTATGGCAGCCTTGCTTGCCCAACAAAATCATGCCAGGCTCATTTTATTCCATGTCATTGAGCAGAACCCACCGGATATGATCCATGGCGAACGCCACCTCACCGGAGAGGCGGAAGCCTCTGCTTACCTGGACCAGGTCAGTCAGAGTCTTTCGAATGAAGTAATGGTCGATCGGCATGTCCATACGATTGCGGAAAAGCATGTTGCAGAAAGCATCGTCGAGCACAGCCGCGAGCTGGGTGTTGACCTGATTGCCATGTGCGCCCACGGTCAGAGTGGGTTACAGAAACGTATCTTCGGCAATATCGCCCAGGAGGTGCTCAATATGGGCGATGTCCCGGTGCTGTTGATCTCCCCGGAAAAAGAGCTAAAAGTGGAGTCATGTGCATGCCAGTGCATCCTGGTGCCTCTGGATAGAGACCCTGATCATGAGGCTGGTTTGAAAATGGCGGTTGAGCTTTCTGAGACCTGTCATGCCAGGCTGCATCTGGTGTTGGTGATCCACGAGCTATCTTCCTTGCCGGGCGAGCAAGCTGCTTCGGCGGTGCTGCTGCCCAATGCCACATCAGCCCTGCTCGAGCTGGATTGTGAGGAAGGTGAAATGTATCTCGCCAAGCTGATGGGTAAGCTGTTGGACATGAATATCCCTGTTACCGGGGAGGTGCAGCGAGGGGACCCTGCCAGGCAAATCGTCCGAGCGGCCAGGGAATTTCACGCCGATATGATCGTCCTGGGTACGCACAGTAAAACTGCCATGGATGCGTTCTGGTCGGGGAGTGTGACTCCAAAAATTGCTACCCAAACACATTTACCGTTGTTACTGGTGCCGGTTCACGATAAGTAAGAAATCATCCAATCCAATCAGGTATATTGTCAGTCTGGATATATCATTATCCTGGCTTGAGAATTCACCAGTCGGTAATTGAGGTGAGTGACGAGTGTGAAAACATCCGGTTCGGTTTCTCCAGCAGCTGAAACCAAATTGAATTATTGGACCCAGAATACCGAGAAGCTCTTCCAGGAGCTCACATGACAGGAGGTTCTTCCAATGGTTACAGAACTATCTGCCGATCAGGCATACAAGGTTTGTGGACCCGAAAATGTGGGTTGCGATTCCAGCCAGGAGCTGACTGCTCTTGAAACGATCGTAGGACAAGACCGAGCCCTGCGCGCCATGCAGTTCGGCCTGGGCATCAAGGAGCAGGGTTTAATATCTACGTGTCTGGCTCGCCGGGCACCGGTCGCACCACGGCTGTCCGCCGGTTCCTGGAGGAAGTAGCTGCCACCAAACCGGTGCCCATGGATTGGTGTTACGTCAATAATTTCGAAGAGCCTTACCATCCGCATGCGCTCAGCCTGCCGGCTGGACGAGCGGTTGAGCTTCAGAAAGGGTTGGAAAACCTGACCAAGCTGGTCTTCCAGGAGGTGCGCAACGTCTTCGAGAGCGAGGAATACGCCAAGCATAAAGAAGAAGAACTGAATAAGTTCCAGCAGCAAAAACAGGAGATCATTGAAAAAGTAAATCAGCTGGCGAATGCGGAAAACTTCGTGCTGCAGCCTACGCCGATGGGGGTGGTGACAGTTCCCACGCATAATGGCAAGCCATTGAGTGAAGAGGATTTCCTCAAGCTGTCGCAAAAGGATAAGGATGCCTTGCTGCAAAAACAACAAAAGGTGCAAAATGCCCTCGAAGCCTCCATCCGCCAGACAGCGTGCACTCGATAAAGACGCCCGTGATGCCTTGGATAAACTCGACCGGGAAGTGACCCTGTATGCCTTGCGCAGCTGGAATGATGACATGCAGGAGAAGTTCACCGCGCTGCCCGAGGTATTGTCTTTTATCGATGCCATGCAGACGGATGTGCTCGACCAGGTGGAGTTCTTCAAGAGCGATGGGCAGGAGGAGACCCCCGCTCTTCCCTTCGGTCTTCAACCTAAAACCTTGCCGGTCAAGAAGTATGCCGTCAACATCCTGGTCGATAACTCCAAACTCAAGGGTGCACCGGTGATCCTTGAGACCAATCCCACCCACGATAACCTGTTCGGGCGCATTGAGCAGGAAGCTCGTTTTGGTGCCCTGGTGACCGATTTCACCCTGGTGCGGAGTGGTGCGCTCCACAAGGCGAATGGCGGCTACATCGTGCTGCCGGTTGAAGACGTCTTGCGCAGTCCTTTCGCCTGGGAGGATTTGAGCCATTCCCTGGCAAATGCAAAAATCGAGATTGAAGATGCCACCGAGAAATATGGCTTTTCCACCAAGAGCCTCAAACCTGAGCCCATCCCACTTGACATCAAGGTGATCTTGATCGGACGCCCCGATGTATTCCAGTACCTGCTCTCCTATGAAGCGCACTTCTCTGAGCTCTTCAAAGTGAAGGCGGAGTTTGACACTTCGATGAAACGAACCTCCGAACATACCCGTGAATATGCCGGTTTTGCCACCATGCTGAGTCATGCCGAGAACCTGAGACACCTGGACGGTTCTGCCCTGAGGCGCCTGGTGGAACACGGCTCACGCCTGGCGGATGACCAGGAGAAGTTGTCCACCCGCTTCAGCGAGATCGCCGATGTGCTGCGTGAAGCCAACTATTATGCCGGGGTGGACGGAGTGGAGCTGATCTCTGTTCAGCACATCCGCAAAGCCATCGAAGAACGCTACTACCGCTCTAACCTGATCCAGGAGCGCCTGCAGGAGATGATCCAGCGCGGCGTGATCAAGATAGACATCACGGGAAAGGTGGTCGGACAGATCAACGGCTTGTCTGTATTGGGGCTGGGCGATATCAGCTTCGGTCAGCCTAACCGCATCACCGTCAGCCTCAGCCTGGGCCGGGAAGGGGTGGTTAACATCGAGCGTGAAGCCAAGCTGAGCGGACCCATCCATACCAAGGGTGTGCTGATCCTGGCAGGCTTCCTTGCCAACCGCTACGCCCAGGATAAACCGCTCAGCCTGTCTGCCCGCCTGGTGTTCGAGCAGAGCTACGGTGGTATCGAAGGCGACAGTGCCTCCAGCACCGAGCTGTACGCCATCCTGTCTGCACTCTCCGGCTTGCCGGTCAGCCAGGCGATTGCCGTCACCGGCTCGGTCAACCAGAATGGGGAAGTGCAAGCCATCGGAGGCGCCAACGAGAAGATCGAGGGCTATTTCGAGATCTGCAAATCTGCCGGACTCACCAGCGAGCAGGGCGTCGTCCTGCCTGCCAGCAACGTGACCAACCTGATGTTGAAGGAAGAGGTGGTCGAGGCCATCCGCCAGGGCAAATTCCACCTGTGGCCGGTTCACACCATCGACGAGGGGATCGAGGTGCTCACCGGGGTGAGGGCGGGCGAGCGCCAGGCAGATGGCAGCTTCGAGGCGGAGACGGTCAATGCCCGGGTGGACCAGCGCCTGCGCCAGATGGCAGCTGACCTGCAGCGTTTTGGCAAGGAAGACAGCCGCAAGAATCACAAGACCGAGGAAGCCAATGATGCCGGTTGACCCTGCCAGCTGGCTGAGCCTGCTGCAGATGCATTTGGGCTGGTACCCGCTGATGGAGCTCGCGCGACGTATACAAGCTGCTATACCAGGGGGTGATGGGGGCGGAACACCTGATGCCATCCCGGGAGGAATATACACGTTATCTCCGGGCTGAGTTCGAACCCCTGCAGGCTGACCCAACCGGACGCCTGTTTGAACCCATTCGACCCGATGGAGCACTCTTCCGCTTGAACTTGCGAGCGCTTAAGTCGTGCCGGCAGGGATTGGACCCGTTGATATCCTATTTGCTCGAGACGGCTCGCATCATCACCGGCAGCAGGTCTGAGCTGGAGGGGGTGTGGAGCGCATTTTCGCAGTTGTGCCATCGGGGGCAGATCAGCAACTATGATCGCGCTTCCATCGAGCAGTTTACCCGCTGGTTGGAAGAGCTGGAATATCCGGCGATCCATCATTCTCAGACCTATACTCGTGGATACCAGCCGGCATATAGGCTGATCGCGGCCAGGTTTATCCATGAGCTGGGGCTAGAGGAAAGATAACTATTATTAAAAAAGACCGCACAAAGAGCCGCACAAAGACCGTGCAGGTGACCGTGCAGGTGACCACAAAGGTTTTTCTTTTTTTGTAGCCGGGATCGCCGATCCCGTATTTTTTGTCATTGCGAAAGCCCGTTCTTTGGGCTTGTGGCAATCTTCCTGTAACGCGTGGTGAGCTCATAGATTTTCCTTTCGGCGGTGAAGACCGGAGTGGGAAGGGGTATTCGTCCTAAAAAAACGAAGCGGAACGAAGATGTTTAATGAATTTGTTTGCTTATAAAAGATCGATCTTCGCTCGAAAAAGCACGGTGCGAACATGAGGACATCAGGTAGAGAGAGCCGGACTGGCTCACAGGCTTCGCGATTTCGCCAAAGAACGCCCTTGCCGGCTCACAAAGATCGTTCGCGACTTCGCCAAAGAACGGCTCAGTCGCTCGAAAAACACGGTGCGAACATGGGGACATCCGGTAGAGAGAACCGGACTGGCTCGCAGGCTCCCGCTCTTCTTCGAGCAGGTGAGTGCGGGAAAAGTGACCGTCTCCGGCTTGGACGCCGAAGTCGCCCCCATAACCTATAGGATAATAAAATTACTCATCCTTGCCTTCGTGTTCGTGATCGCCTATCCCTATATCCCCGGCTCCCAGATCATCGGCGTTCAAAGGCATATCCATCTTTCTGGGCGTCCTGTTTTCCCTGGGCTCAAGTTCGGCCATAGCCAACCTGATCGCCGGCGTCAGCCTGACCTACATGCGGTCTTTCCGGGTTGGGGATGTGATCAAGGTAGGGGATTCCACCGGCGTGGTGCTCGAACGCCGCCTCTACATCACGCGCCTTAAGACCTTTAAGAACGAAGTCATCACCATCCCCAATAACATCATCCTCACCAGCCACGTCACCAATCTCAGCCAGGAGGTCAGGAAAGGGGACGGCCTGATTCTCCATACCAGCGTCACCATCGGCTACGACGCCCCCTGGGAGACGGTCCACAATCTGCTGATTGAAGCGGCAAACCGGACCAAACATATCCTGAAGAGTCCGCCGCCCTTCGTGCTGCAAACCGCGCTCAACGATTTTTACGTGGCTTACGAGGTGAACGCCTATACCGATGCTCCGGAGATCATGCCCTGGATCTACAGCGAACTGCACCAGAATATCCAGAATACCTTCAACGAAGGCGGGGTGGAAATCATGTCGCCTCATTATACCCAGATCCGGGACGGCAACCACACCACCATCCCGGCCGACTATCTGCCGCCGGATTACGAGGCCCCGGCCATGAGAATCGCTACAGCCGAGACTAGAGGGAAAAAGGACAATACCTAACCTGCCGGGACTATCTCTTCATGACCAGAGTGATCAGAATCGCCGGTCCCCTGATTTTTTCCCTCTTATGGGCCTGCTGGTCAGTGGGTGCCGCCTTGGCCCAGGTCCAACCCGATTTGGGCGCCCAGGTTGAGATTCCTGCCATAGAGACAGAAAAGCCGGAGGCCATTCTCGGCTTGGCCGCCGCACAGATGGACCGGGGAGACGCAGCCGTCGCCCTGGCCACCATTGCCCAAGGGCTGGCGCAGTATCCCGACGACCCCAGGTTGTTGGAACGGCAAGCCGACATCTATGCCACCCAGCCTTTTTTGTGGCAGCGCGCCGCTGACCTCTATCGAGCGCCTCCTGGCCCAACGCCCCGGCGACCTGACCTTAAAGAACAAGCTGGCGAACATTTTCCTGGCGCTCCGCCAGATCGACCAGGCCGAGAAGCTGTTTCAGGAAGTCCTGGCCGCAGAGCCAGAGAACGCCGAAGCCCATGTGGGTCTGGGCCGCATCTATCTGCGGAGCGCCTTTTACACCCTGGCCCAACAGCATTTTGACCAGGCACTGGCCAGGATGCCTGATAATCAGGAAGCCCAGAAAGGCTTGAGGCAGGCCCAGGGCTTAACGACCCCCCAACTGCAAGCCCTGGCCGGCTATTTTGAAGACTCCGAGGGTTTCCGGCGTACCTTTCTTTACAGCAGTTACCGCCTGTACCTCCATCCCCGGCTGCGCCTTTACGGCGGCTACGGCTACCTGACCTATAACAGCGGCGCCGCTATCTTCCCCGAAAGTAACCGTGGCAAGACCCTGCATCGCCATGTGCTGCCGCTGGTCCTCCAATACCGGCCAAGTCGTACGCTTTTCCTGGAGGTAGGGGGGGCCTTCACTGATTATGGCCGCTGGGGGCAGTCAGGGGCGGTGCGGACCTCCGCCTACTGGCAGGCCACCCCCGGGACGGGGCTTTCTCTGTCCTACAGCCACCACGATGTCATTGACTTCTTCGGTCCCTTCCGGGGGCCGTGGGGCTTGTATTTCGACGACTTTTCCAGCTATGGCCGCTATCGCTACGCGGTCGTCAATCCCATCGGCTTATGGTCGCAGACCTTTTTTGGACTCGCGGCTGCCAACACCCTGGCGGTGACCCGGCAAATCCACGCCCAGGAAGGTTCCTTCTGGGGCTATCAGGCCCTGGGGGAACGGCTGATATTGACCGGCATGGGCATTTTGAGCTCCTACACGGACAACAATGCGCGCCAGATTCTGGGAGGTGGCGTCCAGTTCCGAGTGCTCATGAACCCGCTGCTCAAAATAAAGTATTCTTATGCTTACGGCGACTATAACCGCCGGGCCGCGGACCTGGCTCCCCCCGGTAGTGGCCCTGCCTACGCCGATTTTCAGTCTCTCAACTTTCATTCCTGGGGGATGGTACTGGAAAAGAACTGGGGGGGCCGGGCCAAACTGGCCTTGGAGAGCAATTTCAACTATAGTCAACAGGGAGACAATCCTGGAGTCAAGACTGTCAATGCCCTGGCCGAAATGAACTATCTGTTGACCTACCATCTGTCTCTGCGGGCTGTGGGGTTCTATTCTCACAGTATGTTGCCAGGCGGCACTTCTTACCAGGCGCGCAGCGTCTCCGGTGGACTTTCATACCGATTTTAGGAGGATGTTGAGATGGCGCTTTATCCTTCCCTGTACCAGATAAACACCCGGGTGTGGCTCCGGGAGCTGGCCAACACGTTGGGGCGTCCGGCTACCCTGGCCGATATCCCCGATGCCTTTCTCGACCAAGTGGCTGCCCAGGGCTTCGATTACGTCTGGTTCCTGGGCCTCTGGCAGACCGGCCCGGCCGGACGCCAGGTGTCCCTGAGTCACCCTGAGTGGCTGAAGGAGTTTCAGGCAACGCTGCCTGATTTTACCGAGGCCGACATCAGCGGCTCGCCCTTTGCGGTCACGGGCTACACCCTGCACCGGGATTTCGGCCGGGAGGCGGACCTCTTCAGCCTGAAAGAGCGCCTGCGAGCCAGGGGGCTTAAGCTCCTCGTGGACTTCGTCCCCAACCACACCGCCCCTGATCATCCCTGGGTGAAGCAGCACCCCGAGTTCTACGTCCAGGGGAGCGAAGCCGACCTGGAACGGGAGCCCCACAATTACCGGCAGGTGGAGACCGGTCGCGGCTCGCTCATCCTGGCCCACGGCCGGGACCCCTACTTCCCCGGCTGGCCCGATACCTTCCAGCTCAACTACCGCCACCCGGCCCTCAGGGAGGCGATGACGCAGGTGCTCCTCAAGCTGGCCGAGGTCGCCGACGGCGTGCGCTGCGACATGGCCATGCTGGTTCTCCCCGAGGTCTTCCAGCGCACCTGGGGAGAGCGTTCCCTCCCAGCCGACGGTTCGGCCCCCGTGGACGAGCCTTTCTGGCCGGAGGCCACCGGCAGGGTAAAGGCCAAGAACCCCCGGGCTTTATCTTTATGGCTGAGGTCTATTGGGACCTGGAGTGGGAGCTCATGCAGCAGGGCTTTGACTATTGCTATGATAAAAAGCTGTATGACCGTCTCTTGGCCCAGGACGCCGCGGCAGTGCGCAGCCACCTCTGGGCTGATCTGGCTTATCAGAACAAGCTGGCGCGGTTTCTCGAAAACCACGACGAGCCCCGGGCCGCCCATGATTTTCCGCCGCCGGTGCACCAGGCGGCGGCAGTCCTCACCTACTTCACTCCCGGCCTGCGCTTCTTTCACGAAGGCCAGCTTGAGGGCCGCCGCGTCAAAGTCTCCATGCACCTGGGCCGCCGCCCCGAGGAGCCGGTTGATCCCGTCTTGCAGGAATTTTACCGAAAACTGCTGGCCTGCCTGAAGCGCCCCGAAGTGCGGCAAGGCCGCTGGCAACTCCTGGAAGTCCGCCCGGCCTGGGAGGGCAACCCCACCTGGGATCGCTTCCTGGCCTTTGCCTGGGAAGGTGAGGCGGGTCAGCGCCTCCTGGTCACCGTAAACTATGGCCCCACCCAGGGCCAGTGTCACGTGGACTCGCCCTTTGCTGATGTTCAGCGGGACAAAAGGTGACGCTCCAGGACCTGATGAGTGAAGCCCGCTACGAACGGGAGGGCGACGACCTCCTAAACCGGGGCCTTTACCTGGACTTGCCTGCCTGGGAGTTCCACGTCTTTGCATTGTAATGGGAGGTTCTTCAATCCTAAATATCAACCGCAAAGTTATAACGTGAATACTTCACCGTAGAGGTAGATATTTTTTTCTCGCCATACGGTATTATAAGTTTGTAACTGCTGCTATCTGTCTATCAACTATTATCAATTTGATGAAAGTGTTATTATATCGCTATGATATCTTAACATAGAACTAATTGTAGTAAAACGTACTTAAAAGGCTTTAGCAACTTGGTTAAGCTCCCCTTGGACCGCTCATTAAGTTTTTCTTCTTCCCTTAATATCAAGAGTCCAGGCGGAGCTTCAATTCCCAATCGGATTTGCTTTCCACGGATTTCAATGATTGTAACTTTTATGTGGTCTCCGATAACAATAACCTCGTCCACCTTTCGAGTCAGGATTAACATTATTCATCCTCCACCTTTCATCTGGCCCACCATTACCGGGCGGTGCTGGCCCGGGGTCCACAGTTGGTCAACCCGCGAAAAATCTTCTCAAAAGAGGATGGTATGTCTCTATCTGGGAGACGACTGTTTTCTTCGGGAAAATTGGGTAAATGCACGATGACTCTGAAGGTGGGAAAAATAATGGAGAATAACCGATAAAAGTCTCTGAGAGACAAAGCGATCAGAAGTCTCCTGATGGAGATCTTGCGGAATTGCATCCAGGCGTAATGCCCCTTGGTGTGCAACTTGGCACAGTTCCACGGTTTGCCTCTTTTGGCCTGAGGCCAGGGGCGCATCTAGGCAAAAATTTCATGGGCTTGGGAACCGTCTCTCGGGGAAACCGGAGGTGGAGGGATGGTAACCGCCGGGGGCTGGCAGGACTTCCCCATAGAGTCTCAGGCAGGTTTCCACGACGGCCCCATCGTAGAGAATCTCTTTGTTCTTGGTTTTATCTCACCAACCCTCAGGTTGTCAGCCGCAGTAACCTTAGAACCGCTGAGGTTACCCATGCACTTCTGCCGATCCCGGGCCCCGGCAGTCATTGGACTCTCATCAGACTTTTATAGGAGTTACTCGGACTTGCAGGTCACCCTCGCGCCCGACAAGACCTCTGACAAAATAGCGGCCAACCGGTGCAGCCGGCGCAGACGGTTACCCTTTCATCACGTTGTTGAAATTCGCCCGGCTTGCCCGGCCCGGTCCAGGTGTCTGTCTCCCAGAACGTCTCACCTTTTTGGAGAACATGGCCGAAAGCCTGAAAAGCTTTTCTTCCTGAATATTGAAACTGATACGGTGGGTATGGCCACATTCACAGATGTAGGTATGGAAATCACCGTCATTAGTAAGGTTATAAAGAACATCTGTCATCAATTCCGCTTCGACGCCGCTGAGCGTGACTTGACGCAGATTGTGTCGGTCACATCCGAGGTCCGTGATCGTTAGCATGTGATGTCTCCTTCGCCTTAGATCCCTCCCTTGATAACTCCAGATGCCAAGGGGAAAATAGCCGTTTGTGCATGAACAATCGATGGCTTTGAGGGCCGCAACCCTTTAAAACTACAAACATAAACAGAACTGATCTTGCCCTAATTTAGCCGTACTCTCTGTTGGGTATATGACATGCCGGAACACCCGACGGAGAACCAAAGAGCAACCAGGAGCGGGACCACCGCTTGCCGCATTTTTTCTCCATCAACGGGTTGGATCATTACAACGGCGCTGCTGAGGTTAATTATGGAAGGGCAACGGCAGGAAATCCATGGTCAGAATAACCATTTTCATATGGTATAATGCACCACACGCCATCCGTTGAACTATGAACTTTTTAATTTTAATATATTGTTTCCCTCCAGCCAATCATGTGAGTTGGGTGCCCTCTCCGGGTATCAGAGCGTATCTCTGGTCTATGAGAAGTGACTGAGGAGAATAGGAAGGTTGTAATGCGTCGGAGTAAACTTAAGGTTGTGCCAAGACTGAGGAATACCGGCCAGACTGTTGCGGCTTGGGTGTCATCGGTTTAGAAAAGGTTACATAAACTCAGGTGCTACGAGCGGTTCTTCCCTTGGCTTAAACGGCTTAAATTCATTCTTGGCAGGGCACTCCCCGGGGTAAAACCAATGGCAGGTTTTCCAGATCGCGGCTGAGGACCCAGCCCAGTGCGCCAGTGGAAGGTTGGCGAACCTGGTACCAATCCTTGGTTTCCCCGATTTTCTGGACCTGATCGTTAAACCCCAGGGTTCTAATAACCTGGCCGCGGTTCGACGGATTGGCCCGCAAGATGAGTTTCCTTACTGCCACATAGTAATAGGGGTTCCGGATTTGCTTTTGCCGGGTATCTTCGATATGTTCCGTAAGCGCTGAGGCCGGCACCCACCCAAGGCTTTGGCTTTTGACCACGCTGACCCGCCACCAGCCACGGTCACCTGCTTCGACTCTTCGAACCTGTTCGCCTCGGAAAAGGAGGTGCAAGGGGAGACAATCAGGGCGAGGGCACTCCAGAAGCGGCAGGGTATCTTCGTTTACATAGTAAAAACCCGTGGCAACCGGGTCAGAGCTGAGTAACTCCTTCCGAACCCATCCAACCTGCCCACTCCTTTGAAGTTTAACCTGCCACCAGGGTGATTCGCCAGCATCCACCAGTTCTACCTTATCGCCTTTATATAACGGGCCCAGAACATTCCCGCCGTGTCCGGGGCTGTCCAGCAAATAGGTGATTTCCGGGGTAACAAAGAAAGGCCCTTCGGGTGCCTTAACCACGGGGGTTTGAGCACAGGAGCAGGCTACCCCCAGAAGGAGGAAAAATGTTATGAATCTGGTCCAACCGCTACACGAGATCATAAGTTATTATAGAAACTCCCTACTCCTGCGGTTGCAAAGATATGATCCGCCATTGACTTGACTCTTTGCCGAATCTTATCACGTAGGTCTTTACAACGGTGTTATTTTTGAGAGTGGTGATATTTTGGGTCTCGACATTCCATGTTACCCGAGCCTGAGCAGTTTTGTTGGCTAAAAGTTTGATCTCCGTTATTTTGAAGTCCATTTTGGGATAGTTATAGATTTTCCAGGCTTTGGAGATTTGTTGAACCCTTTGTTGCAACTGCGGAAAGTTTGGCGAGTAATGGCTCAAAAGCTGGGAGAGATCCTTTTTCTGATTGGCCTCCCTGATCCCTGCGAGTACCACGGCCAATTGGCTTTCCAATGGAGCGGTTGACTCTGCCGGAACCTCCCCAGCAGCTGGAGGGGGCACGGGAAGGTCTTTACCGGACTGAGTTTGCCTGTGCGGAACCTGTACTTCCGCAGCCTTTCCGCCCGTAAGGGAAGGTGGGGAAGAAGGCGTCCCCTTCATGAAAAACCATGCGACAAGACCAATCAGCACAACCACGGCTCCCAGAACGAAGCCGTAAACCGAGATACGCTTCCATCCGGGCTGCGAATAAGAGGATTTCCGATTTTCGCTCATGGTCCTGGCTTAAGCCGTCATTGGCAACATGATATCAAAATTTACTCCTCTAAGAAAGAGGAACCTTAAGGTGGGGACCTGAGCTTAAAAAAAGACGGGCCGGATGGTCTCAGGGGAGAGGTTTAAGTTCGTGAACTTCAGAGGTAGTAACTCTCTCTGGTTCAGGTTCCAATCGCTTTAGACCCCGGGAGGGGCTTCTCTTGGGTTGATCCATAGGTCAAGCATTGCCCGATTGTGGGCCAAGCTATGGTATGTTACTATTAATAAAAATTAAAAAATCAGGAAGTGCAACGGGTTGCTGACGCTCCAATCATTGCTGATCACCCATCTTGGCTCCTTCATTTTAAGGCAGCCGATGCTAGTAGCCATTCGCCTCGCGTCAGCGAACGTTAGGGCCGCCAGGTTTTGAATTAATTTATGATAAATTAATTATAATGTTATCTATAGGTAGAATTTATGTCTGATAAAATTTATTTTTCAAAATTCCCCTTATTACTTATTTTCATATTTATTCTTTTATCCATTGGGATATTAACGTCCGGATATTTGTACTATAAGAATCAAGAAGATTATATAACAAAAGCTAAGCAACAAGAACTTGCCGCCATCATTGCCCTTAAGATAGACCAAATTATCTCTTGGCGCCAGGAACGGGTCGATTTTGCCAGCACGATTATGGACGATCATTTCCTTGCCATTCGCGTTAACGATTTCATCAAAAGCAGAAATAAATTACTTTTCAAAAAACAAATTGCCGAACGCTTAACTGCCTTGGCTTCATTCCAATATCAAAGTCTTACGTTAATCGATCCACAAGGAAATGTGCGGCTATCGGTACCGACGTCGGAGCGAGGACTTACTCCCTATGTAAAATCGTTGGCCAACCAAGCAATGCAAGCTCAAAAAGTGATTTTTTCCGACCTATATCTTGATGAGAACTCAAAGGTTAGGCTCAGCGTCCTCGCCCCCCTTTTGGTATTTCAAGGAAATGCGAAGGTTATCGTGGGGGTTATCCTCATCAGGATTGAACCTTATTTGTTTCTCTATCCTCTGATCAAATCCTGGCCAACTCCGAGTTTGACCGGAGAGACCGAATTAATCCGCCGGGAAGGAAATGAGGTGATTTTTCTGAATGAACTTCGACATCGCGAGAATATTCCCCTTAATTTACGGTTTCCCGTGGACTCGCCCAACTTGGTGGCAGCGATGATCGCCCGGGGAAAGAAAGGTATTGTCGAAGGCTTGGATTATAGAGGCGTTCCAGTCCTGGCAGTCGCTGGACTTATCCCTGATTCACCCTGGTTTCTCGTTGCCAAGATTGACGCAAATGAAATTTATGCTCCACTCAAAAAGCTCAGTCAGCAATTGTTTTTATTCCTCATGGTTTTGATTGGCACCGCAGGCTTATCCGTAGCTTATTTCCAGAGGAATCAACAAACCAGATTTTACCGCCGGCAATATGAGGCTGAACGCAAGCGACTGGCTCTGGCCCAGCGGTATGAGTACCTGACCAGGTTTGCCAACGACATCATCCTGGTAACAGACATGAGCCTGCGCATTGTGGAAGCCAATGACCGGGCCATAACCTCTTATAAATACACCCGCGACGAACTCCTCAATTTACATTTAATAGATTTATACCCGCCTGGGTCGGAACAAGTGCTCGATACACTTATGCGTCATGTAGAAGAAGAAAGCGGGCTTATTTTTGAAGCAATGCAACAGCGGAAGAATGGAACAACTTTTCCGGTAGAGATAAGTTTGCGCCTTTTAGAGTTAGAAGGCCAGAAATTGTTTCAGGAAATCATCCGAGATATTACAGAGCGCAAACGAACTGAAGAAGTGCTCAAGCAATCAGAAAAGAACATGCGCTATCTGGCCTCACAACTCCTCAGCGCCCAAGAAGATGAACGGAAACGCCTTTCCCGTGAGCTTCACGATGAACTGGGACATGCCTTGCTAGCACTGAAGTTACAAGTAGAATCCGTGGAAGAGCAACTTTTGCCTCAACAGGTTTCCCTGAAAGAGGAGGTGAAGAAGATCCTCGCATTTATCAATGCCACCATTGAAGAGGTGCGGCGTCTTTATCTCGATCTTAGCCCGGGCGACCTGGAAGATCTTGGTCTGACCACCGCGTTGCGTTCTCTGGTGGATGACTTTTCCCAGTTACAGAAGCACATAAGATGGATATTTAAATTGGATAACCTCGATGGACTTTTTCCTTTGCCAACTCAGACAGCTATCTACCGGATAGTGCAAGAAGCTTTGACTAATATCGGGAAACACGCTAAACCTAAAAACGTATTTCTCGGAATCAAACGGGAAAAACAAGCGGTCCATTTTACCATTAAGGACGATGGCATTGGCTTTGAACGGCATAAGGTTGTCACCGAAAAGAAAACCTTGGGATTGCTAGCCATGGAAGAGCGGGTCAAGATCCTGGGTGGCGCCTTTGAACTCTGGAGCCAGGAAAACCGAGGGACAAAAATCACTTTTACCATTCCATTTCCCGGAGGAAATTAAGCATGGATGCCTACACCATCATACTGGCCGATGATCATGCGATGTTACGGGAAGGGATTAGAAAAATTATCGAACGCATCGAGGGTGTGCTCATTAGCGGAGAAGTCAACGATGGTCTCGAACTCCTGGAACTCCTGAAAAAGTCCAACCCCAATCTGGTCATCCTTGACATTTCGATGCCGAATCTCCGGGGTTTGGAAGCAATTAGGGAAATTAAAAAAACTTACCCAAAAGTAAAGATCTTGGTTTTGACCATGCATAAGAAAAAAGAATTCCTCCGACAGGCTTTGCAAGACGGCGCAGACGGTTTTTTGCTCAAAGAAGATGCAGGGAGCGAGCTTATCCGGGCTGTGCAAACTATTAGGAATGACGGAAAATATCTCTCCCCTCTCCTTTCCAGCGTCTTGACGAGCTTGGCCGTAGAGGAAGAGAAAACCGAGATCTTGACGATGCGGGAACGAGAAGTCTTAAAACTCTTGACGGAAGGCAAGAGAGTCAAAGAAATCGCCGTAGCTTTGTACATCAGCCCCCATACAGTGCGCCGGCACCGCTCCAATATCATGGAGAAGCTCAACATCAAGAATTTGGCCGATCTGGTCAAGTACGCGATTTCCCAAAGCTATATTCTCGACCATTCGTAGTTTCCCATTTTCAGCTCATCAAAACAATCATGGGAAATGCCTTCTTTCGACCCCTCTCACGTTTACCTTGGCCATTCCTTGGGAGGTGCCCTCGCTCCAGTTAACTGCCGACCTTTCAAACCCTTATCCTCCTCATAATTTTTCCTATAACCATTTTGACCATGAGAAAATGGTCATTCCGTGAATAGCCTTCTTCAGCTAAAAATTATAGTAGTATCACATACCTCCGGAAAATCTGATGCACGAATGGGGGCAAGGTTAGTCGGGGAAAGGTGCTAAAACTCGGGAGAGCAGTTATGCGGGAACTTAAATGGAGTCAAACCACAGCTGGGACGCTAAATGGCAAGATTGGGCATATTACCCTATTTACCATCGCCTACTATCCAGAGCGAGGGTACTTTATTGCGCCCAAATTACCTGGATTAAATAAGACTATCCCGGTTAACTCTGAAGAAGCAGGCAAAAAGAAGGCAGAGTCACTATTCCAACGGTATTTTGACTTCCTGATGGGAGAGGAATGGTATCAGGGCCACGACTGCCCAGAGCCAATAAGTCTCAGAGTGGAATCTTGGAAAAAGGCACTTCATCGTTCTAAACCAAACCCTCCCGGCAATGGTGAGTCGGGGAAAAAGGGGAGGCCAACATACTCCGCCCCAAGTGAGGGTAGACGAGTTATGAAAAAATAGCGTGCAGTTGGCGAGACTTATAGCAATTGCCAAAAGTCTTTTCCGTTATGGGAAGCCTCATAATCCCCCCTGCCCCCTTTAAAAAAGGGGGAACTACAAGGAATTGCTGTTAAAGTCCCCCTTTGGAAAAGGGGGATTTAGGGGGATTTGAGAACCTCCAAACGGAAGGAATTTATGGCAAGCGCTAGAGGAATTGCGATTCACGGTTCGGTAGATTTTTTCAGCGCAAGGGTTTCCCGCCGCCGGGCATTAATTCGGTCCTTGTTCTTGGCGTATCTCTCCCGCCGCTTCTTTCCTGTTTGTTCCGAACCTGGTCATACCTTACATGCAGCCCTCCCCAGACTTTTTGTGAGAACAGCCTCCTGCCACGCCGCGCCGCCGGCCTTTGAGCCCCGACAGATCCCCCCCCCCATAGATGGCGGTCAGGGCCATGTCGATGAAGCCGTTCATCACCACCGGCTCCACCCCGGCTTCGCTCAGCACGGCCTCGGGGGTGTCGCCGATGCCGCTCACCAGCACCGCCCGGCAGTCTTTCAAGGTCTCCGCCATGCTCCACCACCGGTCCGCGCCACCGCCGGGCCGGGGGGCCGGGCGCTCCTCCAGCATTTGAAAGCCACCCTCTTGGGGCCTCCAGATCTGGAAAGCGGCAGCTTCACCCAGATGTAAATTTACCAGCACGCCCTCTTGGCTGGCCACCGCCACATAGGGCCGGTCCGCGGCCGCCGGAACCGAGCTGGCGCACACCGACAGGCAGCCCCGAAATTCATCGGTCCGGTCCGCCTCAAGCAACCCCACGGCGTCGGCCCGGCACCGGGTGCAGTGGTGCATCTGGGGGATAATCTTCTCAGCCTCCCGGCGGATTCCGGTCATCTGCTCCGGGAGCGGTTCCGGTACATCTCCGAAGGGGGTATCCGCGTTAGGATACATGGGCATACAATTGAGGATATCCACACCCAATTCCGCCATCTTTTTGGCCACCTCCTGCACGTGGTGGTCGTTGATCCCGGGAATGATGATGGTGTTGATCTTGACCGTAATCCCGCGGGCCTTGAGGCCGGCAATTGACTCCAACTGCCGCTCCAGCAAGACTTCCGCCGCCTTGAGGCCGCGATGGATCACCTTGCCGTCCCGTACCCAGCTATAGATCTTGGCCCCAATCTCCGGGTCCACCGCGTTCACCGTCAGGGTCACATGAGAAACCTGGAGCTCCGCCAGGTCGTCCAGATAGGGGGGCAAGCCCAGGCCGTTGGTGGCCAGGCACAGCAAGAGGTCCGGAAACCGCCGGCGAATCAGGCGAATGGTCTCCAGGGTCTCTTTGGGGTTGGCGAACGGGTCTCCCGGACCGGCGATACCCGCCACGGTGATCCGGGGCTCGGCCTCCAGGACCTTTTCCAGGTAAGCGATGGCCTGCTTCGGCTTGAGCACCGCGCTGGTGACCCCAGGGCGGCTCTCATTGACACAATCATATTTGCGGTTGCAATAATTGCACAGGATGTTGCACTTGGGGGCCACCGGCAGATGTACCCGCCCGCATTCTCCCTTGACTGCCACATTGAAGCATGGGTGCTTATCCGTATTCAGCATGACCGTGATTCCTCTATTGAGAGTTTCGAGCTTGGGGTTGGGGAATTCAATCCCCTACCCTCTCGAAACGTAGTCCGCCCTCTCACATGTAGCCGTAGCCCACCGGGCTGGTCTCTTGCTTCCGCTCAATCATGGCGTTGACAATTTGGTCCAGAAGGTTTTGCGCCCCCCGGTATCCCAGGTGCAGAATCCTGGGGCCGCCGAAGCGGTCATGGATGGGAAACCCGACCCGCACCAGGGGCACCTGCCAGCGCTTGGCCAGATGGTAGCCCTTGCTGTGGCCAATGAGGAGATCGGGCCCCAGCGCCTCGGCCTCCTCGGCGATCTCAAAAAAATCCACCCCTTCCCGGACCACCGGGGGCTCCGGCAGCAGGGTCCCGGTGACCTCGGCCACCGCCGCGGCCAGGCGGCCGCTCTTGCCTCCGGAGGCGCACAGCACCGGCTTAACCCCGATCTCCGCCAGGAAGGACACCAGGCCCACCACCAGGTCCTCTTCGCCGAACACCACCGCCCGCTTGTTGAAGATGTACTTGTGCCCATCCACGTAAGCGTCGATGAGGCGACCACGCTCCGCGGCGTGTTTGCCAGGGGTAATACGCCCGGTCAGGTCTTCCAGCCCCTTAAAGAATTCGTCCGTCTCCCGCAGACCGATGGGCATCCCCAGGGGGCGCCAGGGCACCCCGAAGCGTTCTTCCAAGAGCCGACCCGCGGTTTCCTGGGAAAGCAGGGTGCGCCCGAACTCCAGGGTGGCCAGGGACGCGCCCATGGCCTTAATCGCCGCCAGGGGCGTCCCACCGGCCGGGATCTTGTCATAATCCAGCTGGGCCGCGCCATCCAGGGTCTCGGAAATATCCGGCAGGATGATCCCCGGGACCCCGAAATCTCCCAGGACCTCCTTCAAGTATCTGATATCCGCCGGGGAAACGAAGCCGGGCAAGAGATTGACCGCGCCGGTGGCTTCGCCGCCCTGGGCCAACTGGTCCACCACCGCCTTCACCGCCACGTGGAAGCCCTCCATGTGGGTGCCGCTGTAGCTGGGGGTGGAGACCGTGACGATCTCCGGCAATTCAGCCTCATTCAGCTCCCGGCGAAACTCCTGAACCAAACCAGGCATATCGTCGCCGATGGTCTCGGTGAGACAGGTGGAAGCCACCCCGATGAGGCCCGCGCCATACTTGTCCATGACGTTCTTGAGGCCCTGCTTTGAGGTTGGGCCCGCCGCCATAGATGGCGTGCTTCTCCCCCAAGGACGAAGAGGCGATGTCCATGGGCTCCCGGAAATGGCTGATGACATAGCGCCGCATATAGGTGGCACAACCCTGGGAGCCATGGAGAAAGGGCACCGCCCCTTCAATCCCCCGGAAGGCCAGACAGGCCCCCAGCGGCTTGCAGAGCTTGCAGGCGTTGGTGGTGGAAGTATATGGAGCATCATGCGCTTTCATTTCTTTATCCCTCATCAGCCGATAATTTCATGAATAGAGGTTTAGGGTAAAAGGCGAAAAGGGGAAGAGGGAAAAAGGGTATGGTTGTTCTGTGCCTTTTCGCCGTTTCCCCTTTTACCCTTTTCCCCCTGCCCCGCTTCTGCCGGGGCACAAAGCGCCACACCGGGCTCATCACGGTGTTGTAGACTTCCCGGGCGAAATTGAGCATGCCCACGAAGCCTTCCAGGGCTTCCTTGCGTTCGTGGTTGTGGTCACAGAAACCCACGCCCAGCTTATAGGCGATGGGGCGTTCTTTGACCCCGCCCACGAAGATGTCCACGTCCTGCTCCTTGAGAAAGCTGGACAACTCCAGGGGGTTGGAGTCATCCACGATGATGGTGCCGTCGTCGGTGATGTCGTGCAACTCCTGGTAGTCTTCCTGGGTGCCGGTCTGGGAGCCCACCAGGACCACTTGCATGCCCAAAAGGCGGAAGGCCTTCACCAGGGAAAAGGCCTTGAAGGCCCCACCCACGTAGATGGCGGCCTTTTTCCCCGCCAGGGCTGCCTGGTATTCCCGGAGCTGGGGATAGAGGACCGACAACTCCTCCCGGACCAGTTCCTTGGTGCGCGCCATCATCTCCGGGTCCTTAAAGAACCGGGCCACGTCGTAGAGGGACTCGGCCATGTCCTCCACCCCGAAGTAGGAGACCCTGAGGTGCGGGGTGCCGTATTTTTCCTGCATCATCTTGGCCAGGTCCATGGTGGACCCGGAGCACTGGACCACGTTCAGGGCGGCCCCGTGGGCCCGGCAGATGTCATCCACCCGGCCGTCGCCGGTGATGTTGGCCACCACTTCGATACCCATACGCTTGAAGTAGTCCCGGATGATCCAGATTTCCCCGGCCAGGTTGAAGTCTCCCAGGATATTGAGGCTCTTGTCGCTGATGCCGGTGGTGTCGCCGGTGCCCACCAGGCGAAACATGGCCTGGCAGGCGGCGTCGTAGCCGGCGCGCTTGTTGCCCTTAAACCCTTCGGACTGAACCGGCAGGACCGGGATGGACTTTTCCTCGCTCACCTTTTTGCAGACGCCCTCCAGGTCGTCGCCGATAATCCCCACGATGCAGGTGGAGTAAACGAAGGCCGCCTTGGGGTGGTACCGGTCGATGAGTTCGTTCAAAGCCTGATAGAGCTTGGATTCGCCGCCGAAGATCACATCCATTTCCTGGAGGTCGGTGGAAAAGCTCAGGCGGTGAAGCTCCGGCCCCGAGGACAGAGCCCCCCGGATGTCCCAGGTATAGGCGGCGCAGCCAATGGGGCCGTGCACCAGGTGCAGGGCATCGGCGATGGGGTAGAGCACCACCCGGGCGCCGCAGAAGACGCAGGCCCGCTGACTTACCGCCCCGGCCAGGCTTTCCCGGTCGCACTCCATCTGGAAGGGCGCTTCGCCCTTGCGGTGAATCTGGTCCTGACGTTCTTCAAAAATAGGTTTATTCATCAGCCTACCCTCGGGCGACCCACCGGGTCGCCCCTACGCTCCCTCAAATGAGGGGGGATTCATGCTGCCGCACGTAGCCTGGCGCTATGACGTCCCGTCGCCCTTCTCAGTCCACCAAATATTCCTTGGCCGGGCCACCGTTTTCCAGGCCATCCAGGATGGCGTCAATGGCGTCTTCGCCCTCCACCCCCTGGTACCAGTAGCCTTCGGGGTAGACCAACACCACCGGGCCTTTTTCGCAGAGTTTCAAGCAACCGGTGCTGGACACCATGACATTTTCTATACCGCGGTCCGCCAGTTCCGACTCCAGGTAACCCAGCAGATCAGGGGCATTTTTTTTGATGCACTTGCCCTTGGGCTCCAGGCCCCGGAAACTCATACACACGAAGATATGATGTTCAGGTTTTTCCATGTTATCGCCTCATTTGTCTTTTTAGTCCCCCTTTCCTAAAGGGGGATTTATGGGGATATTAGTGGCTTACTAATCCCCCCTACCCCCCTTTAAAAAAGGGGGGAATGAAAAATCACATCACCAACTCAAAGCTCTCTTCCAAGGCATCCCGGTCCTGGCGGTCCAGGAGGGCGTCCAGGATTTTTTCCAGCAGGCGCAATCCGCCCCGGTAGCCCACAGTGGGGAAGTAGCTGTGGCCGACCCGGTCCATGATGGGGAACCCGTAGCGCACCAGGGGAATGTCTTCATCCCGGGCGATGTACTTCATATAGGTGTTACCCATGAGCAGGTCCACCGGGTCGTTTTTGATCCACTGGTGCAGCAGGAACATGTCGCCGGCGCTCTTGACGTTGACCGGATGCGGCACGTCCTTGGTAATCTCCTTGATCCGGGCTTCGAACTTCTTGCCCGGGGTTCCGGTGACGATGTGAATGGGCCACATGTCGATGGACACCAAAAACTCGGTGAGGGAAATGAGATGATCCGGGTCCCCCGCCAGGGCCACCTTGCGGCCATAGAAGTACTGTTGCATGTCGGTGATGACGTCCAGGAGCTGGCCCCGTTCGATATTGATAGAGTCGGGTACCGTTACTCCGGCGATCCTTCTCAAGGTGTCGATGAAGGTGTCGGTGGCCATCAGCCCGATGGGCAGGTTCAGGATTTCGCAGGGCACCTTGCACTTGGTGTCCAGGGCCCGGGCTGCCGGCCCGGAGGCCAGGGGGCCTAGAGCCACTGTGCCCATACTGCTGCCGGCCTCGATCAACTCTTGAATCGTGACGCCCCCGGCGGGATACATATGGTACTTGCCGGTTTGGGGGCCGTTCATCACATTGGAGGTGTCGGGAAACATGATGATGGACACGCCCAACTCCCCGGCCAGGCGCTTGATCTCTGCCATGTCGCACGGTTCCACGTAGCCGGGAATAATATTGATGCGATTTTCCTTGTGGCCGTTGGCCGTGGCAAAGTAGTCCACCATGCCCTTGACCATGTTGGCGAAACCGGTGACATGCGATCCCACATAGCTGGGAGTATTGGCATGAATGACGTATTTCCCCGGCGGGATCTTGCCCTCATCCCTGGCCTTGGCGACAATCTGAGGGATGTCGTCCCCGATGGTCTCCGACAGGCAGGTGGTATGGACCGCAATGACGTCCGGCTCATAAACCGAGAAGATATTGTTAATGGCCTGGAGCAGATTGGCCTGCCCCCCGAATACGGAGGCGCCTTCGGTGAAGGCAGACGTCGCCGCGATCGCCGGCTCCTTGAAGTGCCGGCTCAGGGTGCTGCGGTGGTAGGCGTAGCATCCCTGGGAGCCGTGGCTGTGGGGCAGGCAATTATGGATGCCCAAGGCCGCATACATGGCGCCGATCGGCTGGCAGGTCTTGGCCGGGTTAATGGTCAAGGCCGAACGTTCGGTGATTTCCTTTGGCGTATGTCTCAGTAACATGACGTTATCCTCAATTCCTCATCAGAGGCGGCGAGCCTCCGCTCATTCCCACGCATATTTGGCAGCCAGTTCGGGATTCTCCTGCCAGGGAGCCTTGAGAAACTTCCAAACCTTGCTGTTGACCATGCGGTCGATCTCCCGGTAGAAGTTGATGGCGCCTTTAAATCCGGCATACGGTCCGCTATAGTCATAGCTGTGGAGCTGCTTCATGGGCACGCCGCTCTTTTGAATGATGTACTTTTCCTTGATCCCGCCGCAGACGATGTCCGGATGGTAGAGTTCGATGAGCCGCTCGGTTTCGAACTGGCTGATGTCATCGATGACCAGGGCGCCATTCTCCATCTCCGCCATCATGCCCTCGTATTCGCTGAGCTTGAGGCCGGCCTTTTCCAGCCGTTCGATGTCCGCCTCACTCAACCTGGGTTGGAAGCGATTCGGGTCCGGTTCCACGTGCAATTCCTCAATATTGCGGCTGTCCGCATCCACCTTGAGGCCGGGCAAAACCCGCCGGCCTTCGTAATCGTCCCGGTGGGCAAACTCATAGCCTGCGGCGATGGTCTCCATGCCGATTTCCCGGAAGAGTTCCTGGTAATGATGCGCCCGGGAGCCGCCCACGAAGAGCATGGCGGTTTTGCCCTCGCACCTGGCCTTGGCTTTTTCCCGCTCGGCCTTCACCGCCGGCATCTCCCGGGCGATGACCGCCTCGACCTTCTCCGTCAGTTCGGGGTCGTCAAAATAACTGGCGATCTTCCTCAGGGACTTGGCCGTGGCCTCAGCCCCGATAAAATTGACCTTGATCCAGGGGATGCCGAATTTCGTTTCCATCATCTCGGCCACATAGTTAATGGAGCGGTGGCACATGATGAGATTGAGGTCCGCGGTGTGGGAGTTGGCAAAATAATCATAGCTGGAGTTGCCGCTGAAGGTGGAAATCAGCGTCATGCCGCAGTCCTCGAAGAGGCGCTCGATCTCAAAGGCGTCGCCGCCGATGTTGTATTCCCCCAGCATGTTGATCTTGAACTTGCCTTCCTGCACCGTGTCGTCCAGGCCCACCACGTGTTTGAAAATGCCGTTGTTGGCGATATGGTGGCCGGCAGACTGACTCACCCCTTTGTAGCCCTCGCAACTGAAGCCGAAGACGTTGCAATCGCCAAATTTTTCCTTCATCTCCCGGGCCACGGCGTGGACGTCGTCCCCGATAAGGCCCACGGGGCAGGTGGAGAAGATGCCGATAGCCTTGGGTTTGAACAGATCATAGGCCTCCTGGACTGCCTGCTTCAGTTTCTTCTCGCCGCCGAAAATGATCTGTTCATCCTGCATATCCGTGGAAAAGCAATACGTCATGAAATTATGGTCTTCCGGGCCCGGGGGCCGGGTCTGATTCCGGCGGGTCAGCCAGGAATAGAAGCCGCAGCCGATGGGGCCGTGGGTGATGTTGACGATATCCCGGGTGGGGCCCAACACTACGCCCTTTGCAGCCGGCGTAGGTGCAGCCCCGCTGGGAGATGATGCCGGGGATGGTCCGGACGTTGGAGGCAATTTCCGGCACGCAACTGTCCGGCCCCACCTCGTTCACGACAATCTGCTTGGCGCGCTTCCTCGCCACCTTGGTGGGATACTTGCTGATCAACTCCGCCTTCACCTCGGCCGCATCGAGCTCCAAGATTGTCGAACTCAAGTCTTTGTCTGCTATTAAAGGCATGGGTCTCTCTCCGTATGATTGCTGCGGGTCTGGCTCAGGCTTCGTCCAAGACCTGATCGCCGGACTCGGCGGTCCGCACCCGAACCGAGTCCATCACGGGCATGACGAAGATCTTGCCGTCGCCCGATTTGCCGGTGCGGTTCACTGCCATGATGGTCTGCACGGTTTTTTTGACCAACCGATCCGGGACCACGACAAAGAAGATGCGCTTGGGGATGAGACGCTGGCTCTGACCCAACTGGACGATGGCCTCCTCGTAGCCCTTTTCGGCGCCTTCCAGCAAGTTCAGGTCCACCAGGCCCTTGCCCCTCCCCAGGGCGTCCCGGGCGGTGACCGACGAGATGCCCGCCTCCGCCAGGGCCTTCTTGGTCTTATTCATCATATTGATGCGCACGATGGCCATAATCTCTTTCATACCGCTACCTCTTCCAGCTCCCCGGAACCGCTCTCCTTGATGCCGGAGCTGATGGTGTAGACTTCCTCCACCGGGGAAATAAAGATCTTGCCGTCGCCGAAGGCGCCCTTGACACCGGTGCGCGCCGCTTTGAGCACGGTCTTGACGACGAAATCCTTATCCGCATCCTTCACCACCGTGAGCAGCAGTTCCTTGGGGATTTCGTCGTAGGTGATCTCCCCGATCTTGATGCCCCGCTGCTTACCCCGGCCCACCACGCTCATTTTGGTGACCGCGGGGAACCCCGCTTCCATTAAGGCGGCCAGGACCGCGTCCACTTTTTCCGGCCGCACCACCGATCTGACCATGATCATGACTCTTCCTCCGTTGCCGTTGTTGTAGGGGCGACCCGTCGGGTCGCCTTTCTTTTCAGGGCATCCCCGGCTATCTGCCGGAAATGCCTGATTTCATGTGAATTCCGGTTGGGTAATGTCTGGCCGGGTTTGCGGCCCTGGCCTTCAGCACCGCTCTCAGCGAGGCCACAGCCCAACCAGCCACCCAGAGAGTTAACAGCACGCCGCAGATACGATTCATGGTTCCTCTCCTTTGCCGCTCAACCCACCAGGCCGTAATCGATGAGCAGCTTTTCCAGTTCGTCGGCGCTCATGGGCTTGGGGATAACGTGCATTTCGTTGGCCTCGATTTTCCGGGCCAGGGTCCGGTATTCATCGGCCTGGGGGTGCGTCGGATCGTATTCGATGACGGTCTTCCGGTTGATCTCGGCCCGCTGTACCATTTTTTCCCGAGGGATGAAGTGGATCATCTGGGTGCCCAGCTTGGCGGCGAAGGCCTCGATCATCTCCCGTTCGTTATCCACCTGGCGGCTGTTGCAGATGACGCCCCCCAGGCGCACGCCCCCGGCCTCGGCGAACTTGACGATACCCTTGCAGATATTGTTGGCCGCATACATGGCCATCATCTCGCCGGAGACCACGATGTAGATCTCCTTGGCCTTGCCTTCCCGGATGGGCATGGCAAAACCGCCGCAGACCACGTCGCCCAAGACGTCATAGAAGGCGTAATCCAGCATTTCGCTATCGGCATAGGCCCCCAACTGCTCCAGCAGGTTGATGGCAGTGATGATGCCCCGGCCGGCGCAGCCGACGCCCGGTTCCGGGCCGCCGGATTCCACGCACACCACCCCGGAGAACCCGGTACGGCGGAGATCATCCAGGTCCACGTCTTCGCCTTCTTCCCGCAGGGTGTCCAAAACGCTCTTTTGCGCCAGGCCGCCCAACAGCAGGCGGGTGGAATCCGCCTTGGGATCGCAACCCACCACCATAACCTTCCGGCCCATCTCGGCGAGCCCCGCCACCGTATTTTGAGTGGTGGTGGACTTGCCGATGCCACCCTTGCCATAAATTGCGATTTTACGCATAGCCACTTCCTCTGTGCAGAATTTTGAATATATGAGAAGCAAGCCTTATGCCACGGTGACGGCAAAATACATAACTGATTGATATATCAATATATAATTAATTATTTATTACCAAACCCATACTTGACCAACCAAGGATATATTATACTTTTTCGT